>OY970239.1:0-1185000 GCA_963715405.1 uncultured bacterium
GCCGACGCCCTCCACGACGGCGCGAACGCCCGAGTTCCGGACCGCGAACCGCTCGCCCGCCCGGCCGCGGAAGAAGGCGCGGCCCGCGGTGGCGCCGTAGAGCGCGACGTTGCCGATGATCACGTTCTCCTCAGCGACATAGGTCGCCGCGTCCGGCGGGCGCACCGACATGACGCCGCCCGAGAGTCCTTTGCCGACGTAGTCGTTTGCCTCGCCCCGAAGGTCGATCGAGATCCCCGCCGCGAGCCAGGCTCCGAGGCTCTGCCCGGCCGAGCCGCGGAGGCGGAGCTTCACGGTCTCCTCGGGGAGGCCCGCGGGGCCGTGCGTCGTGACGATCTCGTGAGAGAGCACGCCGCCGATCGCGCGGTGGCAGTTGAGGATGTCGCGCTCGATCTCGATCGGGCGGCCCTCCCGGATGGCATCGCGCGCCTCATCGAGCAGGCCGAGCGGATCGAGCTCCTCGCGCGGCGGCACGTCGCCGGGGACGTGGTAGGTCGCCTCGCCGGGCTCGGCGACGTCGGCGAGGAGGCCCGAGAGGTCAACGCCGTGGGCCTTCCAGTGGGTGATCGCGGGCCCCGCCTCGAGCTGGGTGACGCGGCCGACGATCTCTGAGAGCGAGCGGACGCCGAGCCGAGCGAGCAGCTCGCGCACCTCCTCGGCGACGAGGTAGAGGTAGTTCACGACGTGCTCGGGCTTGCCGGTGAAGCGACGGCGCAGCTCGGGATCCTGCGATGCGACCCCGACCGGGCAGGTGTTGAGGTGGCAGACGCGCATCATGATGCAGCCGGTGACGACGAGCGGGGCGGTCGAGAACCCGTACTCGTCGGCGCCGAGGAGCGCCGCGACGAGCACGTCGCGCCCGGTGCGCATCTGGCCGTCGATCTGGAGGACGACCCGCGAGCGCAAATCGTTCTCGAGCAGGGTCTGCTGGGTCTCGGCGAGGCCGATCTCCCACGGCACGCCGGCCGACTGGATCGAGGAGAGCGGCGAGGCGCCGGTGCCGCCGTCGTGGCCGGCGATCACCACGTGGTCCGCGCCCGCCTTGACGACGCCGGCCGCGACCGTTCCAACTCCCACCTCCGAGGCGAGCTTCACCGAGACGGTCGCCTTGGGGTTCGAGGTGCGCAGGTCGTAGATCAGCTGCTTGAGATCCTCGATCGAGTAGATGTCGTGGTGGGGCGGGGGTGAGATCAGCTCGACGCCTGGGGTCGAGTAGCGAAGCTGCGCGATGTACTCGTCGACCTTGTGGCCGGGCAGCTGGCCGCCCTCGCCGGGCTTCGCGCCCTGGGCGATCTTGATCTGGATCTGCGCGGCGTTCGCGAGGTAGTGGGCGGTCACTCCGAAACGGCCCGAGGCGACCTGCTTGATCGCCGAGCGGCGCCAGTCGCCGTTCTCATCGCGCTCGTAGCGGCGCGGATCCTCGCCGCCCTCGCCCGAGTTCGAGCGCCCGCCGATCCGGTTCATCGCGATCGCGAGCGTCTCGTGGGCCTCGGGCGAGAGCGCGCCCAGGCTCATCGCCCCCGTCGAGAAGCGCTTGGCGATCGACTTGATGTCCTCGACCTCGTCGAGGGGCACGGGCGGCCCGACCGGGTCCAGGTTGAGGAGGCCGCGGATCAGGCCGTGCTGGGCGTTCTCCTCGTTCACGCGTTGCGAGAAGACCGAGTAGTGGACCGAGCCGTCGCCGTTCCCGGTCGAGGCGCGCTGCAGGGTCGAGATCGTCTCGGGATCCCACATATGGCGCTCGCCGTCGCGCCGCCACGCGTACACGCCTCCCTGCGGGAGAATCTCCTCGTGTGCCGCCGGCAGGAGCGCCTGCTCGACGTGGCGCGCGCGCGAGAGGCCGTGCGCATGGGGCCACGCGCGGGCGTGGCGCTGCTGCGCCTCGTGTGCGAGCTGGGTGATCGCGACGCCGCCGATCGAAGACGAGGTGCCCGTGAAGTGCTTATCCACGAGTCCCTTCTCGAGCCCGACGGCCTCGAAGATCTGTGCCGCGTTGTACGAGGAGATCGTCGAGATCCCCATCTTCGAGAGCACCTTGAGGAGGCCCGTCTCGAGGGCTTTTACGATCCGCTCGCGCGCGACTTCCGGCTCGATGTCGGGGATGTCGCCGCTCTCCGCGAGGGCCGCGACTGAGTCGAGCATGAGGTAGGGGTTGACGGCCGAGGCGCCGTAGCCGATCAGCGCCGCGACGTGGTGGACCTCGCGCGCCTCGCCGGTCTCGACGGCAAGCCCGGCGTGCACTCGGTCGCCGGTGCGAACGAGATGCTGGTGGACGGCGGACGTGGCGAGGAGCGACGGGATTGCGGCGAGGCTCTCGCTCACCTCGCGGTCGGAGAGGACGATGATCGAGGCGCCGTCGCGAATCGCGGCCGAAGCCTTCTCGCAGAGGCGGTCGACAGCCCCTTCCATCGCGCCGTCGCCGTCGGCGATCGCGAAGGTCATGTCGAGGACGCGCGTCTCGAGTCCGCCCCACTTGAGCTCGCGCAGCACGCCCATCTCGTCGTTTTCGAGGACCGGCCGCTCGAGGAGGAGCTGCATCGCCGGGCGAGGCCCGTGCTCGAGCAGGTTCGACTCGGGGCCGAGCCCGGTGCGAAGGCTCATCACGATGTGCTCGCGCACCGAGTCGATCGCCGGGTTCGTCACCTGGGCGAAGCGCTGCTTGAAGTAAGAGAAGAGGGTGGGGGCCTGCTCGGAGAACATCGCGAGCGCCAGGTCGTTCCCCATCGAGCCGGTCGGCTCCTTGGCGTCGCGCGCCATCGGGGCGAGCAGGATCCTCAAGTCTTCCTGGGAGTAGCCGAAGGCGAGCTGGCGCAGACGCAGTTCGTCGCCGGTGAGCCGCGGCTGGAGCTCTGCGGTGCGCGGGATCTCGTCGAGGTGAACGGCGCGATCCTCGTCCCACTGGCCCCAGGGCGCGAGGTTCGCGACCACGTGCTCGGCTTCGCCCTCGTCAAGGACGCGGCCCTGCGCGAGGTCGATCGCGAACATCGAGCCAGGGCGAAGCCGCCCGCGGTATGCCACGTTCTCGTCGGGCACCTGGAACGCGCCCGCCTCGGACGAAACGGACACCCAGCCGTCATGGGTGATGAGCCAGCGGCCGGGGCGAAGCCCGTTGCGGTCGAGGGTGGCGCCCAGGAACGTGCCGTCGGTGAAGGTGATCGCAGCGGGCCCGTCCCACGGCTCGATCAGGCGCGAGTGGTAGTTGTAAAAGCCCTCGACGTCGGCCGGCACGCCGTCCCGGTTCTCGTGGGCCCGCGGGATCATCATCATCGCCGCGTGCGGCGGGGAGTGGCCCGCCAGGCACAGGAGCTCGAAGACGTGGTCGAAGGCGAGCGAGTCCGAGGTGCCGGGGGTGACCAGCGGCAGGCAGCGCTTGAGTTCTGAGCCGAAGAGCTCGGACTCGAGGATGGCCTCGCGGGCCTGCATCCAGTTGACGTTTCCCTGAAGCGTGTTGATCTCGCCGTTGTGAGCCGACATCCGGTGCGGATGGGCGAGGCCCCAGCTCGGGAACGTGTTCGTCGAAAAGCGCGAGTGGACGATCGCGAGCGCCGACTTGAGCAGCGGGTCGCGCAGGTCTGCATAGAACTTCGATAGCTGGGGCGCGGTGAGCATTCCCTTGTAGACGATCGTGCGCGCCGAGAAGCTCGGGAAGGTGACCTCCGAGGTCTCAAGCTCGACGAGGCGGCGGATCACGAAGAGCTTTCGCTCGAAGGCGTCGGCGTCGGGCGTCTCGGGGCCACGGCCGATCATGAGCTGGCGGATCGTCGGCATCACTCCACGCGCGACATGGCCGCACTGCGATGGATCGGTGGGGACCTCGCGCCAGCCGAGCGGGACCTGGCCCTCGGCCGCGACCGTTTCTTCGATCAGCGTGCGAATCTCGGTGCGGCGGGATTCGTCGGCCGGGAGGAAGCACACGGCTATGGCCATCTCGCCGGGGGCCGGAACGTCATCGGCGGTGAGGCCGAACTCGGCCGCTTGCTCGCGGAAGAACTCGTGGGGAAGCTGGATCAGGATGCCCGCGCCGTCGCCGGTGTCCGCGTCGGCGCCGGCGGCTCCGCGGTGCTCGAGCAGGTCGAGAGTCGCGATCGCGCGCTCGATCACCTCATGGATCGGCTCGCCGTCAAGGCGGGCGAGGCAGGCGACGCCACACCCATCGTGCTCGTGGGCAGGGTCGTAGAGACCGGCGGTCCGGGCCTCGGGAAGCTCCGGACTCACCGTGGGCGGGCGGCGGTCCACACAGAAATTCTAGATCAACTTGACCTTCGTTATGGGTACTCGGACATACTCAGGCGCGAAGTGGCTGCAGTTAACGAATCGATTGAGATCGCGGCGCCGCCCGCCGATGTGTGGGCGGTGATCATGGACCCGCACCGCCTGGGCGACTGGGTCACCGCCCATCGCAAGGTCTACGACGCGCCCGAAGGCGAGCTTTCCGAGGGTGACTCGTTCAAGCAGAAGCTCCGCGTCGTCGGACCGAGCTTCAAGGTGAAGTGGACCATCGCGGAGGCCTCTGAGCCCAACCTCGCCGTCTGGGAGGGCAAGGGGCCCGGAGGCTCTTCGGCGGATGTGCGCTACGAGCTTTCCGAGACGAGCGACGGCGGCACGCGCTTCGACTACTGCAACGACTTCGAGCTTCCCGGCGGCCCGCTCTCGATGCCGGCGAAGAGCATCGCCGGCGCGCCCGCAACGAAGCAGGCCCGCAAGACCCTCCAGAACCTGAAGACGCTGCTCGAAAGCTGACCTCTCAGTCGCCCGGGACGGGTTCGAGGATCTGCGTGATCGAGTCGGCGAGGCCGCGCTCGTTCACCTCGACCAGGACCGCGTTCACCCAGACGTCCTCGTCCGCCGTCTCGAACCTCTGAGGTAGGTGGGTCCGGAAGCCCTCGAGGGCCTGCTCGTACTTCACCCCGAGGACGCTCGTTCGCGAGGCGGTCATCCCGACGTCAGAGATATATGCGGTGCCCTGCGGCAGGACGCGCGCGTCGGCCGTTGGGACGTGGGTATGCGTGCCGAGGACCGCGGCGGCGCGCCCGTCGAGGTGCCAGCCCATCGCCACCTTCTCCGACGTCACCTCGGCGTGGAAGTCGACGACGAAGGCGTCGGCCTGACCATCGAGGCGGTCGAGGAGCGCGTCGGCCTCGGCGAAGGGCGAGCGAGCGGCCTGGAGCTGGAGCATGCCGATCAGGTTGATCACGCACACGCGCATGCCGGCCGCCTCGACGATCACATGCCCGCGACCCGGCGCCGACGCCATGAAGTTGGCGGGCCGGATCACGCGCTCGGCCTCGTCGAGGTAGGCGTAGGCCTCCTTGCGCCGGTAAGTGTGGTTTCCGAGCGTGATCACGTCGAAGCCCATCTCGAAGAGGTCGCGCCCCGTCCGGTCCGTGATGCCGAGCCCGCCGGCCGAGTTCTCGCCGTTCACGATCGAGAGGTCCGGCGCGTGCCGCTCGATGAGGCCGGGCATGGCCTCGCGAAGCCCCTTGCGCCCCGGGCTGCCCACCACGTCGCCGACGAACAGGAGCTTCACGGCGCCGAGGCTATCCCGCCCCGTGCCAGGTACCTAACCGAACGCTCACAATCAGATCTTCGGGTTCGTATAGCCCGGCCTGGGGCCGCGCTTCTCGACGCGCGCGGTCCAGCGGCCGTCGTCGGGCTCGCCGGCGAGCGCCCTGGTCGCGCGAAACGCGAAGTCACTCACCTTCTCGAGGGGCGTGTCCTTGGGAAGCCGCCAACCGAGGACCCAGCCGACGTCGGCCATGAGGATCCAGCCCGCCGGAGTAGTGACCCCGCGCTCAGCCAGATCGGGATAGACCGCCTTTCCGGGCTCAACCCCGGTGACGTTGAGGATGAGATTCATCGCGTCGGGATCACCGTCGCCGACGTTCACCTCGATCTTCACGTCGGGCTCGCCGCTCGCCGGCTCGACCACGAGCCAGCGCTTGGTGCCGCCCATGCGCTCGAAGCGGCCCGGCTCGGCGGTGATCTGGTCGAAGAGCACGCCGGCCAGGTGCACGTCCGAGCGCGTGAACTCAATGCGTCGCTTGGCCACCACTCAAGCAAAGCAGGGCGGACGAATGTGCGATGCGCAACGAGTCAAGGTACGGCCCCGCGCCGCCGATCCAGAGAGAGATGGCAGGAGGTGTCACATCCGAGGATTCGCCGGACGGGCGCTGCTCGCACTGCTTGCGTCCCGTTCCGGCTGACCTCGGTGTGGAGAACTCGGCCGGAGACGTGCTTTGCGGAGCCTGTTACTTCGTGCTTTGGGGACCGAAGTCGCGAAGCCGATCGAGCGAGCGCGTTGAGGCGAGCCGACCGGAGCCAAGGCGCGAGCCAAAGGGCGCGCCAATCTGGATACCGGGCCCCACCGGGCTCTGACCGTCTCCTCGCCGGGAACCCTCTAGCGTTCGCGGGCCATGAGTGGCCCAGCGCAAGCGCCGGCGAAGGCCGTGATCGAGGTCGTGGGCCTCGGGTATGCCTTTGGGGACAGGGCCGCGCTCCGGGACATCTCGTTCTCGGCGGCGCCCGGCGAGCTTCTCGCTGTGATCGGGCCGAACGGCGCGGGCAAGACGACGCTGCTTTCGATCCTCGCCGGCATCCGCGATCCGGACTCGGGGTCGGTTTCGGTTCCCGGCAAGGTGGGATGGGTCCCGCAGCAGGCGGCTCTCTACCGGCGCCTCACGGTCGAGGAGAACCTGCGCCTCTTCGCCCGCCTCGAAGGATGCGCGGACGTCGGCGACGCGGTCGAGCGCATGCTCGAACAGACCGGACTTCGGGAGCGGCGCTCAGATCAGATCGGGACGCTCTCGGGCGGTAACCAGCAGCGGGTCAACATCGCGATCGGCCTGCTCTCCCAGCCCGCGGTGTTGCTCCTCGACGAGCCGTCCACGGGTCTCGACCCGCGCCAGCGCGAGCGGCTCTGGGAGTTCGTGAACGGCCTTGCTGACGAGGGGACGGCCGTGATCTACACGACCCATCACCTGGTCGAGGCCGAGCGGTACGGAAACCGGCTGCTGGTCCTCGCCGATGGCGAGGACGTGTTCCACGGGACGTCCGCCGAGCTTCACGCCGCTGTGCCCGATGCTGGCGGCCTGGATTTCGAGGCGGCCTTCGTCGCGTTCCTTCGCGAGCGAGGCCACTGATACATGCGCTGGCTTCTCCTCAAGGACCTTCAGATCCTCAAGCGCTCGCCGCTCGTCGCTGCACTCCTTGTGGCCTACCCGGTCGTAATCGGCATCCTCATCGGCTTCGCTCTCTCCGGCGATGAGGGAAAGCCCCGGGTCGCGTTCCTCAACGAGGTCGAAGAAGACGAGAGCTTCAGCCTCGGTGACGAAGAGGGCGAGTTCGGCGCTGAGCAGGCCCGCGAGCAGCTTTGCGATCGCGTGGAGTGCGTTGACGTCTCCTCCCGCGCCGAGGCCGAGGAGCTGGTCCGCGACGGTGACGTGCTCGGCGCGCTGATCCTGCCCCCTGACCTCCTCGATCGCCTGCGTTCCCTGACGAGCCTCAACCCCGAGCAGCCCGTGGTGGACGTGCTCGTAAACGAAGAGGATCCGGTCAAGGCTCAGCTCGTGGACGACCGGATCTCGGCGCTGATCACCGAGGCGAACCTGATCCTCTCGCAGAGGATCTCCGAGCAGGCGGCGGGCTACATCGACCTCTTGATCGAAGGGGGGACGTTCAGCATCCCCTTCCTCGAAGACTCGATCGAGATCCTTGGCTTGACTGCCGCGGGCGAGATCCTCGCGGCCATCGAGAGCGACCTGCCTCCCGGCCCCGATCGCGAGGCGGTCGGGCGAGTCATCGAGTTCGCCGAGACCGCGGAGGACAACCTCGAGTTCGCACTGCCGCTCCTGGGCGCGGTCGCCACGCCGATCACAATCGAAAAGGAAGTGGTCTCCGGCGGCTCGACGTCGCTCGACGCGTTCGCCATCGCGATCGCCGCGACGGTCACGCTGATGTTCGTGACCGTGCTGCTCGTCGCCGGCTCGCTCGCGCTCGAGCGTGAGGAGAACGCGTTCACCCGCATCACCCGAAGCTCAGTCGGGCCCGGCGGGCTCCTTGCCGAGAAGCTTGCGCTGGGGATGGTCGCGTCGATCACGGTGACCCTCGTGATGCTGGGCGTCCTGACGCCGTTCGTCTCGATCGCGTGGGAGCGGATAGGGCTGATCGCGCTCGCGATCCTGGGCGGCGGGGCAGCCTTCGCCGCCTTTGGCGCTGCGATCGGCTCGGCAGCGCGCGAGGTCAGGGCCAGCTCGCTCCTGGCGTTCATGATCTCGCTGCCGGTCGCCTTTCTCTCCCTCGTCCCTTCGGGCACGGTGAGCGGCGGCGTCTACAACGCGATCGAGATCTTCCGCGCGCTGTTCCCGTTCGACCCCTCGCTTGACGCGATGACCGCGGCGCTCGACGCGTCGGCACCCGGGATCGGGGTACCGCTCCTCCACCTGGCGGCGATCGTGGCGGGCTACACACTGCTCGCGCGGCTTGCGCTCCGCCGATTTGCATGAGCGTTTCGCAAGGTGCCAGGTACCTCACACGTTGCTCACACTCGCCGAGCGGGTAGAAGACCTCTGATGCGCGAGGAAAGCTCGAAGCCCGAGGACCTGCCGCCGCTCGAGCTCACGACGCTTCGCGAGCTCGACCTCGCCGAGGCGACCGCCGAGGGCCGGGACCCGCACATGGGCGCCGCCTCCGGAGTCGTTCGCCGCGGCGACTTCGCCTACGTCATCGCCGACGACGAGCTCGCCCTCGGCGTCTTTCGCGTCTCGGGCTCGGACCCAGGCGAGGCGCGGCCTGTCCTGCCAGGCTCGCTGCCGGACGATGAGTCCGAGCGCAAGGGGGCGAAGCCGGACCTCGAGGCGCTCACGGCACTGCCGCCGTTCGAGGACACGCCCTACGGGGGCCTCCTCGGCCTTGGCTCGGGCTCGGACTCCGAAGGAAACCGGGACCGCGGGTTCTTCTGGGCGCTTCGCCGCCGACGGATCGCTGGAAGGCGAGCCGAAGGTGATCGACCTCTCGCCGCTCTACGAGATGCTCCGCTCGAAGCTCGGCGACCTGAACGTCGAGGGCGCTGCCGTTCTCGGCGACGAGCTTTGGCTCTTTCACCGCGGCAACGAAGGCGAGGCGGGAAACGTGGTCGCCGAGATCGCCCTCCACGACCTCGCCGGGTCGCTCACCGGCGACCTCGACATCGACGTCGAGGAGCTGAAGGAGCTACGCGAGTACGACCTCGGCGAGATGGACGGGGTCGAGCTCTGCTTCTCGGATGCGACCGCGCTGTCGGAGGACCTCGTGTGCTTTACGGCCTCGGCCGAGGGAGACGAGGACGGCGACATCCGCGGCTCGGTCGTCGGCACGATCTCCCGGGACGGCGAGGTGCAGGCGCCTGCGGACGATCGATCGCAAGTGGAAGGTCGAGGGGGTCCATGCCGCGGTCGATACCGGCGTGATCGACTTCGTTTTCGTGTGCGACCAGGACGCCGAAGAGGTCGCCTCGCCGCTCTTGACGGCTTCGATGCCGCTCGAGCCCGGAATCGAGCAGGCTGACTCTCCGTCCTAGAATCCCGTTCGTGAGCTTTCCCGCCACGCGCATGCGTCGCCTGCGCGCAACGACGGCGCTTCGCGACCTCGTGCGCGAGACCGAGCTTTCGGTGCGCCATCTCGTGCAGCCGCTGTTCGTCGTCGCCGACGAAGGCGTTCGCGAGCCGGTCGCGTCCATGCCGGGCATCGACCGCCTCTCGATCAACGAGCTTGTCGAGGAGGCCGGAGACCTTCATGCCGCCGGCGTCCCCGCGGTGCTCCTCTTCGGGATCCCTTCGGCCAAGGACGACGTCGGCTCGGGCGCGTATGACGAGGAGGGAGTCGTCCAGCTCGCGGTCCGCGCTGTGAAGGAGGCGCACCCCGGCCTCACCGTGATGACCGACGTGTGCCTTTGCGAGTACACCTCGCACGGCCACTGCGGGTTCGTCCGCGAGGGCGAGGTGGACAACGACATCTCCCTCGAGCTCCTCGCCAAGACGGCGATCTCCCATGCGGAAGCGGGCTCGGATGTCGTCTGCCCCTCGGACATGATGGACGGCCGGGTGGGGATGATCCGTCACCAGCTCGACGAGGAGGGCCATCCGAACGTCCCCATCGTCGCCTACTCGGCGAAGTACGCGTCGGCCTTCTACGGCCCGTTTCGCGAGGCCGTGGACTCGACCCCGGAGTTCGGTGACCGCCGCGGCTACCAGATGGATCCGGCGAACGCGGCCGAGGCGGTCCGCGAGGCAAAGCTCGACCTCGACGAGGGCGCCGACGTGGTGATGGTGAAGCCGGCGACTCCCTACCTGGACGTGATCAGACGAATCAAGGACGAGACGGGCGCACCGGTCGCGGCGTACCAGGTCTCCGGCGAGTACTCGGCGCTCAAGGCCGCCGCGCAGAACGGCTGGCTCGACGAGCGCGCGGCAGCGCTCGAAACGCTGACCGCGATCAAGCGCGCCGGCGCCGATCTGATCTTCACCTACTACGCGAAGGAGGCCGCGGCGTGGCTCCGGTAAAGGCTCCGCAGTCCAAGGCGCGCTCGCGCAAGGGCGGCTCGGCGATCCCGCTCGACGAGAAGGACAAGCGCTTGATGAACCTCCTCCAGTCGAGCTTCCCGCTCGCGCCGGAGCCGTTCGCTCCGATCGCCGCGGAGGCAGACCTGTCAGTGGAGGAGACGCTCGAGCGGACGCAGCGTCTCCTCGACGGCCGGATCATCCGCGAGATCACGCCGATCTTCGACACGCGCGCGCTCGGCTTCGACTCGATGCTCGTGGCGGCGAAGGTGGACGCCGAGAACCCGCACCGGGCGGCGAAGATCATCAACTCCCACCCCGGCGTCTCCCACAATTACCTGCGAACCCACGAGTTCAACCTCTGGTTCACGATCGCGACGCCACCGGACTCGAAGCTGGGCCTCCAAGGCTCGCTCGACGTCCTCCAGGGGCTGACCGGCGCCGAGTCGATCCGCCAGCTGCCGACGCTGAAGCTCTTCAAGATCAACATGAACCTCGAGATGGAGAAGGGGACCGAGGCACTGTCCGCCGCGGCCGAGGCGGCGACGCCGCGCGAACTCGAGCGCCAGCCATATGACGACTTCGACATTGCGGTGATCCGCGCGCTCCAGGGTCCGATGGAGGCTGTGGAGCGCCCCTACGACGCCGCCGCGGATGAGGTGGGCCGCTCGGTCGAGGACTTCCTTGCGCACCTCGAGGGCATGGTCGAGCGCAAGATCCTGCGCCGCGTCGCAGCGATCCTCTACCACCGCCGGGCCGGCTTCTCGGCGAACGGCATGGGCGTGTGGAAGGTTCCCGACCCAGAGATCCTCGAGGTCGGCACGCGGATGGCTTCGGTGCGCGGGATCTCCCACTGCTACGAGCGGCCGACGTATGAGGACTGGCCGTATTCGGTCTTCACGATGGCCCATGGGCGCTCGAAGGAGGAGTGCGACGCGATCCTCCAGTCGATCGCCGACGAGCACGGGCTCCACGGCGACGATCGCGCGACGCTGTATAGCTCGACCGAGTTCAAGAAGATCCGCCTCCACTACTTCACGGACGACTACTCGGACTGGGAGCGGGAGCACGCGGGCGTATGAGTAGGACCTCAGCCGGGTCTGATACCCGGCGTTCCGAGGTCATCTTCGCGCGAGCCGCCGGCCTCTTGCCGGGGGGCGTCAACTCGCCGGTGCGCGCGATGCGCTCGATCGGGCGCGATCATCCGATCTTCGTCGCGCGCGGCGAGGGCTTCGAGCTGATCGACGCCGACGGCCACCGCTACGTGGACTGGGTGTGCTCGTGGGGCCCGCTCATCCTCGGGCATGCGCATCCCGACGTCGTGGCGGCGGTCACCGACGCCGCCGAGCGCGGCACCTCGTACGGCGCTCCGACCGAGGGCGAGGTCGAGCTGGCGGCCGAGGTGTGCGATCGGTTCGAGTCCGTCGAGATGATCCGGATGACGTCGTCGGGGACCGAGGCGACGATGAGCGCCGTGCGCCTGGCGCGGGCGGCGACGGGGCGCGACCCGGTCTTGAAGTTCGCGGGCGCCTACCACGGCCATGTGGACGGGCTCCTGGCCGAAGCGGGATCTGGTCTCGCGACGGCGGGCATCCCGGCCAGCCCCGGCGTGACCGAGGCTCAGGCCGCCGACACGACAGTGGTGCCGTGGAACGACCTCGAAGCGCTCGAGGAGGCGCTCGCCCAGCGCGAATTCGCCGCGATCCTCGCCGAGCCCCTTCCGGCGAACATGGGGCTGGTGCCGCCCGAGCCCGGGTTCCTCGAGCGCGTACGCGAGCTCGCGACCGAGACGGGCGCGCTCCTGGTGCTGGACGAGGTCATATCGGGCTTTCGCGTCGCCCGCGGCGGCGCCCAAGAGCTCCTTGGCGTCCGGGCCGACCTGACCGTCATGGGCAAGGTGATCGGCGGCGGCCTGCCGGCCGCGGCCTACGGTGGGTCGCGGGCGCTGATGAGCCGGATCGCTCCGTCGGGCGACGTCTACCAGGCCGGCACCCTGAGCGGCAACCCGCTCGCGGTCGCCGCCGGGCTGGCGACCCTGGAGAACCTCGACGCGGAGGCGTACCGCCGGATCGGGTCGCTGACAGAGCGATTCGCGGCGGGCCTGCGAGGTGCCGCGGAGGGGCTGCCCGTCTCCGTGGTTTCGGTCCCCGGCCTCGTCACGCCGTTCTTTTCGGAGGACCCACCGCGGGACTTCGCCGAGGCCAGCGCGTGCGATCTCGATGCGTACGGCCGCTTTGCCCGGGCGCTGCTCGACCGCGGCGTCTATCCGCCGGCTTCGCAGTTCGAGGCGTGGTTCGTCTCGTTAGCCCACGACGAAGCGGCGATCGAGCGCACCGTGGACGCGGCGGCCGAGGCGTTCGCGGAAGCCCTGGTGCCAGGCACCTAACGCTTTGCTCACACCGAGCACCCGCCGTAGGCTCGGCGGGTGCTTCAGGCCATCCAGATCGCCGGCGCGCTGATGATCCTCGCGGGCTTCGCCGGCCAGCTTCGCGGATGGATCAGCGCCACCTCATACACGTACCTGTGGCTCAACCTCGTGGGCTCGGTGATCCTCTTCGTGCTCGCGGTGATCGAGGAGCAGTGGGGCTTCGTTCTTCTCGAGGGCGTCTGGGCGATCGTCTCGGCCTGGAGCCTGATCCAGCTCGCGCGCGGAAACCCGCCGCCTGTCGCGCATTGACCTTCTGAACCATCCGCGTCACACACCGCCTCAACGGCTCGCGCGATAATCGGTGGCGCCATGCCCGCCGATGCCCTTCGCACTCTCGCCGATCAGCTTCGCTCCGAGGACACCGTCGTCTCGCCGTGCGTTGCCGAGCCGGAGGCGCCCGCCGCCCTGGGCGAGCTGGTAGCCGCGGGCTCGGCCGCGGCGGAGGATCCTGCGTCGTACGCGCTTGTGATCGAGTCGGTTCGCGAGGGGTATCTCCTTCATTACGGCGAGCCTCGCGTGATCGTCGGGGCCGATCCTGACCTGCGGCTCCTCGCCGGCGACTATCTCTACGCCCTGGGCCTCGAGCGACTCGCCGGCCTCGGCGACCTCCCCGCCGTTCGCGAGCTCTCCGACCTGATCTCGATCGGGGCGCAGCTCCATGCGGAACCCGCCCCGGAGTGTCCCGCGCGCGCAGGCGAGGCGCTATGGCTGGCGACGACGCTCGCGGTCGCGACAGGTGAGCCAAACGGCCTTGAGGAGGCGAAGTTCGCGCTGAGGCGAGGGAACCCCGGCGCCGAGGAGGCGGCCAGGGAAGCTGCCGTGGCGATGGCCTCGGCGGCAGGCTTGGCGGAAGCTCTGGGAGAGGCTTCGCAAGCAATACAATCCGCGCCGTCCAACCGGACGTGATCTTGGCCGAGAACGACGCCGATAAGAACGACGGCCCCGCGAGCGGGAGCGGGGGCTTGGAAAAGCCCAAGCCCGCTGGCTACTTCGAGGGCGAAACCATGACGCGGCGCGCCGTGTTTACCGTCGGTGGCCAGGCTGTCGGCGGGCTTGCCGGCGTGGCGCTTGTACTTCCTCTCGTCGGCTTCGCGGTCGCTCCCATCCTCGAGACGCCCGACGAGGTCTGGGAGAAGGTCGGCCGCCTCTCCGAGTTCACCCCTGACGTCTACCGCCCGGTGATCATCACGATCAGAAGCGGCATCGGCGAGGCGGGCAAGAGCACCGCTTACGTCCGCCAGGGCTCGGAGGACCTGAACGAGGATCCCGAGGAGTACATCGCGGTCTCGACCCGCTGCGCTCACCTCGGCTGCCCTGTCCGGTTCGTCCGCGCTGCCGGCATCTTCTCCTGTCCCTGCCACGGCGGCGCTTACGACTTCGAGGGGAAGGTCATCGGCGGCCCGCCCGTCCGCCCGCTCGACCGGTTCCAGACCCGCGTCACCGATGGTCAAGTCGAAGTCGGCCCGCGTTACAGCGTCACCGGCGACCTCGAACCCGTTCGCGCCCGCGATCCAGGCGCTTTCACCGGGGGCATTTGGGAGTATCTCTATCCGCCGCGACCCTCGACGCCGCCGGCGCCCTGAGCCATGCCGAAGTTTCCCGACACGCTGATTCCGCCGCCGCTTCGAAAGCCCGCGAAGCCGGGCGAAGGCGGCTCGAAGAACGGTGCGGGCGCCAACGGCGATGAGGAGAAGTCGGTTGTCGTCGAGAAGCTGAAGGAAGCGCCTGTCGATCTCGTCGGCTGGGTCGACGAGCGAACCGGCGCCACCCCGTTCCTCACCGGGATGCTCCTTCGCAAGGTTCCCAAGGGGACCAACTGGTTCTACACGCTCGGTTCGGCGACGATGTTCGCCTTCGTCGTCCAGGCGCTCACCGGCGTCTTCCTCGCGATGTACTACACGCCCTCGCCCGTCGAGGCATACGCCTCGATCACCAACCTCACCAACGACGTCTTCATGGGCGAGTTCGTCCGCGGCCTCCACAAGTGGGGCGCCTCGGTGATGATCATCCTGATCTTCCTCCACATGGGGCGCGTCTTCTTCTTCGGCGCCTACAAGTACCCGCGCGAGCTCAACTGGGTGATCGGCGTCGTCCTGATCGTGCTCACCCTGGTCATGGGCCTCACTGGCTACCTGCTGCCGTTCGACCAGCGCTCCTACTGGGCGACGATCGTCGCCATGAACATCAACGGCACCGGCCCGATCGTCGGTCCCTATCTCGCCGACTTCCTGCGCGCCGGCGCCGAGTTCGAGTCGACCACGCTCTCGCGCTTCTACGCGCTTCACATGCTGCTCGTGCCCGGCGCGATCATCGCGCTGATCGGGGCTCACCTCTATCTCGTGGTCAAGCTCGGCACCACGGCCCCGCCCTGGATCCGCGCCGACGCCAAGCCGAAAGCGCTTCGCACCGAGAAGGTCAAGTCGGGCGTCAGTGGGCGCTCGGAGAACGGGTCGGACTCGGAGAACGGGAGCGCTCGTGAACTCTGCCGAGAAAGAGGAGTACCTCCGCGAGTACGAGGTTCTGAAGAAGAAGGGCAAGCCGTTCTTCCCCTACGCGGTGGCGAAGGACTCGGTCATGTTCCTCGTTGTCGTTGTGGTGATCGCGGTGATGTCGATCATCCTCGGCGCCGAGCAGGGCCCGAAGGCCGACCCAACGACCACCACCTATACGCCTCGCCCCGAGTGGTACTTCTTCTTTCTCTTCGAGCTCCTGCGCGTACTCAAGCCGGCGGAGCTGACGCCGCTCGCAACGATTGGCATCCCGACGCTCTGCCTCGTGCTCCTGCTTCTCCTGCCGTTTTACGACCGCAATCCCGAGCGGCACCCGCTCAAACGCCCGGTGGCGACGTCGCTTGGCGTGATGGTGATCGTCGCCATGGCGCTCCTCACCTTCCTCGGCGCCGAGGCCGGCCCTCCCACCGAGATCGAGATGGAGACCGCGCCGCAATACGAGGACGGCAAGGTCGCGGTGGCGGGCCAGGGCTGCCTGACCTGCCACAAGATCGGCGAGAACGGCGGCACCCTTGGGCCTGAGTTGACCGATATCGGCTCGAAGCTGCCCGCAGCGGGAATCAGGCGGACGCTGCTCAACCCTTCGGGAATCATGCCTCCGTACGCGGAGCTCCCGCCAGAGAAGCTCGACGCGATGGTCGAGTACCTCGCCACCCTGCGCTGACCGGCTCGTCGCTTAACGAGACCGGTGGGCAACCCGCCATGAGCAAGCCCACACGCTCCGAGGAAGAGTTCTCCTCACAGGTCCGCGGAATGTTCGACCGGATCGCGGGCGTCTATGACCTGGTGAACACGGTCATGACCGCCGGCCTTCATCACTCGTGGCGCGAGCGAGCCGCCGACCGCGCGGAGCTCGGCCCCGGCGACGCGGCGCTTGATCTGTGCTGCGGGACCGGCGATCTTGCGCTCGAGCTTCGCGAGCGGGTCGGGCCGAGCGGGAGGGTCGTCGGCGCCGACTTCTCGGAGCGGATGCTCGAGCTGGCGCAAGAGAAGGCGGCGGGAGCGCGGCCTCTCCGACGTCACCTTCGAGTGGGCGGACGCTCTGGAGCTCCCGTATTCGGACGCTTCGTTCGATGCGGTAACGGTCGGATTCGGCGTGCGAAACCTCGCGGACGTGGGCGCCGGAATCGCCGAGATGACCCGGGTGCTCAAGCCCGGTGGGCGCTGCGTGATCCTCGAGATCACCCAGCCTCAGAAACCGCCGCTCTCGACGTTCTTCTCGATCTGGTTCGACCGGCTCGTGCCGGTGATCGGCCGCGTCGCCGGCGACTCGGATGCGTACGAGTACCTGCCCGAGTCGGTCCGGAGCTTCCCCTCACCCGCGAATCTGGCCGCGCTGATGGACCAGGCCGGGCTCGCCCAAATCCGCTACACGGTCTTGGCGGGAGGGATCATCGCCATCCACTCGGGCATCCGCCCGGCCTAAGCCGTCGTGGATCGCTCCACCGTCCCGCCCCCCGTTACGCAGGTGATGGACGAGGCTGAGGCGTGGCTGCCCGCGCTGATGGCCAGGGTGGAGGCGCGTCTCGCCGAGCTGGTCGAGGGCTACGGCGCGGCGCTCGGCGAGGACGCGCGAGCGACGCTCAAGGCGGGGGGAAAGCGGCTCCGCCCGATGCTCGTGCTCCTTTGCGCGGGCCCGGAAGCGGGCGAGCGCGCGCTTCGCGGGGCCGCCGCGGTCGAGCTGGTCCACATGGCGACGCTGGTCCACGACGACGTCTTGGATCAGGCGCCGCTTCGCCGCGGCCTGCCGACGGTGGTGGCGACGTCCGGACGCGACCGCGCCACGGCGGTCGGTGATCTTCTGCTCTCGCGCGCCTTCGCCGAGCTCGGCGACGGGACGGAAGCCGGCGGCGAGCGCCAGGTCCAACTCTTGGCGGGGGCATCGGTGGGCCTCGCCCTGGGTGAGCTCGCGCAGCGCCGCGACGCATGGGATACCGAAACGACCGCCGAGCGCTACCTCGAGCGATGCCGGCTCAAGACCGCGCGGCTTTTCGAATGCGCGTGCCTGATCGGCCGCGTGACCGGCGAGGCTGACCCCGCCGCCGACGCGCTCCGCTCGTTCGGGCAGGAGATCGGCCTGGCCTTTCAGCTTCTCGACG
Organism: uncultured bacterium; assembly: GCA_963715405.1. Classification (GTDB taxonomy): domain Bacteria; phylum Actinomycetota; class Thermoleophilia; order Solirubrobacterales; family 70-9; genus JALZKA01. The sequence goes on from OY970239.1 coordinate 17,570, forward strand.
ACGTGCTCGACGTGGCCGGGCCGCCCGAGCGCACCGGCAAGGCGCGGGGGACGGACCTCCTCGACGGCACCGTCACCATGCCGCTCATCGTCGCCCGTGAGCGTGATCCGGTGCTCGCCTCGCTTGACCTACGCGCGCTGGACCACTCCGCCGCCGAGGAGGCGTGCGACCGCATCGCGGCGACGGGAGCCCTCGACGAGGTCCGAGCCGGCGCCCGCGCCCGGGTCGCTGACGCGAAGCAAACCGTCGCGGCCTGCGAAGCGCTATCCGAGCCCCAGCGCCGCCTCCTATCCCTAGTGGCCGACGGCGTCGTCGAACGCTACGCCTGAAGCAGTGTGAGCATTCCGTTAGGTACCTGGTACCTCACGGAACGCTTAGAAGTCCTCGGGGACGATCCAGTCGTTCGCGAGCGCCGCGACGAATCGCTCGACCTGCGATTCCATGTTGGCGCGCGTCAGGAGCTGGAGGTCGTCGAGCACTGCTTGGGTCGCCTCGTCAAGCGCATCGTCGAAGCGGTCTGCGACCTCCTGGGAAAAAACGCCGTCCGAGTGCCACTCGCACTCGGGGCAGCGGAGGCTGATGCTCCACCCGCGCGACCCGGCCGGCTCCCAGTCCACGGGATAAACGAGGTCGCGGTCGCATCGCGGGCAGAGCGTCAGGTCCTGAGGAGGTAGAGGACGGAGGGGCGGCCGTCCATCGCCGCGCGAGCCGTACCCGGGCTTCTGCTCGGGAGATATCCGCGCCTTGGCGCGACCGGCTGCTGGTGTTTGTCCCTCCGACATCCTCGCCTGCGTTATCGGCTTCGGGCAGATTCGCCTTTAGAGGTGCCCGGGAGAGGTCATAGACTGCCGCGCCGTGGTCCTCTCCGACCGGCAGATAAAGGAAGCGCTCAAAGACGGCAGCGTCATCATCGAACCGCTCGCCGAAAACGCGATCCAGCCCTCCTCGGTCGACCTCCACACGGACCGCTACTTCCGCGTCTTTCGCAACGACCACACCCCCTATATCGACCCCAAAGCGGCGCAGGAAGACCTGACCGAACTGGTCGAGGTCGCCGACGGCGAGGCCTTCATCCTCCACCCCGGCGAGTTCGTCCTGGGCTCGACGCTCGAGCGCGTCGCGCTGGGCAACGATCTGGTCGCCAGGCTCGAAGGCAAGAGCTCGCTCGGCCGGCTCGGGTTACTGATCCACTCAACTGCCGGCTTCGTCGATGCAGGATGGGACGGGCATCTGACGCTCGAGCTTTCGAACGTCGCGAACCTGCCCATCGCGATCTATCCGGGGATGAAGATCGGGCAGATCTCGTTCCTGCAAATGACCTCCGAGGCCGAGCAGCCCTACGGCTCGGACAAGACCGGATCGAAGTACAAGGGCCAGCAGGGTCCGACCCCTTCGCGCTATTACCTGAACTTTCCCGAGTCCGAGCGCAACGGCTGAACTGCGCCGAAAGTAGGAAAACCCGCGCTATGCGCGGTTCAAGCTCCTCTCGCAAGGCTTCCGCCGCCACTGGACACGTGATCCGACCGGCCCGTTCATGCCGTTACCCTTTAGGACATGCCGAACATCGGACCACTCGAGCTGGCGATCGTTCTCGTTATCGCGCTCGTGATCTTCGGACCCAAGCGCCTTCCCGACCTCGGCCGCTCGCTTGGCTCCGGCATGCGCGAGTTCAAGGACTCGATCACGGGCAAGTCTGACGAGGAGAAGCAGCTCGAGGAGACGAAGGCCAAGCTCACCGAGGAGTCGCCGGCGACGACCGCCGAGGTCGACGAGGAGACGCCGGAGGATGAGCGCGTCGAGGCCGATGTCGTGAGCGACCCCCGCTCCTGACGCTCCGGTGAGCTCGCCGACGCGCGCACCCGGGGGCTGACCCATGGCCAAGGCGAAGGTCCCGCGGCGGAAACCCGCTCAGTTCGACGACCGCATGACGCTGGTCGAGCACCTGGACGAGCTGCGCTCGCGCATCGTCTTCTCCGGCATCTTCCTGCTCGCCGCGATCATCTTCTGCTTCATCATCGAGGACACCCTCCTCGACATCGCGAACGAGCCGCTACCGGAGGGGTTCGGCGCACCGGTGACGCTGAGCCCGCAGGAGCCGTTCTTCACCACCGTGAAGCTCTCGGTTTACGGCGGCATCCTGATCTCGCTGCCGATCCTCCTCTACCAGGCCTACGCCTTCATCCTCCCCGCGTTCGCGCCGGGCGAGCGGAAGCTGATCCTGCCGTTCTTGCTTTCGGTGCCGGTGCTCTTCATCGGTGGCGCCACCTTCGCCTACTTCATCGTCATGCCCGCCGCGCTCGACTTCCTCCTCGGCTTCAACGCCGATTCGTTCCAAATCGAGCTGCGCGGATCCGAGTACTACGGCTTCTTCATCCTGACCCTGATCGCTGTGGGGTTCCTGTTTCAGATCCCGGTCGCCGTGCTTGCCGTCTGCCGCCTGGGAATCACAACGCCCGAGACGCTCGCCGCGAACAGGCGCTACGCGCTGCTCATCATCGCCGTGGCGGCGATGCTCCTCCCCGGCACCGACCCGGTGACGATGATCCTCTCGATGACCCCGCTCTACCTGCTCTTCGAGTTCTCGCTCATCATGGCCAAGAGCTTTGGCCGCCCGCCCGGCGAGGATCCACCGGAGGACCCGGACGAGCCCGACGACGAGTAACGACCTTCTAGGCTCCCGACGATGCTTTTCGACCTCACGAGCCCTGGGCGGAAGACTGCGGTCCGGATCATCTTCGGCTTCCTGGCGCTGATCTTCGCCGGCGGCTTCATCTTCCTGGGCATCGGCACCGAGGGGGGCTTCAACCCGTTCGACTCGGCCGGAGGCTCGACCGACGACGCCTTCGAGCAACAGATCGAGGATGCGGAAAAGGCTGTGGATGCCGACCCCCAGGATTCCGACGCCCTGGCTACCCTCGTCCTCCTCAGAGCGCAGTCCGGTGACGCTCAGCTTGAGTTCGACGAGGCGACCGGTCAGCCCACCGGGCTTACGGAAGAATCACGCACCGAGTACGAAGAGGCCATCTCCATCTGGGAGCAGTACCTCGAGACGAAGCCGAGGAAGGTCGACGTCGCCGCGGCCACCGCGATTGTCAGCTCGTATCGCTTTTTGGGCGATGCCGAAGGCGCGATCGCCGCGCAGCGAGCGCTTGCGGAGTCGGACTCGAGCGGTCCCAACTTTGCGACGCTGGCGTTCCTCCTCTACTCGGATCTACAGATCAAGGCCGCCGACGAGGCGCGCGATCAGGCGCTGGACGAGAGCGATGCGGAAGCGCGCAAACAGCTGACGCAACAGTTCGCGCAGATCCGAAAGCAGGCGGAAAAGGCGGCCGAGGCCGAAAAGAAGCAACCGGAGGCCGAGGGAGGCGAGGGCACCGAGCTCGCCGATCCGTTCGGCGGTCTCAGCCCCACGGATCCCGCCGGCGCCGGCGGCCTGGGCGCCCCGCCGGCGCCCTAAAAGCCTCTAAACCCTCGCTACGATCCTCGGCCGGGGCCGTTAGCTCAGCTGGTAGAGCAGGAGACTCTTAATCTCAAGGTCAGAGGTTCGATCCCTCTACGGCCCACTACTACCCACCGAGAGCGGTCGGCTCTCAGGCCGCTTCGGGCACGGCCGGAACCAGATCGAACTGACTTCCCAGACGGATGTCGGAGAAGCGGCGCGTCCAATCGTCGTTTACGCCGTCTGATTGCTTTTGCATCCTTGGGCTCAGCTCCAGATCCTCGGGAGCTTCAAGGCCCAGGCGGCCGAGCAGGTGGACCGTGCTCTCCTCGTACGCAGCTGCGAAGTTCTCGTAGAGAACGAGGGTGGGTCTGATCTGCGTGTGCTCGAAGAACGCGTCCCAGGCCGCCTCTTCGCGCATGATCTGATCCAGGAGATGCGAGATCGCACCGTAGTGGAAGCGTAGGTTTGGCCGGTGTTGCTCGATGAAGCTCTGATACGGAGGCGATCCGTTCTCTGATTTGCCCTCGTCTTGACGCCACGTCGCCGTCTGAACCGCTTTCCAGAGCGAGACGGCCTGGCGGACCTTGTTCGCTCGCACCACGCGCACGAACTGGAGCTGCGGAAAGGCTTCGGGAAGGAGCTCCGTGAGAGCAATATCGCGGTACGCCGGGATGTTGCGAAGTAGCGCCACGAAGTCTCCGAAATACCCCCACATGAGCTTCGCGCCGAAGACCCCGTTGTCAGTGGTTCCAGCTTCTTGCGCCCACTCGAGGTAGCGGTCGTAAGCGGTGCGGCTCCAGAGCGGAGAGCGCTCCTGGTCATTTCGCCCCACACCTCGCTGGCCGAGGTGATCGAAGATCGACTGGTCATCGACACCCACGAAGTACTCCTCGGGCTTCCTGGGAAGGCCGGAATGGAGAAGCGCCTCGAAATATTCCTCGGGCCGGCCGGCGATCCCCGTCTCGCCGAGCGCCTTGCAGACGAGCGTCGAGCCGCTGCGAGGCGTGGCGCAGACGAGATAGGAACGTTGAGGCTTCATGCGTCGTGCCCCACCCGCTCTCGCGGCTCGAGGACAGGCTCTCCGCCGCCGGGCGATACCGCTGTCTGGTCAGTCACGACCGCCCCGGTGGGAGGGCTGATCGGCCCCAAGCGGATGGGATCGTCCGTGTCTTCGAGCCATGCGTCGAGCCGCGCGCGAAGATCCTGGAGCGTCCCGGCGTTCGCGGGTACGTCGGAGACGTTGCGGCTCTCGGAGGGGTCGAACAAAAGGTCGAACAACTGCTCTTCGGGAACGAGCTGGTCGGTCCACCCGTTTTCGACCCAGAGATCCTTGGTGGCGGAGTCGTCGCAGTTCGCGAGGACTGGGTGTGGGTAGTCGTGGAAGCGCCGGATGTACTTCCAGCGTCTCGTCCGCACAGCGCGCTGGGGTTGATAGGCCGCATGAAAGGTCATCTCTGTAAAGACCTCGTCGTGGAGCGAGTCCACCTCGCCGTGCACCAAGGGCAAAAGCGACTGACCCTGGAGGAAGCCCGGCTTCGGTACGCCGGCGATGTCGCAAACCGTGGGATACACGTCAAGGTGGCTGACCATCGCGTCGATCACCTTTCCACCGGTAAATCCGCCGGGTCCGCGCATGATCAGCATCACCCCGGTCCCGCGGTCATAAAGCGTCGCTTTTGCGTTCGGGAACGCCAGTCCGTGGTCGGTCGTGCAGATGATCAAGGTGCGCTCCGCCAACCCTGCTCGGTGAAGGGCGTTAAGGACAGCGCCAATGCCCTGATCCAAGGACCGAGCGCTCGCCTTGAACGCAGCCATGTCCTCACGGGTGAGCGGGGTATCGGGCAGGCCCTCCGGCGGCTGGGAGTAAAGGGTGTCTCGAACGGACGTCGGCGCGGCGAAGCTGCGATGCGTCTCAAAGAACCCAACGGAGAGGAAAAACGGCTCGGGCGAGCGGTTGATTGCCTGAGTAGCCGCCGGCACCACGTTCTCCGCGTGGTTCGAGTCAACGTCGTAGATCTCGTCATATCCAATTGCGGTCGGATCGGCCGCGATGTGCTGCTCGCCAATCAGCGACGAGTGGTACCCGGCGGGCCGGAGCGCGTGGAGCCAGTGCTCGGTGGTGTCGTTGAGAGACCAGCCGCGATGCGCCAAGCCGAGCATCCCGTTCGAATGGCAGTACTGACCGGTGAGGAGTGAGGCGCGGCTGCCGGAGCACGTAGGTGCCGCGCAGAACGCCTCCCTGAACAGCACTCCCTGGTCGGCGAGGAGCTGGATGTTGGGGGTGGGGATCCCGTGCCCGTAGGGCTGCACGTAGCGCCCCGTGTCGTGGGAGTGGATGTAGACGATGTTGGGAGGGCTCTCTGCCATTCTTGATCGGAATGGTAGAGAATAGCCCCGTACGGCGGGTCCGGCGCTGCCCTAAGTTTCGACCTTCTCCGCCTCCGCCGCGTCGGCCGCTGCGCCCGCATCCTCGGGCTCGAGGCCTGGCTCCGAGCGCGCGGCGCGCTCCTCGTAGGCGCTCCGCACGTTCATGTCGGCCCCCATCAGGACCTGATCGGCCTTGAGCGCCCGCACGACAGCCTCGCGGCCCGAGCGCGGAAGCAGTTGCATGAAACGGTAGATGCCGCTCGAGATCTTCGGCACCCAGACGTCGAACTTCGGGAACTTGAGCGCGTCGACGATCGCGTCGGCGACCTCCTCGGGCTCGAGCTTCTTCACGGCGCGCGCATCCACGAGGCCGGAGCCGAGCTCGGTGTTGACCACGGCCGGCATCACGCAGGAGACCTCGACGTCCGTGTCGCGGAGCTCGCCGCGCACCGCTTCGGACAGGCCGACCACACCGTGCTTCGTGGCACAGTAGGTGGCGCCGCCGGGGAAACCGCCCTTGCCCGCCTGCGAGGCGATGTTCACGATGTGGCCGGTGTTCCGGCGCATCATCGACGGCATCACGAGCTTCATTCCGAAGATGAGGCCGTGGAGGTTGATGTCGACCATCCGCCGCGCCGTCGCGTCGTCCTCCTCGACAAAGCGGCCGAGAGGCATGATCCCCGCGTTGTTGATGAGAACATCGATGGGCCCGAGGCGCTCCTCGACCTGGCTCAGATAGCTCGCAAAGGAATCCTTACGCGTTACGTCGAGCTCGAGCGCGATCGTCTCGCCGCCGAGGTTGGTCGCGGTCTGCGAGGCAAGTTCGAGATCGAGGTCGCCGATCGCGACCTTCGCCCCCTCCCGCACCAGCGCGCCTGCCGTGACCTCGCCGATTCCGCGGGCTCCGCCCGTGATCGCAACAACCTTGCCCGCGAGCGAGCGGGGTTCCTTCGCCATGTAGAAGCTCCTCCTCAGGGAAACTGGAAGCTTGAGTCTACGAATCTTGCAAGAGCCGGGTCTCACCGGTCATCTGATACTTCACGTACCAGGTGATGTGGCGTGCGGCTCCGAGACCGGCGACGATGGGAGTGATGATCAGCTTCAAGGTCGGCGAAAGGTATACCCCCGAAAAGACGGCAGAATCCCTCCCTACCGCAAATTACGTACGTTTGAGCCGTGCCAGGCACGAAGATTTACCTCACAGGCGACTCAGAGGTCGCCCTGGAGCTCGAATCGGCCTTGAGGAGGCACGGCTTAGAGCCTGAGATACTGGCTGCGCCGGACATGCCCGCTGCGCTCGTAGGCATGGAGGCCAGCATCGAGGCCGAGCGCCCTCGGGCGGCGGTCTCGGTGGGGACCGGCGACGATTCGCTCGCCCTCGCGATCACCGCGAGCAAGCTCGGCATACCACTTGCCGCGTGCCTGGACGAGACAAGAGCCACCGGCGATGGGCGCATCCTCGCGACCCTCGCAGCGCTCCATACGGACTCGGACCCCGAGCGGGCGGCCGATGTCATCGTCTCATGGCTGAGCCAAGACGCCGACGGGGAAACCTAGACTCCGAAGGATGAAGGTCGGGGTCATCGGGCTCGGCTACGTCGGGTTGCCGCTTGCGGTCGCGTTCGCCGAGGCGGCCGCGGAGGTCGTGGGGATCGACGTGGACCAGTCCACCGTCGAGTCGCTGAGCCGCGGCGAATCTGAGATCGAGGACATCCCTTCGGATCGCCTCGCTCCGCTGGTGGGCGAGCGACTGACCATCACCGCCGACCCGTCGCCGCTCGCCGATTGCGACGCGATCGTCATTTGCGTCCCCACCCCCCTCGCCCACCAGCGCGAGCCGGATCTCTCCTTCGTCGACGCTGCCGGCGCGACCGTCGCCGCGAACCTGCGGGAGGGACAGCTCGTGGTGCTCGAATCGACGACCTACCCCGGAACCACCCGCGAGCGCTTGGCTCCGATCCTCGAGCGGGGCTCGGCCCTCACCGCCGGCGAGGGCTTCCACCTCGCCTTCTCGCCCGAGCGCATCGACCCGGGCCGGACCGACTTCACGGTCCGCACCACGCCGAAGGTTGTCGGCGGCCTGACCGAGGAGTGCGGCAAGGCGGCCGCCGACCTCTACGGCCTCATCTGCGACAGCATCGTCACCGTTTCGAGCCCTGAGGTCGCAGAGCTCTCCAAGCTCCTCGAAAACATCTTTCGCTCGGTCAACATCGCACTGGTCAACGAGCTGGCGATCCTGGCCGACCGCATGGACATCGACGTCTGGGAGGTCGTCGAGGCGGCGGCGTCGAAGCCCTTCGGCTTCATGCGCTTCGACCCCGGGCCGGGCATGGGCGGCCACTGCCTGCCGATCGACCCCTTCTACCTCGCCTTCAAGGCGCGCGAGTACGACTTCCCGACCGAGTTCATCGAGCTTGCCGGGCGCGTCAATCAGGCGCAGCCGCACTTCTGCGTCGACCGGGCGGTCCGCGCCTTGAACGACGTCGGCAAGCCCGTGCGCGGGTCGCGTGTGCTCCTTTGCGGGGTCTCCTACAAGGCGGGCGTCGCCGACATGCGCGAGTCCCCGGCTCTCAAGATCGCGAGAATGCTCTCTGAGCTCGGAGCGGAGGTCTCCTACCACGATCCGCACGTGGCCGAGGTCCCCGAGCTGGGCCTTCGAAACACCGAGCTCGACTCGGCGCTTCGCGACTGTGACCTCGCTGTGATCGTCACGGCGCATGAGGAGATCGACGTCGGCAACGTCGTCGGGCAGGCGCAGCGCGTGCTTGATCTGCGCGGAGTTACGCGGGGCATGGATGCGGACCACGTCGTCCGCCTCTAGCGTGATCTAGATATGAGGCTCCGCCGCAAACAGGAGGAGCGGGCCGACCGGGTCACGCTCGGCCTCGCCGCGCTCGCGGCGGGCACCGCCGGCACGATCCTGGTCGGAGAATTGGCAAAGCTCACCCGTCGCCGCGCCAAGGAGGTGGCCGAGGATCCGGACTTCCCGACCGAGACGGTCCTCGAAACCGCCGAGCAGGCGATCGTCTCGACGCAGCTCGCGACCCAGGACGCGGTCGCGGTCGCGATCGAGGGCTATGCGGCCACTCCCCGCGCCGAGACCGTGCTCTTCAACCTTCTCACGGGCTTCATGGGCGCTCTAGCGGGAGCCCGGATCTCGACCTACGGGATGCGCGGCGGGTGGTGGCCGCTCGGAAACGTGGAGCTGGGAGGCCATCACATCCACCACTTCGTGCCCGGCATTCTCTTGGCCTTCGGCGCCGGTGCCGTCGCGCTTCTGACCGAGGATGAAGAGCTCGAGGAGAAGCTGGCGATCCCGTTCGGCGCCGGGGTGGGGCTGACCCTGGACGAGGCAGCGCTCCTGCTTGACCTCCGTGACGTCTACTGGACCCGCGAGGGCATCCTGAGCGTCCAGGTTTCGCTGGGGGCCACAGCTCTTTTGGCCGGCACGATCCTGGCACTGCGAATGCTTCGGCGCGGCGAGCGGGAGACCGAGGCGAGCGGCGTCATCCCGCCGCCCGCCTAGGGGGCTAGGCGTCCTCGCCGAGGACGCGGTACCGCGCGAAGAGCTCTCCCGTTTCCGGCTCGGACACGAGCCACGCGATTTCGAGCCGCCGCACGTGAGGGTCCAGCCCGTCCGCGAGACCGGGCCCGCGGCCTCCCGCGAGCTTCGGGGCGTGGGCGACGAAGATTTCGTCGACGCAGGCGGCCTTCAGAAGCTCGGCGTGGAGGGTGGCACCGCCCTCGCACAAAAGCGCGCGAACGTTTTCGTTCACGCGCAGATGAGCCGCAGCCTCACGAAGGTCCACCCTCCCTTCGTGGCGGACGACGTCGACCTGGGTCGCCGTGTCGGGAACGTCATCGCCGGAGGCCGTGAAGATCACGATCCTGCCGACTCCTTCAGTGAAGAGGGACGCATCCCAGGGCAGCTCGAGCGAACCCGAGACGATCACCATGAGCGGGTCGGGCGCCAGCCCGAGCTCCTCCCGTCGCTCGCGCTTGGCCGGATCGGCGATCACGCGGCCGTACTTCTCGGCGCGCATCGTGCCTGCGCCGATCATCACCGCTTCCGCCCTGGTGCGAAGACCGACGAGAAGCTCTGTGTCCCGGTCCGATCCGATCGGGCGCGAGACCCCGTCGATCGTCGAGTGCCCGTCGAGGGTGAGCGCGAAGTTCATGTAGATGTACGGCCGGTCGGCGTGGGCGTCCTCCCACGGGCGCAGGTCCGCGACGAGCTCAGGGACCGAGATCTCGGCTACGGGCTCGGGAAGGAGACGGCGCATGCGGGCACCGTACCCATCTAGGGTTTCCCTTGATGAGGCGCGGGTGGAAGCTGGCATTGGGCGCGCTCGCGGCATGGTGCGCGCTCGGGACGGCCACCCATGCCGAGACGGTCGTGCGCTCGGGACAGCTCCAGGCCAGAGTCACCGACGACCCGTGGCGTCTCGAGCTGACCAAGCCCGGGGGAGGCCGCGTCCTCGCCGAACATCCAGCGACAGGCTCCGGGCCGTCGGGCACGCTGGGCTTTCGCACGGCGCTTGGCTGGAGTCACGCCACGCGGGTCATTTCGTCTGAGACGAGCGGCCGAGTTTTCAGCGCGGAACTCGAGACCACCGATCCGCTGCGGACGATCCAGATCGAGCTGAGCCCGGCGGGGCGCGGCGTCATCGCGCTCGACGCTCGGCTCCAAGGGCCGACCGCGGGCGTCCAAGCGATGGGGGCGGGGTTCTCCGCTTCCCAAGACGAGCACTATCTCGGCTTCGGCGAGCGCTCCAACCAGGTCGACCAGGCGGGCTCCGAGGTCGAGAACTACGTCGCGGACGGCCCGTACCAGGACGAGGAGTACGCCGGCATCCAAGCGTTCGTACCGCCGTGGGGCCTTCGCGACGAGCGCCCGGACGCCACATACTTCCCGATTCCCTGGCTCCTATCCGACCAGGGCTACGGCGTGCTCGTCGACAACCCCGAGACTTCGACCTTCCGCCTCCGCACCGATTCGGCGGACGCCTGGAGCGTCGAGGTCACCCCCGCCCCCCCGGGCGAGGCCGGCGCGGAGCTGGCGCCACCGGTTGAGCGGCTCCAGATGCGTTTCTTCGCAGGCCCTACGCCGGCGCGGGCTCTGGCGCGCTTCTCGAAGTCCGTTGGCCGCCAGCCACGCGCGAAGGCGCCGTGGGTCTACGGACCGTGGTTTCAGCCCGGGGACGATGCGGCGGACCTGGCCGCGCTCCGCGAGGCTGACGCGCCGGTCTCCGTCTTTCAGACCTATGCCCACTACCTGCCGTGCGGGGAGCAGGACACCGAGCGCGAGCGGGCGCGCACCCAGGCCGCACACGATGGCGGGGTCGCGATCACCACCTACTTCAACCCGATGGTCTGCACGAACTACGCGGCTCGATACGGACCGGCACAAGCGGCCGACGCTCTCACCGAAACCCGTGCCGGAAGCCCATACGTCTACCGCTACGGCGCGAACTTCGACGACCTATTCATCGTGGGGCAGTACGACTTCTTCGAGCCTGCCGGACGCGAGCTCTACGGCGACGCTTTGGGAGAGGCCGTCGGCGACGGCTACGACGGCTGGATGGAGGACTTCGGCGAGTACACACCCCTCGATTCGATCTCGAGGGAGACGATCGATGGGACGCGTGCGCACAACGAGTACGCGCGCCGCTACCACTGCGCGGGTCGGAAAGCGGTCAAGCGCGAGCAGCGCCCCATTGTCCGCTTCCAGCGCTCCGGCTGGACCGGCGCCTCGAAGTGCGCGCAGGTGGTCTGGGGCGGCGATCCGACCACTGGCTGGGGATTCGACGGCCTGCGCTCGGCGATGACGCAGGCCCTCAGCGCGGGTACCTCCGGCATCGGCATCTGGGGCTCTGACATCGGCGGCTTCTTCGCCCTTGGCTTCAACGAGCTCACGCCCGAGCTGCTTACGCGGTGGGTTCAGTTCGGCGCCGTCTCGGGTGTCATGCGAACGCAGCGAAACGGCGTCGCGCTCCCGCCTCGCGACCGCCCGCAGGTGACCGATCCCGACCAGATCGAGAACTGGCGCCGCTACACGAAGCTCCGCACGCAGCTCTACCCCTACCTCGTGGCGGCGGAGTCTAAGTACCGGCGCTCGGGCCTGCCGCTGATGCGCCACCTGCTGCTCACGCACCCCAGCGACCCGCGGGCCGCCGAGACGGAGGACGAGTTTCTCTTCGGCCCGGACATCCTCGCGGCGCCTGTCGTCAACGAGGGGGCTGTTGAGCGGGACGTTTATCTCCCCGCTGGGCGCTGGGTTGACCTCTGGCGCTCGGCTTCCTACAGGCAGGCCTCCGGAAGGCTCAAGCTCGGCCAAGCCGAGGTGCTTGAAGGGCGCGCTGACGCGACGCTTCCAGCGCCCCTCGAGGAGCTGCCACTCCTGGTGCGCACGGGCAGCGTCCTGCCGCTCTTGCCCGCCGACGTGGACACGCTCGCAAATCCCGGCAACGACGCCGAGACGGTCGGCCTTTCGGAGCGCCGAAACCGAGTCCACCTGCTCGCCTTCCCGGACGAGGGAACTGAGAGGGCCGCCTTCTTTCGGCGCGGCAAGATCGTCTCGACCGTTCGCAACGACCGCTGGCGGCTCGGCCTTCGAGCGCCGAGCCGGACACGCTTTACCGTCGAGGCGGCGATGTCCACCGTGCCCGGCGGCCTCGAGCCGTGCGCGGTCCGGCTGAATGGGCGAGAGCTCGCCCATTCAGCCTGGACCTACGAGCCCGAGGCGCAGGTCCTCAGGCTCTCGCTCGCGGGCCGGCGGGCGAACCTGTCGGTCACAGGTTGCCCGGCCGGCTGATCTCGGCCCTTACCCGCCGTTGCCGGTGTCCTCGCAGCGGACGAACGTGTTGTTGTCGCCCCTGCGAGCCCTCCGGTCGCCGGAGAAATCGATACACCTATCGCCAGTCGTGTGCACGCCGCCATCGTGGTCGTCGCTGCCGTCACCGCCGAACAGGTCGTCGTTCCCGGGGCCACCAGCGATGTCGTCGTCGCCCTCAGCTCCGACGAGTCCCGGGAGGTCGCCTCTCCGACTCGGGGATTGGTCGTCAACGCCGTCGTCCCCTCTTCCGCCGCGCACGAGGTCGTCCCCGGTGCCACCGTCGATCGAGTCGTCGTCGTCGCCGCCCCGGAGGCGGTCGTTGTTCTCCTGGCCCAGGATCCTGTCGTTGCCGTTGCCGCCACCGATCCTGTCGTTGCCGAGACCGCCGAAGAGGTCGTCGTCATCGTTGTTGCCCCTGATGCCGTCGTTGCCTTCTCCACCGGAGATATTGTCGTCGCCACCGAGGCCGCAGATGAGGTCGTCGCCGCCTTGGCCGACTATCGCGTCAGGCCCCTCGGTGCCGACGATGACGTCAGGGCCCCCCGTGCCAATGGTCTTTTGGCCCGGCTCGGCGACGATTGTCGCCTCCTTCTTAAAGCAGGGGGGAGGCTCAGGCGGAGCTTCGCCCGCGCCGCTCGATCCGGCGTTAACGAGGAGCCCGAAAGCAAGCGCGATTCCTGCCAGCCCTGCCCCTGTGGTGCGATAAGTCGTGTGAGTCATGTTCCCTCCGAGGTAGTTGCCGACCGCGACTCTATATCGATTCGATCTCTGAGAGGTGGCCGATGTTCGCGGCGTCGGATGCGTCGGCGCTTGGCTTGCCGCCTAACCACGCGTCGAGGATCTCTGAAAGCTCGGCGGCCGAGGTTGTCCTGAGGCTGAGCGCGAGCACGTTCGCGTCGTTCCAGCGCCGCGCCCCCTCGGCGGTCGCGGCGTCGGCGCAAAGGGCAGCTCGTATTCCGGCGACCTTGTTGGCGGCGATCGAGGCACCCGTTCCTGTCCAGCAGCAGACGATCCCTTGCTCGGCTCGGCCGTCGGCTACGTCTCGCGCCGCGGCCTCGGATGCCCAGGCCCAGTCGTCACGCTCCCCCTCGGCGAGCGCTCCGTGGAGCACCGGCTCGTGGCCGCGCTCGCGGAGCTCGTCGGCGACGCGCTCGGCGACGCCCGTCAGCTCGTCGGCTGCGACTGCGATCCGCATACCCGCGTGAAGTTAGAGGTCCCAGCCAAAGCTCCGCCCGGCGATCTCCTCGAGCTTCGCCACGTCAGGCCGGAAGTAGCCAGCGAGGCGCTCGCGCAGCTCCGCGTCGAGCTCGGGCTTGGGCGCCTCGCCCGACCCGGGGTCGTGGACGAGCTTCTCGACGAGCCAGCGCATTCGCTCGGGCAGCCGGTCGAAGTTCCGGTCGACCGTGCGCAGGCCCGGCATGCGCACCGCGCGGTCCATCATGCGAAAACCCCCCGACCCCTTGCCGCTTCCGGTCTCCCACTCGCGGTCGAACTCTGGCGAGGTGAAGCTCTCGTCCACTCCGGCAAAAGCAAAGACCCTTCGCACCGTCGCGTCGCGCTCGCGCCCGAGCTCCTCGCGCGAGACGATGAGGATGCGCTCGGGCCCGAAGGACTCCAGGTACGGCTCGAGCTGAAACGCGTACAGGCCGCGTTGCACATAGGAGCTCTGAGGATTGGCCACGGCCTCGGCGAGCTCGCGGCTCTCATAGCCGCCGCCGACGTTGTGGAGGTAGTGCGAGAGGAGGCGGTCAATGGGGTGGCGGACCATGTAGATCACGCGGGCGTCTTCCGCGAGGCACTCGCGCATCCGCTCGGCGACTCCCGAGAAGCGGGGCCGGTTCGTGTAGTGGGGCGACGTCTCGCCGCGAACAGGCAAGTCGGCCGGAAAGTGCGAGCGGTACCAGTCGGCGCCCAGCTCCCAGTTCAACTCCGAGACGAAGAAGTTGAGCTCCTTCGGGCGGGACATGCCGACCCCGGGATGGAGGTTGAGGTAGTGATGGAGGCTCGTCGTCCCGCACTTGAGGCCGCCGATCACGATCAGGTTCGGAAGCGCCCCATCGCCCGTGGAGCGGCGCGCGCGCTTCGCCTTCCTGCGCTCGGCAGCGAATCGCTCGTGCGCACGGGCGACCATCGCCTCGTCGGCGGGATCCGGCGCTGGATTGTCGAGAGCGGCTTCGGCCGCCATCGTCAGCCCTTTGCGCCGAGCCTGGCCGCAGCGTCGCGAAGCGTCTTGACCTCCGCGGTCGGTCTCGTCCGGCCCTCGAGCTTTTCTCCGTGCCGGTTCACCCAGATCACGGGCACCTTCATCTTGAGCAGTGGAGCGACGTCGGTCTCATAGCCCGACGCGATGTGCACCCAGCCCTTCTTCGAGCCGAGCCGCCGCGCGCACTCCTTGAAATGCGCCTCGTCCGGCTTGTAGGAGCGGACCTGCTGGGCCGTGACGACGATGTCGAGTTCGGTTCGCAGGTGGCGGCGCGAGACCCCGAGCAACTTGTCGTCGATGTTCGAGACGATCCCGACGTCGTAACGGCCGCCGAGCCGGTCCATAGCTGCGTTTGCCTCACGGAACGGCTGCCAGCGGGGAACGGAATCGGGCACGAACTGCGCGCGTGACGGCTCCAGCTCCCAGCCGATCTCGCCCGCGACCTTGACCACTGCACGGCGGAGAACCTCGGCGTAGAGCTCATACGAGCCGGACATGATCTCCGCCTGGACCTCGAGGAACCGCGCCATGAAAGCGCTCTCGTCGAGCGTGATCCCGTCGCGGTTCGCTTCCTTGCGAAACGATTCCAGAAGCCCCTTCTCCCAGTCGATCAGCGTGCCGTAGCAATCAGTCGTGACTGTCTTGATCTCTTTGAGCTTGGGAAGAGGCATGAACGGCCGACGAGTATGGCAGGGAGCTTCACCCGTCCCTTTCGGCGTCGAATAAGCTGCCGCGGCGCTCCGATGGACCTCCTCGAGTACCAAGGCAAGCAACTCTTCGCCGAGCACGGCGTCCCGACGACGGAGGGCCGCCACGCTGCCACGGTTGACGATGCGGTGGCTGCGGCCGAGGAGATCGGCTATCCCTGCGTGGTCAAGGCTCAAGTGCGGATCGGCAAGCGCGGCAAGGCCGGCGGCATCAAGATCGCCTCGGGCAAAGAGGAAGCTCGAGCCCACTCGGAGGCGATCCTGGGCATGGACATCCGCGGCTTCACCGTCCACGACCTGTGGATCGAAGCAGCGTCGGACATCGCCAACGAGTACTACGCGTCCATCATCCTCGACCGCTCGGAGAAGAAGCTCCTGGTGCTGCTCTCGCGCATGGGGGGAATGGACGTCGAGGAGATCGCCGAGAAGGACCCCAATGCGATGGTCCGCCGCCATATCGAGCCCGGCAAGGAACTCGACCTCGAGCTGGGGCGCGAGCTCGCGCATGAGGCCGGGATCGACGACGACGTCGTCGACGGCGTGGCCGAGATGCTGAACGGCCTGGCCAAGGTGGCGGTCGAAGAGGACGCGACCTTGATCGAGATCAATCCCTTGGTCGTGACCGGCGATCGCAAGGTGATCGCGCTCGACGCCAAGATCACCATCGACGGCAACTCCATGTTCCGCCACCCCGAGCTGGCCGAGCTCGACGACTCTTCCGAGCAGGACCCCCAGGAGGCGATGGCCAAGGAGCGCGGCCTCACCTACGTGAAGCTCGACGGCAACGTCGGCATCCTCGGCAACGGCGCGGGACTTTGCATGTCCACGCTCGACGTGGTGGCCCAGGCGGGGGGCGAGCCCGCGAACTTCCTCGACGCGGGCGGCGGCTCGAAGGCCGAAGCGATCGTCGATGCGCTCGAGGTCATCACTTCGGACCCGAAGGTGACGGCTGTCCTCTTCAACATCTTCGGCGGGATCACCCGCTGCGACGAGGTGGCGAAGGGGATCATCGAGGCGTCCGAGCAGATCGACCTCAAGGTTCCCCTGGTCGTCCGCCTCGACGGCACCAACTCCGAGGAGGGCTTGCGTCTCCTTGCCGAGTCCGGTCTCGACAACCTGCACAACGAGAAGACGATGCTGGGCGCTGCGGCGCGGGTCGTCGAGTTGGCCGGACCGGGCGGCGTGCCGGAGGCGATGCCCGGGTGAGCATCATCATCAACTCAGAGACGAAGCTCGTGGTCTCCGGGCTGACCGGCCGGGAGGGCACCTTCCACGGCCTTCGCAACCGCGACTACGGCACCGACCTCGTCGCGGGCGTGACGCCCGGCAAGGGCGGGCAGGATGTGGACGGCGTGCCGGTCTTCGACACCATCGCGGAGGCCGTTTCGGAGGCGGGCGCCAACACCTCGATGGTCTTCGTCCCGGCTCGCTTCGCCGCGGCGGCGATCGACGAGGCGATCGACTCCGGCGTCCACACGGTGATCGCGATCACCGAGGGCATCCCCGTCCACGACATGTTGAAGACCTACTGGAAGGCACGCGAGGCGGGCGTGCGGCTGATCGGGCCCAACTGCCCCGGCGTTCTCTCGCCGGGCGAGGCCAACGTGGGAATCATTCCCGCCCAGTTCTTCGACCCGGGACCGATCGGCGTGGTCTCCAAGTCCGGGACCCTCACCTACCAGATCGGAAACGAGCTGAAGCAGGCCGGCGCCGGAAACTCGTCCATCGTCGGGATCGGCGGCGACCCCATCGTCGGCTCGGACTTCATCGACATCCTCACCCTCTTCGAGAAGGACGATGGCACCGAGCTGATCGTGATGGTCGGCGAGATCGGCGGCGACGCCGAGGAGCGCGCCGCGGACTTCATCGCCGAGCAGATCTCAAAGCCGGTCGTCGGCTACATCGCGGGATTCACCGCGCCTCCGGGCAAGCAGATGGGCCACGCCGGAGCGATCATCTCCGGCTCGTCCGGTACCGCCCAAGCGAAGAAGGACGCGCTCGAGGCCAAGGGCGTGCGGGTGGGCACCTCGCCCACCGAGGCCGCACAGATCGCGGTCGAAGTCCTGAACGCCTGAGCGCCGCGCCTGGTGTCAGGCACCTAACACGCCGCTAACAGTCCGTGCACAGCGGGGGCGTGGGTCTTGACGCCGGGGTTTGCGTTCTTGGATGGGACGCAAACCCAGAGAGAACGTGGCCGGGGGTATCTACCACGTGTACGCGCGCGGGAACGATCGCGGGCGCATTTTCGTCGACGACAGAGATCGACGGTCATACCTCGGCATTCTCAGCGACGTCGTAGCGGAATTTCGCTGGGTTCGGCTCGGTTACTGCCTAATGGATAACCACACCCACCTTCTCTTGGAGACGCCACAGCCGAACCTAAGTCAAGGGATGCAACGGCTTCAGAGCCGCTATACGAAGCGCTTCAATTGGCGTCATGGCCGGAGTGGACACCTGTTCCAGGGCCGATATGACGCGGTCCGCATCACGTCTGACGAACATCTGATCACGGTCACCGACTACGTAACACAGAACCCCGTCAAGGCCGGGCTTTGCGAGAGAACCGGAGACTGGGTCTGGACCGATTGCTTGGCTGCTCGACGTCGGTGCGATGAGATCTCGGGTGGGGGGACCTTGTGAGCAAAGCGTTAGGTGCCTGACACCAGGGGGCCCGGTGGGGGCGCTAGGCTCGCCGGGCTGTGCCGGACGACGTCATCTCATTCGCTCGTGGTGCTCCCAGCGCCGACATTTTGCCCGCCGAGGCAGTGCGGGAGGCCGCTGCGCTCGCGCTCGAAAACGACTGGCAGCGGGCCCTCTCCTACGGCACCGGGAAGGGCCATCCCGGCCTCGGTGATTGGATCGCCGGTCTCCACGACGGGCTCGATCCTTCGCAGGTCATGGTCACCAACGGCTCGATGGAGGCTGCGGCGTTCGTCTTCTCGCACCTGCTTGAGCCGGGCGACCGCGTCCTCGTCGAACAGCCCTCCTACGACCGGACTCTGCTCCTCCTCGGGCGGGCGGGAGTCGAGCTCGTTCCAGTGCCGCTCGAGTCGGACGGCGTCTCGATCGAGGCGGTAGAAGAGGGCCTCGCGGGCGGCCCGGTGAAGCTCGCTCACATCATCCCGAACTTCCACAACCCTGCCGGCTGCACGCTCTCGGCGGACAAGCGCAAGCGCCTCGTTGAGCTCGCTGCCGAGCACGACTTCACGCTCTTCGAGGACGATCCGTACCGGCTGATCCGCTTTGGCGGCGAAGAGCACGAGACGATGCTCTCGCTCGACGGTGCGGGCAAGGTGCTCCATGCCTCGTCCTTCTCCAAGACGGTCAGCCCGGGCGTGCGGGTCGGCTACCTGGCGGGCGAAGCGGAGCAGATCGCGGGGCTTTCCAAGCTCGCCGGCGAGACCTACATCTCGCCGAACATGCTGGCCGAGTCGATCGTGTTCGCGCTGTGCGAGTCGGGCGGGCTCGAGCGGAACGTCGAGTTCGTAAACGGCGCGCTCCGCGACCGCCGCGACGCGCTGGTCGAGGCGCTCGGGGAGCTCATCCCAGAGGCGGACTTCGTCGTGCCCGAGGGCGGCTACTTCCTCTGGCTCACGCTCTCAGAAGACGTCGACTCGCCGAAGCTGCTCGAGGCGGCCAAGGGCCAGGGCGTCGCCTTCGTGGCCGGCCCGGACTTTTTGATTGAGGGCGGGCAGAACGCACTCCGCCTCTCGTTCGCAAGCGTGCCCGCCGAGCGCGTCGCCGAGGGAGTCGCGCGCCTCGCGCGAGCACTCGCGAGCACTCGTGCTGCAGCGTAAGTTTCGCTTGAGATCTTTTATGACTGATTTAGTCAAGAAAGGGGTACACTTCACCGTCAAATCACACGACGGCGAGGGGACACGCCTACGGTGCGTGGGGAGAACACTCGCGGAGGAGGTGCAGGATGAGCCCAGTGACAATGATCGAAGGCAACCGGATGATGGATACCGCGACGCACCGCAGGGTCGCCGAGCGCCGCTTCTCGGCGCTCGCTGCCGCCGTGCGGGAGCACGAGGCAAACGTGCGCCGTCGCGAATACTCGATGCGCCCGCAGGACCAGCACCTCTACCGGCGCCTCCGGCAGATCCTCGGCGACCTCTAGATCGAGCCCTACCGGCCGTAGCGGTCCGCCGAGAGCACGAGCGCCTCGGGGAGCGGCGCGCGCGGCGCCGGTGCGGGGTCGGCCCTGACCGAGACCGTCTCGGCGACGCTCCGCGTGAGCGTGTGCGTTCCGTCTTGCGAGCTGACGACCACCTCGTTGTCATCGGATGACACAAGCTCGCCCTCGAGGCCCGGCCACAGGCCCGTGCCCTTGAGGTAGTGAAGGAGCTCCTCGGCCTCGTTCTCGAAGCGCAGGACGACGACGCTCGCGCCTGGCTCGACGTCGGCTAGGAGGACACCTTCCTCGCGGGCTCCCTCGACGATCGGGTGCCCGTGGGGGCAGGTCTTCGCATCGCCGATCGCGGCGAGCATGCGCTCCTCGAGGACCGGCGACATCGCGTGCTCCAGTCGCTCGGCCTCCTCGTGAACTTCGTCCCAGGGGATGCCGAGGACGTCCGTCAGGAAGCGCTCGATCAGGCGATGGCGGCGAACGATCGCGTTTGCGTGGTCGCGGCCGTCGGCCGTGAACTCGATCGTCTTGTCGGAGGCGCGGCTCACGTAGCCGTCGCGCTCGAGGCGGCCGACCATCTCGTGGACGGTCGGCGGCGAGAGCTGCATCGCGCGCGCGACGTTGGCGCCGGTCATCGGAAGCCCTGCTTCCTCCAGCCAGAAGAGGATCTGGAGGTACTCCTCCTCGGCGTCAGTGGCGTGATCGTGCGACACGAAACGATCTTAGGGGCCAAGCAAATGTGAGCGAAGCGTGAGGTGCCTGGCACCGGGGCTAGGCGCCCATGAGCGAGGCGACGACCGCCTCGTAGAAGCCCTCGCCCATCGCGCCGTCGGTCACCGTCACGTTTGAGAAGCGCGGCAGCGCCTCGCGAAGCGCCTCGTCGTTCCCAGGCCCGTTCGCGACGCAGAAGAACCGCCCGACCGCCGGGGATGCCTCGAGGTCTTCGATCGAATCGCCGATCGCGATGCAGCTTTCAGCGTCGTATCCGCGAGCGCGGCGGTGAAACTCCACGCCCTTGCCCTTGCTCGCGCCGCCCGGCACAAGGTGGTAGGCATGCGTGTGTCCTTCGACCGCCTCCATCCGGTAGCTGATCACGCCGTTGTCGAGGAAGCGAAGGTCCTCGTGGCCCTCTGCGAGAAGGAGTTCGTTCACCTCGGGCGAGTCCACCTTGCCGCGCATGAGGAACGAGAGCTTCCGGCCGGTCTGCCAGGGCGAATGCCACTCGAGCATCGGGCCGTAGCGCTCGAAGAGGAGTTCGGGAATGCCGGCCTCGACCATCTGGTCGTGCGGGCACGTCTCCTCCGTGGGCTGCCAATCCCCGGTGAGATAGGTGCGCTCGCCGTCGATGAAGACGCCGCAGCCGGCCTCGTAGATGTAGGAGGTCTGGCCCATGAGGCGCGAGTCCGAGGCGACCTCCGCTTCGCGGCGCCCCGACATGACGACGACCTCGACGCCCGCGCGGTCGCAGGCCTGGAGCGCCCTGGCCTGCGAGAGCGAGAAGTTGCCCTCGGGGTCGCGGAAGAGCCCGCCGCGCGGGCCGAGCAGGGTCCCGTCGAGGTCGGTGTAGACGCAGCGCAGTGCCATGGCGTCGTCAACCTAGCGTCGGTAGGTTGAACTCGTGACCATGTGGCGACTCGCAGGAGGGCTCGAGCTCCGCTTTCCGCCGCCCCTCGCCGCAGGGATCGTGAACGTCACGGAGGACTCGTTTTACGCCGGCGCGCGCAGCGGCACGGCCGCGCAGGCGATCGAGGACGGGCTTCGCCTGGTTGCCGAGGGGTTCGACCTCCTCGACGTCGGCGCGGTTGCGGCACGCTCAGGGCCGCCCGTGGAGCCAGCCGCCGAGATCGAGCTGCTCGCACCCGCGGTCGCGGGGTTGACAGAGAAGGCCGGCGTTCCCGTTATGGCCGACACGTTTCAGCCCGAGGTTGCGCGAGCGGCTCTCGACGCGGGGGTCGTGGCGATCAACGACATCTCGGGAGGCTCGCAAGAGATGCTCGAGCTCGTCGCCGAGCGCGGCTGCGGCTACGTCCTCATGCACATCGAGGGGCCGCCGCGCGTCGACCGGCCGCCGCGCACCTACGACGACGTGGTCGGCCACGTCAAGCAATGGCTCGCGGAGCGGATCGATCGTGCGATTGCCGCCGGAGTGGCGCGCGAGCAGATCGCGATCGATCCGGGCCCCGACTTCGACAAAGGCGTGGGCGACTCGATCGAGCTGGTGGGGCGAATCTCCGAGCTCCGGGAGCTTGGAAGGCCAGTGATGGCAGCGATCTCACGCAAGGACTTCCTTGGCGCGATGCTCGCCGGTTCCTGGGAGGGCCGGGTGGCCGCCGATGAGCGCGGAGCCGCGACCCTCGCTGCCACGGCGCTCGTGACGGCGCAGGGCGCCGAGATCCTGCGCCTCCACGATCGCGAAGCGCTCGATGCGATGCGGGTGGCGGAGGCAATTGCACGTGTCTGACATCTCGCAAGCCCTGACGGCCCCGGACGCGAAGCGGAGGAGCCGGCAGGAGGTACTTGATCACGCCTGGCGGAACGTGATTGCGAACGGCGCCGACGACGGCCGCCTTGTGACCACGTCGTTCGAGGCGCCGCAAAGCGCGGTGAGCGTGCCCTTCCCCTCGGATCTGCCGCCGGCGCTTGCCGGCGGCCTACGCCGCGCCGGAATCGAGAGCCTCTACGCGCACCAGAACGAAGCGCTTGGCGACAGCGCCCAGGGTCACGTCATCTCGACGAGCGGCACGGCCTCGGGCAAGTCGCTCTCGTTCAACCTGCCCGTCCTCGAGACGCTTGCGCTCGACCCGAAGTCGCGGGCCCTCTACCTCTACCCGACCAAGGCGCTGGCTCAGGATCAGGCGCGAAAGCTCTCGGCGCTTGGCCTTCCCTACCTGCGCCACGCGATCTACGACGGCGACACGCCGCGGGAGGACCGCCCCGGGCTTCGCCGTCGTTCGAACCTGATCCTCACCAACCCGGACATGGTGAACGTGGGCCTCTTGCCCCATCACCAGGGCTGGGGCGACTTCATGGCCAACTTGCGCTGGATCGTCGTGGACGAGGCTCACACCTATCGGGGCGTGTTCGGCTCGCACGTTGCGAACGTGCTGAGGCGCCTGCGCCGTGTGGCCCGCCTCTATCGCTCAGAGCCGAAGTTCCTGCTCGCGTCGGCGACGATCGCGAACCCTGGCGAGCTGGCGGAGCGCCTCGTCGGCGAGCCGGTCAGCGTCGTTTCGTCGGACGGCGCGCCCAGGGCGGGGCGGCGGATCGTGATCTGGAATCCGCCCGTCATCGACGAGCGCACGCAGCGCCGCCGCTCGACCCTGTCCGAAGGCGCCGAGCTTCTCGCCGATCTGGTGGCCGAGGACCTGCGGACCATCTGCTTTCTCCGCTCGCGGAAGGGGATCGAGCTGATTCTGCGGTTCGCGAAGCTGCGGCTCGAAGAGCGTGGGCGCCCCGACCTGGCGGCGCGGCTCGCTCCCTACCGCGCGGGATACACGCCGCAGCAGCGACGCGAGATCGAGGCGCGCCTCGTCGCGGGGGACTTACTCGGCGTGGTCGCGACGGATGCGCTCGAGCTCGGAATCGACATCGGCGAGCTGGACGCATCGATCTGCGTCTCCTTCCCGGGCACCGTCGCGAGCCTTCGGCAGATGTGGGGGCGGGCTGGGCGGCGAAGCGAGGGGCTAGCGGTCTACGTGGCGGGCGAGGACGCACTCGACCAGTTCTTTTGCCGCCATCCCGACGAGTTCCTCGAGCGGCCGGTCGAGGCGGCGATCCTCGACCACTCGAATCCGCACATCCAGACCGCCCACGTCCTGGCGGCTGCGCACGAGGCGCCCCTCGGCGGGGCTGCCGGCCAGCCCGGCGGTGCCGACGACACGATCCTTGGCGACGGCTGGCGCGACCGTGCGGACGACCTCGTCGCCGCGGGCGAGCTTCGCAAGGCGCGCGACGGGCGCTACGTGCCACGCGATCAGGGCTTCGCGGCAGGACGCATCTCGCTCCGGTCGGCCTCGCTCGACTCGGTCTGCGTGGTCGACTCGTCGTCGGGCGAGATGCTCGGCTCGGTCGAGGCGGAGCGGGCATTCTCGACGATTCATCCCGGCGCGGTCTACCTGCACCTCGGGCGCTCGTACGAGGTGCGCGAGCTCGACGTCGAATCGTGCCGCGCGATCGTCGATCCCTTCGACGGCGACTGGTACACGCAGCCGAAGAAGGAGACGAACGTCTACATAGAGACACAAATGCTCGTCGGCGCCAAGAGCGCCACCGAGGCTTCGGGCGGGGGGCGTTCACTACACCCTGGTGTGGAGCTGTTCCTCGGAGAGGTCTCGGTCTCCGAGCAGGTGATCGCCTACCAGCGAAAGACCGTTAAGGACCAGGAGGTGATCGATCTCGTAGCCCTCAACCTTCCCGAGCAGAGCTTCAAGACGCAGGCGCTCTGGTACATCCTGCCCGACGAGCTCGCGGGCCCTCAGGCGCTCCCGCCCGAGGTCCAGCTCGGCGCCCTTCACGCCGCCGAGCATTCGCAGATCGCCGTCCTGCCTCTCCTGGCGATGTGCGACCGGTGGGACATCGGCGGCCTTTCGACCAACGTCCACTTTCAGACCGGGCGTCCCACGATCTTCATCTATGACGGCCACCCCGGGGGCGTGGGAATCGCCGAGCAGGGCTTTGAGCGCTTCGCCGAGCTCTGCGGGAATGCGCTCCGGCTGGTCTCGGAGTGCCCGTGCGAGCGAGGCTGCCCCTCGTGCGTTCAGAGCCCGAAGTGCGGCAACCTCAACGAGCCGCTCCACAAGGCCGGGGCGATCGAGCTCATTAGCGGCATCCTCCGCGGAACGCCGGCGCCGTCGACCGCGCAGCGCTGATGCACAAGCGCTTCGAGGGAGCGCGGACGGAAAGGCTTCGCTGGCCCGGCGGCGAGATCGAGGTCGTGGTGGCAGAAGGCTTCCGCTTGCGGTTGGCTGGGCTGATGCGCCTGGAGGCCGGGGAGATCGAGCCGCTCCTGTTCCCCCGCTGCCGCTCGGTTCATACGCATGGGATGAAGACCTCCATCGACTTGGCGTGGCTCGCGATCGAGGGCAACCAAGGGAAAGTCCTCGAGGTGATCGAGGCGCTTGAGCCGGGCGGCCACGCGCGCGCCCCGCGCAACGGTGGGCTGAGCCGCGAAACCGCCGCTCTCGAGCTGCCTGCTCGCGACGCGGGGCGGCTGGGCCTAACCGGGGGAACTGAGATCACTCTCGCTGACAGTGATCTCGCGGGACTATGTGTCCCGTTATCTCACTCTCGGCGCAGTCTGGACTAAGGGTTGTCCTACTGGCCGGCTTCCTCAGCGGCCTCGCCCTCGTCCTCGGGCACCGCGTCTTCGGTGGCGCTGGCTTCCTCAGCGGCTCCTTCCTCGTCGCCGGGCTCGCCCACGCCTGCCGCCTCCTTGTCCTCGGGCGTGCTGATGCTCAGGTCGTCGCCCTTGCCGGGCTCCGGAACCTCCACGTCCTCCGAGCGGGACTCGTTGTCCTCCAGGCGCTCCTCCATCTCCTCGCCTTTGTCCTCCATCTCGCCGAGCTCCGCGTCGGCGTCGCGCTTTGCCTCGTCGATCTCACCTTGCGGGTTCTCTTCGCTCATGGCGGCATCGTTACCAGACCCGGAGCCCCTGGGTTCCTCACCAGCGCCATGCCGCCGAAGCCGTAGGGCTCGCCGGCGCCGTGGAGGATGCGCTCCTGGGCGTCCTCGGGGCCGAGGTCCTCTTCCAGTACGAGCCCGAAGCGTTCGACGAACTCGCGAGTCCCGCCACGCGGGATGCCGAACTTGAACGGCTCGCCACCG
Source organism: uncultured bacterium (assembly GCA_963715405.1). Classification (GTDB taxonomy): domain Bacteria; phylum Actinomycetota; class Thermoleophilia; order Solirubrobacterales; family 70-9; genus JALZKA01. Next base: position 43,076 of record OY970239.1, read on the forward strand.
GCGGTGACGCGCCTCCGGAGCTCCTTGGCGCCGTAGAAGGAGTCGTCGCCGTCGAGCATCTCCTTCCAGAGGTAGTCGAAGCAGATCGCGCTCCCGCGCCCGGTCCCGGCTGCGAACCAGCGCAGGGTCTGGGCAACGCCGTCTGGCTCGAGGTACGGGGTCACGCCAGACCACAGGACGATCGAGCGGGCGGCGTGGTCGAAGCCGTGATCAGCGAGGCGCTCGCCTAGATCCTCCGAGTTGAAGTCCACGTGGACGTAGCGGACGTGCTTGGGCATCCGGCCGAAGATTGCCTCGAGCCGCTTGCGTTTCACCGCGGCCGTGACCGGGTGGTCCACTTCGAAAAGCTCCGCATGGGAGAGCTCATCGCGAAAGCGGTAGGAGCGCGAATCCAGGCCAGCCCCGAGAAACAAGACCTGCGTCGCGCCGTCTCGCACCTCTGCAAGCAGGACCTCGTCCATGTGGTGCGTGCGCGCGAGCTCGAACCAGAGCGCCCCCGGCAGGATCGCTTCGAACAGGCGCGGGGTGAGCCGCCGGACCAGGGGCGCCTTGACGAGGGCCGAGGCCTTGATCCCTGGCGCGATAAAGTCCGCCGCGAGGTGGTCGGGGTTCCGAAGCTGGGGATCTCGGAGCGTTGCTCCTGCGGCCCGAAGCGCCGCCGCCCCCTCAGCCGTCGAGCGAGCCATGCGGCTCTTCTGAGCGTCGCCGAGGGCCATGGGAGTTGACAAGCTATCGGCGCTAGCCTGTCTGGCCGGTCAGGCGAGATAGCTCAGTTGGTAGAGCACACGACTGAAAATCGTGGTGTCCCCGGTTCGATTCCGGGTCTCGCCATCGCTTATGAACCCGGCGTGCGCCCCCGCGTCTGGGCAAAAAGAAGGGGCGGCGCCAGATGGCGCCGCCCCTGAAACTCGAACTAGGTTCGAGCTTTTCCGATTACTGTCCTGGCGAGACGACGACCTGACGGTCGCCACCGCAGTGGCCATCACTCTTGATCCTGATGGCGAACCTGCCAGCGCGGTTCACGTCGACGCTCCAGCCACCCCTGTAGCTGGTGATGTCGTCGCCCACGAACTTGTTGTGGCCCGGGCGAAGCCTCTTGACGAAGAGGTAGCGCTCGCGCTCGCAGCGCTCTGCCTTGCTCTGGATAACGCCGTGCATGAACGGCCTATCCGGATCAACCCTGATGTTGATCGCGTGGTTGTGGTGGGCATCATGCGCCGAGCCGATTGAGGCGATCGCGAGCGACGCAAGAAGCGCGCTGGCGACACCGAATACAGCAATGCGTGTCTTCCGCATGTTTCTCCCTATCTGAGAAGGAACGATGACATTGACTTGGACGATAGAACCCTAATCGGACCCCTTTCGCCCTCCATAAGGCTGGCTTTATATCAGATTGAGAATTCGGCAGCACGTTTCGGCCGCCCACGCAAAGCGGCGACCAAACCGAGGAGGTCTGCGAGAGCCTCCAATACGAACGCTTGCCCTATGCCGATCGATCCGAAACAAGGTCGTTGCAGGCGCCTCTCCGAGAGGCCGCCTAGGAGGTCAGCGAGACGAAGGGTGGCGCTCACGCGCGCGAAGGTACACCGACAAGCGCCGGAATGGCAACAAGTCAGGAACAAGTCCTGCACAACGACTTCCATTGGGAAGTGACCGTCCGATTCCGTCTCTACCTTCGTCCCAGATGAACCCTCGACTTGCAGTTCAGCCCACGCTCGGGTCGCCCACGCCCGAGCACTCCGCCCGCGTCTTTCTCTCCGACCTCGGCGATGGCGACGCGGTGGCGACCGCCTTTGCGGTCCGCGAGCGCAGCCGGCTCACCCGCCGCAACGGAGACGACTTCGTAAAGCTGATCCTCGGCGATCGCACGGGGACGATCGAGGGAGTCGCGTGGGAGGCGGTGGACGAGTGCTTCGAGTGCTCCGAGCCCGGCGGGATCGTCTTCGTCGAGGGGAAGTTCTCAGTCCACGCCCGTTACGGGCCCAAGATCACGATCGAGGCGATTCGCACCGCGACCGCGGGTGAGTATGCGGACGCCGATCTCGTCGAGTGCTCGCCGATCCCGGCCGAGCTCCTGGAAACCGACCTGCGCGACCTCCTCGCGACGATTCGCGACCCGCACCTCGCTCAGCTCCTCGATCGCTTCTTCGGCGAGGAGACGGAAAGCTGGCAGCGCTTCCGGGTCGCTCCGGCGGCGAAGTACTACCACCAGGCCTACACCCACGGGTTGCTCGAGCACGCGCTTTCGGTCGCTCAGGCCGTGAGTGCTGCCGCCGCGGCTTTTCCGGGCATCGACCGCGACCTCGCGGTCACCGGCGCCCTCCTCCACGACATCGGAAAGACCCAGGCCTACAACGACGACCCCCTCGCGATCGACCTCACCGATGCGGGGCGTCTCCTCGGAGAGATCCCGATCGGCTACTACCTCGTGCGCCGGGAGATCGAGTCGATCGAAGGCTTCGATCCCGAGCTCGGCCAGGCCGTCCTCCACATCATCCTTTCCCACCACGGCACGCATGAGATGGGCTCACCGGTGGTTCCCGCCACGCGCGAAGCGACGCTTGTCCACATGATGGACAACCTCGGCGGCCGCCTTGGCAGCTTCGACCGGATCGAGCGCGAGCTGGCAGCCGGGCAAAGCTGGTCGAAGTTCGACCGCGGCCTCGACTCCGCTGCGTACTTCCGAGCGCCCCGCGCGGCTTAGTCGCCCTGCGGAGCCTGCGCTACGGCGCGTAGCGCTCCATGCACTTCTCGATCGCCGAGAGGTCCCCCGCCGCTCCCTGGACGCATGCGCCCAGCTTCTGCGCCTTCTCGGACGACTTCGGGATCGTCACTTCGATGCCGTTGGCTCCCGATGGAGTTGATTCCCTGATGCTCTTCTGGATGTCCCTCTGAATTTCGTCGCTCGTATCGAACGCGCGATTCGTGATGTCCGTCGTCGTGTCGAGTGCGGGTTTGACAAACAAGAAATAGACGGCCGCGAGGATCGCCACCGTGGTGACGACCTTGATGAGCGGGTTGATGATGGTGCCGGCGCCGATCACTCCTGTCCCCTTCGTCCAAGTTCGCGCGCGAACCCTACTTCAGGAAGAAGCGCTCTGCCGAGGCGCACCGCGGCCGGTCCTGACCCATCGGATTCGATGACGGCGCAAATAGCGCGGAATCCGCCACGGTTTGCCGCGTGCGGGCTCTCGAACCCGCAATATCCTCCCTGACCGTGGCCAAGGACACCGAAAAGCTGATCCGCCAGCTCTCCCTGATCTCATTTCTAATGGCCAACCGGCGCCCCGTGTCGGCCCTCGAGATCAAGCGCGAGGTCGAGGGATACAGCTCGATGAACGAGGACGCGTTCGCGCGTCGCTTCTACGCGGACCGCGCCGAGCTTGAGAGCCTTGGCATCTCGCTTCAGGTGGAAAAGCCCGCGGAGGGCTTCTTCGAGGCCGAGCTCTACGCGCTTCCGCCCGAGAACTATTACCTGCGACCGATCGAGTTCACGGACGGCGAGCTGGCCGCGCTCCGCACGGCGCTCAGCCTGCTCGACGGCGAGTTTGCCTACGCGGAGCCACTTCGGCTCGCGTTGCAGCAGGTCTCTTGGGGCCGGCCCAGCCCCCTGAACGAGGGGGAGGACGTGCCGATCGACGTTCGCCTCTCGACTTCCGGCGGAGGCAAGGAGCTCTCGCAGCGGCTCGCGAAGATCGAAACCGCCATCTCGCGGCGCAAGCGCATCGAGTTCTCGTACTACACGATGCAGCGCGATGAGGTGTCCGATCGCAAGGTCGACCCCTACCACCTCGTCTGGCGCGACAGTCAGTTCTATTTGATCGGCTACTCGCACGAACGGGACGCCGTGCGCGTCTTCCGCCTCAGCCGGATCAAGGGCAAAGTCTCCTACGCATCGAAGGCAGAGCACGACTTCGCGCCTCCCAAGGACTTCGACCGCCGCGACTACGCCTCGCGCGCCGATTGGCAGATGGGCGAGATTCAGGGCACCGCACGGGTCTTCGTCCGCGAGCGGATCGCCTGGCTGGTCGAGCGTGACTTCGGCAAGTACGGCTCGCTCCGCAAGGTCGCCAAGGACGACGGGGTCAAGGGCCGCGGCATGGTCTACGAAACGGAGTACGCCTCGATCCGCCAGCTCATCTCGTGGGTCCTTTCATGGCGCGAGAACGCGCAGCTGATCGCACCGTCGGACGCAGCGACCGCCGGCGTCGAGCGGATGGAGCTTCTGCGCGACCGCCATCGCGGCAGCTTCGAGGTTGCTTCCACCATCGCGCGCCCCGTGCTCGAAGCCGACGGGCGCCCGTTCCGCTCGGGTGGCTCGCGCAATCGCGGTGAGGCCGTCATTCGCCCGGAGCGCTTCGCTCGCCTCGTGACGCTGGCCGGGCTCATGATCGGCGCGGCGCGGGAAGGCTCGACCCTTTCGGTTGCGCATTGTCTTCGCGAGCTCAACATGGACATCTCCGAGCTCCGCGAGGACATCGATGTCCTGAACGTCGTCAACTTCGGCGGCGGCACCTACGTCCTCTACGCCGAGATCGTCGGCGACGAGATCGAGGTCGACCCGGACACCTACGGCGACAACTTCGACCGCCCCGCGCGCCTCCTTCCCCTCGAGGCGAAGGCGCTCGTGGCGGCGATCGACCTCTTCGGCGACCATCTGCCGCAAGCCGGCCTTGCCACCGCCCGGGAGAAGATCGTCGAGGCCCTCGGTCACGACCCTTCCGAGGAGGGCCTCGAGATCGCCCCCGGCCGCGACGACTCACACGTGGTGCGCACCGTGAATGAGGCGATCCACCAGAACCGGATCCTCGAGCTCCACTACTACAAGGAGAACGAGGACACCTTCGACAAGCGGCGCGTCGAGCCCTACCAACTCGTGAACGGCCCGGAGGGCTGGTACCTCGGCTGCTACGACCTGGGGCGCAACGACACCAGGCACTTCCGCCTCGACCGTATGAAGGAGGCGCAGCTGACCGACGAGGGGTTCGAGCCTCGCGAGGGCATCGACGAACGCCTGGCAGACCAGGAGTGGCTCGCGCACGGCGAGGTCTCAAGCGCCGGTGTCGCGCGCGTGTGGGTCGCGCCCGAACGGGCCCGCTGGCTCCGCGAGGAGCGAACGGTCGTCGAGGAGCTCGCCGACGACTCCGTAGTCGTCGAGGTCCCCTACGGCTCCAAGGAGTGGCTCGTCCGCGAGATCCTCAAAGGCGCGGGCGATCTGGTCGTGCTTGAGCCCGACGAAGCGCGCGAGGCGGTCTTCGCCGCGGTCAAAGAAGCTGCCTGAGGTCGATGCCCGACCCCGCGCCCGGCGGTGCGGACCTCGTTCGCATCCGTGCCGAGAACCCGGGCCCGATGACGCTCTCGGGAACCAACACGTATGTCGTTGGCCGTGACCCCGCCTGGGTGATCGACCCGGGGCCTGACGAGGCCGCCCATATCGAAGCGGTTCGCTCTGAGGGCGAAGAGCGCGGCAACATTGGTGGCGTGCTGTTGACGCATTCTCACGCCGATCACTCGGGGGGCGTGGAGCGTCTCGGGGCGCCGCTCCTGTGGGGCGCGGTCAGCGAAGGCGACGAGCTTCACCCGGTGCCCACATCTCCATCTGAGGCAATTCAGGGCCACCCCCCGGACCCGGACTGCCTCAGTTCGCCGCGCGAAGTGGCGGACACCCCCTTTATCGCCCACCCGACGCCCGGCCACGCCGCCGACCACGCCTGCTTCGTCTGGCGCGACGTCTGCTTCTGCGGCGACATCATCCTCGGCGAGGGGTCGACGATCGTGCCGCCCGCGGCCTTCGGCGGCTCGCTCGCGGACTATCTGGCCTCACTGGAGCGCCTGCGCGACCTCGACGCAGCGCTCTTCGCGCCGGGCCACGGCGAGTGGATCACCGACCCGGAGGCGAAGATCGACGAGTACGTCGCCCACCGCGCAGAGCGCGAGGGGAAGCTCGTCGCGGCGCTCGAGACCGGCGAGCGCTCACGCGCGGCTCTGCTCGACGCGGCCTGGGACGACGTGCCCGAGGTGCTCCGGCGCGCCGCTGCGATGGCGATGCAGGCGCACCTGGAGAAGCTCGAGCCGGAAGGCCGTGTCGATCCGGCCGAACTAACCGACTGACGTCCTACGGCATGCAGGACGTAGGGTCGGGGGATGCAAGAGGCAAGCGAGGAGGTGGCCACGTGAGCCGCCGCGACCAGATCATCCTCACGCCGGAGGAGCAGGCCGAGCTTCTCGAAAGAGAGCGCGTGGTCGTCGTCTCGACGCTTGGCCCCCGGGGCTGGCCGCACTCGATGCCGATGTGGTTCACGGTCCGCAACGAAGAGATCTGGATCTGGACCTACGCGAAGTCACAGAAGGTGCGGAACCTCGAGCGCGATCCGCGGGCGACTCTCCTGGTCGAGACGGGAGAGGAGTACCTCGAGCTCCGTGGCATGCAGATCGAGGCCGAGGCGGAGATCGTCCGCGACCCCGAGCAGGTGCTCGAGTTCGGCAAGGACCTCACGCTGCGATATTCGGAGGGGATCGACTCGATCGAGGGCGACGCGGCGGCCGCCATGCAAAAGCAGGCGGCCAAGCGGGTGGCGATCCGCTTTGCCGCCAAGCGTGTGGCCAGCTGGGACCACCGCAAGCTGGGCGGCGCGTACTGAGGTACCAGGCACCAGGCGAGGTACCAGGCACCCTTAGCCACTAGCCTCCCCGATTCGATGGACCCGCTCAAAGGACTGATCCTCTCGGGGGGCGCCGGAACCCGGCTTCGCCCGATCACGCACACGTCGGCCAAGCAGCTCGTGCCGGTCGCGAACAAGCCCGTCCTCTTCTACGGAATCGAGGCGCTGGTCGACGCGGGCGTCACCGAGATAGTGATCGTGATCGCGCCCGAGACGGGCGAGGAGATCCGCGCGGCCGCAGGGGACGGATCGGCCTTCGGCGCCAAGATCATGTACGTCGAGCAAGATGCTCCGCGCGGGCTCGCTCACGCGGTGCTCACGGCCGAGGAAGCCCTCGGCGGGAGCCCGTTCGTCATGTACCTGGGCGACAACCTCCTTCGCGACGGCATCTCCGATCTCGCCGACACCTTCCGGACCGGCGAGCACGACGCGCTGATCCTCCTGACGGAGGTCGACGATCCCTGGCACTACGGCGTTGCCGAGCTCGACGGCGACCGAATCGTCCGGCTGGTGGAAAAGCCGAAGGACCCGCCGTCGAACATGGCGCTCGTAGGCGTCTACCTCTTCGGCTCCCTGATCTTCGATGCCGCCCGGGCGATTGAGCCATCCGGGCGCGGCGAGCTCGAGATCACCGACGCGATCCAGCATCTGATCGACTCGGGCTCTCGCGTCTCGAGGCGCACCGTCGAGGGATGGTGGAAGGACACGGGCCAGCTCGCCGACATGCTGGAGGCAAACCGGCTGGTCCTCGAGGATCTCGAGCGCTCGGTCGAGGGCGAGCTCTCAGATTCGAGGGTCGAGGGCCGCGTCCAAGTCGCGTCCGGCGCCCGGATCGAGGGCTCGCTGATCCGCGGCCCCGCCATCATCGGCGAAGGAACGCGGATCGTCGACTCCTACATCGGGCCCTACACCGCGATCGACGACGACGTGACGATCGAGCGTTCTGAGATCGAGCATTCGATCATCCTCTCGGGCTGCACCGTCACAGACCTCGAGGCGCGAATGGAGGCGAGCCTTCTGGGCCGCAGCGTCAAGCTCACCCGAGGGTTGGGCATCCCTCGCACGCTCTCGATGATCGTTGGGGACCGCTCAGAGATCACGCTGCCGTGAGGGTCGTCGTGACGGGAGCGGGCGGGATGCTCGGCCAGGATCTGGTCGACGCATGCGTGGGGCGCTCGCAGGAAGTCTTCGCGCTTGGCCGGGCCGAGCTCGACATCACCGACGAGGTTGCCTGCGAGGAGGTGATGGCGGAGCTTCATCCGGACGCCGTCGTCAACTGCGCGGCCTGGACCGACGTCGACGGCGCCGAGGCGGACGAGCAGGGAGCCATGGCTGTGAACGAGCTGGGCGCCGGCAACGTTGCCGCGGCGTCAGCCCGGCATGGCGCTCGCATCGTCTACGTCTCCTCCGACTATGTCTTCGACGGGGAGAAGGGGTCGCCGTACGTCGAGTCGGACCTCACGCGAGCCCTGTCGGCCTACGGCCGCTCGAAGGCGGCGGGCGAGACGGCGACCGCCTTCGCCAACGACCGCCACATGGTCGTCCGCTCCTCCTGGCTCTTCGGCACCCGCGGCGGCAACTTCGTCGAGACGATGCTTCGCATCGCAAGCCAGCAGCCGGAGGTCGTGGTCGTCTCCGACCAGATCGGCGCGCCCACCTACACGCGCCACCTCGCCGCCGCGCTTGCAGAGCTCTCAGAAACTGACCAGTACGGCATCCACCACGTCGCTGCCGCCGGCCAGTGCTCGTGGTTCGACTACGCGCAGGAGATATTCGACATCGAGCGCTCCGACTGCCGGGTGATGGCCGGCACGACCGAGATGCTCGGCCGCCCCGCTCCACGGCCGGCGTACTCGGTGCTGGGAACCGAGCGCCACGAGGCGCCGCTTCTGCCCGACTGGCACGACGGGCTCCGGCAGTATCTGCGCGAGCGCGCCAGCATAAGCTCGGCAGGATGACCACCGACACATGCTTCTTTCGCGCTAAAGCGCTCATTCGGTAAATGACCAAGGTCCTCGTCACAGGGGGTGCCGGCTTCATCGGCTCCGCATACGTCCGCCATCGCCTGGAGGCGCATCCGGGCGACGAGGTCCGCGTGCTCGACAAGCTGACCTACGCGGGAAGGCCGGAGAACCTCGAAGGCGTCAAGGGCTGTGAGCTGATCGAGGGAGACATCGCCGACGCCGACGCCGTCAGGGGCGCTATCGAGGGCTGTGACGCCATCGTCAACTTCGCGGCGGAAACGCACGTTGACCGCTCGATCGAGTCGCCGGGCGAGTTCATCCAGACCGACGTCTTCGGCACCTTCGTCCTGCTCGAGGCTGCTCGTGAGTGCGGGATCCGCCATCTCCAGATCTCGACGGATGAGGTCTACGGCTCGATCGAGGAGGGCTCGTTCACCGAGTCCTCGCCGCTCGATCCGTCATCGCCCTATTCGGCATCCAAGGCGGGCGGTGACCTCCTCGTCAGCGCCTACCAGAACACCTACGGGACTGAGTCGGTCATCGTTCGCGCCTCGAACAACTACGGCCCGCGCCAACATCCCGAGAAGCTCATCCCGCTCTGCATCCTGAACGCGCTCGCGGGCGACCCGCTCCCCGTCTACGGCGATGGCATGCAGGTCCGGAACTGGCTCTGGGTGGAGGACTTCGCGTCCGCGATCGACGTCGTCCTCGAGCGCGGCGAGCCCGGCGAGGCCTACAACGTCGGCGGCCCCGACGAGCGCGCGAACATCGACGTGGTGCGGGAAATCATCAAGCGCACCGATCGCGACGAGTCGCTGATCTCGTACGTGAAGGATCGCCCGGGGCACGACCGCCGCTATTCGCTCGGCTCGGAGAAGACGCAAGCCCTCGGCTGGGAAGCGAAGGTCGGCTTCGAGCAAGGGATCGCGCGCGTCGTCGACTGGTATCGCGGGAACGAAGAGTGGTGGGAGCCCATCCGCTCGGGCGAGTACCGCGAGTACTACGAGCGCCAATACGGGACCAAGCTTTCGTGAGCGTCAGTCGGATCGAGACGGAAATCGCCGACCTCGTCCTCCTCGAGGCGACGGCACACGGCGACGAGCGAGGCTTTCTGCTCGAGTCCTTCCGCGGGGATCTCTGGGCCGAGCACGGAGTCAACGGCCCGTTCCTGCAAGAAAACCACTCGCGCTCTTCGAAGGGCATCCTGCGCGGCCTTCATTTCCAGACGAGTCCCGGCCAGGGCAAGCTTGTGCGCTGCGTCCGCGGAGCGATCTGGGATGTCGCGGTCGACCTCCGGAAGGACTCGCCCACCTACAGGCAGTGGGAGGGCTACGAGCTCTCAGACGAGAACCATCGTCAGCTCTTCGTCCCGGTCGGGTTCGGGCACGGCTTCTGCGTCCTCTCGGACATCGCGGACGTCGCCTACAAGCTCACGAGCGTCTACGACCCCGAGACGGAGGCGGGCATCCGCTGGGACGACCCCGGCGTCGGCGTCGAGTGGCCGGTTGACGATCCGCAGCTCTCCGAACGCGACCAGACCGCGCCAACGCTGGCCGAGATCGAGAACCAGCTCCCTTTCTGAGGGGCCAGACCGGTCTGGCCCCTTGGGGCGCCTCGTAAACTCAGTCGGTTCGACATGGCATCGAAACCGACCTCAAAATCCTCTCCTCTCGATCCATTCTCGGCGCCCGTCAGGCGCTGGTTTGAGGCGTCGTTCGAAGCGCCCACGCCTGCCCAGGACAAGGGCTGGCCGGCGATCGCCTCGGGCGACAACACGCTGATCTGCGCGCCCACCGGCTCTGGCAAGACGCTCACGGCGTTTCTCTGGGGGATCGACACGCTCTCGCGCCGAGCCGCTCCTGACCCCGACGCATCCACGGACGACCCCGAGGCCCTGGGACAAGGCATCCGGCTTGTTTACGTCTCGCCGCTCAAGGCGCTGAGCTACGACGTCGACCGCAACCTCCGCGCCCCGCTCAAGGGCATCGGCGCTCCGATTCGCGTCGGGCTCCGGACGGGCGACACGCCCCAGAAAGACCGCCAGGCGATGCTCCGCAAGCCTCCCGACATCCTGATCACGACCCCGGAGTCGCTCTACCTCATGCTGACCTCGCGGGCGCACGAAATCCTCACCAACGTCGAGGCGGTGATCGTCGACGAGATCCACGCCGTCGCCCAGACCAAGCGTGGCGCGCACCTCGCCTTGACCCTCGAACGGCTCGAGCATCTGGTCCGCACCCACGAGGACGGAGCCGTCCTGCACGGTGCCGGCCCCGGACGCGAAGCGGAGGAGCCGGCGCGTGGTTGTTTTGTGCAGCGCATCGGCCTGTCGGCGACGCAGCGTCCGCTCGATCGCATCGCGAGCTTCCTCGTCGGGCCGAAACGCGAGTGCACGGTGGTGAACGCCGGCATCAAAAAGAAGCTCGACCTCGAGATCGTCGTGCCTGTGGAGGACATGACGGACCCAGACGCTTCGCGTCCGGCTCCACCCAAGGACGGCGAGCCCGGCGAGTTCGGCGACGCCAATTTCGACGCCGCTCCCACTCAGAACTCGATCTGGCCCGCGATGTACCCGAAGCTCCTCGAGCTGGTCCAGGCGCACACCTCGACGATCCTCTTCGTGAACAACCGCCGCGGCGCGGAGCGGCTCGCCAAGCGCCTGAACGAGCTTGCGAATGCCGACCTGCCCGATGAGGCTCCAGCAGTCGAGATCGCCCGCGCCCACCACGGCTCGCTCGCGCATGAGGAGCGCCTCGTGATCGAGGAGATGCTGAAGGGCGGACAGCTTCCGTGCCTCGTCGCGACGTCGTCGCTCGAGCTCGGCATCGACATGGGCGCCGTGGATCTGGTGATCCAAGTCGAGTCGCCGAAGTCGGTGACCCGTGGTCTCCAGCGCGTGGGCCGCGCGGGTCACAACCTCGGCGAGGTCTCGAAGGGCCGGATCTTCCCGAAGTTCCGAGCCGACCTCCTGGAGTGCGCGGTGGTCGCACGCCGGATGCGCGAGGGGCTGATCGAAGAGACGGTGATCCCGCGCAACCCCCTCGACGTTCTAGCTCAGCACATCGTCTCGATGGTGGCCGACTCGGAGTGGACGGTCGACGACGTTTTCGACGTCGTCACCGCCACCGAGCCATTCTCGGATCTCGGGCGGGAGCAGCTGGAGAACGTCCTCGACATGCTTGACGGGCGCTATCCCTCCGAGCGCTTCGCCGAGCTGCGGCCTCGCATCGTGTGGGAGCGGTCCGCCGGCACTGTTCGCGGCCGCAAGGGCGCGCGCCAGCTCGCGGTCACGAATGCGGGCACGATTCCGGACCGCGGCCTCTACGGAGTCCACCTGCCCGACGGGCGCCGCGTCGGCGAGCTCGACGAGGAGATGGTCTACGAGGCCCGAGCCGGCCAGACCTTTCTCCTCGGCGCCACGACCTGGCGAATCGAGGACATCACCCGAGACCGCGTGATCGTCACCCCGGCACCAGGCGTCCCCGGTGCGGTGCCGTTCTGGCGCGGCGACGGCATCGGCCGCCCCGCCGAGCTGGGCCGTGCGATCGGTGAGTTCGCGCGCGAGGCCGTGAACTCCGACGCGAAGACGCTCGCGAAGGAGTACGACCTGGACAAGCTGGCGGCCGAGAACCTCCTTACCTACCTGAAAGAGCAGCAGGCCGCGACTCGCGTGATCCCGTCGGACGAATCGATCGTGGTCGAGAAGTTCCGCGACGAGATCGGCGATTGGCGCCTGTGCGTCCTGTCGCCGTTCGGGGGGCGCGTTCACGCCGCCTGGGGGCTCGCGCTCTCGGCGAAGATCCGCGACGAGCTGGACCTCGAGGCAGACGCGATCTGGTCTGACGACGGCATCGTCGTGCATTTGCCCGATGCCGACGAGGCGCCCGACGCGGACCTGGTCTTGCTCGAGCCCGACGAGGTCGAGGACCTGGTCGTCTCCGAGCTCGGCGGCTCGGCGCTCTTCGGCGCCCGCTTCCGCGAGAACGCGGCGCGCTCGCTGCTCCTGCCTCGCGCCTACCCGGGCAAGCGCACGCCGCTCTGGCAGCAGCGCCTCAAGTCGCAGAACCTCCTCGAGGTGGCCAAGGACTTCCCGCGCTTCCCGGTGATCCTCGAGACCTATCGCGAATGCCTCCGCGACGTCCTCGACCTGCCCGGCCTCGAGTCGCTCTTGTCCGACCTCGGCTCACGGCGAATCTCTTTGGTGGAAGTCGAGACCGCATCCGCCTCGCCATTTGCCTCATCGCTTCTCTTCGACTACGTCGCGACCTACATGTACGAGGGCGACACGCCGAACGCCGAACGGCGCGCTGCGGCGCTTGCGCTCGACCGTGATCTCCTGCGCGAGCTTCTCGGCCAAGAGGAGCTTCGTGAGCTGATCGACCCCGAGGCGCTGGAATCGGTTCATGCCTCGCTTCAGCACCTGAATGACGAGATCAAGGCGCGCGATCGCGACGCGCTCCAGCAGATCCTCCGCCGCCTCGGCGATCTCACCGAGGCCGAGTGCGAGGAGCGCGTCGGCGAGGCGCTCTCCGCCTCGTCCATGCTGGGAAAGCTCGAGGCCGAGCGCCGTGCCGCCAAGGTCCGCGTGGCGGGAGAGGAGCGCTGGATCGCGGCCGAGGACGCAGGGCTTTACCGCGATGCGCTCGGCGTTCCGCCTCCTCCCGGCCTGCCCGAGTCGTTCGGCGAAGAGGTACCCGATGCGATGTCGAGCCTGGTCCGGCGCTGGGCTCGCACCCACGGCCCGTTTCCCACTCGCCGGCTCGCCGACCGCTACGGCGTCGATCCGATGCCGGCCCTCCGCGAGCTCGAGCGTGAGGGCGTCTTGGTCCGCGGCGAGCTCCTTCCCGGCGGAACCGAGCGCGAGTGGTGCGATTCCGAGGTTCTTCGCCGCGTCCGGCGCGCCTCGCTCGCCCAGCTTCGCCAAGAGGCGGAGGCGGTTGACCCGGCCGAGCTCGCGCGCTTCCTCCCGAGCTGGCAGAACGTCGATGCGCACAGGCCGGCCGGTGCCGGCCCCGATCGGCTGCGCGAGGCGCTCGTTCCCATGCAGGGGGTGGCGCTCACTCCCGAGGTCTGGGAGCGGGACGTCTTGCCGCGCCGCCTCGGCGCCTACACCCCCGCCTGGCTCGACGCGCTGACCACGAGCGGAGAGGTCGTCTGGATCGGCGCGGGATCCGTCGCCCGGTCAGGCCGCGTCGCCCTCTATTTCCGCGACGACGTCCGCATCGCCGGGCCGCCGCCGTCGAACGCGAAGCTCGAGATTCCGGCGGGCGAGATCCACGACCTGATCCGGGAGCGGCTCGCCGAGTCGCCCGCGTTCTGGATCGACCTGGTGGCAGAGCTCGAGGCGAGCCCCGAGGAGCTCCAGGAGGCGCTGTGGGATCTGGCATGGGCGGGCGAGGTGACCAACGACGCCTTCGCGCCACTCCGTGCGCGCCGGCTCTCCGCGGTCAAGTCCGCTGCGCGGCGCGGACGCCGCTTCTCGTCGAGGCGCATCGGCACGACCGGCACCGTCCAGGGCCGCTGGTCGCTGACCTCGTCGCTTTTTCGTGGCCAGCCCGAGCAAGGGCCTCGCATGCGCGCGCAGGCCGAGCTTCTCCTGGAGCGCTATGGCATCGTCACCCGCGAGACCGTTCTCGCCGAGGGGATCCCCGGCGGCCTTTCGACGCTCTACGGCGAGCTTTCGAATCTCGAGATGCTCGGCACCGCGCGCCGTGGCTACTTCGTCGAGGGCCAAGGGGGCGCGCAGTTCGCCCTCGCAGGGGCGGTCGAACGCCTTCGAAGCCTGCCTCGGGTCGACGACGAGTACCTCGTGCTCGCGGCTACAGACCCGGCCAATCCGTACGGTGCGTCGCTGTCCTGGCCGAAGCGCCCGGAGGGACGCCGCCCTGCCCGGACCGCCGGCGCGTACCTCCTCACGCGAAACGGCAACCCGCTCCTCTACGTCGAGCGCGGCGGGCGTGGCATCCTGCGGCTCCAAGGGGTCGAGGGCATCGCGCTGGTCGAAGCCATCACCCAGCTTGTCGAGGCGTCGCAGGAGGGCGTGATCCCGAAGCTCGCGATCGAGCGCCTGGACGGCGAGCCCGTGATTGGCTCGCCCGCAGAAGAGGTCCTGCTCGAAGCGGGCTTCAACCGCCAGCCGCGGCGCCTCGTCGCCTGAGAAATGCCTGAGGGCGACACGATCCATCGCGCGGCACGCCGGATGGACGCGGCCCTTCGCGGGCGCGAGATGGTTCTAGCCGACGCGCCGAACCCACGCTCGCCGATCCATGGCCGCGCGAAGAGGCTCGAGGGCTCCGTGCTCGAGCGTGTCGAGGCGCGGGGCAAGCACCTGCTGGCGCACTTCTCCTCGGGCGAGGTGATCCACTCGCATCTGGGGATGAACGGCCGCTGGTGGATCACCGCCGACGGCCAGATGCCCTACGGCAAGCCGTGGCTTGTGCTCTCGTGCGGACGCGGCATCGCCTCGCAGACGGGCGGGAAGCTCCTGCGGCTGGTGTCCGAGTCGCGGGTCCGAAACGATCCGGGCCTCGCTCAGCTCGGACCCGACCCCCTCGGCAGCTCGTTCGACACGGCCGAAGCGGCTGAGCGCCTGCACCGCCTGGGCGCAGGTCGCGAGATCGGTGACGCTCTCTTGGACCAGCGGATCATCGCGGGGATTGGCAACGCGATCAGGAACGAGGCCCTCTTCCGCGCTGGGATCTCACCGCTTCACCTCGTGGAGGACCTCGACTCGGAGCAGCTCGAGCGGATCGTGGATGAGAACGAGCGGGTAATGCAGATCTCAATGGCGAAGGGCAGGCGGCCGCGATCCGTGTACCGCGCGAATCGCCGTGGCTGCCCCGCGTGCGGAGGCCGGATCGAAGTTCGAGGTCAAGGCGACGCCAACCGCATGGCGTACTGGTGCCCAGCCTGCCAGGCCTGAGCCGTCGGTGGGATACTCCCGATGATGGCCGACTTCGAGACCGTCGAGCTCATGGGGAACGTGCCGCTCTTTGCCGACATGTCGGCGGACGAGCTCGATCGGATCGTCTCGGTCGCGATCCCGCGCTCGTTTCCGAAGGGCGTCCGCGTCTTTCACGAGGGGGACGACTCGGATGCGTGCTACGTCGTGCGAAACGGCGACCTTCGCGTCACCCGCGAGCACTCGGACGGACGAGCGATTGCGCTGGCGACGCTGGGGCGTGGCGACTTTTTCGGCGAGCTCGCGATGCTCGACGGCGGGGCACGCTCGGCGAGCGTAGAGACGCTGAGCGACGCGGAGCTCCTCGCCCTTCCGGCGATGGACATGCGCCGGGTGATCTCCCAGCACGGCGACATCGCGGCGAAGCTGATCGTGGCCCTCACCCGCCGCCTTCGCGAGACGAACGAGCGGGTCGCTCGCCAGTCCTTTCAGACCGTGCCGAGCCGGGTCGCAGGCGTGCTCAACCAGCTCGTTGCCGAGGAGACAATCCCTGAGAACCGGGACGGTATTACCGTCCGGATGACCCAAGCCGACCTGGCGCAGCTCGCGGGCACCTCGCGCGAGAGCGTCTCGCGCTTCCTCGCGACGCTCGAGCGCGCGGGGGTCGTCGCGGTCGGCCGCGGCCGGGTCACGATCCTCGAGCCCCGGCGCCTTCGCTCCTACATCTTCTAAGCCAAACGTCCGGCGCTACCCCTTCTTGTGTGGAGCGTGGGACGTTTGCCACGTCAGCAGAAGGGCCGGCCGCCTTGCTGGGGATCGCGGCCTTCGATCCCGGCGCACGTGGACACCCGGCTGAGGCTCTCGCTTAGGCGCTCGGCGTCAGCGATGGCGCCCGGCGATGGCTTGTAGAGCCGGTTACGGAGCTGAAACGGATCCGCTTGGAGGTCGTAGAGCTCGCGCTCCGCGACGCCGCAGCTGCCGTTCGCGCGCCGTACCGGCCACTCGACGTAGGACTCGTCTCCCTCGTAGACGGCTTGGTAGGTCCGGCAGCCTTCGCCGAGCTGAAAACCGATAGGCCGGGGGTTCGGCCAAGCGCCCTCCTCACCCCTGAACAGCGGGGTCATCGAGCGGCCGTCCATGACGCGGCAGGTTCCGTCCTCGGTGCAGGGGCCGGCATTCGCGAAGTCGAGGATGGTCGGAGCGAGGTCGATGTTCGCCACCGGCTGGCTGACGCTTGCCATTTCCTCGCCGTCCAGATAGCGCGGAGGCACGTGGGCGAGGAACGGCACCTGCACCGCTTCGCGGTAGGGAAGCACCTTGCCTTTAAGGAGCCGGTGCTCCCCGAAGAAATAGCCGTTGTCCGAGGTGTAGAAGATGATCGTGTCGTCCGCCAGCTTCTCCTGGGCGAGGAGGCGGCGGAAACCGCCGACGCCGCGGTCCACCTCCTGCAAGGCAGCGACCGTGCATCGAAAGCGGTTCTTCATCTCCTGTGTGCCCTTGCGGTCGATGAGCTCCCGTTGCTTCACGCTTTGCGGCTTATCCGAGACGTCGCGCTCGTTGAAGCTGGGCGAAAGCTCCAACGGGATCTTCTTCGCCGCCTTGAAGTCCTCCTCGAGCGGCAGCGGAGCCTTCGTGCCGCAAAAGGAGCTCTCAGAGCGGCGAGCATGCGGCGCAAAGTAGGAGCTCCAGAGAAAGAACGGGTCGTCGCCGTTCGCCGCCCGGCGGATGAAGCGCTCACTCTCCTCGTTCACCACGGTGGTCGAGTAGTCCGAGCGCTTGGAACCGTACGACACCTCAACTCCCTGCCTCGAAGCCTCGTAATCGAAATACGCAGGTGGGCCCTGGAGCCCGAACCAGTAGTCAAAGCCGGCCGCCGGCTTTGGGTATTCGGCGTGCTTGTTGAGGAACTTGCCGGCGAAGGCGGTCTTGTAACCGGCCGCTTGCAGCCAGGAGGGCAGCGTGTTGGCAGGCTCGCGGAGAAGTGCCCAGTTGTTCTCGAAGACGCCGTGGTTCTGCGGGTACTGACCGGTCATGAAGCCGGCGCGCGATGGACAGCAGAGCGGCGGCGAGGCGTAGCCCTCGAGCTCGCGACCCTTACCGCCATCGAGCAGATCGAAGGTTCTCGGCATCGTCATGCGATTGAAGGAAGCGAGGCTCTGGTCGTCGACCATGACCACGATCACGTTCGGCACGGAGGGGTCCTGCGCATGCGCAGCACGAGGACTTCCACTCGTGGCGAGCGCAATTGACGCGGCGGTGAGAGCGCTCGCCGCGAGGAGGCGTACGTATCGTCCCGAGAGCAAGAAGCGAGTGTAAGGAGCAGCCGTGACCGAAGCACCAGGTGAAGGGTTCGCTGCAACTCGTGCCGCGATGGTGGAGCGCCAGCTCCGCGGCGGCGGGATCGCCGACGAGCGTGTGCTGGCAGCGATGGGTGAGGTTCCGCGCGAGGAGTTCGTTCCGGTAGAGCTCCGCCCGGATGCCTACGCCGACGGCGCGCTGCCGATCGGGCACGGGCAGACGATCTCGCAGCCATGGGTGGTCGCGGCGATCTGCACGGCGCTCGAGCTGACCGGAGGCGAGCGCGTGCTCGACGTGGGTGGCGGATCCGGGTACTCGACGGCGATCATCGCGAAGCTAGTTCGCCCCCGCGGCATCGTCCGCTCGTATGAGCTGGTGCCCGAGCTCGCCGAGCGGGCACGCGTGACGCTTGCTCTGCTCGGCTGTTTCGAGGCTGAGGTAATGGGCGGAGACGGGGCCTCCGAGCAAGAGGATCGGTGGGACGCGATCGCTGTGCACGCGGCGGCCCCCCAAGTGCCAGCGCGCCTGGCCGCGTCGCTTCGGCCCGGCGGCCGCCTGGTGCTGCCGCTCGCAACGGACAGGGCCGACGTTCTCACCGCACTCAGGCGTGTCGACGACGGCTCTGGGGACCTCGAGCTGGAGCGGACCGAGATCGCCGAGTGCCGCTTCGTTCCCCTCCTCGGCGAGTCCGGCTTCGCCTCGCGTGACAGATAGGCTCCCCTGGATAAATCGTGACCGCGCTCCTCGCCCTCAACTTCTTCTCGCCCGCGTTTATCGATCAGCTCAAACGGGGGCGCAAGACGGCGACGATCCGGCTCGGCGACAAGGCGCACAAGTACCAGGCGGGCCAGGTCGTGTGGATCACGGTCGGCTATCAGCACTCGCCCCGCGAGAAGATCTTCGCGGCCGTGATCGACGACGTCGAGGTGAAGCGGATCAAGGAGCTCTCCCCCCGCGACATCGAGCACGACAACCCCGAGTTCCGCTCGGTGGATCAGACGGTTGGCTTCCTCGAGCAGATCTACCGCCGCGAGGTAACGCTCGAAGACACCTGCACGATCGTCCGCTTCTCGCAGATCATCGAACCGGCCGCGCCGCAACTCGGCAACGGCGGCACCCCGCACCGCAACTAGCGCGCGTTTCATGGCCGCCTACCGCTTCTGCACCACCTGGGTGCTCGAGGCCGAGCGCGAGAAGGTTTGGGATGCGATCTACGACTCGGACACCTGGCCCGAATGGTGGCGCGGGATTGCCTCGACCACACGGCTCGCGGACGGAGACGAGGCCGGCCTCGGCCAACGCGGCATCTACGAGTGGCGAGCGCGGATCCCCTTCACGGTGCGCTTCGAGGTGGTCTCGACGGTGGTGGAGCGCCCGCACCGGCTCGGCGGTGATGCGTCAGGCGACCTGGAGGGGACCGGGCTGTGGCGGTTCTTTGAGGAGGGCGATACCACCACCGTGATCTACGAATGGGAAGTGCGAACGACGAAGCGGTGGATGAATGCGCTGGCTCCGCTCGCGGGGCCGCTCTTCCGGGCGAACCACGACTGGGTGATGCGAAACGGAGGCGACGGTCTGGCACGCCGGCTCGGGGCGCGGTTGCTGCTCAATGACTAGGCGAAGCGCCTGGGCGCCGCGGCGCTAGGAGTCCGCGCCTGCGCCGTTCGAGTCCGCGCCGCGGGGTCCGAGGTCGCGCGATTCGATGATGCCGTCGATCAGCCCGTACTCGACCGCCTGATCGGCGGTGAAGAAGCGGTCGCGCTCCATGTCCTCGTTCACCTGCTCTTCGCTCTTTTGAGTGTGGCGCGCGTAGATCTCGTTGATCTTCGCCCGGACGTTGAGGGACTCGCGCGCGTGGATCTCGATGTCCGTGGCCTGGCCCTCGAAGCCGCCGGACGGCTGGTGAATCAGGATGCGCGAGTTCTTGAGCGCCATCCGCTTGCCTTCCGCGCCGCCGGTCAATAGCAACGAGCCCATCGACATCGCAACTCCGTAGCAGACGGTCGCAACGTCGGGCTTGATGAAGCGCATCGCGTCGTAGATCGCGAGCCCGGCGTACACGGAGCCGCCGGGCGAGTTGATGTAGAGGGAGATGTCCTTGTCCGGGTCCTCGGACTCGAGGTGGATGAGCTGGGCTACCACCAGGTTCGCGATCTCGTCGTCCACCGGCTGGCCGAGGAAGATGATGCGCTCGCCCAGGAGTCGGGAGTAGATGTCGTAGGAGCGCTCGCCGCGAGAGGTCTGCTCGACGACCATTGGGACCAGGGGCATGAGCGGAGCCTAGTCGATTCTGGTGCCAGGCACGGTGCCTGGCACCAAGTACGTGCGATCTAAGCCCGCGACACTCAGATCGTTGGCTATTTCTCGGGTTCTTCACTACACTGGGGTTCGGCTCTGGCACTCTTTCCCGTTGAGTGCCAACAACTTGCACGAAAACCCCACGACGGAGGTAGACACACATGAAGCTAAAGCCCCTTGGCGATCGCTTGATCGTCCAGGCAATCGAGGAGGAGGAGACCACGGCCTCGGGCCTGGTGCTCCCCGACACCGCGAAGGAGAAGCCGCAGCGCGGCAAGGTCGTCGCGGTCGGTGACGGCAGCTGGGACGAGGACGGCGAGAAGCGCATCCCGCTCGACGTCTCCGAAGGCGACGAGGTCCTCTACTCCAAGTACGGCGGCACCGAGCTCAAGGTCGACGGCGAGGACGTGCTCGTCCTGCGCGAGTCGGACGTGCTCGCGAAGGTCGTCTAGGCAACTTCCAAGGAAGAAAGGAATTCACATGGCTCACAAGGAGCTGAAGTACGACGCCGAAGCGCGTCAGGCATTGCAGGAGGGGGTCGACGCGGTCGCCAACGCGGTCAAGGTCACCCTCGGTCCCAAGGGCCGCTACGTGGTGCTCGACAAGAAGTTCGGCGCCCCGACCATCACCAACGACGGCGTCACGATCGCTCGCGAGATCGACATCGAGGACGTCTTCGCCAACCAGGGCGCGCAGCTCGTCCGCGAGGTCGCTACGGCGACCAACGACGTCGCCGGTGACGGCACGACGACCGCCACGCTGCTGGCCCAGACCATTGTCCGGTCGGGTCTCAAGAACGTGGCAGCGGGAGCTAATCCTCTCGCACTCCGCCGCGGCATCGAGAAGGCGGTTGACCAGGTGGTCGAGCACCTCCGCTCGAAGCAGTCAAAGGAGATCTCCGGCAAGGAGCAGATCGCTCGCGTCGCCGAGATCTCGGCCGCTGACGAGGAGATCGGCAACATCATCGCCGACGCCATCGAGAAGGTCGGCAAGGACGGCGTCGTGAACGTCGAAGAGGGCCAGACCTTCGGGATGGAGCTCGAGTTCACCGAGGGCATGCAGTTCGACAAGGGCTACATCTCCCCGTACATGGTCACCGACCAGGAGCGGATGGAGGCGGTCCTCGAGGATCCGTACGTCCTCATCGCCAACCAGAAGATCGGCTCGGTCCGGGACATGCTGCCCGTGCTCGAGCAGGTGATGCAGGCGGGCAAGCCGCTCGTAATCATCGCCGAGGACGTCGAGGGCGAGTCGCTCGCGACGCTCGTGGTCAACAAGCTCCGCGGCACCTTCACGGGCGTGGCGGTCAAGGCCCCGGGCTTCGGCGATCGCCGCAAGCGCATGATGGAGGACATCTCGATCCTCACCGGCGGCGAGGTCATCACCGAGGAGATGGGCCTCAAGCTCGAGAACACGCAGGTCTCGCAGCTCGGGCACGCTCGCCGCGTCGTCGTCTCGAAGGACACGACGACGATCATCGACGGCGCCGGTGAGAAGGAGCAGATCGAGGGCCGGATCAACCAGATCCGCTCCGAGATCGAGAACACCGACTCCGACTTCGACCGGGAGAAGCTCCAAGAGCGCCTGGCGAAGCTGGCAGGCGGTGTCGCGGTCGTCAAGGTCGGCGCTGCGACCGAGACCGAGATGAAGGAGAAGAAGCACCGCGTGGAGGACGCTCTCCAGGCAACCCGCGCCGCTCTCGAAGAGGGCGTCGTGCCGGGCGGCGGTGTCGCGCTCCTCAACGCTCAGGACGCGATCGACTCGTCGGGGCTCGAAGCCGACGAAGCGACGGGCGCCGAGATCATCCGCAAGGCGCTCGAAGCGCCGGTCCGGCAGATCTCGGAGAACTCCGGGCTCGAGGGCTCGGTAGTGGTCGAGAAGGTCCGCGGTCTCAAGACCGGCGAGGGCCTCAACGCCGGGACGGGCGAGTACGGCGACCTGGTCAAGGCCGGCGTCATCGACCCGACCATGGTGACCCGCTCCGCGCTTCAGAACGCGGCGTCGATCGCCAAAAACATCCTCACCACGGAGTGCATCGTGGCTGAGATGCCCGAGAAGGAAGGCGCCGCGATGGGCGGCGGCATGCCTGACATGGGCGGCATGATGTAGCCAGCGCGAACGCGCTGAGTTTGAGAAGGCCCGGGTCGCGTATGCGGCTCGGGCCTTTTCATGCCGGACACCCGGCCACACCCGCAGCCCGGCCAGGTATCACTGGAACCTTCTGAGGTAGGCGGCATGCCCTGCTCGGGGTAGGCTGCGGCCGATGACAGACCGCCTCGAGCTTCCCGACGGGTCCGTCTACACCTTCACCGAAAAGCCTGACGATCCGGCTAGCGATCCGCTCGTCATGGAGTTCGAGATCGCGCCCGGCGCCGCCGCGCCCCCGCCCCACTATCACCCGAACGGGCAGACCGAGTCGTTCGGCGTCACCGAGGGCTGGTTCGAGCTTCTGGTCGGCAAGGAGTGGAGGCGGGTTGATGCGGGCGAGACGGTCGATGTGCCGCCAGGAACGCGCCACACCTTCCGCAACGAGAGCGGCGCTATGACGCGGGTGCGAAACGTGCACGAGCCGGCGCACGATTTCGAGGAGTACATGCGAGGGATTCACGCGTTGGCGACTGCGCACGGCGCCACCAAACCCACGAGTCCCATGGTCGCGGCGAAGTACGCGCGCCTGATCAAGCAGTTCGACTCGACGATCGTCCTCAGCGATGCGCCTGCCCGATTGGGAGCCACGGCGATCGCGGCCGCAGCGAAGCTGTTGCGGCTCGAGTTGCCACCGCCGACTCGCTAGACGCCGACTAGCACGTCCGCCATTCGCTTCGGCTCGACGCCGAGGGATTCCGCGTCGGCAGTGCCGCGTTCGGAGACCATCGGCACCTCCATCAGCTCCGCCTCCTCCCAGGTGGCGAATGCCGCGTCGCCGGCGACTCGCCGGACGCCGTTCAGCCCCAGGCGGACCAGGTTCGCCGGGATATGGATGGTGCGCCTGCGGCGGTCGATCGACCAAGCGATCACCCGGCCCATCTCCTCGTAGGTGAGCCGCTCCGGACCCGCGAGCTCGTACCTGCGGTCGCCGGGGTCGTCGCGGTCGAGCTCGGCCACCACGCACCGGCCGACGTCGCGCGCCCAGATCGGCTCGTAGGAGGCATCCGCGCTCCCGATCAGAGGCAGTACGGGAAACAGGGCCAGGCGACGCATGAGCGTGATCCAGGGATCCTCACGGTCGTAGACGATGGATGGGGCGAAGACCGTTGTCGCGAGCTCGGAGCCCGTCACCGCCTCTTCGGCAAGGGCCTTGGCGCGAAAGAACCGCGTGCGCTGAAACTCGGTCGCCCCGATCGCCGAAAAGAAGACGAAGCGCTCGACGCCCGCGTCCTCGGCGGCGCGCAGGAGGCGGGCGGTCGCCAGCCCGTTGAGCTCCTCGACCTTGGCCGCCGGCTGGTCTCGGATCGCGGCTGCGAGGTGGATCACAGTGCGTCACCCCGCGAAGCGCCTGGCGGCGGGTCCGGGCGTCGCTCATCTCCCCGAGATCCCCCAGCGTGATCTGCACGTCGACGCGGTGGCGCCCGAGGCCGCGCGGATCACGCACGAGGGTGCGGATGTCCTCGCCCCGCTCAACCAGGAGCGGCAGGAGCGCCTTGCCCACCGTCCCGGTGGCTCCGGTCAGAAGAATCACGCGGGGGAGGTTACGTAGAATGCGCCCCTCGCCGGGCATCCGGCAACCACTCAACCGAGCCGAGGAACTTCCCAAGTGGCCTACGTCATCGCAGAGCCGTGCATCGGGCAGAAGGACAATTCTTGCGTCGAAGTGTGCCCGGTCGACTGCATCCACCCGACGCCCGACGAGCCCGACTACGACGGCGTCGAGCAGCTCTACATCGACCCCGACGAGTGCATCGACTGCGACGCCTGCGTCGAGGCCTGCCCGGTAGACGCGTGCTTTGCCGAGGACCAGCTCCCCGAGGAGTGGGCGAAGTACACCGAGATCAACGCGCAGTACTTCTCCTCTTAAGCCCGTCGCTGCCAAGCCGCTACGCCTCTCGCTGACGCTCTCCGGAGGCGCGTCGCTCGGGGCGTTCGAGGCTGGCGCTGCCGCCGCGCTCGTCACCGGCTGGCGCCACCTTCGCGTCTCAGAGGACGTAGACGCTTCGATCGACGCGATCGGCGGTGCGTCGGCGGGGGCGATCGTCGGTCTCTTCGCGGCCCACTGCGCCCTGAGCGGCGCGGACCCCGTCGCGCTCCTGCGCGAGGCGTGGGTCGAAAAGGTATCGCTCGGCCTTCTGCGCGGGCGGACCGCCGATGCGCCGCTCTCCTTCGACGACCTTCGCGAGGACCTGCCTCAGCTCTTCGACGACCACAGGCCCCATCCCAGCGAGGCGCAAGAGCGCCCGCTTGCTCTCCAGATCTCACTAACGGGCCTCCGCGGGCTGGCGTACCCGATCGAAGGACGCGCGCGATCTCAGCCGATCCGTGGAGTCACCTACGCCGATTGGGGGCGCTTCGAGCTGCAACCAGGAGGCGACACCGGCCAGCTGTTTGAGCCGGAAGGGGCTTCGCCGCTCGACTTCGTCCTCGCCTCCGCGTCAAGTCCCGGCGGCTTCGCGCCGATGCTCGTCGACCGGTCGGATGATGTCGACGCGTACTCTGAGCGAGGGATCGAAGACCTTCCGGATGACGCCCGCCTCTGGTATACGGACGGCGGGCTGGTCGCCTCGCAGCCGATCGGCAGGACCTTTGCGGCAGGCCGACGCCTTCACGGCGCCGAGCCACGAGCGCAGCACCTGAACCTTCTCATCGACCCGCGCTCCGAGGTCTCGGCAGGTCAAGAGCCCTGGAGCGACCCCGACTCGAAGCTGAGCTGGCAGACCGGCACTTCGCGCGCGCTCGCGATCCTTTCTCAGCAGGATCTCTTCGAGGACCTGCGGCGGATCGAGAAGGACAACTCACGGCTCGGCTGGATCGGCGATCTCGCCGAGTCGCTTGCGCCCGCGCTCGGAAAAGGGGCAGACGGGAAGCTTCGGGAGTTCATCCAGCGCGTGCGAGAAGAACGGGAGGACATGCGCTCCGACGAGCCCGAGGTCGATGATTCCACAACGGACATCGCCGACATGGACGCGTCGGAGCTTCTCCGTTGCGCGCTGCTCGAGACGGCCGGCCTTCAGGGCAAGCAAGCCCTGAGCCTCGACGTGATCTCTCCTCTCATCCTCGCCGGCGACGACGATCCCAAGAGCCTTCTGGCCGGAGAGTTCATGGGGGACTTCGGCGGTTTTCTCTCCGAGGAGCTCCGGGCGAGTGACTTCACCCTGGGTTACGACGCGGCGACGGCCTGGCTCGAGCGGGGCTTGCCGGAATGTGAGCTGGCGGACTCAGCCGCTGACGGAGCCCTCGCCGCGGTTCGCGAGGCGGCGCCACCGGGCGAAGCGGGCAAGCGGGGCGATGCCGAGGCCGGGGACCTCTCGATCGCAGACCGGATGCAGATCGTGCGGCTGGCGGCCCATACCGCGCGTGTCGCCGGCTCCGGCTGGCTCGATCTCCGCTCCCGCATCCCTGATCCGATCGGGAAGCTCCTGCGGCGCGAAAAGAACTAGGCCCTAGACGTCCCCTTCGCGGCTGCATTTTGCGAGCTCGGCCATGTCCTCGGCCGCTGAGAATCCCTTGAGGATCAGAAGCGCAACCAGGATCGCGACCACGACCGCACCCACCCGGTTGCCAAGCACGCCCTCCTCCTCGGAAGAGTTTCGCGGGCTTATCGCGATTCGCAGGAGGAAGAGCGAGACGAGGAGCCCCACGCCGGCCACGATGAACGCGATGAAGTCAACGGAGCGCGAGCACTCTTCTACAACTCCGTTCGAGGATCGGTATTCGTATGTTCCCGAGCTGCCGATGAGGAAATAGAGAAGGAGGGCGGGCGGCGTTACCTTCGCGAGCAGGTGGGAGGCAAGAAGCTTGTCGGCCATGGTGGGTTGCGTACCCCGCCGCGTCTGAGCCGAACCGCTCTAGCTCTGGATGACTTTGAGCTCGGTGCCCGACACGGCCGCGGCCGCGGCCATGGCGGGCGGCTCGGCTTGAAGGACCGCGAGTTCCTGCGGGGTGGCGGCGAGAATGCCGCGCGCCGTCTGCCGGATCGCGATCGCAGCTGGGTCGTTCGGCGCTTCGAGCACGAGCGGAGCTCCGGCGTCGGCATGGGCGCGTAGGTCCTCGGAGAGCGGCACCTTACCCAGCAGCGGTACGCCCAGCTCGCCGGCCAGAAGCTCGCCGCCTCCCTCGCCGAAGATCGAGAAGCGCTGACCATCGGGCGCGGTGAATGCCGACATGTTCTCGATCACTCCCAGCACCTCGAGATCGACCTTCGAGGCCATCTCGGCGGCGCGGCGTGCGACGGACTGAGCGGCAGGCTGGGGTGTGGTGACGATCGTGATCTTGGCCTGTGGGAGGAGTTGCGCGAGCGTCATCGAGACGTCCCCGGTTCCGGGCGGAAGATCTAAGAGGAGGTAGTCGAGCGTGCCCCAATCGACGTCCTCCAAGAACTGCTGGATCGCCTTGTGGAGCATCGGCCCGCGCCAGACGACCGCCGCGTTCTCCTCGACGAAGAATCCGATCGACATCACCTTGACGCCGGCGGGGCCCTCGAGCGGGATGATCTTCCGCTCGGCGTTCACGTCCGGCCGGCCGTCGACGCCGAGCATGCGCGGGATCGAGTAGCCGTAGACGTCGCAGTCGAGCGCCCCGGCCGCGTGACCCTCGGCAGCGAGTGCGGCAGCGAGGTTGGCGGTCATCGTGGACTTGCCGACGCCGCCCTTGCCGGAGGCGACGCAAATGACGTTCTTGACCTGAGCGAGCGCGCCCTGCGGGAGCCGGTTGCGGCCAAGCGACTGCTGGAGATTCGCGCGTTCTTCGTCGGAGAGGACGTCGAACTCGACGGCGACCGCGGTGACACCTTCGAGCTCGCCCACGTTCTGAGACACGGCGTCGACGAAATGGGAGCGGATGGGACAGCCGGGAGTCGTCAGCGAGACGATCACGCCGACGCGGCCGTCCTCCGCGATGTCGATCGCGCGAACCATGCCGAGCTCGACGATGTTCTTGCGGAGCTCGGGGTCGATGACAGCGCGAAGCTTGTCGGTGACCTGATCTTGGGTGGGAAGGGCCATTCCTTCAATCTTGACAGGCGCGGATCGTCCGGCCGGCTAGGAGTCGCGGCCGCGACGGGCGAGGCGAAGCGGCATGAGGGAGATCAGCGAGCGCTTGCCGAGGTCATCCCGCTCGTCGCGGTCGAGCACCTCTGCGTAGCGGCTCGCCGTTTCCGCGTCGGGGTAGGTCTTCGAGCCGCCGAAGCCGCAGCCGCGGGCGCATTCCCAGGTCATCTGTGTCCCTTCGGCGCTGAAGCGCACGCGGTGGCCCATGGTGCGGCAGGAAAGCGCCATCAGCCCGACGCTCAGGGCGCGCCCGCGCCGCTGTCGTCGCTGAGGCCGTAGGTGTCACGGCCCTGCCGCACGAGGACGCCTTCGGCGAGGCCCTCGCGGATCGCGGCGCGGAATCTGCCCGGCCCCCACCGGCGGGCCCCGACCTTCCCGGCGAGGGTTCGGGAATCGGCTGGGCCGGAATCACGAAGAGCGTCCTCGATCATGGCGATCTCGTGGTCGACCCACTCCTCGCGCCGCTCCGCCGGATGGCCGAAGAATGGCGAGAACGAGGCGGTGCCCGCCCCCGGCCGGTAGCGGCGGACGCCGGTCCGCTCACGCTCGGCGCGAGCGCGGTGACGGCTCTCGGTCCGCTCTCGCTCCGGGTCCGGGCTCTCCTCGCCTCCCTCGGCGGAGAGGGGAGTGGCGATGTCCTCCAGGCTCGCCTTCTCGGCGCGGACTCCCAGGAAGATCTCGACGATGCCGCCGATCGCCATGACGATAGCGCCGATGAAGTAGCCGAGGGCGACCTTCTCCGGATCCTCGGTGGCGGCGAGCTTCTCGAAGAGAAGCGGACCGGCGATGCCGCCCACGGCAGTCCCAATCGCGTAGAAGAAGGCGATTGCAAGCGCTCTGACCTCCATCGGGAAGATCTCCGAGACGGTGAGGTAGGCGGAGCTGGCGCCCGCCGAAGCGAAGAAGAACGTCACGCCAAGGGCCGCCGTGAGCCCCCAATCCGAGAAGCTTTCGCCTTGGAAGAGGATGCCGACGATCACCAGGAGTACGGCGGAAATCAGATACGTCCCCGCGATCATCGGCCTGCGGCCTACGGTGTCGAACAAGCGTCCTAAAAGAAGCGGGCCGAGGAAGTTGCCAGCCGCGAACACGGCGTAGAAAAGACCCACCTGGTTGCTCGCGACTCCGAGGTAGGTGGTGAGCGTCAGGCCAAGCGTGAAGGTGACCGCGTTGTAGATGAAAGCCTGGCCGACGAAAAGAGAGAAGCCCAAGACCGCCCGCTTGGGATAGACCTTGAACGCGGTCCTCGCGATCTCGGAGAACGGCACGGTGTGGCGCTGCTTGACGGTGATCGCTTCGCCGGGCTCGTCGTCGAGCTTCTCGCCGGACTCCTCGCGGACCTCCGCCTCGATCCCGTCGACGATCCGCTCCGCCTCGTCCTCGCGGCCGTGGATGAAGAGCCAGCGCGGACTTTCGGGGACGTTGCGCCGGACGAGGAGGATGCCGAGGCCGAGGATCGCGCCCATGCCGAAGGCCACACGCCAGCCGACGTCGAGGGCGAAGACGCTTTCGTTCAGGAGGATCAGCGAAAGCAGGGCGCCTCCTGCCGCGCCCAGCCAGAACGACCCGTTGATGATCAGGTCGATCCGGCCCCGTGCCCGAGCTGGGATCAGCTCGTCGATCGCCGAGTTGATCGCCGCGTACTCGCCGCCGATCCCCGCGCCGGTGAAGAATCGAGCCATGATGAAGAACCAGGGTGCGAACGAGAAAGCGGTGGCGACCGTCGCGGCGAGGTAGACGGCGAGCGTGATCAGAAAAAGGTTCTTGCGGCCGAAGCGGTCGGTGAGCTGGCCGAAGAAGAGGGCGCCTGAGCAGGCGCCGACGATGTACGCCACTGCCGCCAGGGAGATGTGAGAGGTGGTGAGCTCGATCCCCGATCCCGGCTCGGTGAGCGTGGGCGCCAGGAAGCCGATGATGGTGACCTCGAGCCCGTCGAGGATCCAGACCGCTCCCAGGCCGATAACGACGCGCCAGTGGAACTTGGACCACGGCAGCCGGTCGAGGCGAGCCGGGATCCGCGTTTCGATGGTGCCTAGATCGCTGCTGCTCATCGCGCTCTCATAATGGTTTTGGCATCCGTGCCATCTGAGACGTACCCCGGGATACGGAAAGAGAAACGGGCCCACTTGGGGCCCGTTTCTCGGGGGAGGAGAGGTACTGCCCTGCCCGGCAGTTATTGCACGAGGCAGGCTTCTCCGGGGCGCCCTCCTCCGGACGCCTCGGGCTAAGGGGTGGCCGTTACGAGGCGACCCGCTCGGTGACCGTGGTCTGCGCGTCCTTGAGCGCCTTCTCGGCGCGGACGCGGTTCTCCTTGACGGCCTTCTCGAGCTTCGTCCGGTTCTGCTTCACCGTGCGCTCGGCCTTCGCGCGGTTCTGCTTGACCTGACGCTCGATCGAGTTGCGACGCTGCTTGAAGTCGCGCTCGACGCGATTCCGCGTGCCACGCACACGGGTGGTCGCCTTGCGGCGAGCCTGGCCACCGCGACGCTCGAGCTTGTTGATCTCGCGCGTCACCTGAGTGCGAAGGCGCTTGATCTCACGCTCGCGGCTCAAGGGCTCGGTGAGCGGCTTGACCGTCTCGGCGACGGTGAGTGCCGCGCCAACGGGCACGTCGACGGCACGCTCGGCCGTCTGGCGGGCATAAGCGACAGCCTTCTCAGAGACCTTGCGCTCGTTCTCGGCGCGGGTCTGCGCGGCCTTCTTGGCGGCGGCGCTGCGCTGCGCCTTCGTGGTGGTGGTCCTGGTGTTGCTCTTGGCGGTTGCCATTTTTGACTTCACTCCCTCTTGGGTGATTGGTTCTCGATATGAGTTGCTTACAAGTAAGCATGTTAGCAAACTATGCGAACAGGTGTTCTTACCCCAGGCACCCCCCTCGCGGGTTTACGCGCGGCAGCGGGTCAGACCCGGTACCGCCAGAGGGGTTTGACCCCTTTCAGGCGTGAGCGGGCATGAGAACGCGCTCGATCCAGGCGTTCGCGTCGTCCAGCTCTTCGAGCGACGGCAGCGACTCGCGGCGGTCCCAGACCCGGTCGAGCCCTTCGATCCCGGCCTTGGCGACCACCCCGTCGCACCAGCGCTTTCCGAGTTCGTACTGGCGAAGCTTGGCGCCGAGGCCGAGGAGCCTCGCGATCATGTCCGCGAGCCCGGTGCGCTGGGCACGGCGGGCGTCCATTCGCTCGCGCATGAGCTCCAGCCCGGGCTCGCCTTCGGACGCGGCATCCATCACGTGCTCGGCGTAGCCCTCGATCACCGCCATCACGGCGCTCAGCCGGTCCATGAGCTCGCCCTGCTCCTCCCCGGCGAGGATCCGGGTGAGCTCGCCGTCGAGAATGCGCCTGAGCCCCGCTCTGGGGTCTGGCGCCACGAGACCCTTCGCACGCGAGGCGATCGCGCTCAGGTCGATGCCGCCAGTGGCCGCGTCGAGGAGCTCGGAGACAAGGCCGGCGAGATACGGGCGAAGCCACGAGACCGACCCGAACTGGATCGAGTGCGTCTGCTCGTGCACGAGCACCCATTTGAGAAACGCGGCGGGCTCCACGCCGAGCTTTCCGGCGGCCTCTTCCAGATTCGCTCCGACGAGCAGCATGCGAGGCTCGCCGGGATCGGATCGAAGGGACACCTGGTACTGGCCGAGGACGCGCTTCGCGGCGTAGCCGACGACCGCGCCCGCCTCGGCCCCCGCGGCCGCCCCGAGCGCCTTGCGGAGCACAGCTTCAAACGGACCGGGCAGGTCGAGCTCGCCCGCCATTCGCTTCTCGACCGGGCTCATCAGTGTTTCGAGCTCGGCGAGGTTCGACTCGATCCACTCATCGCGCGAGATGACCTCGACGCCGGGCACCTCTGACGCCGGCTCGAGTGACGAGTAGGCGAGAGCCAGTGCGAGCGCATCGCTCGAGGTTGCCCGGACGGCCGCAAGATCGAGTGGCGACGAACCCTCGCCTGCGAGGCGGCGCCCGAGGCGTCCTGCGAGGCCCCAGTCGATCACGCCTTGGCGCAGCGGGTCAGTCATCGGGCGAGCATTCCTGCGCAATCCGCACGCTTCCCAGGAGCTCCTCGTTGCGCGCGGCGAGAACCGCGTACCTCGCGTCGAGCCCAAGGTCCGCGTCTCCGAGCTCGAAGCCGGCGAACTCGACCGCGCCTCCGGCCTCGCTCACCAGGAGCTGCGCGGCCGCCGCGTCGACCGAGCGGCACGGGCGGGCGCTCAGCATGCCGTCGAGCCGGCCGGCGGCCACGTAGGCAAGCGTGACCGCGATCGAGCCGATCACCCGGACCCGGTAGGCGGAGCCTTCAAGCGCGGACAAGACCGGTGCGATTCGGGCGGGCTCCGCGGATTCAAGGCCGACGACTTCCAACCCGTAGCCCTGCCCTTCGAGCTCGAGCCGCCGCTCGCCGAGCCATGCGCCCTCGCCACGCTTTGCGGTGAACTCTTCCTCGGCCCCGAACTCGTGGACGAACCCCAGCTCCACGTCAGCCATCGAGGGGCCTGAGGCGATCGCGACGCTGAGAGAGTGAGACGGCAAGGTCCGCCTGACGTTGAGCGAGCCGTCGATCGGGTCGATCACGACTCGCCACTTCGATGACGGGTCGCCGAATGCGACCTCGCCCCGCTCCTCTGAGACCGCGACGAAGTCGGCCCCCGAGTCCGCGTGGAGCTGCTCGAGCTCGGCGAACACGGCGTCCTCGCACCTGCGGTCGAGCACGAGCGCGTGATCCCCGCCCTCTCCGACACCCTCGTAGTCGGTGCGCCCGGCGATCGTCGGCTCGGCTTGGAAGAGGTCACGATGGGCCTCGACGGCTCGTCGCATCGCACCGAACCAGTCGAGGTCGAGCATGGCCATGAAGTTAGTGAAGCCCATGTAGCGTTCGATGCCGATGGAGGAGCAGCGAGCCGACGGGGTGGACGAAGCGCAACAGCGCGTGAGCGGGCATCGCCGCGGGCCGTTGCTGGTCACCGGAAGCGCGGGGACGGGAAGGACCGAGGCGCTCGTCAGGCGGTTTGGCTCCCTGATCGCAGACGGTGTCCGCGCCGAGCGCATTCTCCTCACCTGCCGGACGCGCGCAGGCGCCGCCGTGCTGCGCGAGCGGGTCGAAACGCAGCTCGCGCGCGCGCACGAGGAACTTTGGATCGGCACGTTCACAGAGATCGCGGAGCGCCTCCTTCGCGGGCACCCGACCGAGGCCGGCCTCGACCCGTTTTTCACGACGGTCACGGCCGCCGACCGCTTGGCGATCCTGCTCGACCGCGTCGACGATCTGCCGCTTCGCCGCCACGAGATCCGTGGCAATCCTGCCGGCCTCTTGGCCCGCCTGCTCAGGCGGATCGACCTGCTCAAGCTCGAGGGCGTCACCCCCGAGGCGCTTCGCGATTGGGCGACCGCGCGGGACCGCGAGGCCAAGCGGCCCGCCCAGCGCGAGCGAGCTCGGCGGGAGATCGAGTTCGCCGAGCTCTACGGCCGCCACGACCGCATGATCTCCGAGGCGGGGAGCCTCGACGAGGGCGACCTCGTCCTGGAAGCGGCTCGCCTGATCGCGGAGCGAGCTGACGTCGCCGAGGAGGTCACGGGACGGTTCGAGCATGTGATGGCGGATGAGCTCGAGGACGCAGCGCCTGCTCACATGCGGCTTATCGAGGCCGTCGTTTCTCCGGACGATCCCAATGTCGTCGCGACTCACGACGCGCAAGGAGCGATCAGACGCTTCCGGGGAGCGAGCGAGGGCTCGCTCGAGTGGTTTCGCGCGACCTATCCGAACGCCGGCGAGGTAGAGCTCACCCGCCAGCACCGTTTCGGCCCTGCTCTTTCGACCGCCGTCGCTGCGCTTGGAGGCGAGGCTTCCGAGCCGCCCGGCGATCCGCACGACTCGGTCCGCTTCTGGCGTTGCGAGGGCGAGCGCGCCCAGGCGCAGGCGGCCGCCCGGGAGATCGAGGCGCTGCTCTCGGCGGGCGAGACGCTTCCTGAGCGAATCTGCGTGATCGTCGGCTCAGGGTGGCGCGAGGGCCGCCTCGTCGCCGCCGCGCTCGAGGAGCGAAGCGTGCCCTTCCGGGTGGCTGGCGATGCCTCGTTCTTCGGCCGCCCGGAGGTCCGCGACGCGCTGGCATGGCTGCGGATGCTGGCTGACCCGTTCGACGCCGCGGCCGTGGTTCGCGCGCTCACGCGGCCTCCGATCGACCTGCGCTCGGCCGACCTCGCTCGCGTGACCACAATCGCCCGCAGACGCAAGCTCGACATGGTTTCCGCGCTCGATGCTGCGCTCGAAAGCCCGCAGCTCCGGCCGGAAGCCCGCGACCGCATCCAGGCGTTCTTGAAGCTCCAGCGCTCGGCAGCCGCCGCGATGGAGGCGATGCGACCGGACGTCTTCGTCAGGCGCCTGATCGAGCGAGTCGGGATGCGCCGGCACCGCCTCTTCGCAGCCACGCCAGAAACCGCCGAGCGCCTGGTCAACCTCTCGCGCCTCGCGGAGCTGGCGGCTGACTGGTCGCGGCGCGTCCCGCGCGGCTCGGCCCGGGACTTCGTCCGCCACATCGCCGCCGTGGCGGAGGCAGGCGAGGTCGGAGCCGAGGAGGCCGACCCGCCGGCGCCGGGGGCTGTGGTCTTGGCCGACCCCGCCCAGGTCAAGGGGCTCGAATTCGACGCGGTCTACCTCCTCGGCCTTCACGCGGGCTCGATGCGGCTTGCTCCCTGGGAGGATCGCTGGGTTCCGTCGGAGCTTGCGACTGGCTCGCTGCCGGAAGCTGGAGACGACTTGGCCGCAGTCCGCCAGAGGCGGCTCGCCTATCTCGCGATGACCCGCGCTGCCCGCTCGGTCGTCCTCTCTTGGCCCGAGGAGACCGATCGCGAGGCGACGAGCCCCGCGCCCTTCTATGAGGCGGCGCGCGACGGGATGGGGGCAAGCGAGGAGGTTCAGACCGAAGAGGTTTTCGGTCCGGCTGAGGGACTCCATGCCACCTACCGGATGATCCGCGACGAGGTGCTCGAGTCTTCATGGCGTGCCGGATCCGCGCTCTCGGAGATGCGACTCGACACCGCGGAGGACGTGAACGCCGCAGTCGCTCGCTACCTCGAGCTCATCAAGCTCGCGTCGCTCCTGCAAAGGCCTGACCGGGAGCCGACGCGCGATGCCCTGGGAGCCGTGAACGAGCTCCTCGCGCGCGTCGCGACACCCGAGCAGCGTGCCGTCTTTGAGACGTCGGCCCTCGACGACTACGTCCTCGGTGAGGAGAAGGCCCGCGAGGCTCGCCGCGACGCCGTGGCCGCGCGGCGCGAGCCGTCGCTCGAGCAGTTCCTTCCCAGGCGCGGCGACGGCCTCGCCCTCTCGGCGTCGGACATCGGCCTCTACCGGACCTGCCCGCTCAAGTACAAGTTCGCCCGCGTCTTCTCGATCCCGCAGGAGCCGACGATCAACCAGCGCTTCGGGATCCTCATCCACAACGTGCTGGAACGGTTCCATTCCGAGGAGATGCGCTTGAAGTCCGCAGGGCCCGATGATGGCGCTCGTCCGGGCAGCCTCGACCGCCTCCTCGGACTGCTTGAGGCCGGCTGGCGCCGGTCGGGCTTCGGCGCTTCCGACGACGAGCTCCAGTACCGCGACCGAGCCGTGGCCGCCCT
This sequence comes from uncultured bacterium, assembly GCA_963715405.1. Taxonomy (GTDB): domain Bacteria; phylum Actinomycetota; class Thermoleophilia; order Solirubrobacterales; family 70-9; genus JALZKA01. Next base: position 78,002 of record OY970239.1, read on the forward strand.
TGCGCGCTATCACGAGCGGCATCTTCGCGAGGAGACGGAGCCGGTCTGGCTCGAGCGAAGCTTCTCATTTGCGATCGGCGATCATCATCTGCGCGGCCGGATCGACCGGGTCGACAAGCGCCCCGATGGCGCATACGAATTGATCGACTACAAGACCGGAGAGCAGTCGCCGGTGTCAAAGCTCTCCGAGGACCTGCAGCTTGCCCTCTACCGGGTCGCGGCACGCGAGGCCTGGCAGCTCGAGGCAACGCAGGGCGCTTACTGGTACGTCCTCTCCGACGAGCGCGTCAACGTTGAACCGGCCCCCGATGACGCCGAGCGGGTCGAGCGGACGGTCCTCGACGTGGCCGGCGGGATCGAGGCTCAGGACTTCGAGCCGCGCCCGTCGTTCGAGATCTGCTCCTGGTGCGACTACCGGCTGATCTGCCCCGCCTCGGAGGCGTAGGCGCTTCTATCGGCGACTGTGGGGTCAGACCCCTCGCGTGGCGCTCGCGTTAAGCCGAGATCTCAGTGAGTAGAGGGGTCAGACCCCGGCTCTGGGTCTTCGTCATCGTTTCGCTGTCTTAGAAAGCGCTGGAAGTCGCGGGCGAGCGCGTCGCCTGAGGGGACCTCGGGCAGCTCGATCTCGTCGTCCTGCTCGGATTCGAGGCGGCGGACGAGCTCTTCGATCTCGGGGTTAGCCGAGACGGCGCGGTTCACTTGGGTTTCGAAACGCTCCATAGCGTCCTCGAGCTCGGATGCCTCGAGCGCAACGCCGGTGAGGCCTTCGAGCCGGCGCAGGAGGGCCAGCGCCGCCTTCGGGTTGGGGACGGCGGCGACGTAGTGCGGGACAGCCGCCCACAGGCTGGCCGACGCGATGCCGCGCTGCCTCGCCTGGTCGTGGAGAACGCCGACGATGCCGGTCGGTCCCTCGTAGTTGGAACGGCTGAGGCCGAGTTCCTCCACCAGCCTCTCCTCGCTCGCGAGGCCAGTGATCGGCACGGGCAGGGTGTGAGCGACGTCCGCGATCAGGGCGCCGAGGCTGATGAGCATCTCCGCGCCCATGCGCTCGGCTACGTCAAGGATCGCACTCGAGTAGCTGCGCCAGCGCAGGTTCGGCTCGACCCCCGTCATCAAGATGAAGTCCTTGTCGGCGCCCGTGATGGGCGCGGCCACGAAGTTGTTCTCGGGCCAATCGACATGGCGTGTGCGGCCGTCGATGAGCCGGATCGTCGGCCGGTTGACCTGGAAGTCGTAGAAATCCTCCGGGTCGAGCCGCGCGACGACGTGAGATTCCAGGCTCGCCGCGATCGTCCCGAGCGCGGTGGATGCAGCACCGGCGGCGTCGTTCCAGCCGGCGAAGGCGCAGATCAGCGTGGGCGAGCGAAGCTCCGGCGGGTCGCCTTCCCAGATCACATGGTCCACTCCCGCAGACTACTCCCGGAAGCGAGGGCCGAGGCAGGTCAGCCGTCCGCTTCGTTTCGGACAATCGTTGGGTGAGCTCCCTCGCGGTCCAAGCCGATCCCGGAACGGGCGACGCGCCTCGCGTCGCCGATCTGCGCTCGGGTCAGCGCTTTCAGGGCGAATTTGCGTGCGTGCGAAAGGACCGCCTCACCGCCCGGAACGGGTCGACTTACCTCTCGCTTGAGCTTCGAGATCGGTCAGGCACTCTGCCAGCGCGCGTCTTCCGCGAGGCGGACCGGATCGGCCTGCGCTTCGAGTCCGGCGACGCGGTCAGGATCAAGGGGCGGATCGAGCGCTTTCGCGGCGACTTGGTCGCCGAGCTCGACGACGTCGTTCGCATCGAGCCGGGCTCATACGACCCAGGCGCGTTCCTGCCCGCTGCCTACCGCTCAGTCGAAGAGCTCGAGGGCTTTCTCGAGCACCTCGTCTCCGAGATCCACCACGACGGCTTGCGCTCGGTGGTGGCCGGCCTCGTTCTCGAGGGCCCGCACGCGTCCGAGTTTCGCCGGGCACCTTGCACGCAGTGGGGCCACCACGCCTACCTCGGCGGCCTGCTCGAGCACACGGTTGCGGTCGGGACGCTCGTCCTCGAGGTGTGCCAGCTCCACCCCCGCCTCAACCCGGACCTGCTCCTCGCGGCTGCTCTGGTTCATGACGTTGGCAAGGTCCGGGAGTTCACCTACGGCGCCGAGTTCGGCATCTCCGAGGAGGGGCGGATGCTCGGCCACCTCCAACTCGGCGCGGCGATGGTCGGCTCGGCGGCGCAGGGCCTCGATGCCGAGCTGCAGCTGGCCCTCGTCAATTGCGTGCTCTCGCATCACGGCCCACCCGATTCGGCGCGGGGCCGCGAACGCTTCGCGACGCCCGAGGCCTTGGCGCTCTACCGCGTGAACGCGCTCGACACGGGGGTCAAAGGCGCGCTCGAATCGGGCCTGGGCTAGCTGAGGGCCTACGCCGGGCGCCGTGACGCCCGGTGCACGAGCTGCGCCGCGATCACCAGAGCGAGAACCGCGAACCCCACCTCGAGCGTTCGCTCCGAAACCGAGTTTGCGACTACGACTCCAAGTGCAACCCCGGCCACAGACGTGGCGCCGATCACCCCGGCGTCGCCGAGCCGGACGTTGCCGTAGCGCTGCTGGCGGATCGTGCCCGCGATCGCGACGATCACGATCGCAAGGAGCGACGTCGCTTCGGCTTCGACCTGCGGCTCGTCGAGGAAGATCGCGAGTGCCGGGACGAAAAGGATGCCCCCGCCCACGCCGACCATGCCGCCCACGAAGCCTCCCGCGAGGCCGAAGAGGATGACGAGCGCAATGTCCATCAGATCAAGAGCTCCACGGCCACGGCGACGAGGAGAGCGGCGAAGAGATAAGAGACGAATCGCTGCGGCACCCGCTGCTGGAGCGCGGTGCCGGCGAGGACGCCGCCCACGGCCGGAATCCCGATCGCAAGGCCCTTCACGACGTCGACGTTGCCGTACGCGCCTTGCCCCGCTACGGCGAGCGCGGCGATGACGATGATCGCGGCAAGGCTGGTGCCGGTGGCCTCGCGCTCGCCGTAGGCGAACCAGAGGATCAGCAGCGGGACGATGATCGTGCCGCCGCCCACGCCGAAAAGGCCGCTGAAGATCCCGGCGGCGGTTCCGACGACGGCCAGCTTGGCAAGCCTCTGAGGGTCGTCGAGCACGCGGGGCGATACTAGTTACGCCCTCGTGCCGCCTCCAGCCGACGATCGCAATGCCCTCCTCGAGCCCTTCGTTGCGGTCCCCGAGCGCTGCGCAGTGCTCATGGATGTGGACGGAACGCTCGCGCCGATCGTCGAGCGGCCTGAGGATGCGGCCGTGCCGGAGGAGACGACCGCCGCCCTAGCTGCGCTCGCCCACCGTTTCGCCCTCGTCGCGTGCGTCACCGGGCGGCGCGCGCTCGAAGCCCGGCGGATGGTGGGCGTGCCGGAGCTCATCTATGCGGGGAATCAGGGGTTCGAGCTGCTTGAGCCCGGAGGCGACGAGCCGCGTCTCGACCCTGCCGCGGGGCCTCGTGGAGACCGGGCGGCTGCCTTCCTGGAGGGGCTCGACTGGCACCGGCTCAGCGAGCTTGGGATTCGCCGCGAGGACAAGGGTCCCATCCAGGTCCTCCACTGGCGCAGCGCGCCCCGCGAACCGGAGGCCGAGGCGGCCGTCTTTGAGGTCGCCGAGCTCGCTCGCGCCATCGACCTGATCCCCCTGTGGGGCCGCAAGGTCCTCGATCTGCGCCCCGTGGCAGGGATCGACAAGGGTTCGGCAGTGCATCGCCTGCTGGTTGACCACGCTCCCCTCGACGCGGCCCTCTTCGCCGGCGACGACCGGACCGACCTCGATGCCTTCCGCGCCATGGCAAGCATGGCCGGATCAATCCGGCTGGGTTCGGCAGTGCGGATCGGCGTGTTCACCGAAGAGAGCCCCGCGGAGATCGAGACGGAGGCGGACCTGGTGGTCTCAGGGCCCGAAGGCGTGCTCGAGCTATTGAGGGCGCTGGGGGAGTAGATGCTCTTCTCCGAGCTTCTGCGGATCACCGTCCTGCTCGTCGCGGGCGTCGCGACGGCGCTCGGCGCCTTGTCCGTTCTCCTCGCGGGCCAGGAGGATCCGTCGTTCCTGGCGCTCGCCGTCCTTGGCGGCTGGTGGCTTCTCGCGACGGTGGCGGGACTTCTCTACGGCACGAGCGCTCGTGCCGCGAAGGCGCTGAGCCCGGTTCTTCGCGCCGCGCGGATGCAGACGACCCTGCCGCCCGAACCGGAAGGCCGGATCGCCTTCACGCGCCTGTGGCCGATCGGGGCGTTCGCGATGGTCTGCGTGATCGCCGGCGTCATCTACCCGCAGGTCGCGGCCATCGGCGCCGGTTACGCGATCCTCATCGCGCTCGCGTGGCGCCGGCGCGAGGCTGCGGTCCAGGCGATCGAGGACCGTGATGGTGTTCGCTTCTATGTCGAGCCTTCACCGGCGCACCGGCCCGTGAAGCTCGTTCGCACGCCGGGTCTCTACCGGGATCGGAGTCCCAGTCCGAAGCCGCCGCCGCCTCCTCCGGCGCCGAGCTGAGCCGGCGCCCTCCCAGCCGCCTGAACGCAAGAGCGGCACCTGCACCCGTCGCGAGCGCCGAGATTCCGGCGAGCCCGAGCGCCGCGCGCGCATCCCACGCGCCCGAGAGCCAGCCGACGATCGGTCCTCCGATCGGCGTCGAGCCCAGAAAGACGATGCCGTAGAGCGCCATGACGCGGCCGCGCATCGCAGGAGCCGCGGTGAGCTGGAGCGTCGAGTTGACGCCAGCGGCGAAGGTGACGCTCGACGCGCCCACCGGGACCAGTGCGGCGCCGGCGAGCGCCAGGCTCGGGGCGGCCGCAGCGATCAGCGCGAATGTCCCGAAGGCAAGGGCGGATCCCACCAGCCAGCGCTCACCGATCCGCTCGCGGGCGCCGATCGCGATGGCTCCCGCTACCGCGCCGGCGCCCATCGCGATGACGAGCGCCGAATAGCTCGCGGGGCCGCCCCCGAAGGTCTGGCGAGCAAGTAGCGGCAGGAGCACGTGAAAGTTGAGCCCCAGGGTGCCGATCACGGCCATCATTCCCAGCGGCACCGCGAGCTCCGGCGTTCGGCGCACGTAGCGGAGCCCCGATCGGATCGCTCCGCGCTCGCGGACGGCGAGCTTCGGCGGCGCCATCGCCTTGCGGTCCAGTGAGCGAAGGGCGACGATCATGCCGCCGAACGAAAGCGCGTTGAGGAGGAAGCAGAGCTCGATCGAGCCGCCCGCGATCAAGAGGCCCGCGAGCGCCGGCCCGGTGATGCGCGAGGTGTGGATCAGGACACTTTGCAGGCCAACCGCGCTCACCACCCGGTCCGGACCCACGATCTCGATCACGAAGGAGTGGCGGGCGGGCATGTCCACGGCCATCACGAGGCCCCTTACGAAGACGAGGGCCATGACCATCCAGGCGGCGGCGCTGCCGCTCGCGGAAAGCGCGAACAGGACCAGCGGGGGGATCGCCATCAGCGTCTGGGTGAGGATGAGGAGGCGCCGCTTCGGCACAGAGTCCGCGACAAGCCCGCCCCAGGCGCCAACGAGGAGGATCGGCAGGAATTGAAGTGCGGAGGTGACTCCGACAGCCAGTGCGCTGCCCGTCAGCGTGAGGACAAGCCACATCTCGGCGACGATCTGCATCCAGTTGCCCGAGATGGAAACGAGCTGGCCGGCAAACCACCGGCGGTAGTTCGGCACCTCGAACGATCCGACTGTGCGCCTGAGCGCGGCCGTCACGATGGCTGCTCGAGCATCCGCTCAAGCACCTCGGCGGCTCGCTCCAGCGCCTCGACGTCCTCGTCGGGCAGCTTGCGAAGGCGCCGTGAAAGGTAAGCGTTCTTGCGTGAGCGGACCCGCTTCATCAGAGCCTTACCGTCGTCGCTGGCGCTGAGCAGGCACGCGCGCCCGTCGGCAGGATCGGCGGCGCGGTTGATCAGGCCGTCGCGCTCGAGCGCAGCCGCGATGCGGGTTGCCGTCGGGCGCTTCACGCGCTCTGCGTCGGCGAGCTCCGACGGGGTGAGCGGGCCGAGCCGGTCGATCGAGGCAAGGGCGGCGATCAGCGTGGGCGAGAGTTCGCCGCCGGCTTCCTGGCGCATCCGCCGAGCGGTGCGAACGATCGCGAGCCGGAGCCGCGACGCGGCCTCGGCAATCCGCTCATCCTGAGCCTTGGAAGTAGTACGCATCGCTAATTAGCGTAGCGAACTACCTTAAGAGCTCCTAGCGGGAGCGCTTCAAGAGCTTCTTGAACTCGCCCCACGGCCGCGTGTTCGCTACGTCTGCCTTTGTGAGCCAGGCTCGGCGGGCGTTTGCGACGCCGTAGCGCATGTTCGCGAGAGTTGAGACGCGGTGCGCGTCCGTGTTGAGGCAGATCTTCACTCCTGCGTCCGCGGCGAGCCGGGCGTTCTGCTCGGAGAGGTCGCGGCGGTTCGGGTTGCCGTTGATCTCGATCATCGTCCCCGCGTTCGCCGCCGCCTCGACCACGGCCTCGATGTCGAAGTCATAGCCCTCGCGGCGAAGGAGCATCCGGCCTGAGGGGTGCCCGAGGCAATCGACGAGAGGGTGCTCGACTGCGGCGACCATCCGTTTCGTCATCTTCTCGCGGGTCATCCGAAACGAGGTGTGAACTGACGCGACGACCCAGTCCAGCCGCTCGAGCAGGGAGTCCTCGTAGTCGAGGGAGCCGTCGGTGAGGATGTTCACCTCGGAACCCGAGAGAACGCGGAAGCGCCGTGAGGCGATCCGCTCGTTCAGCTCGGCGATCTCGTCGATTCGCTCCTCGAGCATTCCCGGGGTCACGTGGTTGCCGAACCCATGCGAAGCCGAGTGATCGGTGATCGCGAAGTACGAGTAACCGAGGGCGCGAGCCGCCTCCACCATCTCCTCCAGCTCGTTCACGCCGTCCGAGAGCGTCGTGTGGGAGTGGAGGTCGCCCTTGACATCGTCCTGGGTGACGAGCGCGGGGAGCTCGCCATTGCGCGCGGCCTTGATCTCGCCCCTCCCCTCCCGGAGCTCGGGCTCGATGTAGGCGAGGCCGAGCCGCTCGTACACCTCGGGCTCCGTCTGGAAGCGCTCCACCTTGCCGGACTCGACGTCGGTGATTCCGTGCTCTGAGACCGACAGCCCCATCTTCACGGCGCGCTCGCGAAGCGCGACGTTGTGAGCGGCCGAGCCGGTGAAGTGCTGGAGCAGGTTGCCGTAGGCCTCCGGGGTCACGATCCGCAGGTCGACCGAGACGCCGTTCTGCGTCGTGATCCTCGCGCCGCCCTGCCCGGGGTTGCCAGACGCTGCGGCCAGTGGGTGCTCGACGAGCGCAGTGGCGAGAGCCTTCGGGTCCGTCGCCGTGGCGATGATGTCGACGTCCTTGCACGTCTCGGTGTGCCGACGCGCCGAGCCGGCGACGGCGACGGCCTCGGAGGCGGGATGCCCGCGAAGGTCGGCCGCGAGCTTCTCGGCGATCGGTAGCACGTCGGAGAGGAGGACCCGCTCGGAGGGTCCTTCCGCGCCGAGCTTCTCGAGCTGAGCGGCGATGTTCTCCTCCGCCTTCGGCCCGAGGCCCTTCATCGAGCGGATGCGCTCCTCGGCCACCGCCTGGCGCAGGTCGTCCATCGAGGCGACGCCGATCTCCTCGAAGAGGCGGCGTGCCGTCTTCGAGCCGAGGCCGGGCACCCGCGTCACCTCGACGAGGCTTGCCGGAAACTTGGCCTTGAGCTTCTCCGCGGAGGGGATGACGCCCGTCTCGAGGAGCGCCTTGATCTTCTCCTCGGACGTCTTTCCGATGCCGGGAAGCTCCGTCACCCTGCCGGCACGGGTGAGCTCGGCGATCGAGACCGGGCTCTGGCGAATCACCTTGGCCGCGTCGCGGTAGGCGTTCACGCGGTAGCGGACGGCTCCGTCGAGCTCATACAGCGTGCCGAGCTCAAAGAACGCGTCGGCGATCTCGGCGTTGGTCGGGTCCCTTTTCGCCATCAGATGATCTATCTAGCATCGTGGCATGGAGGTCTTGCCTTCCGATTCTCTAGGGGCGAGGCCCGGCGCGGTGGCGCTGGGCGGCTCCGAGGTCTGGCTGATCCTCCCGACCTACAACGAGGCCTTGAACCTCGAGCCGATCGTCGAGGCCGTGCGCGATCAGCTCCCGGCGGGTAGCCGGATCATCGTCGTAGACGACAATTCGCCGGACGGGACCGGAGGGGTGGCGGACCGCCTCGCGTCTGAGGCGGACGACCTGGAAGTGCTTCACCGGCCTCGAAAGGACGGCCTCGGCCCCGCCTGCATCGCCGGCTTCCAGCACGCGCTTGCACGCGGCGCGGGCCTGATCGTTCAGATGGATGCCGACTTCTCCCATGACCCCACGGACATCTCGCGCCTCCTCGAAGCCGCAGAGAGCGCCGACGTCGTCATTGGCTCGCGCTACGTGCCCGGCGGCGAGATCTCCGGCTGGGGGCCCGTGCGGAAGCTCCTTAGCCGTGGTGGATCCGCTTACGCGCGCGCCATTCTGCGACTCCCGATCCGGGACCTGACGAGCGGCTTCAAGGTCATCCGGCGCGATGTGCTCGAGAGCATCGATCTCGCATCCGTCTCCTCGGCCGGGTACGCCTTCCAGGTCGAGATGACGTATCGCGCCGCCCGCGCAGGTTTTCGGATCGAGGAGGTGCCGATCCACTTTCGCGATCGTGTCGTAGGAACATCGAAGATGACCGCACGGATCGCGTTCGACGAGGCCGTCGCAGTGCCTAGGATGCGCAGGAACCCGTGACCCCGGACCGCATGCGACCTCACTTCATTTTGTATAGTGAGACCCTAGATGGACCGCCCACCGCCACCCGCGACCAGGAGACCACATGACCGGCAAGCTGCCTGACGTAACCGACGCAAACTTCCAGAGCGAAGTCCTCGACGCCGGCGAGCCCGTCCTCGTCGACTTCTGGGCGCCGTGGTGCGGCCCCTGCCGAGTGGTCCATCCGATCCTCGAGGAGATGTCAGCGGAGCGCGATGACGTGCGCATCGTCTCCCTCAACATCGATGACAACACCGAGACCGCTTCTCAGTTCGACGTGCTTTCGATCCCGACCCTGATCCTCTTCAAGGACGGGGCCGAGGCGAAGCGCATCGTGGGCGCCCGGCCCAAGCGAAGCCTCGAAGCCGAGCTCGAGCCGGCACTGGCCTAGTGCCCTTCATCCACGTTCACTGGTTCGAAGGCCGCTCGGACGAGCAGAAAGCCGAGCTGGCAAAGCGCATCACCGAAGCCATGGTCGAAGTCGGCAAGACCTCAGAGGATCACGTCTGGATCAAGTTCGACGACTCGAAGAAGTCGGACTGGGTGATGGGCGGCGAGCAGCAGGGCTGAGTGAGCGCCGCTGCCCACCGTTTTTCAGATCGCTTAGAGCTTGACGATTTCCGATCGCGCTGACTTGCAGTCGGGGTCTTCCTTGGCCTGCGCGTAGAACCTGCCATCGCTCAGGTTGGTGTTGCCCGTCGACCACTTGCCGTTGTCCTCAGTCGTGTCCGTCGCGATCTTGTCGTCCTTGCCCGGCCGCTTCTGCTTGAGCACGACGGTGCGGCCGGCGCTGCAGCGAGGCTCATCCTCGGAGTTCACCCTGCCGGAGAAGTCACCGCTTTGCTCCTTGATCGTGACCGTGGTTTCGGCTTGAGTTCCGGCAGCCGACGTCGAAGCCAGCCCGAGCGCCATGACGAGCGCGAGCGAGCTAAAGATTGCTGTCCGCAGTACTGACCTCATTTGTCACCCCTGTTGTTAAGACGACCCGCTCGTCGGGTCGCTGCCGGAGACTAAACGATTGCCCTACCTGCGGGCGACGCTGATCGAGAGTCTCATGCCATCGATCGTCGCCTCGGTTGCGGGACCGTCGCCTTCGTAGGCGACCTGCGTCGCGAGCACCTCGCCGGTGACGTACTCCTCGTGCTCCCGCGCCGCGTCCACGAGCGCCTCGTCGCCGCCGAGGGTGAGCGAGATGCGGTCCGTGATCTCGAAGCCGGCTTCCTTGCGCGCGTTCTGGACGGCATGGACGACCTCGCGCGCGAGCCCTTCACGGCGCAGGTCGTCGTCCAGCTCGAGCGCGAGTGCCACGGCGCGTCCCGCATCGGACTCGACCTCGTAGCCCTCGAGCGGCTCCATGACAAGCTGAAGGTCGTCCGGATTAAGTGTGTGCTCGTGGCCGTCGATGGAAATGCCGACCGCCCGCTCTCCGCTCGCCGCCGCGCGAGCCGAGTCGGGGTCGAGACCTTCCACCGCGGCCGCTACCTGCGGCATCGATTTGCCGAAGCGAGGTCCCAGCGTCCGGTAGTTGGGCTTGACGCGGTGCGAGACGAGGTCGGCGTCCGAGGTGACGAACTCGAGCTCTCGCACATTCAGCTCGGAGCGGACGATGTCCGAGAGGCGCTCGATCTCCTCGCGCTCACCGCCGGTGGCGACGATAACCGCCTTGGAGAGCGGCTGGCGCATCTTCATCTTCGCGGCCGCGCGGGCCGCCCGCCCGAGCTCGATCGCGCGCATCGCAGCGGCGACACCGGCTTCGAGCTCTGGATCGCGGTGCCCGCCGTCGGCGACGGGGAAGTCGGCGAGGTGGACGGAGGAGGCATCGCCTGAGAGGTTGCGGTGGATCTCGTCGGTTACGAACGGCATGAACGGCGCCAACATCCGCACGACCTCGATGAGACAGTGACGAAGCGTCCCCAGCGCTGCGGCGTCCCCGCCCCAGAAGCGCCGGCGCGATAGGCGGACGTAGCGGTTCGAGAGCGTCTCGACGAATGCCGCAAGCTCCTGTCCCGCGCGCGTGCAGTTGAAGGCGGACAGCTCGCGCCCGGCGGTTTCCGCCACCGCCTCTAGCTCGCTCAGGATCCATCTGTCGAGGTCCGAACCCTCGCCCGGGGCGGGAGCGTGAGGGGCCGTCTCCGGCTCCAGGCCTTCCGCGTTCGCGTACATCACCCAGAACGAGTACGTGTTCCACAGCGTGTTCATGAACTGGCGGGTCGCCTCGCCGAGGGTCTCGACGGAGAAGCGGTAGCCCGACCAGGGCTGCTGGGCGGTGAAGTAGTACCAGCGAAACGCGTCGGCGCCGTGGGTCTCGAGAACGTCCCAGGGGTCGACGGTGTTCCCCTTTGACTTGGACATCTTCTGGCCGTCGGGGTCGAGGATCAGGCCGAGGCAGACGCAGTTCTCATACGAGGTCTGGTCGAAGACCAGGGTCGAGACTGCGAGGAGCGAGTAGAACCAGCCGCGGGTCTGGTCGATCCCTTCGCAGATGTACTGGGCGGGAAACCGGTGCTCGAACTCGTCCGTTCCCTCGAACGGGTGGTGAAACTGGGCGAAGGGCATCGAGCCCGAGTCGAACCACGTGTCGATGACTTCGGGCACGCGGCGCATCTGGCCCTCGCAGCCCTCACGCGCACACCGCAAGACGATGTCGTCGACGTAGGGCCGGTGGAGGTCGTCGGGGATCTCGCCGCCGTGCTCGCGCAGCTCCTCGAGCGAGCCCGCGCAGAGCTCTTCTTCGCATTGAGAGGAGTCGCACTGCCAGACCGGAAGCGGAGTGCCCCAGTAGCGCTCGCGCGAGAGCGCCCAGTCCACGTTGTTCTCGAGCCAATTCCCGAAGCGCCCGTGCTTGATGTGGGCGGGGTGCCAGCCGATCTCCTCGTTTATCGCGAGCATCCGGTCGCGTACTTCGGTCGTGCGGATGTACCAGCTCGACTTGGCGTAGTAGAGAAGCGGCGTTCCGCAGCGCCAGCAGTGGGGGTAGGCGTGCTCATAGTCCTGCGCCCGGAACAGCCGGCCGCTTTCCTTCAGCGCCGCGACGATCTCGGGGTTGTGCTCGAAGACGAGCTTCCCCTGAAAGTCAGGGATTCTGTCGTCGAAGGTGCCGTCCGCCCGGACGGGGTTTTGCAGGGTCATCCCGTGCTCTTCACCGAGGCGGAAGTCGTCCTCGCCGAAGGCAAGGGCCGTGTGGACGAGGCCGGTGCCGTCGTCGGTCGTGACGAAGTCGCCGAGCAGCACCGAGTGGCCGAGAGGCCCGTACTCGGTGCCGGAGATGAAGCCGAACGGTGGCTCATAGCGGACGCCTTTGAGCGCCGAGCCCGGGAACGACGCCAAGGGCTCGAAGCCTTCGCCGAGGACCCGCTCAGCGAGGGCTCGAGCGACGATCACGACCTCGTCCGAGTCCGCAGGCCGCGCGCGGAGGTATTCGATTTCCGCCCCGGCAGCAACGGCGGCGTGAGAGATGAGCGTCCACGGCGTCGTGGTCCAGACCAGGAGGTTGTCGCCCGCCTGGATCGGCGACTCGGGAATCTCGTCGGCCGGTGGCACCGACGTGACCGGCAGGCGGACGTAGACGGAGGGATCGACCACGTCGCGATACCCCTGCGCGACTTCGTGAGAGGAAAGGGCGGTCCCGCAGCGCGGGCAGTAGGGCACGACCTTGTGTCCTTGATAGAGGCGCCCCGCGTCCCACATCTGGCGCAGCGCCCACCACACCGACTCGATGTAGTCGTTCGTCATCGTGACGTAGGGGTCGTCGAGGTCGATCCAGAAACCGATCCGCTCGGACAGGCGGTTCCAGTCCTCCACGTAGCGAAAGACCGACTCGCGACAGCGCGAGTTGAACTCGGCGATCCCGTACTCCTCGATCTCCTCCTTCGAGGAGATGCCCAGCTCCTTTTCCACCTCGAGCTCGACTGGCAGCCCGTGGCAGTCCCAGCCTGCCTTTCGCGGCACGCTCGCGCCGGCCATCGCGCGGTAGCGGGGGTATATGTCCTTGAACACGCGGCTGAGGACGTGCCCCGAGTGCGGTTTGCCGTTCGCGGTGGGAGGCCCCTCGTAAAAGCTCCAGGTCGGCGCCTGAGCGCGAAGCTCGAGCTGGCGGCGAAAGAGATCCTCCTCGCGCCAGGTTTCGAGCAAGCCGTGCTCGAGCTCGACGAAGCTCTGCTTGGGATCGACTGGGCGAAAGCCAGGCACAGCGGCCGAGTGTATGAGTGCCGAGCGCGTTGTCCTCAGGGTGCGCCCAGCGACCTTCAAGGGCAACGGGGGCGCCACCGCGCCGCGGCCGAATAGCCTCAGATTCGCAAACTTCGACGGAGGATCAGTTGGCAGAGCAGCTCTGGGGCGAAGAGACGGCTAAGGCGGTTGAGAACTTCCCGGTTTCCGGGCATCCGATCCCGGTTCCGGTGATCCGGGCCCTGGGAAGGCTCAAGGGAGCGGCAGCCCGGGTGAACGCTGAGCTCGGGAAGCTGGATGCCGACATCGCAGAGCGGATCGCTGCGGCTGGCGATGCGGTCGCGGCCGGCGAGCACGACGACCAGTTCCCCGTTGACGTCTTCCAGACGGGTTCGGGAACCTCGTCGAACATGAACGCCAACGAAGTGATCGCGAACCTCGCCGGCGAGGGCGTCCACCGCAACGACCACGTGAACATGGGCCAGTCGTCGAACGACGTCTTCCCCTCGGCCGTCCACATCGCCGCGCTCGGCGAGGTGAACGAGGATCTCCTTCCCGCCATGGAAGGTCTCGCGCAGACGTTCGAGAAGCGCTCGCAGGAGTTCTCGGGCATCGTAAAGACGGGCCGGACCCACCTCATGGACGCGGTGCCGGTGACGCTCGGCCAGGAGTTCTCGGGGTACGCGGCTCAGATCTCGCTCGGCTCAGAGCGAGTGCGCGCGACGCTCGAGCGAGTCGGACAGCTGCCGCTCGGCGGCACCGCGACCGGCACGGGCCTCAACACCCATCCCGAGTTCGCCGAGAAGGTGCGGGCCCTCATCTCGGAGGGCATGAACATCGAGGTCTCCGCGCCTCGTGACCGCTTTGAAGCCCAGGCCAACCGCGACGCGCTCGTCGAGCTCTCGGGTGCGCTGAAGGTCGTTGCCGTCTCGCTGATCAAGATTGCAAACGATCTCGCGCTCCTCGGCTCGGGACCGCGGGCGGGACTAGGCGAAATTCGCCTGCCAGAGCTTCAAAAGGGCTCCTCGATCATGCCCGGCAAGGTCAACCCGGTCATTCCCGAGGTGGTGATCCAGGTGGGCGACCAGGTGATCGGGAACGATGCGGCGATCACGGCCGCCGGCACCCAGGGCCAGTTCGAGCTGAACGTGCGCGTGCCCTTGATCGCCCGGAACCTTCTCGACCAGATCAAGCTCCTCGCCGCAGCCTGTCGTCTCCTCGACGAGAAGTGCGTCGCCGGCCTCGAGCCGAACCTCGAACGCCTCGACGAGTACAAGGAGTCGAACCTTCAGGTGACGACGGCGCTCAACGAGATCATTGGCTACGACAAGGGCGCCGAGATCGTGAAGGAGGCGGCGTCGTCCGGTCGCACGGTCCGCGAGGTGGCGATCGAGAAGGGAGTCGAGGCGAAGGTGCTCGACGACGCGATCGACTTCGAGGCGATCGCAAAGCCCCACGGCTGATTGTGCCGTCTCCCCTGATCGAGTTCCCCGCGGACGAGCCCGAGCGCGCCCTCGCGTTCTGGAAGGGAGTGCTGGGACTCGAGCTCTCGGAGCGTGGTCCCGATGACGGCGCCGGGTGGGAGGCTGAGATCGACGGCGCTCGGCTTGGCGTACACGAGCGCGGCAAGGGGCCCGGCGACACCTTCTCGCTTCCCTACCTGGCGGTGCCCGACATGGCATCCGCCCTCGCGCGAGTCCTCGAGCACGGTGGCGAGGTCATCCATCCCGGAGAGCGTTGGGCGATCTGCCGCGACTCCGAAGGCAGCCCGTTCGCGCTCAGCGCGTAACGTTCGATGCGCGAGAGCGACTCATCACTGAGCGACGATCGAAAGGCGGAACGAGCATGAGCGAGACGAACGGCGCACCCACCCCCGAGCACACCGAGAAGGCAACCTTCGGCGCGGGCTGCTTCTGGCAAGTTGAGATGGCCTATCGCGAGATGGAGGGCGTCGTCGACACGGCGGTCGGCTACGAGGGTGGCCATGTGGAAAACCCGACCTACGAGATGGTCTGCTCCGGCACAACCGGCCACGCCGAGGTGACGCAAGTTGAGTTCGATCCGGCGAAAGTCTCCTACGAGGAGCTTGTTGACAAGTTCTGGGAGGTCCACGACCCAACCCAGCTCAATCGCCAGGGTCCCGACGTCGGCGATCAGTACCGGACGGCGGTCTTCACGCATTCCGACGAGCAGGCCGAGATCGCGCGGCGCTCGCTCGAGCGCGAGCAGCAGCGGCTCTCAAAGCCCATCGTCACCACCATCGAGCCCGCGACGGGCTTCTGGCGCGCCGAGGAGTACCACCAGTGCTACCTCCAAAAACGCGGCACGCGCGGGATGCTGTCCTCGCTCTTCGGGCACTAGCCCGCCGGCCTAGGCGGCGCCCGTGAGCTGAACGGCGGCACCGATGCCGCCGCAGGCCGCCACGACCCAGAGGACCGTCAGCCGGCCGTGCCAGCGATTGAGCGCCAAGAAGGCGCCCACGGCCAGCAATGCGGTTGGAACGTCAACCACGCCGGTGTCGATGATGTCGACCGCGACTGCTGCGATCAAGCCGATAACGCCCGCCGCGACCCCGAGGAGGAACGGGCGGAGCCGGTCGTTTTCGGCGATCGAGACCAGTCCCCGATGAAAGAAGATCGGAAAGACGAAGGCGGGAATAAAGATGCCGAGCGTGATGACGAGTGCGCCGACAAGGCCACCAGCGACGTAGCCGATGAACGTCGAGAAGATGATGAGCGGTGCAGGAAGGACGCCGCTCATCGCCAGCCCGTCGACGAACTGAGCATTGGTAAGCCAACCCTGATCGTCGACCGCTGCTTCCTGAAGGAACGGGATGACGGTGAAGGCGCCGCCGAAGGTCACGAGTCCGGCTTTGAGGCCCTCGAAGAAGATCTCGGCCGTGAGGGAGAGGGTGATCGCGCCCACGACCACCCCAGCCAGCACTGGCAGGCCCACGTCGAGCGCGTGGGTTCTCGCTGTCCAGGCCCGCGCGTGCGTCCACAGCTCGTAGGCGATTCCCGCGCTGACGAGGACGATGATGAATCCGGCGTCGGCGAACAGGGTCAGGCAAAACGCCGCCACGGCCAGGATCGCGAGGGGGACGTCGCTGATGAACGTCCGGCTCAGGCGCACAAGCGCCCGAGCGACGATGGCGCCCACCGCCGCCTTAAGGCCATAAAAGAGCTCGTCGAGATTGTCGGACAAGTCGGCTTCCACATACGCGATCGAGAGCGCAAGCATCAAGACAAAGCCCGGCAACATGAACCCGAGGCCGGCGAGGACGCCGCCGAGCTTGCCGCCGCGAAGCCTCCCGAAGTAAATGCAGAGCTCCGTCGCCTCGGGTCCGGGCAGGACCTGATACACGGCGAGCGTCCGCTTGAACGCGTCGTCGGAGACCCAGCCTTCCTCGTCTACGCACTCCCGCTTGATCGCCGCGATCTGAGCCGCGGGCCCGCCCCACGCGAGCGCCCCAAAGCGAAGGAAGCGAGCGAAGATCGAGAGGGGCGGATCCCCCGCGCGGTTGGCCATGCGGCGACCAAGGTAGCCACGGCGACTAGGTTGGGCGTCGATGGGACCTGGCAGAGCTACCGACGCGCGGCGTGGAGCGCGCGCGGGGCTGCCTGTGATCGCGCTCGCGATCCTCTTGGCAGCAGCCGGCTGCGGCGACGAGGAAGACCCCACCTCGGGCGATCCGTTCGGCGAGGGAGACGCGGCGCTCACGGTCACGCTCGACCCCGACGGTCCCGACGGACAGGAGGAGGAGCTGAGCGAGGAGGTCAACTGCGAGGAGGCCAGCGACGATGCTCCCTGCCTGGCGGTTCAAGACCTCGAGACGAGCGACCTCGACCCGGCCCCAGCCGATCAGCCGTGCACGGAGATCTTCGGCGGTCCCGACGTCGCGACCGTCGAGGGCGAGGTCAACGGCGAGGACATCAACGCCGAGCTCAATCGCTCGAACGGCTGCGAGATCGAGCGCTTCGACAGGGCCGTGCCGCTCCTCCAGGCGCTCTTCGAGGGCTACGAACCAGGAGCGGCGATCAACAAGCCGGCGCCGGGCTAGCGGCCGAGCGACGCGAGGAAGGCTCGCGAGCTTCCGCTCACCCGCGCGATCAGCTGCCGAATCTCGCTCAGGCTCGCGCGAAGCTCTCCGTCGCCGCCCTCGAGCGGCATGCCCGAGTCCTGGAGCTCCGCGAGGATCAGGTCGGCCTGCGCTGAGGAGGCGACCGCCTGCTCGAGGAAGCCCTTCGCGCCCTGCGACGGCGGCCCGAGTGGCTTGGGCTCAGGCTCGTCGGTCTCGTGGGAAACGCGCTGCGCAAAGCCGATTCGCGTTCGCTTCGCTCGCGCGTAGGCCTTTTGGACCGGTCTGAAGAGCTCGTCCTCGAGGCGCTCTGCCGAGGCCTCGGGCAGCGCCTCGAAGGCTTCTCCGAGGGAGGCGACCGCAAACGCGAGCTCCTCCTCGGCGGCTTCGAGGTCGCCGATGATGCGGTCTCTGGCTTCGGCTGTCGTGAACGCCACGGGGCCGAGGTTAGGCGAGCCGCTCCTAGCAGCCAGACCTACAGGTTCACCGCGACGTACTTCGTCTCGAGATACTCGAGGATGCCCTCGTTGCCGCCCTCGCGACCGATGCCCGATGCCTTGACGCCCCCGAATGGCGCGCCCGCGTTCGAGACCATGCCCTGGTTGAGGCCGATCATCCCTGTTTCGAGCGCCTCGCAGACGCGAAGCGCGCGCTTGAGGCCTGACGTGTAGACGTAGGAGACGAGCCCGTACTCCGTCCTGTTCGCCGCCTCGATCGCCTCCTCGTCGCTTTGGAACGTGGCGACCGGCGCGACCGGGCCGAAGATCTCCTCGGAGAGCACGCGGGCATCGTCGGTGACGCCCGAGAGAACCGTGGGCTCGAAGAAATAGCCCTCGCCCTCCCGCTTGCCGCCGCCGGTGACGCACGTCGCGCCCTTCTCGACCGCGTCGTCCACCAGCTCGGCCACCTTGTCGCGCTGATCCCCGTCGATCAACGGACCGACCTCGACGCCCTCCTCGGTGCCGCGGCCGACCTTCATCGCGCCAATCTTCTCCCCGAGCTTCGAGGCGAACTCTTCGGCGAGCGACTCATGGACGTGAAAGCGGTTCGCGGAGGTGCACGCCTCGCCGATGTTTCGCATCTTCGCGATCATCGCCCCTTCGATCGCGTCGTCCACGTCGGCGTCTTCGAAGACTAGGAAGGGCGCGTTCCCGCCCAGTTCCATCGAGACCTTGAGGATGTTGTCGGCAGCTTGCGCGATCAGCTTCCGGCCGACTTCGGTCGAGCCGGTGAAGGAGAGCTTGCGGAGCCGCTCATCGCCGATGACCGGCTCGGAGACGTCGCCCGATGACTTCGACGTGATCACGTTGAGGACGCCGTCCGGCAGGCCGCACTCACTCAGGAGCTTGGCCAGCGCCAGCATCGAGAGCGGCGTTTGCTGAGCCGGCTTTACAACCATCGTGCATCCGGCGGCGAGCGCGGGGCCGATCTTCCGGGTGCCCATCGCGTTCGGGAAGTTCCAGGGGGTGATGAAGTAACACGGCCCGATCGGCTGGCGCATGACGAGCACGCGGCTCTGGCCATTCCCCGCGTTCTTGTAGTACCCGTCGATCCGCAGCGCCTCGCCAGAGAACCAACGGAAGAACTCCGCGGCGTACGTCAGCTCGGCCTTGGACTCGGCGACCGCCTTGCCCATCTCGAGCGTCATCAGTAGCGCCAGGTCGTCGGCCTGCTCGGAGATCGCCTTGAACGCGTCGTAGAGGATCTCTGAGCGCTCGTTCGGCGGCGCCTGCGCCCAGTCGGCCTGCGCTTCGCAGGCCGCGTCGATCGCGGCCTTGGCATCGTCGGGCGTGCCGTCGGCAACCTCGCAAATGGTCTCGCCGGTCGAAGGATCCTCGATCGCGAGCTTCTCCCCCTGAGAGGCGTCGCGCCATTCGCCGCCGATCAAGAGCTGATTCGGGGCTTCGTCTACGACCTTCTGCTCATCGGCGCTCAGTGCCATATCTCCACCCTAGATGATTGATTCCGAACTCCCCGCACGTCCAGATGACGCACGGGTACCGTCGCTGGATCGTGCCCGTGCTCCTCGCCTGTACCAACCGGTACAGGCTTCGTCCCACGTCCGCGCCCAGCTCGGTCCCGTGCGCCCCTGGACGCACGCGGATTCGAAATCAATCATCCAGCCAGAGTTGGATGAAGCAAACGAGACTTTGGCCTGCCAAGCTTGTTGCCGAAGAGAAAGGGGGGAGGGACGAAGATCGGATGAAGCGAAACCGCAACCACCTGCTTGCGCTCGCGGCCACCGCCGCGATGCTTTGCCTGCCCGCCTACGCGCAGGCCGACTGGACCGCGAAGGGTCGCGGCTGGGGGCACGGCGTGGGGATGAGCCAATACGGCGCCTACGGCTTCGCCAAGAAGGGCAAGAGCTACGAGAACATCCTCAAGCACTACTACACGGGTGTGAAGATCGACAAGGCGAAGGGGCGACAGCTCCGGGTCCTTATCGCGACCGGCCTCGGCTCGATCAAGTTCACCGACGCACAGAAGGCCTGCGGTGAGAACCTCGAAGGGAACAAGGAGTACTCCTTTCGCCTCAGCTCGGGAAACATCTCGCTCCACCGGGACAACGGCTCGAAGCTGACCGGCTGCGGGGACAAAGCGACCGCGAGCGGCGGTGGGTCGGTCGTCTTTTCGGGCGTCGGCAAGTATCGCGGCGACCTGCGCGCGCGGAACGTGAGCGGCTCCCTCTATGCGATCAACAAGGTCGGGCTCGAGGACTACGTCAAGGGCGTGGTCCCCAACGAGTCTCCTTCCGAGTGGCCGCAGGCCGCGCTTCGTGCGCAAGCGGTCGCCGCTCGCTCCTACGCCCTGGCCACGACGTTCAACGGGGACGGCTACGACCTATACGACGACACTCGAAGCCAGGTCTATGGCGGGGTCTCATCGGAGAAGGACTCGACCAATGAAGCGGTCAAGCAAACGTCGTCGGAGGTGATCAAGGATGGCGGCGAGGTCGCCCAGGCGTTCTTCTTCTCGACCTCGGGCGGACAGACCGAAAACAGCGAGTTCGGCTTCTCAGGCGGAAGCTCGCGCTCATACCTAAAGTCGGTCAATGATCCGTACGACGATGTCTCGCCCGTCCATCGCTGGAAGGAAAGGTTCTCGCAATCCTCGATTGAATCGAAGCTCTCTGGCCTGTTCCAGGGCAACCTGAAGAAGATCGACGTGCTGAAGACCGGGAAGTCACCTCGCATCGTGAAGGCGAAGGTGATCGGCTCAAACGGCTCCTCCGAGGTCTCGGGCGACACCCTCCGGTCCCGGCTGGCTTTGCGCTCGACCTGGGTCCGGTTCAAGAAGAAGTAGGCCCTTACCGAGGCGAGCCCCCGAAGGGGAAGCGAGCACGAACCTAGCCGTCGGGGAACGGCTGCAGCGGCACGCCGTGGTCGGTGTCGCGCGTCCCCAGCTCATAGACCGCAGCGCCCGGGACCTCGACGCGCACGTGCCTGGCGCCTGGGCGCTCGACCTTGAGCTCGATATCCGCTATCGATGAGTTGAGCGCGTTGTGCTCGGGGCCGGCGGGATCCGCGTAGACCCAGGCGACGAAGTCCTTAAGCGGCGCGCCCACCCGGCCCTTGACGTTCACGTTCTTGCCAGGGAAGGTGAAGCTGCAACCGTCAGGCGATTCTTCGATCTCGGTGCCATAGACCTTGCCGAGTCCGCCGAGGACGTACTCCTCGCCATCCAGCACCAGCCGGCCGTTCGCGATCCAGGGCGTCGTGATCGGACCGACCTTGATCCGGCCCGCGGCGACGTCGAGGTAGTCGCCGTGGCGCCCGCCCAGATCCGAAGCTTGGATCCAAGTCCAGCGCTCGGCGTGCTCGGCGCCCCAGTTGTGGCCGACCATGCCGGGCCAGCCGTCGAGCTCGATCGTCTCGCCCGCGATCTCGACCCGCCCGGTGAAGGTCGCGTAGGGATGCGGGCTCAGCATCTTCGTCCGGGGCAGCTTCGCCCTGTACATGAACTCGTAGGGGAGGTGGTGAAGCGCCTCGGCCTCGTCGGTGAACGCGAGTTCCCAGGACGCGTGCGGCGCGTCCCCGGTGATAGCACCGCGCGCTCGGCCGGGCTCCAGGACCGAGTCGCCGATCTGGATGTAGGCGCCCTCAGAGGCGGACACCTCTGTCGCCGGCAGGGTCGCTTTCGTCGCGCGCGGGCCGGGCTCATCCGCGTCGAACGCGGTGAGCCAGAGCGACCCCTGGACCGGCTCGCCGGGACGCTGGTGCGTCGTATGGCGAAGCCAGATCGAGCGCCCGCCCCCGGGCTGGGCAGCTTTTAGGTAGAAGCTCTCGTAGTGCCTCTGCTCGGGAGCAACGTCCGGGAAGCGCGCCTGGGTCCTCACGTCGTGAGCTCCATGAGGCGCAGAACCTAACATTTGTCCTGTGAGGACCTTTGCGTTTGGCGGCCCCCCGGAGGGGATGGCCGCACGATCTATTTGGTCCGGGAGCAGCATGAGTGCCGGTGGGTATTAGACAGTGGATCGAGAGACGGCCAGGGGTCTAGTGGCCACCCTCGCGGTGCTCATTGCGCTCGCCATGATCATCGCCGGTGTGGTTCTCGCGATCGGTATCGGCGGCTCGGATCCCGTCGATCTCGAGATCGAGGAAATCTCGCGAGAGGCGCGTTCGAGCTCGACCCTCGCGTCCGGGGACCCCTTGGCCTGGACGCCTGAGAGCTCCGCCGAGCTGTCAGAGCGCGCGGCGCTCGGCACCTCGCACGTTATCTACGAAAAGAGCCCCGGCGGCGTCATCGCCTCGGTCAAGCGGACGCTCAAGTGGCGGAAAGAGATCGAAGACGCCGCACGGCCGGCAGGCCTCGACCCGGACACGCTCGAGGCGATCGTCTTCCTCGAGAGCGCCGGCCGCTCCCAGGTCATGGCCGACGGGACGCCGAACTCGGCCACGGGATTGACCCAGATCATCCCTTCGACGGCGACGGATTTCCTGGGCATGCGTGTCGACCTGGCGCAGAGCATCGAGCTGACAAAGCAGATCGACAAGGCGCTCGCGAAAGGCAAGGGCAAGGTCGCGTCAGACCTCATCGAGAAGCGCAGGAGCGTGGACGAGCGCTTCGATCCCGTGCAAGCGCTGGAAGGCGCGGCCCGCTACCTCGAGGTCGCCACGGACCGCTTCGGCTCCGAAGAGCTCGCGGTCGTCTCCTACCACATGGGGGTCGGCAACCTGGAGAACGTCATCTCCGCCTACGTCGGCAAGGCGGGCTCGGCGGGCTCGGTCGCGCAAACGGTTGCCCAGCAAGAGATTGACTACGCGCGCCTCTACTTCGATTCGTCACCGCAGAACCGGCCGGAGGCTTACGAGCTCCTGGCGGGCTTCGGTGACGATTCCTCGCTTTATCTGTGGCGGGTGCTTGCCTCGCAGGGAATCCTCGAGGACTTCCGGCGAGACCGCTCTGGGCTGGAGAGCGTGATCGGTCTGGCGACACAGAAGGCCACCCTCGAAGAGACCTATCACCCGGAGTCAGAAACCGAGGTCTTCGCGACGCCCGGCGACATCGCCGATGCGACCGAGGATGGAGAGCTCATCCGGGTTCCGAGTGATCCCTCGCTCGGCTTCAAGCTCGCGGGGCAGGTCGGCGAGCTCGCCGATGACCTGGACTCAGACCCCGAGCTCTACCGCGTCCTTCGCCCCGAAGCGCTCGCCTCCCTCACCTATCTGGCGGGCAAGGTCGGAGCCGTCTCGGGTGATTCGAAGCCGCTGACGGTGACGAGCCTTACTCGCGACCGCGAGTACCAGGACCTACTCCTGGGGATCAACCCCGAGGCGACAACCGAATACTCGCTCCATACCACGGGGTGGTCGTTCGACATTCGCCGCAGCTACGCGTCGGACCGGCAAGCGCGGGCGTTTCAATTCGCGCTCGATCGCCTGCGGGCGCACGCGATCCTGGACTACGCGTACGAGCCGGCGGCGATCCACGTGACCGTCTCGGAAAACGCCGAGGTCCTGCTCGACGGATGAGACGCTTACGCACGGATCGCGCCTAAGGCGTGTCCCCGTTTCGGCCGATAGGAAGGCATCGCGACTTCTGAGGGAAGGAACCCGGTATCCCAGGACGGCCTTCAGGCTGAGATCACGGTGGAAGAGGAGCTCCGCCGCTCGGAGAGCCGTCTTCAGGAAGCCCAGAGCGTTGCGCACGTCGGGAGCTGGGAATGGCACATCGCGACCGATGCGATCACCTGGTCGGACGAGCTTTGCCGCATCTTCGGCGTTCCGGTCGGGACCAGCCCCGACTCCTACGAGGACTACCTGAACTGCATTCACCCCGAGGATCGGGACCTGGTCAACGAAACCGTTCAAAAGGCGTACGGCACGCTCAAGCCCTACAACTTCGAGCATCGCATCGAGCGGGCCGACGGCACGGTCCGCACCGTCGACAGCCGCGGCCAGGTGGTCGCGGACGACGAGGGCAACCCGATTCGAATGCTCGGCACCGCGCGCGACATAACGGATCTCGTCGAAGCAGAGCTCAAGCGCGCCGAGGCCGAGGAGCGCTTCCGCCGCGCCTTCGAGGACTCGGCGATCGGCATGGCCCTCCTCTCAGTGGATCCGGTGAGCTCCGGCCGGGTGCTCGACGCCAACGAGGCGATCTGCACCATCACCGGATACGACCGCGAGACGCTGCTCGAGACCGCGCTCGAGACCCTGATTCATCCGGACGACCTCCGCCAGCACGCCGAGGGCGTGCGAGCCCTCATGGCGGGTGAGGTCACGAACCTCCAGGCCGAGTACCGGATCGTGTCGGGCTCGGGCGACGATCACTGGGTGGCCCTCTCGAGTTCCTTGGTCCGCGGCGCCGGTGGGGAGCCCCTCCATCGTCTTGTCCAGCTCCAGGACGTCTCAGAGCGAAAGCGCTTCGAGGGTCAGCTTCGCTACCTGGCCGACCACGATCCGCTGACCGGTCTCTTCAACCGCCGCCGTTTCGCGCAAGAGCTCGAGCGGGAGCTGGCGAGCGCGCGGCGCTACGACACCGGTGGCGCCCTTCTCGTGATCGACCTCGACAACTTCAAGTACATGAACGACTCCTCCGGTCACGCCGCGGGGGACGAGCTCATCAGAGGGGTTGCGAAGGCGCTCAAGGCCAAGCTTCGAGAAACCGACTATCTGGCCCGGCTCGGCGGGGACGAGTTCGCTGTCCTCCTGCCGCATGCGACCCGGGAGGACGCGGAAGGCGCCGCAGAGAGCCTGCTCGAGGTGATCCGAGGCGGGGTCTCTCTCGTCACCGACCGCGGGCCTCGCCGCACGAGCGGGACCATCGGGATCGCTCCCTTCGGCGACCTCTCACAGCGCGCCAGCGCCGAGGAGCTCCTGATCGAGGCGGACATCGCGATGTATGAGGCCAAGGAGGAGGGACGCGACCGCTACGTCACGTTCGAGGCCGACAGCCTTCGCCGCGACACCCTCGAGCAGAGGCTCACGTGGTCGAACCGCATCCGCCAGGCCCTCGAGGACGATGCCTTCGTCCTCCACGCCCAGCCGATCGTTCCGATCGCGGGTAAGCCGGGGATGCCGAGATACGAGCTCCTGGTGCGCATGCTCGGCGATGACGGCGATCTGATCCCGCCGGCCAGCTTCCTGTTCGTCGCTGAGCGCTTCGGGCTGATCGAGGAAATCGACCGCTGGGTGGTCGAGAAGACGATCTCGCTCGTCGCTGACAGGAGCCGTCGGGGCCAACCCATCGCGGCCTCGGTCAACCTCTCGGCCAGGTCGTTTGGAAGCTCGAAGATGATTGAGCTCATCGGGCGCGAGGTCGCGAGGACGGGCGTCGATCCGAGCCTTCTCGTCTTCGAGGTCACCGAGACGGCCGCGATCGAGCGAATCGAGAGCGCGAAGCAGTTCGCCTACGGCCTTCGCGCGCTGGGGTGCGAGCTTGCGATCGACGATTTCGGCTCGGGCTTTGCGACCTTCTACTACCTGAAGCACCTCGAGTTCGACTACCTGAAGATCGACGGCGAGTTCATGAAGAACCTTCCGAACTCGCCGACGGATCAGCTCGTCGTTCGTTCGCTAGCCGACATCGCCAAGGGACTCGGAAAGCAGACGATCGCCGAGTTCGTAGGCGACGACGTCACCGTCGAGATGCTCCGCGACTACGGCGTCGACTGGGGCCAGGGTTACCACCTCGGCAAGCCGGCGCCGCTGGAGGATCACACCTTGACGGTCATCACGTCGCCGTCGGCCATCGCGTAGTCACGGCCTTCAAGCCGGAGCTTGCCGCGCTCACGAGCCCCGGCGTAACCACCCGCATCGACGAGGTCGCGCCAGCTCACCACTTCGGCACGAACGAACGCTTCCTGGATGTCGCCGTGGATCTTCCCGGCAGATTCCCATGCGGTCGAGCCACGCTCCACGTTTCGAGCCATCGCCTCCTTCTCTTCACCCGCGGTGAAGAACGTGATCAGGTTGAGGAGGTCGAACGCTGTGCGAATCACGCGGGTCAAGCCTGACTCCGAGACCCCCATCTCGGCGCGAAGCTCCGCCGCCTCTTCGGGGTCGTCGATGTCTGCCAGCTCGGATTCGATCCGCGCGCTGATCGCGACCGCCTCTGCGTTTGCCCCACTCGCGTGCTCGGCGACGCTCTCGGGCACGACGTCAGAGCCCTCGTCGACGTTCGCCACGTAGAGGATCGGCTTTGAGGTCAGCGCCTGAAGAAGGCGGGGTGCCTCGGGCGCGTCGTCGGGCACCGGAACGTCGCGCACGGGCCGTCCATCCTCGAGCGCCGCGACGACGCGTTCGAGCCAGTCGCGCTCTGCCACGAGCTCCTTGTCCAGCGAGCGCGCCTGCTTCGTGACGCGTTCGAGGCGGCGCTGGGCCTGATCGAGGTCCGCCGCCAGGAGCTCGAGCTCGATCAGCTCGATGTCCTCGCGAGGATCCACGCGACCCTCGGGATGTGGAACGGCGCTCGCGCCGTGGGACCTGACCACGTGGCAGATCGCGTCCGTCTCGCGGATCGCCGCCAGGAAGCGGTTGCCTAGCCCCTCGCCTTCGGACGCGCCCCGGACAAGTCCGGCGATGTCGTGGAACTCGATCGTCTCGAGCACGACCCGCGAAGAGCCCACGGTCTCGGCGACGGCTTCGAGGCGGTCGTCGGGCACCCCGACGACCGCCACGTTCGGGTCGATCGTCGTAAACGGATAGTCGCCGGTCTCCGCGCCCCCCTGGTGAGCGCATTGAAAAGCGTCGACTTGCCCGCATTAGGCAAGCCCGACGATGCCGACCTTCACTCCGAGTCGCCTGGGCCGGGGTCTGCCTTGGGGTCTGACACCTCTATTCCGGATGGTCCGGCTTGCCGCGGGAGTTGCGGGGTGTCTGACCCCTCAGTCGCCTCGGCCTCGGCGTCCTCCTTGCCCGGCGCCTCATGGCTCAGGTCCGCCACAAACTCCGCCATGCGCTCCTCGAGGGTCCGCTCGCCCACGCCGGGTACGAGGCCTCCGATCATGATCCCGAAGGCGGCCCCGGCCAGAACGTCGGAGGGGTAGTGCATGCCGAGGTAGGGGCGCGAGAGGCAGATCGCGGACGCGAGCGCGTAGAGCGGTACCCGGGTTCGCGGGTCGACTCGGCCGAATGCGGTCGCCGCGGCCATCGACGACGTCGAGTGCGCCGAGGGAAACGAAAGCTTGGACGGCGCTTTGGCAAGCGGGGGGTGATCCTCGATCAAGGGGCGCTGGCGCCCGAACGATGAGCTTGAGCCCGTAGTTGGCGATCACCGCGCCCGGTCCGGTGGCCGCGCCGATGAGCCATCGGGCACGCCGCGCGCGATCGGTTGCCGCGCCCGCGAGCCCGATCGCGACCCAGACAGCCGCCGACTCGCCGATCAGCCCCAGACTTTTTCCGATCGCCTCGGTCGCTGGGTCGTGAGGCGCCTTTGTTCGCAGGAATCGAAGCACGGCCTGGTCGGCGGCCCCGAGCGTGCCGAGGACGCCGGGCTTCTTCGCGGGCGGGCGCCCGGCGCGAAGCCTCGCGAGGAGCCAGTCGATCCTCCGCTCCGGTTCTGTCTTTCTCCAGGGGCTCCGCACGGGCACGCGAGGATACGTGGGAGGGTGGACCCGTGGCCTAAAGCTCGCGGCGAAACAACGCGCATGGACGTCTCGGCCGCCCGCCGCCGTGGGCCGCGCGCGGCCCAGCGCTCCGTCGTGATCTCCGTCGGAGCGCTCGATGTCCCGCTCGAATTGCTCGGTGAGAAGCGAGGCGAAGTGCTCGTCCCAGACCCCGACCATGATCTCGTCGTGAAGCTGGAACGAGCGGTTGTCGAAATTGACCGTCCCGACCGAGGACCAGCAGCCATCCACCGTTAGCGATTTCGCGTGGAGCATCGTCGGCTGGTATTCGAAGATGCGGGCGCCTGCTTCGAGGAGCTGGGCGTAGGAGTCGCGGCCGGCGACGCGGACGAACTCCTTGTCGATGTGGGGACCGGGAACGAGAATTCGAACGGCGGCCCCTCGCTCGGCCGCTTCAGCGAGTGCCTCTGTGAACGCCGGACGCGGCACGAAGTAGGCGGCGGTAAGGTCGAGCGACTTCCGGGCCGAAGCGATCGCGAGGTAGTAGAGGGTCTCGACGTTCGTGTCTCCAACGCCGGACTTGGAGCGCACGAGCTGAACCTTGCCTCCGGCCGAGCCGGGCTCGAGGTGGGGCAGGTACCTCTCGCCGGAGAGGACCTCACCGGTCGCCTCGAGCCAGTGCTCGCTGAAGCAGCCTTGGAGGTGGCGAACGACGGGGCCCTTGAGGCGCACGTGGGTGTCCCGCCAGTGGTGCTCGTCCTCGGCATCGCCGGTCCACTCATCGGCGATCCCGACTCCGCCCGTCATCCCGACGCTGCCGTCGGCGACCAGGACCCGCCGGTGCGAGCGGTTGGCGAGACGCCGCATCGTGTACGGGCGAATCGGGCGGAAGCGATGAACCGTTGCACCCGCCTCCCGCATGCGATCGATTTGGGTCGAGTCCATCTGAATCGAGCCGAGCGCATCCAGGAGCACCTTCACCTCAACGCCGGCACGAGCCCGCTTGCAGAGCGCTTCGGCGAGCTCCGACGTGATGTCTCCACGCCAATAGACGTAGGTCTCGAAGGTGAGCGTCCGCTCGGCACTTTCGATGGTCTCCATGATCGCCGGGAAGATCTGATCGCCGTTGACGAAGAGCTCCACCTCCGATCCCTCCGAGATCGGCGCACCGCACAGTGCCTCGGCGGCGCGAAGGAAGTCCGGCGAGTCGACCTCGAGGCTCGTTCCGAGGTCGTATCCGAACGCGCCCTCGCGGCGATGGCGGAGGCTGTCGGAGACGTACCAGGTGATCCCCGCCGTGGCGAGGGCGGCAGGCCAGGCCCAGCGCGCTGAGGAGCGCTTGGGCTCTCGCCGGACGAAGTGCTGCACTTGGAAGCCTCATCCGACTACTACTTCGACGGCCTCGGGATCGACCTTGAAGGTGACGCTGCCGGATTCGACGAGCTCGCCGTCCACGTTCCAGGGCTCGACGCGGTCGAGGGCGACCTCGGCCACAGCGCAGCGGACCTTGGCGACGCCGGTCTGCTCGCCGATCCCGCCACGGCGAAGGCCGTACGCACGATGGGCGAGGCGTAAGCGCGATCCCGCCTCGATAACGACCACGTCGAGCATTCGGTCGGCCAGGTTCGTTTCGATCGAGGAGCCTCCCCCGAAAGCTCCCGAGCAGGCGATCGTCACCTGCCAAGCCTCACCGGCGTGAACCTCATCGCCGTCGCACGTGATCGCGCAGGCGACGGGTTTCGCGCCCATGCCCGCGCGCACCGCGCCGACTGCGTAGGCGAGCGGGCCGAGCACTCTCTTCAGGCCATGCGCGTGCTCCGCAGCCGCCGGGGGGAGCCCCAAGCTGGCCACGTTCAAGAAGGGCCGCCCGCCCATCCGCCCGACGTCCAGGCGCCTCGTGCGCTTACCTTCTGCGGCCAGCTCGCACGCCTCGCCGGGCTCGCGGGGAATTCCGAGCTCGCGCGCGAAATCGTTCGCGGTGCCGGTGGGGATGACCGCAAGCGGAATGCCCGCACTCGCCGCCGGCGCTGCAACGCAGGCGAGAGAGCCGTCGCCGCCCGCTACGACGAGGCCGTCGGGTCCGGACGCCACGGCGTCGGCGGCGTCGCCCAGATCGAACTCCCGCACCTCCAGCCCGTGCTCGCGAAGGCAGGCGGCCACACTCTCGGCATCACCTGAGCCCGAGTCGGGGTTCGCGAGCAGGGCAACGGAACGCACGCTCGAAACGCTACTGGCGCGCGATCCCAATACGGTCCCACCCGCGATGGGAGCTGCCGAGGATTTACGTCTGCACGACTACGAGGAGGGCTTTTACAGAGCGGGGCTGCCGTTGTTCATCGCCGATCGATCCGCCGCCACGGACGTCTTCAACCGGGCGGCGCCCTTGATCGCGTTCGTTTTCCTGGCCGAAGTATTGGGTGCGCTCAACCTGGACTGGTCGCCGCTCGCGAACGTTGCCGCGGTTGGGGGCGCGCTCGCGCTGTTTCTCTTCGGAATCGTCGCACTCAACCGCTCGCGCGGGCGCCCGCCGATCGCGATTCCCGAGGACGTCGGGCCTGTGGAGCTCGCGGGGTTCGTACTCGTGCCCGCGATCCTGCCCTTGGTCTTCGGCGGTCAGTGGCTGAGCGCGCTCGCGACGGCGCTTGGAAACGTGCTGCTCCTCGGGCTCATCTATGCCGTTGTCGGGCTCGGCCTGATCTCGATCGTGCGCTGGACGATGGGCCGGCTGGTAGGCCAGCTTCGCGCTTCGCTTGCACTGCTTGCGAGGGCGATTCCGCTCCTCATGATCTTCTCGGTGGTCCTGTTCTTGACCAACGAGGTCTGGCAGGTGTTCTCGAGCGTCGAGCTTGCCTCTCTCGCGATCCTGACCGGGCTCTTCGTCGTTCTCGGAGCAAGCTTCCTAGTCGCGCGGATTCCCCACGAGGTCAAGCAGCTCGAGCGGGAGGCGGACACATCGGCGCCTCCGCTCGATCGCCGCGAGCGCCTCAACGTGGGGCTCGTCATGTTCGTGAGCCAGGCGCTCCAGGTCCTCGCCGTGAGCCTTGCGATCGGGGGCTTCTTCGTGGCGCTCGGCGTCTTGGCCGTCGATCCCGCCATCACCGCAGACTGGGTCGGATCCGAGCCGAACGCTCTGGTCGAGTTCGACCTCTTCGGCCACGCCGCGATCATGAGCGAGGAGCTTTTGCGCGTCGCCGGCGCGATCGCCGCATTCACCGGCCTCTATTTTGCGGTCTCGATGCTCACCGATGACGTCTACCGGCGTGAGTTCTTGACCGAGCTCACGGCTGAGATGCGCGAGAGCCTCTGCGAGCGCGCCGAGTACCTGCGGCTGCGGGGCGCCGGCACCACATAGGGTGCGGGTCATGGACTATCCCGAGACCGACGTCACTTCATTCGTCCTCGAGCGGGCCTCTGAGCTCGGGGACAAGCCCGCGCTGATCGACGGTCCGACCGGCCGCACGATCACGTACGCCGAGCTGGAACGGGCAACCCGCGCCCTTGCCGCGGGGCTCGCGGCTCGCGGTTTCGAGCCCGGCGACTCGCTTTGCGTCTTTATGCCGAACCTGCCGGAGTACGCGATCGCCTTCCATGGCGTCGCACGCGCGGGCGGGCGAGCCTCCACGGCCAACCCGCTCTACACGGCGCGCGAGCTCCAGCACCAGCTCGAGGACTCGGGCTCGAAATTCATGCTGACCATCCCGCAGTTCATGGACACGGCCAAGAAGGCGGCCGAGGCGGCGGGCATCGAGGAGATCTTCGTCGTCGGCGAGGCAGAAGACGGCGCCACCGCGCTGTCCGACCTCATGGGCGATCCAGCCGATGCGCCGGAGGTTGAGGTCTCCGCCGAGGATCTCGCCGTCCTGCCGTACTCGAGCGGGACCACCGGCCTGCCGAAGGGCGTGATGCTGACCCATGAGAACCTCGTCGCGAACCTGATCCAGATCCAGGAGGCGTTCGGGATCGAAGAGGGAGACGTCCTGGTCGGCGTCCTTCCCTTCTTCCACATCTACGGGCAAACCGTGATCATGAACCAGGGCCTTCGGGCAGGGGCGACGATCGTCTCGATGCCGCGGTTCGACCTCGACCAGTTCCTCGATTTGATCCAGGAGCACGGCGTCTCCCTGGTCTACGTGGTGCCGCCCATCGCGCTGGCCCTGGCAAAGCACCCCGCGGTCGACGAGCGCGACCTCTCGTCGATCAAGACGATCATGTCCGGCGCTGCTCCCCTTGGCGCCGAGCTCGCAGACAAGGTCGCCGAGCGCCTCGACTGCAACGTGATCCAGGGCTACGGGATGACGGAGACGAGCCCCGTCACCCACATCGTCCGGCCCGACGGCGAGAACCGCGCGGGGTCGATCGGTATGGAGCTCTCAGACACCGAGTGCCGGATCGTCGACGTCGAGAGCGGCGAGGATGTGGCCGAGGGCGAGCGCGGCGAGCTCCTGATCCGCGGGCCCCAGGTGATGGCGGGCTACCTCAATAACGACGAGGCGACGTCAAGCACCATCGACGACGACGGCTGGCTCCACACGGGCGACATCGCGACCCGTGACGAGGACGGCTTCTACTTCATCGTCGACCGGCTGAAGGAGCTCATCAAGTACAAGGGCTTCCAGGTTCCGCCCGCAGAGCTCGAGTCGATCCTGATCAACCACGACGACGTCGCCGACGTGGCGGTGATCGGAGTTCCCGACGAGGACGCGGGCGAGATCCCCAAGGCCTACGTCGTTGCCGCGGGTGACGCCGAGCTCGACCACGACGCGCTCATGGACTACGTCGCAGAGCAGGTCTCGCCGCAGAAGAAGGTGCGCCTGATCGAGGAAATCGACGAGATCCCGAAGTCGGCCTCCGGCAAGATCCTCCGCCGCGAGCTCAGGGACCGGTAGTGCTCTAGCCGTTCAGACAGACGGCGTAGGCCCTCAAGGTGTAGGCGTCGTCGGTCGATGCGTTGGATCCTGCCACCACCCAAGTGCGTGGGTTGAGCGTTTGGCTTTCGGGGCGGCTGGTGTCGACGGTAATGAAGCTTCCGCCAGTTCCGGTGAACCCACCCGAGATGAGTGCGGCGCCCTTGGGGCACGTCGCGTTGACGTTATCCCGCTCGAGCTCACTGAGAGTCGTAGAAGCTGAAACATGGGTGATCGAGCCGAGCTCGCCGGCGCGGACCGCGTCGTTCTGAATCTCTTCCGCGCCGACCGTGTTAAAGCCGATCTCCGACGAGCCGACCGCGTTGGTGGCGATCTTCGACGAGCTGACCGCGTCCGGGGCGATCTCAGAGCCGCCAACCGCGCCGCCGGCGATCTCGTCTGAGGAGACCGCGTCGGGCGCGATCTCAAGCGGGCCGACCCCGTTGGTAGCGATCTCCGCCGTGCCGACCGCACTGGTGCCGATCTCCGCCGCGCCGACCGCGTTGGTGCCGATCTCCGACGAGAAGACCGAGTCGGTGGCGATCTCGGGCTGTCTGACGGAATCCGGCGCGAGATCGTCTGAACTCAGTGCTCTCGTCCAGGACATCCGCGGTCTTGACTTCCTGATTCGCGATGTGCCGCGACTCAACCGCGTTGTTGGCGATTTCGTCGGAGCCGACGAGCTGACCCGCCGCATAGGCGCTCGTGCCGCCGAGGGCGATCATGAGGGCGAGGGTGGACGTGACGTTCGAATAGCTGAGCTTTGGCCTGGTCATCGGTCTCCTCCAGAGGTCGCGGTCTGACCGCGACCCTACACCTCGCCGGGAGGCTTTGTGCCGCTAACCCGAGAAGCCGATGCCGCGCGCCGGATCGGCGACGCGGATGAAGACGACGGTCGCGAGATTGAGGGCGACGCTGCCCTCCTGAGTCTTCAGGTCGTGCCAGCCCTGCCCGGACTCGACGGTCTTCCGCAGCTCGGCTAGATCCTTCTCGGAGAGCTTCACAGAGAGGACCTGCCCGATCCCGAACCCGATCTCGACCTTTGTCAGCTCTTCTGCCATGGTGTTCAGTGTCCCTTCGCGGGTTCGACGATCTCGGTCAGGACCCCGCCCGTCGAGCGGGGGTGAAGGAAGGCGACGCGGCTCTCGCGGATGCCGGTGCGAGGCTCGGCGTCGATCAACTCCAGGCCGGCCTCGGCGAGCTTTGCGAGCGTCGCGTTGATATCGGAGACCCGGTAGGCGACGTGATGGAGGCCTGGGCCTTTGCGCTCCAGGAACTTGCCCACCGGCGTCTCGGGCCCAAGGGGGCTCAGGAGCTCGACATGGCAGTCGCCAACGTCCAGAAGGACCGCTTCGACCCCCTGCTCCTCCACGGTCTCGCGATGTGCGACGGGCATCTCCATCGAGCCTTCATAGAGAGCCAACGATGCCTCGAGGTCATCGGTGGCGACGCCGATGTGATCGATCAGCCCGAACATCGGGCCGAGTCTATTTAGGGGCTCTGCTCCGACTCTTCAGTCGCGTAGACCTCGGCAGGCAGTGAGACTTCGGTCTCTGGGTGCTGTTCCTCGGTCTCGGAACGGCTTTCGCGGTGGGCCGCCATGATCTCCTTGATCTCGTCGTGCTCGATCATCTCGTTCTCGAGCAGGCGCTCGGCGACGAGATCGAGCAAATCGCGGTGATCCGAGAGCAGCTGGTGGGCGCCGCGATAGGCCTCCTCGGCGATCGCCTGCACCTCCTCGTCGCGGATCGCGCGGAGAGCCTCAGAGACGGTGAAGTCGTCGGTCGGCACCTGGTGGGAGCGGATGTGCGTTCCCATCGCATAGTCGTGGACCATCGAGCGTGCGATGGCGGTGACGCGCTTGAGGTCGTCCGAGGCGCCGGTCGTGATGCGACCGAAGGTGATTTGCTCAGCGACGCGCCCGGCGAGGAGAACCTTCATGTAGTCGATCAGCTCCTGGCGCGTCTTGAGATAGCGATCCTCCTGGGGCAGGTTGAGGGTGTAGCCGAGCGCCTTCCCCCGAGGCACGATCGAGACCTTCTGGACCTTGTCGACCGAAGGTAGGAGCTCCGAGGCGATGGCGTGACCCGCCTCGTGCCACGCGATCACCTGCTTTTCCTGGTCGGTGATGATCTTTCGCGACTCGAGGCCGGCGACCACTCGCTCGAGGGCGTTGTCGAAGTCGGCCTGCACGATGAACTCGCGTTGGGCGCGGCCGGCCAGGATCGCAGCCTCGTTCGCCAGGTTCGCGAGGTCGGCGCCCGTGAGGCCCGAGCCGTGGCGGGCGACCCGGTCCAGGCTCACGTCCTGGCCGAGCGGCTTGTTCTGCGTATGGACCTTCAGGATCTCGACTCGCCCTCTGCGGTCGGGGGGCGGTACGAAGACCTGGCGATCGAAGCGACCTGGCCGGAGCAGCGCCTTGTCGAGCTTCTCCAGGAGGTTCGAGGCGGCCATGACGACGACGTTGTCTTGTGAGTTGAAGCCGTCCATCTCGACCAGAAGCTGGTTGAGCGTCTGGTCGCGCTCGCCTGAGACGTCGGAGCCGCGCTCCGCGCCGACGGCGTCCAGCTCGTCGATGAAGACGATCGCGGGTGCGGCTTCGCGCGCTTCCTTGAAGAGACGGCGGATGCGCGCGGCACCGAGCCCCGCAAACATCTCAATGAACGAGGATGCGGACTGGGAGAGGAACGTCGCTCCCGACTCGTGAGCCACCGCCTTGGCCAGGAGCGTCTTGCCCGTGCCCGGAGGGCCGTGGAGAAGGATGCCCTTCGGCACCTTCGCGCCCAGGCGCTTGAACCGCTTTGGATCCGAGAGGAACTCGACGATCTCGCGGAGCTCGTCCTTCGTCTCGTCGACTCCGGCGACGTCGTCGAAAGTCACGGTCTGCTTCGACTTCGAGCTGATCTCCTGCGGCTTCGTCCGCGGCATCAGCTTGATGGTCTGCCACATGAAGTAGCAAATGACCGTCAGAATCAGAACGGGCGCCCAGAGGGGAACGTAACGCTCTATTTCCTCATATCCGAAGGCGAGTGGCAGAAGGGAAAGGCTCATGTGGATGGGGCACGATTGACGCGTGCAGAGTCGCCATCACCCCTATCGGCAGGAGAGGGCTCGACTCTTAGTAGCTCAGCCACCGCTGCCTCGCCGACAGCAAGCTGCTCCGGGGTCGGTTCGCGCGTCGAGACGAGGCGCTGAATCTCGTAACCGGTGCCATGGACGGCGCGGGAGAGCGCTGCGTCGGGCTTTCGCTCCGAGAATGCGAAGACCTCGACCGCGGCGCCGGTGGCCGCGAGGGAAGCGGCGCTCCTCGCGATTGCGTTCGGACGCTCGAGCGTTCCCTCGACCAGGACCTGCCCCGCGACGCTGAACGCGATCATCGGGCCGATCAGGTTCGAGCCGCAGCGCTCGTGCTCCTTCGGCTCATCGGCCGCAGAGCCACCCGACTCGTAAGCGCCGATCGCTTTGTGCTCGGCGCCGTGGTAGGCGGCGAGGTCAGGATCCCGGAGCGCCGCCAGCGCCGGCGCCAGTCCGAGAAGCGCGATGAGAGCCTCGCGGGACGTGTTCCCCTTGGCGAGCTTCCGCGCGGCCGCCGAGCCGGCGCTCGCCATCGCGGCCGCGGCGATCACGCGCGGATCCTCGAACGGCAGCCGCGCCGAGCGTAGGCGCATGCGCGCAAGCGGGATGACGGCCAGCGCTTCGGCCAGCCTCAGGGGCCCGCGGATGAGCGGCGTCGTCGCGAGCCTGCCGCGCGCCAGCGACGGCTTCGAGCCTGACGCGACCTCGATCTCACCGTCCTTGTTGCGGACCGCAATGGCCCAGTGAGTCGGGCCGTGGACGAGCAGGCCATTGCGAAGCGCCATGCCGCCGAGGCGCATGGGGTCTGACCCTTCAGTCGCCGCGGGCTCTGATCCCTCTGCGTTTGAAGCGCTGGAGCCGCTCACCCCAGGATTTTCCGTGCCAGCCATTCGTAGAAGTGTGCCGCAAGCTCGACGTCAGCCACCGCGGCTCGCTCGTCGGCGCCGTGGACCAGCGGCGCGGCGCTCAGCATGTCGAGTTGGCGCTGCGGGTGAAAGCCGTATACGACCGCCGAGCCAAACGCCTTGCGAAACCAGTGTGAGTCCGAGAATCCAGGCATCACTGTCGGCACCAGCGTCGCCTCAGGATCCGCTTCGGAGAGCCACTCGCGGATCGCATCGGCAAGCTCCGACTCGTATGGCGAGTCGTTGCCGACGGTCTGGTCCATGAACTCGAGGTCGATGTGCGGATCCTGCGCGCCGAGAACCCCGGCCACGCGCTCGCGGACGTGGTCCTCGCCGAGGCCGGGAGGCACGCGGCAGTCGACGACGACCTCTGCCAAGCCGGGGATCACGTTGTCCGTCTCCGACGCGTGGACGCGAGTCGGGACCAGGGTTACCCGAAGCATCGGCTCCGCCATATAGGCGGCGGCCGCGGGTGCGGTTCGGTGCAGCTCAGCCAGCGCCGAGACGAGATCGCTCGGGTTCGACGGATCGATTTCGCGTCCGGCCGTGGTGCGCAGGAACTCGAGCCCCGCGGGTGTCGGCTCGAGCGGGGGCTGCTCGACGAGTCGCGAGATCGCCGGCGCGAGCCGGAGCAAAGCGTTGTCGCCAAGGCTCGGCACAGAGCCGTGCCCCGCGCGCCCGCGCGCCTTGAGCTTGAACCGGAAGACGCCTTTCTCGCCGAGGGAGAGCGGGTAGAAGCGCTTCCCCTCGATCTTAAAAAGGGCGCCACCGCCCTCGTTGATCACGAAGTCCGCCTGCACCTTCTCCGGATGCTCCTCGCAGAGCCACTTGGCTCCGAGATGAGCCCCGCGCTCCTCGTCGGCGGCGACGATCACCTTGAGCTCGCCGCGAGCGGGGCGCCAGCCAGAGTGCGCCAGGTGCGCCGCCGCAGCAACCTCGGTCGCGACCTGATCCTTCATGTCCTGTCCCCCGCGGCCCTGGACGAAGCCGTCCACCACGTCGCCCGACCAGGGGCTGAAGCTCCACTCATCGGGGTTCGCAGGCACGGTGTCCATGTGTGAGATGAACGCGAGGACCGGCCCCTCGGCCTCGCCGGCGAGCCGCGCTACGAGGTTGGTGCGCTCAGGCTCCTTTTCGAGCAGCTCTACCTCGAAGCCGGCGCTCTCGAGGATCCCGGCGACGTGCTCCTGCGCCTCGCGCTCGTTACCGGGCGGGTTTACCGTGTTGAAGCGAAGGAGCTCCGAGAGGAGCTCGACCGCCTCGGCTCCGAGCGAGCTCAAGGGGCGAGTCGATACGAGAAGAGGTAGTCAGTGTCTGGGAGAGCCGTGGAGCTGTTGGGCGTTGTGAGCTGCGCAGCCAAGACGTCGCCTTCGCTCAGCTGCATGACAGACGAGCCCGAGTCGCATTCCGAGATGGAAGAGGTCAGGGTGCACTCCAGCGTCGGCTCGGACTGGTTGAAGAGCTTGAGCCGCATAGTGACCTCTCGGTCCGCCGGGATCGAGCCGGAGTCGAGCTTGAAGTGGAGGTCCCGGGCGGTCGTGGACGCGGGAAGGAGAAGGGAGAAGTTCTCGTTCGCCGCCGTGGTATCCAGCCCGAACACCGGGAGCGACTTGGTGGAGCTGGAAAAGGCTCCTACGGAGACTCCTTCAACCTTGCCGCCCAGGGTTCCATTGCCGAACACGCTGGCGAGGCTGGCCGTGTCCACATCAGCCCGCTTCACCTGGTCCGCGCCGATGTGCTTCGAGCGCACCGCGTCCGGCTTGATGTCGGCGCTTCCGATCGTTGCCGCGGCATAGGCCGAACCGCCAAGCGCGACGAACAGCGCCAGGTAGGCGATCGCGTTTCCTTTCAGGTGGCCCAGAACTCGATCGATGCTGAAACCTTACTGAGGATTTGCGGGGGTCATACTCGTTGTGATGGAAGCCCGTTTGTTCGGCGAATCGGACAAATCGGCGCCGACGCGCGACGTCCCGGCTGCCGAGGCGCCGCTTGCCGTGAGGATGCGCCCACGGTCCCTGGAGGAACTCGTGGGGCAGGACCACCTCCTAGGCGAGGGCTCGGCGCTTCGCACCGCCGTCGAGAAGCGCGAACCGCATTCGGCGATCCTCTACGGGCCGCCCGGGAGCGGCAAGACGACGCTCGCGCGCATCATCGCGGGGACCTCTGATGCCGCTTTCGAGGAGGAGTCTGCGGTCAATGCGGGCAAGGCGCAGGTAACGGCGGTGATCGACCGCGCGCGCGAGCGGCGTAAGGCCGGCCGGCGCACGGTTCTCTTCCTCGACGAGATCCACCGATTCAACAAGGCCCAGCAGGACGCGCTCCTGCCGGCCGTGGAGGAGGGGCTCGTGGCGCTGATCGGGGCGACAACGGAGAACCCCTACTTCGAGGTGAACGGCGCGCTCCTGTCGCGCTGTCAGATCTACGAGCTCCGCGAGCTCTCCGCCGGCGACGTCGAAGCCCTCCTTCGCCGCGCGCTCGAACACCCCGAGCGCGGCATCGCGGAGCCGCCTGAGGTGGACGCAAACGCCCTCGAACTCCTCGCGTATCGCTCGGGGGGTGACGCGCGCGCAGCGCTCGGGGCTCTGGAGCGGGCGGTCGAGTCGGCTCGAGCTAAAGAAGGGCCGATCGACATGGCGACTGCTGAGGACGCGCTCCAGCGCAAGGCGATCGCGTATGACCGCCAGGGCGACAAGCACTACGACTACGCTTCCGCCCTGATCAAGGCGATGCGGGGCTCCGACCCCGATGCCTCGATCTACTACCTGGCGGTAATGCTCGAGGGCGGCGAGGATCCGAGGTTCATCGCCCGGCGCATGGTCATCTTCGCGTCAGAAGACGTCGGCAACGCCGATCCGCGGGCGCTCTCGGTGGCGACCGCAGCAGGCGCGGCGGTGGACCGCGTGGGACTTCCCGAATGCGCGCTCAACCTTGCCCAGGCGGCGGCCTACCTTGCGCTCGCGCCGAAGTCGAACGCGGCCACGGTCGCGATCGGATCGGCGGCCCGCCACGTCCGCGAGCACGGGGCCAAGTTGCCGCCGGACGCGCTGCGAGATGCGCACTACAGGGGCGCGAAGCAACTCGGGCGAGGCCAGGGCTACGTCTATCCCCACAACGAGCCGGGCGCAGTCTCGGACGAGTCGCTGCTTCCCGCCGAGGTGGAAGGCGCCCGGTTCTACGAGCCCTCTGACCGCGGCTATGAGGCGAAGCTTCGTGAGCGCCTCGAAGAGCTGCGGCGCCTCCGCGGCGAGGACGTCTGACGAGGCGCCGCAACTCGCCGCTGTCTTTGCGTAGGGTTGCGGCGGATGGGCCAGCTCGAATCCTTCAATCCGGCGACGGGCGCGCTCGCCGGGACGGTCGAGACGATCGAGCCCGCGGACGTCGACGGAGTGGTCGCCGACATCGCCGAGGTGCAGCCGTTTTGGGCGCAGCTCACCCCCGAGGACCGCGGGCGCTACCTGCGCCGCGTCGCGGACGAGCTCGTCTCAGACCTCGAGGGCGTCGCCAACCTGATCTCGACCGAGCAGGGAAAGCCGATCGCCGAGAGCTACGTGATGGAGCTCGTCCCTACGATCGACGCGCTCCACTGGTGCGCGGACGAGGGGCCGAAGATCCTCCGCGACGAGCCGATCTCCTATCCGCAGCTCTTCTTCAAGACCAAGCGCAGCTTCTTCAGCTACGAGCCGATCGGCGTCGTCGGCGTGATTGCGCCGTGGAACTACCCGTGGTCGATCCCGTTCGGCGAGGTGGCGATCGCGCTCATGTGCGGCAACGGGGTCATCCTCAAGCCGGCCAGCCTGACGCCGCTTCTCGGCGATCGCATCCAGGCGGCGTTCGAGCGCGGCGGCGTGCCGGAGGGCCTAGTGCGGACCGTGCACGGAGGCGGGCAGATCGGGCAGGCGATCTGCGAGTCGGAGGGCGTCGGCAAGGTGTTCTTCACCGGCTCGGTCGAGGTCGGGCGCAAGGTGGGCGAGATCTGCGCGAGCCGGATGAAGGGTTCGGTGCTCGAGCTCGGCGGCAAGGACCCCCAGATCGTCTGCGCTGACGCCGACCTCGAGAACGCGGTGTCCGGCTGCGTCTGGGGCGCGTTCGCAAACGCGGGGCAGACCTGCTCGGGGATCGAGCGCACCTACGTCGTGGACTCCGTGGCAGACCGCTTTCTCGAGGGAGTGGTCCGGGAGACCGAGCGCCTCACCGTTGGCGATCCGCTCGACTGGACGACGGAGATCGGCCCCATGGTCTCGGCCGACCAGGCGGACCTCGTCACGGGCCTCGTGGACGACGCGCTCTCCGACGGCGCGGACAAGCTCACGGGCGGTCCGCGCGAGCTCGACGGCATGGAGGGCCGCTTCATTGCCCCGACCGTCCTCGCCGGCGTCGAGGACGAGATGCGGATCATGAGCGAGGAGATCTTCGGCCCGGTGGCCCCCATCGTGGTCGTCGCTTCCGAGCAGGAAGCGCTCGACCGGGCGAACGATTCGAACTTCGGTCTCGGCGCCTCGATCTGGACCAAGGACCGCGCCAAGGGCGAGCGAATGGCACGCCGGATCGAGTCGGGCATGGTGTGGATCAACGACCACTCTTATTCTCACGGCGCGCTTCAGACCTCTTGGGGAGGCGTTAAGGACTCCGGGCTAGGCCGTTCCCACTCGAAGTTCGGCTTCTACGAATGCGTGAACATCAAGCACGTGGCGTGGGAGCCCGGGCTCACGCGCGACTTCTGGTGGCAGCCCTACGACGAGACGCTGGGCAATGCGCTCCGCTCATCGACGCGCCTTCTCTACGGCTCGAAGCCGGGCGAGCGCGCCAAGGCGCTCCGCGAAGGAATCGTGCCGCTCACAAAGCTCGGCGCGAAGATCCTGCGCAAAGGGCGGTAGCTCTGCTCAAAAGAAAGCCCCGCCTGATGGCGGGGCTTTCCCTAACGACTATGCGGTGAGGAGAACTAGGCCTTGGCGGCGTTGCCGGCGGCGACGCAGGCGCCGAAGTCCCTTCGCGCTTCGCCCGACTCGGGCGTCTTGCTCAGGCTGGTGCCCTCACATGCCTGGCGAGGCGTCATATGCATCTGAACCGCATTGGCTACGGCCTCGACGCACTGGTTGTACTCGTCGCGGTCCGCGCCAAAGTTCGTCTCGAACTGGTCGCACTGGGCGCGTCCGATCGAGCGTGCGTCTGCACGCGAGATGAAGGGCCTCTCGGTGGGCTCATGATCAAAGTGCTTGTAATCAGCGCCGTACTCGCCTCCGTGGCCGAAGTACCAGACCTCGCCCTCGAGCGGCGCACCCTCCTCGATATAGACGTCGCCCTCGAGTGAGGGAAGGGTGTTGTCGTAACCCGCTTCGCCGGAGATGCCGTGGTTAGCACCCGGCTGGTATCCGCCACCCATGTCCTCGAGGGTTCCCTGCGCCGAAGCACTGGCAGGAACGAGAAGCAGCGCCGCTGCTGAGGTCAAAATGGCTGCTTGGGTGGTTGAGAGTCTCATGGTTCTCCTTGGGCGTGGGGTTAAGGCGCTATGGATCTATCGGCAGGAATCCTAAACGGCTGAACGCTTTTGTGCGCCGCTTGACGCCTGTCGGAGCAGTTTATATCCGTGTGCCCTTTGCGGCAGCTAAAGAAACTCCTGCGAAACAGGGTTAAAACGCGTACCGGACGTGCAGGTGGTTGTCGTGGTTTACAAGGGGCACGACGATCTCGGGCGGGCCCGTGAGCGGCAGGCTGGGCCCGACATACACGCGCACCGCGCCTGCGTCGACGAAGCGGTCGAGCAAATCCTGCGCGAGCGCGACGTCGACCTCCTCGATCGTTCGCGGCGCTCTTTCTGAGCCTGAGTCGAGCGGGTAATAGACGTCGACGTCGAGGCCATTCTGGTGCGTCACGTGGCCGATTCCGCCGCCTACCTCGGCCCCGAAGTCACCGCCCTGTCGCAACGAGAGATCGCCGACGCCTACCCGTGGGGCTCGGGGATGGTCATTCGCGAACTCGCGCAGAACGCGAAGTGTCGTGCGGACGGTGCCGGCCGTGCCCCAGCGCCGCCAGGTCCGGTTCGGCTGCTCACGCCGGATCGGATCCCAAGTGAAAAACGCGTGCCCCTCTCGCGGGAAGCGCACTCCACGCACGAGCGACCCGGCCTCCGGCAAGCCGACGGCCACCGAGTCGCGATACTCGACCCGCGCCCGCTCGGGACCGCGATGATCCCGAGAGGCCACTTCCGGCCCCGAACCGAGAGCCGCGATGAGCGCCAGTATCCAAGCCGCCACGAAGACATCTACGAGCGCAGCCTCCTTCGAGGTCCGTCGTGCGGTTCTGGCTGCGGGGCTCCGCCGCGACTTCTCGGAAGAGCCTGTGATTCGCGACCTCTCCCTCGACCTCCCGGCGGGAGAGACGCTGGTCGTGCTCGGCCCGAACGGCGCCGGCAAGTCCACGCTCCTTCGCATGCTCGCGACGCTTCTTCGCCCGAGCGGCGGCGAGCTTCAGGTCCTGGGCGCAGAGCTCCCGAAGCAAGCGTGGAGGGCGCGAGGGCGGATCGGCTACCTGGGGCACGACGCGCTGCTTTACGGCGATCTCACCCTGGCGGAGGCGCTCCGCTTTCACGCGCAGCTTCACGGGGTCGAGCAAGTCGACGACCGCATCCGCTCGCTGCTCTCCCAGGTCGGGCTCGGGCGCCGGGCTGACCAGCTCGTGCGCACGCTCTCGGCGGGCCAGCTCCAGCGCGCCGCCGTCTGCCGGTGCGTCCTTCATGAGCCCGAGCTCTTGCTGCTCGACGAGCCGGGCGCCCACCTCGATCCGGCCGGCTACGGGACGGTGGAGCCGCTGATCGGACGCGGCTCCCGAGCGACTCGCGTGGTCGTGACACACGACGTGGAAGGCGGACTCGCAGATGCCGATCGCGCGCTGGCGCTCACGTCGAACGGCGCGGTCGCCTACGAGGGTTCGGCCAGCGGCCTGCAGCCGAGCGATGCACGTGCGATCTACGCGGAGCGTTCCCAATGAGCGCGGTCCGGGTGATCCTCGCCAAGGACCTGCGGGTCGAGCTTCGCACGCTCCAGTCCCTGCCCGCGATGGCGCTCTTCGCCGTCACCACCTTCGTCGTTTTCCGGTTCGGCCTCGACCGGACCTCGCTGGAGGGAAGCCTGGCCGCCGGGGTTCTCCTCGTCACGATCCTCTTTGCCGCGCTGCTCGCGATCAACCGCCTCTTCGTGGCCGAGCGAGACGAGGGGGGTTTCGACGCGATCCGCCTCGCGCCCGTCGATCCGAGCGCATTGTTCTTCGCGAAGGTGCTCGCGCTCTTGAGCTACCTCGCAGTCCTCGAGGTGATCGCGCTGCCGGTCTTCGCCGCCTTCTTTCTCGACGACGCGGCCGGCCTCTTGCCGCTCGCGGGAATCATGCTCCTGCTCGATCTCGGCCTCGCTGCGACGGGAGCGGTGATCTCAACCATGGGCGCCAACTCGCGGGCGCGCGACCTGCTCACGCCGCTGGTCCTCCTTCCTCTCCTGATTCCGCTGATGATCGCTGCGGCGGGCGCCACCGAGCCGCTCCTGGCTGCGGGAGGCCCTTCATACGACGATGTTGGCCAGTGGGCGCTGACGATGGCGCTCTACGATCTGTTGTTCGTCCTCGTCGGCTACGCCACCTACGAGTTCCTGCTCGAGGACTAGATAGATGCCGATCAGAGCCACTACCGACACATGCCTCTTTCGCAGCTAAAGCTGCTCATCAGATCAGCTTCCTCACTCAGAGTCCTGGCGCTGCTGAGCGCCGGCGTGCTCGGCATCGCCTTCGCGATGGTGTTCTTCTACGCGCCGAACGACGCGGACCAGGGCTTTATCCAGAAGATCTTCTACGTCCACGTGCCGATCGCGATCTGCGCCCTCGTCGGCTTCGTCGTCGCTGCAATCCATTCGATCCGCCACCTCAGAACGGGCGATCCGATCCACGACGTGCGCTCCTACGTCGCGATCCACATGGGCGTCATCTTCGGCACGGCGGCGCTCCTCACCGGCTCGATCTGGGCGCGGGCGGCCTGGGGCAAGTGGTGGGTGTGGGAGGAGCCGACGCTGGTCTCTTTCCTCATCGTCTACCTCCTCTATGCGACCTACTACCCGCTTCGCTATTCGATTGCCGATCGCGAGCGCCAGGCTCGCTACGCCTCCGTCTTCGCGATCACGGCCGGGGCGTTCGTCCCGCTCAACTTCATGGCGGTGCGCCTTGCGGAGTCGCTCGTCCATCCCCGCGTCTTCGCCACCGCCGACGGGGGACTTCCGCCGGAGATGCTGCTCACGTTCGGGGTCTCGCTGGCGGGGATGGCGCTCCTCTTCATCACCCTGATCCGCTTCGAGCTGACGGCGAAGATGACCTCGGCGCAGGTCTCCCGCCTGCGCCGGGCGCTCGACTCCGAGGCTCCGGCCGCGCCGGCCTCGCGGATCGCACCCGCAGTCCCCGCCCGGCAAGAGGCCTGATGCCGGCGCTGCCGATCGACGAGGCGGGAAAGTACGTCGCGGGCGCGTACGTGGTGTTCCTGGTGCTCATCCTGATCTACGTCGCGATCATGGCTGCGAAGCTCGATCGCATGCGCCGGGATCTGACCGAGCTTGCGGACATAGCCGAGAATCGAGAGCGGGAGGTGCCCTAGATGGCTGAGGTCCTGGT
The DNA here is from genome assembly GCA_963715405.1 of uncultured bacterium. GTDB lineage: Bacteria > Actinomycetota > Thermoleophilia > Solirubrobacterales > 70-9 > JALZKA01. The sequence goes on from OY970239.1 coordinate 122,543, forward strand.
CCTCGGTGTCTCCCATAAGACGGCGCCGCTCGAGCTGCGCGAGCGCCTCGCGCTCACCGAGGGGCGGGCTGTCGGAGTCCTGGGGGAGCTCGTCACGTCCGGCGAGGTCGCTGAGGCGGCAGCGATCTCCACCTGCAACCGCACTGAGCTCTACATGTTCGCCTCCGACCCGGTGAACGCGGAGTCGCAGGCTTTGTCAGTGCTGGCGCGGGAAGCGGACATCCGCCCGACCGAGCTGGTCTCCCATCTCTATTCCTTCCGCGGCCTGGGAGCCGCGTCGCATCTCTTCCGGGTGACGGCGGGGCTTGAGTCGATGATCGTCGGCGAGACGGAGATCCAGGGTCAGGTAAAGCGCGCCTACGAGCTGGCCCTCGTCGAGGACGCCACCGGCCCGGTGCTAAACCGTCTCTTCCGCGGCGCGCTGGCTGCGGGCAAGCGCGCCCGCTCCGAGACTGCGCTGTCCGAGCGGGCTCTCTCGGTGCCGCAGGTCGCGGTCGAGCTCGCGCAGCGAACGCTCGGCGAGCTCGAGGAGCGCACGGTCCTTGTGATCGGCGCGGGCGAGACCGCCGAGCTGACCGCCCGCGCCCTCGCCTCGCGCGGACTCGACGCCGTCTTCATCGCCAATCGCCACTACGACCGGGCCATTGGCATCGCGGAGCGTTTCGGTGGCCGCGCCGTCCGCTTCGAGGAGCTCCCGTCGCTGCTCGCCGTCGCGGACATAGTCGTTTCCTCGACGAGCTCTCCTCATAACGTGATCGAGAGCGACGACCTCGGCGAGGTGATGACCCAGCGCTCCGGCCGGCCCCTGCTTCTGATCGACCTCGCGGTTCCGCGCGACATCGCTCCTGCATGCCGCGAGCTGACCGGGGTGACGGTGCATGACATGGACGACCTCCAGGCCCTGGTCGAGCGCAACACCAGCTCGCGCATGGGAGAGGCGGCGCTCGCCGAGACGATCCTTCGCTCGGAGCTCGCCCAGTTCGAGGAATGGCTCGCTGCCCAGGAGGTGACTCCCACCGTCGCCGCGCTCAGGGCGCTCGCTGACGAGATCGTCGAGCGCACGCTGGCCGAGAACCAGAGCCGCTGGGAAAGTCTGTCCGACGCCGACCGCGAGCGCCTTCATGCGATGGCGTCAGCGATCGCGCGCAGGATCCTCCATGAGCCGACGCTTCGGCTCAAGCGCTCTGCCTCGGAAGGCGTATCGGGGCACGTCCACGCCCTGCGAGAGCTCTTCGGTCTCGACCCGGAATCCGAGCCCCTCGAGGGCTCTGACGCCGAGGTGACGGAGCTGGACGAGCGCCGGCGTCGAGGTGTCAGGCACCTGAATTCGCGAGGTTCCTGATCCTCGCGTGAGCGTTTCGCAAGGTGCCTGACACCATGAGGATCGCGACGCGCTCCAGCGTGCTTGCGCTTGCGCAGGCCGGGGGAGTGGCCGACGCCATTGGTGGCGCCGAGCTGGTTCGAGTCTCGAACGTCGACGGGGAGGTCGGCGACAAGGCAAGGTTCGTGCGCACGGTCGAGGAGGCGCTTCGCGACGGACGCGCCGAGCTGGGCGTGCACTCGGCCAAGGACTTGCCGGGCGACATGTCCGACGAGCTGGCGCTGGTCGGAGTGCCCGAGCGCGAGGATCCGGCCGACGCGTTCGTCGGCTCGGCCACCAGCCTCGGCGACATTCCCGACGGCGCGCGGATCGGGACGGCGAGCCTGAGGCGGCGGTCGCAGCTTCTGGCCGCCCGGCCCGATATCGAAGTGGTTGAGATTCGCGGGAACGTGGACACCCGGCTTCGCAAGCTGCGAGAAGGCGAGGTCGACGGCATGGTCCTCGCCGCGGCCGGCCTCCGGCGGCTGGGACTCGAGAGCGAGATCGCGTTTCGCTTCGGCGCGGAAGAGATGGTCCCGGCGCCCGGCCAAGGCGCGCTGGCGCTGCAGGCGAAGGCGGGCGACGCCGCGGCCGCGGCCGCAGCCGCGGCCGTCTCGGACCAGGAGGCGCTGGTCGAGTTCACGGCGGAGCGCGCGGCGACGGCGGCGCTCGACGCCTCCTGCGAAACGCCGCTCGGAATCTGCGCACGCCACATGGACGGCACGCTCGCCGTCGCGGGGTACGCGGGGCTGCCGGACGGATCCGAGTGGGTGCGCGACGCGATCCGCGGCGACCCCGAGCAGCCCGCTGCGCTGGGCCAGGCGCTTGCCGAGCGAATGCTGAGCGCGGGTGCGGGCCGGATTCTCGAGCGGGCAAAGGCGGAGGCGCCATGAACGCGCGTCAGGGGGTTGTGTATCTGGTGGGGGCTGGACCGGGCGATCCGGGCCTGATGACGTCTCGCGCCCTCGACTTGATCGCTGATGCCGACGCGATCCTCTACGACCGCCTCATCCCGGAGGGAGCCCTCGACGGCGCCCGCCCCGATGCGGAGCTGGTCTATGTGGGCAAGGCGCCCGGCGACGCTGCGATCCCCCAGGGTGAGATCACTCGCGAGCTGGTCGAGCGGGCGAAGCGGGGAATGAGCGTCGTGCGTCTAAAGGGGGGCGATCCGTTCGTGTTCGGCCGGGGTGGCGAGGAGGCGGAGGCGTGTCGCGCCGCCGGCGTCGAGTTCGAGGTCGTCCCAGGCGTCACGTCGGGAGTCGCCGCTCTCGCCTACGCGGGTATCCCGGTGACCCATCGAGACGACGCTTCGGCCGTCGCCTTCGTCACCGGGCACGAGGATCCGGCGAAGCGAGAGACGGCGCTCGACTGGGAGGCGCTCGCGCGCTTCCCCGGCACGCTCGTCCTCTACATGGGCGTCAAGAACGTTGGCGAGATCGCCAGGCAGCTCGCCGAAGGCGGGCGCGATCCCGCCGAGCCCGCCGCGGCGATCGAGCGCGGCACGCTGCCGGGCCAGCGGGTGGCGGTAGCAACGCTCGAGACATTGGCCGGCGAGATCGAGCGGGAGGGATTGCGCCCGCCATCGATCCTCGTCTTCGGACCGGTTGCGGCCCGCCGAGAGGACATCGCATGGCTCGAGCGGCGGCCTCTCCATGGAAAGCGAATCGTCGTCACGCGCGCTCGAGCGCAGGCAAGCGGGATGGCGCGAACGCTGGAGGCGCTCGGGGCAGAGGTGGTGGAGCTGCCTGCGATCCGGATCGAGCCGCTCATCGGCACGCCCGAGCTCCGCGACGCGGTCGAGTCGCTTCACACGTATGCGCTCGTCTGCGTGACGAGCCCCAACGGGGCGCGCCTCCTGTTCGAAGCGATGGACGCCGCGGGCCGCGATGCGCGAGCTCTCTCGCAGGCACAGGTCGCCGCGATCGGCCCGGGCACGGCGCGGGCGCTCCGCGACCGCGGGGTGATCGCGGACGTGGTTCCGGAGCGCTACGTGGCCGAGGCTTTGGTCGAGGCCCTCACCGAAGTGCCGGTCGAGGGCAAGCCCGTGCTCGTCGCGCGAGCAGCCGAGGCCCGCGACGTGCTGCCGGACGCGCTGCGCGAACGCGGCGCGGAGGTGGACGTCGTCGCGCTGTACGAGACGGTGCGAGAAACACCCTCCTCCGAGCAGATCGACGCCGCGATGGAGGCCGACTACGTGACCTTCACGTCTTCCTCGACCGTCAAGAACTTCCTTGAGGTGACCGGCGGGCGAGTTCCCGAGGGCGCACGCATCGCCTCGATCGGCCCGGTGACTAGTGCCACCGCCCGCGACGCGGGCCTCGAAGTGGCGCTCGAGGCCGAGCAGCACGACCCCGAAGGGCTCGTGAGCGCGCTGGTCGAAGATGCATCGCGCTGAGCCGCGGACTTTCGACGGCCCGACAGTCCATCACCGGGTGATTGACTCGACCAACGATCGCGCCCGAGAGTTGGCGATCGGCGGCGCCGTGTCGGGCACGGTCGTCACCGCGGGCGAGCAGACGGCGGGTCGCGGGAGAACCGGCCGCAAGTGGTCGGCTCCGCCGGGCGAGGCCCTTCTCTGCTCAGCGATCCTGCGCCCGCTCGAAGCGCATCACTCGCTTCTGCCGCTCGCGATTCCCCTTGCCGTCTGCGACGCGGCCGAGGCCTTGGCGCCGGTCGAGTGCCAGGTCAAGTGGCCGAATGACGTCTGGCTGGATGAGCGGAAGCTCGCTGGGGTCCTTATTGAGGCGAGGCCGCCGGAGTGGGCAGTCATCGGCGTCGGCCTCAACCTCTCGATCCCCGGCGACGCGTTCCCGGACGATCTGCGTTGGCCGGCGACCTCGCTGGGGCACGGGGTGGGACCGGGCGAGGCGCTCGGGGCGGTGCGCGAGGCGCTTGGGCGGTGGACGGCCGCCGGGCCGGAGGAGGTGGCCGAAGCGTTCGCAGGTCGAGACGTTCTGAGAGGCCGCGATGTCGGCTGGGAGGCGGCTGGCGGATCAACCGCCTCCGGGGCAGGTAGGGCAGAGGGGATCGACGGCCGCGGCAACCTGGTCGTGGTCACCGACTCAGGCGACCGCGTGACCCTGGGCGCCGGCGAAGTCTCGCTCCACCTCTAGGCCCCGAAGCCCGTCCTTGCCCCGCGAGGGAAGGATTTGTTCAATAGGGAGTGCAAGTTCCTTCCCTCGACGCGTTTAGTCGCCGGAAGCGCCTGAATCGCCGCCGGCCTCGACCTCTTCGGCCGCCTCCGAGCCTTCGGCGCCTTCCTCAACCGCCTCCAGCGTCTCGCGTTCCGCGCCGCCCTTCGCCTTCGCCTTGTCGCCGCCGCCCTTCTTGCGCCGCCTGCGCCTGCTCGAGCCCGGCTTTGGAAAGTTCCGCAGGAGCTCACGGGCCACCGCCGATGGCTTGCGGGCCATGCGCATGCGGGCGCCGCGGAGGACCTCCTCGGCCTCGGGCGTGTGGGCGACAGCCGCAGCAAGCAAAGCGACCGAGAGGCGGCGGTCCTGCTGGCGCGCGGCCGTGACCAACCGCCGCGCGTTGCGTCCGTGCGCCCGGCCCGAGGAGTTGACGAAGAGGCCGAGCAGGCGCTTTGTCTCGGGCCAGCGCTGAACGGCGTACTGCTCGTGGAGCTCCCGGGTCGCCTCTGCCAGGCGCCAGACCCATGCCTGGGCCTGATCGCGGCGGCCGATCCGCCGCTCGGCGAGCGATTGCAGGAGGAGCTTGGCGCCCGCGCGCCGGTCCTCGCGGCTCCAGGTGGTGGCGATGTCAACACAATCGTCGAACGCCTCAGGATCGCGGAGCGTCGCGACCTCGCCCATCGCCTTGAGGCGAAGCTGGTGGTTTCGGTTTCGCTGGACGCACGTGAGGAGGAAGCGGCGGCGAAGTTCCTTCGCCTCGTCGTGCTGGATCATTGCCTTGGCACGGCGCCACTGGTTCGACGTGACCTTGGAGCCCGCGAGAGCCGCCCACGCGTGCTGTTCGGAATAGTTCAGGTTCTCGACGGCGATCCGCCAGAGATCGCGCTCGAGCACCGCCACGCGGCGCTCCGGATCGGCAGAGACCGGAACGATCCGCCGCTCGACCCGCACGCGCCGCCCGCGTCCTCGGCGAACCGGCCCGACCACGATCGCCCCGCCGCGATAGACGTCGCGGTCCAAGAGGGAGTGGAGCGTGACGATCGTCTCGTCGGAGGTCGTGGCGGGGTGGACCAGGTCGATCACGAGACCCGCTTCCTTGCCCGGGGCGCGGCGCGTCACGCGGCCGACGCGCTGCTGGTAGATCCGCCGCGACGCGGTTGGAGCCAGGTGCATGCAGATCGTCGCCCGCGGCGAGTTCCAGCCCTCGGCGAGGAGCATCGCGTTGCAGAGAACGTCGACGTCGCCGCGCTCGAAGGCGGCGAGGATCTCGGCGAGCTCTCGCTTCGGCGTCTCGCCTGAGACCGCCTGGGCATTGATTCCGACGTCGCGCATCGCCGCGGCGACGTTGCTCGCGTGTTTGACGCCGGCCGTGTAAAGGACGCCGGGGACCTTCGAGAAGCGGGCCTTGTAGAGGTCAGCGATCGCGACGTTGAAGGGTCCCTGGTCGAGCAGCTTTGCGAGTTCTTCCTGGTCGAAGTCCTGGTCTACCTCGCCGCGGCGAAGCGGCACCTTCGCCAGCGACCGGACGCCGGGGCCCGGCGGGATGCGGATGCATCGAAGCGGAGCGATGACGCCGCGGCGGGCGGCCTGAGCGAGGTCGAAGCGCGAGGTCTGGGTGGGAAACAGATCGGCCACATGGCGGGCGATCAGCGCGCCGGTTGCGGTCATGCCGATGAAGACCGGGCCGTCCATCTGGCGGATGCAGGCGCTGGTCTTCTCGCCGAGAGCGGTGTGCGCCTCGTCGCAGATCACGATCGAGTAGGCGTCCGAGATCTCCTTCGAGTTGCGGACGAACCACTGGTAGGTCTCGACGGTGACCGGGCCGTAGGGGTGATCGTCGGTGCCGAGTAGCGGCGGCGAGAGGCGCTCCTTGTAGCCGCGGCTCGAGATCTCGCCGATGAACTGGTCGACGAGGTTGCGGCGGTGGGTGAGGATCAAGATGCCGCCGGTGCGAGACGCCTCGACGAAGCCGACCGCTGCGACCGTCTTGCCTGCGCCCGTGGCGTGCTCGAACCAGAAGCGCCGCGAGGCGCCCGGGTCCTCGGGCGCCTCGGAGACGAGGTCCTCGTCGTCGTCGGAAGGCTCGTCCGCCCAGTCCTGAGGCTCCTCATCGGCTTCGAGCTCGTCGTCAAGGTCTTCTTCTGAGCCGGCACCGTTCTCCGACTTCGCGCCGGCCTCGGACGTGCCCGCCGGCCCATTGGACGCGCCGTTGCCGTTGAGTCCAGGAGGCCCCTCCTCGATCTCCGCGACGAGTGCGGCCAGGGTGCCGGAGAGAGCGTCCACCTGATGATCGTTCAGCTCGGCTCCGTCGAGGAGCGTCGGTGGGTCCATCTCGAGCACGCGCTCGAGACCGAGCATCAGGGAGTACCGGCGGCGCCAGTCGGTCGACGGCTCCGAGTGGCCCGCTTCGAGCTCGGCGAGCGCGTCGTCGAGAGACCGCCGGCGCGCGGTGCCCGGCATCAGGTCCTGGAGCGTTTCCCCCTCGAGCAGGATCGGTTCGCGGGCGAACGCCTGAGCTCGCTCGAGCTCCGATTCGGTTGGGGCTACGGCCTTAGGGGGGGCCACGTCAGTGGTGTTTGCCATGTATGGCTCTTTCGAAAGGAACTTGCCTTTGGAGCGCAAGCGCGCCGTGGCGAGCGATGTAAGCTCGATGGAGGTGGCCGGCGCGGCTTTCCCCTTTGCCTGACCGGACCCCCGCGATCCCTAGGCGGGATCCACCCCAAAAGTACCAGCCCGAAGGGTCAGATGAGCCGAATTGGCGGAAACTGCAGGATCGTCGTGGTGCCCAGCCTTGCTGCGGCGGCACTTGCCCTGGGCGCCGGATGCTCAGGCGACGAGTCCGACACAGTAGATCCGGGCAGCGCGAACCCGGACTCGGCGCTGAGCCTCGAGGAGGCGCAGGCGCCGGTCAAGAAGGCGGCGCCCGAGCTGGCGGCGATCCGCGAGGAGGCGAACGAGATCCTCGACGAGGGGATCGATGGGTTCGATGATCGCCTCGCTGAGCTTGAAGCCGCGGGCATCCCGGTCGTAATCAACAAGTGGGCATCTTGGTGCGGCCCCTGCCGGGAAGAGTTCCCCGACTTTCAGGCTCAGGCGATCGAACATGGCAGCGAGGTCGCCTTTCTCGGCCTCCTCTCCAACGACGGCGTCGAGACCGGCGAAACGTTTCTCGATGAGTTCCCGCTGCCGTATCCGAGCTACCTCGACTCCGACCAGGAGATCGCGACGGACCGGAGCGTCGCGCGCGAGTTTCCAACGACGTTCTTTGTCGATTCCGAGGGAGTGATGGCCTTCGCCAGGATCGGCCCGTACACGTCCGAGGATCAGCTGGCCGCGGACATCGAGAGGTATGCCCGGTAATGACTGCCGTAAGAAAGGCCGTGTGGGTGATCATCCGCTGGCCACTCGCCATCATCGCCATCATCGTCTTCGGGGCCGGCGTCCCCTACCTCTGGGTGTGGATCGGGTCGCAGCTTCAGGGGGGCACGGCTCCCTCGTTCAGCGGGCTCGGAGTCGCGCTCTTCGGGATCATCATCTCCTACGCGCTAATGGCCTATCTCCTGGCCTGGCTCAAGGCCATCGTGACGCACGACGAGGGCAAGCCGATCCGCCACGACTGGAACCGGAGCCTCTCCGCAGAGCGCCGCCAGGTCGCCCAAACGCACCCAATCGAGGACATCGTCATCACCGCGACGATCCTGGTGGGGATCATCTGCACCGTGTGGTTCTTGCTTTTCGGCGACCCCGGAGTAAGACAGGCGCCGTAGGAGGGGTCAGACCCAGCACCGGAGAGGGGTCTGACCCCTTTCGCGGGATAATCACGCCGTGGGCCGAATTGCTCGCATCTCCGTATCGCTAGGCGCGCTGGTCGCCGGGCTCGTGCTTGCCGCGGCCTCGCTCGCTCAGGAGCCCTCGGGGACCGCTGTTTCGATCGAGCTTTCCGGTTCTATCGACCCCGCCACCGAGGCGTGGATCGGGCGGGCGCTAGACGATGCGGCCTCGGACGGACACGAGCTTGCGCTGATCCGCCTGGACACGCCGGGCGGGCTCGACACCTCGATGCGCGAGATCGTCAAGGACATCATCGCGGCCCCGATGCCGGTCGTGGTCTACGTATCGCCCGACGGTGCCCGCGCCGCCTCGGCGGGGCTTTTCGTGACGCAGGCCGCCGACGTCGCCGCGATGGCGCCGCAGACGAACATCGGCTCGGCGTCGCCGATCTCGATCGGGGGCGCGGACATCGAGGAGGTCCTGGGGCGGAAGATCGAGAACGACGCCGCGGCGTACGTTCGCGCCCTCGCCGAGGAGCACGGTCGCAATCCCGACCTGGCCGAGGAGATGGTCCGCGAAGCGACCAACGTGACCGCCGACGAGGCGCTCGCAGAAGACCTGATCGACATCGTGGCCACGGACACGGCAGACCTCCTCGAGCAGCTGGACGGCTTCGAGGTCGAGGGCCCGAAGGCCACCACTCTCGATACGGACGGCCTCGAGGTGACGGAGCGCGACATGCCGTTCCAGTACGACGTCCTCCAGTTCATCGTGAACCCGAACGTGGCGTTTCTCCTGCTCCTCGCGGGGATCATCGGGATCCTGATCGAGATCTTCAGCCCGGGGCTGATCGTTCCGGGCGCCACCGGCCTAGTCGCCTTCGTCATCGGCCTCTTCGGCTCTTCGCAGCTCCCGATCACGGCGACCGGCATCGTGCTGCTCGTCCTTGGCGTGGCGTTGCTCATCGCCGAGACCCAGCTTCCGACCGGGGGCATCATGGGCATTCTCGGCGTCGTCGCACTCGCCGTCTCGGGCCTGCTTCTCTACGACACCGACTCAGAGGGCTTCGGCGTCTCGCCGCCGCTCGTGATCGCCGTCGCGGTCGTGTTCGGCCTCGCCGTCGTCTTGGTGAGCCGGAAGGTGATGCAGGCGCACCGCGGGCGCGTGCACACGGGCTACGAAGAGCTGATGGGGGCCGAGGGCGACGTGCGGGTGCCGCTCGACCCCGTAGGCCAGGTCTTCATCCAGGGCGCGCTTTGGCGGGCTGAGCCGGTTGCGGATCTCAAAGGGGAGGCGATCCCGAGCGGCGATAGGGTACGGGTGGAAGTGGTCGAGGGCCTGACGCTCAAGGTTCGTCCCGTGGACCCAGGCCAAACGGAACCCGAATAGAGGAGCCCGTCTTGTCACCAGCACTCGTAATCGTCGCAATCCTCGGGGTCTTCCTCTTGATCATCCTCGCCGCTGCGGTGCGGATCCTCCGCGAGTACGAACGCGGCGTCATCTTCCGCCTGGGCCGCCTGATCGCGCAGAAGGGACCAGGCCTCATCCTCCTCATCCCGTTCATCGACCAGATGGTCCGCGTCGACCTCAGGACGATCACCCTCAACGTGCCGCCGCAGGAGGTCATCACCAAGGACAACGTGACCGTCCGCGTGAACGCCGTCGCCTATTTCCGCGTCGTCGACCCGAACATGGCGATCACCGAGGTCGAGAACTATCTTCTCGCGACTTCGCAGATCTCCCAGACCACGCTTCGCTCAGTGCTCGGCAAGGCAGAGCTCGACTCGCTCCTTGCCGAGCGCGAGCGGCTCAACATCGAGCTCCAGCGGATCATCGACGAGCAGACCGAGCCGTGGGGAGTGAAGGTCTCGACGGTGGAGGTGAAGGATGTCGAGCTGCCGACCGAGATGCAGCGCGCGATCGCCCGCCAAGCCGAGGCCGAGCGCGAGCGGCGCGCCAAGGTCATCGCGGCGGATGGCGAGTTCCAGGCATCGGCGAAGCTCTCACAGGCGGCCGACGTCATCAGCCGCAACCCGGCGACGCTCCAGCTTCGCTACCTCCAGACCCTCCTCGAGATGGGCGTGAACCAGAACACGACGATCGTCTTCCCGCTGCCGATCGACCTCCTGAAGGCGTTCGTGCCGCAGACGGGTGGATCCGCTCCCGCGCCGCCGGTCGACCCCGCCGAGATGCCGCCGCCGATCGACGCGGACGACCTCCCGCCGCCCGACCTGGGCGGACTCGACGACGATCCGGCCGAGCCGCCCCCGTCACAGTAGTGCCGCGGTGTCAGGCACCTAACGGAACGCTCACAGTCCGGGACGGCTGCTGACCGCCCCAGAGATACGAATCGACCAGCTCACCGGGCTGCGGGTGGTCCTCGCGCCCGGCCGTGCTGAGCGCCCGGATGCCTTCACCCCGGCCCTCGCCGAGACCAAGCCGGGCGCAGCTGAGAGCTGCCCCTTCTGCGAGGGCCGCGAGGATCGCACGCCGCCCGAGGTGTGGGCCGATCGACCCGGCGGCGCAGGAGCGGACACGCCCGGATGGCGGGTGCGCTCGGTGCCGAACCTCTACCCGGTGCTGGGCATCGGCGACGCTGAGGCTGAGTCGGGCGGCTTTTCGAGCGCCGCCGATCCGCTTGCCGACTCGCGACGGACCGCCGAGGTCGGGCTTTTCGGCTCGCAGCCCGCCGACGGCTCTCACGAGGTGATCGTCAATACGCCGCGCCACGAGACGTCGCTGGCAGGGCTCTCCGACGACGAGCTCGCAGTCGCGATCGAAGGCTGGCGAACCCGCATGCGCGCTGTGTCGGCCGAGTCCGCCTATGCGCACCTCATCGTCAACGAGGGACCCGCAGCGGGTGCGTCGCTCGAGCACACGCACGCGCAGCTCTACGGGCTTCGCTTCGTCCCGGCTGAGGTCGCGCGCGAGCGCGAGCGCTCCGCCGCGTATCACCAGCGGACCATGGGCGGCCACCTGCTGGGCGATGTCGCGACCGAAGAGGTCCGCCGCCGCGAGCGGATGGTCGCGATCGACGACGAGGCGATCCTGATCTGCCCATGGGCCTCCCGCTCGCCGTTCGAGCTACGCATCATCCCGCGGAGCCCGTCGCCCTCCTTTGAAGCCGAGGGGCAGGGTGGGGCGGCGATGATCGGCACCGCCCTCCGAGCGCTGGCCGGCGTCTTCGGAGCGCTGCCCCAGTTCAACCTGTGGGTGCGCACAGCGCCGACTGGCACCGACGAGTTCTCCTGGCACGTCGACATCGTCCCCCGCCTGACGATCCGTGCCGGCTTCGAGCTCGGCACAGGCGTGGACATCTCGACCTACTCGCCCGAGCGCGCGGCGTCGGACCTCCGCGAAGCGCTCGAGCGTCAGTAATTCGCTTCGGTCGTCGGCGACTTGTCCGCCTTGCAGGTGTGCTCGTGCTGGTCCCCGATGAATGTGGTCTGGCGAACTCTCGCGTAGTACCTCTGACCGATGAACTGATAGCGGTAGCGGCCCTGCCGATTGGTTTCCGTGGTGGCAATCAGGTTGTCGTCGCTGTTGAAGAGCTGGACGGTTCGATTCTTGAAGCACGCGCCCAGGTCGGACGTCACGCGACCGGTGTAGAGCGACCCCGGCCTTTCCTTGATCGTGACCGTCGATTCATACGTCTTCGTGTGGGCGCTGGCTCCTATGGCGGGCACCAACCCCGCAGTCGCCGCACACGCCGCGATCAAAGCGAGTCTCCCAGAGTTCTTCACGTCGTCCTCCCTGTCCCTGTCGAAGTGCTCATCGGCGAAGTCTAAGCCCGTGACTAGGCTTCTGGCCTCATGCCACCCAGCGCCCGCCCGTTCCCACGCTTCATCGCCGACGCCTCCCAGGATCCGGAGCCGGCCGGCCGCTGGGCAGAGCGGCTGACGAAGCACTTCACCGAGGCCTGCGAGCCACTCACCGCCGATGCCGGCTCGGCCCTCGACACGGACACGCTGCGCTGGTTTCCCGAGCGTGGCTGGGGCGGGCGCGTCTACGTGCCCGTGACGGGCCGCGCGGTGGAGCCATCAGTTCCGTCGGACGCGCCGGAGGGCTCCGAGCCCGTGCTCGTCGAGTACTACGGCTGGGTTTCGTTCGAGCGTCCCGAGGGCGACGAGCCCGAGGGTTTCACCGCAAGAGCCGACTTCACCGACGTGACCGTCGAGGACAGCCCCGAGTGGGAGATCGACATCTCCGACGACGTCATCGGTCTCTGGCGATCGGAGGCCGGCCGGGGCGGCGACGTGACGCTCGTGTGGGGGCTGCCGATGGTCCGCGGAGCCGTTGCCGCCACGGCCGAGCTCGACGGCGAGGTCGTCGACCAGTGCCCGATCCGCGACGGCCGGTTCACCCTCGTCGCGGTCGATGCGGTCCGCGGCTTTGGCGACGAGGACGTATTTCTCCAGGTGAAGCTCTGGGACCGGCGCTTGGCCCAAGTCGCGTCGGAGAGCCTTTACGCCGAGGCGGCTTAGCCCGCCACCACAACGGCAGAAAGTCGGGCCAGCGTCGCGTGACGCCGGTCCTGTGTCTGGACCCGTGCCGGTAACGCGCGCTTGAGCGCGCGCGTCACCGGAGCTCGCTTCAGTCCTCCGCCAGGAGGACGGGCAGCGGCGGGCCCACGAAGGTGACGCCTTGCGCCGAGAACGCAGCCTCGTACGCGGCCATCGCCTCGGGCTCGGGCGGACCGTCCGGAATCGAAGGCTCATCGCCCGCGCTCGCCGGCTGGGAGAACTGCCGGAACGCATCCTCGAGCCCGGCCGGGGTCGTCACAACCAGCATCCGCGCCGTCTCCGAGCGCAGCGCGAAGCCGTGCTGGATGCCGCGCGGAAGGACGACGGCGTCTCCGGCGTTGGCCTCGATCAGGGCGAGGCCGCGCTGGAAAACGACTTCCCCGTCGAGGACGTAGAAGACCTCGTCCTCGCGAGCGTGGATGTGGAGGGGTGGCTCGCCGCCGGCCACGACCTCGGTTTCGACCATTGCGAGGCTTCCTCCTGTCGACTCTGAGTCGGCGAGCCAGGTGAAGAGCGAGCCCATATGCACCTCGGTACTGAGCTCGCGGTTGTCGGTGGTGGTACTCATCGGAGTCCTTTCTTTAGGGAACGGACGCGACGGTAGACCTGATCTCGCCGGAAGTGAAACACTCGTTGGTTGTGTTTACGACAACCTGTGATTGTGGCTCTATCCCGCTTGGATAAGCCGTTTTCCGCACTCGACGAAAGCTGCGACAAGCGAGTTCGAATCCCCTTGGCGCCAGCACAGGGCGACGGTCGCAGGCTCCAGGCCCGAGACCGGCCGCACGGCGATGTCCGGAAATGGCAGGCGGCTGCCGATCGACTCGGGTACGACGCTAACCGCGATGCCCGCTCGGACCGAGGCGAAGATCTCGTCGAATCCCTTGATCTGATTCGCCACCCGCATCGGCTCGGTCCGGTGAGCCTCGAGCGTCCAGAAGTCGCGGGCCACGGGATCGAGCTCGTCGATCGTCGAGAAGGGCTCGGCAGCAAGCTCGGCGGCCGTCACCTCGTCCTGGGCCGCGAGCGGATGATCGGCGGGAAGGCAGGCCAATAGCGGCTCCTCCATAAGCGGTTCGCAGGCGAGCCCGTCCATCGTGAACGGAAGCCAGACCAACGCCACGTCCGTCTCGCCCGTCGCGACGCCCCCGGACGGCTCGTTGAACGTAACCGAGTGGATCGTCACGTCAACGTTGGGCCGCTCGGAGTGGAACTCGCGCAACAGGCGGGGCGTGAGGTCGAGCTCGGCGGTAGCGAGCAGGCCGACAGCCAGCGAGCCCGCCGTCCCGTCAGCCGCTTGGCGGGTGGTCTCGACGACCTCCTCCAGCGCTCGCAGGAGCGCGGGCGCTTGCTCGGCGAGGATGCGTCCCGCCGGCGTGAGCTCGACCATGCGAGTGGTGCGGACGAAGAGCTGGGCGCCCATGCGCTCCTCGAGCTGGCGAATCTGCGCGCTCAGCGCCTGCTGGGCGACGTGGAGACGCTCGGCCGCCCGCGTGAAGTTGAGCTCCTCGGCGACAGTCACGAACGAGCGTAGATGCCTGACCTCAACCTGCATGCCACGAGTCTAATTTCGGCTGCAGGAGGGCTGCAAGCGGTGCCGGGCCGTAATCTGGCTGGTGGCCCCGATAGCTCAGCAGGATAGAGCGACTCCCTCCTAAGGAGTAGGCCCCAGGTTCGAATCCTGGTCGGGGCGTTCATGCGGTCTCGTGCGCTGCCACTTCTCGCCGTCGTGGCCGTTCTCGCGACGGGTTGTGGCGCTGACGATGAGGCCTCGGCGCCTCCGGTCAAGCGCCAGGAGGAGACGGTCGACAAGCTGCCCGACCTGCCTAGCGGCTACGAGGAGTTCGTCAACCGCGACGGGGGCGTCGCCTTTGGGCGGCCGCCGGGCTGGAGCGCCAACGCAAAAGGCGCCACGACGACGCTGACAGCACCCGACGGCCTGGTGTCAGCCACGATCACGATCGACCGCACGGACGATGCGCTCGAGGTGGGGCCCATGGCCTTCGCGGCCGAGACGGCCAGTCTTCTGCCCGGCTTCGAGCAGCCGCTCAAGCCGAAGAAGCCGCGCGTTTATGAGCTCAAGCACGAGTACGAGTCGGCGATCGTCGAGGCCGATGGGGTGAGGAAGAAGGACGGTCTGCGCCAGGTCGTTCGCGTCGTCGTCCTCGAGCGCAAGGGCGTCGCGGTCGTTACCGCGGTGATCGCCGAGAATGCCGAGGAGAACGCGGGCCTGGAGTTCGCTCAGGCCCTCGTGGCGTTGCAGACGCTTCGGACCCGCCCACCCGGTTAGCGGTCGGGGCGGTCCGGATACACGTCGTCGATCGTCGTGAGTGCTTGGAACGGCGCGTCCGCCGCCGCCGCGATCGCCTCGCCACCACCGGCAAGGCGATCAACGACGCAAAGGACGGCCGCGATCTCCAGTCCTTCGTCACGGATTCGCTCGAGCGCCGAGACCGTGGAACCGCCAGTCGTCACCGTGTCCTCGACCACCAGCACCCTGGCTCGGTCTTCGACCGCTCCCTCGACCCAACGCTGGAGTCCGTGCTGCTTTCGTTCCTTGCGAACGAAGAACCCGGCCAGATCCTCGCCACCCGGGACCGCGATCGCTGCGCAGGCGAGGGGGATCGCCGCCATCACCGGCCCTCCCACCGCGGCGGCGCCCGCCTCGACGGCGGCGGCCGCGATCAGCTCGCCGGCGGCACGGAACCCGGCGGGGCGCATGAGCGCCCGGCGGGCATCTACGTAGTACTGCGCGGTCTGCCCGCTCGAGAGCGTCACCTCGCCGAGGATCAGGGCGTGCTCCTGGAGCTCGGCGACGAGCGTCGCCCGCGCGCTTTCGAGGTCAGCGGTCAAGTGCGCGCTCAATCTACGAGAGCAGCGGGACGATCGCGATTGCGTTGTTGACCATGTGGAGGATGATCGGCGGGCCGAGGGAGCCGGTTCGCTCGTAAAGCCAGGCGAGGATCACGCCGAACAGCGTCAGGAGGCCGGCCACGGCGATGTCTCCCGACGCGAGGTGAACCGCGCCGAAGAGAATCCCCGACGCCCCCGCTGCCACCCAGAACGGAGACCGGGTGCGAAGCGCGCCGAAGAAGAGGCCGCGAAAGAGGGTCTCTTCGGTAACGGGCGCGGCGATGACGATGAGGAAGACCGTCGCGATCGCGGTGAACGTCGTCTCGTTGAAGTTGACGTCTTCGAGGAGTGTGTCCTGCTCGGGCGTGAAGAACAGCAGCGTGAAGGCGAGGGTCACCCCGATCTGGATCCCCATCGCCGCGGCAACCAGCCACAGATCCGACCCCTTGAACGAGACGTAGCCCACCGCTCGCCACGGGTGCGAGCGAGTCCGCCGCCAAGCGATCGCGAGCGGAACACCGATGAAGATCAGGCCCTGGGGCACAAGGGAGGCGAGCGTGCGGTCAGGCTCCTGGGAGATCAGGGCGAGGACGATCCCACCAAGGAGCGTGACGCCCAGGAATACGGCGATGAAGCCGGCCAAGGCGTCGGTTTGCTCGAGCGGCGACCATGGCCGCCTCGTGTCCGTCCTGCCAAAGGCTCCCGGCTGAGAGGCCGGGGGGCCGACCGACCCGGCTTCAGCCACCGTTCACCGCAGCGGCGACCTCGGCGAGCGATGAGATGTTCCCGCCGCCGGAGCGGTCAAGGTGAAGTGCGCGGATGCCGGCGGCTCCAGCGCCCGCGACGTCCTCGGCGACCGTGTCGCCTACGTGAATCGCCTCGTCGGCGCTGCAGCCCGCCAGCTCGAGCGCCACCGAAAAGATCGCCGGGTCGGGCTTCCGGACTCCGCTCCCAGCTGACGTGACGACGCCGTCGAGCGCGTCGCCAAGCCCGCATTCGGCGAGCACCTCCGGCAGCGTGATGTCCCAATTGGAGACGCAGACCAGGCGCATTCCGGCCTTGCGAAGCGCGTCGAGCGCCGGACGCGCGTCATCGAACGCGCGGAACTTGATCGCCGCCAGCATCGTCTCGACCGAGACCTCGCGGTCGAGCTCCCACGAGAGAATGTCGGCGCAGCGGTTTCGAAGGGCGGCAAGCGATTCTTCGTCGCGCCCCTCGTGCGCATGCTCTTTGTAGAAGTCCATCTCGGTCCTGACGGCGGCGGCAACGTCGGCCGTCTCCATCTCGAGCTGAGCGGCCAGCGGCACCCATGGCGGGTCGAGCTCGACGAGGGTTCCCAGGGCGTCGAGGAAAACCGCGCGGGTGGTAGTTGTGGGAGCATCAGGCATGAGGCGCCCAAGCTTGGCAGGATCGGGTTTGTCAGGATCGTCCCGCGATGAACGAAGCCTTTCTCGGAATCGACAGCGACCTCCTTGGCGCCACGATCACGATCGCGGTGGCGGTCGTGATCGCCTACCTGGTGGACCGCATCGTGCTCGCCCGCGGCGGGCGGCTCGCGGGCCAGGTGACGGAGGTCGGCGTCTCGCGGGCGGCCGCTACGCGTCTCCGCGTCGTTCGCCGTCTCGTCTTCGTGACGATCGTGCTCCTGGGCATCGGGCTCGCCCTCAGCCAGTTCACCAAGCTCGAAAAGATCGCGACGGGCCTCTTGGCGTCGAGCGCCGTCCTGGGCATCATTCTCGGCCTCGCGGCCCGCCAGGTTCTCGCCAACCCGCTCGCGGGAATCCTCCTCGCCATCACCCAGCCCATCCGGATCGGCGACACGATCACCCTCGACGAGGAAACGGGCCGCGTCGACGACATCACTCTCTCCTACACGTACATCGATACCGGCGACGGCCGGCTCATGGTCGTGCCGAACGAGCAGGTGGTGACCCAGATCATCTTCAACCGGTCCACCGGCGACCAGAACGCTCCGGTTGCAGCTTCTGTCTGGCTGCCTTCCGACGGAGACATCGAGCGCGCCCGGGCGGCCCTCGCCCCTCTCGAGGCGTCCGAGATCGAAACCGTCGAAATCACGCCGGATGGTGTCCGGCTCCTGATCCACGGCCCCCACGGGAGCGCCCGGACGTCCGTCTCCGGCGAGGAAGCCGCCCTGCGCGAGCGAGCGCATCAGCTGCTGTTGAGCGCAGGAGTGCTCGGCACCGACGCCGAATAGATAACCAACGACACTCATGCCGCTTTCGCACCTAAAGGTGCTCACTCACCACATCCGTAACGCCTCGTGCCGTAAGAGGACCAAGGTGATCCGAGAACTGGGTCGCCCCGTTACCCTCATTTGAGCTAGCTATGTCTTCGAGAGCACGAAAGCGCCATCAGCGCTCAAACGGCTCCATCGGCAAGAAGATCCTGCTAGGGCTCGGCGTGGTCCTGGTCGTGATCGGCATTGTCGCGGGCGCCGCTGCGGGCTGGGTCTACGACATGTGGGAAGACGCCGGGTCGATCGACGAGCAGAAGCTGATCGAACCGGGCGAGAACACGAAGGTCTACGCGGCCGACGGCTCGCTCCTGGGCATCATCGACGCGGACATCATCTCCGAGCGCGTCGAGCTCAAGGCCATCCCGAAGAACCTCCAGCAGGCCACGATCGCGATCGAGGACGAGAACTTCTACGAGCACGACGGCGTCGACCTCTCGGCGATCGTCCGAGCGACGGTGGAGAACGTCGAGGCCGGCGAGATCGAGCAGGGCGCTTCCACCATCACGCAGCAGCTCGTCCGAAACCTCTACATCAAGAAGCCCGAGGACACGCTGGAGCGAAAGCTGACCGAGGCAAAGTGGGCCATGGAATTCGAGGAGCGCTACACGAAGGACCAGATCCTCGAGAAGTACCTCAACACCGCCACCTACGGCACCAACTCCGGCGATACAGCCGTCGGGGTCAAGTCCGCCGCGCAGATCTACTTCAACAAGGAGCTCGAAGAGCTCAACCTCGGCGAGGCGGCGCTCCTTGCCGGACTGCCGCAGGCCCCTTCTCAGTACAACCCGTTCACGAGCTCCGAAGCCGCGCTCAAGCGCCGCAACCTTGTCCTCGACGCGATGCTCGACCAGGGCTTGATCAACGACTCCGAGCACGCGCAATGGACGAAATCGGGCCTTGGCCTTGAGCGCGGCTTCAAGTACGAGCAGTTCCGCTACCGCTACTTCTTCGACTACGTCCAGCAGGAGCTGATCGACCGCTACGGCACGAACACCGCTCGCGTCGGCGGCCTCGAGGTCCACACGACCCTCGAGCCGCACCTGCAAGACACGGCTGAGGCAGCGATCGTGAACAACTACGTGCCCTCGGGTGCCGCTGCCGCGCTCGTCTCGACCGATACCGAGACGGGCGAGATCAAGGCGATGGCGTCGTCGTCCAACTACGACGACTCGGAGTACAACCTCGCGGCGCAGGGCCGTCGCCAGCCCGGCTCTGCGTATAAGCCGTTTGCCCTGACTGCCGCGGTCGAACAAGGCTGGGACCCCGATTCGACTTTCTACTCCGCGCCGAGCTCGATCGTGCTGAGCCCATGCACCGGCTGTGATCCGTGGCCGGTCTCAGGAGGCGGCGGTGGGTCCACCAGCCTCCGCAACGCTACCGCCAACTCGATCAACACCGTCTTCGCGCAGCTCGTGCTCGACATCGGGCCCGAGGCCATGAACGACACGGCGAAGAAGATGGGCATCACGTCGCCGCTCCTCGACGTTCCGGCGGAGGTCCTCGGCGCTGCTGACGTATCCGTGCTCGAGATGTCCAACGCGTACGCGACGCTTGCGAACGGTGGCGTCCACCACGATCCGACCGCGATCAATCGCGTCGAGTTCCCCAACGGCGATACCGAGGAGGTCGATCCCAGCTCGGGGAAGCGGGCGTTCTCCGACGGCGTCGCCTACACGGTCGCCGACGTGATGAAGGGCGCGCTCGAGTACGGAACCGCCGCCGGCCAGGGCATCGGCTGCCCGGCATCCGGAAAGACCGGGACGACGGAGGAGCAGTCGGACGTCTGGTTCGTCGGTTACACGCCGCACGTCTCGACCGCGGTCTGGATGGGCAACCCCGACATTCGCACCCCGATGCCCGGCTACGGCGCCGACCTCGCGGCGCCGATCTGGCAGGACTACATGCTCGAGGCCGCAACGGAACCGTGCGACGACTTCCCTGAGCCTCAGGATCCGGCCGACCTCTCGTCGGGTTTCGGAAGCAGCTACTCGTCCACCTCCGATGACGACGTCATCAGCTCGACCGCCACCGACACGACCACCCCCGCGATAACCGACGCGGACGGTGACGGGTACGACGATGACGCCTACCTGCCGGGAACCGGTGACGACGGTGATGGCGGCACGGAGGAGCCCCCACCCGACGACGGCGGCGGCGGTGGTGGTGGCGGCGGCGGCGAGGGCGTCGCTCCTTAGACCTGCGCTGGGCGCCTTAACCCGGGTGGCCGTTCAGCTTTCCATGGCCGTTTGAAGAAACGTCCGGAGGATCCGGAGTGGCCTCGGGCGAGTTGAGATAGCGAAGCGTGCCGTATACCGCGCCTCCCGCAGCCAGCGTGAACAGTGCGGCAAAAGGAAAGACCAGCGCGAAGTGGACGAGCAGGGTCGCGCCCGCCACAACAAGTGCAATCACGAGCGTCCGGCGGATCAGATGCTCGCCGCTCACCGTCGTGCGAAAGAAGTAGTGAGCCATGCTCGCCGAGCAGGCGACCACCGCGAGCAGGCAGGCTCCATAGAGCACTCCGAGCAGGATGTCCTCGGCGAGTGGCTGGTTGCAGTCCGGGCCGGCACACGGCGTGTCGATGGTGGAGATCACGAGGCCGCCGGGATAGAGCGCCAGGTAGGCGAAGACGAACGAGCCTGCCAGAGCGAGCCACCGCATCGCACCTATTCTGACCGGATGCCTTCAGAGTTCGACCTGATCGCCCTTCTTCGAGAGCGACTCGAGGCGGCCGGTGTACCCGTTGCCGATCGCGTGGCGGTCGGTCCGGGAGACGACGCGGCGGTCACCGTTCCCATGGGCGCGACCGCGACGTCGGTGGATGCGATCGTCGAAGGCGTCCACTTCAGACGCTCGACCCATCCGCCCGAGGCGATCGGCCACAAGGCGCTTGCGGCAGCGCTGTCCGATCTCGCCGCGATGGGCGCGGAGCAGGGGGAGGCGTATGTCCAGCTAGGCCTTCCCGGCGACCTCTCGGAGCCCGAAGCGATCGGGATCGCCGACGGTCTCGGTGCCCTGGCCGGCGAGTGCGGTGTCGCCATCGCGGGCGGCGACGTGGTTGCGTCTCCGGTGCTCTTTCTTGCCATGACCGTGGTGGGACACGCTCAGGACCCAGCCTCGCTCGTGACAAGGGCGGGCGCGAGCCCTGGCGAAGCGCTGGTCCTGACCGGCCGGATCGGCGGTGCCGCGGCAGGTCTCAGGCTGCTGGAGCAAGACGACCTCAAAGCGGCTCTCGAGCCGGCAACGGCCGGCGCCCTCATCGAGCGGCAGCTTCGCCCGCGTGCTTTGCTCGAGGCGGGCAGCGCCCTGAGGGCCTCGGGAGCTACGGCGATGATCGACGTCTCGGATGGCCTTGGCGCGGACGCCTCCCACCTCGCCCGCGCGAGCGGCGTGAGGCTCGAGATCGAGCTGGGCGCCGGCTTGATCGACGCCGGCGTCGAGGCCGTGGCCAACGCCGACGGTGAGGACCCGTTCGAGTTCGCCGCCTCCGGCGGGGAGGACTACGAGCTCTTGGCGACTGTGCCTCAGGAGCGGGTTAGCGAAGCGCTGGAGGCGCTTCGCAGAACCGCCTCGGACCCAGCCGAGATAGGCCGGGTCGAGGTCGGGGAGGGCGTGGTCCTGCGCGGCCCTAGAGGCCGCGAAGTTTCGGCTGGCGGTTTCGACCAGATTCGCTCACGAGTTCCTGGCGAGCCCACCTGATCATTCGCAGCTTGCGAAGGATCTCTTCGGCGACCAGGTTGGAGTCAACGGTGTACTCCTGCTCGGAGACCTTGGTCTTGAGGTGGCTCATGGTCGGATCCTCGTGGGGGGATGTCGGGTCGTGTTCGGTCAAGAGTCGTGGACCTAGAGAGGACTGCTGACCTCTTGATTTGTACCCGTCATCGTCGGACGGGAATCCTCCGAACATCGAACGAACGTCCATCAACCCCGAGTCTCGGGCTGCCCCCTAGCCGGCTTCTGGGTGGCCCACCCCGGTTTCTCCCAAATTTGCCTCAGGTTGCCCTTCTCGCCGAGAGTGCCGCGGCGACTACCGCCGCCGCCGACGCGAGCACGAAAGCGCCACCCAGCGCCTCGACTGGCCCGATTCCCCCGCCCGCCGTCAGCACCGCGAGCTGCCATGGCGCCGAGACTCCCCAGCCGAGCGCCGAGGCAACGTAGGCGAGCGCGGCGGCTAGCGGCACGGCGGCCAGCACGAGGGCTGGAACGGCGAGTTGCGCAGTGCGTGCTCCTTGGGCGCCGAGAACCGCGACCACGTGGACAAACGGCAAGAGCACCAGGGCCAGATAGGGATTGGCAAGCCAGACGACGGTGCACGCAGCCACCGAGACGAGCCCGGCCGCTCCACCCGCGGCCAAGGCGCCGGCGGAGCTAGGCACGCGGCGAAGGCCGAGTGCCCACCAGAGCCAGCCGGCCAGCGCGAGGAGAAGGAGCAGGGTCAGCGACTCGCTGATCCCGAGCTCGTATCTCGCCGGGTCGTAGGGCACGCCGCTGGAGGGGATCGCTCCCGTTACGGAAAGCCCGTAGATGCCGAGGCAGAGAGCGAGCGGGGGAAGACACCACTCGAGCGCCCAGGAGAATGAGCGCCGGGCACTTCCTCCGTCGCGCCGAGCGCGCCCGAGGACGCTTACCGCCAGCGCGGCGGGAGGCACTAGGAGCGTCAAAACCACCAGTCCGACGCTCCAGCCGGGAACGAGGTTGTCGCCGACCCACAGGAACCTGCCGGGCCCGCTCTCGGGCGGAGCCGAGGCCGAGTCGAGGGCGGAGACCAGGGCCAAGAGCGCGGGGCCAAAGCGTTCGATGGTGGCGGCCTCCAAGCGTTCTCGATCGGTCTCGGCGCCGGGCAGCGGCAGCTCCCCGGCCGACGACACGGCGATCGCGGAAAGGCCGCCGGCGATCAGCGCGGCCTGTTCCCCGGAGGCGGCTGGGATCGCGTAGCGGGCAATCTGAGCGAGGGCGCCGGTCTTTCCGGAGTTCGCCATGGCGCGGTCGCGAAGGATCTCCCCGGCGGTTCGTGCCAGGCCCACCGGTGGTCCCGAGCCTCCGCTGGACATCACGAGGTGCGGCTCGAATGGTTCGTCATAGCCGGGCTGGGAGACGACGACGGCGGCATCGACGATCGTGCGATCGGGAAGACCCTCGATCAGCTCGCGGGCGCCCTGGCCCTCGGCGCTCGCTGCGCTCGTCGAAGCGACGATGAGGGTGCGGTTGCGCTCGGCGATCGCGAGCGAGTCGACGAGCTCCAAAAGGACGCCCGTTGCCGCGGCGCTCGAGGGTGCGCCCTCCCCGTCGCGCGAATCGCGGCCTGCGAGGACGACGATCGCGTGGTCCGAGGCGCCGGGCAGCGTGAGGAGAACGTTTCGAAGCTCGATGTCCTCGCCGTCGATCGTCGTTGTTAGAGCCTGCTCGCCGAGCGTGCCCGAGACGACGGAGCCGAAGCGCTCCGCGACGAGGTCGGCGACGGCGTGGTCCCCTTCACTTCCTGGCGTTCGCTCGGCGCCGGCCGCAAGGACCTCGCGAGCCGACGCCGCCGCCTCGACGGCATCGAACTCGACGGTTCCGGGTGGCGGCTCGACCGGGTCCGGCACGCCCTGCACGGAGAACGCCAGGACGACGAGGGCCGCCAGGGTCGGCACGAACGAGAGTCGGTAGAGGCGAAGGTCTGACATGCGGTCGATCTGGCCTTACCCTTACCAGCATGAGGTTCAAGGCGGGCGATGCGGGGCTTGAGAGATCGTCGCGTGGTTGAGCCTGCGACCTCGCGCATCCTGCTCGTCGACGACGAGCCCTCGGTTCAGACGCTTCTCGCGTATCCGCTCAGAAAGGACGGCTACGACGTCGTGACCGCGACCGACGGCCGCGAGGCGCTCGATCGCTTTGCCGAGGGCCGGTTCGACCTGGTCGTGCTCGACATCATGCTCCCGAAGCTCGACGGCATCGAGGTCTGCCGCCGCCTGCGGACGAAGAGCCAGGTGCCGATCATCATGCTCACCGCCAAGGACGATGAGATCGACAAGGTCGTCGGACTCGAGATGGGGGCTGACGACTACATCACGAAGCCGTTCTCAGTCCGCGAGTTCAGGAGCCGCGTCCGCGCGGCGCTTCGGCGCGCCGAGATGGGCGGCAGGGTCTCGATCACGGAGCCGATCGTGGCGGGCGACCTCGAGATCGACCTCGAGCGCCGCACCGTGAACGTGAGGGGCGAAAGCGTGACGCTCACGTACGTCGAGTTCGAGGTGCTGACGGCGCTCGTCTCCTCGCCGGGCAGGGTGTTCACCCGCGAGGTTTTGCTCGGGCGGCTTTGGGGGGACTCGAAGTACCGGGATCCGCGCACGATCGACGTGCACATCAGGCACCTTCGCGAGAAGGTCGAGGCCGACCCGTCGAGTCCCGAGCACCTCTTCACGGTTCGCGGCGTCGGTTACCGGTTCCGCGAAACCGAGAGCTGAGGCTAGATCACTGATCCCCATCCGAACGCACGCCCAGAGACGCACGGATACCGTCGCCGGATCGGGGCCGTGCTCCTCGCCTGTACCACCGGTACAGGCTTCGCCCCACGTCCTCGACCGGCTCGGTCCCGTGCGCCCTGGGCGCACGCCCGGACGAGGATCAGTGATCTAAGGCGATGAGGTCGGTTTTCGGCTCGGTCCGCAGCCAGCTCGTCGTCCTGTTCTCGATCATTACCGCCGCCGCGATCGGCTTCATCTACCTCTACGTCGTGCCCCAGCTGTCCTCGAGCCTCAGCGCTGAACGACTTCGCTCTTTGCGTGACGCGGCCGAAGAGCCCGCGGAGGCCCTCACCGAGGTGATCGGTCAGGGCCTTCCACAGGCGGAGCTTCAGCAGGTCGTCTTGCGACTCTCCCAGCGAACGGGCGGCGCTCGCCTGACAGTGCTGGGCATACGAAGCGATTCACGGGGGCCACGGCCGGCGTTCGTCGTCGCCGACTCTCAGGTCGAGCGAACAGCGCTCGACCCCAGCTATCCCGCCGCGGCCACGGCGCTCGAGAGCGGCGAGGTCGCAACGGCTGTCGAGCGCGTCGGCGGCGAGAGGCTCGGGGAGACGGCGACCTCGATCCCGCTCGACGGCGAGTTGCGCTGGGTCTCGGTCCTCTCCTCACCTCTCGACGACGTCGACGACAACGTCAGCTTGATCAAGCGCCAGATCCTGATCGCCGGACTGATCGCATTGGCGGCCGCGCTTCTCGCGGGGTTCATCGCGGCGCGTGCCCATTCCGGGCGCCTGCGCCGGCTCGAAGCGGCGGCCCAGAACGTCGCCGACGGTGACTTCTCGACGCCGGTCCCCGTCGATTCCGAGGATGAGGTGGGGCAGCTCGCCGCGACCTTCAACGAGATGCGAGAGCGGCTTGCGCGCTTGGACGATGCCCGCAAGGAGTTCATCGCGAACGCTTCGCACGAGCTGCGCACGCCGATCTTCTCGCTCGGCGGGTTCGTCGAGCTGCTCGATGAGGACGACCCTGATCCAGCGGCCCGAGCGGAGTTCGTTGCGACCATGCGCGAGCAGATCGACCGGCTGACGAAGCTCACCACAGACCTGCTCGACCTGTCCAAGCTGGACGCCGACGCTCTCTTGGTGCAGGTGGATCGGCTCGACCTTCGCGCGCTTGCCGAGGGGGTCGCGGCGGAGTTCGGGCCGGCCGCCGAAAGCCACTCATCTCGCATCGATGTATCGGGCACTGGGCCTGTCGAAGCTTTAGGCGATCCTGAAAGAGTGCGGCAGATAATCCGTATCCTCATCGCGAACGCCCTCTCGCACACTCCGCAGAAGACAAGGATCACAGTGACCGCAAAGCTCCAGCAGGGGGAGCCAACCCTCACCGTTGCCGATAACGGCCCCGGGATCGACAAAGCCGTCGCACCGCGCGTGTTCGAGCGCTTCGTGACGGGCGACGAGGTGTCCGGGTCGGGCCTTGGGCTTGCGATCGCGCGTGATTTGGCTCGCCTCATGGGCGGCAGTCTGGAGCTGTCCGCCCGCACCGGGCGGACCGAGTTCATCCTTCGCCTTTCGGCGCCCGCCGAGGTTTTGGCGTGAGGGCGCGGGTCGCGGCGCTCCTGGCGGCGGCGCTGCTCTCGCTCGGTCTGATCGCCGGCTGCGGCGGTGACGACGACGGCGATTCGATCAGCACCGTCACCGAGGAGACCGGCACCGGCTCGGGTGGCGGGAACAACGGGGGAGGCCCGCCGCTTCCCGAAGGCTCCGCCTTCGACGCGCAGGCCGTGTTCGAGCGCACCGCACCGGGCGTTGTCACCATCACCTCGATCTTCGGCGGCGGCGGGGAAACGGATCCGCTCGACATCGCCGGCGCGCCTCAGGCAGGGCAGGGCTCGGGCTTCGTCATCTCCGACGAGGGAGAGATCGTCACGAACGCCCATGTCGTGACCGACGCCGAGGCGGCGGTCCTCGGCGAGATCGGCGGCGGCGGCGACATCAACCCGGCGAACGAGGTGTTCGTCGAGTTCCCGGACCGAAACAGGGTCGAGGCCGAGATCCTCGGGTTCGACCCGTTCGCGGACGTCGCGCTCATCAAGGTCGACCCCGAGGGCCTCGACCTCAAACCGGTCGAGCTGGGGGATATCGACGACGTGGAGGTGGGCGAGCAAGTAGCCGCGATCGGCAGCCCCTTCGGCGCGAGCCAGTCGCTTTCGGTTGGATTCGTATCGCAGCTCGACCGCTCGATCCCCTCGCTTACCAGCTTCACCATCGACGGCGCGATCCAGACCGACGCGTCGATCAACCCAGGCAACTCGGGCGGGCCGCTCCTCGACTCCGAGAGCCGGGTGATCGGAGTAAACCAGCAGATCAACACGACCTCCGGCGGCAATCAGGGCGTTGGGTTCGCGGTGCCGATCGATCTCGTGGAGCGCTCGGTTGAAGACCTGCGCGAGGATGGCGAAGCCGAATACCCGTTTGTAGGCGTCACGACCGTCTCGCTGTACCCCCAGCTGGCCGAGGAGCTCGACGCGGGTGTTGACACCGGGGCGCTTGTCCAGGAGGTGACGCCCGGCAGCCCCGCAGATGAAGCGGGCATCCAGGCTGGCGACCAGGAGATCGATTTTCAGTTCCTGCAGGGCGTCATGGCCGGCGGGGACATCATCGTCTCGGTTGACGGTCAGAAGATCGAGACAGACCTCGACCTACCACGAAGCGTGACGCTCAGCGAGCCCGGCGAGGAGATCACGCTCGGGATCATTCGCGACGGCGAGGAGATGGATGTCGACGTGACCTTGGCCGAGCGGCCCGAGAACCTGCAGCGAGAACCGGGCTAGCCCCGGGACGCCCGGCCTCCCTCCGAGCACCGACACCAGGCTCCGAAGTCGTCCCTAGACTGCGCGCCCCATGCTCCAAGAGGTCGCCCTTGGTCCGCGCTCGCTGGCCGACTACACGCACATCGTCGGCAAGGAGACGATCGAGGAGATCCGCGCGCTCGCCGAGCCGCTCGAGGGCAAGCGCGTCCTGCACGTAAACGCGACGGCGTTCGGCGGGGGCGTCTCGGAAATCCTCTACACGATCGTGCCGTTGATGCGCGACGTGGGCCTCGACACCCACTGGCAGGTGATCCTTGGCGCTGAGGAGTTCTTCAACGTCACGAAGCTCATGCATAACTCGCTCCAGGGCGCGCCGGAGTCGATCACCGACCAACAGTGGGAGGTGTTCCAGGGCTACAGCGCGATGAACGCGCGCGACCTCGAGGAGGGCTGGGACGTTGTGATCGTTCACGACCCGCAGCCCGCCGGCCTTCTTCAGAACGCGTCGAAGAAGTCGCGCCACTGGGTCTGGCGCTGTCATATCGACCTCTCAACGCCTAACCCGGCGACGATCGAGCGGCTCCGCCCGCTGATCGAGCCGTACGAGGCAAGCGTCTGGCACATGCAGCAGTACGTGCCGGAAGGGATCACAGAAGGGGTCAGGATCGTGCCGCCGGCGATCGACCCGCTATCGCCGAAGAACATGGCGTTCTCGTCCGAGGACGCCGCGTTCGTCTCCGAGCAGTTCGGGATCGACCCCGAGCGGCCGCTCCTTTGCCAGGTGTCCCGCTTCGATCCGTGGAAGGACCCGATGGGGGTCATCGACGCTTGGCGCGCCGTCCGCAAAGAGGTACCGGACGCCCAGCTCGCGCTGGTCGGCTCGATGGCGACCGACGACCCGGAGGGCTGGGACTTCTTCAACCGCACGATGGCCCACGCCGACGGAGATCCTGACATCAAGATCCTCTCGAACCTCAACAACGTGGGCGCGATCGAGGTAAACGCTTTTCAGTCGCAGGCTGACGTGTGCATCCAGAAGTCGACGCGAGAGGGGTTCGGACTCACCGTCACCGAGGCGCTCTGGAAGGGACGCCCGACGATCGGCGGCGACGTCGGCGGCATTCCGCTCCAGATCGTGAACGGCGAGTCGGGGTTCCTCGTCTCGTCCGCTCAGGAGTGCGCCGACCGAAGCCTCGAGATCCTTCGTGATCCTGATTTGGCGAAGCGAATCGGGAAAGCAGGCAAGGAGCATGCGCGAAAGAACTTCCTCAGCCCCCGGCTTCTGCGGGACTGGCTCAAGATCTTCACGGAGCTCGAGGTCTGACGCCCTAGGTTCTAGGCCATGAACGAAAGACTCGTCATCGTCTCGAACCGGGGACCCGCTCAGTTCGAGCTGAACGACAAAGGCGAGCGGGAGGTAAAGCGGGGCGGCGGCGGCCTGGTGACGGCGCTGACCGGCCTCGTCGCCCAGCGGGACGCGCTTTGGATCGCGTCCGCGATGACCGACGAGGACGCCGAGGTCGAGCGGGAGTCGGGCGGCGAACCGATCCATCTCGAGCTCGACGGGGTGGACTACGAGGTTCTTCTGGTCGAGTCCGATCCGGTCGCCTACGACCGTTTCTACAACGTGATCGCCAACCCGATCCTGTGGTTCATCCAGCACTACCTCTGGGATCTCTCAAACGCGCCGGACATCCGCCAGGAGGAGGCTGACGCTTGGGACGAGGGATATGTCGCCGTGAACAAGGACCTCGCCGACGCCGTCCTGCGGACCATCGCGGGTGACCCGGAGCCGCTCGTGATGCTCCACGACTATCACCTCTACACCTGCCCGGCGCTCATCCGCGAGGCACGCCCGGACGTCTTCCTTCAGCATTTCGTTCACATCCCCTGGTCGCAGGCGGACTCGTGGCGAGTCCTGCCCGCGCGGATGCGCGAGGACATCTACTGCGGAATGCTCGCGAACGACATCATCGGCTTTCACACCCGCGCCTACTGCCGGAACTTCCTCCACTGCTGCCGCCACCTCATGGAGCTCGAGGTGGACTACGACCGCGGGATCGTCTTCCACGACGGCGGTGAGACCTGGGTGCGCGCCTACCCGCTTGGGATCGATGCCGAGCGCCTCGACCGGGCAGCCGCGTCGGAGGAGGTCGCGATGTACGAGAAGGAGCTGCTGCGGCGCCGGCGCGACCACCTGATCATCCGCGTCGACCGGGCCGACCTTTCGAAGAACGTCCTGCGTGGCTTCACCGCCTTCGACACCTTCCTCTCCCAGCACCCCGAGTTCCGCGAGCGGGTCACGTTCATCGCCCACCTTCAGCCCTCGCGCCTCGACGTGCCCGAGTACGCCGAATACATGGAGCGGATCGAGGCGCTCGTCGCCGTCGTCAACCACCGGCACGGGACTACGGACTGGATGCCGATTGACCTTCGCATCTACGAGAACTTCCCCGAGGCGGTCGCCCGCTACAAGCATTTCGACCTCCTGATGGTGACCTCGCTCTTCGACGGCATGAACCTGGTCGCAAAGGAAGCCCCTGCGGTCTCCACTCGCGACGGGGTCGTGATGCTCTCCGAGAACACGGGGTCGCACGAGGAGCTCGGCGACTGCACGCTCTCCGTCAACCCGTTCGACATTCAGGAGCAGGCCGACACGATCTACCGGGCCCTCACGATGGATCCCGAGGAGCGCTCGCTCCGCGCCAAGCGCCTGCGCGAGATCGTTCGCGACCGCGACCCCGGCGTATGGATCGAAGAGCAGCTAGCTGACATCCGCCTGAAGCGCGAGGGAGCGTCTCACGAGCTCCGCACCGAGGCGCGGCACTCGTGAGATTGCGCCGTTCTAGGGACGGACTATCAGGTGTCTGATCTCGGAGCGACCCGGCAGGTACGGGTAGCCGTCGTGGCGGGCGACGACGGCGCGGAATCCGTAGCGGCGGGTCCGGGTCGTGTTCCGGAACGTGTATGAGCCGCTCCAGCGCCCTTTGCGGTTGGTGCGGCCGTCTCCGATCCTGACCCAGCGACCCTTGCCCTTGGCCTCTACCGCCACCTGCCGGTTCGCCGCGGCCGGTCCCGGGATATCCACGTCAAACCTGACGGTGTCCCCGTTTTCGAGACCGCGCCTGGGGCTGAATCTCAAGCGGGGAACCGCTTCGGAGCGCAGGTCGAGGAAGCGCTCCTCGACGTCCTGAGCGCCGCGCCAGTGGGCGACCCTTACCTCGCGGCTCGGCCCAGGCTCGATTCTCGCTTGAAAGCGACCGTCGGAGCCCGTGACGGGCGTGGCGACGACGCGCTCGGCAGGGCCATCGGTCGAGATCCGAGTGGCGACGCAGATGCGCGCGCCGCTGACCGGGTTGCCGGCGGAGTCGAAGACGGCGCCCGTCACGTGATTGACGGCGTTGCTCCGCGACGTAATCTCGGTCCCGGCGCCCTTGAAGCGAGCGCTGAGCACGGACCCGGCGGGTTCTGAGAGCGGACACTCGTTGTCGATCCGCACGGTGCGGGTCTCGCAGGTGCGGTTTGCCGTCGCCTGGGGCGCGAAGTCCGACGCGCAGATCCGCAGCTGGTTCGGGCCCTGGCGGAAGTCGGCGGCCGTCGTATCGATCTCGAACTGCGGGGTTGCGCTTTGCGGGCAAGGACGCAGGCGGAGCGCGATGCTGTTGTGGAGATGGCAATCGAGAACCCGCGCCTGGACCGGGGCGTCGTTCACCTCGACCGAAATCGAGCGCACTCCCGAGCCCGAGTCGATCGCGTTGACCTCGAGCAGCTGGTCGCCGCGGCGGGACCCCGGCTCGAGCATGCTGCCGCCGAGCTGTACCTGAGGAGCCGAATCGTCGCGAAGCGTGAACGCGATGCGCCGCATGTAGATGAAGGCGTCTCGACCCTCTCCGCAGTCTCTGCGGTTCGAGCACGCCAAGCGCCCGGAGAAGTAGCGGCCATTAAGCCCCGCCCAGTCGACCGTATGAAGGCTTCCCTGGACCCGGGGCAGGGGCACGCGTGAGCCGCCATCGAGCCCAACGTGGATCTGGGGTACGTGAGCGTCGGCGCGCGAGGCCATGATTCGCGCCGCGGCGCGAATCATGTCTGTGCCGGCAGGCGCCGTGATTGTCCAGGCGCCGAAGCGCCCGGTCGGCGTGCGCGCGCCGCGAGGAACGTGTGTGACGCCGAGCCCGCGTCCGGCGCAGGTCGCGCTCGAGCGGTACTGGGGTGAGCTCGACTGAAAGGACGCATCCGCGTGGCCGGCGCCTACGCGCTCGAGGCACTGGATCGCCCGGTAGACACCGCCGTTGGCGACAGGTGCGCCACCCGCGATCAGCGCGAGCGCGAGAGCGGCGGTGATGATCGTTCGCTTCATCGTTGTCCCTTCTGGTTGGTCTAGTGCTCGAATCCGAACTCGGGAGGGGAGGAAGGCCGGGGAGGCTGTGGCGGCGCGGACGGCCTCGGTGGCGAGGAAGGCTTTGACTCGGACGGCGACTGGGGAGGCGGCGGGGGAGCGGCCGGAGGGGGCGCCGGAGCGGACGAAGGCGCCGGCTGCGGCGGAGCTGTGACGGGCGTTGGGGCAGCCGGCGGCGCAGGCGAGGCG
This sequence comes from uncultured bacterium, assembly GCA_963715405.1. Classification (GTDB taxonomy): domain Bacteria; phylum Actinomycetota; class Thermoleophilia; order Solirubrobacterales; family 70-9; genus JALZKA01. The sequence goes on from OY970239.1 coordinate 154,281, forward strand.
GGAGGCTCAGAGGCCTGATCCGGACGCTTCGGTTCGGGCTTGTCCCGGCTGGGATCTCCTGCGGGCTTCGGCTCGGGTTCGCGCTCAGGACGGTCCTTAACGGGATCCAGAGCTGCAAGGCGCCCGAGCCCGACGAGGTCCTCGCCGGCCGGAGGGGGAGCGACCGGCGAGGAACCGAGAGGGCCAAGGCCCACGTCGGGGGGCAGGGGCGGAGGCTCGGGCGTCTCGAGGAAGCCGGCCAGAAGCACGAGGGCGGCTACGGCAAGAGCCGCGAGAGCGGCCAGCCTGGCCGCCGCCGTCCATCTGATCGCGAGTCGAGTTCGCCCACCCATGCGAACACGACAACCCCGCGCCGGCGTTGCACGCCCCCCTGTCAGGGGCCGAACCCCTAGCTATCCTCCGCGACCGCTTTGGCCAAGGCAGCCCCCGAATACGAACTCGTTCTCATGCTCGATCCCGAGGCGCCCGACGAGCGCCGCGACGAGATCGCGGTGAACGCTCGGCGGCGCATCGAGGAGGGGGCGACGCTCAAGCAAGAGCGCGCCTGGGGTACACGCAAGATGGCTTACGAGATCGATCAGCGAAACGAGGCCGATTACCGCTTCTTCCGCTTCGAGCAGGGAGCCGGCGTCCTCGACGACCTCAACCACAACCTCAAGATCACGGACGGCGTCCTTCGGTTCCGCATCTACAAGGTGGACCCGCGCGCCCCGGTGATCGACCCGCCGCCGCCATTCTCGCTCGCCGCTGCGGGCGGCGACCGTCCTCGTGGCCGGCGCGATGATCGCGGCTATGACGATCGCCCGCCGCGCGGACCCGAGCCCGAGGCGGAAGCGCCCTCCGCCGAGGCCGAGCCTGCGCCAGAGGCACCGCCGCCTCCGGCCACCGACGCCGCGCCGGCGGACGCAGAGCCCGTCGCCGAGGCACCCGCTGCCGCACCCGCGGAGGTACCTGACGAGGCCCCTGCCTCAGAAGACGCTTCGGATTCCGGCGACGCCCCGGTCTCCGGCGACGCCCCGGACTCCTAAGCGACTTCGGTATTTCCGCTTTTCTTTCGTCAGAGGGGGCGAGATCGCGCCGACTCCGTCCTTAGACTGACCAAAGAGAACTTCAAGACTCCGAAAGGGCTGAGAGCATGGCCGGAAGCAACATCAACGTAGTCGTCGTCACGGGAAACCTCACGGCTGACCCCGAGCTGAGGGAGACCCCTGGGGGAACGCCCGTCTGCAAGCTGCGGATCGCCGTCAACACAAGCCGTAAGACCGCCGATGGGAGCTGGGAGGAGAAGCCCAACTACTTCAACGTCACGGTCTGGGGCGCTCAGGGTGCGAACTGCGCCACGTACCTCCGCAAGGGCCGCCCCGTCGCGATCAATGGCCGGCTCGACTGGCACGAGTGGACGGACAAGGAAGGGAACAAGCGCCAGTCGGTTGAGATCATCGCGAACACGGTGCAGTTCCTCGGCAGTCGCGACGGTTCGGGCGGCGGCGGCAACGGGAATGGGGGCGGCGGCTTCGCGGGCGACTCCGATCTGCCCGCTGACACGTCGGACTTCGACTCGCCTGCGCCCGCATCGGTGGGCTCGTCCTCGTCGGACGACGACATCCCGTTCTAAGCCGGGCTTAGCCTCGAGGGAGGCGTCCCAAGCCGGCGCCTCCCTATACTCGTGCGTACGCGTCGCCCCTGCGAGAGGGCGGCGCATTCGTATGTCATGACCCGCATTCACGCTTCAAGAGAGGGTTCCTAGTGGCCCGCAAGTCACCTCCGCGTCCCGAGCAGGGCCAGTCGTCGAGCCGTTCCGGCTCGGGCCCTCGCCGCGGCGGTCCCGGCGGCAGGCGAGGCGAGCGGATCCGCCCGCGCAAGTACACGCGGATCAACTCGGAGACGATCGACTACAAGGATCTCCTCCTGCTCCGCCGCTTCATCTCAGACCGTGGCAAGGTTCGCTCGCGCCGCGTCACCGGCCTTTCCCGCCAGCACCAGCGCGAGCTCGCGCTGGCCGTAAAGAGGGCGCGCGAGCTGGCGATGCTGCCCTACGTCGGCGACCGCTAAGGCGACGCGCATGGCGCAGGCAATCCTTCTGAAAGACGTCGAAGACCTCGGTGAAGCCGGGGACGCCGTCGACGTCTCGCCGGGGTATCTCCGGAACTTCCTGGTGCCGCGAAAGCTCGCCCAGCCCGCCACGAGCGGTGCGCTGGAAGAGGCGCAGCGCCGCCGTCAGGCTGCCGAGACGGCCGCTCGGGAAGCCGAGGAGCGAGCCGGCGAGACCGCCGCGCTGCTCGCAAAGACAGTGCTGACGATCCAGCATCGCGCGGGCGAGGACGGAAAGCTCTTCGGCTCGGTCACCAACGCCGAGATCGCCGACGCGATCACCGAGGCGCGCGGCCTCAAGATCGACCGCAAGAAGATCAAGCTCGAGGACCCGATCCGCGAGGTCGGGACCTACATGGTCGAGGTCGAGCTCGGCGGGGGCCAAACCGCCCGCGTAAAGACGATCGTCGCCGAAGCCCACTAGGGCTCTCTTCCGCATCTTTCTTTTTCCCGTCTGAGCGGGTTCTCCGCCAGCGGCGAGGGTCAGGTTCTGCTTCGATCGGAGACCAACTTCTGCGGGGGCGAGTTCCGCCGCTCCCTGCCCTCTAATCCATGGATCACTACCGACACACGCTCCTTTCGCGCTAAAGCGCTCATCAAATACCCATGACAACCGCCGCCGACGCCTACGTCCCACCTCAAAACCTCGAAGCCGAGGAGTCGGTTCTGGGCGCGATGATGGTCTCCGAGACGGCGGTTGCATCCGTGATCGTGGACGTGCACCTGGGTGGTGAGGATTTCTACCGCCAGCGCCACCGGATCATCTTCGCCGCGATTCACTCGCTCCACGCCCGCGGTGAGCCGGTCGACGCACTGACGGTTACCGAGCAGCTCACCAGCCTGGGCGAGCTGACTGAGGCCGGGGGCAAGGAGTTCGTCTCGAGCCTGGCTTCGACCGTGCCGGTGGCGGGCAACGCGGACCATTACGCGCGCATCGTCAAGACGAACGCGATGCTGCGGCGCCTGCTCGAGGCCTCCCACAAGATCCAGAAGTCCGTCCGTGAGCGAGAGGGCGAGCCTCGGGACCTCGTGGAGCGGGCTGAGCGCATGATGTTCGAGGTCGCTCATGACACGGCATCGCAGGACTTTGCCTCCTTGACCGAGATCCTGGAGCGCGAGACGACGCGGCTGGAAGAGCTATCCGAGGGAAAGAGGGACCTGACAGGAACCCCCTCCGGATTCGCCGACCTCGACAAGATCACCGGGGGCTTTCAGCCCGGAAACCTCATCATCGTTGCGGCACGCCCGGCCATGGGGAAAAGCGCGTGGGTCGGGAACGTCGCTGATTTCGTCGCTGTCGAGAAGAAGCTGCCGGTGGCCTTCTTCTCTCTCGAAATGTCTGAAACAGAGTTGGCGCACCGGTTCCTGTCCTGCCGTGCCGGGATCCCGGGCGACAAGCTCCGGAAAGGTCAAATCAAGAGCGAGTGGACAAAGATCCTCAAGGCTTCGAACCAGCTCGAGGGGGCGCCGATCTGGATTGACTCATCGTCCGACCTCTCAACTCTGGAGCTCCGGGCAAAGGCTCGGCGCTTGCACTCCAAGGAGCAAGCCGCAGGCGGGCTCGGCTTGATTATCGTGGACTACCTCCAGCTCATGCGGCCCGACGACCCGCGCCAGAGCCGGGTCGAGCAGGTTGGCGCTTTCTCTCGAGGTCTCAAGCTTCTGGCAGGCGAGCTGAATGTGCCGGTCATCGGGCTCTCTCAGCTCTCGCGTGCTCCAGAGCAACGGGCCGGCAGGGACAAGCGCCCGATCCTGTCCGACCTTCGCGAATCGGGTTCGATTGAACAGGATGCGGATGTCGTGGCGTTTCTGTTTCGAGAGGAGTACTACGAGCAGGATCCTGATGAGGACATCCGCGGCAAGGCCGAGGTGATCATCGCGAAGCATCGAAATGGTCCGATCGGGCACGTCGATCTGGCGTTTCAGGCCCCGTATCCGCGCTTCAGGAACATGGCTCACAGCCACCGCCGCAGAGAGAATGGCGGCGGGATGCCATCGCCTCCGCGCGACGAGTTCGAGCCGATCGATGACGCGACGGACGACGAGATAGATGACTTCTGAGCCGGCGAGATCTCGGCCGCCCGCGTCGCCTGCAAGCGAAGGCGGAAAGGTCGTCCCAATCCGGCGCGCCGGCGACGCGGCCGCCGCCTGCCCGCTCGCGAAGTGCGACGGCACCGGCTGGATCGACACCGATGGCGGCGCGGTCGGGCCCTGCGAGTGCCGGAGTGTCACCCGTACCCGCTCGCGGGCGCGCGGGCTTGCCTCGGCGATTCCGGCGCGCTACCGCGGGGTGTCGTTCGACCGCCCGCCACTCTCGGACATGGCGCGCGCTCCCGAGACGCGTCATGCGCTATCGGCGGTTCGCGAGTACGCCGACGACGTCAGCGCGCGGCTCGACCGGGGCGACAGCTTGTGGCTCTCGGGGTCGGTAGGGACCGGGAAGACGACGCTCGCGATGGCGGTTTCTGCCGCCGCCGCGAAGGCCGGGCGCTCCGTTGCGATCTACTCCCTGCCGCAGCTCCTCGCTCGCATTCGCCGGACCTACGACGCTGCGGTCGGCGAGGACTCATACGTCGCGTTCTTCGAGCGGCTCACCTCGGTCGACCTCCTCCACATCGACGATCTGGGTGCGGAGAAACGCACCGACTGGGTGCTCGAGCAGCTCTATGCGATCGTCGACGAGCGCTACGGCGCCGAGCGTTCGATGCTGGTAACGACGAACCTCGAGGAGACCGAGCTCGAGGAGCAGATAGGCGCCCGGACCGTCTCGCGCCTGGTGGAGATGTGTGGCGATCTCGGTCCGCTACGCGTCGAGGGCCGCGACCGGCGCTATTAGCAGCGAAGTACGGGCGTGGGTCGCCTGGTTCCCAAATAGCGGGCACAAAACGACCCACGTCAGGCGGTGCCCGGCCTCACCGCCATAATCCAGCGCCGTGCCAGGCATCGTCATAGTCGGCGCCCAGTGGGGCGATGAGGGGAAGGGCAAGGTCGTAGACCTGATTGCCGAGAAGGCGGACGTCGTCGTTCGCTTTCAGGGCGGCAACAACGCGGGCCACACCATCATCCGGGAGGGCGATGAGTTCAAGTTCCACCTGATCCCGTCCGGGATCCTCTATCCCGGCAAGACCTGCGCGATCGGAAACGGCGTCGTGATCGACCCGGGCGTCCTGATCGCGGAGCTCGAAGGGCTCAGACGCCGGCGGATCGACACCTCGGGCCTCAAGATCTCGGCGAACGCGCACCTGATCATGCCCTACCACGTGATGCTGGACACGGCGGGCGAGGCAAAGCTCGGAAAGCTCGAGATCGGCACCACAAAGCGCGGTATCGGCCCCTGTTACGCGGACAAGGCCGCGCGCCTCGGAATCCGCGTCCAAGACATGCTCGACCCGAAGATCCTGCGCAAGAAGATCATGGCGGCACTCGAGCCAAAGCGTCAGCTCTTGCGGCCGTTCGAACGCGATCCGCAGCTCGACCTCCACGCGATCACCGAGGAGTACCAGCGCTACGGCCATCGCCTCGAGCCGCATATCGCAGACACGGCCAAGATCTGCTGGGACGCGCTGGATGGGGACCGGCTCGTCCTCTTCGAGGGCGCCCAGGCGACCCTGCTCGACCTCGACCACGGCACTTATCCCTTCGTCACCTCTTCGAACCCCGTGGCGGGCTCGGCATGCGTTGGCGCCGGGGTAGGCCCGACGGACATCGACGAGGTCTGGGGCGTTGCCAAGGCCTACGCGACGCGAGTCGGGGCAGGACCATTCCCGACAGAGCTCTTCGACGACGTCGGGGAAGGTCTCCGCGACCGGGGCCACGAGTTCGGGACCACGACCGGGCGCGAGCGTCGCTGCGGATACCTGGACCTTGTCGCGCTGCGCTACGCCGCCCGCCTCAACCGGCTGTCCGCGCTCGTAATCACGAAGCTCGACGTCCTCGCCGGGCTCGACCCGATCCGCGTCGCGGTGCGCTATCGGAGCTCAGAAGGAGCCGTCCTGACCGAGTTCCCGTACCACCAGACTGTGCTTCACGGATCCTCGCCTGAATACGAGGAACTGCCGGGATTCACCGAGGATCTCAGCGACTGCCGCACCGACGATGACCTGCCGCAGGCTGCGCGCGACTACATCCGATTCATCGAGGACTTCGTGGGCGTGCCGGTGAACCTCGTGGGGGTCGGACCAGGCCGCGAGCAGATCGTGCGGCGGGGCGACAGCTCTGAGATCGTCTCAGCTTCGAGCTCGTAAATAGACTGCCGCGGCCATGTTCGAGAAGGTCCTCGTAGCCAATCGCGGCGAGATCGCCGTACGCGTGATGCGAACGCTCAAGGAGATGGGGATCGCCGCGGTGGGCGTCTACTCCGAGGCCGATCGCGAGACCATGCACGTCCGCATCGCCGACGAGGCCTACCTGCTCGGCCCGCCAACCCCGGCCGAGAGCTACCTCAACATCCCGAAGATCATCGAGGTCGCGAAAGAGGCAGGGGCCGAGGCCATCCATCCCGGGTACGGCTTTCTCGCCGAGAATGCGACGTTCGCGATGGCGCTCGACGACGCGGGCATTACCTTCATCGGACCTCCCGCGTCGGCGATCGAAGCGATGGGCTCGAAGACGAAGGCGCGCGAGATCATGCAGAAGGCCGGTGTCCCGATCGTCCCGGGCTCGACCGAGCCCTCACCCGACGTCGATGCCGCGCGAAAGGCCGCTGATGAGATCGGCTATCCCGTCGCGTGCAAGGCGGCCGGCGGAGGCGGTGGCAAGGGCTTTCGCGTCGCGATGTCCGAGGACGAGCTCGAAGATGCTTTCGAAGGCGCCGCGCGCGAGGGCGAGAAGTTCTTTTCCGACGATCGCGTCTACCTCGAGCGCTATCTCGAGGATCCACGGCACGTCGAAGTTCAGGTCCTCGCCGACTCGCACGGAAACGTGATCCACCTCGGCGAGCGCGACTGCTCGATTCAGCGCCGCCACCAAAAACTGATCGAGGAGGCGCCCGGTCCCCTCGTCAACGACGAGATGCGCGAGCGGATCGGCAGGATCGCCACGGATGCCGCTGCCGCGGTCGACTACCGCGGTGCCGGCACGATTGAGGGCATGCAGGTCGGCGAGGAGTATTTCTTCCTCGAGATGAACACCCGCGTCCAGGTCGAGCACTGCGTAACCGAGATGGTCACCGGCATCGACATCGTGCGCGAGCAGATCCGGGTTGCCGCGGGCGAGGAACTCTCGATCTCCCAAGACGAGGTACGCATGAATGGGCACGCGATCGAGTGCCGGATAAACGCCGAGGCGGCCCACAAGAACTTCGCTCCGGCCCCCGGGCCGATCGAGAGTTACATCGAGCCGTCTGGGCCCGGCGTGCGCGTCGACTCGGGCCTCGAGGCTGGCTCCGAGGTGACGCCGCTCTATGACCCGATGGTCGCGAAGCTCATCACGTGGGATGTCGATCGCGAGTCCGCGACTCGCCGCATGCTCCGAGCTCTCGACGAATACCGCATCGAGCCGCTCACGACCCTGATCCCGTTCCACAAGGCAGTCATGGCCTCCGATGAGTGGGCCGAGGCCTCGACCTTCCGCGAGAAGATCGCCGACAAGAAATGGCTGAAGAAGCTGGCGCCGGAAGCTCCTGCCAAGCCCGCGGAGGGTTCAGAGGAGGAAGAGAAGTCCGAGCGCACCTATCAGGTGGAGGTGAACGGCCGCCTCCACTCCGTGAAGGTGATTGGGGCCGCAGCGCCCGCGGGCGGCGGGACGAACGGCGCCGGCGCCAAACGGCCGCCGAAGCGCGAAAAGAAAGCCGGCGGCGGCAGTTCGGCGTCAGGTAATGACGTCGTCGCACCGCTTCAGGGCACGATGTTCAAGGTAAACGTCGAAAAGGGCCAGGACGTCGAGGAGGGAGCGATCCTCTGCGTGATCGAGGCGATGAAGATGGAGAACGAGATCACAGCGCACAAGTCGGGCAAGATCACCGCGCTGAACGTCGCCGAGGGCCAGCCGATCTCCTCGGGCGACCCGATCGCGACGATCGAGTAAGCGGGGCGGGGGGCATGGACCAGCGCCTCTCGCTGATCACGCTCGGCGTCACCGATCTCGAGCGCTCGCGGTCCTTCTACGAAGCGCTCGGGTGGCACACGAACGCCGCGCCTGCTGATGACGTCGTCTTCTTTCAGACAGGCGGGGTGATTGTCGCGCTTTGGGACCGTGCAAAGCTCGCCGAAGACTCGGGCGTCGCAGATCTCGGAGGCTCCTCCGGCTTCACGCTGGCGCACAACGTTCGCTCTCCAAACGAGGCGGACGCGATTGCCGAAGAAGTCCGTACCGCGGGAGGCACGGTCACTCGCGAGCCCGGAGAGACCTTTTGGGGCGGGTACTCGTTCGCCTTCGCGGATCCGGACGGCCACCCTTGGGAGGTCGCACACAATCCGCACTGGATCGTCACGGATGACGGCCGCACGCTCTTGGGAGACGATTGAGCACGGGGCTCGAGACGCTGCCCTGGCGCGGCCCCGGCCCAGGTCGCCCTGACGACCTGCCGCTTCCGCCGGAGCGCATGCCGCTTCGGTTCGCAGGTGTCAACCGCAAGCGCTGGCGCTACCTCGGGGCGTTCTCGGACGAGGTCATGGTCTGCGCGGCGCGCGTCAGCGTCGGCCCTGCCTCGCAGACATTCTGGGCGGTCTGGGACCGCCACGAGCGTGAACTCATCGAGCGCACCGTGATGCGCCTTCCCGGCGCGCGTGGCGAAGTCTGGTTCGAGGACGGCTCGGGCGCGCCCATAGACAACGCTCCCGACGACGGGTCGGTGGTCCGCATGGAGGCCAGGCACCCTGAAGCCGGCGGCGTGCGGGGGTTTCTCCGGACGGGCGCCGGCGAGTGGGCCGAGTGCGTCTGCTCAAACGGCGAGGGAGGTTTCGTGTGGACGCGGAAGCGGGTCGTGCCGGTCGCGGTCGACCTTCGCTTCGGCGAGAAGCGCATCCGCTGCAAGGCGCGAGGTGTCGAGGACGAGTCGGCGGGCTACCACCCGAAACACACGGTGTGGAGCTGGTCGGCGGGCGTCGGCCTCCTCACCGACGGCCGCGAGATCGGCTGGAATCTGGTCGAAGGGGTGAACGATCCGCCGGAGCGCTCCGAGCGCGCAATCTGGGTCGCCGGGAAGCCCTCCGAGCCGGCCCCCGTGACGTTCGACGAAGGACTCGAGGGAGTGACATTCGACGACCACTCGCGGATCGAGTGCGCCGCGGAAGCCGAGCGCTCCCGCGTCGAGAAGCGAGGCCCGATCTCCTACTCGTACCGCCAACCTTTCGGCACGTTCACCGGAACCCTCCCGGGCGGCCTCGAGCTGGAAAGCGGCATGGGAGTGATGGAGAGCCACGACGCACGGTGGTAGGGATCTGTACGGTCGGCTGCAAGCGGCTCCGGTAACCGGATCTGTTCGCAAGCGAGTCGCCTTCGATGGAGCTCATCTCCAGTCCGACTCGATCTGCCAGCGCCACGGTGGTCCTTCGCTAGGCGCGAAGTCCACGTGATTCCGGCCCGAGAGGGTTTCGAGCGGGACGAGGCGTGGGTTGGCGGTCTCGAGAAGCGGCGTCATCGCGTGGGTTGCTACGTCTGCGGATGACGCCGTGAGGCGGACTCGCTCCCAGCCGAGGGTGGGACGGTAGAGCCAGTACTCGATCGTGACGGTGCCGTTCTGGCGACGCTGGTCGTTAACCGATACGAAAGCGGTGACGCGGCGGTTGGAGGCTGTGAGTTCGGGACGGTCCCCGGGAGCGGCGCAGCTCGGCTGGCGGCACCGGCGGAAGTCGACGGGAAGAAGGCCAAGCGAGCCTGCGCCCTCAGGAACCGGAGCGAGCGCGCGCACGAGACCGGCGAGCGCGCGGCCGTAGGCCGTCGTGAGCGGGTCCTGCCAGCACGGCCCCGGACCTTGCGCCGCGCAGCGGATCTTCTGTGCGACGGCCCGTGCCAGCTCGCGCGACTCGGCCTCGCCCTGGCGACTGAGCATCGCGCCGGCAACAGCGGTGCAAAGGAGCGCGACGAGCAGGATCAACCCTGCCTGCTCGACGGACGCCGCACCGCGTTCACTGCGCATGCTGCCACGCTAGGCGTGCGGGGCGCGCGTGTGGCGCGACGAATGCGCCGAGTTAGGCGAGCCCCTCGCGCGCTTCGCGCACGAGGGTTACGGCTTCCGGGAAGACGATGCGAATGGCGTCGCGGACCTGCATCGCCTGCTCGTCCGACGTGCCCTGCAGGTTGAGCCGTGCGATGGACGCCACGGTCATCTCGACGGCGAGGCGGATGGCGTTGTCGGCGAACGAGACCTGCTGGGCGCCCTGCATCTGCTCGGCGAACTCGCCCAAGCGGCGCTGAAGCTCCTCGGGGTCGCCGAACGGGTTGAACGGATCGGACATCGGGACTGATGATACGACCCGGCAACGAGTAGCCTCACGCGTCTCATGGCGCTCCCCGATCCAAGCGACAGCTCGACCGCGCTCGTCACGGGCGCGTCTTCGGGCATTGGCGAGGAGATCGCCCGCCAGCTCGCAGCTCGTGGTCACGGTGTCACGCTGGTCGCACGGCGAGAAGACCGACTAAAGGCCCTCGCCGACGAGCTCTACGAGACCCATGGCGTGCGCGCCGAGCACTTCGCCGCCGACCTGGGCTCGGATGCGGGACGCGACGAGACGCTCGCAAAGGTCCAGGGGACGGGCCTCGACGTGGAGATCCTCGTCAACAACGCCGGCTTCGGCGGCTCGGGGCCGGTCCATCGCATGGACCCCGCCCGGCTCGCGTCCATGGTCGCGCTCAACTGCGAGACGCTCGTCTACTTGCAGGCGAGCCTGAGCCCGGCGATGGCAGACCGCGGCCGCGGGGCGATCATCAACATCGCTTCCACTTCCGCCTTCCAGCCGATCCCCTTCACGGCTACATATGCCGCCACGAAATCCTTCGTCCTCAGCCTCTCGGAGAGCACCCACAACGAGCTCAGCGGCAAGGGCGTGAGCGTCACCGCTGTCTGCCCCGGGCCGGTCAAGACCGAATTTGCCGACCAGGCGGGCCTGGAGGGGGCAAACGACAAGCTACCCGGCTTCATCTGGACCGACGTCGAGCAGGTGGCCCGCGAGGCGGTCGAGGGTGCCGAGAAGGGCAGCCGGGTTGTCGTACCGGGCATTCTCAACCGTGCGGGGTCCGTCCTCGGCCAGCACACCCCTCGCTCGGTCGTGCTTCCGCTTGCCAAGCGGGCGTGGCGAGCAGCCGAGTAGCGCCGCTTATCCCACTTCGACCGCGCCGGCGAGGTGGCGGCGCTCGTCGTCGGGGTCCCCGACGCGCTCACCTGAGGACGCTCGACCGCGAACGACCATCCGCCCACCGCGCCCTACGAGCGAGGCCACGGCCTCCAAGGGCACCGAGACCAGCATGACGAAGGGCGTAGCCAGGACGCTCGCGACCATGTCGGCACAGAAAGCCACCCGGCTGCGCGCGTTCGCCATCTGAAGGCGGCCGGCCCGGAACTCGCTCAAGAAGTTGTGGTGGAGGGTGATCCCGTTCAGGATCGACTGCCAGAGCCAGCGCTGGTTGGGACCGGCCGGCGGGAAGGCCGGATCTTCGGCAGTCAAGCCATTTCGCTCCAGCAGGAGGCCAAGCGCCCGCGGCGTCAAGAGCAGCCGGCCCGGCCACTCGGCTAGGGCGGCCCAGCCGTCGCCTGAGAGCGATCCCTGCCAGCTGGCCCGGTTCGGGGCGGCGAACGCCCTAGTCCCTTCCGGCCCTTCGATCTCGATCCGCTCGAGCTCCACGGCGAGGTCGACTTGGCCGCGCCCGCGCTCGATCCCCGCGCCGCACCTCTCGCATCTGTCGACGAGGCGCGCGCCGCCGCCACTCGGTTCGTCGGGATCGACCGGCGACGGCAATCCGACACTCGCCTCGGCAGCCGCTGCAGGCACTCCGATCCACGGGAAGACGGCGCCGCCGCAGAGCGGGCACGACTTCGAAGCCTTCTTCCTTTCCCGGGCCACCCTTTCAGCCTCCCGACGAGCCGAGCAGCTCCCGCGCTCGCGTCGCCCGGAAGCGCCCTAGAAAGCCGCCGCGCCGCTCCCGCGAGAGCGCGCGCATGTACGGGAGGAAGTCGACCTGGATCGTGTGGCGCTTTGACGCCACGTAGCGCTTGGCCATGCGCGCTTCCTCGCGCCGGATCACCTCGTGCATGCGCTCGCGCGAGGGCAGCCTCGCTTTCCCCTCGAGGAGGTCCGCGATCCACTCGGACTGCGCTTCGGCCAGCGGCATGATCGCCCCGAGCGGTTGCAGGAGGCCGACGAAGAAGAGGCCGGATAGCTCAGGAGGGACTACCCGGCGATAGAGCGGGATGCGGTTGTCGGGAGCGTCGAGGAGGTCCTTGTCGAAGAACGGGAAGGTGATCTTGTAGCCCGTGCAGTAGATGATGAGGTCGAGCTCCTCCGACGTCCCGTCCTCGAACTCGACCGTCCGCCCGCCCGCGAAGCGCGCGATGTTCGGCTTCACCTCGATGTCGCCGTGCCCAAGCCGGGGCAGGAGGTCGGACGAGACCGTGGGATGAGCATGCGCGATCTTGTGGTCGGGCTCGGGAAGCCCGTAGTCCATGGGCTTGCCCGTCGCCTTGATGAGCGTGCGGCCAAGGAGGAAGCGCTGCACCGCGAGCGGGAGCCTGGAGAGGAGGTCCGGCGCGAGCTCGTCGGTCGGCCGGCCACCCACATACTTCGGGACGATCCAGGCGCCCCGGCGCATCGCGAGGAAGGTGGCCTCCGCGTTCCGCGAGGCCTCGACTGCGAGGTCCGTCGCCGAGTTTCCGATTCCGAGCACGAGCACGCGCTTGTCGCGCATCATGTCCGGCTCCTTGTAGGAGTGGACGTGGATCTGCTCACCGGCGAACGAGTCCTGCCCCTCGAACGGAGGCTCGGGCCAGCGCGGGTTCCAGTGGTGGCCGTTCGCGACGATCACCGACGCATAGGTCGCGCGACCCTCCTCGCCTGAGGAGAGGTCTCGCCACGAGACGCTCCACGCCTCGCCATCGGGCTCGACACGCGTCACCTCGGTCCGGAAGCGGATCTTCGCCCGGAAGCCGAAATGGTCGACGTAGTCGTCGAAGTACTGCGCGATCTGGAAGTGGTTCGGATAGTCGGGCAGGTCTTCCGGCATCGGATACGAGGCGTAGGCCATCGTGCGGCGCGATGTGTTGATGTGGAGCGAGCGGTACGCCGCCGACATGCCGTTGTCGTTCATGTAGCGCCAGTTCCCGCCCACCTTCGAGCCCACTTCGAAGCAATCGAACGGAATTCCGCGAGCGTTCAGAACCTGGCAAGAGGCGATCCCGGACGACCCGGCTCCGATCACCGCCACCTTTCCTGGCTTGCTCATACCGGGAATCTAACGTCGCGTAGCAGCCAGATGGCTAGGGTTGCCGCGTGGCCAGTCCCACCCCTCAGCAGGTACGGATGCGGGAGCGCTTCGAGGCGCTGATCGGCCTCGCCGCCCCGATCCTCGATCTCGTTTTGGCAGCGGGGGATCGTCTTGCACGGGTGGCTGGGCCCGAGGACGAGTACTACCCGATCCGCCCGCCGGGCGAGAGATTCGAGCTCTCGCCGGTCCCGCGTTCCGAACCGGACGAGCCCTCCGGCCCGCCCGACGTAGAAGCCGAGCGAGTCGTAGGCGAGCTCGATGCCGCGTCCGAGCCCGGTCCGCCGGCGTAGCTCTGCCTGCGAAACACGTCGTCGACCAAAGACTCGACCCGGTCCAAGAAGAGGACGCCGTCAAGATGGTCAAGCTCGTGAAGGACGGCGCGAGCCTCGAATCCCTCGCACACGACCTCGCCGCCTGAATGCTCGACCTCGATCCGGGTGGCGCGCCGAACATTTGCGGTGACGTCGGGCAGGGAGAGGCATCCCTCGCGGGCCACGCTCGATCCCTCGCTCGCGACCACTCGGGGATTGGCGAGGACCAACAGGCCGTTTGACGTTTGCGCCTTCGGGTGGTTCGAGACGTCAACGATTGCCACGCGAACGAGCTCGCCGATCTGCGGCGCCGCGATGCCGACGCAGCGCTCGTACGTAGCCAGGGTCTCGGTCAGGAGCCCGGCGATCCGCTCGATCTCTTCGATCTGAACCGGTACGGCGACCTGCTTGAGAATCGGGTCGGGATAAAGGAGAACGGGCCGGGGAGCCACGAAGTCGCTTTAGAGCGGGTCGGTGTCGAGCTCGCGCAGAGAGATCTCAACTCCCGCCTTGCCCGCCGCCAGGCGCAGCGCGGTCTCGACGTTGTCGGACACGGCGTCGCCGAGCGCCACTTCAAGCACCATCACATAGACAGGCGTCTCGCTGGTGCCGGTGAGCTTCGTCTCGAGGTCCGTGATGTTCACTTCGACTTCCGCAAGCGCAGAGGCAATGGCGTGGACGATTCCGGGGCGGTCCGCGCCATAGACCGAGAGGACGTGGGACGGCGGCGCGGGGCGGACCGCTCCGTCTGAGACCTCGGCGACCGAGATCGCCTCCAGCTCGTGTTCCTGGGCCACCTCGCCAAGTCGTTCGACCACGCGCTCCCGCTCGGTGCCCGCCGGGATCTCGACGAGAAGCATCACGGCGAAGTGCCCGCCCAGGATGGACATCTGCGAGTCCTCGACGTTGCCGCCCAGATCCAGCAGAGCCCCCGTCACCGCGGCGACGATGCCGGGCCGGTCACGACCGATCGCTGTCACGGCCAGCTCGGGCATGGTCCGGAGACTACCTGCGCGCGACTTGATCGCTACTAGGATTCCCGGGTCATGGGGACTCAGGCGATACTCGAGCGCGAGCGCCGGTACCGCCGCCCGGTGGTCATCGCTTCGATCGTCCCCTTGCTCTTGCTGGTCGGTGCAGCCGCAGTCCAGGCTTCGGGCGGCGGTACGTCAGAGCTGGCTCCGGCCACCCTCAGGACCATCGACGAGTCCAGCACCCCCCTGATCCTCGGATCGGTCATGGCCGCCTTTGCGTTCCTGCTCCTGGCGGCACCCCTCGCATACATCTTCAAGGCCGCGCAGGCAAGAAGCGAGCGGATGCTCGGCGCGCTCCTCTTTCTGGTCGTTTTGGGACCGGTGCTCTTTGCGGCGCAGGGCGTGCTCCTGGCGGTGGGCCAGGCCGACGTCGCCGGCCAGTTCGTCGAGCAGGAGGCCGGCGTAGGGGACATCTATTCGCTCGCGACCAATCTGCTCGAGGACAACGGCGCCCGCAGCGCTGCCCTGATCGCGTCGTCGATAGCGGTGCTCGCGATCATCTTCGGCATGGTCTACGTCGGCCTATGGGGAGTCCGTACCGGGCTTCTCACCCGCTTTCACGGCACCCTCGGCATGGCTCTCGGCGCTTCGTTCATTCTGCCCCCGCTCACTCAGATCACCCTGCCCGCGCTCCTCGCCTGGTTCATGTACTTCGGCCTGATGCTGGCCGGAAGGACGCCGAAAGGGCGTCCGCCCTCATGGGACGCGGGCGAAGCCGTGCCGCCCCCCGGCCCTGGCCAAGAGGCAGCCCCGGTCGCGGCTGCCGCGGGAGGCCCCGGTGTGATCGAGGGTGACGCAACCGAGATCCCGGGCATCGGCGAGAACCCGAACTCGGCCCGGCGCGAGCGGGCAAAGAAGCGCAAGCGTAAGCGCCGCCGCTGACTCATGAGGCCGTCGTGCCTGATGGTCCTGGCCGACGGGGCCAAGGCCGAGACATTCGAGACGCTCCTGGCCCGGGGAGACCTTCCCGAAATCGCGGCACACGTAGTCGAGCGTGGCAGCTACCGGCGGGGAACGAGCACCTTCACCAGCACCACGGGCCCCGCCCACATCCCGCTTCTGACCGGCTGCTTTCCGGGCACGGTCGGCGTTCCCGGCTACCGCTGGTTCGACCGCCGCATTTATCGCGGATCAGGTCCGGCCGCCCCGCGGTCGCTCCGGAGCTACAACGGCCCCGAGGTCGCGTGGTTCGACCGAGACATGGACCCCGCGCACCCCACGCTCTACGAGCTGATTCCGGACTCCCTTGGCGTCTTCGGCCTCATGACCCGTGGCCTCACTAAAGAGCGGAATCTCTACAGCCGCGAAAAGCCCTTGATCTGGTGTCACTCCCACTGGTTTCACGACTACGTTCGCGCCGACCGGTGGGCATCGAAAGCGCTCGTCCAGGCCGCTGCCGCCCAAAGCCGCTTTCGCTTCGTCGCGTTCCCCGGCATCGACTGGAACTGTCACTACATCGGGGCCGACTGCCCTGAGGCGATCGAGTCGTACCGGCTTCTCGACTCGGCCGTCGGGCAGGCGGCTAGGAAGCTTCGTGATCTCGGCACGTACGACGAGACAATGATCGTGATCGTCTCTGACCACGGCCACCGTCAGGTGGACACCCATTTCGACCTGGCGGTCGAGCTCGGCCGACGCTACGGGATCAAGACCGCCTACCACTCCTGGCCAGCGTTCCGACCCTCCTTCGATGCGGTCGCATGCGTGTCGGGGAACGGCATGGCCCACGTTTACCTGCGCGGCGAAGACGGGACCTGGGCGACGCGACCTTCGCGGGACGCGATCTCAAGACGCCACCCGGGGCTGCTCGAGTCGCTCCTGGCCGCGCCTGCGACCGACGTCGTGGTCACGCGAGGCGAGGGCGAGGGCGCCCTCGTCGTCGAGAGCAAGTCTGGGATCGCCGACCTCTCCGAGGGGCCGCGGGGAGATATCGCCTACGCGCCGCGCGAAGGACGCGACCCGTTCGGGTGGCAGCCGCTCCCCGCCGGTCTGAGCTCGCGCGAGGCGCTCGAGGCCACGGCGGACACCGATCACCCCGACGCGCTGGTTCAGATCGCGCAGCTCTTCCGGACCGGGAGGACGGGCGACATCGTGATTTCCGCTGCCGCGGGCTTCGACCTCCGCGAGCGCTTCGAATGGCCAGAGCACTTCTCCTCCCACGGCGGACTCCTGCGCGACCACATGCTCGTTCCCGTCGCCTCGAGCGCTCCGCTCCTTGAGGGGCCGATGCGGACGGCTGACGTCGCGACGACGGTGCTCGACTACCTCGGCGTGTCGGTGCCGCCTGGCGTGGACGGTGAGACGCGCCTGAATCGCGCGGAGAAGGCCGCTCTCGCCGCCGGTCCCGCCATGACGAGCCCGGCCACGCAGTAGATCGCGGCGGCGATGAACGCGGTCGCGGCGAGGCCGATGCCACTGGCCGCGATTTGTCCAAGCTCGGCGTCGGAGAAGACGACTCCGGTTGCGCCGACGCTCGCCGGGGCCTGCCCGATTGGAAGGCTGCCGAGGGCGCTCGTCGCCAGGAAGGCGAGCACCGCCTCGATGAAGCTGGCGTCGATCCCGACGCCGTTGATCGAGATCCAAAAGCGGACCGGCTGGACCACGAGCACGATCGTGAGAAGCGCAGTGAGTCCGGCCAAGGTGTGGCGTTTCGCGAGCACGGCGAACGTGCGGACGAACGGACGATCCGCGTAGCGGCGCTTGAGCCAGAGCACCAGTAGCGCTCCGCCCGCTGCGACCCCGATTACCACGGCGGCCCACCACCAAGGAAGCCCGACCGTGAGAGTCAGCGCGACGATTGCGACGACCGTGATGCCCGCCTCGACCAGGAGAATGACGCCGTCGGCCGTGATCATCTGGCCGATCGTCGGCGCTCGCTTGCCCATGATCGCCTTGAGGAGCCCGATCCGGACCCACGCACCCACGTAGGTCGGCACCACCGTGTCGGCGAGGAAGCGCGGAGCGCTCGTGGAGTGAAGCTCGCGCGGAGGCACCCGGCTGCCGGCGCCATCAAGGCACATGCCCCATGCGACTGCCCGGAAGACGAGCGCCAAGAGATGAAGGCTCACAAGGCCCGCCGCCTCGAACAAGCTGATCTCGGCAAGGCCGTCCGCCACCTCCTCGGCGTTCAGGGCGACGATCACGCCCAAAGCGAGGAGCGCGGCGAACGCGATCGCCAGATCCCGGCGAAGGCGGGATTTCTCGATCACCTCCGTCTCGGCTGGGACCCCTCCCATAAATCCCGAGCGTATGGCACGCTGCACCCAGACCGAGAGGAAGGAAGACCATGACATCGTCCCAAAACACACTCACGCGCTACCGCTTCGAGGCGCGGTTCACGCTCATTCAGCTCGGCCTGATCCAGGGGGTGCTCGGCCTGTACGCGTTGTTCTTTCCGCGTTCGTTCTACGAGGACTTTCCCTTTGGCCTCGGCTGGGTCGAAGCCCTGCCCGCCTTCAACGAGCACCTTCTGACCGACTTCGGCGGCCTGTTCCTGGCTACGGCGGTGATGCTCCTCGCCGCATCGGTCCGGCTGGAGCGGCGGTGGGTCGTCATTTCTCTCATCGCCTTCCTCGCCTTCAGCATCCCGCATACGGTCTGGCACGCGTTCAACCTCGAGCCCTACTCGACCGGCAACGCGATCGGAAACATCGTGACCCTCGCGGCCACGGTGCTGTTGCCGCTCGGCGTGCTGTTCCTCGTCTCGAAGGAGAGCCGTGCTCCGAAGGTCCCACGTGGCGCGCCGGCAGGCGAGAACGGCTTCAGGATCGAGCCGGTGCCCGACAAGACCCGCAACCCGATGACGAGGACTGCTTACGCGATCGCGAGGCGGCGGTTCGGCGACGTGCCCGACCCGATGCGGATCTACGCCCACAACCAGACAGTGATGACCGCGTGGTCCATGCACGAGCTGGCGACGGAGAGGGCGACGACGATGCCCGAGCGGCTCAAGCACCTGGCCTCGATGAGGGCAGCGATGGTCGCCGGGTGCGAGTGGTGTCTTGACTTCGGATCGTTCCTCTCAAAGGGCCACGGGGTCTCCGAGGACGAGATGCGAGAGCTGCCGCACTACCGGCAGTCAGACACCTTCGACGAGACCGAGAAGCTCGTGATGGACTACGCGACTGGGATGAGCCGGAGCCCGGTGGACGTGCCGGACGAGCTCTTCGGCAAGCTCCGCGCGCTCTTCGACGAAGCGCAGCTCGTCGAACTCACGGACATCGTCGCGCTCGAGAACTACCGCGCCCGCTTCAACTGGGCCTTCGGCCTGGAAGGCCAGGGGTTCTCAGAGGGCGCGTATTGCGTGCCGCCCGAAGCGCGATTGGGCGCGAAGCCGCAGGCCGCGGACTAGTCGCTTTGCATGGAAAGGGCTTACGGTCGACCTTCACCGAGAGTGATTTCACGCCCCTATGTGTCCCGTTATCTCACTCTCGGCGAGCAGGCGGCCTCTCGAGCCTCGGTCGCCTCGGACGAGAACCGCGACTTAGTCCTTCTCCGACGCCGCGACCTGCTCCTGGAGCTCCTCGACGATCGCGGGGTCGCGGAGGGTGGTCACATCGCCCAGATCGTCCTTGCCTTGGGCGATGTCGCGGAGGAGGCGGCGCATGATCTTTCCTGAGCGCGTCTTCGGCAGGTCGCCCGCGAAGTGGATCGCCTTCGGGCGGGCCAGCTTGCCGATCTTGTCGGCTACATGCTCGCGCAACTCCTTCGCCATATCGTCCGATCCGTTCTCGTCACCCTCCGGGGTGACGAAGGCCACGATCGCCTGGCCCGTGTCCTCATCGGGGACCGCGATGACCGCGGCTTCAGCGACTCGCTCGTTCGAGACGAGCGCCGATTCGACCTCCATGGTCGAGAGACGATGCCCTGAGACGTTGATGACGTCGTCGATCCGCCCGACGACCCAGAAGAAGCCGTCCTCGTCGCGGCGCGCGGCGTCGCCCACGAGGTAGGTGTCCTCGCCGAAGCGGTCCCAGTAGGTCTCGATGAAACGGTCTTCTTCCTTATAGAGGGTCCGCGCCATCCCTGGCCACGGCTCGGTGATGACGAGCGTGCCCCCGCCCTCCTCGATTTCGTTTCCATCCTTGTCGAAGATCGCCGCCTCGATGCCGGGGAGGGGAAGCGTCGCCGAGCCGGGCTTCGTCTCGGTCAGCCCGGGGAGCGGTGAGATCATGATCCCGCCGGTCTCGGTCTGCCACCAGGTATCGACGATCGGGCATCTCTCGCCGCCGATGTGCTCGTGGTACCAGAGCCACGCGCGGGGATTGATCGGCTCGCCGACCGAGCCGAGGAGGCGAAGCGAGGAGAGGTCGTGCTTCTCCGGGTGCTCTGTGCCCCACTTCATGCAGGCGCGGATCGCGGTCGGCGCCGTGTAGAAGATCGACACGCCGTAGCGCTCGATGATGTCCCACCAGCGATCCTCGGCGGGGTAGTTCGGGGCGCCCTCGTACATGACCGACGTCGCGCCGTTCGCGAGCGGCCCGTAGACGATGTAGGAGTGGCCGGTGACCCAGCCGATGTCGGCCCCGCACCAATACACGTCCGACTCGTCTTTGAGATCGAACACCATTTTGTGCGTGGCGCTCACATGCGTCAGGTAGCCCCCAGTCGTATGGAGGATGCCCTTGGGCTTTCCCGTCGAGCCCGACGTATAGAGAATGAATAGGGGATCTTCGGCGTCCATCGGCTCGGGCTCGCACTCCGCCTCGGCATCAGCCACCGCCTCCTGCCAGAACAAGTCGCGCCCCTCGGTCATGGGCGGGTCCGTGCCGCAGCGGTCGAGCACGATGATGTGCGCGAGCGAGTCGAGCTTCTCCGCGATGTCGTCGACCTTCTCCTTCATGGGCAGCGGATCCCCGCGCCTGAGGGTCGCGTCCGCGGTGACGAGGGCCTTGGCCTCGGAGAACTCCATCCGCTCGCGCACCGACTCTGGCGAGAAGCCGCCGAAGACGACGTTGTGGATCGCGCCGATCCGCGCGCAGCCGAGCATCGCGGCGACCGCCTCGGGCACCATCGGCATGTAGATGCCGACGACGTCGCCCTTCTCGATCCCAAGGTCCTTCAAGACGTTCGCGAAGCGCTGGACCTGGTCGAGCAGCCATTCGTACGTGATCTCCTTGCGCCCGCCGTCGCCATCTCGGTCCTCGGCGTCCTCTGCTTCCCAATAGAAAGCGATGCGACTCCCATTGCCGGCGGCGACGTGGCGATCGAGGCAGTTCACCGACACGTTCAGCTTGCCTCCGTCGAACCACTTTGCATGGGGCGGGTCGGACCAGTCGAGAACTTCGTCCCAGGGCTCGATCCACTCGAGCTTCTCGGCCCAGCTCGCCCACCAGGCCTCGCGGTCCGAAGCAGCCCTCTCGTAGACCCCGGGATCGGAGATGTTGGCGTCGGCTGCGAAGTCTGAAGGCGGGGGGAAAGTCTCCTCCGTCTCCATGAGGACGTCGAGCTCGGGAACTTCGATCTCGGCCTCGTTGACCTCCTCGTCCTCGCCGTTTTGGTCTGCCACGCCGTCTCCTTCCGTCGCTTTCGCGCGATCCAGCTTGTCACGCCTACCCCGGAACCTGCGCGCTGACGCATGGACTTCTTCTACGCTGGGTATGTGCTTCGAGTGAGCAGGGATCCAAGTCCTCATATGCCGCTAGCGACCTTCGCGGTCGCGCTCGTCTGCCTGGCGGCTCCCGCCGTCGCCGGCGCCGTCAAGACCGGCGAGTCGCCGCGCGAGGTTCGCCAGTACTGGACTCAAGAGCGCATGGCGAGCGCGATCCCGGGCGACCAGCTGCTCGCAGGCGTCCTACCTCCCGTGCCCGGGCTGGGCGACCTCGGCCTGGGTGGCGGCGACGCGCAGGCGAGGGGACAGGTCCACGCAACAAGGGTCGCCGATCCGCGCAAGCCAGGGGTGCGGACCCACGGCAAGGTGTTCTTCACGCTGGGCGGGCTCAACTACGTCTGCTCGGGAACCTCCGTCAACGCACCGAACAAAAGCCTCGTCGTGACCGCTGGCCACTGCACGCACGGCAATGGCAGCTACGCGTCGAGGTTCATGTTCGCACCCGCCTTCGACAGCGGCCCTTCGCGCTTCGGAAGGTGGACGGCGAGGAAGCTGAAGGCCACACCGCAATGGGAGAACTCGGAGAACATCCGCTACGACGCCGCCTTCGCGACGATGGCCGAGCGGAAGGGCAGGAAGCTTGGAGCGGTCGTTGGCTCGAGGGGGATCGCCTTCAATCAGCGAGGGTCAAGCTTCGATGTCTTCGGATACCCGGCGGAGGAAAGGTTCAGTGGGCAGCAGATGTACCGCTGCGACTCAAACGCTCAAGGGACAGACTCCGGCCCGGCCCCCGCGCCAACCCGCATCTCGTGCGACATGACCGGTGGGTCAAGCGGCGGCGGCTGGGTGATCGGAGGTGGCCGGGTCAACTCGGTCGTCTCCTACGGGTACGAATGCACGATCCCGATCGGGCCTATCTGCCAGAACGAAGAGGAGGGAAACCTCTTCGGCCCCTACTTCGGCAACGACGTCAAGCAGCTCTACAACTCGCAGAAGTAAGCCGCACCTATCACCGGTCAGATCCCGGCCGCCACGCGCTTTCGGTGGGCGCGGATCTCGGACATGATGCGCTCGAGACGCGGCTCGGTCGAGGAGTCCACGTGTGTCATGCCGGCGGCGATGGCGGGATGGACCGAAGCGATTCGCTCGTGCATCGCTTGGGCGACCGCGCGATAGGTCGGGTGCCCTTCGCGGCCTGAGCGAAGCTCACAGAGGTGCATCGCCTCGCGGGCATTCAGGTCGAGGATGTAGCGAATCCGGTAGCCGAGGCAGAGGGCGTAAGGCGCTGCGTCCGCGAGACCCGCGGCCTCGAGCCGGGTGAACTCGGCCCGTGAGGTCTCAAGAGCGCGGCGGTATAGGTCGCCGGCGCCGGCCTCGGTCACTTCGGCCGGGACGCCTGCGCCCAGTTCGGGACCGAGGCGCTGCCACTGGCAGGTCAGCATCCGGTGGCGCTGAAGGTCCCGGAAACCGCCGTAATCCGAAACGATCTCGAAGCGGTAGCGGATCGCCTCCCAGCCGCGGCCGGGGCGGTGTCGGCGGTTCTGTCGCGCGCCGGCCAGCTCCGCGATCAGCTCAGCGCGCTCGAGCGGGTCCAGCGCGTCGATGCGGCGGTTGATCTCGGCCTCGCTGACGCCGGTTGACTCATAAAGGGACGACGCAAGAAGGTCCGCTTCGGTGCCGTCGACGTGGACCAGCTCGACGGAGGGGGCGTCGGCGGGCTCACGGCGATCGAGTCCCAGCCGGGCAACCGCGCTTTCCGTGGCCTCGCGCCGCGAGCGCAAATACGCGATCCACTCGCCGCCGCGCTCGGGGCGGTCGACGCGCGCGACGAAGCTGGGGATCACGTGGCGGAGCTCTTCGAGGATCAGGGATCCGAACTCGCGCGCTTCGGGCAGGGGCGATGCGAAGAGCCGCAGGAGCAGTTGCTCGTACGCCTGGCCTGAAGCAAAGATCCCAACGTGGCTGAGTGTCGACGCGGGCAGTAGGCCGCGCAGAAGGTCGAGCGCCTTCGCGCGGATTGAGCTTCGCCATGCGCCCTCGGGCTCATCCCCGCGCGGCCACCGCTCGGCGGCCCACTCCATGACGACGCGAAGCCCTTCTGAGTAATCGCTGAAGACCGAGTCCATCGCCTCGCGGTATGCGGGGCCGAGATCGTCGTCGGAGTAGAAGCGGTAGCCGCCGCCGGGTATCGGCTGGTCGTAGGCGATGTAGCGGGTCGACTGCTCGAGATAGGCGGCCAGACGGCCGCGCTGGAGGATCTTTGTCAGCAGGTTCGAGGTCCACTCACAGGCGAGGTGAGCGCCGCCCACCTGCGCGATCGAGTCGTCGCCGTAACCGATGAAGACGCGCTCGTAAAGCCCTGCGGCACGCTCGCCCTCCTCGCCGTCGAACGGCCGGGCGCCCGTGCCGGTCTCGCCCGCGAATTCGTCCAGATAGAGCCGGCGAAGCGTGCCGCCCCACCGCGAGTAGCGGGCGAACATGGCGCCCTTGACCGTCTCGGGGAGGTTGCGAAGGGCGAAGACGGGCCGGTCTAGGTTCGTGAAATGCGGGGTGAGCAGAGCTTGCTCTGAAGGGGTGAACTCTTCGACGGGGTATTGCACGGGAGCGCGCATACTAGATGGACCAGCCGAAGACCAGAACCCTTTCCGCCACCAGCGAATCGATCAGCCCGACGACTTCTACAGTCGCTCGGTGAGCAGGGGCGAATCGGCGCTCGCCCGGGCGCGGCGGCGCGACGTCAGGAGCTTCTAGCTCGCGGGCGACAGTTGCCTCGGGTTGCATCACGTCCCTCTACCGGTCGAGGGTGATGCTAATCCCGATCATCGCGACCTAGCCGATTTGAGGTAACCACGCCCCAACGGCGTCGGACGCCCACTAAACCTTGCGGCGCCGAAGGCGCTTGGGGGCTCAAGCTGTCCTTCCGCCCCGGCTTTTCGACTGCGACGCGTAGGAGTAAGCGGTGCGTATAAAGGGAACGCAACGGCCATGAGGCTTGGGCCGGTCAGCTCGACCCTGACCCGCGGGTACGGCACCCTGGCGGGCCTGGGGATCATCGGAGCCGCGCTCCTCGCGGTGCCCTCCACGCTGCTCTTGGACCCGGCACCTCCGCCCGAGGCCTACCTCTCTACGGTTGCCGGGCTCGTCACCGGCCTTGCATGCATCGCGCTCCCGTGGGAGCGGATGGACCCGCGCTGGCTTCACCTCGTGGCCGTGCTCGCCACGGTCGAGGCGGCGTGGGCAGTGGCCGTCTTCGGACGGACCTACCTCGCGTTCTTCTTCCTGATCGCTGTGGCGATCGCGTACGTAACACCCGGCACGAAGAGCCTGCTTCCGCACCTCACTCTCATCGGAGCGGCCATCTTCGGGTCCGTGCTCTACGGACCCGAGAGTCCACGCTCCACCCTGCAGGTGGCGCTCATCATTTATCCGCTCCTGGTCGTGACTGCCGGGATCTTCTCGTACCTGCGGCAGCGAATGGTCTCGGACCATCGCACTTACAGGTTGTTCGCGGAAGAGACCCTGTCACTCGCGAACCGGATCGCCGGCACGCCGGTCTCCGCACCGCAGACACGTCAACTCGCCGGAGACGCAGATCTTCCGGCGTGGTCAAGGCTGCGCGTCTCGGCCAGGGCGTCCGCCGCTGCGGCTTGCATCCTGGCCCTCCCGCTCATCGGCTCCGGCCTGGCCGTGGCGGGCGTGAAGCTGCCCGGATTCGCCACCGACTACTTTGGCAGCGTCGGCATCGAGTTACCCAACCAGGACGCGGCGAGCGAGGCTGACGCGTCCAGCGAGGCTCCGAGCATTGCCCGTGCAGAAGGTCTCCACCCCGCAAGGGACGCGAACCACAGCCCACCCGAGCCGGCCGCGGTGGGAGATGGCAGGGCGGATCTTGGTGGGTCGCCCCCCGAAGGTTCGCCGGATCGCGGAGGGGCAGGATCGAATTCCGCTGAGGCCCCTTCGGACGGTCCCGCGGGCGACGACCCCACGCCTCCTCCAGGTCCCGTAGGAAGCGGCGGCAACGACCCGGACGACGCTGCTTCTCCCGGCGACGCGCGCCCAGCGAACCAACTGGAGGACGTCCTCGGCAAAACCCTGACAGACGTGGATGACATGCTCGGGGGGATCAACCCTGAGGACCTCGAAGAAAGCAATGGCGACGATGCGGCCGGAGGGGGCAAGGACCGTGGCGTCGCTGCCGACCGCCCCTCAGCCGAGCGAAGCGCTGATGGACTCGCCGGTCCCTGAGACGAAATCGACGAGGGGTGACGGGAGGACCCCGAAGAAGACGGCAGCGAGAGCTGCGACGATGGTAAAGCCGATGATGACCCGGCAGCGGACGCCGCTTGTCTCGCCGACCTCCCCCGACCCGCCTGCCATCGCCGGCAGGACTCGGTTGTGGGCCTCGGGCGTGGGATCCGAGAGATAGGCAGGGCGCATCCACATGGCGGCGATCACGCGCAGGTAGTAGGCGAGCGAGATCATCGTGCCGACGGCGATCATCACCCCGAGCCAGGTGAAGTCCCCCGAGACGGACGCTTCGATCAGGTACAGCTTGCCGATGAATCCAGCGGTGCCGGGCAGCCCGGCGAGCGCCAGCATCGCGATCGTGAGCGGCCAGGCGAGGATCGGCCGCTCGCGGCCGAGACCCTGAACGGCTCGGATGTCGTCCCCGAACCCGGTCTCGCGCTCCCGGATCGTAATTACGGCGAATGCGGCGAGATTCATGAACGCGTACGCGACGAGGTAGAAGAAGAGCGCCTCGATCCCCGCCTCGTTCGCGACGACGACGCCGGCCAGCATGTACCCGGCCTGGGCGATCCCGGAGTAGCCGAGCAGGCGCTTGAGCGAGTTCTGCGTCAGCGCGCCGACGTTTCCGACCACTATCGAGACGGCGGCGAGCGCCGCGAGCGCGGGCTGCCAGTCCCCGACGGCCGGACCCAGCGCGACCTGGAAGAAGCGGGCGAGCACCGCGAACGCAGCGGCCTTGGTCGCGACGGCCATGAAGGCCGTCACCGGAGTCGGCGCGCCCTGGTAGACGTCCGGGGTCCACTGGTGAAACGGCGCGATCGAGAGCTTGAACGCGAGCCCGGTGGCGGTCAGGGCGATGCCGATCAGGATCAGTGGATCGTCAGCCAGCCCCGCGCCGATCCCCTCGCGGATGCCTGTGAAGTCGGTCGATCCCGACCCGCCGTAGATGAACGCGAGCCCGTAGAGGAGAGTCGCCGAGCCGAGGCTGCCGACGATGAGGTACTTGAGGCCTGACTCGAGCGAGAGCTGGCGCCGAAGGGCCGAACCGCAAAGGACGTAGAGCGGCACCGAGAGGAGCTCGAGGCCGACGAAGAAGATCACGAGGTTCTGGGCCATCGCGAGCAGCGCCATGCCGAGAACCGAGGCCAACACGAGTGCCTGGAACTCTCCGTGGCCGCCCGGCCCAGGCGCGCGATCGGCGGTCTCCTCGCGCCAGCTCAGCGGGATGACGAAGACTGCACACCCGATCGCGATCAGCGTCGCCACGAGCCCAAGCTCGTCAAGCCTCAGCGCGCCCGCGACGAGGTCTTCCTGTTCGCCGAACTGCCAGATCGAGAGGCCTGCGGCCGCGCCATAGGTAAGGAAGCTCGCGGCGGAGACGAGCTGCCGCTGTCCCCGGCCGGCCAAGCCGACCAGGAGGACCACCACGAGCCCCGCGGTGAGGGCGATGATCGGCGAGAGGCCGGCGTAGTCGATTTCGGGGGCGCTGAACACCTGCGCCACGACGGTCATGGCCGCACCGCCAAGTCCCCGTTCTCTTGGGCTGCGGTGACCGCGCCCACCTTGTCCTGAACCGATGCTTCCCCGCGCTTGAGGATGAGTGCCGGGTAGAGCGCCGTCGCGACGATCACGAGCACGATCGGCACGAGGACCGAAGCGTCGCGAATGCTCATCTCGCGCGACTCGACGCCCTCGGGAAGCCGGTTGTGCATTGTCTTCTGGTAGAGGCGAAGGGCGTAGAACGCGGCCATCGCGATCCCCGCAGTCGCGATCACGGCGAATGCCGTCTTCTCATCGAAAAGCCCGTTCAAGATGTAGAACTCGCCGACGAAGTTGGCGGAGCCCGGCATCGCCAGAGTTGCCAGCGTCACGATCAAGAACAGCGCCGCCAGGATCGGGGCCCTCATCGCCGCGCCACCCATCTCGCGCAGGTCCTCGGTCCCGTAACGCTCTGCGAGGACCGCGATGATGAGGAAGATCGGCGCCACGACGAGGCCGTGGTTCACCATCTGGAGCACCGCGCCGTTTGCCCCGTCGGACGTGAGCGAGAACACGCCGAGGGTGATGAAGCCGAGCTGCGCGATCGATGAATAGCCCGCGATGAGGCGCACGTTCGTCTGGGTGAAGGCCATCGCGGAGCCGTAGAGAATCGAAGCGAGGGCCAGGACCAGGACGAGGTCCTGAAACTGAATCGTCGCGTCGGGGAAGATCGGCAGGACCACTCGCAAGAAGCCGTAGGCGGCGACCTTCGGGAGGACGCCGGAGAGCAGGGCGAGCACCGGAAGAGGGCACGAGCGGTACGCATCCGGCATCCACCCGTGGAGCGGGAAGGTGGGCATCTTCACCAAGAACGCGGCGGCGAAGAACAGGAAGATCCATTCCTGGGTTCCCTCCGGAAGGACGTTTGCCCGCAGGTCGGCGAGCGCGAATGAGAGCTCGCCGGTCGCTTCCGAGGTGAGGATTCCCGTCGCGATCGCCGCCACCAGCATGAGCAGCGAGCCGACGAGCGTGTAGACCATCATCTTGATCGTCGCCCTGACCCGGTCGCCCGTGCCGTAGCTCCCGACGAGGAAGAAGAACGGCACCAGCATGAGGTCGAAGAAGAGAACAAAAAGGAGGAGGTCCTGGGCGAGGAAGGCGCCCATGACGGCGAACTCTCCGATCCCCAGCATCAGGAAGTAGTTCTTCGGGCGGTCGGGCATTCGCCACGCCGACCAAGCGAAGCTCGCTGCCCAAAGAAGCGCGGTCATAGCGACCAGGAAGAGGCTGATGCCGTCGACGCCGAGCTGAAAGCGGACGCCCAGGCCTGGGATCCACGATTCGTCGACCACGTACTGGAGGCCCGGGACGCCGGCGTCGAACCCGGCGATGAGAGTGATCGAGAGGCCGAGGGTCGCAAGGGAGCCGAGGACCGAGACGCCGGCCGCGAAGCGGGACGGCAAGAAAGCCGCCACGATCGCCGCGCCGATCGGTACGCAGAGGATCGCGATCAGCATCTAGGAGCTCACCACCAGGAAGTACAGGGCGAGCGCGGCGAAGCCGCCGAGGACGAGGAGCGCGTAGGCGCGGACGAACCCCGACTGCGCGCCGCGGACAAGGAGCCCGGCCTCGCGGATGGCACCGGTCGTGGCAGAGACGATGCCGTCCACGACCACGCGCTCGATCACGTTGTTCGCGAACTGCCCGGCTCGGATCACCGGGCGGTAGATCAGGACGTCGATGGCCTCGTCGAAGTACCACTTGCGCTCGAGGAAGCGGTGGACGCCCTCCATCCGCGAGCGGAGGCGGCCGGTCAGCCCCGGCCGCGCCACGTAGGCGACGTAGGCGAGGCCGATCCCGGCGATTGCCATGAGCCCTCCAACCAGGAGGCCGAGGTAGGCAGAGCTATCCGACGGCACGATGTGGAAAAGCTCAGAATCTTCGAACGAGCCTTCGAGAAAGTGCTCCATGCCGGCCGTGATCCCGGGGAGCTGCACGACACCGGCGACGATCGAGAGCGCGGCGAGGATGGCCATCGCGATCTTCATGCCCGGAGCGCGCTCGGCGATGTGATGCTCCGAGCCGGGGAAGCCGACCTCGGTGTCCTCCTTCTCGCCCGTCGCGGGGTTGGAGTGCTCGCCGTGGGCGAGGCCACCCTGCTCGACTTCCTTCGCCTCGGCGCACGGTTCTCCAAGTACCACGCGGAAGCCGATGCGGAACGCGTAGAAGGCTGTGAGGAAGGCAGCGAGGTAGCCGCCGATGGCGAAGATCCAGTACATCCCGCCGCGCTCGGCTGCAAAGACGAGGATCTCGTCCTTGGAGAAGAACCCCGACATGAGCGGGAAGCCCGCGAGCGCGAGCCCGCCGACGATGAGCGCGAACGAAGTGAACGGCATCGCGCGCCGGAAGCCCGACATGCGGTCGATGTTCTGGGTGCCCGCCATGGCGCCGATCACCGAGCCCGCCGCCATGAAGAGGAGCGCCTTGAAGAAGGCGTGGGTCATCAGGTGGAAGATCCCGGCGGTGTACGCGCCGATGGAGACGCCGACGATCATGTAGCCGATCTGGCTCATAGTCGAGTAGGCGATGATGCGCTTGAGGTCCGTAACGACGAGGGCGATCGTCGCGGCCACGATTAGAGTCGCGAGGCCACCGAATGCCGCGATGTCCGCCGCAGTCGGCGCCAGCTCGAAGAGTGGATGGGCACGGGCGATGAGGTAGACGCCCGCGGTCACCATCGTCGCCGCGTGGATCAGCGCGGATACCGGGGTGGGTCCCTCCATGGCGTCGGGTAGCCAGGTGTGGAAGGGGATCTGCGCGGACTTCGCGAACGCGCCGACCAGAAGCAGCAGGCAAATCGCGACGATCGTGCCCTCGTTGGTCTCGAAGTGGCCGTGCGCCTGCTCGAACACGGTGAGGTAGTCGAAGGCGCCCAGTTCGCGGAAGATCAGAAACGCTGCCAGGACCAGGCCGATGTCGCCGATCACGTTGATCACAAACGCCTTCATGCCCGCCGCGGTCGCGGTCCCGCGCCGGTACCAGTACGAGATCAGCGCATAGGAGGCAAAGCCGACGAACGCCCAGCCCACGACGAGCAGGACGAAGTTCCCGGCGAGCACCAGCAGGAGCATCGAGAAGACAAAGAAGTTGAGGTAGCTAAAAAACCGCGCGTAGCCGCGGTCGGAGACCATGTAGGCGGTCGAGTAGAGGTGGATCAGCGCCGAGACGCCGGTGACGATCAGGCACATGACCACCGAGAGGGGGTCGACCAGGATGCCGAGCTGTATGTCCAGGCCGACCGACGTCGCGTAGTCCCAGGCGGTCGAGGTGAGCTGGCGCTCCTCCGCCGGCTCGCCCAGGAGGGTGAAGAAGGCTCCCAGAGCGGCGATGAAGGCGAGGCTGATCGCCGCGGTGCCGATCCAGCCGGCGGTTCTCCCCGGCCAGCGGCGATAGCCGAGGGCGATGACGATCGAGCCGGTGAGCGGAAAGAGGAGGACGAGCCAGGCGAAGGCGGTTGCGCTCATCCCCTGAGGCCCCGGAGCTCATCGACGTTGAGCGGCAGGCGCCGGCGGAACATGGCGACGATGAGGCCGAGGCCAACCACCACCTCACAGGCGGCGACGACCATCACGACGAGTGCAAAGACGTGTCCGTCCTGGGTGCCTGTGGACCTCGCGAATGCGAGCAGGGCGAGGTTGCCGGCGTTCAGCATCAGCTCCAGGCAGAGGAGCACGACCAGAGGGCTTCGGCGGAGGAGGACTCCCGCAGCGCCCACCGCGAAGAGAAGGGCCGAGAGGACGAGGTACCACTCAACCGCCAACTCCCGCCACCCCCTCGTGTTGCTCCGCCTTGACCGCGCGGGCGGCATCCGGCCCACCTGGCTCGTCCTGGCGCCGTTTCGCTGCGAGCACCACCGCGCCGACCGCTGCGATCAGGAGCAGGATCGAGGCCGCCTCGAAGGCGATCAAGAAGCGCTCGAGCATGAGCGTGCCGATCTCTTCGGGCGAGCCGAACCCGAGCGGGATCGTAGGCCCCTCGTCGCCGATTGACTTGAGCCCCGTGCCCAGAATCGCGATCGAAAGCTCGACGAAGAGCGCGGCCGCCAGGAGCGGCGCCAAAAACTTCTGGCCCGAGATCGGCTCCCACTCCGGCTCTTCCACACCGCCCACGTAGGCGGCGACGAAGACGTAGAGCACCATCACGGCGCCGGCGTAGACGACGACCTGCGCCGCGGCGATGAACTCGGCGTGGAGGGTCAAAAACAGACCCGCCAGCGAGACGAGATGGACCACCAGCGCGAGCACGCTGTAGAAGGGATTGCGAAGCGCGACGACCGCGATCGCGCCTCCCAAAGCGCCGATCGAACCGGCGAAAAACACCACCTCTTCCATCGCGCCGCATCCTATTGGCGATCGGCTGACCTACGGCTCGGGCTGACCGCCCCGCGCACGTTCGCGAAAAGAGGTTCTAGCTGAGCTGCTCCGCCAGTCCGATGACGATGCCCTCAGGGCCCCGCAGGTAACAGAGCCGGTAGCTGTCCTCGTACTGCACGATCTCGCCGACGAGTTCAGCGCCGTGGCTGCGCAGGCGGGTAACGACGTCGTCGATCGCGTCGACAGCGAACATGATGCGGCGCATGCCCAGCGCGTTCGCCGGCGCGTCCTCCGGCTCGGCTCTGACGGCCGGCGGTGTATGGAACTTCGAGAGCTCAACCCGGCCGTGGCCATCCGGGGTCCGCATCATTGCGATGTCGGCACGGACGTCGTTGAGCCCAAGGGCGCTGTCCACCGAATCCCCCTCGACCGACGTCTCGCCTTCGAGCTCCATGCCGAGTTCGGCGAAGAACGCCTTGGCCGCCTCGAGGTCGTCCACCACGATGAGAACGTTGTCCATCCTCTGAATCGTCACGCTCAGGCGCTCGCGGCCAGCTCTTCGATCGCTTCGACAACGATGTCCGGGGCTTCGACCTGAGGGGTGTGGCCGACGCCCTTGAGCATGATGATCTTCGCGTGGGGGAGCATGTCGCCGAGGATGCGGGCTCCTGTGGGCACGCAGAGGCGGTCGCGGTCGCCCCAGATGACGGTTACGGGCACTTGGATTGCCTCGGCGTCGAAGGGGTTCTCGAGGTCGGGCCGGATCCGCTTGGCGTAGTCGATGCGCTGTCGGATCACCGGACGCTCGACGTTGTAGCGCGTGAAGCGATCGACCACGACCTGGTCGATGGACCCCGGGTCGCCGAAGGCGAGCGCGCGGTAGAGCCGGCCGACCACTCGGCGCGTTACCGCCGACGGAACCGGGGCGGGCAGGCCGAGAATCTGAGACACCGCGGGGATACGGTCCGCCGTGAAGAAGAGCGGGGCCATGCGGATGCCTGCCGGTCCGATCGGCACGACCCCTGCGATCGGCAGGTCGCGGCGCTCGGCAAGGCGAAGCGCAACCCAGCCGCCGAGCGAGTTCCCGGCCACGACCACCCTGTGGCCGGTTCGCTCAGCCGCCTGGATCACGGCCTCCTCGGCGAAGTCCGCGAGTTGGTCGAGGACGTTGCCCGGCCCCAATGGCGGCGCGACGCCGAAGCCGGGCTGGTCGTAGGCGATGGCGGCGCGGTCGATCGCGGCGAGGCGTTCGAGGACCGCGAGCCAGGTCTCTGCGTTGTCGAGCCAGCCGTGCAGGAGCACTGCCGGCGTGCCGTGGCCGCGAGTGCGGATCATCCGGGTGGCGACGCCATCGAGCTCGAGGCGAGCGCGGTCGAGCCCTGGGATCCGCTTCGGCGGTTCCGCGCGTTCCTGCCGGCCCTCGTCGCCGAGGCGGATCGCCGGGGTCATGTTCCGGAGAGGATGCGCTGGCGCCCGGACGCATCCTGATCGCGGGCCTCTTCCTCGATCACCGACCGCAAGAACCGCTCGATCGTCTCCACCACCCGAGCGGT
Source organism: uncultured bacterium (assembly GCA_963715405.1). Lineage (GTDB taxonomy): Bacteria > Actinomycetota > Thermoleophilia > Solirubrobacterales > 70-9 > JALZKA01. Next base: position 187,335 of record OY970239.1, read on the forward strand.
CCGAAGCGAGGGGAAGATGTCGAAGGCATGCTCGGCTCCGGGCATCTCGACATAGAGGACGTCGTTGCGCGAGGTTTCCTCAAGCCGCTTCGCGAACGCACGCGCGTCGCCGACCGGGACAAGCGTGTCCTGGTCGCCGTGGAAGATCAGGAACGGCGGCGCGTCCTCGGTGACCCTGTGTGTGGGCGAGACGCTGCGATAGAGCTCCGGCGCCTCAGAGACGGACTGCTTCAAGACGACCTTCGCGAACAGCCAGTCATGGAGGTGCGGGTAGTGCTTCGCTTCATCCAAGAGGTCGTAGATGCCATAGAACGGAACCGCCGCGACCACCGACGTGTCCGCGTCCTCGAAACCGGGCTGAAGCGACTCATCATCGGCCGTAAGCGCCGCGAGGGCGGTTAGATGCCCGCCGGCCGATCCCCCCGTGATCGCGACCCGTGCCCGGTCGACGCCGAGGTCGTCCGCGTTTTCGCGCACCCACGCGATCGCGCGTTTCACGTCGATCACGTGCTCGGGCAACGTGGCGCGCGGGCTGAGGCGATAGTCGACGTTGAAGCCGATCCAGCCATTGGCTGCCAGGTGGTTGAGGAGCGGGATCCCCTGCTCGGAGCGCGAGCCAAGAATCCAGCCGCCTCCGTGAACCTGGATCACAGCGGGGCGGGGCTCGTCTCCTCGCTGCGAGTCCTTCGAGCGGTAGATGTCGAGCCGGACGCGGCGCCGGGGCTCGCGGTGATAGACGACACCGCGCTTGACCTTGACCGCGCGAGCGGACAGCATGAGCAGCGGAAACCAGAGGTGCGACTTCGGAAAGCGGGACTCCGGCGGCTCGCCCGGGATCTCCTCGCGGAGCTCGCGCTCGATCTCGCGAGTGGTGCTGAGGGCAAGCCACGCAAAGCGGATCTCGGTCAGGAGAATCAGGCCGAGCGCGACGAGAGCGATCACGCCCCACGTGCTCTCCGCGGCGCCCAAGGCGCCGAGGAGCGCGATCAGGATGGCCGCGAGCACGATGTACTGAAACGCGAACTCGCGGGCGAAAAAGCGGACGATCCACCGCCACACGCGAAGCGTCAGCGTTGGCGGCGCGCCCAGGCGCACGAGGGCTGCGATCCGGCGGAGGAAGGCGAGCGCCGCAGCCACGACGCAAGGCTAATGGGAGGCGCGGAAGACTCTTCTTAGAGCCCGTACGTCTTCGCGACGATCTCGCGCTGGATTTCGTTCGTGCCGCCGTAGATCGACATCACGAGCGTCGTGCGGACGTGGCGCTCCATGTCGTACTCGGACGCGTAGCCGTAGCCGCCCATCATCTGCATGCCCTCGAGCGCGGTCTTCTTCGCGACCTCGGTTGCCTTGAGCTTCGCCATCGAAGCCTCGCGCGGGAACAGTGCGTTCGGGTCGGCGTCGACCTTCTGGGCGACGTCGTAGACGAGGAGCCGCGTGCATTCGAGCTCGGTCGCGAGGTCAGAGATCCGGTGCTTGAGCGTCTGAAACGAGCCGATCGGGCGGCCGAACTGCTTGCGCTCCTTGATGTAGGCGAGGACGTCGTCGAACGCGCGCTGTGCGATGCCGAGCGCGCTTGCCGCGAGGATCAGCCGCTCGACGTTCAAGCCAGCCATGAGTTGCATCCAGCCGCCGTCGACCTGGCCGAGGACGCGCTCTTCCGGCACATAGCAATCGGTCAAGAAAACGTCGTTGACCTCCTTGCCGCCCATTGTCTGGATCCCGCGGATCTCGATTCCCTCGGCGTCGGTGGGGACGGAGAACATCGAGAGGCCCTCGTGCTTCGAGCCCGAGGAGTCCGAGCGGGCGATGACGAGGATGTGGTCGGCGATATGCGCCGCCGAGATCCACGTCTTCTGGCCGTTCAAGACGAAGCCGCCGTTCTGGCGCTCGGCCTTGCACGAGAGGTTCCCGACGTCCGAGCCCGCCTCGGGCTCCGACATGGCGATCGCCTCGACGCGGCCCGAGGTAATGCCCTTCAGGATCTCGTCCTTCTGCTCGTCGGTGCCGAAGCGCTCGTACGCGCCGGCGACGATCAAGGAGACGCCGTAGCCCGCGATCGGAACCAAGCCGCGCATCGTCTCCTCGAGGAAGATGCACTGGTCGACCATGCCTCCGCCAGAGCCGCCGTAGTCCTCGTCGATGCCGACTCCGAGCCAGCCGAGCTCGGCCAGCTTTTCGTAGAGCTCCTGGTTGTGAAGCTCCTCGTAGTGCTTCGTCGCCTGCTCGCGCTGCTCCTGCGTTCCGAGCTCGCGCTTGACGAAGCCGCGGATCGCCTCCTGGAAATCACGCTGCTCATCGGTGAGACCGATCGGCTGAAGTGCTGTGGGGGTCATTGGATCTAGGTCCTTTCGCTTAAGCGCTTGCGGGCTTGTAGACGGAGACGACCGCGGCGCCGCCGAGGCCGATGTTGTGCTGGAGCGCAACCTCGGCGCCCTCCACCTGGCGCTTGTCCGCCGTGCCGCGGAGCTGCCAGGTCAGTTCTGAGCACTGGGCGAGGCCGGTCGCGCCGAGCGGGTGGCCCTTCGAGATCAGCCCGCCGGAGGGGTTGACCACAGGGCCGTCCCCGCCGTAGGTAGTCGCCTCGGCGTCGACGAGCTCGTGGCCGTGGCCCTCCTCCGCGAAGCCGAGCGCCTCATAGGTGATGAGCTCGTTGGCCGAGAAGCAGTCGTGGAGCTCGCAGACGTCGACCTCCTCGGCACTCACTCCCGCCTCCTCGTAGGCGCGGTTCGCCGCTTCCTTTGACATGTCGTAGCCGACGATCTTGATGCAGTCCGTGTCGTCGGCAAAAGTCGAGCTCAGATCGGTCACCATCGACTGGCCGGCGATCTCGACCGCCTGATCCCAGAGGTCGTGCTCGTCCACATAGCTCTCAGACGCGACGATCGCGCACGCGGAGCCGTCGGAGGTGGGCGAGCACTGGAGCTTCGTTAGCGGTTCGTGGATCATCCGCGCGTCCTTGATGTCCTGAAGCGAATACTCCGTCTGGAACTGCGCGTAGGGGTTGTTGACCGAGTGCTTGTGGTTCTTCCAGCCGATCCACGCGTAGTGGCCGGGCTCCGAGCCGTACTTCTCCATGTGGTCGCGGCCGGCATTGCCGAACATCTGTGGCGCGGCGGGCGACTCCTCGGGTTCGCGGATCTCGAACATCTTCATCGCGTGCTTGTCGAGCGCGTTCGTGCGATCCGTGTACTTGACGCCAAGCGAGCCGGGCTCCATCTTCTCGAAGCCGACGGCGAGCGCGCAGTCGGCGATTCCCCCTTTCACCGCCTGGCGGGCCAGGAAAAGCGCGGAGGAGCCCGTCGAGCAGTTGTTGTTGACGTTCACGACCGGGATTCCGGTCAGGCCGAGCTGGTAGAGCGCGCGCTGGCCGTAGGTCGAGTCGCCGTAGCAATACCCCGCGTATGCCTGCTCGACATCCTCGTAGGGAATGCCCGCATCCTCAAGCGCCTTCTCCCCGGCCTCCTTGGCCCAGTCGGGATAGTCGCCCTCCTTCGTTCCCGGCTTGTCGAACTTGGTCATGCCGACGCCGATGACGAAGGTGCGGTTGCCGTTGCTGCTCATGTGATCGAGATGCCTTTCGTGGGGAGGTCGCATGCCCAAACATACAGAACAGGTGTCCGGTTTGTTACGGTCTTCGCCATGACAACCGAGACACAGCCCACCTTCAAGGCCGACGCGATCGGCAAGCCCTCCGATCCGGTCCAGTTCAGCGTCGAGCAGGAGCGCATCGCCGCGTACGCCGCCGCGACGAACGACTCGATCGAAAAGCACGCCTCGGGCGAGCTTGCACCGCCGGTTTTCTCGATCGTGCCCGCGTTCCAGGCGATGGGGATGGCGTCGCTTTCGGTGATCCCCGGCGAGCTCCTCGGCATGATCCTTCACGGCGAGCAGGACTTTCACTTCCACGCGCCGATCCAGCCCGGGATGGAGCTCGAGACCGTCTCGACTCCGATTGGGATGCGCCAGCGCTCCTCGGGCGTCACGGTCGTCGTTCGCTCCGACACGCGCGATGCCGCGGGAGAGCTGGTCACCGAGGCTTACTCCACCACCTTCGTCCGCGGCTCCCAGGGCGTAGAGGACAAGGGAGAGGACGCCCCGGCACACGGGTTCGAAGAGCACCTGCGCGAGCGCGACCCCGACTTCGAGGTCTCCCAGACGTTCGATGCCGACCAGACCTACCGCTACGCCGAGGCGTCAGGCGACCCGATGCAGATCCACCTCGACGAGGAGTTCGCTAAGTCCGTCGGCCTGCCGGGGATCATCATCCACGGCCTCTGCACGATGGCGTTTGCCTCCGTGGCGGTGATCGAGAATCTCGCCGCCGACGATCCCACCCGCTTGCGCCGCCTCGCGGTCCGCTTCGCCTCGATCGCTCTGCCCGAGCAGACGATCACGACGCGGATCTGGGAGACGGGCGAGCTCGACGACGACGAGGGCCTGACCAACTCGGCGCAGACCTCCTACTCGTTCGAGACCACGAACGACGAGGGCACCACCGTGATCAAGGACGGCTGGGCGGAAATCGCCTAGATCCGGATCCGGTGGAATTAGGCACCAAGCCACGGCGTACCCAGGCTGAGCGGCGCGCCTCGACGCGTGCTCGCCTGCTCGACGCGACGATCGAGAGCCTGATCGAAGACGGTTACGCGGGGACGACGATCCGCCACGTCACCGAGCGGGCCGGGGTCTCACAAGGAGCGCAGAGTCACCACTTTCCCCACCGGGTCGACCTGGTCGCGAGCGCGTTCGAGCACCTCGCCGAGCAGCGGATCGATCGCTACGCAGAGAGGGCTCGGTCGCTCTCGGGCGACCGCAGCGTTCGCCTGCGCGCCCTCCTGGACCTCCTCTGGGAGGACTTCTCGAGCCCGCTGTTCACAGTCGCCGCGAAGCTCTGGGTCGCCTCGGCCGACGATCCCGAGCTCCGCGAGCGCCTGATCCCGGTCGAGAAGCGGATCCACGCGGCGACCGCAGAGGTCGCACGAAAGGTGGCGGGTGAGCTCGGAGAGGAGCCGGGCTTCGACCGCAAGCTCGCCGTCGCGATGAACACCGTCGCGGGCCTAGCGCTGGTGCGGGAGTTCGATCCCTCGGGCCGCGCCAGCCGCGGCAACCAGTGGCCCTATCACCGCGCGGCGCTGGAGCGGATGCTCAACTAGGCCGCGGGCGAGCCCGGCGCTCTTTACCGTTCGGGGTCCCTCCACTAACCAGCGCGGCTACTCGCCTTCGGACCGCAGCGGCGTGCGCTCGATCGGCTCTGCGAGGAGCATCTCCTTCGTGAAGATCAGATCGCCGCGGTTGTAGTCGGCCATCTCGTAGTCGTGGCCCATCGTGATCGCGTCGAACGGGCAGGCGACCTCGCAGTACCCGCAGAAGATGCAGCGCGCGAGATTGATCTCATAGACGGACGCGTAGCGCTCGCCGGCCGAGACGCGGTCGGCGGGGTCGTTCTCGGCCGCGACGACACGGATGCAGTCCGCGGGGCACGCAGCGGCGCAGAGCGAGCAGCCGACGCACTTCTCGAGCTCCGTGTCCTCGAAGCGGTGGAGCTTGTGGCGCCCGCGAAAGCGTGGGTAGACCGGGGTCTTCTCCTCGGGATACTGGACGGTCTTCGGGCCCTCGACCATCCGCGCCATCGTCGTCTTGAGCCCTCGGAGCGTCTCGCCGAAGACGCGGTAGGCGCCCTTTGGGCCGCCGGGGTCCGGCCCGCGCTGGACGACGGCGTAGGAGTCGTCGGGGAGGTAGGGGAACTCTTTGCTCATGCTGGTCAGGTCACCACCACGAGCACGGCGGTCACCAGGACGTTCAGCGTAGTCAGCGGCAGCAGGATTTTCCAGCCAAGGCTCATCAGCTGGTCATAGCGGACTCGTGGCAGGGTCGCCCTGATCCAGAAGAAGACGAACATGAGCGAGAGGATCTTGAGGAGCATCCAGATGGGATCGAGGAAACCGGGCCCGGGGCCCATCCACCCACCGAGGAAGAAGGTCGCCGCGATCCCCGAGACCACGAACATCTCGATGTATTCGGCCATCATGAACGTGCCCCAGCGCATTCCGCCGTACTCGGTCTGGTAGCCCGCGACCAGCTCGGCGTCGGCTTCGGGCAGATCGAACGGCGCTCGGGATGTCTCCGCGAAGCCGGCGACCATGAAGCAGAGGAAGCCGGCGAACTGCGGCACGATGTACCAGATTTCGCCCTGCGCCTCGACGATCTCGGTCAGCGAGAGAGACCCCGCCATCATCACCGCGCCCAGGAGCGCGAGCCCCATCGAGATCTCGTAGGAGATGAGCTGCGCCGCCGAGCGCATCGCGCCGAGGAACGAGTACTTGGAGCCGGAAGCCCAGCCTCCCAAGAGCAGGCCGTAGAAAGCGATCGAGCCGAAGGCGAAGAAGTAGAGGACTCCGATCGAGACGTCGATGCCGTAGAGCCCGACCTCGCCGTTGCCGATCTCCTGGGTGTTCCCCCAGGGCAGAATCGCAAGGGTCGCGACGCCGGTGAAGACCACGATCGCCGGTGCGATCGCCCACAGAAAGCCGGTCGCGTTGTCGGGCTTGTACGGCTCCTTGCCGACGAGCTTGATCGCGTCGGCAAGGGGCTGCGCGAGCCCCATTGGGCCTACCCGGTTTGGGCCGTAGCGAGCCTGAAAGCGGCCGAGGATCTTGCGCTCGACGACAGTGAGAAGCGGTACGACGGCGAAGACGAGCGCGAAGATGATCACCGACTTGACGAGCAGCACCCACGTGGCCTCGGCGAAGCCGACTTCGGCGACTAGGGAGATCACGCCTCGCCCTCTTGGACGCCAGCCTTCTCGATTTCGATTGTCTGGGCGCCCGCGAGGGCGTTAGGGCCGTGCTCGGCCAGGCCCTCGATCAAGAAGCCCGAGCCGGGGCGGATTCGCTCGCGGATCGCCACGCGAGCCGAGACCGAGTGGCCGTTTGAGCGCACGGTCACCTCGTCGCCCTGCCCGACCTCGAGGCGCTCGGCGTCCGCGAGCGAAAGCTCGATCGTCTGGCTGGGCATGAGAAAGCGCAGCGCGGGAGAGCGCTCGGTCACCTCGTAGGCCCAGAGGTCGCGATAGGTGCCGAGGCGAAGCGAGCCATCGGCAGTCCCAGATGCGCCTCCCTCGCCGAGAGTGATCTCGCGGGACACTGTGTCCCGCTTTCTCACACTCGGCGCGGCGGGGAAGGCCGAGGCAGCCTCACGTTCCTGCCAGCGGACGCCCGCGCCGCCGATTTCTTCGTGGGTGAGGCCCGCGTAGAAGGGCACGTCCGCCGCAAGCCCTTCCAGGGCTTCGGATGACGAGTCGATGCCGGTCTCGTGCCCGAGGCGGAAGGCGAGCTCGGCAAGCCACTGCCAGCCGTGGCGCGTGTCGCCGGGATGGGGGACACTCGGGCGCAGGCGCTGGATGCGGCCGTCCGGATGGGTGACGGTGCCCTCTTTCTCGGCGTGGGACTCGGCCGGAAGGAAGACGTCGGCTTGGCTGCCAAAGGCGTTTTCGAACATGCCGACCTCGAGCACGAAGTCGGCCGCTTGGAGGGCAGCCCTCCAGCGCTCCGGATCGGGCAGCTCACGGATCGGATCGACGTCCCAGAGGATCAGTGCGTCGAGGTCGCCGGCCTCGAGCGCGTCGCGGATCTCGGCCGCTCCCATGCCCGCCTCCGTCTCGGCCAGGCCCGGTCCCGCGCTCGGAAGGCATCCAACCTCGCGGAGGCCACGTGCGTTCGTAGTCTCGGGCACCTCGATCAAGCCGGAGCCTTCCGCCGAAAGGTCGAGCGCCTCGGCGCATGCGACGAGTGCGGCCAGCGCCCGCTCGCCTTGAGGCCCGTATCCGATTCGCACCCCGAAGATCACGACGGTGTTGGCCGGGTCGAGCGCGCCGGCGATCCTTTCAAGATCACTGCCTGTCGGCTGCTCCCCTCCGCTCCGAGAGGGTGCGGCCTTCCCCTCCGGGGGGCCGCCTCCGGTCGCGCTGCCGCCAGGGTGGTCAGGAAGTCCGGCGGAGCTCGCCAGCTCGGCCGCCAGGTCCGAGAGCACCGTGGCCGCCGCTCCCGGTGCGTAGCGAAGCGTCTCGTCCGCGCCGCCATCGAGGGCGGTCGGCCGCTCGGAGACGACCGCAACACGCGTTCCGCGATTTCGCATTGCCTTTCGCAGGCGCAGATCCAGGATCGGCATCGAATGGAGGGGGTCGGTGCCGACGACCAGGATCGACTCGGCATCGTCGATGTCCTTCATCGCTGCGCTCAGATCAGGCCGAGAGAGAGCCAGTGCAGTCTCGCGCTCCAGGCTCTCGCCCGCGCGCGAATCCACGTGCGGCGAGGCGAGCGCTTGCCGCGCGATCCGCTGGAGCAGGTAGCCCTCCTCATTCGAGGCTTGGCTTCCGACCAGGACCGCGGTTCGTGGGCCCGCTGCCTTTAGGCCTTCGGCGGCTCTTTGGAGCGCGTCATCCCACGAGGCCTTGCCGAGGGCTCCGGCTGTGCGCACCATCGGCCCGAGCATCCGGTCTTCGGAGTGGAACATCTGAAAGCCGAAGCGCCCCTTGTCGCAAAGCCAGCCGTCGTCGACCTCCTCGTTGTCGCGAGCGAGCACGCGAGCGACGCGCTCGTCGCGCACGGTGAACTTGACGTTGCACTGGGACGGGCAGAGAGTGCAGACCGAGCCTGCGTCCTCGATGTCCCAGGGGCGAGCGCGGAAGCGGTAGGCCTCGGACGTGAGCGCGCCCACGGGGCAGAGCTCGATGATGTTGCCGTGGAACGGGGCGATGTAGGGGCGGTCGTCGAACGTGCCGACGAACGACCGCGAGCCGCGCTCCAATAGTTGGAGCTGCTCGTCCTCTGCGACGTCTTGGGAGAAGCGGACGCAGCGGTAGCAAAGGATGCAGCGCTCGCGGTCGATCCGAACGAGCGGCGAGAGCGGCATGGGCTTGCGGAAGTGGCGCTTGGGGTCCGTGACGCGGCTTCGTCCGGCGCCCCAACCCATTGAGATGTCCTGGAGCGGGCACTCCCCGCCCTTGTCGCATACCGGGCAGTCGAGCGGATGGTTGACGAGGAGGAACTCGACGACCGCGTTTTGTGCCTCCTGGACGCGCTCGGTTTGCGTATAGACCACCATGCCGTCGCGCACGGGGGTCGAGCACGCGGTCTGGAGCTTTGGAATCCCCTCGACCTCGACCAAGCACATCCGGCATGCGCCGACGGGCCCGCCGAGCTTCGGCTCGTAGCAAAAGACCGGGATCTCGACGTCGCCGCCCTTAGCGGCATCGACCAGCATCGCCCCCTCGGTGGCCGGCACCTCCATGCCATCGACGACGAGGGTGATCTCCTTGCCGCTGCTCACCCGGTGGCTCCCATGACAAGCGGCGGCTCGTCGGCGCCCGCGACGTCGATGGGGCCCGGGGCCGCGTCGCGAGCCTGAGCGATCGCCTCCTCGAACTCGCCTCGGAACTTCTTCACCATCGAGGCGACCGGCATCGCCATCGCGTCGCCGAGGACGCAGAGGCAGTTGCCGATGATGTTCTCCTGAACCGAGGAGATGATGTCGAGGTCCATCGGGGTGGCCTCGCCGCGGACGACTCGCTCGAGCATCTTCACGGTCCAGTTCGTTCCCTCGCGGCAGGGCGTGCACTTGCCGCACGACTCGTGGTGGTAGAAGCGGGCCGTGCGGAGCGCGAGGTCTGGCACGGAGACGGTGTCGTCGCCGACGATGATCGCGCCCGAGCCGAGCATGGACCCCGCGTCGGCCATCGCTTCGAAGGAATACGGCAGGTCGAGGTCCTCGCCGGTGAGGACGGGGGCCGACGAGCCGCCCGGGAACCAGACCTTCACCTCGCGACCCTCGCCGGGTCCGCCCGCGAGGTCGTAGATGATCTCGCGCGAGGGGATGCCAAGCTCGATCTCGTAGTTGCCCGGGCGCTCCACACAGCCTGAGACCGACACGACTTTGGTGCCCGTCGATTGCTCGGTGCCCATCCCCTTGAACCAGTCAACGCCCTCGTTCACGATCAGCGGCACGTTCATGAGCGTCTCGACGTTGTTGATGAGGGTCGGGCCGCCGTAGAGGCCCTGGATCGCGGGGAACGGAGGCTTGAGGCGCGGGTTGCCGCGCTTGCCCTCGAGCGAATCGAGGAGCGCGGTCTCCTCGCCGCAGATGTAGGCGCCCGCGCCGCGGTGGACGACCAGCTCGACCCGGCATCCAGAGCCGAGGATGTTCTCGCCCAGAAAGCCCGCTTCGTAGGCCTCGGCGACGGCCGCGTCGATCACGTCGGCGACCTCCCAGTACTCGCCGCGGATGAAGATAAAGGCGTACGCAGCGCCGACCGCAAGAGCCGAGATGGCGATGCCCTCGATCAACAGGTGCGGGTTCTTGTACATGAGCTCGCGGTCCTTGAAGGTGCCGGGCTCGGACTCGTCGGCGTTGCAGCACAGGTACTTCTCCATGTCGCCGCGGGGGAGGAACGAGCCCTTCTTGCCCATCGAGAATCCGGCGCCGCCGCGGCCTCTGAGACCCGACTCCTCGATCTGGAAGATGAGATCCTCGGGGTCCATCGACCGAAACGCCGTCTCGATCGCCGAGTAGCCGCCGCGCCGCTTGTAGACGTCCATCGTCGCGAGGCCGGGCTCGTCGAGGTTCTCGAAGAGAACGCGCGTCTCAGGCATTGTCGCCCGCCAGCTTGCGTTTGCGCAGGTCCTTGTCGGGCGAGGGATCCTCGCCGCGCTTCAGGCGCGCGACGATCTCGGCCGCGTCGCCGGGCTCGAGCGGACCGTAGTACTGCTCGTCGATCGAGGCCATCGGCGCGATGTCGCAGGCGCCCAGGCACTCGAACCCTTTGACGAAGATCTCGCCGTCGGGTGAGTTCGCGCCGTCGTGCTCGGCCTCGTGTTGGTCGGCGCCGGACGCCTCGCAGAACTCGACGAGGATGTCGTCCGCGCCGCGCATCCAGCACGAGATGTTGTGGCAGACGAGCACGCGGTGCTTCGCCGTGGGCTCGAGGCGAAAGAGGTCGTAGAAGCTCGCGACGGACTGAAGGTAGGCGGGTGTCAGGCCCATGACGGCGGCGGCTTGGCGGATCCCGTCGGGCGAACACCAGCCGTAGTGGCGCTGGACGGCCCAGAGCGCCGGGATCGAGGCCGAGCGGAGCTGCGGGTAGCGGCCCATCGCCTGCTCGATCGTTTCCTTCAGCTCCGGCGGGACATCAACCTCGTGAAGCTCCGGAACGCGCTCGGCGTCCTCAGGCCGCATCGAGCCGATCAGTTTCCGCCGCTCAGCGTCCGTCAGGAGATCCGTCGGCCTCATGGGCCCCCCGTTGCCTTCGCTCACCTGTCGATCCCTCCGAGCACCGGGTCCAGCATCGCGAGGTTCTGGATCATGTCGGCGATGTACTCACCAACGCACATGTCTTTCAAGGCCTGGAGGTTGACGAACGAGGGATCGCGGAAATGGACGCGTGCGGGCTTGGCCGAGCCGTCGGCCAGGACGAAGCAGCCCAGCTCTCCGCGCGGAGATTCGATCGGGTAGTAGCACTCGCCGGGCGGCACCCGGAAGCCCTCAGTCACGAGCTTGAAGTGGTGGATGAGCGCCTCCATCGAAGTCGAGAGCTCATGGCGCGGCGGCAGGACGATCTTGCGGTCGTCTGCCAGGACCGGCCCCTCGGGCAGCCCGTCGATCGCCTGCTCGATGATCCTCACGGACTCGCGCATCTCCTGGATCCGGCAGCGGAAGCGGTCCCAGCCGTCGCCGACCGTGCCGATCGGGATGTCGAAGGCGAAGTCACCGTAGGCCAGGTACGGATCCACCTTGCGAAGGTCCCAGGGCTCGCCCGCGGCACGAAGGAGCGGCCCGGTCACGCCCAGCGCCTTGAGGCGCTCGCGATCGACTATTCCCACGCCCTTCGTCCGCTGTAGGAAGATCTCATTCTTGGTGAGAAGCGCCTCGAACTGGTCCACGCGCGAGGGGAACTCCTTGCAGAACGCCTTGACCTTCTGCTCGAAGCCGACGGGGATGTCCTCGAAGACGCCGCCGACCTGGAAATAGCGGGTGTGCATTCGCTGGCCGGTCGACATCTCGAACAGGTCGAGGATCCGGTCGCGGTCGCGGAAGCAATAGAAGAACATCGACATCGCGCCGAGGTCGAGCGCCGATGTGCCGAGCCAGACCAGGTGGGAGTGGAGCCGGTTGAGCTCCATGTGGATCACCCGCAGATACTTGGCGCGCGGGGGGATCTCGAGGTCGAGCATCTTCTCGACGCAACCGACGAAGGCCTGCATGTTGAAGAAGTAGGAGAGGTAGTCCATCCGCTCGACGAACGGGATGACCTTCCAGTACGACTTGTCCTCGCAGTTCTTCTCGATCCCGGTGTGGACGTAGCCCATGATCGGCTTGAGGTCGATGACGGTCTCGCCCTGGAGCGAGACGAGGAGGCGAAGCACGCCGTGGGTCGCCGGGTGGTGCGGCCCGAGGTTGACTGTCATCAGCTCAGATTCAGGGCCTGACATCTCCTCCGCTTCGCGTCCGGGGATGTCAGGGTCCGCTGAGGTTCGCTCAATCGGAGACGTTCCGATGACCTGGGCCGACGAGCGCGCGACCACGTCTCGGCCGTGAGCCGGCGAGGAGCCGCGCATGTGGCCGTTGCCCGACCCGTTCGGGCTCGGCCGCTCCGGCTTCGTCGGCTCCTCTTCGTCTCGCAGGCGCTCTTCGGTTTCGCTCACGCGTACCACCCCGGAACGTCGCGCTCGGTATTGGTGAAGATCACCGGCTCGCCGCCCATCGGGAAGTCGCGGCGCTGGGGCCAGCCGACGTAGTCCTCGGGCATGAGGATCCGCCGCAGGTCCGGATGGCCGGTGAAGACGATGCCGAAGAAGTCATAGACCTCGCGCTCCTGGTGGTCCGCCGTCGGCCACTCGTCGGAGACGGTTGGAAGCTCGGGTAGTGCGTCGGGACCCGCATCCTCCAGCATCGCCCGCACTCGGATCCGCTCGACGCGCGCCATGTTGAGGAGCTCGTAGTGGACGCCGAACCGCGGCTCGGCGGGCAGATAGTCGACTCCGTGCACGCTCGCAAGGAACGTGTACTCCTGGCCGGGCGTGTCGCGAAGCCACGCGAGGACCTCGCGGATCTTGGCCGGGTCGCAGTCAAGGCAGGCCTGGCCATGCTCGAAATGGGAGCCTGTGATCGCACCCGGTTGCGCGTCGTCGAGCTCGGCGCGGATCAGCTCGAGTCCGGGGGCGTCAGGCATCGGGTGTCAGGCGCTCAGCATCGGACATTAGATGAAGCGGCCCTCTTCGACCCGCGGCTTCTCGGGGACTTCGGTGCGCTCCTGTGGCGGGCCTGGCACGTCGACCGGCGTGCCAGGTGAGCCCGAGACCGGCGGGCCGGCGGCTTCGGCGATGTCGCGGGCCGCCGCGTAGGCATCCCGAGCGTCGTCGGTCACCTTGCCGAGCTCGCGCGCCCACTCCTCAGTGCCGTGGGCCGAATAGCGAGTGCGCCAGCCAGTGTCCGGGTTTCCCATGATCATCCGCTGGAGCTTGTTGAAGCCGTAGAGGAGGGCCTCGGGGCGGGGCGGGCAGCCGGGCACATGAATATCGACGGGGAGGAACTTGTCGGCCCCCTGGACGACCGCGTAGTTCGCGAACATGCCTCCCGACGAAGAGCAGGCGCCCATCGAGACGACCCATTTGGGCTCGAGCATCTGGTCGTAGAGGCGGCGGACGACCGGCGCCATCTTGATCGAGACGCGGCCTGAGAGGATCAGCATGTCGGCCTGGCGCGGCGAGGCGCGCATGGCCTCGGCGCCGAACCGCGCGATGTCGTAGCGCGGCGATACGACCGACATCATCTCGATGGCACAGCAGGCAAGGCCGAAGGTCGCGGGAAAGACCGCGTTCGCGCGCCCCCAGTTGAGGACCTTGTCGAGGCGGGTCGTAAGGACAGCCTCCTCGACCATCTTCTCCAGGTCGAGGCCCTCGATGTCGCCGCGCAAGAGGTCGCGAGCGCGGACCTGGCGCACGTGCAAAGCCTTGTTGGGATCGGGCTCGTCCAGGGGCAGGTTCGCCCGGATCTTCTCCCTCTTTACTTCCAATCGAGTGCTCCACGGCGCCAGACGTAAACGAGCGCCACGAAGAGGAGAAAGACGAAGATCAGGATCTCGGCCAGGACGAAGACCGAGTCGGAGGCCTGGAGGATCGCGCCGACCGGGTAGAGGAAGACCACCTCGATGTCGAAGAGGATGAAGAGCATCGCGACCATGTAGAACGAGACGCCGAAGCGGAAGGTCTTCGACACTTCGCTCGGGAGGCCGCACTCATACGGCTCCGTCTTCACCTTGTTCGGCCGGCGGGGGCCGAGCATGCCGTTCACCGCTACCAAGAGCCCGCCTACCAAGAGACCCAAGCCGGCGAACACGATGACTGGCAGATAGCTTTGGAGCACTTCGCCGCCGAGGATATACCCACCTTGTGCCGGACTGCCACATAGTGATTTTTCGCATCGAGACACGACATCCGGGCGGGGGCGAGCGGGTTGGTTGAGGTTCACGTGGGCGTCGGCGTCGCCGTGCTCGCGACCAACCTGGCGGCGGGCCTCTGGGGTGGATACGCCTGGTATCGCCAGGCTCCCTCGGAGGGCTTCTGGTACGTGCTGCGCGTGGCTCAGGTCGCGGTGGTCCTGCAGGCGCTCGTCGGTTCCTTTCTGCTCTTGACTGGGCGCGAGTCGCCCGACGGCCTTCACTACCTCTATGGCGTCCTCCCCGTGATGGTCTCGATGCTGGCGGAGGCCGCCAGGGCCGGCGCCGGCGCACGCGAGCTCGAGGGCATCGACTTCGACGCGCTACCGCGCGAACGCCAGCGCCTGGTCGCGCTCGCGATCTTCCGCCGGGAGACCGGGATCATGGCCGTCTCCGCGCTCGTCGTCTTCGGTCTCGCACTGCGCGCCGCGGGCACGAGCGCCTTCTAGGGGGTCAGACCCGTCTCCGGTTCCGGGTCTGACCCCTTCGTGACGGAAGCGTCACGACTGTCACAGAGTCCGGTATTCGCCGTCGTGGAAGATGAGCGGGTCGCCTTCGGATGTGCCGAGCTCGAGGACGGTGCCGGTGACGATCGTGTGGTCGCCGCCGTCGAGGAGGTCA
Organism: uncultured bacterium; assembly: GCA_963715405.1. Classification (GTDB taxonomy): domain Bacteria; phylum Actinomycetota; class Thermoleophilia; order Solirubrobacterales; family 70-9; genus JALZKA01. Next base: position 202,444 of record OY970239.1, read on the forward strand.
CGCAGCTCGCACACGACCCAGACCAGCGCATCGTCGAGCACCGGCACTCCGGAGCGCTCGGTGGCCGCGACGCCCTGCCACTTCTCCGCGTGAGGGGCGGTTGTCGCGAACGTGCGCGCCTCAGTCTCGCTGTCGGCCGAGAGCACGTTCACGGCAAAACGGCCGCCGGCGCGAAGCGCCCCGAGGGTGCGCGAGCGGTGGTCGAGGCAGACAAGCATGAGTGGCGGGTCGAGCGAGAGCGAGGCGACCGCGCTCGCGGTCGCTCCCGCCGGCTCGTCGACGCGCGGCGCGGTGACGACAGTGACCGGCGCGGGCACCCGCGCCATCGCGCTGCGGAAGTCTTCGGGGGTTGGAGAAGTCACGGCTACTCGAAAAAGTATGATGCCGCCGCGGTGCGCTCCGTTCTCGCCATCACCGCCGCTCTCGCGGCGACGCTCAGCCTCGCTGCCTGTGGGAGTGAGGGAATCGACGTCGAGTCCGACGCCGATCTTCGCGGGGCAGAGCTCTTCGCTGAGCGCTGCTCGGGCTGCCACACGCTGGAGGCGGCAGGCTCGCTGGGCTCGGCCGACCGGATCGTCCGCAACCAGGGCCCAAACCTGGACGAACGCGCGGAGTCCGCCGATGACGTTCTCTACGCGATCCGGAACGGGGGCTTCTCGGGCGCGATCATGCCCCAGCAGATCGTCACCGGAGAGGATGCCCAAGCCGTCGCCGACTTCGTCGCGAAGTACTCGGGCGGGGATATCGACCGACCGACGCGACCATCTGCTGAGGGCGGGCCTGACGAGATCACGGAAGGCGACGCGGCCGAAGAGCCGGCCACTGGCGCCGAGGCCTCCGGCGAGTAGGGCGCACCCGGCCGGCGCTCACAGTGCTTGACCTGAAAACGATTCGCGAGGACCCGGGACCGGCTCGGGAAGCCCTCGCCCGCCGGGGCGCGGCTGAAGCCCTGGACGCGGTCCTCGTAGCGGACGCCCGGAGGCGCGAGCTCCTTCCCCAAGTCGAGGAAGGCCGCGCCCGTCGCAACGCCGTCTCGGACCAGATCGCCGAGGCCAAGCGCTCGGGCGGCGACGCGTCGGCAGCAATCGCCGAGATGCGCGAGCTCGGAGGCGAGATCAAGGCGCTGGAGGCAGAGCTGGAAGTCGCCGAGACGCGTCGCGAGGAGCTCGCCGCCACTCTTCCCAACCTGCCATCCGCGGACGCCCCCGATGGCGAGGAGGACGAAGGCGTCACGCTCCGCCAGGTTGGCACGCCTCGCGAGTTCGGATTCGAGGTCCGCGATCACCTCGACCTCGGGATCCGGCACGGCTGGATCGAGATGGAGAAGGCTGCGGAGGCATCGGGATCGCGGTTCGCGTATCTCATCGGCGACCTCGTGATGGTCGAGCTCGCACTTGTTCGCTTCGCCATTGACCGTGTCCGTGCCAAGGGCTTCGAGCCGGTGGTACCCCCCGTGCTGGTGCGCGAAGGTGCACTCTTCGGCACGGGCTTTTTCCCCGGCGAGCGGGAGATGATCTACGAGGTGGAGCGCGACGAGCTCTTCCTCGTCGGCACCTCGGAGGTGCCGCTGGGGGCTCTACACGCGGACGACATCATCGACGCCTCGCAGCTGCCGGTTCGCTATGCCGGCATTTCCACGTGCTTTCGCAGGGAGGCCGGCGCTGCCGGCAAGGACACCCGTGGCATCTTCCGCGTCCATCAGTTCGACAAGGTTGAGATGTTCTCGTTCGTCATGCCTTCCGAATCGGACGCAGAGCACCAGCGCATCCTCGCGATCGAAGAAGAGATCCTCTCGGCGCTTGAGATCCCCTACCGGGTCGTCGACATTCCCGTCGGAGACCTGGGCGCCCCGGCCGCCAGGAAGTTCGACTGCGAGGCGTGGATTCCGAGCCAGGGCCGCTACCGGGAGCTCACGTCGTGCTCGAATACGACCGACTACCAGGCGCGGCGACTGGGAGCGCGCTTCCGGGCCTCAGCCACCGCCTCGCCCGAAGTGCTCCACACGCTGAACGGCACCGCCGTGGCGATCGGCCGGACGCTGATCGCGCTGATCGAGAACGGTCAGGAAGAGGACGGAAGCGTGCGCCTTCCCCAGGCGCTGGTCGACGCCGGCGCGCCCGACGTGATCGGGGAGGGGTCAGACCCCCCGCGGCTCCGTTGACGAGCTCGAAGCCTCGGGCGTAGGGGGGTCAGACCCCACGTCGAGGTCGAGCGAGCAGGAGTTGATGCAGTAGCGCAGGCCGGTGGGGTTTGGTCCGTCCTCGAAGACGTGGCCGAGGTGGGAGTCGCAGCGCGAGCAGTGGACCTCCGTCCGCTTCATGAAGAAGGTCCGGTCGGATTCGGTTTCTACCGCGTCAGAGTCCATCGGCTGAAAGAAGCTCGGCCACCCAGTGCCTGAATCGAACTTCGTATCCGACTCGAAAAGCTCCTGGCCACACGCCTTGCACCGGTACACGCCCTCGTCCTTCGTGTCCCAGTACGCGCCGGTAAACGCCCGTTCGGTGCCCTTCTTGCGGAGCACCTCGTATTCCTCCGGCGAGAGCTCTTCGCGCCACTCCGCGTCTGACTTCTCAAGCTTTTCGGTCATCCGTTCATCCTCCAATCGGGTACTTGAAGGTTAGTCGCGGAGGGTGCCCTCTCGTTACGGTGAGGGCCGTGTCCGAGGAAGCGTTCTACGAGCTCGACGGCGACCGCGCGATCCCGTCCGAACTGACCCGGGGGCCCTGGGACGCGGAGTCCCAGCACGCCGGGCCGCCGGCCGCCCTGCTTGGACACGCGATGGAAGGCTTGCCGATTCGCGGCGAAGGCGCGATGCGAATAGCCCGGGTCACGTACGAGATCCTGCGGCCGGTCCCGATCGCTCCGCTTCTCATCAAGGCGCAGATCGAGCGGGACGGCCGGCGAGTCCAGATGCTGTCAGCGTCTCTCTGGGAGGGATCCGAGGAGGTGATGAGGGCTCGCGGATGGCGCCTTCGCACCGAACGGGTGGATCTGCCGGATGGGCTCCTGCCTGGCCCCCCCGAGCACGGCCCGTCCCACGGTGTGCCCGGCGACTTTTTTCCGACCGGCTCTGACGTCGGCTATCACTCGGCGGTCGAGTACCGCTTCATCGAGGGCAGCTTCGTCGAGCCCGGGCCGGCAACGGTCTGGATGCGCTCGCGCGTGCCGGTGATCCGCGGCGAGGAGATCTCGCCGCTCGGCCGCGTGCTGGTTGTCGCCGATTCCGGAAATGGCGTCTCGGCGACGCTTGACTGGCGCCGCTTTACCTTCATCAACGTCGATCTCAGCGTCCACCTCCATCGCTTGCCCGCGGGTGAATGGGTGTGCCTGGACGCGATCACGCTGCCTGAGCCCGATGGCGTCGGGCTTGCAGACACGGTTCTCTGCGACGAGCGGGGCAGGTTGGGGCGGGCGGCTCAGACCCTCCTCGTCGCGGCTCGTCAGTAGTTTCCCGCAACGAAGATCCGTGGCTTCGCGGATGACGTCGCTCGTTTCCATCCCTACTCTGGATCAATGATTCCCAATCGGGCGCACACCCAGAGGACGCACGGATACTTTCGCCGGATCGGGTCCGTACTCCTCGCCTGTACTACCAGTACAGGCTTCGTCCCACGTCCTCGCCCGGCTTGGTCCCGCGCGCCCCTGGGCGCACGCCGATCGAGATTCATTGATCCGGGTAGAGCATGATGCACCCCGGGGCAAGCTCGACGCTCAGCGCCGCCTCGAAGACCGAGGCCGACGAGATCAGGATCGTCCTGGCAGACGACCATGCGGTCGTGCGCTCGGCGCTTCGCATGCTTCTGGACGCCGAGCCTGGCTTGGAGGTGGTGGCCGAGGCCGGCAACGTCGACGACGCGATTCGCTATCTCCGCGGCCACCGGCCGGAGGTCTTGATCCTCGACCTGAACATGCCCGGGCGAGCGAGCCTGGAGGCGCTACCCGACATCGCGGAGGCGTCGCCCGAAACGCAGATCGTTGTCCTCACCATGCAGTCTGAGCCTGCATTTGCGCGCGAGGCGATGCAGGCCGGCGTCCTCGGCTACATCTTGAAAGAGGCGGCTGACGCCGAGCTCGTCAAGGCGGTCCGCCTTGCCGCCGAGGGCAAGACCTACCTTCAGCCTGACGTCGGTGCTCGGCTTGCTGCCGATGCGCCGGACGAGCTCTCGTCGCGTGAGATCGAGGTGTTGAAGCTGATCGCGCTGGGCTACACGAACATCGACATCGGCTCGAGGCTCCAGATCAGCATCCGCACCGTCGAGTCGCACCGCGCACACATCCAGCAGAAGCTTCACCTGGCGAAGCGCTCGGAGCTGGTTCGCTACGCGCTCGACCGCGGAATGCTCGATTCCGAGCCAGGCGACCCCTCGTAGCGATCTCGCCGCGGGATTTGGTCAGCGGCGTCTTCCTTGCGAAGGCCGCGAGCGGGCCGCTCGAGCGGGATCCGGCCTCGAAGCTCGGTGCCGACGCCGGGGGTTGAGACGATCGTCAGGCTGCCTCCGGCCAACGCGACGCGCTCGCGCATCCCGACCAGGCCGAAGCCCGTGGTGCGGGCGTCCATGTCGAAGCCGAGGCCGTCGTCGCGAACCCCGATAAAGATCGCGTCTTCGTCTTGGCTTACTTCGATCCACACGCTCTCGGCCTCCGCATGCTTGGCAACGTTCGTGAGCGCTTCCTGGACCAGCCGGTAGACGCTTGATTCGACCTCGCGATTGAGGTGCCGGCTCTCTCCGTACTTTCGCGCGAGGCCGAGATTCACATGCGTTTCAAGCCCCGTCGTCGCAGCGTGGTTTTCGGCGAGACCCTCGATCGCGGCGCCCAGTCCCAGCTCGTCAAGCGCCGCGGGCCGCAGCTCGGTGATGAGTGAGCGCAGGTTTGCGATCTCGTCCTCGATTTGGGAGATCGCCGTGTCGACGGCCTCGCCCATCTCGGCATGGCCGAGTCGCCGCGAGGCGGACAGGCGAACCCGCAAGGCGCCGAGACTCTGAAGCGTTTCGTCGTGGAGCTCGCGTGCCCAGCGGGCTCGCTCGCGCTCGGCGACGTCGATCGACTCGCGCAGACGCACCTCTGCCATCGACTGCGCGGCAGACAGTGACATCGCGGCGCTTGCGGCAAAGCCCATGAGAAGGGCTTCATCCTCGTCGCTGAACTCGGGACCGTCCTCGGCGCGGTCGAAAGCCGCGAGGACTCCGACTGAACGCCCCCGATGGGCAAGCGGAACCAGGAGCGCCGAGTGCGCCTTAACTCCCAGCTTCTCGAGCGAGGCCTCGAGCCGGCCCCCGACCGCCGAAATTCGGTCGGCCTGCCCGTCGGCGATGACCCGGCGCCACGCCGCGCCGTCTGCGTGGAGGCGGACCCCGCGGCGCTCGACCTCGTACTCCCCCGTCGTCGCCGCGACGACCAGGAGGCCGCGGTCTTCGAGGAGGCCCATGACGGTCCGGGCGCAGACGAGCCCCCGAGCCCGTTCGACTACGGTCTCCAGCACTCGATCCAGGCGGTTCTCGCCTTCGTCCCAGCCAGCCGGTTGCGCCTCCATCGGCTGGATTATCGCCCGCCGGAGCCGCGTTTGCGTGACCACGCCCAAACCGGGTAGGTTCGCTCCATCGACACGAAGTATCTCGGCATCTATCTCAACGACCACCTCGCCGGCTCGGTGATCGGCGTCGAGCTCGCAAAGCGCGCAGCGGGAAGCAACGAGGGAACCGAGCTGGGCGAGTTCCTTTCGGGCCTCGCTGAGGACATCGAAGCTGACCGTGAGGCGCTCAAAGCGGTGATGGATCACCTCGGCGTAGGCGAGAACCGCATCAAGACGCCAATCGCATGGGCGGCAGAGAAGGTCGGCCGCCTGAAGCCGAACGGTCAGATCACTGGGTACTCGCCGCTCTCCCGCCTGATCGAGCTTGAGGGCCTCTCCCTTGGCATCGCGGGCAAGCTGGGGCTGTGGCGCGCGCTTGCGGCCACCCGCACTGACCTCGGGGCCTTCGACCTCGAGACGCTTATCGCCCGCGCCGAGTCGCAGCGTGACGCGGTCGAAGAGCGACGCATCGCGGCGGCTCGCGAGGCGTTTGGCGCTGCGGCGCCCACCGCCGCCTGATTCTGGGCTCGTCAGGGCGTATCGGCCCGGTTACGTTCACCGGCAATGCCTGAGCTCCGCAACATCGCCATCGTCTCGCACGTAGACCACGGCAAGACGACCCTCGTCGACGCGATGCTGCGCCAGTCGGGCACCTTTTCCGAGCACGAGGAACTCGTCGAACGGGTGATGGATTCGGGCGATCAAGAGCGCGAGCGCGGGATCACGATCCTCGCCAAGAACGCCGCCTTTCGCTACGTTGCACAAGACGGCCGTGAGATCAAGGTAAACGTCGTCGACACCCCCGGCCACGCCGACTTCGGCGGGGAGGTTGAGCGGGGTCTCACGATGGTCGACGGCGTCTTGCTACTCGTGGACGCCTCCGAGGGCCCCCTTCCCCAGACGCGATTTGTCCTTCGCAAGGCGCTCGAACAGGGACTGCCCGTGATCCTGGTGGTGAACAAGGTCGACCGCGATGACGCGCGGATCGAAGAGGTGGTCGATGCGGTGCTGGAGCTCTTCTTGGATTTGGACGCCTCCGATACCCAAATCGACTTCCCGATCCTTTACGCGTCGGCGCGCAACGGATGGGCGGCGGCGGAGCAGGGGGCTAAAGGGGGCGATCTCGTGCCGCTGTTCGAAGCGATCGCCGAGCACGTGCCCGAGCCCGGCCGCGACGACACGGGCCCGCTCCAGGCGCTGGTCACCAACCTCGACTCCTCGCCCTACCACGGGCGCCTCGCAATCTGTCGCGTCGAGCGGGGAGTGCTTCGCCACGGCCAGGCGCTCACGCTCCTGACTCGCGACGGGGAAGCCCGCAACGCGAAGGTCGCCTCGCTTTACGTGAGTGAGGGGCTCGACCGCGTCGAGGCGGACGAGGCACGCGCGGGCGAGGTCGCCGTCGTCGCCGGCATCCCCGAGGTCACGATCGGAGAGACCCTCGCGGACCCCGAGCGTCCCGAGGCACTGCCTCTCTTGGCGGTGGACGAGCCCGCGCTTTCGATGACGATCGGCGTGAACACCTCGCCGCTCGCGGGCCTTTCGGGCTCGAAGCTGACCGGGCGCCAGATCGAGGAGCGGCTCCGAGCGGAGCTCGTCGGCAACGTCTCGATCAGGGTCGAGCCCACGGACCGGCCTGACACCTGGGAAGTGCAGGGGCGCGGCGAGCTCCAGCTTGCTGTCCTGGTGGAGACGATGCGGCGCGAAGGTTTCGAACTCACCGTCGGCAAGCCGAAGGTAGTGACGCGTGAGGTGAACGGGAAGCTCTCCGAGCCGCTCGAGCGGCTTTCGATCGACGTGCCCGAGGAGTACATGGGCGTCCTGACGCAGCTCCTCGCGCTTCGCAAGGGGCGGCTCGAGCACATGGTGAACCACGACACCGGCTGGATCAGGCTCGAGTTTCTCGTGCCCGCGCGGGGTCTCATCGGCCTGCGCTCCGAATTCCTCACCGAGACCCGCGGTACCGGCATCATCCACTCGACCTTCGAGAGCTGGGCGCCCTGGTTCGGCGAGATCAAGACGCGGCCGACAGGCTCGCTGGTGGCGGATCGCAGGGGGAAGACCGCCGCGTTCGCGCTGATGAACCTCCAGGAGCGCGGGCGGCTCTTCGTCGGCCCGGGCGAAGAGGTCTACGAGGGCGTGATCGTGGGCGAGAACGCTCGCTCGGACGACCTGAACGTGAACGCGATCAAGGAAAAGCAGCAGACGAACATCCGGGCCGCGGGTGCCGACGACGCGATCAAGCTGGTGCCCCACCAGAGCTTCTCGCTCGACCAGGCGCTTGAGTTCATCGCCGAGGATGAGTGCGTCGAGGTGACCCCCTCGGACGTGCGGTTGCGCAAGGTCGCCCTATCGGCGACCGACCGGGTGCGGCTTGCCCGCGCGGCGAAGGGTCCGCGGGAGTCCGCTTAGCCACCTCAGCCCGGCGGGTTGAGCTCGCGACCCCGCTGGGCGCCGGCCAGGCCGACCAGGGAAAGAAGCGAGACGATCGCACCGAAGCCCGCCTGACTGATCTGGCCGCCGGGCGGCGCCTCGAGGAGGAAAGAGGAGACGAAAAGCCAGGCGCCGATGGCGAAGAGGATCACGCCGAGGGCGAGCGAGCGCCATGGCCCCATCAGGCGAGCAACCGAGAACACCACAATCAGGACGCCGCAGATGACGGTGTTGAGTGTCTGATCACCGGGCCCGTAGCCCAGCGCCTCAGGCGAGACGATCAGCCAGATGCCAATCGCGGCAGTGACGAGGGCCGTGCCGACCGTCTCATCCCTCCAGCCCGTCGCGCGGGGAGCGACGCTGGGGCGTGCCGCTCCGTCCGGGGCAGGCTCGTCGGCGGGTGCATCAGCGGGCGGTGCGGCGTCGATGGGCGCGCCGGCCTCATGGGGCTGGAGGGGAGGCTCTTCGTCTCCGGTGCGCTCGCTCATCCCTGAGTCCTACCCGAATTCAAACCCCTTTACATTTGGGGCATGTGCAGAAACATCCGAACCCTCCACAATTTCGAGCCACCCGCGACCGACGAGGAGGTCCACGACGCCGCGCTGCAGTACGTGCGAAAGATCTCCGGTTCGACCAAGCCTTCCCAGGCCAACGAGGAAGCGTTCGAACGCGCGGTTGCCGAGGTCGCTGACGCTACGTCGCGCCTCCTCGACTCGCTCGTCACGAACGCGCCGCCGAAGGACCGCGAGGCTGAAGCCGAGAAGCGCCGCGCCCGCGCCGAGGCGCGCTTCGCGGCCTAGGCGCCAGCCGGTAGGCCGATCATGGCCTACCGCGTCTACGTGGTCGAGCTCGCGCTGGGCGCCGGCCCGCGCCGCGACCCGCGGATTCCTTGGGTCTACGTTGGCTCGAGCGCCCGCGATCCCGAGCTTCGGCTCGCCCAGCACAGGCGCGGATACAGGTCGTCCGGCCTCGTCAAGCGCTTCGCGTTGCGGCTCCGGCCGGACCTCTACGAGGATCTCGAGCCTGTGGGGAGCTCCAAGGCCGGCGTCCGCGCCGAGGAAGAGCGGGCTCGCGAGCTAGCGGCCTGCGGGTTCGTCGCCCACTCGGACGGAACCTCCTACGGCAAAGGATCGAGCGAGTGGGCCGAGTGGGACGCAGATCGCATCGCGCTGGTGGGCGGACACGCTGAGCGAGCGGCGCGTGAGCTCACCGAGGCATCGTTCGAGCCGATCTCGCCGGGAGAGTGCGCCCGGCTCCTCCACGGCGAGCGGGGTTTCTGGGTCGAGCGCTTTCTCGACCCGGGAGATCCGCCGCCGGCCTACGGCCTCTTCGCCCACGTGCGCCTCGGTGCCCTGGAAGCGATCGCCAGTCGATCAGCGCCCAATGCGCGCCGAGAGTAGGAATAGCCGCACATATCGCGGGAATTCCTACTCTCGAGGGCGGTAGCTACGTTGATTCGCATGGACGCGCACGCCCATCACGGACACCACCACGAGATGCCCACCGAGGGCCGCGCCCTCACCGGCGTCGCTATCTCGGCCACGCTTCACTGCTTGACCGGATGCGCGATCGGTGAGGTGGCGGGCATCGCAATCGGCACCGCGCTCGGCTTCTCCGACGCCGGCACGATTGTCCTCGCGGTCGGCCTCGCCTTCCTCTTCGGTTACCTCCTCACCAGCCTGCCGCTCTTGCGCGCCGGCCTTGCCTTCTCGGCGGTCGTGCCGATCGCGCTCGCGTCGGACACCCTTTCGATCGCGACGATGGAAGTCGTCGACAACGCGATCCTGCTCGTGATCCCCGGCGCGATGGACGCGGGGCTCGGGGATGTCCTTTTCTGGGGCGCCTTGTCGTTTGCGCTCGCGATCGCCTTCGTAGTGACGGTCCCGGTAAATCGCTGGCTCCTGGCCCGGGGCAAGGGTCACACCGCCGTCCACGAGACCGGCATCCACGGCGGGCCCGATACGCGGATCGTGGGAGCCGTGACTGCCGCCGCGTTCGTCTTCGGCGTCGCCGTCCTCCTCGCCGAGGCGATGGGCTAAGCGAGAGGCGCGCCTGATCCCGTGCCGGCGATGTCGAACCTCGAGGCTGCGTTCTGCCGCAGCGCGCCGTGGCGTTTCGCCGCCAGAAAGATCGTTCTCCCCTGGACTTTGATGGGCGAGGAGCTGAATGGCTCCGTACTCGAGCTCGGGGGCGGCAGCGGAGCCATGGCCGCCGAGATCCTGCGCCGCTTTCCGGAGGTGACGCTGACCCTCTCAGATCTCGATCCCAGCATGCTGATGCGGGCGCGCGAGACATTGGAGCCCTTCGGAGAACGCGCGATGGTTGAGGAGGCGGACGCGACGTCTCTCCCGTTCGCCGACCACGAGTTCGACGCGGTCGTGTCCTTCGTAATGCTTCATCACGTTGGAGCCTGGGAGACGGCGCTTGCGGAAGCCACCCGAGTGCTCAAGCCGAGCGGCCTCCTTCTCGTGTCCGATTTCGTTGACTTCCCCGGCCTTCAGGCCGTCGAACGCGCCACAGGCAATCCCGGCGTGCGACCCATCGGATGGCTGTCGCTTCGGCCTGAGCTGGAAAAGCTGCCGCTCGGGGAGGTGCGAGCCAAGCGGTCTACTCGAACGGTGTTCAGGCTTCGGGCCTCAAAGGCCGAAGGAGACTAGATTTGCGCGCATGGCGGGTAGGACGAGGGCGTGAAAGAGGCCGCGAAGCCGGCGCGGGCGCCGGAGTCCGCGGAGACTCCGACGATCGTCGCGGTGCTCCTTGCGACCGCTGCCGTGGTAGCGGCCGTGATCGGCGCCCGGGCAGCACTGCTCGGCGACGACGGTTCGGACACCTGGCACAGCGCCGTTCGCGAGGACGTGAAGCGTGGCGCGGCCGTCGTCGAGGACGTTCGCTTCGTCTACTCGGAGGAGGCGCCGCTCGCCTTCCAGGTCTCCGAGGGTCTCCTGCGCGCGGAGGAATCCCGCAAGGCGGCGAAGGGTGCGAGCGAGCTCGAGCGCGAGCTGCTTGAGACTCACGCCGGCGCCCAGGAGGGCGTCGCCGACACCGTCGGGTCCTCGTCCGCCCTCGCGACAGACCCCGAGTACGAGCTCGACAACGGGGGTTACGACGTGCTCGGGCGCCTGGCCGACCGCCGAGCAGAGAACCCGGACCTTGTCGCGCTTGATCCCGACGCGACGGAGCGGCAGGGCACGGAGCTCAACTTCGAATCGTCTCTGCTCGTCGCTGCCACGCTGCCGGCCGCGCTGGCCTTCATGTGCGGGGCGCTCGCCCATGGATTTCCCAGCCGGCGCCGCTGGCTGGTCCCGGCCGGCTTCGCGCTCGTCGCGATCAGCCTCGTTCTCGCCATCGTCTTCGAGGTCGCGCATTGAGTCCGCTCGACCCTGAACTCGCCCTCCCCGAGGCGGAGATGACCCTGCGCTTTCGCCGCTGGCTGTCGGTCCTTGTCGGCTTCGCGGCTCTGTGCGCGGCCGGGCTGTCCTACATCGAGGTCGACGGCGGCCGGAAGGAGGAGCAGGCGTTCGTGGATGGCTCTCGCGGAGCGCTCGACATCTTCGTCAAGCTCGCCGCGAGCTCTCCTCGGGCGCAGTTCGAGGGCAACGCCCTTCGCCGCGCCGTCGTGGTCCAGGCCGAGGGAACGGCACGCGTGATTTCAACGCCGGCCGGTGCTGAGACCTTCGGGGCCGCCTTGCGAGAGGCCGAGGCAGACCAGCGCGCCGGCAAGCGGCTGGCGCGAGTTGCGTCGCAGATGAGCGAGGTGCCGGCCGGCGACGTTCCCGGCCTGGACGCAGCAACCCTCGCCGCGATCAAGATCTCCGACCTGACCGATCTTCAAGGCCTGGTCGAAGAGCAGAACGCGACGGTCGAAGCCGCCGACCGCTATGGCACGCGACAGGAACGCGCCTTCTTCTCGCTGGGCCTGGTTGCGAGCGCGGCCGCGCTGCTCGGCCTCGCGGGTCTCATGGGCGCCACCCGCGCGGGGCGGATCTCGCTCACAACCGCCGCCGTCGCGCTGTTCGCCGCCGTGGCCTGGACGGCGTCAGCGTTCGTCTAACTCGGAGTGCGAAGTCCGGCGACTAGTCGCTTGCATGAATGCATCTAAGTCGGATTTCGCCGAGAGTGATCTGACGCCCCTATGTGTCCCGCTATCTCACTCTCGGCGAGCGGGCGCTTGTGAATGCGGTCGATCCGCCACCGACGAACGAGGAAGCGCCGGCGGGGCTGGCTGCCGCGCCCGGACCAGGTCTGCCAAGGAAGCAGCCGACGAAGCTTGGCCCGTCAAGCGAGCCGGCGATGACGCAGGCAGGCCCCGTCCGGGCCCGCCTGTCAGCCGCAGCCGGTGTTGTTGCCGCAGGACGAGCACGTGTAGCACGAGCCGGTCCGCTGCATCATGCCGCCGCACTGGTCGCATGCCGGGCCGAGCTCGAGGCCGCGCATGCGGGCCGGGCGGACCGGGGGCGTGTCGGTGAGCGCGGAGGCCGCGGGCTTCGACGCTCCGTTCGCCACGCCGTTCCTCGGTTCTGCGGAACCGCCGGCTTCGCCCTCGGCTCCGGCTGACATCGGCGCGGGGCCCTCGTTGACGAACAGGCTCTGCTGCGCCTCCTTGCGGGCGCGGACCTCGGGCGTGAGGATCCCGAGCTCTTCCTGGTAGTCCGCGTCGAGGAACCTCGAGGCGAGCCAGCGCATGATGTAGTCGGGCAGCGACTTGGCGAACGGGATCTCGGGGTTCTTGGTGATCCCCTCGGGCTCAAAGCGCACGTAGGCGAACTTCTCGACCAGCGTCTCGAGCGGCACCCCGTACTGGAGGCCGATCGACACCGCGGTGGCGAAGGCGTTCATGAGGCCCTTGATCGTCGAGCCCTCCTTGCCGATGTCGGTCAGGAAGATCTCGCCAACCGAGCCGTCCTCGTACATGCCCGCGGTGATGTAGCCCTCGTGCCCGCCGAGCGAGAACTTGTGCGTGATCGACTGGCGCTCGACCGGCATCTTGTGGCGCGCCGGCACCGGCGCTGCCTCGACGGCCGCCTCGATCTCGCCCTTGTCGCCGGCGTCGGTCCGCAGCGCCTGCGCGGTCTTCGAACCGTCGCGGTAGATCGCGAGCGCCTTGAGGCCGCCGCGCCAGCCGGCCGCGTACGCGTCCGCGATGTCCTCGACGGTTGCCGTCTCCGGCAGGTTCACTGTCTTCGAGATCGCCCCGGAGATGAACGGTTGAGTGGCCGACATCATCTTGATGTGGCCCATGTGCGAGATCGCGCGCTGGCCCACGGCGACGTCGAACACCTCGAGGTGCTCATCCTTGAGCGCCGGTGCCCCCACGATCGTCGAATGCTCGTTGATGTGCGCCTCGATCTGGGCGATTTCGGGGTCGTCGTAGCCGAGCGTACGCAGCGCCAGCGGCACCGAGCGGTTGACGATCGTCATCTGGCCGCCGCCGACGAGCTCCTTGAACTTGACGAGCGAGAAGTCGGGCTCGATGCCCGTGGTGTCGCAGTCCATGAGGAACGAGATCGTCCCGGTCGGAGCGAGAACGGTTGCCTGCGCGTTGCGGTAGCCGTGCTCGTCACCGAGCTCGACCGCCTCGTCCCAGCTTCGGCGAGCCGCTTCGAGAAGCTCGGTGTCGATCTCCTCCTCCAGCTCGTACGCCGCGTCGCGGTGCATTCGCATCACCGCGTTGTGCGGCTCGCGGTTGTCCTCATAAGCCTCGTAGGTCCCGACCGCCGCGGCGACCTCGGCCGACTTGCGATAGCCGCGGCCGGTCATGAGCGCCGTGATCGCGGCGGCGACCGCGCGGCCCTCATCGGAGTCGTAGGGGAGCCCGTTCGACATGAGATAGGCGCCGAGGTTCGCGTAGCCGAGTCCGAGCTGGCGGAACGCGCGGGCGTTCTCGCCGATCTTCTCGGTCGGGTAGCTCGATGGCGTGACGACGATCTCCTGGGCGAGGAAGACGATGTCGACGGCGTGCTCGAAGTCCTCGGTGTCGAAGGTGCCGTCCGCGCGCCGGAAGCGCATCAGGTTGAGCGATGCGAGGTTGCACGCCGAGTCGTCGACGTGCATGTACTCGGAGCACGGGTTGGACGCGTTGATCCGGCCCGAATTCGGGCACGTGTGCCAGTTGTTGATCGTCGTGTCGTACTGAATACCCGGATCGGCGCAGCGCCAGGCGGCGTCGGCGACCTGCTTCATCAGATCCTGGGCGTCGACGGTCGTCGTCGTCTCGCCGCTGTTCCGGGCGATGAGGTCCCAGGATTCGCCGGCCTCGTAGGCCCGCATGAACTCGTCGGTGACGCGCACCGAGTTGTTCGCGTTCTGGTACTGGATCGAGGTGAAGCCTTCGCCGTCGATTGACATGTCGAAGCCGGCATCGCGGAGGGCGGCCGCCTTGTCCTCCTCCTTGGCCTTGCACCAGATGAAGTCCTCGATGTCGGGATGGTCGATGTCCAGGACGACCATCTTCGCGGCGCGGCGGGTCTTTCCGCCGGACTTGATCGTGCCGGCCCAAGCATCCGCACCGCGCATGAACGAGACCGGGCCCGAGGCGAGGCCGCCCTTCGAGAGGTGCTCGACCGAGCCGCGGATGTTCGAGAGGTTGATGCCCGACCCGGAGCCGCCGCGGAAGATCTGGCCTTCCTTCGTGTTCCAGTCGAGGATCGACTCCATTGTGTCCTCGACCGAGAGGATGAAGCAGGCTGAACATTGGGGGCTCTCCTCGAAGCCGACGTTGAACCAGACGGGGGAGTTGAAGGCGGCCTTCTGGTGGAGGAGGATGTGGGTGAGCTCCGCCTCGAAGGCATCGGCGTCTTCTGAGGAGGCGAAGTAGCCGCCGTCGCGGCCCCAGCCGGCGATCGTCCCGGCGACGCGGCCGATCATCTCGCGCACCGAAGACTCGCGCTCGTCCGAGCCCATGCGCCCGCGGAAGTACTTCTGCGCGACGATGTTCGTCGCGTTCTGCGACCAGGTCGTGGGGAACTCAACGCCGAGCTGCTCGAACGCGGGGTTCTCGGGGTCGCCGATGACGGCGTCGCGGAACTCCCACTCGATCTCGTCGAAGGGGTGGACGCCGGGCGTCGTGTGGCGTCGCTCGACCGTGATTCCCTGGGTGCTGGTGGTGCTCTGGGACATCCTGAAATCTCTCCTCGTATGCAGGCTCAAGCTCTTTTGAGCGGGTTGTCCACTCTGGACCCGTCGCCGGACGGAACCGAGCGTCCGGAATCGCCCACTTTCCGTGGCGGCTCGACGCCCAAGGACCGCAGCTCTTCGTTGAACTGCTTGGGATCTGAGAACCCCTTGTAGACCGCCGCGAACTGGAGGTAGGCGACGCGGTCGAGCTGCGCGAGGCCGGCGAGCGAGAGCTCGCCGATCCGCTCCGCCTCGAGCTCGCCGCCGGCCCGGACCGCTTCGTCCTCGATCTCGGCGACCACGTTCATGATGTCCTCGGAAGCGACCGGGCGCTTGTGGGCGGCGCGCGCGAGCCCGCCTGCGAGCTTCTCGCGATCGAAGCGCTGGCGCTGGCCGCTTCGCTTGAGCACCCAAAGCCGCTCGGGCTCGCGGCGCTCGAAGGTGGTGAAGCGCCGGCCGCAGCTCGGGCACTCGCGGCGGCGCCGAACCGAGCCGCCATGGTCGGCTCGCCGCGACTCGAGGACGCGGGTCGAGGCGTTGCATCCGGGGCAATCCACGACCCATATTTTAGCTAGCCGTAGTGGTCCCCTAGCTCAGGACTCGCTACATATAGCGTTTCCGCTGTTTCCTCGTCACGATCCGGCGCCGCCCCCGGCCAAGCTCCGGTAAATTCGCCTCATGGAGTCAGAGAGGAAGCCGCGGGGGCCGCTCGACGACGCGGCCGAGCGCCTCTCCGACGCGCGTGAAGCCGTGGCCGAGAAGCGAGACGCGGCCCTCGAATCGATCGCGGAGCGAAAGGACGTTGCGCTCGGGTCGATGGCGGAGAAGCGAGACGCCGCGCTCGAGACGATGGCGGACGCGAAGGAGGCCGCAGCCGAGGCGATCGCCAAGGTGAAGCCGCGCCTTCGGGGCGTCTCCCACGAGTACGCGTTCTTCGTCTCGATCGCGCTGGGTGCGCTGCTGGTTGCTCTTGCGAAGGGCCCGGACGCCCGGGCGTCGGTGGCGATCTATGCCGCCAGCCTCTCTGCGCTCTTCGGCGTCAGCGCGCTCTATCACCGCGTGAACTGGAAGCGCCCGTCCTCACGGCGCTGGATGCGCCGGCTCGACCACGCGATGATCTTCTTTCTCATTGCCGGCACCATCACGCCGTTCGCCGTCCTCGTCATGGAGCCGCCGCTCGCGACCGCACTCCTGGTAGCGGTCTGGGGCGGGGCGCTGGCGGGAACCATCGTCGAGGTCGTCTGGACCGACTCGCCCAAATGGATCTCAGCGAGCGTATACGTCGCCGTGGGCTTGATCGGCGCGGCCGGCTTCCCCGCGATCATCGCTGAAGCCGGTCTCGTCGCGGGCCTCCTGATCGGCGCCGGCGGTGCCCTCTACGTGACGGGCGCCGTCGTCTACGCGGTCGGGCGCCCCGACCCCTCCCCGGCCGTCTTCGGCTACCACGAGATCTTCCACGCGCTGGTGATCGCCGCCGCGGCGACGCACTTCGCCGCCGTCGCGTTCTACGCCCTGCCCGCTGCCTAGATCCAGTTCAGCCGGTCGAACACGTTCACGGCACCACGCGCTGCTTCAGCTCACCGAGCAACTGCCGCGGAAATCCTGGTAGGTCGTCGAGCTCGTCCACCGTGCGAAAGCCGCCGTTCGCGTCGCGATAGCTGATCACGCGCTTCGCCTGTGTCATCGACAGGCCAAGTTGCCGGAGGTCCTCGAACTCCGAGGCCGAGAGGCTGACCGCTCCGTCGGGTGCGGGAACCCGGGCCACGCTCATTGGTTCGGGGCGGGGAGGCACCGACTCGACCTCCGGGGCCTTGGGCCGCTTCCGAAAGAGTTCGGGAGACCACCAATTCCGCTCGCCGAGGAGCACCATCAGCGACGGTACGAGGAGCGCCCGGACGAGCGTCGCGTCAATCAGGACGGCGGCGGCGATTCCGAACCCGGTTTCCTGCACGCCGATCAAGCTCCCGGTGATGAGGGCGCCCATCGCCACGGCGAAGAGCAGCGCCGCGGAGGTGATCATCCGCCCGGTTCGCTCGAGGCCGAGCGCGACTGAGTCGGCGTTTGAGTGCCCTGAGTCGTAGATCTCCTTGATCCGCGACAGGCTGAAGACGCCGTAGTCGGTCGAGAGCCCGAACCCCGCCGCGAAGATGAGGACTGCGATGCCGATCAGGATCCCGCCCTGGCTCTCGAAGCCGAAGGTGCCCGAGAGGTTTCCGTCCTGGAAGACCAGGACGAGGAGCCCCAGCGCGGCCGAGAGCGAGAGGACGTTCATGACGAGGGCCTTTACGGGCAAGAGGACGGAGCGGGTCATTGCGAAAAGAAGTAGGAGAGTGCTGAGGGCAAGGGCGGCGCCCGCCAGGGGAAGGTGGCTGGCGACGCTTGCCTCCTCGTCGATCTGGGATGCCGCGAGGCCGGCGACCCTGGATTTCATCGGCGCCGGCACCGAGCGGACCTCGCGCACCAGATCCTTGGCCCCCGCCGAGTAGTGCCCCCTGCTCGAGACCAGGTCGAGTCGAACCACGCCGGGACCCGCCTGCCCGGCCGGCGTCACGGCCGCGACGCCCTCGATCGCGGCAAGGCTCGAGCGGTAGTCGCCGAGCTCGGCCCGGTGTTCGCCCACGGTGCCGTCGAGCTGGATCAAGAGTGGCGTCGTGGGGTCGGCGTCGAAGTCGGCGATGATCGCTCTGTCCACCGCGCCGGCGCTTCCCGTCGGCAGGGCGCTCGCGTCGCCGGGAGTGAACTCGATCTTGGTCAGCGGAAAGGCCATCGCGAGCAATAGGGCCGCGGTCGCCGTGGCAACGCCAACCGGGCGGCGCATCACCCAGGTCGCAAAGCGGTACCACCGGCCTTGCTCGTCGGGCAGCTCGGTGGCCCGGCGTGATCGCTGGAGGCGCTCCGGCGAGAGCGCGTTCACCTTCGAGCCGAGGAGGCCGAGCACCGCCGGCAGGACAAATAGGCCCGCCATAGCGGCCACAAGCGCCACCGCCATGCCTCCGACCGCCATCGACTCGAGAAAGCGCTGCGGAAAGAGGAGCATGGAGGCCATCGCGGCGGCGACCGTGAGACCGCTGAAGACGATCGCGTGACCTGCGGTGCCAAGAGTGGTACGAAGAGCGGCCTCCGTGTCGTTTCCGCGCGCGACCTCCTCGCGGAAGCGGCTCACCACAAAGAGCGAATAGTCGATCGCAAGCCCGAATCCGATCGCGGTTACGGCGTTGAGGGCGAGTACCGAAAGCGGGAAGACCTCGTGGATCAGCCGCATCGCGAACAGGCCGCCGACGATCGCGATCCCGCCGACCAGGAGCGGCAAGGTGGCCGCGACAAGGCCGCGGAAGAAGACGAGGGAGAGGACGAAGAGCAGCGGGAAGGCGAGCGCCTCGGCAAGGCGAAGGTCCGCCTCCGACTGTTCGGCGATCTGGTGGTCGGCGACGACGATCCCGCCAAGGAGGACATCGTCCTCGGCGCCAAGCGCGGACTCGAGCCCCTCGGTGATGTCCGAGCTCTCCTCCTCGGCATCGACAGCGGCGACCAGGTACGTGCGCTCGCCGCCCGGCGCGCTCAGCGTGCCGCCCGGCAGCCCGGGCGTCTCCGAGAGCGGCGCCACCCCGTCGACCGATTCGAGCTCCTCGGCCACCTCGGCGATCCGCCGCTCTCCCGCGGAGCTCTTGGCTGAGGCTTCGACGAGGACGATCACCGAGCCGTCGGCGCGCAGTCCGGTTGCCTCCTCGAGGCGCTCGACGGCCTTCGCGCTCTCGGTGGCAGGATCGACGAATTCGTAGGGGTCAAGCGCCGTGAAAGCGGTGAGCCCGATCGGTGCAGCGGCTACGAAGAGCGCGCCGGCGACGGCGAGGACCCGCATCGGCTTCCCGATTGCAAGCGCCGTCAGGCGATCCGCGCGCCGATGCCAGGCGTCCACCCCGAAACGGCGCTCCGTCGCCATTGCGTGAACCTACTCTGAGCGGCCACTTTGTGCAATCCCTGCGCCCTGCCGGGCTTCAGACGGACGTCGGCTGGTGCGCGCGCTTCGCGGCCGAGATCACCTCGAGGACCTCGCCTTCACGCCCCTCGCGAACGAGCTCGACCGGGTCAGGATCGCCGTTCACGATTCCTTCGAAGAATTCCTTGCGGTCCCCGTAGGTCGGCAGGGTCGCCTTGGCCCAGCCGCGGGAGTCGTTCAGAATCACCGCGAGGCGCGCGTAGGGCTCGCCGAAGAGCTCTGAGATCTCGCGCTTCATGCGCTTGGCGAGGGCGGGGGAGGCGCCCGCGGTCGAGATCGCTATCGCGAGCGGGCCGGTGCGGACGATCGCCGGGAGGATGAAGTTGCAAAGCGGTGGCACGTCGACGACGTTTACGAGCATCGCGCGATTCTCTGCGTCGTCGTAGACGCCGATGTTGACCTCGGAGTCGTTGGTGGCAGCGATCACCATGAACTTCCCCTCGAGGTCGCCCGCCTCGTACGGGCGCTGGATCCAGTCGATCGAGCCCTCTTCGGCGTAGGCGCGAAGCGGCTCACATGCTTCAGGTGCGACGAGCACAACGTCGCCCCCGCAGGCCAGGAGGCCCTCGGCCTTTTCGAGGCCGATGTCACCGCCGCCGACCACGAGGCACTTTCGCCCCGTGAGCTTGAGGCAGGCGATGTAAAAGGGCGTCTCGAGCATGTCCCGGACGCACGACTGGTCGCAGATCCCCTTGCGGAGCTGGCAGACGCACTCCTTGCCTGCGTAGGCCTGGGCGGGCATTGCCCTAGAAGGTTAGTGCGGCGGGAAGCTCACGCATATCGGCGATGATCTCGTTTGCACCCGCCTTCTCGAGGACCTCGCGGGAGGCGTTGTCGGCATAGCCGACCGCATGCATCCCTGCCGCGCGGGCCGCTTGGATCCCGACCGGCGTGTCCTCAACGACGGCGCATCGACCCGGCTCGTGCCCCATCGTGCGCGCGGCGTAGAGGAAGAGGTCCGGCGCGGGCTTGCCTCGCTCGACCTCGGCCGCCGAGAAGATCCTGCCCTCGAACAGATGGAGGAGGCCCGTCAGGTCAAGGGTGAGCTGGACCTTCTCCGGCAGCCCGCTCGAAGCGACGCAGCGTTCGGCGTCGATCAGCTCGATCGCCTCGCGGACGCCGCGAATCGGCTCGAGGCCGTCGCGAAAGGCGGCGTCCCGGCGCGCGCGAAAGCCCTCCGTGAAGCCCTCCGGCGCAGGCTTGCCGAGCTTGCGCTCGATGTCAGCCAGCGAGTCCTCCCATGCTCGCCCCATGAAATCGCGCATGCTTTCGGCCTGCGTGTAAGGCAGGCCGGCTTCGGACAGGGCCTCGGCGAGGATCCGGTTCGAGGCCGGCTCGGAATCGACGAGTACCCCGTCGCAGTCGAAGATGACGAGCGAGATCACGCGCTCGCGGCGGCTCGAGCGGGAGCGTCGAAGCGTTCCTTGAAGGTGAAGGAGTGCGGAGTCGGCCCATGGTCGCGCAGGTGAGTTAGGCGCTTCTCGGCCTCGGGGATGAACGAAGTCATGAACTCGGAGTCCATCGGTGCCTGCGGGCGGGCGATATTGACCTGGGCGAGATGGAAGGAGGGCGCGTTCATCGGCCTCCCAAGCGTAAATAACCACCGGCACATGCTGCTTTCGCGCCCAAGCGCTCAGAGACACTCGCCCCTTCGGGGCGGGCAGGGAAGCCGCATTTGGCCCCGAAGACCCCTTGCTACTCTCGCCGCCCGATGCGCCTGATCATCACCGAGAAGAACAATTCCGCGAAGAAGATCGCGGACATCCTGAGCTCGGGGACGGCGAAGGACGACGCCACCTACAAGGTTCCGTTCTATACCTGGAGCGATTCCGAGGGCGACCATCGAACGGTCGGGCTCAAGGGCCACGTGATGGGAGTCGCGTTCCCGGACGAGTACTCGAACTGGCAGCAGACCGACCTCCACGACCTGATCGACGCGACCCTCATCCCCGAGGCGACCGACAAGAACGTCGTCAAGGCGGTCAGAAAGCTCGCCAAGGAGGCGGACTCGGTCGTGATCGCGACCGACTTCGACCGCGAGGGCGAGTTGATCGGCCACGAGGCACTCCAGCAGGCGCTCGAATCGAACCCAAAGATCGTCGACGGCCTGATCGAGGACCGCCCGCCGGTCAAGCGTGCCCGCTACTCGGCGCTCACCAAGGAGGAAATCGAGCGCGCCTTCGCAGAGCTCGACGACCTCTCCTACGAGCTCGCATACGCGGGCGCCGCCCGGCAGGACATCGACCTGATCTGGGGCGCAACGCTGACCCGCGCCGTCTCGCTGGCGACGCGCCGCTTCGGCTCCAACTTCCTCTCGGTCGGCCGCGTCCAGAGCCCGACCCTTGGCTTGGTCGTCGAGCGCGAGCTCGAGCGCCGCGCCCACGTGCCCAAGCCGTTCTGGGAGGTCTTCGCGAAGTTCGAGCATCCCGACGGCTCCTTCGAGGCGCATCACGCGACCGACAAGTTCTGGGACGAGGCCGAGGCGAACGCGGCGCTCGCCGGGACGAAGAGCCCGGGCGTCGTCAAGGACGTAACGGCGCGAAAGAACTCGCGAAAGCCGCCGACGCCGCTCAACACCACAGCGTTCACGACCGACGCGTCCAGCCGCCTGGGCATCACTCCGGCGAGCGCGATGCGCATCGCAGAGGACCTTTACATGGACGGCTTCATCTCCTATCCGCGGACCGACAACACGGTCTATCCGCCCTCGCTCAACACCCGCGAGCTAGTCCAGCAGATGGTTCGAATCCCGGAGTTCGAGGCGGGAGCTTTCGTCCTCGACGGCCCGATGGAGGCGACGCGCGGCAAGAAGGAGACCACGGACCACCCGCCGATCCACCCGACGCAGGCGATCTATCCGGGTGCGCTCGACGAGGGCCCGAAGCGCCGCGTCTACGAGCTCGTCGTCCGCCGCTTCATCGCCACCTTCGGCCCGCCGATGATCACCGAATCCACCCGCGCAGACATCGAGGCGGGCTCCGAGTCCTACTTCGTGCGCGGGTCGGTCGTCGTCGATCCCGGCTTCGCCCGCATCTATACCTACGCCCGCTCCTCGGACGAGGAGATCCCGAAGCTGGAGGCCGGCCAGGAGCTTGCGCTCGACGGCGAGCCATGGTCGGTGGGCAAGGAGACGCAGCCGCCCTCGCGCATCTCACAGGGCAAGCTGATCGAGCTGATGGAGGAGCGCGGCCTCGGCACCAAGGCGACCCGCGCGGACATCATTCAAAAGCTTTACGACCGCGGGTACGTCTACTCGAACCCGCCGATCCCATCCGAGACCGGAATCGCGATGTTCAAGGCGTTCAAGCAGTACGTGCCGCGGATGGCGACGCCCGAGATGACCGCCGAGCTCGAGCGGGACATGGACCTGATCGCCTCCGGCGAGATGACGAAGGACGACGTCCTCTCCGAAAGCCGCGAGATGCTCCACGGGACGACGAAGGAGATGCAGGACCGCTCCGAGGACCTCGCCAAGGTGGTCTGGGCCGGCATGGACGAGGACAAATTCCTCGGCCCGTGCGAGGTCTGTGCCGAGATCGGCCGGACCGTCCATGAGGACGGCGCGCCCAACCGCTTGCGGGTGATCGACCTCAAGGGCGGCAAGCGCTTCTGGGGCTGCGAGGGCTACAACCGCGATGAGCCCGAGCACGCGGACTCTTGCCGCAACTCCGGCCCGCTGCCGGGCCGCGGCTACGAGCTCTGGCGCCTCGAGGAGCGCTGCTCGGTCTGCGAGAAAAGCCCGCGGCTCACCGTCAAGGGCTTCCGTGGCCGCCCGTGGAAGCTCTGCCTCAACGACGACTGCCCGACGATGGTCGAAATGCGCGAGAAGCGCGCCGAGCGCCAAGCCGCGAAGGAGGCCCGCGAGGCCGCGAAGGCGACGGCCACTGAGAACGGCGCGGGAGCTGACGTGGAGCCGAAGCCAAAGAGCGCAGCCCGCACCTCGGCGCGCCGTCGCAAGCCGCCCTCGCCCGGGACCGCCCGGACGAAGAAGGCCGGTACCGGCCGCCCGAAGGCGAAGTAACTCCGCGTCTTCAGGGCCCGGACGTCAGGCTCACCGAACCGGTGGAGAGGTCCAGGAGGCCTTCGGTGCCCGTGGTGCCCTCGAAGGCGATGACCGCTTCAGCGGCGGATTCGGGCGCGCGGCGCCCAACAGGCGCTTCGTTAATCCGAAGTGGGCCCGAGCCCTCAACGTCGAACTGTTCCGTTGTTGTCGTCGGCGGCCGGTGGCGCGAATAGCTCTCGCGGACAACCAGGAGGCGGCCCGCGGAGGCCGGCTCTCCGGTGATGGGGTCGGGGCCCGCGGACCCCGCATAGACCCAGGTGAGCTCCCGCGCGCTCCCGGCGCGCCAGGCGTTTTCGAGCGACCCCATGACGTACTCGCTCACGACCGGGTCCGGGTCTTGGATTACTTCCCCGGGCACGTCGCTGGGCATCAGCGGGAGCGAGACGTCTCCCTGCGTCGCAGGGCTGCGCGCCTCAGGGGCGGACCGGCAGCTCACGCCACGGGGGTTGAAGTAGATGAGCCGGTCCCCCACCTTGTGATCAGTGGCCTTGCGCAGACGGTGCCAGCTTTCCTCGGGCTTGAACTGCGTCGAGGAGCATCCCTTGGGTTGCGACGTCGCGCCGCCGAACTCGTAGCAACCATCCTTCTCTCGCTCCGACCTCGGGCAGTTGCCGCCCAAGCGATCCCACCGGTTCGCGATGTTGCCCCAGGTGGCGGCCTGTCCCGGATAGTAGATCTGTGGCAGTGGGATCACGCCGTTGTCCTGCGAGCCGCGCGCGAGGTCCGTCGGCGTCCAGTTTCCCTGGCACGCGCTCCCGAAGGGCGGGCATTGGCCAGCCGTTCCGAAGTTGAAGTACTGAACCCCTTCCGACGCGCCCCCGCGAATTAGCTCGAGCGCTCGCCCGGAACCCTTCTGATCCCAGCCCGGCTCGATGTCGCCCGCGACGACCGCACCGACGCCGCGAGGGAGCTTGCGGTCGAGCTCCTTCGCCGCGCGCGCCTGCGCGCGCCCCGTCTCGCGCGCGGTCTCGTTTGACCCCATCGATTGCCTCAGCTCGTAGTTGGTCACCCCGTAGGCGATGTCGACCCGCATTCCTTGCTTCCTGCATTCCTTGTATGCCTCACCCGCCTCACGGAGGACTTCGACGACGCGACTGTTCGGAATGAAGTCGTTGTCGCGACCGACGCCGAATTTCCCCCCGTCCTTGTTGGCTCGCCCCATCAGAAAGATCAGAAGCGCGCGCTTTCGTGAATTGCGCTGGCGTGTGGCGAAGTCGCAGGCATCCTGGCGCGCCTGAGCCTCGAGGTTGGACTCGACCTGGTTTAGCGGATACGAGCGCCACGGCTGAGGCGCTTTGATCGCCCGCTGGGCCGTGCTCGCCGTCGTGGGGTCCGGCGCCGAGGCCACGAATCCGGCTGCCACGAGCAGCGTCGTCGCAACGCCCGCAAGGAGAATCCTTTGAGACCCGCCGCCTGTCACCCCCACAAGTTTTACCGAGTGCGCCCCCGCCTCCGGGGAACTGCAACAACCCGTTCGTGCTTTGGTTAGGCGCGCGCTTCGGCGGGCGCGAGCGGCGACGGCTCGACCCGCAAGAGCCGGGCGCTCCACGCAGGCATCCACCAATTCCAGCGGCCCATGAGCGAGATCACCGCGGGAACGATCAGCGCCCGGATCACCGTCGCGTCGAGGAGGATGCCCGCGGCGAGCCCCGTCGCCATGATGCGCACGTCCGTTCCCGGCGCCGACGCCATCGCCATGAAGGCGAGGAAGAGGATCAGCGCGGCGCTGGTGACGAGGCGCCCCGTTCGCCCGATGCCCTCGATCACGGCTCGATCCGTCGATCCCGTTCGGTCGTACTCCTCCCGCATCCGGCTGAGGATGAAGACCTCGTAGTCCATGGAAAGCCCGAAGAGGAAGGCGAAGACCATCAACGGGATCCACGACGGAACCGAACCGGTCGCCGCCGTGCCCCAGATGAGCTCCGAGCCGTTCCCGTTCTGCCACACGATGGCGAGCACGCCCCAAGCGGCCCCCACGCTCAGGATGTTCAGCAGGATCGCCTTGATGGGGAGGAGGATCGAGCGGAAGGCCCTCGCCAGCAGGATGAACGTCGAGATGGCGATCAGCGCCATCATCAGCGGAAAGCTCCCGTAGACGGCATCGATGAAGTCCGCGTTCGATGCGGGCTGTCCTCCAACCAGGACGTCGTCGCCCGCTGCGTGCGCGACCGAGCGCACCGCCTCGAGCGTTGCGTCGCCCTCCTCGCTGCCGGAGTCGGGTGTGGGGAACGCTTCGACCAGCGCGGTGCCTTCCCGGCGCCACGCCTCGTCCTCGGGAGCGACGGCGCCGTGGATGCCCTCGACGCCCCGCAGGTCGGCGGCGACCGACTCCGGGTCGGTCTCGCCTTGGATCAGGATCTCGTGCGGCAGGAGCGGGCCTTCGCCGAGGCCTGAGTCCATCAAGGCGGTGAGCCCGTCCTCCGCGTCCCCCGCCTCGGCAAGTGTGTTTGCATCCGAGGTGCCAAGGCGCAGGCCAAAGGACGCTACGACGAGGGCGATGACTACGGCCATCCCAGTGAGTGCGGCGATCCAGCGCCGCCGCGACACCGCCTCGGCCCAGCGGGTCCAGGTGCGGCTCGCCTTGTCGTCGGTACGCCGGTGCGGCCAGTCGAGCCGGCCGCCCGCTTTCGCCAAGAGAACCGGTAGGAGCGTAATCGCGACGAGTGTCGAGACGAGCGGGATCAGCATCCCGCCGTAGCCCATCGAGCGCAGGAAGGGAAGCGGCAGCGCGATCAGAGCGAGGAGGCCGATTGCGACGGTGATGCCCGAGAAGACGACGGCCCGCCCTCCGTGCTCCATTGCGATCTGCACGGCCTCTTCATCGGAGGCGCCGTGGGTGCGCTCCTCTCGCCAGCGCGAGACGACGATCAGCGAGTAGTCGATCGCTACACCCAGACCGATCAGCGCGATCAGGAACTGCACGATCGGGGACACCGACGTCAGCTCGGTCAAGCCGAGGAGGAGAAGGAATGTGGTCATGATCGAGACGAACGCCATGAGTAGGGGCACCAAGGCAAGGAACGAGGCGAAGACGAAGACGAGGACGACCAGGGCGCCGAATCCTCCGATGAGCGCTTCGATCAGGAGACTCGGCCCGTCGGCATCCTCGCCGGAGTCCTCATAAAGGGCGTCGAAGCCGGTGAGATGGACGGGGGAGCCGCCCACCGTCGAGTCCTCGAGGACTTCGCTTGCGGCCTTCTCGGCGGCGGGGTTCTCTCCGAAGAACGACTCGGGATCGGGGGTCGGGTAGACGACCGCGAAGGTGGTGGTTCCGTCGTCGGATACGAACGCCGCATCTCCCGTCGACGCATACGAGGCAACGCGCGAGTCGGGCAGCGCCTCGGCGAGGCGCTCGTCGACCGCTGCGAGGTCGGCCTGGATCCCCTTCGAGTCGATCGAGGCACCCTCGGGAAGCGTGACCACAGGCAGGAGCGGCGCGGCGTCGCCACCCGTCCCGCTGTAGCTCTGGGCGATGAGCTGGTTGGTTTCCCACCCCTCTTTGTCCGGTACCGAGAACTCGGGTTCGAGGGCGTCTACGGCAGGGCCCGAAGCGGCGATCCCCGCGATCGTCAAGACGATCCAGGTGATGACCACCGTGCGCTTATGCGAAAGGACCCATCGGGTTAGGGACGCCAAGCGCGCGATCTTAGTATGGGGCCGGAAAGCGCTCCGCGACCACCGGCGGGGCCGCTAGCTTCCGTTCCGTGTTGCCCGACGCCCTAGCCCGCGCGACCGCCGACCAGCCGGCTGCGCGAGTGGCGCTTGCCGCTGCGCTCGCCGCGCCTTCTCACGCCTACCTCTTCTCGGGGCCATCAGGCTCGGGCAAGGCGCAGGCCGCGCGAGCGTTCGCCGGAGAGCTTCTTGCGCTCGGGGCGCCCGATCCGGAGTCTGCTCGGAGGCGTGCTTCAGCCGATCCCTCGCCGCACCCCGACCTGGCATGGCTTCGCCCCGCCGGAGCGCAGCACCTGGTGGAGGAGGTCCGCCAGCGGATCATCGAGGCGGCGCCCTACCGCCCGTTTGAGGGTGAACACCGCGTGTTCGTCGTCGAGAGCGCGGAGGCAATGGCCGAAGAGAGCCAGAACGCGCTGCTCAAGACGCTCGAGGAGCCGGCGACATTCGCGCACATCGTCCTCGTCTCCTCGCAGCCGTCTGCCCTGCTCGAGACTGTGCGCTCCCGCTGCCAGGCGATCAGCTTTGCCGCCCTCGGCCCGGACGCGCTCGCCGAGCGCTTGGCCGCCGAGTCCGCGGGAGCGAATCCCGCCGAAATCACGAGCGCTGCCCGTCTGTCGGGCGGCGATCTGGCGCTCGCACGCGTCTTGCTCTCGGAGACGGGACGCGAACTGCGCGCCCAGGCCGAGGCGCTGGCTCGCGCCGCCCGGGCAGCCGAGCTTGAGAGCTCGCCGTGGAAAGCTCTTCTCGAAGCGGCAGAGCGGCGCGGGGAAGAGGCAGGGGAAGAGGTGAAGGCACAGTTCGATGCGCTCGCGGAGCAGGCAAAGGACGCGTCCGATCGCCGCGGTGAGCAGCGGCTTCGCCGGGAGGGGGCCGATGCTGCCAAGCGCGCGACGCGCCGAGGAAGAACGGAAGCGCTCGACGCCGGCCTCGCGCTCGTCGCCGGCTGGCTTCGCGATTTGGCGGCGACGGGCGAGGGAGCGGAGGGGCTCGTCCTCAACTCCGACCGGCGGGAGGCTTTGGCCGGGGATGCCCAAGGGCTGGATCCGCGTCGCGCCCGGCGGGCGGCCGAGCTCGTCATGGGGACGCGCCGGAGGCTGAGCGTGAACGTTTCGGAGGAGCTGGCGACGGAAGCGCTCGCGTTCAGGCTGGAGGCCGTGCTCCACACATAGATCTGACGCGTTGCCGAACGGCAACGCGAGAAGCAGGTGCCGTTGCAGGTGCGGGGTTCTTCCTGCAAATAGCGCACGGGGCGTACATTTCGAGGGGTGGCGCGCACAATGCCAAGATTGCCGAGGGCAAGGCGCAGCCCGCTCGGAGTGCGTCTCTATCTCGCGTTTGCGTTCGCGGGGGTCGCCCTTATCACCGCGGGAATCGTCTATCTGCTCGTGTCCGAGTCAGGATCGGAGGAGGCAGACCAGCGCTTGGACGAGCTCGCGCTCGGTCAGACCATCTCCCTGGCGGGCGAGGTTGGTACGACAACGCAAAAGCAAGCGCAGGACGCACTTGACGTCGCGGCTCAGGACGGCTTCAGCGCGTGGGTGTACGACTCCTCGGGCAACCTCGTAACGAGCTCGATCTCCGGGGGCTTCTCGGTCCTGGACGTCGAGGACGGGCGGCGGGCCGTCAGCCAGGCGCTCGCCGGGTCGAACTTCGTCGAGCCGCTGACCGGCGGCACCACGGTGGTGGCGGCTCCGATCACGCGAAACGGAGACCTGGACGGGGTGCTCCTCGCCCGTGCGGAGCGCCCGTCGGAGCTTCAGGAGGCAATCGACGCGGTCCGGGGCGACAGGATCACGGCCCTCATCGTCGCCCTGTTCGTAGCGGTTGCGATCTCGTTCTTGATCGCGAGCGCCATCACGTCGCGGATCAAGAAGCTCGCCGACTCCGCGGCGAAGATCTCACAAGGCCAGCTCGACAGGCCGCTCGAGGGGACGGGAGGCCGGGATGAGATCTCGGACCTTGGCCGGGCGCTCGAGACGATGCGAGCCGCGCTTCGCCAGACCTTCGAGGCGCTCCGCTCCGAGCGCGACCGCCTCTCGGCGATCTTCGACGCGCTCTCCGACGCGGTCATGGTCGTCGGGCCCGACGGGACGGTGCGGTTCTCGAATCCAGCCGCCCGACCGCTCATCTACGCGGACGGCAAGGTGGCCGCGACGCTCATCCCGTGGCTTCGCCGGGCTTCGCGGACCGGCACGTCAGAGCACGACGGCCTGCGCATCGGCGAGCGCGTCTACGCGATGCAGGCTCGTGAGATCCCAGCCGAGGGCGCCGTGCTCACAGTCGTTCGCGACCGGACGGACGAGCTCCGGCGCGAGCTTGCCGAGCGCGAGTTCGTCTCGAACGCGGCACACGAGCTCCGCAACCCTCTCGCCGGGATCTCGGGCGCGATCGAGGTCCTCCGCGGCGGGGCCAAGGACGATCGTGAGGCGCGTGAGCACTTCCTTCGCCGCCTCGAGCAGGACACAGAGAGGATCACGCGGCTCACCGACTCTCTGCTTACCCTCGCGCGGATCGAGTCGGTCGGCGAGTCGGGTCCCGAGGTTCTCGACGTTGCCATCGCCTGCGAGGAAGCCGCGCAGGCGTTCGTGCCGCCGGAGGGCATCGGGTTCGAGCTCGACGTCGAGCCGGACCTGGCGGCGCAGGGAGACCGGGTCCTCCTTCGCCAGGTCCTGATCGGACTCCTGGGCAACGCCTTCAAGCACTCATCCGCTCCCGGCCACGTTACGCTTCGGGCCAGCCGAGCCACCGACGAGGAGATCCTGATCGAGGTGACCGACACGGGAACCGGCATCCCCCCTGATGAGGTCGACCGCATCTTTGAGCGTTTCTTTCGTGGCACGGACTCCCGTGAGAAGGAGGGCTTCGGCCTTGGCCTCTCGATCGCGAAGCGGATGGTCGACGTGATGGGAGGCGAGATCGGAGTCTCGTCCGAGCCCGGCGTTGGTTCCGACTTCTGGGTCCGCCTGCCCGCTGCCAAGCCCGCCCCCACCCCCGTCGCATGATTCGCCGCATTCTCATCGCCGACGACGAGCCCTCGGTTCGCGAGGCAGTCGGTTACGCGCTTGGGCAAGAGGGGTTCGAGGTGGTGCTTGCCGAGGACGGCGACGATGCCGACTTGAAGCTTCAGGGCGAGATCGATTACGACCTTCTGATCCTCGACATCATGATGCCGGGCCGCTCGGGCCTCGACGTCTGCCGCGACGTTCGGGCGCGCAGCCCGGTGCCGATCATCCTGCTCACGGCAAAGGACGCCGAGGTGGACAAGGTGGTCGGCCTCGAGGTCGGCGCCGACGACTACGTCACGAAGCCGTTCTCGGTCCGCGAGCTGATCGGCCGCGTCCGTGCTCAGCTCCGCCGTCGCGAGCTCGACCTCTCGACATCCGCCCAGGGCGGCAAGACGATTGACGCCGGAGCCGTTCGCATCGACCTCTCCCGCCATCTCGTGACCGTCCGCGGCGAGCCGGTCAACCTCACCCGCTCCGAGTTTCAGGTCCTGCGCCTCCTCGCGGAGAGCCCTGGCCAGGTCTTCAGCCGTCTCGAGATCATGGAGGAGCTCTGGCAGTCCGAGTTCTCCGGTGACGTCCGCGCCTGTGACGTCCACATCTCGAACCTCCGCCAAAAGATCGAACGCGACCCGCAGGACCCCGAGCTAGTCGTCACGGTCCGAGGCGTCGGCTACCGCCTGAACGAGGGCGAGGAGTAGGCGAGCCCGCCTACACTGCACGTCGCGCCGCCGTAGCTCAGCTGGTAGAGCACTTCACTCGTAATGAAGGGGTCAGCGGTTCGAATCCGCTCGGCGGCTTGGCGCGGGTGCGCTGGTCGCCGACAGTAGAAAAACACTCGCTATCCGGGTGTATTCCTACTTTGGGCGCTGTTGAGGTGCGCCCGGCAGGCGGTCGACGACCCGTGCGAAGCGTTCGATCGCGCCCTCCAGCGGCTCGCCGATCTCGATCGCGCGGCGGACGGTGGGGAGGACCGCAATCACCTCGTTGGCCTGGGCGACGACCTCGGCTGCGCGCTGGTGGACGAGGCGCGCTTCGGTCAGCATGTCCTCGCCCACGGTGGTGAAGCGGTCCCCGAGGGCGACCAGCTCGGCGCCGCGCTCGTCGATCGTCCCGCCCAGCGTGAGGATCGCCTCGGCCCGGCGGTCGAGCGACTCGCCCAGCTCGAGGATCCCCGCCGCGCGGGAGTCGATGCGCTCGCCCAGCTCCAGCACCTGGCCGGCCCTGCGGTCGAGGCTCTCGAGGAGGCTGATGGCTCGTGGAACCGACCGCGCGACCTCGGCCATGGCGTCGAGGTCGCGCATGACGCGCTGGCCGAGCCCGACCGTGATCTCGATGGGGGCGAGGAGCGGGTTCATCCTCTTACCCTAAGCGAGGTAATGCCTCCGCAGAGCCCCTCCGTTTCCGTTGTGGTCGTTACCTATCGCCAAGGCGAGGAGGTGCGGCCCGCCCTCGAAGCTCTCGCCGGGCAGCTTCGCGCCGACGACGAGTTGATCGTGATCGACAACGCGTCCGGCGACGGGACGATCGAGGCAGTGGAGGCCGCGGCGCCGCGCGCTCGCGTCGTCCCCAGCCCTGAGAACGAGGGGTTCCCGGCAGCTTGCAACCGCGGCGCTGCTCGAGCCCTCGGCGACCTCCTCGTCTTTCTCAATCCGGACGCCGTCGTGGCCGCCGGCTGGCGCGAGGCGA
Organism: uncultured bacterium; assembly: GCA_963715405.1. GTDB lineage: Bacteria > Actinomycetota > Thermoleophilia > Solirubrobacterales > 70-9 > JALZKA01. Next base: position 233,982 of record OY970239.1, read on the forward strand.
TCGCGGCGCCGCTCACCGACGGGTCGGATTGGGACGCGTGGCAGGCGCTGGTGACAGCCGAGGAAGCGCGGATCGTGAACACGCGCGGAGGGGTCGTCCACTTCACGGGCATCGCGTGGGCCGGAGGCGCCGGCGAGCCGGTGTCGGAAAATCACGGCACGCCGCCCTCCAGCGAGGAGGTGCCGAGGGAGCTCGGCGGCCCGTCATCCGGCGAGCCTGGGTTCGTCTCCGGCGCCTGCCTGGCGATCCGGCGCACCGAGTTCGAGCGCCTGGGCGGCTTCGCCGCAGATTTCTTCCTCTACCACGAGGACGTGGACCTCTCGCTCCGCTTGCGGTTGGCGGGGGGCCGGCTCGGAGTTGCGGTGGACGCCCGCGCCGACCACCGCTACGACTTCGACAAGGGGCCGGCCAAGTGGCGCCACCTTGAGCGGAACCGCTGGGCGACCTTGATCCGCGCCTACCCCGCGCCGCTCCTGGCGCTGCTTGCACCCGCGCTCCTCGCGACGGAGCTCGCTCTCGTCGTGATCGCAGCGGTGGGCGGTTGGCTGCCGCAGAAGCTTGCGGCGTGGGGAGACGTCGGGCGGTCCCTTCGGCGCCTCCTGCGCGAGCGACGCGAGATCCAGTCCACGGCCGAGATCAGCGCCGCCGACTTTGCCGCGACACTCACGGCTTCACTCACCTCCGCATATCTGGGCCGGGCCGGGCGATCCGGCCTGCTCAACGGGCTACTCGGCGCGTACTGGCGGCTGGTCCTCCGCGTCCTCCGCCTTGGCCGTCCGGCCTGAGAAGCCGTTCCCTTCCCCACCGCGAAGCGAGCGCTCGACCCGCAGCTCCTCGTCGAGGCGCGCCACCTCTTGCGCCAGCACCTTCGCCTCCTCACCGAGGCGCGACGAAACCACCGAGAAGTTGAGGAGGAGCAGGAAGCCGACCGCGAAGGCGATGATGAAGATCGCGTTCGCCGGCTCCTGAATCCCCATGAGCTCCGCGATTGCGTCGAGGCCTCCGGTCCAGATCGAGAGCACGAGGAGCGCCAGCGCCGCGATCATCCAGATGATCGCGTAGCGCTCGGAGAGCCGCCGCCGGCGCACGAGGTCGAGCACGAAGAGGAAGATCGCGAAGGTGACGACGAGGGCGATGATCTGCGCCTTCGTCTCGATGCCGTCGCCGTCTTCCGCCGCGTCTTCCTCGCCGCCGGGTGGGTTGAGGGGGTCTCCGATCTTCAACTCGTCGGTTTCAACCCCGGTGTCGTCGAAAGCAAGGCCACCGCCGCTGGGCAGGACAATCGTCTTGTCCTCGCCCGCGCCGACCAGGGTGAGGTCCTTCTCCTCGAGCACGTCGCCCTCGGTGAGGATCCACTCACCCGGAGGAATCTGGAGCGTGTCGCCGGGCTCGGCGGCGATGATTGCATCGCCTAGCGCGGTCCCCGGCTCGCCCGACACCTCGATCGTGGCAGCGCCAGCGGTAGTTGCCAAGAGCAGGAGCGCCGCAACGGCGATGCCCGCAGAGCGCCTCATCGCTTCCCTTCCGTGATCGCCCGGAGCTCGCCCGTGTCCATCGGCGGGCCGCCGAGGATCTCGTCCTTCCCCGAAGCCTCGACCGGGGTAGGCCGGCGGCGGAAGAGCCCGATGAAGATCGCAAGGAGCACCTTCACCATGTAGTAGGCGCTGCGGGGGTAGTCGATCGAGCTCCGGCCGTAGCCGCGGGCGTTCATCGAGACGTGTACCTCGTGCAGGCGCAGCCTGTGAGCGTGGAGCATGAGGATCGCCTCGACCTCGGGGTAGTCGTGGGGGTAGTCGCGGGCGAAGAGCTCGATGCCACGCCGGTTCGTCATGCGAAATCCCGAGGTTGGATCGGTGATTCGCCGACGGGTGATGGTGCTCATGACGACGGCGAAGATCAGGTTTCCCACGCGGCGCCCAAGCGGGACCTTGTAGCCGGGCTCGCCGAGGAACCGGCTGCCGGTCACCATGTCCGCTTCGTCGCCTTCGGTGTGGAGCGCGTCGAGCAGCTCCGGCAGGTACTCGGGCTTGTGCTGGCCATCGCCGTCGATCTGCACAGCCACGTCGTAGCCGTGGCGAAGCGCGTACTTGTAGCCGGACTGCATGGCGCCGCCGATGCCGAGGTTGAACGGGTGGCGGATGACGACCGCCCCCTGGGCTTCCGCGTGGGCCGCCGTCGTATCGGTCGAGCCATCGTCGATGACGAGGATGTCGAACTCAGGAGCGGCGCGCCGGATGTCTCGGATGACCCTGGCGACCATCCCCGCCTCGTTGAAGGCCGGCACGATTGCGAGCTTTCGAAGCTGGGGGGATTCGCTGGCCATTGCGGTTTCCGGGGCTGGGAATGAGCCTCGCTTCCCGGCGTTTCAGGGTACCGGCGGCCTAGGAGTCCGAGTCCTCTTCCTCGGTCGCCGTGGCCGAGGTCGACCGCTCGGGAAGCTCGGTCAGCACTTGCTCGCTCTCACCCGCGAGAAGGCGAAGCGCGACGAGAGCCTGCGCGTGGCTCGCTCCCACCTGCGCTGCCGAGCGGACGAGGTCGGGCTCTTCGAGCTCGGGCTCCTCCTCCTCGTAGGCGGCGATCAGCTCCTCCTCCAGTCCGATCAGGAATGCGAGGAGATCCTTCTCCTGAGCCGCGGGGTCGAAGTCGGCAAGGCTCTCGTAGTCCTCCTGGTCGCTCGACTTGTCGGGCGGGTCGACGAGGAGCTGATCCATCGCCTCGGAGAAAGCGGTGCCGCGGTCTTCCGAGTGGATCGAGAGCTCCTCGAAGAGCGTCTTGGTTTCGGCTGAGACCTCCCCCTCTTCGGCGGCGAGCGAGTAGGCGAGCTCGGCGGCTTGCTCGAGGACAATCAGCCGCTCGAGCGCCTCGGTCTGGTCGTCGGCCTGAGCGCTCGCGGCCTCGGCGCGCGATGAGCGAGCCAGGAAGCGCGAGCGCTCCTGCGCCGGCGAGTCCTCGGCCCATGAGGTTCCTGCGCGTGAAGCGGGTCACTCGGAGTCCTCGGTCGAGCTTGGCGCCCCGAAGACGAAGGCGTCGGGCGCGATGTCGCCTCCGAGCTGAGAGCGAAGCGCGGCGAGCGCGGCGGCGTCCTCGGTGATGAAGCGGTGGACGGCCTGGCGGTAGGCGGGTGCGGAGAGGTCGCCGATAACTTCGAGGGATTCCGCGATCGAGTCCTCGAGCTGAAGGGAAACGGCTTCGGAAGGGCTTTCGGCCTGCGCGCGGTCGGCCGGCTCAGTCGTCGCATCCCCGTCGCGCTCTGAGATGAACGCCTCGAGCTCGCCGGCAGAGCGCTCGCGCAGGGTGCGGAGCCGGTCGAGGCTGGGGACGACCTCTTCGGGCGCGTTGCTCGAGGCTGTGTCGGCGACCTCCACGACAGCCAGGTGCTGGGCCAAGACGGCGTTCAGGAGCTCGGGGTCGTTCGCCTCGGAGCGGTCGTCCTCCTCGGACGTCGTGCCACATGCCGCCAGCGAGAGCGGCGCGCCGACGGCCGCGCCCGAGACGGCGACCATGCGGCGGCGGGTCATGCGAGGAAGGGAGGTGCCGCTCATGGGGTTGGAGAAAATACCTTGACGTGACACGCGAAGCGGATTCACTACAACGTCTTCACGCCGAGATCGTCGTGTGCGAGCGCGTGCCCTCGCCTCGTTGCGTGGCGCAAAGCGTGTGCGGCAGATCCGCCGAGGCGCTATCGCGGCGAGAGGTACTGGGCGCGCCCCCTGCCGGGATTCGGCGACGCCGATGGACGCATCGCGGTCGTCGGCCTCGCGCCGGCGGCTCACGGCGGCAACCGGACGGGCCGCGTCTTCACAGGCGATCGCTCTGCCGACTGGCTCTTCGCGGCGATGCATCGCGCCGGACTCTCCAATCAGCCTGAGAGCGTAAGCGTCGACGACGGTCTTGCGCCCCTCGATGCCTTCGTCTCGGCCGTCGTGCGCTGCGCGCCGCCAGAGAACAAGCCGACTCCCGGCGAGCGCGACGAATGCATTCCGTACCTCGTGCGCGAACTCGCGCTCCTCGAGCGGCTTCGCGTGATCGTTTGCCTCGGTGCGTTCGCCTGGGACGGCGTCTTGCGAACGCTCCGCGCAGGCGGGCACGAGGTGCCGAAGCCGAAACCGCGATTCGGTCACGGCGCGGAAGCCGGGGTCGGCCCCTACGCGCTCCTCGGCTCATTTCACCCGAGCCAGCAGAACACGTTCACCGGCAAGCTGACGGAGAAGATGCTCGACGACGTATTCGAAAGAGCCAAGGAGTTGGCGGCGTAGCGCGACCGCCATTGCGTCGAACGTCCGACGTCAGGTCCTATAGGGCCCAGCGTGGGACGTTCGATCTAGAGGCCGGCGGGGACTCGCTCGGGCTGCGCGAGGCCTTCGCTACGCGCTGCTTCAGCGACGGCGCGGGCGACCTCGGCATGGACGGCGGGGTCGAGGGCGTCGGGGACGAGCTCCGACTCGGCGGTGAGGCTGGCGATGGCATGGGCTGCCGCGAGCTTCATGCTGATCGAGATCACGTTGGAGCCGGCGGCGAGCGCGCCGCGGAAGATGCCAGGAAAACCGAGGACGTTGTTCACCATCGCCCCGTCGGCGGCGAAAGCCGCGCCGGCGGCCTCCGCCTCCTTCGGCGCGATCTCGGGGTCCGGGTTGGTGAGCGCCATCACGATCTGCCCCTCGCGGACCATGTCGGGCGTGATCAGGCCGGGCTGACCTGTGGTTGCAACGACGATCCGCGCGCGCTCCATGACCTCCTCGAACGAAACCACTTCGATACCCGCGTCGCGGGCGCGGGCGTGGGACGCCTCTGAGGGGTCGGAGGCGATGACGGCCTTGGCACCTGCCTCCCGGATGAGGTTGGCGATCCCGAAGCCTGCTGCCCCCAGCCCGAGCTGCCCGACGACGGACTCGGACAGCTCTGTGCCCGCGTGATCGCATGCGACGAGGACGGCCCCGAGCGTCGCCACCGCGGTGCCGTGGACGTCGTCGTGCATGACCGGGATTTCGAGCTCTTCGATTAGGCGCGCTTCGATCTCGAAGCAGTCGGGCGCGCGGATGTCCTCGAGGTGGATGCCGCCGAATCCGCCCGAAATGCGCTTCACCGTCTCGACGAAATCGCCAGGGTCCTTCGCGTCGACCAGGATGGGGATGGCGGAGATGCCGGCGAGCTGGCGGTAGAACATCGCCTTGCCCTCCATCACGGGCATTGAGGCGACGGGGCCGATGTCACCCAGGCCTAGCACGCGAGTGCCGTTCGTGCAGATCGCGACGGTGCGCCCGATCATCGTGAATCGGTGGGCGAGGGAGGGTTCCTCGGCGATCGCCGTGCAGACGCGCGCGACGCCCGGGGTGTAGACGTCGCGCATGTCCTGAAGCGTGTGCATCTCCCTGCTCGGGACGATGGCGAGCTTCCCGCCCTCGTGGGCGTGAAGGGCGCGGTCCCAGAACGAGATGACGCGCACCGCTTCGAGCCCTTCCAGCTCCTGGGCCACGCGCTTTGCCTGCTCGTCGCCCGAGACCTCGACCGAGATCTCGCGGATGGAGCGATCGCGGCCGATCGAGACGGTTCGGATGTCGCCGATCAGCCCTGACTGATCGGCGATCCGCCCGCACAGCTTGGCGAGCTGGCCGGGAAGGTGGGGTTGCTCGACCCGGTAGACGTAATCGACCGCCATGGCCGGGAGACTAGATCAGTCATCCAACGCTCGCGGGCGGCGAGACCGGCTGGCACCCAAGATGGCGGGAGACCTTAGGCTCATGTGAGTGTTCCCGCTCTTCCCGCTCAATGCGCCGAACGTCTTGACGGTCATGAGAATCCTCATGATCCCGGTGATCGTCGTCGCGCTCCTCGAAGAGACGGCCGAGGGCGACGTGATCGCCGCGTCGCTCTTTGCGCTCGCTGCACTCACCGATGGGCTCGACGGATACATCGCCCGCCGCCAGCGCCAGGAGACGACGTTCGGAAAGCTGATGGATCCTCTCGCCGACAAGCTTCTGGTGACCGCGGCGCTGGTGTCGCTTGTCTCGCTCAACCGCCTTGCGGCCTGGGTTGCGATGGTGATCATCGCGCGGGAGTTCGCGGTGACCGGCCTTCGCTCCGTTGCAGCCGAACGAGGGGTGGTGATCTCCGCGAGTTGGCTGGGGAAGGCGAAGACGGGACTTCAAGTCGCGGCGATCTTTGCGCTAATCGCCTTCGAGTCGTCGCCGACCGGGGTTGACATCCTGGTCTACGCCGCGGTGGCGATGACAGTGATCTCAGGTGCCGATTACTTCCTCGGCCTGAAGCGACACATGGAAGAGGCCGAAGTACCCGCGGCGGGGTCTCACCGCACCGAAGCATCGAGAGCGGGGTCTGACACCTCTACACCAAAGGCATCAGCTCTTCAGGACAGAGGCGAGGTGTCTGACCCCACAACCGCAAACGACGTGCGCGTAGACGACGAGCGAGTCAGGGCGCCGGCTGCTCAAGCCACTCGCGCTGAGTGACGTGACGGCGGGAGTGCGTTCCCGTCTCGATCTCGTCGAGGACCTCCGAGAGGAGGCCGGTCCTCTCGGCGATGACCGTGTGGCTGTGGATGGTTTCGAGATTCTCCTGGCGGGCGACCAGGAAGCCGTCCGAGCGAAGGTCGGGGTAGGCGTCGGCGACCTGGCTCACCATCCGGCGTACGACGTCCTCGACGAAGCGCGGATTGCGGTGTGCCTTCTCGACCACGGCGGCTTCGTCTGAGCGCTTCATGAGCTCATAGATCTCCGAGCTCATCGAGGCCTGCACGATCCGCAGGAGATCGCGCGCGTCGATGTTGACCGCCGCTCCCTCGGGGACGCCGAGGTGAAGCTCGCCGATGCCGCGCTGGTTGTGGGTGGCAACGGGAACGGCCTCGAAGATGCGCTCGATCTCCTCGGACTCGAACCCGTCGGCGGCAAGGCGGGCGCGGGCGTTGTCGGCGAGGAGGCCCTGGGCGCAGGGGCAGGCGGTCATGCCCTGTGCCTCCACGCCGGTCAGCATCCGGGTCCCGTGCTCGGAGGCGACGGCGATGCCGTGAAGCTTGTAGATCTCCTGGGTGTCGAGCCCTGAGACAGGCGTCCGCACGGTGTCGGCGTAGCGGGCCGCGATGCGCACTTCGGCGCGGCAGCCCTGCTGGCGCTCTCGTACTTGCTGGGCGATGTGGGCGGCGAGCTCCTCGGCTCGGAGGGCTTCGGAGAGAACCACGGCGTCGATCGCCTCGTTCACCACCTCCTCGAAGCGGGACATGTGAACCCCCGCCTGGTCGGGCCCCAGATCGACGAACGCGTCGAGCTCGGCGAAGAAGAGGCTGGGGGCGCCACCGGTGGGTGACGCGACGTGGATGACCTTCTCGACGCCTCTCACGCCGACCCGGCTGAGGCTGACCCGGGTATCGGGCGCGCTCGCCTGGACGTCGCGCAGCTCGGTGGGCGCCGTTGCCTCGGCCATGGGGTGAGAGTAGAGGCATCGGCGTTTCGCACCCATGATCCGCGGCAATCCGCACCCGCGCTGGGGTGCCGTTTATCAAGGATTCTTAAATTCGATGCGGGTGTGTTTAAGGGGTCCGCGTCGCGGGAATCAATCGGGTGAGGGGACAACGCTTTATGCGGACCCTCGACGACAAGCTCAATAGAGCGCGTCGTCCAAGCCAAGCGGGCCGCCATTCCCCCCGGGCGGCCCGTTTGCTGAAACGAGTGCCGGAATCGGGCCGCCCCTCCCCCCGGGGCGGCCCGTTTCTGTTTCGTGTTTTTGCTTGGAGAAGGCCCGGGTATAGATATGACCCCCCGAATCGAACAAGGAGAAACGCGATGAACGATGCACCCAGGAACACCGATGACGCGAAGGGCCGGGTCAAGGAGGCCGCGGGAGGTCTGACCGGCGATGACGATCTCAAGGACGAGGGAAAGGCCGACCAGGCCGCCGGCACCGTCAAGGATGTCGCCGACTCGGCCAAGGACAAGGTTGACGACGCGGTGGACAAGGTGCGCGGCAACTAGCCCGCGTCTTCCTCCAGCAACTGCTGAAACGGGCCGCCTTGGGCGGCCCGTTTCGTCTTAGCCAAAGAAGGCCCTGCTGGAGCGGGGCCAAAATGGGGGAGGTGAGAGTCGAACTCACTCAGCACGAGGCACTGGATTTACAGTCCAGCCCGGCTCTCCAGCTCCGGCGCTCCCCCTGGGACCCAGAGTCTAGAACCATCTTCTGGAGCCTTTTGGTGGCTATGGCAACAACAATGCTGCACTCGACGATCGCGCTGGCTAGTCCCCCGCGACCGGGCGGCTCACCAGGCGGGACATGACGATCTGCGAGCGGGTCCGCTCCACGCGGCCGTCGCGCTGGAGGTCGGCGATGAGGCGCTCGAGGTCGCGGTTGTCCTCGGTCCTGACGCGGGCGATCGCGTCCGCCTCGCCGGTGACGCTCCACGCCTCGACCACCTCAGGGTGCTCGCGAAGCCACGCCGCGACCTCGTCGAGCGTCGTCCCGGCCCGGCAGAAGAGCTCGACCAGCGCCTCGGTGTGCCACCCGAGCGCACCGTGATCGACGATCGCAGTGAAGCCCTCGAGCGCACCCTGCGCCCGCAAGCGATCCACCCGGCGCTTCACCGAGGGCGCCGAGAGTCGCACGCGGCCTCCGATGTCCCCGAACGTCCGCCTGCCGTCTTCCTGCAATAACGCAAGAATCTGCCGATCTGTCGCATCCATACGTCAGATAGTTGCACAGAGAAGCGCAATAACGGCATTGACCCGGCATCGCCCCCCGCGTAACCTGCGTCCATGCCCACGCATCCGGCCATCGCGCATGTCCTCTTCGACGAAGCCCACTCCGAGGCATGGACGATCGACGTCGACCGCGCGCGCGAGATGCAGCCCTCCCACCCGGCCGACTCCTCCCTTGCGGGGGCCGCCGCCGCGCTCAAGAGCGCCGCCTTCGAGGTCGCCGCCCACCGCGACGGTCCCCTCGACGCTGCCGCCCTGGCACAGGCAGACGTCCTCGTCATCGCCCATCCATCCGACCCTCGCTGGGAAGCCACAACGGGGATCGGCAGCCCGCGCTTTGAGCCCACCGAGATCGAGGCCATCCACCGCTTCGTGGAGGAGGGGGGTGGCCTCGTCGTCCTTGCCGAAACGGAGCACGAGAAGTACGGGAACAACCTCAACGATCTTCTCGCGCCGTTCGGAATACAGATCGAGAGCGCCACGGTGCAGGACTACCAGCACCACCGCCATGCTCCCTCCTGGGTGCTCGCCGAGCTCGATACTCCCGGCCGTCCCGCCCCGGGAGCCGACCCGCTCGCCCGGGTCGAAGCATCCTGCTTCTATCGCGCCGGCACCCTCGCTCTCGCCGGCGAAGCCCGCGCGCTCGCCCGCACCCACGCGTCCGCCAGCGTCCCCGGCGCGCCGCTCCTTGCCGTCGCCCACCACGGCGCGGGGCGGATCGTGGTCGCCGCCGACTCCGATCTCTTCGGCGACGACTGCATCGCCGACCTGGACCACCGCGACCTCTGGCTGAACCTCGTCTGGTGGGCGGCCGGGCCCGCCTTCACCGCCTCAGAAGACCCCACCCCCGATCCCCTCCTCGCAGACCCCGACTGGATCGAGCTCCGCTCAGCGGTCGCCGAGCTTCGCCTCCGCCAAGAGCCCGACGGCTCCGTCGACACCGCTGCCGAGGAAACCGGCCGCCTCCGCGAGCTCGCCGACACGATCGCCCGCGCCGCTCAGCGCCTCAAGCCCCGCTTCCCCCACCAGCACGAATACATAGACGCGCTCGGCGCCGATCTCGTCGCCTGGGCCGACTCCGCCTTCGGGAAGCCCGACTTCGGCCGCTCCACCGCGGCCTTCCGCCCGGACCTCGAGCGGGAGGACAAGATCCGGCACCTCGTCGTCTTTCCCATGTACAAACAGAACGCTTCGCGCGACGTCGCCTTCGAGGCGCTGCTCGTGGAGGTTCCCTGGCCCGATTGGGTCGCAGAGCTCGAGGGCGCCCGCTACGACAACGCCAAGTTCGTTCCCGTCGAGCTCCTCGACAACACCGCGGGCTACGACTCCGAGTGCGCCGTTCTCTTCCCCGAGACCTTCTCGTATAGAGAGCAGCCAGCCGAGTTTCACTTCGGCGCCATCTTCTGCGACCGCGAGGCCGAGCGCCTGCGCCGCGTTGGAACGGCCGCCGCCGAGATCCTCCACCTCAACCTGCCCCCGGACGCCGCCGCGCTCCTCACCTCGCCCGGGCTCTCGCGCGATGCCTACATCCTCTGGGACCTGATTCACGACCGCACCCACATGCGCGGCGACCTCCCCTTCGACCCCTTCATGATCCGCCAGCGAAGCCCGTACTGGATGTACGCGCTCGAGGAGCTTCGCTGCGACCTCACCGCCTTCGCCGAAGCCGTGAAGCTCGAGAGCGAGGGCTTCGCCTTCGCCCGCAACGTCCAGTACGCCATCCTTTTCGACCGCCTCTTCCGCTTCCCGCTCACCGGCACGCGCGTCCGCAACTACGACGGCCTGGGCGGCCAGCTCCTCTTCGCCTTCCTCCACCGTGAGGGGTACGCCGAGTGGACCGACAACCGCATGGCCATCGACTGGCCGACCGTCGCAGAGGGAGTGGAGCGCCTGCGCGAGCGAGTCCAGGAGCTCTACCACTCGGGCATCGACCGATCGAAGCTCGGGCAATGGGCTGCGGCCCACGACCTCATCTCCGAGTATGTCCCGCCCGCCGAGTCCTCCGAGTGGGCGCGCGAGCGCCGGAACCTTCCCGAGGTCGAAGAGCCAAAGGACCTCGTAGATCTCGTCCGCGACGACGAGTTCCCCCTCTCCCTCTTCTACTCCCAGCTCAGCCCCAAGCTCGCTCCCGCCCTTGAGCGCGCTCCCCGCCAACCCGCGGCTCTCGCCGCCTAGTTAGCTTGTCTCAGGTGAAGACCCTCGAAGGGCGCGTCGTCGCCGTCGCCGGCGCCGCGGGCGGGCTTGGCCCGACAGTGTGCCGGCGTCTCGCCGACGCCGGCGCCATCGTCGCCGCTACGGACGTCGACCAGGAAAAGCTCGACGCGCTCGCCACCGAGCTCGCCCTGCCCGGCGACCGCTGGGACGGCCGCGCAGCGGACCTCCTCACTGCGGACGGAGCCAGCGCATGGGCAAGCGCCGTCGCCGAGCGCTTCGGCAAGGTCGACGCCCTCATCCACCTTGTCGGCGGCTGGAAGGGGGGCGAGCCACTGGCCACTGCATCTCTCGACGACTACGAGTGGCTCCACGACCTCCTCGTCCGCACCCTCCAGCACGCGACGCGCGCCTTCCACGATCTGATCGCACACGAAGGCGGCCGCTTCGTTCTCATCTCCTCGACCCAGGCGCAGAGACCGGCCGGCACCAACGCCGCATACGGCGCTGCCAAGGCGGCCGCTGAGGCGTGGACCCTCGCTCTGGCTGACTCCCTTGCCGAGTCTGGCGCGACTGCCAACATCGTCGTCGTCGACGCGATCCTCACCCCGGCGATGCGCGAGGCGAACCCCGAAAAGCCGTACAAGACGTTCACATCCGTGGAGGACATCGCCGACGCCGTCGCCTACCTGTGCTCGGACGCCGCCGCCAAGATGAGCGGCGCCCGCCTCGAGCTCCATTCCTGAGTGGGCGCCGGGTGACCCCGCCACACGACTTCGCCTCGGACAACCACGCGGGCATTCACCCCGACGTCCTCGCGGCCATCGCAGAAGCCAACGCCGGGCACGCTCCCTCGTACGGCGCTGACGAATGGACCCGCCGCGCCTCGGACCTCTTCCGCCGCCACTTCGGGCCCGGCGCTCGCGCCTTCTTCGTCTTCAACGGCTCGGGGGCGAACGTCGCCTGCCTCGATTCCGTCCTGTGCCCCCATGAGGCCGTCATCTGCGCCGAGACGGCCCATCTCAACGTTGACGAGTGCGGCGCGCCCGAGCGAATCGTGGGCGCCAAGCTTCTGACCGTCCCAGCCAGCGACGGCAAGCTCCAGCCGGACGACCTCGCCCGCTGGGACTCGCGCCGCGATGACGAGCACTCAGCTCAAGCGCGCGTCGTCTCAATCTCCCAAGCGACCGAGCTCGGCACGGTCTATACACCCCAGGAGGTCGTCGCCCTCGCCGAGCGCGCACACTCGATGGACCTCCTCTTGCATATGGACGGAGCGCGCCTGGCAAATGCCGCCGCCGCCCTCGACCTGTCGCTTGCCGCGCTGTCGACCGAGGCTGGCGTCGATCTCCTGTCCTTCGGGGGCACGAAGAATGGTCTTATGTTCGGCGAGGCGATGGTGATCTTGCGCCCGGAGCTCGCACCCCATGCGAAGTTCGTTCGCAAGCAACTCCTCCAGCTCAACTCGAAGATGCGTTTCGCCTCCGTTCAGTTCGAGGCCTTGCTGTCCGAGAACCTCTGGCTATTCAACGCGCGAAACGCGAACTCGATGGCGACCCGGCTATCCGAGGCGGTGACGGAGATCAACGGCGTCGAGGTGGTGTACCCCGTCGAGGCGAACGGCGTGTTCGCGCGGCTTGACCCGCAGGTGATCGAGCGCCTCCTCGCGGCGCTCCCAACCGAGCACCCCTTCTACATCTGGGACGAAGGGGAGAGCGTGGTCCGCTGGATGTGCTCGTGGGACACCACCACCGAGGACGTGGACGAGTTCGCAAAAGCGGTCGCTTCGGCGGTCCGCGCCTGATCATCTAATCTCAATCCGTCCGCCCGGATAGCTCAGTTGGTAGAGCACTTCCATGGTAAGGAAGGGGTCGTCGGTTCGAGTCCGACTTCGGGCTCTCCTTGCGCTTGCGGGCCGCTATCCTTTTGACCACCTCAGCGCCTCGGCGCGGAGGTCTTTTTTTCGAGTGGGGCCGGTTCGGCCCCTGAGGACCAAGAGGAGCTCCCATGGCCCGCGGAGACGTCCGAATCGCTGTGACCCTCGCGTGCGAGGAGTGCAAGCGGCGGAACTACCAGACGAACAAGTCCCGGCGAAACACGCCGGACCGCATCGAGATGCGCAAGTACTGCCGCTGGTGCGGCCACCACACTCCGCATAAGGAGACGCGCTAAAGGCGTTCGCTTCATGGCGAAGTCAAGAGCACAAAGAAAGGCCGAGCAGCGCAAGCGGCAGGCACGCGGCGAGACTGCGGCGCGGACGCCCACGGACACCGAGGCACAGCACGACACTCAGGTACCGGAGTCCGCCGACGTAGCTGAGGCCGAGCTCGCAGAGCGCGGCGTAAGCCTCGACGAGCTCCGCGATGCCGAGCCCGCACCGGAGCCGGAAGCGCCGGCGCCCAGCCGCGCGGAGACCGCGCCCGCCTCAGACAAGAGTCTCACCCGTCGCGAGCAAAAACGCCTGGAGCGCGAACGCCGCGATGCCGCGAAGGCCTCGATCGAGCGGCGCAAGCCGCGAGAGGCGGCCGCTCCGCCGCAGCGCGGACGCGTCATGGGCTTCCTCGCCTCCTGCGTCGCCGAGCTCCGGCGCGTACAGTGGCCGACTCGCGAGACTCTGGTCCAGGCCTCGGCGGTCACGATCGTGTTCATCGCCGTCGCAGCGGCCTACCTCGGCGTCCTCGACGCCGCCTTCAACTGGCTCATCCAGCGGATCATCTAGATCCCGGCGAGTCCCACCCCCAACGAGAGCTGAGCTGAAAGAACAATGTTTCGCTGGTATGTGATCAACACCTACTCGGGTCACGAGAACAAGGTCAAGAACAACCTCGAGCACCGCGTCGAGACGATGGGGGCGCGCCAAAGAGTGCGAAGCGTCGTCGTCCCCACCGAGCAGGTCTCAGAGCTGAAGGACGGCCAGCGCGTCTCGACCGAGAAGCGCACGATGCCCGGCTACGTCCTCGTAAACATGGAGATGACCGACGACGCGTGGAACCTCGTCAAGAACACTCCGGGCGTCACCGGCTTCGTCGGCTCCCGGAACAAGCCGGTGCCGCTCTCCCAGCCCGAGGTCGATCGCCTCATGCACAAGGAGACCGCGGAGCGACCGCGCGCTCAAGCGCAATTTGGCATGGGCGAAACCGTCAAGGTCATCTCGGGTCCGATGTCGGACTTCTCGGGCGAGATCGCCGAGATCAACGAGGACGCACAGCGCCTCAAGATCCTCGTCTCCATCTTCGGCCGCGAGACTCCGGTCGAAGTCGGCTACGACCAGGTGAAGAAGGTCGCGTAACCTCGATCCAAGATGGCCAAGAAGGTCCTGACAATGATCAAGCTCCAGATTCCCGCTGGAGCGGCCAACCCGGCGCCGCCGGTCGGTCCCGCGCTGGGGCAGCACGGCGTGAACATCATGGACTTCTGCAAGGCGTTCAACGCGCAGACTCAGGCCGACGCGGGAACGATCATCCCCGTCGAGATCACCGTCTTTGAGGACCGCTCGTTCACGTTCATCACCAAGACGCCGCCCGCCGCCGTCCTTATCCGTGAAGCGCTCAACATCCCCAAGGGCTCGGGTGAGCCCAATCGCGAGAAGGTCGGCCAGATCACCCGCGCGCAGCTCCGCGAGATCGCCGAGCGCAAGATGCCCGACCTCAACGCAAACGACCTCGACGCCGCCTCGAACATCATCGCCGGCACCGCCCGCTCGATGGGCGTCGACGTGGCGGACTGACGCATGGCCAGTAAGCGCTCAAAGCGTTTTCGCGAGGCAATCGGAAAGGTCGACCGGGAGCGGCAGTACCCACCCGCGGAGGCGGTCGCGCTCCTCAAGGAGACAGCGGGAACCAAGTTCGACGAGACCGTTGAGCTCCATATCCGCCTCGGCGTGAACGTCCGACACGCGGACGAGCAGCTTCGAGGGACGCTCGCGCTCCCGAACGGACTCGGCAAGGACGTCACCATCGCCGTCTTCGCCGAGGGCGAGGCCGCGCGCGCTGCCGAGGAGGCGGGCGCCGATCACGTTGGAGCACAGGACCTCGCCGCCAAGGTCGAGGAGGGGTGGACCGATTTCGACGTCGCCATCTCGACGCCCGCCCTCATGGGCCCCGTCGTCTCCAAGCTAGGTCGCGTTCTCGGCCCGCAGGGCAAGATGCCAAACCCAAAGGTCGGCACGGTCACCGACGACATGGCCAAGGCGGTCGGCGAGGCCAAGTCGGGCAAGGTCGAGTATCGAACGGACCGCCAGGCCATCGTCCATCTCGCGATCGGCAAGGCCTCTTTCGACGAGCGCGCTCTCCTCGAGAACTACGCCGCGGTCATCGACGAGATCAGCCGCGCCAAGCCTGCCGCCGCAAAGGGCCGCTACTTCCTTTCGGTCGTCATCACAACTACGATGGGCCCCGGCATCAAGGTGGACACCGCGTTCACCGGCGTGGCGGACATCATGAGCACGCTCGAAGGCGAGCCGGCGGCAGAGCCCGAGCCCGCGCTGGCGTAGCTACACTCCGCCGCACAACCCCTGCCCTCCGAAGACAGCTGGCCGGACCGAGTCCGTAACTCCAGCCGAGGTGGCGCCCGAGGACCGTTCTTCGAGCCCGCCTCCGTGCGGGCTTTTTCATTGAGATAGACATGAGACGCGAAGAAAAATCAGCCGTAATCGACGAGCTCGCCGAGGACCTCGGCGCCGCCGAGGCGATCTTCGCAGTCGACTACAAGGGCATCAGCGTCCCGCAGGCGGCGGAGCTTCGCGCGAAGCTCCGCGAGTCCGACGCCCAATTCAAGGTCGTCAAGAACCGGCTCGCGAAGCTCGCCGCCGCAAAGGCGGGGACCGAGGACATCGACGACCTCCTCCAAGGCCCGATCGCACTCACGCTCATCAAGGGCGACGCGGTAGTCGCGGCCAAGACGATCACGACCTTCACCAGAGAGCACGAGATCCTCGAATACCGGGGCGGGATCATGGACGGTGCGCCGCTTGACGCGGAGGGCTTCCAGGCCATCGCCCGCCTTCCCGGCCGTGACGTCCTTCACGGCCAGCTTGTCGGCCTCGCCGCAAGCCCGCTCACCGGCCTCGTCGCCGGGATGTCAAACCTGATCTCAGGCCTCGGCCGCCAACTCGCCCAGATCGCCGACCAAGGCCTCGTCACCGGCGAAGCACCAGAGCCCGAAGCACCGGTCGAGGAGCCAACGCCGGAGGAACCGCCGGTTGAGGAACCCCCGGCCGAAGAGCCGGCGCCCGAGCCCGAGGCGTCCACAGAACCGGAACCTGAACAAGAAACTGAAACCGAAACTGAAGACGAAACTCCCGAGGAGGACTGAAAATGGCAGCAACCACAACGGAAGACTGGATCGAGGAACTCAAGGGCATCACGGTGCTCGAGCTCTCAGAGCGCATCAAGGCGCTCGAGGAGGAGTTCGGCGTCTCGGCGACGGCGGTCGCCGCGGCCGCGCCGGCTGCCGCGGGTGGCGGGGGCGACGGCGCCGCTGCCGAGGAGGAGTCGTCAACGGTCGACGTCATTCTCACGGGCGCGGGCGACAAGAAGGTCCCGGTCATCAAGGCGGTCCGCGCGGCTACGGGCCTGGGCCTGAAGGAGGCCAAGGCGGTCGTTGACGACGCGCCCCAGCCCGTCAAGGAGGGCATCGAGCGGGACGAGGCCGAGAAGCTCAAGGCCGATCTGGAAGAAGCCGGCGCAACGGTCGAGCTCAAGTAATCGACGAACCGCAACTCAGCGGGCGTGGCCGGTGTTGTATATTCATCGGTCGCGCCTTTTTCGCCCTCGAACTCACGCGCGGGGTTCGTACACATTCGACCATCTGAGGAGTCGCCCAGTTGGCCAGGTCTCATGCTGCCCCTGTCACGCGGAGGTCATTTTCCCGACTTCCGGAACCCTTCGAAGTACCGCACCTGATCGACATCCAGCGCCGCTCGTTCGAGGCTCTCACCTCGGACAAGGGAATGCTGCGCGAAACGATCGACGACATCTCGCCGATCGAGGACTACACCGGAAACCTTGCGATCGTCTTCGGCGATCTCCAGTTCGGCGAGCCTCAAAACAGCGTGGCCGAGTGCCGTGAGAAGGACGTCACCTTCTCGCGTCCCCTGAACGTCAAGGTCGCCTTCCAGAACCGGGAGACCGGCGAGATCCGCGAGCAGACCGTCTTCATGGGGGACTTCCCGTGGATGACCGAGCGGGGCACCTTCATCATCAACGGCACGGAGCGCGTTGTCGTGACGCAGCTCGTCCGCTCCCCCGGCGCCTACGTGATGGAGCCGAAGGACCGCGAGAAGCAGGTCTTCATCGCAAACCTCATGCCCTCGCGCGGATCCTGGCTTGAGCTCGAGATCGACAAGAAGGGCCGTGTGTATGCCCGCATCGACCGCAAGCGCAAGCTGCCGGTCACCGTGCTTTTGCGCGCGATGGGCTACGAGACGGACGAGGAGCTCCTGGCGCTCCTCGACAACTCCGTCTACATGCGCCACACGATCGAGGCTGACACCGAGCCCACCCGCACGACTGAGGGCGCGCTCATCGAGCTCTTCAAGAAGCAGCGGCCCGGCGAGCCGCCGTCGGTTGACGCCGCGAAGGCGCTCCTTGAGCAGCTCTTCTTCGACCCGAAGCGCTACGACCTGACCAGGGTCGGCCGCTACAAGCTGAACGCGCGCCTTGATCTCGACGTCGACCTCGAGCACCGCACGCTCACCAAGGACGACATCGTCGCCCTGATCAAGGAGCTCGTATCGCTGCCGAAGCTTCTCGGCGTCCCGGAGGAGATCGACGAGGAGAATCCGATCAAGGACTACGCGGCTGAGGCGATCACGTACTCGCGCGAGCCGCTCAAGGACCACCTCGACGAGTACGAGCACTTCGGGAACCGCCGCCTGCGCACCGTGGGCGAGCTGATCCAAGACGCGTTCCGCGTCGGCCTCTACCGCATGGAGCGGGTCGTCCGCGAGCGCCTCACGACCGAGGATGCGGACGCGATCACGCCGCAGACGATCATCAACATCCGCCCGGTCGTCGCCGCGATGAAGGAGTTCTTCGGCTCCTCGCAGCTCTCGCAGTTCATGAGCCAGACGAACTCGCTGGACGGGCTCACGCACCGCCGCCGCCTCTCGGCGCTCGGCGCGGGCGGCCTCACCCGCGAGCGCGCGCCGATCGAGGTCCGCGACGTTCACCCGACCCACTACGGGCGCATGTGCCCGATCGAGACTCCCGAGGGCCCGAACATCGGCCTGATCGGCTCGCTCTCCTCCTACGCGCAGGTCTCCGAGCACGGCTTCGTGACCACCCCCTATCGGGTCGTCAAGGACGGAACCGTCACCGACGAGGTCGTCCACCTCGACGCCACCCAGGAGGAGGAGAAGATCATCGCTCAGGCGTCGGCCGAGGTCGACCCAAAGTCGGGCAAGCTCAAGGGCCCGCAGGTCTCTTGCCGGATCGGTGAGGGCGAGGTCGGGCTCATGGCGCCGCGCCAGGTGGATCTCATGGATGTCTCGCCGACCCAGATCTGGTCGGTTGCGACCGCGCTCATCCCGTTCTTGGAGCACGACGACGCGAACCGCGCCCTCATGGGCTCGAACATGCAGCGCCAGGCCGTGCCACTTCTCAAGACGGAGGCACCGCTTATCGGCACGGGCATGGAGCGCCGCGCTGCCGTCGACTCCGGCGACGTGACCGTCACCGCCAACGCGGGGACGGTGGACTACGTCGACGCCGAGAAGATCGTCGTCTCCCACGGCAACTCAAAAGACGAGTTCGAGCTCGACAAGTACCGCCGCTCGAACCAGGGCACGCTGATCCACCAGACGCCGATCGTGAAGGCCGGCGACAAGGTGAAGGCCGGCGACGTCCTCGCGGACGGCTCATCCACGGCCGGCGGCGAGATCGCACTGGGCAAGAACTGCCTGGTCGCCTTCATGTCCTGGGAGGGCTACAACTTCGAGGACGCGATCATCCTCTCGGAGCGCTTGGTGAAGGACGACGAGCTCACCTCGATCCACATCGAGGAGTACGAGATCGACGCTCGCACCACGAAGCTCGGCGACGAGGAGATCACGCGGGACATCCCGAACCGCTCGGAGGAGTCGCTGCGGAACCTCGACGAGCGCGGGATCGTCCGCATCGGCGCCGAGGTCCAGTCGGGCGATCTTCTGGTGGGCAAGGTCACGCCGAAGGGTGAGACCGAGCTAACGGCCGAGGAGAAGCTGATCCGCGCAATCTTCAAGGAGAAGGCGCGCGAGGTCCGCGACACATCGCTCAAGGTCCCGCACGGCGAAGGCGGCGTCGTCATCGATGTCATCACCTTCGACCGCGAAGAGGGCGACGACCTCGCGCCGGGCGTGAACAGCCTGGTGCGCGTCTTCGTCGCCACGAAACGCAAGATCGCCGAGGGCGACAAGCTCGCCGGCCGCCACGGCAACAAGGGCGTCATCTCGCGGATCGTCCCGGAGGAGGACATGCCCTTCTTGGCCGACGGCACCCCCGTCGACGTCATCCTCAACCCGCTTGGCGTCCCGAGCCGGATGAACATCGGCCAGATCCTCGAGACGCACCTCGGGTGGGCCGCTGCGAACGGCTGGTACGACGACGGGTCCGACTCCTACAAGCAGAAGTCGAAGACCCGCGATCGCGTCTACGTGTCCACGCCTGTCTTTGACGGCGCGAGCGTCGAGGACGTCGACACCGCCCTTGTGAGCTGGCAGGACGAGCACGCGGAGCGAGGGATTGACCTCGGCGTTGACAAGTCCGCGCGCGCCGGCGCTCGTTCCGCTGGCCGCGCACAGCTCTATTCCGGGCGCACCGGAGAGCCGTTCGAGGGCGAGGTCACGGTCGGCTACATGTACATCCTGAAGCTGCTCCACCTCGTGGACGACAAGATCCACGCGCGCTCGACGGGCCCCTATTCGCTCGTCACCCAGCAGCCGCTGGGCGGCAAGGCGCAGTTCGGCGGCCAGCGGTTCGGCGAGATGGAGGTGTGGGCGCTCGAGGCGTACGGGGCGGCGTACACGCTCCAGGAGATGCTCACCGTCAAGTCCGACGACACCGTCGGCCGTGTGAAGGCTTACGAGTCGATCGTGAAGTCCGAGAACATCGCCGAGCCGTCGGTGCCGGAGTCGTTCAAGGTCCTCCTCAAGGAGATCCAGGCGCTCTCACTTGACGCGACGCTCGTCGCCGAAGAGGGCGAGGTCGACCTCGGCGAAGAGGACGACGAGCTCCTGCGCGCGGCGGAAGAGCTTGGAATCGACCTCTCCGGCGTTCGCGCCGACGGCGCTGGCAACGGCGCGGCGGACGAGGCAACCGAGAGCGAAGAGTCAGGGACCGAGGCAGAGGAAGCGGAGGCAAGCAAATGAGCATGGACATCAACAACTTCGACGCGATCGAGATCGGCCTCGCCTCGTCCAAAAAGATCCGCGGCTGGTCGCACGGCGAGGTCACGAAGCCGGAGACGATCAACTACCGCACGCTCAAGCCAGAGAAGGACGGGCTCTTTTGCGAGCGGATCTTTGGTCCCACCAAGGACTGGGAGTGCTACTGCGGCAAGTACAAGCGCGTCCGCTACAAGGGCATCGTCTGCGAGCGCTGCGGCGTTGAGGTAACCCGCTCCAAGGTTCGCCGCGAGCGCATGGGCCACGTGGACCTGGCCGCGCCCGTCTCCCACATCTGGTTCTTCAAGGGCGTTCCATCGCGTATCGGCTACCTGATCGACATGGCTCCGAAGGAGCTCGAAAAAGTCCTTTACTTCGCCGCTTCGATCGTCACGCACGTCGACGACGAGGCGCGCCAGAAGGACATGTCGAAGCTCGAAAAGGAAACCAACAAGGTGCTTGACGGCCTGCGCGCCGAGCGCGAGCAGCGCACCCAGGAGCTCTCCGAGGCGCTTACCCGCCGCACGGCCTGGCTGGAAGGCGAGAGCGCCAAGCAGGGCTGGGACTCCGAGGACGAGCTTTGGGCCGAGGGCCTTGGCTTCACGAACCCGAAGAAGCTCGACGACGCCGAGCGCACCAAGGCGCTGAAAGAGGTCAAGAAGGCCGTGGAGTCGGAGATCGCCGACACCGAGGCTTACATCGACGACGCCATCGAGCGGATGGAAGAGGTCTGGCGCATCTTCACCGAGATGAAGGTGAAGGACGTCATCAACGACGAGGCCGTCTTCCGCGAGCTCAAGGAGCGTTTCGGCTCCCCCTTCGGCTGGGGCGAGTACTTCCGCGGCGGCATGGGCGCGGAATCGGTCCGCGACCTCCTCCAGCAGGTTGACCTCGACGCGGAGATCGAGGAGCTCGAGCAGACGATCAACACCTCGAAGGGCCAAAAGCAGGCCCGCGCGGTGAAGCGCCTCAAGGTCGCCTCGGCCTTCAAGCATTCCGAGAACAGGCCCGAATGGATGGTGCTCGACGCGGTGCCCGTGATCCCGCCGGAGCTCCGGCCGATGGTCCAGCTCGACGGTGGTCGCTTCGCGACGTCCGACCTCAACGATCTCTACCGGCGCGTCATCAACCGCAACAACCGCCTGAAGCGTCTCCTCGACCTCGGCGCGCCCGAGATCATCGTGAACAACGAGAAGAGGATGCTCCAGGAGGCCGTTGACGCGCTCTTCGACAACGGCCGGCGCGGCCGTCCCGTGACCGGTCCGGGCAACCGGGCGCTCAAGTCGCTTTCGGACATGCTCAAGGGAAAGCAGGGGCGCTTCCGCCAGAACCTGCTCGGAAAGCGCGTGGACTACTCCGGCCGTTCGGTGATCGTCTCGGGCCCCTCTTTGAGGCTCCACCAGTGCGGCTTGCCGAAGCTGATGGCGCTCGAGCTCTTCAAGCCCTTCATCATGGCCCGCCTCGTCGAGCGCAAGGCCGTGCAGAACATCAAGGCGGCCAAGAAGATGGTCGACTCGATGGTGCCGGAGGTGTGGGACGTCCTCGAAGAGGTCATTCACGAGCATCCGGTGCTGCTCAACCGCGCGCCGACGCTTCACCGCCTGGGCATCCAGGCCTTTGAGCCGGTCCTCGTCGAGGGCAAGGCGATCCGGGTCCACCCGCTCGTCTGCCATGCCTTCAACGCCGACTTCGACGGCGACCAAATGGCCGTCCACGTGCCGCTCTCCGCCGAGGCGCAGGCCGAGGCACGAGTGCTCATGCTCTCCTCGAACAACATCCTCTCGCCCGCGCACGGCTCGCCCCTCGCGACCCCGTCGCAGGACATGGTGCTGGGGATCTACTACCTCACCTACGCATCCGAGGACGTCTCGGAGATCGACGTCTCGAAGCTCAAGCGAAAGCCGCATCCCTACCGGACGGCGCAAGAGGCCGAGCTCGCCTATGAGCGCGGCCTGGTCGAGCTCCACGATTATGCCGAGTACCGGCGCGCGGGTCACGAGCACTTCCTGACCACCGTGGGCCGGATCATCTTCAACGACTCGGTCGAGCGCGCGCTTGCCGACGCGATGGGAGACGACTGGGACCCTGAGGGCTACGAGTTCGTCAACCGCTCGCTCACGAAGAAGGAGATCAACGCGATCGTCGCCGATCTGATCGAGACGTACGGGGCTGGGGCAATCGCCCAGGCGCTCGACGCCTTCAAGGAGCTCGGCTTCCACTACGCGACTCAGGCGGGCATCACCATCGGCAAGAACGACGTGATCTCGCCTCCCTCGAAGGAAGCCATCCTCGAGGGCTATGAGAAGCGTGCCTCGGAGATCCTCTCCGAGTACGAAGAGGGCTACATCACGGCTGATGAGCGCAAGGAGCGGGTGACCCAGCTCTGGAACGACGCGACCGACGAGGTTGCCGATGCGATGCAGACAAACCTCGAGGAGCTGAACCCCATCTTCATGATGGCCAACTCCGGTGCCCGCGGCTCCTTCAAGCAGATCCGCCAGCTCGCCGGCATGCGCGGCCTGATGGCCAACCCGAAGGGCGAGATCATCGAGCGACCGATCAAGGCCAACTTCATGGAGGGCCTGACCGTGCTCGAGTACTTCATCTCGACTCACGGCGCCCGCAAGGGACTCGCCGACACGGCCCTTCGCACCGCCGACTCGGGCTATCTCACCCGCCGTCTCGTCGACGTCGCCCAGGACGTGATTGTCCGCGCCGAAGACTGCAAGACCAAGGAGAGCATCGAGATGCCGCTCCTGCTCGATGACGGCTCGCCGAACCTCAACCTGCTCGGCCGCTTCGCGGGCCGCAAAGTTGCGACGAAGCGCGGGCGCGAGCTCCTCAAACGAAACGGGGAGATCGACAAGCCCGAGCTGGAGGAGATGGTTGAAGCGTTCTCGGGCGAGGAGGGCGCGACCGTTCCCGTCCGCTCGACGCTCAAGTGCGAGCTCGACTCAGGCGTGTGTCAGCACTGCTACGGGCGCGGCCTCGCCACGGGCGACCTGGTCGAGATGGGAGACGCGGTGGGGATCATCGCCGCCCAGTCGATCGGCGAGCCCGGCACTCAGCTCACGATGCGCACCTTCCACACTGGAGGCGTCGCCGGCCTCGACATCACGCAGGGCCTGCCGCGCGTGGTGGAGCTGTTCGAGGCTCGCAAGCCGAAGGGCCTCGCGCAGATCGCCGTGGTCGAAGGCCGGGTGTCCGTGGAGGAGAATGAGAAGGCGGTCGTGATCACGATCACCGACTCGAAGGGCGAGGAGCACGACTACAAGCTGCCTCCGCGCTCGCGCCTCTTCGTCAAGCATGGCGACAAGGTGGAGGCCGGGACGCAGCTCAACGAGGGCTCGCTCTATCCGGCCGAGGTCCTGGAGGTTCAGGGCCGCACCGAGACAGAGCAGTACATCGTCGCCGAGGTCCAGCGCGTCTATAAGTCGCAGGGCGTGGACATCAACGACAAGCACATCGAGCTGATCGTGCGCCAGATGATGAAAAAGGTCGAGATCGAGTCGAAGGGCTCGACGTCACTCCTGCCCGGCGCCCTGGAGGACCGCCACAAGCTCCAGACTCTCAACAAGCAGGTGAAGGCCGACGGCGGCACTCCTGCCAAGGGCAAGGAGCGAATCCTCGGGATCACCAAGGCGTCACTCGCAACCGAGTCCTTCCTCTCGGCGGCCTCCTTCCAGGAGACCACGAAGGTCCTCACCGACGCGGCGCTCGAGGGCAAACGCGACCGCCTCGTCGGACTCAAGGAGAACGTGATCATCGGGAAGCTGATCCCGGCAGCCACGGGCCTCCGCCACTACCGCACGCTCGAGATCCAGCCGGTTGAGCCGGCGCAGCGGCCTGAGGAAGAGCTCCTCGACGCCGACGAGCTTGCGGCCGAGCTCGGCCTCGGCGAAAACGGCGGCGAGGCGGACCTCGAAGGCTTCGGCCCCTCGTTCGCGGAAGAGCTCGAAGAGCTCGCCCAGGAGATCGAGGGCGGCGCGGACGGCTCGTCTAGCTAGCCGTGGCACTTCGACAGCGCGGGCCTACGGCCGGCCTTGGTGGTACGTGTTGGGCTAGGCGCTGACGCGGCGGGAGGTGCGGGGTGCGACGGTGCGCTGGCGGCGGACTTCGTGACCGTCGCCGGGTAAGGGGAGTGCGTCGGGGTGCGGGCCGCCGCGGCGCGGGCCGCGGGGGCGCGACGGCTGGCGCCGGAAGCGGCCGAAGCGGTGTTCTTCGTTGCCCGTCTCGGGCGCTTCTTCAGGCGCCGTTTCCGCGCGGAACGCCCACCAGACGAGATAGAGCAGGAGACCCACGGGGACCTTCAGGACCACCATCAAGAAGAAGATCGGAACCCAGCCCTCCACCTCGCTGAAGTCTACCCCGACTACGAACGTCCCGCAATGGGCGCGATTGCGCCCCACGTTGGACGCTCGCGGCGCGCAGGGCGGCTTACAGCTCGCGCGCCCAGGCGAGGATGGCTTCGACCTGCGCGTCGGTGAGGCCGACGTCGGACTCGGTCGGCACGAGCAGGGTTGGCGCACTTCGCTCGGCCGCCCAGGCGTGACAGCTCTCGTCCATGGAATCGTCGATCCAGGCCAGGGGGCGGCCCTGCGCGAACTCCTCGAGCGCCTCGAGCTTCCAGTGGGCGGTGCCGAAGCGGGCGCGCCCGCCGAAGGTCAGCGCCGGGAGGTCGTTCGCCAGCCCGAGAAGGTGGGGAAGATGGTCGTTCGCCCGCTCCTCCCAGCCGGTCGCCCAGATCATCTCGAAGTGGTCGGCCAGCCGCAGAAGCCGCGGGCCCACCCCGTCGGCGATGCAATGTGCCACTCCGTCGATGAGGTGAAAGGTTCCCGGGATCTCATCCAGGGGACCGTCGAAGCCGAACAGGCTGATCACGCCGTCGACGTCCACGGCGAGGATTGGCCTGCCTGAATCCGCGCTCACAAGCGGGAGGCTAGCCGCCCAACACCCGCTACCCTTCGCCGCCGTGCCGTCCACGAATCAGCTCATCCGCAAGGGCCGTAAGGCCCCTCAGAAGAAGGTGACGACGCCTGGTCTCAAGTCGGGTCAGGGGCGCAAGCGGCGGAATTCCGCGCCTCAACGGCGTGGCGTTTGCACTCGCGTGTACACCGCGACGCCCAAGAAGCCCAACTCCGCGCTTCGCAAGGTCGCTCGCGTCCGCCTCACCAACGGCATGGAGGTCACGTGCTACATCCCGGGCGAGGGCCACAACCTGCAGGAGCACTCGGTCGTGCTCGTTCGCGGCGGTCGCGTCAAGGACCTTCCGGGAGTGCGATACAAGGTGATTCGCGGCACCCTCGACGCCTCTGGCGTCTCCGACCGCAAGCAGTCCCGCTCGATGTACGGCGTGAAGAAATAGAGTGAGCGACTTGTCGCGAAACCATCTTGCCCCTAGTGGCAACGGGATTTTCTAATGCCTCGCAGAGCTCGCGCCCCGCAGCGCCCGGTTTCACCGGATGCCCAGCACCGAAGCCGCCTGGTCCAGCAGCTGATCAACAAGGTGATGCTCCACGGAAAGAAGGCGACCGCCGAGGAGATCGTCTACGACGCTCTGGCGGTCGTCGGCGAGCGCACGGGCCGTCCGCCCGTCGAGGTGCTCGACGAGGCCATCACCGAGCTGACGCCGAACCTCGAAGTCAAGTCCCGCCGGGTCGGCGGCGCCACCTACCAGGTGCCGATCGAGGTCCCGGCACGCCGCGCCCGCACCCTCGCCGTGCGCTGGCTCGTCTCCTTCGCGCGAAACCGCAACGAGAAGTCGATGTCCGAGCGCCTCGCGCGCGAGATCATGGACGCGACCTCACAGCAGGGCGGCGCCTGGAAGCGGAAGGACGACATCTTCCGGATGGCGCAAGCGAATAAGGCTTTCGCGCACTACCGCTGGTAGCCGCGAGAACCTGCGCCCCGGGGCGCTCGAGCCGCGTGATACGTGCCCATGGCGGGCAGTGCAAAGGCCGCTTGGTGCCGCGACCTCGAAGCGATCACGCGCCGGCTTTTCCCGCTAGACCACCGATACGGTGGTCAAAAGCGAAAAGTCAGGCTCCGGACGCAGCCTCCCCGTGGTTGCCCCTCAAGCGCTCCACGGCGTCGCGGGGCTGCGGCTGGCCCCCATGGCGTCCGCTGCTCTGCCGCGAGCTCTAAGCCGCGTCGCGTTTCGCCGCCAGGGCCTTTCGCTTCGGCGTGCCGCGCCTGAAGAGCCCCCCGCGCAGGGTGACGAGTTGCTCCGGCGTCATCGTGGCGAGTGCGCCACCGGTCAGCGCTAGGCCGAGTGAGCCCAGCATCTCGAACCAGAAGCCTGCCTGGGGAACGGCCTCGGCGTCGATGAACGACTGGCGGGCGTCGTCGAGCGTGCCGACCTGACCGGCGTCTGGCAGGTCGATTACGAGGAAGAACAAGAGCGAGAGGATCCCCATCGCAGCAACGGCGATTGCGGCAGGCTGGGACCCAGTGAAGATCGCGACCACCAGGGCGAAGAGTGCAAACACGGCCACCACGATGAGGGCAGGCCCGTGATGATCGATGACGCTTCGCTCCTCGAGCGGCTCGGCGCCGGGGGGCGTGAACTCGAACATCGTCATGAGCTGTGAGCAGAACAGGACGATCGCTGCTGCCGCGCACGCCCACGGCAGAAGACGCTCGAGCTTGCTCGCCCTCAACGGCCAGCCTCGGCGGCCCGGCGCGGCCTGCGCGGGCGGAACCTGGAAAGCAGAGCCTCGCGCCCGGGGCGTGCCCGGGTCTCGGCTTGCTTCCGCTCTGGGGTGAGGACCTTTAAAAGCACGGCTGCGAGGAGGATGAGGACGACGCCGGACACCAGTTGTGCCCAGAAACCCGTGAGAAGGTCTGCCCTCACGCTTTCGTAAGCGATCGCCTCGTTCCCCTCGTCGAGACCCTCCGGCCTGTCGACGAAGAGGCTGATCGCCACCACGAGCGCGCCCACAGGGATCAAGAGGCGCGCCAGCTTCGGGCGCCCGGCCGCACTGCCGGCGACGATCAGCGCGGCGAGGATCGCGAGCGGCACGCCTACCCACCCGTGGGCGCTTCCAACGGTCTTTTCCGATACGGGAGGCGCCGTCACCACATCCTCAACCCCGACGTAGTTCGCCGTGCCCACCGTGATCGCCGACAGATCGGCCCACTGCGATCCGGCCAGTGCCGCGGCCGAGCAGAGCGCCACGACCACCGTCGCCCGAGCCGGCGTGACCGCGCGCTGAGCGGCCGCGAGCAACCGGCGGGCGAGTTGCCAGCCCTTGACGAGATACGGCCAAAGCCACCGCCATGCCGCCAGCACGTAGGCACCCAGGCGCTCTGCGAGGCCGAGGTACATCTCCCAAGGAATCCGGACGAGCTCCTTCGAGATCCCGAGGATCTCCACCCCGCTGCGCTTCGCAGCGGCTCCGAACGAGGAAGCGGCCTTGCCGGAGCGCTCCTTGAGCGCCTCGCGGCGACCGGCCGGATGGGGTGCCGGCGTCCTTCGCTCCTGGCGCTTCCGGGCACGTTCGCGCGCGGTCGATTTCGAGGACCTGGAAGGCCTCGAACCTGGCTTTCTCAGCCGCATCTGGAGCTCATTTTGGGCATGCAGTCCTGCTATAGTCAGGCGTCGCTCGCGGCCCGGCCCGAAAGGGTCTTTTTTATGCCCTCAGGCCGTCCGCAGAGCAAGGCCCGGACCTCTCTTTCAGAACACTCTCTCAAACAACCATGCCTCGCAACTTCCCACTCGAGAAAACCCGCAACATCGGAATCATGGCGCACATCGACGCGGGCAAGACCACGACGACCGAGCGCATCCTCTATTACACCGGCCGCACCCACAAGATGGGCGAGGTCCACGAGGGCGCGGCCGTCATGGACTGGATGGAGCAGGAGCAAGAGCGTGGCATCACGATCACCTCGGCTGCGACTGCTTGCGAGTGGAAGGACCACCGCATCAACATCATTGATACGCCCGGCCACGTGGACTTCACGGTCGAAGTCGAGCGCTCGTTGCGCGTCCTCGACGGCGCAATCGCCGTCTTCGACTCCGTCGCGGGAGTAGAGCCCCAGTCCGAGACGGTCTGGCGCCAGGCGGACAAGTACAAGGTGCCGCGGATCGCCTTCATCAACAAGATGGACCGCGTCGGCGCCGACTTCCACCGCTCGGTCCAGACGATGAAGGATCGCCTCGGCGCGCATCCACTGCCGATTCAGCTTCCTATTGGCGCCGAGGACCAGCTCAAGGGCGTCGTGGACCTGATCGAGAACAAGGCGCTCGTCTGGCACGACGAGCTCGGCACCGAGTTTGAATACGAGGAAGTCCCGGCCGACATGGCCGATGAGGTTCACGCGGCTCGCGATGCGCTCATCGCGGCGTGCGCGGACTACGACGACGACCTTGCCGAGATGTATCTCGAGGAGCAGGAGATCCCTCACGAACGGATCGCCAAGTCGCTTCATCGCGCCACGCTCGATCTGAAGGTCACGCCCGTTCTGTGCGGCTCGGCGTTCAAGAACAAGGGCGTCCAGCCGCTCCTCGACGCGATCGTCGAACTCTTGCCCTCGCCGCTCGAGGTGCCGCCGCTCACGGGCTTCATCCCGAACAAGGACGGCTCCGAGGGTGAGTCAACCGAGCGCCCGCCCGACGACTCCGCCCCGTTCGCGGCACTGGCCTTCAAGGTCATGTCCGACCCGTTCGTCGGCAAGCTCACCTACTTCCGGGTCTATTCGGGCAAGCTCTCATCGGGCAGCCGCGTCCTGAACGCGACGGCCGGCCGTACCGAGCGGATCGGCCGTCTCCTCATGATGCACGCCAACCATCGCGAGGACATCGAAGAGTGCTTCGCGGGCGACATCCTCGCCGGCGTCGGCCTCAAGCAGACCTCTACCGGTGACACGCTCGCGGCGCCGGACGCCCCGTCGTTCTCGAGCAGATCGTGTTTCCTGAGCCGGTCATCGCCGTCGCGATCGAGCCCAAGACCAAGTCGGACCAGGAGAAGCTGGGGTCCGGCCTTGCCCGCCTTGCCGAGGAAGACCCCACCTTTCAGATTGAGACCGACGATGAAACCGGCCAGACCGTCATCCACGGCATGGGCGAGCTCCACCTCGAGGTCCTCGTCGATCGCCTGCTTCGCGAATTCTCGGTCGAGGCGAACGTCGGTCGCCCGCAGGTCGCGTACCGCGAGACGATCCGCCAGCGCTCCGAAAAGATCGTCGGCCGCTTCGTCCGTCAGACCGGCGGTCGCGGCCAGTTCGGCCACGTCGTGATCAACGTCGAGCCCGCTCCCGAGGAGGGCTTCGACTTCGTCAACAAGATCAAGGGCGGGTCGATCCCCTCCGAGTACATCCCTTCCGTCGAGCAAGGGATCGAGGAAGCCCTCGCATCGGGAGTGAAGGCCGGATATCCGATGGTCGACGTCCGCGTCGAGCTTGTCGACGGTTCCTATCACGACGTCGACTCCTCGGAGATGGCGTTCAAAATCGCCGGTTCGATGGCGATCCAGGAGGGCACGCGCCGCTCGAAGCCAGTGTTGCTCGAGCCCGTGATGGCGGTCGAGGTCGTGACGCCGGAGGATTTCCTCGGCGACGTGATCGGCGATCTCTCGCGGCGCCGGGGCAAGGTGCAGGGCCAAGACCAGCGCGGGCAACGCCCTGGCGGTCAACGCCTACGTGCCCCTGTCGGAGATGTTCGGCTACGCGACGGACTTACGATCGTCAACACAGGGCCGGGCGAACTACTCGATGCAGTTCGAGCGCTACGAGGAAGTACCGGGCAATATCGCCGAGGAAATCGTCGCGTCCAGATCGGGCGAGGCGACCGAGGCCGCGTAGCTATATTTCCCGGGTTCCACACCTAAAGAGAAACCAAAGACTTAGAAACAGAGAGAACAGGAGCTAGAGCGCCAAATGGCAGAGACTTTTGATCGCAGCAAGCCGCACGTGAACGTCGGCACCATCGGTCACATCGACCACGGGAAGACCACGCTGACGGCAGCGATCACGAAGGTGCTCGCCGAGGCCGGCGGCGGGGAGGCGAAGAGCTTCGAGGAGATCGACAACGCGCCCGAGGAGAAGGAGCGCGGGATCACCATCGCGACCTCTCACGTGGAGTACCAGACGGAGAACCGCCACTACGCCCACGTCGACTGCCCCGGGCACGCCGACTACGTGAAGAACATGATCACGGGCGCGGCTCAGATGGACGGCGCGATCCTGGTCGTCTCGGCGGCTGACGGCCCCATGCCTCAGACGCGCGAGCACATCTTGCTGGCGAAGCAGGTGAACGTTCCCTACGTGGTCGTCTTCCTCAACAAGACCGACATGGTGGACGACGAAGAGCTAATCGAGCTCGTCGAGGAGGAGGTCAAGGATCTTCTCAACGAGTACGACTTCCCGGGCGACGACACCCCGATCGTCAAGGGCTCGGCGCTCAAGGCGCTCGAGGGCGACGAGGAGGCCGTCAAGGCGATCATGGAGCTCGCCTCGACGCTCGACTCCTACATCCCGGAGCCGGAGCGC
The DNA here is from genome assembly GCA_963715405.1 of uncultured bacterium. Classification (GTDB taxonomy): domain Bacteria; phylum Actinomycetota; class Thermoleophilia; order Solirubrobacterales; family 70-9; genus JALZKA01. The sequence continues at coordinate 264,684 of OY970239.1, forward strand.
GACCTTGACAAGCCGTTCCTCATGCCCATCGAGGACGTCATGACGGTCCCCGGCCGCGGCACGGTGGTCACCGGCCGGATCGAGCAGGGCGTCGTCAACACCGGCGACGAGATCGAGATGGTCGGCATCCACGAGCAGAGCTCGAAGAGCGTCGTGACCGGCGTCGAGATGTTCCACAAGACGCTCGATCAGGGACAGGCGGGCGACAACGCCGGCTGCCTCCTCCGCGGCACCAAGCGCGACGAGGTCGAGCGCGGCCAGGTGCTTTGCAAGCCCGGCTCGATCACACCGCACACGAAGTTCAAGGCTGAGGTCTACTGCCTGAAGAAGGAGGAGGGCGGCCGTCACACACCGTTCTTTTCGGGTTATCGCCCGCAGTTCTACTTCCGCACGACCGATGTCACCGGCATCGCCAACCTCCCCGAGGGGACGGAGATGGTCATGCCGGGCGACAACGTCGAGATGGAGATCGAGCTGATTCAGCCGATCGCCATGGACAAGGGTCTGCGGTTCGCCATCCGCGAGGGTGGGCGCACCGTAGGGTCCGGGGTGGTCTCAGACATCACTGAGTAGCCCGCACCGAGGGACAGGAAGATTCCTGTCCCTCCGGGGCCTTCGGCCCCGCCCAGTACGACATAAAACCTTCGATTCGTGACTGGGGCGGCGCTCCCGTTTGAGCGGCGCCCCGATTACGCGAGAAGGCCCAAAGAAAGACACGCATGGCGACGATCGCCACAAACAAAATCCGAATCCGACTCAAGGCCTACGACCACGACGCGATCGATCGCGCGGCGCGCGAGATCGTGGATACGGCCGAGCGCACCGGCGCGACGGTGGCTGGACCGGTGCCGTTGCCCACCGACAAGAACGTCTACTGCGTGATCCGCTCCCCCTTCAAGGACAAGGACTCGCGTGAGCACTTCGAGATCCGCACCCACAAGCGCTTGATCGACATCCACCAGCCCACCCCGAAGACGATCGACTCGCTCCAGCGCCTCGACGCGCTGCCCGCGGGAGTGGACATCGAAATAAAGATCTGATGGCGGCGATCATCGGCAAGAAGGTGGGCATGACTCAGCTCTTTCGGGAAGACGGCACGGTCGTTCCCGTCACCGTCATCGAGGCCGGGCCTTGCCCGATCACCGGTATCCGCTCGGACGATCGCGACGGCTACACGGCCGTGCAGCTCGCCTTCGACGCCACCGGCGAGGGCAAGCTCACCAAGGCCGAGCTCGGGCACTTGAAGAAAGCCGACGCCGGCGCCATGCGGACGCTCGTCGAGTTTCGCGACGAAGACCTCGGCGCTGAGGGTGAAGAGCTCAAGATCGGCGATTCCGCAACCGTCAAGCAGTTCGAGCCAGGCCAGCGCGTGAAAGTCTCCGGCGTGGCGGTCGGCAAGGGGTTTCAGGGGACGGTGAAGCGCCACGGCTTCAGCCGCGGCCCCGTCTCGCACGGCTCCCACAACGTCCGGGCGCCCGGCTCGGTCGGCGCCTCCGCCGACCCGGCCCGCGTCTTCAAGGGCGTCCGCATGCCGGGCCGCATGGGCGGCAAACGGGTCACGCAGAAAGGGCTCGAGGTGATCGACGTGGACGCCGAGCAGAACCTCCTCATGGTCCGCGGCGCCGTGCCGGGGCCCAAGAAGGGGATCCTGGAGGTGCGCACCGATGGCTAGCGTCAAGGCCACCACCCTCGGGAAGCAGGCGAAGTCCGATTTGCCCGAAGCGCTTTTCTCCGAGGACTTTCACGAGTCGCTGGTGCACGACGTCGCGCGCGCGGAGGCGAACGCGCAGCGGCGCGGCACGGCGTCCACGCTCAGCCGCGGCGAGGTTGCGATGACCGGCGCCAAGGCATGGCGGCAGAAGGGCACGGGACGCGCTCGCGTCGGCGCGCTCAGCGTCCCGCATCGGCGGGGCGGCGGAGCAGCTTTTGGGCCCAAGCCGCGCGGCTACACCTTCAAGGTCAACCGCAAGGCTCGCCGCAAGGCGCTTCGCGCCGCGCTCACGGTTCACGCCAAGCGTGACTCGGTAGCCGTGCTCGACTCGAGCAGCTTCTCCGAGCCGTCGACCAAGCAGGCCGCAGAAACCCTCGGCAAGTGGGGCGCTCGCACCCCGACGCTCGTCGCGATCTCGGGCGAGGACGAGCTGGCCGTCGTCAAGAGCTTTCGCAACATCCCGTCGGTGACGGTGCTGCTCGCCGGCGCCGTCGGCGTCGGGGACGTCATCGGACACCGCTCGCTCGTCGTGACGCAAGCCGCCCTCGACATCCTCGAGGCCCGCGCGGGCGACGTTACCCGGGGAGGCGGCGCCTAATGGACGCCCGCTCCATCATCATCGAGCCGGTCGTCTCCGAGAAGAGCTACGCGCTCATGGCGGACGGCAAGTACACCTTTCGAGTCGACGACCGCGCCCACAAGACGCAGATCGCACGCGCGGTGGAGGAAGTCTTCGACGTCTCGGTCCTCAACGTCCGCACGCAGACCGTTCGCGCGAAGCCAAAGCGCCGCGGCCTTCACTCGGGCAAGACCCGCCAGTGGAAGAAGGCGATCGTGAGGCTCGCGCCGGGCGACCGGATCGAGCTCTTCGAAGGGGCGGTGGCCGAGTAATGGCGATGCGTAGGACAAAGCCCACCAGCCCCGGACGCCGCTTCTCTACCTACCAGAAGCGCGAGGAGGTCACCTCGAAGCGCCCCCACAAGGCGCTCACCAAGGGCAAGAGCTCGACCGGCGGGCGAAACTCGCGCGGTCGCGTCACGGCGCGCCACCGCGGCGGGGGCGCGAAGCGCCGTTACCGCGAGATCGACTTCAAGCGGACGAAGGACGGCGTGCCCGCGAAGGTCGCGACCATCGAGTACGACCCGAACCGGACGACCTACATCGCGCTGCTTCATTACTCCGACGGCGCCAAGAGCTACATCCTCGCCCCCCAGGGACTCGGGGTGGGTGCCGTGGTCCAGTCCGGCCCGGGTTCCGATATCCGGCCCGGCAACGCTCTCGAGCTGCGCCAGATCCCCACGGGAACAATTGTCCACAACGTCGAGCTCATCCCGGGCCAGGGCGGGCGCTTGGGCCGCGCGGCCGGCACTTCGATCCAGGTTGTCGCCAAGGAGGGAGACACCGTGACGCTTCGCCTTCCCTCCTCCGAGATGCGCATGGTGCGCGCGAACTGCCGCGCCACCGTCGGCACGCTTTCGAACTCCGAGCATCAGAACGTCACCGTCGGCAAGGCTGGCCGAAGCCGCCACAAGGGCATCCGCCCGCAGACCCGCGGCGTCGCGATGAACCCCGTCGACCATCCTCATGGCGGCGGCGAGGCTCATAAGACGCCCGGCGGGCACCCACGGACGCCGTGGGGCAAGCCGACGCTCGGCTACAGGACCCGCAAGCAGGGGAAGGCCTCGAACAAGATGATCGTCCGCGGCCGCAGGCGCGGGAAGAAGAAGAGGTAGGGATTCGTGGGACGTTCAACCAAGAAGGGGCCGTTCGTCGAAGAGCGCCTGATGAGCCGCATCAACGCGATGAACGAGTCGAACCAGAAGGCCATGGTTAAGACGTGGTCGCGGACCTCGACCGTCTTTCCCGAGATGGTGGGGCACACGATTGCCGTGCACGACGGGCGCAAGCACGTGCCTGTCTTCATCTCCGAGTCGATGGTTGGCCACAAGCTGGGCGAGTTCGCGCCCACCCGCACGTTCCGCGGCCACGGCGGCAGAGAGCGCTAGTGGCTGAGGCAACCGACACTCCTGTTGTGCGCGCCAGCGCGCGCTACCTGCGCGTCGCGCCGCGCAAGGCGCGCCTGGTCGCCGACCAGGTGCGCGGCCTCAGCGTGCCCGAAGCGCAGGAGCTTCTCGACTTCTCGACGCGCTCGGCCGCCCTTGACATCCGCAAGCTGATCGACTCGGCCGCCGCCAACGCCGAGAACAACCACGACCTGGTCGCCGACGAGATGGAGATCGCCGAAATCCGCGTCGATCAGGGCCCTACCCTCAAGCGCTGGCGCGCGCGTGCCAGGGGCCGAGCCACTCGCATCGAGAAGAAGACCTGCCACGTCTTCCTTTCCCTGCGCTCGACTGATTAGACAGAAAGAAGAACTTCACCATGGGTCAAAAAGTCCATCCCGAAGGGTTCCGAGTCGGATACATCCACGACTGGAAGTCGAACTGGTTCAACCAGCGCGAGTTTTCGGACTACCTCCTCGAGGATCTGAACATCCGCGATCACATCGAGAATCGGCTCTCACACGCGGGCCTTTCTGACATCACGATCGTGAAGCAGCGGGGCGAGATCACGGTGGACATCCACACTGCGCGCCCCGGCATCGTCATCGGCAAGTCCGGCTCGGAAGTGGACTCGCTTCGCCGGGACCTTCACAAGCTGACCGCCAAGCCGGTCAAGGTGAACATCAAGGAGATCAAGCGCCCCGAGCTCGACGCCAAGCTCGTCGCCCAGTCGATCGCCGAGCAGCTTCAGAACCGCGTCGCCTTCCGCCGAGCGATGAAGCGTGCGCTCACCTCCGCCATGCGCTCCGGTGCCAAGGGCGTGAAGGTCCAGGTCTCCGGCCGCCTCGGCGGTGCCGAGATGGCCCGGACCGAGGGCTACTCGGACGGACGCGTCCCGCTCCACACCCTTCGCGCCGACATCGACTACGGATTCGTCGAGGCGAAGACCACGACGGGCCGGATCGGCGTCAAGTGCTGGATCAACAAGGGCGAGGTAATGCCCGAGGGCTACCGCACCGCATCGGACGAGCTCGACGAGCTGCAGCCGCGAAATCGCAAGAAGCGCGACCGCGACCGCCGCCCCCGTCCCGCAGCGCCGGCAGCGGCAGCGCCGGCCGCCGCACCCACGCCGGGGTCTGACGCTTCTCCAACGCCCAAGACAGGGTCCGACCCCGCAGCGCCCAAGCCAGGGTCTGACCCCTCTACACCAACAGCTCCAGCCTCTCCGAGCAGCGGCGAGGGGTCTGACCCCTCAGCCGCCGAGAGCTCCTGATGCTCGCTCCGAAGCGGGTCAAGTACCGCAAGCAAATGCGCGGCAAGCGTCGCGGCTACACCAAGGGCGGCTCGGATGTGAACTTCGGCGAGTACGGCCTGAAGGCGGTGGATCGTGGCTGGATCACGAACCGCCAGATCGAGGCTGCGCGAGTCGCGATGACCCGCAAGATCAAGCGAGGCGGCAAGGTCTGGATCAACGTCTTTCCCGACAAGCCCTACACCTCGAAGCCCGCGGAGACGCGGATGGGCTCGGGCAAGGGCAACCCCGAGGGCTGGGTCGCCGTGGTCAAGCCCGGCCGCGTCCTGTTCGAGCTCTCCGGCGTGCCGGAGGACCTCGCGAAGGATGCAATGCGACTCGCGGGACACAAGCTTCCGATCAAGACCAAGTTCGTGACGAGGGACGAGGCCGGCCAGTGAGAGCGTCGGATGTCCACGCGCTATCCGATCCGGACCTCGTGGAGGCGCTTCGCAACGCGCGCCAGGAGGCGTTCAACCTGCGCTTTCGCCACGCGACGGGCGAGCTCGAGAACACCGCGGGCATTGGCGCGTCTCGCCGCGACCTCGCCCGCCTCCTGACCGTCGCCCACCAGCGCGGTATCGACGTGGAAAAGGAACTGAGAAACCGTGGCTGACGAAGAAAACAAGGACGCCGAAGAGACCGAAGCACCCGAGCCGGGGTCTGACCCCTCTACTCCGGAAGCGGAGGATTCCGCCAGCGCCGATGAGGGGTCTGACCCCACAGTCGCCGAGGTTGAGGAAACTCCTGCCGAGGAAGAAGCGCCTGCCAAGGAGGAAGCCCCTGCCGAGGAAGAAGCGCCTGCCAAGGAGGAAGCCCCTGCCGAGGAAGCCCCCGCCCCCGACGCGGACGCTGAGCCCGAGGTGTCTTTGACTCCCAAGCAGGCCCGCAAGCTCGCCCGCTCCACTCATGCGGGCGAGGCGAGGCCCCAGCGAACGGCCGAAGAGCGCGCCACAGAGCGGACCGAGACTCGGCGTCGCAACGCCGCGGCCCGCAGCCGCCGGCGAGGCCAGGAGCGCGCGAAGCGCTCAGAGCCACGGCATGGAACCCCTCCTGCGGAGCGCGAGCCAGGAGTCCGCAGGACCCAGCTCGGCACCGTCGTCTCGGACAAGGCCGACAAGACGATCACCGTCCGGGTCGACCTCTCGAGGCGCCACCGCCGCTACGAGAAGGTCGTCCGCCAGTCTGCAACGGTCCACGCGCATGACGAAGGCAACGAGGCTTCGGCCGGCGACATCGTCCGCGTGATCGAATCCCGTCCGCTGTCCCGCACCAAGCGGTGGCGCCTCGTGGAAGTCGTAGAGAAGGCGCGATGATCCAGCAGGAGTCAAGGCTCAGGGTCGCGGACAACTCGGGCGCGCGCGAGATCCTCTGCATCCGCGTCAAGGGCGGCCACCATCGCCGTTACGCAGGCGTCGGCGACATCATCACCGCGACGGTGAAGACCGCCACGCCGCACGGAGCCGTCCGCAAGGGCGAGGTCGTGCAGGCGGTCGTCGTCCGCACCCGCAAGCAGCTCGGCCGCTCGGACGGCACCTACATTGCGTTCGACGAGAACGCGGCCGTCCTCCTCGACCCCCAGAACAATCCGCGCGGGACCCGCATCTTCGGCCCCGTCGCCCGCGAGCTCCGCGAGAAGAACTTTATGAAGATCGTGTCCCTCGCCCCCGAGGTGCTTTAGATGCCCAAGAAGCCGAGAAAGCCGGAGCCGAAGGGCAAGGCGATGCGGATCCGCTCCGATGATGTCGTCCTGGTCAAGTCAGGCAAGGACAAGGGCAAGACGGGCAAGGTCCTTCGCACCGAGCCCGCCCGCCGCAGGGTTTACGTCGAGGGGCTCAATATCGTGAAGAGGCACTCGCGCCCCCGTTCGGTCAAGGACACACAGCGCGGTGACGCTGGAGGGATCATCGACCAGGAGGGTCCGATCCACGTCTCGAACGTGACGCTGGTGGATCCGGCGGACAACAAGCCGACCCGCGTGGGCGTGCGGCTGACCGACGACGGCAAGCGCCAGCGGTATGCAAAACGAACCGGAAACTCTTTGGACTAGCCCGTGGAAGCTTCAACAGCGACAGAAGAAACCGAAACCGAGACCGCTGCGCCCCAGCAGGCAGCTCCTCCTCCGCGCCTTCGCGAGCGCTACGAGGCGGAGATCGTCGCCGCGCTCACCGAGCGCTTTGGCTACACGAGCCGCATGCAGGTCCCGGACCTGGTGAAGATCACGCTCAACATGGGCGTCGGCGACGCCAAGCAGTCGACGCCGGTGCTCGAAGCTGCGACCGAGCAGCTCGCGACGATCGCCGGCCAGAAGCCAAGCGTCCGGCGCGCGCGCAAGTCAATCGCGTCGTTCAAGCTCAGGGACGGCATGCCGGTCGGCGTCGCCGTCACGCTTCGCGGCGCCCGCATGTGGGAGTTCCTCGACCGGCTCATCTCGATCGCGATCCCCCGGATCCGCGACTTCCGCGGGATGTCCGCGCGGGCGTTCGACGGCCGGGGCAACTACTCGATGGGCGTTCGCGAGCAGCTCATCTTCCCGGAGATCGACTACGACTCGATCGACGAGACGCGCGGCCTCGACATCGCCATCACCACGACTGCACAGACCGACGAAGAGGGCTTTCACCTGCTGCTCGCGCTTGGCTTTCCCTTCTCGCAGGATGGCCGCCCCGGCGAGGCCGACAAGGCCGCCGAGGAAGAGGAGGAGCGACGTCACGAGGAGGCGCGCATCCGTGCCGAAGCCGAGGCGGCCGCGCTCGAGCAGCTCAAGGAAGAGAACCCCGAGGCCTACGCGAAGCCGGTCCGCGAGGACGAGGAAGAAGGCGAAGAGGGCGAGGAAGGCGGCGCCGAAAGCGCCTCAGAAAGCGACTCAGACTCGAGCGAAGGGACGGACAGCTAAGACATGGCGAAGACCTCGAAGATTGTCAAGCAGGGCCGCGAGCCGAAGTACTCGACGCGAAAGCACAACCGCTGCCGCCGGTGCGGCCGCTCGCGTGCGTACTACCGCAAGTTCGGCCTCTGCCGGATCTGTCTGCGCGAGGCCGCTCACAAGGGCTACGTGCCCGGAATGACCAAATCGAGCTGGTAAAGGTTTCTAGGAACTCTGATGCTTACTGATCCGATCTCCGACTACCTGACCCGCGTGCGCAATGCGCTCCGGGCTGAGCACCCCGACGTGGAGGTGCCGTCTTCGCGCCTGAAGAAGGAGATGACGCGCATCTTGAAAGAGCAGGGCTATATCGCGGACTTCGAGGTGGAGCCCACCCAGGTCGGCGAGGTGATCAAGATCCAGCTCCGCTACACGGACGGCCGCAAGCCCGTGATCACGGGCATCGAGCGCGTGTCGCGCCCGGGCCGCCGGCGCTACGCGGACAAGACCGAAATCCCGCGCGTGATGGGCGGCATGGGGACGGCGATCGTGTCCACCTCCGTCGGCGTCATGACCGGACACGAGGCGAAGGCGAAAGGCGTGGGCGGCGAAGTCGTCGCGTTTGTGTGGTGACCTGATGTCGCGCATTGGTCGCATGCCCATCGAAGTGCCGGACGGCGTGACCGTCTCGCTCGACCCTGGCCGCGTCTCGGTCAAGGGCCCGAAGGGCGAGCTCTCGACCGTCGTCAACCGCGACATGAAGATCACCGAGGGCGAGGGAGGCGCCCTGGTGGTCGAGCGCCCAACCGACCGCGGCGAGCACCGCGCACTTCACGGCCTCACCCGCAGCCTCGTCGCCAACATGGTCGAGGGCGTGACAGCGGGATACGAGAAGCGCCTTCAGATCCAGGGCGTCGGCTACCGCGCCGCGCTCCAGGGCAAGAACCTCAACCTGAGCGTCGGCTATTCCCACCCCGTCCTGATCGAGGCGCCTGAGGGCATCGAGTTCGAGGTCCCGCAGCAGACCGAGGTCATCGTGCGAGGGATCGACAAGCAACTCGTGGGCGAGATGGCCGCGCGCATCCGCCGTGTGCGGCCGCCTGAGCCGTACAAGGGCAAGGGCATCCGCTACGCCGGCGAGCAGATCCGCCGCAAGGTCGGAAAGAGGGCTTAGGCAGATGGCCGTCAAGACCAAGGGCCAGCAGCGCCTGCGCCGCCGCCGCCGCGTCCGCGCGAAGATCCGCGGCACGGCCGAGCGCCCGCGCATCTCCGTCTTTCGCTCGAACCGCGGAGTCGCCGCGCAGCTCATCGACGACGACGCGGGTAAGACCCTCGCATCCGTCTCGTGGATCGAGGACGAGCTTCGCAAGCTCGACCGCGCCGAGCAGGCGAAGAAGGCGGGCGAGCTCCTCGCGAAGCGAGCCGCCGACGCGGGAATAAAGTCATGCATCTTCGACCGCGGCGGCTACCGCTACCACGGTCGCGTAGCCGCGCTCGCCGAAGGCGCCCGCGAGGGTGGCCTCGAGTTCTGATGATGTGTCCCTTGAGGGGCTTTAGCCCCGAAAGCAGCATGTGCCGGTGGAAATCCAGTCTCTACCCTCAACCACTTCGATGAGCCGCGAGCGCGAGTACAAGACCGTGAGCCCACAGGGGCTCGATCTTCAGGAGCGCGTGATCGAGATCAACCGCGTTGCCAAGGTCGTCAAGGGCGGCCGTCGCTTCTCCTTTACGGCCCTGGTCGCCGTGGGCGACGAGCGGACCGTGGTCGGAATCGGCTACGGCAAGGCGCGCGAGGTCCCGCTGGCGATCCAGAAAGCCGTGGAGAACGCGCGCAAGGACCTGATCGAAGTGCCGATGTACGGCCAGACGATTCCGCACAAGATCGTCGGGCGCTACGGCGCAGGCCATGTGGTCCTGCGTCCGGCCAGCCCGGGTACCGGCGTCATTGCCGGCGGCGGCGTCCGCGCCGTGCTGGAGCTCGCAGGCATCCGCGACGTGCTCTCGAAGTCGCTCGGCACGCAGAACCCGATCAACCTCGTCAAGGCGACGATGGACGGTATCCACCAGCTTCGCCGCCCACAGGACGTCGCAAAGCTCCGCGGCCTCTCGGTGAATCAGGTCCTCGGCCTCGACCTCCTGGCCGAGCAAAAGAAGCTCCGCGAAGGCGCAAACGGCGACGCCGTCGACGTCACGCCGACTCCTGTCGCCGTCGCAGACGCTCCTGAAGAGCCTCCCGCCGAGGAGGCTGCGGCGGAGGAGACGCCCGATGCCTGAGGTCCATTTGAAGCAGGTCCGCTCGCCCATCGGCTCGGACAAGAAGCAGCTTGCGACGCTGCGCTCGCTCAAGCTCGGCCGCATCGGCCGTGAATCGAAGCTCGAGGACACGCCGCAGTTCCGGGGAGCGCTCGCCAAGGTCAAGCACCTCGTAATGGTCTGCGACCCCGACGGTGCGGACGGCGAAGCCGGAGCAACCGGCGGGAGTGGTTCCTAATGACGCGCCTCGACCCCGAAGAGATCGGCCTCCACTCGCTTCGCCCGAAGGCGGGCTCGCGCCATTCGCGAAAGCGCCTCGGCCGCGGCAAGGGCACAGGCCAGGGCAAGACCGCGGGCCGCGGGCACAAGGGGGCCGGCGCCCGCGCGGGGTCCAAGCGCCGAGTCGGCTACGAGGGCGGCCAGAACCCGATCCACATGCGGACGCGAAAGCTCAAGGGCCCGACGAAGAAGATGTCGATGCCGTTCGAGCCCTTCCGCACCCACACCCAGCCGGTGAACGTCTCAGACCTCGAGGCCCGCTTCGGCAAGGACTCAGAGGTCACGCCCGAGACGCTTCGCGCCGCCGGCCTTGCCAAGCGACGCCACCCGGTCAAGGTGCTCGGTCGAGGCGAGATCTCGACCGCGCTCACGGTGCGCGCCCATGCCTTCTCAGCGTCCGCTCGCGAGAAGATCGAGGGCGCGGGCGGTAGCTGCGAGATCATCGAGGGCTGAGCCTTGCTCCAGACCATCGCCAACGCCTTCAGCGTCCCCGAGATCCGGCGGAAGCTCGCGTTCACTGCAGCGATGCTCCTGCTCTACCGACTCGGCGCGTACATCCCGGCGCCGGGCGTGGACGCCAGCGCGCTAGAGGCCCTCGAGGAGAACTTCGCCGGCTCGAACATCCTCGGCTTCCTCAACCTGTTCTCCGGCGGCTCGCTGCAGCGGCTATCGCTGTTCGCACTCGGGATCATGCCCTACATCACGGCCTCGATCATCCTGCAGCTCCTGACCGTCGTCGTGCCGGCGCTCGAGCGCCTCTCAAAGGAGGGCGAGGTCGGCCAGCAGAAGATCACCCAGTACACGCGCTACCTCACCGTTGGCCTCGCGGCCGCACAGTCGGTGGGCTACGTCTTCCTCTTCAACTCCTCCGGCTTCGGCGGCACCGACGTGATCGACGGCGCGCTCAACTTCGGCAACGTGATGCTGATCGTGATCTCGCTCACCGCCGGCGCCACCCTGCTCATGTGGCTGGGTGAGCTGATCACCCAGCGCGGAATCGGCAACGGCATCTCGCTCATGATCTTCGCTTCGATCGCAGCCTCGATCCCGGGCGGCATCCAGGCGTGGTGGACGAACTCCGACCAGGTCTTCGTGGTGATGATGCCCTTCGTCGCCCTCGCCGTGATCGTCGGGATCGTCTACGTCCAAGAGGGTCAGCGGCGCATCCCCGTCCAGTACGCCAAGCGCGTGGTCGGCCGCCGGATGACGACCGGAGGCTCGACCTACCTGCCGCTCCGAGTGAACATGGCGGGCGTCATCCCGGTCATCTTCGCCGCTTCGATCATGGCCTTCCCGCCCACGATCGGGCAGCTTCTCGGCGGCGCCCAGGACAACTTCTGGACCGACGTCGCGACGTTCTTCAACCCGAACGGGTGGGCCTACGTGCTCGGACAGACCTTCTTCATCGTGCTGTTCACCTACTTCTACACCGCGGTCACGTTCAACCCCGTGGACCAAGCCGACAACCTCAAGAAGTACGGCGGCTTCATCCCCGGGGTGAGACCCGGGCGACCTACCGCCGAATACCTGGACCGGATCCTCTCCAGGCTGACGTTTCCCGGCGCGCTCTACCTCGGCGCCGTCGCCGCGCTGCCGACGATCCTGATCTCCCAGACCTCGGCCAACTTCTTCTTCGGCGGCACCTCGATCCTGATCGTGGTCGGCGTCGCGCTGGACACGGTGAAGCAGCTGGAGGCCCAGCTCATGATGAGGAACTACGAGGGCTTCCTGAAGTAGCTCGGGGCGCGTGTGGCGATTTGCTGGCCGCGGGGGAGGTAAAAAGCGTTGGCGCGGGCAACCAAGGGGGGAGCTTCGCGGCAATCCAGGCGCTCGGCTGCATATGGCTCCGGATAGCGGAGCCAGATGCCGCCGAGCGGGCCCTTCCTAGTGCGTGTTGCCCTCAGGGTGCGTTAGGCGTACACAGATGGCAATGAGCCTCTGACGAGCGGGGTCCGGGTACCCTGTCCCGCCCATGTCCCAGCTCAATCTCGTACTTCTCGGCCCTCCCGGGTCAGGCAAGGGCACCCAGGGCGAGCGGCTCCAAGACGACCTCGACCTGCCGTATTACGCAACCGGCGACATCCTTCGCAGGGCCGTTCGCGAGGAGACCGAAATCGGCAAGGACGCGAAGGCGTACATGGACAAGGGCGACCTCGTTCCTGATCAGGTCATCATCGATGTGATCGCAGAGCGGATTGACTCGCACGAGGCGGAGGACGGGTTCATCCTCGACGGCTTTCCTCGCACCGTGGGTCAGGCAGACGCGCTCGCCGACAAGCTCGAGAAGCTCAGGAGCAGACTCACAGCCGCCATCTTGATCTCGGTGCCCGACGAGGAGGTCGTCCGGCGCCTCAGCGGGCGGCGGTGCTGCCCGAACGGGCACATCTTCCACGTCGAGTTCGACCCTCCTGAGAAGGAGGGTGTGTGCGACGTCTGCGGCGAGGAGCTCATCGTTCGCGACGACGACAAGCCAGAGGTGGTGAAGCACCGCCTCAAGCAGTACAAGGAAAAGACAGCTCCCCTCGTCGACTGGTACGACGAGCGCGGGCTGCTCGAGCGCGTGGACGGGTGCGGCGCGCCTGACGACGTCTATGAGGACGTCCGGGCCCTTATGGCGACGCTTCGCGCCGAAGAAGACGCCTGAGCGCTTCGCACTACACGACCTCTGAGCCTCTAGGCTAGCCGCGTGTACCGGAGCGGCATCATCCTGAAGACCCCTGTCCAGATCGAGGCGATGGCAGCGGCAGGCGACGTGCATGCGCGATGTCTCCGGATGCTGATCGGCAAGTGCCGGCCGGGGGTGACGACTTCAGAGCTCGACGAGGCAGCCGAGCGCTTCATCCGCTCGCAGGGCGCGACGCCCACCTTCAAGGGCTACCGCGGCTTTCCCGGCTCGATCTGCGCCTCGCCGAACTCGATGGTCGTGCACGGGATCCCGGACGCCTACGCGCTTAAGCACGGCGACATCCTCTCGATCGACGTCGGCGTGACGAAGGACGGCTGGGTCGCCGACGGTGCGGTGACTGTGCCGATCGGAGAGGTCTCCGAGGAAACCTCACGCCTCCTGGCCGCCACCGACGCCTCGCTCCATGCGGGGGTGGCCGCCGCGCAGCCGGGCGGAAGGTTGGGCGACGTCTCGAGCGCGGTGCAGAAGACCGTGGAAGCCGAAGGCTTCAGCGTGATCCGCAGCCTGGTCGGGCACGGCGTCGGGCGGGAGATGCACGAGGACCCGCAGGTGCCGAACTTCGGCACGGCGGGACGGGGCCCGGAGCTCGAGCCCGGCATGGTTTTCGCGCTTGAGCCGATGACCGCGGCCGGCTCCCGCGAGGTCGTCACAGGCGGCGACGGCTGGGCCGTCTACTCAGCCGACGACTCGGTCACGGCGCACTTCGAGTTCACCGTCGCGGTGACCGAGGAAGGGCCGCGGATCCTCACTCCCTGGCACGAACAAGCCGAGGGCTAGGCACGGCTCGTTGCTATCCTCATCTGCCGGCTTTCGAGCCGGATTTGGCCTGCTCGTCCGATTCATGGGACAAGCGGGCAATCTGTTTGATACGACCAGTTTGGAGCGCGAAAACGCGTGAAGGTAAGAGCGTCCGTAAAGCCGATGTGCGAGAGGTGCCGCGTGATCAAGCGGCGCGGTGTCGTGCTCGTAATTTGCTCGAACCCCAGGCACAAGCAGCGGCAGGGCTAGAACAATGTGTAAGACGTGGCGCCGAAGGCGCCGCGAGAAGCAGGTGTAGTTAAGGAGTATTGGAAGAACTTGGCACGTATTGCGGGGGTAAATCTCCCTTTGAACAAGCGGGTAGAGGTCGGTCTCACCTACGTCCATGGCGTCGGTCGCTCGACCGCGAACGAGATCCTGAAGAAGGCGAAGGTGGATCCGGACACGTACGTCAAGGACCTCACCGAGGACGAGACGATCAAGCTTCGCGAGGCGGTCGAGGCAGGCGAGGTCGAGGGTGACCTTCGCCGCGAGCGCTCACAGAACATCAAGCGCCTCTCGGAGGTCGGCTCTTACCGCGGGCTTCGTCACCGCCGCGGCCTGCCCACGCGCGGCCAGCGCACGAAGACCAACGCGCGAGGCCGCAAGGGACCCAAGCGCATGTCCGTCGCCGGCAAGAAGCAGCCGACCAAGTAGATGTCTCCTCAGCCCAAGAAGAAGGGGCGGCCGCGCCGGAGGGTCCGCAAGAACGTCCCGTACGGGATCGCCCACATCAAGACCAGTTTCAACAACACGATCGTCACGATCACGGACCCGGAGGGCAACGTCATCGTCTGGGAGTCCGCCGGCTCGGCAGGCTTCAAGGGCTCGCGCAAGTCGACCCCGTTCGCCGCACAGGTGACCGCCGACGCGGCCGCTCGCAAGGGCATGGAGCACGGTCTCGAGCGGGTCGAGGTTCACGCCAAGGGCGCAGGCTCGGGCCGCGACACGGCCATCCGCTCGCTGCAGGCCGCGGGGCTCAACGTGACGACGGTAAAGGACGTTTCGCCGCAGGCCCATAACGGCTGCCGGCCGAAGAAGAGGCGGAGGGTCTAGCCATGGCGAGGGACACTGGAGCCCAGTGCAAGCAGTGCCGTCGCGAGGGGCAAAAGCTCTTCCTTAAAGGCGAGCGCTGCCTGACCGACAAGTGCGGCGTCGAGCGCCGCTCCTACCCGCCGGGCGAGCACGGCCGCACGCGCGTGCGCGCCTCTGAGTACCGCAACCAGCTTCGCGAGAAGCAGAAGACGCGCCGCTACTACCAGCTGCTCGAAAAGCAGTTCCGCGCTTACTACGAGAAGGCCGCCCGCCAGCCCGGCGTGACCGGCGACAACCTTCTGCGCCTTCTCGAGCGCCGCTTCGACAACGTCTTGGTAAGGCTCGGCTTCGCGGCTTCTCGCCGTCAGGCAAGGCAGCTCATCAGCCACGGACACTGGCTGGTCAACGGGCGCCGCATCGACATTCCGAGCTACCAGGTCAAACCTGATGACCTGATCCAGGTCAAGCCGGATACGAAGGCGACAGACGTCGTCCGCGCCGCAACAGAACTGACTGCCGCGGTTCCGCCGTGGCTGCAAGCAGATCACGACTCCCTGACCGCCAAGATTTTGCGCCTGCCCGAGCGGGCCGAGATCGAGACGCCGGTTCAGGAGCAGTTGATCGTCGAGCTCTACTCCAAGTAGCGCCGTCCTTTAAGGACCTTTCCCCGAACGGAGGCTGAACACATGACCACCCTGTCTGAATTCCAAGTCCCAAAGATCTCAAAGGAGGACGTCGCCGAGAACAAGGGCACGTTCACCATCGAGCCGCTCGACAAGGGCTTCGGATACACATTCGGCAACAGCCTGCGCCGTGTGCTCCTCTCATCCCTGGGAGGTGCCGCGATCACGAGCGTGCGGATCGAGGGCGTGGCCCACGAGTTCTCGACAGTCCAGGGGGTGAAGGAGGACGTGACCGACATCGTCCTCAACCTGAAGGACATCGTCGTGCGCATGCACACCGACGCCGACGAGATCGAGGCGCCCTTGGTGGCGACCGGGCCCGGAGAGGTGACCGCGAAGGACATCGACCTGCCTGCGGGCGTCGAGATCCTGAACCCCGAAGCGCCGATCGCGACGCTCGAGAAGAAGACCAAGCTCGAGATGTATCTCACGATCGGCCGTGGTCGCGGCTACTCGCCCGCCGAGGAGAACAAGTCCGAGGACCAGCCGATCGGCGTGGTGCCGATCGACTCGATCTTCTCGCCGATCCGCCGCGCGGCGTACTCCGTGGACTCCGCCCGCGTCGGGCAGCGCACGGACTTCGACAAGCTCGCGCTCGAGGTCGAGACCGACGGCTCGATCGAGCCCGGCTCGGCGCTTCGCGAGGCTGCGGAGATCCTCATCAAGTCGCTGGCGATCTTCACCGATGCGGATCGCGTCGACGAACTCACCGCGCGTGACAACTTCGACGCGCTCGCCGCCGAGGGCGTCGCGAACGGAGCACCGGCGGCCGCAGACGGCGACGATCGCCTGATCGAGGAGCTCGAGGTCGGCGTGCGCGCGTACAACTGCCTCAAGCGGGCCGGCATCCAGACAGTCGGCGATCTCGTCCAGCGATCCGAGTCAGAGCTGAACGCGATCCCCAATTTCGGCCGCCGCTCGACCGAAGAGGTAATCGACGCGCTTCACCAGCTCGGGCTCTCCCTTCGCGGCGAGTAGCTTTCTTAAGCAGGTCTAGTTATGCGGCACGGAAAGCAAAAAGGCAAGCTGAATCGCGACAAGGCGCACCGCAAGTCGCTGATGCGAAACCTCTGCCGCGAAGTGATCGACCACGAGCGGATCAAGACCTCGGAGGCGAAGGCCAAGGCGGTCAAGCCACAGCTCGAGAAGCTGATCACGCTCGGCAAGCGCGGTGACCTCCACGCCCGCCGTCAGGCGCTCTCCGAGCTGGGCCAGGACAAGTTCCTGGTCCACAAGCTCTTCGAGGAGATCGCCCCTCGCTACGAGGAGCGGCCCGGCGGCTACACGCGGATCGTGAAGCTCGGCCCGAGGCGCTCTGACTCAACAGAGATGGTTTTCTTGGAGCTTGTCTAGCCTCGGCCCTCCCCCGGGGCCCAGCCAGATGGCTAACTCTTTTTAGTGGGCCGCAAGCCCTGCGGGATGAAGCTGATGTCGGCCTCGGCCTCGGCCGGCCCACGCATGGATTGCATCCAGACGGCGACTGCGGCGAGGACGATCCCGATGTCCGCGATCACGATCGCGTGATGCCATCCGTCAAAGACCTGCACCGCCGCGTAGGTCAGGGCCGCGAGGACGCCGATGAAGCCGACGGTCAAGCCGGCGAGGATGCGGGTTCCGCGCTCGCTAACCGCGGTAAGGGGGGTGTGCTTCTCCTGCAAGTCGTAGCGGGAAAACTGGTTGCGATCGGTTTGGGTCATGCTCGACATGTGAATCTCCTCCTGGGTCGGGACGACCACACCATCCCGCGCGGAAGCGACTCGCAATGTGAGCGCGGTCACGTCGCGGGTTTCGTGTGATGACACCCACACAAAGCACGTGGAAGCTCACGGTCGCGTATGACGGGGCCGGGTTTTCCGGCTGGGCGCGGCAACCCGGGCTTCGCACCGTCCAAGAAACGCTGGAAAGCGGCGCCGCGAAGATCCTCGGCGGCGCGCCGGTAGCGCTCACCGTTGCGGGGCGTACGGACACCGGCGTTCACGCGCTCTCTCAAGTCGCGAGCTTCGTGCTCGACGCCGATCCCCCGGATCGCTTCGCGAGCCGGATCAACGCGGTTTTGCCCCGAGACGTTTCGGTCCTGGCATGCAAGCGGGCGCCGGACGGGTTCGACGCGCGGCGCTGGGCGGTCTCTCGCCGCTACCGCTACCGGATCCTCACCGCAGCGCAGCGAACCCCTTTCGAGGAGGGCCGGGCGCTGTGGTGGCCCAATCCACTCGATCGTGGGGCCCTCGGCGAATGCGCCGATGCCGTCGCCGGCGAGAACGACTTCACGGCGTTCACGCCGACCCAGACCGAGCACGTGCGCTTTACGCGGCGGGTCCTGTCGGCAGCGTGGGCGGAGGAATGCGAGGCCATCCTCGTCTTCGACATCACGGCCGACGCGTTCATGCGAAGCATGATCCGCGTCCTCGTCGGCACGATGCTCGAGGTGGGCGCGGGAAAGCGCTCAGTCGAGGACTTCACAGCGTTGCTGCGAGGGGCGCCGCGCGAGCGCGCGGGAGAGACGGCACCGCCACACGGCCTCTACTTCGCGGGCGCCGAGTTCGGCGACGGCCCCGCGTTCGAGCACGATCACGCTTCATAGACTCGAAAGCCAATGCGAGTTCTGGTCACAAACGATGACGGGATCGGAGCCGAGGGCATTCAGTCGCTTCGCCGTGCCCTTCGCGAACTCGATGGCGTCGAGGTCCACGTGGTCGCGCCGGACTCCAACCGAAGCGCCACGGCACGCAGCATCACGACGCGCTCGCCGCTCTGGGTCGAGGAGGTTGAGTTCGGCGATGGGGACCGTGGCTTTGCGACCGAGGGGACGCCCGTCGACTGCGTGCGGTTCGCGGACCTCGGGCTCCTGGGGGAAAAGCCGGACCTGATCGTCTCGGGCATCAACCACGGCTCCAATTTGGGCGACGACGTGACCTACTCGGGCACCGTGGCAGCGGCGTTCGAGGGAATCGTGTTGGGGATACCGGCGATCGCTATCTCGCTTCAATCCGCGCCGGGCGAGATGGGATTTGCCCTGGGCCGCAGGTTCGACTTCGGCTTTGCGGCGGCGTTCTCCGCCGGCCTCGTCGAGAAGGTGCGCTCGGAACCCCTGCCGGAGGGGACGCTGCTCAACGTGAACGTGCCGGCGGGCGAGCCCGAGGGGATCGAAATCACGAAGCTCGGAAAGCGCCTCTATAACGATGAGATGAAGCTGGTCGAAGAAGACTCGGAAGGCCGGCGGCGCTATCGCATCTACGGCTTCGAGCCCTCGTACGAGGACGAGCCTGGCACTGACCTCGTCGCGGTCGCAAAGAACCGCGTGGCGCTCACCCCGATCCATTTCGACCTGACGCACCACGACGGCCTGGACGGTCTCGGCGAATGGGACACGGCCGACCTGCTCGACGCCGCAGCGAAAGCCATCGCTCGGACATGAGCGCCGATCCCGCCGCGCGCGCCGACGAGCTCCGCCATCAGCTCGAGTACCACAACGAGCGCTACTACGTAAAGGACGACCCCGAGATCGGCGACGACGAGTACGACGCTCTGATCGACGAGCTGCGCGCGCTCGAAGCGGAGCATCCAGAGCTTCAGACGCCGGAGTCGCCTACGCAGAAGGTGGGGGGAACCCCGCTCTCTCGCTTCGAGCAGGTCGAGCATCCCGAGCCGATGCTCTCGCTTGCGAATGCCCGCTCGGAAGAGGACATGCGTGCATGGGAGCGGCGCATCGCGAACCTCCTCAAGCGCTTTGACATCACTGCGGCCGAGACCTCATACGTAACCGAGCCGAAGATCGACGGCCTCGCCATCTCCCTGATCTACGAGGACGGAAAGCTCGTGCGGGGCGCGACGCGCGGCGACGGGCGAATCGGCGAGGACGTCACCCACAATCTCCGGACGATCTCGGACATCCCGAAGGAGATTCCGGACGCGCCCGAGATGATCGAGGTGAGGGGGGAGATCTATTACCCGCGCTCGGGCTTCATCCGCATGAACGAGGAGCGCGCCGAAGCGGGCGAGTCCACGTTCGCGAACCCCCGCAACGCGGCTGCGGGAACGATCCGGCAACTCGACCCTGCGATCGCCGCCTCGCGCCCGCTGGCGATGTGGTGCTACGGGATCGGGGCCCGAACCGGCACCGACCACCAGACACATCACGACGAGATCGAATGGCTCCGCGAGCGCGGATTCGCAGTCGAGGACGAGATCGAGCGGCACGAGGGCATTGACTCGGTCGTCACCAAATGCAAGTGGTGGGAGGAGCGTCGCGAGGGGCTCGACTACGAGATCGACGGCGTCGTCGTCAAGGTGAACGAGCGTGCCCTCTGGCGCGAGCTCGGCGTCGTCGGGCGCGAGCCGCGCTGGGCGATCGCCTGGAAGTTCCCGCCGATCACGGCGACGACCAAGCTCAAACACGTCGTCTGGAATGTCGGGCGCGTCGGCAACCTGATCCCGTTCGCGCAGCTCGAGCCCGTTGGAGTCGGCGGCGTGACCGTGAGCCAGGCCACTCTCCACAACGAGGAGGACGTGGCGCGAAAAGACGTCCGCGAGGGCGACATCGTGGTCGTCACGCGCGCCGGCGACGTGATTCCCCAGGTGATAGCGCCCCTGACTCAGCGGCGAGAGGGCAAGCGCCTGCGCAAGGCGAAGCCTCCAAAGAAGTGCCCCCGCTGCGATACACCCACGGTCAAGCCCGAGGACTCGGTGTTCACGATCTGCCCGAACCGCCGCGGCTGCCCGGGCCAGACGTTCCAGCGGATCAAGCACTTCACCGCCGTGATGGACATCGAGGGCTTCGGCGAGAAGCTCTCCTTCCGCTTCCTGGACGAGGGCCTGATCCGCGACCAGGCCGACATCTACGACATCACGCAGGCAGACCTCGAGAATCTCGAGGGGTTCGGCGAGATCTCGGCCCGGAATCTCAAGGGCGCGATCGACGAGTCTCTGAAGCAGCCGTTCTCAATCGTCCTCTTCGCGCTCGGCCTGCCCGGTATCGGCTACGTAACGGCGCAGGCGCTGGCCGAGCATTTCGGCACGATCGATGCGCTGCTCGAAGCCGATGCTGCGGCGATCGAAGAGGTCGAGGGCGTGGGACCGATCACGGCCGCTCAGATCGCCGACGAGCTCTCCGAGGAGCCGACTCGCGACTTGATCGCACGGCTTCGCGATCGCGGGCTTCGCTTCGAGCTCGACCCGTCGGAGCGCCGGGCCCAGGGGGGCCCGCTTGAGGGCAAGACGTTCGTCCTCACGGGCACGCTGCCAACGCTTTCGCGCGACGAGGCGTCAAGCCGGATCAAGCGCGCGGGGGGAAAGGTCACCGGCTCGGTATCAAAGAAGACGGACTTCGTGGTCGCGGGGGACAGCCCCGGCTCGAAGCTGGCGAAGGCCGAGGATCTAGGCGTCGAGGTCATCGACGAGCCCGCCCTCGGAAAGCTGCTCGGCGGCTGAGCCCTGCGGCGTCAGCCGTAGCGCGCGATCGCGGTCGCCATCTCGTCCTGGGCGCGGCGTGCTGCGTCGACCGAGACGCCGTTCATGAGGATCGAGAAGGCGACGAGGCCTTCATCCGCGCGACAGTATCCCGAAAGGGTGCTCACCGCTTCGATCGTGCCGGTTTTGGCGTGGCAGCGTCCCTCGGCGGCGGTCCCTCGCATCCGATCGGAGAGCGTGCCCGTCTCTCCCGCGACCGCGAGCGAATCGAAGAACGCGCGCTTCTCGGCATCCTCCTGCCGCATGTAGAGGAGGAGCTTGGCTACCTGCCGCGGCGATGCCTCGTTCGTGCGCGCGAGCCCTGAGCCATTCTCCAGCTCGACGCCGCTGCCGATGGCCTTGGTGAACTCCTCGGTCCTCTTCACTCCCCGCTTCGTCGTTCCCTGCTTGCCAGGGCTGGTCCCGATCAGCTTCATCAGCATCTCGGCGTAGAAGTTGTCGGAGGGTGTGTTGGTCTGCTTCGCGAGCTTCGCGGCGGAGGGAGACTCGACTGCTCCGAGGGGCACCGGGTCCAGCGAACTGGCTGGGACCCCCTCGACCTTCACCTTTCCGCGCACGCTCACGCCACGCTTCTTCAGCTCGGCGACGAGCTCCTTGCCCGCGCTCTTGGGCGGGTTCTCCTCCGTCCCGCGGTTGAACGAGAGGCCAGAGAGCGTCGGAAGGTCGTCCGGGTCGGCGTTTACGCCGGGGGTGGGTACTCCCCCCTTCGAGTCGAAGATCGTGGGGTCTGCGACCAGGTTGCCCGTCACGTTCTTGATCCCCGCCTCGTCCACCGCCTTGGCGAGCGGATCGAGGCTCGTCAAGGGAAGCTTCTTCCGCTTCGCAAAGCTTGGAGTTGCCAGGGCGGGGTCGCCGCCTCCGACTAGGACCAGGCTGCCTCTGAGCGTTCGCTCGCCGGTTCCCGTGCGCGTGCCCCTGGCGAAGACGCGGGTCTCATGGCGCGCGCCGCTGCCGAAGCCCTCGAGGTAAGCGGCGGTGGTGAAGAGCTTTGTGTTGGACGCGAGGCTCCGCGAGCGTCCTTTGGACTCGGCGAAGAGCAGAGGCTTGCGGTTCGCTTCGACCTCGTACACATAGGCACCGCTGGCGCCACCAACCGCGTTCACCTCCCGCTCGAGGACGCTCTGGAGCTCGCCGCGCGAGATCCCAAGCGCCGGCTCGCTGGCTGCTCCAGCCAGCGCCGCCGTCGCGAGAATCCCTGCCAGGACCCGAAACCTCCTCACGCTGGAAGACGATAGCCATGACCACCCGGTGCCAGGTACTTCACAGCTCGCTAAGAATGTGAGCCTTGCGTTAGGTACCTGGCACGGAGCGAACGGCACGGAGCGAACGTAAGTTCCGGGTCGCATGCGATAATGCTTGCCTTCATGGGCAAGGTCGTCGAGCTCGATCCGTCGGGCAAAAACCAGTCGCGGGGAGAGCGGGTAAAGCGCGGCAAGCGCGAGGTCTCGAAGACCGCGCTCGTGCTCGGCGGCGGCGGCTTCACCGGCGGGGTTTATGAGATCGGCGCGCTCCGCGCCCTGGACCTCCTCGCCGTCAACCACACCGTCAACGAGTTCGACATCTACGTCGGTACCAGCGCCGGGTCGTTCATCGCCAGCCTCACCGCGAACGGGGTCACGCCCGAGGAGATGATGCGGGTCCTCAACTCGGAACTCCGTTCGCCGATCCCGGACATCGACCTCTCAATGCTCCTGCGCCCGAACTACGGGGGCTTCCTTCGTGGCTCGCTCACCTTGCCGCTGAAGGTCGCGGGCATCGTCAAGGAGGTCTTCGAAAAGGAATCCTCAATCGTCGACTTGGCGACCGGCCTCGCGGGCCTGCTCCCGGCTGGCTTCTATCGGGGCATCGGCATCGAGCGCTACGTACACGAGGTCCTTTCCGACCCCGACCGCACCGACGACTTCCGGCACCTGGCCGCCGAGCTCTACCTCACAGCGACCGATCTGGACACGACAGAGCGGATCGTCCTGGGCGAGGGGGAGTGGGCCGACGTCCCGATCTCGAAGGCCGTCGCCGCCTCGGGCGCCCTGCCGATGATCTACGAACCGGTCGAGATCAAGGGACGTGAGTTCATTGACGGCGGCATCCTCTCGACGACCAACATCGACGTCGCCGTTGAGCGTGGCGCTCAGTTCATCGTGGTCATCAACCCGCTCGTGCCCTACGTCAACGACTTCGGCCAGACGATCCCGACGGTTACCGGCTCCCGCGTGCAGCACGTCTCCGACATGGGCCTCGCCGGCATCGGCAATCAGGTTTTCCGGATGATGTCTCACGATCGGCTCCATCGCGCGGTCGAGATCTGGGAGGAGCGCTATCCCGGCGTCGACATCGTCCTCATCGAGCCCGAGCTCGACGACGCGCTCATGTTCGGCACCTCGATCCTCGACTACCGGGCTCGTTTGGAGATCGCGAAGCACGGCTTCGAATCGGTGACGCTCAAGCTCGCGCGCGACTACGACCGCTACCGGGCCATCGCCAAGCGCCATGGAATCGAGATCTCCAAGCGCCGCGTCCGCCACGCGATGGACCACGTCGAGCGAGCCGCCGAGACGCGAGCGGGCTGGCGGCGCGTGCTCGAGCAGACGACATCGACCCTCATGCGCTCTGGCCCGAAGCCGGCACCGGAGCCTGTGGAAGATGACGCCGAAGCACTCGACGCCTAGCCGCCGATACCGCCGCTTCCACGCCCTAGTCCGGGGTAACGGCCGGCTATGAAAGCAACGATCATCAACTGCACGCTCAAGCCTTCTCCCGAGCAGTCCAACACGGAAGCTCTCCTGAAAGTCCTCGCCGAGGCCCTCGAGTCACACGACGTCGAATGCGAGCTCATCCGCGCCGTCGACCTGGACCTCAAGCCGGGGGTCGAGACCGACATGGGGGAGGGCGACGATTGGCCGCCGGTTCACGAGAAGCTCCTCGACTCCGAGATCCTCGTGATCGGCACCCCGACCTGGCTGGGCCGGCCGTCCTCGATCGCCTCGCGAGTGCTCGAGAGGATGGACGCGATGCTCTCGGAGACCGATGACGAAGAGCGGCCGGTCGCATACAACCGTGTGGCGGGTGCGGTCGTCACGGGCAACGAGGACGGCGCCCACCACTGCATCTACGAGCTCTCGGGACAGCTCGGCGACATCGGCTACACGATCCCGGGCCAGGCGTTCACCTACTGGAACAAAGGACCGGGGCCGGGCGACGAGTACCTCGAGACGACCGAGGGACACAGTTGGTCGCACGAGACGGCCCGAGCCGCCGCCCAGAACCTTGCCGGCGTCGCGCGGGCGCTCGCGGAGAACCCGCTGGGCGCCCCGCCCGGCTAGCCCTCGCCGCTCGCGGCTTTCGGGCCGTGCGGCTCGAAGACGATCTTGATCGCGTCGTCGTCCTTTTTCTGAAAGGTCTCGTAAGCGCCCGGTGCCTCCGTCAAGGGCAGCTTGTGGGTGGCGAAGTCCTCGGTTCCAAGCGGGTCGTCGTCGTCCGTCACGAGAGACATGATGTCATCGATCCAGCGCTTCACGTGGGCTTGGCCCATGTTGAGGCTCACGCCTTTGTCGAAGATCTGCATCATCGGGATCGGGTCGAGCTGGCCGCCGTAGACGCCTGAGATCGAGACCGTCCCCGCCCGGCGGACCGAGTCGAAGCAGTCATACAGCGCCGACATGCGGTCGATCGCCGCCTTCTCGATCATGGGCTGGGCGATCGCATCGGGGAGGAAGCCCGATGCCGCCTGTGCGAGCTTCCCGAAAGGTGCTCCGTGAGCTTCCATACCGACGGCTTCAAGCACGCTGTCCGCTCCGCGCCCATCAGTCATGCCCCGGATCACCTCGGAGACATCGTCGACATCGGAGGTGTCGATCGTCTCGACCTCATAGCGCCGGGCCATCTCGAGCCGCTCGGGCACGAGGTCGATGCCGATCACCCTGTGGCCGCGGTGGCGGGCGATGCGACAGGCCATCTGGCCGATCGGGCCGAGACCGAAGACCGCCAGGGTTCCCCCGTCGGGGATCTCGGCGAACTCGATGCCCTGCCACGCGGTGGGCAGAACGTCTGAGAGATAGACGAAGCGCTCGTCCGGCGGCCCGCCGGGCACACGGATGGGTCCGAACTGCGCTTGCGGGACCCGCAGGTACTCAGCTTGTCCGCCGGGTACCTGGCCGTACATCTTCGTGTAGCCGAAGAGCGAAGCGCCCTTCTCCTGATCGCGGTTCTGCGTGGTCTCACATTGCGCGAAGTACTCGCGCTCGCACATCCAGCAGTGCCCGCACGAGATGTTGAACGGGATCACGACGCGGTCGCCCGCCTGAATGTGCTCGACCTCCGAGCCGACCTCCTCGACGATCCCCATCGGCTCGTGCCCGAGCACGTCGCCGGCGTCGATGAACGCCCCCAGCACCGAATAGAGGTGAAGGTCCGAGCCACAGAGGCCGGTCGAGGTGACCTTGATGATCGCATCCGTCGGTTCCTCGATCTTGGGATCGGGGACATCCGTGATCTGCACGTCCTCCTTGCCCTGCCACGTGAGCGCCTTCATCCTGTCTCCTCGCCTCGGGTTGCCGGAGCGCCGCGATTACCCCGGGCGGACGGACTGAAACGACCCGAGAGAACGGCGCGAGCCGCGCGCGCGGTGTCAGCCCTTGAGCTCGTGCGCGCCTGAGAGGGGCTCGCCGGATGGGTGGAGCAGGAAGAACTCGACCGCGACGTCCGGCGTCGAATGAATCTGGCTCATGTAGGCGATCACCTCGCGGTTCACGGCGTCCTCCACCACCTTGGTGAAGCGCTCCTCCATCGTGCGCTGGAAGCTCCGCCGCAGATTCTCGACCTCGGCGAACTTGCCGTCCTCCAAGAGCGTCGTCTCGACCGACGTGAAGCCGCCCTTCAAAACGCAGACGATCGAGTCGTCAAAGGCGAACGTCTTCGCCTCGGTGGGCCCCTTCCCATAGTAATCCTTGTGGAGGGTGACGATGCCGCCCGAGATCTCGGCAAGACGCTCCCCCTGTCCGTTCGAGGCGTGCGGCTCGCTCATGCGTCCTTTCCAGCGTGGATTTCGAGCCGCGTCCGGCTAACCGTCCGTGGTCTCGCTACCGAAACGTTACTCCTCGGCGCTCTCGTCCGGGTATGCTGGTCTTATCCGAGTACGCCAACCGCGTGATGGAAGGACTTGGCGGGATGCACTCTGAAGAGGGCGGCCCGCAGGGAAGCTCCGGCGTTGCACGAGCTAGGCGCAAACGGCTCCTCAAAACGATAAGGACGGACGTCCTGAGAGACATCGGCACCTGTCGCCTCGCCCGGAACCAAGCCCGGGAATACCCCAGACGGGAGCCATCTTGGATCAGCCAGAAGCGACCTCGCGCGCCGAGCTAGGAGCACTCTCTTCTCGCATCTCACGCGAGATCGTTCGCCTTCACGCCAAGCTCTACGGTCGCGGGCCCACCAAGGCCAAGACCCATCTGGCCGACGATCACGCGCTCTGCATCCTCGAAGAGGTCTTCACACCTGCCGAGAAAACCCTCATCAGGGCCGGGAACACGGAGCAGGTCAAGGCGACACGCGATGCCTTTCAGGAGGCGGTTGAACCAGAGTTCAGGGCAGTGGTCGAAGCCGCCAGCGGCCGGAAGGTGAGAGCCTTCGTGAGTGTCGTCAGCACGGACATCGATGCGGCGTTCGAGCTGTTTCTGTTCGAAAATGGAGACCTGAGCGCTTACCGCGACTTGGGGGGGAACCCTTTTCCGATGGCGCCGGTTGAGGAACAAGGAGCCGAAGAGCAGATCGCGCGCGAGGTGCTTGCGGTCCATCAAGAGTCGTATGGGGTCGGCGCCAAGGCCACCCATGTCCACATCTTGGGCGACTTCGTCCTCGTGGCGCTGGATGTCGAGCTGACGTCGGCCGAGCAGACTCTGCTCGATTCAGGGAAAGCTGAGGCCGTAACGGGAATCCGCGAGTCGTATCAGGAGGTCATCGGCCCCACGTTCTCGGCCATCGTCGAGCGCGCGACCGGCAGACGGGTCACTTCGTTCGTGAGTCAGATGTGCATCGATCCGCTCTACGCGCTCGAGATCTTCCGGCTGGCTCCTGCCGGCGGCCCGGTGCCGCACGAACCTCAGCCGGAGTAGAGCGACTCGATCTCGCCTTCGTACTTCTCGGCGACGACGTTTCGCTTGATCTTCATCGTCGGCGTCAGCTCGCCGCCTTCCTGCGAGAGGTCGCGGGGAAGGATCGAGAACTTCTTCACCTGCTCGACCCGCGCGAACTTCTGGTTGATCTGGTCGAGATGGGCCTGGATCGAGGCGCGCACCTCGTCGTTCTCATGAAGCGTGGCCGCGTCGAGGCCCTTCTCGGAAGCGAGCTTCTGCGCCTCCTCGGGGTCGAGCGTCACGACACAGACGAGGTAGGGGCGTCGGTCGCCGACCACCACGCACTGCGAGACCAGCGGGTGCTGCTTGATCTCGGCCTCGAGGTTCGCGGGCGTGATGTTCTTGCCTCCCGCGGTGATGATGATGTCCTTCTTGCGGCCGGTAATCGAGAGATAGCCGTCTGAGTCGACCTCGCCGAGATCACCCGTGTGGAGCCAGCCGTCGACGAGCGTTTCGGCGGTGGCTTCCTCGTTCTTGTAATAGCCCTGAAAGATGTTGGGCCCCTTGACGAGGATCTCGCCGTCGTCGGCGATCCTCACCTCGACCCCCGGGAGCGGCTTCCCGATCGTGCCGAACTTGAAGTCGTCGGGCGTCGCGATGGTTGCTGCGGTCGACGTCTCGGTCATGCCCCAGCCTTCGAGGACGAGGACCCCAGCGGCGTCGAAGAAACGCAGGATGTCGGGGTTGATCGGCGCCGCTCCGGTGACGGCGACGCGCAGGTTGCCACCGAAGAGGTTGCGGATCTTATGGAGCACCAGACGGTCGGCCAGCCTGTACTGCGCGCTAAGAAGCGGGTTCGCACCGCCTGAGCGCTCAGCCTCGCGGTAGCGCTTGCCGACCCCGATCGACCAGTCGAAGAGCTTTTTCTTGGCGCCGCCCTCCTTCTCGATCGCGGCGGTCGCGGTGGTGTAGATCTTCTCGAAGATCCGGGGGACCGACGGGAAGTAGGTCGGCTTGACCTCGGCGAGGTTGGGCACGATCCGCAAGGGATCGCGTTCCCAGTAGGCGATCGAGGAGCCCAGCTCGAAGTTGCCGAACTGGATCAGGAGTGCGAACGAATGGGCGAGCGGCAGGAAGAGATAGGTGAGCTCCTCGTCGTCGCCGAGAACGTTCTTCTCCACCACCATGTCGAGCATCGCGCGGTAGTTTCCGTGGGAGATCACGCAGCCCTTTGGCGGCCCGGTCGTGCCGGAGGTGTAGATGAACGTGCAGATGTCCTCGGGTGCCACCGACTCGTAGCGCTCCTGCCAGTCGGCCTCCGAAAGCTCAGTGCCGCGTTCGATCAACTCGTCCATGGAGATCGCCCCGCCGCCCTTGCCGGTCATCCGGATCACGTGCTCGAGCTGGGGACAGCGGTCGCGTACGGCCCTGACCTTTTCGAGCTGCTCCTCGTCCTCGACGATCACGGCGCGAGCGTCCGAGTTCTCGAGCACGTACTCACACTCTTCCGGCGAGTTCGTCTGATAGATCGGAACGACGGTGGCGCCTGCGGTGAGCGCGGCGAAGTCGAAGTACGTCCATTCGGGCCGTGTGTTCCCGAGGATCGAGACCTTGTCGCCCTTCTCGATCCCGAGCGCGATCAGCCCGAGCGCGAGCTGCTGGACGATCTCGCCGACCTCGTCGTAGCTCTTGGTGGCCCAGCGCCCGGAGTCGTCCTTGAACATGACGGCGCGCTTTGAGCCGTACTTGGCGACCGCTTTGGGAAGGAGGTCGGCGATCGTCTTCGAGCCGACGCCGGTGGAGGCAGGGGTGACCGTGGCTGATTCCATGGCCGAGACGATATAGCGCCCCGATCAGCGCGTGCGCACTTAGTGGTGCGTTGTTGCTAGGCGGCTGCCTTGGCGCGCTTCGGGTCTTGGCCCAATGCCTCGAGCGAAGCGACGAAGAGGGACTTGTCGATGCGACCGTTGAAAATCGGAACGCCCATCTCCATGCACTTGGAGATCACTTCCCGCCGCTTCATGTTGACTTCGTCGGCGAGCTCCGTGGGCGTCAGGTGATTGGCCATGCACCTTCTCCTTGTCGTTTGTGGCTGTGGTAGCCAGCTTCGGTGGGCGTCTCCCTGGCTCGAAGTTTCCCTGTTTGTCCGGACGGTGTCAAATCGGATTTGGGACGTCGATGAACGCGTGCACGACCCCGAACGTCTCGGCCACAAGCTCTCCGAGGCGGCGAATGCCAAAGGTCTCCGTTGCGTAGTGGCCCGCGGCGATGAAGTGCAGGCGGCCCTCGCCGGCGTCAGCCATAGCGTGCTCCGCCGGCTCGCCGGTGATGAGCGCGTCGAGGCCGAGGGCTACCGCCTCCGAGATCGCCGACGACCCTGCGCCGGAGACGATCCCGACCGATCGAACGACGGCTGGGCCGCTGCCCAGAACGAGCGGATCCGCAGATATGTGGGCCTGGACTCGCGCCACCAACTCTTCCAAGGCGATGCCGCTCTCATCTCGGCCCACGATCCCGATGTGGGCGCCCTTGGCTTCGCCGAAGGATTCGGGTGACTGGTTGAAGCCGAGCGCATCGCACAACAGAGCGTTGTTGCCGATCTCGCGATGAGCGTCGAGCGGCAGGTGATAGCCGGCCACGCTGAGGCCGGCGCCGAGCGCCACGCGCAGCCGGTCCGCCATCGGCTCCGACAACGCCCGAGGGTGGAACTCCCAGAAGAGTCCGTGGTGGGCGATGAGGAGTTGCGCTTCGGCCGCTACCGCGCGCTCGATCGACTCAAGGTGGGCAGACACGCAGGTCGCGATCTTCCTCACGTCGGTGTGACCCGGCACCTGCAGGCCATTCGG
Source organism: uncultured bacterium (assembly GCA_963715405.1). Taxonomy (GTDB): domain Bacteria; phylum Actinomycetota; class Thermoleophilia; order Solirubrobacterales; family 70-9; genus JALZKA01. Next base: position 294,669 of record OY970239.1, read on the forward strand.
CCCGTAGTCGGCAAAAGAGGAGGCGTCCAGCATCTCGTCACAGAACCCGATGATCTCGTCGCGGCCGGCCACTGCTTTAAGTATCCCTCCCATAGATTTGTCGCTCATGGCAGAGCCCTCGGACTTTCTCACGTCGCTCATGGACTCGGAGCTTTATTCCATCGGCGCGTTCTTTTGCGACGAGCATCCCGAGCTGGTCGAAGAGGTCGTGCGCGTCTCGGGCGAGATCGAGGCCCGGGGCCTCTCAACCTATGCGGAGGCGAGTGGCAGGCCCATCGAAGAGGCCTTCGAGACGCTTCTCACCGGCCTCGCGGTGCGCTACTTCAAGGCCGTAGCCGGATGAGGGGATGAGCGTTTGGGTCCCTCGGGTCCTGATCGGCGTGGTCGTTCTCGCCGTCGCGGGCTCGATCTATTCGATCTCGGTCGGCGAGGGCGGCCCGAACACAGTCGAGTTCGAAGAGCGAGCCGAGGTCCAGCGGCTGATTGCCGGCATCCGCCAGGATGGCGCTCGGCTCGGCGATCCCGAGGCGCCCGTGGAGATCGAGCTCTTCACGGACGTGCGCTCGGTTCCCGGGGCGGCGTTCCAAGCTGACGTAGTTGGTCCGATCATCGACGAGTACGTCCGCGACGGCCGCGCTCAGATCTCGCTACGGCACTTTTCGTTCGGCCGCGCGGGAGTGACGGAGGCTGCGATTGCAGCGACGGTCGCCGGCGAGCAGGGCCACCAGTGGCAATACGCGGAAATCGTTTTCAGGAACCTCGAGAACGCCGGACCGCAGGGGATCGACGCGACGTTTCTAAAGGGCGCCGCAGAGGTGACCCCTGGCCTCGAGATCGACGAGTGGGACGAAGAGTTCGCCGCTGAGCTCGAGGCGCAGTCCGAAGACCCCGGCTACGAGAGCGCGATTGACCTCGACGGCGAGCTCGCGAACGAGCTGAAGCTGCCGGCCGCACCCGCCGTTGTGATCACGGGAATCGGCGGCGTGGAGGAGCTTTCGAATGCCCCCACGCTTGACGACGTGCGGGCGGCCATTGAGCGAGTCGAGGTTTCTTCGGAGCCTTAGTTGGCGCCGCGAGGACCCCCTTCACCCACGACTAGAAACGTCTTACGGTGAAGGAGTCCTCGCCCCGCCAATCGCGAGACCTACTAGTCCTCGCCCTCGATCAAGGGCTTGAGGAGGCGGGCCAGGAGGAGAAGCATGAGGAGGCCTATCACGGCGAGCCAGATCCTCGGGTCGGTCAGCGAGAGCTCGTCCAGGCGGGTACCCAGATAGACGGAGAGGGCGGTGATCGGCAGGTAGCCGACGGCCGTCGTCCAGGCGAACCGCACGCGCGGTGCCGCAGCCGCGCCGGCAACGTAGGAGAAGAGGCTGAACGGCACGATCGGCACGAGCCGCGCGGCGAGAAGAAGGGTCACCCCGCCCTCGTCAACGGCGCGCTCCAGGCGCTCGAGCCGCTCGCGCTTCAGGTAGCGCTCCAACACGGGCCGAGCGGCCCGGCGACCAATCTCGTACGCGAGCATCCCCTGTGCTGTCCAGCAGACGATGAGGATCCCCATGGCAGGCCAGAACCCATAGACGAACCCCGCCGCGGCGTCGAGGATCTCGGCCGGGTACCAGACGAAGGTATGTAGCGCTGCCAGCGCGGCCACCAGCGCGACGCCCCCTGCCCCCAAGGCGCGAAGGTTCTTTCGAAGCGAAGCCGTTTCGCCGGAGACGACGTCCAGTGCGGGCTCTCGAAGGGGTTCGATCGCGGCAAACGCCACAAGCGTTGCGGTGCCGAGCCCGATGCTGATCGCGATAGCCCGCCTCGGAGATCCGCCTGTCTTGGCCTGCCCGGCCTCCTCGAGTCCGGGCTCGGCGTCCACCTAGATGAGTATGGCGAGGCTCAAGCGGACAATCGGGGCGCCCGGATTTGAACCGGGGACCTCACCGACCCGAACGGTGCGCGCTACCAGGCTGCGCCACGCCCCGAGAGGAGCGCAAGCGTACCGGTCCCAAGCGCCCATCTTCCGAGGTCAGCTCGGCGAATCGGAATACTCCGGGGCGATACCGGGCATGCGGGACGTATGACGGCAGGCAGGTCACGCCTGGAGATCTCGATGGCGGCTGAGGCGGCATCCGTGCGGCTGGTCCGGACGGAGATCATGCGCTGGTTTCACGAGCTTCGGCATGCGGACGACGGCCTCGCCGCGTCGATCGCCGTCGCTGTGTCCGAGGCCGTCGGAAACGTGGTCCGCCACGCCTACCCCGGTCGTGGGAACGGCCGGGTCGAGGTGGAGGCCGAGCTCGAGGAGAACACGATCGTCGTGAGCGTGAGCGACGGAGGAACGGGCATGACCGCGGCGTCGGGACGGCCGCACAATGGAATGGGCCTGCCGGTTATCGGGCGCCTCGCCGATGGGGTCACCGTCGTCTCCGACGAGGGCGGCACTCGGCTTTCGATGCGGTTCGAGCTCTCTGAGAGCAGGCCGCGCCGACGGCTGTTCGAGCCTCTCAGCGACCGGTCGCCCGCTGCCGTAGCTCACTAGATGACTGATTCCCACGGGCTCATGCCTGCGACGCTATCCCAGGCGGCGTCGCAGGTGCGATGTCGTGGAATCAGTCATCTAACCGGCTTACACACCGTCCGGGCTCCCTAGTCTGTGAGGGATGCCTGGACGACGCACGCTGCTCTCAGGCTTGGTGGTCCTCGCGCTCTTGGCCGCCACCGCGATCGTTTCCTACGTCGCTTACTCCCAGGAGCGCGACAATGCGCTCCAAACCGACCGTGAGCTCGCCGAGCGCGCTGCCGAGGACGCCCGGCAAGAGATCGTGAGCGTCGCTTCGGGACTTCGCGGCGCATCGGGGATCGTGGATCCAGACGGCGGTCTTGACGCGGTGCGCTTCAGGATCTTCGCGCGCGAAGTCCTTCAGCGCTCGTCATTCCTTGGGCTCTCCTGGGCGCCTCGAGTCTTCTCAGCGGATCGTGCTTCCTTCGAGAGCGAGCTCGGCCGCCCGGTCACCCGCCTGGGTCCGGAGGGCGGCACGATCCCGCTCTCAGACGAGCAGGACGTGTATCTGCCGCTCGCGCGTACTTATCCCAACACTGCCGAGCGAAGGGAGTTCCTGGGTTTCGACAACCTGTCCGATCCAACGCGCGCGGCGACAGCTCGTGAGGCGATCGAAGCCGACGAGGCCCGGATGAGCCCGCCGACCTCGATTCCTCAAACCGAGGAGACGGGCGCGACCGTGTTCGCCCCGGTGACGCTCAGCCTGAACGGCGCGCCGCGCACCGTCGGCGTGATGATCTCGGCCATCCCCGGACGAGCAATCGCAGACCGGATTCGCCGCAGGCTCGCCATCGAGAGCGGGATCTCGATCACCGACGACGGCGACCCTTTGGCCGGCGATCCGTCTCCCGAGGGAGATGCGACGGCTTCGCTTGACGTCCTGGGCCGGCGGTGGCGGATCGCGATCCCTCGAACCACCCCCGTCAACGCCGTCCCGGCCGTCGCCTACGGCGTGAGCGGACTCGCCCTCACGCTCTTGGCTGCCGGCCTGTTCGCGCTTGCGTCTCGCCGCGAGCGCGATTTCAGCCGCCGCCAAACGGACTCTGAGCTTCAGGCGGCAAGGGAGAGCCTCCTCATCCGCATCACTGAGGTGATCGAGCGCGAGATCGAGGTCAAAGGACGCCTGCGGAGCCTTGCCCGTGTCCTCGTACCTGCCGTGGGTGACGTATGCACGGTCCACGAGGTGACCCAGGATGGCTCGATCAAGCGCGTGGGTGTGGCCGCCCTCGACGATGAGACCGAGGCGCTCGTCCGCTCATTGCCGGAACCCTCGTCGACAAGCCCCATCCGCGCAGCGGTCTCGAGCCGCGAGCCGGTTCTCTACACCAGGGTCGCCGAGAACCGAGAGGCGGCTCGCGCTCGCGAACGCGGCATCGCCGAGCCCGGCGACGACGAGTTGCTCTCAGCCCAGGCTCGTTTCCAAGCCGGGCAGAGGTCGAACATGATCGTTCCGCTCGTTGCGCGCGGGCGCGTTCTGGGGACGCTCTCCCTCTCGATTCTCAGCTCGAGCGGGCGCGACCCGCTCGATCGCGAGGACATCGCGTTCGCGATGGAGGTGGCCACCCACGCCGCGATGGCGCTTGACAACGCGCGGCTTTATGAGCAGCAGCGCGACATCGCCGCGATCCTCCAGCAGGCCCTTCTGCCGCGCTCCCTGCCGGAGCTCGAAGGCGCGGAGGTGGCGGTGCGCCACCGCCCGGGCCGGACGGGAACTGAGGTGGGGGGAGACTTCTACGACCTCTTCGAGGCCGGCGATCGCTGGGTGGCGGTTGTCGGCGATGTCTGCGGCAAGGGCCCAGAAGCTGCCGCGCTGACCGCGCTCGTGAGACATACGCTCCGCGCCACCGCGCGCCTCGGCCCAGAAGAAGCCGTCCTGAGGGTCCACGAAGCGATTCAGGCGTCGGGGGAGAACACCTACTGCACGCTTTGCTGCGCTGAGCTTCGGCGCACGAGGGATGGCCTCGTCGCGCGCGTCACGACTGCGGGGCATCCCGAGCCTCGCATCGTGCGCGCCAGCGGCGAGGTTGAAAGGCTGGAGGTGACCGGGCCGCTCGTCGGGATCCTTCACGACCCCGTGTTCGAGGCGCAGGAGGTGGAACTGCCCGCGGGCTCGACCCTTTTCATGTGCTCGGACGGCATCCCCGAGGCTCGCCGCAATGGAGAGGTGTTCGGAGACGTCCGGCTCGAAAAGCTCTTGGCGAGCCTGGGGCCGCTCGGGCCGGCTGAAATGCTCCACCAGCTCGAAGGCCACGTCGTCGCGTTTGCCGAAGGCAGGCCGCGCGACGATCTCGCGCTGTTCGCGCTTCGCGTCGATGACTAGGGCGTTAACGAGGGGCCCTCGCGGGTAGCTTCTCGGCATGGCACGCATCCTCTTCGCACCGCTCTCCATCGCCGGCGGCATCCTCGCCGGCTTCGTCGGCACCAAGTTGTTTCAGTTCATCTGGGGGCGATTCGACGACGAAGAGCCGCCCGAGCCCAAGGATCGCGAGACGTCCTGGTTCAAGCTCGGCATCGCTCTTGCCCTACAGGGCGCCATCTTCCGGCTCGTGCGCGGAGCGTTCGATCACGGCGCCCGCAGGGCGTTCATGCGCGGCACGCGCACCTGGCCTGGCGAGGCGAGGCCAGACCAGACTTGACGGGTGATCTGCCAGTCGCCCGGGCGACGTAGTAGGGGTATAATCAAGCGACAGGTTCGGATCGGGCTTGAACGCACGGACGGACTTGGCTAGAGCCTAGGCGCGGTGCCGCCGAGGGGCGTTGGGATCATCTCCGCCACTACGGACAGGTCGCCTCACATGAGAGGAATCCATGTCCGCACCCCCCGCGCTCAACGCCGCACCCGAAGAGTCCCTGCTTTCAGAGTACGCGCGCTCCCCGCGCCCCGACCTCGAGGAAGAGCTCTTCATCCGCTTCCTGCCGCTCGCACGCTCGCTCGCGATGCGCTATCGCGGCGGCGCGGAGCGAAACGAAGACCTCGTCCAGGTGGCGAGCCTGGCGCTGGTCAAGGCGCTTCGAGGCTACGACCCAGCCCGCGGAAAGCGGTTCGCCGCGTATGCGGCGCCCACGATCCTCGGCGAGCTTCGCAGGCACTTTCGCGACCATTCGTGGCGCCTCCATATGCCACGAAGCCTGCAGGAGCGAACGCTCGAGGTCGAGCGCACGGCGACCGAGCTCGGCGAGGAGCTTGGCCGGGCGCCCACCGCGAAGGAGGTGGCCGATCGGTCCGGCAACTCCGAAGAGCAGGTGCTCGACGTCTACCAGGCTCGGGAGGCCCAACGCTCGATGTCGCTCGACATTCCTGTCCATCGCGAGGAGGCGGATTCGGTCCCGATGATCGAGACGGTCGCCGACGTGGAGAACGGCTTCGATGCGATTGAGGCGCAGATGGCGATCGAGAGCTCGGCGAGCCTCGACGAGCGTGAGTACGAGGTGATCCGGCTCAGATTCGCCGAAGGGCTCAATCAATACGAGATCGGCGAAAGGCTCGGCGTCTCCCAGATGCAGATCTCCCGAGTCATGCGGCGCGCGCTGGCAAAGCTTCTCGAGGCCGTGCAGGGTGACGAGGACCCCGAAGGGCGGCGGACCTTCTCCGACGAGGTGGCCGACGCGCGCTTCCCGAACGGCCGCTCCCGGAAGCGGCGGCGACTCGGAGAGCCCTCCGAGGCGGCGTAGGGCTGCGAAGCTCGACCGAAGCTGGACCCAGCGCGGTCCGGCGGGCTTGCACGCTTTGCGGGCGCGGGCGTGGTTCGAGGCGCTTCGTTGGCGATAAAGGGGGAAAACCCCGACCTCGTTTGGGCCTCACAGGATCCGGCGGGGTTCTACCGCCTTACGCGGCACAACCCCGCCCTCGATCACCGAGAGCGGTTCGATCCCTCCCCTCTCGTGCTCTCACAGGCGCTCGCACTCCGCGGCAACCCTGCGTAGCGCCGCCGAGGTCACGCATTCCGCGCGTGCGACCGGAATAAGCTGGGAATCACGAGAAAGACCCGACGAAGGAGCAACTCACCATGGCCTACGAAGTCCCCGACCTTCCGTACGACTACGACGCGCTCGAGCCTCACATCGACGAGGAGACGATGCGCGTCCACCACGACAAGCACCACCAGGCCTACGTCGACAAGGCGAATGCCGCGCTCGAAGGCACCGAGTGGGAGGACAAGGACGTCGAAGAGGTCCTTCAAAATCTGGACGGGCTCCCCTCCGACAAGCAGGGCCCGGTTCGCAACAACGGCGGCGGTCACGCGAACCACACGTTCTTCTGGCAGATCATGAGCCCGGACGGGGGCGGCGAGCCCTCGGGCGACCTCGCCGCGGCGATCGATGAAAAGTTCGGCTCGTTCGACGACTTCAAGGAAGAGTTCAAGAACGCCGGCGTCGGTCAGTTCGGCTCGGGCTGGGTCTGGCTGGTCCACGACGGCTCGGGCATCGAGATCACCTCGACTCCCAATCAGGACACCCCGGTCTCCGAGGGCAAGACGCCACTTCTCGGCGCCGACGTGTGGGAGCACGCCTACTACCTCAAGTACCAGAACAAGCGGCCCGACTACCTCGACGCATTCTGGAACGTCGTCAACTGGGACGAGGTCTCAAAGCGCTACGACGGGGCAAGGTAATCCGCTAGCGCCCGCTTCCGCGGGTAGCCGCCTCCTCAACGAGGAAGGAGGCGGCATGGCAGGTAGGAAAAGCGTTCTGATCACGGGAGCTTCGACCGGGATCGGCGAGGCGACGGCAATGCACTTGGCGGATCAGGGCTGGCTGGTCTTCGCCGGGGTTCGGGAGCCTGCGGATGGTCCCGCGGCGGCTCAAGCGATAGAGCTCGACGTCACCTCCGACGAGTCGGTCGACTCAGCCGTGGCTGAGATATCGCGCACGACAGGGGGGACGCTCGACGCAGTCGTAAACAACGCCGGCATCCCCGTGACGGGCGCGATCGAGACGATCCCGGCCGAGGACTGGCGCCGGCTCATCGAAACGAACCTGACCGGGCATTTCGTCGTCACCAAGGCAGTGCTGCCGCTGATCCGCGAGTCCGAGGGGCGAATCGTCTTCGTGTCGTCGCTGGGTGGCCGCGTGGCGTTTCCATACGCAGGCGCCTACCACGCTGCGAAATTCGGCGTCGAGGGCCTCGCCGACTCGCTTCGCGCGGAGATGTCGTCGCTGAACGTCGATGTCATCGTCGTTGAGCCAGGAACGATGTCGACTGAGATCTGGGGCAAAGGCCGAAAGCATCTAAGGAAGACGATCGCCGGCCTCTCGGCCGACGAGCGCGAGGCCTACGGAGCGGAGCTCGAAGCGTTCGACGAGCGGCTCGCCTCAGCCGACGAGCAGGGAGAGGACCCCTCCGAGGTCGCGACGGAGATCCATAAGGCTCTCACCGCCGGATCGCCGGACGACCGCTACCTGGTCGGGCGAGGCGCCGGCTCCGCCGTCTTCCTCCAGAAGGTGTTGCCCGGCGCCGTGTTCGACCGCGTCAAGGAACGGCTGGTGGCGCCAGGGGCGTAGCCCCCTCGGCAGTCTTCGCCGGGACCTTCTCCATCGCCCGCTCGGCCATCGCGGTGATCGTGAGCGAAGGGTTCACGCCGGGGTTGGCCGGGACCGCCGAGCCGTCGCAGACGAGGAGGTTCTCGTAGCCGAAGACGCGGTGCTCCGGATCGATCACGCCCGTCTTGGAATCGGAACCGATCACGGCGCCGCCCAGGATGTGGGCCGTCGTCGGCTTGTTCGAAAGTGACTCCGTGAGGCCGGATTGGGGAATCCCGTCGACCTCCTTGGCGAACCATTCGGCGACCCGGTTCGCCTCGGGAATGAACGTCGGGTTCGGGCGCTCGGGATCCTGCTCGGTTTGGATCCGGACGCCCCGGCCGAAGATGTTTCGCTTGGGAATCAGGCGCATCGCGTTGTCGAGCGACTGCATCACGAGGAGGATCACCGTCCGCTCGGACCAGCGCAGAGGCCAGAGCGTGCGCGCAAAGGTAAGTGGGTGGCGAAGCACCTGGCGAAGCCAGAGGGTGGGACGGGTCAACTTCGTTCCCTCGCCCGTCAGGAGCGTGAATAGCCACGAGACGGAATCGCCGCCCTTGCCGTAGGTGACGACCTCAACGTGGGTATCGGGGTCTGGGTAGATGGACGACGTGATCGCGATCGAGCGTGCGAAGTCCCGGCTCGAGTCCGGGGCGGTCACCGCCATTATCGACTCGGAGTTCGTGCGGACGAGGTGGCCGAGCCGAGGGGAAATCCGTGGGAGGTCCTCGGCGTGCCGTGCGTTCTGTAAGAGCTTGTTCGTCCCGAGGGCACCGGCTGCGAGGACGACGCCACGCGACCTGAACGTCTGCCTTTGCTTGCGAAGAATGGCTCCGGAGCGCTCCGTCGAGAGCTCGTAACCGTCCGAGCCGTCGGGCGCACCGACGGGGCGAAGCCCGACGACCTGGCGGTCGGCGTGGATCTTCACACCCAGCTTCTCGGCGAACCACAGGTAGTTCTTCCGGAGGGTGTTCTTGGCGCCGTAGCGGCAGCCGATCATGCACTGCCCGCAGCGCACGCATCCGGTGCGTGGAGGCCCCTCGCCGTCGAAGTAGGGGTCGGTCACCTCTTCGCCCTCAGGTCCGAAGAAGACCCCGACGCGAGTGTTCGTCCACGTCTCCTCGACCCCCGACTCCTGCGCGTAGCGAAAGAGAAGGTCGTCTGCGGGCCCGCGGCCTTCGTAGGTCGCGACGCCGAGCATCCGCTCGGCAGTGTCGTAATGAGGCTGGAGCTCGCGATCCCAGTCCGCGGCGAGCCCGTCCCACTGCGGATGGGTGAAGAACGCCGGGCGTGCACGATAGAGAGTGTTCGCGTAGCCGAGGCTGCCTCCGCCCACGCCCGAACCCGAGACGATCAGGATGTCCTTGAAGATCGAAAGCCGGAAGATTCCACGCATGCCCAGGCGCGGCAGCCAGTAGTAGCGGTTAAGCCGCCAGGTCGACTTCGCGAAGTCCTCGTCCTCGTAACGGCGCCCGCACTCGATGACGCCGACCGAGTATCCCTTTTCGGCGAGCCTCAGGGCCGATACCGAGCCCCCGAAGCCCGAGCCGACGACGATCCAGTCGTAATCGAAGCCGGCCACGCCCTGAAACTTAGGGCGTTTCGCCCTCTGCGATCTTCCGAAGCGGCTCGAAGGCAGCCGCGCGGGCGTACATGATGTGGAGACGAAAGCTCTCGGCCGCCGGTGCTGCACAGCCGTTGTCAAGAACCTCCATCGCCTGGTCGTCGCTCAGCGCGGATGCCGTGACGCCCGCGTCCTCGCGGTTGACCTGGCTCCGGATCTCTTCGATCGTCGCGAGCTTTTGGTCGTGCGTCGCTTCGCTCCAGTCGCCGCATTGGGCAAGGTGGGCGACCGAGCCGCCGAGTTCCTGACCGACGGGCTCCGCGCCGCTCTCCCCGGCTTGGCTTTCGGAGCCGCAGCCTGCGAGCACGACGCTCCCAGCAAGCGCCAGGAGCGTCGTGTGCACGCTAATCGGTTGCCTGACCCTGTTCCGCGACGCCACTGTAGTAGTCCTCCAGACGCTGTGCCTCGGGGCTCTCCGCGATCTGCTCGGCTGCCTCCGCTTGGCGGCGCGCCTCGGCAGCCGCACGGGGCGTGCCCGGGCGGGGCGGCATCTGGTACCAGTAGCAGGGGCCGTCACCGGCGAGATCGGCATCGCCGCGGAACTCCCACTCCGCAAAGCACTCGAGGAGCTGCGGGCCCTTGACCGCGTATGAGGCCGGATTGCCCACGCTCGTCGAGCACTCGGAGGGCAGCAGGGGCGGAGGTGGATCGGAGGTCACCGGGCCTCCGTTTGCACCCTTGTTGTTGAACCAGCAGTTGCCCACATTCGCCGGGTGCTCATCCCACCAGAAGTCGACGCCGTTCGGCAGGGTCGAGGGTACCTGCGCCGCCGAGGAGGCCGCTCTCGTTTCCGAACTTGGCCAAGCCGGGATGTCGCTTGAACCCGGCAGGGACGTTCCCCATGTTGTTGTTGGTGTACTGGTTGCCGCACGAAGTCGAGATCTCCTGATCGGGAGGCAGATCCAGGCAGTGGTGCTGCTTGTCGACGTTGCCGTCGGCATCGCCCGCAACCGCGTCGGGGATCGCCACGAGCAGGGTGCCGTGGCGCCAATTGTCGAAGACCCGGTTCCGGGTGAAGCTGCCATCGTTCATCCCCGGCCACATGATCCCGGTGCCCACGGCCTGCGGGACCAAGGGTGCGAACGGGTTGTCATCGCGGTATACGTCGAGGTTGTTCGAGTAGAACCAGTTGTGGTCGACCTTCTGGCCATCGGCGGGGAAGCCGGGATGGCCGGGTGCCGAGATGGTGTCCGAGGTGAGGCCGTTCGCGTTGCCGTAGAAGCGGTTTCGGGTGACCCGGACCGAGTTGCCCATCGACCCGGAATAGCCCATTGACGAGCCGTGGAGGTCGCACCTCTTGATCACGGTGTTGAAGCGCTCGTTCGGGTAGACGCCGTTCTTGCGGAACTCGCCTGTCTGCGGAGCTGCACCGGGATAGACGACCGCGTCACCGGAGCCGAAGCCGTCGCAGTTCTTGACGACATTGTGGTCGGTCGTATAGGAGAGGTGGCCGTAGTCGGCGTTCCAGAAGAACTTCACCCGGTCGAGGAGAACGCCGTCCGCCTCCTCGGTGTAGATCCCGTGCTCTCGGGCCCCGCGCAGGGTGAAATTCCTACCGACGAACCCGTCCGTGCGATCACCGCGCATGACGACGTGTTTCGCAAAGCAAGGGTTGTCGCGACCGTCGGGGGCGCTGAGACACTCCTCGGCGGGGGTGGCGCCTCCCGGGCGGGCGCCCGGCCGGTTCGGCTTCCCATAGCCCCTGCCGGCGTCGAGGATCACGTCCTCCGGCCTCGCGCCCGAGCCTTCGATCTGAAGGTTGCAACGTATGCACTTCCCGAGCTCCTGTTGGGGAATGCCATGCCGATCGGGGTCGGGCTGCGCCAAGGGGTCTCCCTTGAGCGCGCGACCCTGCACGTAAATCAGGTTCTGGTCGTTCGGGCACTTGGTTTGATATTCGTACGACGGGGTGAGAGCGCCGCTCTGGTCCTCCTGAAGCATCGAGGGATTGCACTTGGGGTCCTCAACCGGCGCCCTGCGCGACTTCGGTTCGGTGTAGCGCCCTGGCATGACGACGATGCGGTCGTTGTTGCCCGAGGCGTCGACCGCCTTCTGCACGGAATCGAAAGCGCACTCCTCGGCGAAGCGGCGGTTCGCCTGCCGAAGCTGATCGGCCTTCCCATCCGAGATCGTTCGCCGCGGCAGGCTCGGACGCAGGCGGAAGCCGTTCGTACTTGCCTTCTTGACCGAGTTGAGAGCCAGGTCGAGCGAATTGGGCTCACAGACGACCCGGACCTTGCCGGGCCCCTTGCCGCTGACGGCGGAGGCGAAGGAGCGCGCTGTCGGCACCTTTCCGCCCGTCGGAACGCCGTCCGCCATGTCCACGCCGGGGTCGGGCCAGTAGGAAGGCCGTTCGAGGTGGGCGGACGCCACGGCGGGAAGCGCCATCGCGCCGATCACGAGCGCTGCCGCGGTGAGGCGGCCTCGGCGTGCCACGTCTCTCGAGCCTTCAGACAAAATGTTCTCCCTTCGATTCCCTCCAGCGGCCCGATGCGAGCCGCGCGGCTTGGCTGAAAACTAACACCGTTTGATGTCCGCCGCGCCAGTTCGACTTGGTTCGACCCCCTGCTCGCTCGTCCGCCCTGACCCCTTAACTGCAAATCAAAGAAGGGAGGGCTTAAATGGCGTGGAAATGCGCCTTTTGGCGCCTTCGTTGTGCTTTGACACCTCCCGTCGGCCCGTGTTAGTTTCGGCGTGGGTGCCGAGGAGAGGCACGCGGACCCACTCGCCCATGCAAAAAACCCCCCGATCACGCACTTGAGACGCTCCGCCGGCAGAGTCGTCGCCATCCTCGCGATCGTCGCGGTGGCGGTGCTCCTCGTCATGTTCGTCGGCGGCGACGACGAGTACGAGATCACGGCCGAGTTCCAGAACGCGAGCCAGCTCGTAACGGGCAACCAGGTGATGGTCGGAGGGCTTGCCGCGGGCTCCGTCAAGGAGATCGAGCTCGGCGAGAATGGCCAGGCGGTCGTCACGTTGACCGTCAGCGAGGAGTTCGCCCCGCTCATGCGCGGCACCACGGCGACGATTCGGCAGGGCTCGCTTTCGTCGGTCGCGGGGCGCCAGGTTCAGCTCACCTTGCCCCCCGCGGGCACCGAGGGGGAGGAGATCGAAGACGGCGGCACGATGACCCAGGCCGAGACCGTCTCCGCCGTGGACCTCGACGAGATCTTCAACACGCTCGACGTGGAGACGGTCCAGGACTTCAAGGAGGTCATCACCGGCTTCCGCGACTCGTACACGGGCGTGACGAAGCAGGCGAACGAGGGGTCGAAGTACTTCAACCCGCTTCTTTCCACCTCGCGCAGGGTCTTCTCAGAGCTCACCCGCAATCCCGCTGCGCTCGAGGGTCTCCTGGTCGACGCAGCTTCGCTCTCCGGCCTTCTCGCGGAGCGCCGCGACGACCTCTCGCTGCTCGTCGCGAACGCCGATCAAGCCCTCGGAGCGATCGGAAGCAGGCGCCAGGAGCTGGCCGACGCGATCAACCAACTACCGGCCTTCATGCGCCAGGCCAACACGACCTTCGTGAACCTGCGCTCCACGCTCGACGACGTCGACCCGCTCGTCCAAGCCTCGATGCCGGTCGCGGACCGCCTGGGACCGTTCTTCCGTGAGTTCCGCGCCGCCGCGGCCGACGCCGTGCCCACGATCAAGGATCTCGACGCGATCGTGAGCCGCCGCGGCAAGGCCAACGACCTGGTCGAGCTCACCCGCCTGCAGGTGCCGCTCGCCAAGGCCGGCGTGGGTTCGGGCCTGCCTGACTGCGGCGACGATCCGGACTCGACCGCGTACCCCGTCACGCCGTACGGCGATACACCGGGCCCTGGCGCATCCGATCCCCCCGCCGCCGACAACGACCCGAGGCAGGGAGCGCTCGGCGAGACGGTGTGTGCGATGCAGAACTCCAACCCGCAGCTCGCCACCTTCCGCGGCTATGTGCCCGAGCTCACGGCTTGGTTCGACGGGTTCTCGACATCGGGCACCGTCGATGCCTCGGGGCCGCTTGGGCGCATCAGCTCCTCGTTCAACGCGTTCTCGGCTGGCGACCAAGGCTTGCCTGACCTCCTCTCGCCCATCGACCCCGAGCTCCTTCTGGGCCTCATCCCCAACCCGGGCGGGGACCCGGTGTTCGACGTCGACAACGACGCGCGCTGCCCCGGCGCGAACGAGCGCGACCCCGGCGACGGCTCGACACCGTTTACGGACGGCGGCCAGATCGACTGCAATCCCGACCACCGTCCCCTGGGACCATGAGGCGGATCGCGCTCGTCCTCTCCGTGCTTGCCGCCGCCGGCTTTGCCTTCGCGGCCACTTCCGTCGCGGACGAGGACACCCACACCTACAAGCTCGAGACTTACAACGCCTTCGGCATTGTCGAAGGGTCCGAGGTCAAGGTCGCGGGCGTGAACGCCGGCACGGTGAAGGCCCTGGAGGTCTCAGAGGACAAGACGGCCCTGATCGAGGTCGAGCTCACCGGTCCGCTCGCCGCTCTCGGGGTGGATACGGAGTGCTCCTCCGAGCCGCAGTCCCTCATCGCGGAGTACTTCATCGACTGCCAGCCCGCGGGCGAGCCTGCCGAGGACGGCTCGACGCTCAAGAACAAGATCTCCCAAACCGTTCAGCCCGATCTCGTCCAGAACGCGCTTCGCGAGCCATTCAAGGACCGCCTGGCGATCCTCATCAACGAGTTCGGCACGGCCCTGGCCGGCAATCCCGAGAACCTGAACGAGGCGGTTCGCCTGGGCGCGCCGGCGCTCGAGGACCTGCACGAGGCGCTCCGGATCCTGGCGCAGCAGAACAACGTCATCCGCGACCTCAACGTGGACTCCGACCGGATCATCTCGACGCTCGCCGAGCGCCGCGAGGACGTCTCGGCATTCATCGTCAACGCCGGCGAAGCTGCCGCGGCCTCAGCCGAGCGGTCGGATGACCTGTCGCGGAACTTCGACCTCCTCGACAACTTTCTCGCCGAGCTCGAGCCGACCATGGTCGAGCTGGCGAACACGGCGCGCGAGACGACGCCGCTTCTCGGCGACCTCAGGGTCGCGGCGCCTCACCTCAACGAGCTCGCGACGAGCCTTCCCGCCTTCAACCGGGCGGCGGAGGACTCCCTCGTGAGCCTCGGATCCGCTGCGCAAGTGGGCGAGGATGCGCTCAAGCGCGGGATTCAGAACGGAACCTTCAAAGCGCTTCGCAACTCGTTCAAGAACGCCCCGAATGCGACCGAGCTCTTGAAGGACTTCTTCGACGACATCGACGATCCGCGCCGGATCGTCGAGCTCGACGACCGGGCGGCGAAGGCTTGCGACGACAAGACCGCCTCGTGCTACAACACGGGCCGCGAAGGGCCGACCGGCTACCTCGGGACCGAGGGCATCCTCAACTACGCCTACTACCTCGGCGGTGCGCTGAGCCAGTACGACAGCGTCGGCCATCTCCTTCACTTCAGCCTTTACGACGTGTTCGCCGGCCCGTGCGGTGCGTACAACCCACAGCAGAGCTTCCCGGCCGAGGGCGGCGGACGAACGGACGTGTTGCTCGAAGCGGAACAATGCGTGAGCGGGCTCGGCCAGAACCAGCCCGGGATCACGGAGGGCGAAGAAGAAACCGACCTCGGGGTCCCGCCCTACGACCCGAAGGTGTGCCCGGACGGGGCGACGGACTTGCGCCAGGTTCTCGGCGACCCGACTAGCCCGCTGGTTTGTGACGATCCCGATAGCGCTCCTCGCGCTGCCGCCACCTCGGCCGAAGCCACGGATCCCCTTGAGCGTGGCACCGGAGAAGATCCGAGTGTCGCACCTCCCCCCGATCCGGCGGCTCCCGGAGGCGACTTCGATCTGCCCGAGCTGCCAGAGCTTCCAGGCAGCCTGCCGGTTGACCCGGCGGACAGCACCTCGCCTGACCTCGATGAAGTCCTCGACAACCTGCCAGGGCTTGGCAGGGAGGACTCCAGAAGTCGCGCCAAGAGCGAGCGCGACGGCTCAGGGCAAGCGGCAACTGACCTCCTCGACTTCCTCTTTACGCCATGAGGGGACGCAGCCCAGGAGCAACCCTTGCAGCCTCGCCGACGATGGTCGGCGCGGTCACGACGCTGATCATCATCGTCGCCGTCTTCCTCGCCTATAACGCGAACAACGGCCTGCCGTTCGTGCCCGTCTACTCAGTCTCGGTGGACGTTCCGAACGCCGCCCGCCTCGGCACGAACAACGAGGTGCGGATCGGTGGCACCCGGGTCGGCGTGGTCGAGTCGATCGAGCCCATCGCGCTCGGCGAAGGGGAGCGGACCGCGGCGCTTCAGGGCGATCCGAACGCCACTGACGTGCCGAACCTCGGCGCGAGGCTCAACCTGAAGCTCGACAAGGCCGCTGAGCCGCTTCCCCAGGACTCGGTCTTCCGCGTCCGCTACCGCTCCACGTTCGGCCTCAAGTACCTGGAGATCGTCCGTGGCACTGGCCCGGACGCAGACGAAGGCCACATTTTCGACGGCACGAACGACACCGGCAACGTCGAGTGCGCCATTCCTACTGAACCGGCCAGCTTCTCGGGCTCGATCCCCGAGGAGGCGAAGGACGGCTGCTTCCAGGAGCAGACCGAGTTCGACGCGATCAACAACACCTTCGACAACGCGACGCGCAAGGCGGCGCGAGACAACCTGGTCGGCTTCGGCGGCGCGTTCGCGGGTCGCGGCGCCTCGCTGAACGACGCGATCGAAGAGCTCCGCCCGTTGATCGAGAACATCGCGCCGGTTTCCCGCATCCTCTCCGACCCTTCGACTCAGCTTGAGCGCTTCATCGTGTCCCTGGCGCGCACGGCCGAGATCGTCGCCCCGGTCGCCGAGAATCAGGCCCAGTTCTTCGAGAACGCGGCGATCGCCTTCGCCGCGATCGCCCGGGACCCCGAGGCGCTCAAGGAGACGATCTCGGAGGGACCGCCAACCCTGGAGACGGCGATCGACACGCTGCCGAGGCAGCGCCCGTTCCTCGCCGAGTTCGCCGAGCTCTCGCGACGCCTGCGCCCTGGTGTTCAGGACTTGCGGGTTGCATTGCCCGTCCTCAACTCCGCGATCGACGTCGGCACCCCGGTTCTCGCGCGTACACCGCGAATGAACCGCGACCTTCGTGGCGTGTTCGTGGAGCTCAGAGACCTCGTTACGCAGGAATCGACGCCCATTGCGCTCAACCGCCTCCGTGACACGTTCGACTCCGCCGAGCACTTCGCCGAGTGGGTAGTGCCCGCGCAAACGGTCTGCAACTACTTCAACTACTGGTTCACCTTCTTCCCCGAGGCGCTGTCGGATCAGGACCAGGCGGGTTATTCCTTCCGCCAGGCGCTCACGAACGCGCCCGTGGGGCCGACCGGGATCCAACTCGGCCCCGTGGCGCTCCAGGTGCCCGGCGAGGCCCAAGGCCCCATCGCCGCCTATTCCGGTGTCCAGGCGAACGGCAAGCACGGCGCCCTTCCTGTTCCTGGCGATCCGCACACGGAGGGCGTATTCGACCCCGAGGAGATCCCGATTCTTCACGGCGACCCGTTCGGGCCGACAGGTCAAGACGGAAGCGACTGCCAGGCTGGGCAGACCGGCTACCTCCTGGGTGAGCTCAGGATTCCCGGGCAGCCCAAATCGAACCCGGCGGTCGGCGTCCAGGACCTCCCCGGCAGCCGAGGTATCACCAACCTCTTCTACGACGAGGGCGGCGTCCGCACCTTCCCCGCACCGACCAACGTCCCCTCGAGGCAGCCATGAGGACCGGCGCGCGCAGAGAACGGCTCCCGAACTGGGCGATCGGCCTGATCCTGGTCATCGCCCTCGTCATCGCATCGCTCTATGCGTTCACGAAGTCCGTGCCCTGGGCGAACCCGCACACCGTCCAGGCGGTCTTCCCCTCGGCGGCGAACATCCGGCCCGCCTCGCCGGTTCGGATAGCAGGCGTAAACGTGGGCAAGGTGACGAAGATCGAGCACCTCCAACCCGATGACGCCGCCGACCTGAACGCCCAGGCGGGTACCTCCGACGACCCGGCGGCATCGGTTCCCTCGACGGCGACGGTGGTGACGATGGAGCTCGAGGACTCGGCGCTTCCGATTCACACCGACGCGACCATGAAGCTCCGGCCGCGCCTCTTCCTCGAGGGCAACCTCTTCGTCGACCTGCGGCCAGGAACGCCGAACGCAGAGGAAGCGGAGGACGGCTACGTCTTCCCTGTCTCCCAAACCTCGATCGCTGTACAGATCGACCAGATCTTCACGACGCTTCAGGCGGACGTTCGCTCAAACCTTCAGACGCTCCTCGACGAGCTCGGCACGGCATTCAAGAACGGCGGTGCCGCGGGGTTCCGCGAGATCTACAAGAGCTCGCCGGGGGCCTTCCGCTACACGGCCGAGGTGAATGAGGCGTTCCTCGGTACGGAGGAGCACGACCTCTCAGAGCTGATCGTGAACCTCGACTCCACGATCGAGGCTCTCAACCAGGGGCGTGACCTCCAGGATCTCGTGACGAACCTGCGGGTCGTGCTCGGATCGTTTGCGGCAGAGACCGAGAGCCTCGAGCAGGCGATCGCGATCCTGCCCGACGTCCTCCGCGAGGGCAGGCCGGCGCTCGCCAGCCTCAACGAATCGTTCCCGGCACTGCGCGCGTTCTCGCGCGAGGCACTGCCCGGCGTGCGCTCGACGCCCGCGATGCTCGATGCGGTGACGCCGCTTCTCCGGCAGGTGCGCGGCCTGGTCTCGAAGCCAGAGCTGCGGGGGCTCACCGCAGACCTGCGAGTCGCGATCCCCGACCTCGCTGCCCTTTCGAAGCAGACGGTGCCCACGCTCGAACAAGCGCGCCCGCTTTCGAGCTGCTTCAACGAGGTGATCGTGCCGTTCGGCTACCAGACGGTCGAAGACGATCAAACGCCGGCTAGCGGCCAGATCTACGAAGAGCTCGGATACGGGCTCGTGGGAATCGCCGGAGAGAGCCGCTCCGGCGACGCCAACGGCCCATACATCCGCGTCCAGGCCGGCGGTGGCGCCAACACGATCACCTATCCGAACTCCTACGAGACCGCGACAGGCCTCGTGGACGCGATCGGGATCACGCCGGCCCCGCTCCTGGGCGCGATTCCCGCCCAGTCCGATTCGGCGAAGACGCCGTTCCGCCCCGGCGTGCCTTGCGAGAGACAGCTTCCGCCCGACCTGGGCGCCTCGAGCTTCGACCTCGATCCGCTCGTGGACCCGCTTTCCGCTCCGGTCGGGCCGCGACAGGCAAGCGACGAGCTCATTGCCGCAGTGGAAGAGGCGAACGCGCAGCTCGAAGAGCTTCAAGGGGGCCAAGCGCCCGGCGAGGCCGCCAGCACGGAGACACCTGGCGAGACCGACAGCGCGGATACCCCTGTTGATGCCGACAGCGAGGATTCATCCGACGAGGCCAGCGCGGATTCACCCGACGGGGTTGCCCGCGCCGAGGGGTCCGACGAAGACGCCAGCGCAGAAGAGCTCTGGGAGCAGGCCCTTGCCGATGTCGCAAAGGAGCTCGCGGCGGTCTACGACATGGAGTACCTCCTCGACCTGGAGGACAGCGCACCATGATGACCGCGATCCGCAAGAACCTCCGGAACTTCATCGCGGTCGTCGTGCTGATCATCTTCGCCGGGGCGATCAGCTACTACATCCTCCAGGAGCAGCGGCTTCGGATCCCGGTGCTCGAGGAGAAGCCCTTCCAGTTCCAGGCCGAGTTCGACAACGCGCAGGGCGTCGTCGCAGGCCAGGGCCAGACGCTCAGGGTTGCGGGGGTCAGGATCGGCGACGTCTCGAAGGTCGAGCTCGTCGACGGCCGGGCGATGGTCACGTTCGACGTCGACCGCGAGTTCCTGCCGATCTACGAGAACGCGCAGATCCTGATGCGCCCCCTCACCGGCCTCAGGGACATGTTCTTCTCGCTCGACCCCGGCACGCGCTCGGCCGAGGGAGGCGAGATCGAAGAAGGCGACACGCTGCCGCTCGCAAACACGGCTCCCGACGTGCCGCTCGACCAGGTGCTGGAGGCGCTCGACAACGACAACCAGGCCTACCTGCGCGCGATTCTGGTCGGTGCGGGCCAGGGTCTCGAGGGCCGGGGCCGCGACCTAGGCCGGCTCCTGGGCAGCCTCGGGCCGATCAACCGCGACCTCGAAAAGCTCAACACCGCGGTCGCCGAGCGAGACGAGAACCTGAGCCGGCTCGTCCACAATCTCTCGATCCTCACCAAATCGATCGGCTCGCAGGATCAGGACATCGTGCGCCTTGTAACGGCATCGAACGACACGCTTGCGGCGATCGCATCCGAGGATCCAGACGTCCGCACTGCGACGAGCCTTCTGCCGGGGGCGCTCGGGGAGACCCGCACGGCACTCGCCGAGGCGCGAAAGCTTGGCGAGGAGCTAGGGCCGACGTTCAACTCGCTGCGTCCCTTTGCGCGCAACCTGCCTGAGCTAAACAGCTCCACGACCAAGCTGGCGAAGGCCGTGACGCCGGTGATCCGCGACGAGATCCGCCCGTTCGTCCGCACGGCGCGGGAGCCAGTCGACGACATCAGGGTTGGCGCCCAGAACCTTTCGGAGGCCGCCCCCGACCTGAAGTCGGTCTTCTCGCGCCTCAACCGCGTGGTGAACATGGCTGCCTACAACCCGGGCGGTCAAGAGCCATGCACCGGTGACCCGGCCACGCTCTGCCCCGCTGGCCCGGGCCGGTCAGCCCGCGACGAGGGCTATCTCTACTGGCTGGGCTGGCTCGGCCACAACTCGGCGAGCGTCTTTAAGACCCAGGACGGGAACGGTCTTTGGCGCCGCATTTACTTCACCGCGAGCTGTCAGGAGCTGAACAACCTCATCACCGGGTTCCCCGTCCTGCAAGGCAACCCGCTTGAGGACGTCTACGCCGGGATCGTCACCGGCCTTGGTCCGCTGTTCGCCCCGGGAGGTGTCTGCAACTAATGCAGAAGCAAGCTCCCTCAGTCGGCCGCATCCTCGTCGCCGCAGGCTTTGCGATCTCGTGCTTCCTCCTGATCTTGTTCCTGTGGGTTGCCTTCGGCGGACCGGTTCCCCTGAAGCCTGAGAGCTACAAGATCAACGCCTACTTCCCGGAGGCCACGCAGCTCGCTGCCGAGTCCGACGTCAGGATCGGTGGCGTCTCGGTCGGCAAGGTGAAGGAGGTCTCCCTCGCCCCCATCGACGCCCGGATCGAGGGCAACGACACGACCAAGGCTGTGCTCGAGATCAGGCCGGAGTTTGCCCCGATCTCAGATGACGCGAAAGCGATCCTCCGCCAGAAGACGCTTCTCGGCGAGACCTACGTCGAGCTCACATCGGGCACTGAGCCGGGCTCGTCAGACGACGTCTCGCTCGGCGCCGCGGCGGCCAGTTCGGACGCTGACGCTTCCGAGGTCGAGGCGATCGAGGAGGGCGGGACGCTCGAGCTCACGCAGACCACCAACGCGACTCAGATCGACGAGATCTTCAACGCGCTCGATCCCGAGACGCGCGCCGCGTTCCAGGAATGGCAGCAGTCGGCCGCGCAAGCCGTGAACGGCCGCTCGCTCGACTTGAACGACGCTTTCGGCAACTTCGGGCCGACCCTGGTCGACGCCACAGCCGCACTCGAAATCTTGAACTCTCAGAAGGACTCGCTGCGCGGTCTCGTCCGGGATACGGGCGTGGTGTTCGAGGCCGTGAGCGAGCGCGACCAGGCGCTGGCGGGGGCGATCACGGGCTCCGAGGACACCTTCGGGGCGCTCGCCGACGCCGACGAGGCGCTTGCGGAGAGCTTCCAGATCCTGCCCACCTTCCAGCGCGAGACTCGGGCGACGCTCACGCGCCTCGACGAGTTCCAGGCCGACACGCGGCCGCTCATCCAGAAGCTCCTGCCGGTCGCGAAGGACATCAGCCCCACCCTCGACAGCGTGCGCCGACTCTCGCCGCCCCTGGAGCGGCTCTTCAAGGACCTCGACCCGCTCATCGACGCCTCCCGTGCCGGGTTCCCCGCGCTCGAGCGCTTCATCGGCCCGGAGGGGCTCCAGCCGGTCCTGGAACAGCTGGACCCGTTCTTGTCGAACCTCAACCCGGCGCTTCGCTACCTCGCCTTCTATCGCAAGGCTGCGGCCGACTTCCTGACCGGCCCGCCGGCCGCGTTCTCCGGATCGCTCGAGCCGATTCCTGGACAGCCGGCAGCCCGTCACTACCTCAAGCAGCTCGCGTACACGTCCGAGGAGGCGCTCGGCGTCTTCCCCACCCGCATCAAGCAAAACCGCGGCAACGCGTATCCCATGCCCGAATACCTGAACGGGGCGATTGGCCATCCGGAGCGCGGTATCTACGGGATGTTCGACTGCAAGAACCTCGATTACGGCCCAGGCTCCACACCCCCCGACGAGGACGTGCACTATCACGAGACCAATGTGAACGGCACGCCCGGAGACGTGGTCGGCCATACGGGGGACCAGGGAGACGAGGTCTCTCCGAGCTTCGCCCCCTGCTATATCCAGGGGGACTTCCCCGGAATCTTCGGTGGCGAACGCGCCCCTCAGTTGTTCCAAGACCCGTAGCACAGATCCGCCTCTGGCAGACTCGGGTCGTGTCCTTGGCTGACGATTGGGCGGGCGCAGTTCGCGATCTTGCCGAGAAGCGCGGCGTGCGCTACGAGCCGGTGGGCGGGCTGAATCCGCCGGGTGGTCCCGCTGCGCTCTGCCCCGGCGGGTCGAACCGATTGGTGGGCGAGCTCGATTCCGGCTTCTGGGGCGCGTCGTGTGACGCGCTAGAGCGCGAGGAGGGCGGCCTGTTCAAGAAATCCGTCGTTCCGGGCGCGGTCGTGGCCAAGGCCCACATGCCCGACGTGGCGGAGGCGACACCGCCGTTCAACGTCGAGTCGCTCGCCGGCGCCGAGGACCTCCTCGAAAGCCGGGTGAGCCGCAAGCGCGTCGAATTCGAATCCATCGAGTTCAACCGCCGGTTCATTGCCACGGTCCCGCGTGAGCACGACCCCACGGCGCTCCGGGAGACCTTCGGGCCCGGCTTCTTGGACTGGGCGGCGCAGATCACCGCTGACGTCGATTTCGGCGTCTCCGAGCGCCAGCTCTACTTCCTCTGGCGCCTGCGCGAGCGGACTCGTGAGGAGTACTCGGAAGCGCTGAAGAACGCGGGCGAGCTCTTCCGGCGGATCCGCTCAGAGGTCGAGGAGCACGGCACCCACACCTACCCAGCCGGCCCTTGGCACGCAGGCCTCGAGCCGTTTCCCGCGGGGTCTGACCCCAGTCACACCACCGGCGGCTCGTAGCCTTCGTCGCCCGGCATGAGCATGCGCCAGCCGGCTTCCGAGTCGTCGGGTACGACGTTCGGCATGATCGCCTCGACGACGGTCGCGCGAGCAGCATCCATCGCCTCGTCGGCCGTGTCGAACGGCGCGAGCGATTCGAGCTGCTTGATCGTCGGGAAGACCAGCTCGATCTCCCCGGCCTCGCCGCGCTCGAGCGCCGTCCGGGGGTTCACCCAGGCCGCATCGACGATCTCCGAGCCGTCAGGCTCAGGCGGCGAGTGGGCGGGGGCAAGCGCCAGATAAAAGCGGGTGTCGAATCTGATCGGCACGGGCTCGGGCGTGATCCAGCGCGACCACGGGACCAGCTCCGCGGAGAGGTCGAGCTGGATGCCGGCCTCTTCCGCCAGCTCGCGGATTGCGGCGGCGCGGTGCGCCAGCTCGTCCGCATCCGCGTCCGTCTCGGCCCCCGAGACGCCCGTGATCAGCTCGTCGGCCTCGACCCGGCCGCCGGGAAAGACCCACACGCCGGGCATGAAGCGGGCGTTCTCGGTTCTCCTCACGAGCAGCACCTCGAGCTCGCGCTGGGCGTGCTTGCCACCGCGGCGAAGCAGGAGGATCGTGGCCGCCGGCCGGGTCGGTGCGGGCTCGAAGCCCTCCTCGAAGGGGTTGCGAGCGCCGGCGGCGTCGGGAGGCAGCTTCTGCTCGGCCATCGCGCCCATCCTTTCGTATCGGGCGGCGCACCGAACGGCAAACGTCCGACGCACGCCCTGTAGGCGGGCAATTGAGAGGTTTGTCCTCGTTGGCTAATCTCACCGCGCTCATGAGCACGACCGAGACCAAGCAGCAGTGGATCTGCACCTCCTGCGGCTTTCTCTACGACCCGGACGAGGGCGATCCCGACGGCGGCATCCCGCCCGGAACCGAGTTCTCAGACATCCCGGACAACTGGTTTTGCCCCGTCTGCGGCGCCCGGAAGTCCGACTTTGAGCCTTACGAGGGGTAGCGGCTACTCCTCGTCCAGCACCCGCTCGCGCGCGCGGCGGTTCATCGCTGTGACGGTCACGTAGGCGATCGCCGCGATGATCGCGAGGGGAAGGAGGACCGCGGCGCTGATCAGCGCCACGCCCGCACCCACCTCGAGCACGCGCCCGGCGTCGTCCAGCGCGTCGCCGAACGACCAGCCGTCGTCATCGTCGTCGCCCGATCGCGCCCCGTCCGAGGTGATCACCACCTGCAGGTCAGCGAGCTGGGCGCGGTTCTGCACCTCGGCCAGCTCGTTTTCGGCGTCGGCGATCTGACGGTTGACCGCCGCGAGCTGAGCCTGGAGGGCGTCCACCTCGGCGTCCGTCGTCGCCGCGCGGATCCGTGCAGCCAGGCTGACGCGCTCGGCGCGCAGGCCGACCAGGCGGTCCTTGGCCGAGACGAACTGCTTCGTGATGTCCTCGCCCTCCTCGGTCCGGGACTTGACGTCGGCGAGGTCGGACAGTTCCGCAAGCGCCGAGTCGAGGTTCGCGGTCGGCACTTGCAGCTCGAGCTCCGCACGCGCCGAATCGTCCGTGCCAGTCACACGGGAGTTGAGGACGATGCCGTTCGCGCCCTCGACCACGTCGATCACATCGTTGGTGACGTCCGGCACCTCGTCGGCCGGCGCCGCGAGGGTCAACTCGGCGTCGCGCTCGACGCGGCGCTTCTCCTGGCCACGGTTGGCGCCGGTGCGGCCACCCTCGAGGCTATATCGGAGGTTCGTCGGGCCGCGGTCGCTTTGAAAGCCGCTAACGCTCTCCCGGCCGGGTCCAGTCCCGCCGCCCGCGCCTTCGTCTGCGCCTTCAGGCACGACCGGCTCTGCGAGGTTCGCCGCCGAGTCTTCTGCCGCCTCCTCCGCGCTACTCGCCGAAGTCGCAACATCCGCGCCTTCGTCGGCCTGGATCCCCGCCGTCGGCTGTCGGCCTTCGCCGCCGAAGTCACCGAGCTGCGCGACCGAGACGCCGACCACGACCAGGGTCACGGCCGTGGCTACCAAGGGGGACCAGCCGCGCCGCCCGCTTGGGCCGAAGCGCGTGAACAAGCCGCCCGTCTTGGCGCCGTCTCTGCCCTTGTCGCCGCGAGCCTGGGCGCCCGGGCGCTCGCCGCGGGGGAAGCCCGCGGCGGCCCAGGCGTCGAGCTCGGCCTCGAAGCGCGGCTCGGGCTCCTCGCGCTCGTTTCTGAGGTCGGAGACGAGCGCCTCCAGGCCCTCCATCTCCGGCGGCAGCTCTTCACCGCGAAGGGCGGCGTCAAGGGCCTCGAGCTCGCGCTCGACCTCGGCCGGAACTTCTGCATCGTCGCGCCCTCGGCGCGTCATGTCACCGAGCCTCATCGCAGGCCCTCCTCAGCTTCTCGATCGTTCTGTGGACACGCATTGCCGCCGCTCGCTCGCCGACCGAGATCACGTCTGCGATCTCGGCGGTGGTGAGGCCGGCGAAGAACTTGAGCGCGACGAGCTCACGCTCTCGCGCAGAGAGCTTCTCCATCGCGTGGCGAAGCGCCGCCCGCCGCATGGCCACCTCGGCCTCCTCCTCGGCGGGGGCCGTCTCGGCCACCGGCTCGGCGGTCAGCTCGACGTTTCGCTTGCGCCGGCGAAGCTCGTCGAGCGCGGCGTTGCGGGCGATCCCGAAGAGCCACGCTCGCCTCGAACCTCGCGAAGGGTTGTAGGACGACGAACGCCGGTAGGCGCGCTCGAACGCCGCCGCAGTGACGTCCTCGGCTGCCGAGCGGTCCCGCAAGAGCCCGGCGACGTAGGCGAAGACGTCGTCACGCGAGGAGCGGTAGAGCTCCACGAAGGCGGTCTCCGCATCACTTGGCGCCGCCGAGGCGGGAGCCGTCAAAACCTCGTTCATAACCCCACTACGACGCAGCCGCCGTTTCATCACAGCCCAATTCTCCTCCTTCGGCCAACTGGTCGACGAAACCGGCGCCCGGGGCCCATGACGTCGACCACCCGCCGGGCCGAACCCCGTGGTTGCGCTCTGAGGGCTTCGCAGCGCGTTTAGGCAGCGCGCTTTAGATCGCGTGCCTCGGCCGCGACGGGAAGCGGCGTGGGCTCGCCGTCCGCGCCGGCCTCGGCGCAGGCCGCCCGGATCGCGTCGCTGGTGATCGCGACGAGGCGCCGGAGCTCGGCCTTCGAGATCGCGAGCGGCGGCATCAACACCACCGTGTCGCCGAGTGGGCGGACGATCGCGCCGCGCTCCCTGGCCGCCAGCGTGACGCGATGGCCGAGGCGCAGCGCGGGATCGTGGTCGCCGAGGTCGATGCCTACCATGAACCCGCGGCAGCGCACCTCCGCGACCTCGGGCATCTGCGCGATGCCTGAGAGAAGCTCGGCAAGGAGACGGATCTTCGGCTGGAGGCGGAGCAGCGTGCCCTCGCTCTCGAACGCGTCGAGGTTCGCGATCGCGGCTGCGCACGCCAGCGGGTTCCCCGTATAGGTGTGTCCGTGGAAGAAGGTGCGGAACTCCTCGTGGGCTCCGAGGAAGCCCTCGTAGATCCGCTCGGTCGCAAGGGTCGCGGCCAGTGGCATGTAGCCGCCCGTCAGCCCCTTCGCCAAGCACAAGAGATCGGGCGCGACCCGCTCCTGCTCGCAGGCGAACATCGTCCCCGTTCGCCCGAACCCGGTGGCGACTTCGTCGCAGATCAGGAGCACGTCGTGGCGATCGCAGAGCTCGCGAACCCGGCGCAGATATCCCGGCGGCTGGACCCGGATCCCCGCCGCGCCCTGGACGAGCGGCTCGGCGATGACCGCGGCGATCTCTCCCGCGTGGAAGTCGAGGACGCACTCGAGCTCGGCTGAGTCACCCGGCGTGACGCGATGGGCGTCGAACAGAAGCGGCCCGTAGCACTCGTGAAAGAGATCTATCCCTCCAACCGAGACGGCCCCGATTGTGTCGCCGTGGTAGGCGTCTCGCAGGCAGACGTAAGAGCGCCGCTCAGGCTCGCCCTGCTGCTGGAAGTACTGAAAAGCCATCTTCAGCGCGATCTCGGTCGCGGTCGAGCCCGAGTCCGAGTAGAAGACCCGGTCGAGACCAGGCGGTGCGATCCTCACGAGGCGTTCGGCAAGTTCTCCCGCCAGCGGATGTGTGAGGCCGAGCATGGTCGAGTGGGCGATCCGGTCGAGCTGATCGCGGATCGCCTTGTCGATGCCCGGGTGGCGATGGCCGTGGACGTTGCACCAAAGCGACGAAACACCGTCGATGTAGCGCCGGCCGTTCGCGTCGAAGAGATCCGTGCCCTCGCCGCGCTCGATCACCAGCGGCTCTTCCTCCGACCACCCCTGCTGCTGCGTGAACGGATGCCAGAGGTGGCGCCCGTCAAGGTCCTGGATGTCCCCGGCTCTCACTCCCGAGCGACACTAGACCGCGGTCCGGCGGAACCGGCTCAATGCCGCTCGCGGAAAGTGCGTACCTTCGCCCGGTTGCCGCAGACCTCCATCATGCACCAGGTCCGCGAACGGTTTCGCGAGCGGTCATAGAAAGCCCACTGACAATCTTCGGCTGGGCACGCCTTGAGGCGTCGCCATTCGCCGGTTAGCATCGTCTCGCGCACGATCGCGGCGATCTTCGCGAGCGCACCGTCCACGCCGCCCTCCTTGGGAACCAGCGAGGTGGCGCCTTCTCCGCTGAACCGGACTTCGAGCGGGCAGCCTGCGAACGCCTTGTTCATGCGCTCGACTGCAGCGGGTGATGGCGCGTCGCCGCTGTTGTTTGCAATGAGCAGCTCGCGGAGTGCCTCACGCGCCTCAAGCACGCGAGCCAAGTCCGCATCGCTCGCATGGACTGGATCGGCGAGCGCCGACTCCGCGAGCCAAGCCGAGAGCCCGGCGGGGGAGGAGAGCGCCTCGGACTCGAGTTCGGCGTCCCACGTGTTGACAAATCGACGCACGAGCTCGAGTTCGCCCGGAGCGGGACCCGTATCGGGGCTTCCGACTTTCGTCATGGTCCAAGTGTAACCAGCAAAGGCGTTTAAATGGTGCTACGCTAACCAGCCAACGATAAACACTGGTTTCACAGGAGGCGCCATGAACCACCGGATCAACATCGCACTCGCTAAAGAGCACGAACGGGAGATGCACGCCCGGACCCGCAGCCGCTGGCCGGACGACGGCCTGCCGCCCCGGCACTGCAACGCCCGTCCGAGTGGGTCTCTGCACCCCGCGGCGGTCCTCGCCGGCCTTCTGTGGCGCTAGGGCACGAGAACCGGCCACGACGCCGGGTCCGCAAGGTCGATCGAGCCCACGGTCTCGACCCTTACCTCGGCCAACTCATGGATCGCTTCGAGATTCGACCTCTCGAGACTTTCCGGTTCTTGAGGCCAGGGCGTGAGGACGACGCTCAAGACCTCGAGCCCAGCCGCCCTGACAGCCTCGACGGTAAGCAGCGTGTGGTTGATCGTTCCGAGGCCGGGAGCCGCGGCCACGACGACGGACAGGCCGGCATCCCGCGCGAAGTCCCGCACCAGATAGTCGAGACGGAGGGGAACGAGGAACCCGCCCACGCCTTCGCAGACGAGGAAGTCGCCGGCGCCTCGCGCCGCCTCGAGCCCACTCAGCAAGCGCTCGGTCTCGATCACCTTCCCCTCGAGCTCAGCGGCCAGGTGCGGCGAGACCGCAGGGCCGAAGAGGTATGGCGAGATCTCCTCATCGGCCTGGCTCGAGCCCGCAGCTAGCCGCAGGTGCTCGTGGTCAGGCGCGTGACCCTGCTCGCGAGCGTCGTCGAGTCCTGAGACGGCGGGCTTGTATACGGAAACGTGGCGACCGGCTTCAGCCATCGTATGAGCGAGGACTCCGGCAACCACGGTCTTGCCGACCCCGGTGCCGGTGCCCGTGACGAACACTCCCCGCACGGGGCTCAGGCTGCGCGGCTGAGATGCGCCGCGGGCGCCCGCGCGAGCCCGAGCTCGCGAGCAGCCTTGCCGAGCACGCGGGCGGCCTTCTGGAGGTCGTCGGCGCGGTGATTGGCCATCACCGTCAGGCGCAGCCGCGAGGTCCCGTCGGGAACCGTCGGCGGCCTGATCGCCTGTGCGAAAACGCCCCCCCCGAGCGCTCGCTCGCAGAGGGCGGTGGCGCGGCGGGCGTCACCGACCATGACCGGGATGATCTGCGTGCGCGATTCGCCCACGTCGAGGTCGTAAGAGACCAGCGCCGAGCGCAGGACTGCGGCGTTGCGGCGCAAATGCTCGACCACGCCCGGGCGCGATTCGAGCAGGCCGAGTGCAGCAAGTGCCGCACCGACCGAGGGCGGAGGCGGAGCGGTTGAGAAGATGAACGGACGCGCCCGGTTGATGAGGAGTTCGCGGATCGCCGCGCTCGTGCACACGTATGCCCCGTAGCTCCCGAGCGCCTTGCCAAGGGTCCCGACCACCACGTCGACGGCGCCCTCGAGCCCAGCCGCCGCGACGGTGCCCCGGCCGCCTGGGCCGATCGCGCCCGTCGCGTGGGCCTCGTCCACCATGAGCCGCGCGCCAAAGCGGCCCGCAAGCTCGGCAAGCGCCGGCAGGGGGGCGACGTCGCCGTCCATCGAAAAGACGCCGTCGGTGACGATGAGGCCGCTTCGCGTGCCCGCCTGCTCGAGCCCCCACGCGAGGTGCTCGACGTCTCCGTGCCGGTAGACGAATGTCTCTGCCCGCGCCAGGCGGCACCCGTCGATGATGCTTGCGTGGTTGAGCTCGTCCGAGAAGACGACGCCACCCGCCGGGGCGAGCGCCGTGACCGTTCCCATGTTCGCCAGGTAGCCCGAGCCGAAAAGGAGCGACGCCTCGGTGCCCTTGAAAAGCGCGAGGTGGGCTTCGAGCTTGCGGTGAAGCTCCATGTCGCCTGAAATGAGCCGCGAGGCTCCGGCGCTCGCACCGTAGCGCTCGGCGGCGTCGGCGGCGGCTCTGCGCACGCGAGGATGGTCTGCCAGGCCCAGGTAGTTGTTCGAGCAGAGGAGGAGCACCTCGGCGCCCTCGAGCATCACGCGCGGGCCCTGCGGGCCTGAGATTTCGCGCAGGGTTCGGCGAAGCCCCGCGCGCTCAAGTGAGGCGAGGCTGGCCCGGACGTCTTCCACGTGAGCTAGCTAGTCGCCCCAGCCGGCGGGCTCGGGGACTTCGGACGGGCGTGCCGGGTACTCAGGCACACGGCCGTTTTTCTTGATCACGCGGAGCTGCGTCGAGGGATCCCAGAAGTTCGCCTGCGCCTGTGAGTCGATCAAGTCGTCGATCACGTCTCCGGGCGTCGAGCCCTCGAGCCAGCCGTCACGGTTGTCGGGGCGTGGGTTCGAGCCGTTGTCGTCCTGGCGGGCGACGTCGAGGCCCAGGTCGGAGAACATCGCGCGGTCGTCTGCCGGCTCGGAGCCGAGCGTGGTGAGGAAGTTCCCCATCATCACCCCGTTGAGTCCCGCCTTGACGGCGAGCGGCTGCAGGTCGCCGAGGTTTTCCACGCGCCCGCCGCACAGGCGAAAGAGCGCACCCGGGATGATCAGGCGGAAGATCGCGACCCATTTCACGACCTCCCATGGATCCATCAGCTCGCGGTCGCCGAACTTGGTCCCGGCCCGGGGATTGAGGAGGTTGATCGGTACCGAGGTCGGGTCGATCTCGGAAAGCTCGAACGCCATCTCGACCCGCTGGCGCGGCGTCTCGCCGAGGTTGAGGATGCCGCCCACGCAGCTTTCAAGCCCCGCCTCCTCGATCGCCTCGATGGTGCGGATCCGGCCCTCGTAGCGAACCGTTGTCGAGACCTCGGGGTAGTACGACTTCGACGACTCGACGTTGTGGTGGACCCGCTGAATCCCCGCTTCCTTGAGCGTTTTGGCCCGCGTAGGGGAGATGTGGCCGATCGAGACGCAGCGCTTGAGGTTGGTCTCGGCGGAGACCAGCTTCGCGCCTTCGACTATCCGCTCGAAGTCGCGCTTGGACAGGCCCTGACCCTGCGTGACCATGCAGAAGCGGTGAGCTCCCGCCGCCTCGGCCGCCTTGGCGTGCTCGAGGATCTGCTCGGGTTCCATCATCGCGTGCATCGGCGTGTCGGCCTCGGCGTAGCGGGACTGCGCGCAAAAGCCGCAGTCCTCGGCGCAGCCGCCCGACTTGGCGTTTACGAGAGAGCAGAGGTCTGTCGAGTCGCCGAAGCGCTCCTGGCGAGCCTCCCACGCACGCTCGACGAGCGCGAGGATGTCTTCCTTCGAGGTGAGCTCGCCCAGCGCGAGCGCCTCGTCGAACGTGATGAGGGGCGCCATCCCGCGGGAGGCTAGGCACGGGATCGGACGCTAATCAGGCGTGTTGGCGAGGCTTTCCCAGAGATATAGGCACGCGAGGGTGCGGTGAGGACGCCACGGGTCGGCGATTCGCTCCAGCTCGTCCGGCGCCGGCGGCTCGTCCAGGCCATAGGCGGCGCGAACGGCGTTGCGGATGCCGAGGTCGCCCACCGGCAAGACGTCCTCCCGCTCGAGGTGGAACATCAGGAACATGTGGGCGGTCCACGCGCCAAGCCCGCGAACCGCCGTGAGCTCGGCAACGATCTCGTCGTCCGGCATGTCGGCGAACCGCTCCAGCTCCAGTTCGCCGCTCTCCACGCGCGCCGCGAGGTCCTTTAGGTACTCGACCTTTCGCCCCGAGAGCCCGGCGCCTCGAAGCGCGTCGGGATCGGCCGCGAGCAACTCCTTCGCGGTCGGCATCCGCCCGCCGAACATGGCGAGTACCCGGTCGAAGATGGTCGCCGCCGCCTTGACCGAGAGCTGCTGGCCGACGATCGCGCGCAGGAGAGCTCCGTACGCGTCACCCTTCGGTCGCCCGCGCCGCCGCTTCTCGATCGACATCGGGCCGATCCGGGCGATCAGCCCAGCCATCACCTTGTCGGCAGATGCGAGGTGCGCCATTGGGGTCGTCTCGCCGGTCACGGCGGCGGAGACTACGAGACGTTGTCCGGTCGCTCCTCGCGCACCTTCACTCCGTCCTTGAACCAAATCCGGCGACCGTCCGGGTAGATCGCGGCTGGGCCTTCATCGCGGTGACGCTTCCCGCGGCGGTACCACTTCTCGGTGCCGTTCACGTAAACGCAGGCCGGTGCACCCTCGCGGTGGCGCACTCCCTCCGAGTACCACTTCTCCGAGCCGTTCGCGTGCTCGATGGCCGGCCCGTCCTCCCGGTGAAGGACGCCGTGGCAGTACCACTCCTTGCGTCCGCTAGGGAGGATCAGAGCCGGGCCACCGGTGCGATGCAGCTTGCCTTCTGCGTCCCGCCACTCCTTCGGTTCCGCCACGACGAGCACTTACCCACCCGAACGTCGCTAACCCGTGCGACCTGCTCGTGCTCAGCGACCATGCCAGACCGGCGTTCGCTTCTCGGCGAAGGCGGTGACACCCTCGCGAAAGTCCTCGGATGCGAAGCAGGACTCGCGCAGCTCCACGAGCTCCCGTTCCTGATCCTCGGGTAACGGGCACTTTCGCGCGAGCCGCTCGATCGAGTGCTTGTTGCCCTTCATCGAGAGGGGGGCGTTGCCGGCGATCTCGGCGGCGAGCGCGATGGACGTGCTCTCGAGCTCATCGTCGGCCGCAACTTCGGTCACGAGCCCGATGCGCAGGGCTTTCTCAGCGTCTTGAACCCGGCCCGTGAGGAAGAGGTCGCGGGTAGCAGCGACCCCGATCACATCGATGAACCGTTCGAGTCCCGTGTGGCCGTAGATCAGGCCCAGTTTCGCGGGCGGCATGCCGAGCTTCGCCCCCTCCGCGCAGACCCGCAGATCGCAGCGAACCGCCAGCTCGAGGCCGCCGCCGAGACAGTGGCCGTTGATCGCGCAGACGACCGGGTATGGATGCGCGCTGACCGCGTCCATCGCAGCCGCAAACGGGTGAGCGACGAGTGCCTCGGCGTCGCGCTCGAAGCTCTCGGCGGGAATCGAGCCGATGTCGTAGCCGGCCGAGAACGCCTTGCCCGTTCCCGTGATTACCACGCAGCGCAGCTCGATGCCGCGGTTGAGCTCGGGCAGCGCGGCCGCGAGCGCGTCCAGAACCTCGTGATCGAGGGGGTTGCGCTTATCCGGATTGTTCAGCCGGAGACGGCCGACAGCTTCGGCGGGAAAGTCCAGGATGAGCTTGCCGGAGGCATACTCCTCGGCATTCATCCCCTCTCATTCGAGGACTACGAGCACATCCCCTTCTTGTACGGACTGTCCTTCTTCGCAGCGGATCTCGGAAACCTTGCCGTCGTCCTCTGATTCGACCGGCATCTCCATCTTCATCGACTCCAGGATCACGACCGTGTCGCCGTCCTCGACGTCATCGCCGACGGCGACCTCGATCTTCCAGACCGTCCCGGTGATATGCGCCTCGATCTCCGCCATGCCGCTCCTCTCAGGGTCAGGTTGCGCGGCAGGTTAGTCCCGGCGGTACCCGGAACGGCGATATAGCCTGCGCGCATGATCCTCGCGATCGACCAGGGCACGACGGGCACGACCTGCCTCGTTTTCGATTCGGACGGCAAAATCGCGGGCCGGGCCTACTCGGAGTTCGAGCAGCATTTCCCGCGCCCTGGCTGGGTCGAGCACGACGCGAACGAGATCTGGGAGACGACGCTCGGCGTTGCCCGCGAGGCTCTGAAGGACGCCGGCGCGGGCGGCGCGGACCTCGACGCGATCGGGATCACGAACCAGCGCGAGACGGTCGTCGCCTGGGATCCGAAGACCGGCGAGCCCGTCCACAACGCCCTCGTCTGGCAGGACCGCCGCACCGCCGCGCGCTGCGACGAGCTGCGAGAAGCAGGGCACGAAGAGCTGGTCAGGAAGCGCACGGGGCTCGTCCTCGACCCTTACTTCTCGGGCACCAAGATCGAATGGCTGCTTGAGAATGCCGACGGCGCGCACGACGCCGTCTTCGGCACGATCGACGCCTGGCTCATCTACAAGCTCACGGGCCGGCACGCCACCGAGGTCTCGAACGCCTCGCGCACACTCCTCTTCGACATCGAGAAGGGCGAGTGGGCGCCCGAGCTGTGCGAGCTGCTCGGGGTCGATCCCGAGCGCCTGCCCGAGGTGCTGCCATCGGCGGGCGAGTTCGGCACCACGAGCGAGTTCGGAGGCGAGGTGCCGGTGACAGGGATCGCGGGCGACCAGCAGGCTGCCCTGTTCGGCCAGGCTTGTCACTCGCCGGGCGACGCCAAGAACACGTACGGCACCGGCAGCTTCGTCCTCCTCAATGCGGGCGAGGAGCGTCCCGAGACGCGCGTGGGCCTATTGACCACGGTCGCTTGGAATCTCGAATCCGCGACGACGTACGCGCTCGAAGCGGCGATCTTCGTCACCGGGGCGGCGGTCCAGTGGCTGCGCGACGGCCTGGGCGTGATCTCCGAAGCCGCCGAGACCGAGGCGCTGGCCTCATCGCTCGACTCGAACGACGGCGTCTACTTCGTGCCCGCGCTCACCGGCCTCGGCTCGCCCCACTGGGACCCGTACGCTCGCGGCACGATCGTCGGCCTCACGCGCGGGTCGGGCCGCGAGCACCTCGCGCGAGCGGCGCTCGAGGCGATCGCCTACCAGACCGTGGATGCCGTCCGCGCCCAGGAGGCGGCCGCGGGCGAGGCACTCTCTGAGCTTCGCGCCGATGGTGGCGCGGCCGAGAACGGCTGGCTCATGCAGTTTCAGGCCGACATGCTGGGCGTGCCTGTGGTCGTGCCCGAGATCGCCGAGACGACCGCGCTCGGCGCCGCCTACCTCGCCGGGATCGGGGCGGGGATATGGGATCGCGAAGAGGTCGCGAAGCGCTGGCGCGAGGCTGCGCGCTTCGAGCCCCAGATGTCCGCGGATGAGCGCGAGACTCTGCTGGACGCCTGGCACCGGGCACTCGAGCGCTCGCGCGAGTGGTCATCCTCCGAGGCGGAGGGCGAGTAACCGGCGCGGGCGAGCCGGGTAGCAACCGTGAGGAGCGAAACCGCGAGCCATGCCCGACATGAAGCCACAGGTCTATAAGGATCCACGCCCCGCGGAGCATTTCACGCGTTTCCACGAGTGGATCCGCACGCATCGCCCGGGGTGGACGTACGAGCTGGTGCGGATGGTGATGACCCCCTTCCTCTCCCTCGTCTATCGAGCGTGGGCGCTCGACACAAACAACGTGCCGAAGGACGGAGCCTTCATCCTCGCGCCCAACCACTTCTCCTACCTCGACCACTTCTTCGCGGCGGTCTTCTTGCGGCGGAAGGTCCAGTTCATGGCCAAGTCGCAGCTCTACGGAAACCCGTTCATGGATTACATCTACCGGGTGGGCGGCGTCTTCCCGGTGCGCCGCGGCTACCACGACGAGGAGGCATTCATCACCGCCTTCACGATCCTCGGCAGAGGTGGGTGCGTCGGCATGTATTGCGAGGGCGGGCGCTCGCGATCCGGGCGCCTCGGCGAGCCGAAGGCGGGCGTCGGGCGCTTGGCGCTCGAGGCCGGCGTGCCCGTGGTGCCCGTCGCCATCCACGGCTCCTCGGGCGTGCGCGGCTGGAAGCGCTTTCAGTTCCCGAAGGTGACGATCCAGTTCGGCGAGCCGATCAGCTTTCCGCAGAAGGATTCGCCGTCTGCCGAGGAGGCGCTCGAGGTCTCGCGGCAGGTGTTCGACAGAGTGAAGGCCATGTACGTGGTCCTTGAGTCCGAGGGGCGTAAGGGCGCCGCTCAGAGGATCAAGGATGGCGAGTTTCGCGGGGCGCCTGCGCGGGAACACGCTCCCTTGTGAGCACCATCGCCATCGTCGCAATCGTCGCCGGGGTCCTTCTGTTGGCCTTCCTCGCCTACAGGGCGTGGTCGGCCAGGCAGGAAGAGCAGCGAAAGCTGATGCGCCGCGAAGCCCGCGACCACCGCCAAGTGGCCGAGGCGGGCGCAGGCAGGGCCAGAGAGCTGGGCAAGCACTCGGATGACCACCAGCGTGAAGCCATGCGCCACAAGGAGATCGCCGAGGAGCACGACCGGAAGGCCGAAGAGCACGCGCGCAAGGCCGCCAAGGCCGAGCAGGGAAAGCGCCGCGCCGGAGAGGCGGCCGGTCGCCATGACGAGCGCGCCGCCGACCTGGAAGACCGCGCCGAGAGCCGCCGCCCGCGCTAGCGGGCCTACTCGTAGCGGTCTTCGAGCGTCTCCCAGAGCTCGTGATCGTGGCTTGGGATGATCACGGCCTGCGGGTACTGTCGCCGGAACAGCTTGAGCTCCTGTTGTGAGCGGCGCCAAGTGTGCGGGTCCTCGGGGCGGGGCGGCGGCGCCGCGTCCCCGAGCTGTCCGAGCGTGTAGACGGCGTCGCCCGCGATCACGAGGTCCCGGTCGCGCAGGCGGCAGATCAAGGACATGTGGCCGAGCGTGTGTCCGGGGGTGAACGCGAGCCGCACGCTGCCGTCGCCGAAGAGGTCGAAGGTGCGCCCGAAGGTCGAGTACGACCCGACGGCGGGGCCGTCGAAGCTGACGGTGCGATAGTCGAACGCGTAGTCGAAGTGCGCCGGCGCGTAGCCGTGCATGAACGGCCGGGACGTCTCGGTCGCCGCATGCCACTCGGGCTCGGAGATGATGAACGCCGAACTTCCGAGCTCCGACATTGCCGAGGTGTGGTCGAAGTGCATGTGCGTCATGACCACCGTCTTGATGTCACGCGTCTCGAGGCCGCGCGAGCGGAGCTGTGCGGTGACGTCCTTACCGGCCTCGAGTGTCGGCTTTGAGAACGACGCGACGAGCCGGCCCAGGTTTGCCGCGGGCTGCGCCGTGACTGACGGATGAAGCCCGGTATCCACGAGAAACGGCCCTGCGGAGGGATGGGTGATCAGGAACGAGGGGCATGGGATCGTCAACCACTTCGAGCGAGAGGTCCCGATCCCGAGCATCCTGAGCTGCGCCGTGCGGTTGCCGGCTCTCTCGAGCCAGGCGGGCGGCACGGTGAGCCAGCCGGTGTCAAGCG
Source organism: uncultured bacterium (assembly GCA_963715405.1). Taxonomy (GTDB): domain Bacteria; phylum Actinomycetota; class Thermoleophilia; order Solirubrobacterales; family 70-9; genus JALZKA01. The sequence goes on from OY970239.1 coordinate 331,537, forward strand.
GCTCGACAGCGACCGTCGAGCCTGCCGTGCCACCCGGCAGCGGAGCGTCGATCGAACGCGGCTGTGCCTTCACCTTCATCGCTGCGGAGCGTAGAGCGGGGGCGTCTCCGCGGACTATGCTCGCGCCCGGATGGGCGAGCCCTCCCAGATCTTCCGGCCGGATCTCCTCCAGGGACACGTCTGCCTCGTTTCGGGTGCGGGCTCGGGGCTCGGCCGCGCGAGCGCCCTCGAGCTTGCCCGGCTCGGCGCCACTGTGATCGGCTGCGGGCGCCGTCCCGAGCCGATCGAGGAAACCGCGGCGATGATCGCGGATGCGGGCGGTGCCGGCGAGGCAGAGGCGATGGATATCCGGGACGAGGACGCCGTGGATGCGCTCATGGATCGCGTGCTCGAGCGCCACGGCAAGCTCGACGTGCTCGTGAACAACGCGGGCGGCCAGTTCCTAAGCCCGGCCGAGGCGATCACGCCCAAGGGCTTCCGGACCGTGATCGAGCTGAACGTCGTTGGTACCTGGCTCATGACCCATGCCGCTGCAACCAAGGCGTTCATGCCGCAGGGGGGAGGAAAGGTCCTGAGCGTGACCCTCTCGCCCCACGCCGGGATGCCGGGAATGGTCCACTCGGGGGCCGCGCGCGCGGCGGTCGAGAACATGATGAAGACGCTTTCAATCGAGTGGTCTCAGCATGGCGTCAAGCTATGCGCGCTGGCGGCGGGCCAGTTCGACACCGACACGGTCCGAACCAAGTATCCGGCGGTTGTGGTGGACAACCTCGCCCAGACGATCCCGCTCGGCCGTCTCGGCACCGAGCAGGAATGGGCGTGGCTCGTCGCATACCTCGCCTCTCCCGCGGGCGATTTCTACTCGGGCACCACGATCACGATGGACGGCGCCCGCGACAACTGGTTCGGCTCCTGGCCGCCGGGGACGTACGGAAGCGCCGAGGGGTCGGGAACCGTCCCGGCCGAGGAGCGCAAGCCGAAGGGCTGATTTCGCCCAGAGTAATTTGGCGGGACACATAGTCCCGCGAGACGACTTTCAGCGCGGGAGTTCGTCCGCGACGAGCTTTCCGAGGGCGCGGTACCCCTCGATCGCAGGGTGGTCGCCGTCGTCGGTGAAGGCCGGCGCCATCACGCCCGGGGTGTCCGGATCCTCAAGCGCGCCGTAGAAGTCGAGTACGGGTACGCCACGCCGCTCCGCGATCTCGGCGATGTCTGAGTTCAGCCGCCTGATCGGCTCGTCGGCGGTGGGGTGGCCGTTGTTCCAGGGGAGGACGTTTGCGACAACGACCTCAAGGTCCATCTCTTCGGCCTCGGCCAGCATGCCGTCGAGGTTCTCCGCCGCCTGGCGGGCTGCCTCGAGTGCGGCATCGGGACCGCCCTGGAGCGCTTGGGCGATGTCGTTGATGCCGCCTTGGACGACCACCACGTCTGCGCCCTCGGCACACATGGCGAGCCGCTGAGCGATCTCATCCGTGCGCTCTCCGAAGACGCCGCAGTTGTCGAATTCGAGGCTGGGATCAGCACCGGATGCCCAGTACTCGTACTGACTCCTCTCGTCGTCGCCGAAGCCGAGCGCGGCCCGAGCCTTGGGATCTGGGTCGTAGAGCGGGTTGCCGGCGGTGATGGAGTCGCCGAGCGCGGCCACGGCGACCGAGCCGTCGTCCTCCGTACCCCGTGTCGGCTCCGAGGGGCCGGGCTCGTCAGAATCGTCATCGCCGCCGCAACCTACGAGGAGCGCGGCGATCAGCGCGAATAGAGCTATGCGAGCCACCGGCTCAACCTACGAGCCGGCGCCCGCCCCGGTTCAGACGCGAGCGTCCCACGCTAGGCGCCTGGGCGCCCCACGCGGGACGTTCACCCTCCTTACGTGAACATTCCGCCGAACTGGCCGCCGGTGACGTTCAGAGTCTGGCCGTGGACGTAGTTCGAGAGCTCTGAGCAGAGGAACAGCACCGGTCCCGCCGCTTCCTCGGGCTGGGCCGGGCGGCCGAGCGGGATGATCATCGCGGCCATGCCGCGCATCTGCTCAGGGATGCCCAGCTCGATCTTTTCGCCGCCGCGCTCGATCGACTCGTCCTTCTCCTTTGCCTGGGTGAGGCGGGTCTCGACGAAGCCGAAAGCCACTGCGTTCACGTTGATCTTGAAGCCGCCCCACTCCTTGGCGAGCGTCTTCGTCATGCCGACGATCGCGGCCTTGCCGGCCGAGTAGTTCACCTGGCCCGCGTTGCCCATCGTTCCCGAGATCGAAGAGATGTTGACGAGCTTCCGGAAGCGTTCTGTGCCCTCGGCCTTCTCGGCCTTGGCCGCCTCACGCCAGTGGGGCGCGATCGCCCGTGCGAGGCGGAACGGCGCGACCGTGTGGATGTCGAGCATCGCCTGAAACTGCTCATCGGTCATTTTGTGGGCGACGCCGTCCCAGGTGTAGCCGGCGTTGTTAATGAGGATGTCGACCTCGCCGAACTCGTCGACAGCCTTCTTCACCAGTTCGTCGGGAACGCCCGGCTCGGTCAGGTCGCCCGAGAAAACGGCCGTCTCGCCCTCGATTTCGCCTGCCGCCTGCTCGGCTACGTCGCCATCGATGTCGTTGATGAGTACGCGAGCGCCTTCTGAGACAAAGAGCTCGGCCGTCGCGCGGCCGATGCCGCGAGCCGAGCCGGTGATGATCGCGTTCTTTCCGTCGAGCAGTCCCATGTGGTGCCGATTCCTCCTATTTTGAAGCCTGGTTGGAGGCGGGAAGGTATTGGATTCGTTTGGGATCCGGCCCACGGTGGCATCTGTTGTCGATGAAGCTGAAGCTCTTTCTCCTCGCCCTCGCCGCCTCCGCAACCGCCGCGCTTACCCCCCTCGCCGCATCGGCGGACGACGGCGCTGACATCCATCCTGGGGTCATGACCTTCACCGAGGGCGCCGGCCAGTGCACCTCCAACTTCGTCTTCCGCGACGGAGGCGGCACCTATCTAGGTCAGGCCGCCCACTGCGCAGGTACCGGCGCAGCCACTGACACGAACGGGTGCGACGCGGGCACGCTGCCGCTGGGAACGCCAGTCGAGATCGATGGCGCGAGCCGGCCGGGCACGCTCGTTTACAGCTCCTGGATCACCATGCAGGACAACGGCGAGGAGAATGCCAACGCATGTGAGTTCAACGACTTCGCCCTTGTCGAGGTCGATCCGGCCGACGTCGCCAAGATCGACCCGACCGTCCCGCGCCTCGGGGGGCCCACCTCGGTCGGCGGCTCGGGCGCCATGCTCGGCGACACCGTCTTCACATACGGAAACTCGTCGCTCCGCGCCGGGATCATGCAACTCCGCCCGAAGCAGGGCGTCGTGGTCCAAGGTCAGGGAGATGGGTGGAGCCGCTCGGTCTACACCGTGACGCCGGGCATCCCTGGCGACTCCGGCTCGGGCTTCATGAGCGGCTCCGGCCAGGCCATCGGCACCTTGTCGACTGTGGCCGTCGCGCCGCTACCGGCGTCGAACGGCGTCGCCGACCTGCGCTCGGAGCTCGATTACATGCGAGCCAACAGCGCGGCGTTCTCAGGCGTTCAGCTCGTGCCCGGGTCCCGTCCCTTCAGGGGCGACCTCGTGGGCGCGATCCTGGGCGGCTAGCGCACGTTCAGCGCTCGAGCATGATCTGGTAGCGGTCGACGATCGGGTCGTGGGCAGAACCCGCCGCGGCTACGCGCATCTCCCGGGCCTGCTCGGCCACGTCGTCGCTCGAGCGCAGGTCGCGCTCGGTCTGCCAGATGCTCATCGCGGTCAGCTTTCCGTGCTCGCGGTCGGCGGCGAGCATGTACCCGCCGAATCCGCCGAGCGAGGCGAGCTGATCCACGTAGTCGCTCTCCTGGAACGCCTCGACCATTGACTCGAGGGCGGCCGAGTCGAGCTCCGCGAGCCGCGAGAGGCGCAGGTGCCCCGTAAACGCCTTGATGCCGCGGTACATGACCACCTCGTAACGATCGACGATGGGCCGGCGCTCGGGCTTGGTGGCGGCGATGCGCATGGCGCGTGCCGCCTCGGCGACCTGATCCGACCCTGCGAGCTCGTCGAGCGAGCGCCAGATGCTCATCGCCGTGAGCTTCCCGCGTCCACGGTCCGCGGCGAGCACGTAGCCCTGAAAGCCGGGGCTCTCGGCGAGGTGGTCGATGTAGTCGCTCTCCTCGAAGGCGAGAACCATCTCGTCGGCGCGCTCGGGTGCAAGCCCGACGAATCTTGAAAGCCGTAGATACATCTCGAGCTCCTTCGGTCGGCCGGGATCCGTCTCGGGCGAACCCTAGTCCAGATCGCCCTGCAAGGTCACCGTGGCCGCGGCGGCCTTCGCGGGCTCGTTGCCCACTGCCTTCCACTGCACACGGAAGCCGTCGGTGTCGGATGAGTTCGTGCTGTTGACGAAGTGGAACGACTGCATGCCTTTGCCGCTGGCAAGAACCGGGCCCGGATCGAGCGCCGTGTCTTCGACCGGCGCCAGGATGCGGACCATCGCTTCGCCTGAGCGCATGTCGAGCGAAACGCTGGCGGAGGTCGTCCCTTCGTAGTCGGCAAGCGCCTCGTTTCCGAGCAGGCCCGGGATCGTCCGGTACTCGTTCGAGCTGACTTGAATCGGGCCGCCGTTCGCGCCGATGGTGTGATTGAGCACATCTCCGGTCTCCACTGCGACATCGCCGCCATCGTCGACACCTGCCCCGATTACGATCGCCGGGATCGCGAGCGCTCCGGCGCCCGCAAGCGTCACTGCTGCCCTTAGCTTCATGTGCCTCCCTTGGTCGAAGCTTTAGGGCTCCGAATTGCTGGTCGAGAGCGAACCCTACAGCCCCAGGCGTTTTCCGAGGATCTCCTTCATCACCTCGTCGGTACCGCCTCCGATCGGGCCAAGACGCAGGTCGCGGAGCGCTCGTTCGATCCCGTACTCGCGCATGTAGCCGTAGCCGCCGTGGATCTGGAGGCACTCGTCGGCAACCTCGACCGCGGCACGCTGAGTGAGAAGCTTCGCCTTCGTCACCTCGTCGAGCCCAGCCGTGATGGAGGGATGTGTCCAATCGCCCGCGGCGATCGCCTCGCGGCGCTCGGCCTCGGGCGCGATGAACTCCCGCAGGGCGTGGTAGGTGAGAGCCCGTGACGTCTCGAGCTTCACGCCGATCTCGGCGATCTTGTGCCGAAGAACCTGGAAGCGGCCGATCGGGCGGCCGAACGCCTCGCGCTCGAGGGAATAGGCGATCGTGACCTCAAGCAGCCGTCGCATCGCGCCCACGGCGCCAAGCGCCATGAGCAAGCGCTCCCACTGGAAGTTGGCCATGATCAGGTAGAAGCCTCCGTTCTCGGGGCCAAGGAGGTTCTCGGCCGGCACCTCGACATCGGTGAAGGAAAGCTCGCCGGTGTCGGATGCCTGCCAGCCCATCTTCTCGAGCTTTCGGGAGACCTCGAACCCGGGCATGCCCTTCTCGATCAGAAGGAACGAGATGCCGCCGTGCCCGCCCTCGGGCGTCGTCTTGACCGCCGTCACGACGAAGTCTGCGCGCACGCCGTTGGTGATGAAGGTCTTGGCGCCGTTCACCCGGTAGCCATCGGGCGTGCGGTCCGCGCGTGTCGAGATCGAGGCGACGTCCGAGCCCGCGCCGGGCTCGGTGATGCCGAGCGCGCCGATCTGCTCTCCGGCGATGGCGGGGCGGAGGAAGCGCTCGTGCTGGTCGGGCGTGCCGAACTTCCAGATGGGCGGCGTCGCGATGCCGGTGTGAGCGCCCAAGCCCGCGCCGACGCCGCCTCCCGCGCCCGCCGCCGCCATCTCCTCAGACCAGACCGCGTCGTGGACGTAGTCGCCGCCCTGTCCGCCCAGCTCCTCCGGGTACTTGAGCCCGAGGAAGCCCAGCTCGGCAGCCCGGTGGTAGAGCTCTCGGGGAAACTCGCCCGCCTCGTCCCACTCGCCGACGTGAGGCGCGATCTCGGTCGAGACCCAGCGCGCGATCGTCTCGCGAAGCTGCTCGTGCTCGTCCTGGAAGGGCGGGATGAGCGCCCGCTCGCCCGAATCCTTGACAACGGTGTCGCTCATCCGGCGCTCAGTAGCTACGTGGCAAGCCGAGCGAGTGCTCGGCCACGTAGTTCAGGATCATCTCGCGCGAGACGGGGGCGGTGCGGGTCAGGCGAGCGCCCCAGTACATGTCGGTCAGGCCGTACTCGAGCGCGAAGCCATTGCCTCCGTGGGTCTGGATCGCCTGGTCCACACACTTGATCGACGCCTCGGCGGCGGCGTACTTCGCCATGTTCGCGGGCTCGCCCGCCGGGGCGCCCGCGTCGTAGAGCGCGGCCGCCTTTTGCGTCATGAGGCGCGCCAGCTCGAGCTCGATCTTGGCCTGGGCGAGCGGGTGGGAGAGGCCCTGGTGCGCGCCGATCGGCGTCTTCCAGACGACGCGCTCGTTCGCGTAGGCGCTCGCGAGCTCGAGCGCGCGACGGCCAAGGCCGCTAGCGACCGCGGCACCCATGATCCGCTCTGGATTGAGACCGTCGAACGCTGCCTTGAGTCCGGCGGTCTCGGATTCGCCAATGACCCGGTCGGCGGGGACCTCGACGTTGTCGAAGAAGAGCTGCCACTGCTTGTCGGCGCCCCGGAGCGCGACCGGAATGTGCTGGCGCTCGAGACCCGGTGCGTCTGAGTCGACCAGCATGAGCAGCGGTAGACCGAGCGAGCCGTCCTCCTCGCGCTTGCGCGCGATCACGAGAATCGCGTGCGCGTCCTCTACACCTGAGATGTAGGTCTTCTGACCCTTGAGGCGATAGACGTCGCCGTCGCGGACCGCCGTGGTGGCGAGGTTGTGCGAGTTGGTCCCGGCGTCAGGCTCCGTGATAGCGAAGGCAACGCGAGTCGTACCGGCGGCGATGCCCGGCAGCCAGTCCTCGCGCTGGCGCTCAGTCCCGTGGCGGGTCAAGATCGAACCGACGATCGCCGGCGAGACGACTATGAGGAGCAGCGAGCAGCCCGCCGCTGAGATCTCCTCGCCGACGGCCTGCAGCGCGTGCATGCCGAGGCCGCCGCCGCCGTAGCGCTCCGGCAGGTTCACGCCGAGGTAGCCCTTCTCGGCGAGCTTGTCCCAGAGCTCGCGGGGAGGTTCGTCGGCCTCCACCACACGCCGCATGTACGCATGGCCGCCCACCGATTCGCAGATGCCGCGCACGGCCTTGCGGATCTCCACCTCCTCGTCGGTCGCGACGATGGGCAGGGCCACGAGTTCGTCGATTGCGGTTGCCATGTGCCTACAGCCCGTACGAACGCCCGATAACTTCCAGCATGATCTCGTCCGTGCCGGCTCCGATGCGGTTGAGCCGCTGGTCGCGAAAGGCGCGCTCGATCTCGTACTCCTTCATGTAGCCGTAGCCGCCCAGGATCTGGATGCACTCGTCGGCCACCTCGTGACAGACGCGCGAGGCATAGAGCTTTGCCATCGAGATCTCGCGCACCGGGTACTCGCCGTTGGCGAAGCGCCAGGCCACGGTGTGGGTGAGCTGCTTGGCGGCCTCGATCTTCGTTGCCATGTCGGCGAACTTGTGGCGGATCACCTGAAAGCGGCCGATCGCCCGGCCGAAAGCCTCACGCTCCTTGGCGTACTCGAGCGTCCGCTCGAACATGCGCTCGGCGCCCGCGTATCCACCCGCGGCGCCGACCAGGCGCTCACCTTGAAGCTCCCAGGAGATGTGGTAGAAGCCCTTGCCCTCTTCACCCAGGATCGAGTCGGCCGGCACCCTGACGTTGTCGAACGCGAGCTCGCCCGTGTCCGAGGCGTGCATACCCATCTTCTCGAGCTCGGCCGAGATCTTAAAACCGGGGACGTGGTTTCCGTCGTCGTCTTTTAAGTCGATAAGCATCAGGGTGATGCCCGCGTGGCCTGCGTCGGGATCGGTCTTCGTGACCAGGACGCAAAAGTCGGCGCGGGGGCCGTTCGTGATGAACGTCTTCGAGCCGTTGATGACGAACTCGTCGCCGTCGCGAATCGCGGTCGTGCGGATGCCCGCGACGTCCGAGCCCGCGCCCGGCTCCGTGATTCCGAGGCATCCCACCTTGTCGCCGGCGATGCCGGGCACCAGATAGCGCTCCTTCTGCTCTTCGGTTCCAAGCATGTGGATGGGAGGAAGCACCATGTCGGTCTGGACAGCGAAGCCCATGTTCGTTCCGCCCGAGCCTGAATAGGAGAGGCACTCTGCACGGATCAGTGAGTAGTAGTAGTCGCCACCCTGACCGCCGTATTCCTCGGGGAAGCAGAGGCCGAGGAAGCCGAGGTCCCCCGCGCGCTTCATGACCTCGGTCGGCCAATAGGTGTCTTCCCACTCGTTGCGATGGGGGTGCATCTCCTTCTTGACCCATGCAGTCATGGAGTCGCGCAGGTCGAGGTGCTCCTGCGAATAGATCAGGTGCGCCCGCTGTGCGTCGTGCTCGGGCTTGATCACGGTCGATTCGGCGGTTGCCACGGTGGGGGAGGGCTCCTTGGGTGGTAGGGGTCTGACGACGTAGTTGGAAGTAAACAGTAATACTTCCTACTCGTGGCTGCTTACGAGAAGATCAAGCTCGACGTCTCTGACGGCGTCGCGACCATCACGCTCGACGATCCCGAGACGCGAAACGCGCTCTCGGATCAGCTTCTTTCCGAGTTGCTCGACGCGCTCCGCGCGATCAAGGACGACGATGAGGCGCGGGTGGTCGTGCTCGCGTCGTCGCACGAAAAGGTCTTCTCGGCAGGCGGCAACCTCGGCGGCTTCGCTGCCGACGCTCCTACCGCGCACAAGTACTTCGCCACCAGCCTCTTCCCCCAGGTGTTCGTCGAGCTCGGCGAGCTGGGGAAGCCGTCGATCGTCGCCGCCTCCGGCCACGTCCTCGCAGGCTCGCTCGGAATCGCGCTCGCGTGCGATCTGATCATCGCCAAGGACACGGCGGGCTTCGGGACGCCCGAGATCAACGTGGGCCTCTTTCCGTTCATGATCATGGCGCTCATCTACCGCAACGTCCCGCGCAAGAAGACGACGGAGATGCTGCTTCTCGGTGAGCGCCTGACCGCGGAGGAGGCGCGCGAGGCCGGGATCGTCAACAAGGTCGTTTCGGGCGAGGAGTTCGACTCTGCAGTAGCGGAGTGGGCGCAAAAGCTGGCGTCGAAGTCGCCGTTGGTGATGAAGCTCGGCAAGGACGCGATGTGGCGCCAGCTCGACATGCCTCTGGCCGACGCGCTCGACTACCTCCGCTCGCAGCTGACGATCGAGCTTCAGACCGAGGACGCGATCGAGGGCGTCACCGCGTTCTTCGAAAAGCGCGAACCCGTGTGGAAGGGAAGATGAGCGACACGACCGAGAAGCCGCCGACCGGCACCGAGCATGCAGCCGATGCCGCAGAGGCGCCCGCCGAAACCGATGCGGGCCGGGAGACGGGGATGCAGGGGCTCGTTCGCGACCTCCACGAGCGGCGCGAGAACGCGAAGCTGGGCGGCGGCGCGGAAAGAATCGAAAAGCAGCACTCGCGCGGCAAGCTGACCGCACGCGAGCGGATCGACCTGCTGGTCGACGAGGGCACCTTTGTGGAGATGGGGATCCACGGTCGACCCCATTTCTCCCAGCGCTCCATGGAGGGAAAGGACGCGCCGGCCGACGGCGTGATCACCGGGTGGGGCGACGTGGACGGCCGCACCGTTGCGATCGCGGCCTACGACTTCACCGTCATGGCGGGGTCAATGGGGATGACCGGCGAGCTCAAGGTGACTCGCCTACGGGAGATCGCGCTGAAGCAGCGCATGCCTCTGATCTGGCTCCTCGACTCGGCGGGCGCGCGCATCCAGGAGGCTGCGGGGTCGCTCTTCGCCGGCTCGGGCCATCTCTTTCGCGAAGAGGTCGAGATGTCGGGCGTCGTCCCGATGGTTGCGGCGATGCTGGGGCCCTGTGCTGCGGGCACCGCATACATCCCGGGGCTCTCGGACTTCGTGCCGATGGTCGTGGGCCAGGGCGCGATGGCGCTGGCCGGGCCGCACCTGACCAAGGCGGTGACGGGCGAAGATATCTCGATGGAGGACCTCGGCGGAGCCAAGGTCCACTGCCGCAAGTCAGGCGTGGGCGACCTCGAGGTGAAGGACGATCCCGAGTGCATCGAGGCAGTCAAGACCTACCTCTCGTTCTTCCCGTCGAACTGCGAGGAGCGCCCCCCGATCAGCGAAACCGAGGACCCCGACGACCGCATGTCCGAGAAGCTTCTCGACATCGTCCCGGAGTCGCCCCGGCATCCCTACGACATGTACGACGTGATCCGGGAGATCGTCGACGACGGCGAGTGGTTCGATCTCAAGCCGAAGTTCGCGAAGACCGTGATCACGTGCCTCGCCCGCTTCGGAGGGCAGCCGGTCGGCATCGTCGCGAGCCAGCCGAAGCAGCTTGGCGGCATCCTCGAGAACGACTCGGCCGACAAGGCGGCTCGGTTCGTGAACCTCTGCGACGCGTTCTCGATCCCGCTTGTCTTCCTCCAGGACGTGCCCGGGTTCATGGTCGGCTCGAAGGTCGAGCACGCCGGAATCATCCGCCACGGAGCCAAGATGCTCTACGCGATCGCGCGCGCGACGGTGCCCAAAGTCACGGTTGTGATCCGCAAGGCCTACGGCGCGGGCTACTACGTCATGAACGGCAAGGCGTATGAGCCCGACCAGATCTACGCGTGGCCGTCGGCCGAGATCTCGGTCATGGGCGCCGAGGGCGCCGTCAACATCATCGGCCGCTCGGCGATCGAGGCGTCGGACGATCCCGACGCTACGCGCGAGGCGATGCTGGACGCGGTGCGCTCTCAGATTGACGTTTACATCGCAGCCGGTAACGCGATGATCGACGATGTCATCGACCCGCGCGAGACCCGCCCGCGGATCATCTCGGCGCTCAAGATGGCGAAGGACAAGAAGGTCGAGAGGCCGTGGCGCAAGCATGGAGTGATGCCCGTATGAGCACGTTTGACCAGCCGGTGATCATCTCGTGCTCGATCTCGGGGGCGATCGCGAACCGCGAGCAGTGCCCGGCGATCCCATATACCCCCGAGGAGTACGCCGCCGAGGCGCGACGTGCGGTAGACGAGGGCGCGTCGCAGATCCACATTCATGCGCGCACCACCGATGGCGTGCCCTCGTACGAGATCGAGGACTTCCGGGCGATCACGCGGGCGATCCTGGACGAGGTCGGCGACGTGATCGTGAACTACTCGACGGGCGCGATCGGCGTCCCGATGGAGAAACGCCTCGCCTATCTCGAGGAGCTGACGCCCGACGTCGCCGCGCTCAACATGAGCTCGATGAACTACGCGAAGTACTCGCGCAGGCGCAAGGACTTCGTCTTCAAGGCGGTGTTCGAGAACTCGTTCGACACGATCATCGAGTTCCTCACGAAGATGCGCGAGTTCGGGATCAAGCCGGAGCACGAGTGCTTTGACGCGGGCCACGTCGCGAACCTCGACCCGCTGATCGACATGGGCCTCGTCACCGAGCCGCATCAGATCTCGCTGGTGATGGGAGTGACAGGCGGCATACGACCGACCACGCGCAACATCGGCTTCATGTCCGAGCAGATCCCCGGCGGGCCCGACCGCGGCGCGAACTGGCAGGTGATTGGGATCTCTCGCGCCCAGTGGCGCCTCCTCGCCACCTCGCTGACGCTCGGCGGCAACGTCCGCGCGGGACTCGAGGACAACCTTTATCTGCCCGACGGCGAGATGGCTCGTTCGAACGGCGACCTGATCGCGAAGGCCCGCCAGATGGCCGAGGACATCGGCCGTCGCGCGGCGACCGTCGCCGAGGCGCGCGAGATGCTCGGGCTCTCGGAGAAGTCCCAGGCCCTCCAGGCGGTCGCGGCGTGAGGGGAACGCTGGAGGGCATCACGGTCCTCGATTTGAGCCGGCTCCTGCCCGGCGGGTTCTCCTCGCTCCTTCTCGCCGACGCGGGCGCGGACGTCATCAAGGTGGAGGACACGGGCATGGGCGACTACGTCCGCTGGGCGCCGCCCTACTACGGCACCGACGAGCAGCAGGGACTCGGTACCCGCTCGGGGCTCTACCTCTCGCTCAACCGCGGCAAGCGCTCGATCCGGCTTGACCTCAAGTCCGACGGCGGCCGCGAGACTCTTCTCCGCCTCGCGCGCGACGCGGACGTCGTGCTCGAGAGCTTTCGCCCCGGCGTGCTCGACCGGCTCGGCGTCGGCTACGAGGCGCTCAAGGCAGAGAACCCGCGCATCATCTACTGCGCCATCACGGGCTACGGGCAGACGGGCCCGAACACATCCCGGGCGGGGCACGACACGAACTACCTTGCGCTCGGAGGGCTCCTCGGCTTGACCGGGGCGTCGGACGGGCCGCCGGTGAGCGCTGCCGGCCAGATCGCCGACCTCGGAGGCGGCGGGCTCATGGCTGTCTTCGGGATCCTTGCCGCGCTCTGGGAGCGCGAGCGCTCGGGGGAGGGCCAGCTCGTCGACGTCTCGATGACGGATGGCGCCCAGAGCTGGCTCGCGATGGTGGCGGGCGCCTTCTTCGCTGACGGTCGCGTGCCGAAGCGCGGTCAGGAGATGCTGAACGGCGGCGTTGCGTGCTACCTGCCGTACGAGTGCGCCGACGGGTGGGTCTCCTGCGGTGCGCTCGAGCCGAAGTTCTGGCAGGCGTTCTGTCGCGGCATTGGCCGCGAGGACCTGCTGGAGCACCAGTTCGCAAAGCCCGGCTCCGAGGGGCACGCCGCCGTCGCCGAGGTGTTCATGGGAAGGACCAAGTCCGAGTGGGCCGCCTTCAACGACGAGCACGACTGCTGCATCGAGCCGGTGCTCGACCTCGGCGAGGCGCTCGAAACCGAGCTCACCAGGGAGCGCGAGATGGTCGTCGAGCTTGAGCAGCCCGAGCTGGGGCCGGTCCGCCTCCTCGGGATGCCGGTCAAGTTCTCCCGCACGCCGGGCGACGCGACCCGGCCCGCTCCGGCGCTCGGCGAGCACACGCGAGAGGTGCTCGAGGCGGCTGGATTCGAGGTCGACGAGATCGACGCGCTGATCGAGTCGGGCGCCGCGGCCGGCTTGAGCGCCGAGGCGACCGGCTCCTTTCTCTCGTAGCCATGGCAGCGCCCGCCAAAGAGCTCTTGAAGATCTCAGAGCTTGCCGAGCGCGCCGAGGTCCCCGTCGCGACCGTCCGCCACTACCTGCGCGAAGGCCTCCTTCCCGAGCCCGTGAAGACGTCGAAGAACATGGCGTACTACCCGCCGGAGTTCGTGGAGCGCATTCGCCTGATCAAGCGCCTGCAGGAGGAGCGGTTCATGCCGCTGCGGATCATCAAGGACACGCTCCTGGCCGAGCGGACGCCTGAGCCCGAGGTGCTGGAGCGCTTTGACGTGCCGGCGCGGGCACTTAAGCGACTAGCCGAGGTTGGCGTGCTCAGCCCGGACGAGCGTGGGTACTCGCAAGCGGACGTGCGCATAATCGAGGCGATCACGCGCTTCCGGGCGGAAGGCTGGAACGAGAAGACAGGCTTCGGCGCCCGCGACGTTGCCCGGCTGATGGACGGCCTCGCGCCTGTCGTCGCCGACGAGCTGGCGCTGATGGTCGAGCGTTTCTCGGCCATGGATCCCGAGCAGGCCGCCGAGCTCCTCGAAGCCGGCATGAGCCCCTTCCCGGACCTGATCGGCGCCCTCCACGCGAAGGCGCTAACGGACCAGTTCGAGCGCCAGCGAGCCGAGCGGAGCTAGCCGGCCGGCTTCGCTGAGATCGCGCTCGTGACCTTGCAGAACGAGCTGCCCGGGCCGTCGTTCTTCGCGAGAAGCCCCACCGTCCCTGCCATCACGCCACTGGCCCCGTCCGCGTAGAACGTCGCGGGCGGTGAAGTCTCGCCTTCGTTTCCCATGATCGTGTCGGTCTCCGTGACCAGATTGATCGCCGGATCGGAGGCGTCGACGTCGGGTTCGGTGATGATCGTGTCTCCCTCGGCGCCCAGTGAGACATCGTTCTCGGTACCGGTGTCAAAGCTCACGGCGCCGGCCAAGTTGCCGCCGCAGCTGCCCGTGACCTTGAGCTCCCCGACCTCGCAGATGACCTCGTCGTCGCCTTCCACCAGCGTCGACCCGGTGCACGACTTCGTGCCTCCCACCGTGGCGGCGTCAACGCCGCCAAGGGTGCCTTCGTTGACGTCGATGCCCTTCAAGTCGTTGTCGCGGACGTCCTTCGACCTCACCTGACCGTCCTGAATGTGCTTCGACTTGACCGAGTTGACCTCAATCGCCCAGGCCGTTCCAATGCCGAGCGCGAAGAACAGCGCGAGGTAGGCGACCGCATTCGAGCGCAAGTGCCGGATGAAGCGCGTCCCCTCCACGGCCACAGCATAAGTCCGTTAGCGGGAATCCGCAAGACGGCCCTTACGATGCCGAGAATGTCCAACGGATGGAACGACGGCGAGCGTTCGGGACGCTTTGCGGCGCTGCTCGCAATGGGCGGGGTTGCGACGGCGATCGTCTCGGTTCTCCTCGCCGCAGCGGCGGGACCGCCGTATCTGGACTCAGACGGTGTCAACCTTTGGCTCGTGGTGTTTGCCGCTGGCCTCATGGCTGCGCTCATCGCGTTTCCCTTCGGGCTCGAGGTCAGCCTTCGCGAGCGAAACCCCGACCGCGACAAGCGCTGGGAGACCTCGCTGGTCGTGTGGGGGGTCGTGGCGGGTGTACTGCTTGCGGCCGGCCTCGTGGCCGGCTTCGACACCTCGACCCTCGGCGGCGCGATCGGGCTGATCCTGGTGATCGAATCCGCTCTCGTGGCCGGCACCGTCGTGGTCTGGCTCCTCAGCGGCGGCTAGCGCCTGGCGGCAGGCCTATCATTCCGATTGACTCGTCAGTCAACCTTATGCGTGCCGCCGTCGTCCAGATGAACTCGAACTCCGACGTCGCTCACAACCTCGAGCGAGCCGAGGCGCTGGTGCGGGCCGCTGCCGGGGACGGCGCCGAGCTCGTTTGCCTGCCGGAGAAGTGGGCGCTCCTGGGGGCCGGCGACGTCGTCGCCGCGGGTGCTGAGCCGCTGGACGGGACGATCGTCACGGCGGCTGGGGGCTGGGCGCGTGAGCTGGGCCTGCACCTATGCGCGGGGAGCGTTCCCGAGGCCTCGAATGACGGCGGCAAGCCCTACAACACCTGCGTCCTGATCGATCCCGAGGGGCGCGTCTCAGCCACATACCGGAAGCTCCACATGTTCGACGTCGAGGTGGATGGCCAGGAGTACCGCGAATCGGAGCACGAGCGGGCGGGCGAGGGGATCGAAACCGCGCCGGCCGGGGAGCTCGAGCTGGGCCTCACCGTCTGCTACGACCTGCGCTTTCCCGAGCTCTTTCGCATCCTCGCGCTTCGTGGCGCCACCGCCTTCACGATCCCCTCGGCCTTCACCGCCGTCACCGGGCGGGCGCATTGGGAGCCGCTCATCCGCGCGCGGGCGATCGAGAACTCCGCGTTCGTGATCGCCGCTGGCCAGGTCGGGAAGGCCGAGCCGAGCTACGAATCGTGGGGACACTCGATGCTCGTCGATCCGTGGGGCCGGATCCTGGGCGAGCTCTCAGAGGGAGAGGGTCACGTCTGCGCTGACCTCGACCTCTCAGAGCTCGCGCGGGTGCGGGCGTCGGTGCCGTCGCTTGCAAACCGACGCGGCGATGCGTACGAGTGGCCGGTGGAGGCACCGGTCTGATGCCAAGGACAGCAACCGACAGACGCCGCCAGATCCTCGACGCCGCGATCAGGGTCTTTTCCCGCCAGGGCTACCACTCGTGCCGCGTCTCCGACATCGCAGACGAGGCGGGGGTCGCCTACGGGCTCGTTTACCACTACTTCCGCTCGAAGGACGAGGTGATGAACGAGCTCTTCACCGAGCGCTGGTCGCTTCTCCTCGCGGCGATCGACGAGGTGGACCGAGGGGAGGGCACCGGTCGCGAGAAGCTCGACGCCGTCGCAAAGTTCATCATCGACTCTTATCGCCACGACCCCGACCTGATGCAGGTGATCATCGTCGAGGTGACGCGAGCAGCCAACTCGTTCGGGCGCACCCACCTGCCGGAGATCAACCGGGCGTACGAGGCGATCGAAAAGATCATCGCCGACGCCCAATCGGCCGGGACCTTTCGTAAAGAGGTCGATCCGCGCCTCGCCTCGATGTTCTTTTACGGCGGCATCGAGCAGCTTCTCACGAGTTGGGTCTTCGAGCTGATCCCGGCGGGCGAGGGCGACTTCGACCGCGCGCGCGAGACGCTCGTCGAGTCCATCTGCGGCGGCCTCGAGACGCCCTAGGGCCGCCCATCCGAGCCATGCTGCTTTACTCCCGGCTCAATCGGGAAGGGGAGAACGAATAGTGGACAACGACATCGTCAAAAGACTCGCGTGGACCGGCCTCGTGGCCGGGTTCGGCGCGCTTGCGAGCGTCGCTGCGGCGAGGGTCGCGGCGGTGGTCTACCGGCGCATCTTCAACGAGGATCCGCCTGAATGAGCCAGCCGCCAGGAGATTCGCAGCGCGATCCGCGCTCGGTGGCCGAGATGGCCATCGACGTCTCCGAGCGCGTCTCCTTTCTCGTTCGCGAGGAGATCGAGCTTGCGAAGGCCGAGGTCACCGAGAAGGCCACGAGCCTGCTCAAGGGCTCGGTCGTCGGCATCGTCGCCGGCGTTTTCGTCCTCCTGGGTCTCGCGATGCTCATGCACGCGATCGCCTGGCTCCTCAATGACCTCTTCTTCGGCGACACGATCTGGCTCGGCTTCCTGGTTGAGGCCACCATGTGGTTCGTGGTCGCCGGCATCGCCGGCTTCGTCGCGTACAGGGCTGTGAAGGCCGGTGCGCCCCCGACGCCCGACATGGCGATCGAGGAGGGGAAGGAAATCAAGGAGACCCTCCAGGCGGGGACTGACTGATGGCTGACGATCTCGTGCCTCGCCCGCCCTCGGAGGTTGAGCGTCCGCAGCGCCCGCGCCCGGCTCCCGGCACCCGGACCGCTCGGGAGATCCGCAACGACATCGTCCGTGAGCGCGAGGAGCTCGGAAAGTCCGTCGAGGCGCTCCGCGGTCGCGTCGGAGAGCTAACCGACTGGCGCCGCCAGGTCCGCGAGCACAAGCGCGAGCTCGCAATCGGCGCCGCCGTCGTCGGCTTCGCTGTGGGCGGCATCCTGGCGCTCCGCCGTCGCTAGGCGCTTCGGCCGTGCTGCGCCGCTAGCCGAGCAGCGCCGGGTCGATCCCGCCCACGCCCAGGAGGCCCGGTCCGATGTGGGCGCCGATGACCGGGCCGATCTCCGAGACGAAGACCGGCTCTGAGTCGAAGATCTGGCGGCACTCGTCCACGAGGTGGCGCGCGGTCTCGTGATCGTGGATGTGCTGGACCACCCAGGCGGTTGCCCCCGCCTCGTGCCGCTCGCGGCCGAACTCGACCATCCGCTCGAAGGCGCGGCGGCGCGTGCGGACGCGCTCAACCGGCGTGATCTCCTCCTCGAGCGTGAGGATTGGCTTGATTTGAAGCGCTGAGCCCATCCACGCCTGAGCTGCCCCAATGCGCCCGCCCTTGCGGAGGTACTCGAGGGTGTCAATCGCGAACCACATCTTGAGCCCGTCCCGCGCCCGCTCACCCGCGGCCAAGGCGTCAGCGCCGCTCGCACCACTCTTGGCTGCGCGCGCGGCGGCGATCGCAACCAGTCCGGTTCCCCCGCAGGCCGAGCGCGAGTCGTAGACGTGGACCCGCTCCCCGCCCTTCCCCTCGTCGATAAGGGCTTGCCGCGCCTGACTTGCGGACTCGAAGGTGCCGGAGATGCCCGCCGAGAGATGGATCGATACGACCTCGCCTCCGTCTTCCAGAAGGGGCTCGTAGAGTGAGGTGAAATCGCCAACCGAAGGCTGCGAGGTGGTGGCGCCGGTCGAGCTCTTGCGAAGACGCTCATAGAAGTCGTCGTACTCGGCGGCCTCGATCTCGGACTCGCGCTTCTCCTCGCCATCAAGCGTGACGTAGAGGCTGATGCGATGGATCCCGAGCTCGGCTATGAGCACGTCAGGCAGATACGCCGTGGTGTCGACGACTACCGAGGTCTTCGCAGTGCCGGTGTGAGCATTCATTGGCCCTGCGGTCTATCAGGTCGCCTCTACGATGCGAGCTGTGGGGAAAACATTGGTCACAGGAGCGACCGGGTTCATCGGCTCGCATGTCGCGCGCGCGCTTGCCGAGCGGGGCGACGAGCTGCGCCTGCTCGCCCGGCGAAAGAGCCGCATCGACCCCCTGGAGGGCCTCGAGTTCGAGCGTGCGATCGGCGACGTGACCGATCGCCGTGCGGTCCGCCGCGCGATGAACGGAGTCGAAAAGGTCTTTCACGTCGCCGGCTCGACCTCGCTTCGAAGCCAGGACCGCGAGAGCGTCTGGGATACGAACGTCCGGGGAACGCGCATCGTCCTCGAGTCGGCGCTGGAGGCGAAGGTCGAGCGCGTCGTCCTCACCTCCTCGGTGGCCGCGATCGGCGTCGGGCATAACCGCAAGCCGGTCGACGAGACCGCGATCTTCGACATCGGCCACCTCGGGATCGCTTACGTCAACTCGAAGCACGAGGCCGAGGTCGAAGCCCTTCGCCTCGCGGCGCGCGGCCTCCCCGTGACGATCGTCAATCCCTCCTACGTCCTTGGCCCCGACGCGACGCGCGGCAGCTCGATGGAGCTGGTGAGGCGCTTCATCCAGAAGCGCGTCCCTGCCTACATCGATGGCGGGCTCAACATCGTGGACGTCCGCGACGTCGCCAAGGGCCACTTGCTCGCCGATAAGAAGGGCGAGGTCGGCCGGCGCTACATCCTCTCCGGCCGCAACTTCACGCTCGATCGTCTGTTCGCCGACCTCGCGCGGATCGCCGGCATCGACGCCCCGCGCGTGAAGCTGCCCTCCCGGGCGCTCCTTCATGCGCTGACAATCGGCGACCGGCTGCCGCTGCCCGTCGCCCTCCCGACATCTCCCGACGAGGTCCGATCGGCGGGCCTTTGGTGGTGCTACCGGAATACCCGCGCCAAGTCGGAGCTCGGCTTCAAGCCCCGCCCCCACGAGGAGACGCTCGAGGAAGCGGTGAATTGGCAGCGCGCTCAGCTCGCCAAGGGGAGGAGCGCTTGAGCTCAGGCAAGGTGGTGCTGTATCGCTGTCCGACCCCGACCAATTTCCTGTGTCCGTGCGGGACCGCTGCGCGAAAGCTGAAGCGCGCAGGGGTCGAGTTTGAGACCGAGCGGGTCCCCTACAGGCGCAAGTCGAGGCCGGAGATCGAGGAGCTGACGGGTCAGCAACGCGTGCCCGTGCTCGTCGACTCAGACGAGATCGTCCACGACTCCCGGCGGATCACCGAGTACCTGGAGTGGAAGCGGAGCCGCCCGGGCCGCTCGGCGCGCTCTTAAATCCCGTCGCCGGGGCTATACAATGTGAAGCGATGGAGACTCTTGAATCAGCAGTCACCCTGACCGACACCGCGGTTTCGAAGATCCGCGAGCTCACGGTCTCGAACGAGAACGCCGACGAGCAGGCGCTTCGCGTCGCCGTGCGTGGCGGCGGCTGCTCTGGCTTTCAATACTCGCTCGCGCTCGATAAGGCAAAGGAAGACGACCACATCTTCGAGCACGAGGGCATCGCCGTGGTCGTCGACAAGGTCTCGATGCAATTCGTCTTCGGCTCCGAGGTGGACTACGTGGACGGTCTCCAGGGCGCCGGCTTCACGGTGAACAACCCGAACGTCGTCGCGGCATGTGGCTGCGGCTCCTCGTTCCAGGTGCGCGAGGACGCGCCTGGCGCGGCGGCTCCCGCTTAGGCCCGGCCTAGCTGCGTCTACGCCGCATGGCCATCGTTCAGGCCTCCGGCCTCACCAAGTTCGTCGGCGAGCGCAAGCTTCTCGAAGACGTCTCGTTTCGGCTGGAGCGGGGGGGCCGGCTTGCGCTCTCGGGGCGAAACGGCTCGGGAAAGACGACCCTTCTTCGGATCCTGGCGGGCGAGGCGTCCGCTGATACCGGGCGGGTCTCGCTCGAGAAGGGAGCGCGCGTCGTCCTTCACGACCAGCGCCCGCCTCGTGACCTTGACCTCACCCTCGGCGACTACGTCGTCGGAGGGCTCGGCTGGGTCCTCGAGATCGAGCGCCAGCTCTGCCGGCTCGAAGAGCGGATGGCGGTCGAAGCCGACCGGGCGACGCTGGACGCCTATGCCGCCGCGCAGGCTCGGTTCGAGATCGCGGGCGGCTACCGCTGGCGTGACGACGCGCGCCAGACGGTGCGAGGGCTCGGGTTCGATCCGTCGGAGCTCGAGCGCAGGCTCGCCACGTTCTCGGGCGGTGAGCTGACCCGCGCTTCGCTCGCTCGCGCGCTTGCAGCCAAGCCGGATCTCCTACTTCTGGACGAGCCGACTAACCACCTCGACATCGTCTCGCTCGAATGGCTGGAAGGGATGCTGACCGGCATGGACGCTGCGGTCATCCTGGTCGCGCACGATCGCTGGTTCCTGGAGTCGGTCGGAAACTCGGTGCTGGAGCTTGGCGAGGGCCGCCCGAAGTTCTTCGCAGGGCCATGGCACGAGTGGCGGATCGAGAAGGCACGGCGAGAGCTCTTTGCGGAGCGAGACTCGAAGCGGCGCGAGGCTGACATCGCGCGGCTCGAGCGCTTCGTCGAGCGCTTCCGGGCCAAGAACACACTGGCGACGCGCGCCAAGTCGAAGCAAAAGCAGATCGACCGGATCAAGCGTGAAGCGCCCAGGCGCGACGGCTCGGCCTCGAGCGCGCTTGCTTTCTCGTTCGGCGAGGCGCAGCGGTCGGGCAAGGTCGTCCTGGCGATGGATGGAGCCACGATCGACGCTGGCTCAAAAAGGCTCTTCACCGATGCCGAGCTCTGGGTCGAGTCGGGTGAGCACGTGTGCCTCATCGGGCCCAATGGCTCCGGCAAGTCGACGCTGATCTCGGCACTCGTGGGAGAGCGCGAGCCGGTCGAGGGGCGAGTCAAGGTCGGCCACAACGTCGAGCTCGGTCACCTGCGCCAGCACGCCGAGGTGCCGCCCGAGCCGGGACTCACCGTCCTGGCTCACGCGCAACGCTCAACCGGCCTCTCCGAGGCGAAGACGCGCGGTCTCCTCGGCCAGTTCCTGTTCTCGGGAGACGACGTTCAAAAGCTGGTCTCGCAGCTCTCCGGCGGCGAAGCGCAGCGCCTTTCCCTCGCGATCCTGGTTTCGTCGGGCGCCAACATGCTCGTCCTCGACGAGCCGACGAACCATCTCGACCTCGATAGCCGCGAGGCCCTCGAGGACGCCCTCTCCCGGTTCGGAGGAACGTTGCTCCTGGTCTCCCACGACCGGGCGCTCTTGGAGGCGGTTGGCACGAGGACGGTGGCCGTTGAAGACTTAAAGCTCCGCGTCTTCATGGGCGGCTGGGCCGAGTACCGCGAGCGGGAGGCCGAGCGGACAGCCCGGAACCAGGTACCTAACGGAACGCTCAAAACGTTAGGAAAGGATGAAGTACCTGGCACCGGGCGGGGGAAGGAGGCTCGCCGGGCTCGCGCCCAGGAAAGGGCGGCCGTGGCGGACGTGCGCAAGCTGGAGAACGAGATCGAGGTCGCCGAGCACGCGCTGCGCGAGCTCGAAGAGGAGCTGGCGGATCCGGCGGCTTGGTCGGATCCGCGCCGCTCGGAGCGCTCGACCCGGCGCCACAACCAAGCGAAGGAGACCTTGCGCGAGCTCAACGAGCGCTGGGAGGCGGAGGTGGAGCCTTAGCGCCGATCAGCAGCGCGAGCTGCCTCGATTGGGCGACGAGGGTTCCGTCCGGCGTCCAGAGCTCGCCGTCCTCGTCGAAGAAGCCGTCTCGCACCATGCGGCTGCGGAAGCGGCCGAGGAGAAGGGAGTCTTGGAGGGGGAGGGGCGAGCGGAAGTGGACCGTCAGGTCGATCGTCGGCGCCGGTGCGAACTCGGTAAGCCGCGGCCATGGGGCGGGAAACCAGGCGTCGGTGATGACAGCGATGCTGAGCGCGTCGATCTGCCGCTCCTCCACCAGGCCGATCCAGCCGCCAACCTCGCCTCGCTCGGCGCCCTCAAACGGCAACTCGCCGAAGCGCCGCTGCATGGAGAGGCGCTGCGTGAAATCCGGTGCGGGGCGGCGCCCCGCGCTGTCGATCGGCTCGCGGCCCTCGGGCGCCCCAACGACGGGCATCGGTTCGTCAGGGAGAAGCGGGCCTTCCCAGGGCGTTGAGTACGCCCCCAGCGCCAGACCGATGAGCTTGCCGTCTTGCAGGAGGCGGCCCGAAACCGTGGTAAGCGAGCGGCCGGCGCGCTCGACGGTGGCCTCGACCTTGACGGGCCCAACAACGGGAGGGCGCAGGAAGTGCATCGTCGCGGAGCGGGCGGTTCGGCCGGAATCCGCGACGGCCTCCTCGAAGGCTCGGAGGACGAGCGCCATGACGTAGCCCCCCAGGGGCCCGCGCGGCGTGGCCCAGCCGTCGGCGATTGCGCCCTCCCACTCGCCGTCGGCGACTGGTGTGAGCGCCGTGTCGTCGTCGAAGGAGGAAGCCACGAGGCGCGGCACGTTATCCGCGTCCGGCTTGGTCGTGTGTGACGCGCCAGCTCTAGCCGAGCTGCATCGGCGGGCTCGTCTGCGACCCGCCGGGAAGGATGCGCTCCGCCTCGGGGATCTCGGCGTCCGTGTCGTCGACGCCGAGCAGTTCAGCGAGCTCGCCCGAATCGAGCATCTCCTCGACGATGTCGCAGCCGCCGACCAGCTCTCCCTTGGCGTAGAGCTGCGGGAACGTCGGCCAATCGGAGAGTTCCTGCGTGACCTCGCGAAGCGGTTGAAGCGCGGGCAACACGTCGATCGCGCCGTACTCGACGCCAAGCGCCTCGAGGACCTGAACGACGCGCATCGAAAAGCCGCAGCGCGGTGCATCGGGCGTCCCCTTCATGAAGAGAAGGACGGGATTGTCGGCGAGGATCTGGGAGACCTGTGCCTTGAGTTCCGGATCAGCAGCCATGAGCTCAGGGTACCGACGTCTCGATCGAGAGCGCGTGGATCGTGCCATCGTCGAAGCGCAAGCGCACCGCGGCGCGCACCATCCGGTGTTGGTCGATGCGGCTCACTCCCTCGAACTCCGCCGAGCGCACCACCGCGCGTAGGTGGTCGCCGCCGCCTTCGTCGCGCACTTCGACCTCGGCGCCCGGCAGTGCCGCGCGGATCATCTCTTCGAGCTCTTTGAGATCCGCAGGCATCAGGCCTCCGCGCCCGCACTTGCCGCCTCGAGCATCTCCTCCACTGAGCAGAACTTGACTCTCGGCCGGCCAAGTGGCTCGCCGCGGCCGACCTCGGCTTCGTCGATCGCCTGCCAGCCCTGAAAGCTCACCGCGTCGGGCGCCTTCTCGGCCACCATCTCGGCGGCGGCCTCTGCTGACGCCTCGCCCTCGGGCTCGAACACACGGCCCGCCGCGACGTCTTCGAGCAGGGCGGTCACGGTGTCGAGCGCGTCCTTCTTGTTCGTGCCGATGACCCCGCTGGGGCCGCGCTTGATCCAGCCCACGACGTAGGCGCCGGGCACCTGCTCGCCCGTTTCGGGATCGGTTACCCGGCCGCGCTCGTTGGGGATGACGCCCCCCCGCTCGTCGAATGGCAAGCCCTGGATCCCCTCGCCCTTGTATCCGATCGAGCGCAGGACGAGCCCAGCCTCGATCTCCTCTCGCTCCCCGGTGTCAACGGCGCGGACCGTGCCGTTCTCGTCGCGCTGGAGCTCGTTGCGCCCGACCACGATCGACTCGACCTTGCCGTCCCCCTTGATCTCAACGGGTGAGGCGAGGAAGCGGAGCACGATCCGCCTGCGCTTTCCCTCGGGCTCGCGGCTTGCAAACCCGGTGAGGATCTCAACGTTTCGCTTGTTCGTCGGCTCCGCGTCGCCGGAGTCGACCCACTGCCGGCTCAACTCGTCGAGCTCGACCTCAGCCTGGTCGATCACGATGTCGGCATCCACCATTTCGCCGAGCTCGCGGACCTCGGGATTGGTGAACGCTGCCTGCGCGGGGCCGCGGCGGCCCACGACGACGATCTCCTCTACGCCGGATTCTGCGAGGGCCTCGATCGCATGATCGGCGGTGTCGGTCTCCTCGAGCTCGGCGCGCGTAAGCGCAAGCATCCGGGCCACGTCTGCCGCGACGTTCCCGTTCCCGATCACGACCACGCGCGGAGTCGAGAGGTCAAACTCGCGGTCGGCGAAGTCGGGATGAGCGTTGTACCAGGCGACGAACTCGGTGGCGGCGTGGCTGCCGGGAAGGTCCTCGCCCTCGATCCCGAGCGAGCGATCCGTCGCCGACCCGTAGGCGCAGATCACCGCCTGGTAGTGGTGGCGCAGGTCCTCGAAGGTCACGTCTGAGCCCACGTGGACGTTGCCGAAGAATCGAAAGCCCTCGCGCGCGGCCGTCTTCTCATAGACGCGGATGACCGACTTGATCTTGGGATGGTCCGGGGCCACTCCGGCGCGCACGAGCCCGAATGGGGTCGGCAGGCGGTCGAACATGTCCACTTCAACGGCGACATCCTCTTGTTTCAAGAGGTGCTCGGCGGCGTAGAAGCCCGCGGGGCCCGAGCCGACGATGGCAACCCGTAGCGGGTTGCCGGCTGTGCCGACGTCAGGCATGAGTCAGGTGAGCGCGCCCGCGTGAGCGGAGGCGGCGGTGCCGTCGAGAGCGTCGAGCGCTCGCGAGACTGACATCGCGACGCAGGTGAAGATGGGGGTGTCGCGAAGCGTGTACGCGCTCGACTCGGACGCTCGCAGCTCCTGGACGAGGTCGAGGAAGCGATGGGGCTCGTCCGTTTCGAACGAGACCACGAACTCCTGGTCGTCGATCCCGAACGAGTAGGCGGTGTTGATCGCGATGTCGGGATAGGTCCGCCCGATCGCGATGTGGTCGGCCATGATGCGCCGCCGCTCCTCCAGGGGCAGCTGGTACCACTCGCGCTTCTTGTCCAGCGGGTAGACGAAGAGGTACTTCCGCTCCGACTGGCAGATCTCAGGCCTCACGGACGCGTCTGAGTACGGCGAGGGCTTGGTCATCGCGAGAAAGGAGTGCGGGGTCGCCATCCACTTCGCAAGCCCGGACTGAGCCAAGACGACGTGGAACGTATGAATGTCGTCGAGCACCGGGCTTTGGGAGAGCAGCATGAGATCGACGTCGCCGCGCGTGCCGACGGTGGAATACGCCCGCAGCGAGCGGTCCTCTCCAAAGTCCTCGCACGCGGCTAGAAACTCGGCCTTGTCCTGTGCCCGCTCATCGGCATCGCGGCGATGCCATGCGGGGTCCAGCTTGAAGAACGTGAACTTGGCGAATGTGCGCTCGGCCACGGCTATTTAGGCTAGCCAGCTTCAGAAGCTCCGCTACCTTGCGAACGGCGCCATGCGAGTCGCCGTCGTAAGCCCTTACTCCTGGAGCTATCCGGGAGGCGTGAACCGGCACGTCGAGTCGCTCTCGCAAGCACTGGCGGAGCGCGGGCACGACGTCGCGATCATGGCCCCATTCGATCCGCCCGACCGGATCACTCGTCTCACTCACAGTTCCGAGCCTCGAATCACCGCGTTGCCGGACCACGTTTGCGACCTGGGACGAACGATCGGCATAGGCATGAACGGCTCCATTTCGAACCTCTCGACTTTTCCAGAAGGCGTCTCAGCCCTCCGGCGAAGCCTCTCCGCGTTTGCGCCTCAGGTCGTCCACGTCCACGAGCCCGTCGCCCCGGTCATCGGCTGGGACGCCTGCTCGTGGCGCGGCGCCCCGGTTGTCGGAACGTTTCACGCCTACTCGACCAGGCCCTGGCCCAATCACGCCGCGACTGCGATCGGAGCACGGCGCAAGTTCAACCAGTTGCACGAGCGGATCGCCGTTTCGAAAGCCGCACGCTGGACGGGAGAGCGGTGGTTTGGCGGCGAGTACGAGGTGATTCCGAACGGCGTCGAGCTCCAGTCGCCTCCGGCCGGCCCGGCGCCGGCATCTCATGAGCTCCGGGTGCTCTTCGTCGGCCGCGCGGAGGAGCGCAAGGGCCTACCGGTGCTGCTCGGCGCATTCGAGGCCTTGATCGAGCACGTTCCCGCGCGCCTTACTGTCGTCGGTCCTACCCAGGACGACGTTGCGAGACACCTGAACGATCCAGCCGCGGCGCGCCGCATCGACGCGGTCGGCCGAGTCGGCCACGACGAGCTTTGGCGCCGCCTGCGCGCCGCCGACGTCTTGTGCGCCCCGTCGCTCTCGGGCGAGAGCTTCGGGATGATCCTCACGGAAGCCTTCGCCGCAGGCACGCCCGTAATCGCTTCCGCGATCGCGGGCTATGCGGAGGTGGTAAGCGATGGCGTCGACGGCGTCTTGGTCCCGCCCGGCGAGCCCCAGCGCCTGGCCGAAGAGCTCCAGGCTCTCTACTACGAGCCAGAGCGGGGATGTGCAATGGGCGAAGCGGCTCGCGAGTCCGCGCGGCGCTACGCGTGGCCCGAGGTCGCGGCGCGCGTTGAGAGCGTCTATGAGCGAGCCGTGAAGGCCTTCGCGCTCGGCGAAAGTAGGAAAACCCGCCATATGCATGGGAATTCCTACCCTCGGCACGGTGCGATAGCGGCAGCGTGCCGCAAGGTGGGCTTCGCGCCCATCGATGGCTCTCCGCGTCGGCCGGCCGCCAAGATGCCGCCACCCGCCAAGGAACCCCCGCCATATGGCGGGCACGGGCGCGCCGCCCGTCGTGCCGGCCTTGCCCTGGCTGGCCTCGCGGGCGCCGGACTGACGTACCTGGCGGCTTCCCGCATCGGCTTCGACAACGTGGTCGAGTCCATTGTGCGCTCAGACCTCAGCTGGGTGGTCGCCGCGACCGCGGTGATGATCGCTTCACTCTTCCTGCGGGCCGAGTCCTGGTTCGCGATCGCGCGCTCGGCTTTGCCGAACGCTTTGCTTCGCCGCCGCGACGTCACCTCGGCGACGATGATCGGCGTCCTCATGTCGGCGACCCTGCCGGCCCGCCTCGGCGAGCCCGCCCGCGGGCTCGTACTGGCCCGGCGGATCGGCCGGATGCGTGAGACGTTTCCCGTTCTCCTGGGCACGCTGGTCTCGCAAACGGTGCTCAACCTCGTTGCCCTGGCGATCCTCGGCGCGATCATCATCGGTTCGACCGACCTGTTCGCCGAGAGGACCGAGCAGCTTTTCCTGATCAGCGCCGCCCCCATCCTGATTCTGGTCGCGGTGCTCTTCGTGCCCGTGCTGGCTCGCGGCACCGGGTCGGGGCTGGTGGCGCGTGGAGTAGCGATCATGCGCGGCGCGCTCGTCAAGGTCAGATCAGGCCTAGTGGTCTTCCGCGACCCGCGCAACGGACCGGTCGCCGCGATGGCACAGCTAGGGGCGTGGGCGCTTCAGCTTTTCTCGTGCCTCGTTCTCTTCAGCGCGCTCGGCCTCGACGACCAGCCCGGGATTGGAATCGGTGCCGCGGCAGCGGTGCTCTTCGCGGTGAACGTCACCGCGGTGGTGCCGGCAACGCCCTCAAACGTCGGGGTCTTCCAACTCGCCGTCATCAGCGTGCTGACGACGGGCTTTGGCGTGAGCGCGGCCGACGCGCTGGCCTACGGCGTGATCCTCCAGGCGGTCGAGATCGCGACCGCGGTCGCGCTCGGCCTGCCGGCGCTCGTCCGCGAAGGCGTCACGTGGTCGGACATGCGTATGCGAGCGCTTCAGAGCGCGCCGGTACGCCTCACGCCTCGTATCGAGCCCGGCGCGACGGAGTCCCCGCGCTGATCCTCAGGCTTTCGGCCGCTCGAAGGCGCCCATGTCACGGCGCTTTCCGGACTCGCCGTCGCCGTCGGTGACCCGCGGGTTGCCGTCGAGATCGACCTGCGATTCGTCCTTTGCCGGCAGTCCGGGCGAGCCTTGGTCGATCAGGGGCGACGTCGGCCGGAGGTGAAAGTCGCCCGCTTCGGAGTTGACAAAGCGAGGGTTCACGTTCAGGTTGCCGGGCCCCACGTCCACCGAGCCCGGGCCTTCCTCGGATACCTTGGTCGGGTCGAAGACGGTGTAGGAGACGCTGATGTCTGCGTCGCTGTCGCAAGACGGTGGGCACGGGCCCGGTTCATCGATGCCGCTTCTCAGGAAGTCTGACTCGAAGCCGCGAAGGATTGAGTTCTCGAGGGTCACTGATGCGTCGCCGCCGAGGAAGCCGTCCGATGCTGTCGAGTGGACTCCGACAGCCCCGGCCGGCGCTCCGGATACCGCGGTGACGTGCCGGGCAACGAGCGTTGCGCTGCCGATGGACCCGCTGGCGCTGAGGGCGGTGCCGCCGTTGGGCAGTTCGATCGTCGCCTGATCGACCGTGCCACCCACGATGCCGAACTCGCCGGCGACGACCCTGGTGCGGTGCACGCTCGATCCGAACAAGGCGCTCACGCCGAGGCCACCCTGCGCTGACACCTCCCTTATCGTCCCGCCGAAGCTTCCTACCGCCGTCGAGCCCGAATCGAGGGGCAGCTCAACGGTGCTCTTCGAGAGCGTGCTGCCCTGAGTGAACACACCCGTCTGAGGATCGGCACTGGATCCGGTCACCCGGATGTGTGAGGCATTGCCGCTGGTGCCGAGCCCGGTTACGTTCGTGCCGGATCCCAGCCTCACACCGAGCTTTGAGACCCGCGAACCAGCATCGAGCAACCCGAGGACGGTGTCCGTGTCACCGTTGCTCGAGCGGAAGAGGACGGTGTCCTCTGCGCCCGCGCCGATCACCCGGACAGGGTTGCCGGACTCAGCCGAGTACGGGCCCTGGCCGAACTCGCGCGGCCCGAGGACGACGCGGTCACGCCCGGGCCCGTTGGCGGCAGCGGCGTTGAACGCCTGCTGCACGCCGGGCCGGTTGGTCCCGTCGCACGAAGGCGCCTTGACGCAGAACGTGTCGGCCCGAGCGTCGCCCGCTGCCAGCAGCATGATCACGACCGCCAAGCCGCCTCTCACCCCTCGCCTCACCGCATGAACCATAAACCGTCCGCTCGTCCCTGTCCACCGTTCTCTATCCTCAAACGGCCATCGAGAGCGGCTGAGGGGCCTGGCCCGACGACGCCGCAGCAACCCGAACGTGGTGATCCACGGGGCAGGGTGCTACCGCCGGGAGCGATGGAAACAGCGTCAAACGAGCAGACAAATACATAACGACACTCATGCCACTTTCGCACCTAAAGGTGCTCACCCGATAACTCATGTCTGACCGCGACTTCATAGCTGCGACCCGCGACCGTGTCGTCGTCTTTGACGGCGGGATGGGCGCGACCCTGGAGCAGTTCGACCTTTCATCCGAGGACTACGGTGGGCTTCCCGGCAAGTGCCACGAGGCGCTCGTCCTCAACCGCCCGGACGTGATCCAGGCGGTTCACGAGTCGATGCTCGCCGCGGGCGCCGAGGTGCTGGAGACGGACTCGTTTCAGGGCTCGCGCCTGAAGCTGGAGGAATGGGGCTTGGGCGAGCAGACGCTCGAGGTCAACCAGCGCGCCGCCGAAATTGCACGCAAGGCTGCAGGGCCCCACCGCTTCGTCGCCGGATCCATCGGCCCGACGGGCTTCCTGCCTTCTTCGGACGATCCGACCCTCGGCGACATCACCTTCCGCCGCCTCGTTGAAGTCTTCGAAGAGCAGGCACGCGGCCTGGTCGAAGGCGGAGCCGACCTCATCATCATCGAGACGGCTCAGGACATCCTCGAGGTGAAAGCGGCGATCTTCGGAGCGCGTGAGGCGTTCAAGGCGACTGGCCGCACTCTGCCGATCCAGACCTCGGTCTCGCTTCTGCCGCAGGGCGGAAAGATGCTTCTCGGCACGGACATCGCGGCCGTACTGACGACGCTGCGCTCGCTCGACGTGGACGTGATCGGCCTCAACTGCTCGACCGGACCCGAGGACATGCGCGATGCGATCCGCTACCTCGGCGAGAACTCGCCGCTGCCGGTGCACTGCATCCCGAACGCCGGCCTGCCCCTCCAGGGGCCGGACGGCGAGACGATCTTTCCCGAGACGCCGGAGCAGATCTCCAAGGTGCTCGGCGAATTCGTCGAACGGCACGGGGTGGGCATCGTCGGCGGCTGTTGCGGCACCACGCCCGATCACATCCGCGCGATAGCCGAACGCGTCAAGGGCAAGACCCCGGCGCCGCGTCCCTCGGCGGCGGCGCCCCTCGTCTCCTCGATGATGACCGCGACCGACCTCGTGCAGGAGCCACGCCCGACCCTCGTGGGGGAGCGCGTCAACTCGCAGGGCTCGCGAAAGGCGAAGGAGCTTCTCCTCGCCGACGACTACGACGGCCTTGTTCAGGTCGCCGAGGACCAGGTTTCGGGCGGCGCCCACGTCCTGGACGTGTGCGTTGCGCTGACCGAGCGCGCGGACGAAGATGTCCAGATGCGCGAGGTCGTCCAGCGCGTCTCGCTCACCCAGCCGGCTCCGATCCAGATCGACTCGACCGAGCCCGAGGTGATCGAGGCCGCGCTCGAGGCGCTCCCCGGCCGGGCGATCGTGAACTCGATCAACCTCGAGGCGGGGCGCGACAAGGCGGATCGCGTGATCCCGATGGCGAAGGCCCACGGCGCGGCGCTGATCGCGCTGACTATCGATGAGGTCGGGATGGCGAAAACGGCCGAGCGAAAGCTCGAGATCGCACGGCGCATCACCGAGATCGCGTGTGACGAACACGGGCTCGATCCCGAGACGCTCATCTTCGATGCGCTCACGTTCACCCTCACGACGGGCGACGAGGAGTGGAGGCCGTCCGCTGTGGCGACCATCGAGGGCATCCGGGCGATCAAGGAGGGCATCCCTGGCGTGAAGACTTCGCTGGGCGTTTC
The DNA here is from genome assembly GCA_963715405.1 of uncultured bacterium. Classification (GTDB taxonomy): domain Bacteria; phylum Actinomycetota; class Thermoleophilia; order Solirubrobacterales; family 70-9; genus JALZKA01. Next base: position 362,338 of record OY970239.1, read on the forward strand.
GAACGTCTCGTTCGGCGTGTCGCTCCCCGCACGGTCGGTCCTCAACTCAGTGTTCCTTCACCACTGCGTGGACGCCGGGCTCGACCTCGCGATGGTGAACCCGAACCACATCACTCCTTACGGAGAGATCCCCGAAGAGGAGCGCGAGCTGGCCGACGATCTCGTCTTCAACCGCCGAGACGACGCCCTCGAGCGCTTCATCGCGCACTTCGAGTCGAAGGGCTCAGAAGAGGCGGACGAGGCGGAGGACCCGACGGCCGAGATGGAGCCCGAGGAGGCGCTTCACTGGCACATCCTTCGCCGCAAGAAGGACGGAGTCGAGGAGTGGATCGACCGCTCCGTGGAAAAGATCGGCGCGGTCCCCACGCTGAACGGCGTGCTCCTTCCCGCGATGAAGGAGGTCGGCGACAAGTTCGGTGCCGGCGAGCTGATCCTGCCGTTCGTTCTCCAGTCCGCCGAGGTGATGAAGCGGGCCGTCGCGCAGCTCGAGAACTATCTCGACCGGATCGAGGGCCACGCGAAGGGCAAGGTCGTGATCGCGACGGTCTTCGGCGACGTCCACGACATCGGCAAGTCGCTGGTCAACACGATCCTCACCAACAACGGCTACTCGGTCGTGGACCTGGGAAAGCAGGTCCCGATCGACACGATCATCGATGCCGCGATCGAGCACGAGGCCGACGCGATCGGCCTCTCGGCGCTCCTCGTCTCGACCTCGAAGCAGATGCCCGCTTGCATCGGCGAGCTCCACGACCGGAATCTTGAGTTCCCGGTCCTGATCGGCGGCGCCGCGATCAATCGTGACTTCGGCCGCCGTGCGCTCTATCCGCTCGGCAAGGAGTCCGACGAGGTCTACGAACCAGGCGTCTTTTATTGCAAAGACGCCTTCGCCGGGCTCGACACGGTGGATGCTCTCGTGGACGAGGCGGCGCGGGAAGCCCTCGTCGCGAAGATCCGCGACGAGGCGGCGGAGCTTCGCAGCCGCCCGGTGCAAGAGGACAAGGGGCCGCCGACTACGGACGACAGCGTGCGCTCGGCTGTCTCAACGGATAATGACATACCCGCGCCACCGTTCTGGGGCATCCGCGACGTCGAGGTCGACCTGGAGGAGGTCTTTCCCTATCTCGACCGTCACGTGCTGTTCAAGCTCCACTGGGGCGGCCGCGGCAAGAAGGGCGAGGAGTGGCGCCAAATCGTCGAGGGCCACGACGGCGACGAGGGCTTTGCCCCAAAGCTCGAGCGCATGTGGGCAGAGCAGGACTACCTCCAGCCGAAGGTCCGCGTGGGTTACTTCCCCTGCAACGCTGACGGCAACGAGCTGATCGTTTTCGACCCGGACGATCCCGATCGCGAGCTAGAGCGGCTGGTGTTCCCGCGCCAGCCCCGGCACGACCGCATTTGCCTAGCGGACTTCTACAAGCCGCTCGACTCCGGCGAGCGGGACGTCGTCGCCCTCCAGGGCGTGACGGTCGGCGCAGAGGTGACCAAGCGGATCGAGGCGCTCGAGCGGGAGGGCGAGTTCGCCGAGCAGCTATTCGTCCACGGCCTGGGAGTCCAGGCGGCGGAAGGACTAGCGGAGTGGAACCACGCCAACGTCCGAGCGGACCTAGCCGTCGAGGCTGGCCAGGGGCGTCGGTATTCGTGGGGCTACCCCGCGTGCCCGGAGCAGTCCGAGCACGAAAAGCTCTGGCGCCTTCTCGAGCTCGAGGAGCTCGGCATGACCCTCTCCGACGGCTATGCGGTCGAGCCCGAGCAGTCCACGGTCGCGATCATCGCCCACCATCCGCAGGCGGTCTATTTCGGTATGAAGTCGGGCTTCGTGCCGGCCGAGCCGAAGCAGGACGAGCTGATCGCGGGCACCGAGCGCGGGGGAGAGCTGCCGCCGGACGAAGAATTCGAGGGCGACGGGACGATCGAAGCTGAGGCTTCCGAGGAGCCCGCCGAGGCCCGCTAAGCGCCGGCTCGCATCGCCCTAGTATCCGGTACCTGAGCCCTGGTTTTCCGGCTCGCTCTCCAACTCGTTGCCCTCGTCTTCGAGCTCTAGCTCGGCGTCGTCTGCGGCTTCGCCCGCCTCGTCGGTAGCTTCGTCTGCGGCGTCGCCCGCGTCTTCGGCGGCTTCCTCGCCTTCCTGCGCCGCGTCGTCGGCGGCGTTCTCGATGTCTTCGCTCGCGCCTTCGTCGTCACCGCAGCCTGTCGCGGCAGCTCCGAAGCCGGCGAACGCGACCACCGAGGCCGCGACGGCTACACGGTGGCGTAGAAGCATCAAAGGCCCAGCCTGTTCCGCAGGCCCCGCGCGTTGATGAGCCGGTAGAGCCGGTTCATCAGCTTGCGGCGGGTGGGCGTGTACGGGTACCAGAGCGGCTCGGACTTGGTGTTCGGCAGGCGCGGCGAAACGATCGTCTCGGTCCGGCAGTACTTGCGGATGCCGCCCGGTCCGTGGCGCCAGCCGATGCCCGAATCCTTCCAGCCGCCCATCGGGACCTCGAGGTGGAAGTAGTTGATGAGCGCGTCGTTGATGTTCGCGGCGCCGACCTCGAGCTGCTCGGCGACCTTCTCGGCACGTCCCACGTCGCCTGAGAACACCGAGGCCGAGAGGCCGTAGCGCGTGTCGTTGGCCATCCGGATCGCCTCGCCGGCGTCCTTGACCTTCATCACGCCGACCACCGGGCCGAACGTCTCGTCGCGCATCACCTTCATCGAGTGGTCGGCGTCGGCGACGACCGTCGGCTCGTACCAGTCGCCGGGGCCGTCCTTGCGCTTGCCGCCAGTGAGAATCCGGGCGCCCTTCTGGCGCGCATCCTCGACGTGGTCGGAGACGATGTCGATCTGAGCGGGCGAGGTCATGGCGCCCTGCTCGGCCGAGTAAGAGCGCCCGTCAGCGCCCTGGCGAAGCTCGCCGACACTCTGGGCAAGGCGATTAACGAACTCGTCGTAAACCGGCTCCTCGACGTAGATCCGCTCGATCGACATGCAGACCTGGCCCGTGTTCACGAAGCCGCCGTACGAGCAGGCGTTGACGGCGCGGTCCATGTCGGCGTCGGCGAGGACGATCGCGGGGTCTTTGCCGCCGAGCTCGAGCGAGACGGGCGTGAGCGTGTCCGCGGCGCGTTTCATCACGATCTTGCCGGTCCGGTCCGAGCCCGTGAAGTGCATGTAGTCCGCGCTGTCGATGAGGGCGCCGCCAGTGTCGCCGGTGCCGTTCACGAAGTCGATGATGTCGGGACCGCCGACCTCTTCCTTCCAGCCGCGGATCACCTCCATCAGCTCCAGCGGCGTGAACTCCGACGGCTTGATCACGACTGCCGAGCCCGCCATGAGGGCAGGGATGGCGTCGCCGGCCGAGAGAATCAGCGGGAAGTTCCAGGGGCTGATGATCCCGACCACCGGGTAGGGCCGGTAACGAACCCGCAGGCGCTTTACCTTGCCGGGCAGAAGGCCCGGGGTGGGCGTCTCGTCGGCGAGATACTTCTCGCCGTTCTCGCCCCAGAAGTTGATCGCCATCTCGAGGTAGATGGACTCGAGTCCGGCGTCGCCGCGCACCTTGCCGGTCTCCTCCTGGACGACGTCGGCGATGTGCTCTCGGTTCTCGATGAGCCAATCGCGCCAGCGTTCGAGCCAGCGGCGGCGCCCGGCGAAGCCGATCGCCTCCCACTCAGCCTGGTTCGAGCGGACACGGGCCACAACCTCGGCCACCCGCTCCGGCGAGTCCACCTCGACGTTCTGAACGACAGAGCCGTCGATGGGACGGTGCACTTCGAATGTTTCGGCGGCCTCGGCGTGCCCGTTTGAGCTCGCTGTGGTCGCCTCGGGCGCGGTGGTCGCGGCGGTTGGCTCCATGATGGGACTGTACCGCGCTCCGGCCCCTCGGCAAAGGGCTTAGTTGGCGGGTTCGAGCCGGTAAAGCGCGCCGTCGCTCAGAGAGGTGATGTAAACCTCGCGCGTGATCGGGTCCTCGGTGAAAGAGGTGATGAGGGACACCTCTGGGGCGATCTGCTTGTAGGAGTCGACCCTGGAGAGCTTCGGGACGAAGCTCCTGAGGCGTTTCGCGAAGAAATCGGTGAAGAGGTATCGGCCGTAGAGATTGGTCAGGCCGGGATCCCGCACCACGAGGCCGCCGATGACGGACCGACCCCGGTTTCGCCCATAAGCGAGCACGGGAGTGTCGTGGTTCCTCGCGCTCGGGGTCGGGGCGGTCGGGTCGCCGTCCGAGTCGACGAAGCGCTCGAACCCCTCGAACCGGTCCCAGCCGAAGTTGGCGCCCGCCAGCGTTGATGGCCGCTCGATCGAGACCTCCTCGAACTGCTGCTGGCCGACGTCCCCGATCATGATGTTGCCGCTTACGGGCTCGAAGTTGAAGCGGAACGGGTTGCGGAGGCCGAGCGCGTAGATCTCGTTGCGCCCCGCTTTGCCGACGAACGGGTTTGAGTTCGGAATGGTGTACGGATCGCCCCCCGACCGCCTGGGATTGATGCGAATGAGCTTGCCGAGGAGGCTCCCCTTGTCCTGGGCGTTCTCCTGCGGGTCGCCGCCGCCCCCGCCACCACCGTCGCCGGTGGCGAAGTACATGAAGCCGTCGGGCCCGAAGACGAGCTGGCCGCCATAGTGGTTGTCGGCGAACCTGTGGCGGATCCTGATCACCTGGCGGCGGCTCGACTCTCTCGCATCCAGCGGGGTGTCCGTCTCGAACTCCGAGACGACGATGTCGCCGTTGGCCTCGTCCGTGTAGTAGGCGTAGACCAATCCGTTCGTTGCGAAGTTCGGGTGAAAGGCCATGCCCAAGAAGCCCTGCTCGCCAGAGCTTTCGGTCAAATCCGTGATGTTGAGGAAGTCGCCCGGCTGCGTCTCGCCGTTTACCACGACCTCGGCCGTGCCTCCCTGCTCGACGATGTAGACGTTGTTCGGCTGGCCTGGCGCAAACGCGGAGTTGACCGGCGATTCGAAGGCGCCGCCAACCTCCACGAGGTCGACCGCGCCCTCGCCGTCGCCGACCGGGGGCCCCTGCCTTGGCGTGACGATGGGATCGAGGCGGTGGACCGTTCCGTTGAGGGAGACGATGTAGACGCGGTCTTGTGAGTCCTCGCCGATCCCGGCGACGCTGCCGATCCCGAACGCGTGACCCTGGAGGCCCGTGATGCTGTTCGTCTCGAGGTTTGGCAAGAAACTGCGGGTGGTCGGTTGCGTAAATGCCTCGCCGAAGAAGTAGCGGTCGTTCGCCGGGTCGAACGTGGTGCCGGCGAGTCGTGGATCGCGCACGAAGACCCCGCCGATGACCGAGATTCCGCGAAGCGTCGAGTCGGGGGGAGTGACGGGGCGCGGATAGTCGTGGATCGGCTCGATGAGGGGAAGATTGGTCGCGCGCGCCGGGTCGAACGGAAGCGTGCCTTCACGGGCGGGCCAGCCGAAGTCCGCACCCTTCGCTTCGGCGATCGGCACGATGCTCACTTCCTCGCGCGCGGACTGGCCGACGTCGCCGATCGCGATGTTGCTGCCGTCGAACGAGAAGCGGAACGGGTTGCGTAGTCCTATGGACCAGATTTCGTCCCGGCCTGGCGCACCGACGAACGGGTTCGCATTGGGAATGCGATAGCCGAGGCCATCGCGCCCACCCTCCTTCATCGGGTTGATGCGAAGGAGCTTCCCGAGCAGGCTGGCCTTCCTCCTCGCGTTGTCGAACTCATCGCCGCCGCCGCCTCCGTCACCGGTTGCAAGCCACATCCGCCCATCGGGCCCGAACGCGATGGTGCCGCCGTTGTGGTTGCCTGCGTCGCGGTGGGGGATCGTGATAACCGTGCGGCGCGTGCTCTCCCGGCCGATGCGGGGGTCGCCTCGGCGCGTCTTGAACTCGGCGACCTCGATGTCGCAGCCACCGGTTGCGCCGTTGCAGTCCTTGTTCGTGAAGTAGGCATAGACGAGCCCGGACTCGGCGAAGCCGGGCGGAAAGGCGATCGAGAGCAGGCCTTGCTCGCCGCCTGCCGTGACGATGCCTGAGAGGTCGAGGAAGGGCTCTGCGAGCTGCACACCGTTTTCGACGACCATCACCCTGCCGCCACGCTCGGTGACGTAGAGGAGGTCGGGAAAGCCCGGCGCGCCGGTGGCATGAACTGGGCTCTCGAACGAGCCGCCGTAGGGAGTAGCGGTGACGTCTGTGATGCCGGCCTTTGCGGACCCCGCGAGGAGGAGGGAGGCAGCGCCTGCCGCTGCCAGTCCTGCCAATCCGCTCCGCTTGATCCGTTCCGTCTTCACCCGCTCACTCACGGTATCGGCAACCCGCCCGAGAGGCGTGAGTTGCGTTTCTGAGGATCAGCCCCTCTCCGGCACGAGCCGGAACACCGGTCCGTCAAGGGACACGGCATAGATGCGCCCCTTCTCGTCTTCGCCGAATGACGAGATCGAAGGAACCTGGAGCCCGAGCGTCCGGTCGTCCTGCGCGCTCCCCTCTTCAGCCTCGGCCGCGGTGAAGCTGCGGAGCTGGCCTTGGCAGAAGTCGGCGTAGAGGTAACGGCCGTATAGCGTCCTAAGCGACTTGTCGCGGACGACGAAGCCGCCGGTCACCGAGCAGCCGAGGTCGCGGCCGTAGGTGAGAATCGGATCGATCGCGTTCGGCGCCTCCTGATCAGCGTTGAAGGGCTCCGTCCCTTCGAAGGCCGACCAGCCGAAATTGGCGTCTTCCCCCGGCTGGGCCAGAAGGTCGATCTCCTCCAGCGAGTTCTGGCCGACGTCGCCGATCCAAAGCGCGCCGGTCTTGCGATCGAACGAAAAGCGCCACGGGTTCCGGAGGCCGTAAGCGAGGACCTCGGGCCGCGCGCCGTCCTCGTCGGCGAACGGGTTGTTCTTGGGGATCGAGTAGTCGCCAGAGCCCTTGCCGTGCTCCGCCGAGGGATCGATCCGCAAGATCTTGCCGAGCAGGACGCCGAGGTCCTGGCCGGTGCGCTCCGGGTCGCCCGTGGAGCCGCCATCGCCCAGCCCGACGAGGAGGTTGCCGTCGTCGTCGAAGAGGAGGAGGCCACCGTTGTGGTTCGCGTATGGCTGGTCGACTGCGAGCAGGGTGCGGGCGGAGCGGTCATCGACCTCACCTTTGTTGTCGGTCCGGTACTCGACAACCCGCGTGTCGCCGTCCCTGTTCGTGTAGTCGACGTAGAAGAGCCCTGAGCGCTTGTAGTCAGGCGAAAATGCGACCGAGAGCAAACCCTGCTCGCCTCCCGCCGTGATCTCATCGGAGATGTCGAGGAAGGTCGATTGCTTTCCGCCCGGGGCGACCCTGATGATCTGGCCGGTCTGCTCGACTACGTAGAGCGCGCGGTCGCCCTCGGGCTGCGTGACATAGACGGGGTCCTCGAAGCTGCCGATCTCCTCCAGGGCGACGCCGCCGTCCCCGGTCGCCTGATTGCCTCCCCCTCCGCCTCCCGGATCGGGCTCCGGCTGGGTCACGGCCGGAATGTCTTCTGGCTCGGGCTCGTCCTTCTCGCCGCACCCGGCAGCGGCCAGCGCGAGGAGGGATAAGGAGATCGCGACTGGGGCGCGCATGCGCTGCGAACGGTAGGGGATGCGATGCGCGGAGCGCGGACTACTTGGAGGGCGAGACGACGTTGCCCTGCTCGTCGACGGCGGCGGCGGGCGGCTTGGTTGAGATCGTTGCCACGAACTCGCCCTCGACCGGCTCGCCTGTGTCGGTCACGGCCTTCGCCTTGCCGTCGAGTCCGGCGGCCACCTCGTAGTTGACGGTGTAGGTGCCGCCCACGACCGGAGTCACGCGAAACACGGTGTGGATCTCATCGCCGGGCGCAAGCTCGCCGAACGAGTACGTGTTGGTGGAAGAGGTTTCGGCTCCGGCGGTGGGCGCCGAGTCGAGGTCGCCGGATGAGGTTCCCGGCTCGAGGATCTTGGGGTAGTCGTTCTCGAGGATCCAGACCGGCCGGTTCGGATCGGCGAGGCCTTCCTGCTCCGAGCGGATGTTGAATGACCCGTCGGCCTTCTCGTCACCCGTATAGATGGTTACGACGAGGTTGGGTATGTCCTCCTGGCCCGAGTTCCGGAACGCAAGCTCCAGATCGGTTGTCTCCGCGAGCCGTTGCTTCGGCGGGAACTCGGCAACGGTGACCTCGACCGGGTAGTCACCTTCCTCCTCGTTCTCATCCTGGCGTGGGTCCGATCCGCCGCAACCGGCGACGAGCAGGACGGCCATTCCGAGACAGAAGGCTCGGAGCCCCTGGACCCGCTTTGAGCGGGAGCTTGTGGTCTCCTCCCCCAAGGCGCGCGGAACATACCATCCGCGGGCCCTACATTAAGCGCGCGCTAAGTGCGGTTGTGGGTTGGCGTCCAACGTCGCCATGGATTAGTCTTCAGCGAGTTGGGGCCGTGGTACCGCCACGGCCCCAGGGTGAGAGATGGTCAGATCAGCAGCCGACAGGGCATTCCTTCCAGCAAAGTCGCTCTTCGAGCAGGTCGGAAACATGATGATTCTGACCGGCAAGACGATCGTCGCCGCCGCCCGTCCCCCCTACCCCTACGGGGGCGAGTTCATCTCCCAGTTCCTGTTCGCGCTCCAGCTTTGCTGGTTTCCGATGATGATCTCGACGATCGCCTTCGGCTTCGGAGCGCCCGGCCTGCAGGCGGCGAACTTCCTCTCCTTGTTCGGTGCGCTTGACCGCCTCGGCGGCTTTTTCATCTTGGCCTCGGTTCGCGAGTTCGCCCCGTTCGTGACCGCGGTCGTGGTCGCCGGCGTCGCCGGCACCGCGATCACCGCCGATCTCGGCGCCCGCAAGATCCGCGAGGAGCTCGACGCGCTCCAGGTGCTCGGGGTCGATCCGATCAAGAACCTCGTCGTGCCGCGCTTTTTGGCGCTGATGCTGATCACCGGCCTGATGGACATCTACGCGCTCCTGTTCGGCATCTCGGGCGGGCTTTTCGCCGAGATCGCCTACGGCCAGCCGCTCGGAGGCTTCTTTGCGACCTTGTTTACCAACGCGTCCGTCACCGACCTCTGGGGATCCGTCCTTAAGTGCACGATGTTCGGGGCGATCATCGCGATCGTCTGCTGCTACTACGGGATGAATGCGTCCGGAGGCGCCGAAGGAGTGGGCCGAGCGGTCAACGTCGGCGTCGTGATCGCCTTCCTCGGCGTCTTTGCCTTCAACTACGTCTTCACCCAGACCCTGCTCGCGACCCATCCTGAGATCTCGGTGATCAAGTGATCCTCTCGGGCTCACCCAGGGAGTGGTGCGTCTAATGGGCTGGCTCGCCCTCCCCAAGGAGTGGATCGGAAACCTCGGCACGATCGCCCGCTTTTGCGGGCGCGTGATGGGCCTCGTCTATTCCGGCCGGGTCTTCCGCTTCTTCGGCGAGGCGCTTCGCCAGGCCGGGATCCTGATCTTGGGCTCGGCCTTGGTGATCTGGGGCCTCACCTTCATCTTGGGCCTCCAGTGCGGGATCGAGGGCGCCTACTTCTCGAGATCGGTCGGTGCTCCGTCGAACGCCGGCGTCTTTGCCGCCTGGTGCGACTTACGAGAAGTGATCCCCTATGCCTTCGGCTACATGATGGCGGCCAAGGTCGGGACCGGGATCGTCGCCGAGATCGGCGCGATGCGGATCTCAGACGAAGTCGACGCGCTCGAGGTGATGGGGGTAAACCCGATGATCTTCCTTTGCGCGACCCGGCTCCTGGCCGCCTGGATGACCCTGCCCTTCATCTACCTGGCCGGGATCGGGGTCGGCTTCTTCGCCTCTTACCTGGCGGTGGTCGAACAGGTCGGCGAGGTCTCTGCCGGCGGCTACTTCTTGATCTTTTGGATGTTCCAAAACCCGCCCGACTTGATCTTCAGCGTGATCAAGGGGATGTTCATGGCGACCGCGATCGTCCTCGTCGGCTGCTACTACGGCTACACCGCCTCGGGCGGGCCGGTAGGAGTGGGCACGGCGACGGCGAAGTCGATGGTCTTAAACATCGTCTTGGTCCACATCATCGGGATGATGGGCACCCTCGTCTTCTGGGGGGCAAACCCACGCGCGCCGATAGGCGGATAGGAGAAGGCTTTGGCTGACGAAGAGTCAGAGACCCGATCCACGACCAGGAGGCGGAAGAGAACGAAGAGGACGAGACATCCAGCTCGGCCTCCGATAGGCGATACGCGCAAGAGCGCGAAGTCAGATCGTGAGGAGCGCGAGGAGCGTCAGGCCGAGTTCGAGAAGTTCGCCGAGGAGCAGGAGCGTGAGTCCGAGCCCTACGAGGAGCCCGCACCCGAGCTCGGGTGCGCTCCACAAGGACTACATCCTTCCCGGCGTCGCGTCAGACGAGGACAACCCCTACAAGTGGCATACGGGCGAGAAGCGCGACCACGGCGGCGAGGACGCGATCGAGGTCATCGACGTCGTCAAGCAGTTCGGCCGCATGCGGATCCTGAACGGCCTCTCGCTCGGCCTGCCCGACAACCAGATCTCGATGGTGCTCGGCCCGTCGGGTACCGGCAAGTCGGTGCTGATCAAGCACATCGTCGGCCTGCTCTACCCCGACTCGGGCGATCTCCTCGTCCATGGCGAGTCGGTTCCCGGCATGTCGGACGACGAGCTCTTCGAGATGCGCAAGAAGTTCGGCCTCCTCTTCCAGGACGGCGCGCTCTTCGGCTCGATGAACATCTGGGACAACGTCGCGTTCCCGCTTCGCCAGCACACCGACAAGGGCGAGGACGAGATCGGCGACATCGTCGGCCGCCGCCTCGAGGAGGTCGGCCTCGGGGGCGCGACCGAGAAGATGCCGAACGAGCTCTCGGGCGGAATGCGCAAGCGCGCCGGTTTCGCTCGCGCGCTCGTGCTCGATCCCGCGATCGTCATGTTCGACGAGCCGGACTCGGGCCTCGACCCTGTCCGCACCGCGCTTCTCTGTGAGCTGATCCGCGAGATCCACGAGGAGAACGGCGGCTGCTACATGGTCATCAGCCACGACCTCGGCACCGCCCGGCGCATCGCCGACTTCATCGCGGTGCTCTGGAAGGGCAAGATCGTCGAGTCCGGCCCGTCATCCGAGCTCTTCGACTCAGAGAACGAGTTCGTCTAGCCAGTTCCTCAACGCGGAGACCATCGGCCCCCTGGCGATGGATTAAGCGGCGGGGCCGGGCCGGCGGGGTGCGGTCCCCCGCGGCTGCGAAAGCTCAGCGAGTGAAGGGTTGACGTCGCTATAGCAACGCCAACCCTTCAATAGATGCCGAAGACCCCCTGGCTCCCGGTCCAACCCCCTTTAGTGCCCTTCCGAGCCTTCCGCGTTGTCGCCCGCGCTCGAAGCGACCACTCGGGGCTGCGTTGGCCGCGGGTTAAGCCGCTCGCGGACCGGCTTTCCGTTCCGGTTGCCCACGTAACCTGAATCGCGTATGAGGAGCGTGTTTGCGCGCGTTGGCGCGTGGTGTGTGGAGCGGCCGGGGCCGGTGATCGCGCTTGCGGTGCTGCTGGTGATCCTGGGCGCGGTGGGGGCGCTCACCCTGAAGCCGAACGGCGAGGCGGACACGCTCGTCGACGAGAGCTCGGAGACCTATCAGGCGACCGAGGAGCTCAAGGAGAAGTTCGGCGACGACCCGATCGTCGTCCTCATCAAGGGGGACCTCGAGCAGTTCGTCTCACGGAGGACCTTCAGCGGATCCTCTTCCTCGAGAGCTGCCTCGCGGGTACCGCGCCCGAGGGCGAGGTCGCGAAGGGGATCGAGACGCCGGAGGTGTGCAACGAGCTGGCCGACGTCGAGGCCGGCGCGGGTGGTCTATGGGCCGGCGACTTTCCTCAACCAGTTCGCCAAGCAGGCGACGCAGCAGTTCCAGGCGCGCAGCAGGCGGCCCGGAGAAGCAAGCGAAGTTCGCGGCAAGGCAGGCCTACAAGGCCGCGATCAAGAACGGCCTCGGCCAAGAGCAGGCGACGGCTCGCAGCCGAGGCGGCGGCCGAGGCAGGTCCAGAACGCATTTCACGCAGCAGGCGGTCCAGCTCGGGCTCGACTACGGGACTTCAGGGCCCGCCTTCGATCCAGGACCCCACCTTCGTCCGCGCCGTCGTCTTCGACAACCGCTTCACCGAGGCGACGCCGAAGTCGAAGTTCTCGGCGTTCTTCCCGTCTTCCGAATCGGTGGCGATCTCAGTTCGCCTTCGGCCGGACCTCACCGACGAGGAGCGAAGCGACGCGATCGACCTGATCCGCGAGGCGGCACCGACCGAGGACGTCTTCCAGATCCGCGACGCGTCGTTCCTGGTGTCGGGCCCGCCGGTCCTCGCCGACGGCCTGACCGACGAGCTCAGCGGGCAGATCACGATCCTCTTGATCGCCGCGCTCATCGTGATGGCGCTGGTCTTGGCGCTCGTCTTCGCGCCGCCGCTGCGCCTGCTTGCCGCTCGCCGTCGGCCTCGCCGCGAGCGCGATCGCCTTCGGGGCGCTCGCGCTGCTTCGGCGGCTCGCTGACGATGGCAGTGATCGCGGGGCTGCCGATCCTGATCGGCCTCGCGGTGGACTACGCGATCCAGATCCAGGCGCGCTTCACCGAGGCGCGCCGAGCCGGTTCTTCGCCCGCGCGCGCCGCTGCAGAGGCCGCGGCGAACGGCGGGCCCGTGGTCGCCACGGCCGGCCTTGCCACCGCGGCCGGCTTCCTGGTCCTGATCCTCTCGCCGATCCCGATGGTCCAGTCGTTCGGGCTCCTTCTGGTCGGCGGGCTCGCGATCGCCTTCGGTCTGCGTCATCACGGCCGGCCTCGCGATCCTCTCGATGACCGGGTCCGCTGATGGGCAAGGGAAGGTTCGCGCCTCTGGCCGTGGTCGCTTTCGCCCGGCCTCGGGCAGGTTCCACGGCGCCCGATTGGGTGACCCGCCTCCGAGCCGGCCTCTCGAAGCTCGGCCCGCGGTCGCTCGCCGCATCGATCGCGATCCCCGGCAAGGTGATCGCAGCCGCCGCCGTCCTGGCCGTCGCCGGATGGATCGCCGGCACGCAGACGAAGATCATCTCGGACTTCCACGAGCTCCTGCCGGCGAGCCTGCCGGAGCTACAAGGACGTGGGCGCGCTCGAGGAGGAGACCGGCGTCTCGGGCTACGTCGACGTCGCGATCGACGCGGACGACATCTGACCGACCCCGAGGTCGTCGCGTGGATGAAGGGACTATCGCGATCGCGTGCTCGAGGCGGGCGGCTACACCGACGAGCTGCCGCGACCCCGAAGCCCGCGTCTGCCCGGCGATCTCCCTGCCCGACCTCTTCGGCGACGAGCCTCCGACGCAGGAGCGCATCCAGGGCGTCCTGTCGCTCCTTCCGCCCTACTTCGCGCAAGCGGTTGTCGAAACCGATCCCGAGACGGGGGAGATCGGCAACACGGCGCTCCTCGTCGTTCGGCATCAAGGTCATGCCCTTCGACGAGCAGAAGGAGCTGGTGGACGAGATGCGCGCGCTCGTCGACACGCCCGGCGCGAGCCGCCGCCCGAGGGCGTCGAGGTGAGCGTCGACCCCGCCGTCGGGCTCCGAGGTGAACGTCCTCGGACTCGCCGTGCTGGCCGCCGACGCCAACGCCTCGCTCGGCTCCAACCGCTATCTCCTGACCTTCGCCGGCCTCGGCGCCGTCGCGCTGGTTCTCTTCGCTCGTCGGCTTTGCTGCCCGGCGGCGCGGACGCGTCCGCAAGTCCGGCGAAGGCGGCTACGGCGCGGCCGCCGGCAAGGCCGCGCGCCGCGCCCTCGTGCCGCTCATCCCGGTCGTTCTCGCGCCCGGCTGGTCGGCGCTCGTGCTGGAGGGCGCGCAGCTCGACCTGAACCCGATGTCCGCGACGCTCGGCGCGCTCGTGATCGCGATCGCGACCGAGTTCAGCGTCCTGCTCTCGGCGCGCTACTACGAGGAGCGCGAGCGCGGCGAGTCGGTCGGCGAGGCGCTCCGGCTGACCTACTCGCGCACCGGCGCGGCCGTGATCGCCTCCGGGCCTGACCGCGATCGCCGGCTTCGCCGTCCTCGCGCTCGCGGCGCCCGTTCAGGCGATCTTCGGCGCCGACGCGATCAGGATGCTGACCGAGTTCGGCCTCGTCGGCGTCATCGACCTGGCGATCGCGCTCGCCGGCGTCCTCCTGGTGCTGCCGGCCGTCCTGGTCTGGGCGGAGGGCGACTTCGCATGCCGCGCGCGCGGCAGCCTCGGCCGCGTCCGCCGCCGGCGCCCTGCCGAGGCACCCGCGGTCCGATGAGCGAGCCGCCTCGCCGCCCGGGTGAGGAGGCGCCGGAGGGCGAAAAGCCGCAAGCCGTCGGCGCGCTATCCGGTGATCGTCGGGATCGCGTTCGTGATCCTGATCGCCTACGCCACCTACAACTCGATCCAGACCGACGAGGGCGGCCTTCTCGGCGCCGACGACGCGGAGCGGGGGAGGGCCCTTCCGGAGTTCGCCGTGCCCGACATCCAGAGCGGATCTCGAGGCGGACGCGAACGTCTTTCAGGACGATTGCGAGACGGCTCGCAGAACCCCTGCCCCGAGCCGCGCGTTCCCGCGTGCCGGATCGAAGAGGATCGAGGCGATCCGCGTCTGCGATCTCTTCGACAAGCCGCTCGCGATCTCGTTCTGGTTCACCGGCGGCGCCGACTGCCTGGAAGAGCAGGACGCCTTCAACAGCGCCTCCGAGCGCTTCGAGGGCGAGATCAACTTCCTCTCGGTGAACATCCGCGACGACATCGACGAGGTCCGCTCGATCGTCGGACGAGCGCGGCTGGACGGTGCCGGTCGGATGGGACTCGGGACGGCGCCGTCTCAAACACCTACCGGGTCGGCCTTTGCCCGACCTGGCCCTCGCCCTGCCCGGCGGGCTCCTCGACGAGGCCTGATCGGTACGGACTCCTTCACCGAGGAAGCGCTCGACGAAGAGCTCGAGAGCCTGATCGCGGAAGCCCGAAAGCGCGAGACTCAGGTCAAGTGAGCGGACCGCGAAGAACACGACCTGGGCGCCGAGCTCGAGTCGAGCCGATCGCACCGCCGTGCCGGAGCGCGGCTGGGTCTCCGGCGACGTATCCGAGGAGCTGGCGGGGTCGGGCGTTCACTACCTGCTGGTCGAGCGAGGCTCGGGGCGCAGCCCGCGCCACGTCAAGGACCGCCTCAAGGTCCTGGCAGGCCGCTTCTCTGGCGCGCAGGCCGTGAACCTGCGCCACCAGGCGATTCCCTGGGCCTACCGCGTCTTCTTTCGGCACATCGGCCTCGACCCGGACGAGCAGCGCACGCCGGTCGAAGAGGTCGCGCTCGAGCGGATGCGGAAAGGGCGGCTTCCCTTCGGTCAGCCTGCTCGACGACGCGCTCACGATCGCGATCGCCGAATCCGGCGTGGCGCTCCGCGCTTTCGACGCCGACCGGGTCGAGGGCCGGCTCGGGATCCGCCTGAGCGCTCCCGGCGAGCCGCTCGAGGGCAGGCCGGGCGAGCTTCCCACGGAACGCTCGTGATCGCTGACGAGGCGCGGCCGCTCGCGCTTCTCTTCGGCGCGATGGGTGCGGGCCGCGGCGTCTCGAAGCAAGACGAAGCGCACCCTGCTCTGCGCGATCCAGGTCCGCGGGGTGCCCGATATCGCGGTCGAGGAGGCTTTGTGGCTTGCCGCGGGAGTGCTGCGAAGTTAGATGGCGTCGGTTGCGGGTGGCGCGCCGCCCAATCCGCGGTTAGAATGCCTCGAAGGCAAGTGGGATCGAAGGTATGGCTGAAGCACTCGATCACAACCTGATGGAGACGGCAGCCGGAGGCGACAGAGGCAGCGTGCCCCTGGAGCATCTCGTCACGACCGACGATCGGCCGGTCCGCGACGAGCTTCGCCGCCAGATCGCCCGGCTCGAACAGCAGCTCTCCGAGCTTTGGACGTCTGCCTTCCCGCGCAAGGGCATCGAGTGGTCAGGTCGGCGCCGTGGGCGGCCCTCGCATCCTCGGCGCAGCCGAGCTCGAGCGGATCCGCGACGCGCTCTTGGTTCGCATCCGCGAGGCGCAGACCGAGCTGGGTCGCCGCGCGGACGCCGAAGAGCGAAATCGCGGCCTCGTCGA
This sequence comes from uncultured bacterium, assembly GCA_963715405.1. Classification (GTDB taxonomy): domain Bacteria; phylum Actinomycetota; class Thermoleophilia; order Solirubrobacterales; family 70-9; genus JALZKA01. Next base: position 378,330 of record OY970239.1, read on the forward strand.
GCGCATGATCGCCGAGCCCGAGCGCTATCCGTGGGTTCAGATCTCGAACGAGGACGTCGGCGACCGCGACTGCAAGCATTGGCACTCGCGCCCGCGCTGGGGCATCCTCGGGATGCTCATGGGCTGGTGGCGGGTCAGGCTCTCCTCCGGTTGCCCTTAGCCAAGGGGCCGTCGGCCCCTCGCCCAGAGCTAGTGGCAAAGAAGCGAAAGAAGCGGCCACGCCGCCCTCGCGAGGCCACGCCCGAAGCGGCGCCGAAGCCGGCGGTCTCGCGCCAGGCCGCGGAGCGAAAGCGCGCCGCTGCCGAGGACACTCGCCCGCCCGCGCCCTGGGGGTCATTCCCGCTGGTGGAGATCTGCGTGCTCGTCGGGAATCATCCTCGTGGTCGTCGGCCTCATCATCGGCACCGACCGAGGGGCCCTCGCGATCGGCGTCGGGATCGGCCTGGCCGCGCTCGGCGGCCTGGAGCTTGCGATCCGCGAGCACTTCGCGGGCTTCCGCTCGCACTCCTCGATGCTCGCCGGCGTTCCGGCCATCGCGACGCTTGGCCTGCTGTTCTACGCCGGGCCCGAATCGCTCGAGCCGATCGCGCGACGTGGCGATCGCCGCGGTCGTCTTCGCCGCCGCGTTCTACGGGTTCACGGCGATGTTCAAGCGCAAGGCGGGCGTCGCGTTCAAGCTGCGCTGACGCCCTCCTGCAGGTGACGTTCCTAACCCTGGCCGAAACCCTGGCGCTGCTCGAGCTCCGAGGCGAGCATCTGGCGCTGGCGCGACGTGAGCCTGCCGAGCTCGCGGTTCTCGTTCAGGGTGAGCGCGTTCAGGAACTTCCGCGAGCGGGTCCGGCCCCAGCGGCGCTGGCTGCGCAGGAGCTCGCCAACGGTCATCGTCTCCGCCTGCCAGGGACACTCGCGAACGACCTCTGCCGTCTCGACCTGGCTCCTGCTCCCACCTCCCGCTTGAGCTGTGCTCGGGCAAGTCGGACTCGGTTGGCCTCGGCCAGGGCCTCCATGTGCTGGGGGACCTGCTTTGGCGCAGGGGCAATCGTTGTGGCAGCTTCCATCGTCACTCCTCCTCTGAAGTGTGCGTCAGGCGGGGGTATCGGATATTGGGCGCGCAGGCCGGTCCACTCGGAACCCCAGCGGGCGTCCCCCGGGAGCGTGAGGAGTCGGGGGCTTACCTCTCCTCTAGCTCCCTGTCACTGGACCTGAGTCCAGCGCGAGGGGGAACTTAGGCGAGTGGCGCCCGAAACGTCCAACTCGAACCCCCCCTGAACAATACGTCACCCTCGCTAAGAGCACCTTTTTTGTTTCCGGTAACGCCTTGTTCACAATTGGACAAGTGCATAACTACCCCGCGCGGGGTACTTCTGGATACTTCTTCAGGGTCTTCTCGATGATCTCGAGCGCGCGGTCGAGATGCTCCTCGGTGATGGGTCGCCATCAGCGAGGTGCGAAGGAGCGCGGCGCCCGGCGGGACGGCGGGGTGGATCGCGACGTTGGTGTAGACGCCGGCGTCGAAGAGCTCCTTCCAAAGGAGGACGGCCTGCCAGTCCTCGCCGACGACGACCGGGACCACCGGCGAGGAAGCCTCAGAGCCGTCGGGAAGCTTTCCCGGATCGACGACCTGGAGGCCGAGCTCGCGAAAGCCCGCGGCGAAGGTAGTCGGCGTTTGCGAGCAGCTGCGCCATCAGCTCGGGCCCCTCGGAGCGCACCACCCGCAGCGCCGCCAGCGCCGCGCCGACCGCCGCGGGCACCGCCGAGGCGGTGAAGATGAACGGGCCGGGAGGAGAAGCGGATGTAGTCGATGACCTCGGACGAGCCGGCGATGAAGCCGCCGCACGAGGCGAGGCTCTTCGAGAACGTGCCCATGCGAAGGTCGACGCGGTCCTCGACGCCGAGGAGCTCGGAGGCCCCTGCGCCGCGTGCGCCGAGGACGCCGACGCCGTGCGCCTCGTCGACCATGAGCCGGGCGCCGTAGCGCTCGCACAGATCGGCAGATCGTGGGCAGGTCGGCCAGGTCGCCCTCCATCGAGAAGACGCCATCGACGATCACGAGGACGCCGCCGCCGTCCGCCGCCGCGCGCTCGAGCATCCGCTCGAGCTTCGGCATCTGGTTGTGGCGGAACGGCCGGAGCTTTGCGCCGGAGAGCTTGACGCCGTCCATGATCGAGGCGTGGTCGGCCGAGTCGCAGATCACCGTGTCCGACGGGCCGAGGATCGTGCCGATCGATCCGGCGTTGGCCTGGTGGCCGGTGGTGAAGACGAGCGTCTCCTCGGTTCCCATCCACTCGGCGAGCTCTCGCTCGAGCTCGACGTGGAGCGGCGTGGTGCCGTTGAGGAAGCGCGAGCCGGTGAGGCCCGGTGCCGTAGCGGTCGAGCGCGTCGCGGGCGCCTTGGCGGACCCGCTCGTCGCCCGTCAGGCCGAGGTAGTTGTTCGAGCCGAGCATCACGACCTCGCGGCCCTCGACCTCCATGAGCGGCCCGGCCTCGGACTCGATCAGGCGGAAGTACGGGAGGAGGTCGTTCTCCCGCGCCGCCTCCAGTTGCTCCATGCGGTCATGGCTCGTGGCCTTCGCGAAGACGTCGACGGGAGCGCGGGCGGTCTCGGACATGCCGTCAATCTTTCCAGAGCGGGCCTCGAATGCCGCTCCGATACCGTGCGCGCCGTGGCTTTGGCCGTCCGCACCGTCTCGGGCCGCAAGGATATGAACGCGTTCATCGACGTGCCGTTCCGCCTGCGCAGAGGACGATCCGCAGTGGGTCCCGCCCCTTCGCTTCGAGCGCCGGGCCTTCCTCGACCGCAAGAAGAACCCATGGTTCGAGCACGCGGAGGCCGAGTACTTCCTGTGCCGAGCGCGACGGCGAGCCGGTCGGGCGGATCACGGCGCACGTCGATCAGCCGCTGGGACGAATACCAGGGCGGCTCGGACGGGATGTTCGGCTTCTTCGAGGTCGCGAACGACCCCGAGGCGGCGAACGCGCTCGCTCGACGCGGCTACCGATTGGGTCCGCGCGCGCGGCCGCGAGCGCATCCTCGGGCCGATGGACTTCACGATGAACGACGAGTGCGGGATCCTGATCGAGGGCTACGACGAGCCCTCGATGATCCTCGAGCCGTGGCACCCGCCGTATTACCGCGAGCTGATGGACGGCGTACGGGATGGAGAAGCGGATCGACCTCCTCATGTGGGAGCTCTGGTTCGGCGACCTCGAGCAGGGCGATCAGTTCACGCCGATGATCCACGCCGCCGCCGAGGAGTCGCGCGCAAAGGGCGTGACCGTGCGCGACATGAAGCGCTCGGACATGGAGGCGGAGGTGACCCGCTTCATGGAGGTCTACAACGTCGCCTGGGGGAAGAACTGGGGCTTCGTCCCGATCACCGAGGCGGAGGTTCGACTTCCAGGCGAAGAACCTGAAGCCGGTCCTCGACGAGAACTGGGCGATGATCGCCGAGAAGGACGGCGAGGTCATCGGCGCCGCGCTCACGCTGCCCGACGTCGACCAGGCGCTCACGAAGATGAACGGGCGGCTCCTGCCGACCGGCTGGATCCACTTCCTGCGTCGCAAGCGCTACATCGACCGCCTGCGAGTCTTCGCGCTCGGCGTCCTGCCCCAGCACCAGCATCTCGGCGTCGCCGCGGCCCTTTACGAGCGCCACCTCCACTCGGCCGAGAACCACGGCCCGCCCGGCGGGCACATGGGCTGGATCCTCGAGACGAACAAGCCGATGAACCGCGCCATGGAGGGAATGGGCGGCAAGGTCGTCCAGCGCTACCGGATCTACGAGAAGGCGCTCTGAGCCCAGGGGTCAGACCCGGGCGCGACCCTCTGTGTCGCCACCCGCGCCCTCTGCCTATAGTGGTAGGCGTGAGGGAGCAGGTGTTGCAGGCCGAGGCGGTTGAGGAGACCGAGCCGGGGGATGAGCGCCCGCTGCCGCGCCGCTGCAGGCCCGTGCCGAGGTGGTTCCGTTCTCCAGCGAGGCGCGCACGGTCGCGATTGCGGCGGCTGGCGGCATCGTCGCCGGCGCTGCGACCGTCGTCGTCGCCAAGGCGGTCTCGAGGGCTGCGTCGCCCTCGAAGCGCTCGAAGCGCACGATCGCCGGGCGCAAGCGAGACGACGTGATCGCCAGCCGCTCCTTTCTGGTCGACGTTCACCTGCTCGGCCGCTGAACAGCGGCGCGGCCATCGCATCCGCCGCCACCGAGAGTAGGAATAACCGCGATATGCGCGGGAATTCCACCTCTCGGCGAAAGCCGACCTCCGCTCGAGATCGAGGTCAGGCCTCCCTGCCCCTACCGGATGCCCGTCGCGCGGGCGGATGGACGGCGTCATGCGCTCGCGCGAAGGGGTCCTCACGCGGCTCCTCCACATCGGCGGCGCGCCGATCGTCGTCCACGGCTGGCAGCGCCGCGACGGCTCCGTGGCGATCCGCGCAGTCGCCGCGGAACCCGACGCCGAGTTGCCGGCCGCACGCGCTCGAGGAAGCGGTCACCCGGATGCGCTTCTCGCTCGCGGTCGACGACGACCTCACGCCCTTCTACAAGGAGTTCAAGCGAGATCCGTTCATCGGCCCGGCGATCCGCCGGCGGCCCGTGGCTTCGCGCCAAGCGCCGCCCGTTCGCGTGGGAGGCGCTTGCCTGGGCGATCACCGAGCAGCTCATCGAGTCCTCGCGCGCGGCGCAGATCCAGAAGCGGATCATCCGGCGCGTGGGGGAGGACCAGCACGTGGAAGGGGAAGGGCGCCGAGCACCGGCCGCTCTCGGATCTGCCCTGCCACACGACTTTCGCCGGCATGGCGCCGGCCGAACTCGCGAGCTGCGACCTGGCTCCAGCGCGCTCGCTCGCAATGGTGAAGTGCGCGAAGCGAGGTGGCATCGGGACGCGCCGACCCGGCCGACCCGGCGGCCGACGCTCGCTTCGAGCGCATCTCGGAGATCGGCCCGTGGACGCTCCAGTGCCTGGGACTCTTCGGCCGCGGCGAGTTCGACTCGCTGCCCGCGGGCGACCTCGCCTACGTGAAGCTGGTCGGCGTCGCGCAGGGGCTCGGCCGCCGCGCGATGGTCTCAGAGGTGGAGGAGTTCTACGCGCGCTACGAGCCGTTCCGAGCTCTCGCGGGAGTCTTCTCGCTCAGCCATTACTCGTCGGCTCAGAGCAAGGCCCGAGGCCTGCCGATGGCGCCGGACCATCCACGCCGACGCGGCCTAGCCGATCGAGGCCCTACACCGACGCCGCTTCGCCGAGGGAAGGAAAAGTTCAATAGGGAGTGCAAATCCCTTCCCTCGCGGTGTGTGGCGCTGGCGGGCAGGCCGCGGGTCGACCGACAGCCGTACGAAGTATCGTCCGGCTTGATGGCGACGCGCGTAGTGATCCTCGGCGCGGGCTTCGCCGGCTTGGAGCTAGCGACGCGGCTGTCGGAGTCGGCCGCCGACGAGTTCGAGGTGACTCTCATCGACCGCAACGACTCCTTCGGATTCGGCTTCTCGAAGCTCGATCTCCTCCTCGGCCTCAAGAGCATGGATGAGGTGCGACTCCCTTACGACCGCGTCAACAAGCCCGGCGTCACCTTCCTTCAGGAGACGATCACCGAGATCGATCCCGGTGCACGTCGTGTGAAGACGGATGGCGGCGCATACGACGCCGACATTCTCGCCATCGCCCTCGGAGCCGACTATGACTTCGCGGCGACGCGAGGGTGGAACGAGGATCGCTGCGAGTACTACTCCTTCGCGGGTGCGGAGCGCATGCGGGATGTCGTCGCGGGCTTCGGCGGTGGACGGATCGTGATCGGCATTCTCGGCCACCCCTACAAGTGCCCGCCCGCGCCGTTCGAGGGCGCCTTTCTCCTCCACGATCAGCTTGTCGAGCGGGGGGTGCGCGAGAAGTGCGAGATCCGGGTGATCGGCCCGATGGCGGCGCCGGTGCCCGTGACGGAGGAAGTGTCACAGGCGTTCCTCGGGGCGCTCGGAGAGCGCGACATCGAGTACGTGGCCAAGCAAACGATCGAGCGGGTAGACCCCGACCGAGGCGAAGCGCATCTTGGGGGCGACGAGAGCGTCGCCTTCGACCTCTTCGTGGGCATCCCGGTCCACCGCGTACCCGAGGTGGTCTCGAAATCAGGGCTGGCGCCGGGCGGCTGGATACCCGTCGCGCGCGACAACCTCGCGACAGAGCACGAAGGGGTCTACGCGCTCGGCGATTGCACTTCGCTGCCAATGGCAAAGGCGGGCGTGTTCGCCGAGAATGCGGCCGGGGTTGTGGCCGACGACATCATCGCGAAGCAGAGAGGCGGCACGCTCGAGCGGCGCTACGAGGGCATCGGCAGTTGCTACCTGGAGTTCGGCGGCGGGCGGGTTGCAAAGGTCCAAGCGAACTTCCTTGGTGGACCCTTGCCCACCGGCCAGCTCGTTGGGCCGAGCCTCGAACTCGCGGACGAGAAGCGCGAGTTCGCGAGGAGCCGCGAAGAGCGCTGGTTTTGATGACCTGCTACCGAGAGCTCGCCGAGGGCCCGGCTCGCAGGGCGCTTCTGCTGATCCGGATCCAACCTTCCTCCAACTCACCGGTGAAACAATCGTCGTGTCCCCGCAAAGACCGACCGAGGAGAGATCACGATGGCGCGACAGATCAACTGCGAGTGCGGCCAGGTCATCACCGGTGCCGACGATGACGAGCTCGTCAAGAAGGCTGAGGAGCACGTAAACGAGAACCACCCGGACCTGGTCGGGAAGCTCTCGCGCGACGACTTCCTGGCGATGGCCGAGGAGGAGTAGCGCCGAGGGAGCATGCGGCGCGCAGGCTTGACGCGACGCCTACTGGCTCACGAGCTCTTGGTACAGCTCTCTAACCGACGCGCTCGGCGTTGTGCCGAGCTCGTCGCGAAGCAGGCCGCGGAGGCGCTCGTGCACCCGCACGGCCTCTGCCACGTTCTCCTGGGCAGCCAGCGCTCGCATGAGGTGCAGATAACCGGACTCGCGGAACGGCGCGATCTCAACGAGCGTGCGCGCCGCCCGCTCGGTCGATGCGAGCTCGGTGCCTCCCAGGCCGAGGCCTGCGCTGGCTACGCATTCGAGCGCGCGGATCCGCGTCTCCTCGAGGTCGCCCCGGACCTCGTCGATCCACGGCGCCTCCGCTCCGCGGAGAAAGCCGCGCGTCGCCGTGTGAAGGGCGGCGCGCGCGGGCGCCCAGGCGCGGGTCCACTCGCGCGCGGCGACCGCCGACTCCGCCTCGTGAAGCCTCTCTGAGGCAGCTTCGATGTCGACGAACGCCCCGGGCGCCAGTTCCAGCCGCGGCTCATCGCGCCCGACGAGTACCTCGGCGCCGAGTGTCTTCCGTAGCTTCGACAACAGCGACTTCAGCGAGGAATCAACGGCCGGTAGGCCGGTCTCCGGCCAGAGCGCCTCGGCGAGCTCGGAGCGCGTCGCTGGTGAATGGCGGCGCGTGACGAGGTAGGCGAAGAGCATCCGCCCCTGCCGGCTCGGGAGTTCGTCCTCGATCCGCCGGCCGTCGAGGATGACCACGAGGCGGCCACAGAGCTGCACGCGGGTTGATGCCGAAGGATCCAACCTTCGTCAGGCCGCTGGCGGAGGAGTCTTGATATCCGGCGATTGCGCTGTGCTCTGAAGCTGCCTTCCTGCCATCTGAGGCAGGACTTGGGTATAGACGTAAGCCATCAGGGCAATCTTCTCACGAACGTCATGAATGACCGGCGGAGGCAACGTGCTCGTCCTGAGTTGGGCTGCTGACTGATCGAGCTCCCCCCAGGCTTGACCTGCCGCGCGAGTAGGCCGGTCGGATGTATATTGCGCTCAAGCGCGCTTCCGACGCCGGGGGCGCTAAAGCGAAGGGGGCGTCATGTCCGAACGGATCCGGAGGTACCTGCACCAGAACGTCTTGGGCCTCGTGGCGATCTTCATCGCCCTGACCGGGACGGCGATTGCCCTGCCGGGGAAGAACACAGTTCAGAGCAACGACATTGGGCCAGGCGAGCAGGTGGGGAACGGCGACACCAAGTCCATCAATGGGAGCTGGATCGCGAACGGCTCGATTGCCCTCGACGACCTCGCTAGCGACTCGGTAAACGAAAACAAGGTCGCGGACGGCACGTTGGAGGGCCAGGACATTCTCGATCCGACCCGCTCGGTTGGGATACCCCTTGCGTCATTCATCGACTGCCAGACCAACAGTGGCGCGTTCCTGGACTTCACAAGCGGAGTCGATGCGACGCCGGACTTCCAGAACTCCTCGACAGACGGCGCGGGGTTCACGATTCGATTCGATGCGGACATAGGAAGCCAGGACGAGGACTCCGAGATCTGCTCCCAGCTGCTGGTGCCCGATGACTACGTATCGGGCGGAGCGCTGACGGTCCGCTATTCCAAGGACTCACCGGCCGGTGTGGTGGAGCAGATCAGCTGCGCGGTGTCGGTGAATAGCGGAGCCCTCAACGCGGCCAGCGTCGACACAGGTCCGGGACTGCCGACGGACGTCGTCACCTGCAACCCGAGTTTCACCGCGGCCCCGGGCGACAGCCTGAGCTTCTACCTCGCTGTCACCACGGACGCGGCCTCCATCAACAACGAGGTCGACTTTCACGCGGTGCGATTCGACTATCTGGCGGAGCAGTGAACTAGGCAGAGCTAGATCCAGCTTAAAGCGGAGAGGGTGGGATTCGAACCCACGAGGCAGCTTTCACCGCCCACACGATTTCCAGTCGTGCACCTTAAGCCACTCGGTCACCTCTCCAGTGGCGCCGCGAAGCGTAGCCTCAGACGTGTCCCGCCCGTGTCGCCCTGATGAGGGCCCACGCCGCAAGGGCGAAGAAGAAAAGAGCCGGAACCAGGAGGTTTCCGGCGAGAAACTCGCCGATGCTTTGCGAAGCGCCGGCGAGAGCGTCGCCGAGGCCACCTCCCGGGTCGTCGACGCCGCCACGGGCGTCGGGGAGCCAGTAGGCGACCGAGATCGCGCCGCCCCCGATCACCGGAATCGCGCCGATCGCTCGCCGGAACGCCCCTGATCTACTCAGGGCGTAGCCAACCGAGTTGCCTGCCGCCGATATCGCCGCGAAGGTGGTGGCCGATCCGGCCAGCACCAGGATGGCCGCGCCGATCACTCCGCCCGCGCCCTGCTCGGCTGAGCGCTCCAGCAGGCGGTGGAGAATGCCGAGCAGACCCGGCATGGAGATCACGGCGAACGCAAGGGCAAAGCACGCCGTTGCGCTTGCGCTGTCCCCCCGCATGATTCGGCTGGAGCGAATTGCCAGGCCGAGCCCGACCAAGACCAGGCCGGCCGACAACAACAGGTTGGGAATGGCGAGCCCGTCTGAGATGTCGAGCCCAAGCTCCTCGAGGCCGGCAGCGAGGAGCAACGCGAAGGCAAAGACGAGGCCGGCAAGCGTCCCTCTCAAGACGCCTCCCTTGAGCGATGCGGAAAGACCGGCGCCCGGCCGGTTCTCCGCAGCGATGCTGAGGCCGAATGCGGCAAGCGCCCAAGGGAGTCCTGCGGGCGCCAACGGTGCGAGGAGGCCCAACGCGAACGCGAAGGCGACGGCGCCGGTCATCTCGACCTCACCCGTCGACCCAGCCTGAAAAGGCCCGCGAGCACCAGGGCGAGCAGGCTGAGGCCGATCACTGTTGCGCTGGCGACGTTCGTCGCCTGATGCTCGGTCACAGGGCCGTCTTCGACGGGACCTCCGGGCTCGTCGCGCAAACATCCGCTCCCCGCACAGGTGCGAAGTGCTTCGGCGCGCTCCGCGAGATCCTTCTTCAGCTCGGCGGCCTCGGGCTCGGCCGCGATGTTCTCGAGCTCATACGGGTCCTTGCGCAGGTCGTAGAGCTCCTCCTCGCCGGCCCGCCAGCGAATGTACTTGTGCCGCAGTGTCCGGATTCCGTAATACGGGAGCTGAGCGTCGATCACGGGGTCGCCGATCTCGAAGGTGAGCTCGGGCGCCAGAGCTTCGACGAGCAGCGCTCGATCGGGTGGCGCGCTGCCGTCCAAGAGCCGCAGCAGCGAGATCCCGTCGAGCTCCCGGCCCGGCTCTGCACGGGCGGCATCGACGATCGTGGCGGTCAGGTCGTGGTTGACGACGAGGTCGTCCACGCGCTCGCCGCGGGGAATCCCCGGGCCGGCGATCGCCAGCGGCACCTGGATGCTCTCCTCGTATGCGACGTACTTCTCGTCAGGAATCCGGTGCTGGCCCTGGAGGTATCCCTGGTCCGACGTGTAGATGAAGACGGTGTTGGAAAGCTCTCCCGTCTCGCGCAGGCTTTCCATCAAGCGCCCGACGGCGTCATCCGCCGCGCGTAAGGCCCCGAGCCGGCCGCGGTGGTCCTCCTCAAGCTCGGCGATCTCCTCCTCGCCGAGGAGCGGCGAGTTCGCGATGTCGGGCGGCTTGTCTGAAATGTCCTCCTCGTTGAACGACGGACCGCGCGGCAGCTCGGTGTCGTCGTACGTGTCGGCGTAACGCTCGGGAGGCCGCGGGTCGGGGCCGTCCGGGCTGGGCCGGATCCTCCCGACCCCCTCGAAGTCGAACTCGCGGTGGGCGGCGATCGGCGCGAAGTAAAGGAAGAACGGCTGATCCCCGGCCGCCTGGGTCAGAGCCTCCTCGGCGATCGCCCCCGTGACGTCCGCCTGGTAATCGGACTCGTCGCGTGAGCCGAAGTAATCGACCGGCTCGAATGCGAGTGCGAGTGGCAGGCCCTCCGGTGGCGTTCGATCCTCCTCCACGCTGATCCGCGCGAGATCAATCGCCTGGCCGACGTACTCGCGGTCGCCGTAGTAGCGAAGCGATCCGTTGTCGTTGACCGCGTAGTTGAAGTAGTTGTAGGTGGAGAAGTCGACGAGGCCGTTCCAGTCGTCCCACCCCGGCGGCACGAGGCTGGGATCGATGCCGCCGTACTCGTTGAGGTACTTGCCGACGAACGCCGTCAAGTAGCCGGAGTCCTGCAGCCACGCGGGAAGGGTGTTCTCCTGTTCTTCGAAGTTGTCGAAGCCGCCGCCGGTCGAGAAGAAGTTGCCGAGGACGCGGTGGTTGTGCGCGTACTGGCCGGTGAGAAAGCTCGCGCGGGCAGGACAGCAGAGCGAGTACGAGGCGAACGCGCGGGTGAACTCGGTCCCTCGGCTGGCAAGCCGCCTGTAGTTGGGCATGAGCTGGAGGTCGCGGGGCGTGACGTCGTCGGTCATGACCACGACGACGTTCGGCTGGTCCGCAGCGACCGGCTTTGCCGCTGCACCGCTCGCGTGCAGCAGCGCGCCGAGAAGCGCGAGTGCGCTCAGAGCGCTAAGCGAGCGCTGGAGCCTGGGGGAGATGTTCGAGCGCCTTGTTCATGTCGTCCTCGGAGAACTCGATGTCCTCGAGCTCACCGCGGTGGAACTGGTCGTAGGCGGCCATGTCGAAGTAGCCGTGGCCGCAGAGGTTGAAGAGGATCACTCGTTCCCTCGCCGGCTTCCTCGGCCTCGTGGGTGATGGCCTGCGCCTCGATCATGCCCTCTTTCACGAGCGCGCAGACGGCCGAGGCGTCACCGTGGTAGCGCAAGCCACCGGCGTGGACCGGCGGCAGGAGGTACTTCACGGGCTCGGGCACGGAGCGATTCTATGCGCGAGATGGCGCGCTTATTCGCCGGCGTTAAGGCTTCAGGCCGATTCGCCGGTCGAATCCGGCTGGCGCGTGAATATTCAGCATCCGAATCGGCACTTCTCCCTTGTTCTTGAACCCATGTTCGACCCCGGGCGGAACCAGGACGAACGTGCCCGGCGGCGCGCTCACTTGGTCGCCTTCGACAATGAACGTCATCGTGCCCTCGAGGATGAAGAACGAGTCATCCTCCTTCTCATGAGTGTGCGACTCAAGCTCGCGGCCTGCCTCGATCGTGATGATCGCGAGATTGAACCGTGGCGTGTCAGACGTCCGTGCGAGGAACTCGACATTTCCCAGTACGTGGCCCTCACCGGGGGGGACGACAATCACCGCGTTCATGACTTGATTAGCCCGCCTGGATGGTTCCGATGAAATCGAAGCTCTGGCGTGAGAGCTGGAATCCGCCTTCGTCGTCGAGGAGGCAGGTGACCCCGGTCTCCGCACTCTCGCACGTAAGGGGCCCGGCGGAGATGGCTTCTCCGTAAGGCAACTCGTCGCCTTGGCCGAGGACCGTGTCACCCGCGCAGACGAACCGAGCGGTGCCCGATGAGTCAAGTGTGATCCCCTGCCCATAGTCGGTGTCAGGCGGACAGTTATCGGGCCGTGGGCCGGGCTCCCATTCGCGCTCGGCGATGTCGCAGCGGACCTCTTTCGGATCGAGTGCGCAGCCGATGTTTCCGGTCGGGCTCTGAAAGAAGACGATTCCGCCCGAGTCTCCCAATCCGGCTTCCTCGTCTTCGGCCTGACTGCCGGCCTCGTTCGCGTCAGTGCCGGTCGTCGTTGTCTCGGTGACCGTGGTGGTCTCCGTGGCCGGCTCTGAATCGTCGTCGTCACCACCGCACGAGGCGAGTGCAACGGCGGCGATGGCGAGGGCAACGCTGGCCCTGACGGAGGTCTTCATGGTCGCCACGATACGCCTCATCCTCTGGCTACGATCGAGCCGTGGCTGAGAACGGCACCTGGAACATCTATCTCGCGGGCGAGATCCACTCGGACTGGCGCGAGCGCATCGCCGACGGCGTGCGCGAGGCCGGGCTCCCCGTCGAGCTCCTAGCACCTGTCACCGACCACGAGGCCTCCGACGACGTCGGCGTCGACATCCTCGGCTCAGAGGACGACAAGTTCTGGCACGACCACAAGGGCGCGGGCGTAAACGCGGTGCGGACGCAGACGTTCATCAAACGCGCTGACGTCGTCGTCGTTCGCTTCGGCGAGAAGTACAAGCAGTGGAACGCCGCCTTCGACGCCGGCTTCGCCGCTGCGCTCGGCAAGCCCGTGATCACGCTTCATCCGCCGGAGCACGACCATGCGCTCAAGGAGATCGACCGAGCCGCGATGGCAACCGCCGAGTCGCCGGAGCAGGTAGTCGAGATCCTGCGCTACGCGATCGCTAAGGACTGAGCGCTCACCCCGGACCCTCGAGGGAAGGATTTGTCCAATAGGGAATGCAAGTTCCTTCCCTCGGCTAAGCGCAGCGCCCTGAGCCCTAACGCTGCTCCTGCTCGGCGATCCAGTTGAGGATCGCCTTCGAGTGCGTGTGCACGGTTCCGTCGGGGAGCTTGAGCGACGGGAGCTTGGTGTCGCCGGTTGCCTCGCGCAAATCCTCGCGTGAGCCCTTTCGCAGGAACGGGATCGGGTGGCCCTCGGCCGCAATGACCTTCTCGTAGTCGATGCCGGCTTCCCGCAGCTTCTCTTGGACGCGCCGGCACGGATGAACGCGAGGCCCGCCGTCGTCGCCGTGACAGACAAACAGCGTGGGCTTCTCGTCCGCAGTTGAGTCGGACGGCTCTGCCATGCGGGTGACGTAGCGCGCGTCAGCGCGCCTGAAGCGCGTCCTGGCCGACGGCGAGCGCGAGGATTAGGCGGCGGTCGATGACCCGCTCGGCGTCCTCGGTCATGTCGATGAAGTAGATGTCGCTGAACGAGCCGAACTTGCGCGAGTTCGTGCCGACGCGCTCCTCGTCGCGGAAGTAGTCGAAGTGGTAGGCGATCGGCAGCCAGTTCGCGAAGTCTCCGATGAAGGGGACAAGGCCGACGAGCCGCCGGAACAAAGCGACAGCAAGGCTGCGCTCGCGGCCAGTGAAGAGCAGGTTGTCGTAGGCGTCAAAGACGTTGTAGGTCGAGCGGGCGAGGCTTTTCCCGAACACCTTCTGGATCAGTCCGATCCGCTGGCCCTGCGCGTCGGTGACGTCGTACTTCGCCCGCGGGTCGAAGCGCTGGCGAGCCTTGATCCGCATCAGCTCGGTCGTCTTCGACTCGTCCGTGTAGAAGCGGATGTCCTCCTTGAAGGTGAAGCCCTTTTGCTGGACGAATGCGACGGGCTGCGAGAGATCCTCCTTGCCGTCGGCGCCTTGAACGTAGAAGAAGTATTGGTTGATGACGAGCTTGAACTTCTGGCGCAGGACGAACCTGTCGTGTTCCGTGGGGTTCACGCTTCCGGCAGGCACGGTCTGCGGGACCGCTTCGGCGTCAGCGAAGCTTTCAGGCGCGGGCGTCGAGGCCGGGGTAGTCATCGCGTCCGATGCTATCGGCCACCTTCGGGCCGCAGGATCTCGTACACACTTCCAGCGCGAGTCTTGCGGCCTGGAAGCCATTTTCGGCCACCCCCTCGGCCGAAAATGGCCTCAGTTCTCTCGCTAGCCTGTGCGTCGACGCTCGGAGAGGTGGCAGAGCGGTTGAATGCGGCGGTCTCGAAAACCGTTATAGGCGTTTTCTCGTCTATCGAGGGTTCGAATCCCTCCCTCTCCGCTCACAGCGCCGAGACTGGCTTTCCAGCAGACCCGACGCCTCGTGACGGACCGACGGGTGCCGCCGAAGCACTTGCCGCTCAAGACCGCCTAAGACCGGTGGCTGGGGGCGCTGACGATCGCAATCGGATCGCGCAGCGCCTGCGAGCGTGCGTAGTGCGTAGCTAGGCCCGGCAGGGACATTCGTAACGCTCGGGTGCCAGCGCTCGGCCTCAAGCCGTTACGAAATGGCTTAGGCGCTTTGCATGGAAAGCACCTATGAATACTCCTGCGTCTCGTCAGCCAGAAGTCTTTCACGGAGCGTCTGCCAGATAACGCTCGAAGCGGGTTCCGGCGAGTGCTGATATGAGCTCTTCCCAATTGCTGACGCTCTCACTCAGCGACTTCTTACGACGCTTCTGCATCGCCGAGGTCAGTGTGCGCGGCTCCACCCCAAGCAACTTCTGGACCTCGGTCAGACTTGAGTCCGTGACCAGCTCCTCGTAGATCACTGTGCAATGGGGGTGGTGCCGAGCAAGCGCGTCGAAGGCGGCGTCCACTGCCTCGTACTCCTCCAACTGTCGCAAGCAGTTCTGGGGCCGCAGGCGGACCTGTGCGTCGCCGTAGTCTCGCGAATTGTGATTCTTGATCCCCGTCGTGACTGATAGCTGGATCGAGACAAGCGTCGCCAAGCGATTCTGGCGTACAAGCCGGACCACCCGCAGCTCCGGGTCTTGTAGCGACTCAAACGCGACCGGATGGTGTCGGATGTTGTTCCACGCGAGCTTGAACCCGACCGCCCGTTCGCTCTCGGCGCCGAGCACGGCATCAAGATACTTCCGAATGTCACGTTCGGACTGTGCGCCGTAGGCAGGGAGCGGGGCTCCCGAGTTGCGGGTGAAGAGCTCTCCCAAGCAGCTGACCTGAGGGTGGGAATCGAGCAGCGACTGGAGGTAGGTCGAACCTGTGCGGCCGAGACACAAGATCACGAAACGCATGCGAGTCCGGCCCTCACGCTTGAGGAGTCCTGTCCAGAACCATCGTGGTCATGCCCGACCTCCGACACAGTATCCGCTATGCGTCCCCAGGGGAAGTACACGCTTCTCATGCGCGCGGCCCAATGTCCGTATTCGACTCTCAATGATAGGTGCTTAAACGAAAAGGGCGTAGGTGCTTTGCATGGAAGCACTACAAATGGGCTTGCGAGCGCGGGCGCCACAATCCTCGTGATGCACCGTTCGCAGCGTTGATTCACCGCTTCCCACCCGGCTGGTCCGAGCAGTCAGAAACCAGTGTGTTTCTCCGGCCGATAGGTTTCGGCGGAGACCGAACCCGACGCGATGAGTGGATGGCAATGGCAGTAACCCTTGGCGAGACCGCAGGCATGCGTGCCATCTTCATCTCGCCGACGCGCCTCTCACCGCGCCGCAGGCGAGACCCTCACTGCCGGAGTTCTACGGTCGAATGACGCCGGAACGGACGCGATCGATGCTCCCTGCGGGCCGAGCACTCGTCACGGGTGCCGCCGGCTTCATCGGCTCACACCTCAGCGAGTGCCTCCTCGACGCGGACTGGCAGGTCGTTGGCGTCGACTGCTTCACCGAATTCTACGAGCGGGGTGCGAAAGAGCGCAACCTCGAGCGGCTGCGCGACGAGTCCCGCTTCGAGCTTGCCGAGCTCGACCTTGCCGTCGATTCGATCGCCGGGCTCACCGACGGGGTCGATGCGGTCTTCCACCTCGCCGGCCAGCCTGGTGCCCGCCAGAGCTTTGGCTCGGGGGCGGCTGCAAGCGCTCGCAACAACGTGGCGGCGACAGAGCGCCTGCTCGCGGAGGCGGCCTGCCATCCGCCCCAGATCTTCGTGCTGGCGTCCTCGTCCACTGTCTACGGAGCACCCGCGCAGCTGCCAACGCCCGAGACGGCTCCGCTTCGGCCCCTCAACCCCTACGGGGAGAGCAAGGTCGCCGCGGAGGCTCAGGTCCGGGCGGCCGGGCGAGGCGGGCTGGCCGCAATCGTGCTGCGTTACTTCTCCTGCTATGGCCCGCGCCAGCGGCCGGACATGGCGCTGGCGAGGTTCATCGCCCAGGCGGCCGCGGGAGAGCCGCTGCGGATCTTCGGTGGCGGGCACCAGCGCCGCGACTTCACCTTCGTCGGAGACGTGGTGCGCGCCACAATGCTTGCAGCTGAGCTGGGGCCGCCGGGGGCGACTTACAACGTCGGCGCCGGCGCTCCTGCTTCGCTCTTGGATGCGGTTCGCCTCCTCGGTGAGGTGCTCGAGACCACCCCGACGCTGGAGCTCGGGCCCCAAGCGCGCGGAGACGCGCGGAGCACCTGGGCTGACGTCGATAACGCCCGAGAGGAGCTCGGCTTCGTGGCCGATGTCTCGCTGGCGGACGGGCTCGCAGCACAGTGCGAGTGGGCCCTGAGCGGCGCGGCGCTCGGCGCTCCGATGCGTTGACGGTCGTCGTTCGTGTCGGCGGCCGGGCGCCGGTGAGCTGGGAGCTTCCGGGCTCGGTCTTTCGGCGGCGTCCGACCCCGATCGTGAAGGGCGGTCGGCGCACCATGTACGAGCTCGCCGCCGCGATCGCCGCGACCGGCCAGCCCGTGGAGCTGCGGGGCACGATCGATCGGGACGTGTTCGAGGAGATCTGCGAGGCTGCCGGCGCGCGACCCGACCTCGACCCGGCGCCCCGGGTGCCAAGTGCGGCGGACACCGTCATTCTCGCCGAGGGGTGGCCAAACCCCCTGTATGCCCCGTACGTGCTATCCGGCGCCCGCTGCGTGATGATGTTGCTCGCCCCCCCGGGGTTCGCCGGCTGGCCCTATACCGACGAGCGCTGGGAGAAGCCCGACCCGCTCACGGTCGACCCCGCGAGCCTGGGACGGCCGGAGCACTTCCGCGCGATCGCCGGCCTCGGCTGCGAGATGTGGACCCACTCGAAGGGCATCCAGGGGGCCGCGCTCGGGGCGGGGGTGGAGTGCACGTTCATCGGCTCGGGTCGGCCCGGCACGTTCCCGCCGCCGGGGGCCAAGGAGGTGGACCTCGCAGTGCTCGAGCACAACCGCTGGGCCACGGTGGCCCTCCGGGTGGCGTCAGATGTGGGGCACAGCCTCCTGCAGATCCCCACCGCCCCCAACGACGAGGTGCTTCGCTGCCTCGGATCGGCACGGGTTCTCGTCTGGCCGTCGCGGGTCGAGGGCCACTCGCGGGTCCAGGTGGAGGCGCGGGCGATGGGAACGGTGCCGGTCGCGCTCTCCTCGAACCGCTTCGCGGAGGGGCTCGGCCGGGAGGGCGGGGCGGTGCTGGTCGACTCGATCGAGGAGATGGCGCCGGCGATCCGCGCCCTCCTCGTCCGCCCCGCCGAGCTGACCGAGCTCGCGGCCAGGGCACAGGAGACGGCGCGGGCCCAGGTCGAGTGGGAGCCCTACGTGCGGCGGGTCGAGGCCGCGCTCTCCTCGCTGGCACCCGCTCGCGCCGGTGCGGCCGCAAGGGACCGGATCGTCGGCGAGCTCGCCGGAGAGGAGCGCCGCATGCGTGCGCGGATCACCGAGCTGGAGGCAAACGGCGCGCCGGCGGAGGGCCACCCCGCCCCGGTCGCTGGTCGCGGGCGGCCAGCCCCCGCGGCGCCGGCTCGGCGCCCCGGTGCGGGGATCGGCCGGCGGAGCGCACGCACGCGCGGGGCGCGTCCGGTCGTCTACGTCGCCGGCGGCTACTTCCCGCGGGGCGGCACCTACATCGCTTATCACCTGGGCCGCATCGTCGCCGAGCGCTTCGACCACGAATGCCGCGTGGTGGCCCTCGACGGCGAGGGCCCCGACCACGGGCGCTGGGATTATCCGGATGCCTTTCCCGTGGTCAGTCTCGAGGAGATGGAGATCGAGATCACCGAAAGCGACCTCCTGATCGCGAGTCCCTCGTTCTCGAAGCACCAGTTCGGCCTGCGCCTGCCGGGGCGCAAGCTGATGTACGTCCAGGGATTCGGCCGCCTGCTCGAGCTGGACGGGTTCTTCGACGGCTACGTGTGCACGTCGGATTTCCTGCGTGACCTGCTGCGAGCTGTGTTCGGGATCGACGCGCCCGTGATCCCTCCCTTCGTGCACCTCGACAGCATTCCCGAGGGGCCCGAATGGAGCGAGCGGCCTGCCGAGCGGGTCCTCGTCGTCACGAAGTCGACGGGGCCCGAGCTCCTCGCGAGGACGAAGGAGCTGATGCGCCGCGACCACCCGCGCGTCCGCCACCAGCTCAGCAGGGTGAAGCCGATGGCGCATGCCGCGCTGATGCAGCGGATGGCAGAGCACCGCTACTTCCTGTCCCTCTCGCCGCGCGAAGGATTCGGGATGATGCAGGTCGAGGCGATGGCGGCGGGCTGCGCCGTGGTCGGGTTCCACGGCGGCGGCGGGGCCCAGTTCATGCGCCCCGGCGAGAACTGCGAGGCGGTCGCCTTCCCGGCGCTCGAGGAGCTCTGCGATCGCCTCGCGCGAGTTCTCACCGACGCCAAGTACGCCGACCGCATCGCTGCGCGGGGCCGGGAGACGGCACGGGAGTTCGGCCTCGCCGCCTTCGAGGCGCGCTGGACGGACTTCCTCGAGAGCTTCCTCGCGAGTCCCGTCCCCGCCCCGTGGGGATGAGCCAAGCGCCGCCAGCGCCCTTTGTCGTCGGGGTGAACCGCTCGGGGACGACCCTCCTGCGCCTGATGCTCGACGCCCACCCCGAGCTCGCCATCCCGGCGGAGACGCACTTCCTCCCGCGCCTGATTGCAAGGTGGCGACGGCTCGAGGAGAGGGGCGTGCCGGAGCCGGATCGCCGCGGGGCCCTGGTTCGCTTGATCACGAGGCACCCGCGCTGGCCGGACCTGGAGCTCGGCGCCGCCGAGCTCAGCGAGCACCTGGCGGCGCTTGCTCCCATCGGTCTGGCCGACGTGGCGCGCGCGTTGTACGTGGTCCATGCCCGCAGCCGCGGCAAGGAGCGCTGGGGAGACAAGACCCCGGCCTACCTCGAGCACATGGGCACCATCGCCTGCACGCTCGAGGAAGCCCGCTTCGTGCACCTCATCCGCGACGGGCGCGACGTGGCCGTCTCGCTGGCCGAGGTGAGCTGGGGCACCAATGACGCCGCCGAGGCGGCTCGGACCTGGGCCGGCCAGATCCGCGCGGGACGGCTCGCGGCCGCCCAGCTGGACCTGGGCAGGTACATGGAGGTTCGCTACGAGGAGCTGGTTGGGGAGCCGCACCGCGTGCTCAGGGAGATCGCGGAGCTGATTGAGCTGCCGTGGAACGATTCGATGTTGCGCTATTACGAGGGAGCCTACGAGCGCTTGAGGCCCCTGGAGCGTGACCGCCGTGGTCGCGACGGGCGCCTGGCCGTGAGTGCCGCCGCGAGGCGAGCTCAGCACGCCACCGCGGCCGGTCCGCCGCGGCTCGATCGGGTCGGGAGGTGGCGTACGGAGATGGCGCCGGAGGATCGCCAGCGGTTCGAGGCCGAGGCCGGCGATCTGCTTGACGAGCTCGGCTACTCCTAGCCCTGGTGGGACCGGAGTCGCGGGCGGAGTCGTCCGTACGCAATGTCAACCGGTTGACACCCCAGCGAGCGAGTACACCAAGGACCCCTCCGACACCGACAAGCAATGTGGTCATTGCTCAGGCTCCTTCACAACTAGGAGCTATCAGCCGTTGTCGGCGGTTGAAGGCGAGCCCCATCGCCCCGACGCTTGTCCAGCGCCGTACAGCAATCGTAGGTCAGTTCTGACGGTATTGCGCTTTCCATGCAAAGCGACTTAGACGCTTCTCGTCCAAAGCACCTAAGCAAGTCCTATGCCGATTGGCTCAGCATCTCGTCGCCAGATTCGCTGCTCTTGTCGCTTCGGACGCGGAGCAAGGCGTCTAGGTATGGACGCGCACGGCTGCGGACTCCGCTCTGGCCGAGAAGGTCGAGGCCCTAGAACCGCCTCGCAGATCTTTTAGGGCCCAGGCACCTCGCTGACTCAAATGTCAGAAGGGGATTAGCGGAAAACCATCCCCGACAGACGTCTACCGAGCGATGTTCTCGTGTGTCCACTCGTCTTGACCGAAAGCAACGCAAGGCCACGAGCAAGTGGCTCAAGCAGGGAAAGCGGGCGCGGAAGTGCGCGGCCCCGCTTGCAGCCGGGCGGGCCGCGGTATAGGGTGGCCCAGCAAGCAAACCATCGGAGGGGACATGACGCGCAAGACTTCTCGCATCACCGGGGCAAGCTTCGCCCTAATCGGCTTGGCGCTCTTCCTGCTCTTCACCGCAACGGCGAGCGACGCCGGCGATGCCGGCGGCACCGAGCCAACCGCCTGCAACAAGAGTGAGGCGACCATCGTCGCGGAGCCCGGCGGCGACTCGATCGAGGGGACCGCGGGCGACGATGTGATCATAGGCTCCGAGGGAGAAGACGCGATCGACGGAGTGGGCGGCGACGACCTCATCTGCGCCCTCGGGGGCGACGACCTGATTGCCGGTGGCGCCGGCAACGATCACATCAGGGGTAACGGCGGAGGTGACTTGATCGCTGGCGGCGACGGAAACGACCGGGCAGGCGGCGGCGATGGCGACGACGGCATCGCCGGCGGCGAGGACGACGATCGCCTTCGCGGCGGCGACGGTTTCGACTCGATCAATGGTGCCAGCGGCGACGACATCGTGCGCGGCGGGCGTGGAGACGACGGTGGTTCCCAGCCCTCGACGTCCCGCGGTGAGGGCTCAGGCCTATTCGGAGATGCCGGCGACGATGACATTGCGGGCGGTCCCGGCACCGACCAGCTTCGAGGAGGCGACGGCAGTGACGCCCACGACGGCGGCACGGAGGTCGACGACTGCTTCGACGATAGCGGCGATAATCTCAGAGGGGACAACAACACCTTCGTTAGGTGCGAGGACCGCTAGGAGTCGAATACGGGCCAGCACCAAGACGCGATACCTCACAGAAAAGCTTGTTCGAGGGAGCCAGCTAGCTAGCTGCGCGTGAGTTGAAGCTGGCCGCCTCTTGGTTATGCCGAGAGCTTGAAGTGCCCGGTGTTCTCCTCGTCGTCACGAGTCTTTTCGATCAGCTCGGTCTTGCGAGCCTTGTTGAAACCACTTTTGATGTCTGACTTTTCGACGCCGAGCTGTTTAGCGATGTCCGCGCGTGTGAACTCTTCCTGATTGAGTTCCTTTGCCGCCGCTACTACCTGGTCCGCACTGTATTCCTGAGCCATGTTGGCTCCTTCCGGTTGACGTGTGACCACCAAGGGTTGCAGGGCGACTTCCAACGGCCTGACGCACCGCCTCGTGGACGCCTAGCGGGGAGCCGTATAGAGGACTCTCAGGGATTTCATGCAAGTCGCTCTATCCCGCCGGCCATCCCAGGTAGGTGGGGGCCCTCACGGGCGAGTAAGAGGAAGAAGGCAATAGAGGTACATACAGGTTGATCTGAGGGGACGGTGACTGTCCCATCTCGGTCCCACCGCCGCCGGCCCCCTCCCACCCCGTTCCGGTAGGCGATGAGACGCTGCCTCGAATCAAAGGACGCCACTGTGCAGCGCCCCCGAGGATGGAGCTAGCTTCCGGGTGCGCGAACCGCCGAGACGTCCTCCAAGCGCCGGCACTTGGTCTGACCGGCGTCGATCACCTGAGGGGGCCGCGTACGAAGAGCTGGGTGTCGATGCCGCCGGTTCCCGGCAGGTTTGATCCACTCGAGCGGAAGACGGCGTATGCGCCGTCGTGCGAGAGCGACGGAGGGTAGGCCTCGGCGAACTCGTCGGAAGGCTCCCCGTCGGAGTTGCGGCTGGTGACCTGTAGCGCTCCGGTTTGGAGGTCGTAGGCGTAGACGTCGGAGTCCATGTCGTTGCCCGGCAGGTTGTCGGAGTTGGTGTAGAAGGCCACGACCTTGCCGTTCCCCGAGACGAACGGGTCGTAGCTGGTGTCCGCGGCCGGGTCCCCGTTCGCGTTTTTGCTCACCAGGCGGGTCGAGCCGCCGCCCGCGAGCTCGCGCGCGTACACGAGGTCGGTGCTTCCGTCTCCGCCGGGGAGATTCGACGCAGTGCAGACGAAGGCCGCGACGGCGCCGTTGGCCGCGACGGACGGATACTCACAGTCTCCGTCTGCCAACTCGCCGTCCGTGCGCTTGCTGATGAGCTTCGTCTTCGACGCGTCGAGGTCGCGCACGTAGATGCGAGTGGTGCTGCCGTCGCCGCCGGGCAGGTCATCCGATCTGGACGAGAACGCGACGTGGCCGCCGTCGATCGAGATCTGGCCAAATCTCACTTCAACCGCCGTGCCGTCGCTCGCCCGCGACGCGAGGCTGGTATTTCCACTCTGCCGGTCGTGGATGTAGAGCCCGGTGCCGATCGATGCCGATGCGGGGAGGTTCCCGGCCGACGAGAGAAACGCCACTAAGCGGCCATTGCCCGAGATGCTCGGTTCTCCTGCGTTCTCGTCCACCGGATCGCCGGCAGAGTTCTGGGACGCGAGTCGTGTCCTCCGCGTCTCGAGGTCGTGAACCTGGATCAGCCGGGTGACCCCATCGCCGCCCGGCAGGTTGTCGGCGTTCGATATAAAGGCCACGTAGCGCCCGCTCGCGGAGAGCCATGGCTCCTGATTGCCCTCGTCGGCGGCGTCGCCGTTCGAGGCGCGGCTCACGAGGAACGTCCTGCCGGCGTCGACGTCCCGCGCGTACAGCTGGGTCGTCGTCCCATCCCCCTGCGGGAGGTTCTCTGCGTTGGAGACGAACGCCGCCACCGTGCCATCGCCCGAGATGGCGGTGGCGTCGGTGCGGTCGCCCGCGGCGTCGCCGTTTGCGGCTTTGCTCGCCAGCTTCGTCTTCGGACCGGCTGCAGTGGCCGGCAACGTAAGCACGAGGCCGAAGATGACGAATGCTGCGACTACTGTGTTCCGGCGCGAGGCCATCGTCTCCCTACTCGAAGTCGCCGCAATCGTCTCACGTGATCGGGGGGACGTCAACTAGGGTGGCTCAGGCGCCGAACGTTTTCCGTTGGGCAGGTCGACGGAGCTAGCCGGACAGCTGTCGAACCCGGACTTTCACGTACGGCCTAGCGGCTGCCCCCGTGAACCGCTTGAACAAGCCGCCTTCGCAGGACTTGTGCGCGACTCGAAAACCGTTGGCTGGGGGTGGGGTACCAAGAACCACAGCTGCGCTTTACATATCGCTTCATAGCCGAGAGGGCACTGGTTCGACGGGGCGCAATTGAGAGGGGCCTGAGGCTCTTGAAATCTCGAAGTAACCTGCCGAGCGATGATCCATCCGGGGCGCCGATGAACGACCCAAGCTGCCGAGGAGATGACGATGCCTGACCACAGGATTGGGACGCGTGAGGAGTGGCAGGCCGCTCGCGACGAGCTCGCGAAGCTCGAAGCCGAGCATGCGAAGAAGAACGTGGAGATCAAGAAGCGACGGCGAGAGCTGCCCTGGGTCGCTGTCGAAAAGGAGTACGTCTTCGACACTGAGGATGGGAAAAAGACCCTCGAAGAGCTCTTTGACGGGCGCTCGCAGCTCCTCGCGTACAACATCATGTACGGCCCGGACTATGAGGTCGGAGCCTGCCCCGGCTGCACGAGCCTGGGTGATGAGTTCAGCGGCCCGCTGATCCACCTGAACAAGCGCGACGTGACGTTCCTCTGCTTCTCGCGGGCGCCCATCGACCGTCTCGCGGCCTACAAGGAGCGGATGGGTTGGGAATTTCCGTACGTCTCCACATACGAAACCGATTTCCCTTGGGACTTTGGGCTTGCCTTGACCGAGGAGCAGGCACAGCAAACCCCCGAGGTCAAGGAGATGATCGAGAACCCGCCGGACTGGCTGGAGGAATGGTCAGCGCAGGTTGGCGCCGAGCTCAAGGACGGCCTCCGCGAGGGCCCCGGCTACATCGCGTTCGCGCGCGACAACGGCACCATTTACCACACCTACACAGTGATGGCCCCCGACCCTTTCGTCGCCCCCCACTTCAACATGCTTCTTGAGAGGACTCCGAAGCCCCAGCCCGATGAGCCGCGTGCCTGGCGCAAGGACGAGTACCCGGACTGAGGCCGTGAACTGGGACCGTGCGATACGTCTGCCGCTGCGACGCCCGAGGACAAGGCCGATTAGAGCCATCGCCCCTGGAGTTCGCGCGATTCAAGCGCCTTCCATGCAAAGCGACTTAGGTGCTTTTCGTCCAAAGCACATTCCTTAGGTGGTCCAAAATGCGCGCCTTGCGCTATGCCCACACCTGCCGTAGACTGGCGTGCGATGAGACTTTGGGGTGTCGGAGCGGGGGTGCTGTTGGTTTTCGCATTCGGTGCGGGGCCCGCGGCCGCATCCCCCACCGACGGCGCCAAGCTCGGCGACAGTCTGTTCTTCGGCGCCAACGACGGTTCGACCGGCTACGAGCTCTGGCGGACCGACGGCACCGCGGCCGGGACAAAGCGCGTCAAGGACATCAACCCCGGGGTGGAGGGCGCGAGCGTCTATCACTTCGCCAAGCTCGGCGAGCGCCTCTACTTCCGAGCCGACGACGGCATCTCAGGCACCGAGCTCTGGCGGACCGACGGCACCGCGGCCGGGACAAAGCGCGTCAAGGACATCAACCCCGGGGTGGGCGACTCGTCCCCCCGAAGCCTCACGATGCTCGGAGACCGGCTCTACTTCGAGGCCGACGACGGCAGCGCCGGGAGCGAGCTCTGGCGGACCGACGGCACCGCGGCCGGGACAAAGCGCGTCAAGGACATCAACCCCGGGGCGGGCAGCTCTAATCCCGACGACCTCACGAGGCTGGGAGAGCGGCTCTACCTCCAGGCTGACGACGGCAGCTCAGGGAGCGAGCTCTGGCGGACCGACGGCACCGCGGCCGGGACGAAGCGCGTCAAAGACATCAACCCCGGGGCGGGCAGCTCGTACCTCGACGACCTCGCGAGGCTTGGAGACCGGCTCTACTTCGAGGCCGACGACGGCAGCTCCGGCTACGAGCTCTGGCGGACCGACGGCACCGCGGCCGGGACGGAGCGCGTCAAGGACATCAACCCCGGGGCGGGCAACTCGTTCCCGAACGATTTGGCGAGGCTCGGAGAGCGACTCTACTTCGGGGCCGAGGACGGCAGCTCCGGGAGCGAGCTCTGGCGGACCGACGGCACCGCGGCCGGGACGAAGCGCGTCAAGGACATCAACCCCGGGGCGGGCAACTCGTACCCTCGGCATTTCGCCGGGCTCGGCGACCGGCTCATCTTCAGGGCAATCGACGGCAGCTCAGGGAGCGAGCTCTGGCGGACCGACGGCACCGCGGCCGGGACGAAGCGCGTCAAGGACATCAACCCCGGGGTTGGCGACTCGTCCCCATGCCAGAAGCTGCGACTCGGCACGCTAGTCCTCTTCGCGGCTGACAACGGCACCGTGGGCTCCGAGCTCTGGAAGTCCGACGGCACCGCGGCAGGAACGGAGCTCGTCAAGGACATCAACCCCGGGGCGGGCGACTCGAACCCGTTCTGCGACTGACTGTCGTCACCGGCTGCCCCTTCTCACTGCGCGAGTGCTAAGAGGAAAGATGTGCCGCGGTGCGGAGTGTCGTTATGGGGGTCGTCAGTCGGATTCTCATTGGCCTAGGCAGCGATGACCGGCTCATCGCGCTCGGCAACCGGTCGGCTAGCGAGAAGAAGAATGCAGCGCTATACACGGTGATCGATCCGGCTGGCGGCTCGCAGACGCACGTCGTCCGCCCTCCTCGCAACGACTGGTTCGTCGAATCGGGGGCGGTAGCCGAGAGCGGTCAGAGCCTTGTTCTCACCTACCACGGGAGTGACACGACCGGCGCCGATCTCGTACAGCTGGATGGCGCGGAGAACAAACCGACAAGTGTCCCCAGCGTTCACGGGTCGGCATTGGCGACCGCGGACTCGTTCATCGCGACGACTGGCTCGAGCCTCATTCGCATCGATTCCGACACGGGGGCTACGGAAGATGTGGACCCCCATGCTGAAGCGTGCACTTGATGAACTTCGCTCTGAATGAGCGAAGGTCAGCTGCGTACGTCGGCGCATGCGGGGATCGCCCGAGCGTCAACCGGGTAGATCTTGAAACTCAGGAAGTTGAAGCTGTTCCCATCGGAAAGGATTGCGAAGGGCTCGCGTCCCCTTTGGCGGTCATGGTCGAGGCGGGCGGCACGGATCCCTAGGCCAAGTCCTCACCGCTGGACCGATGGGCGCCACTCCGGGGCGATCGACACTTTTAGATGCTTTCCATGCGAAGCCCCTATCTCAGAGGGGGCTGGTCGACGGTTCCACGGCGCTTACTGTGTCCGAAAGCGAACTCCTGAATTGGGCACCAACAGGGCGCCAGCAGAGAAATGGGCGAAGGTGGAGTTCGCAAGACTTTTCAAAAGGCTCAATCTCGCTCAAGACGCGACTCGCTGTAGTCTCGGGGGATGAGTGAGCCCAATGCCATCGTTCAGCTGGCAAGTGGGGTCGTGTTTGAGGTCGCAGAGAGCTCTGGACAGCTCGAGGCTTTGATCCGAGACGCAGAGAAGGACGGTGCAGAGTTCATCGCCGTCACCGAAACCGATGGCGAGATTCAGAGGATCAATAGACACCTGATTCAGCGTTATCGAGACAAGGTCGGGCGAAGCGGTCCGAACTTTCCCTAGCGTCTAGGGTTGAATTCCGTGCTCTCGTTGATTGGGTCAGACGGAGCAAAGAAGTTCGCGAGGGGAAGGTTGAACTCTTCCAGAGGTCAGCCAGTCAGCATCCGTCTAACGCACTGCCTCGGTAGGACCGCAAGTCACGATCATCACTAAACCGAGTAACCTGTGGGAACTGGCCCTACAGCCGTCAGTTCTGGCCGAGGAGCGAATTCACGCCGATACGCGCCCTGCGCGACGAGGCAACTCACTCCCAGGCAAACGGAACGGACTGTAGGGCTGGTCGCGTTCAGGGATCGGGCTCCCAGTTGCACAATGCCGGTCATGAGCTACGACGCATGATCTCCCGAATCCGATCGGCGCCTCGAAAACCGTTATGCGTCTATTCGGGCGTATCGAGGGTTCGAATCCCTCCCTCTCCACTACTGATTCGCCCGCGCCACGCCATCGCTCCCGCGGTGACCGCGACGAGCACGAGCGCCATGGCGATGAGCAGCCCAGCGTCATCGCCCGTGGGCTTGGCCACCATTGAGGCGACCACGATGAAGAGCACCGAGAGCTCGATGCGGCCGACTGTCTTCAGGTTCGATGTGCGGCGGCGCACCTCGGGGTGGGCGGCTCCGTCTCGCTCGATCGCCTCCTCGAGCTTCTTGATCTCCGGCTCGAAGTAACCGACGCCAATGGCGAACGAGACTCCGAACCCCGTCAGCCCGATGATGATCCAGAGCGAGCCGAAGTCCCAGTTGCCTTCGATCGCGGCGAGAATCCCGAAGATGAGGGTGGCCAGGGAAGCGGGTATGAAGAGGCGTGGCGCGAGCCAGCCGGCGTCGTCGTTGTGGCTCGCTTCCCTTTCGAGGTCCCCGGAGAGGTCGGTTCGAAGCTCGAGCATGAAGTAGGCGGTTGCGGCTCCGACCCAGACGATCGCGGCGACGACGTGCAGGAGGAGCAGTAGTTCGTAAAGGGTCATCGTGAGAGAGCGTAAACCGAAGAGGACCGCGGAGGCACTTCAGCCTGCGCCGCCTTCCCGCTTGAGCTTCCGCCAGCCGCCGGCGCGGTTGTTGGCGATGATCTGGCGGAACATCTCGCGCAGGGCTTTCGCGTTGATCTCCTCGCCCTCGTGGATCGAGATCTGCCGGGCGGTCCGGTTGTCGTGACCCCCGGTGATGATGCCCTCGGGGTCGGGGACGATCGCTCCGTCGTAGAGGAAGACGCACACGTGCTTCTTCGCAGCAAGTAGCGCGCAGACGTTGCCGTCGAGGACGAAGTAGGGCTGGATGCGGCGCTTGATCGTCTCTTCCACCTCGGGGTCGGCGCTGTGAATGATCTCGCGCACCTCGTTGCAAATCTCCTGCTGCCAGACACGAAGCGCGCCGATGTAGTCGTCTACCCGGGGATCGCGCTTTGAGGACTCGGCGCTCATTCGCTCAAGTGTGCATCAATCGCGAGGCGAGCCGGAGTAGTGCGGCCGGACCGGGGTAGGACGTCCTCAATGAAGATTGGCTTCAAGCTCTTCGCCGAGGCCTACGATCCGAAGGAGCTCGTGCGCCAAGCGGTCCGCGCCGAGGAGGCCGGCTTCGACTTCGTCGAGATCTCGGATCACTATCACCCGTGGCTCGAGAGCCACGGGCACTCGCCGTTCGTCTGGTCCGTTCTCGCGAGCATCGCCTCGCAGACGGAGAGCCTGGGGCTTGCCACCGGGGTCACCTGCCCGTCGATCCGCTACCACCCCGCGATCGTCGCCCAAGCCGCAGCGACAACGCAGATCCTCGCCGACGGCCGCTTCACGCTTGGCGTCGGGGCCGGGGAGCGTTTGAACGAGCATGTCGTCGGCCAGGGGTGGCCGGAGGTCGGCAAGCGCCATCGCAGGTTCCGCGAGGCGCTCGAGATCATCCGCAAGCTCTGGCAGGGGGGTTACCAGTCCTACCGCGGCGAGTTCCTTTCGATTGAGGACGCCCGCGTGTTCGACCTGCCGGACGAGCTTCCCGAGATCGTTGTTGCGGGCGGCGGTCCGCAGGCGGCAAAGATCGCGGCCGAGCTCGGCGACGGCCTGTTCGCGACCGACCCTGACGAAGACTTGATCAGCGCTTACGCCGAAGCCGGGGGAGACGGCGTCAAGTACTGCGAGGTGCCGCTCGCGTGGGCGCCGGACGCCGACGCCGCAGCCGCATCCGCGCACGAGCTCTTCCGCTTCGGGGTCCTCGACTGGAACGTCCTGCCGGAGCTTCCGAACCCGAAGAACTTCGAATCGGCGACCGAGAGGATCACGGCCGACCACATGGCTGACGCGTTCGCATGCGGACCCGACACCGCCCGGCACCTCGAGGTCGCAAGGGACTTCGTGGACGCCGGGTTCGACCACTTGGCGCTGATCAGCGCGGGTCCCGACGTCGATGGATTCTTCGGCTTCTTCGAGAGCGAGCTCTCGGAGCCGCTGCGCGGACTTGGCGGCGGCTAGAGCGCCTTCTCGCCGAAGAACGTCGCAATCGGGTTGGCGTTGAAGTTGTGAATTGGCTCGTAGCCAGCGGCGAGGTACATGCGCTCAGAGCGCTCCTGGCGGGGCCCGGTGTCGAGGCGGGCTCGCTCGTAGCCGAGGCGCCGTGCCTCTTCCTCCAGCGCTTCGAGCAGTTCGCGCCCCCGGCCGGCGCCCCGGGCCTCGGGGGCCACGTACATACGCTTGATCTCGCAAATCCCCTCGCCAAGATCCTTGACGCCCCCTCCGCAGACAGCGCGGTCCTCCTCGTCGAATCCGACTAGGAAGACGCCACCGGGCGGGCCAAGCTCTTGCGGCCCTGCCTTGGGCATCTTTGGCCCGTCCAGGTCCACGTTCTCGTAGATCGTCGCGATCTCGTCTCGCATCGCGCTCGCAAGCGAGCGGGCCGGCTCCTCCTCGAGCGGCACAGGGCGGAAGCTGAGCGGTGATGGCATCGGCGATTCGTAGCGTAGGCTCCGCGCATGGCCTCTCCGGCGCTCACCGGACACTGCGGATGCGAGGGCGTTCGATTCGAGATCGACGAGCCACTCAAGGCGGCCGGCTACTGCCATTGCACGCGATGCCAGCGGCGGACGGGCGGCGCGGCGTCGGCGACGGCGGTGCTCGCGCCGGGGTCGCTCCGCATCCTCGAAGGCGAGGACCTGCTCAAGGCGTGGGTGCCTGGCGACGGCTTCGCGAAGATCTTCTGTGGCGCCTGTGGCTCGGCCCTCTTCGGCCGGCCGCCGGACTCGGAGGAGATCACCCTCGTCAGGCTTGGCGTGATCGATGGCGATCCCGGGATCCGCCCCCAGGGCCGCCAATTCGTCGCCTACGCCGCACCGTGGGAGCCCATCCCCGATGACGGGCTCCCGCGCTTCGACGAGTCTTTCCCCGCGCCCTGAACTCCCCCGAGCTCATCCTGGTCGCCGCCGCGACCTTGGCCGGCGCAACCCTTCAGTCCGCTACCGGGTTTGGCTACGCGCTCGTGGCGGGACCCGCGACGTTCGCGGTTTTCGAGCCTGCCGAGGCGATCGCGGTGCTGATCGCCGTGAGCTCCGTGCTGAACGTGCTGGTGATTGCCGGCGAGCGTCGCGAGACGTCGATCCGCCGGCAGGAACTTCTGCCCGTGCTGGCTTGGGCCGCTCCAGGGGTTGCGTGTGGCGTTCTGATCCTGCTCGCGCTCTCAAAGCCCACGCTTCAGGTAATTGTCGGCATCTGCGTCATCGTGGCGGTGGCGATTCAGGCTCAGCGGGGGCACGCGGCGCGAAGGGAGACGTCCCAAGCGGTCAGGGCTGTCGCCGGGCTGACGGCGGGAACGCTCACGACGACTACCGCCACCTCCGGGCCGCCCCTGGTCCTGATGCTGGAGCGCGCCGGAGCGACCCCGGCTGAGTTCCGCGACACGATGGCGGCGCTGCTCTTGGGACTGAACATCATGGGTGCGATCGCTCTCGCCGCAGCGGGCGGCCGAGCCGAGCTTCCGGGGGCATGGATCCTCATCCTGCTCGTCTCGGTCGTGGTTCTCGGAGGCTTTTTGGGCCGCCTGATCTTCGATCGCCTCGACCACGGAGCTTTCCGGACCGCCGGCCTGACCCTCATCGTCGCCTCGGGGCTTGGCAGCATCGCGGCCGGCATATGGGCCGGGTAGGGGGCCGAGCGCCGGCGTGCGCGAATCTCACGCATTGGGCCTGTTAGGGTCGCCTTATTAGGTACCCCTAACTATCGTGACCTTGGAGGGTTTCCCGCGTGAACCACAGGATCAACCGCAAACTTTCGGCTGGAATGGCTGGACTGGCCTTGGCACTCGGCTCAGGCCTCGTAGCCGGCTGCGGCGACGACGAGGACGGCGAGGAACCGGCGGCTGAATCGGCGCCGAGCGGTGAGCTCGCTGCCATCGAGACCTACCTGACCGAACACTCCACCGAGCTCGTCGAGCAGGTCACGATCCTTCAGGAGAAGGGCCAGGAGTACTACGACCTCGTCGAGTCCTACGACTTCGACTACGAGGCGATGATGAAGGAGGCCGGCGACGAGGTCGAGGCGATCATCCTGGAGTCCCAGGAAGCCTTCGAAGCCGCGAACCCCGCCTATGAAGAGATGGAGGGCATCGTGGCCGGCGTGCCGCGTCTCGCGCAGTACGACGTCGACATCGACGCCGGCAGCGATGCGAGTGATCCCGAGAGCGCGGTGTCGTTCTCGCTCGAGACGCCCGATGGCGAGACCCTCGAGCAGCCGGGGAACCTCTTCTTCATCACCGAGACCTCGCTCTATGGCACGAACCCCGACTTCGCTGCGGACGTCCCGCAAGACCTCGACGGAGACGGCAAGGAGACGACGGGTGAGGGTGTCCCGGATGCGAACATCTACCTCGCGGCCGTGGACGAGTTCCTTAGCCAGGCCGAGTCGCTTGATGCGGACGCGAACGAGTTCGAGGCGACCGAGTCCGACGCGTTCACCGCGATCACGGTCATGACCCCGACAATGGCGGAGTACTTCGAGGCCTGGAAGAACTCGGAGTTCATCGCCGGCGAGGACGCCACGGAGCTCGGATTCGTCGCGGCGTCGCGCCTTTCCGACATCGCTGACATCCTCGAGGGCATCGTTTTCGTCTACGACGAGGTCGAGCCTGTCGTCGCGGAGGAGTCGCCGGAGCAGGCCGAGCAAACGGCTACGGAGCTCCAGGACCTTCTCGCCTTTGTCGAGGATCTTCGCGACCGAGAGGAGCAGGGCGAGAAGTTCTCCGCGGAGGACGCCGACACGCTCGGATCGCAGGCGCAGCGCCAAGCCGAGGCAATCGCCGGCCAGGTCACGCAGGCAGCCGAGCAGCTAGGGATTGAGATCCAAGACGCTTAGGTCTGCCGAAGAGCGTGGTCGTTTAGGCTTAGGGCTCCCTAATTCGGGGGCCCTAACCATGCGATCCGTGCGCACAGCTCAGACCCTCGCACTCGCTGTCCTCGCGGCACTTGCGCTCGCTCCCGCGGCGCATGCCGAGGGGCCGTATGCGGATGCCGATGCGATTGCGGCGGATCTCTTCGACGCCCGCTCGGACCTGATCCTTGACGGCGGGGCGCTCGCGGCGCGGGACGTCGCGGATGCCCGTAGCGCTCTGCGCGGCTCGCTCGCAGCGGGCCTCAGGAAGTCTTCGCCCGCAAACCTCAAGGCGCTTCAGGGCGCCCTCGACGATGCGGCGCGCGCCGTTGCCGCCAGGGATGAGGTCGCGCTTGCCGCCGCCAGGGGCGAGGCGCTGGGTGCGCTCCGCCGTGGCGCCTACGACGTGGCGATCGAAGCGACCTCTAGCGGCCAGGTCGAACGCGCACGGGCGTGGCTCCTCATCCGCGACTTTCGCCAGATCACGCGCTTCACCCGGCCCGGCGTGGACGCGACGGCCGCGCTTGACGCGCTCGAGACGGGCGAGATCGAGCCCGATGAGGCCGTGCTCAGCGTGCGCAAGGACCTCTACGACGCCTATCAGACGCGGCTCACCACCTTCCTCGATGAGGCCGAGCAGGCATCCCAGCGCGGGTACGACGCGACCCTGGCCGAGAGCGCCGCGCTCGCCACCGGCTACTGGCAGATCATCTCGCCCGAGTTCGAGTCGCAGCGCTCCATGGCTGCGCGCGAGGCTGTAGACGAAACCTTCGCCGGGCTCGCAGCCGCCGCGCTGCAAGGCGACGACCGCCGCTTCCGAGCGGCAGGCCAGGATGCGCTCGAGGCACTCGATGGCTTCACGGCTTCTCCGTTTACCCCCGAGGAGGAGGCCCGCCGAGCTCAGCAGTTCATCCGTTTTCTCGACCTTGTCCCCATCGAGTACGAACGCGGCACAAACGACGGTGAGGTCACGCTTGCGTTCGAGATCCAGGAGGCGCTCGCTTTCTCGGAGGCCGCGCAAGAGGCCTTCACCGACCTCGAGCCGGCGCTCGCTGAGATCGACGCCGAGGCCGCTGCGGAGATCGAGGCGGCCCTGGTGGAGCTCGAGGCGATCTCGAAGGCCGCAAACGAGGGCGGTGAGGTCGCCTCGCAGGACGAGATCGAGTCCTTCCACGAAACCGCTTCAGCGGGCTTCGAGGAGATGGCGCCCGAGGAATGGCTCGAGTCGAGCTCCGAGGCGGACTTCGATCTCGTGGACATCAGCCTCGACCAGATGGAGGCCGCGGTCTCTGCCGGCGAGCGCGAACAGGCAGAGCAGGCCCGGCTTTCCGCGTACGCCTTCTTCGAGTTCGGCCCCGAGCGTCTCCTGCGCGCGCTCGACCCGGCGCTGACCCAGGAGATCGAGGGCTACGTGTGGTTCGGCGCGAACGGGACCGCCGGGCTGGCCGAGCTGATCGCCGACGACGACACGACCGCCCGCGACGTGCGGGACACGCGTCTAGTCCTCGACGAGGCCCTCGAGCAAGCGCGCGGAACCACCGGCGAGGGCGCGAGCGACATCACGGTTGTGACCAATGCCGCGCTTATCGTCTTCCGCGAAGGTCTTGAAGCGATTCTGATCATTGCCGCGATCACGGCCAGCATGGTGGGCGCGAACAGGCGTCTTCGGAGACCGGTCATCCGCGGCGCGCTCATCGGCCTTCCCGCCTCAGCCGCCCTCTTCCTGGCCGCCGTGCTCCTTCTGGATCAGCTTGCTCAGTACGGGGAGAAGCTCGAGGCGATCGTCGGAATCGTCGCGGTCCTGGTCCTGATACTCGTCTTGAACTGGTTCTTCCACAAGGTGTATTGGACGGAGTGGATCGCCTCGCACCGGAAGCGCTCGAAGCTCCTCACAGGCGCCGCGGTCGGCGGCGTCGCCGCCGGCGCCACGGTGGCAGGCCTCTACTTCTTGGGCTTTACAAGCGTCTTTCGCGAGGGCTTTGAGACGGTTCTCTTCCTCCAGGCGCTCCAGCTCGAGTCGGGCACCCCGATTGTCCTCGCAGGAGTGAGCCTGGGCCTGCTCGGAGTGTTTGCCGTCGGCGCGCTCACGTTCCGGCTCGAGCAGAAGCTTCCCTACAAGCGGATGCTGATCGTGACCGGCGTCCTCATGTCGCTCGTCCTCGTGGTCATGGTCGGAAACACCCTGCGCACGCTTCAGGGGGTGGGCTGGCTCTCGATTACGCCGATCGATGCCGAGTTCCCGCTCTGGATGGGCACCTGGCTCGGGATCTTTCCGACGTGGGAGACGCTCGGCGGGCAAATCGCCGCATTTGCCTTCGTCATCGGGAGCTACTACGCAGCCGAATGGGTCCGCAAGCGCCATGTGCGCAGAGCCTTGGCGAACGCGCGCTCTAATCTCGATGGCCTCCCCTCCCATGAAGAGCTCACCCCAACACCTATTCGACTCGGTCGTCGGAACGGTCACGCTCCGAGCGAGCGACACGGGGCTTCAACGCGACTTCTACGAACGGGCGATCGGGCTCGAGACGACCGCGACTGACGGCTCGGTAACGGAACTTCGAGGCGCGCCCGAGCACCCGCTGATCCGGCTCGAAGCCGGGGCATCGGGGGGTCCGCCGCGCGGACCTCACACGGGGCTCTTCCATACGGCGTTTCGCTACCCGGATCGCGAGTCGCTCGGCGCGGCGGTCAGGGCGACCACCGCGGTAGCCCGCGAGTTCCAGGGCGCCTCAGACCACGGCGTCTCCGAGGCGGTCTACTTCGCGGACCCGGAGGGAAACGGGATCGAGCTCTATCGCGACCGGCCGTACGAGGAGTGGCCTCAGGCCTCAGACGGGCGGGTCGGGATGTTCTCGCAGCAGCTGGACCTGGCGGGGCTTCTAGAGGAGGCAGGCACGCAGAAGCCTCCCGACATCGGACACATCCACCTGATGACCGCCGACGCCGAGCGCACGCTCACCTTCTGGCGCGACGTGGTCGGTCTCGCCGAGCGACAGCGCTTCGGCACCCAGGCGGTGTTCCTCGCCGAGGGGCTCTACCACCACCACATGGGTGCTAACACGTGGCACTCCGCCGGCGCCGGCCCCGCACCCGACTCCAGCACAGGCCTCGAGTCGTTCGAGCTCCGGCTCCGAGAGCAAGCTGCGGTCGATGCGGCGGCGGAGGGGCTCGAGCGAAACGGGATCGCGCTCTCGCGGGATGGCGAGCGCGTCGAATTTCGCGACCCGGACTCAACCCGGGTGATCCTCTCAGTGCGCTGAGCTCTCGCTCTCGCCGACGTTCAACGGGTGGTGGCAAGCCGCCCACTGCGACGGGCGGTGCTCGACGAACTCCGGCTCGATTTCGGTGCAGATCTCGGTGGCATACGGGCAACGTGTGTGAAAGCGGCAAGCCGGCGGCGGGTCCGCGGGCGAGGGGACGTCCCCCTCGAGGATCCGCTTCGTGCGCTCCGCGTTGAGGCGAGGGTCCGGGATCGGTACCGCCGCGAGGAGCGCCTCGGTGTATGGATGGACCGGATTGGCATAGACCCGATCGGTCGGCCCCGATTCGACGATCTTTCCGAGGTACATGACCGCGACGGTGTCTGCGACATGGCGAACGACACCGAGATCGTGGGCGACGAAGAGGTAGGTGAGGTCGAACTCGTCCTGGAGATCCTCGAGCAGGTTGATGATCTGCGCCTGGATCGATACGTCCAAGGCCGAGACAGGCTCGTCGGCGATGATCAGCTTGGGCTTGAGCGCGAGCGCCCGCGCCACGCCCACGCGCTGACGCTGGCCGCCCGAGAACTCATGGGGATAGCGGTTGTAGTGCTCGGACGAAAGGCCGACGCGCTCGAGGAGCCGCTCGACCTCGGACCGGCGCTCCTCGGGGGTACCGATCTTGTGAATGGCCATCATCTCGCCGATCATGTGGCCAACGCGCTTGCGCGGATTGAGCGATGCATACGGGTCCTGGAAGATCATCTGCATCTCGCGCCTCAAGGGCCGCATCCGGCGCTTGCTTAGCCCGGCGATCTCCTGGCCGTCGAACCTCACGGAGCCCGAGGTGGGCTCGATCAGTTGCAGGATGGTGCGCGAGAGGGTCGACTTGCCGCAGCCTGACTCACCAACGAGGCCCAGCGTCTTTCCCTTCGGGATCTCGAACGAGACGCCGTCGACCGCCCGCACGGCTCCAACGGTGCGCCCGAACAGGATCCCTGACTTGATCGGGAAGTACTTGACCAGGTCGTTGACCTCGAGGAGGGGCACCCCGTTCTCGCTCATACGGGCTCGGCCTCCTGCTTTTCCGGCAGGCCGATCTCGCCGCTCGGGAGGGTGCGCAGCTCGCGCTTTTGCTCAACCCCGAGCCAGCAGCGATCGAGATGATCGCCGCCTGCTCGAGCTTCGAGCGGCGGGACCACCGGGCACTTCGCGAACTCGTGCGGGCAGCGCGGGCGGAAGTGGCAGCCTTCGGGCGGTGCAATCATCGACGGGGGCTGGCCGGCGATCTGCGTGAGCCTCTCTGTGCGGGTCCCGTCGACCCGGGCGATTGACCCGAGGAGCCCCCACGTGTAGGGATGTTGCGGGTCGTAGAAGATCTCGTCGAGAGATCCTCGCTCGACCACCCGCCCGCCGTATAGGACCAGGATCTCCGAGGCGACCTCGACGACGACGCCGAGGTCGTGGGTGATCAGGATCATCGCCATGCCGAGCTCGGACTGAAGGCGAGCGAGGAGCCGCAGGATCTGTGCCTGGATCGTCACGTCGAGCGCCGTCGTTGGCTCGTCCGCGATCAGGAGCTTTGGATCGTTGGTAAGGGCCATCGCGATCATCACTCGCTGGCGCATGCCGCCGGAAAACTCGTGCGGGTACTCGTCGAAGCGGCGCGAGGCGTCGGGGATCCCGACCATGCCGAGCAGATCCGTCGCGTGGCTTCGTGCCTGAGCGTCCGTCATGTCCTGATGCGAGTGAATCGCCTCGGTGAGCTGGTCGCCCACCTTGTAGAAGGGGTGGAGCGAGGTGAGAGGGTCTTGGAAGATCATCGCGATGTCGTTGCCGCGCACCTCGCGGAGCGCCTCGTCGTCGAAGCTGGTTAGTTCACGCCCCTCGAACCGGATCGAGCCGGAGACCTCAGCCTCCTCATAACGGGTCAGGCCCAGGATCGCCAGGCTCGAAACGGTCTTGCCCGAGCCGGATTCGCCCACGATGCCGATCGTCTGGCCCGCCTCGACGTCGAACGAAACGCCGTCGACCGCATGGACGATGCCCTCTTCCGTCGAAAAGCCGACCCGGAGGTCGCGAACGCTGAGGAGCGGCTCCGTCATTCGTAGCGCACCCTCGGGTCGAGATAGGCGTAGAGGATGTCGACGATGAGGTTGAAGATGACGATGAAGAAGGCGCCGAACAGGACGATCCCCTGGATCATGGGCAGATCGGACTGGCCGATCGCGGTGACGGTTTCCTTGCCAACGCCCGGGATATTGAAGACCGACTCCGTGAGGATCGCGTTCCCGGCGAGCAGCGTTCCGATGTCCAGGCCGATCAGCGTCACGATCGGCGTCAGGGCGCTTCGCAGACCGTGCCGGATGACCACCTTGCGCTCTGGGAGGCCTTTGGCGCGGGCCGTTCGGATGTAGTCCTCCGTCATCACGTCGATCATCTGGGCGCGGACATACCTGGCGTAAATGGCAGCAGTCGCCGCGGCGAGAACCATCCAGGGAAGGAGCATCGAGTGGACCTTCTCGCCAAAGTTCTCAGCGTCGTTGTAGCTGCCAATGCCGGGGAAGATGTGAAGCACACCCACGTCGCTTGCGAAGAGGTAGAGGGCGACGAGCCCGAGCCAGAAGACAGGGGCCGAGATGAACGCGAGCGAGGTGACCATGGTCGTTCGGTCGAGCCATGATCTTCGGCGAACCGCGGAAATCACGCCGATGGGTATCGCGATTCCGAGCCAGAGCACGACGGCGCCGGTGACGAGCATGATGGTCGCCGGCAGGCGGTCGAGAATGATCTCCCGTACGGGCTCGTTGTTCTGAAAGAAGCTGATGCCGAGGTCGAATGGACCATCGATGTGCGCCTCTTCGTTCTCGTACGGAGTAAAGACGCCCGCGACGTATCGGCCGAACTGCTCGGCCTTTGGATCGTCCAGGCCTAGCGAATGACGGATTTGTTCGATTTGCTCGGCGGAAGCTGCGCGCCCGGCGCGGAGCTTCGCTGGGTCCGCCGTGGGGAAGACGTAGAAGATCGTGAAGACAAGGGCGCTGACCAACACCAGCATCACGACGGCCCAGATCAGGCGGCGGATGATGAAGCGCAGCATGCCTTGGCTCGTTTGTCGAGGCTAGGGCTCCGCCGCCACCCGGCGGCGGAGCCCAGCTGCCTCGTTCATTGCTCGGGCGTTCCTCCGTCTACTTGATGGAGGTGAACGCCAGGTCGAACTGGGCGTTGAAGAGGCTGACAACGCCCGCGACGTCCGTGGATTGGATGATCGGGAAGTTCTCCCACACCCACGGGACCGCCGCTGCCTGCTCGCTGACGAGCCGGTCGACCTCTGCCCACGCTTCGGCTCGCTCCTTCGTGTCGGTTTCCAGGCGTGCTTGCTCGATCGCCTCGTTCACCTCCGGAACGTCCAACTGCGGCCAGTTGGAGTTGTTCTCCGGATCGATACCCGGTCCGTAGAACGGGACGTCCAGCATGACCTGTGGGTCCCGGAAATCGGGCAGCCACCCGACGTTCGGGCAGACCTGTGGCTGCTGCTCGGGCACCGAGCAGAACCGCGTGTACATGATCGTGTGGTCCACGGCCTGGAAGTTGACCTTGAACCCCAGATCCTCGAGTTGGCTCTTGAACACCTCGGCGGTGTCCTTGCCTGGCGGGATGTTGTCGCCGACCATGCTCACTTCGCACGCGTCGCCTTCGCATTTCCCGCTCTCGAAGCCGGCCTCCTTCATGTATTCGGCCGCCAGCTCGGGATCGCCGGTCGGGCTCGCGAGGAAGTCCAGATCGAACCCCTCCAAGCCGCCGGCCTCCTCGAACCCGGGGAACCCGGGCGAGATGTAGTGCGTTGCGACCTGGCCGATCAGCTCGCCGCCGCGGGTGTTCCGGAGCGCCTCGCGATCGGAGTTGGCCAGAACGGCCTTGCGGACGTTGATGTCGTCGAACGGTGGCTCCTGGGTGTTCAGGGCGACGTGCCTGAATCCGGGCAGCACGGGCAGCTGAAGCTGCTCCGGCTCGGCTTCCTCGGCCGCTTCCTTCAGAACCTCCTTCGGCGGCGGGAAGTCGCCCGAAATGGACGCGCTACCGCTCAGGATCTTCCGCGAAGCCGATGCGGTGTCCTTGAACCCCTCCTCGAACGTGATCTCGTCGAGGTACGCGGGGCGGTAGTCCCCCACGTCGCTGTAGTTCGGGTTGCGGACGAGATGGATCTCCTTGCCCGGCGTGTAGCCGGTCAGCTCGCCCGTCTCCGGGTCGTTCTCGACCATGTACGGGCCCGTGAAGGCGACGTACTGTCCGTACGTGGACGGGTTCTCGGCGTCGTACTCCTCCGCGTATTCCTCGGGTACCGGCGCCGAGACCGGCAGCGAGAGGGACTGCGAGACGAACGGCGCCAGCGGCTCGTTGAGCTCGATTTCGAGCGTCTGGTCGTCGACGGCAGTGATGCCCTCGACATCAGGCGCTCCGCCTGTGGGATTGTCCACAGCTTCCTTGGACGCCTCGTCCCAGCCGACCACCTCGGCGAGGTAGATCGACGAGTACTGGTTTGCCACGCCCGGAAGGAGGGAGCGCTCGATCGCGTACTCGACGTCCGCGGCGACCACATCGCGATCGACCGGCGGCGAATACGCGACGCCCTCGCGAATCGTGAAGGTCAGGGTCTTGCCATCGTCGGCGATCTCCGGCTCGCTCTCCGCGAGGTCGGGCGTGGGCTCTTCGACGTCATCCGGCGCCCAGCTGAAGAGGCTGCGGTGGGCAGCCTGGGTGACCATGTAGGTCGGCTGGTAGTAAGCGCCGCCCGGGTCCATGTAGTCGATGTCTCCGGCCATGAGCACCGAGAGCGAGCCACCTTCTTTGGCGTCCTCGGGCGCTTCGGTTACCGGTTGAAACTCCTCGGGGACGCCAGTGCCGCCCGAAGAGGAGCTGCTCGAGTCGTCATCGTCCCCGCACCCGGCCCCACCGAGGGCCAGGGCGCAGGCTGCGGCGAACGTGAGCATCCATCTGGCGTTGGATTGCATAGTCAGTTCCTTTCCTTTTTCGGACTTACGTCCGGTTGTGATCGAGTTATGTGTCAAGACCGTCTCGTTTTCGGATTCAGCGCGTCCTGGAGGGCGTCGCCCAAGAGGTTGAAGGCGAGCACCGTGAAGAGCAGGGCGAGGCCCGGGAAGAGCATGTACCACCATGCGTCGGCGAAGATAGGAGTGGCATCGGAGATCATCTGGCCCCAGCTGGGCTGGTCGGTCACGCCGACACCGAGGAAGGAGAGGGCCGCCTCATAAAGGATCACCTGGGGGACGAGAATCGTTGCGTAGACGATGATCGGGGCCGTCAGGTTGGGCAGGATCTCGCGGAAGATGATGCGCGAATTCGACGCTCCGCCCGCGCGGGCCGCTTCCACGAACTCCTTTTCGCGCAGCGACAGCACCTGGCCGCGAACGATTCGCGTCATGTACGTCCAGCTCGTCACCGAGATGACGAAGATCACCACCCCAAGCCCCGGCTGGATCAGACCACCGAGGCAGCCGGCGTTCCCGCCGCTCGTGACGCCCAGCGTGCAGGCGGCGGCGAGACCAGTTGCCAGCAGCAGATACGGGATGGCGAGAAGGACGTCGACGCCGCGAGAGATCACCGTGTCGGTTACGCCTCGGAAGAAGCCGGCGATGAGCCCGAAGAAGATACCCGCGGCGGTGGCCAGTGCCGTCGCCGTAAGCGCCACGATCAGCGACACGCGCGCGCCGTAGACGGTTCGGCTGAATACGTCACGGCCGATCCCGTCGACGCCGAAGAGGTGGTCGGCCGACGGCCCCGTTGCGGTTGAGTAGAACGGATCGAGCGCGGCGGTGTCTCGCTCGTCAGGCCCGGGCGCCCCGACGAGGTCAATGACGAGAGGCGCGGCGATTGCCACGACAGCCAAGAACGCGATGAAGATCACTGAGGCGAACGCGAGCTTGTCCTCCCTGATCCGCCGCCAGAAGAGCCGCCAGGGAGAGCGTGCCCGGATCGCTGCGGGA
The DNA here is from genome assembly GCA_963715405.1 of uncultured bacterium. Classification (GTDB taxonomy): domain Bacteria; phylum Actinomycetota; class Thermoleophilia; order Solirubrobacterales; family 70-9; genus JALZKA01. The sequence goes on from OY970239.1 coordinate 419,846, forward strand.
TCGATTCCAGCCGACAGCGCCCCTGAGGCTGGCTTCGCATCCTCGGGATATCCGCTGGCCTCCAAACAAAACCTCTCTCGGCGACCGCGCCGTGCTTTGGTGGCCCCCGTTCTTGAATCGCGTGGCGCTCCTCAACGCCGCGACGCCGAAACCTTAGCCAATCAGGTACGTGGCGTCGGGTACTGCGTTCGCATTATGCGGTCCCATGCCCGGTCGGTGACCAACCTTCGCTGGGCGATCGACAGCTTCGCCGACGGCGTGACGGTGTAGCGGGGCTTCGGGCGCTTCGAGCCGAGGGCCCTCGCGATCACCTTTGCAACCGCATCGGGCCCGCCGCCGAGCTTTGCCAGGGGCCCTTCGTATGCGCCGACGGTCATCTTTCCGACGTGGTGGTTGAACTTGCCGTACGGGCCCTCGGCGATGGTTCCCTCGTCAAGCGATGTACTGGCCGCGGCCGCGAACTCCGTCGTGATCAGGCCGGGCTCGATCAGGATGACGTCGACGCCGAAGCCCCGGACCTCGAAGCGCATCGCGTCGGAGATCGCCTCTACCGAGTACTTCGTCGCGTGGTAGATCCCCCCGCCGGGGAAGGTGAGCTTGCCGCCCATCGAGCCGATGTTCACGATCCGGCCCCAGCCCTGGTCGCGCATGCCGGGCAGGCACAGCTGGCTCATCCGGATCAGTCCGAACACGTTCGTCTCGAACTGCCGGCGGATCGAGTCGAGCTCGATCGACTCGACGGCGCCGGACTGGCTGTAGCCCGCGTTGTTGATGAGGACGCCGACGGCGCCCTCGGCCTCGGCGACCTGGCCGACAGCGGCCCTCATCGAGGCATCGTCGGTCACGTCGAGGGCAAGCGTCTTGCAACCGGCGCTCGCGAGGCCGCTCAGCGTCTCGGGCTTGCGGGCGGTCGCATAGACCGTCCAGCCCTCGGTCGCAAGATGGCGGGCCGTCTCGGCCCCGATCCCGGTCGAGCAGCCCGTGATGAGGACCGCCTTGGATTGATCAGCCATGCGCGGGAGCCTATCCCTGGCGGCCATTGCGATGGGTGGTCGAATCGCGGCCGGCCCCAAGGGCAGCGAGGGGGAGCCAGAAAATGCTCCGGCCTGCGCGAAATTCGGCACCATTGCGGCACACGGACGTCTTGATCGGTGACTCGGACTCGGCAAGGCTCGCCGGGTGCCCCGCCGCCGCCCCCATCCCATCGTCGAGGGAAGGAACAGCCCAATAGGGAGTGCAGATGCCTTCCCTCGCGGCGACTTGGAGGTCGCTCGAATCGCCAGCGGGGCGAAGGGGGTGGTGGACTCGGACGAGCTTCGGGACTCCGGGCTCGGCCGCAGCTCGGTCGCGTGGCGCGCGTGGAACGGTCGCCTTCACCGGGCTGCACGAGGGGATCTATGTGGTCGGCCACACGGACATCACGCTGGAGGGCCACTTTCTCGCGGCGGTGAAGGCCGGTGGGCCCGGGGCGGCCCTGAGTCATCGAGCCGCCGCCGCCCACCTTGGTATCCGCGATTGGACGGAGCGTGAAATCGAGATCACGGTGCCGCGCGCGAGGGTCGTCGCAAGGCCGGGCATAGAGGCGCACCGCTCGGCTTCCATGACTCGGAAGGACCAACTGGTCCGCCGCGAGATTCTGGTGACGAATGCAACCTGGACGATTGTGGCGCTGGCTTCGGTACTTCCAGCGGGCGAGCTTCGTGCTGCCGTTCGCCAAGCGCTCGGTCTCAAGATCACAAGCGTCCGTTCGGTACTCGCTCTCCTTGAGAGACGCGGGCGGGTAAGAGGGGCGCGAATGCTGAGGCAGATCCTGGCGCATGCGCTCCCGACCCGTTCGGAGCTGGAAGACGTTGTCTACGACCTCATCGTCGCCGGTGGATTCGAACCGCCGGACGTAAACAAGCCGCTTCGACTGGGCGGCCGTGTGGTGATCCCCGACTTCCGGTGGCCCGCTCGCAAGCTCATCGTCGAAGCCGACGGCGCGCGCTGGCACGACGACGCTCTCTCCCGAGCAGACGACGCGGAGCGCCAGGCGCTGCTCGAACGCCACGGCGAAACGGTCCTTCGCGTGCGCTGGAACGAAGCGACGCTGCGGCCAGCTGAGCCGCGGCGCCGCCTCGAAGCCGTGGGAGCCCCAAGGCCATAGGGCGTCGAGGGAAGGAATAGTCCAATAGGGAGTGCAAATTGCTTCCCTCGACGGCGAGGCAGGACACGCGGCCCGCCGCTTCGCGGCGCCCTAGGACTCTGCTTTGCGGGCGAGGTTCTTCAGGAGGAGCTTTGTGAACGGGGCGTACGTCATGCGGATTCCTAGCTCCATTGGCGCCGGCGCGCGCATCGCCAGGCCGATCGTCGAGCCGCCGCCGTTCCTCGGCTCGACGGTGTGCGTGAGCTCGACGAGGCCGACCCGCCATGTCCACGAGCGGCCCGGGCGTTTCGACGTGACCTCGGCCCACACCGGCGCGACGCCGGCCACGCGGATGCGGCCGCTGGCGCCAGGCTCGACCTCGGGCGAACCCAGGCCGTGGGGCCCGCGGATGTGCGGCGCCCACTCCTTCCAGCGCGACGGCTGGGAATAGAGCTCCCAGACCTTCTCGGCCGGGGCGGTGGATTCGACCTCGACGTGAACGGTCACGCCGCAAGTAAAGCGTGCGCCTTTCCCCGCCGAACCAACATCCCCCGTGAGAAGCACGAACGCGTTGTACCCCTTGGTTGCTAACGAAGCGCATCGCGTCACATGGGCGGTTACGAAAGACCTCGGGATAGAGTCCCGCGCGATGAGAGCGGTGACGTTCCAGGCGCCGGGCGAGGTCCGGATCGAAGAGAAGCCCGATCCCGAGCTCGAAGGAGCGGGCGATGCGATCGTCCGCGTTGACGCATCGGGCGTCTGCGGGTCGGACCTCCACATCTACCACGGGCGGGTCGCGATCGAGCCTGGATTCACGATCGGCCACGAATACGTCGGCGAGGTCCTCGCGGCGGGAGACGATGTGAGCGGCGTTGCGGTCGGCGATCGCGTCCTTGGCACCTACGGAACCGCATGCGGCGAGTGCTTCTTCTGCCAGCGCGAGGACTTCCACAAGTGCGACAAGGGACGCGTGTTCGGCCACGGCAAGCTCCTCGGCGACCTCGCGGGGGCGCAGGCGGAGCTCCTCCTGGTGCCCAACGCGGACATGACGCTGCGGAAGGTTCCCGGCGGCATGTCCGACGATGTGGCGCTCTTCGCCGGCGACGTCATGGGCACCGGCTATCACGCCGTGGCCGAGACGGGAATAGGGACGGGTGACACGGTTGCCGTCCTCGGCCTTGGCCCCGTCGGCCTTTGTGCCGTCCAGGCCGCGAAGGCGGCGGGGGCGGACCACGTGATCGCCATCGACACCGTGGCGGAGAGGCTCGAGATGGCGCGCGCGTTCGGGGCTGAGTCGGTGCACCTCACCGAGGAGGATCCCAAAGCTCAAGCCAAGGCCGCGACCGAGGGACGCGGCGTCGACGCGGCGATCGATGCCGTCGGCCACCCGCAAGCCTTCGATCTGGCCTGCCGCCTGACACGCAAGTGCGGCACCGTTTCGGTGACCGGCGTTTACGCCGAGCGGATGGAGGTCCACATGGGCATCGTCTGGATCAAGGCGCTCACCCTCAAGACCGGGCACGCCAACGTGATCAAGCACGTCGACCCCGTCCTCGACGCTCTGTCGGACGGGCGACTCGACCCGAGCCCGCTCGTGACCCACCACATGAAGCTGGACGACGCGTCCGAGGCATACGAGACCTACGACCGCCGCGAGGCCCTGAAAATCGTCCTGACGCCATGAGGTGCCAGGCACCAGGCTTGGTGCCTGGCACCTTGATGAGACGCACCGGAGCATGAGCGCCACGGATCTCACCTGGGATCAGTTCACCGCGGTCGACATGCGGGTCGGTCGCGTGGTCGAGGTCACGGACTTCCCGGAGGCGCGCCGGCCGGCGTGGAAGCTCCGGATCGACTTCGGCGATGAGATCGGCGAGCGCCGCTCGTCGGCTCAGATCAAGAACTACGAACGCTCGGAACTCGAGGGCCGCCAGGTCGTGGCCGTCGTCAACTTCCCTCCGAAGCAGATCGGCCCGTTCATGTCTGAGTGCCTCGTTCTCGGCGTGGTGAAAGCCGACGGCACGGTGATCCTGCTCGAGCCGGACCCTGGCGCAGAGCCGGGCGAGCCCATCGCCTGAAGCTCAGCTCTTCGGCTTGGGGCGCTTGTCGCCCGCCTCGAGCGGGTGGGCGATCCGGATGTGGTTTCGCGCGATTGCCATGAACGGGCGCCGCTCGGGTTCATGACCCTGCGCATCGACGCTCGAGATCTCGACGTTCACGAGCGGGATGAAGTCGAGGTCGCCGCGGTTGAGGAAGTCCGAAAGGCGTGAGCGGTAGCCCTCTTTGGCGAGGGTGAGGTCCCCGACGATCCAGTGGCGGTCGGTCTCGAAGACTACGCGTTCAACTCGGGTATCCATGCGACTCTTATATCGGGGTTCGGACGGCGGTCCTTGAGCCGGGTTGCCCCTTGAGACGCAGCTTCCATCCGCATACGCTTCCTGTGTGAAGCGATTCGTGAAGGCAACAGCGTTTGCGGCCGCCCTCCTTGGCACCTTCGCGCCGGGCGCCTTCGCGCAGGGTGGCGACTGCTTGACCGCCGACCCGCCCGCGCCCGAGCCCGGCCGGATCAACTTCGGCATCACGCCGGGGATCGCGGGCAGCGCCGGAGTCGGACAGGGGACGGCCGTCCCGGTCAACCGGCGCGCCGAGCGGAAGGCGCTCACACGCCTGGAACCACCCGGCCGCGACCTCGTCCTGAGACTCAATCGGCTCTTCTGGGACGGCGGTGGGAAGCTCATTCGCAAGTTCGCAAGAAAGGTGGATGGCTACGCCCGCGCGGGGCTCGTGAGCGAGATCCAGGTCCGCTACCACCCGCCCGAGGGCAAGGAGGGGAACCTCCGCGCCTGGGCCCGCTTCGTGCGCAAGGCCGTTCGCAGGCTCGGCCGAAGGCCGAGCGTCAAGGCGTTTTCGATCACCAACGAGATCAACTTTCCGGTCTCACCCAATACCTCCGACGGCTCCTACGAGCGAGCGCTCGAGGCGATGGTCCATGGCGTGAGGATTGCCGACGCTCAGCTTCGCCGCCTGGGCCGGCCCAACGTCGAGCTCGGGTTCTCGGTCGCCTGGCGCTACCTCCCGAATGCCGACGCGATGCTCTGGCAGAACCTCGGCGAGCTCGCGGATGCACGCTTTCGCAGGGCGCTCGACTACGTCGGAGTCCAGGTCTATCCCGGCCTCGTTTGGCCGCCGGTCATCCGCCCCGGCCGCTCTGCCGGGGACGAGCTCGCCGAGGCGCTCACGCTCATCCGCGACTGCTACATGCCGAAGGCGGATCTGGGTCCGGAAGTTGACCTCTGGGTCTCCGAGAACGGCTATCCGACCAAGCCCGGCGTCAACACCGAAGCCGGGCAGGCCGAGCACCTCGTCTCGTCAGTCGAGTCGGCGGCCGCGCACGCAAAGAGCCTCGGCGTCACCGACTATCGCTGGTTCAACCTTCGCGACAACGACTCGGACGGGGCGGACCTGTTCTCGCAGGTCGGCCTCCTCCGCGACGACTATTCACCCAAGCCCGCCTTCGCCGAATACCGGCGTGCGATCACTCGTCTCGGCCGCCCTAGATAGGGCTTACGCCTCGACCCAGGCGTCCCTCATCGCCTTCACGTGGCGAAAGTCGGTGCCGCAGCAACCGCCGAGCACGCCGAGGTTTGGCAGCGTCCCACGAAGCTCCGCGTATCGGGCCCCGAGGTCGAGCGGGTCGCCGTCATCGAGCTCGGTGGCTTCGTCAAGCTCAGCATGGCTCATTCGCGAAGCGTTCGCGCGAACTCCCCGGATGCGCTCCCGCTGCGCGCTCGGAAGGCCGGCGACGGTCGAGTCGAAGTGCGTCGGGTGGGCGCAGTTGACCATGAAGTACACGGGGGCCCCTTTCGTTTCGGACTCGACCTGCTCGATCGCATCCGCAAGGGCTTGGCCGCTGGGAAGCCGCCCGTCTGTCTCGACCGTGAGCGAGATGGCTGAGGGCATCCCGGCTTCCCGAGCAGCCTGGGCTACCCCGATCGCCTCCTCCGCGTAGGTCATCGTGATCGCGGCGACCATGTCGGCCTCGGTGCCCGCGAAGGTCTCGATCTGGCGCGAGTGATACTCCTGCGCGTCCTCAGCCGAGAACATCGTTTGCGGCGAGTAGCCGTCGTCGCTGGGGCCGACGCAACCCGAGACCACGATTGGCGGTCCATCGCCGGCAGCCGCGCGAATCTCGCCCAGGAGCTCGATCGCCTCGCGGTTCATCCGGTCGAGCTCGTCGAGGCCGTAGCCGATCTTTTCGGCCCACCGCGGGTTTGCGCGCCAGGTCGGGCTCTCGAGGATGAATCCCATGCCGCTCTCGCGGGCAAGCTCGACGTATGGCTCGTAGTAAGCGCGTAGTGCGGCCTTGCCCCCTGCATCTTTCAAGAGGTCGAACGAGGCGAACTCCGGAAGGTCGATGCCGCGGTTGAAGATGAGGTCGGTCTCGAGCCCTCCGTCCGTGAGAAAGGTCTCTCCGGAGAGCTGAGGCAGCTCTTCGCGGTATGTGGGTGGGGTCATCTCTGCCTCCGGTCGCGTGCGGTCCTTGCGAAGCCGATTAAATCGAATTCGCGAGCTCGACCGCGCGCGGAACGAACGCCTCGGTCTCGGCTCCGCTCGGCCAGCTTCCGGGTGCCTTGCCCTTGAGGTAGACGCAGGCCTCGGTGCCATCGGTCGAGACGCCGAAGCCTCCTGCGCGCGCCAGCTCGAGCGCTTGTGCCGAGAGCTCCTCGCCGAACCCGGGAATCGTCACATCCTCGGCGTCGAGCCATGCGGATGGCAGCTCGCGTCCGGTGTCGATAACGGCCGCCACGTAGTTCTTCTCCATGTCAACGAGGCTCGAGAACTTGAGCCAGGCGAGCTCGCCTTGGGTGTCGGTGCCCGGAAGAGTTCCGGCGAGGATGTCGTCCGCCGTACCCGGCATCGGCAGGCGGATGTGATTCGCGTGAAACTCGGCGGCGTCCTTGGGCTCCATGCCGTGCTTCTCGCCGAAGTCCGCGACGCTCGTGTCCATTCCTTCGGCGAACTTCGTGATCATCCGGATCAGCCTTCCGCCGAGCGGCTGCTTCGCGCGGGCAACGTGCGCCGCGGCCGAGTCGGGGCTCGTTCCGCCCCAGCTCACGTCGGCCTCCTCGAGCACCTCGTCGCGTATGCGGCTCCCCGCGCGGCCGCCCGCTCCGGCCAAGAGGTCGAGGTGCTCCTCGTCCACCTCGCCGTCAGTGCGGTGCTGACCCCTGTACTGAGGGCACTCGCAGGTAAAGACGCCGTTGTCGAGGCGAAAGCCGAAGTCGACCGGCGTGGAAGCGGCGAGCCAGTCAATGAAGGACGGGGGGAAGAGCTGGCGGAGCCAGGCATGGTCCTGTCCCTGGGCGACCTCGACGATGTAACGGCGATCGAGCTCACTCGACTCGAAGCCGCCGACGTCCTCGCGCGGGCGGCGGTCGTTTGCCCAGTAAAAGATCGCAGGCTCGAGGCCCTCGGTGCGAACGGAGAGCATCGGCAAGTAACCGACCGACTCCGGAATCCGGCAGACCATGATCGTGTGTTGCTGGGCGACCTTGATCCCGAAGGTCTTCCCATAGACGGCCTGATGGCGAAGCCGGCCCGGGACGCCGCCGGGAAGCTTTCCCGCCACCGACCAGCATGCGTGGCGGATCGGCCCATGCTGCTCGCGGGGGAGCGGCATGCCGGGCCAAATGAGCTCGGGGCGAACGACTAGTCCACGTTCGGCTGCGTACGCCTCGAGCTTTGCCTCGGTCCGCTCCAGCCCCTCGATCGCCGCGCTTTCGTCCACGGCGCGGAGACTATGCGGTAGTCCTAGATCGGGCTGGGGTTGGGGGTGGGGGGTACAGGCCCTGGCGGCTCCATGGGTGGCTCGACCGGCGGTTCGGGGTCGGGCTCAGGCGGCAGGGGGCTGGTGTCGGGTCCTGGGGTCGGAGGGGCCGGGTCGGGCGTGCCCGGCCCGCCGGGCCCCGGTGGCACAGGTGTCTCGAGCGTGGGAGCGGGATTTGTTTCCATGCAGACCACCTACCCGGGACGCTTCTCTTGACTCATCTTGGCGAGCGAGGTGAAACTCGCGTATCGGGTCGGGCCGGGCGTTGCGGGGCGTTTCGCCAACAGATGAAGGGTTGACGTTGCTATAGCGACGTCAACCCTTCACGGAGTGAATCCCGCACCTCAGTCGGCGCCGAAGCGCCCTTGCTCGATGTCGGGGCGGGAGATCTTTCCGTCGATCCAGTCGTCCATCTCCTGCCAGTGCCCGTAGAGCCACTCGGCGCGCTCGTGATCGCCCCTTGGAATCTCGGCCGCCAGGACGCGCCAGAATCTGACGCTGATCACAGACCCCACCAGCTGGCCCGCCCAGATGTCGGAGATGTATTGAAAGCCATCAAAGCCGACGTGCCCGCAGAAGACGACATCCGCTTCGGGCGCCTCGTTGATCAGGGCGAGTGGCCCGCCGAGCCGAGGCGGGAGCAGGTGTCGCAGGCGGTCGGCGAGCGGTGCGACCTCCGGCTGGCGCTCGCGGACGATCTCCTGCGCGCGCTCGAGCTTGGCCGGCGTGAAGCGTGTCCCCTCGGGATAGATCAGGATCCCCTCGCCCTCGTGGAGGTCGAACGCGAGCGCTCGCAGGCGCTCGATTTCGCCGGCGGAGTCGGTCGAGCCCCGGCGAACGAAGTTGGTCGGCACCCAGCGCCCCCCGATGTCGATCGTCGGGATCATCTGGAGCTCTCGCTTGATCACGTAGCGAAGGCCGAGTCCGTGGGTCCTCGCGACGAGCGTGTCCGGGAGCATGTTGTCGATGATCGAGGCGTGGCGCATCATGATCGTTACCGGACCGGGGCCCGCGTCCTCCAGGCCTTCGACCTCGAAGCGAAGCCCGAAGAGCACGCGGATCCCGCCCAGGTGACTGGCGGCCCAGCGAGCGCGCAGGCGATAGAGAAGGACGCGGCGGCGAAGGGAGTCGAGGCCGAAGGGGCCCCCGGTGACGATCCAGATGCTCAAGAGCACGACGATCGCGCGCATCTCGCCAAAGAGAAACCACCAGGCAAAGGCCGTGAGCCGGACGCCTACCCACGGTTTCCGGCGCTTGAGCCAGAGCGCGAGATCGACGAGCGCGGCGCCAAGAAGGAGCGCTGGGAGCAGCGCCGTGACGAGAAGGAAGGCAAGGACTTCAAGCGTGATTCCGCGTACTCTGCGCACGATCCGATCGGCGAGAGGGCCGTCGTCTCGGAACAGCGGTGACGGCCGTACGTTCGAGATCCGTCTCATCGCTCGACCCTATCCCGAGGCTCTTAGCCATACTTCGGCCGTGGCCGAAGAAGAGGAAGAGAAGCTCGACGTCGCGGAGGCGATCAAGTGCCTCAACGCGGCGCTTCGGCTTCAGTACCGATCGGCGCTTGGATACACGCTCGCCGCCGGCGGGATGTTCGGCTTCGAGTACCAGGGCTTCTCGTCCGAGCTCGCAGACTTCGGCCGGACCGAGATCGACGACACCCGGAGGCTGATCGAGAAGATCACCACGCTGGAGGGCGAGCCGACCACCGAGATCGCGCCCCTCAACTGGTCGGACCAGCCAGAGAAGGTCGTCGACTGGCTGATCGACTCCGAGCAGGAGACCATCGAGTCGCTTCAGGCGGCGATCGAGCCCACCGGCCGCGAAGGGGTCTCCGAGGCCTTGGAGCACCTCCTCGAGCACCTCATCCTGCGCAAGCAGAACCAGGTCGACTTCCTCATCCGCGCGCGCCGCAGGCCGTAGCGCCGCCGCGCGGGTCTATAGGCTGGCCGCTCCGTCAAGCTCAAGTAGGGAGGCAAAGTGTCGCTTAGGTCTGTTCCACGGAGTAATCGCAAGCTCGCAACCATCGCAATTGCCGGCGCGCTGGCGTTCGGCGTCGCCGCGTGTGGCGACGACGAGGAGGAGGGCTCGGAAAGCAGCGAGACCACCGAGGAGACCGCGAGCGCCGAGGAGGTAACGGTCGAGGCGACGGAGTACGACTTCGAGCTTTCCGCTACGCCCACCACGGAAACCACCTCCGTCACCTTCGACAACCAGGGCAAGGAGTTCCACTTCATGGTCTTTGCGCTTCTGAGTGAAGGCGTGACGCTCGAAGAGGCGGTTGCCGCCGAGGGCGAGAAGGGGACGGCGACGATGATCGCCGAGGCCGAGGCCGCCCCAGGCAAGTCCGTCACCGTCGAGGTGGAAGAGCCGATCGAGCCCGGTGGTCCCTACGTGATGCTCTGCCCGATCGAGGGCAAGGAAGGCGCTCACTACGAGCTGGGCCAGCTCGAGGAGTTCGACATCGAGTAACTGATGTGCCGTGCGCCGGCTCCGCGAGGGGCCGGCGCGGCGGCGCCTACTTCGGGGCGAGCCGCTTGTAGGTGATGCGGTGCGGGCGGTCGGCGGCGGGGCCGAGGCGGGCGCGGCGGTTCTCCTCGTAGGCCTCGACGTTGCCCTCGAACCACGTCACCTCGGAATCGCCCTCGAAGGCGAGAACGTGGGTCGCCACACGGTCGAGGAACCACCGGTCGTGTGAGACGACCACGGCGCAGCCGGCGAACGCCAACAAAGCCTCCTCGAGCGCGCGTAGCGTGTCGACGTCGAGGTCGTTGGTGGGCTCGTCGAGGAGCAGGAGGTTGCCGCCCGAGCGAAGGAGCTTCGCCAGGTGCACGCGATTTCGCTCGCCGCCTGAGAGCGCGCCGACCTGTCGCTGCTGGTCGGAGCCCTTGAAGTTGAAGCCCGAGGTATACGCGCGGGAGTTCATCTCCTCGGAGCCGACCTTGATCTGGTCGTACCCGTCGGAGATCTCCTCCCACACCGTCTTTTCGGGGTCGAGCGCGTCGCGGGACTGATCGACGTATGCCAGCTGGACGGTCTCGCCGAGCCGAAGCTCGCCCCCGTCCGGTTCCTCCTGGCCGACGATCATGCGCAGGAGCGTCGTCTTGCCGGCGCCGTTCGGGCCGATGATCCCGACGATTCCCGCGGGCGGCAGCTGGAAGTTGAGGTCTTCGAAGAGGAGCTTGTCGCCGAAGCCCTTGGTCAAATCGTCTGCCTCGACGACCACGCCGCCGAGGCGCGGCCCGGCCGGGATGCGGATCTGGACGTTCTCGAGCTTCACGCGCTTGTCCTCGGCGAGGAGCTCCTCGTAGCGTGCCAAGCGCGCCTTGGACTTCTTCCGCCTGCCCTTGGGATTCTCGCGAACCCACTCGAGCTCGGCGGCGATCGTCTTCGCGCGGGCTGAGTCCACGCGCTCCTCCTGGGCGAGCCGCTCCTGTTTTTGCTCCAGCCAGCTCGAGTAGTTGCCCTTGAACGGGATGCCGCGGCCACGATCGAGCTCGAGGATCCAGCCGGCCACGTTGTCGAGGAAGTAGCGATCATGGGTGACGGCGACGATCGTGCCCTCGTACTCGTCGAGATGGCGCTCGAGCCAGGCAACCGACTCGGCGTCGAGGTGATTCGTCGGCTCGTCGAGGAGCAGGAGGTCAGGCGCCTGAAGGAGGAGGCGACAGAGGGCCACGCGCCTGCGCTCGCCACCCGAGAGCTTGGTCACATCGGCGTCTCCTGGCGGCACCCGCAGCGCGTCCATCGCTGTCTCGACCACGGTGTCGAGGTTCCACGCGTCGGCCGCCTCGATCTCCTCGGAGAGCCGAGCGAACTCGTCTGCGTTTTCATCCGAGTAGTTGGCGGCGACCTCGTTGTAGCGGTCGAGCAGGTCGCGGGTGGCGCGCACGCCGTCCTCGACGTTTCCGCGCACGTCTTTGCTCTCGTCGAGCGCCGGCTCCTGGGAGAGCATCCCGACGGTCGCGGACTTGTGGAGCTGGGCCTCGCCGCGATGTTCGGTGTCCTCCCCGGCCATGATGCGAAGAAGCGTCGATTTGCCTGCGCCGTTGGGCCCGAGCACGCCGATCTTCGCGCCGGGAAAGAAGCTCAGGGAGATGTCCTCGAGCACCTTCTTGTCAGGCGGATGGGTCCGCGAGACCTTGTACATCGAGTAGATGTATTCGGAGGCCATGGCGCGGCTGAGAGTAGAGGGGGGACTAGGATGGGCGCTCGATGGACGGCAGGGTGAAGACGCTCCTCGGCGCGCTGGCGATTTTCGCGGTGATCATCGCCGCGGTTCTGATTGGCCAAGGCGGGGGAGACGACGATGGCTCAGAGACGGCCGATGACGGCGGCAAGCCGACGGTCGAAGTGCCCGAGGGCGATCCGCCCGAAGAGCTCGTCGTCGAGGATCTCGAGGAGGGCGAGGGCGCCGAGGCCCAGGCTGGGGATGAGCTCACGCTCGACTACGTCGGAGTCCTCTATGAGACCGGCGAGGAGTTCGACTCCTCTTACGACGCGGGCATGCCGCTCCCGGTGGTGCTCGGCGAGGGTGGAGTGATTCCGGGATTCGACCAGGGCCTCGAAGGCATGAAGGAGGGCGGGCGACGCCAGATCATCATCCCGCCCGACCTCGGCTACGGCAAGCAGGGCCAGCCGCCGGACATTCCGCCGGACTCCACGCTCATCTTCGTGATCGACCTGATCTCGATCAACTAGCCGTTCTGAGGCGAGCCCCGAAAGGGGAAGCGAGCCCTAGCTACCCGTTGATGGAGAAGATGTTCCCGTCGGGGTCCTTGAAGAAGGCGACCTTGAAGCCGCCCGTGTCCATGATGCCTTCGTCGTCGGTCTTCAAGTCACCCTGTTCGTAGCGCTCAAACGTGACGCCGCGTTGCTTCAGCATCTCGTGCATCGCGCCGAAGTCGCCGACCTCAAAGCCGGCGAGGGTCGCCTTGTTCGTTCCGGCGAACTCAGAGACATAGACGAAAAGGCCGGTCCCGCCGCCGCAGGGATATGAGGCCATCTCGTCCTCCATCTCCTCCTCGGCTTCGAGTCCCAGGGTTCCCTCGTAGAACTCCTTCGCGCGCGCCAGGTCCGATACCGGCACTGCGGTTCCGACCTTGCAGTCCTTGAGACTCATTTCGTCCTCCGTTCAGTGGCTTGCAGGAAGAGTCATATCACACTGATCCTAAAAACGAACTTCCGTTGACAACTTTAGGACTGTGAGGTATCATGATCGTGAAATGGCCACGAAGAAACGCACCTACAAGGATCTCTGCGGGCTCTCTCATGCGCTCGAGCTGGTCGGCGAGCGCTGGGCCATCCTGATTCTGCGCGAGCTCACCTACGGGCCGAAGCGCTTCACCGACATCCGCGCGGGGCTTCCCGGCGCCAGCCCGAACGTCCTCTCCCAGCGCCTTCGCGAGCTCGAGGCGCACGGGATCGTCGCCAGGCGCACCCTCGCGCCGCCTGCAGCGTCGAAGGTCTATGAGCTCACCGAATGGGGCCGCGAACTCGAACCCACGCTCCGCACGCTTGGTGCCTGGGCGGCGCGCTCGCCCTACTTCCCCGACACTGGCCACTTCAGCCCCAGCTCGCTGGCGATGAATCTCGAGACGATGTTCCTGGCGGACGAGGCGGCGGGAGTCGATCTGACGATCGGCCTGCGGCTTGGGGATGAGTCGTTTTCCCTGCGGATCGCCGGCGGCTCGCTCGAGCTCGAGCGCGGCGAGCCCTCCGAGGCGGACGCCGTGATCGAGACCGACCCGATGACCTTCATCGGCGTGCTCTATCACGGCGCCGAGCTGGCCGCCGCCGAGAAAGCCGGCGCGCTTCAGATCGAAGGGGATCGCGACGCGATTCTCGCCCTGCCCCCGCTCTTCGAGCTGCCCGAGCCGGTGGAGCTGGAAGAGGCACCCGCATGACCGGTGCGCACGAGCTCGCGATCGAGGCAGAGGGCCTCGTAAAGGCCTTCGGCGAGACGCAGGCCGTCGACGGCGTTGATCTCTCCGTGCGCAAGGGCGCCGTGTACGGGATGCTCGGGCCGAACGGGGCGGGCAAGACGACGACGATCCGCATGCTCGCGACGCTCCTTCGCCCAGACTCGGGCACGGCTCGTGTCCTTGGGCACGACATCGTCAAAGAGGCGGATTCGGTCAGGGCTTCCGTAAGCCTTACCGGCCAGCTGGCGTCTGTGGACGAGGATTTGACGGGCCGCGAGAACCTCATCCTGATCGGGCGCCTGCTCGGCCTCAAGCGTTTCGACGTCAAAGCTCGGGCGGACGAGCTCCTCGATGCATTCGGCCTCCTCGATGCGTCAAGCCGCCTCGTCAAGAACTACTCAGGCGGGATGCGCCGGCGGCTCGACCTGGCGGCGTCGATCGTGGTCACGCCCGAGCTGATGTTCCTCGACGAGCCGACCACCGGTCTCGACCCGCGCTCCCGGAATCAGGTTTGGGGGATCATCCGGGCTCTGGCCGAAGAGGGTGCGACGATCCTTCTCTGCACGCAGTATTTGGATGAGGCAGACCAGCTCGCCGAGGGGATCGCCGTGATCGACCATGGAAAGGTGATCGCGGAAGGCACCCCCTCCCAGCTCAAGGCCTCGGTCGGTTCGGGCACGCTTCACGTCAGGCTGTTGGAGGCAGATCAGCGCTCCGAAGCGGCCAAGATCCTCGGGCGCGAGCTTTCAGCGGTCAAGCTCGAGTCCGATCCCGCCGCTCTTTCCGCCGCATGCGACGACGCGGATCGTGGCGCCGAAGCGGTGGCCGAGCTGGGTCGCCGGGGAATCGCGATCGCCGGCTTCTCGCTCGGGCAGCCCAGCCTGGACGAGGTGTTCCTGGCGCTGACCGGGCGGCCGGCCGAGGCGGACGAGCCGAGCGCGGAGGAGGTCGAAGCGGCATGAGCGAGACTCAAAGCACATACCGGCCTGCCGACGGCCTCGAGGAGCAGGCGATCCGCAAGGCGCTCTCCTCAGCGCCCAGACCGGCTCGGCCCAGCCCGATCTCCGCGATCCTCACTTTCGGCTGGCGGGGGATCCTGAAGATCAAGCACGTGCCGGAGCAGCTGATCGACGCAACGATGACCCCGGTCCTCTTCACGCTCATGTTCACCTACATGTACGGCGGGGCGATCTCGGGCTCGACCGGCGAGTACCTCCAGTTCATCCTGCCCGGCATTCTCATGATGTCGGTCGTCTTCACGACCGTTTACTCCGGCGTCGCCCTCAACACCGATCTCACAAAGGGCGTCGTCGACCGCTTCCGCTCGCTGCCGATCTGGCGGCCGGCACCGCTCGTGGGAGCCGTTCTCGGCGACAGCGTCCGCTACCTGGTGGCGGGCACCGTCGTGATCATCGTCGGTGCGATCCTCGGCTACAGGCCCGGCGGCGGGTGGGACGGCGTCCTGGCTGCGCTTGCGCTCACGATCACCTTTTCGTTCGCCCTCGCGTGGGTCTTTACGACACTCGGCTTGATCATGCGATCGCCGAACGCGGTCATGAACACGGGCTTCATGGCTCTCTTTCCGCTCACGTTCCTCTCGAACGCGTTCGTTCCGCCCGAGACGCTGCCTGCCGGGCTCGAGGCGTTCGTCGAGGTCAACCCGATCTCGTGGGTGGTGACCGCTAACCGTGGGCTCATGGGCGGAACGGCGGAGGCAGGCGACATCCTGCTCGTCCTCGCCTCTGCGGTCGTCCTCACGGCCGTCTTCGTGCCGCTCACCTCGCGGCTCTATCGGAAGAAGTAGTCCTCGCATTGCCCCGGCGCATAAAGCGGTGTCCGCGGGGCAGCAGCCTGTAGTAAGCCCGTTTTCGAAGAGGAGGACTCGATGGGGTCTCGTGATACCACCGTGCCGGCCGACGCTCGGCAAGGCGACCAATCGCTCGCAGAGCTCATGCGAAAGCTCTCGGAACAGGGCTCGGAGCTGGCACGGCTCGAGGTCGAGCTCGCCAAGGCCGAGATGGCGCAGAAGGGCAAGCGCCTTGGCATCGGCGCTGGCGCTTTCGGCGCCGCGGGCGTGGTCGCGCTCTACGCCGTCGGCGCGCTGACCGCAACGCTCATCCTCGTCCTCGCGGAATTCCTCGACCCGTGGCTGGCAGCGCTGATCGTCACCGTCGCCTACCTGGCGATCGCGGGCGTTCTGGCGCTGACCGGAAAGAAGCAGGTCGACGAGGGAACGCCGCCTGTGCCCGAGCGGGCGATCGAAAGCTCGAAGCAAGACGTTGACCAGATAAAGACAAGCGCGAAGGAGGGTCGCTCATGAGCGAAACGCCGAAAGCTCCCAAGTCGTCGAAGGCTCCCAAGTCGTCGAAGGCCGCCAAGTCGTCGAAGGCCGCCAAGTCGCCAAAGGCCGCCAAGTCGAAGACTCCCGAACAGATCAAAGAGGAGATCGAAGAGGCGCGAGAGGAGCTGGCCGACACCGTTGAGGCGCTCGCCGAGAAGACGGACGTGAAGGCTCAGGCAAAGCAGAAGGTCGAAGACGTCAAGGCTCAGGCCTCACACACCGCCGAGGACGCCAAGGCGCGGGCGCAGGCTGCGGCGCAGAATCCGTCCGACGACCCGCAGCTCGCGGCCGCGGCGGGCGTGGCGATCTTCTTGTTGCTGCTCTTGATCTGGCTGCGACGGAGGTAGTCAGAGCCCCGAGACGAGCCGAAGGACGAGCAGACGACCTAGCGCCTAGCGCGCCCGGAACACTTTGCCCATGATTGGCAGGACGAGACCGTGGGGTGCCCAGCGGTTCGCCAGCATGGTGGCGCGAAGCGGCAGTGGGCCGGGAACTATCACCCGCTTGTTGCGGTCGAGCGCCGCAAGCGAGTCGCGCGAGGGCGGCAGACTCAGGCGCTGGTGCCGGAGCGCCGCTCATCGCCCGCAGCCTAGAGAATGAAGGCATGAGGGCCGAATCCTCTTACGAGCCGGGCGAGATTTGGGACGAAGGTCTCGAGCCGGGCGGCCGGCCTCGCGAGGGCTGGGCGGAGGTTCTGCGCAAGGTCGGGGACGATCCCCGCGCGGCCGCCTCCCTCGTGGAGCGCAAGATCCTCGAGCGGCGCGTCGAGTTCGGCAAGGGCGAGGCGAAGCAGCCATTCGTGCTCGACCCGATCCCACGGATCATCGGCGCGGCGGAGTGGGCTGAGCTCGAACGCGGCCTCGCGCAGCGCGCCCGCGCGCTGAACGCGCTTCTCGCCGATGTCTACGGCGAGCGCAGGATTATCTCCGAGGGGGTGATCCCGGCCCCGGTCATCGAAGGCGCCGAGTACTTCGAGGCCGAGATGGAAGGGCTGATCGAAACTCGCGCCGCGACCATGGTCGGATTCGACCTCGTTCGCGACGAGGACGGGCGTTTTCTGGTCCTCGAGGACAACACGCGCACTCCGTCGGGTCTTGTCTACGCGGTCGCCGCGCGCAAGATGAGCGAAGACCTCTTCGGGGGAAGGGTGGACGACGCCGAGCCGCTCGATGGGATCTTCGGCTGGATCGGCGAAGCCCTGCGAGAGGCGGGGCCCGAGGGTGTCGATGAGCCGGTCGCGATCCTCGTCACGGACGGCCCGGACAACTCGGCCTGGTACGAGCACGTCGAGATCGCGAATCGGATCGGCATCCCCCTCGTCCAGCCCCGTGATCTGGAGGTTCGGGGTGACGAGCTTTGCTTTCGCGACGCCCAGGGATCGCTTCGCCGGGCCGACGTGGTCCTCCGGCGCACAGACGCCGACCGTGTGGCCGAGCCCGGCGCGGGGAGGACCTGGGTGGGAGAACTGCTCTACGCGCCCCTGCGAAGCGGGAACGTGCGGATGGTCAACACGTTCGGCTCCGGCCTTGCCGACGACAAGCTCGTCTACGCATACGTGCCCCACGCGATCCGCTTCTACATGGGCGAAGAGCCGCTCCTCGCTCAGATCCCGACGCTGGATTGCGCCGACCCGGAAATGCTCGCGGACGTGTGCAAGCGCCCGCAAGAGCTCGTCGTTAAGCCCCGCTCTGAGTCTGGTGGAATCGGCGTCGTGGTCGGCTCGCAGTCAACCGCAGAGGAACTTCGCGCCTGCGTCGAGCTGGCGCAGCAAAGCCCGCAGGACTACATCGCCCAGGAGATCGTGAGCTTCTCCACCTGTCCCACCGTCGCCGGGGATCAGATCGAGCCGCGCCACGTCGACCTGCGTGCGTTCGCCGTGTGCCTCGATCGCGGCGTCAAGCTGATGCCCGGCGGTCTCACGCGCGTTGCGCTCGAGCGGGGATCGCTCATTGTCAACTCGAGCCAGGGCGGCGGTGGCAAGGACACCTGGGTTCTCAAGTTGACGTAAGAGCTCGCTTCCCGCGTTCCCTGAGCGGCTTACAAAAGCCGAAAACAGGGAAACACTCGGTATGCGAGTGAATTCCTACTCTCGGTGAGAGGGTTCCTCGGCGTGCTCGCTCAGGCCCGCGCCGCTCTGTGCGGTGGACGGCCACCAGATCTTGTCGCCGATCAGCTCGACTGCGGCCGGGACCATGATCGTGCGGACGATGAACGTGTCGAGGAGGATTCCGAGTGCGACCATTAGGCCGAGATCGAAGGTGAAGGTAACCGGGAGGGTCATCAGGACGGAGAAGGTGCCGGCGAGGATGATCCCGGCCGACGTGATCACGGGGCCCGTCGCCGAGATCGCGCGCAGCATCCCTTCCCGAGTCCCGTGAGTGCGCGCCTCCTCGCGGACGCGCGCCATTAGGAAGATCGTGTAGTCGATGCCGAGCGCTACGAGGAAGATGAACGCGAACGTCGGGATCGACGCGTCGAGGCCGGGATCGCCGACCACGTAGCGGATGATGAGCACGCTAAGGCCGAGGGTGCAGAGGAAGCTCAAGACGACGCTCGCGATGAGGACGAGGGGCGCCACGAGCGAGCGGAGCAGGATCGCGAGGATCACCGCGATCACCAGGAGCGCGATCGGTGCGATCAGGCGCAGGTCGGACTCGATCGCCTCGTCGAAGTCGTACTGGATGGCTGAGCCACCGCCGACGAGGACGATCAGACCGTCGAGGTCGCCGACGGTGTCGCGAATCTCCGGAACCAGGTTGAAGGCCGCCTTTGTGAACGGGTCGCCCTCTAGGACCACATCGACGGTCGTCTTCGATTGGTCGTCTGACGTCTGGCCCGTCGGGCGCGTCGTTGCCACGCCATCGACCTCCTCGACGGCGGCGCTCGCGGCGGCGACATCCTGCTCGCTGACCGAGCCGTCGGTGGCCTCGATGAGCAACGTGGTCGGGAAGAGGAGGCCGGCCGGGAACTCCTGCTCCAAGAGCTCGAAGCCCTCAACGGACTCGACGGACTTCTTGAAGAAGTTTGTAGTGGAGTAATCGACCTTGTAGGCGAGGATTCCGAGCGCTCCGCCAACAAAGACCAACGTGGTTAGCGCAAGCGCGAGGCCTGGGCGCTGGAGGACGCGATCGCCGACCCGCCGCCAGATGCCCTGGCGGCGCTCGAGAGCGTGCTCCGGGTCGTAGGCGACGAGGCGCTGACGCGGCCAGAAGCCCTTGCGCCCGAAGATCACTAGGAGTGCCGGCAAGAGCGTAAGGCCCGCCACCATGCCCGTCGCGACACCGATCGCTGCCACTGGACCAAGGGTCGAAGTGAGTTGCGCGTCGGCGAGCGTGAGGGTAAGCATCGCGAGCGACACGGTGAGGCCTGAGGCCAGGATGGTTGGCCCGGTCCGGCTTACGGCCCGCTGCATCGCGTCGTGCTTGTCCTCGATCTGATGGAGCTCCTCGCGGTAGCGCGAGACCAGGAGCAGGCAGTAGTCCGTTGTGATTCCGAACATCAAGACGATCAGAATCGATGTGCCGTTCGAAGAGACAGTCGCTCCTGAATCGGCATAAAAGTAGACGAAGGCGCTTGCGACCGAGTACGCAAAGAAGACAACGACGAGCGGTGTGAGTGCAACAAGGACCGCGCGGTAGATCAGCCCCAGGAGCAGGAGGACTAGGACCGCCGAGGCGATCAAGAGCTTCAGGTCGAAGTCGCTGAACACCTCCTGGGCGTCCGTGGAGAAGCCGAGGTCGCCCGAGAGCAAAATCTCGAGATCCTCTTCGCCATCGCCCGTGGTTTCACGCACATTCGTGCCCCAGTCGGCCGCCTCCTCGAAGTTCGTCGGGACCGTGAGCAGGGTGTACGCGAGGTCGCCTTCGGGCGAGACGAGCTCCGGTGGTGCGTCGTCGCCCACCGGGACGATCGGCGGCGTCGTAAGGGGGAGCTCCTCCTCGGAAAGGGCGTCGAGCGCTTCCGCGTCGGCGAGGATCTTCTCCTCGTCGGCGGGCGTGAGGCCGCCTTCGCGGTGATAGATCAGGAGTCCCTGGGTGGTCTCGCCGGAGGAAAACTCCTCGTCAAGCACTTCCACGACCTCCGTCGACTCGGCCGACTCAGGCAGGAACGACGCCGTGTCGTCTTGCGTCTCCTCGGCCAGCTTCGAGCCCAGTGGCGCCAGCACCGCCAGCAGGACGACCCAGATGCCGAGCATGACCCACTTAGTGCGGCGGCCAGCGACGAATGAAGCGAGGAAAGACATGAGCGGTGCGCCAAATTAGCGGACCGCTTGACGAAACTTCAACGAATTGTGTGACCGCGAGCGTCCGAAAGAGCGTGGCTGTGCGGGTTAGAGTCGATCGGTCAGCGAACTGAGGGAGGCTCGGTGCGGAAGAACAAGCTGCACGAGAACGCCGCGAAGTACCTCGAGCCCGGGGAGAACATCTGCGAGAGCGGAATCGTCACCAACAAGATGCAGACACGCAACACGGCGCTCGTTGCGACAGACGAGACGCTCTACGCGTTTCGCCTCAAGTGGCCCGGGCGGTCGAACGTTGCCGAGCAGGTGATGGCGGTGCCTCTCGAGCCGTTGTGGTACTCCGCGCGCCAAAAGCCGCGTGGAAGCGGTTTCGTCATTCTCACTCGCGAGATGGCACCGGTGCCATATTTACGAGCCCACGCCTAGCCTTCTCTCGGCTCCCAGCCAAGCGCGACGCAGATGCGCTTCCGCAGCCGCGCCGCCCCCGGGTAATTGGGGAGCGCCCGTTCGGCCCGTGCAACGAGCTCGAGGCCCTCGAAGGGGCGGCCGGCGACCAAGAGCTCCCTGGCTAGCGTGAGACAGCTCTCCGGGGACACAGGGTCCGACGCCACCGCCTGCACCGCGTGGCTGAGTGCCCCTTCCCGGTTTTTTCGGGCAGCCAAGTCGCGAGACAGTGCAACGTGGACTCTTGACGCAACGGTTTGCGCCAAAGGTGCGTCGAGACGCGCGAGCATCTGGAGCGACATCTCCGCCTTATTGATCTCGTCATCGGGCAGCGCCCGGCTGACCATCGCCTGGTAGCGCCGCATCATCGCAGCATCAAATGCGAGCCCGATGAGGCGGCGGTGTGAGTCGGGCAGAGACCACGCGTGCAGCGCACTGGTCAGCGGCGAGCGCATGCGTTCCACGTGATTGGTCCATGCGAGCTCGAGCACAGCGCGGTCACGGTTTGCAATGCGCTCTCGGGAGGCCCTCACCGCGCCAGCCGGGCGGATGCGCTTGAAGTACAACGGACGGGGGACGTGGACGGCCGTGCCGGCGAGGATCAACGCCATGGCGTACTCGCATTCGACCGCAAAGCCCTGATGTCCGTCGACGGGAAAGCCGCCCACGGCCGCGAGGCACGATGTGCGGGTGACCCCGCGCCAAGGCATGCCCGGTGCCCCCTGGAGCAGGAATGCCGTGACCTGATCGGCGATCGAGCCAGACGCGGGTAGTGGCATCGAATGCTGCGTAAGCTCGGTCGCTCCGAAACGGAACAGGTCACCGTAGGCGACCGAGGCCGCCGGGCGTGCCGCAAGCGCTTCAAGGAAGGCATCTACGTAGCGCGGGTCCCACACGTCGTCATGGGGCAGGATCGCGAAGTGGGAGGTGGCAACGCGCTCGAGTTGAGCCCGAATGTTGGCGTCCCAGCCTAGCCGTGAGGGGTTGCGGTGGATAGCGATGCGCTGATCGGCCAAGAACGGCTCAAGCGCGGCGAGCGTGTCATCCGGCTCGCCGCTCCCGTCGCTCGGGTGAAGATCCACAGCGACCTCGACCTTGAGGTCACGATGTGTTTGGGCGAGGACCGACCGGACGGTCTCAGTCAGGAATGCCCCCGCCGCGTAGGCGGGGATACAGACGGTGACTGTCAAGCCGATTCCTCCCGACCGAGAATGCGGGCAGCTGCGATCGAAGCGAAGTACGGGGCAAGCGTCAGCTTCCCGGTGTCGATCGAGTGATAACCACCGCGGCTGAACACGCCTACGGCGTGGCGCTCGTGGAGCTGGCTTCCCCGGTTCTCGATCCCACTCGCACCCCACGCGGCGATATAGCCCTGAGTCGGCCGCCAAGGCCGGGACGGATCGAGAGCCTCAGCGGCGCCGGGCATCAGTCGCCGTAGGGCGGTGAGAAACCCATCAAGGAGCCGTTCATAGTCGTGATCGCGGTCTTCGACGTCCCGGCTCGGAGCGAGGGCGAATTCCTGGCTGAGGAGGCCGGTCGGGTACCAGGAGATGTATGTTGCCTCGGGGTAGCGGACCGTGTCGCCGTACGGCCCGAGCATGAACGTCACCGAGGGAAATTCGGGCGCACCGCCCGGGTCGGCGGTTCGGAAGCCCAACTTGTACCGGTAGGCCATCGAATGCGATGTCTCCAGTCCCAGCGACGCGTCCACGGCCAGCCGGCCCTCCCACGTGGCGTTGACGACGGCGTCGTAACGCTCGTGGCGTTGGCATAACCCTCGACGCGGACGGACCTCGATTCCGCCCCCCCCGTGGTCTTCAACTCCGGTGATCTCCATGCCCATCCGCATTGTCACCCGAGTCGCTGCTCGCAGCGACTCGCGCAGGGCGTGACAGAGAGGCCCGGGGTCGATCGCTCGCTCACGGGTCGTGAAGGCCGCCTGCACGCGCCGGCGATCGAATATCTCGGCGTGAGCCCCAGGGTCCAACTGTCGCCACAGCGGTCCGGGTGGGCCGACGTAGCCGCCGCCGCCCGCTTCGGACCGATCAAGCATCGTCTCAACTCGTGAGAAATGCGCCCGGACCTGCTCAACGCTGAGCAAGCTGTCCGGCGGGACAGCGTAGATGAACGGGTCCGAGATCAGGTCCTGCCAGCGTGAGCTGCTGACCCAACGCTCCAGCAGCGGAACGAAGCTCAGGGCGCCATCAAGCATCAATTTCGCCGTACGACCAGTCGAGTCCAAACCGTAGACAAGACCGAGATGCAGTTTGCCCTCGCAGTTGAGGCTCGCCCCCGTCAGAGCCTCTGAAGCGCGATCGAACACCTCGACCTCGCAGCCCGCCTCGGCCAGCTCCAAGGCGACACAGGTGCCCGTGAGTCCGGCGCCGAGAACCGCAACTCTCAACGGTTGGACGGTTGTCGACGTTCACGACTCACGGGCGGATCTTCGCATCGTAGGAACACAGGCCTCAGCTCCCTCGTGCCAGTGACCGTCGTGAACTCTTGCGGGTTCCACTCCGCGAGAGCTGGTAGAGCGGCGTCAGCCGCAGCGACCGACGCCCGCCCGGTAGCCCAAGGTCTGGCAGGACCGGGAGCAAATGCTTCCATGTGCGCTTCCATAGGCGCACAATCGCCGTCCATTGACCGAGCCCAGAACGAGAAAGTCTGTTGATAGCGGGGCTTTTCCCGATGGGCGCGGCGGGTTTCGAACCTTCGTCCTCTCGCGTGTGAAGCGGTGGCGCCTCAGGCACGGATAGGCGTGGTCCGGCGCCTCGGAGTGTGCGGGATGTGCGCGGATGCTTTCGGATATGGGCACCCGAACTCTGCCGGTGCCCAACGAGGCCGCCGGCGTTGCCCTCCGGTCTCGACTCGGCTGTTATAGCGTCGTCGTCGCCGATGCCAACCGCCGCCAGCCTTCGATCAGACGGGCCAATTCTGTTTCCGATCCCACGCAGCGAGGATGCGCGGGGGGCGTTATTGCCGATCGAGTTCTCAACGCTCCCCTTCCAGCCGCGCCGGACGTTCGTGGTCACGGACGTCCCGCCGGGGACCACGCGCGGCGGCCACGCCCACGCACGAGGGCAGCAGCTCTTGGTCTGCGTCGCCGGCGCCGTCCGAGTTGAGCTTCGCAGCGGCACGGCTCCAGAGACGGTCACGCTCGATCGGGCCGATCGAGGGCTACTTCTCGAAGCGGGCGTCTGGGCGGCTCAAACCTATGAGGAGGCTGGAACCGTGCTGCTCGTCCTGGCGAGCGAACCCTTTGCTGACGTTTCCTACCTGAACGATCCGCCCGTCAGCGACTGAGCCCGCCCTCGGTGACCGAACCCGACGTGACGATCTGTATTCCGGCCTGGCAGGCGGAGAGCTTCATCGACCGGACCCTCAGCTGCGCGCGGAGCCAGACGCACTCGAGGCTTCGCATTGTCGTCTCGGTAGATCAGAGCGACGACGCCACCGTCGCGATCTGCCGCGCGCACGCGGGCGAGGACTCGCGAATCGAGGTCTTCGCCCAGCCAGAGCGCCTCGGGTGGTCGGAGAACGCGAATTTCCTTCTCGACCGGGTTGAGACCGAGTTCTATTTTCTCTACTTCCACGACGACATCATTGAACCGACGTACACCGAACGGCTCCGCCGCGCCCTGATGGATCACCCG
The DNA here is from genome assembly GCA_963715405.1 of uncultured bacterium. Taxonomy (GTDB): domain Bacteria; phylum Actinomycetota; class Thermoleophilia; order Solirubrobacterales; family 70-9; genus JALZKA01. The sequence continues at coordinate 444,400 of OY970239.1, forward strand.
GAGGCCAAGTCGGCCCATTGCGATCTCCAGCACTTCGGCATGATGGACCATGTCGCTCCGGGCGCCACCTACTCCGGCTCGGCCGACCGGCGCATGGTCCAGTTCCTGGTCGCGCCCGTGAAGGGCGCTCCGCTGCGAAGCATGACGCGGACCGAGCTCGTTGGCCGTGGGCTCTGCTTTCCGGCGATTGGCGAAAACGGCCCCTGGCGCTGCTATCCGTTCGTCCTTCAGCTGTTCGGCGAGGGGAACGCCGTGGGTGTGCCGGAGATCCTCTATCGGCGCTGGATGCGCGAAGGCAGCATGACCAAGAGCTGGCAGCCGAGGGAGATGGCGACGCTGATTGAGGGCCAGCGCGAGAGCGCTCGACTTTGCCTGCAGATACTCGAGCGCTACGGTGATCCGGCGGAGCGGGAGCTGACTCGATTTTGCGTCTACGTGTTCCACCTGACGCCCATCCGTACCCGGGAGCTGAACATGCCCCGCCAGCCACCGGTAGACCCGGCCGTGATCTCTCCGGCGTTCGCCGATTGCGCCGATTACGGCCTTCCCGATTCCCTCGTCGAGCAGCCTCCCGACTTCCAGGAATGGGTACGGGCCGCATACCGGGAGCTCCAGCGCCTCGAGCGCGCACAAGTGGCGTGCTGAACGTCGCAGTTCTCGGAGCCGGAATCATGGGCGGCTCGACCGCACTGTGCCTTGCTCGCCGGGGCGTCAAGGTAACGCTGTTCGACGCGGCCGAGCGCCCGTTCGAAGGTGCGAGCCGCTGGAATGAAGGAAAAATCCATCTCGGTCATCTCTACGCGGCTGATCCATCGCTTGAGACGGCTCGGCGCCTGCTTCCGGGTGGCCTCGCCTTCAGGCGGATCACGGAGAGTTTGATCGGCTGCTCGCTCGACGGTCAGATCACGCCTGAGGACGACATCTATCTCGTGCATCGCCACTCGGTCCTCGGGGCTGACGAAACCGGTCGCTACCTACGCGCCGTGACGGCCCTTGTCCGCGATGACTCCGAGGCTCGTCACTACCTCGCCGACGCCAGCAGCGCTCGGGTTACGGCGTTGACTCGACGCGAGCTTTGCGCCGATTACGACTCGTCGACCGTGGTGGCGGGCTTCCGAGTACCTGAGCGATCGGTTTCAACAGCATGGGTGGCCGACCGATTCGTCGATGCCCTCAACTCCACCCCAGGCATCGAGCTAGCGATGCGAACGCCGGTCCGGGGGGTTCGAAGGTGCGGCCTCGCGCCCGATGATCCGCTGCTGGTGGACACGGCGTCTGACCCTGCGGGCCCTTTCGCGTCTGTCGTCAACTGCCTCTGGGAAAACAGACTGCTGATCGATATTGGAATGGGGCTGCCCGTCCCCGCGGAGCGCACGCACCGCTTTCGCATGTCGGCATTCGTGCGCACCCGCGTGCCGGTGTCGCTGTCGAGCGCAGTGCTGGTCACCGGCCCGTTCGGTGACGTCAAGAACTACAACGGACGGAACCTCTACCTGTCTTGGTATCCAGCCGGACTGGTTGCCGAGGGCGTAAATGTGGGGCCACCAAGGCTGCCCGCACTTACCCCGGGTGATAAGGGCCGGATCGCAGGCGAGACGATCGCCCGGCTCGGGGCGATGATCTCCGGGATTGCCGAGGTTGAAGACGCCGCCGAAGAAATCGATGTGCGAGGGGGTTGGGTCTATGCGTCCGGTCGCGGCGCATTGGCGCAGCGCAGCTCAACCCTGCACCGGCGCGACCGAATCGGGATTCGTCGCTCGGGGTCGTATATATCAGTCGACACGGGCAAGTACTCGATCGCGCCATGGCTGGCCGAGGAGATCGCCCGGTTCCTCCAGCGATCCGCTTGAACGCCAGGAAGGCTTGCGATAATGGCCGCGCAGTATCTCGCAACGGCAGTGATGGGCGCGGCGGGTTTCGAACCTGCGACCTCTCGCGTGTGAAGCGTCGAGAGATCCCGCTAGGGCAGCCGATTCGTGACTGGGAGGCCTAATCCGGTTCGGTTCGATTGGCCTCGATTAGGTTCGGTTTGGGCAGACGAGGCATTGTCTGCCCGTTGGGGTGGCGCCATGGACAGAGATGAAATGGTCAGGGGTACTCGAGGGCTGCGAGAGACGGTTGATGCCAACCGGCAAATCAAGGGACGGTCCCCGAGCTGCTCGGCCAATTCGGTGATTGCCGAGCTTCGCCCCGACGTCGCGACCTACCTTGAAACATCGCCAGCCCGTACCCGATTCGGCGGAAGCGAAGGCGCGGGGTCGGCTCGCAGCCAGCCTTCGCCGACCGAAAGTGATTGGGCACCAGCGGTGCCCCAGCTGCGCCCATCCGTTCTTGGCCTGTTCGAGGTCGTGTCCGAGCGTCACCCATCCATCACGGACTCGACGAGAGTGCGGACCGCTTCGACCTCTTCGTCGCGAACGCGATGCTCACCGGGCCCCGCAATCAGGAGGTCCACCTCCGCGCCCGCCGCCCGCAGCGCCTGGGCGGCCACGCGGACGTCCTCGGGGTCGACCCAGCTATCCGCCTCGGCGCCGGTCAGGAGCGCGCGGACACCGGCGAGCGAGCCGCCGGAGGGAAACCGCACGTCGTCGGCGCCGATCAGGCAGCCGCAGAGCGAGACCACAGCGCCGAGCGGGCGCGGCGCTGTCGCGAGGAAGTCGAGGGCGATGCACGCGCCCTGCGAGAAGCCGCCGAGGATGATCCGCTCGGGCGGCACGCCCCGGGCGGCGAGGTCGTCGAGCGCGGAGCCGATCTGGCCGTGCGCGCGGCCAAGCCCCGGCTCGTTGACCGACCGCGGGTCGAAGTATCGCTGGGGGTACCACGAGTTCTTTGCGGCAGCCGGCGCGACGAGCGCGAGGCCGGGCAATCCCAGGCGTGCCGCGAGTCGCTCGGGCGCCTCGGGCCTCTCGCCGCGACCGTGCAAGAACACGAGCGTCGCCGCCGCCTCCTCGGGGCTGGTTGTCACCGGCGCATCGTACGGCACCCGAAGCGGCCCCGGACCAAGTGTGGGAATGTGTCCCTTGAGGAAATGCCCGTGACCAGCGACCGCCCACCGATTCCCGCCATCGTGTTCGGCGGCGACGTCACGGGCCTCGCGGCCGTGCGGGCACTCGGGCGCGCCGGCGTGACGGTGCTCGTGCCGCAGCCCGCCCATCCGTTAGTCCGCGGGTCGCGCTGGCACCGACCGCTCCACGGCGCACCGCCCGAGGGGAGCGCCGGCGGCGAGCTCGCGGCCTGGCTTGGCGGGCTCCCCTACGGACGCAGCGTCCTCTTCCCGTGCTCCGATTCGTGGGCGACGACGGTCGCCGCCCTGCCGGCCGCGGTCACTGCCGCCCACGTCCCGGTCGCGCCGCGGAACGCCGCGCTCGAGCGCCTCGTCGACAAGGCGCGCTTCGCCGACGCCGTCGCGGAGCTCGGCGTCCCGGCCCCGCGGACCGTGCGAGCGCAAACGGCGGCGGACCTCGCCGCGCTCTCCGACGAGGAACTCAGCGGCTCGTTCCTGAAGCCCGTCGACTCACAGGCGTTCTCGGCGCGGCACGGCGTGAAGGGGCTTCGCCCTGCCGACCGGGCCGAGGCTGCCGCGCTGCTCGCCGCGCTAGCCGCCGAGGGGCTCGAGGTGGTCGTGCAGGAGCTCATCCCCGGCCCGCCGGACGCGCACCTCTTCGTCGACGGCTACGTCGATCGCGCCGGTACCCTGCGCGCCTGCCTCGCGCGCCGGCGTCTGCGGATGTTCCCGCCGGGGCTCGGCAACAGCACCCTCTCGGAGACGATCATGCTCGAAGACGCCGCCGATGCGGTCGCCGCGGTCGAGCGGCTTTTCGCCGGGATCGGCTTCACTGGCCTCTTCGACGCGGAGTTCAAGCGGGACGAGCGGGACGGGGTCGCGAAGATCCTCGAGGTGAACGCGCGGCCGTGGTGGCAGCTCGGCCTCGCAGCCGCGGCCGGCCTAGACCTCGTGCTCCTCGCGTACCGCGACGCCGCAGGGGGCGAACCGCCACCCTCCGAGCGCTACCGGGTCGGGGTGCGCTGGGTCCACCCGGTTCCCGACGCGCGCGCGTGGTGGCGGTCGCGCGGTAGGGGCGGCAATCCCGGACTACCGGTCCGAGCGTGGCTCGGACCGGGCAACGCTGTCTGGAACCGGGACGACCCGCGGCCGCTGCTTGCGGAGCTCGCGAGGATGCTGAAGCGGCTCCGCAGGCATTACAGGCAGCGTGACTCGAATCCAGCTCCGCCCTGACGCCGTCGCAGATCAAGCGGGCTATTTGGCGTTTCGATGTATCCGGAAGCGAACTTGCCGTCTTGCCAGAGCCGCTCCAAGCATGCCGCGAGGATCGTTATCCCAGTCGGGCTACAGAAGACCGTCGAAGTCATGTCGAGGTGGAGACGTAGTTCGCGTGCCTCCGATCCGGCTTTCATCACGGGTTCAAGTTGGTCGAGAACCTTGCCTACATGAGCAAACGTGAGCCTGTTCGGCGCCTTGCAAACCATCGTTTCCATGGTCTCTGGGTCGCGCTTAGCCATTCAGTGGCACGGTTGCGGCTGGGCAAACACGGGCAGACTCCGCCTGAGGCCATGCCCTGAACTCACGCTAATCCTCCTCGAGACCGCTTACCTAAGCCATGGGGCGCGGCGGGTTTCGAACCTGCGGCCTCTCGCGTGTGAAGCGGTGGTGCCTCAGGCACGGATAGGCGTCGATGGGGCCATCGGATGCATGCGGATGTACGCGGATGCCCTTGGATGCGGGCACCAGAATGGCGCGGGTGCCCGATCGCCGAGACGGCTGTAACTGCCCCGACTGTCGGAGGATTCCAGGGCCTTTCCCGATGCTGGTCGTCAATTCAGCAGGAACGAAGGCAAGGACACCTGGAGTCCCTGGAATGAGCTGATCGTTGCCGATCAGGAGGGCTACGCGCCGCGGGTGATGGCGGCGATCGTGCGAGCAGCTGCCATCATGTCGCTCTCCAGCATCACGGCGCCTAGCCGGGCTGCGATGTCTGCGCTGGCGCCGGCACCGGCGATCGTAAGGAGGGTTTCGGTGCCCAGCGGGCGGAGCGCCTCAACGGCGTCTTCGAACGGGCCGGGTGCCAGCGCGGCGAGCACCAGGACGTCTGGTTGGGTTGCGGACACTGTGCTGGGCAGTTCGTTCGCGGGTGTGTCCTGCCCGACGTAGACGATGCGCCAGCCCTGACGCCAGAGGATCAGGCCGAAGCAGATGAGACCGATGTCGTGCTGTTCGCCCGACGGACACGCCAGGACGGCGGTGCGCCCCGACCCTGACGACCAGCCGCGAGCAAGCGCCAACAGTCTGGCCCGGAGGAGGGTCGAGGCAAAATGCTCCTGGGCGACGCTGATCTCTCCTCGCTCCCAGTCGTGGCCGATCTCTCGAAGACAGGGCAAGATGGTGCGTGTCAAGACCTCCTCTAGCGAGTTGAGAGCGAAGGCGCGGTCAAGGGTTTCGTGGACCGCGCCCTCGTCGAACAGGGCCAGCTGATCCCTTAGCTCCAACGCCGCTCCGTCTGCGCCGGCCCTTCCGGAGGCTCGACCGACCTGCATCGGCGTTTCCTCGGCGAGTGCCAACTGTGCGGCTTCGGCAGCGGCAAGGCCGCGGGCAAGGTGGCCCTTCATGGCCCAAACGCGAGCGACGTCCGCCAGCGAATAGAGCCGGAAGTTTCCTTCCGACCGACGCGGCTTGAGGAGGCCGTAGCGCTTCTCCCAGGCGCGGAGGAGCGCGGGCTCTACGTCCACGCGGCGGCTCAGTTCGCCGATCCGAAGCTGGGGGTTGGTCTCGGGCATAAACAGAATGTAGACAGTCTCTGCTGCGTTGTTGCCTCCCCCCGTCGTTACGCGGGTTATTCCACTCTGCTAATCTCGACAAAAGCTAGACAGAACCTAGACAAGTATGGAGATATCGGGATGGATTCCAAGCAGGTTGGACTTCGCTGCACCGAGTCGAGCGACGAGGCCCTCTGGGCAGCGGTGCAGGAAGGCAACGAGGTTGCCTTCGAACACTTCGTCACGCGGCACCGGCCTCTCGCCCTTCGGATCGCCGGCAGAGTCTGCGGAGCCCATGCAGAGGACGCGGTGCAAGCCGCATTCCTCGCGGCTTGGCGTGGCCGCATGGCGTTCAATCCCGCCAAGGGGAGTCCCAAGGCATGGGTGATGACCGTGGTGCGCAACCGCGCCGTGGACGTCTTTCGATCGGTCTGCCGTCGTCCCGAGAGGCTCGAGGCCGACGTCGCCGACCACCAAGAGGGTTCCGTGAGGACAGACGAGCTGGTGGAACAGCGCGAAACCGCGAGGAATCTCCGGGCGGCGATGGCGAATCTCCCCGAAAGCCAGCGCACGGTCTTGGCGTTGGGCTACTTCTCCGAGCTCAGTCAGTCGGAGATTGCGGGCACACTCGGACTACCCCTAGGGACGGTCAAGGGGCGGACCCGGCTGGGCCTCGAGAAGCTGGCCGGCGCCGCACTGTGACCGTGTGAAGCGGTACCGCGCCAGGCACGGTAAGCGTCATTCAGCGCGTTGAATGTGACCTACCCAGCGTGGGCCGGACGCTGCCCAGCGGTCGACCGCTGCGAGTTCGTCGCTCAAGTGCTCGAGCGAATCGAGGGCCGCCACGTTCTGCTCGAGCTGATGGACGCTCGAAGCCCCGATCAGCGTCGAGGTTACGCGCGGGTCGCGAAGCGTCCACGCCAGCGCCAGCTGGGCCAGGAGTGGAACTGCCGAGCAGGGCGGCTGGGTACGGCCGCCGGAGCTGCCCGCTAGGGGGCTGGTTATAGCACCCGGTATGGTCGCGGAATGCCGAAGACCAACACCGAGAAAGCTCGGGTCCTGATACTGATTGCGGCGTTCGTGTCGTTCCTCCTCTCCGTAAGCCTCTTCTTCCTGACCGACGACAAGACCGAGGGCATCTTCGTAGGTCTATGGGTCCCCTCGATCCTGGCTCTCGGCGCTCTGATCATTCCCCCGCGAAGGTAATGCCGTGACCGTTGCGATTTTCGTGTTCGGCGTCGTCGTAACCCTCTTCGTCGCGGCCGCGTGTGCGTTGATCGTCGAGGGGATCCGAATCGACAAGCAGGGGCGTGAGCAGGACGAGGCGTTGCAGAGTGCCGAGCGCGCCCCGGCGGCCCGACCAGAAATCTAGCCGGCTCGTTCAGGCTGGCTACTGGTGCCCCGCGGCGGCATGGGCGCGGCGGGTTTCGAACCTGCGACCTCTCGCGTGTGAAGCGGTGCTCCCTCAGGCACGGATGGGCGTGGATTGGACAGGGCGGATGCCCTTGGATGCCTGCGGATGCCCGTGGATGTGGCACCAGAACCGCGCGGGTGCCCAACCACGTTGCCGCGGGGTACGATCGACGAATGACCGCGCCATCGGCCGAGCTCACGCTCGAGATGCAGCGGGTTCTCGCCGGGGCCCCCTCGGCCGTGTTCGGTGCTTTCAGTGATTCGAGCATGTTGATGAGGTGGTGGGGACCTGAGGGATTCACCACCCCGAGCCTGGAGTTCGAGCCGCGCGTCGGAGGGGGCTACCGGATCGAGATGCAGCCACCGGAGGCCGATCCGTTCTATCTGACCGGGGAGTTCCGTGAAGTCGACCCACCTGCGCGCCTCGCATACACGTTCGTGTGGGAGGATCCCGACCCCGACGACGTCGAGACCCTGGTCACCTTGTCGTTCCGGAACCTCGGTGAGTCGACCGAGGTGGCGCTTACGCAAAGCCCGTTCAAGACCGAGGCGCGTCGTGCGCTGCACCGTGACGGTTGGACGGACAGCTTCGACAAGCTCGAGAGGCTCATCACAGGACAGGCATAGCCAGCCCGCGGGACGCGGTTCGCGGGGCGTCCCAGTTGCCGAGCCATGGACGCGGCTGGTTTCGAACCAGCGACCTCTCGCGTGTGAAGCGAGCGCTCTCCCACTGAGCTACGCGTCCGGCGAAGGCGATGATATGGCAGTCCTATGCGGGTTCCCCCGATCTGCGTCTTGCCACACGGGGCCTTGAGCCGCAGGAAATGCAGGAGTTCACTGCCCATATACATCAGAAGCCGGCGAAGCTGGTGGAGGCGAGCCTCGAAGGACTCTCCGAAGTGAGATGTCGTGTGAGGTCCCTCTGAGTACTTGACGTCAATGCGAACATGTGTTCGTGGGAGGTCGACGGAAGCCCCTCGGACCCGTTCGCCCCTTCTGCACCCGCTGCGGCGGAAGCGGGAAGGCGCGATTGGCGGAGACTGACGGGCGACCTGGGCGTTGTCCTCGCTGCCGTGGGACGGGGTACGAGCCGAAGGCTCCTCCTGTGGGTTGACAAGTGCCGGCGGCTTTGGCACGATTTTCTCGTCCGGGGGGAGAATCGATCAGGAGGGGACTTACCTTGCTTGCGAAGCTCCGTGGTCAGCTCACATACGCGAACGTCATGGCCTCGGTCGCCGTGTTCCTGGCTCTAGGTGGAGGCGCTTACGCGCTCACCCAGATCGATCCCGATAGCGTCAAGTCGAAGCACATCGCCGCCGGCCAGGTGAAGCAGGCCGATCTGGCAAGGCCCCAGGATTGGATCGAGTTCGCAAACGAGGACTTCCTTGGGGCCGACTCTGTCACGTGCCGCACTCCAGGCGGAGACCTCGTGATTTATGAGAATGATTGGGCGAACGACGACCCTCAGACCTTCAACACGGCGGGCTACTACCGCGACCCTTACGGCTCGGTCCACCTGAAGGGCCGCGTGACGAGGGGCGATTGTCCTGATCCACCAGCAGTCGCGTTTGCGCAGGCGGGGTCCAGCGGCCAAGCCGCAGACGGAGACTCGATCGCCACCCTCCCGCCGGGGTACCGGCCAGCTAAGGAAAACGTGTTCGGAAAATCCATTGACGAGCGCCCGCCTGGCGGCGCGAGTACGCGGGTCAACGAGCGTGGCGATGTGCACGTCACCCCGGAAGGCGTGATCGAGGCGACCACGCCTAGCGACCGGGCTTGGGTCTCGCTCGACGGGATTACCTTCCGCTGTGCCCCCTCGAGCCAGAACGGGTGCCCCTAACAAAGCGAGCGCCCCAGCGATCAGACCGGGCGCTCTTCCCGGCTGAGAAGGCCGGGATGGGTTCGCGCAAGGTAGCGCGATCCGCGAGATACTGCGCAGGCGATGCCGCAGGAGAACGCAGAACTGGCCAAGCGCTTCTACGAAGCCTTCAATCGGGAAGGACTTGATGCGATCAGCGACGAGCACTTCCACGATTACGTTGTGGTCGTCGAGCCGCCAGAGATGCCGGACGCCGCCACCACGCAAGGGTTGGAAGCGGCTCGCGCCGGTCTCGCCAGGTTCGTTGACCTTTTCGAGTACGTGGGGGTAACGATTGACGGGGTTGTGGCGAAGGGCGACCGAACGTTCACCACGATCGATGTCTTCGCTACCGGCAAGAGCGGCGTGGAAACCGAGTCCACCCGATTCGACATCGCGACCTGGCGTGACGGGCGAATGACCCGGCTGGACTTGTTCTTCACCCGCGAATTCGCGGATGCGGCGTTCGCAGATCCGGAGTAGGCGATGTCGCAGGAGAACGTGGAAGTGATGCAGACGCTTTTCGAGCGCCTCAACCGGGACGGCGTTCAACCCGAAGAGCTTTGGCACCCCGATGGGACGCTCACCAACTTTCGTGAGTCTCCGATTCCAGGCCCCTACCACGGCTACGAGGGACTTCGGAGGTGGCGCGAAGACCTCTTTGAGGTGCTCAAAGAGGGCCGATTTGACGTCGAATCCCTTACCGACGCCGATGAAACGAATGCTGTCGTCGCGAAAGTCCATCTGCGCGGACGCGCGAGGCACACCGACATTGAGGTGGACGCGCCATTTTCCATCGTTGCTTGGCTTCGGGACGGGCGTCTCTCCCGCTCTGAGTCCTTCACTGACCATGCCGAGGCCCTCGAAGCCGCTGGGCTGTCGGAGTAGGCGATGTCGCAGGAGAATGTGGAGATCCTGAGCGGGGGCTTTGACGCGTTCGCCCGTGGAGACATCGACTCCGTGCTCGACCGCTTGGACCCGGACGTGGCCTGGAGCGCGGCGATCGCTCCGATGCTCGGTGTGGAGACGGTGCATGGGCGGGAAGCCATGCGCCGATTCCTGACCCACGATCTGTTCGACGGCTTCGACCAGTTCGGGGCCGAACCGCTCTCCATCGAAGACCTCGGCGGGGAATACGTCCTGGTGATGGTCCGCTATACGGGCAGGGGGCAAAGCAGCGGGATCGAGATGGATATGACGTCTGCATCGCTCTATCGGTTGCGTGATGGCAAGACCGTGACCATGCGGGACTACCCCACGAAGGCAGAAGCCCTCGAAGCCGCCGGGCTCTCGGAGTAGGTTCCTGCGATGAGCACTCTCAAGCGGTTGCGATGGGCACTCATTGTGAGCTGGTTCGGGATCGGGACACCCGGCGCACTCGCACAAGACTTGACCTTCCCCGAAGGTTCCGTTGATCCAACGACGGAGCAGTTCACGGTGCCAGTCGCCGACGAGGCACAGGCCGACGAGCTCTGTAAGGCGATTCAATCGAACCCTGAGCCCTACCCGGGCGAGGACACCGTGATCTTCGAGATTCCCAACGACACCAATTCCGATGACGTGACCTGCCATCGACTCGTCGACGACGAAGGGAACCCGGTCGCAGACGGCGGGGACGACGACGAGCTCGACCCGGCGGTCATCGTCGCGGCGGTTGGCGGGCTGGTACTTCTCGGTGCTGCTTGGGTTGCAGCGCGAGACGGGTCAAGAACCACTAAGAAGAAGAAGGTTCCTCAAACGCCTCAAACTCCGGCCGGTTGGTATCCCGACCCTCACCAGGCAGGCAGCCAGCGCTACTGGGACGGCAGTGCTTGGACAGAGCACCGCCACTCAGCAGGACAATGAATAGCTCTTGAGGTCTCTAAGCCATGAGCTTGCTCGTCGGCGTACAGTTTGAACCCCAAGCTCGACCGAGGGGGAGAGCACCCTGTCAGTTGCGCGAAAGTCAATGGCTCTGGCGACGATCAGTGCGTTTGCCGGCTGGGACCGGTTTTCCGGTGACGTATCTCCCTTCCATCCGTGCGAGGCGGGCCGGACCGTGCGGCTCTACCGGGCCGGTCCACCGTCGATGGTCTTCTTCACCACGGCCGGCCCGAACGGCGTCTGGCGCTATTACCACGAGGATCCGCCGAACGGCACCTATCAAGCAAGGGCTCGTCGCCGGGTTATCGCGGCCGGATCGGCAGAGGCAGATATTCGGCCAGATGCGCCGGTCCGCGGTTTGGCCGTCCGTCGTTCGGGTCATCCTTGAGACATGACTATTGGCACTTCGCTCTTTCTCATCGCCGTCGGCGCAATCCTCAGGTTCGCCGTGGCGGACTCGATCGACGAGGTCGATCTCTCAACGGTCGGCCTGATCCTGATCATCGTCGGCGTCATCGGCCTGGTGCTTGGGCTTTTCCTGATGAACCGCCCGGCGCGCGGGGAGACCGTCATCACGCGCGAGCGCGACCCGCGCGATCCACGCCTGTAACTAGTCAAGTCAAGTAATCTTCCTGTCGGACCGTGCTAGGTGGGGTGCTAGCGGTGCCTTGTCACCCGCAATCCGCTCTAGCGGGGCTGAACGCCCGCCCGAGGACCGTTGGTTCTACGGGGTCAGTACGTCGAGGGCGGCGTTGATGGTCAGGTCCCGCGCGATGCGCGCCCGTGAAACAGGTCAGGTCCGGAAGGAAGCAGCCTTAAGCGGTAGCGAGCAAGCGACGCGGACAGGCCTGACCGGAGCCAGCCTTCAGCGAAAACGCCCGGGAGCCGCCTTCGAAGGCGGGCCCGCACGGTCCATGCCTCTTTGAGGTTTCGCCTAGAGCCCGATGCCGTCAGTTTCGGGCGTGACCGGCTCGAGGTCGAGCGGGGGCACACCGCGGTACGAGAGGTCGTCCCGGTCGCGGACGTCTTCGTCACCCGTGTTTCCGTCAACCGCGGGCGCGCTTCGTGTGCCGATGCCGCCGCCGCTGTCGCCACCGCCACCGCCGTCCCCGCCCCCGCCGTCGGATCCCCCGTCCCCGCGCTTCTCCGGGCAGCGCATCGAGTACATCTCGCGGACTGGCTCTCCGAACTTGGACGCGCCGTGGCTGTAGGAGAGGTGGAGGTGGTGGCCGCGGCCGTGGCCCGAGTCGCCGTCATACCCGACCCAGCGGAAAGGGGCCCGGGGCGCATTCTGCCGCCGTTCGGCCCACTCCGCAAGTCGGTCGATGTCGTTCCAGTCGCCGCCCTTCGCGAAGTTCGGGACGATGTCAAGCGCAAGCCCGAGCGGATGCTCGCCGTTTGCCGAATGCACCGGGTCGGTCGAGAAGCCGTCGGTGATGAAGATCTTGTACTTGCGCTTGAGGACCTCGATGTCCCTGAGGAGACGCTTGTCGATCTTCTCGCCGGGGAAGCCGGGGATGTCCTTGAACTTGCCGCCGCCCGTCGTGTGGCAGACATTCCGGCTGAGCTCCTCGCTCCGCATCTGCGCCAGGGCCACCGGCACGGTGATGAGCAGCGCAAGTGCTGCGATGACGATGGAAGCTCTCCCCTTCACACGTCGAACATCGGAAGGAAACTCCTTCAGCTGAAACGGTCCAGCGGGAGCGTGCAGAAGATCTTGCAGTGGCCCCCGGCCTTTCGGGACGGAATGACCAACCATGCCTCGCCGGCTACGGCGAGAGCCGGTCAGCCGCCGCGGCGGGCCTCCGCGGGTCGTTCCGGGACCTTGAATAGACTCGATCGAAGTGCCTTCGGAGTCCTCTCAGACGTCTCTTTACCGCCGCCACCGGCCCCAGAGCTTCGCTCAGGTGGTTGGCCAGGAGCCGGTCGTGAGGACGCTTTCCAACGCGATCGAGCGCGACCGGGTGCACCACGCATACCTCTTCGTGGGCTCGCGCGGCACCGGCAAGACCTCGATCGCAAAGATCCTCGCGCGCTCCCTCAACTGCGTCAACGGGCCCACTCTCGAGCCCTGTGGAACATGCGAGGCATGCGTATCCATCGCGGCGGGCACGTCACTCGACGTGATCGAGATGGACGCAGCGTCCAACCGCTCGGTCGACGACATCCGCGAGCTTCGCGACCGGGTCGGGTATGCGCCGGCGGCGGGCAAGTGGAAGGTCTACATCCTCGACGAGGCGCACATGCTCACGCGCGAGGCGTGGAACGCCTTCCTCAAGACGCTCGAAGAGCCGCCGCCCTCGACCGTGTTCGTACTCGCGACCACCGAGCCTCACAAGGTGATGCCGACGATCGTCGATCGCTGCCAGCGCTTCGACTTCGCTCGGCCCGCTCCGGCGCAGATCGCCGAGGTCATCCGGCGAGTCGCTCAAGCGGAGGAGATCGAGATCGACGATGGCGCGATCGCGGCGGTGGCTCGCTCTGCCACGGGAAGTTTCCGCGACGCGCTCGGCACCCTTGACCAGCTCGTCGCCTACGGGGGCAAGCGCATCCAGACCGATGACGTCCTCGCGGTTCTCGGCGTAGCCGATTCGGCCCTGATCCTGGCCGCCGCCGATGCGATTGCCGAAGGAAACGGGCGCGCGACCTTGGAGGCAAGCGAGGGGCTCGCCCGTTCGGGCCGTGACGTCGCCCAGTTCGGGCGAGACCTGCTCGCACACCTGCGCCAGCTCCTAATTATCCGCGCTGCGGGGGAGGAATTCGGCGATGGGCTCCAGGCCGCCGAGCCCGTCCGCATGCAGGCGCAGGCGGACTCGTTCACCGATCTGGGCCTGACCCGTGCGATCGACTCAATCTCGGCCGCGCTCACGGCGATCCGCGAGGGCGACGAGCCGCGCATGACTATGGAGCTCGCGCTCCTTCGCGCCGCGCGCCCTCAGCTCGACCCTGGCCGCGAGGCGTTCGCGCAGCGCCTCGAGCGAGTCGAGCGGGCGCTTGAGGGGGGCGCGGGGTCAGACGCGCCCGCGGGGGCCGTGGGGTCAGAGCCTGAGGCCTCTGTGGGGTCAGACCCCTCGCCCGCGCCAGGAGAAGCTGACACCTCTGGAGTAGAGGGGTCAGACCCCGGCCCAGGCGCCGCGGGGTCAGACACTGGCCTCCGGGACCCGCAAGCGCTTGAGGCTCAAGCGCTTGATCTTGAGCGCTTGGTCGGTCTCTGGCCCGCCGTGATGGACCATGTCAAGTCTGGCTCGGAGCTACTTTCCCATGCCCTCTCCGTCGCCCGCCCGATTGCGGTGGATGTCGAGCAGGCGGTGGTGCAGGTCGGATTTCCGGTCGGAGCGGGCTTCAACAAGCGAAAGGCCGAGGCGGCGGAGGCGCGCGACAAGCTCGCCGACGCGGTCAAGACCATCGCCGGCGAGCGCCTCCGTCCCGTCTATGTTCTGATCGAGGGCTCCGACGCCGAGCCGGCGGCCCCCGAGGAGCCCGAGATGAGCGCGGACGAGGTCTTCGAGCACATAAAGGACGCGTTCGATGGCGTCGAGTACGACGTCACGTCTGCCGAGGGCGGCGACGCAGGGGCGCCAGGGATGGACGCCGGGCTCGATGCGAGCCCGGGAATCGACACCGGAGAGGCAGCGTAAACACACATGGCTAGACCACAAGGCGGGCCCGGCGGGCTCGATCTGAACGCGATGATGAAGCAGGTCCAGCAGATGCAGACCGAGATGACCGAAGCGCAGGAGCAGCTGAAGTCCGAAGAGGTCGAGGCGAGCGCCGGCGGGGGCATGGTGAAGGTAAAGGTCTCAGGCGACATGCGGCTCCTCTCGGTCACAATCGACCCGGAGGCGATCGACCCCGAAGACCCGGAGCTCCTTCAGGACATGATCCTCGCCGCTGTGAACGAAGGCATCCGGGCGGCGCAAGAGCTCGCCTCCACCAGGCTCGGCGGCATCGCAGGCGGCGTAGGCGGGCCCGGCGGCGGGCTCGGCGGGCTCGGTCTGCCGGGGATGTAGGCAAAGCGAGCGAGGCTTGTACGCCCAGCCGATTCAGCGGCTGATCGCTGAGATGGCGAAGCTGCCCGGCATCGGGCAGCGGACCGCCCAGCGACTCGCCTTCCACGTCCTGCGCGCGACGGACGACGACGCGCTTGCGCTGGCGGACGCGATCCGGGAAGTGAAGGCAAAGGTCGGCTTGTGCGAGGTCTGCTTCAACCTCTCAGAGGGCCCGCGCTGCAACATTTGCGAGGACGCTCGGCGCGACGCCGAGGTGATCTGCGTCGTCGAGGAGCCGCAGGACGTGATCCCGATCGAGCGGACGCACGAGTTCCGCGGTCTCTACCACGTTCTCGGGGGAGCGCTTTCGCCGATCGACGGGATCGACCCGGAAGACCTCAAGATCTCAGAGCTCGTGCGCCGCATCGAAGCCGGCGGAGTCTCGGAGGTCGTCCTCGCCACCAACCCGACGACGACCGGCGAGGCGACGGCGATCCACATCGCTGAGCTTCTGCGCGACAAGGCTCAGGTGACCCGCCTTGCCAGCGGCCTCCCCGTCGGAGCCGATCTCGAGCACGCGGACGAGGTGACGCTGGGCCGCGCCTTCGTGGGCCGGCGCTCGCTCGACTGAACCCAGCTCGCCTAATCTTCTCCGCGAGCGTCCCACACTGGGCGCTATAGCGCCCCATGCGGGACGTCCGCCGCTAGAGCAGGCCGACCTGGCGCAGGATGGACACCGAGTCGGAATAGACGTCCTTGCGCTCGATCAAGCCGTCTTGGGAGAACGGGATCACGTCGAGGCCCTTCCACTCAATGCGCTGGTTCGTCGGTTCGGCAACCAGGTCGCCTCGCCGCATCGGGGCCGTATGGGTTCCGCTCGCCGTCCACTCCTGGACGACTAAGCCGTCTCGCACGTAGAGCCTCCGCGTGGTGAAGGCCAGGTCGGGCCAGCTCTCGAAGATCGAGGCGATGTGGCCGCGGACCGCGTCGCCTTGTGCCATCTCGCCTGCCGTGTGGTTCTCGAAGACCATGTCGGGTGCATGCAGCGCCATGATCGCGTCCAGGTCATGGGAGTTCCACGCCTCGTTGTAGCGCCCGATCGTCTCCTCCAGCGATCCGGTCACGCCCACTCCATCGGCTCGTAGCCGCTCGAGCGCGGAGCCGAGGCGATCAGGACCTTGACGGGGCCGGCGCCGTCGTTTCGTACCGTCCGTTTGGGTTCCGGGTCGAGCCTGGCAAACGTGCCCGTGGGCAGGGGGTGATCGTTGCCGTCGATCACTAGCGTCGCATCGCCTTCGATGACGAAGAAGAGCTCCTCCTGGTCGCGATCGGTCTCGTCGTGCTCCGGAATCTGTTCTCCGGGTGCGATCTCAACCACGTTCACGCCGAACGAGTTGAGCCCTAGCGTCCGGCGAGCGAGCGACCAGTTCCCGGTCCGCTCCAGATCATTCAGGTGCGCGATCTTGAAGGCATCGTCCGCGCTCATTACAGCCGGACGGTACAGCGACGAGGCGGGAACTTCAACCTTCGCTAAAACCGAAGCGGGCGTGAAGGCGGCGGAGCGGAGCCGGCGCCCACCAGTTCCAGCGACCGAGCAGTTCCATCAGGGACGGGACGAGCAGGGCGCGGATGATCGTCGCGTCGATCAAGACGGCGAGCGCGGTCCCCAACCCGACCTGCTTGATGAAGATGATCTCCGACGTCACGAACGAGCCGATCGCGATGCAGAAGAGAAGCGCCGCCGCCGTGACGATGCGGCCCGTTCGCTCGAGGCCGATCGCCACCGACTCGGAATCCGAGGCGCCGCCGTCGCGCGCCTCCTTGATGCGGGAGAGAAGAAAGACCCCGTAGTCGGTCGAGAGGCCGAAGGCCACGGCGAAAAGCAGCAGGGGCTGAGTCGATTCGAGTCCCCCGTCACTCTCGTAGCCGAGGAGGCCCTCGAAGCGACCGTCCTGAAAGATCAGGACGAGGATCCCGAAGACCGCGCTCAGCCCGAGGAGGTTCATGACGAGCTGCTTCACCGGCAGGACGACCGAGCCCGTCATGAGGAAGAGAACGACGAGCGTCACCATCCCCACGATCGCCAGCACCAGTGGCAGGTGCTCGCCGAGGCTCTCCTGGAGGTCCACGAAGTTGGCCGTGACGCCCGTAACGAGGACGCCGTCGATCTCGCGCAGGGAAGCGACGAGGTCCAGGCTTCGCTCGTCAAGCGGCGCCCTGGCCGAAACGACCTCGATCACCCACACTCCGTTGTCGAGCTCGACCTCGGGCAGGACCTCGGCGACGCCGTCGAGCCTTCTGGCCTCGGCGGCAACCGCCTCTGCTTCTGCTTCCCGCCCGGAGCCCTCGAAATAGAGCTGCGATGGAGAATCGCGAAACGGGGGGAACTCAGCGCGAAGCTCGTTGTCGACCATCCGAGCGGACGTGTCTTCGGGCAGGGTCTGTGCGTCAACCGAGGTGAAGTTGATGCCGAAGAAGGGGATGCCGAGGGCGATCAGGAAGGCCGCGCTGGCGAGCGCGATCCGGCCCGGGACTCGCATAACCGTGCGGGAGAGCCGGTACCAAAAGCCCTCGGTGGCCGGCCGCGAGTCCGCCTCGGCACGGCGCTGGAGGAACTTGGGGGAGAGCGAGTTAACGCGCTCGCCGAGCAGCGCGAGCAATGCGGGCAGGACGGTCAGCGAGATCACGGCCGCGGCAAGCGCGACGAGGGCGCCGCCGATGCCCATCGAGTAGAGGAAGCGCTGCGGAAACACGGCGAGCGCGGCGAGTGCGCCGGCGACCGTGATCGACGAGTATGCGACGGTGCGCCCCGCCGTCGCCATCGTGCGTCTGAGCGCCGCCATCCCCGCTCCCGTCCTCGCAATCTCCTCGCGGTAGCGCGAGACGACGAAGAGGCTGTAGTCGATCGCGAGGCCAAGGCCGAGGCCCGTGACCAGGTTGAGAGCGAAGATCGAGATGGATCCCAGTTCGCTCGCGACGGTCAAGAGCAGGAAGGTCGAGACGATCGCAAGGCCGCCTATCAGGAGCGGCAGAGCCGCTGCGACCAGGCTGCGGAAGAAGAGGAGCGAGAGCAGGAAGAGGATGGGGAAGGCGAAGAGCTCCGCTCGCTGGAGGTCCGATTCGACGTTCTCGTTGATCTGCTGCTGGGCGACGGCGTTGCCGCCGACGAGGACACCTTCCTCTTCTTCGAGCTCCGAGACGAGCTGCTCTCCCGCCTCCTGGGTCTCGTCATCCTCAGTCGCGTCGAGCTGGACCGAGAGGTAGGTGGACTTCCCGTCATCGGAGACAAAGGCTCGCGACTCGGTATTGAGAAAGCCGGTGGTCCTGCGTACGCCTTCGATGGCGGCGACCTGGTCCGAGACCTCGGCTACACGCTCAGCTCCCTCCTCGGTCTTTAGGTCGACGTCAGAGATGAGGACGACCGCCTGCGGTTCGCGGTAGCCCGCCGCCTCTAGCTTCGTCTTCGCGATGAACGACTCCTTGTCCGGATCGTCGGCCCCGTAGGGATCAAGCCTGTCCGCGACCCCGGACCCAAGCACGCCGGCGAGGACGAAGAAGACGCCGGCGAAGATGAGCACGCGCTTGGGGTGGCCGCCTGCGAGGTTTGCGAGCCGGTCGAGCATCAGCTTGCGTCCTTTCGTTCGTCCAGCTCTTTGAGGGCTCCCTCGCACCAATCGGCCGCGAACTCGTTGTAGGCCATGCCGTAGCGCAGGACCATGAGCGGCCCGAATTCGTCGGAGGCGGCGGCGAGCGGCTCGATCTCGCGGAATCGCTTCTGCGCGTCTTGGTGCGATTCGCGCTTGGCCTCAAGCACCTCGACGAGCTCCTTCACCGACGCCTGGCCCGAGAAGAAGAGCTTCAGAAGGGCTTCGTCGCGGAGCTCGTGGGTCAACTCGCCCGTGGCCATCCAATCGCTGAGGGCTTTTCGGCCGGCGGAGGTGATCGAGTACACGGTGCGAGGGCGGTCACCCTGCGATTCGTCAGAGCCCTCGATAAGGCCCCGCTCGGCGAGGCGCTTCAGCTCCGGATAGATCTGCCCGTAGCTGGCGGCCCAGAAGAACCGGGTCGACTTGTCAACCATCGCCTTGATGTCGTAGCCCGATCGTGGCTCGCTGGCGATAAACCCGAGGATGACCCGTCCTGTCGCCGAAAGCTCCATCTATCGACAAGATGTATCACATAGATATATACGGCAGTGTGATTGCGCTCACAGAGCGATCTGAGGCAATCAGGGCCCAAGGGGTGGTCCCGAATTGCCTCAGTTCGCGTCGTCCACCAGCCCGAGCTCTCGCTTGAGCTCGATCACGCGCTCGGCGGCTTCGGCAAGTCGCTCGGGTTCGACCTGCCGCGTCATCACGGCTTCGGTGAGAGCCTTCGCGACTCCGTCCGCTTCTGAGGGCGAGGAGATCTGGATCAGGTCGATCCCCGCCTCGAGCGCGGCGACAGCCGCATCGGGCGTGGAGTAGTTGGCCTGGACGGCGCCCGCGGCGAGATCGTCCGAGATCGCGACACCCTTGAATCCGACGTCGTCGCGAAGGAGGCCAGTGGCGACTCCAGGCGTGAGGGCTCCGGGGACGACAGCGTCGAAGTCCGGATACAGGGCGAGCGAGATGACCATGGCGGGCGCCGCTTTTGCCGCTCCGAACGGCGTGAGATCATGCGAGACCAGCGTTGCGAGATCGGTGACGACCGTCGCCGGCCCTACTGCCGTGTCCTGCGAGGCCGAGCCGAGGCCGGGGAAGTGAGCGGGTGCACAGGCAAGCTCGGCGGCCTCGCAGCCCTCGAGCGCCTCGGCGGTCAGCTCGAGCACCACCGCCGGGTCGTCTGAGAAGGCGCGCCCCGCAAGCGGGCTGTTGAGGTTCGCGACGTCCGCCACCGGAAAGAGGTTGAGGTGAAAGCCGGCATCGCGAAGCACCACGGAGGCGCCCTTCGCCCAGGCCTCGGCGGCACCGGTCTCGTCCTTGCGAGCGACGTCGAGCGCGCGATCCGCGGGCGGCAGGTCTTCGATCGAGCGGTACGGCCCCCCCTCCTGCGAGACCGCGACAAGCGGCGGGATCTCGCTGTCCGCGCCGAGCTCCGCGAGCAGTTTCTTGCCGGCATCCGTGCCAGTCCAGTTCTCGCTCCGGACGAGGAGCGCGCCCGGTGCCTCCTGGGCGAGCTCTTTGACTTCAGGGTCATTGGGCGCCGCGCCCTCGAAGCCCAGCATCAAGATCTGCGAGACCTGCTCTTCGGTCGAGAGATCGCGCACGAGCGGGTCGTCAGATATCGGTTTCTCCCGCTTCTCCTCTTCCGCCGGTTCGGCGCCCCCTCGGAGCCACCGTCCTCGTTCGTGTCGCGGATGAACAAGAACCATGCTCCGGCCGCGAGCGCCAGGACGAGCACCAGGGCGGCGATCCTCATCGCTCGTGATCTCAGGCTGGGGAGGGGCATGGCCTGATTATCCTCGGGCGAGTGAGACTTGTCGCCACCCAGGTGTTCGCATGAGCGAGATCGTGGTCATGAAGTTCGGTGGCACGTCGGTTGCCGGGCCCGAGGACCTGAGGCGCGCCGCCGCGCGGATCGTGGCCGCTCGCGAGGCTGGAAGCCGCGTTGTCGCCGTCCTCTCGGCGCGCGGGAAGACGACGGACGAGCTGGTCGAGATGGCGCACGAGATCTCACCGCGCCCGTACGAGCGTGAGATGGACATGCTGCTCTCGGTCGGCGAGCGCATCTCGTGCGCGCTTTGTGCGATGGCCATTCATGACATGGGCCACGACGCCGTCTCGCTGACGGGCTCTCAGGCAGGGATCGTCACCGACTCGTCCCACACGAAGGCGCGCATCCTCGAAGTGCGCGCCGACCGTATCCGCGCCGCGCTCGAGGAAGACCGGATCGTCCTCGTGGCCGGCTTTCAAGGCGTCTCGGGCGACTCGCGCGACGTCACGACCTTGGGCCGCGGAGGCTCCGACACGACTGCCGTAGCCCTTGCCGCCGCCCTGGGAGCGACGGTCTGCGAGATCAACACGGACGTAGCGGGCGTCTTTACCGCCGATCCGCGGATCTGCCCCGATGCGACCAAGCTCAGCCTCGTCTCCTTCGATGAGATGCTCGAGATGGCAGCGTCGGGCGCCGGCGTCCTTCAGCTTCGCTCAGTCGAATACGCGCGAAACCACGGAGTTCGCATCCACTGCCGAAGCTCTTTCGAGGAGGGCCGGGGTACCCTCGTCGTCTCAGAGGACGAGACGATGGAACGCCCGATGGTCACAGCCGTAACGCACACCTCGTCCGAGGGCCGGGTGACTGTCTCGGGCGTCTCCGACGAGCCGGGCGTCGCGGGCCGCATCTTCAACGCGCTCGCGGCTGCGAACGTGAACGTCGACATGATCATCCAGAACGAGCCGGTTACCGACGACCAGAAGGCAGACCTTTCGTTCACGGTCGGGCGCGACGAGCTCAGCGCCGCTACCGAGGCGATCGAAGCCCTCGGCGTCGGCGAGCGCGTCCTGGCGGACGATCGGATCGGAAAGGTTTCGATTGTCGGTGCCGGCATGCGCAGCCACCCCGGCGTCGCGGCGAAAGTCTTCGAGACCCTCGGCGAGCAGGGGATCAACATCGAAATGATCTCGACCTCGCCGATCAAGATCTCTTGCGTGATCTCCGCCGATCAGGTATCCGATGCGGTGCGCGCTCTTCACACCACGTTCGACCTCGGCGACGGCGGCATCCAGCCCGAGGACCCCACTGGAGTCCACCGGCCCACCGTCGCGTCGTGAGCTACCGGGTCGGCGTCTTGGGCGCGACGGGCGCCGTCGGCTCGACGATCCTCCAAGTGATCGCCGAGCGGGAGTTTCCGGTCTCAGAGCTCGTACCACTCGCCTCGAGCCGCTCGGCTGGGCGCCGCGTCAAGTTCGGGATGGAGCAAGTCGTGGTAGTCGAGGTGGCCGATGAGTCGATCCAGGGGCTCGACCTCGTCCTGAGCTCGGCGGGCGGGGCGGTTTCGGCCGAGTGGGCGCCGAAGATGGTCGAGGCGGGAGCGGTCGTGGTGGACAACACGAGCTACTGGCGGATGCATCCCGACGTCCCGCTCGTCGTATCCGAGGTGAACCCCGACGCGGTTTCAGACCACTCGGGCCTGATCGCGAATCCGAACTGCACGACGATGCAGATGATGGTCGCGCTCGCGCCGATCCAGCGCGAGATCGGAATCGAGAGGCTTGTTGTCTCGACTTACCAATCGGTCTCGGGCACGGGGCAGAAGGCGGTCGACGAGCTCTTGGAGCAATCACGGGCCGTCCTTAACGGCGAGACGCCCGAGGCTCACGTCTATCCGCACCCGATCGCGTTCAACGTGGTCCCTCAGGTCGAATCCTTCAAGGACGGGGACGACTACACGACCGAGGAGCGGAAGGTGATGGCGGAGACCTCGAAGATCCTCGGCGTCGGCCCGGACAAGCTTCGCGTGTCAGCGACCTGCGCGCGCGTGCCCGTCGTCACGGGCCACTCGGTCTCGGCGAACGTCCAGACCGCCAAGGACTTCAGCCCCGAGGAGTGCCGCGAGCTCCTCGCGGGCGCACCCGGCGTCGTAGTCATGGACTCGCCCGAAGCGGGCGTCTATCCCCTGGCGACCGATGTCGCCGGGCAGGACGAGGTGCTGGTCGGGCGGATCCGGCGTGATCCCTCGCACGATCGGTGCCTCAACATGTGGATCGTCGGCGACAACCTTCGCAAGGGCGCCGCGACCAACGCGGTGCAGGTCGCCGAGCTCCTCGCCGAGCGCGACCTGGTGCGCGTCCCGGCGGGCGCCGCGGCCCTCAGCTGAGCCCCACTGGTCGACGTTATCGGCGCAGGGGACGCCTTACGTCGACCACTTCGCCTTGCCCGGCGCATAGCCTTGCCTGATGGACCTCGGCTTTGGCGAAGGGCTGCTCCTTTTCGGCCTCCTGCTCTCGGTGGCGGCCGGGCTCTCAGGCGTGATGCGCGGGACCGTGCTCTCGGTCTCCGTTCTGTCGGTGGGCCTGGGCGTGATCCTTGCTCTCGCCGACGTAGTCACCGTCGACGTCTCGGATCCGAACGTGATCCACCTCGTCGAGCTGGCGCTGATCCTCACCCTGTTCGCCGACGGGCTGGTGGTCGAGCGCGAGCTGCTTCGCATGCATTGGGGCCCTGCCGCCCGCGCAATCGTGATCGCGATGCCGCTGACGCTGGGGCTCCTCGCCGTGATCGGTTTGGTGCTCTTCCCAGAGCTTGCCGTCGCCGAGGCGTTCCTCCTTGCGGCAGTCCTGACGCCGACGGACCCAGTCGTCACGTCGTCCGTCGTCACCTCCCGGCGCGTGCCCGAGCGGGTCCGCCACACCCTCAATCTCGAATCCGGCCTGAACGACGGCCTCGCGCTCCCATTCGTCCTCTTCTTCCTGGTCCTGGCGACGCCCGGTGGAGATCCCGGATCGGAGGCTGCGAAGCTCCTTGGCGAGGCGGGGATCGGAGCGTTGATCGGCGTCGCCTTCGGCATCATCGGCGGCCGAGTCCACCGGCTCGCCCCGTCGGGCGGGATCACTGCACGCTACGAAGGGATCTTCGCGATCGGCCTCGGACTAGCCGCCTACGGGCTTGCGGATGCGACGTTCGGCAATGGCCTGATCGCGGCGTTCGTGGCGGGTATCGCGCTGGGCGCGACCGAGCACGAGATCCCCGACCGCTTCATCGACTTCGCCGAGAACGTCTCGTCGATCTTCCAGGTCCTGACCTTCTTCGTCTTCGGAGCACTGATCGTCGCGACCGGATACGACGCCTCGATTCCGGCGCTCGTCGCGTTCATCGTCCTCGCACTGCTGGTCGCGCGGCCTGTTGCGCTTTTCATCTCGCTTGCCGGCACCGACTTCGAGCGATCGGAGCGCTCGTTCATGGCCTGGTTCGGCCCGAAGGGGGTCGCGTCGATGCTCTTCGCGCTGTTCGTGCTCGAGTCAGACGTGGACGACGGCGCCCTCATCTTCAAGATCGCGGCCTTCGTGATCCTCGCCTCGATCCTTGCCCACGGCCTGACCGACACGGTCGGCGGCAAATGGGTCGAGCGGCGGCTAGGTCGGACCGAGGCGAGCTCGCCCTAGGAGGCAGCGAGGTCCTCGATTACCTCGCGGGCCGTGTCTTCATCGACCTCGGCCTGCTTGGCGTAGAGGTTGATCGCCTCGTCGAGGCGCCCGAACAGGACGAGCTGCTCGATCTCAGCAGATGGCTTGAGCAGGCCCGAGTCATCGCTCATGCCGCAGCTCCTTCGAGCCGCGCCTCGACCGTATCGGTGGAAGCGATGTGACGCGGCATGCCGAGCTCGGCGGGCTCGAAGCCCATGGCGAGGCCTACGAGCTGAGGCAGGTGAAGGACGGCGAGGCCGAGGTCGCGGTTGACCATCTTCGCCGCCTCGGGCTGCTGGAGGTCCAGGTTCAGGTGGCAGAGCGGGCAGGGCGTGACGAGGCAGTCGGCGCCCTGGTCGATCGCGTCGCCGATGTGCGTTCCCGCCTGGGTGAGCGACGTCTCCCGGTTCATCGTGATGATCGGGAAACCGCAGCACTTGCGCGAGCCGTCGTAGTCGACGACCGTGCCGCCGAGCGCCTCGATCACCTTCTCGAGGTAAAGATCGCGCTCGGGGTAGTCCTCGTAGCCGAGGCGATCCTTCGGGCGCAGGACGTAGCAGCCGTAGAACGGGCCGACGCGAAGGCCCTCGAGCGGGCGCTTCACCTTGTCGCGAAGCTTGTCGAGGCCGACGTCCTCGACGAGGAGCCAGAGGAAGTTCTTGTTGGTGAAGCCGTCCTTGCCCGCGACGTACTCGAGGCCCTCGCCCGAGAGCGCCTCGTTGATGTGCTTGCGGTACTCGGCGTTTGCGTCCAGGCGCTCCTGGCACTCGGACTGCGCGCCCTGGCAGGTCGAGCAGATGTTCATCATCGCGAGGCCCGTCTCCTGGGCGAGCGCGAAGGTGCGCGCGTTCAGCGTGTCGGCGAGCTCCTGGTTGTGCTCGGCGATGACGCCGGCGCCGCAGCAGTTGGCGCGGTCGAGCGTCACGAGCTCAATCCCGAGCCCCTCGGCGACAAGCGCCATCGAGCCGTGAAGCTCGGTCGTAAAGCCGCGCGATACGCAGCCTGGCCAATACGCAAGCTTCATGCCTTCGCCTCCTCGGTGTCTTGTTCAGGTGCCTCTTCGGCCTCGGTCGAATCCTCGTCGCGCCCGGTGATGTACAGGTTGAGCTGCCACTTCGATTCCTCGGCCCGCTCGTAGATCTTCTCGACGTTTTCTTGCGCATCGCCCGGAAGCTTCGGGTGGACGCCCGGGATCAGCTTCTTGAGCGAGCGCATCTTGCCGGTCTTGATCCCGCGGATCGCGGTGGGAAGCGACTCGAGCAGGCCCACCACCCCGGCGGGCTTCATCTTGCCCTTGATTCCGGGGGCCAATGACTCCTGGAGGAGCAGCGACTCGTCGAGCGTCCCCTTCTTCTCGATGATCTTCGTAAAGGCGGCTTCGTGGTTGTGCCCGTTGTTTCGGTCGACGATCTCTGCCTCGCCGGCGGCGCGCCGGAGTCGCATGATCTGGTTCATCGGATCGACGCCCTTGGGGCAGGCCGTGATGCAGCTGAAGCAGTGGGTGCAGTCGTAGATGCCGTGCGGGTCCTGGGCGAGGTCGTAGAGCCGCTCATTTGTCTCGACGTCGCGCGGGTCGCCAACGAAGCGGTATGCCTTGGCGAGCGCGGCGGGCCCGATGAAGTCGGGATCGGCCTCCATGGAAAGGCAGGCTGAGACGCAGGCGCCGCACTGGATGCACGAGATCGTCTGCGTGATGTCGACCATGTTCTCGTGGGGCACGATTCGCTCGCGCTCGGGTGGATCGCCGTCGTCAAGGAGCCACGGAGTGACGCGGCGGATCTTCTCCCAGTGCGTCGCCTCCATGTCGGTGACGAGATCCTTGATCACGGGCATGTTCCCCATGGGCTCGACGACGATCGGGTTCGAAGCGCCATTGGAGGTCGCTCCCACCTCGGCGCCGCCCCCGTCGCGCGCGCGGCTTTCACTGCGCCGGTTGGCCGCCTCGTCTGCCTCTCCGAGCTGGGTCTTGCAGGCGAGCGCGGACTGGCCGTTCACCTTGACGCCGCACGAGCCGCAGATCGCCGCGCGGCATGAGCAGCGCACCGCCAGCGAGCCGTCCTGGCGGTCCTTGGCCTGAAGCAGGCCGTCGAGGACGGACAGGGTCGGGTCGAGGTCGACCTCGAAGTCCTCCCAGTAGGGACCGGCGGGACCGCGCTCGTCTGTCTCCGGCTTCTGCCTGCGGACCCGAAGGGTGTACTCGGCCATCAGTAAGTCCTCTCCTGCGGTTGCCAGTCGGTGATCGTGACATCGGAGTACGAGATCTGAGGTTCGTCACCGTTCATGGTCAGGTCGATGTGCTTGAGCCACTCGCCGTCGTTCCGCTCGGGGAAGTCGGTGCGGAACTGGGCGCCGCGGCTTTCCTCGCGGTGAAGCGCGCCTAGGCACGTGCACTCGGCGGAATCGAGCATGAACCCGAGCTCGATTGCCCCCAAGACGTCCTGGTTGAAGATCGTGCCGCGGTCGTCGATGTAGGCGAACTTCGCCTCCTCCTTGAGGCGCTTCACGACCTCGAGCGCGACCTCGATCGATTCCTTCTCGCGAAAGACGGCCACGTGCTTGTCCATCGTCTGCCCCAGCTCGAGCTTGATCTCGGAGATGCGCCGGCCCTTGCCGCGCTCGCGGCCCACGATGTCGGCGACCTGCTTCTCCTCGTCGGCGAGGACGGAGCGGGAAGCGACGCCGTAGTCGATCCGCTTCGCGCGGTTCGCGGCGTGCTCGCCGGCGCGGCGGCCGAAGATGAGCGTGTCGAGGAGGGAGTTGGCGCCGAGGCGGTTGCCGCCGTGGACGGAGACGCAGGCGCATTCGCCCGCGGCGTAAAGGCCGGCGACGTTGGTGGCGCCGTGGATGTCGGTCTTGACGCCACCCATCGTGTAGTGGTTTCCGGGCTTGATGTGGATGGGCTCCTGGGTGATGTCCACCCCTGCGAAGTCACGGCCGACGAGGACGATCTCGCGCAGCGCCTCGTGGACGCGCTTCTTCGGAACGACCGTGACGTCGAGCGCCACCGTGCCGTCGGGGAATCCGCGCCCCTCGTTGATCTCGGTCTGCTCGGCGCGGGAGACGACGTCTCGCGAGGCAAGCTCCATCTTGTTCGGCGCGTAACGCTCCATGAAGCGCTCACCCTTGGCGTTAAGGAGATGGGCGCCCTCGCCGCGGGCGCCCTCGGTGATGAGGAAGCCCTTGCCCGCGAGCGTTGTCGGGTGGTACTGGATCATCTCCATGTCCATGAGGGGCGCGCCGACCCGGTAGGACATCGCGATCCCGTCGCCGGTGCAGATGAGGGCGTTCGTCGTCGGGCGCCAGATCTGCCCGTTGCCGCCGGTCGCGAGGATCACGTTCTTCGCCTGGAAGAGCTCCATCGAGCCGTCGCGAACGTTTCGTGTCACGGCGCCGACGCACTCGCCGTCCGAGCCGATCGCGAGCGCGGTGGTGAAGAACTCCTCGTAGCGGTCAACTGTCTCGGAGTGCTTCATGAGCTGCTCGTAGAGGACGTGCATGATCGCCTGGCCCGTGATGTCAGCTACGTAGTAGGTCCGCGCGGCCGAGGCGCCGCCAAAGGCGCGCGTGCCGAGGTTCCCTTCGTCGTCGCGGTGGAAGGGCACGCCGAGGTGCTCGAGATGGATGATCTCCTCGGGAGCCTCGCGGCACATGATCTCGATCGCGTCTTGGTCGCCGAGGTAGTCAGAGCCCTTGATCGTGTCGAACGCGTGCGATTCCCACGAGTCGTCGGGGTTGAGCGCCGCGTTGATCCCGCCCTGCGCGGCGTTCGAATGCGAGCGCACGGGGTGGACCTTCGAGATGATCCCCACCGAGACGCCCGCCTGGGCAGCCGCGAGCGCCGCCCGCTGCCCGGCCAACCCTGCTCCTATGACGAGTACGTCGTGACGAGGCATGCGCGGCGCGTGACTTTATTCGACGCGCGAGGCGCCAAATCCGACGCTTGCGCTGGGAATCGACAATCTCCATACGTCGCTTGACGCCCTCAGCGTCCGCTCCGCAGATACTGAGGGCGGCGACGGCGAATCATCGCTCCCCAGTACTCGCAGTTGAGCCCGCCTCTTACGTGGCGGGAGGCGGCTCGGCGAGGGCGTCGCGGAGGGCGCGGCCAACCTGATCGGCCGTGACTATCCCGCGCAGGCGGCCGTCGGAATCTACCGCCGCCAGAGCGCCGAGCCGCCTGAGAGCGTCGTTCCCCAGCAAGGAGTCGAGCGGCGCGTCGGCTTGGACCTGAAGGCCCGCGTCCGAATCTGCCTCGAGCACGTCGCTGACGAGCCGGGTCGCTCGGTCCGAATCGGGCACCGCGTCCGCCGCCTCGCGCACGATCAGGCCGAGGAAGCGCTGGGCCGCGTCGGTCACGGGAAACCAGGGCCAGCGATAGCGCAAGAAGAACTCGTCGAGCGCCCGCTCCACCGTCTCGTCAGCGGCGATCGACACAGGTTCGGAATCCATGACGTCGGCGACGCTTAGGCCTTCGATCCTGCTCTCGAACTCGGTCCGGCGGACCGTGCCGCGCGCCGCGGAGGCGAGGAGGAAGCCGGTCAGGGCAAGCCAGATTCCAAGCACCACCTCCCCTGCCAGGAGCAGGAGGATGCCGACCGCGATGAAGAGGTAGGAGAAGCCCTGGCCCGTCGTAGCAGCGAAGCGCGTCGCCTTGTTGCGATCGCCGGTCACCTTCCAGGCCGCCGCCCTGAGGATGCGGCCCCCGTCGAGCGGAAAGGCGGGGATGAGGTTGAAGACGAGGACGATCACGTTGAGGCTCGCGAGCCACGCGATGACGGCGAGGATGCCCGAGACGTCAGCGCCGTCCGACACCTGCATCGCCTCGAAGAACTCGCGCTCGGAGCCGGCGAACGCGATCCCGCCGCTGATCGCGGCGACCACGATCGCGAGCGTCACCGCCGGGCCTGCCGCGGCGACCCTGAACTCCACGCCGGCCGACTGCGAATCGCGCTGGAGGTGCGCCAGCCCGCCGAAGAGCCAGAGGGTGATCTCGGAGATGCCGATGCCGTTCCGGACGGCGATGAGCGCATGCCCCAGCTCGTGGAGGACGATCGAGCCGAAGAACGCGAAAGCGCTGAGCACCGCCAACCCGTACGGCTCGACAGAGCCGTCGGGCGCCCCCGTGACTTCCGCATAGAAACCCGAGAGCGAGTAGATGATCAGAAAGAGGACGAAGAACCACGAGTAGTCGACGGCGATCCGGATCCCGCGGACGCGAAAGAGGGTCAGCGCTCCGCTAGAGGGCACCGCCGGGCTCGCTCAGCCGCAGTCGTAGAACGGCTTGCCGTCCTCGTCAGTCCAGATGAAGACAAGGGTCGCGGGGGCGTTGGCGAGGCCATTGCCCTCGTCCTCGCGTCCTTTGAGCTCGATCTCCAGCGTGTCGTCCTGTTCGGTGATCGAGGTCACGTCGAAGCCGATGCTCTCGGCCTCCGCTTCGATGGGCGCAAGGTTCTTTTGGTCCGCGTTCGGGATGGCAACCGAGATCGAGGCGGTCCCGTCGATGGGATCTTCATAAGTGATCGACTCGACGCAGTCCAAGTTTTCTCCCGACGGAATATCTGCGAAGACCGCAGGCGCATCGAGGTTGGCGAGGAGCTCGAGCTCTCCGGTCTCGGAGGGCGGCGCGTCACCCGACGCAACGGCACTGACCACTTCGGGGTCGTAGCCCAGGACGATAAAGCCCTCGCCCGGCGCGATCGCCGTGTATGTGACCTCCTCCGGGTCCCCGTCCGAGGAAAGGACGTCTCCATCGCGCTCCCAGCCGTCCTCCTCAAGCGCCGCAGCGATCTCCTCGTAAGGCTGGGGGGTCGAAACCAGCGTCACCGCGTTATCCGCCGGATACGGACGCCCGGCGTAAGCCGTAATGAGCGCGTTGTCGAAGGCGTCTCTGACCGGGTTTGCGACCCGCGCCGACAGGCTGCGCAAGCCGAAGTAGGCGGAAACCCCTAGTCGGTACTCCTGAGGCTCGAGGCCAAGCTCGAGCGGGTTAGCGTCCGCGGGCTGCCCTGCGGCTTTCTTGGCAGCTGACACGTCGACGGCGGCCGCCTGGGCGAACTTTGCCTCCGGAAGCTTTGCGGCCAGCTCCTTGGCGCTCAGATCGCCATTCGTGTCAGGGGTGTCGCCGCCGTCGTCGCCGCCACAACCCGCCATCGCGACGAGCGCGATCAGCACGCAAAAAGCGGATTTCGTTCGCCTGCCCACGACTTCAGACGCTAGCGAACTAGATGAGCCTCACTCCGGATCCGCGTACTGTGCCTGTTCCTTGGTCATCGCCGCCGTTACCGCGGCGATCTGGTTCGGGCTGCCGATCAGGGCACGCTGTAGATCCGCCTCTAGCTTGAGCGCGTTTTCGCTCCGGCTCGTATAGGCGGAGTTGAGGAGCCGCTTTCCCGAGCGAATCGCGTGCGGGGACTTCGTCGCGATCTCGGCGGCGAGCGCAAGGGCATCGTCGCGCGGGTCTTCGGCGAGCCGTGTGACGAGTCCAAGCTCGAGCGCCTCGTCCGCGCCGACGGTGCGCCCGGTGAAAACGACCTCCTTCGCCACGTCGAGCGGGACAAGGGTGGGCAGCGCCTGGCTGATGCCCATGTCCGGAATCAGCCCGTAGTGGATCTCCATCACGCACAGCTTGAGGTCAGGTGCCGAAATGCGGATGTCGGCGCCAAGCGCGATCTGTGCGCCGCCGCCGAGGCAGTTGCCGTGGATCGCCGCGACCACGGGCATCGGCAGCCGCTGCCAGTCGTACGCGACGCGCTGCGCGATGTTCGCGACCTCGCCGGGGACGTCCGCGATCATCTCGTCGACTCCGACGTCGCCGGCCATGAAGCTCGGAAAGTCGAGCCCCGAGCAGAAGCTAGGCCCGTCACCGGAGAGCACGACCGCTCGCACGTCGTTTCGGCTTGCCAGCTCGTCCGTGGCGGCGTCGAGCGCCTGGAACATCGGCCAGTCGAGGGCGTTGTGCTTCGCACTGCGGACGAGCCGCACGTCGGCGATGCCATCCGAGACGTCGATCGCTACGCGGTCTTCGGGCACGCCGGCGATCCTATTCGGGGCAGTCGTAAGCGCCGGCCGGGCTGGGCAGAGGGCCGTCAGGATCTGGATGCCCAGGCCCGACCTCGATGACCCGGGAATAGCTGAACAGCTCGTCAATGGGCTCGGGCGCGGCCCCCACGGGCCTCTTGACGTTGAACGGGACAAGAAGCGCATCGACGAGGACCGAGGTGGTGCCGGTGTCGAGTCCTTTGAGCCGACGTGGGTTGAACCGGTCGGGATCCGGCTTCTCGCCGGAGACGATGAGGGCCATGATGGCCCCCTTTCCCGTCGCCGACTGCGCCGCAGCGATCGCCTCGATGCATCGTGACTTGCCGAAAGTCGTCGCGACCCGCACCGACCCGTTGACCGCGTGAAGGGCTTCCGCGGCGGGCCCAGGCTCCGCGCTCTGCGTGATCCGGCGCAGCGTCTGGATAGCGAGCCGTTTGATCTGGCGAAGACGACTCGCCCGCCCGCTCCGTCGGCGACTATCTCGGATGCAGCGTTCGGAGTGTTCGGTCCCGCGACGTAGAGCCCATCCTCACGGGAGTATCCGGTTCGCTCGAGCTTGTCACTATTTCGTTGAAAGGCTCCGCGGTGGAGACGATCGTGAGATCGTCGCTGTTGCTCGTCGCCGCTTGGATCAGCGTGGCGTCGAGTGGGGACGCGCCTCGAACCCTGAGCTCGGCAGCGTAGAAATCTCGGACGATCGGGAACGCGCGCGAAGCAAGGCCGAACAGCTTCGACTGGGCGCTCTCCGCGTCGCGAAGAGAAGCGTCGTCCAGCGGGATGGCATCGGCGTCCTCGGGGAGCCCGAGCTCTCTGCGGGCTTCGGCCACATCGACCGTATTGATCAGTTCCGTGTCTCGCGGGGAGGAAACCGCGCAAGCTCGGCAGGCTCGGTCGCGGCGTTGTCGATTACGAAGTCGTCGCTGCAGGAAGCGAGCGCCGTGACCGTCAGGGCAAGCCCGAGCGCCATCGAGGCATACCGGGCTCGCCCCATTCGCCTAAGCAGCGGCGTGCCGGGTGATGATCCGGGCGAAGTCAGTCCCGGCCGGAAGCGTGCCGAACGCGAGATGAGAGTCACCGCTGAGGCGCGAGGCGCAGAAAGCGTCGGCGACGGCCTCGTCGCCAAAGCGAATGAGTAGAGAGGCTTGGAGCGCCAGGGCCATTCGCTCGACGACTCGGCGGGCACGCGACTCGATCGCCTCGATGTCGCCGAGCTCGGCCTGGAGCTCCGCAACAGCCTCGTCCAGCCGATCATCGGAGCCGGCGGCCTCCGAGACCTCAGCCAAGAACGCTTCGAGGGACGACGGGATTCTTCGCCATGCCACGCAGGACGTCCAGGCACTGCACGTTGCCCGATCCTTCCCAAATGCCATTCAGCGGGGACTCGCGATAGAGCCGGGGCATGCCGGACTCCTCGACGTAGCCGTTACCACCGAAGCACTCCAGCGCCTCGGCGGCGTGAGCGGGCGCTCGTTTGTTGACCCAGTACTTGAGGACGGCGTTCGCGAGGCGCCTGAACTCAATCGCACCTTGGTCGCCGGCCGCTGCCTCGTCGTACGAGCGAGCGAGGCGCATCATGCCGATCGTCGCGGCTTCCGATTCGACCGCGAGGTCAGCGAGGACGTTCTGCATCAGCGGCTGCTCGATCAAAAGCTTGCCGAACGCTGCGCGCTGCGATGTGTGGTGGATGGCGGCGGCGACCGCCTCGCGCATGCCCCCGGCGCCGCCGATCACGCAGTCGAGGCGGGTGTGGTTGACCATCTCGATGATCGTCGGCACGCCGCGGCCTTCCTCGCCGACCATCTGCGCCCAGGCCCCGCGGAACTCGACCTCGGATGATGCATTCGAGCGGTTGCCCAGCTTGTCCTTGAGCCGCTGGATGTGGATTCGATTGCGCTCGCCATCAGGGGTGAAACGGGGCATGAGAAAGCAGGAGAGCCCTCCGTCTGCCTGCGCGAGGACCAGGAACGCGTCGCACATCGGCGCCGACATGAACCACTTGTGGCCGGTCAATTCGTACTCCGCCGCGGCGCCGCCGCCGTTGAGCGGAACCGCCACCGTCGAGTTGGTGCGAACGTCGGAGCCTCCCTGCTTCTCGGTCATGCCCATTCCGCACAGCGCGCCGGCCTTGTCGGGGGCGGGACGAAGGCGCTCGCCGTCGTACGAAGTGGAGAGGAAGCGCCCTTCCCACTCGGCAGCGACCTCGGGCTGCGCGCGGATCGCGGGGATCGCCGAGTAGGTCATCGAGATCGGGCACCCCACACCCGCGTCGGCCGTAAAGGACATGAACATCGCGGCGCGGGCGACATGGGAACCGGGCTGGGGGTCGGTCCACGGCAACGAGTGCACGCCGAAGCCGATGCCCGCCCGCATCAGCTCGTGCCAGGCAGGATGGAACTCGACCTCGTCGACGCGGTGGCCGTAGCGGTCGTGGGTGACGAGCCTGGGCCCGCTCTCGTTTGCCTCGCGGCCCCAGCGCTTCGCCTGCTCGGAGCCCGAGAACGCGCCCACCTCGGAAACCCGGTCCTCCGCCCACTCGCCGCCCTCGCGGCGAAGCGCTTCGACCAAAATCCGGTTCGACTCGAAGACGTTGTAGTTCTCAAGCGGCGAGGCCTGGTTTACGACCTCGTGGGTTGTATGAGCGGAGCGCGGCTCGACGGTCGCCATCGCACGTGATGGTACGCCCAATCAGGCCGGAATCTCAAACATGCCCTGAAGCCGAGCCGCTAAGAAGAGATCACCTGAGATCCGGACCCGGCCGTCCTCTACCGGCGAAGCTCCTGCACGCCATAGGTGCTCGCGGAGCGCACAGCCTCGCCACCCGCTCGCTTCGCCTCGTACATCGCTTCGTCGGCGGCCTTCCACAGCGTCTCGAAGGTCTCGACGCGAGAGCTCATCTCGGCGACGCCGACGCTGAGCGTGATGTTCAGGCCGGTTGCGGCATCCGTCTTCAGGCTTCCCACCAGGCGCCCCGCGACCATGGCGGCGTCTTCGCCGGTAGCGCCCGGGAGCAGGGCTGCGAACTCGTCACCCCCGAGCCGGGCCACCGCATCGACCTCGCGCGTCTCCCGCCGGAGCGAGCTTGCGATCGTTCTCAGGACCTCGTCCCCGACGGGGTGACCGCGGCTGTCGTTGAGCGCCTTGAAACGATCGATGTCGAGGACGATCAGGCTGAGCGGGCTCTCGTGGCGTCGCGCCCGAGTCAACTCGAGCGAGGCGCGCTCCTCGAGCGCAACCCGGTTGAGCAGGCCGGTCAGCGCGTCGTTGCGCGCCCGCTCCGACAGCTCCGCCACAACCTGCGCTCGGCTCGAGCGCAGGTTGTAGACGAGAAGTCCGGCAACCAGGAGGCTCGAAAGCGAGATGACCCAGCGGGTGAGCGCCTCGTCGAGCGGCTCGCCATTGAGAAGCAGGCCGTAGCAGAGGCCCACCAGAGCGAGCTGTGCCAGGGCGTGCGGGAAGGAGAGGTAGTTGAACGCAAGGAGGCAGATCCAGATGTAGAGCATCACGTTGTCGACCGTCCCCGTGCCGACCCGCCCGCCCTCGTGCGTCGCGATCGTGATCATCACGGTGCCGGCCGCTGCGGCGAATCCCAGCAGCCAATCGGGCGCTGGCGTGCGGAGCAGGAGGAGCGCCGCGCCAATTGCGCCGCAGACGGCGCCAAGCCCAAGGACGACCGCGTCGGAGCCCATCGCCGCCGGCGGGAGCGCGACCGAGAACGCGGCGAGCGCGGCTCCGGCGACCATCATGAAGCCCGCCACACGGGCGGCTTCGTGGCGGTGCTCTGCGGAATCCCCTCGCGTGCTCATCGCACTTCTCTACATCGGCTTTCCGGGCGTCTCGGCTTAGGCCCCTTAGTAGGGTGCCGAGCGCATGGCCAAGATCGAAGTGAAGAATCCGGTCGTCGAGCTCGACGGCGACGAGATGACCCGGATCATCTGGGCCTTCATCAAGGAACAGCTCATTCTCCCTTACCTCGACGTTGAGCTCCTTTATTACGACCTTGGTATCGAGAGCCGCGACGAGACCTCCGACCAGATCACGGTGGACGCGGCCCATGCCATCAAGGAGCACGGCGTCGGCGTCAAGTGCGCGACGATCACGCCGGATGAGGCGCGGGTCGAGGAGTTCGGCCTTAAGGAGATGTACCGCTCTCCGAACGGGACGATCCGGAACATCCTGGGCGGCGTCATCTTCCGCGAACCGATCGTGATCTCGAACATCCCGCGCCTCGTGCCCGGCTGGACGAAGCCGATCATCGTCGGCCGCCACGCCTTCGGCGATCAGTACCGCGCGGAAGACACCCTCATCCCCGGCGCGGGGACGCTCACCCTCACATGGACTCCGAAGGACGAAGGAGAGCCGATCGAGATCAACGTCTTCGACTTCCCGAGCTCGGGGATCGCGATGGCGATGTACAACCTCGACGCGTCGATCCGCGATTTTGCGCGCGCCTCTTTCCGTTACGGGCTCAACCGCTCGTATCCCGTCTACATGTCGACCAAGAACACGATCCTCAAGAAGTACGACGGGCGCTTCAAGGACATCTTCCAGGAGATCTTCGACTCAGAGTTCAAATCGGACTTCGACGAGAAGGGCATCACCTACGAGCATCGCCTGATCGACGACATGGTCGCCGCGTCGCTCAAGTGGGAGGGCGGCTACGTGTGGGCGTGCAAGAACTACGACGGCGACGTTCAGTCCGACACGGTTGCCCAGGGCTTCGGGTCGCTCGGTCTCATGACGTCGGTGCTGATGACGCCCGACGGCAAGACCGTCGA
Source organism: uncultured bacterium (assembly GCA_963715405.1). Taxonomy (GTDB): domain Bacteria; phylum Actinomycetota; class Thermoleophilia; order Solirubrobacterales; family 70-9; genus JALZKA01. The sequence goes on from OY970239.1 coordinate 480,212, forward strand.
GGCAGAGGCCGCCCACGGCACGGTCACCCGGCATTTCCGTGAGCATCAGAAGGGAAATCCGACCTCGACCAATCCGATCGCCTCGATCTTTGCCTGGACACGCGCCCTCCAGGCGCGCGGGCGAATGGACGAGACGCCGGAGGTGACCGAGTTCGCGGAGACCCTCGAGCGCGTCTGTATTGAGACGGTCGAGTCGGGGAAAATGACCAAGGACCTCGCCCTCCTCGTGGACAAGGATCAGGACTTCCAATCGACGCAGGAATTCCTTGCTTCGATCGATGAAAACCTTCAGAAGGAGATGACTTAGATACATGGCAGATAGCACCCCCGTAAAGGTCACCGTCACCGGCGCCGCCGGCCAGATCGGCTACGCGCTCCTCTTTCGCATCGCCGCCGGCGAGATGCTCGGCGAGGACACCCCCGTTCACCTCAACCTGCTCGAAATCCCGGACGCGGTCAAGGCCGCCGAGGGGACCGCGATGGAGCTCGACGACTGCGCGTTCCCGCTCCTGGCCGGCATCGACATCTTCGACGACGCAGATAAGGCGTTCGACGGCTGCAACGTCGGGCTTCTGGTCGGCGCCCGTCCGCGCGGGCCCGGGATGGAACGCTCCGATCTCCTCGAGGCCAACGGCGGCATCTTCAAGCCGCAGGGCGAGGCGATCAACGCCGGCGCCGCGGACGACATCAAGGTCCTCGTGGTGGGCAACCCCGCCAACACGAACGCTCTGATCGCGATGTCTAACGCCCCCGATGTCCCGGACGAGCGCTTCACCGCAATGGTCCGCCTCGACCACAACCGCGCAATCGCCCAGCTCGCCGAAAAGCTCGGCGTCGCCGTCTCTGACATCAAGAAGATGACGGTCTGGGGTAATCACTCCACGACTCAGGTCCCGGACCTCGGAAACTGTGAAGTGAACGGCGAGTCGGCCTGGCAGGCGGTGGACGACGACGCGTGGATCCTCGAGGAGTTCATCCCCACGGTCGCCAAGCGCGGCGCCGCGATCATCGACGCGCGCGGGGCATCGTCAGCCGCCTCGGCGGCAAACGCCGCGATCGACCACGTTCACGACTGGGTGTCAGGCACACCAGATGGCGACTGGGTCTCGATGGGAGTTCCCTCCGACGGCTCCTACGACATCCCCGTGGGCATCATCTCGGGCTTCCCGTGCACCTGCTCCGGCGGTGCGTACGAGATCGTCCAGGACCTCCGCATCGGCGATGCGATTCGCGAGCGGATCGACGCCACCGCGGCCGAGCTGCAAGAGGAGCGAAGCGCGGTCGAAAACCTCCTCTAGGCCGGGTGGTAGGCGCGGCCTTCCTTTTTGACCTTGCCGTCGGCTTCCAGCTCTGAGAGCACCCGGTACATGTAGTTCGGCTTCATCTTGAGCCGCTTGGCGATCTCCGATGCGCTGACGCCGGGGTCGCCCGAGATCACCTTCATGGCGTGATCGGCCCGGGTGCCGCCCTTGCGGCTCCGGCGGCGTTTGCGGCCTGTTGACGATCCCCTTGAGCCTGACGAGCCGCGCGGGCGGCCGGGACCTCGCCTGCCCTCCTTGCCGTCGGTAAGGCTGGCGAGCGCGCGCTCGAGCCTGGCTCGTTCTGAGTCGAGCTCTGAGATGCGGTCGCGAAGGAGCTTGGCCGCGTCCTCAACGGCGCTACTGGCTGGTGCCATGCGGAGGGTTCCTTCCGTGGAGCGTAAGTGTGAGTCAGGTAGGACTCACCGTGTACTCATACGGTACCGAATGTGTGACTGTACGAAAGCCTGAGCTCAGGTTCGCTTGCGCGGAAGGGTCCCGAAGACGGCGTCCCAGATCGGCGACGAGACGCCGAAGCCGAACCGGTGGTCCTGGAAATGGTGGCGCATATGTTGCTCTCGCAACCGTTTGCCGAGCTCGGTCTTCGGGACGGCATGGTGAAGGTAATAGTGGGTGTAGTCGTAAACGAGATACCCGACCAAAAAGCCTGCGAAAAGCGGGAACGCGGTCGGCTGACCGAAGACGAGCCAGAAGAGCCCATAGAAGAGGAGCGCCAGCGGGATGCTCGCTCCGGGGGGCATGACCAGGCGCATCTTGTCGTTCGGGTGATCGTGATGGACGCCGTGGATGATGAAGTGAAGCCGTGATCCGATCGGGTGATCGGGCTCCCAGTGAAACACCTTGCGGTGAAGCCAGTACTCGGAGAGGGTCCAGATCGCAAGGCCTGCGAGCGTCAGCAGCGCGATCTCTGCGCCGCCCATGTTGTCGTTGGCAGCCAGGACGAGGAGGCCCGCGATGACGGGCACGTAGATCAGCGCGGGAACGACCGGATGTACCCGCGAGAAGAAGTCGAGAAAGCGGGAGCGAAAGAGCGGCGGCGAGGCGCTGAGGCGCTCTGTGCGCGGGGTGGACATCGACGCATGATTGTAGGCGAGGGGTCCGCCGCCGCCCAGTTTTTTGCGCGGTTTGCGTAAACGCGACCGGATGGGCCCGAGACGTTTTTGCGCGGTTTGCGTAAACGGTCCCGGTGCGCCGCTCGCCGGGCTGGCATAGTCGCCGACGTGGTCAGAGCAGAGGACACGATCGAGGAGTGGGTGCGAGCCGTCGGACTGACGCGCCGGGGCCTCAAGCCGGGGCGTAAGGGCAAGCCCACCTGCGCGGATTGCTTTTTTCACCGCAACCAGCTTTGCGCGCTCGACCTCGAGTCACCGTGCTCGACGTTTCGGCCGGACACCTCCGCGGGCCTCGTTCCGCCGCGCCAGCCGGCGCTTCTCCTGCGCCAGGGCGCCGGCTGACCAAGCCCAGGATCGCTTGGGGCTCAATGGGCTGAGCCTTGAGAGCCGATGAGGAAATGTGATGCGGGGATTCCGACAGACGCTTGCCGACCACGGTGCCTGGGAGTACGAGCCGGCGACCGGCAATACGCGCTGGTCCAACGGCCTTTATGACATCCACGGCGTGACCCGCGGTGACTTCGTGCCGACGGCTGAGAGCGCCAGTCTCCTCGTTCACCCCGACGACCGCGAGACCTACGCGGCGATCGTCCGAGACGCGATCTTGACGAAGACCCCGTTCGCCTGCCAGCACCGGGTCGTCCGGCCGGATGGCGAGGTCCGCATCCTGACCGTCCGGGGCTCCTTCGTCGAGGGGGTCGACGAGGCGGAAGACCGCCTGATCGGCACGACCCAGGACGTGACGGAGCGTGACGGTGAGGAGGACACGCTCGCCCACCTCGCAAGCCGCGACACCGTCTCCGGCCTTTACAACCGAACCCGCTTCATGGAGGAGCTCACGCGAGAGATTGCGGCAGGCCGGCGCAACGGGATGGAGGGAGCGGTGCTCGTGCTCGACCTCGACCGCTTCTCGGCCCTCAACGCCGAGCTCGGCCACATGGCCGGCGACGCGCTCCTCTCAAAGGTCGCATCGGTCTTGTCCCGGCGGCTCCGGGACACGGACATGCTCGCGCGAATCGGCGGCGATCAGTTCGCCATGATCCTCCCAGGGTGCGAGGCCGATGCCGCCGAGGGCGTCGCCACCCAACTGATCGAGGCCGTCGCAAGTGGGGCAACGATCAGCGCGGGCGATGCGGAGCGCCACGCCGCGGGCTCGATCGGCATCGCCTCGTTCGGCCCCATCGAACGGCGGGCCGGCGATGAGGTCCTCATGGAGGCAGAGCTGGCGATGCATCGCGCGAAAGCCGACGGCCGTGGCCACGCCGAAGCGTTCAGCGATGAGATGCGCGTGGAGCAGACGGTCAGAGGCTCCACCGAGGACGAACTGCGCGGAGCGATCGGCGATCAGGAGCTTCGCGTTCAGTATCAGCCGATCGTCTCCCTGAGCGACGGCACCACGGTGGGGTTCGAGGCGCTGCTTCGATGGGAGCATCCGATCCGCGGCACGGTCGCCCCGAAGGACTTCGTCTCCGTCGCCGAGGAGTCGGGCCTGATCTCGAAGATCGGCCGTTTCGTCCTCGAGCAGGCTTGCCGGCAAGCAGCGGAGTGGCGAACCTCCGGCCCCGACATCCTTGTATCAGTCAACATCTCGCCGCGCCAGCTCACCCGCGCCGACCTCGCAGAAGACGTCTCCCGCGCGCTGGAGGCGAGCGGCCTGCCGCCGAAGCTCCTCTGCCTGGAGGTCACCGAGACCTCGCTCCTTCGCGATCCGGGCAGGATCGTCGAGAGCCTTCGCAGGCTCAAGGCCCTGGGCGTCCAGCCTCGCCATCGACGACTTTGGAGCAGGGGCCTCATCCTTCGGCGTCCTTCGCATCCTTCCGGTCGACCAGATCAAGATCGATCACATCTTCACTCAGGGGCTCGGGGAGACGACCTCGCGACCGGGCGGTGGTGGCCGCGGTGGTCTCCCTCGCCAAGGAGCTCGGCCTTTCGGTAGTCGCAGAAGGGGTTGAGACCGTGCGCCAGCAGGCAGAGCTTCAGGACCTCGGTGCCGACCTCGCGCAGGGCTACCTCTACGCGCCGGCTCGCTATCCGGACGAGCTCGAGCTTGGCGGTTTCCGCGAGCTGGTCGCACCGAGCGTCCCCCACTAGGGACCAGGTACCTCACGTAGCGCTCATATTCGCGGCTACAGTCAACCCGTGACGCGAAAGAGCGACCTCTTTTTGAACTTCGAGCGCATGTGGCGCGAGATGGACGAGCTCATGGGTGAGCCATGGCCGGAGCGAGCGCGAGGAGGGACGCCCCGTATCGGCTCGGGCTTCTCTCCGAAGGTGGACGTCTTCTATGCGGGCCGCGAGAAGCCGGTCGCCATCGTGCTGGTCGAGATGGCCGGGATCGACTCCGAATCGCTCAACCTCGAAGTCTCGGGGCGCGACCTGGTCGATCTCCGGCGAGCGGATCGTGCAGCAGATGGAGGGACGCGTCTATCAGCAGGTGGAAATCGAGACCGGCAACTTCCGCCGCGTGATCGAACTGGGCGCGGACGTCGACGCCGAGCGCGCGGAGGCGAGCTACGACGACGGCATCCTTCGCATCGAGCTGCCGCTCCAGGGGACGATCTCGAGGCGAGTTCCCATCGAACGGAAGAACCCCGAGCATGCCGATTGAGGTCGCCCGCACTGGCGACCTGGAGGAGGCGATCGCAGCAGAGGCGCCCCGGCCGGACGCGCTCCCGGTGCTCCCTTTGCGTGACCTCGTCGCCTACCCGGACACGCTGACGCCGCTCGCGATCGGGCAGGAGCGCTCGATGCGGCTGATCAACGACATCATGTCCGGGGAGCGCCAGCTCGTGCTCGTTGCCGCCCGGGATCCCGAGGCCGAGGAGCCCGGGCCGGACGGCCTTCACACCGTGGGCGTTGCGGGTTTCGTCGCGCGGATGCTTCGCGTCCCGGACGGCACGATCCGCGTGGTGGTCCAGGCGAGCGAGCGGATCCGCATCACGGACTGGGTAGCGGAAGAGCCCTACCTCGTCGCCCGCATCGAGTCGCTTCGAGGACGAGGTCTCGGAGAGTCAGGAGCTGGAGGCGCTCACGCGCAACGTCCAGCGCTCGTTCACGGAGATCATCGAGGAGATCCCGTACCTGCCCGAGGAGCTCGCGCTCGCGGTCACGAACATCGATGACCCGTCGGCGCTCTCGCACCTGATCGCCGGAGCTCTTCGCATCGCCACGGCCGAGAAGCAGGAGCTCCTGGAGGAGGTCGACGTCACCAAGCGGCTGCGCCGGCTCTCGGAGATCCTCGCCCGCGAGGCCGAGGTGATCCAGCTCGGCTCGAAGATCCAGTCCCAGGTCCAGTCCGGAGATCGACAAGGGCCAGCGCGAGTATCGTCCTGCGCGAGCAGATGAAGGCGATCCAGCAGGAGCTCGGCGAGGAGAACCCCGATCAGGCCGAGGTCGCCGAGCTTCGCGAGCGGATCGAAGCGGCGGGCCTGCCCGAGCATGCGGCCAAGGCGGCCGAGCGCGAGCTCTCGCGCCTCGAGCGCCTGCCGGCTGCCGCCGCCGAGTACGGCGTCATTCGCACCTATCTCGAATGGATGGTCGAATTGCCGTGGTCGAAGTCAGACGGAGGACAACCTCGACATCGCCCACGCCCGCGAAGTCCTCGACGAGGATCACTACGACCTCGAAAAGGTGAAGGAACGGATCCTGGAGTATCTGGCGGTGCGCTCTCTGAACCCCGAGTCGCACGGGCCGATCCTCTGCTTCGTCGGGCCGCCCGGGAGTGGGCAAGACCAGCCTCGGCCACTCGATCGCCCGCGCGCTCGGGCGCGAGTTCGAGCGCATCTCGGTGGGCGGTGTCCGCGACGAGGCGGAGATCCGGGGCCACCGGCGCACGTACATCGGCGCGATGCCCGGCACGATCATCCGCGCTCTGCGCGACGCGGGCTCGCTCAATCCCGTGTTCATGATCGACGAGATCGACAAGATGGGCTCGGACTTCCGCGGCGATCCCTCGAGCGCGATGCTGGAGGTGCTGGACCCGGCGCAGAACTCTTTCTTCCGCGATCACTACCTCGACCTCGGCTTCGACCTCTCGAAGCGTCCTGTTCATCGCCACGGCGAACACGCTCGACACGATCCCGGGTCCGCTGCGCGACCGGATGGAGGTGATCCAGCTCTCGGGCTACACGCTCGAGGAGAAGGTGCATATCGCCAAGCGCTACCTCGTGCCGCGGCAGATCGCCGAGAACGGGCTCAAGGCCTCGCAGATCGCGATTCGCGGATCCCGCGCTTCGCGCGATTGCCGAGGAGTACACGCGCGAGGCGGGCGTGCGAAACCTCGAGCGCGAAATCGGAACCGTCTGCCGGAAAGTCGCGCGTGAGGTGGCGGAGCGCAAGGTGTGCGCAAGACGAGGCTGGGAAGGCGAGCGTCTCCGCGAAGCGGGCGCGCGAACTGCTCGGGCGGCGGCGCTACTTCGCCGAGATCCGCCGGCGCACCTCCGATGCGGGCGTCGCGACGGGATTCGCCTGGACGCCGGTGGGCGGCGACGTCCTCTTCATCGAGGCGACGGCGATGCCGGGCTCGGGGAAGCTCACGATCACCGGGCCAGCTCGGCGACGTCATGCGTGAGTCGGCACAAGCCGCCCTGTCCTTCGTCCGCGGCCATGCGGAGCGAACTCGCGCCGGGCCTCGCCGACGACTGGTTTGCCGTGACACGACATCCACGTGCATGTTCCGGCCGGGGCGGTGCCGAAGGACGGCCCGTCCGCAGGCGTCGCGATGACCGTCGCACTCGACCTCGCTCGTCACCGGCGAAGGCCGTGGCCGCCGATGTCGCGATGACGGGCGAGGTGACGCTCACCGGTCAGGTTCTGCCGGTCGGCGGGCTCAAGGAGAAGTCGCTCGCGGCTCAGCGCGCCGGGATCAAGCGCGTGATCGTGCCCGCGCGCAACGAGGGCGAGATCGCCGAGATTCCGGAGCACGAGCTGGGCGAGCTCGAGTTCGTCTACGTCGACCGGATCGAAGAAGCGCTGGAAGCGGCGATTCCCTGAACCTCCGGTTAGGGTATATGTTCGCGGCAGCCCGCGACCTTCGCACTTAATCAGAGGAGAGAAACACATGGCAAGCACGAAGACTCAGAAGGCGCGCGACGCGGCTTCGACCGTCAGCTCGAACGAGTACGTGCGCCGTCTCATCGAAGATGAGGAGCTTCGTGACTCGATCCGCGAGGCGTACGACGCCTCGCAGCGCCGCGTACGGCCGCATCCAGAAGCAGAAGCATCCGGCCAAGGCGGTGATGGACGACAAGAAGACGCAGCGCGAGATTCGCGAGGCCGCCGAGTCGCTCCGCGAGGCGTCCGATCGCCTGCGCGGCAAGAAGCAGAAGAGCGGTTCGGTCGCTCGGCAAGCTGATCGTGATCGCGATCGTCGGCGCCGTCGCGGCTCTCGTCCTCTCCGAGGACATCCGCAAGGCGGTGCTCGACCGCCTCTTCGGAGCCGAGGAGGAGTTCGAGTACACCTCGACGAGCGCCCCGTCGAACGGCGGGGCCGCCTAGTCCCTCAAACGGCCGCGATCGCAACCATGGAGGCGACAGTCGCGCGTCAGCGTGCCCTGTCGTCGGACAAGGCGCGGCGCATCGTCGAAGCCATGCGCGAGAGCGTGGGCGAAGTTGGCATCGCCGGCTCGACCTTCGAGCGCGTCTCTCAGAAGGCCGGGGTGAGCCGCGGCCTCCTTCACTACTACTTCGGCTCGAAGGAGAAGCTTCTGGTCGAGGTCATCCGGCGAGACACTGAGATCAGGATCGAGGAGCTGGGGGCCGCGCTCGAGGCCGCCACCTCGATCGACGAGCTGATCGGCGCGTTCTTCGGGATGTTCGAGCGCACGATGTCCGAGGGGCGCGGATACGTCTACATGGTGTCCGAGCTCTTCGTGGCGGGCCGCCACTCCGCCGAGCTCACCCGCGAGCTCGGCGAGCTCTATCGGACTGCGCGCGAGGCGTTTGCGGAGATCCTCAACCGAAAGCAAGCCGAGGGAGTGATCGAGCTTCGCTTCGGCGCGGACGCGGTGCTCGCGTATCTGTTCGCGGCCGGCGACGGGGCGTCGGTCCAGATGCTGAGCGACCCGAGCTACGACCTCGAGGCGGCTAGCGGGATCTCCTATGGCGTCGCCAGGTACCTCCTGACTTCGGACTGACGCGCTCAGGCCGTTGGGCTGCGCCTGCGCGGGAAGGTCTGCGTGAAGCGGTAGAGGTCGCGAATCGAGCCGTGGAACTTGAGATCGCGCTTGAGGATCGCGCGCTTCGGATCGACTGTCCCCTTCGAGAGCCCGATCCACTCGCCCCACGTGGTCTCCCAGGTGAGGTCGGGGTCCGGTGCGACGCCGTGCTCGGCGCGGGTGGAGCCGTTGTTGATGACCACGTGCCAGGGCTCCGCGTCCTCGAAGCGCCACTGGATCGTGAAGGGCTTGCCGTTCTGACTCGAGGTCCTGGCCGAGCGGGCGACGAGGTCGAAGAAGAGCTCCTGGACCTCGGGCGAGGAGTCGGGGTCGGGGTGAGGCTCGCCGATGATCCGTGCCTCGAGCAGCCTGATCTGGCGCTTCGCGAGCTCGGAGTGCTCGAGCGAGTAGTCGACGGGGAAGACCCCCGGCATGTCCTCGAGCGGCCAGCCGATCGCGCGCCACTTCGTGAGGACCGAGCGCATGCCGAACTCGAAGATGTCCTCCATCTCGAAGCCGTAGCAACGGGTGTACTCGCGGTCGAAGCCGGGCGGGTTGAAGACGGCGGCGACGTAGGGCATGACGTCCAGGAGAAGCTCGTGGACGGCTGCCTTGCACTCGTCCGACTCCTCGAAGAGCTCACTCAAGACCTTGACGCCGAAGCCGATGTGGCGCTGCTCGTCTCGCGAGACGTTCCCCATGCCCTCGATGAAACCGGGCATCGTGCCTTCCTTGGCGAAGTAGTCCTCGATGAAATGCTGACCGGGCTGGGCCATCGAGGCCTCGACGACCATGTGGTAGAGCGCGATCGCCTGAGCGAACTTCGGGAGCGAGCGGTCGCGGCGAAGCTCCTCGGCCATCCGGTCCAGCCGGTTGAAGACGTTTCGGTAGCCCCAGTTGAGCTCGGGCTCGGTGGAGGCCAGCGTCGCCTGGATCGTTTCTCCCGCGCCGATGACCTCCTTGAAGAAGCGGTGGAAGAAGACGGCGTGGCGCACCTCGTCGACCTGCTGGGTTGCAAGGAAGTACTTCTGCTCCTCCCGCGGCGCGGCGTCGATGTAGGGCGAGAGATTCTCGGCGACACTGTTCTCTCCGTAGAAGAACATCGAGTAGATCCAGAGCCCCGACTTCTTCTGGATGTCGGTAAGCGCCGCCCAGCCCTCTTTGTCCTGGGTGAGATCGATCGCGGTGGCGCTCCAGTTCGAAGTCTCCCAGCGGCGATAGAGGTCGTCGTAGGAGATGGCGTTCGCCGCCTTGATCCCGTCGTTCTGCGCAACGCTCATGTCTCCATCCTCCGTGAGTTAGTGCTCGCCTCCCGGTCGGGGGCTCGCCCGAATAACCACTTACCTTGATCCGCATACTAACTGACTGAGCGGTCAGTTAGTAGCCTGAGTTCCGTGGAGGGAGCACCTGCAACCAGGCGGCGATTGTCTGCCGCTGACCGGCGTACGGCGATCCTCGAGGCGGCGCTCGAGGTGTTCTCCGAACGCGGGTTCGCTGAGGCCTCGCTCGACGATGTCGCGACGCGCGGTGGAATCTCAAAGGCCCTCATCTACGAGCATTTCGGATCCAAGCGCGAGCTCCAGGTGGTCCTGCTCGACACCTACATGCACGACCTGATCGAGGCCGTCGTGAGCTCGATCGCCGAGGTCGACACGGACGAGGAACGGCTGCGAGCCGGGATCGAGAGCTTCCTCGTTTTCGCCGCGGAGCGCCCCGCCGTACTCCGCCTGCTGACCCGGAACGTCTCGGACCCCGTCGCGGGCGAGACGATCGACCGGCTCCGCGAAGAGGCGGCCGGCGCGATCGCCTCGATCATGGCGTTGAATCCGCCGGCACTTCGCTCCGGCGACCCCGATCTTGAGACCACCGTGGCGATCAGTCGCCCACCTCATGGTGGGCGGAATCCAGTTCCTCGCCAGCTGGTGGATCGACCACCCAGAGGTCCCGCGCGAGAGCATCGTCGAGCTCGCGATGGGCGTGAGCTGGATCGGTCTGGAGCGCCTGGGCCAGGGCGAGCGCTGGTCGGGGTAGCGGCCCTCGCGGCGCTGTTGGCGTCGTCTGGGCAGCGGCTCTCGCGGCGCCGTTGGTGTCGGCTGCGCAGCGGACGTACTCCGAAATGCCTGAGGGGCGATAAAGGGGGGGAAGAAGAATTGACGCCTAGACCGGCGCGATCGGGCTGCGAAGCGCTGACGTGGGCAACAAGGGGGCATCGCAAACGTTTGCGGGGTTGTACCGGCTATGGCGGCAGGGACCCGCAAACGATCTGCCGACGCCGTCATCCTGGCACTTGCGTCGCGGGCGCACGGCATCGTCAGCCGATCGCAGCTCTTAGAGGCCGGCGTCACCCGTCATCAGATTGAGCTTCGGCTTAGCGACGGCCGGCTCACGCCGCTTCACCGTGGCGTTTATCTGGTCGGCGCGGTCGCCTCCGAGCACGCTTACGCGCAAGCCGCTCTGCTCGCGTGCGGTTCCGGCACGGCCCTTAGCCACCGAAGCGCGGCCTCCCTGTGGGGGCTTTGGCCGTATCCGTCCCGCGCGTTTCCGTGGGTGACGGTCGGGCAGGAGATCAAGCGGCCACGGATCGTCGTTCGCAGAGCCAATCTCGCAACGCGCGACTCGCGCCGAAAGCACGGCATGCGTGTCGTCTCGCCGCCACGCGCCGTTCTTGACTGCGCCTCCATCTTTGACGATCCGTATGAGCTGGAGGCGCTCGTCGCCGAGGCGCACTTCAGGCGCATGGCGCGCGAGCCCGAGCTACGCGATCAGATCGCGCGCAATAAGGGAAGGCCGGGCGTCACGCTCCTTCGTTCGATCCTCGATATCGAAGGCGGGCCTCAGCGCACACGCTCAGGCGGCGAGCGGTGGTTCCTGCGGCTCCTCCGCGAGCATGGTGTGAAGGGCTTTGAGGCGAACGAGAAGGTTTATGGCTGGGAGGTGGACTTTCTGTGGCGTGAGCTCGGGTTCTGCATCGAGCTCGATGGGTGGGACGGACATTCGTCGCGGCCGGCGTTCGAGAAGGACCGGCGGAAGTGGGCGGAGCTGAGCGTGGCTGGCCTCACGGTGATGCCCTTGGCGACGCGGACCGCGAAGATCAATAAACAGAAAACGGTGCGGTGGGTGGGCGAGATGCTCAGGCAGGCCGCGGCCCACAAAGCGGCCTGAAGGGCACCGCGACCGCTATCGCCAATCGTTTGCGGGCTTCGACCGGCTCAAGCGGCAAAAAGCCGCAAACGTTCTAGATCTTGGCCGACCCCTACCCCTGGTTGCCAACAAAGCCCTTCGCGATCCGCGAGCGCTGACGTAAGAACGCCGGCATTGCGCGGCACGTTGCCTATCTACCCCAGCTTCGGGCTCTGCCAGGGCTCCGCGAGGCGGGCCGCCAATAGCGCCGGTAAGTCGTCCCCCGCGACGCGTTCCTGTGTCAGCGAGTCGCGCTCTCTTAGGGTGACCGTGCCGTCCTCGAGCGTCTGTCCGTCGACCGTCACGGCCCACGGCGTGCCAATCTCGTCGTGGCGGCGGTAGCGCTTGCCGATCGCGCCCCCGGAGTCGTATTCCGCCTGGACCGAAGAGCGGACCGCCTCGAAGATCTCCCGCGCGCGCTCGGGCATGCCCTCCTTGTTGACCAGCGGCAGCACCGCGACCTTCACCGGGGAGAGCCGCGGGTGGAGTCTTAGAACGGTTCGCTTCGTGCCGTCCTCGAGCTCCTCGACCTCGTATGCATCCACGAGAAACGCCAGCGTCGCGCGGTCGGCGCCCGCAGCGGGCTCGATCACGTGGGGAACGTAACGCTCGCCTGAGCCCTGGTCGAAGTACTCGAGCTTCTCGCCGGAGAACTCGGCGTGCTGGGTCAGGTCGAAGTCGCCGCGGTTGGCGATGCCCTCGAGCTCCGACCAGCCGATGGGGAAGAGGTACTCGACGTCAGACGTCCCCGACGAATAGTGCGAGAGCTCGTCGGCGTCGTGGGGGCGCAGGCGCAGCATGTCCGGCCGGATGCCGAGCCGCGTGTACCACTCGAAGCGAGCTTGGCACCAGTGCTCGAACCACTTCGGCGCCTCGGCGGGCGGCACGAAGTACTCCATCTCCATCTGCTCGAACTCACGCGTGCGAAAGATGAAGTTGCCCGGCGTGATCTCGTTCCGGAACGACTTGCCGACCTGGGCGATTCCGAACGGCGGCTTTTGCCGCGCAAATCCGATCACGTTCTTGAAGTTGATGAAGATGCCCTGCGCCGTCTCGGGGCGAAGGTATGCCTGAGAGCCCGTGTCCTTGACGGGGCCCACGGTCGTCTCGAACATCAGGTTGAACTGGCGGACCTCGGTCAGGTCATGGGTCCGATCCTCCGTCTTCGGCAGGTTCGCCTTCGCCGGACACATCTCGGCCCGGTCGAGATGGTCGGCGCGGAAGCGCTTCTTGCAAGCGCGGCAATCGACGAGGGGATCGGTGAATCCCGCGAGGTGACCCGACGCCTCCCAGACCCGCGGGTGCTGAAGGATCGCCGAGTCGAGCGCGACGATGTCGTCGCGCTCGGAGAGCATCGAGCGCCACCACTCGTTCTTCACGTTGGTCTTCAGCAAGACCCCGTAGTGGCCGTAGTCGTAGGTCGAGCCGAGGCCGCCGTAGATCTCCGACGAGGGGAATACGAAGCCGCGCCGCTTGCAGAGCGACACGATCTCGTCCATCGTCACGCCGGTCGAGCCGGTTTCGTCTGCCACGCGATCGCAGGCTAGCGCCGGAGGCCGACTGTGAGCGAATCGCCAGGTACCTGGTTCCGGGCCGCTGCGATACTCCTCCGCCATGCCGATCTACGAGTACCGCTGCGAAAAAGGCCACGACTTCGAGGCCTTTCAGTCGATGTCGGAGGATCCGATCTCCGAATGTCTCGAGTGCGGCGCTCCGGCCGAGCGCGTCCTCAGTGCTCCCGCGGTTCACTTCAAGGGATCCGGCTTCTATACGACCGATTACGCCCGCAAGGGCATGAAGCCATCCGACTCAGGGTCGTCCTCTGAGAGCTCCGGGAGCGATTCCGATTCGAAGAGCTCTGACTCCAAGAGTTCGGACTCCAAGAGCTCGGACTCGAAGAGCTCAGACGCTAAGAGCTCCGACTCCTCGAAGAAGAGCTCCGCCTCCCCTTCGTCCGACTAGCCGACGGGGCTGCAGAGCGGGTCGTTCTCGGGATCCTCGCCCGTCAGCTTTCTGACCGCGCTCACGCACTCCTCAACCGGGACGATGAGGTTGCCGCCGTCGGACCCCGTCGGCTCGAGGACGAGCTCATCGGAGCTGCCGCCGATGGCGGCCGCGAAGACGAACTGCGGCATCGTCAGCGCCCCCATGTCGGAGACGAACGCCTTCGGGCGCGTTCCAGCCGATGAGGGGTCCCTTGAGGAAGTTGTAGGGGATGCGGAGGGGATCGGTGAGGCGGTCCTTCATCCCCTGGATGATCTGCTGCTGGAAGCGCGCACGATCGGTGTCGTCGATGGAGGTGTCGCCGCAGGATGAGCTTCGGGTTCGCGCAAGGGCGAGCGCCTTCTCGCCGGACAGCGTCTCCTTGCCGGGACCGAGATCGATCTTGAACGCGCCCCCTGAGATCTCGTTGCAAACCTGCTCCTCGAGCTCCACTTCGACACCGCCGATCGAGTCGATCAGGTCGCTGAACCCGTTGAAGTCCACGATCGCGACGTGGTTGATGTCGATGCCGAGGAAGTCCTCGACCGTCTGGATCTGAAGCTCGGCGCCGCCGTTTGAGTACGCCGCGTTGATCTTGCTCGTGCCCACGCCAGGAATCGTGGCCTGCGTGTCGCGCGGAATCGAGAGCTTCTCGAACGCGCCGCCGCCGGCGCGAAGGACCATGAGCGTGTCCGCTCGCGCGCCGCTGGTGCAGGCGGACGGGGTCTCGCCGCTCGCGGCCTGCTCAAGGCACTCCTCCGACTCCGCTTCGGCCGTGGCGAAGTCCTCGGAGCGCACGTCGGTGCCCAGGACCAGGATGTTTTGAGGCGATGCGGCGAGGAGCGGGTTGCCGCCGAGCGTGTCGCCGGTGTCCGCGAGCTTCGTCTTCTGGATCGTCGCGGAGACCGCGAAGGCGACGAACGAGAGCAGGAGCCAGCCGCCGATCGCAAAGCCGAACCACTTGAGCCACGGCCTGTCCTTGCGCTGCGGCTTGACCGCTGGCTCGCGGCTGGGCGTGGATCCGCTGCCGCCGGGCCGCAGCTTGTCCTTGAGCGACCCGAGGTCCGGCTTCGAAAAGCCGGCGCCGCGGCGCGACTTATAGACCTTGTAATCCGGGGGCGGCTTGGGCCGCTCGCCTCGGCTGTCGGGAGCCATTGACTAGAAATACTCGCTCATGGGTTCGGGACCTCCTCCTGCTACGACCGTGCCGCCCGTCGCCATCGGCGCCGATCTGGGCGGCACGAAGATGCTCGTGGGCGTCGTCGCAGGGGGGCCGAAAGTACTCCACAGGGTTGAGGAGGTGAGCTTCGGCCGCACCCAGGAAGAGGTGCTCGGCACGATGGAGCTCGAGCTTCGCCGGGCGCTCGAGGCGCACCCGGAGGCGCGCGCTGCCGGGCTCGGCATTCCCTGCACCATCGACCACGAGCGCGGCCTTGCGATCAGCGCCGTGAACTTGCCGATCGCCGACCTCCCGATCCGGGATCTCATGTCCGAGCGGCTCGGGATCCCGGTCGTCGTCGACAACGACGCGAACGCAGCAGCGCTCGCCGAGCATCGCTGGGGCGCCGCTCGGGGCGCCGAGAATGCGGTGCTGCTCACGATCGGGACCGGGATCGGAGGCGGCCTGATCATCGACGGCAAGCTTTATCGCGGCTCGAGCGGCGCCGGCGCTGAGCTCGGCCACATGGTGATCGACGCCGACGGCCCGCCCTGCCAGGGCAACTGCCCGAATCGCGGCTGCGCCGAAGCGGTCGCTTCGGGCACCGCGCTCGGCCGCGAAGCCGCGGCGGCAGCAGAGCGCTACCCCGATTCGGCCCTCGGCCGGCTAGCTCAAGCGGGGGAAGAGGTGAACGGGCCGCGCTGCGACGGCCGCTGCGATCGCGGGCGACGAGGCCGCAGTGGGCGTGATCGAGCTGATCGGCCGGCGTCTGGGCGCGTTCGCGAGCGGCCTCGCGAACGTCTTCGAACCTGACGTGATCGTGTTCGGCGGCGGGGTTTTGGCCGCCGGCGAGCTCCTGCTGGCGCCGATCCGCGAAGAGGTCGCGCGGCGTGCACTGCCACCGATGAACCAGACCCGGATAGCCCACGCCGAGCTCGGCGCCGAAGCAGGCATGATCGGAGCCGCGACACTAGCTATGGATCAGATCTCGGAGACCAGTGCCTGATGCCCGGCCGCCTCATCGTCTGCCCGACCCCGATCGGGAACATGGACGACTTCACGGAGCGAGTTAAGGTCGCCCTCTCGGAGGCCGACATCGTCGCTTGCGAGGACACGCGTCGCACCGGGCTCCTGTTCGAGCGGCTGGGGCTCGCCCGCCCGCGTCTGGTCTCCAACCACGAGGGCAACGAGTCCGAGCGAGCCCGCCAGCTCGTCGGCGCGATCGAGCGGGGCGCGAAGGTGGCCCTGATCTCCGACTCCGGCACGCCGGCGGTCTCCGATCCCGGATACCGCCTGATCAACGCCTGCATCGACCGCTCGATCGACGTCGAGGTCCTTCCCGGCCCGTCGGCGGTGGTCACCGCACTGGTCGCCTCGGGCCTGCCGTCCGACCGCTGGCGTTTCGAGGGCTTTCTGCCGCGCCGGGCGGGAGCGCTCGAGGGCGTTCTCGGCGGCGGGCAGACGGTGGTGGCCTTCGAATCCCCGCGTCGCCTGCCCGAATCGCTCGCCGCCCTGGCGGCGCTGGCTCCGGACCGGCCGGCGGCCGTCTGCCGCGAGCTCACGAAGATGCACGAAGAGGTCGTGCGCGGCACGCTTGCCGAGCTCTCCCGCAGCTTTCGCGGCGACGTGAAGGGCGAAATCGTGGTTGTGATCGGGCCGGCATCTGCAGCGAGCGGGTCTTCGCCGGACATCGCATTCGCCGTCGACGCTCTGCGGCGGCTCGTCCAGTCCGGCGCCCGCCCCCGCGCGGCCGCGGGCGTCGTCGCAGCGCTGACCGGCACCCGGGCGAACGAGCTCTATACCGCTCTGACAGGCCGCGAGCCGCGCGAGTAACGTCCCCCGGACTTGCCGCAGAAGTAGGAAAACCCTCAAATCGAGGCGCTCCCATCGCATTAGGCCCTGATTAAGCATCAGCCGCACGTCCATGCCGCGATGCCCCCGGCGCCCAACGGAGGGCTACGATCAGCCTGAGGAGTTTGGCCGGACATCAGGACTCGGGATGAGTTCTGAGAACGCGGCTGGGAAGGATCGATGGCGGAAAAGTGAGTAGAACTCGGTGAACTCCGGCACGCCGAGCGACGCAACGCCCAAGCGGCGCTACGCCCTTGCCC
This sequence comes from uncultured bacterium, assembly GCA_963715405.1. Lineage (GTDB taxonomy): Bacteria > Actinomycetota > Thermoleophilia > Solirubrobacterales > 70-9 > JALZKA01. The sequence goes on from OY970239.1 coordinate 497,231, forward strand.
GCGTTCTTGCGGTGGGCGCGCTCCTCGCTGGGGTCGCATGGGTTGTCGTCATGTTCTTCGGCGACGGAGGCGGGCGCCAGTACAAGCTTCTCTTCGAGACAGGGGGCCAGCTCGTCCAGGGCAACGAAGTGCTCGTGGCCGGCCAGAAGGTCGGCACGATCGACTCGCTCGATCTCACGGACGACGGGCAGGCCGGAGATCTCGATCTCGACGGACCGGCCCTTGACCGAAGGCACGACCGCTCAGATCCGCGCCACGTCCCTGTCGGGCATCGCGAACCGCTACATCGCGCTGCAAATGGGCCCGAGCGACCGAGGAGATCCCGAGGCGGCTCGACCATCACAGCCGACGCGACGACCTCCCCGGTGGACATCGATCAGCTCTTCTCGATCTTCGATGAGGAGACGAGGGAATCGCTTCAGGACGTCATCAAGGGACAAGCCGCCATCTACGCGGGAGACCCCGAGGCTTCGCGCGAGGCTTATAAGTACCTCGCGCCCGGCCTTCAGTCCACCGAGCGATTCCTGGCCGAGCTCACGGACGACCAGGCCGCGCTGTCGCAGTTCCTCCAATCGGGCTCGCAGGTGCTCGGCGCGGTCGCCGAGCGCCGCGACGACCTGTCCGCTCTGACCGAGAACGCCAACTCCGCGCTTTCGGCGATCGCCGCTGAGTCTGAGTCGCTCGACCAGGCGCTGAGCGTGTCTGCCGCCGACCATGCGCCAGGCGAACACGACGTTCGTCAACCTGCGCGCCGCTCTGGACGACGTCGACGTGCTCGTCGAGACGGCGAAGCCGGCGACCAAAGACCTTGCGCCCTTCCTTCGCGACCTGCGACCGTTTGCGGCAAGGCGGTCCCGGTCCTCGCAGACCTCTCAGCCACGGTGGCGGTCGACGGTCCCTCGAACGACCTGACCGATGCCCTGCTTCTCTTGCCCGAGCTTGAACGCCGCGCCGCGATAACGCGCGAAGAGGGCATCGACGCGATGGACGTCTCCGAGGCGAACATCGAGGTCACGCGCGCAGTACAGCCCTGACCTGATGGCGCTCGTCAGCACGCCTGGGCCAAGTTCTGGGCTACTACTCGGCCGACGGCCACTACGCCCGGACGATGCCGGTCATGAACGTCTTCGCGTACGACAACGCCTCGGACCAGCTCAAGCCGACGTACAACCAGCCCGAGCAGCAGTACGACTTCTACAGCCCGGGCTACAGCGCCGACGGAACCGCTGATGAGTCCCAGTGGTTCCGCCCGTTCGGCTTCCAGCGCTGCCCGGGCACCGCCTCACAGCCCGCCGAGGACGGCTCGACGCCTTTCAACGAGGGCTTCTCGCCGCCTGACGACTGCGATCCGAGTGCCGTAATCCCCGAAGACTCGGTGACCGCTCCATGAGGCGCCTCCTCGGTATCTCCGTCGTCCTCGTTGCCGCCGCGGCGCTTGTTCGTGGCCGGCTCGGGCGCCCGGGAAGACAGCGGCGACGAGTACCTGGTTCGCGCCTACTTCGACAACGCGAGCTTCCTCGTCGTGGACGAGGAGGTTCGCATCGCAGGCGCCAAGGTGGGCGAGATCGCCGAGGTAGGCGTCAGCCTCGACGGCGAGGCGCGTTCACGCCGACGGCTCGGACGAGCCCGGCAAGGCGATCGTCGTGATGCGGATCACCGACCCGGGCTTTCAGGACTGGCGCGAGGACGCCTCCTGCCTGGTTCGCCCGCAGTCGCTCCTCGGCGAGAAGTTCGTCGAGTGCCAGGCGACCCAGCCGCGCGCGCCGGGCACCGATCCGCCGCCTGAGCTGGAGGTAATCCAGGAGGGCGAGCCCGGCGAGGGCCAGCGCTTCCTCCCGGTCGAGAACAACGGCAAGGCAGTCGACCTCGACCTGATCAACAACATCATGCGCGAGCCCTACCCGGACCGGTTCCGACTGATCCTGAACGAGCTCGGCATCGGCCTCGCGACCCGCGGCGAAGACCTCGAGGAGATCATCGTGCGCGGCAACCCGGCGCTGCGCGAGACGAACGAGCTCCTGGCGCTGCTCAAGGGACAGACCGAGACGCTCAACAACCTCGCCGAAGACGGTTCCGCTGCGCTCGAGCCTCTCGCCAGGGAGCGCGAGCACCTCACGGGCTTCATCAACAACGCGACGGTTGCCGGCCAGGCGACCGCCGAGCGCGACGGAAGAGCTCGAAGCGGGCTTCCAGCAGATGCCCGCCTTCTTCCGCGAGCTCCGCCTGACCATGATCGAGCTCGAAGGACTTCTCCGAGCAGGCGACGCCGGTCATCTCGCGGACCTGAGGAACGCGGCGCCCGAGCTCACCCGCTCGACCGAGGCGCTCGGGCCGTTCTCGCGCGCAGCGCGTGAAGCGTTGATCTCGCTCGGCGCGAACGCGGAGACAGCTCGCGAAGACCTGGTCGTCTCTAAACCCGTGGTCCGGGACATCGGCCTCCTCGCGGGCAACGCGAGGTCGACGGCGACGCGCCTCCGGCAGCTCCTCACCGACTTCCGCGAGAACGCCGGGCTCGAGAACCTGATGCGCTTCTTCTTCTTCGCTACCGGCGCCACCAACGGGTTCGACTCCTTCGGTCACTTCATGCGTGCGGTCGTCCCGGTCAACAACTGCTTCGAGTACAACGTGACGGAACGAGCGGGCTTGCCGACGCTGACTTCACCACGGACTCCGGCGCGCCTCGAAGCCAGGCAGCCACGTTCGACGCTCAGCGGGTATCTCTACGAGCCGATCGACGCCACGGAGACCGAAGGCGAAGAGGAAGCCGCCGAGCAATGACCCGGTGGCGCCGGATCCAGCGGTACAGCCCGATCCCCCGGCCGCCCCCGAGACCTCGGAGCGCGATCAGCGCACGGTCCTCGACTTCCTGATCGGAGGAGTCCCGATGAGGCGAAACGTCGGCACCACGCTCGCCGCAAGCCCGACGATGGTCGGCGCCGATCACTGTTCTGATCGCCGTCGTGGCGGTCTTCCTCGCCTACAACGCGAACTCGGGCCTGCCGTTCGTGCCCACCTACAACATCTCGGCCGAGGTGCCGAGCGCGAACTCGCTCGTCCCCGGGCAACGAGGTGAGGATCGGCGGCGTCCGCGTCGGCGTCGTAAGCGACGTCGTTCCTGTCGCCCACGAAGACGGATCGGTTTCGGCGCGCTTCGATCTCACGCTCGACGAGGACGCGCGGCCGATCCCGGTCGATTCTGAGATCGTGATCAGGGCGCGTTCGGCCCTCGGCCTCCAGTACCTCCAGATCAACCGGGGCACGTCGGACGAGGGCTATGCGTCGGGCGCGGTGATCCCGGTGAGTCGGCCGTCCCCGAGCCCGTCGAGTTCGACGACGTGCTTTCGACCTTCGACGAGCCCACGCGTGACGCGATGCAGGCGAACCTCGTGGAGTTCGGCAACGCGCTCGCCGGCCGCGGCCTGGACCTGAACGCGGCGCTCGGGGCAACTCCCGGAGACGCTCGAGGTGCTCGAGCCGGTCGCCCGCAACCTGCGCGACCCCGAGACGCGGCCTCACTCGATTCTTCGACGCGCTGGCGGCGACGGCCGCAGAGGTCGCGCCGGTCGCCGAGGAGCAGGCGCAGATGTTCATCGAGCTCGAAACAACGTTCGGCGCCTTCGCGAACGTCGCGCGCCCGTACATCCAGGACACGATCTCCGAGACGCCCCCCACGCTCGAGGTCGGTACGGATGCCCTGCCGACGATCCGGCCGTTCCTCGACAACAGCGCCCAACTATTCAACGACCTGAGCCGGGCGATCGATGCGCTCGAGAAGAACTCCGACGCGATCGCAGGCGCGCTCGAGGTCGGCGCGCCGATCCTGCGTCGCTCCGTCATTTTCAACAACCAGCTCGGCCCGACAGCCGCCGCGCTCCGATCGCTGAACGACGACGCGGGCGCCCGGGCCGGCATCGACCGGCTGCGCGAGACTCACGGACATCGTCAACCCGACCCTCGACTTCATCACCCCCGCACAGACCATCTGCAACTACGCCGCGATCCTCTTCGACAACCTCCAGAGCCTGTTCAGCCAGGGGATCGGGCCCGGCACCTGGCAGCGAGCCGAGGTGATCATCGCTCCCGGTAGGCCCTGGCAACGAAGGCGAGCCGCGCCGCGAGTGCGCCGGCGAACGGCGGCGGCAACCTCGGCAACTTCCTCCACACGAACCCTTACCCGAACACCGCCGCGCCAGGCCAGGAGCAGGAGTGCGAGGCGGGGAACGAGACGTACATCATCGGCTCCAGCAGATCGGCAACGTGGCCGGCAACCAGGGCACCGACACGCGCGAAACGGTGGGGGCAACGCCATGATCGGCAGACGTAAGCCACCGCCCGGCCAGCGAACCAGACGCAGTATGACCCGCGCGTCTGGGGCGCCAAGTATCGAGGCGCCGGGCCGATGCCGCTTGCGATCTTCTTCATCGTGCTGCTCGTCGTCGGCTCGTACCTGGCCTACACGAAGGACCTGCCGTTCGTCGGCGAGCGGGACCGAGATCAAGGCGACGTTCGAGAACGCAACGACGCTCCGGACGACCTCGCCGGTGCGGATCGCCGGCGTGAACGTCGGCGAGGTGACGGGCGTCGAGGCCGAGGGCGACAACGCCGAGGTGACGATGACGCTTAAGGACGAGGCGCTGCCCGATCCACGAGGACGCGATCGCGACGATCCGCCCCCGCCTCTTCCTGGAGGGCAACTTCTTCATCGACCTGAAGCCCGGCACGCCGTCCGCCGGCGAGTTGGACTCCGGCGAGCGAGATCCCGATCACCCAGACCTCGACGTCGGTCCAGATCGACGAGGTCCTCGCCGCGCTCCAGGGCGACACGCGCGAAGGCCTGAAGGGCCTCCTCGAGGGCTACGGGACGGCGCTTTCACTACCAGCCGACGGCGATCGACGACGTCGACCAGGAGCCCATCTCCAAGGGCAAGACGGGCGCCCAGGCGCTGGCTGACTCGCTTCGCTACGGCGGCCCCGCGGGCCGCGACACGGCGATCGTGAACGACGCGCTGCGGGCGAGGCCTACGCGATCTTGCCGGCCTGATCAGCGCCCAGCGCGACGTCTTCAGGGAGCTCGGGACGCGTCGAGGCGGACCTTCAGGGCGTCATCACCGCGTTCAACACGACGGCCGGTGCGCTGGCCGAGGAGCAGGACAACGTGCGAGCGACGATCCGCGAGCTCGGCCCCACGCTCGAGGCCGCCCGGCCCGTCGCTCGCGAACCTGGACAACGCGCTGCCGCCGCTTCGCGCTTACGTGCTGGCGCTCGAGCCCGGCGTGGCCGAGCTGCCCGACCTGCTTCGAGGCGGCCACTCCGTGGCTGGCCGCCGCTAACGAGCTTCTGGCCGACGACGCGCTCGGCGGCCTCGGCGAAGGAGCTTCGCTTGGGCGCCCCCGTCACCGCGCAGGCGACCACAGACGCGCTGCCCCTTGCTGGACGAGCTGTCCGAGCTCTCGCGCTGCGTGACCGACAACCTCGATCCCGACCTTCGACACCGCGATCACGGTCGACCCGAACGTCCGGCGCAAGCGAGCAGCAGCCGGCCTACCTCGACTTCCTCAACTCGGCCGTGAACACGGCGGGCGCGGCGGCGAACTTCGACGGCAACGGCTCGTTACCTGCGCGTGCAGACGGGCGGCGGCGACGAGCTGAGCCAGATGACCAACCCCACTCCGCGGACCATCCAGGGCAACCACATCCTCTTCGGCAGCCACGATCGAACCCAGCCAGACGGCACCCAGCCGCCGCTGCCGGCCGGCCAGACGCCGCCGCCGTTCGTGCTCGAACGAGCCTGCATGGAGTCCGCACCCGCGGACCTGAACGGCCCGCGTCGCGAGCGTCGGCGCCCCGCTTCCTGAGGTGTCACCTCCATGAGGCGCGCGATCCGAGAGCACGCGAAGGAAGTCGTCGCGATCCTGGCGCTGATCGTCTTCGGCCTGGCGACGACCGGGCTACATCCTGGCCAACCAGCAGGCGCCATACCCCTCGTGGATCCCGATCCTCGGCGAGGACACGTTCGAGCTCAAGGCCGATCTCGAGACGGCGCAGGCGATCACACCGGGCCAGGGGCAGACGGTGAACGTCGCCGGGATCAAGGTCGGCGACATCACCGACGTCGACCTGGAAGACGGCCACGCCGTGGTCTCGATGCTGATCGAGGACCGCTACGCCGGCCTGATCAAGGAACGACGCGACCGTGCTCGTCAGGCCTCGCACGGGCCTTCAGGACATGACCCTCGAGGTCGACCCGGGCACGCCTGAGGCCGATCCGATGGAAGAGGGCGACATGATCCCGCTCGCCTCGACCGAGCGCAACGTGAACCCCGGACGAGTTCCTCGCGGCGCTCGACGGCGATACCCGCGACTACCTCAAGCTGCTCATCCAGGGCGGCTCGCGAGGGCCTGGCCGGGCAACGGCGAGGAGGCCTCGGCGGTCTTCCGCCGGTTCTCGCCGCTCGCGAAGTACCTGGCGCAGCTGAACGGCGCCCTCGCCGAGCGCGACGATGCGATCCGCGCTCGATCACCTCGTTCAAGGAGGTCTCGGAGGCGCTCGGCGGCTCCGACACGCGCCTGGCGGAGTTCGTCTCGTCCTCGAACGACGTCCTCTCCGCCTTCGCTCGCCAGGAGGCCTCTCTCCGGGCGACATTCCAGGAGCTGCCAGGAGCGCTGACGGCGACGCGCGAGGCGGTCATCTCAGGCGATGTCTTCGCGCAGGAGCTCGGCCCCGCGGCGACCGCGCTCCTCCCGTCGGCCAAGGCGCTGAAGCCCGCGCTCGAGGAGACGTATCCCTTCTTCCGCGACACCGATCGAGCCGATCCGCGAGCAGATCACGCCGTTCGCTCGCGACACCCAGCCCACCTTCGCGGAGCTCCGGGAGACGGCGACGAAGCTGAACGAGACCACACCGGCGACCGTCGGCGGCCTCAAGGAGCTCAACACGCCTGTTCAACGCGCTCGGCCTACAACCCGCCCGGCGCCGAGGAGGGCTACCTCTTCTGGGCCAACTGGCTCGGCCACAACGCGAATCAGACCTTCAACATCCAGGACGCGAGCGGCCCCGTCGCTCCGCGCGATCCCGTTCAACTCCTGCCAGACCAACGGCCTCGCTCGCGCGGCACTGCTCAGTCGTTCCCATCCCTGCAGACACTGATCGAGGCGACCCGCATCCCCGAGCTCGACGAGATCTGCCCGCGTCGACCCGCTCTTCCCCCGAGATAGATGGAAACTCGCCCGCCAACAGCCATCCGCATCCTGATCGCCGTCGGCTTTGCGATCTCGTGCTTCGCCCTGGCGCTGTTCTTGTGGGTCGCCTTCGGCGGGCCCGTCCCGCTTGGCCGCCGGAGGGCTATCGGTCCAGGTGCCGTTCGACGAGGCGACGCAGCTCGCCCAGGAGTCGGACGTCCGGATCTCCGGCGTCTCGGTCGGCAAGGTGAAGGGGATCGAGCTGAACGACGACGGCCTGGCCGAGGCGACGATCGAGCTCGACTCTGCGTACGCTCCGATCCCGTCGGACACGCAGGCGACGCTTCGCCAGAAGACGCTCCTGGGTGAGACCTACGTCGAGCTCTCGCCGGGCTCGGAGGAGGCGCCGAGCCGCTGGAGGAGGGCGGCGACGCTCGCCGGCGGCTCAGGTCGCGGAGTCCGTCCAGATCGACGAGGTCTTCCGGACCTTCGACGAGCCGACCCGCGAGGCGTTCCAGGCGTGGATGCAGACCCAGGCGGCCGCGCTCAAGGGCCGCGGCCAGGACCTCTCGACCGCGATCGGCAGCCTCGAGCCGTTCGCGCGCCAGGCGGAGGAGGCGCTTCGCCTGCTCGACTCGGACGAGGCGGCGGTCCGCGGCTTCGTCTCGAACGGCGGCGAGGTCTTCGCCGCGCTCTCCGAGCGGCAGGGCCAGCTCTCGGGCCTGATCCGTGCCTCGCGCACGGTCTTTGAGACGACCGCCAACCGCAATGCGGAGCTCGAGGAGATCTTCCGGATCTTCCCGACCTTCCTCAGCGAGTCGCGCGCTCACGCTCGCGCGGCTCGAGGAGTTCGCGATCGACACCGATCCGCTCGTGACGCAGCTGCGCCCCGCGGCTCGCGAGCTGAGCCCGACGCTGCAGAGCCTCGGCGAAGCTGGCGCCCGACCTCGAGTCTTTCCTGATCGCGCTTCGACGACACCATCACGGCCAGCCGCGAAGGCCTGCCGGCGCTCCAGGGCTTGCTCGACGACGATCTGCGCCCGCTACTCGCGCGCATCGACCCGTACTTCGCCGACGTCAACGCCTTCCTCGAAACCGTCGGCCTCTACAGGGCTGAGCTGACCGCGCTCCTCGCGAACGGGGCCGCGGCCTCGAACGGGGTTCGTCAACGAGCGGTGAGGTCTTCAAGCACCTGCGCACGTCCGCCGTGTTCGGCCCGCAGTCGCTCGCCGCGTACGACAACCGCCTGCGCGTCGATCGCTCGAACCCCTATCTCAAGCCGCTCGGCTACCTCGACCTCGGACCGGATGGCCTTGATTCGTTCGAGACGCGCCACTGCGCGGCAGGCGACCAGGCGCTGCTCGACGACGGCGATGCCGGCGCCTTCCCCGGCGACCTCTATGACCGCCTGAAGCGCTTCGCCTTTTCGACGCAGAACGATTCGGACAACATCCCGGCGCCGCCTTGTACACAGCAGCCGGATTTCGACTCGATCGGCGAGAACCCCGAGCAGACCCAGTACCTTCATGTGAGGGAGAAGGAGTAGGAATCGAGTCGATGCAGGGCATGCAAAAAGACTTACCCCGGAATCCACCGCAACAATCGGGCGCTGTCTCGGGTTAGAGGAGTATGTGGGAGAGGTTCACCCACGTATCGGATGGATCCATCAATCACGCGGGTCGGGTAACCCGCAGGACCTTAAGAGGAGGAGTAGATGCGCAAATCGCGCAACGCGCTCGTCGCGGCTCTGGCTTTCGGGACGGTGCTCGGCACCAGCTCGAATGCTTGGGCCGACGGCGGCGACAGACAACATCTCATCAATGGAGGCCGGCCTTTCGCCGAACGTTCAGAGAGCGGATCCGCCCGGAGTCGCGGCGCTCTCGGCACAGGTTCAGACGTTCGATGCCGACGAGGGTCCGTTGACCATCGTCGGCAAGGCGGCTGAGCAGGTCTTCCTGGATTTCGACAACGACATGGAGATCCTGCCGGCGGGTGCTTCGGCAACCGAGTGGGCGACGCGGCAGTGCACGGCGGCCGACTTCACGGTCGGATCGTTCGACTCCTCGAGCACGGCTCAGGTAGCGGACGCGTGCGGCGATGCAATTGTCGGCTCGGGCCAGGCTGAGGCGCTGCTTACCCTGCCTCCGCCGCACCGGCCTGATCAAGGCCGAGATGACGGTGACAGCGATCAACGGACCCTGACGACTGAGGGGGGCCCCTGCGTCGCGCCCGCGCCGGGCCAAGGTGGACCCGATGGATGCGAGTACGAAGGTGGAAATCCGCAGATCATCCTCCACGCGTACAACCAGGGCCTCTCGTTCATCGAAACGGTCGAAGGTGAGATCCAGGACTCGCCGGCCGGCCTTGGGGCTGACTACGGCTCGCGCCTCGCCGTGAACAACGCACCGGACACCGCCGGCGACGCCGGTCGCTGATCCTGTTCAACTCGACGGTGGGCCGCAACGTTCTCGAGAGAGTCGACGCAGCCTGACGGTGACGAGATCACGAAGCAGTTCCCGTACGTCAGGGCATCGTGCGAGGACGACTGACCGCCGACGGTGGCCTCGAGTACGACTTCCAGTGGCGAGTGGGTCTACGACGATGGCACCACGGACACGGACACGAACAAGCAGAAGTGCGCGAACCCGTAACGAAGCTAATGGTGATGCCCTTCGGGGCACAAGGTTGAAAAGGGCGACCTTCGGGCGCCCTTTTCTGTTGGCCTGAGAGTGCGGTCTCGGGCTTGCCCCTTCGGTCCTCGCTCGACATATGCTCGGCGCGTGGCCTTCTACATCACCACGCCCATCTTCTACGTGAACGCGGAGCCCCACCTGGGGCATGCGTACTCGACGATCGCGGCCGACGTCTTCGCGCGCCACATGCGCCAGCGAGGCGAGGACGTCTTCTTCCTCACGGGCACCGACGAGCACGGCGAGCCGGTCGAGCTCGCGGCCGAGCGCGAGGGCATCTCGCCGCAGGAGCTCGCGGACCGCAACGCTCCGCGCTTTCAGGCGATGGCCGAGTCGGTGAACGCGTCGAACGACTTCTTCATCCGCACGTCTGATCCGCGCCACACCGACCGGGTCGCCGAGATCATGCAGCGGGTCTACGACTCGGGGCACGTCTACGAGGGCACGTACGAGGGCTGGTACTGCCCGCGCTGCGCCGACTTCAAGACCGAGCGCGAGCTGGGCCCGGGCAACACGTGCCCGATCCACGAGATCCCGCTCGAGCTGGAGACGGAGCAGAACTGGTTCTTCCGCCTCTCGGCGTTTCAGGATCGCCTCGTCGAGCTCTACGAGGAGCACCCTCAGTTCGTGGTTCCGGACTTCCGGCGGAACGAGGCGCTCTCGTTCATCAAGGGCGGGCTCGAGGACGTCTCGCTCTCCCGCGCGAAGCTCAAGTGGGGCATGCCGCTGCCGTGGGATCCGAGCCAGCGGATGTACGTGTGGTTCGACGCGCTCCTCAACTACGTCACTGCGCTGGCCTTCGCCCGCGAGGGCGAGGATCTGACCGAGCGCTTCTGGCCGTCGGCGTTTCACCTCCTCGCCAAGGACATCCTGAAGTTCCACGCGGTGATCTGGCCGGCGCTCTGATGGCCGCGGGCCTCGAGCCGCCGAAGGGAATGGTCATCCACGGGTACCTCTTGATGGGCGAGAAGAAGATGTCGAAGTCGCTCGGAAACGTGCTCGACCCGTTCGAGGCGATCGAGCGCTACGGCGCCGACGCGCTTCGCTTCTATTGCCTGCGCGAGGTTTCGTTCGGCCAGGACGGCTCGGTTTCCGCAGCAGGCTTCGAGTCGCGATATGAGACCGAGCTCGCAAACGACTTCGGGAACCTCGCAAGCCGCACGCTGGCGATGATCGATCGCTATCGCGACGGCGTTGTTCCCGAGGGCGAGACCGATCCCGCGCTCGCGAGCGGGGCGGACGGCCTGGAAGGCCTGGGCGAGGCCGTGCGCGATCTGATCGACGGTGCCGAGCCGAGCCAGGCGCTCGAGGCGATCTGGGTGCGCGTGCGCCGCGTCAACCGCTACGTCGAGGAGACGCGGCCGTGGGACCTGGCCAAGGCGGACGGCGAGGCCGGAGCGGCTCGACGAGGTGCTCTACAGCCTCGCCGAGGCGCTCCGCGTGCTCGCTCTCGCGCTCCTTCCCTACATCCCCGATTCAACCGAAAAGCTCCTAGCCGCGCTTGCGGAGGAGGAGCGAGGACTCGCGGAGTTCGGCTCACGAGGTGGCGGGATGAAGGTGGAGCGGATCGCGCCGTTATTCCCGAAGCTCGAGAACGACGGGCCTTCCCCTTCGGGGCCGGCTAGACGCCCGACTGTGACGTGAAGTACTTCGTTCGAACCGTGTTGGGGCTGGGGCTTGAGCTGGGGGCGATCGTCGCGATCTCCTACGCCGTCTACCAGCTGCTCCAGGTTGGAACTTGCGCGAGCGGGGGTCCCTATGAGATCGCACGCGAATGCCCGAAGGGGACCGAGTGGCTGGGGTTGGCGATTCCGATCGCGGTGTTCGTGATGCTGTTCGGCGCGTTCCTCTACGCGAACCGCGGGACGGCGCCGGGGTCGGAGAAGAAGGGCGGCGCGGGGATCGCGGTCATGTTGATCTGGACCGGGCTGTTCCTGGGGATCGCGTTTGCCTGCTTCTGGGGAGTGTGGGGCCCCGATGCGAATCCCGGTCCGGGCGGCAAGCTTGGCGGGCTGATCGTGGGCTTCCTGTTCGTTCCGATGGGTCTCTTTCCCCTGATCCCACTCTTCGCCGTCATGCGCCGGGAGCGGCGCGGCGAGCGACGGGAGGGCAGGTTCGACTACATCGCCGACCAGATGCGGGGGGAGACCGGATCTCGCGGGTTCGGCAGCTCGCCGCCCGCCCGCACCGACGCTCCGAACCCAGGCTCGCCCGGCAAGATCGCGGAGCTCGAGCGCTTGCAGAAGCTGCGCGAGCAGGGCGCGATCGACCAGGCGGAGTTCGACCGTCTGAAGACTGAGGTCATGGGTACGTGAACCCCGTCGCGGCCATCGCTCACGTTGTCGCGATTGTCCTTGGTGTGTGGGGCGGCTTTGCGGCGATTGACGCCGTCACGCCGGAGTTGCCAGGCGACGGCGTCGAACCGGGCGTCGAGGTGCCGGTGGACCTCGATGGGGGTGAGGAGGAGTCACTCTTCAACCCGGGTCCGCTCTCGACAGCTCTGACACAGCTCTCAGAGCAAGAGTCCGAAGGCACCGAATACGTCTTGCTCACCCTCACGCCCTCGTCGATCACCACCAAGGAGCTGAGCGGGGCGGAGGGCGGATTTGAGCTGACCTTCTTGAGCACGGGTGAGCCGGCGCGGGTGATCAAGCTCTTGGGAGAAGAGCGCCCGCCGGTCACGCCTGAGCGGGTGCGCCAGCTTGAGCTGGTCGCGACGGGGGGTGGTCCCGTTTGGTACGTGACGACCGATGAGGGGGCGTATCTGGTCCCGTACGGCTCAGACGAAATAGAGGCCGATCCTCCGCTGCCCACCCCGCTGCCGGGCTGACCGTTCCTAGACTCCTCCCGTGGTCGATACCCATGCCCACATTGGCCTTTGCGAGGGAGAGCCGGCCGCCGTGGTCGAGCGGGCGCAGCAGGCTGGGGTTTCCCGGATCCTTACCGTCGGCCTCGACGAGGCCTCGAACCGGGAGGCCGTGGCGCTCGCTTCCGAGCACGAGGCGGTTTGGGCTGCGGTTGGGCGCCATCCGAACTCCGCAACGGGGTGGAATGCGGCCGCGGAGGGCGAGCTGCGCGAGCTGGCTCGAGATGAGAACGTCGTCGCGATCGGCGAGACGGGCCTCGATTTCTACCGCGACAGGGCGTCGCGCGATGACCAGCTGGAAGCCTTTTGCTCGCAGATCAGGCTGGCGCGGGAGGTGGCGAAGCCGCTGATAATCCACATGCGCTCCGCTTCTTCCGGGCAGCCGGACGCGGTTGCCGAGGCGTTCTCGCTACTGGCCGAGGAGGCGACCGACTCGGACGTCGTGCTCCATTGCTTTTCGGCGCCGCCCGAGCGGGTGGCCGAGGCGGTCGCGAACCGATGGTTCTGTTCGTTCGCCGGCAACGTCACCTACCCGAAGGCAGAAGGCTTGCGGGAGGCGGCGCGGCTCGTGCCCGAGGATCTCATCCTCGTCGAGACGGACGCGCCCTTCCTCGCTCCGCAGTCGCGGCGGGGAAAGCCCAACGAGCCGGCGCTCGTGGTCGAGACGGCGCGGGAGGTGGCGGCCGCACGCGGCGTCGAGCCCGATGCGCTTGACGCGCAGGTGGAGGAGAACGCCCGCCGGGTCTTCGGATGGTGAGCGGAGAAGCGAGGCGCCGGGGAAGAACCGCGCTTGGGCAGAACTTTCTGGCCGACCCGAATTTGCTTGAGGCGATCGTTCGTGAAGCTGATCTCGATCGCGGCGATGTAGTGCTGGAGGTCGGAGGTGGGCAGGGCGTTCTGACCGAGCGGCTTGCGGAATCGGTGCGCGTGGTCCACGTTGTTGAGATCGACGAGCGGCTGCGCGAGGGTCTGGAGGGGATCGCTGCGCGCTTCGAGGGCGTGCGCCTCGTGATGGGCGATGCGATGAAGGTGGACTTCCGGGCGCTCGATCCGGCGCCAAGCGCGATGGTGGCGAACCTGCCCTACTCGGTTGCGACGCCAGTGATCATGCGCTCTCTGGAGGAGCTGCCCGAGGCGCGGCGCTGGACGGTGATGGTGCAGCGCGAGATCGCAGACCGCCTGCGAGCGGTGCCTCGCACGAAGGCGTATGGAGCGCCGAGCGTGCTGGCGCAGCTGACGTGCCGCGTCGAGATGCTGCGCGCCGTGGACAGGGCGGTGTTTCGCCCGCCTCCCCGCGTAGATTCGGCGCTGCTGCGGCTCGAGCGCGAGGCGCCATGGCCGGGGGATGGGGTGGCGAGGATCGTCCGCGCCGCGTTCGCGCACCGCCGCAAGGCGCTTGCTCGATCGGTCGCGACCGCTGGAGTTGAGTCGCGCGAGCGCGTGCTCGCCGCGCTCGAAGCGATGGGCAAGGAGCCGACGGTAAGAGCCGAAGAGCTCGAGCCTCAGGAGTTCGTGGTTCTCGCTCGCAAGCTGGAGGTGGCCGGGCCCTGATGGTCACGCGCGCTCCCGCGAAGCTGAACTTGTGCCTGTACCTCGGTCCGGTTCGCGACGACGGCTTGCACGAGATCCGCTCGCTCTTCTGCCCGCTCGCGTTGAGCGACCGGATCTCGGTGACTTCGGCGGAAGGCGACGAGGACGAGGTGGTGTGCGCGGGGGTGGACGGCCCCAACCTGGCGGAGGCGGCGCTCCGGGCGCTTCGGGAGCGCGGCTGGCGTAGTCCGCCGCTTCGGGTCGAGATCGACAAGCGGGTTCCGGTGGCTGCCGGCCTGGGCGGGGGCAGCGCCGACGCCGCGGCGATGCTGCGGCTTGCCGAAGGCGAGGTCGGAAGGCTGGAGCAGCTCGCACTTGGCCTGGGCGCAGACGTTCCCTCGCAGCTCCGGCCGGCGTTCTCCTTGGTGAGTGGAGCGGGCGAGCGCGTTGAGCCGTTGCGGGCTCCCGCGTCGTTCGGAGTTCTCTTGGTGCCCTTCGGCCGAGGCCTTAGCGCGGGCGAGGTGTACGCCGAGGCGGACCGGCTTGGCCTAGGCCGCTCTGAGGATGAACTGGCAGGAGTCGAGGAAGAGTTGCGCGGCGCGGTGAGCGGCGGCAGCTCGCCGCTTGAGTATCGGGAGCTTCTCCGCAACGACCTCGCGGATGCGGCGCTCTCGCTTCGCCCGGAGATCGGCGACGCGCTGGCAGCGCTTCTGGGCGCTGATGCTGAGGTGGCGTTCGTAACGGGGTCGGGGCCGACCGCCGTGGGGCTCTTCCCGGACATCGTTGCCGCCGATCGCGCGTACGGCGAGCTCGGGCCGCAATGGGCTGACGCGATCGTCACGGCGTCCGCGGCGCCATGACAGGGTTGAGATCAATGAAGCGAGTCTGGGAGTTCATCCGCGAGCACCCCTTGATCGTCGCGATCGTGGTGCTCTTCGCCGCGTACCAGGTGTTTGGCGATGCGCTTCCGTCGATCAACCTGGAGGAGGCGCTCGAGACGATCTCGGACTCGCTCGGGCAGTGGACGTATCTGGCGGTGGGGGTGCTCGCGTTCCTGGAGACGGGGGCATTCGTCGGGCTGGTGTTCCCCGGCGAGACGGCGGTAATCGTGGCGGGAGCGATCGCCGGCAATGGCACGACGTCGATCGTTCTCACGATCGCGATCGTCTGGTTCTCGGCGTGGGCGGGGGACTCGGCGTCGTTTTACATCGGCACCAGGCTCGGGAAGGACTTCATCCTCCGCCACGGACACAGGGTGAGGATCACACCCGAGCGCTTCGAGCAGGTCGAGGACTACTTCGGGCGCTACGGCGGCAGGACGATCCTCGTCGGCAGGTTCGTCGGGCTGGTGCGAGCGCTTGCGCCGTTCATCGCGGGTAGCTCGGGGATGACCTACAGGGCGTTCGTGCCGTACAGCGTGCTCGGCACGGGTTTGTGGGCGGCGACATTCTCGCTGCTCGGCTACTTCCTCGCGGAGAACTTGGACAAGGCGGAGGATCTGGCGGGGCGGGGGATCTTCATCTTCGGCGGAACGCTCGCGGTGCTCTTGGGCGGCTACCTCGGCATTCGCTACATGCGGGTCGCGGAGAACCGCTCGAAGCTCGCCCGGCGGCTCGAGGGCCAGCGCTTCGGCAAGCCTGTCGTCGAGCTTGGCCGCAGGCTCGAGCCGCAGGCGCGGTTTTTTTGGCACCGGCTGACGCCGGGCAGGCTCGGCCTCGAGTTCACGACGCTCATGGCCGTGCTCGCCGTGTCGCTCTTCGTCGTGATTGGCTACGGCGTAATCATCGGGCAGGACCCGGGGCCGACTCCGGGCGACGTGACGGCCTTCGACATCTCGGAAGAGCTGCGGACGGACTGGCTGAACGACGTGGCGGAGGTGGTGACACGGCTGGGCTCGGCCTGGGTGACGTTGGCGGCGGCGCTGGTCGCGGCGGTCGTGCTTTCGCGCATGCGAATGTGGGTTGAGCTGGCGGTCTTGGTGGTCGCGCTTGCGATTACGCACATCGGCGTTCCGTCCTTGAAGGAGCTGACCGACCGGCCGCGGCCCGAGGGAGGGCTGACGGGCTCCTCGGGCGACTCCTGGCCCAGCGGCCACGCGGCGTACGCGATCATCTATCCGTGGCTGGCGGTTACCTTCGCGGTGAGGGGACCGACGAAGCTCGGCTCGGGGACTGCCCTGATCGTGGGCGCCGTCGTGCTCGCGGCGGCAATCGGGCTGTCGCGCGTTTATCTGCGCGTGCACTACCTGAGCGATGTAAACGCGGGCGCCGCTTTCGGCGTCGCCGCTTTCGCGCTTTGCGCGGGGGTCGCTCTACTCGTCGTGCACTTTCGCGACAATGAGGAAGAGATTGACGCTGGCGGCTGACATCGGAGCGGTCCACTACCTGTTCGGCGGAGCGGGCCTTCTGAGCGTGCTCGCGTTCGGAGCGCTCATCCTGGCGCCCACGATGGGCTCGTTCGGCCGCGGGTGGGAGAAGGCCGCGGCGGCGTTCCTGTCGCTGTTCGTGCTGGTGGCTCTGCTGGCGCTCGGCTTCGGCCTGGGCGTGGTGATCGTCTACTACTGGGACGACATCTCGAGCCTTTTGAGCTGACGCTCGGTGCCAGGTACCTAACGCTTTCCTCGCATTCGGCCGGGCGCTGCCAGAATTGGCAGGTGGAAGCAGGCGCGAAGAAAGGCTCGAAGGCGGTTAAGAGCGCAGATCCCGCGACGCTCGAGGCGCTATCAGAGGCGATCGAGTCGGGCGCGGGGCTGCCCGCGGTCGCACGCGCCGCCGCAAAGGTCTTGGGTACGAGCGTCGCCGTGATCGATCGCTCGAGCGTGGTCTTGGCGGTCGCGGCGGCTTCGTCGTCGGAGGAGTCGAAGCTTCTCGCAGGCGGTGACGGGGTCGGCTCGGTGGAACTTCGCGTTGCCGACTCGGTCGTGGGCGAGCTGCGGTTCCGGACGAAGGGGGCCGAGTCGAGCGCTCCGCTCGCGCGGATGGTCTCGGCGCTTCTGGCACTCGAGGTCGAGCGCTCGCGCTCGGGCGACTGGGCCTCGGACGAAGCGGCCGGCGAGTTTGTCGAGGCGGTGCTCGAGCGCAGGGTGACCGACCGCGGCGACATCGTGGCGCGGGCCGCCGAGGTCGGGGCTGACCTTGATGGTGGCGCGGGCGTGATCATCGCGCGAGCCCATCCCCACGTGGCGCAGGACGGCGATTGGCGCGCGCGGGTTCTCACCGTGGCGCTTCGGGTTCTGCGCACGCAGGCGCAGGGATCAGTCGCCGTCGTGGGCGACGGCGACGCCGCCGAGGTGAGAGCGCTCGTGCCGGCGGCGGACCACGACGTGCTCGGGCGAGCAGCGAAGGCGCTCGGCGGCGAGCTTCGCCATTCGCTTCAAGGCTTCAGGGTCACCGTCTCTCATTCGCGGCTGGCGCAGGATCCCGTGGACCTTTACCGGGCCGGCAAGGAGGCGCTGCTCGCCGCGAACGTCGCCGAGGCGGAGGGGTCTGAGGTGCTGGCGTTCGAGGACACGGGCTCCTACCGACTGCTCCTGCCCGCGATGAGCGAGGACCCGTCCGAGCTCGAGCGCTTCTACGAAGAGACCGTTGCGCCGCTTTCGGCCTACGACGAGCAGTACGAGACCGAGCTCGTCGCGACGGTCGAGGCCTTCCTCGACAACGACGGCAACGTGACCCCGACGGCCGACACGATGTTCACCCACCGCCACACGATCCGCTACCGCCTCGAGCGCGTGCGGGATCTCTGCGGCCACGACATCTCATCGACCGAAGGCCGGGAGAAGCTCGGCCTCGGCCTCAAGGCGATGCGAGTCCTGGGCATCGCCCCACCGAAGGGCCCGGCGATGGAGCCGGGCGCGAAGGGCGGGAAGGTGCGGAGGCCGAAGTCGTCGGAGTAGGACTCGAACCCTAGGCACGCGCGAAGGGCTACTCCGGGACCAGGGATCGAACCTGGGCTGCCACAACCAAAATGTGGAGTGCTGCCGCTACACCATCCCGGAACGTGCCAATTGCGAGTCTAAATGCATACGAAAGACGCAAATCCAGTCAGAAATACGAGACGAACCTGGCCGAACCAGAAGCACCGCAGGAACGCTGCCTGACCTCGCCATGGCGGCCCTCGCCTCTACGATGAGCGCGTGGCCGGCTCACGCCAAGCGCCGACGGTCCTGATCATGGCCGCGGGCGAGGGGACGCGCATGCGCTCTTCCCTGCCCAAGGTCCTCCATCCCGTCTGCGGGCGGCCGATGATCGCCTGGCCCGTCCTCGCCGCTCGCGAGGCAGGAGCGGAGCGCGTGATCGTCATCACCGGCCCGAAGCACGACTTGAGCGAGCACCTTCCCGAGGGCACCGAGACCGTCGTTCAGCCCGAGGCGAACGGCACTGGCGGGGCGATGCGCGCGGCGATCGAGGCGATCGAGAGCTCCGAGGAAGTCGTCGTCCTCTCCGGCGACCATCCGCTCCTCGGCGCTGAAACGATCTCCGAGCTCCTGAAGACGCACCGCGACGAAGACGCGAAGGCGACCGTCATGACCGTCGAGCTCTCAGACCCCGGCCAGTACGGGCGGATCGTCCGCGGCTCGGATGGATCCGTCGAGCGGATCGTCGAGACCAAGCATCCCGAAACCGTCCCGCCGGAGATCCTCGCCTCGAAGGAGATCAACACCGGCACCTACTGCTTTCACGGCCCCACCTTCGCCTCGGCGCTCGAGCGCATCGCCGACGACAACGACGCGGGCGAGTACTACCTCGGCGACGTCCTGCCGCTCCTTCGCGAAGGCGATTACAAGATCGCCGCTTACGTAGCCGGCGACCCGAACGTGAACCTCGGGGTTAACAACCGCGCCGACCTCGCGCTCGTCCAGGCCGAGGCGAACCGCAAGATCGCCGAGCGGCACATGCTGGCAGGCGTCACCATCACCGATCCGGCATCGACCTGGATCGACGCCGAAGTCGAGATCGCCCAGGACGCCGTGATCGAGCCCGGCACGGCACTGAGGGGTGCCACCACCGTCGGCGAGGGCTCGGCGATCGGCCCGCACACCACGATCCTCTCCTCAACGGTGGGGGCCAACGCCACCGTGCTTCGCTCACATCTCGACCAAGCCCAGGTCGGCGACGACTGCACCGTGGGACCGTTCACATACCTCCGCCCTGGCGCGAAGCTCGCCGACGGATCGAAGGCGGGCGCCTTCGTCGAGATCAAGAACTCCGAGATCGGCCCCGGCGCCAAGGTGCCGCACCTCGCTTACGTGGGCGACGCGGATGTCGGCGAGGACGCAAATCTCGGTGCCGGATCCATCACCGCCAACTACGACGGCGCGAGAAAGCACCGCACGAAGATCGGGCAAGGTGCGCGAATCGGCGTGAACAACTCGCTGGTCGCGCCGGTGGAGGTTGGCGATGGGGCCTACACTGGCGCCGGCGCCGTGATCCGCTCCGACGTGCCTCCCGGCGCGCTCGGCGTGACCGACGCCGCCCAGCGAACCATCGAGGACTACGCAGAGCGCAAGAGCGACGGCGAGGGGGACGACGAGTGAGCACCATCGAAACTGCAGTGATCACGTCCGAGCCGGACGCTGAGATTGATAACTCGATCATGACCATCGCCGACGAGGCTCCCAACCCGATCAGCTCGATCCCGCACGACTACACGAAGCGGCTGATGGTCTTCGGCGGCCGCTCCTCGCGCGAGCAGGCCGCGCGCATCGCGGGCAAGCTCGACGTCGATCTCGGCCAGGTGACGCTCAAGACCTTCGCCGACGGCGAGGTCTACTGCCGCTACGAGGAGTCCATCCGCGGCGCCGACGTCTTTCTCGTCCAGTCGACGGCGAAGAACATCTCCGAGGGCATGACTCCGAACGACGCGCTCATGGAACTCCTGACCATGATCGACGCCGCCAAGGGCGCTTCCGCCCACCGCATTATCGCTGTCATGCCCTGGTACGGATACTCGCGGCAAGACAAGAAGTCCGCGCCGCGCGAGCCGATCACCGCACGTGTAGTCGCGCAGTGCCTCGAGGCCGTCGGCGTCGACCGCATCCTCACCATGGACCTCCATTCCGGCCAGGTGCAGGGCTTTTTCTCGAAGCCCGTCGATCACATGACCGCGATGCCAATGCTCACCCAGTACTTCATCGACCAGGCCATTCAGGACGACCTCGTGATCGTCTCGCCCGACGCGGGCCGCGTCAAGGTCGCGCGCAACTTCGCCCGCAAGGTCGGCGTCCACTGGGCCGTGATGGAGAAGGAGCGTCCCGCCCACCAAGTCGCCGACATCGGCTACGTCGTCGGCGACGTCAAGGGCAAGACCGCCGTCCTCGTCGACGACATGATCGACACAGCGGGCACCCTCTGCGCCGCGGCGAAGACCGTCCTCGACGAAGGCGCCGCCAAGGTCATCGCCTGCGCCACGCACGGCGTCTTCTCAGGACCCGCTTACGAGCGCCTCGCCTACGAGAACTCCGGCATCGAGCGCATCGTCGTCACCGACACCGTGCCGCTCGCCCCAGGCGCGCCCGACAACATCACCGTCCTTCACGCCTCGCAGATCCTCGCCGACTCGATCCGGCGCATCTTCGCCGACGACTCCGTCTCGGAGATCTTCGCGGGCGAGAACCAGCTCTTCTAGATCAGCCGAAGTCGGAGATCAGCCAGCCGCTGCCCTTCTCGTCCTCCTCGAGCAGGATCGTGCGGAAAGTCGAAGGCTCGTTCTCCGGCTTGAGCACAGCCTCGGCGCGCGCGCGGTTCCCCTCGATGTTCACGCTTCGCACCCGGACCGTGACCTTCGCGAACGAGTCAGCGAGCACAGCCTTCAAGATCTGAGGGCACTTGACCTTCCCTTCAACCTCGCCCAGCAGTTGCGCTGCTCCGCGCTGCATCACCGCTTCGGCCTCCTTGCTCAGAAGCTCGCAGTCCCGCTCGAAGTCCCCCGCCGCGGCCGCCTCGAAGAAGTCGGTAACCGCGGCGACGACCTGCTCTTCTTCGGTCGGCGGGTCGTCGAAAAAGGCAGAGTCCGTGATCGCCATGACCACCAGTACGACGGCCAGGATCAGGATGAGCGCCGCGATCCGCCGCCTCGCCTCTACAGAGAGATAGCCCACGCCCCCCAACCTATATTCACGCGCCATGCTGCGCGTCGGGCACAAGGGGGCGGACGGGATCGTCCCCGGCAACACGATCGAGAGCTTTCACGCCGCCGTTGAGGCCGGCGTCGACGCGATCGAGTTCGACGTCCTGCGCCCGCCCGAGGACTTCGCTGACGGCGAGGACTGGCGCACGGCAACCGCGGGACCGGCCGAGGGAGCGGGACCGATCCTCGTGGCGCACGACTGGGCGGCCGCAAGGCGCGCCGCGCCCTGCCTGACCCTGGAAGCGGCGCTCGACGCTTTCACCGAGCCGCCGCTCCGCGAGGTGAAGCTCGACCTCGACATCAAGATCTGCGGTCGCGAAGACGAGATCGCTGCCGCCATCCGCACGCGCGGCCTCACCGATCGCGCGATGACCTCCGGCACAGAGCTGCCGACGATTCGCGCGCTGGCCGACATCGCGCCCGAGCTCAGCCGCGGCTGGACCATTCCCCGAGTGAGGCGCGACTGGACCAAGGTCCGCCTCGGCAGGCCGTTCGTCCTGGCCGGCATGGCGACCCTTCGCGCTCGGCTTCCCCGTCTCGTCCGGCAGCAGGCGCCCCTCCTCGGGGTCGAGGCCATCTGGGTTCACCACGGCCTGGCAAGCCGCGCGCTCGCCGAAGCGGCGCACGCGTGCGGCTGCATGCTCATCACATGGACGGTGGACGACGCGGAGCGCATGCGCCAGCTCTCAGAGATGGGCGCCGATGGCATCTGCACCAACGATCCGCGCCTCTTCAAAGAGCTCGAAGGAGTCTGAAGCCCGGCTATCCTCATCGGTCGCCCATGGCCTCCGATCGACCAAACCTCGAGGTAGCCGAGCGCACAGAGTTCGGCTCCCGCACCACGCGCCGCCTTCGCCGCGAAGGACTCGTGCCCGGCGTCGTCTATTCCGGCGGCACGGAGGCGCGCACCTTCAGCGTGGCAGAGCGTGAGGCGCGCACCTTGCTCCAGACGGGCGCGGCCTTGTTCGACCTCACCTTCGACGGTGGAAAATCCGAGCCGGTGGTTGTCAAGGAGGAGCAGCGCCATCCCGTGCGCGGCAACCTCATGCACATCGACTTCCAGGTCGTCGACTTGAAACAGGCGATCCAGTCCGAGGTCACAATCGAGCTCCTCGGCGCCGAGGAGGCGCCCGGCGTCACCGAGGGCGGCGTCCTCGAGCACATCACCCACTCGATCAACGTCGAGGCGCTTCCAACCGACATCCCAGAGTCGATCCCCGTCGACGTCTCGGGCATGGTCATCGGCGACACCCTTCAGCTCGATTCGGTGGTGGCCCCCGAAGGCGTCGAGTGGGCGCTTGGCGAGGGCGCCGATCCGGCCGAGATCACAATCGCCACGCTTAACCCGCCGCGCGTCGAAGAGGAGCCGGAGGTCGAGGAGGAAACCGAGCTCGTCGGCGAGGATGGCGAGCCCATCGAGGTCGCCGAGGGCGAGGCCGAGGGCGACACCGCCGAGGAAGCCCAAGACGCGGCCGACTCGGGCGACTCCGACTCAGAGTAGATGTCCCTTTTCCGCCGGCGGCACCGCGATGCCGGCGATGAACCGACCGACAGCGGCGACCGCGTCCTCGTCGTCGGCCTCGGCAACCCCGGCCAGCGGTATGCGAAGACACGCCACAACATCGGCTTTGAGGTCGTCTCCGAGCTCACCCGGCGCTGGGAGCTGCCGCGAGCGAAGGAGAAGTTTCGCGGCCTCCTGACCGAAGGCCGGACCGCGCCCGGCGGCCCGCGCGTCGCCGCGTTGCTTCCCCAGACCTTCATGAACGAGTCGGGAACATCGGTCGGCCCTGCCCGCGGCTCGCTCAAGGTGCCGCTCGACCGCCTCGTCGTCGTTTACGACGAGATCGACCTGCCGTTTGGCGAGATCCGCTCCAAGCTGGGCGGCGGCGCGGCGGGCCACAACGGAATGAAATCGCTCAAGCAGGGGCTTGGGAGCGGCGACTTTTGGCGGGTTCGCGTCGGCGTCGGCCGCCCCGACTCATCCGACCCCGAGATCGTCTCCGCATGGGTACTGGGCCGCTTTTCGGAGCCCGATTCGGACGTCCAGCGCCTGATCGAAGACGCGGCCGCAGAGGCCGAGCGCCTCGTCGAGCGGCTAGCGTCCGACGCCGATGACTGAGCCCGCGCTCACGACGTACGACGTCTCCGAGGGCGTCGCGGTGCTTCGCCTCGACCGGCCGAAGGCGCGGAACGCGATGAACACGCAGATGCTCGAGGAGATGCTCGGCCACATTGCCTCTGCCCGCGACGACGCAGAAGCGCGTGCGCTCGTTCTGTCCTCGACGGACCATCTCGGGCTCTCCGCAGGCGCCGACGTCCGCGAGGAGCTCGACCAAGAAGGACACGTCCACCGCATGCAGTTCTTCGCCGACGTCTACGACGGCCTCGTCTCGTTTCCCAAGCCCACCGTCTGCGCCTGCCACGGTGCCTGCGTGGGCGCCGGCGCCGAGGTCGCGGTCGCCTGCGACATCCGGGTCGGCGGCTCGAACATGCGCCTTCGCTTCCCCGGCGCGTCGCTTGGCGTGCCGGTCGGTCCGGCTCGCCTCGTCACCCTGTGCGGCCTCTCGGTCGCCAAGTACCTCCTCATCTCTGGCAAGGAGGTGGCGGCCGACGAGGCGCTCCGCTGGGGCCTCGTCCACAAGGTGGCGCCGGCGGCGGCAGCCGAGGAGATGGCGATCGATCTCGCGACCGCCGCTGCGTCGCATCCGCCGGAGGCGGTGGCCCGGCTCAAGGCGATGCTCCACGACTGGGACGGGGTCGTCGAGCGATCGAAGGCCGAGGGCGAAGGCCTCGTCGAGTGGCTGCGCTCGGCCTCGGGGCTTCCCTTTCAAGGCTGATCGGCGTAAAGCGGCCGAACTGACCGGCACTAGCCTCTCGGTGAGTGTCGCTTCGGCCCACCCTGGAGCTTGCATACGACGACCGCGACTACGCGGCCCTTTGTGCTGCGCTGGGCTCGGATGAGCGCTCGGTTCACGCCTCGGGAGCGATCCAGCCCTACCTGATCGCCGCTCTCGCGGAAGACCCCGACGCGCTTGCGAAAAGCGCGCTCGTGGTCGTCGCTCCCGACGACATCGCGGCGCGAGATCTCACGCGTGAGCTCGGCGCGTACTTGGCGCCCCGCCGCGTCCGCCACTACCCGTCTCGCGGCACGGGCTACGCCTCGCATGTGGCGCCGCCGCCGCACCTCGTCGGCCTTCGCATCGCCGCGCTCGACGCCCTGACCGCGGACAGCAACGCGGAGCCGCCGGTCGTAGTCGCCAGTGCCGTCGCGCTCGCCGAGACCGTGCCTGACGCCTCGCTTCGCCCGGAGGGCTTCAGCCTCCGCGTCGGCGAGGAGATCGACCTCACATTCGCCGCCGAGCTTCTGGCCGAAGCGGGCTACGAGCGAGTCGACCAGGTCGAGGCCCGTGGCCAGTTCGCCCTGAGGGGCGGCATCCTGGATGTCTTCGGGGCGACCGAGGAGCGTGCGGCGCGCCTGGAGCTCTTCGGCGACGAGATCGAGTCCATTCGGTGGTTTTCGACCTTCACTCAGCGCTCGCTTGGCGAGACGGAGGAGCTCGAGCTGTCGCCCGCAGCCGAGCTCGCCTCCGAGCACCGCATGCTGGCCCAAGCGGCGCTCGAGGACGCCGGCGACGACGAGGACGCGGGCCCGATCGAGTTCCTGCCCGTCGATTCCTTCCGCGCCCCGCTTGACCTCATCTCCGAAGACGTTGCTTTCGTCACCGCGGCCGACGAGGAGATCGACTCCGCGCTTCGCACCCACTGGGAAGACGTGACGGCGGCGATGCACTCAGACGACGCCCGCCGCCTGTACGTCGACGTCGCGGAGCCCTTGGCGGCACGCGCTGCGCTTTGTGTGCGGTCTGTGAGGGGTCAGACCCCCCACGAAACGCTTACAGACGAGGGCGGCTTGTCGATTCGCGCCCAAGCGCCCGCCTCCGCTGCCCGCTCCATCTCAGAGGCCGAGCCCCAGCTCGAGCGTGAGGTGCGCTCGGGTTACCGGGTCGTCGTCGCTTTCGAGCACCAAGGCGAGGCCGAGCGCGCCAGATACAACCTGCAAAGGATCGACGCTTCCTTCCTCGGGGCCGTTCTTCCAGCCGAGGCGGCGGTTCACTTTGTCGAAGCGTCCATCGGCGAGGGCTTCGTCTCACCGTCTCTGAAGCTCGCGGTCATCCCGTGGCGGAAGCTGGTCCACCGCCGCGCCGCGGCGGCGCCGACCGTGCGCGGAACGCTCGCTTCGATGGCCGACCTCGCGGTCGGCGATCACGTCGTCCACCAGGACCACGGCATCGCTCGGTTCGCAGGCTTTGAGACTAAAACCGTGGCCGGGATCACCCGCGACTACCTCGAGCTCGAATACCGCGGCGAGGACCGCGTTTTCGCGCCGACCGAGCAGCTCGCGAAGATCACGCGGTACGTCGGGGTGGGGGGCGAGGCGCCGCAGCTTTCGGCGCTGGGCTCGAAGCGGTGGGACTCGATCAAGGCCCGCGCCCGCCGGGCTGCGCGTGCGCTCGCCGGCGATCTTCTCAACCTCTACGCCGAGCGCGCTGCTCGTCGAGGGCACGCGTTTGGCCCCGATTCCGAGTGGTCGCTCCAGCTCGAGCAAGCGTTCCCCTACCGCGAGACAGCCGACCAGCTCGAAGCGATCGAGGCGACCCGCACCGACATGGAGTCCGAGCGGCCGATGGACCGGCTCATCTGCGGCGACGTCGGCTACGGCAAGACCGAGGTGGCGCTTCGCGCCGCGGCGAAGGCGGCGGGGGAGGGAAAGCAAGCGATGATGCTCGTCCCCACCACGGTCCTCGCTCAGCAGCACCTCGGCACCTTCCGCGAGCGCTTCGCCGAGCTTCCCTTCGAGGTGGACGCCGTCTCGCGCCTTCGCAAGCCGGCCGAGGTGCGCGCGACGCTCAAGGCATTCTCAGAGGGAGGTGTGGATATCTTGATCGGCACGCACCGCCTGCTTAGCCGCGACGTCCGCGCCAAGGACCTCGGGCTCCTGATCGTCGACGAAGAGCAGCGCTTCGGCGTCAGGCAAAAAGAGCTTCTGCGCCAGCTCAAGCTGCGCGTGGACGTGCTCTCGCTCTCGGCGACGCCGATCCCTCGCACGCTTCAGATGAGCCTCGCCGGGCTCCGCGACATCTCGGTCATCGAGACCCCGCCCGAGGGCCGCCGCCCGATTCGCACCTACGTGGGGCCCTACGACGAGGAGCTCGTGGCCAAGGCGATCCGCCGCGAGGTGGATCGCGGCGGGCAGTGCTTCTTCCTCCACAACAGGATCGAGACGCTCCACGACATCGCCGAGCGCCTGCGCGCCCTCTGCCCCGGGGTCCGCTTCGCCGAGGCGCACGGGCAGATGGATGCGGGCGAGCTGGAGGGAACGATGCTCGGCTTCTTGAGGGGCGACGCGGACTGCCTGGTCGCAACCACGATCATCGAGTCGGGCCTCGATATCCCGCAGGCGAACACGCTGATCGTCGAGCGTGCCGACCTCCTGGGTTTGGCACAGGCCTACCAAATCCGCGGCCGCGTCGGCCGCTCACGCGAGCGCGCCTTCGCCTACATGCTCCACCCGACGTCCGAGGCGCTCTCGCACGAGGCAGCCGCGCGCCTGGCGACGCTCTCGGACCACACCGAGCTGGGGTCGGGGTTCGCCATCGCGATGCGCGACCTCGAGCTGCGCGGCGCGGGCGACCTCCTTGGCGACGAGCAGTCGGGGCACGTCGCGGCGATCGGCTTCGAGCTCTACCTCTCCATGCTGGAAGAGGCGACCGAGGCGCTTCGCCAGGGCGGTGACGAAGAGGGCGCGCCCGAGGCGCAGGTGCGCGTGGACGTCGAAGTCTCGGCCTACGTCCCCACGGAATACATCCCCTTCGAGGCGGCGAAGATCGAGCTTCATCGCCGGATCGCGGGCACGCGCGAGGTCGGCGAGCTGCGCGCGCTCAGAGACGAGCTCCGCGACCGCTTCGGCCCAGTGCCCGAGCCGGTCGAGGCGCTCCTCGAGCTTCAGCGCGCGCGCATCGCGGTGGGCAAGGCGGGCGGCCGAGTCGCCGAGGTGCGCGGCGGCCGGCTCTCGATCTCCCCGCTCGAGCTCGACTCGGCTCGCGTGGCGGCAATTCGTGGCGAAATCCCCGAGGCGATGTACGAGACGGCGCGCCAAACCCTGTCGCTTCGGGTCCCTGATGACCCCACGGAAAGGCTCAAGTCATTGCTCGCCCTGGTGGCGGGTTTAACGGCGCCTGAACCCGCGCTCGTTGAATCCCGCTAGGTTTTTGCGCCGATGAGAAGTCTTTCCAAGCGAGCCGTTGCATTGGTGTTCGCCCTCGTCCTTGCGGGCTTGGTCGTGCTGGTCGCCGCGACGATGGGCATCGGCAAGCCCAGCCTGCCCGAAGGCGCGCTCGCGGTCGTGGACGGCGTCGGGGAGCCCATTGAGCAAGAGGAGCTCGACGCCGCGATCGAACAGGCTGCGGCGAGCCAGCAGCTGCCCCAGGTCCCAGCACCGGACGACCCTCAGTACGGGACCCTCCTGATCCCGGCCGTTTCCGACGTCCTGCTTTCACGGTGGGTCGCAGGCGAGGCCGAGGAGCGCGGCATCGACATCACCGACCGTGAGATCGACGCGGAGCTCGAGACGATCATCGAAGACCAGTTCGGAGGCCAGAAGGAATTCGACCGCTTCCTCGAGGAATCCGGCTTCTCCTTAGAAGAGGCCCGCGAGCGCGTCGAGCTACAGCTTCAGACCCAGTGCATCCAGGACAAGGTGATCCCGCAGGATCCCGAGGCCGAGGTGCCCCAGGCCCAGCGCGAGGGCTGCCAGGGGGAGGAGGAGCTCGAGATCACCGATCAGGAGATCGAGGATTTCTACAACGAGAACGAGTCCAGCTTCGAGACGCCCGAGACGAGGGACATTCGCACCCTGCTCAATCCCGACGAGGACAAGGCGGCGGAAGCGGTTGAAGCGCTCGGCGATGATCCCGACGCCCAGACGTGGAAGGAAGTGACGAAGGAGTTCTCGACTGACGAGGCCACGAAGGAGCTCGGTGGCTTGCGGCCCGGCGTAGCACCGGGCCAGAACGAGCCCGTCCTCGACGAGGCCATCTTCTCCGCCGCCGAAGGCGAGGTCGTCGGGCCGATCGAGACCGAGACCGGGTTTTACGTGATCGAGGTCGAAACGATCAACGAGGCTGAGACGCAGCCGCTCGACGAGGCGACGAGCGCGCAGATTCGCCAACAGCTCGTGACTCAGGAGCAACAGGCAGCGGTCACCGAATTCCAGGAGACGTTCGTCTCGAAGTGGCAGTCACGGACCGTGTGCTCCGAGGAGCTCTTGGAGAACGACACCGACGGCACGATCCAGACGCAGCTCGCCGAGCGCTGCTCGAACTTCGAGGTCACCGAGGACGGCTGCCTGGGCGACGATGAAGGCGAGGAGCTGGGCGTCGATCAGACCACCGGCGAGGAGCTCGAAGGATGCGGCGCCGTCGTCGTCGCGCCGCCGGTCATCCCGCCGATCCCGCTTCCCCAGGAAGAGGGAGAGACTTCGCTGACCACGCCATCTGCCGGTGGCGCGCTTCCGCAAGGCCCGCAGCGCCCCGTGGACGAGTCGGCCGCCGCCGGAGCGACTCCGCTGGGCGTCCCCGGGGCACCTGGAAGCGTCCCGCCCGGCGCCCCGCCGCCCGGCGCCCCGCCGCCCGGCGCCCCGCCGCCCGGTACGGCGCCGCCCGGCACGGCGCCGCCTGGCAGCGCGCCTCCGACCCAGCCGCCGGGCTGAAGTTAGGCCGCGATGAGCGGCGACGCATCCGTCGCGCTTGAGCGGCTGGACGAGATCACGCGGCGCTTGCGGGTCGAATGCCCCTGGGACCGCGAGCAAGACGAGCGCTCGATCGTTCCCCATACGGTCGAAGAGGCCTACGAGCTCGCCGACGCCGCCGCCCAGGGTGATGACGAGAAGCTTCTAGACGAACTCGGAGACGTGCTCTTCCAGGTGTACTTCCTGGCGCTGCTTCTGGAGGAGCGAGGCGCCGGCTCGCTAACCGAGGTCGCCGAGGGCATGAGCAAGAAGCTCATCCGCCGCCACCCCCACGTATTCCAACCACCGGGGTCTGACCCCTCTACTCCCGACGCGTCAGCTTCACGAGGCGCGGGCGAGGCGTCTGACCCCACGGCTCGCCCGGGCTCAGACCCCGGTGGGCTTACTTCGCGGCAGGTGCTCCAAAACTGGGACGTGATCAAGCGGGAGGTTGAAGGCCGCGGGGTGGTTGACCCCTTCGCTGACGTGCCCGAGAGCCTGCCGGGGCTCCTTTACGCGAGGAAGATCCTCCGCCGCGCCGACCCTGAGGCGGGCTCGCCGCCCCCGAATCCTGAGGCGCGCGACCGCGCCGAGCGCTGGCTCGGAGAGCTCCTGCTCGAGCTCGTCCGGATCTCCCGCCGCCTCGGCGTGGATCCCGAACTGGCGGTGCGCTCAGCGGCAGGCCGGGCGCGAGACGAGGCGCGGGAGGGCTCGGACTAGAATCTCGGGTGCCCTCGCTGCGCGTTTTGCGCCGCGGGGCGTTTTCTTCAATGGCCGAGATCGAACGCATCAAAGCGCGGCAGATCCTCGACTCCCGGGGCAATCCGACAGTCGAAGTGGACGTGGTCCTCGCCTCCGGTGCGACGGGCCGGGCCGCCGTGCCCTCCGGTGCTTCGACTGGCGAGTTCGAGGCCACGGAGCTTCGCGACGGCGGCTCGGAATGGCTCGGCAAGGGCGTCACAACGGCCGTCGCCAACGCCGGCGGCGAGATCGCCGAGGCGCTCCGAGGCACGGACGCCGCGGATCAGGAGGCGCTCGACCGGGCGATGATCGAGCTGGACGGGACTCCCAACAAGTCGAGGCTCGGCGCCAACGCCATCCTTGGCGTATCCCTTGCCGCAGCACGGGCTTCTGCCACGGACGCGGGTGAGCCGCTCTACTCGTACGTGGCGGCGCTCGCGGGCGCTGGATCTCCATCCGTCCTCCCCGTGCCGATGATGAACGTCTTGAACGGCGGCGCTCACGCCGACAACTCGGTGGACTTCCAGGAGTTCATGGTGGTCCCCGTGGGCGCTCGCTCCTTCACCGACGCCCTTCGGGTCGGCACCGAGGTCTTTCACTCGCTGAAGGCGATCCTCAAGGATCGCGGCCTCGCCACGGCCGTGGGCGACGAGGGCGGCTTCGCCCCGGATCTCGATTCGAACTCGGATGCGCTCGGCGCCCTGGTTGACGGCATCGAGGCGGCCGGGTTTACGCCCGGAGAAGACGTGTTCATCGCGCTCGACCCGGCGACCAGCGAGATCTTCGAGGGCGGCGCCTACGTCCTTGAGCACGAGGACCGCTCGCTTTCGGCGGACGACATGGCCTCGTATTGGGCTGACGCGATCGACTCGTTTCCGATTGTCTCGATCGAGGACGGAATGGACGAGGAGGATTGGGACGGCTGGAAAGTCCTCACGGATCGGGTCGGCGAGCGTTGCCAGCTTGTCGGCGACGACCTCTTCGTGACGAACCCCGAACGTCTTGCGCGCGGCATCCAGGCCGGGATCGCGAACTCGATCCTCGTCAAGGTAAACCAGATCGGAACGCTGACGGAGACGCTCCAGGCGATCCGGGTCGCCCGTGACGCCGGCTACACGGCGGTCATGTCGCATCGCTCCGGCGAGACCGAGGACACGACGATCGCCGACCTCGCGGTGGCGACGGGGGTCGGCCAGATCAAGACGGGCGCGCCGTCTCGCTCCGACCGCGTCGCGAAGTACAACCAGCTCCTTCGAATCGAAGAGGAGCTCGGCGACGCGGCGACCTATCCGGGCATCGAAGCTTTCAGCGGCAGGTAACGCATAGTTGGCGTTGAAGCGATGATGCGTGAGCACACGCGCGTATCGGATCGCACCTCGCCGGCCGGGCGCCGGGCGCCCCACGTCGCGCGTGGACTGGGAGCGGCTGGGCCGGATCTGCCTGGTCGTAATCCTCTTCGTGATCCTCGTGCTCTACATCAACCCCATCGTCAACTTCGTCGACGCATGGCGCGACTCGGGCGCCGAGAGGGCCCAGCTCGCCGAGCTCAAAGAGGAGAACCAGGAGCTCAAAGCGCGGGCGGCGACGCTCGAGAACTCCGACGCCGCCGAGCTTGGCGCGCGCAGCCTGGGCATGGTGAGTCCCGACGAGCGCTCGGTTGTGATCTGCGACGGCTCGGGGTCCGAGGCCTGCGCGACCGCCGCGCCCTGACTCTCGTCGTCCGCGAACGTCCCACGGTGGGCGCTATAGCGCCTAGCGTTGGACGCTCGGCGCGAAGGGAGGGGGGAGCTGTATGAGCGACCGCGCGCTCAGCGTGGGCGAGTACGTCCTCGGCGCCGCCGAGCTGGGGCTCATCGTCGCGGCTCTCGCGTTTACTGCTGTGCGGATCCGGCGGGTTGCGCTTCCCGGTTTTTCCGGCCCGCCGGCGCTCGTCTGCGACGTGATCGGAGCGATCGCGGTGGCGATCCTCCTCGGCGAGATCCTGGGCACCTTCAACGCGTTCTCGGAAGCCGGCTACTTGATCGGCTCGGTGGCGATTGCCGCAATAGCCGCCCTGGTGCCAGGCACCACGCGTGGTGCCAGGCACCTTCGTGACGCAGGTGGAGCGGCTCGTGCCGAAAGTGATACGCCGCCCGCGCCGCCGGCGCACCGGCTCGGCTTGCCGATCGTCGCGATCGTCGTTGCGGCCGTCTTCGCCGGCTGGGCGATTCCGACGATTTCGGGGATGACCGGCGGGATGGGGCGCGCTGATTCGCTTTGGTACCACATGCCGCTCTCGCTCCGGTTCGCCGAGACGGGCTCCACCAGCGAACTCTTCTTCTTCGACCCGATCTTCTTCGCGTCGTTCTATCCGGCGAACACGGAGATCCTTCACGCGATCCCGATCTTGACGTTCGCGCGGGACTTTCTCTCGCCGCTCTTGAACCTGGGCTTCCTCGCGCTGGGCCTGATCTCCGCTTGGGCGATCGGCCGTCCGTACGGCCTCGCTCCTCAGGCGCTTTTGGGCGCCGCGGTGGTACTCGGCGCCGAGACGATGACGGACTTCCAGGCGGGCGAATCGCTGAACGACATCGGCGGCGTCGCGTTTCTTCTGTGCGCGGTGGCGATCCTCGTAAACGGCCACTCAGCGCGACGGGACGGGCGCACGGTCGCGGCGGGAGCTCTGGCGTTTGCAGGCGCGGCAGCGGGACTGGCGGCCGGCACCAAGCTGTCGTTCCTTGCCGCGGTAGCTCTCCTGACCTTCGCGGTTATCGCCGTTGCGCCAAGCGGAAGAAGGCTGAGGGCGCTCGGCTGGTTCGGGATCCCGATGCTAGTCACGGGCGGCTACTGGTACTTGCGAAACCTGGTCCAGGTTGGTAACCCGATTCCCTATACGGAATGGGGACCGCTCGGCCTTCCCGCCCCCGAGCGGGCGTTGGAGCTGCGCCCAGGATTCTCAGTCGCCCACTACTGGGACCAGCCCACGATCTGGTGGGATTGGTTTGTCCCGAAGCTCTCCGAAGAGCTCGGGCCCCTATGGCCACTGGTTCTCGCGGGCGTCGTTGCAGGAGGCGCGTACGCAGCCTGGAAAGGCCGTGAGCCCATCCTGCGAGCCCTCGGCGCGGTCGTGGTTCTCACCGCCGCCGCCTACCTCGTCACCCCGCTGACGGCAGGCGGCGAGGAGGGTGAGCCGATCGCCTTCGAATGGAATATCCGCTACCTGGCTCCGGCGGTCGCCCTTGGCCTCGCGATCCTGCCCCTTTTGCCGGCTTTCCGCTCGACGCCGCGCAGGCGATCAGTCGCCCTATTCGCACTCGGCGGCCTGGCGCTGATCACAACGCTCACGATCGTTCAGTGGCCCAGGGGCGGCCATACCAAGGGAGCGATCGCAACCGGCGTCTTGGTGCTGGTGCTTTTCGCCGGCGTCGCCTGGGCTGCCCGCAACGCGTGGATCGGGCCTCGCGCTCCCTCTCGCCGCGTGGTGTTGATGGCCGGGGGAGCCGCCTTGGCCGCGCTTCTCGCCGGGTTCGTGGCCCAGCGCCATTACCTCGAGCGCCGCTATGAGGACCTGAGCCCGCAGCTCAACATCGCGGAGGCCGTTCGATGGG
The DNA here is from genome assembly GCA_963715405.1 of uncultured bacterium. Classification (GTDB taxonomy): domain Bacteria; phylum Actinomycetota; class Thermoleophilia; order Solirubrobacterales; family 70-9; genus JALZKA01. The sequence goes on from OY970239.1 coordinate 530,738, forward strand.
CGAACTCCGTACAGAACGAGCGGATCGCGGTCTCGGGAGTGCGAGGCGTCTTCAACCAGTACGCGTTCGCGGGCTACGACCTCTCGAACCGGGTCCAATGGCTGGGGGTAGAGGGGGAGGATTCGGCCTTTCTCCGTATTCGCGACTGCGAGACCTGGCGCTCCGAGGTGAATGACGGCGCCTATACGTACGTCGTCACGCTCTATGACCCATACCTGCCGGGTGGCTTGACCGACACGAAGGAAGGCCTCTGGACGCGCGCGGACCCGGGCGCGACCGAGATCGTCCGCGACGGGCCAGTCAGCGTCTTCCGCATCGAGGAGCCGCTTGACCCGTCGGCTTGCGGCGGCCTTCCGGACCTCGAACCCTCTGAGCTCAACGGTGACTCGGTGAATGAGGACCCCCTAGCCAACCAGCCTCCATATGGCTCCGGATCCGGCACGGCCCCCGTGGGGGAAAGCTGATGCTGGGCACCCTCGTGGTCGCGGTCGTGCTCGTGAGCGCGTCCGTAGTGATCGGCAGGGCGCTGATGCTCGCGCTCGGCTGGCGGCGCCCGGAATGGATCGCCGGGGCCATCGGCCTTGCGGCGCTAATCGTGGTGGCGCCGCTCGCGGTGAGGCTGCCTGGGCGCGGCCTGACCGCCGCTGTGGTCCTGGCTGTGGTGGCGGTTGCGTGCGCAATTATCACGCACAGGTCGGTGCCGAAGCGGGCCGCCGGGGAGGCGGGCCCCGCTGCCGAGAACCGGCCTCGCGCCCAGCACCTGGTCGCCCTCTGCGTGCTCGCGGCGGTGCTTGCGGCCGCGTGCCTGCCGTTCGTGTTCAACGAGGGCACCGGCGTCCTGGGTGAAGGCATCTACACGAACGACCAGGCCGCGCAGCTTTATTGGGCCGATTGGCTCGCCCACGGGTTTGGCCCGCAACCGAACGCGGTCTCGGTTGGCTACCCGGTGGGTCCGCAGGCGCTTGCGGCGACCCTCTCGGAGGGCACCGGGGTGAATCTCCTCGACGCGTTCAATGGGCTCCTGATCGCGATCCCGGCGCTGACGGCGCTCGCCGCGCTCTCGCTCCTCGGCACGCTTTCGCCCGTGCGCCGCGGGGTAGCGGCCGGCCTGACGGGGCTGCCTTACCTGGGCGCATCCTTCCTCGCGCAGTCAGGATTCAAGGAAACGGTCATGGCGATGCTGGTGCTCGCGCTCGCCGCTGTCCTCCACCTGGCCACGCGCCCCACGGGCGAAGGGGTCAGACCCGGTACCGGAGAGGGGTCTGACCCCTCGGGCGTGGACGAGCCGCCGGATGTGCCTCCCGCCCGTGCGGTCGTCGGCCTCGTTGCGCTCCTCGCCGCGGCCGCCGTCTTCACATTTTCGATCCCCGGCGGAGTCTGGTTCGGCGTGGCAATTCCCGTCTGGGTGATTCTGAGCGTGGGCTTCGGCCGCGGCAAGCTCGATTTCGCCAGCATGCGCGCGGCGGCATCGGCCCAGCGCTCGCTCCTCGCCGCCGGAGCGATCGCTTTGGCGGCGCTCGCCGCACTCGCGCTCGGCCCGGCGAGCGAGTTCATCGAGAAGATCGACGACGTCCAGGCTTCGGTCGGGCGCCTGACGTCGCCGGTCTTCCCGGGCGAGGCGCTGGGGATCTGGCCCGAGGGCGACTTCCGCTTGGTGCGGGGCGAGGTGCCTGGCTCCTTGCTCGCAGCCGGCTTTGCGGGACTGTGTCTGCTGGGCGCGGCCATCTCGCTCGTGCGCCGGCGGGAGTGGGGGATTCTCGCCGTCCTCGCCTCCGCGCTGTTCGTCTATGCCCTGACGCGGCCCTTCGCCCAGATCCACGTCGAGGCAAAGGCGCTGTGCGTCCTCGCGCCGATCGCGATGCTCGTCACGATGCGCTGGCTGCTCGCCCCGGGCCGGGACCGCCCGGCGCTCGCAAGGCAAGCGGTAGGCGGGCTGTTCGCGGCGCTTGCTCTGGGGTCGACGTTCCTCGCCCTTCGCGCCGCGCCGGTCGGCTTCAACGAGCGCGGTGCAGAGGATCTGCGCGCGCTCGCCCAGGAGATCGATGGCGACTCGGTCGTCTTCCTGGGCGTCGATCGCTTCGCGGGCTACTGGCTTCGCGGGACCTTCGCCGAGAGCCCCGGCGGCTACGTGCCGCAAGAGGTCAACGGCCGCCCCGAGAAGGTGTGGCAGCAGGGCCTCGCGATGGACTTCGACACCTTGTCGCCGTCGAAGCTCGACAATTACGACTACGCCATCACCACGGCTGCCGCGTACGCGTCGACGCCGCCCCCGAGCTTCAAGGAGGTCGCGCGCGAAGGTGAATACGTGCTTTGGGAGCGGACAGGGATGACTCCGCGGCAGCGGGTGCTCGACGAGGGAGGCGATCCGGGGGTGGTCTTTACCTGCACACCGGGCTCGGGCCCCGTTCGGGGCACTGCCACGCTGCTTACGACTCCGGTCACAATTGATCAGGCCGAGTGGGCACCCGAGTTCGCCTTCGAGGCCCCCGGAAGGGCGTCCGCGGCCCTCGAAGTGCCGGCGGGGGACTGGTCGGCATCGCTTCAGTACCACAGCCAGGTCGCGCTTACCGTCTCCGTCGACGACGAGGTGATTGGCGAACTGCCGCCGTCGCTCGAGGGGTTCTACCTGTCTGGCTCAGGCCGGGGGGCGTTCTGGCCGGTTGGGGACTACACGTCGGGCGGTGGCGAGGCCGAGGTCAAGGTCGAGGCCGCCGAGCCGAGCGGCTTCCAGGATCTCTTCGGCGTCGAGCGCAATGTCTGGCTCGGTACCGTCGCATTGTCGAGTGAAGACCCGCCCGGCGAACGGGCACTCCGGGGCGCTTGTGACGAATACGTCGACCATTTCACCCTAGGCCCGTGACCGACCCCTCGCCCCTCATCTTCGTCGGCGGCACCGGCCGCAGCGGCACGCACGTCGTGGCGGAGCTGCTCGGGCACCATCCTGCGCTTTATGAGATTCCGATCGAGTGCCGCTTTCACGCGAACCCTAAGGGGCTCGCCGAGGTGGTGACCGGCGCAGCGACTCCGGCCGAATTTGCCACCAAGCTCCGGCGCTACTGGTGGCATCGGGTTCGCGTCGGCAACCGCGCGCTGGTCCGCGCCCGCTGGCGTGCACGCGGCGAAGGCAAGGAGCGCGGCCTTTTCAAGATCGTTCCGAAGGATGTCTTCGAGGCCGCGGCGCGCCGCTTCGAGGACTCGACGAGCGGAATCGAGGACGGCACCCGCCTCGAGGTCGTTGCGGCTGGCCGTCGGCTCTTCTTCGATCTCCTGGCGCCGCTTCGCGAAGGTAAGCCGGGCCTGGTCGAGATGAGCTGCTTTTCTATCGCTTCGGCGCCCGGCCTCGAGCGGCTGTTCCCCGAGGCGCTCTTCGTTCACTCCGTGCGTGACGGGCGCGACGCCGGCGCGTCCAAGGTCTCGAAGGCTCAGAAGTCCCACCACCCCTCGGACGCCGCGACCGGCGTCGAGTGGTGGGAGGGAAGGCTGGACCTCGCCGAGAGGGGATACCGCGGCCTCAACGAACCGCAGAATCTTCACGTCGTCTCCCTCGATGAGCTCGTCTGGGGGGATCGCGAGGCCTCGTACGAGGGACTTCGCGAGTTCTTGGGTCTAAAGGAGAGCGCCGAGATGCGCGCATTCTTCGACGAGGACATGAACGCCGCAAAGGCCCATCGGGAGCGCTGGCGCGAGGGACTCGACGACGCCCAGCAAGCGGCCGTGGTGAGACGCTACGAGCAGACGCTCGGGCGAATCGAGCGCGAGGGCTACCACTGCGCGAGGCTCCTTCGCCGAAGCTACGAACGGACCGCCTGACCGTGGTGCCAGGTACCTCATCAAACGCTCACGATCCCGAGCGCTCGCTCGTCTTCGTCGGCGGGACGGGCCGAAGCGGGACGCACATCCTCGGCCGGCTCCTTGGCGAGCACGCCGCTTACGCCGACGTGCCGATCGAGGCTCGCTTTCACTGCAACAAGCGGGGTCTGCCCGATCTGCTCGAAGGCCGAGTCTCCCTCGGCGGCTTCCTGGAGAAGCTCCGTGGCTTCTGGTGGCACCGTGTGCGGGTGGACGATCAGCCGCGCGGCCTCTACACGCTGATGCTCCGCTCGGCCTTCGACGAGGCGCTCGAGCGCTTCGAGGACGCGTACCGCTCGGACCCGATCCCAGCGTGTCGGCGCCTCTACCTGGATCTTCTCTGGCCGCTCGCAGAAGAGGAGGACAAGCCAGGGCTGGTCGAGATGAGCTCACACAACGTGCGGGAGGCGCAGATCCTCAGCCGCCTCTTTCCCCGCGCGCGGATCATCCACACGGTGCGCGACGGCCGGGACGCCGCCTCGTCAGTAACCGGGAAGACATGGGGCCCGGACGACGTGGTGAAGGGCATCGGCTGGTGGGCTGACCGCCTGCGCTGGATCGACCGCGGCGTGGCCGGGCGTGAGGACGGGGCCGAGTACGCCCTTCCGGCCGATCGCTTTCACCTGGTCGTCCTGGACGATCTGGTCGCCGGGCGGCGCGAGGAGCGGCTTGGCGAGCTGTGCGGCTTTCTCGGGATCGAGGCAGACGATGGGCTGCGCTCGTTCTTCGACGGCGAGATGAGCGCTTCGGGGATGCACCGCGGTCGGTGGGCGGAGGGAGCGGGGGCGCTCAGCAAGACCCGCGTGCGGCGCCGATACGAGCGGACGCTCGAGCGGCTCGACGCCGAGGGCAACCACGTGGCGAAGCCCCTTCTGGACGTCCTGGAGCGCCTGGGCTGATGAGCCGGATCCTCTTTCTCTCCTCGAACGGCACCGGCCTCGGTCACCTCACGCGCTCGATGGCGATAGCGCGGCGCCTTGATCCTGCGTTCGAGCCCGTCTTCTTCACCCTCTCGGGCGCCGCGCCGGTAGTCGCGCAGCAAGGATTTGACGTCGAGTTCGCGGCCTCGTACGCGACGCCCACAGCCGGCAGCGACTGGCGCTGGTCGCGCCGCCTCCGGGGCCGCCTTCGCGCGGCGATGCGCGACGCCGACCCGCGCGTGCTGGTATTCGACGGGGCCCATCCCTACCAGGCGCTTCTCGACGCAATGCCCTCGGTGCCCGATGCCCACCGCGTCTGGTGCAGGCGGCCGATGTGGAGGCCGGGCTCAAACTTCGGCGCGCTAGAGCGCACCCGCTTCTTCGACCACGTGCTCGAGCCGGGCGAGTTCGCCGAGTCCGAAGACCGAGGCGCGACCGTCGAGCTTCGCGGTCAAGCGCACCGCGTCGACCCCATCGTCTTCTGCGAGGACTTCGAGCTCCTCGACCGCGACACCGCCGAGCGCGAGCTCGGGATCGAGCCTGGCGGGTTGAACGTGCTGGTCCAACTCGGCCAGGGCGCCGAGGTGACTACGGCATCGGAGCGCTGCCTCGCCCACCTCTCCGGGCGCGAAGGGGTCCGCGTTGCCGCCCTTCGCTCGCACTTGGCGGCGCTCGGCGAGATGCCTCCGGGCGTGATCGCGCTCGAGGCGACCTATCCGATGAGCCGCTATCTGCGGGCGTTCGACGCGACAGTCTCGGCCGCGGGCTACAACGCCTACCACGAGCTCATCCGCTTCGAGGCGCCATCCCTTTTCGTGCCCATGCGCCGCCAGACCGACGATCAGGAGGCACGCGCCCGCTACGCGGAGTCCTCCGGCGTGGGGCTCGGCGTCAGCGGACCGGAGGCGGCCGACCTGGAGGAAAAGCTCGATGCGCTTCTCGAGGATCAAACCCGCGAAGCGATGCGAGTCGCTCTCCGAGAACAGCGACCCTCAAACGGCGCCGCGGCCGCCGCTGCGTGGCTCGCGGAGCTCGCAGGGACGGAGCGGGAGCGGAAGCCCGCTACGAAGCGCTGGAAGCGCTACGCCGCACACCCGATCGCATCGGCGCGGGCGGCGGCGCCCTTCGCTGTGCGCGTCCCTGGCGCGGTGGCGAGGATCGCTCACCAGACCGCGACGCGCCCCTCGGCCCGGGCTCTGATCGACGCGACGGGCTCGGACCCGGACGAGGTCGAAAGGCTCTTGCCCGCGGCGCTCGAGTCCCTTGGGGAGGAGCCGAAACGAGTCCTCGTCCTCACCGATGACGTGGCGAGCCTGCCAATCCTGCGCCAGGCGGGGGTGGGCGCGGAGCACGCCGTGGCAGCGAACCGCCGGGAGCTGATCCTCGCCGAGAGGCCAGGAATCCGCCGAACTGTTGGCGCTTCGTGAGAGGTCTGACGCCTCCGTGGGCGCAGATACCCTGGAGGGGCCTTGAAGCCCGCTCAAACCACCGATGATGCGCCCTCCGCCGCTGCCGGAAACGGCGCCGCCGTTACCCCCGGCGCCTTGCCCAACCTGATCATCATCGGCGCCCAGAAATGCGGAACTTCCGGGCTCCATTACCACCTCGGCCTGCACCCCGAGGTCTCGATGTCGAAGCCGAAGGAGCTCAACTTCTTCATCTCCGAGCGGAACTGGCCGCGCGGTGAGGAGTGGTACAGGCGCCACTTCGATCCCCGCGCAAAGGTGCGCGGGGAGGCTTCGCCCAACTACACGGCGTTCCCTCAGCACGTCGGTGTGCCCGAGCGAATGGCCGCGATGGTGCCGGATGCAAAGCTGATCTATCTCCTGCGCGATCCGCTCGAGCGCATCGCAGCTCATTGGGTTCACAACTTCGCCAAGCGCCGCGAGAAGGGCAGCCTCGCCGAGACGCTCAGCCATCCGAGCACGTCATACCTCCAGCGCAGCCAGTACGCCATGCAGCTGCAGCAGTTCCTCAACCACTTCCCCCGCGAGAACATCATGATCCTCGATCAGGAGGATTTCCGAAAGGACCGCGCCGAGACGCTCCGGCGCGTGTTCGAGTTCTGCGGCGCCGACCCGGAGTTCTCGCATCCGGGCTTCACGCGTGAGCGTCATGCGACGTCGCGAAAGACCAGGGCGACGAAGCTCGCGGTGCGCATGGAGCAGGCGTCCAGGTCGAGATGGGGGAAGGTCGTGCCACCGAGGATCTGGTTCGCGCTCGACGAGCGCCTGCCGATGAAGAAGGCGATCGAGCGGCCCGACGTGGGAGGCGCACTCACCGACGAGGCCCTTCGGGCGCTACGCGACGACGCGGAGCGCATGCGCGAATTGGCCGGCCGTGAGTTTCGCGACTGGTCGATCTGGCGCGCTTAAGTTGAGCGACCAGGCGACGAGCGCTCCGCCCAAGGCCGGTGGCGACCCCGGGGGGGCCGGAGTGGTTCTCGGGATGAGGCTGCTGCGCTACGCGGGCGTCCAGGGCGTTTCGCTCCTCATCGCGAACCTGCTGCAGCTGATCTCGTTCGCGGTCATCGCGAACTTCCTCGGCCCGGCCGAGCTGGGTCAGTACGCGTTGCTTTTGTTCCTTGCCGGGATCGTCACCCAGTTGTTCGTGATCGCCTCGAAGCCGGGCACGCTCCGCCGGGTCTTTGGCGCCGGCGACGACGACGATGACGACGACGACGACGCCAGCGCGGTCTCGGCTTCCCCGCAGCGCTCGCTCGGGGTCGGGCTCTTGTGGGCGACGGTCTTGGGGTTCGTCGGCGCTGGGCTCATGATCGTCTTCGCAGAGCCGCTTGCCGAGCTACTGATCGGCTCGGGCGAGGACTCGATCTACGTCGTGTGGGCGGCATGCGCGGTGGCCTTCTGGACCGCGGCGCGGGTCACTTCGATCACGATCTGGTTCGAGCGGCGCCCGACCGCGTTCCTGATTGCCGATGGCTCGCGCCCTTTGATCTCGCTGATCGCGCTCGTCGTGCTGCTCATCGCCGGCGCGGGCGTGGAGGGCGCCATCGCGTCGGCCGCGATCGGGGTGGCCGGGGCGACGCTCATCAGCATCTTCCTCCTGCGCCACAGCTTTCACCCCGCCATCGACTTGCGGGAGACCTGGGAGATTGCTAAGCAAGGACGGCGCCGGGCACCCATCGTCTTTCCGATGTGGATGATTCAGAACGCGGACGTCTTCATCCTCTCGAGGGTTGTCTCGGATACCGAGCTTGGGATCTACGCCCTCGCCTCGCGGCTCGGGCTTGTGGTTTCCTTCTTGCCGCAGGGTTTCCGCATGGCGATGCGGCCGCTTCGCAAGGCCGCAATCTTCCAGGCGGTTCGCGACGAGTATGGAGAGCAGACCGAGAAGGGGCAGCTGCTCGGCTACTTCACGCTGCTTTGCATCCTCGCCGTCCTCACCATGATTCTCCTCGGGGAGATAATCGTGGAGATCGCGCCGCCCGAGTACTCGAGCGCCGCCGGGCTGATCCCGTTCACCGCCGCAGCCTTCGCGATGCCCGCGCTCTACCGGACGGTGAACCAGAATGCGATCCTGCCCAACGGGCGGTCCATCTTCGTCTCCGGCTGCCTGGGAGCGATGGCGATCTTCATCGGCCTCACCCTTCTTCTCGCGCCCCAGATCGGCACTTATGCGGCGCCTGTCGCGATGCTCGTGGCCTTCGGCGTCCCCGCCTCCTACATCTTCGTTCGCTGTCAAGCCGGGAACCGGCCGATCGACTTCCCCTACCGAGAGATTTCGACCGCGCTCGCTCTCGCGACAATCGTGGCCGTGGGGTTCGCACTCCTGCCGGACTGGAGCGTTCCCGTCAAGGCCGCCATCGCCGGGGTCTTCGTTCTCGTCTACCTCGGAGGGCTCGTCGCCTTCCGGGTCATCCCCGAGAACCACTGGGTGCCGCTAGCCCACATGGTGCGCTCGACCGTCCGCGGTTCAACCGTGCGAAAGTTCAACCCGCGCGCGGGCATGCGGGCGATCCCAATCCGTCAGCGGCGCGTTCTGAGGAAGGCTGTCCGCCAGCGCGTTCCCGAGCGGCGCCTTCGCAAGGGGAAGGGGGTGGAGCTCGTCGCGATCCTCCGCCGCCTCGGCTCGGCAGCGGGGATCCCCGGCATCGCCGCGGCCACCGAGCACGACGAGGAAATCTCGGTCTTCCTCTTCGAGCGGGCTCCCGCGGCCGTCAGAAGCGCCTCGATGCGCCGCCTCCTGGAGGACGGAGCTCCCTCTGACGAGTTACGAACGCTCGAGGACCTGGTCGGCCACCTCCGCCGCGTGCCGAACGAGGCGTGGCGAGGCGAGCCGAAGGCGAAGCGTTAGTCGAGGCGCGGAGGGGGTCAGACCCCGTCGTCGCTAGGCACGATCACGATGCGATTGGGCTCGATCGTGACCTCGACGCGACGCCGCGAGGACCAGTGCTCGGAGTAGACCGGATCCTCGGCGACCTGTGGATCGAGCCAGAGGCCGTAGCCGTCGGCCTCGCCGTGGTCGAAGCTTGCCTGAAGGCCCGCGCCGGCACGCTTGCCGCGGCCGCCCCGGCGGCGACGGCGCCGGCGGCGAGGCTGGCCCTCGTCGTCTGAGGCTTCGTCCTCGCCGCTTTCCTCGCCTGACTCTGCTTCGTCCGGGGTCGGCTCCTCTTCCGCGGCCGCCTCGGCCTCTTCGAGCGTGGCAGCTTCGATCTCGGCCTCGATCTCGTCGCGGAGGTCCACCTCGCCGCCCTCCTCGCCGTCCGCCTCCAGGTCGTGGCGGCGCCGGAACTCGCGCAACTCGTTGGCCGGGACGTCGAGCTGATGGGCGATCCAGGCGTCAGTGCGTCCCTGGCGGACCCAAGCGCGAACCTGGTTGAGCTGTGAGCGAAGCGGCTTCCGGGGCATCTGCGGCGCCGACTTTATCCGACGAATGAAACCCCGAACGACCGGAACGACTACTCTCAGTGGAGGATGCCGACCGGCGACCCTTTAGGGGGGTAGCTCGAATGGAGGCGAGAATGCTGGTCCTCACGAGGAAGACGAACCAGAGCATCATGATCGGCGACGACGTCGAGGTGTCGGTGCTCGCGGTCTCGCGCGACAAGATCCGGCTTGGCATCACGGCGCCGAAGGACGTGCCAGTGTTTCGAAAGGAGGTCTGGCTCGCGATCAAGAACGGCCAGATCGACGGCCTCGAGCACATAGACGGAACCCGCGGCGCCGGCACGGACGAAATCGAAGAAGCGATCATCGACGGCGCCGCAGCCCAAGTCGAGGACGCGCTCGGAAAAGCCGACGAGTAAGGCGCGGACGCGGCCGGGGCGCCGCTAACCGACGAGGAGCGCCAGGGTCTCGAACATCACCACGGTCACGAATACGACCGTGAGCGTGAGCGCGCTGAAGAGGACGCTGAAGCGCACCTTCCCCGACTTCTCGACTCGCGTGATGCGGCGCGCGCGCGAGCGCGCAGCCGCGCGATGACGAAGCTGAGCACGGCGCTGCCGGTCGAGCACGGTCTCGTGCTCGAAGGCAAGCTCCCAGTCGTTGAGGCTCTGGCGCATGCGCATGGGGCAGAGAACCTACCACTCCAGAGGGCGTTTCACAAACATACGCTCACATTTTCCCAATTGTTCCTTAGTGCCGAGAGGCACAATCACGCGCGGTGGCGTTGATCGTTCGATACGACCCCGCGTCGAGGGAAGGATTTGTTCAATAGGCAATGCAAATCCCTTCCCTCGAGGGCTAGCAAGCGCCCCAGAGGCCGCGCCCTGCGTTCGCGGCGGCCTGCTGGAGCCGCGCGAATCGCGCGGCGAAGTCCACGTTGGGAGCGATCTCGAGCGTCCGCGCGTAACCGAGGCGCACAAGTTCGGCGTTCACGAATCGATCGCCGATAAACACGTAGGCCAGAAGCCGGTCGTAGTGGTCGCGCTCCTCCGCGCCGAAGCGAAGCGCGACCGCCTCCCCTTCGATGAGCCGTTCCGTAAACCGGCTCGCCCGTTTCCCGAAGCACTCCACCGGCTGCCCGGGCGCAACGGACTCCGGCGTATCGACACCGATGAACCTCACCCCTTCCTTGCCGCCACTGTGAAACTCCATTTCCGCCGTATCACCATCGACGACACGCGTGACCTCCGCTTCGACCTTCTTGCCGAGGCTCTCACTCTGCCCCGCCGGGCCCCTACCGCTCTCCGTCTCCGTCACCAAGAGCAGCACAACGCCCGCGATCAAAAGAACGATCGCACCGGTACTCGGGAGCCGAGGCCCGAAGGACATCTACATACGGTCAAGGCCAGGGCGGACGAATCCCACCCCCTGCAATCAGCCCTGCATCTGGCTCCGCTTACCGGAGCCAGATGCGGCGAAGTAGCGCCCCTACGGCACGCGCGTCACGTTCGCGAGCAGGCTCTCCTTGATCTGCTCCACGATCTCAATGGCTTCCGACCACTCGCGCTGCCAGACGTTCCGCCCGTAGATCACTCCGGAGCCACCTGCCTTCATGATGAACTCGGTCTGCTCGAGCAGCTTGTCGTCATCGATCTTCGATCCTCCGGAGAGCACGACAAGCGAGCGGCCCGCAGACTCGACGCACTGGCGGATCGCCTCTTCTTGTGAGACGTCCATCTCGTTGTAGGGGGCGGGCGTGAGCTTGTCCTTCTCGGGGTCGATCTTCGGCATGTTGAGCTTGACGATGTCGGCGCCCATCTCCATCGCCATGCGAGCCGCGTAGTCGATCGCGTAGAAGGTCGTCTGCCCACCCTTGGCGTCGAGCGCAGAGCCGCGCGGGTAGGACCAGATCACGAGCGGCATGCCGAAGCGGTCACAGTCCTGGCGGACCTGGCGGAGCTGCTCTAGGTCCTGGCCCTGCGACGGCGAGCCGACGTAAAGCGTGTAGCCCACGGCGTCGGCGCCGAGGCGAACCGCGTCCTCGACCGACGCGTTGCAGGTCGAGAGCGCGTTGTCGGACGAGGGGATGTCCGTCTTACCGTTCACCTTCAGGATCAGGGGCACCTGCCCGGCGTAGTCGGGGTAGTACTTCTCGGCCATCCCGATCTGGCAAGCGAGGGCCGAGTAGCCGGCCTCGGCGGCGAGGCGGAATTGATAGGAGGGGTCCTTCGAGTCGGGATTGGGGAAGAAGTCGCGCGGTCCGTGCTCAATTCCCTGATCGATGGGTAGAAGCATGAGCGTGCCGTTGCCAGGCCCGAACTCGAACAGCAGGCGGCGTAGGCGCGTGCGCTTGCCGGGGGCGAGGGTGTCGAGCAGTGATCCTTGGGCGGCCAAATTTTGAATTTCCATATCCCGGCGATCATAATGGGGCGCGCCACGGGCTCCGAGGCGTCACACACATGATCGAACACGCCTTCACAGGCCCTCCCTTCACGGTCGGGATCGAGGAGGAGCTGATGCTCCTCGACCCGGACTCGCTCGACCTGGCCGGTGAGATCGAGGCGATTCTCGACATCGTCCCGCCCGAGCACGAGGGACAGGTGAAGCCGGAGCTTCTCACCTCGGTCCTCGAGATCGCGACTCCTCCGTGCGCCAACGTGAACGAGGCGGGGGAGGAGCTCAAGGAGCTTCGCGAGATGATGGTGGACCTCGCTTCTGAGCGAGGCCTCTGCGTCGGCGCGGCCGGGACGCACCCGTTCGGGCGCTGGGAGAATCAGACGATCGTCGATCGCCCGCGCTACCGGGAGCTCGTGGCAGACCTCGGCTACATCGCCAAGCGCGAGCTCATCTTCGGCACCCACGTCCACGTCGCGATCGAAGGTGCGGACCGCGCCATCTACGTCGCCGACGGCATCAGGCGCTATCTGCCGCTTCTCCTCGCGCTCTCGGTCAACTCGCCGTTCTGGCGCGGGCACACGACCGGGATGATGTCGGCCAGGACGCCCGTCTTTCGCGCCTTTCCGCGTTGCGGCATCCCGCCCCATTACGGCACCTGGGAGATCTACTCCCATCGCGTCGGCCAGATGATGCGCTCGGGCGCGATCGAGGACTACACGTACATGTGGTGGGACGTCCGTCCCCACCCCAGGATCGGCACGGTCGAGACACGCATCTGCGACCAGCAGACGAGCCTTGAGGCGACGCTGGCGCTCGCGGCGCTCACGGTTTCGCTCGCCCGCCGCCTGTCGAAGCTCTACGACGCCGAGGAGCCGCTCATCGAGTACCCGTCCGAACTGATCGACGACAACAAGGTTCGCGCCGCCATCCGCGGCATGGAGGGGGAGTTGGTCGACTTCCGAGCGGGCCATCACGTCCCCGCGCCGGAGCTTGCGAAGCACCTACTCGAAGAGCTCGCCCAGGATGCGCACGAGCTTGGATGCGCGGGTCACCTCGAGACCGTCTGGGCGATTATTCGCGATGGCACCGGCGCCCGGCGCCAGCTTGCGGCGTGGGAGCGCCGCCACCAGCTCGAAGACGTCGTGCGCGAATTGGTGCTTGGCTGAACAGGACGTATGCTCGAAAGCTGATGGCCGGGCCCGATCTCAGCGTCGTTTGCCGCAACTGCGGGTCCGAGGTGAGCCCCTACGTGACCGAGTGCCCATACTGCGGCCAGCGCCTTCGCAAGCGCGCGCCGCGCCTGGAGCGCGAAGGCGACGAGATCAAGGTGAGGGAGGGGCGGCGCGAGAAGAAGTTACGGCGGGACGCGGAACGACGCGAGCGAAGCGAGGAGCGCCGAGCGGGCTTCGGCCGCGCGGCTGCTCGCGGGGAGGAGCTCGCGACCAAGCCTCTCGCGACCATCGCGCTGATCGCAGCGCCGGCGGTCATGTACATCCTGTTCAGGGCGGATGTGGTTGCCATGCGGGATTTCGTGCTGCTCGGACCGGTCGAAGGCGAGCCCTGGCGCTACTTCACGGCGCCTTTCGGCATTCCCAACGCCGGGATCCTCTTCATCTGTGGGATTGCGATCGCGGCCTTCGGGCCCGCCCTGGAGCGTCGTCTCGGATTCCTGCCGACGCTCGTCCTGGCGCTTGCCTGCGGCGCGCTCAGCATGCTCGCCGCGGCCGGGATGGACTCGGCGATCGGCGACAACTTCCCGGTCGCGGCCGGCCCGAACGGCATCGCGCTCGGCTTCCTGGCGGCATACGTCGCGATCCTCGAGCCTGAGCGCCGAGCCGATCCAGACGAGGCTTATGACCCGATCGCAGTCGGCGTCGCCCTGGCGGTGCTCCTTGCCATGCCGATCGTCTTCGTCTTCGTCGACCCGTGGGCCGGCCTCGCAGGCGGGATCGTCGGCGGACTTTGCGGCCTCTCGGCGACGATGGGCCGAAGGCGCTCTGCCTAGTGACATGAGCAAGTTCACCTCGCTCGACGATGACCTCCACGCCTACCTCGTCGCGAAGGGCAGCCGCCAAGACGACATGCTCGCTCGCGTTCAGGAAGAGACGGCGGCAATGGGCGCGCTCGCGGCGATGCAGATCGCGCCCGACCAAGGGGCGTTCATGGAGCTCCTCACACGTGCTATCGGCGCCACGGAGGCGCTCGAGGTCGGAACGTTCACGGGGTATTCGGCGATCTCGATCGCTCGCGGGCTCGCGCCCGCGGGCCGGCTGATCTGCCTTGAGCTCTCCGAGGAGTACGCCGATACGGCAGCGCGCAACCTCGAGGCGGCGGGCGTAGCGGACAGGGTCGAGATCATCACGGGCCCGGCAGCGGAGACGATTCGAGTGCTGCCCGAGCGTGAGCACTTCGACCTCGTCTTCATCGACGCCGACAAGACCGGCTACCCCGTCTATTTCGAGGAAGCGCTCAAGCGAACGCGTCAGGGCGGCTTGATCCTCCTCGACAACATGCTCCAGGACGGACGCGTCCTCGATCCCGATCCCGATGACGAGTCCACGAACGCAATCGTGGATCTCAACGAGAAGCTTGCGACCGACGAGCGCATCGACCTCGCGATGGTCGCGATCGCCGACGGCATCACGATCGCTCGCAAGCGGTGACCCTCCCAGCAAGCGACGCTCGTCGCCGCCAGCTCGATTTCATTCGCGGGTTCATCCAGTGGCTTGGAAGCGCGAGCAAGGGCGCTCGCGTTTGGGACGTCCCGGGCGTGAGCGCCGCGATCGTCCCCGCAGCAGCCGACCGCTCGATCCCCAACTCGGTCCTTCCCGAGAGCCGGCAGGCGCTGAGCGACTCGTACGACGAGCTCGCCCGGGCATACGACGAGGCGGGTGTCAAGACATGGACGGTCTGGCTGCACGAGGACGATTCAGAGACCCAGAGCTTCTTGGAGGGAAAGGGCCATGACTTCGACGGTTCACCGGTGGCGATGGCGCTCGAGCTCGCAGGTTGGGAGCCGGAGGACCTGGGTGACCTCGACTGGGACGCTGACGCCAGCTTCGCTGAGCTCGGAAGGCTCAATGACGTCGCCTACGGATACGACCCGCCCGGGATGGCGCCGGCCATCGCGGCGCCGGCCGGCGCCGTTGCCATCCGCCTCTACCGGGCCCGCATGGATGGCGAGCTGGGCTGCGTGCTGGGAATGCTCGACGTCGCAGACGACTCGGGGGTCCTGTTCGTAGCGACGACGCCGGAGATGCGCGGCCGCGGGCTTGCCAGCCGCCTCCTTACCGCCGCCCTCCTCGAGGCACGCGAGCGTGGAATGCGCACATCGTCGCTTCAGGCGTCGAAGCTGGGCAGCCCCATCTACGAGCGCCTCGGGTACCAGATCTACTTCCGCTTCCACATCATGGAAAGGCGGCTCGCGCCTTAGGGCTGACGGTAGGTTTCGCGGCGTGCCGCCGGAGTACTCGGACGCAGAGCTAGACGCGGCGATCGCCGCGCTCGAAGACCCCGAGCGCTTCCGGGAGGCTGAGGCGATGGTCGGCGCTGCAGCGCCCAAGCTGGCTCGCGTCCTCGCTCAGGCCCTGGAGTCGGGCGGGTGGTTTGCCGAGTCGCAGAACGACGCGGCGTCCAAGGCGGCAGCGGCCGAGGGCGACGCCGAGCGGCTCGCGGCGATCAGAACGCTCGTCGCCGAGGAGACCCGGGTAGGCATGCTGGTTGGAGTCGCGATCGGATGGGCACTTGCGAACGAACTGAAGTCAATAGACGAGGAGAGACCTTCATGAAGATCAAGTTCCACGGGCAGTCCTGCTTCGAGCTCTCGGAGGGGGAGGCGACCGTCGTGGTCGATCCATTCCTCAAGCCGAACAATCCGATCGCCGTTCACACTGCCGGCGAGGTCGAGGCGACCCACGTGCTACTCACCCACGGCCACGCCGATCACATCGCCGATGCGGTAGCCCTCTGCAAGCGGACCGGAGCCCCCGCGGTGGCAATTGTCGAAACGGCCAAATGGCTGGACGAGCAGGGGGTCGAGGAGACGTTCGACCCGAACCTCGGGGGCACCGTCGAGTTCGACTGGGGCTCGGTGAAGCTGGTGCAGGCTTTTCACACGAACACGATGCCGGGCTCGGACGATTCGCCCTTCTCGGCGGGGCACGGGACCCCGGTTGGCCAGGCCGCAGGCCTCGTGATCTCGATCGGGGGCAGAACGATCTATCACGCCGGCGACACCTGCCTCTTCGGCGACATGGAGCTGATCGCGCAGCGCCACCCGGTCGATGTGGCGATCCTGCCGATCGGCGGCCACTACACGATGGACCGCCACGACGCAGCGTTCGCCGCGGGTTTGATAGGTGCCGCCACGGTTATCCCCTGCCACTACGACACCTTTCCGCCGATCGAGGCGGACGCCGAGGCGTTCAAGGCAGACGTCGAGGATCAGAGCTCGTCAGAGGTCGTGATCCTGGGGCCGGGCGAGACTCACGAGCTGTAGCGCTGTAGGCGGTACTGAGGGGTCTGACCCCATCCTCCGATCGTAGGAGGCGAGTTTCGTCCCCCATCCGGGACGATCGGCTGATGTGTGCAAAGGTTTGGATGCGGGACCATTTATGGCCTTACCCCCCTAATCCCGGACGTCTCAGCTCGATGCCAAGGAAGGCTCGAGTTGAGACATTCCCGGTTAGCCCCCTCCGCTGACTGCGTCATTCGGCCGCACTGGGGGCTTACACTTCCTCGCAATGCCAGCAACCCGTACCAAGCGCATTCGCGTCCTCGTTGCAGACGACCACCCGATCTTCCGGGAGGGAATCGTGCGTGCGGTGAAGGAGCGGCCGGACCTGGAGCTCGTCGGCGAGGCGGGCGACGGCAGGGTCGCGCTCGAGCAGATCAAGCTTTTGGAGCCCGACGTGGCGGTTCTCGACATCAGGATGCCGGGCCTCGAGGGAACTCAGGTCCTGACCGCGCTCAAGCGCGATGGCAACGACACCGAGGTGCTGTTTCTCTCGGCGTTCATGGAATCCGAGCTCGCGTACACGACCGTCGCCGAGGGCGCGCGCGGTTACATCTCGAAGGAATCGTCCCGGCAAGAGATCTGCGAGGCGATCCTCTCGGTTTCTCGCGGCGACACCGCGCTCGCGCCGGAAGTACAGGCGGCCCTGGCCAAGGAGATCCGCCAGCGCGAGCGCGCAAACGGACGGCCCGAGCTGAGCCCGCGCGAGTCCGAGGTGCTTCTGCTCATCGCGGAGGGGCTCTCGGCGCCGGATATCGCCCGCCAGATCCACCTCAGCCCGACCACCGTGAAAACGCATCTCTCGACCCTTTACGAGAAGCTCGGTGTGTCCGACCGGGCGGCAGCGGTGGCCGAGGGGATGAGGCGCGGCCTCCTCGAATGAGCGAAGCCGGTCTCCGCGCGGAGATCGATGATCTGAGGCGCCGCCTCGCCGCCGCCGAAGCAGAGCTAGAGAATCGCCAGCAGTTCGTCGCGCAGGTGATGGAGGCCGAGGACCGTGCCCGCCGGCGAATCGCGCAGCTCATCCACGACGATGCGCTTCAGAGCCTCCTCGCGGCCAACCAGGACCTGATGGAGGCGGCGCCCGGCCGCGAGCAGGTGATGCGCGCGCACGAGGTTGTCAGCGCGACGATCGCGCAGCTTCGCGAGGCGATGCTCGCGCTTCACCCGGTGACGCTCGAACGCGGCGGCCTCGAGCAGGCGCTTGGGGCGGTCGCAAGGCAAGCCGAGCGCCAGTGCGCGGGCCTCGAGGTGAGCGTCCAGATTGACCCCTCAGCACTGGGCCGAAACGACGAGCTCGTGCTCGCGATCCTGCGCGAGCTGCTCTCGAATGTCGCGCGACATTCGCGCGCGAGCGCGGCGAGCGTCGAGGTGAGAGCCGCCGACGGCTCGGTCGAGCTGACAGTTGCCGACGACGGCGAGGGGATGGAGGCCGCCCGGCGCCGCGAAGCTGTCGCCGAGGGCCACATCGGTCTCGCCTCCGTGACTCAGCGCGTCGAAGCGAACGGCGGCGAGCTTACGCTCGAGACGGAGCTGGGCTCAGGCACCCGGGTGTGGGTCAAGCTCGCCGATCCGAATCAGGAGGCGGGCAGCGGCTCATAGCCCGGGTCGGCCGGCGGCTCCGGGGGCACGGTGTCCGGCGGTGGGTCGGCCGGCGGGTCGGCCGGGGGCGTGTCGGGTGGCGGCTCGTCCGGTGTGATCGTGCCGCCTGAATCGCCCGGGTTGGTCGGAGCCGTGCCGCCACCGGTGGCCGGATCGCCCATGCCGGCGTCGTCTGCGGGCGGCTCAGGAGTATCGCCCGGTGTGGGCGCCGGCTCGGGTGTGGGCGCGGGATCCGGTGCGGGAGCCTCGGGCGCAGGAGCTTCGGCCGGCGGCGCCGGCTCGTCGGGTACCGGAGTCGAGCCCTCCGCCGGGGCCGAGTGTTCGAGTGGAGCGGTCGCATGCAAGACGGGGTGATCCTTTCCTCCGACCACCGCCGCAACCTCGCGCTCGATCCCGGCCACTTGGCCCGAAGGATCGCTCGTCGCGATCTGGCCGACCTCGACGGCCCCCGCCGTAAGTAGCGCCATGCTCGCCATCCCGGCCGCAGCCTTGGCGCCCAGCGCGGCGCCTCCCAGGCCCGCGGCAGTGCCACCGGCGGCCGACAGAGCGCCGCCGGCCCCGGCAGTCGCGGCCCCGACGCCCGCGCCGCCGGCGCCTGCTCCGGCACCGCCGGCACCAACGCCTGCGCCAGCCGAGCTGCCGGCGCCGGCCTTTGCGCCGCCAAGCCCGAGCTTCGACGACAGAGTGTGTCCAAGCGCGGCAAGCGGACCGACCGGCACCAGCGCCGCCAGCGCCTTGCCGTTGCGGCGAAGCTCGGTGCGGTACTCGCGGCAGCGTTCGCAGGCCTTCATGTGGGAGCGCGCCGGACCGGACATCTTGCGCAGGCCCTCGGTCGCCTCGGCGAGCTCGAGGTGAACCTCGTCGCAGGTCAGGTGGCGGCCTTGGCTTGCGTCGGCGAGCGAAATCCGCGCTCGCACAAGGAGCGACTTGACGGCCGGCACCGTCGTTTCCATCGCGACGGCGATCTCCTCGTACGCGAGGGCATCGATCTCGCGCAGGAGCAGCGCGCTCCGCTGTGTCTCTGGCAGCCCCTGGACGTCCATGATGAGCGCTCGGAACTCGGCGCGCTTTTGGACCTTGTCGGCGACCGAGTTGCCGTTCTCGTGCACGTGGACGTCCATCGAGTCCTGGCCTTCGGGCACCGGCTTTCGGAGGTGGTTGAGGCAGCGGTTCCGGGCGATCCGGTAGAGCCACGGCCGCGCGTTGATCGCGCGGTTATCTGCGAGGATCGCCTTGTGTGCAGCGACGTAAACCTCTTGCAATACGTCCTCAGCGTCCTCCGACGAGGCGAGCATGCCCCGGCAAAACGCGAGGAGGCGGACGTGGTAGCGGTCAACCAGCGCCTCGAACGCCCGCTCCTGCCCATCTCGGATCATCGCGATCAGACGCTCGTCCCCCTGCAGGCGAAGCAGGGGTGACCGCCGGCCGAGCAGTCCAAGCCTGCTCGAATGTGTAAGCGCTGAAGCCTCCAAGCTCTACCTTCGGAACACGGTACTACCGAAGTAGTTGCGTGCCTAGGGGGCACGCACGGCCTTAACAAGGGCTTACTCAGTGCCCGGAGCGGGATTCGAACCCGCAATGCCCTTGCGGGCGGCGGATTTTAAGTCCGCGGGCTTTACCAGTTTGCCTATCCGGGCTCAGCGATCGTAGACGCTTAAGCGTCTTCGACGTGGCGCTTCAGGCCCTCGGCGGCGCCCTTCGTCAGGTACGTCTTGACCTGGCCCTCGACTGGGCCGCGGAGGAGCATGCCGAGCACTCGGCCGGGGTCGACTTCGAGCGCGTAGACCGCCTGCGTGCGGCCGGGGTCGAGTTCGCTCAATTCCCAGCGCCCGTCGACCGACTTGACGTCGCCCTTCTCTTGAACCCAGCGCAGGCCGTGTGGCTCGTCGTAGGAGAAGCGCAGGATCGACTTCGACTTCTTGACCTTGACGTCGGCTTCCACCTCGACCAGGATCGCTCGGCCCTGGGCGTCCGTCTCGATCGCTTCCACTTTGTCCATGGCCGGGTTCCATTCGACCGCGCCCGGAACGTCCGCCGCCACCGCATAGACCTCGGCGAGCGGCGCTTCGATCTCGACCGTGTGGCTGGCGCTGATCTTGCCCATGGCGTCGAACCTACCGCTCGACTAGAGCTGCGTCCAGACGGTTTTGGTCTCGAGATAGGCATCGAGGTTCGCGTGGCCCTTCTCGCGCCCGATGCCTGAGGCCTTGTACCCGCCGAACGGAGCCGCCGGATCGCCGCCGCCCCAGGAGTTGATGTAAACGTTTCCGGCCTTGAGCATCGCGGCGAGCCTGTGGGCGTTTGAGATGTCGCGGGTCCAAAGACCGGCGGCGAGGCCGTACTCGGTGTCGTTCGCGCGCGCCGCGACCTCTTCCAGGTCGTCGAAGGGCATCGCCACCAGAACGGGGCCGAAGATCTCCTCACGAGCGATCGTCATCTCGTCCGAGACGTCCGTGAACAGCGTGGGGGAGACGAAGTAGCCACCCCCACCGTTCTCGGGGGAGCCACCGGTCACTGCGTTCGCTCCCTCTTCGAGGCCGGAGTCGATGTAGCCCTTGACTCGGTCGAACTGCTCTTGTGAGACGAGCGGACCGAAGTCGGTCTCCGGGTCGAGCCCGGGCCCAACCGTGGCGCCGGCAGCGAACGACGTGAGCCCTTCGACGACCTCGTCGAAGTGTTCGCGCGCCACATATAGCCGCGACCCCGCGTTACAGGCTTGGCCCGAGTTGAAGTAGATGCCCTGAAACGACCCCTTGATCGCCCGGCCGAGATCGGCGTCGGGGAGGATGATGTTCGGGCTCTTACCGCCGAGCTCGAGCGTCACGCGCTTCAAGGCCTTGCCGCACTTGGCGGCGATTTCGCGGCCCACCACGGTCGAACCCGTAAACGCGATCTTCGCGACGCCCGGATCGTCGACCAGGGCGGCGCCCGTCTCGCCATCGCCCGTCACGACGTTGAGCGCGCCGGGCGGAAGCCCCGCCTCGAGCGCGAGCTCGCCCAGGCGAAGGGCGGTGAGCGGCGTCTGCTCGGCAGGCTTGAGAACGACCGGGCAGCCGGCGGCAAGTGCCGGGGCGATCTTCCAGGCGGCCATGAGGAGCGGGAAGTTCCACGGGATGATCTGTCCGCAGACTCCGACCGGCTCGCGGAGCGTGTAGCAGAGGACGTCGCGGGCCGAGACCGGGATCGTCTCGCCCTCGATCTTCGTTGGCCAGCCGGCGAAGTAGCGCAGGTGAGCGACGGTCGCTGCGACGTCGCCCTTGGCCATCGCGTGCGGCTTGCCGTTGTCGAGCGACTCGAGCTCCGCCAGCTCGTCGCCGTTGGCCTTTACGAGCTCGGCCAGCGAGTAGATGAGGCCCGAGCGCTTCGCGGGGTTGATCTTTTTGAAGGGGCCGTCGAGGGCGGCCTGCGCTGCCTCGGCGGCGCGGCGGACATCGGCTGCGCTTCCCTGAGCGACCTTGCAGATCTCCTCGCCCGTCGAGGGATCCACGGTCGCAAACGTGCCTCCCTCGCCTGGGTCCGAGAGCCCTTCGCCGATCAGGAGCTTGCCGGGGACCCGGCTCAGGAAGTCGCGCGTCGCCTCAGAGAGGGTTGGACTGTCAAGGGGTGCAGTCGTCATCGACCGGGATCGTATCCACGACCTCCGGCTCGGCGAGATCCTCGGCCGAGCGCTCATCGCCCTCGGGCTCAGCCTCGGTGTCCGGAGCAGGCTCGGCCGGCGGCTCCTCTGCGGGCGGCTCGTCGCAAACCGGCTCCTCGTCTCGCGGATCGGCCGGCTCGAGAACGTCGGGAACAACGGGCTCATCCGTCGCCGGCGTCAAATCCGCGGCGTCACGCGCGTCGGCGGAGTCGGCTCCCTCGGGCGGAGCCTTGCTCACGCCGCTTGCCTCGCCGGAGGTGGAGCGTGCGATGACCTCGGGCGCGTCGACCTCCTCCTCGTCGGGCGGCGTGCCCCAGGCGGTCACGGAGACCGAGTAGGTGCCCGAGCCGACATAGGGCACCCAGACGGAAGTCCCCTGTCCGGTGGTCGAGCCGAGGTCGATCACCGAGCCGTCAGCGCTCGTCACGCTGACCGTGTAATTCTCGGCGCCCTCGAGCGAGTTCCAGCCCGCATCGATCTTGCACATGATCTGCGATCCGCCGAGTCCGCAGCTGTCGAGCGACGCGGAAACCGTCAGCGTCCCAGGCGCGTATGAGGGCGCGGTCCCGCCACCATCGAGGGCCAGTGCCGGAAAGGGAACGACAAGGGCGATCAACGCCAGCCCCATGATCCGGCGGCGCATCATCCCTTGCCCCCGTGTGGCAGGAAGGAGCCCTGGATCAGTTCGACGCCGCTTACGGCGTCGGCCGGGGCGTCGGCCTGGTAGGTGGTCGCGAGGTAGTACCAGCGATCGCCCGCGGCTCGCAGGACGACCTCGTAGGTCGGCGACCCCTCGGGCACACCCTTGGGCGCGAGGACCAGCGAGGTCGACTCGACGGTCGGACCGACTTTGCGCTCGGCGACCTCGGCGCTGCCCGCGAGAGCCTCGAGCTGAGCGAGCGAGTTCGCCTCGAATGTCGCCAGGTCGAGGTTCGGATCACTCTGGACCCATAGCGTCGCATCGGCGGCGCCGTCAGGGGAAACCGCCGCGAACGTAGCGCCTGCCGCGGGGTTGACGCGATCCCACGCAGGCGGGAGAGCGACCGAGAAGGTGGACTCCGAGACGAGCTGAGCATCAGCCGGGGCAGGCGCCGGCTTCGAGGTATTTGCCTTCCTCGCCGCAGGCTTGGGCCCGATAGCCGCCTTGCCAGTGTCAGCCGGCGCCGTGGGCTCAGCGCTCGGCTGGGCAGGCTCGCTGTCGCCGCTCACGAGGCTCAGCACCGCGAAGACCGCAAGCGCCGCGACCGGCAGCGTGAGCCAGCGTGCGTCGAGCCAGGAGGGCATCGAGAGCTGTGACCGCGACGGCAGAGGTCGCGCGGAAAGCGAAAGCCGTGGCAATTCTCGCCGCTTGCGGATCTCTCGAACCTCAGCCGCTTCGAAGAGCTCCTCGCAGTGGTCGCACACCACACGCCTGACGACGCGGGTGGGAAGTGCCTCAGGCAGGCTGACTCGCGTGCGCCCGGAGCAAGCGGCGTGAGTCGTCTCGACAAGCCGCTGCCGCCCTCCCGGTTGAGGCAGGGGAAAGCCTCCGTTGCCCGTCGTGTGATTCACGTAGATCCCATCGGGATTCTTGCCTTCCAACTTGAGAGACAGACACCCGTGAACCGAGCCTGGGACAATGCTTTGCATGGCCGTAACTCCGCTTCGCTGGGCCTATCGCCGTCTCGGGCGGCTTTATCCGCGCGTTTTCCTGGTGCTCGAGCTCCAGACCGTCTATCCGGTGATCCTTGGCACTTACGGGCTGTTCTCCTTCTACTACGACGGCACGACGGAGGAGTTCTTCACCCTTTTCGGGATCACCTGCGGTCTCGCCGCGATAGCCATCGTGATCGCCTGCATGCGCACCTTCCCGATGCTCCGGCCGCTCGAGCGCTGGATCTCGGGCGAGCGGGACGACCGGGCGACGGCCGAAGCCTGGGCTGCGGCGATCAGCTTCCCGTGGCGGATGATCCGCACCAACGCCTTCGTTCCGGCGATCATCGTCGTCGTCCCTGCGGCCGTGATCTCGGTGCTGATGCTCGAGCTCAGCTGGCCCGCCGTCTTTCCGTTCATCGCGGGCGCGTCGGTGGCGCTCGGCTACGCGTCGATGCTCCATTACTTCGCGCTCGAGCTTGGACTCCGGCCGCTCCTCGTCGACATCAACCAGAGTGTCTCTCCGCGCACCGACGCGAACGTCTCGGCGATATCGCTGCGCTGGCGTTTGCTCTTGACCCTGCCCATGATCAACGCGATCACCGGCATGACCGTGGCTGCTCTCACGGCTGAAGGAGGCGGTGGGCAGTCGCTAGGCCTCGACGTCGGGATCGCCCTTGGCGTGGCGACCACGATCGCGCTGGAGCTGACGTTCCTCGTGACGCGCTCTGTCCTGCGGCCCATCGCCGACCTTCAAAAGGCCACCGAGCGGGTGCTCGAAGGCGACTTCTCGGTCTCGGTTCCGGTCACCACGGGCGACGAGACGGGAGAGCTCGCCGCATCGTTCAACGCGATGGTGGCCGGCCTCGCCGAGCGCGAGCGAATCCGCGAAGCGTTCGGCACGTATCTCGATAGCGAAGTGGCCGAGTACATCCTTTCCGACGAGTTCGACGAGGAGGGGATCGAGCTCGAGGTATCGGTGCTTTTCACCGACGTCCGGGACTTCACCGGTTTTGCCGCCGACGCTGAGGCGAAAGAGGTGGTGGCCGCGCTCAACCGGCTCTTCGAAGTGGTGGTGCCGGTCATCGCGCGCCACGGCGGGCACGTCGACAAGTTCGAAGGCGACGGGCTCCTTGCCGTGTTCGGAGCGCCGGCGCCGTTCCGCGACCACGCACAGCGCGCGACCCGCGCTGCTCTCGAGATCTGCCATCGCGTAAACGAGGAGTCGGAGGCGGGCGACCTGCGGGTCGGCGTCGGCGTCAACACCGGCCGCGTCGTGGCGGGCGCCGTGGGCGGCGGCGGCCGGCTCAACTTCAGCGTGATCGGCGACTCCGTGAACATCGCCGCGCGCGCGGAGTCCGCGACTCGAGAGCTCGACCGCGACGTCCTCATCACTTCCGCCACGGCCGAGTCGCTCGGCCCCGGGCTCGAGACCGAGAGCGTCGGCTCCCATCGCCTCAAGGGAGTCGCCGACCGGGTCGAGCTCTTCTCGGTCCAGAGCGCCCTGCGCTCGGGGTCCGAGGCAAAAGAACCATCTCTCCTCGATCCCGAGCCGGTGCTGGCCGCTGTGGGCAAGGTGCGCCGCGGGATTCTGAGACGCTCGCGCGGGTAGCATCGCGGCAATGGCCACGACTGAGGAGACGGCGACCGCCACTGAGCACGGAGGGCGCCTGGTTGCCAAGGCGCTTCGCTCGCGCGGCGTCGAACACCTCTTCACTCTGTCCGGAGGCCATCTCTTCTCGATTTATGACGGCTGTCGCGAGGAGGGAATCGAGATCGTGGACGTCCGCCATGAGCAGGCGGCGGTCTGGGCCGCCGAGGGTTATGCAAAGGCAACTCGCAAGCCCGGTGTCGCGGCGTTGACGGCCGGGCCCGGCGTCACCAACGGCATGAGCGCGATCGCCGGCGCCTTCTACAACCGCTCGCCGATCACCGTGCTCGGAGGCCGCGCGCCCGAGATGCGCTGGGGATCGGGATCGCTTCAGGAGATCGACCACGTCCCGTTCGTCGAGCCGCTCGTGAAATCGGCCGCGACGGTCAAGGACACCGCCGAGATCGCGGCGCGGGTAGCCGAGGCGATCGACCTCTCGATGGCTCATCCCTCCGGGCCGACCTTCCTCGACTTCCCGCTCGACACGGTCTTCAACGCGGCCGAGGCCGAGGCGGGCGACGACCCCGGATTCCAAGCGGGCGACGTGGCCGATGACATCGAGGAGGCAGCCAAGCTCCTCGCCGAGGCAGAGCGCCCCGCGATCATGGCCGGCACGGGCCTTTACTGGGCCCGTGGGGAGGACGAGCTTCGCGCGCTCGCCGAAGCCCTGGGTGCTCCTGTCTTTCTCAACGGCATGGGTCGCGGCTGCGTGCCGGCGGATCACGAGCTGGCCTTCTCCCGCGCACGCGGCCACGGGCTCAAGGAGGCCGACGTGGCTCTTGCGATCGGGCTCCCGCTCGACTTCCGTCTCGGTTTTGGCGGCTCCTTCGGTGACGAGACCAAGCTCGTCTGGCTCGACTCGGCTCCCAATGAGCTCCACAAGAACCGCGCGCCGGACGTCGAGCTGGTCGGCGGCATCGCGCCGACGCTCGCGGCGATTCGCGAAGCCGCTTCGGGCGCAGATCCAGCCCGGACCAAGGCCTGGGTCGACGCGGTGCGCGCCACCGAGGACGAGAAGCGCGCCGCCGAGCAGGAGGAGCTGGACGACGATCGCTCGCCGCTTCACCCGATGCGGGTCTACAAGGGACTCGCCGAGGTGCTCGACCGCGACGCGATCGTGATCGGCGACGGCGGTGACTTCGTCTCGTATGCCGGGAAGGTGGTGCCGACCTACGAGCCGGGCACGTGGATGGATCCCGGGCCGTTCGGCTGCCTGGGCGCCGGCCCGGGCCAGGCCATCGGCGCCAAGATCGCCCATCCCGATCGCCAGGTCTGCCTTCTCCTTGGCGACGGTGCCTTCGGCTTCTCAGGGATGGAGTTCGACACGATGGCCCGCCACGGGATCCCGGTCGTCGGCGTGATCGGAAACAACGGCATCTGGGCACTCGAGCACCACCCGATGATGTTCCTCTACGGCTACTCGGTCGCGGCGAAGCTCCGCCCAGAGACCCGCTACGACCAGGTCGCCGAGGCGCTCGGCTGTCACTCCGAGCTCGTCTCGGAGCCCGCGGAGCTCGTGCCCGCCCTCGAGCGCGCGTTCGAATCGGGCAAGCCCGCAGTGGTGAACGTCCTCACAGACCCCGAGGTCGTCTACCCGCGCAAGTCGAACCTGGCGTAGCTCTCCGGTTACGACGATCGTCCAGATCAGCATTTGACGCTCAGCATCTCGCCGGTCTCCTCCGAAGAGTCCCTGGACGTCCATCTATGCGAGGAGATAAATCGTGAAGCGAGTCATTGCAGCTCTGGCCCTGTGCGGCGGCCTTGCCCTTGGTGTTCCCGGCGCCTCAGCGGGCGAAAGCGACGCGAGGGGCGGCAAGAGCGAAGTCGCGAAGGCCTGCGCCGAGCTCAAGCAGGCCGACAAGGCCGCGTTTAAGGCGACCTACGGCAAGCACTCGATGCGGTCCTGCAAGAAGGGCGAGAAGCCCGCCGCGGACGAGACCTCGCCAGGCGAGTTCAAGAATGCGGCCAAAGAGTGCCGAGCAGAGCGCGAGGCCGACCCGGCATTCGGCGAGACATACGAGACGAACGCGAACAAGAAAAACGCCTTCGGCAAGTGCGTCTCGACCAAGGTGAGGGAAGGCGAAGAGACGCCGCCTGAGTAGCGCACGACGGCACGGTACGTTCTCGGAATGGCGATCCGAGAGGCCACGCTCGAAGACATTC
The DNA here is from genome assembly GCA_963715405.1 of uncultured bacterium. Classification (GTDB taxonomy): domain Bacteria; phylum Actinomycetota; class Thermoleophilia; order Solirubrobacterales; family 70-9; genus JALZKA01. Next base: position 557,949 of record OY970239.1, read on the forward strand.
CGGCGCTCATGCCGCTCTTTCGCGGCTACGCCGAGTTCTATGAGTGCGACCCGGATGCGTCCGACGTCGAGGCGCTTCTCAGAGAGGTGATCGAAGCGCCCGAAGACGTCGCTTACCTGCTGGTCGCGACCGGCGAAGACGGCCGAGTGGTCGGCTTCGCGAACAACGCGTGGAAGTGGTCGAGCCTCAGGGGCAAGCGCATCGTCCTTCTCGACGACCTCTTCGTGCATCCCGACGCGCGCGGTGGGGGGCATGCGGACGCGCTAATCGAGGCGACCGCCGACGTCGCGCGTCGTCATGGCGCGCCCTCAATCCTGTGGTACACGGCGCACGACAACCACCGCGCTCAAGCCGTCTACGACCGGGTCGGCGGCACCGCGGGCGACTACAAGGAGTACGAGCTCACGCTCTGAGGGCGCGACCGGCTCGCGTTTATCGGACGACCTCGAATTGGCTCATGAGGCCGTGGTCCTCGTGGTCGAGCATGTGGCAGTGCATGACGTACTTGCCGAGATAGTCCGACATCTTCCCGGCGATATGAATGCTCTCGTTTGGCAGCATGAAGAACGTCTCTTTGAACAGGCGCTCGGCGGGCGGGAGCGGGCTGTCGTTTCTCGCCAGGAGGTACCAGTCCGTGTGGTGGGGATGCATTATGTGGGCGACCGACGTGCCGTTCCTGATCCGCCAGACCACGACGGATCCTCGCTTCGGCTTTGTCTCGACATGGTTCGGGTCGAACGTCTTTGTATTGATCGTCCAGGGCGATCCGAGGAAGCCGCCTTGGACGTTCCAATAAAAGTCGGCCTGGCTATCGAAGGAAACACTCCGCGTCCAGGCGGGCAGCCGCGGCAGGTCAAGGTCCAGCGGCTCGGCGGTGTCGTCTCGTGCCCGGTCGCTTGAAACGCGAAACTGCATCACGTCTCCCGGGTATGGGACCGCGCCGAGAGAGGTGTTCCCATCTTCGCGTGGAACGCTCTCGAGCACCACGTTCTGACCTCGTGCCTCGGCGAAGTCGACGATGAGCTCCACCCGCTCGCCCGGTCCGATGAAGATCCGGTTGCGCTCGATCGCCCGGGGCATGAAGCCGGACTCGGTCGCGATCTGGGCGACGGGCAAGCCGGTGGGGAAAGCGAGGTTGTAAGGGCGGAAGTTCGAGGCATTCAGGATCCGGAGGCGGTAGCGCTGGGCCGAGACGCGGTGGTAGGGCAGGATCGCGCCGTTCACCAAGACGTGCTTACCGGTCGCGCCGTCGTCAGGCGGCTCGAGCCTTCCGAACGGGTCGGTGAGCTGGTTCTGAGCGTTGAAGGAGCGGTCGGCAATCATCAGCGAAACGTCGCGCTCGCCTCGGGGGAGCGGCAGCGAGCGATCGATCTTGTCCTCGGTTATCCACATCCCGGCAAGGCCGCGCCAGACGTTCTCGCCGGTGCGCTCGAGGCGGTGGTCGTGGTACCAGTGCATTGCCGCGCGCTCCTCCGAACCGTCCTCGACGAAGTCGTGCTGGTACGTGCGCTTCTCGCCCGGCTTGATCAGAAGATCGTTGCCCGAGTCGCGATCGGAAAGCCGGGGGGAGATGTCGCAGTAGAAGGAGCGGGGCTGCGATTCGGTGAGTCCGCCAGGCTGCCCGTCGTCTTCGGAGCGCGTATGGGCTCCGTGGAGGTGAACCGTCATCTCGCCCGCGCGCTTCGGCAAGAGGTGCTCGAACTTGACCCTGGTGGGCTGTCCCGAAGGGCGACGGATCGTGGGACCCGGGAACGTTCCGCCGTAGGTCCACATCGTCGTTCTGCGGCCGGGAAGGACGGGGATTTCGGCCTGCCTGATCGGGATGGTGATATTCGGCGCCGTCAGCTCGCGCGGGATCGGCAGCCTGCGGGTGAACGGCTGAACCTCTCGCGCCATCGCGAGGTCGAGGGAGCCGCCGCCCGGGCGCAGCCACGCCGGCAAAGCCAGCGCGGCCGCGCCCGCCGCGGCTCCGGTTACGAACCGGCGACGGCGAAAACGTCGCTCGTCACCGGCGACGCTCACGGTGCGCCGACGACCCTGATCGAGCCCCTCATCGTGTCCGGGTGGATCACGCAGAAGTAGTAGAGGGTCGTTCCCGGCTCAGCGGTGACGGCACGCGTCTCCGACTCGCGCTTGATGTCGGTGAACCAGGTGTCGCCCTGCGTGTCGGACGTGAACGGCTTGTCCCAACCCGGAGCGCCGCGGTCAACTGAGCGTCTGCGAACGTTGAACGTCCTCGAGACGTTATGCGCCTCGCCCACCTGCTCGCACGTGTCAAACTCGAGGTTCGAGCAGCGCCGGTTCTCCCCGTTGGTTGTCGGCAGCGCTCCCTCATCCACAAGCGAGAAGGTGTGCGGGCCGATTTCCTGGGGCTCCGTCTGGTTCAGGATCCTGAGTCCCTGGCCGGCAAAGACCCGCTGCGGCCCCTCGAACTGGGGGGGCCCATCGGCGAAGACCATCTTGATGGTCTTGGCGGAGGGCGGCCCCTGCCGGTCGGAGTCGGCGGGCGCTGACGTGGTCTGGAGCGTGAGGCCGAGCACGGCCACCGCACCTGCCGAGAGCGTTCCCGCCCACAGCTTCTTCGAACGTTTTGCTTGCAATGTGTTCCCTCCTGCGCCGAAAGGCGCAACTCGATTTCTTCGGCCGGCTGGTCCAGCGCGCCTGCGCCCCCTTCAACCTGCCTTGACCACCTGTTGCGATTTTACGCGCTCGGTCCGGCGTCGTCGCCGCTCGGAGGTGGAGACTGTCGTGGCACCAGGCCGAGGATGGGCGCGAGGGCCGCGCCGATCCCGGCACCGAGGGTGTTGGTGATCAGATCGGAGATGGAGAAGAACCGGTAGGCGCACGGGTAGAGCCCCCAGTTGCCCGTGAGCTGCGTGAGCTCGATCACTAGCGAAACTGCGGCGCCGATCGCCACCGTCGCGAGCAGGCCTCGCTTGAAGAGATGCCGCACGAACAGGCCGAGCGGAATGAAGAGAAGGACGTTCAAGAAGAGGTCCTGGACGTCCCCGTTTCGCAGGACCGCCGACCACCCACCACCGGCTCGCTCGAGGCGCGCTTCTGAAATGACGTTCAGCGGGTTGAGACGAGCCTCGACCCCGAAGACTTGGCAGAAGTCAGGCGTGACCGGCCGCAGGGGCAAGACGACGGTGAAGAGCAAGCCCACTAGATACAGGCCGAAAAGCGAGGCGAGGAGTAGCTGGCCGGCGCTGAGCGGCCCGAGCCGGCTCAAGCCGCGTGCGAGGCGGCTGCCTCGAGTGCGGCGCCGTAGAGGATGTCGTGCTCCGACACCTCGATCTCCGTAAGGCCGAAGGCGCGCATCACCTGGATCAGGATCACGACCCCGGCGACGATCGTGGGTGCGCGGCCGGGGTGGAGCCCCGTCACCTCGAGCCTCTCCTCGAGCGTCTTCGCGGCAAGCCGGGAGTGCATTCGCTGGATCGCCTCGAGCGAGAGGGTGAAACCGTGGACCGCCTCGGGGTCATACGGGTCGAGGCCCTGTTCGATCGCCGCCAGGGACGTCGGCGTGCCCGCAACGCCAATGCCCTTCCGGGCTCGTGCGAAGTCAGAGCCTTCGAGGACGCCGTCGATCAGCGAGCGCACGTCGTTCGCAAGCGTCTCGAGCTCTCCCTGCTCGGCAGGGTCGTGGGTGATGTGGCGCTCGGTGTGGCGGACCGTGCCGGCGTCGAGCGAGGCGTGAAAGGACACGTCTGAGCCCGACCCCACGACCAGCTCGGTCGAGCCGCCGCCGATGTCGATCACGAGCGTGTCTTCTGAGTGGCCGCGCCCGTAAACGGTGCCGAGATACGTGAGACGCGCCTCGTCGTCGCCCGAGAGGATGCGAGCGTCGAGCGCAAATCGCTCGCGGAGCTCCGCGATGAACGCGCCACCGTTCTCCGCGTCGCGGACAGCCGACGTTGCGATCGCCGTCGTCCGCTCGGCGGCGTGGGACTCGATGAGCTCGAGGTACTCCGACACGGTCTCGCACACGTCCTCGATGGCCTCACCCGAGAGCTTCCGGGAGGTGTCTACCCCCCTGCCCAACCGGGTCACGGTCGAGCGCCGCTCGAGTTCTGTGACCACGCTGCTCTCGATGTCGCAGACCAGGAGCCGGGTCGAGTTGGTGCCCATATCGACGACTGCCACCCGCATCGTTGGGAGCCTAGTAGCGCACCAGGGTGTCGCTCGTCAGACTGCCGCCTCATGGTCCAACCATCTTCTGACTACGAGACGATTCTTTATTCCGCGTTATCGCGATCGACCGCGTCGGCAACAGGTCCACACCGGCCCGAAGAACCTTCGTCGCCGGTTAGCTCTCCGTGATCTGGTTCCTTCGCCACGGCGACGCCGAGGACGGCGACGATGATTTCGCGCGCGAGCTCACCGGGAAGGGCGAGCGCCAGTCCGCCGCCGCGGGTCAGGCACTCGCTGCGCTCGGCGTCGCGATCGACGCGTGCCTGACGAGCCCGCGCGTTCGGGCGCTCGAGTCGGCGCGGCTCGCGTGCGAACTGCTCGGGATCGAGCCCGAGACTGCCGACGAGCTGGCGGGCGGCGCGTTCGACCCCATGGCGCTCGCGGCCGGCCGGGGCGAGGTTCTGCTCGTCGGCCACGAGCCCGACTTCTCACGCGCCATTGGCGATCTCACCGGCGCCCGCGTCGAGATGAAGAAGGGCGGCCTCGCGGCAGTCGACGGTCGAGAGCTGGTCGCGCTCCTTAGGCCGGCCCATCTCAAGCGGATCGGCTGACGTTTGCCCGGGCTGGCACGGCGTCGTGCTGCGGTGTATTCTCGCGGCTCGCCGTGGCCGCACAATCGAGGGGAGCAGCATGAGATCAACAAAGCTTTGGCTTTCGGTCTGCGCGATCGGGCTCACCGCAGCGCTTTTTGCAGGCTGTGGAGGTGACGACGACTCCGACACGACGGCTAGCGACACGAGCGCCGAGGAGACGACCGCCGCCGATACCACTTCCGCAGCGGAGACGGGTGATTCGGCGGCCTGCGTAGATGCCTGGAACGACCCCTCGAACGGGAGCAGTCAGGGCGCGCTGGAGGATCTCTATCCAGACCCCGACTCGAGCGGCAACATCATCGCGGGCTTGGAGGACGGCACCTGCATAGTCGCTTCCTACACAGAGGGCGATTCCGACTACGTGGTCTTCAGCCAATCGGGAGACGCGTTCGAGGAGACGGGCGGCGGACCGGGCGAAGAGTTCGAGCAGTACCGCTCGTCGGTCGCACCCGTCGACGTCACGCTAGAAGCGGAAGGACAGGTCGCGCCGGTTTCGCCGTGAGGAAGCGGGCCGGCTTCAACGGCTACGGATTCCTCAGCTCGCGATCAGCTTGTCAAGGCGCTCACGCCTCGGGTCTGCGGGGCTGAGCGCCTTTTCGAGCCAGCTCTCGACCTCGCCGAGGTCGAGCTCGTTCTCTGTCACCAGGATCTGCTCGATGTCGAGCCAGTCCTTGGGGCGGTCGAAGAGCACCTTGCAAATGAGCAGGTGCTCCGGCGAGAGAATCGGGATCCGTACGTCTCCGAATGGGACCCTGCGGACCTCACGCTTCATGGCTGCGTGGATGGGGTCATTGGCGAAGAAGAGATCGACCGGATTCGGACCCCACCGCCAACGACTCTGGCCGTCTCTCGTCAGGCGCTCCGCGTCATCGGGGCGCTCAACTCCGAGCGGTTCGAGTGCCGCAAAGACGGCCTCGTGGTCCACAGGCGGTACAAACACGTTGATGTCGACATCCACCGTCGCCCTCGGTTCGGCGTAGTAAGCGAGGGCGAGTGCGCCCCCAAAGGCGTGATCGATCTTCGCCTGCGCGAGCGCTGCGTCGAGCGCGACGACTTTGACGTCCAGCAACGGTTCGCTCACGACGCAGTGGTCCTGATTGGCGGATAATCAGGCAGGTCGGATCGCTTGGGGCGTGGCAGGCGATCGGTCAACACAAGAAGCTGCCGCAGTGCCTCACCCCGCTCTGCGAGCGACCGGCCGAGCCAGCCCGCGGCTGCGCGCTCGGAGTCGGTAGTGGGTGTTTCTTCGCGGCCGTCTCGCTGGCCGAGCTGGTCGCGAAGCAGCCGCTCGATCGCCGGACTGAGTCTCTCGCCATGCTCCAGCGCTCCGATGAGGCGCACAGCCGCGTCGTCCGCCGGAGGCCTCGGCACCGAAACGCCGGCTCGTCTGGCCGCCGCGACCAGCTCCGATCGCGTGATCACGCCAGATGACCGGACCAACGCTTGGTCGACCACTTCTGGCGTGAGGTGGGCGAATGACGCGAGGGTCCGACTCCGGGGCCCCTTCGGGGTCCATGCGGACTCACGGAACTCAAACCGATCCTTAGCTCGCGGGACTACGTAAGCCATAGTGGGTATTTTACCAACTAGGCACAAACGCTGCACGAGACCGACCGTGTGTGGCTTGCTACCTTCTGAACCACGCCGCGGGGTGGAGCAGTCAGGTAGCTCGCCGGGCTCATAACCCGGAGGTCGCAGGTTCAAATCCTGCCCCCGCTATCGGCAGAAGCCCGCTCCGAAAGCGGGCTTCTCTCGTTGGCGGGTGCAAAGCTGTGCCGGGCGGGCATCAATGGGGCATCAATTCATTCCCGGTCTGCGTGCTAGTCGGCCTTGCATCCGCCGAGATCGTGTGGGAGCGGCGGCGGCGACGCAGGGCTCGAGCGTCGAGACGGAGCTCTCGCTGCCTTGAGGGAACGTCGGTCCCGACGGCGAAGCAGGCTATTGGCATCAGTCATCTATCGCCCAACGCGGATTGGCCCTAGTAATCGCCGTCGCTCGTGGGAGCGACCGACCGGCTTGACACCGCAGGTAAGTTGAGCATGTGCGTCGCTTCGTCTTTGCGCTTGCCCTGGCCACAGTAATCGTGGTGCCTGCTCAAGCCGCTGCAGCCACCTTCACCGTCAACTCCTTCCTGGACACCCAGAGCGACGGTGTCTGCGACACGGACGCACAGTGCGAGACGCGGTGACAACCGCGGACGGCCAGGACACCATCCTGTTGCCGCCCGGGATTCACACCATCAGTCTCCCGGGCGCGGGCGAGGACGCGAACGCCAGCGGCGACCTCGATGCCAACAGCGGCAATGATCCGCTTGCGATCCGCGGCAAGGGCTCCAACCCGTCCGCCGTGGTGATCGACGCGACCGGGCTCGGTGACCGGGTATTCGACCTGTCAGGCGACGGGGAGTTTTTGATCGCAAACCTCACCGTCACCGGGGGCAGCGCTGCCGACGGAGGCGCCATTCGCAACGCCGGGCCGGAGCTAACCCTCTCCGAGGTGGTGCTCGACGGAAACCAGGCGCCCTCCACCGGTGGCGCCGTCCTCAACGGCACAACCGCAACCTCCGGCTCGCGGATGACCATCCTGAACTCCGTGCTCACTGATAATCGGGCGCTAGCCGGCGACGGCGGCGCGATCCGCAACCAGGATGACGGCCGCCTGGTGATTGTCGGCAGCACCCTCAGCGGCAACCAGGCGGAAGGCCTCAACGGAGACGGCGGCGCGATCTTCAACGAAGATCAGGCCAGCCTGGCGATCGCGACGAGCCGCCTCGAGCAGAACGAGGCGTTCGCCGACGATTTCGTCGGCGGCGGCGGCGCGATCTACACACAGAACGGCAGTAGCGCGACCGTCGCTGACAGCGTGATCGTGGACAACCAATCCAGCAATGGGGGCGGCGGTGTGTACGCGAACAACGACACATCGCTGACCGTGGTCGACAGCGTGGTGAGTAACAACGCCGCGTTCGGTGTCGATAATCGAGGTGGCGGGGGGATCTTCGGCGGCAACGACTCCGTCGTAACCATCATGCGCTCGACGCTAAGCGGCAATTCCGCTGCTGTGGGCGGAGGCGGCGTCATGCGTCAGAACGACGGGGTGCTGGAGATCGTGAACAGCACCTTGAGCGGCAACAGCACTCCGCTCGGAGGGGGTGCGATCCACGCGGACAGCTCCACCTTCGGTTACACGCGCGTGGCTCACAGCACAATCACGCGCAACAGCGCGGGGACTGCGGGCGGTGGCATCTTCAACAGCACGGCGGCCGGCCTGTTCGAACCGCTGCTTGTCACCGGCACGATCGTCTCAGGCAACCGCGCTGCCGCCGCACCGCAGAACTGCGCCGAGGATGTCGCAGCCACGCCGCTGGTCTCGCGGGGCTTCAACCTCGATTCCGGCACTACGTGCGGGTTCGCCAGCCGAGGTGACATCACAGGACGCGCGCGCTTGGGACCGCTTGTCAACAACGGCGGACCGACCAAGACCCACGCCCTCAAACGGGGCAGCGAGGCGATCGACCGCGGCAAGAACTCCACCTGTCCACCGACCGACCAGCGCGGCGTTCTCCGGCCGCAGGGAAGACGCTGTGACATCGGCGCATATGAACTGCGACAGAAGTAGGAGGCCAGGGGCCACGCCGTACGACACAACCACCGTCGGCCCCGGCTCAGCCGTGGGACTGAACCGGGGTTCTACGCATCGTTCAATGGGTCCAGAACATCCCGTCGAGGGACAGGTCGAGGTACCGGCGTGGTCCCGAACTGAGCGAAGCTCAGCTGATCTCGCACCACCTCGCCCTCGCCCTGCTTGAGCGCGCCGTAACGACCGGGAGAACTCCGTGAAGGCTTCTCATAACCCGGAGGTCGCAGGTTCAAATCCTGCCCCCGCTATCGGCAGAAGCCCGCTCCCAAAGCGGGCTTCTCTCGTTGGCGGGTGCAGTAGCTGTGCCGGGCGGGCATCAATGAGGCATCAATTCATTGTGCTTTGCATGGAAAGCACTTGAACCCAATGCGGGCACCAGGCAATCGCGACTGAGGGTGTAGGCTTCGCAGCCGGTAGATCAAGTCGGACAACGAGGGGACAGCTTGAGGTCGGGTCGCAGAATCACGGTGGGGACAACCTTGGGGCTCTTGGCCTTGACCTGTGCGATGCCAAGCGCCGCGTCCGCAGCGACGCTTAACGTGCCGGCCGACTTCGCCTCGATCCAGGCGGCCGTCGACGCAGCGGCTCCCGGCGACACGGTCGCTGTCAGGGCCCGGGACAGGTCGTACCTCGAAAGTGTGGAGGTCTCGACCCCAGGCATCACCATCCTCGGCGTTCAGGGAAGGCCCGTCGTCGACGGTTTCGATCTCAGCACGTCGGATGCGACGGTTCAGGTGCAGGCAGACGGCGTGCAGGTTCGCAACCTCGCGATTCGCAACGAGGACGGCTACGACTGCGATGCCAACGGTTGCGTGGTCCGTGATGTGAGCTTCCGAGGCTTCTTCTCGAGCGACTGCGTCGAGATCGACGGCGACAACGCCCGCGTTCTTGGCACCAACATGGTGAACTGCGGCAACCAGGGCATCGACGTAAACGGGGCCAATGCCCGCGTTCTGCGAAACACAATCGATGGGATCGACGCCGACTGCATCAACGTCAACGGACCGAGTCCCGATGTCGTCGGTAACCGCGTAAGTCGCTGCGAGGACGATCAGGGCATCGAGGTCGACAACGGCGACGAGGCCCTCGTCGAGGGCAACGTGGTCCGCCGCACCGACTCCGGTGGAGTCTTTGTCGAAGGCGATGACGTGCTCGTGCGGGAGAACGACGTCGGGGTCATGGATTCACGGTGCTACGAGCTCTCAGGCGACGGCGGGGCCTTCGATGGCAACATTGGTACGGACTGCGATGGGGGCCTCCAGGCGACGGGCGTGCGCTGGAAGATTCGCGAGAACCAGTTTGCCGACGTGCACGACAGCGCCTGCATCAGGGTGCAGAATAGGCAGGGCTTGGTGGCCGAGAACCTCATCGACGACTGCTACAAGGGCATCGAGCTCCAGAGTGAGGGCGTGGTAAGAGACAACCAAATCTCAGATGTCTTCGCCGACGACGGGATCGGGATCAATTGCAGTGACGAGTTCAACGATCCCGACCCGCCCGACCCGGCGGCGTGCGACGGGGTCCGCGTCACCGGGAACGTGGTCGCCGGAGCAGGAGACGACGACTCCGGGATCTCGGTCTTCATCGAATTCGGGACGGGCACGGCGATCATCAAGGACAACACGGTTCGGGACACGTTCGACGACGGGATCGAAGCGTTCATGAGCAACGGTCTCGTGCAAGGCAATGTGGTCACGCGTGCTGGAGCGGAGGAAGAGGAGGGCATAGACGTGTTCGGTGGCGGAAACGTGATCCAGGACAACGTCTCCACTCGAAACGGAGGGGACGGCATCTTGGTGAGGACGAACAACGATGGCGATGGCGGCAATGTGATCGCCAACAACACCGTCGAGCAGAATGACCAGGACGGGATCAGGACGCTAGGGGTTGGAGATCTCGTCAGTGGGAACGTCGCGACAGCCAACAACGGCGACGGCATCGAGATAGACGGCACCATCGTTGACGTCATCGACAATCTCGCGTCCGGTAATCGGATCGATTGCGCAACCGATGGCTCGGTCGACGAGAACGAAGGCAACGATTGCGCAGACGGCAGCAACTTCATCCTCACGAGCAGCGGGCTTCCGTCCTGATGTTGAGCAAGGCGACGTCAACCCTCGCGCTCGCCCTGGCAGCCCTGGGTGTCTTGAGCGCCCCGGCCGAAGCCGGCGTGCCGCGCACCCTCTCGATCAGTGATGCGAAGCGCGCTGAGCCGCTGGGCAATACGAGAGTTCCGATGAACTTCAAGGTCACCCTCTCGGCCGAGAATCCGACTCGTTCGGTGAGCGTCGACTACGCGACCTCGCCGGGAACAGCCGGCCCGCTCGACTATCAGCCCGGCTTCGGGACCGTGACCATCCCCGCCGGCAGGACGAGGGCCGTGATCTCGATTCCCGTGCGCGGCGATCTCTTCGCCGAACCGGCTGAGACGTTCCGCGTCGAGCTCGAGCGAGCGAGGCGAGCAAGCATCGACGACGGTGAAGCGGAAGGTTTGATCCCCGCCAACGACAATGGTCCCGACGCGGACGGCGACGACATACCCGACGCCGACGACTGCGCCCCGAGCGATCCCAACCCGGAGGGCCAGGTTGAGTGCTTCGTCCCCACGACGATCTACGACTTGAACGATGGCGACCTCGCCCTCGGCACCCGCGCGTACATCGAGAACGTCCTGATCACGGCCCGTGCCGACGACGGCCGAATCGCCTACGGAGCAATCGTTCCCGGCGACGCGGGCTACGTCGGTCAGGACTTCTCGGCGATCGAGCTTCGCTCCTCTGGCGAGTTCCTCGGCCCGGAAACCCGGTACCTCCTTCTTGGCACCGTCCGAGCGGGCTACTTCCAGGTCACCTTTGCCGACCAGTCCAACTGCTGCGAGCCGGTCCCGGCTCCTATCTCGGTGACGCCGGCGCAGTTGGCGGCGGGCCCCAACGGGCTCAACGGCCTCCTTGTGGAGATCGCAAACGTCGAAATCGCGTCCTCAACGGGCACTGAGTGGCTGCTCGAAGAAGACGTCCGCGTCGACAATGAACTCTTCGCCGGTTTGCCGGACTTCGGGCCCGGGACGACGTTCGAGAGCATCCGCGGCCACGCGTCGACGCTCGGAGGCGCCACACCGTCGCTGTCGCCGAGGTTCCTCGAGGACCTCGACCCGACCGCCGCCCTGCTGATCGCCTTCAACCAGTTTGACTCCTGCCTCGACACGGGAGAGCAAGACGTGACGATTGGCGAGGTCGTGATCGATGAGCCTCAGGGCACCGACACCGTGGTCAACATAGATCCCGTCAAGCCCGGCCTCCTATCAACGCCCGCGACCGTAACAATCACCGCCGGCAACACGACTGCGCCAGTAATCGCCGACGCCCTCGACGAAGAGGACTTCACAGAAGTGATTGCGAGCATCGGACCGGTCGAGCAGAGCATCTTTGTCGACGTCGCCGAAGGCTGCTGAGGTCTAGCTCGCGCCAGGGCTCGCGAGGGTCGGTCAAGTGCCGGTTGCGACTCCTCGCGGCTACGGCCGCTCGGCTCAATCGCACGCCTTCGATTCTTGTAGCCCGACGAGCACCACCTTTATCGACTGCTGCTTCACCATCTTGAACCTCCCCGTATCGGGAGCACTAAGCCAGCGCCGCCATCATGACGAGGGCCCCTTGCACGCCGCCTGGCAGTCAAAGTCGGCGGGGTAGACGCTTTGGACGAAAAGCGCCTAAAGGCACACCTACGCCTCGACCAGCATCACCAGGGTCTCGGGGCGCACACCGTCGTACTTCATCGCCTCCGCCGCCTCGTCGCTCTGAAGTCCCTGCTCGAAGGTCTCGAGGTCAGGGACGCCCTCGAAGATCACCCCGACCTTGTTCGAGTTCCCGGGGTCGCGAAACGTGCGCGTCGTGATGCCCATTGGGCCAAAGAATTCGTCCCGTTTAGGTGACGCGGCCCAGTGATCGACGTCGTCTACTTCATGAAATACCAGCAGCGTGGCCATCTTGCCTGACCTCCTCACCATCCATTGCCGTGTGTGTTGCGGACTCACCGACCCTAACGCTTCCGAGGGGGTTTGCGTTCCGTGGAAGCAGTCCCGGTGAGGTGTGCTTCTCGTCCAAAGCAATTACGAAAGGCCGGCGGCTTCCAGGGCCCTCGCAGGATTTTCATACATGGCGATGCTCGTTATAAGGCCATCTTCGACTGTGTATAGCTGGCCCCACCGGTTTTCGATTTCGACGCCGCTTCCCTTTCCACGACCCCTTTGAGTAGCGATGACGCAAACGGTGTCACCGAAGTCGCGGATCTCCTCAACCTGCTCCGAATAGTCGTCCCACGTCGTGACCCAGGCCGCCACCGTCTCTCTGAGCGCCTCGCGGCCTTCGGTTGGACCCGTATCCCCGCGAATGCTGAAATCGGCAGCGACTTGGATGGCATAGAGCCAGCGCACGATCGAAGGCTCCCGCCAAGTAGGCGTCGTACATCCGCCGTACGGTCTCCACGCTCCGCTGCGACATTGCCCGCAGTATCTCGCGATCGAGAGATAGGTGCTTTCCATGCAAAGCACCTAAGTAGGACCTCTGCAGGCGGGCATCAATTCAGGCATCAAACTGAGCGCAAGTCGGCGGAACTCAGGTCATCGCGCGACGCCTGTTAACGCCTGACCGAGGTTCAACACAAGGCGCTCGCTCGATCTCATAACCCGGAGGTCGCAGGTTCAAATCCTGCCCCCGCTATAGACGAAGCCCGCTCGTAGAGCTGGCTTCTCTCGTTGGCGGGTGCCGCGGCCGCCGCGCGGGCATCAATGAGGCATCAATTCATGTGCTTTGCATGGAAAGCACCTAACTCCTGGTCGCGAGATACTGGGCGGGCGATGTCGCAGGAGAACGTGGAGATCGTGCAGAGGTTCTACGAGGCCATCCATTGCGGCGATGAGGCCGAGGCGCTGTCATATCTCGCTCCTGAAGTGGAGTATGGCGTCCTTCAGGAAGGACTCGCGCATGGGCCAGATGAGGTTCGGGCGATGTGGGAGCGCTGGAAAGGCGACTGGGAGGACGGGGGGAAGACCGCCGCTGAGGAGTACATCGATGCAGGCGACCGGGTGGTCGTGACCGTCCACGAATGGGGACGCGGCGAGGCGAGCGGTATCGAGGTCGATGTTCGCGTCTTCAACGTCTTCACCGTCCGCGATGGCATGGTTGTCCACAAGAGGGAGTTCGCCGATCGCGCCGAGGCCCTCGAAGCCGCGGGACTGTCGGATTAGCGCCCAAGAAGTACTGCTTTGGACGAAAAGCGCCTAGTGCTTTGCATGGAAAGTACATAACGCCGAGGGGCCCCAGCGAGGCCCAAGTAACGCTGGTACGACCTTGCGACAATCACCACTCTGGGATACGATCGCCAACAACAATTGAGGGAGTCTGGGGGGATGTTTTCGGCGTCGAAGTCCGAGTCTCGCTCGCGAATGAAGGGAAGAGGATGCCCCGTTTCGCCCCGTCCGCAGCCAGCCTATGCCAATGCGTGGGTTCGACCCAGCCGCGTGAAGTTGGCCGCTCTTGTGGCGTCCCTTGGAGTCGGCATAGCGATCGCCCCCTCTGCCTACGCCGCCTTTCCGGGCACCAACGGCAGCATCGCCTTTACGTATTACAGCGATTCCGACAGCGACATCTTCTCAATGGACGGCGCGGGGGGAAATGTAGACCCCCTCACCGCTAATACAACCCCCGAATACGATCCCGCTTGGTCGGCGAACGGGAGATGGATTGCCTACACCTGCTACGAGGGCAGTGCCCCCCAGATCTGCAAGATGCGTGGCGATGGGAAAAACCCTCGGCAGCTCACGACCTCGGGTGGCTTCAAGACGGCGTGGTCGCCGAACGGGAACAAGATCGCGTTCACCACCTCCGACGGCCAGATCTACAAGATGGATGCCGACGGAACTGACCCGAGACAGTTAACCGAGAATGAGGGATTCGAGCCTGTCTGGTCGCCTAGCGGCAAGAAGATCGCCTTCGAGAATCTCGACGACATTTGGGTCATGAATGCGGACGGAAGCGGTGAGCACGAGCTAACCAACACCGGCGCCGGGGATCAATCACCGAACTGGTCTCCGGATGGCACGAAGATCGCCTTCTCCAGCGATCGCGATGGTGATTGGGAGATCTTCAAGATGGGCGCCGGTGGGCGCAATGTGACCCGGCTCTCCAATAATGCGATCCAGGACTACAACCCAGCCTGGTCCCCGGATGGCGAGAAGATCGTCTTCGAGCGCTCAAACTACCCAGGGGAGTTCGATCGCGAGCTCATGAAGATGGACAGTGATGGAACCAACCGGGACCGGCTCACGAACAACGTATTCAGCAATGAGGATACGGATTGGGGACCACGCCCAGGCGGATAGCCCGAGCGAGAATCTGCAGCCGTATCCCGCGATTAATCGGCCCTAATAGCGGGAACAAGTCCTGGGCCCGAAGCGGACCGAGTCAAGCGCTCTTCCCTGCGCCGCTTTTCGGCAGGCGGCGTTTAGGCGCTTTGGACAAGAAGCGCCTAAGTCGCTTCCTTTCCATGCGAAGCACCTAGCCAATTTCCTTGACGCAGGCCAATCCCGTGTCCAGGTCGTCGGCGAGGGGATCTCCTACCGAGTAGAGGACCACCGTGCCGAAGCGCTGGAGCGAAGAACGGGTCCCCTTGGCTGATCGCCGCGAACCCCTCCTCCGCGTCTTTGACCGAAGAACCGAATGATGCAGTGACACGTGAACCGCCGCCGGAGAAGTCCACCGTGGGGAACCCGTCTTCCTTGACGTCTTCGGCCCCGCGGCCTTCGATGCAATCCCTGTACGCGGCGGCCTTTTGCTCAGGGGTTTGGGGCGAACTCTCGCCTTCTGTCGGCTCGTCGTCGGCAGGCGCTGGCTCCGAGGAGTCCTCGTCGGTCTCGGCCCGCTTGTAGAAGCCATCGATCTTCCAGCCGTTGTATACGGCGCCCAGCTCTCCGTCGCGGCGGAGCGGGTAGGTAATGGGAACCGGTTTCCCACGCGGATCTGCACGCACCGACCGTGACGCTTCCGGTATCGCCATCGATGGTCACGTCCTCAACTCGGAACGTTGCCGCCTCGAGGTCGGCCGCATCTTTGCGGCAGCCTTGGAGGCCGCCAAGCTCTCCAAGAAGTCGTTCGAATAGAAGTCGCAGGCCTCCTTGCCAACTGAAGCTCCGAACTCCACCACGAGCTGTTCGATTGCAGCCGTGTCCTCTTCTAGGCTCGGCCCGTCGTCGGCACTACTCGCATTCGTCGTTTCGTCGCCTCCGCATGCAGCGAGGGTGAGCGCTCCGGCAAGTAGCAGCGTGAGGGCCCTGCTGATCACGATCGAGCGGTGCGAGCCGGGAGAGGCGGGACTCATTGGCTTCCCTTCGTCGGTGGCCGAGCGACCCTACACCTCCAGGCCCAGTCACGCCCAGACAGCAAAATGGGGTCGTCTCGCCCGGTCCCGGAGTTAGGCGCTTTCCATGCAAAGCACCTAAGTCAGATGCTCTGCGCGCGGGCATCAATTCAGGCATCAATCGAGCGCAAGTGAGCGCAACTCAGGACATCGCGCGACGCCTGCCCATGCCTAGTCGAAGCTGAGCGCAAGACGAAAGCTCGATCTCATAACCCGGAGGTCGCAGGTTCAAATCCTGCCCCCGCTATCTCATTCGCGGTTTGCTCAAGCGCCCTCGCGCCGAGGTCGCGGCATTTAGTGGCGATCCGAAGCGCCTTCCTAGGATGCAGAAAGAAATGGCGCTTGACAGCGGTTTGCGAAGTGGGTAGGTTCGCAGTTCGACGTCCCGAGATGAGCCATGAAGCGCTTCGCCCTAGCCGCTCTTGTCGCTGCTACAGCGGTTGTCTCTGTCGCGCCTAGTGCCGAAGGCCAGACTATTTCGTGGCCAAACAACGACCCGCCCGACTTGAGCTTCGTACTGAGCCAGTGGACGGTCACGCACAATGAGTCGTCCGGGTTCTCGTTCACGTCTAATAATGCGATTCAGTCCCAGGGCGCGGCTCCGAAATACATGTACTTCGCCGCAAGAGGTGACCGGATCGGGACCGCCCACCTGGATTATCCGAACTCAAGTTTGGACATCTGCTTTCCAGGCGCCAAGATCACTCGCTCGACCTTGACTACAGGGGGATTGATCGAAGCGAGTATCGCCTTCTCGCGGGCGACAATGACGGTGGGCGCCCTGACCGTCGGCCTCAACTTCGCCAACGACGACTTCTCCATCGGCGGGGTCGCCCTGCGATATAGCCGGCCGGGGGCTCGTATCGTCGCTGCCTTCGCCGCCACGGAGCTGCCCTTCGGGTTCGCGCGGCATAGCAGCCCCCTGCGTCGGCAGTCTTCCCGGCCGCAGGGCTCTCGGAGTCGCGCAAAGAGCGCATTCCACGGGGGGCAACACTTCTCGATTTCGCCAGCGGCGAGCCCTTCTGCTTCTACTTCGCGCCCTGCGGCTGCGAGGGCGGGTGCCAATTCGGGTGCCAATCTGCGGACAACCGTGGCCAACTCAGAACAACTCGATGCGGTCAGTTCAGCCACGAACAACCACGATCAACCGGATTTCGAGAACTCATAACCCGGAGGTCGCAGGTTCAAATCCTGCCCCCGCTATAGCCAGAAACCCGCCTGAGGGCGGGCTTCTCTCATTGGCCAGGGGAGCGCTTATTCGGCCGGGGTGCCACCGGGTACCAAATGCCCCCGGACGCCCACCCGAACCTGGCGGCGGAGTTGCTTGCCGCGGCTCGTCCGATCACGACATTCCAAGGTCGGTCGTGCCGTCGCTGCCGATGCCTTCATGAACGACCGCACGGGGATCATGACCTTCTTCGCCCAAGGAGCCCCAGTGGCCGGTGTGGTGATTGCTTCCGTAAGTCTAGACCTGCCAGAAGTTGGTACCCGTTTCAACCAAGAATCGGGTCCTCCCCTGAACTCCGATTGCGTTGGTTTAAGTGGACCGGCAGGAGTGCCGATGGGGGATCAATGATTTTGCCTGGAATGACGAAAGGTGGGAGCGTGCGGATGCCCCTTCGGGCACTGCTGGGGCTGCTCCTGTGCCTCTCGTTCCTCGTCGCCGTGACGAGCCCGCCCGCGCATGCCGTTCAGCGCATGGTGGTCTTCTGCGTAGAGAAGAAGGATGCCTCACAGATGAGGCTCGTTCGGCGGGCTGTCCTGTGTCAGGAGAACGAGCGCGTCGTCAAGATCAACCCAACGGGCCGCCCCGGGCCGCAGGGCCCCGTCGGACCCCAGGGGCCCCAGGGCGAGCAGGGCCCGCAGGGTGCCCCGGGAGCCCAAGGCTTGCAAGGCGAGCAGGGCATCCAGGGAGAGGAAGGGCTACAGGGCGAGCAGGGCTTGCAAGGCGAAGCCGGACTTCAGGGCGAACAGGGCGAGCAAGGACTTCAGGGCGAGCAAGGCATCCAGGGTGAGACCGGTGGGCAGGGCGAGCAGGGTCTCCAGGGCGAGCAAGGACTTCAAGGGGCACAGGGCGAGACCGGTCCGGCGGGGCCGACGGGCCCCGTGGGTCCTCAAGGTCCGCAAGGCATCCAGGGCGAGCAAGGCGAACAGGGAGTGCAAGGACTTCAGGGCGAGACCGGTGCGCAAGGCGCCCTAGGCGAACAGGGCATCCAAGGCGAAACCGGAGCCGCCGGGCCCCAGGGCGCACAAGGCATCCAGGGAGAAGCCGGACCCCAAGGGCCCCAGGGCCCGATCGGCCTCCCCGGTCTACAAGGTCTGCAGGGCGCCCAAGGAATTCAGGGCGCCCAAGGAATTCAGGGCGCCCAAGGCATTCAGGGCGAGCAAGGGACCCCAGGGCGAACGGGCATCCAGGGCGAGCAAGGAGAAGCCGGCCCTCAGGGTGAGCAAGGCGAACAGGGCGAACAAGGACTTCAGGGCGTGCAGGGCGCGCAGGGCGCGAACGGTCCGGCCGGGCCGACTGGCCCCGTAGGTCCCCAGGGTCCGCAGGGCGCAGCAGGGCATCCAGGGCGAGGAGGGCATCCAAGGCGAGACCGGAGCCGCCGGCCCCAGGGTGAGCAAGGACTTCAGGGCGAACAAGGCATCCAGGGCGAGCAAGGAGAAGCCGGCCCTCAGGGCGACAAGGCGAACAGGGCGAACAAGGACTTCAGGGCGCGCAGGCGCACAGGCGCCAGGGCGCGAACGGTCCGGCCGGGCCGACTGGCCCCGTAGGTCCCCAGGGTCCGCAGGGCGAGCAGGGCATCCAGGGCGAGACCGGAGCCGCTGGGCCCCAGGGTGAGCAAGGACTTCAGGGCGCACAAGGCATCCAGGGCGAGCAAGGAGAAGCCGGCCCTCAGGGTGAGCAAGGCGAACAGGGCGAACAAGGACTTCAGGGCGCGCAGGGCGCGAACGGTCCGGCCGGGCCGACTGGCCCCGTAGGTCCCCAGGGTCCGCAGGGCGAGCAGGGCATCCAAGGCATCCAGGGCGAGCAAGGACTCCAGGGCGAGCAAGGACTTCAGGGTGAGACCGGCGCACAAGGCGCCCAGGGCATCCAGGGCGAGACCGGAGCCGCCGGGCCCCAGGGCGCACAAGGCATCCAGGGCGAGCAAGGAGAAGCCGGCCCTCAGGGTGAGCAAGGCGAACAGGGCGAACAAGGACTTCAGGGCGTGCAGGGCGCGAACGGTCCGGCCGGGCCGACTGGCCCCGTGGGTCCTCAAGGTCCCACCGGCCCTCAAGGCCCGCAGGGTCCGCAGGGGATTCAAGGACAGACCGGTGCGCAGGGCGAACAAGGACTCCAGGGCGAGACCGGTCCGCAGGGCGCCCAGGGCGAGCAAGGCATCCAGGGCGAGCAAGGCATCCAGGGCGAGCAGGGAGAAGCCGGCCCTCAGGGCGCACAAGGCATCCAGGGCGAGACCGGCGCACAAGGCGCGCAGGGACCGGCCGGCACACAGGGCCCAATCGGGCCGCAGGGTCCCCAGGGTCCCGCCGGACCTGCCGGAGCTCAGGGCGCCACCGGCGCAACCGGCTCAGTCGGACCCCAGGGCCCGCAAGGCCCCGCCGGCCCGACCGGCCAGCAAGGACCTCAGGGCCCCGCCGGCCCGACCGGCCAGCAAGGACCTCAGGGACAGACGGGCGCGGTCGGTCCGCAGGGACCGCAGGGGCCAGCGGGTACCACATCCGCCGAGGTGGCCACCGCATCGGTCGCCAGCGGCACCACCGTGTCGGTGACCTGCCCCGCAGCCAAGCCTCGAGCCGTTGGCGGCGGCGGTTCGGTGGCCCCCGGGTCGAACCGGCTACTCGAGTCGACGCCCCTGCCGAACGGGAGCGGGGCGAGCCCGACCGGTTGGCGCATAACCGCATCAGCGGCCGGGACGCTCAACGTTTACGCGATCTGCGCCCCGTAGTTTTCCGTCGGCTGCGCCCCATAGCCTCCCCCTCGATGTCCCAGCCTCCGCGGCCTCAGCCTGACTACGACACGTCCCCGCCACGGTGGACGATCCTCCTCGCCGTCTTGGCAGTGGCTTTGGTCGCTTTCCTCGCGTGGTTTTTCCTCATCCGCGACGACGATTCGGACGGCCCGCGCCAGGGCGCCGCGACCACCGAGTCGGCGGGCGAGCCTTTCGCGGCCAGTGAGGACGACCTCCGCGAACTCGCGGCCGACTCGGATTTCCCGATCTACTGGGCGGGAGAGAGTGGCGATACGACCATCGAGGTGACTGAGACCGAGGACGGCCGTGTCTATGTGCGCTATCTGGATGCCGCGGAGGTCGGCGACCCGCGCCCGAACTTCCTCACCATTGGCTCATACGAGGTGAAGGACGCCTACGACGTGCTCAAGGAGTTCTCAGAGTCAGAGGACGCACTGTCGTCCGAGGTGCCGGGCGGCGGGATCGCGGCCCTGAGCCAGGATGTGCCGACGAGCGTCTACGTCGCCTTCCCCGAGGAGGACGTCCAAATCGAGGTCTACGACCCGGACCCGGACGAGGCATTCGCCGTAGCGACGTCGGGCGACATCGAGCCCGTCGAGTAGCGCGGCAGCGACTTCCACTTTGACGTCGAGGTGCTCGGAGTGATGGGAACATGGCCTACACACTGGGCTTCGAACGATTCAACGGATCGATCGCCGGGCGTCCAGTGGAGCCTGTCTTGGTTCGCGTGACGCACATTTACCGGCGCGAAGACGGTGTCTGGAAGATCGTCCACCGCCATTCCGACAACCCAGGTCCCGACACCAGCATGGAGAAGTCATGAGCGGCACCGGACCCCTCCGGGTGGCGCGGGGAGAGGGTGACTCGCTGCGTAATCCGGTTGCGACCGCAGGGCCGCTCGAGATCAAGGCTCGCGGCGAGGAGACCGGCGGGGCGCTCACGGCTTGTGAGAGCGTCACGATGCCGGGGGAGGGCCCGCCCTTTCACAAGCACGCGAACGAGGACGAGGTCATGTACTTCGTCGACGGAGCATTTCGCTTGCGGATCGAAGATGAGGTCGTTGACATGGCGCCGGGCTCGTTCGCGTTCGTTCCGCGAGACACACCTCACAGTTGGCAGAACGTGAGCGAAGGTCAGGCGCACATGCTCTTCGTCTTCAGCCCAGCATCGCCGGGGATGGAGCGGTTCTTCGAGCGCTTCGCGGAAGTGGCCGGCCAGGGAACGGCTGTACGCGAGGCTTTCGTAGCGCTTGCGGAGGATGCGGGCATGACGGTCCTCGGCCCGCCTCTGGCGCAGTCCCACCCGCTTCCCTGAGCACGCCGGTTTCGCCTGCCTGATCGCGGGTAGAGCCGGGCTGGATGCAGATTCTCGGCCTCATCCTGATCGGAATCGTCATCGGCGTCCTCGCACGGGTGGTCATGCCGGGCCGCCAACCGATCGGCGTCCTCTTGACCGTGCTTCTAGGAATCGGCGGGGCGCTCATCGGGGGGACCATTGCGAGCGAACTAGGCGAGGGCGACATCTTCGAGCTCAATGCCGTCGGAACCATCATCGGAATCATCGCCGCCGTCTTCCTCATCGCGGCGGCGCAAGCGGTCGGCGTAGGTCAAAACCGCCGACGACGGATCTGACCCTTCAGAGGACGGCGCCAGCCGCGAGGAATCGGCGCAACCAGCGCGATTCGTTGATACAAAACACGGACCGATGTACGGGGATTCGGGAAGCCGCCGCGGTCGAGCCGCGCTCAGCGCCACTCTGGTCTGCGTTGCCTTCGGCGGAATCGCCGCCGCTCCCGCCATCGCGGCCCCCGACTTCGAGGCGCGGGGGAGCGTCGAGCAGGTCTACGTAACCGGAGCCGACCCCGGCGCGCAGCTGTCCCTAGTACGGAATGGCAAGGTCCTTCAGACGAAGCGCGTGAACGAGCAGGGGGGACTGCTTTACCGGAAGGTGAAACCCGGCCAGGGCTATCGGGTAAAGCCGGCCGGAGGTGGCGAGGCATCGCCGGCGCTTCGAGTGCTTTCGACCAAGTCGGCTCCGCCAGACGACTCGGTCTATGACCAGGAGCTTCCCGCCGACGGCTACGGCTATCTCGAGACGCGGGACGGCACGAAGCTCGCGATCAACGTCCATCCGCCGAGCGACCTGAAGGACGTCGCGCCGGACCTGCCGTTCCCGATCCCCGAGCCGCCGCCGGGGACGCCCACGCCGACCCTGATCGAGTACGCCGGGTACGCGTACGCCGACGAAGATGGCCCCACGAGCGGGATCGCAATCATCGGCAACCTGATGGGCTTCACCGTGGTTGACGTGAACATGCGAGGCACGGGCTGCTCGGGCGGTGCTTTCGACTTCTTCGAGCCGCTTCAAAGCCTCGACGGCTATGACATCGTCGAAACCGTCGCCCGCCAGCCCTGGGTCAAGGGTGATCCCGGGATGATGGGGATCTCCTATGGCGGGATCAGCCAGCTTTTTGTCGGCGCCACGAACCCGCCGAGCCTGGCGGCGATCACGCCCGTCTCGCTGATCGACAACGTGCAGACCACGCTCTACCCCGGCGGCATCCTCAATACAGGCTTCGCGCTCGAGTGGGCAAAGGACCGGATCTTCGAGGCGCGACCGGCCGGGCCCAAGAGCGGACAGCCCTACGCGTGGGAGCGGATCCAGGGCGGCGACGAGACCTGCGAGTCGAATCAGGCGATGCACGGCGAGGCGGTGAACCTCCTGCAGAAGATCGCCGCCAACAAGCACTATCGCCCAGGGGTGGCCGACCCGCTCTCGCCGGTGACCTTCGCCGACAAGATCGAGGCCCCGACCTTCCTCGCCTGCCAGTGGACCGACGAGCAGACGGGCGGCCACTGCCCGACCCTGGCGGACAGCATGTCGGAGAACGACAAGGCGTGGTTCACGTTTACGAACGGGACCCACGTCGACTCGCTCGCACCCGAGACGTTCAATCGCTATTACGACTTTCTCAAGCTCTACGTCGCCAAGGAGCACCCGGCGATCGGCTCGCCGCTCATCACGGCCGGAGCGCCCGTCCTCTACGAGGCGGCGTTCGGCATCTCCGGCGTCACGCTGCCGCCCGACCCGATCCGGGCCCAGCCGACTTACGAGGCCGCGCTCGCGGCATTCGAGGCCCAGGACCCGGTGCGGATCCTCTTCGACAACGGCGCGGGAGGCAACAATCCCGGCGAGCCGTACCCGGCCTACGAAGAGTCGTTCACCGACTGGCCCGTTCCCGGGACGAAGGGCAAGTCGTTCTACCTCGGCCGCGGCGGCAAGCTGCGACGAAAGAACAAGGGCGGCGCCCACACGGACTCGTTTACGTGGGATCAGGAGGCCCGTCCCCCGACGAACTTCACCGGCGACACAGGCGCCGGGCCCGGCGGCATCTGGACCGCGATTCCCGACTACGAGTGGTCGCAGCCCGCCGAGGGGAAGGCGCTTTCCTACGTGACGAAGCCGCTCACGCGCGATACGACCGTGCTCGGCTCCGGCTTCGTGCGCCTGTGGCTTCGCTCCTCCAGGCCGAACGTCGATCTTCAGGCGACGGTCACGGAAGTTCGCCCCGATGGAAAGGAAGCTTTCGTCCAGGGCGGGTGGCTGCGAGGCAGCATGACCGAGCTCGACCCTGAAAAGAGCTCGCCGCTTAGCCCGGTCCTGAGCCTGCGCGAGTCAGACGTCTCGCCGCTTCCCGACGACCGCTTCGTCAAGGCGACGATCCCGCTCTATTACCAGGGCCACTCCTACCGCAAGGGATCACGCATCCGCGTCGTAATCTCGGCGGTCGGCGGGGACCAGCCGATCTGGGCCTTTGACCGAGCGAGGCCGAAGAGCACCGCGCAGGTCGACGTCGCACACGGCGAGAATCACCGCTCGAAGCTCACGCTGCCGACGGTCTCCATCGAGGTCCCGGACGAGCTGCCGCCCTGCCCGGGCCTTCGCGGCGAGCCCTGCCGCGACTACGTGGAGTTCACGAACGAGTAGGGATCATTGGCGGTGATCGTCTCAGGGGCGGCGAAGCTCGACGCTGAGCACGTTCCCGTTGCGATTGCCGTGTCGGTCGCGAAGCGCCCCGCGCGGGACCCGGACCTTTTCTCCTGGCTCGCCCGTGACGACGATACGTCTGCCGCGCACGTCCACCGACCCGCCGGTGAGCGACGCTCCACCGATAGTGGCGCGTTTCGGGCGCCAGGTGAGGTCCACGTTTTCGACCGGCTGCGGGTAGCGCAGCTCGATCACGGCGCGCCCAGCACTCACGTCAGCGAGCCTCGCCTCAAGGTCGCGTGCCGGGCGCAGGCGGAAACGCTTTGACTTGAGCCGGTAGTCGTTTGCGTGGATCTTGAAGCGATAGAGGCCGAGCCGTGCGTTTGGCGGCGACTCCCAGAACGCCTGGTACTGACCGCTCTCGTCCACCGTCCAGAGGATTCGCAACCCGAGGTCGGAGTCGGCGGTGCGCCAGCGGCCGCTGCGAGCGCGGCGTTGGACGATCACGAAGGCGCGGTCGAGCGGACGATCGGTGCCGTCGGGCCCGCCCTGCCAGCGGAACGATGCGCGGTCGAGGCGGCGCGTTTTCGAAGGCTGTCCCGAGCGCCT
This sequence comes from uncultured bacterium, assembly GCA_963715405.1. Classification (GTDB taxonomy): domain Bacteria; phylum Actinomycetota; class Thermoleophilia; order Solirubrobacterales; family 70-9; genus JALZKA01. Next base: position 582,349 of record OY970239.1, read on the forward strand.
GCGCGGCGCTCGCGCCGCTCTCGAACGGCGGCTGCGTCGTCGCTGATCCCGTTGCGCCTCTGGTCTTCGTCGGGCGGCGGTGCCGGCTCGCCGGCGATCATCAGCTCGAGGAGGGCGATCAACCGCTCCTCGACAAAGACGGACGTCGCCCGCCCGAAGAGCGTCGAACCGCCTTCATAGTGCTGGCGGTCGTACTCCTCGGGCGTCACGAAGTACTGGATGAAGTCGTTGGCAAGGCCCGAGATCACGACGCCGCTCGATGCCCGAGCCGGCGACAGCGTCCTCGGCGTGAGAGCGCAGGGTGCGGCCCATGCCCGCGGTCATCTCGCCGGGGATCGTCACGATCGCCCGGTCGTCGACCTGCGCCGTCGTCAGCGGCACCGCCGTAGGGAAGGTGCCGCCCGTGTCGGACACCGACTGGATCTTCACTCCTTGCGGGCCGGCACCCGCGGGCAGGCGGTACCCCTCGAACGGCACCCCGGTCTCGTCATAGAGCGGCCCGCGGTTCTCCTCCGAGCCGGTCAGGAACGGCATCCCCACCACCGCGTGGTCGTCCACCGGTCCCGCCGCCGTCTCGTTGCCGCAAAAGCACTCGATCGTCCAGCGCGAGTCGAGAGCGGGTGTGGAAGTCAGGTTCGGCCCCGCTTGGCGCCAAGCGCGCGATGAACGCCTTCGCCTCGCGCCGCCCGACGTCGTACGCGTCCGCCGGGCCGGAGAAGCGAAGGCCCGCGGTCATGTCGCCCTCGTCGGAGTTGCCGTAGGCGTTCACCACCTCCTGGCTTGAGGGCACCTTCCCAGCTCGCCGGATCGCTGCTTCGGCCAGGCGGGCGGCAGCGGCGTGGTGGTCGCCGTTGTAGTAGGCAAAGGTCGGTTTGACGACGGTGCCGTGGTTGGCAAACGTCGACCAGATCCCAATCGGGACCCGCTTGCCTCCAGACAGCTTGTCGACGCGGAGCACGTTCACCTGCGGGTCGATCGTGTGGTGTGAGCCCGCGGGGTCTTGAGCGGCCGACCCCTGGCCGTACTCCTCGAACACGTGGTGATTCGCCAGGTAGCCTCGACCGAACGGTTCTCCGTGACCCCGAAGAGCTTTGTCTCGCCCCAGCCCGCCATGGCAGGAGCCCGGTCGGCATCCGCCCTTCGGATCGCGGTGGTGATCCGCTTGACCAGGAACGTGTAGAGCTCAGGGTCGGCGGGGCTCGATAGCTCGAATTCGGTGGGGGTGGTCGACGTGGGCGCAACGGTGTTGAACGCCGGGTAGTTCGAGTAGCCGGCCGGTGCCGAGTGGGTGTGCGAAGCCGAGATGATCACGCTCTCTTCGCCGAAGCCGCGGTCGCCGAGGCGCTCGACAACGTCAGCGACAAGCCCCGCCGGAACGAACGCCGAGGTCCGTGGCGACCAGGGCCAGCTTGCGGTCGCCGCGTTCCAGCACCAGCGCGCGAGCGAAAAGCCGAGTCAATTGACCCTGGGACTTCGCATCGGAGCGGACCCATCCCATCAGGTAGTAGCCGGTGGGCGGGGTGATGTCGGCACGCCCGGCGCCTGCCCGAAGCTTGTCTGCGGCCGAGGCCTCGGTGGGCGGAGCCATGGCCAGGACGCTCCCGGCGAGCGCGACGATGACCATGGCCCGAGCGAAGACCGCCGTCGGCCTCGCCGGGCGACGCACCACATCTACGTTCTGCAACATCGCTTGCGAAGTATCTCGAAGATCACCGGCCCCAGTGTCACTCACTGACGCGCGAAGCCACCTCTGCGCCTAGACTTGAGTGCGATGGGATCTCGTGCCGGGGCAGGAGAAGGGTTGCTCTGCCGCTGGGCGTCCGCTCTGGTTGCGGCCGGCCTTGCGTCGGCTGGGCTCTCAGCGCCCGCCGTCGGCCTCGGACACCGACTGGACCGCGCTCCGGACCCTCAACATCGCCCACCAGGGCGGGGAGGACGAGGCTCCGTCCAACACCATGTACGCGCTCGACCGGGCGATGAGGCTCGGCTCGGACATGCTCGAGCTCGATATCCACACCAGCTCGGACGGCGCGCTGATGGTCATGCACGACGGCACCGTCGACCGCACTACGAACGGGTCGGGAAGCGTCTATGAGATGACGCGCGCCGAGATCCAGGCGCTCGATGCGGGGCACAACCTCGTCCCCGGCGAGGGCACGGTCGAGGGCAGGCCCGAGGCCGACTACCCCTTCCGCGGCGTGCGCCTTGGCGAAAAGGCGCCTCCTCCGGCTTTCGCTCCCGCGACTTCCGGATCCCGACCCTGGGCGAAGTCATGGCCGCCTACCCCGACGCTCCGACCAACATCGAGATCAAAGGCGCCTCGGACGAGGACGTGGCCTCCTACCTTCGAAACGCGGAAGCGCTGGCCGCGTTCCTCAACGACCTCGGGCGGACCGATGGGATCGTGGTCGCCTCCTTCAACGACGCGGCCCTCGCGCGCTTTCACGAGCTCGCACCGCAGATCGATCTGGCGCCCGGGACGGCGGCCGTCGCCGCATACAAGGCCGCCGGGGTGCAGCCGTCGGAAGGCACGAAGGTGTTCCAGGTGCCGATCGAGTTCGGAGGCGTGCCCGTCACGGACGAGGCCTTCGTCGACCAGGTCCACGCCGACGGCTACGCGATCCACGTGTGGACGATCAACGACGAGCCGACGATGGAAGAGCTCCTCGGCTGGGGCGTTGACGGGATCATGACCGCCGAGCCGGCCCGGCTCGAAAAGGTGCTTTGCCGTACTGAGACGCCGCGGCCGGAGCGCCCTGCGAGCTTTCCCGGCAAGCACTGCAGCCGGCGCGCCTCAATCGCTTGCGACGTTGTGCCCGTTGCTCTTGAGCGCGACGGCAACAACGCGATCGTCACGCTCGAGCGCCGGGACTCGTTCGAAAGCCGCTGCGCGGGCGTCGTCGGCTTGACCGCGACTCGCGGCGTCCGTGACCACTTCAATTTCGGTTGGAAGCCGCCGGCTCAGGGAGGTCCAGCCAGCGTGGAGGCAGCCTTAAGGCTCTCGCCGGAGGCACGGCGGATCGTCGAGCGCCGCAACCAGGTCCGGGTCAGGGTGCGCCCGTACCTCGGTTTCCCGAGGTCCGAGCGACTGGCGCTCGACTAGCTTCCGCTAGAGCTTGCCCAGGGCGTCCGCCACAAGCGCGGTGTCCGTCAGGGCCTGAACCTCGGTCACCTTGCCTTCGTCGAAGCGCCAGATGTGGACCCACGGCATCTTGACCTCGGTACCGGTGTCCTTGCCCTTCGCCTCACTGTGACTAAGGACAACGACCGTGTCGCCGCTCTCGATGAACTCGTCGGGAGTGATCGAAAAGGACTCCCAGTGGTCACTGAGCTCGGCGAAGACCTGCTTTACGTTGTCCTTGCCCTCGGTAGTGCCGTTGTTCGGGACCTGCGGGGCTTCGGGGTTCTCCCAGCGGATGTCGTCCGCGAAGTACTCGGTAGCGCCATCCAAATCTCCTCGCCCGAAGGCCTCATAGCCTTGCTTCAGGGTGTCGGTGTTCGACATGCGTGGCCTCCTTGTCGTTGCCGTGCCGACCATATCCCGGTCCGCCTCAAAGTGCAAGCGACCGGCGCGAGCCCGGACCGGCTCATTTACTCTCCAGGCGATGGATGCGGAGGGGAACGACGCGCAAGGGCCGCCCCGGCAGATCACCCGGCGCGAGGTGATGCGTGACGGATCGGTACTGGCGGTTGCGGTCCTCGCCGGTGGCGCACTCGGCGACATCGCCGTCGCTGCGGGCAGACGCAACGCCCACCTCGATGCCGCCGAGCTCAAGGCGCTGCGCGGCCTGGTGGACGTCTTCATCCCGGCCGACCTCGATCCCGGCGCCCTCGGCGCCGAGTGCGCGGAGGCGATCGACGCCCTCCTGGGCGCTTTCGACACCGAGCCGCCGCGGATCTACGCCGGCGCTCCGTTCTCGGACCGCGCGGGTTCGCCTGTCAATCACTTCAAGCGGTTTCTCAAGCTCGACGACTACGAGGAAAAGGCCTGGCGGCTCCGGATCAGGGGCTCCCGGGGGCGGGCGGGCCTCGAGTTCAACGGCCCAGTCAAGGGCTGGCAGGAGATCTACTCGGACGGCCTCGCGGCGCTCGACGCTGCCGCAGCGCCTCTCGCCTTCGGCGACCTGCCTGCGCCGGCGCGAGAGCTGATCCTGGAGACGAGCGACGACCCCGCGATCGCCGAGCTGGTGGATGTGTCCTTCCCGCACACCCTCCAGTTCATGTACGGCGCGCCGGAGTACGGGGGGAATCGCGATCTGGCCGGATGGGGGTTTACCGAGTACGACGGCGACGTGCAACCGCGCGGCTGGACCCGCCGGGAGATCGAAGAGCTCGACTCGGCGCCACGCGCCGCAGGGCCGGCGGCGGTGCCCGCCCAGCTTCTGGCGGTAGCAGGACTCGCCGGCTCTCCCGAGCTGGCTCACGGGATCGTCGCCCAGAGCGGCGGCAGCCTGCGGGCGCTCCAGGACGCAATCGCGCCGCTTGCCCTCCATCTCAAGGGGAGCGGCGATGGCGGGTGACGCCGTGGTGATCGGCTCGGGAGCAGCCGGCAGCGTTGCTGCGTGGGAGCTCGCTCGAGCGGGCTGGTCGGTGACCGTGCTCGAGCGGGGACGCAGCATGCGCCCGGGGTTCGGAGGCGAGCCGAGCTCGGAGCTCGGCACCCGGTACGGAAGCGACGAGATCAAGTCGTCGCGCAACTTCGGCTTTCCTGACCCTTTGTTGGAGCCCTACACGAGCCGCACCCAGGCCGAGGCGGCGTCAGGAGTGGCGCGCTCGGGCCAGGGCGCCTTCGGTCAGCTCGGGGCAGCGGTCGGCGGCACCACCCTCCACTACAACGCCAAGTTCCCGCGCTTTTGGCGCCAGGACTTCAAGATGCTCTCGAAGCTCGGCCCGGTCCCCGGCGCGCAGGTCGCCGACTGGCCGATCCGCTACGCGCACCTGACGCCGTTCTACGACGAGGTCGAGGCGCGGGTCGGCGTCCAGGGCGACGTCGAGGCGATGCCGAGGCGCACCCGCCGCCAGTCGCGGCGAGGGCGCCCGTTCGAGATGCCGCCCAACCCGATCAGCTACGTCTCGCGCATCCTCGCCGAAGCTGCGGCCCAGGAGGGCCTCACCGCATACCCGCAGCCGGCTGCCGTCAACTCGCGCACCTTCGATGGGCGCCCGCGCTGCAATGCGTGCGGCCTGTGCTCGGGGTTCGGTTGCCCGATCAACGCCAGGGGTGACGCACTCGTCTCCTTCCTGAACCCCGCGGTTCGCAGCGGCCGTGTACGCGTGATTCCGCGAGCGTTCGCTTACCAGGTGAAGACGAGGCCGCGGGGCGACCGGGCAACCGAGGTCCGCTATCTCGATGCGCGCGGGCACCGCCGGGCGATCTCGGCCGACGTGTACGTAGTCGCCGGCAGCCCGATCAACACCGCGCGCCTCCTCTTGATGTCCGCCGGCACCGCGCATCCCGACGGCCTCGGGAACCGCTCGGGCCAGCTCGGGCGCAACATGATGTTTCACAACTTCACCCTCGCGGCGGCGGTCTTCGCCAACGGTGTCCACCCGCTTCGCTCGCAGTCGAACTCGCTCGAGCTCGACGATTTCGTCGGACCCTTCACCGGAGCCGATGCGAGCTCACGCGGGGTGCCCTACATCAAGGGAGGGCTCGTGCAGGTGGGGGGCGGGTTGCCCCTGCTCACGTCGGCGTCACTCTTCGCGGGGCTCGTCTCCTACGGGCTCGACCACAAGGAGGCGATGCGGGCCGCCCAGCTCCACTCGAAGATCGGGGGCTCCCAGCTCGTCCACGAGGACCTCCCGCAGGCCGAAAACCGTGTGGATCTCGACCCCGACGTCCGCGACCACAACGGCTTCCCGGCCGCTCGGATCACCTACAGCCCCCACCAGCACGAAAAGGCGGCGGCGCAGCTCCTCGGGCCGCGCATGGAGGCCTGGCACGCGAGGGCGGAGGGCGCGACCAGCGCGGTGCTCATCCCGTATCCGCTGCTCGGCGACAGCGCCACGTATACGGCACACCTCGCCGGCACGGCCAGGATGGGTGACGATCCCGAGGCGTCCGTCTGTGATGCCCGCGGCAAGCTGCACGAGGTCGAAAACGTCTTCGTCGCCGACGCCTCGACCTTCCCGACCTTCCCCGGGTTCAACCCGACGAACACGATCATGGCGAACGCGCTCCGCGTTGCTCGCGGCATCGCGGGTGGCCGCACCCGCGGCGATGGGCAGAATGCAGGGGTGGAGTCAGAGGCATGACCTATCCACGCTCGCGAAAGCTCGTGCTGTCGTTGCTCGCGACCACGGCCGTGGCGTTGCTTGGGCAATGGGCAACGGGCTCAGCCGCCTCATCCTCGGCGGCCGCCGCGCGCGGGACCGGGTTCGACGCCCTCGTCTTCTCGCGCACCGAGACCTTCCGCCATTCCTCGATCCCGGTGGGGATCGCGACGATCGAGGAGATCGGAGACGCTAACGGCTTCACCGTGACCGCCACCGAGGACCCAGCCGCATTCACGAACAAGAGCCTGCGGCCGTACGAGGTGATCATCTTCCTCAACACGACGGGGGACGTCCTCGACCCTCCGCAGGAAAAGGCCCTTCGCCGCCACATCCACCGTCGCAAGCGCGGCTACGTAGGCATCCACTCGGCGGCCGACACGGAGCACGGCTGGCGGTGGTACGGAAGGCTCGTCGGCGCCTACTTCAAGACGCACCCGCTCCAGCAGCCTGCGACCTTCCACAACGAGGCGCCACGCCACCCCGCGACAGCTCACCTCGAGCGCAGCTTCAGCGTGGTCGACGAGTTCTACTCCTTCGACCGCAACCCTCGCCCCCGGGTGCGGGTGCTCCTGACGATCGACGAGGACAGCTATTCACCGGACCCGAACACCAGCAACCTGCCGGACAGCCCGATTCCGCCGACCACGGGCTACATGGGCGACCATCCGATGGCCTGGTGCCACGACAACGCCGGTGGGCGCACGTTCTACACCGCCCTCGGCCATGAGGCTCATATGTACGCGCTCGATTGGTACCGCGCCCATTTGCTCGGCGGCATCCTCACGGCAGCCCGCGAGGTGAAGGCAAACTGCCGCCCGCGGCTCAAGAACTAAGCGTCCGCTGCACACGGAACTTGTCGAGGCCCCCGTCGGAGAAGCCGACGACGACGACCGAGAAGCGGGCCCTGCCCCGCCGGTTTCGCTCCTCCCTCACCGCAATCTGTGAGTACGGCGGGTTCTCCCTGAACCTAATCCGCTTCGTCATTGTGCCGGCGGCAGGAAAATCGAAGCCTGCGTACCCAACGCGCGATCTGGGGAACGGCGTGGCGTTGCGGCTGCGCAGCAGGTAGACCTCGGCGCGCATGAACATCTCACGGTCCGTAGTGATTCTTACCCTGAGACCCTTCTCGGCGACGACTTCATCGAGGTCCTCTTCGATGATCTTCACGCTGGCGTCGAAGTGGTAGCTTCCGAGTAGCCGAGCACTGGCCCGCTTCGGATCCAGTAGCTGGGCGTACGCGATCGCGGCCCCCACGGAGACGCCGCCTGCTGCGAGGCGGCGCACCAAGGTCCTGCGGCTCATCCGTCCGTCGAGGTAGGCGCCTACAAGTTCGTCGCGCGACATCTGATCTCCCTCCGGCGAATACCGTACGAGCCGACGCTACCACGGCTCGTCGCCGCTTGCTCGAGATACTGAAATCGAGTTGCCCACACGAAGCCTCGGCGCAGCCGCGCCGAGGGCGCCGGCTAGCGCGTGATGAGCTTTTGGTCCGAGATCCCGGTGCTGGTCGCGCCAGGAGAGGTGGCCCACCCGAACAGCGAGAAACGTGCCTGGCCGCGCAACTGCCGCTCGATCTTGACCGCTCTCAGCGAGAACGGAGGGTTCTCGTCGAGCCGGTCGGCGAAGCGCGCAGCCGACTCGAGGCAGCCGGGGATGTCATGGGCGACCATCCGATGGTTCTGGTGCCACGACAACGCCGGTGGGCGTACGTTCTACACCGCCCTCGGCCATGAGGCTCATATGTACGCGCTCGATTGGTACCGCGCACATTTGCTCGGCGGCATCCTCACGGCAGCCCGCGAGGTCAAGGCAAACTGCCGCCCGCGCCCCTAGCTCGTAAGGGTCCGCTGCACCGAGAAGTGCCTGAGAGTTTGGTCCGAGGAGCTGTAGGCATCGACGTCAACCTCGAAGCGGGCCTTGCCTCGCCTGTTTCGCTCCTCCCTCACCGCAATCTGTGAGTACGGCGGGTTCCACCTGAACCTAATCCGCCTGGTCAGGGAGCCGGCCTCCGTGAAATCGAAGCTTGCCCGCCCAATCCAAGCTCTGGTGAACGGCGTGACGTTGGGGCTGCGCAGCAGATAGACGTCGGCCAGCGAATTCATCTCACGGTCCGTAGTGATTCTGACTTTGAGGCCTTTCCTGGCGACGACCGTATCGAGGTCCTCGTCGATGATCTTGGCGCTGGCGTCTAAGTGGAGCTCTTGGTAGCTTCCGAGTAGCCGAGCACTCGCCCGCTTCGGATCCAGTAGCTGGGCGTACGCGATCGCGGCCCCCACGGAGACGCCGCCTGCTGCGAGGCGGCGCACCAAGGTCCGGCGGCTCATGCGGCCCGTCGAGGTAAGCGCCTACAAGCTCGTCGCTCGACATCTGATCTCCCTCCGGCGAATACCGTACGAGCCGACGCTACCACGGCATCCGTGGTCTGTCCAGCCGGCACCGGTTCTGGCCCGGATAAGGTGCCGCTTGTGATAGGGGGCAGTTGGCATCTCGGCGACGTGCTCGAGCGGGCGGCGGAAGAGGATCCCGGCCGGCTCGCCCTCTCGGATGCCGCCGAAACTCTCACGTACGGCGAGATGCTCGCCGAGGCTCGCGACCTCGCGAGCTCGTTGCCGGCCGGAGCCGGCGACCCCCGGCCGGTAGCGACGCTCATGCCGAGCAACGCCCGTGGCGTGGTGGCCATGCTCGCCTGCCTCATCGCGGGCCGCCCGTACTGCGTGCTCAACCCGGCGCAGCCGCGCCGTCGCCTGGAAGCGCTGCTCGGCGCGATCGAGCCGAGCACGGTCTGGGTCGCGGACCGGAGCCAGCGTGAGAAGCTCGGCGTGGTGGGGCTCCCGGTGGCGGTTCCTCGCGCGAGGGAGAGGCGACGACCCGGCTGGACTTCGCCTCCTCGAGGGGAAGACGAACTCGCCGGGATCTATGTCACGTCCGGCAGTACGGGATCGCCCAAGCTCGTGGCTTATCGGCACACGGCTGCTCACCACCGGCTCGGCAAGTACTTCGCCGGGCTCCCTGCCGGCGGGACGCACGATCTCGGCTCCGGCCATCGCTTTGCCCTGGCGGCGCCGCTGTGGACGGCGGCCGCCGCTTCTGCGGTGTTCACCGCGCTGTCGTCCCGCGCCGAGCTACAGGTTCTCGACCCCGGCCTGGGTAGGCCCGACGCTCTTTGGGAGCAAGTCCGGACCCGCAAGCCCACGGTGTGGGTTTCGACCCCCTCTGTCTTTCGCCATCTCGCCGGCTCTGGCGCTCTCGAAAACAACAGCATTCGTGTAATTCGGCTGACGGGCGAGCCGATGCTGGCGAGCGACGTCGAGCTCGCTCAGCAGATCTGCGGGCCGGAAGCCTGGCTGATCGCCGCTTACGGCTTGACCGAGACAAACGGGGTCGCGACCCAAAGGGGAATCTGGCTCGGCGATTCCCGCCTATCCGCCGGGGCGATCGACTCGGGGTATCCGCTCGACGGGGTCGAGGTGAGGATCGAGGACGAGGACGGGAACCTCCTCCCATCGGGAACGGAAGGCGAGATCGTGATCGGCGGCCGGTTTCTCTCCGCGGGTTACCTGGATTCGGGCCGGTCCGGGACCGGGACCAGATTCTCACGCAGGGGCGGGCAGCTTGTCCTAGAAACCGGCGATCGCGGCGTCCTCGATGACGACGGGGCGCTGCTGGTCAAGGGACGGCGGGATCGGCGGGTCAAGATTCAGGGCTACCGGGTGGACCCGGTGGAGATCGAAGCTGAAGCGCTCCGGCTTCCAGGTGTCTTGAACGCGGTCGTCGTGCCCTTCAGAGCAGGTGAGGAGGCCACGGCTCTCGCCTTGTTTGCGACAGGCGGCACAGACGATTCCGTTGACTCGCCGGCGATTCGCTCGCATCTGCGCGAGGTCCTGCATCCCGAGGCTGTGCCCGCGCAGGTATCGGTACTCGAGGCCATTCCGCAAACGCCCGGCGGCAAGGTGGATCGGCCCCGTCTTACCGCGATGGCCGCGGAATCCGCCAGAGGCCCTCTTGGCGCCAGCGGTGATGTCGATCCGCTCATGATCCATCTCGCGTCGCTTTGGAGCGAAGCCCTCGAGATCGAGTCGCCGGGCCCTGAGGACGACTTCTTCGCCCTCGGAGGCGATTCTCTGGCCGCCGCGGAGGTTTGCGCTGCGATCGAGGATCTTTACGGGGTTGAACTTGAGCCGGCGACGCTGCTCGAATACCGTTCCCCGCGGGCGCTCGCCGTAGAGGTGCGCCGGATCCTCGACGGAGCCTCGCATGCACAGGCCCCGATCCTTCACCTGAATCCGCGAGGCGCGCGGACCCCCGTTTTCGCGTTCCACGGCGCAGGAGGGGACGCAACCGGACTCGTCCATTTTGCCGAGGCGATCGGGCCCGAGCAGCCCGTCTTCGTGGTCCAGCTTCCTGGCGCCGACCGCCGCAGCAGTCCGCTCTCCTCAATGGATGAGATCTCCGAGTTCTGCGTCTCGGCGATCGAGGAATCAGGCGTCTCGCCTCCGTATCTGCTTGCGGGCACATCGTTCGGCGGGCTGGTCGCCTTCCATACTGCGGCGGCGCTATTGCAAGCGGGCCATGAGATTGCTTATGTCGGCCTGTTCGATACTCCCGCGCCGGGAACGAGGAGAGGTCACTACCTGCTGCGACCACTTGCTCACCTGCGCCCTTCGAAGCTGGGGCCGCGTGACCTGGCTCGAAACCGCCGTTCGTGGCCGATTCGTGCGGGGAGGGCGCTGCGTGTGAGCGTCGCCGAGTACCGCATCGTCGCGCGGACCCTTCTCGGGAGTAGGCGCGTGAGCCAGGTCGATCACAAATTTCGGCATCTGCGCATCGCTTGCGAGATGGCTGCCGACCGCTGGAAGCCGCAAGCGCTCCCGCTGCAAGTTCACCTCTACCGGTGTGACTGGCAGCCGGACCACCTTGTTGGCGCGTCGCGCCTTGGCTGGGATGAGCTGGCGCCGGAAATAAGCGTGCGAAATGTGCCATCGCGGCATACCCGCCATATCCGTCCCCCGAACGTGACACAGCTCGCGGCGCTTGTCGGCGAGGACCTGAACCGGGTGAGGGCGCCGGCTAGCGCGTGATGAGCTTCTGGTCCGAGATCCCGGTGTTGGTCTCGCCAGGAGAGGAGGCCCACCCGAACAGCGAGAAACGTGCCTGTCCGCGCAACTGCCGCTCGATCTTGACCGCTCTCAGCGAGAACGGAGGGTTCTCGTCGAGCTTGATCAACTCGGTTACCGCGCCCGCCCTCGGGATGGAGAGCCTGCCGGTACCGACCAGCGAGCGCGTGAACTCCGTGTCCTCGCGCCTGCGCCGAAGGTAAAGCTCCACATCCACCGACATGCGCCTCTCGCCGCTGAGCCTGACCCTGACACCCTCCGCGCGGACGACCTCGTCGAGATCGTCATCGACGATCCGCAGGCCAAGGTCGAAATGGAAGCCCCCGAGTCGCCGGCCACCCGCAACGGCGGGCTCCGCCGCGAGCTCATGGGCGTAAGCAATCGCGGCGCCGAGGGAGATCCCGCCGGCTACGAGCCGTCGCACCAGGGTTCGGCGGCTCATGCGACCGCCCAGATAAGCGGCTGTCAGCTCCTCGTGCGACACGGCTAGCGACTATATATCGCGGATGCGAGCGGGTTCGGATCGTTGCCGTCGTAGGTCGAGACGCCCAGCTTGACCCTCCGCTTCTCGTTCAGCACCTGGATCGCGTTGGGCGACTGGATCGGATGGTCTCCGAACGGGATCTGAATCACCTGTGTGCCGGGGCCGTCGAAGGACACGCCCCCGTTACCGATCACGACATCGGGATAGGAGGTCTTGGCCGGCGAGCGATACATGTGGAGGTACAGCGGCCAAGACTGCGCCCCTGTCGAGGTGACCCTGACCTTCACGTAGCGGTTACGCATGACGCGGTCGAGGTCCTGGACGACCATCTTCGCTGTCAGGGTTTCGCCGTGGAGGTCCCGCAAAAGACGCGCCTTGGCGGCTTGCGGTCGCAGAAGGTGGGCGTAGGCGAAGGCGGCGCTGACGGTGGCGCCACCCGCCGCAAGCCGGCGAACGAAGGTACGGCGACTCATTTGGCCCTCGAGATATGCCTCGACCAGCTGGTCTTGCGACACGGTTACTTCCTCCCTTGCGATTGGTGATCACTCGCCCCGCCCCCGCCTGAGGTAAGCCCAAGGTAGCACGAGATATCGGGAGCTGAGCCACCTCTCTATAGCGTCTTGCAGCGATGGCGATCACCTGCCTGCTCCCCGCCCGCAACGCCGCCGGCGATATCCCCGCCTACCTCGAGTCGGCCGCGCGCTTCGCCGACCGGGTGATCGCCCTTGACGACGGCTCAACCGACTCGACGGCCGAGCTCTTGGAGCAAAGCCCGCTGGTCGAGCGCGTCTTGCGAAACCCGCCTCGCGCGAGCTACGAAGGCTGGGACGACGCCGCCAACCGCCAGCTCTTGCTCGACGCCGCGATCGAGTCAGGCGGCGGCTGGGTCTTCTACCTCGATGCCGACGAGCGCATCGACCCGGACGACGCGGAGGCGCTGCGGGAGTTCGTCGAGCGTGACGGCATCAAGGGGTGCGCCTATGGCATGCAGGTGTACCGCTCCTGGGGCTCGCGCGTGGCACCCGAACCGAGCTACGTGTACAGGGTCTTCTTCGCCCAGCCGGGTCAGCGCCTTCCGCTGCGCTCGCTGCATTTCAACCCCGTGCCCGAAGCGATTCCGCAGGCGGCCTGGCTGCGGACGACCATTCGCATGCGCCACCTTGAATCGGACGAGCGGCTCGCCGTCCGCCGGCAGAAGTACGCGGAGGCCGACGCCGCGTCGTCATCGCCGAGCTCGCGTGGCCGGACCCCGCTCGACGTGCCCACGGAGCTCGTGGAATGGACGCCGCGGCCGGCTGTCGCCGTGCTGGCGGTCGGAGCCGAGGGGGAGCGCTCGGCGCTTCCCGGCCATGGGAACGCCCGCATCACCTGCCTGCTCCCCGCGCGCAACGCCGCCGGCGACATCCCCGCCTACCTCGAGTCGGCCGCGCGCTTCGCCGACCGGGTGATCGCCCTTGACGACGGCTCAACCGACTCGACGGCCGAGCTCTTGGAGCAAAGCCCGCTGGTCGAGCGCGTCTTGCGAAACCCGCCTCGCGCGAGCTACGAAGGCTGGGACGACGCCGCCAACCGCCAGCTCTTGCTCGACGCCGCGATCGAGTCAGGCGGCGGCTGGGTCTTCTACCTCGATGCCGACGAGCGCATCGACCCGGACGACGCGGAGGCGCTGCGGGAGTTCGTCGAGCGCGGCGCGGACCCTGCCGGCGCTTATGGGTTCCGGGTGTTCAGAATGCTTGGCGACGCGGAGCACTTCGACCGGGCGGAGCTTTGGGTGTACCGGCTCTTTCATGCCGAGGAAGCTCAGACCCTGCCCCCCATGCGACTCCACCTCGTTCCCGTGCCGATCGAGATCCCGCGAGAGCGCTGGCGGAAGACCACCATCCGGATCCAGCATCTGGCGAGCCTCACGTCAAAGCGACGGGCCGCCAGGCTGCGGAAGTACCAGGAGGCGGATCCCGAGCGTCGCTGGCAGCGTGACTATGGCGGGCTCGTCAGCGTAGGGAACGCTCTCCGAAGCTGGGCAAAGAGGCCACCGCACCTGCCGGCACTCGCAGATCCGCTCGAGCTTGGCGCAGCAGGCGAGCTTGACCTCGCCGAATTCGACCTCGACGCGCCTCTTCTGTCTGCGATCGTGATCGCGCGCAACAACGCCGCCACGATCGAGCGGACCGTCCGGGCCGTCGTCGGCCAGGAGTGTGAGGAACCCTTCGAAGTGATCGTGGCGGCCAGCGGCGACGACGGCACCGCCGATCTGATCCGGCGCCGTTTCGATTCTGTGAAAGTGGTCGACGTTCCCGAGCCTGGGTTGCCGGGCGCCGCTCGCAACGCCGGGCTCGCGATGGCTCGCGGCGAGTTCGTCTCCTTTCCAGGCTCTCACGTAGAGCTTCCGCCAGGAAGCCTCAACGCCAGGATTCAGGCACATGAGCTGGGCTACTCGATGGTCACCGGCTCGATCCTCAACGGCACGCCCACTCCTGCCGGATGGGCCGCTTACTTCCTGGACCATTCGCCATCTCTTCCAGCTCGCCCGTCGGGCGAGCTCGACGCGGCCCCTGCGCACTGCTCCTATACGCGGGAGGCGCTACTCGAGGTCGGCGGCTTTCCGGAGGACATGCGGGCCGGGGAGGACACAGTGGTAAACGGTGAGCTCTGGCGCCGCGGACACCGCGCCTACCGTGCGCAAGAGGTCGTCCTTACACACCGAAATCGCTGCACGAACGCGCTCCGGCTGGTCCGCCATCACTTCGCCAGGGGCCGGGCCTTGGGTCGCATCCTGCTCGCCGGCGAGAGCCAGCCCCGCAGCCGCCGCGGCATCCTTGCCTATCTGCGCACCTATCCGCGCTGGCGGGTCGGCGAGACGGACGCGAGGGTGGCGAGATGGGGAGGACCCCTCCGCTCCCGCTACACGGACGTGCGGTGGCTGGTGGGACTCGGCGTCCTCGCCGCCTGCGCCGGGGCCGCATGGGAGACGCTCTTCGGAGCCGCCGCGCCCACCCGGCACGCAGCGGCCCCACGGGCTCGTCCAGCCGCCGGCCGGCAGCTTGGGGATCTCCACTGACTCTCCTGGCAGCCCGGATCCGGAGCCTTTTCAGAGGGATATGTCGAGCGGGCGAAGCTCCGGATCGCTTCCTTCACCCTCGATCGCGAGCAGCTCGAGCGCGTTGTCGCCTTCTCGGATGAGCCCCGGTGGCACCATCGCGGCGAACTCCACCCCATGTTTGCCCTCGTAGCCGTAGGTGGTGGCCGCGATGCGGCCGTTCAGGGCGATCGCGAGCGGCTCGCCCGAATCGATCCCACTGAGCCCGCCCGCGATGCGGGCCGGGACGGTGTCCGCATCAGGGTCGTAGTCGCCGATCGAGGCGCCGTCGGCGATCGTCGCCTCTCCTGAGGACGGATCGCCGAGGAGCCCCTCCACGGGGCGACCATGCAGATCCGCCCTAGGGCCGATCGCATACAGGCTGGTCTTGCCGTCGCCGAGGGAGTCGATCCGCCGGTCCAGTGCCTCGTCGCGAGCCTCGGCGAACTCCGCTTGGGTGAGCTCGACCTCGCCGCCTCCCATGTTTTCGATCGCTACGGGCCGGTCCGCCGAGAGCTCGCCCAGGAGCGATTCGCCCTCTACCTCCCATGGAATCTCGGCGCCGATCGCATCCGCGATCGTCGGCACGACGTCAAGGGTGCTTGCCGCCCGGTCGTCGATATCGCCGCTCCTCTGCCCCGGCAGCTTCACGAAGAGCGGCACGGAGAGAATGTCCGGAGCGTTGGTCTCGGTCGCATCCCGGCGCTCGTCCCCGGCGCGAAACGAAACCCCGTGGTCGGCGGTCACGATCACGAGCGAGCGCTCGTAGAGGCCGCTCTCGCGCAGCCGGCCGAGCACCTCGCCGAGGAGCCGGTCCGTATAGCGGAGCTGCAAGAAGAACCGCTGCTCGTGCTGAAGCGTGAGCCACTCGTCGTCCGTCCACGCTTCGAGCCCTCCCAGCTCGGAGTCGGCCCCGACGCTGTCGGGGTAGCGCTCGCCGGAGGGCAGGTAGCGCCAAGTCTTGTGCGGGAGCAGCACATGGAGAAAATGGAGCACCGGGCCCGAGGCCGGCTCGATCTCCTCGGTAAAGGTCTTCACCTGACCCGGGCGGCTGATCGCGCCGCTCTCGCGTGGGCTCGGGATCCCGATCCGCTCCGCGTCGGGCACGGCGACGTAGCCGAGGAGCTCCGGCATCGTGGCGAGGATCGAGCCGAGGCCGCCCTCGTCCGTGCTCTCCGTTCCGCCTTCGCAGAGGCGCTCAGGGCAAAGGTTGGTCCAAGGCTCGGAGACGTGCATCTCGTGGCTTTCGCCGAGGAGGGTGAAGATGGAGCGCGGGTGGTCGGCCGAGGTGCCGAGGCTGTCGAGAGGGGCGTTGATTCCGGTGGCGAGCGTCGGAACCGCGAGCTCCGTGTCGCTTCGCGGGCTCGTCGCGTTCCGGTACCACGTCGCGTCTTCGCCAAAGGCGGCGAAGCTTGGAAACCGGTCGGCGTCGAGGCGCCCGTCGGCGCTCATGAGCGCGTGACCGGGAAGCTCGTCGAAGACGACCATCACCACGGGCGTTCGAGCTCGCGGCTGCGAGGGTGCCTCCACCTCTCCCTCTCCCGCGAAGACCAGATGGGAGATGGGAGTGAGCAAGAAGACGAAGACGAGGATGACCGGCGGCATGACGGCGAGCGACGAGAGCGCCGAGCGAACCCCTTCGCGGCGCGCGTACACCACTGCCGCGGCGGCTCCGGCAGCGATCACAAGCGGCGCCTGAAGCTCGAGCCGCAGGCCAAGGGGGTAGAGCATCTCGGAGAGGATCAGCGCCGCCAGGGCACCGATCAGCGCCAGATGGACCGCCCAGCCAAGCTCGTCGCTCGCCGCTGCGATTACGAGGCCCACAAGCGCCAGGACGGCAGGAATTCCGAGGACCGCGATCAGCGCGACGGCGACGACGTCACCACCGCTCGCTCCGCGTCCGATGAAGAACTGGGCGTCCGCGACGAAAAGGACGGGCGCGGCCGCGATCGCGGCGAGGACGAAGACGTGGAGAGCGCGCGTGCGGAGTGGTGGGCGAGGGGACAAGCCTCGCTATTGTGAACGTGCTGTGAATGTGGAGACCAGATGAGCGTCCTCGCCTATCTCGACCCGGGTAGCGGCAGCGTCCTCTTGCAGGCTCTCTTGGGCGGCGTCGCCGCGCTCGCGATCACCGGCAAGCTCTGGTGGGCACGCCTCTTGATGTTCCTGCGGATACGCCGGCCCGACGATGAAGCCGACGGTTCCGAGCCGGCGCGCGACGAAGCCGGACAAAGCCGAGTTTCGTAGCTCTCCCGCGGACTTGCCCCCGCCGCCCTCTGCCGACCCGGGATCGTTCAGGGATCCCGACAGCCGCGTGTTTTACGACGGCGATCAGGTGCTGCGTGCGCTGAGCGAGCGGGGGCTCGCAGATTGGAAGCAACTCTCATCCAGCCCCTTCTTCGCCCGCATGCAGGACGAGCGAAGGATCGTGCGGACCGAGCAGATCGAGACAGCGCCGGCACTCGGCGCTGCCGCCGCGACGCTTCGGCACGAGCGCATCCCGTTCGTCTCGTATCCGTACGAGTGGCCGTTTTCGATGCTGCGCGACGCAGCGCTCCTCGAGCTCGAGCTCCTCCAAGCGGCGCTCGCCGAGGACATGATCCTGAAAGACGCGTCGCCTTACAACGTCCAGTGGCGGGGCTCTCACCCCGAGTTCATCGACGTCGGCTCGTTCGAGCGGCTCACGAAGGGCGAGCCGTGGGCGGGGTACCGCCAGTTCTGTTGCCTCTTCCTCTACCCGCTGATGCTCCAGGCCTACGCCGGGTTGCCATACCACCCATGGCTTCGCGGCTCGCTCGAGGGGATCGAGCCGGCCGAGGCGCGCGCGATCCTTCGCGGGCGCCACAAGCTTCGCCGCGGAGTCCTCACCCACGTTGCGCTCCACGCTCGCCTCGAGCAACGGGAAGGAGATCGCGACACGCGATCCGAGGTCCGGCGCGCCGGCTTTAAGAAGGAGCTGATCGAGGCGAACGCGTCACGGCTCGAGCGGCTTGTCCGGAAGCTCGATTGGGGCGGGTCTGAGACAGCCTGGTCGGGGTATGGAGAGCGCGCCCATTACGCGGATGCAGAGCTCAGGCAAAAGGACGACTTCGTCCGCCAAGCCTGTCAATCGCACCGGCCGAAGCTCACCTGGGACCTCGGCTCAAACGATGGGCGCTACGCGAGAATCGCAGCCGAGCACTCCGGCTACGTGGTCGCCGTGGACGGGGACCACGCGAGCATCGAAGCTCTCTACCGGAGGCTCCGGGACGAGGGCGAAGAGCGGATCCTGCCCCTGGTGATGGATCTCGCCGACCCCTCGCCGGCACGGGGCTGGCGCGGGCTCGAGCGCGCCCGGCTCGAAGAACGGGGGCGGCCCGGCCTGATCCTGTGCCTTGCGCTCGTCCACCACCTCTCGATCGCTGCGAACGTGCCCTTGCGGGAGATCGTCGACTGGTTCGCCGGCCTCGACGCCGTCCTCATCATCGAGTTCGCGCACCGCGACGACGAGATGGTCCAGCGCCTCCTGGCGCGAAAGCGCGAAGACGCTCATCCCGACTATCACCTCGACCGCTTCGAGGAGGCGCTATCGGAGCGCTTCGAGGTCGCGAGCCGTGTTGAGCTCGGCTCCGGGCGCACGCTCTACGAGGCCCACCCGCGCTAGGGCTTAGGCAGGCTCGTAGATCAGGAGGGCGACGCCGGAGTCGTAGGTCCTCGCGTCGGTGAGCTTGAGCTTTTGCATGTCGCCGGGGTCGGGGAACATCCGCAGGCCGTCGGCGATCAGGGTGGGGTGGACCATCGCTCGCCACTCGTCCACCAGGCCGGCCTCGCCGAGCGCATGCACGAGTTGCGCGCTCCCGTTGATGAGGATGGGGCCTTCGGCGGAGTCGCGGAGCTTCGTGACCTCGTCGATCGCGTCGCCCGAGAGCACTGTCGTGTTCTCCCACTCGGGATCTGAGAGCGTCGAGGAGACGACGAACTTGGGCATGGCGTTGATCTTGTCGGCGAAGTCGTCGCCCTTTCCGCCTCGCTCCGGCCAGGCGGCCGCGAAGCCCTCGTAGGTCGTTCGCCCGAGCAAGAGCGCCTCGGCCTCGCGGAGCTCCTCGTCCTTGTAGGCGTAGTGGTCGTCGCCGTAGATCGACTTGAATGTCCAGCCGGTGTGGGGATGAGTGTGCTCTCCGCCGGGCGCCTCCATGACTCCGTTGAGGCTCACGAATTCGGACACGATCAACTTGCTCATCTTTGGCCTTTCCTAGTCAAGGGTGATAGCGCTGAAGCCTATGCCTCCACCAGCGCGAGGGGAGTCGCTCAAGGCAGCCCCCGCAAGGGCCGATCACGTAAGCATGGGATTCCGCCCGATAAACGCAACGTCCCAGGGGCACGCCGAAGACGTCGAGGCTCGGTTTCGCAGCCGGGTCAAAGCCGCAACCCGCTCCACCGGTATCAGCGCGGGCGCAATCGCGGTGGTTGCTTTCCCCGCCTGGAGCCTCTTCGACTACCTCGTCGAACCGGAGAGCGCCGGCATGTTCGTCTGGCTCAGGGTCGGGTTCACGGCGCCCATTGCGTTGCTCTGGCTCGCCCTCTGGCGCACCAGGGCAGGGCACACGCATCCGGAGTGGTTCGTCCTCGGGATAATGGCGATGGTCGACATCGGCATTGCCCTGATGATCGCCCAGGTCGAGTCTCACCACGGCGCGTATGCCCTGGGCATGTCGCTAACCATCTACGCAGGAGCGTTTCTCCTGATCTGGGCGCCGCGCTACATGCTCGCCGCGATCGGGCTGAGCCTCGGAAGCCTTGCGCTCGTCTTGCTCTTGTCCGATCCGGTTGCAACGGACGCGATCGCCACGATCCTTTTTTACGTTGCGACCGCTTCGGTCCTCTCCTATTTGGGTCAGCGCCATCGCCACGAGGCGGCGTGGAGGGAGTTCGAGGCTCTCGATGCGCTGAAAGGCGAGCAGAAGCGGAGCCGCGAGCTGGTCTTGGAGCTGGACAGGCAAAGCCATGAGGACTCGCTCACCGGCCTCGCAAATCGCCGCGCCTGGGATGATGAGCTGGCTCGGCAATGCGCGAGAAGCAAGCGCGACCACGTGCCCTTCTCGGTCATGCTCTGCGATCTCGACCAGCTCAAGACGATCAACGACCAGCTCGGCCACCCCGTGGGTGACCTCGTCCTCAAGACTGTTGGGAAGGTGCTGACGTCAAACGCCCGCGCCGGCGACCTGGTCGCGCGGATCGGCGGCGATGAGTTCGCGATCCTCGCGCCGGGAACCGTTGAGCTTGATGCCACCGAGCTGGCAGACCGCCTGCGCCTTTCCGTCCGCGACGAGGTCCGAACAGCCATCGCGATCGGCGGCGCCACGGTGTCGTTCGGGGTCGCCGGCTGGGATGGCGACGACGACTCAACCGAAACGATCATGTTGCGCGTCGACCGCCGCCTTTACCGGGCGAAGGCAATTCGCGACGTTGTCTGCGCCGGCGATCCCGCGCCGGCCGAGCGATAGCCCCTGCGCTTCATCTCAGCGCGACGGTCGAGAATCGATCCACTATGGGTCGCCATTCGACTCTAGTCAGGGTGAAAGCCGTGCTGCAAGCGTGCTCGCGTTGTCGGGCGCGAAACCCTCCCAGTCGTTGTTGAAGTACGCGTAGACGCCGGTCCGCCGGCGCCACGCGGCGATGCGCCGGCGCCACGTGTCCAGCTCGCCCGGCGCGTACTTGCCGCGAATGCCGTGCGCGCCGCGGTGGAAACGGACGTAGGTCCACGACGCCGTGAGCTCGCGCGCCACGAACGGGAAGCGAGGATCATCCCCGATCACCAGCGCCGAGTCATGCGCGCGAAGGAGCTCGTACGTATCCCGCTTGAACCAGGTCTCGTGGCGAAACTCGAAGCAGTGGCGGCCCGGCCGGCCGTCAAGGATGTCGAGCGCAGCTTCGAGACGACCGAGATCCTGCTTGAAGTTGGGCGGCAGCTGCCACAGGACGACACCGAGCTTGCCGGCTTGTACGAGCGGCTCGAGTGCGTCGAAGAAGCGGCTCGAGTACTTCTCGAACTCGAGCAGGCGCTTGATGTGGGTCGTGTAGCGGCTTCCCTTGACGGCGAACTCGAAGTCGCCGGGCGTCCGCTCGGCCCAGCCCGTGACGGCCGCCTCGGTCGGCAAGCGATAGAACGTGTTGTTGATCTCGACCGTGCCGAAGACCGACGAGTAGTGCTCGAGCCACGAGCGCTGCGGCAATTTCTCGGGATAGAACGTCCCGCGCCAATCCTTGTAAACCCAGCCTGAGCAGCCGATCCGGACGGGCTTCATACTCCGTGACGACGATGAGCTTGGGGCCACGTGGGAGACTCTAAGGCGCGCCGGGTCGCGCTCTGGGCCGCCGGGCTGGTTGCCGCCACCGCCGTTGCTGCCCTGGCGATGGTGGTTGGCTGGCGGATCGCCGGGCCGGTCGAGTCGGAGACCGCTCTTGGGCGAATCTCGTTCGAGGTCGCCGCAACGTCGTCGTTCGGCGAGGTGAACGCCTACGTGCCGATCGCGGACTGGGGCATTCGGGCGGACGCTTACGACTCGCCGTTCGAGCTTGCGCTCGAGATCCGCTCGCTCGATCGCCGCGGCGCGCTGGAGGCGGCGGGCGGCGAGCGAGAGTCGGTCGCAGACACTCGCGAGTCGCTCGAAGACGCCGCCAAGAGCGCGGTCATCCGCGCCTTCGCGTTCGGGCTCGGCGCGACCCTCCTCGTCGCCGGCGTCCTCTGGCTCTTGCGGACACGGTTTCGCTGGCTCGGCTTCGCCGCGGCGTGGGTAGCCGGGGCGGGGGTCGTCGGCACGGGCGCGTGTCTCATCCTCGCGAGCTCTACCTTCGACGCTCGCGCCTTCTCGTCGCCCTCCTACTACGGCCGTGGCCCCGAGCTGGCGCAGCTCCTCGCCTTCTTCGAGCGCCAGCAGGAGAACGACCGCTACACGTCCACCTTCGACAACGCACTCACGAACTTCAGCGCTTATTTGGCCGATTCCCCCCGCACGGGCGAGGGCGGTGAGCGAGCGCTCTTCTTTGGCTCTGACCTTCACTCAAATCTGCCGATTCTCTCCTCACTCTCCAGCTTCGTCGGGCAGCAGCCGTTCCTGCTCGCGGGCGACCTCGGAGTCTCGGGCAGCGAGGCTGAGGCGGCGAAGATCAGTCCTCGCATCGCCGACTTGACCGACGAGGTCGTCGCCGTATCCGGGAACCACGATTCGAGCCTCCTGATGGATCGGCTCGCCGCGGATGGCATCAGCGTGGTCGGCTCAGACGGGCTCCTGACCGAGCGGGGCGTTTACGACGATGGGGAGGCACTTGTCGTTGACGGCCTCCAAATCGCGGGGTTCTCGGATCCGCTCGAATGGCAAGGCGACGACCCGGCCTCTTCCGAGCGGATCTATTCGTTCCCCGAGCTCGAAGACGGCGACGAGCAGCTTGCGGCGGCAAAGGACGAGGTCGTGGCGTGGTTCGAAGGCCTCAAGCGCGAGCCGGACATCGCTCTGATCCACCAGAACTCGCTCGCCCAGCATCTGGCTTCGACCCTTGCCGCCGCCGGCTACTCGCAACCGCTCACGATCGTGACAGGCCACAACCACTTCCAGGCGCTCGATCGCTATGCGGCGGGCCAGGTCAACGTCGTGAACGCGGGCACGCTGGGCGCGGGCGGGCCGCTCAGGGTCGGTCAGGAGTCGGCGGGGCTGGGGGAGCTCCACTTCGCCGAGACCGACGCCACGCTTCAGTCGATCGACCTGATCCAAATCGAACCGCTCTCGGGCCAGGCACAGGCCGAGCGCGTGATCCCCGACGTCGTATGCCCAATCGCGGAGACCGAGGAGGAGCCATGCCACTACACACCGGGCTGAGGGTGCCGGGCTTTACGCTTCGCGAGTGATCTCCCTCGCGAGAAACACGCTGGGCGCCGGCCTTGCGAGCTTTCTGATCGTGCTTTCCCTGACGGCCCATGCGTCCGCGGCGCCCATCGGCGACGAGTCCATCGCCGCGCGCGAGTACGTCTTCGGCGCGAAGAACGTGCGCGCTGACGGTCGGCTCCCGAAGCAGCGCGTCGTCTTCTCCTGGCTCGGCGTCGCGACCATGGCGGTCTCGATCGACGGCAAGGTGATCCTGCTCGACACCTTCATCAACGGGGTTCAGCCGAGCACGTGCAATCCGGATGATTCGCCACCGGCGGACACCTCGGCGACCGGCTATTCGCCAGTGAGCTATGACCAGCTCGAAGCCCTGAGGCCGAAGGCCCTCTTCATCGGCCACGGCCATTACGACCACGAGTGCTACGCGGGTCCGCTGGCGGCCGCGACGGGCGCGCGTGTCATCGGCCTTCCCCAGCACTGCCGGGTCGCACGCGGGCAGGCGGCCGAAGCCGGCATCACGACGAAGATTCGCTGCCGCAGGCCCCTTCGGGCGAACTCGGCCTTCGGGGCCAAGAAGAAGATCCGCCCACTCGGCAAGGACATCAGCGTGCTCGCGATCCGCAACCTCCACAGCGGCGGCGCGAGCTTGCCGCCGATGAACTCGGGTGGCTCCGAGGCCGCGATGTACCGCTTCCGGTATCGCGGCTTCTCGTTCTTTTGGAACAACAGCGCGGGTCCAGTCCGGGAGCACGCTCCGGCCATCCTCGAAACGCTCGAAGCTCTGCCCCCCACCGACGTCCAGTTCGAGGCGACGCTTGGCTTCGGAAACCCCGAGCAGGGGTTTCGTGATCCAGCGGACTACGCCGAGGCACTTCGTGTGAAGCGCCTGTATTCCCTTCATCACGACCTGTTTCAGAATCCGGCAACGTCCGCCCTCTTCAACGACCAGATGGCCACCGAGCTCCAGAGTCGAGGGCTCGGGTCGATCTTTCGCCCGCTCGAGGATCCTGGCGACTATCTCGTGCCGATCAGGTTCCGGGCGACGCGCTGAGCGCGATGACGGCTGCGCGACGCCTCGGGGTTGCGCTGGCGCTTGGGTGCCTCCTCCTCGCAGGGTGTTCGGTTTTCGGCGCCGGCGATTCTTCGGAGCCCGAGGAGCCGACACTGGCCGAGCAGGGCGAGGAGCTGGCCAGTGAGCTTTCCGCCGGCCAGCTTCTCGGCCAGCGCATCCTCCTCTCGTTCGAGGGGACGGAGTTGCCGCCCGTGGTTGCCCAACGGCTCCGAAGGGGTCTCGCGCCCGGCGTGGTCCTCTTCGAGCGCAACTTCGCATCGCCCGGTCAGCTTCGCGAGCTGACGAGCCAGATCCAGAAGGCGGCGGCCCGCGGTCCGCTGGGCCTCCCGGCGCTCGTCATGGCAGACCAGGAGGGTGGCCCGGTCAAGCGGTTCCCCGGGCCGCCCGAGCCATCGGCGGAGGCGATGGGCGAGACGCTGACCGCTGAAGGGATCGCGGAAGAAGGCCGCCTTACCGGCGAGCTTCTCGCGGGGTTGGGCGTCAACACGGATCTCGCTCCCGTCGCCGACCTCGGTATGCGCGGCGGCGCTCTTGAGGAGGAGGACCGCGCCTTCGCGAGCGACCCCGAGCTTGTCTTTGAAGCGGCCGAGGCCTTCACCGGGGGCCTTCAGTCAGAAGGGGTCGCTGCGACGGCAAAGCACTTCCCCGGCTTCGGTTCGGCCGAGGTAAACACGGACTTCGAGCCGGCGGTGATCGAGCGCACCGCGGGTGAGGAAGCGCGCGATCTCGCGCCGTTCCGGGATCTCGTTGACGGCGGCGTGCCGCTCGTCATGCTGAGCACGGCGATCTACCCCGAGTACGGCGCTGCACCCGCGGCCCTCGCGCCGTCCGTTACGGAGGATCTCCTTCGCGGCGAGCTTTCGTTCGAGGGAGTCGCCGTGACCGATGCGCTCGACACCCCGGCTCTCGCGGCGTATGCGACGCCGGATGAGGTCGCCGTCGAATCTCTCGAGGCGCCAGCCGATCTTCTGCTCTATGCCCACTCGACACAGGCTTCGCTCGACGCCTTCACGGCGGGCAAGGGCGCCGTCGCTACTCGTGTCCTCGAAAAGGCAGAGCTTCGTAGTGTCGCGACGCGAGTCCTGACGCTTCGCCTTGGGCTCGAGGACCCCACGACCCTCGCCGCTCTCGTCGAAGAGAACGGCCACTGACGGGGTCAGACCCCACGCCTGGGGTCAGACCCCACGACTGGGCTCTGTCCCTACGCTTCCAGCGATGCCCGCCCTCGCAGAGCTTGAGCTGCCCCGCCTCGACTGGACGGATGAAGCCCTTCGGGGCGATGAGTTCCACCGCCGGATGGAGGGCCTGGCGGCGCAGGGCTGGCTGGCGGACTCCGAGCCCGGTTGGATCTTTGTCCTGGATCGCGAAGCAGCGAACCACTTCCTGCGCTCGAAGGAGGTCGTCTTTCCGTCGGCTGTCGTGGCAGCCGCATTCGGGATCACCGACGGCCCGCTTGCCGAGGCAATCCGGAAGAACATCATCTCGACCGAGGGCGCCGACCACGGCCGGCTTCGCAACCTCGTCAACCCTTCGTTCACGCCGCGCGCGGCGGACCGCTGGCGACCGGTCATGCGCGAGCACCTGACCGAGATCTTCGAGCCGCTTAAGAAGGGCGGCGAGCACGAGTTCGTCGGCGCCGTGGCGAAGCGCTACCCGTCCATGACGATCGCCTCGGTGGTCGGCGCCCCCGTCGCAGACGCGCCGCGGCTTCACGGCTGGGCCACCTGGTTTCAGCGCCAATTCGACCCGGCGGCGATCCTGGCCAGCCGGGCCGCGATCGAGGCAGCGATCGTGGAGTTCACCGCGTACGCCACGGCGCTCATCGAGGCGCGGCGAGGCGACCCGGGCGACGATCTGATCTCGACGCTCCTCACCGCGACCCACGAGGGCGACCGCCTGTCCGACGACGAATGCCTCCATCTGATCATGAACGTGCTGGCCGGAGGGGTCGACACGACCCAGGCCCAGCTTGCCCACGGCATGCGCCTCTTCGCGCGCCACCCGGAGCAATGGGAGCTCGTGCGCTCTGATCCCGAGCTGATCCCACGCGCGGTCGAGGAACTCTTGCGCTTTGAGCCAATCACCCCGTTCACCGCGCGGATGACCACCGAGGACGTGATCTTTCGCGACGTGACGATCCCGGCGAACACCGTCTTGATGATCTCGACCTTCGTCGCGAATCGCGACGCCGGTGCGTACGACGAGCCGCTTCGGTTCGACGTCGAAGCCGATCGCGGCAAGGCGAAGCCGTTCACCTTCGGCGCGGGCATCCACAACTGCCTTGGGGCGAGCCTGGCGCGGGCCGAGCTCCAGGAGGCGCTGGCATTTCTCGCGCCGCGGATGCCGAGCCTAGACCTCGCGGGCGAGCCGGTCTACGAGTCGGTCGCGGGCGTCTACGGCCTCGAGGAGCTGCCGGTCCGCTTCGGCTAGGGGTAAAACTCCCGTTCATGCGGGACGACGACTTTGCGCCGCCGCTCGGACGGCGGCGCAAGCAGGCGACGCAAGCCGAGCGCCGGCGCCGCTTTCTCTATGCGGGCGCCGCCGCGGGCGCCGTCGCGTTCGTCATCGGCATCATCGTCGGCTCTACGGCGGGAGGCGGCGGCGAGCCAGCCGCCGATCAAGGCGTGGGACCGCCGGAGCTTCCGCGCGGGGGCCGCTCGCTCCTGCCGGAGTACCGGCTCGTCGGCTTCTACGGCGCTCCCCAAGACGACGCGCTGGGGGCGCTCGGAATCGGCTCTCCAGCCGACGCCGCGGAGGCCTTGGCAAAGCAGGCCGAGGGATACGAGGGCAAGCGCCCGGTTCTCCCCGTCTTCGAGCTCCTCGCGACGATCGCGGCAAGCGCGCCGGGCGAGGACGGCCTGTACCGCACACGGCAGCCGCACTCGGTCATCCGTGAGTACCTCGCGGCGGCGCGCGAGGTTGACGGCCTGCTCCTCCTCGACATCCAGCCCGGCCGCGCCACATTTCAATCAGAGGTGCGCCGGCTTCAGCGCTACCTGGAAGAGCCAGACGTGGGCCTCGCGCTCGACCCGGAGTGGCGAGTCGGCCCGACGGAGGCGCCCGGTGACGTGATCGGCTCGGTTACCGCGACCGAGGTAAACCAGGTCGCAGACGGCCTTGCGGCGACGGTCGAGCGCCTCGACTTGCCCGAGAAGCTGTTTGTGATCCACCAGTTCACGGAGGACATGATCTCCTCGAGGGAGCTGCTCGAGCCAATGGAAGGCCTTGCGACGGTGCTGAATGTCGACGGCTTCGGCGATCCGGCGAACAAGGTCGCGAAGTACGAGGAGCTCGGGCCGCCGCGAGGCAGCGGGTTCGGGTCGGGCTTCAAGCTTTTTTACTCCGAGGACTTCGATCTGATGTCGCCGCGCGAGGTGCTCGACCTCAAGCCGGTGCCGGACTTGATCGTCTACGAGTGACGTAGCGCCCGCGCGTTCCAGCCTGGCGAGATCGGGTACGGGCTTGAACCCCAACGACAGGAGGAACCAAATGGGCGAAGCCGAGACAACCCTCTCAGACGAGGAGATCGAGACCGACAGCACGCTCGAATCGCCGGACGTCGCATCCGACGACAGCGGAGACGACTCCGGCGACGGCATTGACGACGATGCGGGTGAAGGCTCCGGAGACGATTCTGGTGACGACTCCGGCGACGACTCCGGCCTCTAGCCGGACCAGTCCACCGCTTGCCGAGCCAGCGCTGCGCGATCGCAGCGCTGGGCCGGCGAGCGGCGCTGTGGAGCTCACGCTCCACCCGTGCGGGCTCGAAGAGTTCCTTCAAGCTCATTGGGACTCAGAGCCGCTTCTGATCCCGCGCGCGGACGAGGGTCGCTTCGACGGCGTACTTTCCCGCGAGGACCTTGAGAGGCTCGTTTGTGAGAACGGCATCCGGATGCCGGCTTTTCGCCTCGTCAAGGACGGAAAGCCGCTTTCGCGGGCGGACTACACGGAAGACATCTCGTGGAGCCCAGGCGGGTTCACCGGGACCGCGCGAGTCCGGGAGGTCGCAAGCGAGTTCGCGGGCGGGGCAACGCTTGTTCTCCAAGGGCTCAATCTCCATTGGCGGCCGGCCGCTCTTTATTGCCGGGAGCTCGAGAAGGCCATGGGTTGTCCCGTTCAGGCCAACGCCTATCTCACTCCAGCTTCCGCTCAGGGCTTCTCGGTTCACCACGACGTCCACGACGTGTTCGTCTTGCAGGTTTCAGGGACGAAGCGCTGGCGCTGGTATGAGCCGGTCCTCGAACTGCCGCTTCAGAGCCAGAGATGGTCGCAGGGGTTCGGTGATCCCGGCGAGCCGGTGGCCGACGAGGTTCTTCGTCCTGGAGACACCCTTTATCTGCCGAGAGGATGGCCGCACGAGGCGTTCACATCTGACTCGGATTCGCTCCACCTCACGATCGGGCTCCATCCACCGAGGCGACTGGATGCGTTGAAGGACGCTCTCGATCGAGCGGCAGCTGAGGACGTCGAGCTGCGCCGCGCGCTTGGCTCGTCAGGAGAGCTTCCTGGCGATCTCTTGGAGCGTGTCGCCTCTCGGCTCGGAGCCGATGAGGTACGCGCAGCGGCACGCCGGCGCTTTGTATCCACCCGCCGTCCCGTGCTTTCAGGCCAGCTGCAAAGCGCGCGGGCTGCTGAGCGCATCGGAATCGACGATCGCTTTGAGCGCCGCAACACCGTGATCTTCGAATGCGAGGAAACCGCGCGGGGCGTGAGCCTCCGCTTCGAGGGGCGCGAGCTTAGCTTTCCCTCGCAGGCCCGCGAAGCGATGCTGGATATCTGCTCGAGGGACCGCGCGTTCACCCCGCATGAGCTGACCGGCACGCTCGACGAGGCCGGGCGGCTCGTTCTCGTCCGTCGGCTCGTCCGCGAAGGGTTCCTCGAGCCGAGCGCCGCCTGACGCCAACTCCGGCTAGGAGCGGCGCCTGACCTCGAGTTTGCCACCGCGCTCACGCGTCTCGAACGCAGGCTGTGGCTGGGTGGCCGGTCCCTGGAGGAGCGCGCCGTCCTCGAGCGAGAAGCGCGAGCCGTGACACGTGCACTCGATCTCGTCGCCGATCACCTCTCCGCGGCCGACAAGGGAGCAGCCGCGGTGATTGCAGCGATCGTGGATCGCATACGTGTGCGAGGCTCGGCGAAGGACCAGGACCGGCGTGTCCGCGGCCATCACCAGAGACGGTTCGCCCTCACGGAGGTCCGAGGCACCGGCGGCCTCGGTCCACTCGGTGGGCCCGGAATCGAAGGCGGTTTCATCCACGCCCACGCCCTTGACCAGCGTCAGGTGGCCGCCGAGGTATCCGGCAAAGCCAAGCGCTCCGGCGCCGAGCAGGCCGAGCGCCGTTCCCCTGCCGCGATCGCCGCGCCGGCGGGCCCGAAGCGAGGCCCCGTAAAGGCCGAGAGCGGCCGAGTTCGCGGCTGCGTGAACGACGCCGATCCGCCGTTGCGCGGCGTTTTTCACCGAGCCGTCCGCCCAGTCAAGTGCGCCGCTGAGCGCGGTCGGCGGGTACGCGGCGATGCCGAGAGCGATCAGCCGCTCGGATGCTTGCCCCGAATCCTCGCCGCCGATGAAGTCAAGCGCCGTCGAGCTCAAGAAAGAGCCGATCACCACGTCGGTCAGCATGGGGTGGAGGGCATGGCCGAGCGGCGTGCCGCTGATCGCGTCCTTGAGCTTTCCCGGCCCGGGGATCTCGCTCAGCTTCCACGAGATGGCCTTCGCCGGCTCGTCGAAGAGCTCCAGCGCCTCGATCCGTGCCACGAGCGGTCCGAGCACTGCGCGGGAGCGGTCAGCGGGCATCGCGGGGTCCTCGCTCGCCGGCCAGCCGCCTAGAGGCGAACGGGCAGAACCTTCAGCTGGTTCGAGAAGGGCGAGATCACGTGGCGGGGCTCGCCCGCGAGCTCGATGTCCGGGAAGCGGCGAAGCGTCTCTTCGAAGAGGATGCGAAGCTCGAGCCGCGCGAGCGCCGTGCCGAGGCAGAAGTGCCGCCCGCCCGCGCCGAAGGCCTGGTGCTCGGCCGTCCGGGTGACGTCGAACCGGTCGGGATCTTCGAAGCGGTCCTCGTCGCGGTTCGACGAGACGTACCACATGACGACCTTCTCGCCCTCGCGGATCTGCCGGCCGCCAAGCTCCGTGTCGGCCGTCGCCGTGCGCCGGAAATGAGCGAAGGCTGGGAACATCCGAAGCGACTCCTCGACCAGACCCGGGATCATCGAGGGATCGTTCTGGACAAGCGAGCGCTGGTCCGGGTGCTCGAGAAGCGCTCGCATGCCAGAGCAGTAGGTCGCCTTGGTCGAGTCGTTCCCGGCGGCCATGAGTAGGAAGAAGCCCATCACGATCTCGTGCTCTTCGAGGCCTTGGCCGTCGAGTTCGGCGTGGACCAGGACGCTGGTCAGATCATCGGTCGGGTTCGCCCGGCGGTCTGCGATAAGCGCTCGGCAGCGCTCGAAGATCTCGGGCACGTCGCGCTCCATGACGGCGTTTGGCCCGCCGGGGTGGACGTCCTCGTCACCGGCCACGATCACCGCGTTCATCAAACGGGCCCAGATCGCGTCGTCGGATTCGGGGATGCCCATGAAGCTTCCGATCACGCGCGAGACGACGGGCTGGGCGACCCCCTCGACGAGATCGCACTCCTCTTGGCCCGAGAGGCGGTCGAGCACCTGATGAGTGATCGCCCGGATTTCGTCCTCGTGCTCGGCGATCCGCTTGGGAGTAAAGCCGCGCTGGAAGAGCTGCTTCAGGCGGTCGTGCTTTGGCGGGTCCATCGCGATGAACATCCCCTGCTGGAGCTCGAGCGGCATGATCGAGTGGGTGATCGCCGTGATCCCCCCGCGCTCGGACGAGTACGTCTGCCAATCCTTGGAGACGGTGTGGACGTCCTCTGCCTTCGTGACAGACCAGTAGCCGTCCTCTTCGGGCCACCTCGTGATCTTGTCCGTCCAGTGCACGGGGCATTCGCGCCGCAACCGCTTGAACAGCTCATGGGGCGGGCCGTCCTCCCAGCTCGAAAGCTCCGAGGCTCGCACCTCGTCGACCGGACAGGAGAGCATCGGGTCTTCCCCGGTCTGAGGTTGCGTGTCGGTCATTGCGCGTATGTTCTCACGCCCGACCAGCGAGCGTCCGCAGCATTTTGGTGGCTATGGCCACCAAAAGGCTGCAATCGGTGAAGGTCTTTACGCCGCCGCGGCCTGTGCCCGCTCCGGCTCAAGCGCCAGGTCCAACACCTCGCTGATCGTCATTACCGGGTGGAACGTCATCTCGTTTCGAACCTCCTCCGGCACGTCTTCGAGGTCGCCGCGGTTCCGCTCGGGGATGATCACGTCCGTGAGGCCTGCGGCGTGAGCTGCGAGAACCTTCTGCTTGAGCCCGCCGATGGGCAGCACGCGACCCTGGAGCGTCACCTCGCCGGTCATGCCAACCGTGTGCTTGACCGGGCGGCCCGAGAGGAGCGAGGCGAGCGCCGTCGTCATCGTGATGCCCGCGCTGGGGCCGTCCTTGGGGATGGCACCGGCCGGGACGTGGATGTGGAACTCACGCTTCTCGAAGGCCTCGGCGTCGAGGCCGAGCCCATCGGCATGCCCGCGCACGTATGAAAGCGCGATCCGTGCGGACTCCTTCATCACGTCGCCGAGCTGGCCGGTCAGGACGAAGTCGTCCTTGCCCGCCATCGAGGTCGTCTCGATAAAGAGGACGTCGCCGCCCGCACCCGTGACCGAGAGGCCGGTGGCAACGCCGGGAACCGCGGTGCGCTCGGCCGCCTCCTGGAAGAACCGCTGGCGCCCGAGGGCATCGCGGACGGCCTCGCGGTCGATGACGACGGCCGCTCCAGCGGTGCCAGGCACCGTGCCTGGCACCCGGGAATCGTTAGCGTCGCGTGAGGTACCTGGCACCGCGGCGGAGGCGATGCGGGTCGCGGCCTTGCGGAGCAGCTTGCCGAGTTCGCGCTCGAGACCGCGTACCCCGGCCTCGCGCGTGTATTCCGTGACGATCTCGCGCAGGAGCTCGCCGGAAATCTCCACCTCGTCCTCGTGGAGGCCGTTCTTCTTGAGCTGCCGTGGCCAGAGGTAGCCGCGCGCGATCGCGACCTTCTCGTCGGTCGTGTAGCCGTCGAAGCTCACGACTTCCATCCGGTCGAGGAGCGGGCCGGGGATGCCCTCGGCCATGTTTGCCGTTGCAATGAAGAGCACCTGCGAGAGGTCCAGCTCGACGTCGAGGTAGTGGTCGCGGAACGAGTGGTTCTGCGCGGGGTCCAGCACCTCGAGAAGGGCGGCCGAGGGGTCGCCGCGCCAGTCGGCGCCGACTTTGTCGACCTCGTCGAGGAGGATCACGGGATTCATCGTCTTCGCGTCACGGAGCGCGCGAACTAGACGACCAGGCATCGCGCCGATGTAGGTGCGCCGGTGGCCGCGGATCTCGGCCTCGTCGCGAACGCCGCCCAGTGACATGCGCACGAACTCGCGCCCGGTGGCGCGCGCGATCGACTCGCCGATCGAGGTCTTGCCGGTGCCGGGAGGGCCGATCAGGGTGAGGATCGCGCCCGCGCCGCGGCCCTCGTCTTC
Source organism: uncultured bacterium (assembly GCA_963715405.1). Lineage (GTDB taxonomy): Bacteria > Actinomycetota > Thermoleophilia > Solirubrobacterales > 70-9 > JALZKA01. The sequence goes on from OY970239.1 coordinate 614,783, forward strand.
GATGCCGCGCTCCTCGCGGAGCTTGCGCACGGCGATGTACTCGGTGATCCGCGACTTCACGTCGTCGAGGCCGGCGTGGTCCGTGTCGAGCACCTCTCGCGCGCCGTCGGGGTCGAGCACTTCCTCTGAGGACTCGGACCACGGCACCGAGATGAGCCAATCGAGGTAGGTGCGGATCATCGAGGACTCGCCCGACCCCTCGCCGGCGCGCTCGAGGCGTCCGAGTTCGCGCTCGGCCTGCTCGCGTGCCTCGTCGGGCATGCCCGCCTCTTCGATCTTCGCCCGATACTCCTCGACTACCGACGCGTCGTCCTCGCCCAGCTCCTTGCGGATCGAGTCCATCTGCTTGCGCAGGAAGTACTCGCGCTGCTGCGACTCCGCGCCCTCGGTCACGTCGTCGTGGATGCGTTTGCGGATCTGAAGCTCCGCGAGGCGGTCGCGCTGGATCTCGACGGCGAGGCTCAGTCGCTCGGTGACGTCGATCGTCTCGAGCACCTTCACCTTCTCCTCGGCCGAGACGTCGGGCGAGTAGCCGACCGTGTCGGCGAGCGCGCCCGCGCCATGGATCGAGCGCAGGAAGGCGCGGATGCGATCGTCGGCGCCGCGCAGGTCGAGGATCTCCTCGACGACCGCGCGGTACTCGCGCTCGAGCTTGCGAAGCTCCTCGCTGGTCTCCTCGGGGTCGGGATGGGACGTGACCTCGACCATGAGTGTGCCGTCGGGATCGTTGACGGCGGTGCCGCCAACCCCGCGGTGAAGGCCGGTCAAGTTCAGGGCGAGCCCGCCCGGGATGCGTCCGCGCTCTGCCACCTCGGCGACGGTGCCGACTGACGCGAACTCGTCGCCGTGGCGGGCGACGACGAAGACACGCCCTTCCGCCGGGCCGTCCGCGATCACGGTCGCGCTCATGGACGGGAAGAGGACGGAATCGTCAAGGGGGATGAGGGGAAGTCTTTCCATGGTCAGGCGTGCTCCAATCGTTATAACCGCGAACGATTATAGATACCGACCGTTTGCGGTTAGACTCTTTCCCGTGAGAACTGCCGCACCCGATCGCGCCAAGTCAGCCCCAGGTGGCGGTTGTGGCCTCTTGATCGCTCGTGTCGCGCGGATGGCAGGCTTTGCAGTCGGGCGTGCGCTGGGCGAGATCGAGATGAACGGGCATGAGTTCGCGATCCTCCACCGCCTTGAGCAAGGCGGATCGGCGCACGGCCGCGAACTTGCCCGCACCCTCCGCCTTCACCCGTCGAACCTGGTTGCCCTCCTCGATCAGCTGGAAAGCGACGGCTCGATCGCACGCCGCCGCGATCCGCGCGATCGCCGCCGCCAGGTGATCAAGCTCACTGCCGAGGGCACGCGACGGCTCAGAGGTGCCGAATCCGCCGTGGCTGATGCCGAGCGCGAGCTTCTCTCGCCGCTCTCCGCCGAGGAGCGCCGCCGGCTTAGCTCATATCTCGAGCGCGTAGCGGAGCACGGCTGCCGGCCCGGCGGCGGCTGGTGTTCCTAGCCCGGCACCCCTCCGACTTCGGCGGTTTGGGGAATCTCGTCCACGTGGCGGCCCGGCCGGAGCGGGGTCCCCGCGACGCCGCAGTTCGGGTCGGTGGCGGCGCGGTCGCAGGTGTGCTCTGAGTCGTCGCCTCGCTCGAGTACTTCGGAATCGATCATGAGAAAGGCAACGAGGCCGCCGGCCAGCGAAAGCGCCGCCGTCACCACCATCGCGATCTTGAAGCCGTCGGCCATCGCCTCCGCGTCGTAGAACGCGTCGCCTGAGAGCCCCGCCACGAGCGGCAGGGCTGCGACCGCGATCAGTCCTGCCACCCGCGCGACGGCGTTGTTGATCCCGGAGGCGACCCCGGCGTGGCGGTCGTCGGCTGCCGCTAGCACAGTGGCCGTCACCGGAGCGACGACGAGGGCGAGGCCCAGGCCGTACACCATCACCGCGGGGAACACCGTGGAGAGATAGCTGTCACCGGGATCGATCCTGAGCATCAGGAGCATCCCCGCCGCGATTCCAATCGGGCCGATCGTCAGCGGCCACCTCGGCCCGATGCGCGTCGCCAGCGCGCCTGCGCGCGACGAGAAGATCAGGAGGATCACAGTCACCGGCAGGGCCGCCGAGCCCGCCGCGATCGCGGAGTAGCCCATCGAGATCTGAAGGAACGCGACGAGGAGGAAGAACACGCCGCTGAGGGCCGCATAGACGCAGAAGGTCACGAGGTTCGCCGCGGTGAACTGCCTCGAGGAGAAGATCGAGAGCGGCATCATGGGGTTGGGGCTCCTCCGTTCGTGGACGAGAAACCCAGCGAGCAGCGCGACGCCCGCGACGCCCGCGATCGCCACCGTCGCTGCGCTTCGGCCCTCGGACGCGCCGATCAGCGCGAAGGTGGCGGCAGCGAGCCCGGCTGCGGCGAGCAGTGCGCCCTTCAGATCGAGCCGGCCGGTCGCGGTCGGATCCTTCGTCTCGGGCACGTGGCGGTTCGCCATATATACGACGAACGCGCCGAGCGGAAGGTTGATCAGAAAGATCCACCGCCACGAGACGGCGTCGACCAAGTAGCCGCCGAGGAGGGGCCCGATCGCGGCGGCGATACCACCAAGGCCCGACCACGCGCCGATCGCCCTGGCGCGGTCGTCGGGGTGAAAGGTCGCTTCGAGAATCGCAAGGCTGCCGGGGGTGAGGAGCGCGCCGCCGATGCCTTGCAGCACACGAGCCGCGATGAGGACCTCAACCGAAGGTGCGAGTGCGCAGAGTGCCGAGGCGCACGTGAACCAGATGACGCCCACGTTGAAAATCAGGCGCCGTCCCATGCGGTCGCCGAGCGAGCCGCCGAGGAGGATCAGGGCCGAAAGCGTCAGCAGGTAGCCGTTGAGCACCCACTGAAGCTCGCCGGTGTCGGCGTTGAGGTCGCGCCCGATCTCGGGCAGGGCCACGTTCACCACGGTGGCTTCGAGAAAGGCGATCCCCGACCCCAAAACCGTCACGGCAAGAATCCAGCGCCCCTTCGCGCTGCCGAAGCGGACGGGGTCAGGGGGCGCTGCGGGGGGCGGGGTCATCCACTCCAGGAGGCTAAGGAAAAATCAGGGCACAGCGAACCGGCCGTAAGAGTTCAAATTACTAGGCCTCCTGGAGGGGGTGACACCGCCCCCCGCCAGGCTCACGGTTCGATGGGCAGCGCCGTCAGGAAGCTCGCGGCGATTGGCGCCGCCACCTCGCCGCCGGAGGTCCCCTCTTCGACGAGGACCGCGACTGCGACGTCGTCGCGTGCCGCGATGAACCACGCGTGCGTCTTTGGCGGGTCGGCCGTCCCGAACTCGGCGGTACCCGATTTGCCGATCGGCTCGCCGAGCACCGCGGCTAGCGCGGTCCCGGTACCCGACGTGATGACCGAGCGCATCAGGGTCCGGAGCTCGTCCGCGTCCTCGCGAGAAAGCGGTTCACCTGCTTCGGAGGGGTCTGAGGCGACCAGGCGCGGGCGGTGCCACTCGCCGCTTTGGACCGTCGCGGCGACCCCGGCCATCGCGAGCGGGCTGACGAGGATCCGCGCCTGGCCGATCATCGCAGCCGCCTCTTCGACTTCGTCCCGGCCTGGCGGCACGTCGCCGCCGAAGGCGTCGAGCTCGAGCTCCGGGTCGACGCCGACGCCGAACTGCTCGGCGGTCTCGCCAAGCGCGGTTGGTTCGAGCTCGTTCGCGAGCGAGACAAAAGCCGTGTTGCACGACTGGGCGAAGTCGGTCGAGAACGGCACGGCGCCCGATGCGAAGCCTTCGAAGTTCACGAACTCCCGCCCGTCCACGTCTATCGACTCTGGACACTCGACGGTCTCCGTCGTCTCGAGGCCGTTCTCCAGCAAAGCGGCAGTCGAGATCACCTTGAACGTCGAACCCGGCGGGTACCGGCCGGTGAAGGCGAGGTTGAGACCGGCCTCGGTTGGCCGGTTGGCGACGGCCAGGATGTCTCCCTGCTTGGGGTCGATCGCGACCAGGGCCGCGGTGCCTTCGACGTCGGCTAGTGCCTCTTCGGCCGCCGACTGGACCTCGGCCGAAAGCGTCGTCTCCAGCGGCTCGCCGGCTTCGCCATCGCGTGTCTCGAGCGTCTCAACCGGCTCTGAGTCGGCATCCCGGATCACGACCGAGCGCTCCGGCTCGCCGGCGAGCTGCTCGTCGAACGCCGCCGCGAGCCCGGACTGGCCGACGACGTCGTCGGCATCAAGCTCGCCATCAGACTTCTTCACCTGCTCTTCGGTTGCGAGCCCAACCGTGCCTAGAAGGGCGCGCGCGAAGTCGCGGGTGGGAGTGAGCGGCGTCTCTCGTCCTGCCAGCTCGACTCCTGGCACAGCACGGAGCTCCGTTTCGACAGGCGCGAAGTCCTCTTCGCGCAGCGTGATGGCCGGGACCACCGCGTCCTCATCCGCGCTTTCGATCGCTTCGGTCAGGGTCTCGGGATCGACCTCTGTCACCGCGGCAATCGCCGCCACGGTCGCGCCGACATCGTCGACCTCGGATGGCACGACGCTCACGTCCACGACCGAACCGAGCGAGACGAGTTCCTCTCCGTCGCGGTCCAGGATCGGCGCCCGGTCTTCGAAGACCTCGACCGTGCCCAGGCGGTGGCCCTCTTCGCGCAGCGCCGGGTGGATCGCGCGGCTCGACCAATCGACAAGCCATTCCCCATCCGCGAGGCTGAGCGTGATCGCGTCGTTTGTGTATTCGAAGGCCCCGAACTCGGGCACGTCCCACGTCATGCCGACTTTCGCCGTGGCGTCCGACCCGCTCTCGGTGACCTCTGAGACCTCAGCGTTGAGCGTCGCGCCGTCGAGGCCGTCGACGTTCGCCTGGATCTCATCCGCGACGAGCGCCGGATCAGCGTTCGTGAACGCCGCTGCCGCTTCGGGATCACCCGACTCCAGGGCACCGGTGTAGGCGGCGAGGGCGTCAAAGGCGCTCGGCCCCCCGAGCGATCGCACGACGATCACCGCCATCACGAGAAAGACGCCCAGGAGCGCGGCGACGGCCGCAGCCGCTCGATCGCTCAGGCCCAGGCGGTGCCAGGGACGGGTTTGGGCGCTGCCTGCATCCATGGAGAGAGACCCCTCTAGCGGACCGTAGCGAGCGCTGGCGGTTGATAGGCCGATTCGAGCGCGACTGACGCATTTCCTTCGGGAAGGGTCTACCCTCCTTTCCCATGTTGGTGCCAGGGGTAGGACTTAAGCGGGGAGCGTTCGCGCGCGGCGCTGCCGTCGCGGCGCTGGCGCTCGCGGCGCTCGGCCTGACCGCGACTTCGGCGAAAGCCGCCTCGGTCGCGGACCGCTACACGATCGTCCACGGCTGCTACGCGCTTGAGACTGCGGACGGCGATCTCGTCTCCCAGACGGGCGACGGCTATTCGGCAGGTGACGGATCGCTGAGCGACGCCGAGGCGTTTCGAATGCAGGCCACCGACCTCGGCCGTTACCTCCTCTACGGCGAGGCACAGGACTTCCTGGCGCTCGACGAGGGGGTGCTGCCAGCGGACGATGTGGTGGTTGCGACCGCGCCGAGCAACCGGGCGGAGTGGACCGTAAGGGGCGCTCAGGGCGACTTCACGCTCGTAAACGAGGCCGACGACCTCGGCCTTGCGACGGCGAATGGAGGGCAGCTCGTCTCGGTCCCGAAGGACCAGGCCGAGACCTTCACCTTCGTGCCCGCCGCCGGCTGCGCCACCTATCCCGAGATCTCTCTCAACACCTCCGGCGAGCCGAACACCGGCTCACCCTCCTTCGGCGAGGTGGAGGGAACGGTCGACGGCCACATGCACATGATGGCCTTCGAGTTTCTCGGCCGCCAAGCTCACTGCGGCGAGCCCTGGCACAAATTTGGGGCGCCCTACGCGCTCAGGGACTGCGGGGATCATGAGCCGGACGGCTGCTCGGCCGTCCTCGAGACCGGTCTCGGCGGCGATCCATGCCACGACACGGGCGGCTGGCCCAACTTCGATGGGTGGCCGCAGTCGTACTCGCTCACCCACGAGTCTTCGTACTACCGCTGGCTCGAGCGGGCGCATCTAGCCGGCCTTCGGATTTTCGTGAACCTGATGGTCGAAAACCGCGTTCTCTGCGAGATCTATCCACCCCAGGCAACCTCCTATAGAGAGCGCTCGAACTGCGACGAGATGGACTCCGTCCGCCGCGAGATCACGCGGATCGAGCAGCTCGAGGACTACATCGACGCGCAGTCGGGCGGTCCCGGCGAGGGCTGGTTCCGGATCGTCGAGACCCCCTTCCAGGCTCGCCGGGTGATTAACGCAGGCGACCTCGCCGTGATCAAGGGGATGGAGGTCTCCGAGCCGTTCGACTGCGGCTACAAGGGCGTCATGGACTATCCGGCGCCGCCCCTCAACACGACTCCCGACGCGCGCTGCTCCAAGGACCACATCGACGAGGTTCTCGACGAGCTCTGGGGCTTGGGCGTGCGCCAGATGGAGATCACCAACAAGTTCGACAACCAGCTCACGGGCGTCGCGGGCGATAGCGGCTCCACGGGCGTAATCGTGAACACCGGGCAATACGGCACGAGCGGCAGCTACTGGGACTTCGACCCGCCTCCGAGCGACCCCCAACCAGGCGACTGCGGCGAAGACGGCCACAATCACGACCGGGTTCCGGCTACGGCGGGCTCCCCCGTCTCTCAAGACGAGATCTTCGGCAACGGGCTGGAGGCGTTCCTGCCCGCCCTGCCCGTGCTCGCGCCGGTCTACGGCCCGAACGACAAGTGCAATTCGAAGGGCCTCGAGGACGGCGATCCAGGCGAGACGGACTTCGGCTCGCACGCGATCGAGGGGATCATGGACCGCCGGTTCGTCTTCGATCCCGACCACATGAGCGTCATCGCCCGCGACGAGGCGCTTGACATGGTCGAGGCAGCCGACTACCCCGGCGTCATCTCCTCGCACTCGTGGTCGACCCAGAACACGCTGCCGCGGATCTACGGCCTCGGCGGGTTCATCAGCCCATACGCGGGCAGCGCAAGCGGCTTCGCGGGCGCCTGGGAAGAGATCAAATCTCAGCAGGTTCGCGGCGAGCTTGGTGATCAGTACTTCGGGCTCGGCTATGGCGCCGACGCCAACGGGTTCGGCTCGCAGGGCGGCCCGCGCAATCCGCCCGAGGAAGCGGACGTCGACTACCCTTTCACGGGCATCGACGGGGCCGTGATCTTCAACCAGCAGAAGTCGGGGACCGCTGCCGAGGGGCGCACCTACGACATCAACACGGACGGCGTCGACCATTACGGCCTTTACGCCGACTGGCTGGAGGACCTGCGCCAGATCAAGGGCGACGAGATCGCCGAGGACATGAACCGAGGCGCCGAGGCCTATCTTCAGATGTGGGAGCGGACATACGGCGTGGGCGAGGTCGACTGCTCGGAGTGGGGCGACGAAGACTTCACGCTGGCGGGGCTCGGCACGGAGATCAAGCTCAACAAGCGCTCGAAGCGAAACCTTCTTTCCGCCGGCCAGCCGGTGAAGCGCGAGCGGGTCTGGCGCTGGTGCGCGGGCACTGACGGGCGCAACTCGGCCCTCAACATCAAGGCGCTCTTCGGGCCGCGGGGCAAGATGGACTTTGCGATCTCCAACCTCCCCGAGCACGAAATCGACGGCGTCGCACCGGGCGATTCCGCGGACGGGCTGGATGCAGTGGGAGAGAGCATCTCGGACGATGTCTGGCTCTCTCGCACCGACGGACGGCGTGCGTTCGTCTGGATCGCCGACGGCGGGACGGTGACCCACACGGGCGTCGTCTCCCAGCGCGTGACTAAGAGGAATCTCGACGGGCTCGCGCAGCGCCTCGTCCGCATCGCGAGCACGTAGGCAGCGGGCGGTAGTCTCCCCCTGGCAAGGCAGGCGGGCAAGGGAGAGTCTCAGTGAGAAAGCTCATCGCGGTGGTCGGCGTTGTATCGGTGGCGTTCGCGGCGACGACCGCGGTCGGCGGGCTGAACCGCTCGATGTACCGAGGCGACTTCGAAGAAACGGGAAGGATGAGCTTCACGCTCGAGAGGTTCCAGAACGGAAAGAGGGTCATCAACTTTTCGTGGAAGCAGTTCCCGCTCGATTGTCAGGGACGTGCGCGAACTTCAAGCGGCCACCTCGAGTTCAGCCAGAAGGTCGAGCGGAGGCGCTTCAGCGCCGAGGCCGTGGACGACGCTGACGATCCGGGCTCCCGCCTTTCCATGGCGGGGAGGCTCGTAGGCCAAAGGAACGCCCAGGGGACGCTCCGGATCCGTGGGAAGGAAGTGCCCCTCGACAACGGCAGCGTCCGCAATTGCGAGAGCGGCACAGTCGGCTGGACGGCCGAGCGGCTCTGACAAGCCGGCGCGGGCCCTTAGAGCACCAGTTCGGATTCGCTTACCTTCGGCGACTCCGTCGTGATCCGCTGCGAGAGCATGAGGAAGCGCGGCAGCTCCGGGTAGAGAATCGGCTTGCCGTTGGTGAGGACGGCGGCCGAGATCGCGCGCTGCGGGTCGGCCCATCCGAGGATGTTCGTAAAGCCGAGATGGCCGAACGCGTGCTGGGTGTCGCGGCCGTAGAGGCTCAGGAGTTGCGCGCCAAGCATGAGCCCGTAGGAGAAGCGGGTGGGGAAGCCGAGCGAGAAGTCGATCTCGAGGTGCGATTGCTCTTCGAGCGCATTGCGAATCGTCTCGGCTTCGATGACCCGCACGCCGTCGAGCTCGCCGCCGCATCGCATGATCTCGAAGAAGCGCGAGAGCTCGTGAGCGGTAGTGACGAGGTTCCCAGCGGGGACGACTCCCGTGACGAAGCGGTCGTCGTTGGTCGTCTCGATCAGCTCATCGAGGGGTGCGCCCAGCGCGCGCTGTAAGAGCGTGGAAAGGGGCGGGAGGGTCGTCGGGCCCGTCATGTAGTTGAGCGCTACCTTCTCCGTGTCCTCCGGCGCGACGCCGTAGTTGGTCCAGCGAAACCCGAGCGGGTCGAGGAACTCCTCGGCCAGGACCTCGCGAATCGACTTGCCGGTCGCGCTCTGGATTACCTCGCCGAGGATGAAACCGCCCGACACCGCGTGATACGCGAGGAGCTTTCCCGCCTCGGCAAACGGCTTGGCGTCGCAGAGAACCTGCGTGAGCTTCTCGCGGTCGTCGATGCAGTCGAGGCTCAAGGCTTCGCGCGGCAGGTTCGGCACCCCCGCCTTGTGGGAGAGGACGTGGCCAATCGTGATCGCGCCCTTGTCATTGCGCTCGTAGCCCGGGATGTATTCGGCGACGGGATCGCCGAGCTCAAAGACGTCCTTCTCGATCAGCTTGTGGGTGACGAACGCGGTGATCCCTTTCGACGCCGAATAGACGGTCATTGGCGTGCCGGGCGTCGCGGCGACCTTGGGCGTGTCCTCGTCGTCGTCAGGCCCATTGCCGCGGGCGTGCCCGATGGCGCGATCGAGGACGATCTCGCCCTCGCGGCGGACGCACACCTGCACGGCAGGGTGGACCCCCGAGCGGTACATGGCGACCGCCGCTTTCCAGATCCGCTCGACTCCGTCCGTTCCGATCGAGCCGCCGTCCGGTGCCTCGTCGCCGACGGTCGTCACCGAGTCGAGGTCGCGGGGCAACTTGATCCGGTTGAGAAGGTCCGGCACGAAAGGGAGGCGGGGGATGGCCGGCACGGGCGGGGAACCTATCCGCTCAGGACGGTGCCAGCGTCAGTCGCGCCCTCGAGCTACGCCGCCAGCTTCTCCGCGTCCGTGCGCTCGCCTGCCCGCGCCGCGTTTTCCGCGATGCCGTCGATGATCTCGGGCCAGGCGGCGCGTGGAAGGTCGTGGCCCATTCCTTCGACCATCATGAGGCGGGCGCCCGGGATCGCCTTCGCAGTCGCCTTGCCGCCCGATGGGCGCACGAGTTTGTCGTCGGTCCCGTGAATCACCAGGGTGGGAGCCGTGATCGAGCGGAGCATCGCATCGCGCTTTCCCGTCTTGAGGACGGCGCCGAGCTGGCGGCCGACGGCCACGGAATCGTGGTCGCGGTCGAAGCTCCGGCCGGTCACGTCGCGCACGTACTCCTCGTCGAACATGTCCGGGTGAGACCCGACGACCCGGAAGAGGCGCATGACGTGCTCGATGAAGGCTTCGCGCTCGTCCGGTGCCTCGGCCAGGAAGTAGCGGTATGCGCCCAGCGCCGGCTGGCCGGTCCAGCGCGACCCTGTGTTCGACATGATCGAGACAAGGGAGCGAGTTGCCTCGGGATGGCGGGCGGCCATCACCTGCCCGATCATCCCGCCCATCGAAGCGCCCACGAGGTGAACCGGGCCGAGCCTGAGCGTCTCTGTCAGGCGAAGCGTGTCGTCGGCCATGTCCTCGAGTGAATAAGCGTCGTCGGGCAGCCGTCGTGTGACCAGTTGCGGCAGGGTTGCGGGCCTGCCGCCGACGTGCGTTGAAAGGCCAACGTCGCGGTTGTCGAACCGGACCACGTGGAAGCCGCGAGATGCAAGCTGCTCGCAGAAGTCGTCGCGCCAAGCGATCATCTGCGTACCGAGGCCCATGATCAACAGAATCGGATCGCCGGACGGATCGCCGAAGCTCTCGTGGCAGATCGTGATCCCTTCGCCGATGTCGGTGAACTGTTCGCCAGGCATCGGAGAGGAGTTTGGCACGCCCCGCGCCCGCCGGCGATCTCGAACTGCAAGACCGTGACCGCCTAGGTTCCGGCCGCCGAGGTTAGGCGCGCTGGAGCTTCGCTTCGGCTCGCTCGACCTTGCCGTCCGCCGTGTCGCGTGCGCGCTCGGCCTTTTTGAGCGCGGCTTCTGTCCGTGCCACCTCGCGGGAGGCCTCCCGAGCTTCGGCCTTCGCCTCCTTGAGCGCGGCCCTCGCTTCGTCTCGGCGCTTGCGCTCGGCGGCGGCCTTTCGCTTGTCAGCCGCACCCGAATCCCTCGAGGGCTGCTCTTTTCGGCTTCGCTTCGGCCGGCGCCTTGCCGCCACGGGCGCAGCGGCCAGGTTTTCCAGGCCGACCGAGGCCGCACGCGCCTCGCGCTCGACCCGGCCGGCCGAGACGCGCTCGCGAAGCTCGGTGTCCACCTGGGCGGCCTGAAGAGTCTCGCGCACCCGGTCGAGGGTCGATGCGGAAGCGTCCTCGCTCACGTCGCCCGCCGCGGAGACCAGCTCCTCGAGCTGTTCGCCTTCCTCCCGCGCGAGCTCGCGCATCCGCTTCGCGTTCACCTTCCCCGACGTCGCGTCGCGCAGCTTCTCGGCCAAGCCGAGGTATTTCTCGACGGGCTTTGGCTGCTTCAGCGCGAGCGCGTTCAGGACCGCTGCGGCCTTTGACGGCTTGCGGAGCGCCTTGACGCGGGGGGCTGCCTCTGCGTCGCCGTCCGCGCGGAGCTTCTTCGCAAGCGCATCCCGGCCCTGCGTGAACTTCGCCGGCGGGCCGGCGTAGATCTCGTCCAGCGCCTTCTCCGTCTTGGCCCTCACTCGCCGCGGACCGTGGCGAGGGCGCTTTCGACGCAGGCCTGTACGACCTGGTCGGCCTCGACCCTGAACAGCTCAGGCTGACCCCCTTCGGTTCGCTTCATGCCCACCCCGATACGTGCGAGGTGCATCGCGCCGAGCATCTGCGTCCACAAGAGGTTGGCGGTGAAGTCGGGATCCTCGATTTCGAATGCGCCGGCTTCTGAGCCGGCCCGGAGGATTCGGGCTACGTGGTCGATGCAGGCGACCATCGCCTGCCCCAGCCGAAGCCAGATCACCTCTGAGACGATCGAGTTGAGCTCGCGGGCAGGGCGGCGCATGATCGCGACAGCGGAGTCGAGGAAGGCGGGGTAGCGCTCGCAGAAGCCGGCGTAGGCCTCGGCCATCCGCTCCAGGCGAATGACGGGGTCCGGTCCTGCCTCTGCCTCCGCGGCGTCGAGCTCCCCGGACAGCTCGGCGAGGTAATCGGCGACCGTGGCGACGTAAAGCTCCTCCTTCGAGGAGAATTGGCGGTAGATCAGACCCCGCGCGATCCCAACGGACTTGGCAATTTCCTCGATGGGGGCTTCCTGCATGCCTCGCTCGTCGAAGAGCGCGCGAGTCGCGGCGATCAGCTCTCGTTCGCGGTTCTGCCTCTGGGCTACGCGCTCCGTGGTGGCCACGCCCCTAACGATACGGCAATTTGTGCGATCTGAGAACAGTTGGTTGACAGACGTTCTCAGAATGCCCTAAGGTAGGTCCATGGCTGAGGTAGGTGCAGAGCCGAAGGTCCCGATGATTCGCAAGCGCGCGCTCCAGGCGATGCGCGGCTTGTTCACGCCGCTTCTTCCGGACGACTACCTCGAGTTGATCAACCCGCTGTGGTCGACCCGCGAGCTTCGCGGGCGCATCGAGCGGATCCAACGCGAGAACGACAACGCCGTCACGATCCTGATCCGCCCGGGCTTCGAGTGGGAGGGCCACGAGCCCGGTCAGTACCTGAGGGTGGGCGTGGTCGTCGACGGGGTTCACCACTGGCGCGCCTACTCGCTTACGTCCGACCCCGACCGGCCCGACGGCTGGATCTCGATCACCCCCAAGACCGTCGACGAGGGCATCGTTTCCCCGTTCTTCAACCAGAACGCGCGGCCAGGCGACATCGTCCGCCTCGGCGGGGTCGAGGGCACGTTCGTCCTTCCTGACCCACCTCCCGAAAAGCTCCTCTTCATCTCGGCCGGATCGGGAATCACTCCGATCATGAGCATGCTTCGCCACCTGCATGCCGCCGGTGAGATCTCCGATGTCCACCACATCCACTCCGCGCGCCGCGACGACGGCGTGATCTTCGGCGACACGCTCGAGCAGATCGACTCCGAGAACGATGGGTTTCAGCTGCACCGCCAGACCACCTCAGAGGACGGCCGCATCGGCCCGAAGGATTTGGACGACCTGTGCCCGGACTGGCGTGAGCGCGAGACGTTCCTCTCAGGCCCGGGCGAGATGATCGATGCCTTCGCCGATCATTTCGAGTCAGACGCCGATGCCGACCCCGAAAGACTTCACCTCGAGCGCTTCCAGCCGAAGGGCGGCGGTTCAGAGGAGGGGAAGGGCGGCACGGTCACGTTCCTCAGGTCGGACACGGAGACCGAGTGCGACGGTTCCCAGCCGATCCTCGAGGCCGGCGAGGAGGCGGGACTCGAGCTCGAGTACGGCTGTCGCATGGGCATCTGCCACACCTGTGTCGGCAAGCTCAAGTCCGGCGAGGTGCGCGACATGCGCACGGGCGAGTTGACGGGCAAGAACGGCGAGATAATCCGAATCTGCATCAACACCGCCGAAGGCGACGTTGAAATCGAACTATGAGTACTTCGTAAGGTGCCAGGCACCAACCGCGTTGAACTGAATTGAAAGGAATCGAATGACACCCGCAACCGTTACCGAAGACGAGATCCAGAACCCGCTTGCGCATCTGAGCGAGGAGCAGCTCGAAGAGCTCGCCAAAGAGTTCGACGCGATCCACGACGATGTCTACTCGGACCTCGGCGAGCCCGACCGCCGCTACATCACGGCGATGATCGAGCTTCATCGCCGCCTCGCCGTGATGGCTCGTGTAGCGCTCCTGGCTGCGGATTTCAAGCCGGCGTGGTACTTCGGCACCGCCGCCAATTCGGCCGCAAAGATCCTGGAAAACATGGAAATCGGCCATAACGTCATGCACGGCCAGTGGGACTGGATGAACGACCCACAGATCCATTCATCGACATGGGACTGGGACACGGCCTCGACCGCCGAGGCGTGGAAGCACTCCCACAACTACGTCCACCACACCTACACGAACATCCGCGGCAAGGACAAGGACCTCGGCTACGAGATCATGCGGATCGACCCGAATCAGAAGTGGCACCCGGTCTACCTCTTCCAGCCGCTCTACAACCTGGTCCTCATGGCGCTTTTCGAGTGGGGCGTCGCCTTCCACGACATGGACCTCGAGGCCGTTCGCTCGGGCGAGAAGAGCAAGGAAGATGTCGTCAAGGACCTGAAGGGGATCGGCGGCAAAGCCCGCGACCAGATCGTCAAGGACTACATCGGCTGGCCCGCGATCTCGGCGCTTGCGGCAGGCGCGGCGGACTTCGTAGTCCGCAGGGACACCGACAAGGCGCTGACGCGTGCCCGCGACACCTTCAAGAAGGCCGCGACGGCAAATGCGACCGCCAACGTGGCGCGGAACCTGTGGTCGCACGCGATCATCTTCTGCGGCCACTTTCCCGATCAGACCTATACGTTCAGCCAGAAGGAGGTCGAGGATGAGAGCCGCGGAGCGTGGTACGTGCGCCAGCTGGTCGGTGCCGCCAACATCGAGGGCGGGCCGTTCTTTCACGTCGCTTCGGGCAACCTGAGCTACCAGGTCGAGCATCACCTGTTCCCCGACATGCCCTCAAGCCGCTACGCGCAGATCGCGCCGCGGGTCAAGGACATTTGCGAGCGCTACGGCCTTCCGTACAACACCGGTCCGTTCTTTCAGCAATGGGGCATGGTCAACCGAACGATTCTGCGGCTGGCGTTCCCCGGCGGAAAGCCGCGGCAGAAGCCGGGGCCCTATACCGGCCGCGAGGGCTCGGCAAAGCAAAACACGAACGGCGCGAGCCGAAACGGCAGCTCCGCGGCTCCGGCGGGCGGAAACGGGAATGGAAAGGTCCGCGACCGCGAGCCCGCGCCCCAGGGTGCGGCCGAGGCCGGACCGGAGCAGCCCGACGAGGGCGTGAAGGTCGACCCACCGGAGCGGGGCGAGTAGAGCGCCGGACTCAGGCGGCGGTGGTTGCCAGCTGGGCGGGCGTGTGCGCGCCGGCGCGTCGGCGCACGCGCACGCGCACGCGCACGCCGTGCTTTGGAGCCAGCGTGATGCCGCGCAGAACGACTGGGTCGGGCTCCGGCCGGACTGGCTCTAAATCGAACCCGCTGACGATCGCCCGGATCACTTCGGCCATCTCGGCTTGCGCGAGCGCGGCTCCGATGCAGCGCCGGATGCCGCCGCCAAAGGGGAGCCATGCATACGACGGCGTTTCCGAGTCAAGGAAGCGCTCGGGGCGAAACGAGTTCGCCTCCGGGTAGAGGTCTTCGCGGCGGTGGACCAGGGCAATCGCCGGGTAGACGCGGATTCCGGCGGGAAGATCCCAGCCGCAGATCGTGCGCGGAACGGCAAGGGTTCGCTCGGCTGCGTCGATCACCGGCTGTAGGCGCAGCGTTTCCGAGACGACGGCGTCGAGATACGAGTCATCCTGGGATTCGAGCTCGTCGCGAAGCCGGGCTAGCGTGACGGGATGCCGAAGGAGAAGCTCGAACGCGAAAGCCAGGCCTGTGGCCGTAGTTTCGTGACCGGCTGCGAGCATCGTCATCAACTCGTCGCGAAGCTCGGCGTCCGTCATCGGCCGGCCGTCATCGTCCCGGGCTAAAAGAAGCAGCGAGAGAACGTCCGATCGCTCGGCGAGGTCGCTCTCGGTGCGGCGGCGCGCGATCTCTTCGTACAGGAGGGCGTCCGCGTGGGCGAGACGACGCCGGATCACGCCGCCGGGGCTGAAGCGCCCCAGATCGGTCCTCAGCCGCTCCGGGAGCATGAAGAGCGTGCCGAGATCGACGACTCCGAGGAGCGCGGTGCGGAGACGTTCGATTCGCTCCGGCTCGGTCACTCCGAATACGGCCCGGCAGATCACTTCGAAGGTCAGGGCGCGCATGCGCTCGCGAAGCGGGAATTCCTCCCCGGCTCGCCAGCGGGAGAGCTCCCCCGCCGAGACCTCGCGGATCACCTCGCGAAAGCTTTGGACGGCTGAGCCCTGAAACGGCGGTAGCAGGAGCTTTCGCTGCCGCAGGTGCTCTGGGCCGTCCAGCACGAGAACTGAGCGTTCGCCCAGGACGACGCTGAGCGGTGAGTTGGCCTCTCCGGCCAGAAGGCCCGACTGATCACCGGTGAACATCGCTCGGATCTCTTCCGGATCCGCGACGTATACACCCTTTCCGAAGATGAGGAACTTGGCGGAGAAGACGTCTCCGAAGCGCCTGTGCCACCCAAGGAGAGTGTCGAGGGGGCGGCGCACGAACTGCGCCGACTGGACGGCCGCAGGCGCCCTGGGGCCGGGTGGCATCGCCATCATGCGAGTCTAGGCACCCCGCATGGGCGGTCGCGCCCATGGTGCGCGCCGTTCCCACGCCTTAACGCGCCCCAAACACAGGCGAATTAATCTGCGGAGGAACCTTGCAATCTGGCCAGGCGGCCAACGGTTGTCGGTTGACGGCATCCACCCGCCTCCGTAGCTTCAAAAAGTTGAGAACTATGGGATCAGGGGAGAACACTGAGGAGAGGGCGCGCTGGCCCGTCGTGCTGGCGCTGGCGGCGCTTGTCCTCGTCTTCTTGTACTTCGTTTTCTTTCAGGGTGACGACGCCTACGAGGTCACCGCCGAGTTCTCGAACGCGAGTCAGCTGGTCGAGGGCAACGAGGTAACGATCGGCGGAGTGGGGGTGGGGCTGATCGATCAAATCGACCTCGGGCCGAACGGCGAGGCGCTGGTCACCTTCCACGTCGACGAGGAGTACGCGCCGCTTCAGCGTGGCACTGTCGCCACGGTCCGCTGGCGCTCGCTTTCCTCCCAAGCGGCGCGCGAGGTTCAACTGACTGTCCCGCCAAACGGGGTCGAGGGGGAGATGATCCCCGACGGGGGCACGCTCACCCTCGCCGAGACCGTGGGCGAGGTCGACATCGATCAGTTCTTCAACACGCTCGACAAGAAGACCACCACCGGCCTCAAGCGCGTGATTCAGGGCTTCGAGCGTACTTATCAGGGCGTCGAAAAGGAGACGAGGAAGGGCTTCGAGTACCTCAACCCGCTGCTTTACCAGTCGCGGCGAACCTTCGCGGATCTCACCTCCGACAACGCGATGCTCGCGAACTTCCTGGTCGACGCCTCGAAGTTCTCGGGCGCCCTCGCCGACCGCGCCCCGGACGTCTCGCAGCTCGTGGGAAACCTGAACCTGATGATGAATGCGATCG
This sequence comes from uncultured bacterium, assembly GCA_963715405.1. GTDB lineage: Bacteria > Actinomycetota > Thermoleophilia > Solirubrobacterales > 70-9 > JALZKA01. The sequence goes on from OY970239.1 coordinate 631,740, forward strand.
GGGACCAAAAGGAGGAGCTCTCGCGCGCGATCAGCCTCTTCCCGGACTTCCTGCGTAGCGCGAACACAACCTTCGTCAACCTGCGAGCGACCCTCGACGACGTCGAGCCCCTCGTGATCGCCTCGATACCCGTGGCCGAGGAGCTCAGCCCGTATCTGGACGAGCTTCGCGGGTTCGCTCGTGGTGCGGTGCCCACCGTGCGCGACCTCTCGGCGATCGTGCGCCGGCCGGGCAAGGGCAACGACCTGATCGAGCTGCAGCGCCTCCAACCCAAGGTCACCGAAGTCGCGGTGGGATCCGGATCGCCCGATTGCGGCCCGGATTCGCACGAACGCGAGGCAGTGCTCGAGGCCGCCGACGACGACTTCAGCCAAGGCGCCTTCGGGGAGTCGGTCTGCTCCCTTCGCAACGGTCACGACAGCATCGAGTTCCTCCGCGCCTACACCCCGGAACTGGTCTCCTGGTTCGACAGCTTCAGCCATTCCGGCTATGTCGACGCGATCGGCGGCGTGGCGCGAGTCTCGACGACGTTCAACACCTTCTCCGAGGTCCTGCCAGGCGTACCGAACCTGCTCGATCCCGATACGGCCGGTGAGCAGTTCAGCAATCTCACCCTTGGCCACAATTCCCGCTGCCCCGGCTCTGCGGAGCGGCCGCTCGGAGCCGCCGACCCCGAGGACGACTCGATCCCCTTCACCGACGACGGCAACCTGACCGACGGCGAAGGCGGCTCCTGCGAACCCGAACAGATCATCCCCGGCCCATGAGGAGGATCGCCGCCATCGCCCTCTGCTTGGCCGCCGGAGCGGCAGGCCTGTCCGCGGTCGCGTCCGCCGAGGAGGAGGTGCGTACCTACAAGATCGAGATGTACAACGCCTTCGGCATCGTCACGCAGTCCGAGGTGCGGGTCTCAGGCGTGAACGTCGGCGAGGTCGTAGACCTCGACGTAAACGAGGACAAGCGGGCAGTGGTAACGGTCGAGCTCAAGGGCGACCTGGTGCAGCTCGGGGAGGACACGAAGTGCTCATCGGAGCCGCAGTCACTCATCGCCGAGTACTTCATCGATTGCGAGCCGGCCGGCGAGCCGCTCCCCGAGGGGGGAACCATCCCCGCCTCGCAGGTTTCCCAGACCGTGCAGACCGACCTCGTCCAGAACACGATGCGCGAGCCGTTCAAGCAGCGTTTCCGCCTGCTCATCAACGAGTTCGGCACGGCGCTGGCGGGCAACTCGGAGGCCCTGAACGAGGCCATCCGGCTCGGCGCGCCCGCCCTGACCGACCTAAAGGAGGTCACGGCGATCCTCCGTAGCCAGCGGGAGACCATCGCGCAGCTCAACACGGATTCGAGCAAGTCCATCGGTGCGCTTGCCGACGCGCGAAACGAGATCGCCGAGTTCGTGGACGAAGCCGAGGACGCCTCCCGCATCTCGGCCGAGCGCCGCGACACGGTTTCGACGAACTTCAGCCTCCTCGACGACTTCTTGCTCGAGTTCAGGCCAACGCTGGTCGAGCTCGAGCGGCTCGCCGAGAATCAGACGCCGCTACTCAGGAACCTGCATGGGGCCGCGCCGGGTCTTGCCCGCCTCTCCGGGAACCTGCCAGCGTTCAATCGCGCCTCCGAAGATGCACTCCGCACGCTCGGGGAGGCCGGCGTGGTGGGCCGGCAGGCGCTCCGCCGCGGTCGCGACGAGATCGAGCTCCTTGCCGCCGCCGGCAAGAATGCGACCGAAGCGCTTGAGCCCCTCGCCGACTTCGTCTCAGACCTCGACGATCCGCGCCGCGCGGTTGAGATCGACCAACGCGCCGGGCAGGACACCGGGCGCTCCGGCCTCGAGCCCGCTCGGCGAGACACAATGGGCTACACCGGCCTCGAGGGCCTCCTCAACTACGTCCGCAACCAGGCGCTCTCGATCAACCAGTTCGACGCGATCAGCCACGTCTTCCGTTTTGGCATCTACGAGGCGAACAGTGGCCTTTGCGGCTCCTTCTCGAGCGGGCGCGACGGGACGACCGGTGAGCCCGGCGTGCCGGCGCAGAACGGGGGCACTTCCACCGAGCTCTACGGCGACAACCCCGTTGCCGACTGCGTCGGCTGGCTCGGGGAGAACCAGCCGGGTCTCACCCCGGGCGAGACGGACGAAGAGCTCGGCCTGGGTCCCTACGACCCGTCGGTCTGCCCCGACGGCATGTCGCCCGCAGACGCTCATCCGTCGGGATCGTCGGAAACGCTGTGCGACCCCGGTGGTCCGCGGCGTGCCTCGGCCGCGGCCGAGGCCGAAACGCCCGAGGCGCAGGACCGCCGCGATGGGAGCGATCCCAGCGAGCCGACCGGACCCACGCTGCCAGGGCTTCCCGAGCTGCCCGAGGTGCCCGAGCTGCCCGACGCGGGTGGCCTCCCCGGCAACCTGCCAAACGTCGGCGGTGGCAGTAGCGGTAGCGGCCAAGGCGGCCCCAGCGGTGGCTCGGCCCAAGACCTCCTCGACTTCCTCTTCAACCCATGAGACGCAGTACTGGATCGACACTCGCCGCCTCGCCGACGATGGTCGGAGCCGTCACGGTCCTGATCGCGATAGTCGCTGTCTTCCTCGCCTACAACGCGAACCAGGGCCTGCCCTTTGTGCCCATCTACAGCGTCTCGGTCGAGGTGCCGAACGCCGCCCGTACGACCGACGCCAACGAGGTCCGGATCGGCGGCACGCGTGTGGGCGTGATCGAGTCGATTGAGCCGATCGTGGATGAGTCCTCCGAGCAGACCGTCTCGGTCGATTCCGCCGAAGAGGAGCTGCCCACCGTTGCTGCCCGGGTGAACCTGAAGCTCGATCCCACGGCGGAGCCGCTGCCCCAGGACTCGATCTTCCGAATCCGCTACCGCTCTGCGTTCGGACTCAAGTACATCGAGGTTGTTCGCGGAACCGGTCCGCCGGCTCCCGAAGGCTTCATCTTCAACGGCCTCGACGATGGCCCCTCCTGCGCGCTTCCAACGGCGGCCGGCGGGGAGTTCAAAGAGGAGCCCGACGAAGCCGCATCCAACGGCTGCTTCCAAGATCAGAACGAGTTCGACGACCTCAACAACACCTATGACAACGAGACCCGGAACGCCCAGCGCGACAACTTCGAGGGCTACGGAGACGCTCTCGCGGCGCGTGGGCTGGGTCTCAACGACACGATTCAGCGGTTCGAGCCGTTCTTTAAGTCGCTCGGGCCCGTTGCACGCACGCTGAGCGACCCAAAGACGCGCTTCAACCGCCTCTTCCCGGCGCTCGCTCGCACAGCGGCGCTGACGGCTCCGGTCGCCCAGCAGCAGGCCGAGCAGTTCGCCTTCGCCGCGCGGACCTTCGAGGCGATCACCCGGAATCCCGAGGCGTACGCGCAGGTGATCGAGCAAGGGCCCGAGACCCTTCGCACCGCGATCTCGCTTCTGCCGGCGCAGCGGGAGTTCACGTCGGACTTCGCCGACCTTGCCGAAGACCTCACTCCGGGGATCAGAAACCTGCGCCTGGCGCTGCCGTCCCTCAACGAGGCCGTCGAGGCCGGGATCCCTGTCCTGCGCTCGCAGCCCCCGGTGAACAGGCGGCTCCGTGGCGTCTTCCGCGAGCTCAAGCGGCTCGTCTCGCAGGAATCGACGCGGACCACGCTGATTCGCCTGCGCGAGACGTTCGACGAAGCGGCTCCTCTCGTGCGCTACATCGCACCCGCGCAGACCGTCTGCAACTACTGGAACTACTGGTTCACGTATTTCCCCAACACGCTTTCTGATCGCGAGCCTCTCCTGGGCAACGCGTTCCGCCAGATTCTCACGAGCTTCCCCGCGACGGGGCGGGTCGAGACCCCGCTGGGCGGCTACTCGGGCATCGGTGCCAATGGCAAGACCGGTCCGGCCGATCCACCGCCGGGCGTCTTCAAGCCCTATGCGAACCCGATCGTGAACTCGCACGCCTACGGGCCCACCGGTCAAAAGGGCGCCGACTGCCAGCCGGGCCAGATCGGCTACACGCTGGGCGCCGCCGACTGGTCCCGCGTAGAAGGCCAGCTCGCTTCCGATCCGGGGAACCGCGTGTCCGACATCCCCGGGTCGCGCGGTCCGACGACGCTCTTCTGGAACAAGGACGGCGAGCGGCAGCGGGTCGACAGCCGGATTTCTTCTCGACAGCCCGAGACGTGGGAAGGGAACGCGCCATGAGGGTCGGCGAGCGCCGCGAGCGCCTCTCCCCCTGGGTGATCGGGCTGATCATGGTCGTGGTCCTCGCGGTGGGCTCGGTGCTCGCGTACACCAAGGAACTGCCCTGGGCTGATCCCTACGAGGTGGAGGTCACATTCGCCTCAGGTATGAAGTTGCGCTCGTCGAACCCCGTCCGCATCGCCGGCGTCAACGTCGGCAAGGTCACAGAGGTCGAGCTTCTGGGTGATTCGGAGGCGAGCGAAACCGCCTCGGCAAGCGGCATCGGTGACACCGCGGCGGGCCAGACGGGTGGGGTCAAGGTGACCTTGGCCTTGGAGGAGGAAGCGCTGCCGCTCCACGAAGACGCGCTCTTCAAGATCCGTCCGCGGCTCTTCCTCGAGGGCAACTACTTCATCGACGTCCAGCCGGGCAGCCCGAGCGCCCCGACCGTGGACGAGGGCCACAGCTTCCCCGTCAACCGCACCGCCTACAGCGTCCAGCTCGACCAGGTCCTCACGACGCTCCAGTCCGACGTCCGCGGCGACCTGCAGGAGCTGCTTCAGGAGTTCGGCGCCGCCCTTTCGGTCTACGGCGGCGCGGACGGCCTCCGCACGCTTGGTCGCACGGGACCGCTCCTTCGCTACTCGTCCCAGGCCGCGGAGTCTTTCCGCGGAACCCACGAGGGCGACCTCCCAGGCATGATTTCGGGCCTCGAGAAGGTGCTCGGCGGCCTCGCGAAGTCGGAGGAGAACCTGCGGAACCTCGTTACGAACTTCCGTGGCTTCACAGGGTCCTTCGCGGCCCAGGACGAGGCGCTGGGCCGCGCGATCGACCAGCTCCCGGACACGCTCGCCGCCGCCGATCCCCTCTTCGACAACCTGAACCGGTCCTTCCCGATGGTGAGGGCGTTCGCGCGCGACGCCCTGCCGGGCACGCTGACTACCCCGGCAAGCCTCCGGGCCTCGCGTCCCTTCATCGAGCAGCTCCGGCTGCTGATGTCGCCGCCCGAGCTCCAGGGCCTGGTCGCGGACCTCCGCCCGACGGTGCCCGAGCTCTACAACCTCGGCGAGAACAACATCGGCCTCTTCAAGGAGAACCGCTCGCTCTCGTCCTGCTTCAACGAGGTGATCGTCCCGTGGTCGAAGGACAAGGTCTCGTCCGTGAACCCGAACTACTCCCACGAGCCCGGGGACACTCAGGGGCCCCCAGAGGACACGAAGGTCTTCGAGCAGGGCCCTTACGGGTTCACGGGAACGGCGGTCGAGAGCCGCTCGGGCGACGCCAACGGCCAATACCTGCGAGTGCTCGGGGGCACCGGCGCGAACCTCGTCCGTTCGAACATCGCAGGCCTCGGCGACGTGGTCGCCCTCACACCCTCCGAGATCCTGGGCGCGATGCCTGGCCTTGACGACTCGGCGAAGACGCCCTTCAAGCCGAACGTCCCCTGCGAGACGCAGGAGCCGCCCAGCCTCGTCGCTGGTGGCGTGGATGCGGAAGACACCGGTCTCATTCAGGAGCCCGTCGCAGCGAGCGCAATGGGACTCGATGCGATCACGGGGCCGGCCGCGGACGAAGTCCGCGACAACCTCGACCTCATCTCAAACTTGGCCGGGCTCGCCGATCCCAGCACGGCCGACGAGAATGACCTCGAGGACGCGCAGGAGTTCCTCGACGAGGCGGGGCTCGGCGTTGACCTCTATCAGGCTCTCGGGATCGAGCCGCCGGCGAGGGCCCGCCAGTCGCAGACCCCGGAGGACGACGACGCTGAAGACAACCGCTCCGAAGAGGCGATCGAGCGATGAAAAAGGTCATCCGCGACCATCTCAAGGACTTCATCGCGATTGTCGTGCTCTTCGTGTTCGCCGCCGGGATCAGCTACTACATCCTCCAGGAGCAGCGCCTGCGGATCCCGATCCTCGAGGAGAAGCCGTTCGAGCTCCAGGCCGAGTTCGAAACGGCCCAGGCCGTCGTGCCCGGGCAGGGCCAGACGGTGCGCGTGGCCGGCGTCGACATCGGCGAGGTGAAGGCGGTCGACCTGGTCGACGGCCGCGGGATCATCACCTTCGAGATCGAGCGCAAGTACCTCCCGATCTACCGCGACGCGACGATCCTGATGCGCCCGACAACGGGGCTCAAGGACATGTTCTTCGACCTCGACCCAGGCACGAGCGAGGCGGGTGAGTACGACGAGGGCGAGATGATCCCGATGACGAACACCCTGCCCGACGTGAACCTCGACGAGATCCTCGAGGCGCTCGATGCCGACACGCAGGCATACCTCCGCATGCTGCTCGTGGGCGCCGGCAAGGGCCTCGACGGCCGGGCGCAGGAACTCGGCAAGCTCCTTGGCAGCCTGGGCCCGATCAACGAGGACCTGGGCGTCTTGAACGAGCAGGTCGCAAAGCGCCGCGAGGACCTCGCCTCGCTGGTCCACTCGTTCAACCTCCTGACCAACCGCGTCGGGAGGGTCGAATCGGAGCTGACCAACCTCGTCTCATCGTCGCAGGTAGCGCTGGGCGCGATCGCCGAGCGCGATCCCGACGTCCAGCGCTTCATCGCCGAGCTGCCCGGGACGCTCGCCCAGGCCGAAGAGACCTTCACCGACATGACGGAGTTCGCGCGGATCCTCGGACCAACCTTCGACTCGCTACGGCCGTTCGCCCGAAACTTGCCGGAGCTGAACGAGTCGAACATCCGGCTCGCCAAGGTGGCAACGCCGATCGTCCGCGATGAGATCCGCCCGTTCGTGCGCTCGGCGCGCGAGCCCATCCCCGACCTCCGACGTGCAGCGATCCGCTTCGGCGAGGCGACTCCGCACCTCGAGCGCACGTTCTCGAAGCTGAACGTCCTGGGCAACATGGCGGCCTACAACCCGAGGGGCGCCGAGGACGTCGGCACGGCGGGCCGCAACGAGGGCTACCTCTTCTGGGCGGCGTGGCTCGGCCACAACACGGCCAGCATCTATTCCGCAGGCGACGGCAACGGCTACTACCGGCGCATCTACCTCTCCATGGGCTGCGACCAGATCCTCGACCTCGTCTCCAACCCCAACCCGGCCTTGCAGGTCCTTACGCAGGCCATCTACGGCTTTACAAACACCGTCATCTCCCAGGCCTGTCCAGGCTCCCCGCTCCCCTAACCACATGCAAAAGCAAGCACCATCATTCGGCCGGATCCTGATCGCAGCAGGCTTTGCGGTCTCATGCTTCGTGCTGCTGCTCTTCCTCTGGATCGCCTTCGGCGGGCCGACTCCGCTGGGCTCGAAGAGCTACCGGATCACCGCTTACTTCCCCGAGGCCACGCAGCTCGCGGTCGAGTCCGACGTGCGGATCGGCGGCGTCTCCGTCGGGAAGGTGAAGGAGACGGGTCTCGCGCCGCCCGAGCAGAAGGTCAACGGCAACGACGTGACCGAGGCCGTGATCGAGATCGAGCCGCAGTACGCCCCGATCTCCGAGGACGCGCGAGCGATCCTGCGCCAGAAGACGCTCCTGGGCGAGACGTACATCGAGCTCACCTCGGGAACCGAGGACGGATCCGGCGAGCTCCAGGCGCAGAATGTCTCGCTCGGCGCGCAGGCCGCGACGTCCGATGCGGGCGCCGACCCGCCGGAGGCGATCCCAGAGGGGGGGTCGCTGGGGGTTGGACAGACGGAGGAGGCAAACCAGATCGACGAGTTCTTCAACGCGATCGACGACGAGACGCGCGAGTCGTTCCAGCGCTGGCAGCAGAGCGCGGCGGTCGCCATCCGCGACCAGGGACTGAGCCTGAACGACGCCCTCGGCAACCTGGCGCCGTTCGTCACCGATGCGGGCGACCTGTTCGAGATCCTCGAGCAGCAGGAGGAAGCGCTCCGCGGGGTCGTCCGGGATACCGGCACGACCTTCGACGCCTTGTCAGCGCGTGGCGAGGAGCTCTCGCAGGCGATCGTGGGCGGTCGGAACACCTTCGAGGGGTTCGCCTCCGAGCAGGACGCGTTGGCCGAGCTCTTCCAGATCCTGCCGGTGTTCCAGCGCGAGTCGCGAGCGACCCTGATCCGCCTTGACGAGTTCCGCCAGAGTGCCGAGCCGCTCGTCGAGAAGCTCGGCCCGGTCGCCGAGAAGCTCACTCCCACGCTGGCCGACGTGCGCCGCCTGGCACCACACCTGAGAGACCTATTCTTCGACCTCGACGACCTCCAGAAGGTGTCGCTGCGCGGGCTGCCCGCCCTCAAGGCGTTCCTCGCGGGCGTCCAGCCGGTGCTCGAGGAGCTCGACCACTTCCTCGCCAACCTCAACCCGATCCTTCGCTATCTCTCCTACCAGAGGGAGACGGTCGCGGACTTCCTGGCCGGCCCAGGCACGTCGATGGCCGCCGTGCTTGACCCGCGCGCCGGTGACCCCGCGCGCCGCCACTACTCGCGCCAGCTCTCAGTGCTTGGCACCGAGTCGCTCTCGATCCAGCTGAATCGCCTCAACACCAACCGCGGAAACGGCTACCTGGAGCCCGGCGCCCTCAACAGCCCGGACGCCGCGATGTTCGGCATCTTCCCCAACTTCGACTGCAAGAACACCGATTACACGCCGGCGAGCCAAGATCCCGACGAGGAAGAACTGAAGCGCGGCGAGACCGATCCCGACCTCAACATGGGCAACCCGCCGGACGCCAGGTACGCGCCCTGCTGGGTCCAGGGTGACTTCCCGAATATCTTTGGCGGCGACCGAGCCCCGGAAATCTTCGAAGACCCCTGAGGGACGCGATAAGCGGCGCCTGGCTTCGTCCTCGGCCGACCGTCTCGCTCACGTGGCATATAGCCACGCTCGCTTCGCCAGCCGGCCTGCGTCCTCGCCATGCTTGCTTCTCGCGTCCCTCAGTTTCGTAGATAGGCTCGCGCGATGTCATTGAACGGGCTGACGGTTGTGATGTCGGGCGGGAGCCGTGGGATCGGCCTCGCGATCGCCAAGCGGATCGCGCGGGACGGGGCGAACCTCGTTCTGATCGCGAAGACCGCGGAGCCCCATCCCAAACTGCCCGGCACGGTCTTCACCGCGGCCGAAGAGGTCGAGGAGGTGGGAGGCCAGGCGCTGCCGATCGTCGGCGACGTGCGCGACGCCGGCCAGGTGGCCGGGGCGGTCGCTCAGGCGGCGGAGAAGTTCGGCGGGGTCGACATCGTCGTGAACAACGCGTCGGCGATCAACCTCTCGCCGATGGCGGACCTCGAGGTCAAGCGCTTCGACCTCATGCAGCAGATCAACGCTCGTGGCACGTTCGTCCTCACCAAGGCCGCGCTTCCGCACCTTCGCGAGTCCGATCACGCGCACGTCCTTACGCTCTCGCCGCCGCTTTCAGCCGACCCCAAGTGGCTTCGGGGGAACTCTGCCTACACGCTCTCCAAGATGGGGATGACGATGCTGACGCTTGGCCTCGCCCAGGACGAGGCGGAGCACGGTGTGGCCGGGAATTGCCTGTGGCCGCGCACCCTGATCGCTACGGCGGCGGTTCAGAACCTCCTCGGCGGCGAGGCGGCGATGGCCCGCGCCCGTACGCCTGAGATCTATGCCGACGCCGCTTACGCGATCCTCGACCGTGACCCGCGCGAGTGCACGGGCAACGCCTACATCGACGACGAGGTGCTCGCCGAGGAGGGCGTGACCGACCTCTCGAAGTACTCAGAGCCGGGAGCCGAGCTTCAGCTCGACCTCTTCGTGGACGGCTGGCCGGACGAGTAGCCGCGAGGGGCTCAGAGCAGCGCGATGACCCCTCCCAGCGTGCCCACGTAGATGCGCCCGTCGGGGCCCAGGTAGATCGCGGCGTAGTGGTTGTTCGCCAAAGGACCGGCCCCGGCGAGCCGCTTCCAGAGGACCTCGCCGGTCCCGGCGTCGAGCGCTGTGAAGTACCAGGCGTCGACCCCAAGGGGCGACGGCGGATGCGTGTATGTGAGGAACGTGCCGTCGGCGGCCGATACCTTCGAGACGACGGACGGGATGTGGGCCTCGTCGTTCTCCCAGGCCGTCTCGCAGTCCGTGCCCGCGGGGTTCAGGTCGATCCGGGCGGCCCCGGGTTCTGAGGAGTGCCCACCCAGCACGTCGAAGAGGCGGTAGGCGTAGTTGTTCTCGGCGAAGATCGCTCGGCCCGCGGCCACGAGCGAGTTCTCGGTTGCGCTCTCGCCCGCGGCGAAGACCGGCTCGCGGCAGACCAGGCGAGGACCGCCGGGTCCGACGCCGGCCTCGTAGACGAGGACGTTCATCCGGGGCTCCGCGTTGTCGGTGATCGCGACGTAGCGTCCGCCGAGCATGACGGTGGGCGTGGTGCCGCTGCCGCGACTCGACTGACCTGGCTTCGCGCGGTCACCTCGGTCGTACGTCTCGCGCCAGAGCACCTCAGGGCCCTCCGCGCCAGCGCGCAGCCGCAAGAGCTCGTGGGAGGTCACGACGAAGGCGTCGCCGTTCGGCGCAAGCGCGAAGGAGTTCTCGATCTCGGTGTCCTCGAAGCGAATCGAGGCGGAGCGCCCAATTTTTGGATCGAGAACTCCAACGGTCCCGTCGGCGCCCACGTACCAGATGCGCTCGGCCGAATCGGGGAGCGCCGAGTTGATCTCCTCGCCAGCCGCGAGAGTGTGTGAGACGTCGAAGCTCGAGTCCTCGGAGATTTCGGCTTCGGGGCCGGGGTCGATGGCGAAGCGCTTGATCTGGCCGCCGGCGGTGCCGACGACGATCCGCCCCTCGGCGTCCAGCGCCGCATACCCGCCGCCCGAGAACTTCGTCAGGGAGCCCACCGAGAGATCGCGCTCGGCGATGCGCTTTTCGGAGAGCGGCTCAAGCGTCGCCGGGTCGAGGACGTGGGCGACAACCTGAGTGGCGCCGACGCAGACGGCGATGAGCCGGCCGCGGCGGTCGAAGAGAAGCGATGCGCAGTCGCCCGGGGCGCTGAAGCTGGCGAGGGTCGCCTCCTGCGGATTCACGGCGCGCCTGCCTGTGTAGAGGTCGCTCATCCCCGGGCCGTTGTGGATGTTCGAGCCCTGCCCTGCGGTCAGGCCGGGCCGGTCGTAGGGCGTTTCGACTCGCAGCGGCTCGCCCGTGAGCCGTTCAGAGGCCTCGAAGTCGGAGGCGAGGAGGCCAGACGGAGCGGAGGGGAGTCCTTCGATGCCCACCGCGATCCCCGCGGACGAGACGAAGATCGCGGTGAGGGCGAAGACCGCGACGCCGGCTTCTCTGCGGGCGCTGATCCCGGGCTCAAGCAGCCGGCGGCAGAGAAAGAGGCTGAGAAGCGCCAGGGCCGCAACCACCGCAAGGAGGACGCGGCCACCGGGAATCCACGATGCCCACGAGGCGGCGTGAAGCGGCCCGATCGTAGCCGCGGCGCTGAGGAGAAGCGCGACCATCGCTGGGAGCCACGCGCCGCGAGCGCCGCGCCAGATCGCGATCGCGGCCGCGAACAGGACGAGGGGGATCGCGCCACCGATGAAGATTGCGAGGCCCAGCGCCACGAAGAACCCGTCCCCGCCGAGGCCCTCGCCCGCCATCGCCGGCCCGATCCAGAGCTGGTCGGCGACGAAGACCGGGGACCCCGCGAGCAGCACGTAGGCGACAAGGAGAGAGGCGGCGATTCGAGGGGACAAGTCGCCGATTCTAGGCTGGTATGGAAGTGATAGTCTTCGTACCATCCCTCCCGTCCTGCCGCCTAGAAAAGAGGCCGACAGCCTGATCCCGCCGCCCGGAGGCGTCACCTGGCGGATGGCTTCAGACGTGCGCTTGATGGCCGGGGCGGGGTATGCGCTGATGCTTCAGGTCTCCCACCCGGTCGTGGGCGCGGGTGTCTCAGAGCACTCCAACTTCCGAGCCGATCCGTGGGGTCGCCTTCTGCGGACGCTCGACTTCACGACGAGCGTCGTCTATGGCGGCCCGGAGCTTGCCTGGCAGACCGGTCGCAGGGTCCGCGAGATGCACAAGCAGATCAAGGGCGAGCTGCCAAACGGCGAGCCGTATCACTCGCTCGAGCCAGAGCCCTACGCGTGGGTTCACGCGACCCTGGCCGACTCGATCGTGCGGTCCCACCTGCGCTTCGTCGGCCCCGTTCCGCACTCAGATCTTGAGACCTTCTGGGATGAGTGGCGGCGCGTCGGTCGCCTTCTCGGCGTTCGCGAGCGCGACTTGCCCGAGCGCTGGGACGAGTTCGGCCCCTACTTCCACGAGATGATCCGCGAGCGCCTCGAGCCCACCGACTCGGTCACCGATGTGCTGGAGGCGCTGGCCGAACCGCCTCCCCCCGAGGTGCCCGGGATGAGCGACGGCCTGTGGCGTGCCCTCCGAGCGCCGGCCGCCCGCGGTGCGAAGCTCGGCACCGTGGGCCTCATGCCCCGCGCGCTTCGCCGGAAGCTCGGCCTTGAATGGTCGGATGCCCAGCGGCTCGAGCTGCGTGCGGTCGGCGCGGCGTCGCGGCGCTCGGGTGCGGTGCTTCCGCACTCGCTTCGTAACTTTGGGCCCAGCTACCTGCGCTGGCGGAGCGACGCGATCGCCCGCGGAGAGGTGGCGTCGGGAGTGGGCACGAAGTTCGCCGCCGCGAAGGCCGAGAGCCCAACCGCGGCACCGGCATGAGCGCGACCGGTTCGACCCTGCTCGAGCGAGCTTTTTCGAGCACCGAGCCACCCACGGATCCCGCGTCGGAGCGAATCCTCGATGCGGCGCTCGAGCTGGTCGCGGCGTCAGGGCTCCGCAACCTCACCATGGAGGGTGCGGCGACCCGGGCGGGGGTGGGCCGGATGACTGTCTATCGCCGCTTCGGCGACCGCGAGAGCCTGGTCGATTCGCTCGCAGGGCGCGAATCGCGTCGCTGCCTGGCCGAGCTCGATCGCGCCGTCGATCCTTCGCTGCCAGTGGCGGAGGGGATCGCGCGTGGCTTCGTCGCGTGCCTGGGGTTGATCCGCGCGCATCCGCTCCTCGACCGCTTCGCCCGCCACGAGCCGGAAGCAGCGCTCGCGGCGCTGAACGCTGATGAGGGCGCGATCGTGGCCATGGGTCGCGAGTTCGTGGCGGCTCGCCTCGCGGAAGCGCAGGCCCGAGGCGAGCTCGATCCTGAGCTGGAAGCCGGTCACGCTGCCGAGCTCCTGGTGCGCCTCGGCTTCTCGTTTCTCCTCATGCCGGAGAGCTCGATCCCCGTCGACGACCCGGATGCGGCGGCGCGCGTCGCTCGCGATCTGATCGCGCCGATCCTGGGCGCTGCCTAATCGGGGGCGCGCCCCGCGCGCTTACTCAACCCGGTAGCGCTTGACCTTGATCCCGCCGCCCTCGGCCTCCATGCGGTCGTTCCTTCCGGCCGTGGCGAGCTTCGGCAGGCCCGCGGTGACGATGTTCACGAAGACGGGCTTCGGCTCCCCGTTCCCCGATTGGGGCAAGTCGCCCTCGATCAGGACGGTTGCGGCCTTCTTGGTCGTGCAGGGATCCTCGAAGGCGCTCCGGCCCTGGGTGCAGTTGAAGCCGTTCGACTCGGTGACGTCGCCTCGGTTCGAGACGACGTCGTTAACGAAACCCTTCGACGCCTTGTCCTTCGGCCCGGGCGCGAGGATCACCTTCGTCCCGATGTAAACGCTGTAGTTCACGCTCGAGATGCGCATCGTCTGCTTCGCGCTGATCTGAAGGACGTCGCCCTTCTCGAGCCCGTCGAGGCGAAGCGAGCGGACGACCTTCTGCCCATCCTGGTTCTCGGGTTCAATCGGGACCTTGTCGGCCATCTTCTCATCGTTCTCGAACTTCTTGGCGCGGGGAACGTCGCCCCGCTCGATAAAGCCGTCGACCCGCCCTTTGTCTCCCTCGACCGAGCCGTCGGGGCGGTCCGTGCCAATGACGAGGACGTTGCCCGAGCTTGCGTTCTTGTGATCGGCGGAGGCGACCACGTTGAGAAAGCACGAGCCTGGTCTGCAGGGCTCGTTCCCGGCCTGGCGGATCTGCTTGCCCGCATTCGCAAAGGCGAACACACAGTGGTGGTTTCGGTTCGGGCGCTGCTGGTTGCAGTTGATCGTCTTCGTTCCCGAGATTGGCTCGGCCTTGCGGCCCCCGGTCGCGCTTGAATTCGAGGCGAGCATCAGGCTCGCGTCCGTTCGGGGGGTGAAGCCGTACGGCACGCCGATGCAGCGCGGCTCGGGCGTCACGCAAGTTGTCGTCACCTGAAGCTCGGCTGTGGCGCGCAGGACATCGCCGTGGCGAAGTCCGCCGCCCAGATCGAGTGGTTCCGAGAGGACCACACGCGGCTCGGCGCCACGCTTGCGGCTGATCGGAATGGTGGTTCGTACCTCGTTCGGGCCCTGTCCCGCCAATGAGGTGATCAGCGCGGGACCGTCAATCCGCGCCGTTTGGCCGGCCGAGGCGAGGCCACCGGCACTCGCAAGCGCCCCGGCGAGCGCTGCGGCTCGCAGCACCCGCGATCCGCCGTTCTTACCCACGCCTCCCATTCCTCGCGGAAGTGTGACAACCACGCCGGGTGCCAGGCACCACGCCGGGTGCCAGGCACCACGCACGGTGCCAGGTACCGGGCCAGCGTGGCGCTGGGCACCGGGCACCGGGCATCGGGGCCGCCGGTGCGCGGATTACGACGCCGGGACTGCGGGTAGCGCCAATCCACACCCTCTTTCGAAAGGAACCCCAATGCCCAGCTTGAGACGCTCGAAGCCGAAGACCGTGACCGACAGGATCAAGACCGCGGGTGCCGCCGCGGGCGACGTCGGCAAAGCGGTGGGAAACGTTGCGAAGGCGACCGGCGAGGTCGTCGGCGAGGGCGCGAAGACGGTGCGGGACCGTGCGGTCAAGACGACGAAGGGCGCTCCGTCCGGTCTGGAGTCGACCAAGGCGAAGGCTGCCGCGGCGGCCGGCGTTGCGGCAGCGGGCGCGGGCGCAGTCGCCTACTGGAAGAAGTCGCAGGGCGACGAGCCCTCCGTCGAGTTCGATCCGAGCGCGGGTGAGCCGACCTCCGTCGCGACGACCGAGACGCCCGAGGCCCGAGCCGCCAAAGAAGCCGCCTCCTCGGGAACCAGCGGGTCGAGCTAGGACGCCTACGAGTCGGCGGGGTGAGACGGCTCGGGTTCAGTAGTGGACCCGCCGGGCCCGCGGCGCTCGCCCTCGCGAAGCGCCTCCGCGATGTTCTCGTCGCGCGTCGAGAGCCGGTCGACGATCGGGTTGATGATGCCCCGGAGCGTCGACCAAGCCGCCCACCAGCGCGGCCGGATCGTGCGGGGCTGCCTCTTTGAGATGCCCTCGGCGATCGCCCACCCCGCGACGTCGGGCGTGAGCCGCCGGGTGACGACGTCCGGAATGGCGTCCTCCACCTTGCGTGCGATCGGGTCCGAGAACGCCTGACGGACCATGTCGGTGTCGATGAAGCCGAAGTAGGCGACGCCCGCGCTCGCGCCGTGAGGCGCGAGCTCGACGCGAAGCGAGCGACCCAGCGCCTCCACGCCCGCCTTTGCCATGGCGTAAGGCGTCGCGAGAACACCGTTCATGAACGCGTAGATGGAGGCCACGACGACGATGTGGCCGCGCTGCGCGATCACCTGGGGCAACGCCGGCCGCACCGTGCGCCAGACGCCGAGGAGATCGACCTCGACCACTCGCTCGAAGGTCTCGTTCGAGATCACGTGCATGGGCTCCGTCGGTGGAGCGATTCCCGCGTTAGCGACAACGACGTCGATCGGCCCGAGCTCGTCATGGACGCGCTCTGCCACGCCCTCCATCGCAGCGAGGTCGGTGACGTCGGCTTCGATCGCCAGCGCCCGCTCCCCCACCTCGGCGGCCGAGCGCTCAAGCGCCGCGAGGTCCAGGTCCACCATCGCAACGTGTGCGCCTCGGCGGTGAAGCTCCTTCGCGGTGGCGAGGCCGATGCCCTTCTGGGCGCCGGTGACAAGGGCGACCTTGCCGCCGAGCGAGAACGTCGTGGCCATCGCGGCGTGATCCTACGCGCAGCGCGTTTTCAAGGCTTCTCCTTGGGTAGCGCTTAGGGTGAAGATCCCCGATTGAGAGGAGATAAGAGATGTCAAAGACAGCGCGCGAAATCATGACCGAGGGTTGTCAATGCGCCGGCGAGAACGACACGGTCGCGGACGCAGCCAAGAAGCTCACCGAGCTTGGAGTGGGAGCGATGCCGATCTGCGGCGAGGACGATCGCCTCAAGGGCATGATCACGGATCGCGACATCGTCACCGAAGTGATCGCGGCGGGCAAGGATCCTGCCGAGGTGAAGGTGGGGGAGCTTGCGAACGGCAAGCCAGCGACGATCGGCGCGGACGACTCGGTTTCCGAGGCGATCAAGACGATGTCCGAGCATCAGGTTCGCCGCCTCCCCGTGATCGACGGCCACGAGCTGGTCGGGATCGTGAGCCAAGCCGACATCGCGAAGAGCGCCGAGGACGACGAGGTAGGCGACCTCGTCGCGGCGATTTCGCAGGGCTAGAAGCCGCGAGGTCCCTGGGGTCAGACCCCACGCCTGGGGTCTGTCCCCGTCGGGCACCGGGACCGTTTCGGACGGCCCGTAGGCTTTCGGCGTGGTCAGCGCGGTCATCCTCGACATCGACGGCACGCTCGTCGATACGAACTACCAGCACGCGATCGCGTGGGACCGGGCACTTGCCCGGCATGACGCGCCCGCGCCGCTGTGGCGGATCCATCGTCATATCGGGATGGGGGGCGACCAGCTCGTCTCGGACATCGCCGGCTCCGAGGTCGAGGAGCGCTCGGGCGACGACATCCGCGACGCCGAGTCGGAGCTCTACTCAGAGCTGATCTCGGAGGTGCGCGTAATCGAGGGAGCGCGCGAGTTGATCGAGGCGCTCAAGGAGCGCGACCTCTCCGTTGTCCTCGCTTCCTCGGCGAAGTCGGAAGAGGTCGACCACTACATCGAGCAGCTTGACGCCGCCGAGCTCGTCGACGCGTGGACGACCTCGGCCGACGTGGAAAGCACGAAGCCAGAACCCGATCTGATCGAAGCCGCGCTCGAGAAGGCGGATACCCGCGATGCGCTCATGGTGGGAGACACCGTCTGGGACGTCAAGGCCGCGAAGAAGGCTGGGATCGCGACGATCGGAGTCCTCACCGGAGGGTTCTCGGAGAGCGAGCTGCGCGACGCGGGCGCGGTCGCGATCTACGGATCAGTCTCCGAGCTCCTGAAGAATCTCGACTCCGCCCTGGATCGATGACGAGCGGTCTCGACGAGGGGACGCGCCTCGGGCCCGAGGGTCGCTACGTGCTTCAAAGCAAGCTCGGCAGCGGTGGCGCTGCAATCGTCTGGCTCGCGGAGGACACCGTGCTCGGGCGGCCGGTAGCCGTCAAGGTGCTCTCGGAGGCCCTCTCAGAAGATGAGAGCTGGCTCGCGCGCTTTCGCCGCGAGGCTCGTCTCGCGGCGAGCCTCCAGCATCCGAACCTGGTCTCCGTCTACGACTTCAGCGCCACCGGGGAGCGGCCGTATCTCGTCATGGCGCACATGCCCGGCGGCTCGCTATACGACCATCTCGAGGCCGGAGAGCGGCCGGAGCCCGAGCGGCTCGTCCGCGATCTTCTGGCCGCTCTGGCAGCGATTCACGCGACCGGAATCATCCACCGCGACATCAAGCCCGGCAACGTCCTCCTGGCGGCCGACGGGACGGCTTGCTTGACCGATTTCGGAGTTGCGCGGCCCGAGGACGCCACCTCGCTCACCCAGACGGGGCACATCCCGGGGACCGCTCGCTACATGGCGCCCGAGCTCTGGCAGGGTCACCCGGCCGACGAGCGCTCCGACCTCTACGCGATGGGCGTCCTCCTACGCGGGGCGGTCGGTCAGGACGCGCCGCCGGAAATCCGCGACCTGATCGGGAGGCTCGCGGCAAACGACCCGGCCGGCCGGCCGGCTTCCGCCCCGGCGGCGCTCGCCGAGCTAGAGCCCGAGGAGCGCACCCTGGCGGCGCCCGTGCCCGCGGCGCGTGCAGAGGCGTCCACCCCTCGCGCGATCGTGATCGAGGCCGGCGATCACCCGTACAGGCGGGTGGCTTTCGCGGGCCTCGCGGCGCTTGCGGTGGTGGCCGTCGTCGCGATCGCGATTGCGATCGGCGGTGGGGGAGAGGAGG
Organism: uncultured bacterium; assembly: GCA_963715405.1. Classification (GTDB taxonomy): domain Bacteria; phylum Actinomycetota; class Thermoleophilia; order Solirubrobacterales; family 70-9; genus JALZKA01. The sequence goes on from OY970239.1 coordinate 649,957, forward strand.
GCTCGAACTCGGGGAGCGGGAGCAACGACTCGGGCCAGAATGCGAGCGGGAACTCGGGCGAGGGTGGCCAGGGGGATGGTTCGAGCGGCTCCGGCGAGGCCGAGTCCCTTGCCGCGGCGGATGCGGTGGATGCCGCCGCGCTGAACGACGAAGGCTTTGCTCTTCTTCAGGCGGGTGATCCTGAGGGCGCGATACCTCTGCTCGAGCAGGCCGAGGCGTACTACCCCGAAGACGATCGCTCAGAGCCTCATGCCTTCGCCCTCTACAACCTCGCCGACGCCCTGGTCCAAGCCGGCCGTCCCGACGAGGCGATCCCGCTCCTGGAAGAGAGGCTCGAGTACAACAACCAGACGCCTACCGTTCAGGCCAAGCTCGATGAAGCGCTCGCCGCCGCAAGCGACTCCTCAGGCGAAGAGGACGACTAGCGGCGGGTGCCCAGGGCGAGGCCGGTGGCAGAGTCGACCCCGAAGGTCCACTCGGGCAGCTCCTGCATCCAGCAATCGACGATCTCTCTTTCCGGCTCCCGGTCGGCGTCGTCGAGGACTACGAGCCCGGCCGGGGTGAGCCGGCCGGCAAGGGCCGGGAGCGCGGGATAGCGGCTGTGAGCCATCCCTTCGTCGCCACCGGGCGGGCCGTCGATCAGGAGCAGGTCGATCGCTGACGGGAGCGTGGCGACCGCCTCGGCCGGGTACCACGGCGCGCCGAGCCAACTATTGGCGTGCGGCTCAAGCGGCGCCACGCAGAGCTCCACGGTCCCTTCGAGACCTTCACGGGCGAGCTGCGCGCGAACAACGGCCGCCCAGTCCGGATCATGCTCGAGCGAGGTCAGCGTGCCGCCGCGCTCGGTGAGGAGGCGGCCGATCACGATGGTGGAGACGCCCGAGCCGAGCTCGACGACGCGCTCGCGCTGGCCAAGGACGATCTCGTTGCAGACGGTGACGAGCGCGGCAGGCCGAAGCGCCCATTCCGTCCACGGCAGGTATGGCCGTCCGTCGAGGAGCGGCCTCAGGACCTGCCAGGCCCTAGCGTCGGGATCCAAATGAGCTACTGGCCCTTGAACTCCGGCTCACGCTTTTGCGCGAATGCCATCACGCCCTCGATGAAGTCCTGCGAGCGACCCATCTGACGCTGCTGGTCGGCCTCGGCCTCGAGCTGGCCTGCGAGGTCGGCGTACATGCGGCGATTGAGCAGCTCCTTGGCTCCGGCGTAGGAGCGGGTGGGGCCGGCGGCGAGGCGCTCCACCAGCGCGGTGGCCTCGCTTTCGAGCTGCTCGTCTGCGACGACGCGGTTTACAAGCCCCCAATCGAGCGCCTGCTCGGCGCTCACGCGCTCGCCCAGCATCATCATCTCGGTCGTGCGGGCGAGGCCGATCCGGGCGGGGACGAAGGCGGTTGAGCCGCCATCGGGGACCAGGCCGATGTTCACGAACGCGAGCAGGAAGTAGGACGAGTGCGCGGCGACGATCAGGTCGGCCGAGAGCGCGAGTGAGCAGCCGATCCCAGCCGCGGGCCCGTTGACGGCGGAGACCACCGGCTTTGGCATGTCGCGGATCGCGTGGATGATGGGGTGGTAGCGCTCGCGCAGTCGCTTCGAGAGGTCGAAGTTCCCCTCCTCGTCGACCGAGTCGGACGTGTCGTCGCGGCTCTCAGAGAGATCTGCCCCGGAGGAGAACGCCCGCCCGGCTCCGGTCAGGAGCACCGCACGGACCGCGTCGTCGCCCGCCACCTCTTCGAGTGCGCGCCTCAGGTCCTCGCCGAGCTGGAAGTTCCAGGCGTTGAGTGCATCGGGCCTGTTGAGCTCGACCCTGGCGACACCTCCGTCGCGAGTCAGGTTGACGGTTTCGAGGGTGGATGACACGGTTTCAGGCACTGGCTTTCTCCTTCGGCTTGGGCTTGGGCTTGGGCTTGGAGACCGTCCTGTACTCGCCCGATGGGAGCAAGCGATAGGCGGTCTCGCCGCGCTTGCCCTCGGGTACGCCCAGCTCGCGGAGCGGTCCGGTGATCGGGCGATACCACGTCGTCACGGGGATCTCCTTGACGACGCGGACGAAGTGCGGGCGGCCGCGGTCGGGCAGGACGGACAGCGCGTCGGTGAGGTCGGCCGGGCCGAGCTTCTCCCCGTCGCGAGGCTTGACGGCTGCGACGATCAAGTCTTCAGCACTATCCGGATCCGGTACGTCGAAGCAGACGGCGAGGTCCACAGCGGGGATCGACCACAGCGCGTCGCGGATCGGGGTGGGGGCGACCGGGCCGTCCTTCGTGCGGATCAGGGTGGTGATCGAGTCGATCAGCCAGAAGTCTTTGTCGGAGTCGCGGCGAAAGAGGTCACCCGTTGCGACCCACGCGTCGTCGGCGCGAAACACTCCGCGAAGCGGGGTCTCGGCGGTCGGGCTAGAGTCGGGCTCCACCTCGGAAACGAGCACGCCGATCTCGTTCGTCTCGCACTCGCGCGCAAAGCCGTCGTCGGTCGCGACAAGCTGGCCGCTCACGAGATCGAGCGCCGCGATTCTCACGCGAGCCGAGCCGGGGAGGGGCCGGCCCATGGCGCCCACCTTCTGGCCCGAGACGTTCGCGAGCACCACCTCGCCCTGGGTCGAGGCGTAGAACTCGACCACCTGCGCCGGCGCGAAGCGCTCGACCACGCGGGTCCACAGACCGCGCGGCATTCCCGAGCCCATGAAGAGGCGGACCGGGTGATGGCGCTCGTTGGGATTCGGCGGGGCGTTTGTGAGGTCGCGGAGCATGGTCCAGGTGTAGGTGCCGACGGTGACGCCGTAGCGGCGAACCTCGTCCCAGAACGTCTTCGGGTCGAAATCGCGGGCCATCGCGATGCGGGCACCGCCGGCGATCGCGCCGCCGAAGCTCACCATCAGGCCGGACGGGTGATAAACGGGCGTGACCGAGTAGACGGTGTCGGCCTCCGAGAGCGAGGCCGACGCAGCCGTTCCGAAGGCGGAGAGGATCCAGCGCCGGTTGGTGATCCGGTTCGGCCGGGTGCGCTCGCCCGAGCCGGTGAAGAGGATGAAGGCGAGGTCGCGCGCGCGCCCCGGGTTCGCCGTGTACCAGCCGGGAAGCTTCACCTTGTCCGGGTCGATTCGCTCCATGTCGACTACGCCCGGTCCGAGGTCACGGGGTCCCGCACCGCCGCCGAGGACGAGCACCTGCACGCCGGCCTTTTGCGCTTCGGCCTTGTGCTCGGGGTCCGAGACGACGCGAGCGATCTCGCCGAGCTCGGCCTCCCGTTCGACGTCGCCATCCGGGCGCAGCAAGACGGCCACGGCGCCGAGGCGGCTGAGGGCGGCAACGACCGTCAGGGCTGTTGGCCGGGGTTCCATGAGGACGCCGACGTGCTCGCCCTGGTGGACGCCGACCGAGATCAGGCCGCGGACGATCGAGTCGATGCGGTGCTTGGCGGCGGCGTGGGTGTGGGCGCGGTCCTCGAAGAGGAAGAACACCTGCTCGGGGTGCTCGGCGGCCTGCTCGTCAAGGATCTTCCCGAGCGAGATGCGAGTGCGAGGGCGGACCTGGTCGAGGCGGATCAGGCGCGGCAGCTCGGCGACCGCCTCCTCGCCGAGGGCGCGGATGTTCGTGGCCGTCCGGGCGAGCCCTGAAATGACCGAGCGCGCGAGATTCGAGCCGACTCCGGCCGCGAGGGTCAGGCCGTAACCCGCGCGGGCGCTCGCGCCCGGCGTCTCGGCAAGCTCGGCGGCGACCTCGGCCTTGCGAATCGTGTCGGGGAGCTCAGCACCGGCGTCGCGCCAGCGGGTCCAGGCTGCGACGGAGGGCCAGGTGGTGGCGGTGGATGCAGAGCCGACGACGAGGCCGAAGTGCCCGGCGCGAAGCGTGAGCTCGTAAACCTCGGCGCGAGGGGCCGCACGGATGATCGCGCGAACGGCCGCCGCAGGCGCGATCTCGTCTACCTCGCCCACCACGGTGAGGATCGGGCACTCGATGTCGGCCAGGGTGACGAGGCGCTCGTCGATCACGAAGCCACCCTCGAGCATGCGGTTATGAGCGACGAACTGCTTGAGGAAGTCGGCCAGGGCCGGCCCTGGCCACGCCACCCAGCCCTCGGCCTGGAGGAAGCGGCGCTGGCGCTCGCGCGGGAGGAGCGCGTCGCGGTCGTGAAGCTGGCGGACGAAGTCGAGCTGTTGGCGAGCGGCCTTGACGGGGTCGAGCATCCGGAAGCCCATCCGAGACATCCACGCCGGGACGGCGTTCCGGGCAAGTGGGCTGACCGCGAGCACGTCCGCGATGCGAGTTGCGACCTCTTCCGGGATGCCCAGCGGCATCGCGGCCGCCGTGTCCACCGGGCTGCCGAAGGTGATGAGGCTCGAGAGGCCCTCGCCCCGCCTAAGCGCGGCTGCCTGGTAGCAGAACATGCCGCCCTGGCTGTAGCCGCCGAGGTGCGGGTCCTTGCCGGTGGCCTTGCGCACCCGGTCGACCGCGTCGGAGACGGCGAGGACGTGGTCGGTGAGCGTTCGCTCGAGGCCGCCCTCCTCGTGCTCGGGCGCGCCGAAGTCGACGACCCACGGATCGGCGCCCTGTGCGTGAAGCGTCCCCACAGCCGTCGAAGAGGGCGAGACGTCATAGACCTCGGCCGCCAGCATCATGGGCGGCACCAAGATCACGGGGCTTGGTGTCAGGCTCCTTGATTCGCCGGCACTGGAATCTGTCTTAGCGTTACGTGAGGTGCCTGGCACCTCGCCGTCCGCCGGCGGGAAGTAGCGCCGCAGGCGGTAGATCGGCCGCGTTGCGACGACCTCGAAAGGCGACGCCTCTTCGCCGGTCTCCAGGCCGCCGAAGCGAGCCACCTCGAGCGCGTTCTGCGCCGCGGCGCCGGCGCGCGAGATCGGGCTCGTGATCGCATCCAGCGGGTTCACAGAGCCAGAACCCTATTTGCCCTGCGGGGCGCGACCGCCTGTCGCCCGCTCGCCCGCCTCGGTCAGCTCGTCGCGGAAGTCGGGGTGGGCGATCGCGGCGAGGGCGAGCGCTCGCTGGTGGACGGTCTTGCCCTCGAGCTCGGCCGCGCCGAACTCGGTCACGATCACGTCGACCTGGTGGCGGGGCGTGGTGATGACTGCACCGGCCTCGAACCACGGGACGATGCGCGAGCGCAGCTCGCCGTCTTTCTTCTTGTACGTGGCGGGGAAGCAGAGGAGCGAGCGGTCGTCGGCATCGAGGGCCGGGCCCGCAATGAAGTCCTCGTGGCCGCCGATGCCCGAAAACTGCGTCCCGTTGATCGTGTCGGCGACGACCTGCCCGTGGATGTCGATCGCGAGGGCGCCGTTGATCGTGATCATCTTCTGATTGCGAGCGATCGCCTCGGTGGAGTTGACGAGCTCGACCGGAAGGAACGCGACGTCCTTGTTCTCGTGGAGCCACTCATAAAGCTCCTCGGAGCCGGCGGCGAAGGTCGCGACCGAGACGCCGTCGTAGCAGCCCTTGTGGGCGTTCGAGACCTTGCCGGCCTCGTGGAGCGCCATCAGGCCGCTCGTGAACATTTCCGAGTGGACTCCGAAGTCGCCGCGGTCGCCCTGGGCGAGCTCCGTGGCGATCGCCGAGGGGATCGTTCCGATGCCGGTCTGGAGGGTCGCGCCGTCTGGCACGAACGCCGCCGCGTGCTTTGCGATCTCAAGGTCGGCCTCCGAGGGCTCGAAGTCGGGCAGCGGCAGCGGTGAGCCCTCACCCTCGATCAGAATGTCAATCTCGTCCACCTTGAGTGCATGCATGTGCTCAGGCGGAAACCCGAACGTTCTCGGGTAGTTCGGCGAGGTTTCGACCACGAGCAAGCGCTGCGGATCAGCCGCGGCGCGGATCAGCTCGGTCGAGGTACCGCCGGCGTGGAGCGAGAGCGAGCACCAGCCGTCCGCGTCCGGCGGGGCGGCCGCGGTTGCCATGACCCGGGGGCTCTGCTCCTCTAAAAGAGGCGCGAAGCGGCGAAAGTCCGCGGCGGCGAACGAGATGTTCGCGCCGCCGTCGCGAAGCGCCCGCTCGAACGGTCCGAAGAAGCCCGAGAGGTAATGAACATTCGGATGGTTGAAGAGCTCCGTGCCCACGCCGAGTAGCGCGCCATAGACCTTGAGATCCGACCAATCGTCTCGCTCGCCGAGCGCGGCCATGAATCCGGGCGGCTGTCCCGTCGCGAGCGGGATGCCGAGGGTGTCCGACGGCAGGAGGCGGCTGGCTGCCTCGGCAGGGGTGAGGGTCTCGGTCGGCACGCTGGGAATCTAGATCACGCGGCGTCCCCTCGCCGCGTGAATGGAATTGACCTGCCGGCAGGTCCGCCTTAGACTCCGTCCTGTGGAAGCGGGAATTCGGGACGTCGAGGACAACGCCGAGGCGACCGAGGCATGGAACGGCCCGCTGTTCGAGGTCTGGATCGGCTATCGCGATTTGTTCGAGGCCGGGCTCGGCCCCCATGGGGAGGGTGCGCTCAGGTTGATCCCGCCGGCCGAGGGCGACCGGGTGCTCGACGTCGGCTGCGGCTTAGGTGATACGACCGTCCGGCTCGCGGAGATGGTCGGCCTGGGCGGGCGTGCACACGGCGTCGACGTCGCGGAGCGCATGATCGCCACGGCTGTCGAGGAAACTCAAGAGCGCGGACTGGAGAATCTGAGCTTTGCGGTCCAGGACGTCGAGGCCGAGGGCTTCCGCGACGAGTTCGACTACGCCTTCGCCCGCATGGGGACCATGTTCTTCGCGAATCCGGTCGCAGCGCTAAGAAACGTGCGGGAGGCGCTGGTTCCGGAAGGGATCTTGAACATCGTCGTCTGGCGCCGCAAGCTCGACAACGTCTGCATGCACATCGCCGAGAACGTGGTCGCGGAGTATCTCGAAGAGCCTGAAGAGTCCGAAGTGCCGAAGTGCGGCCCGGGGCCGTTCTCGATGGCTAACGCGGACACGGTGACCGATGTGCTCATCCATGCGGGATTTGAAGGGATCTCGCTGACTCGCCAAGACCTGCCGTACAAGATCGGACACGACCTCGACCAAGCGGTCGAATTCAACATGGCCATCGGTCCGGCCGCCGAGGTCCTGAGGGCGTGGGGCGAGCGGATCGACGAGATCAGGCCGACGATCGCCGCCGACCTTCGCACCGCGCTCGGCGACTTCGTCCAAGCAGACGGGTCCGTCGTCGCGCCGGCCTCGACGTGGGCGATCAGCGCCCGCGCGCCGGGTTGAGCGCGCCGGTTCCCACTTGCGTCCCGGACCGGCGCGCCCTTAACCTTTAGGCATGAGGAGCAGGACTCGGGGATGGACGGCGGCTGCGTGCGCCGTGGCGGCGCTGGTGGCGCCCGGGAGCTCGGCTGCGAAGGCTCCCGAGCCGGCGGCGGGCTGGGCGCAGGCCGCCCTTGATACCCAGTACGACGTCGCGGGCGATGTTGGCTGGACGAACATGCCCTGGATCGGTACGCACAACTCGTACAACTCGCGCCAGCAGACCGGCGTGGCCCTGTCCTCGAACGACGCGAACCAGAGGATCACGAACGTCAAGCAGCTCGAGGCCGGACTGCGGGCTCTCGAACTCGACGTTCACCGGTTCCCCGATGTCGCGGGCCCGCTCGGTGCGCTCCGCGTATGCCATGCCCGCGGCGCCGACCAGGGACACCTTGGCTGCTCGACCGAGAAGGAGCTCGGGCCGACGCTCGACGAGATCGCCGGATGGCTCGACCGCCCCGAGAACTCGCAGGAGGTGCTGCTCCTCTACCTCGAGGACCACATGGGTGATGCCCAGGGCTACAACGCCGCGGCCAATGTTGTCACCAACCGCCTCGGCGACCGGCTCTATGCGCCCCCGCCGGGCGGCTGCTCGGAGGTGCCCGCCGCGCTCACACGCGAAGAGATCCAGGCCGCCGGCAAGCAGGTATTGATCGTCTCCGACTGCGGCCCTTCCGGGGCGACCGGCTGGCACGGCGTCGCTCACAACTGGAACTCGCACCTCGAGTCGCGCCCGGTCGACTACGAGGACTATCCGAGCTGCGGCCCCGACTACGACATCCCGACCTACGAGACGAGGTTCGTCCGCTACTACGAGGACAGGACCGCCCTGACGAACCAAGTCGGCCCGCCTACTGGCGTGGCGACTCCGGACGATGGCGTCACCCCGCCGACGGCCGCCGCGATGGCGCGCTGCGGCGTCGACCTCATCCATCTCGATCTGTTCAGCGGGCCTGAGGACCCGCGACTCGAAGGCCTGGTGTGGAGCTGGCAGGTGAACCGGCCGAAGCCGATTCGCAGGGGCGCCGAGCGCGTCTGCGCCTCCCAGCGGACGGGAGTCCCGGTCGACCCCGCGCTCGCCTTCCCCGGCAGCGCCGAACCCGCGACCCGCGCCGCGTGGTTCGATTGGCGATGCGCCCGCCTGCGCCCTGCGGCATGCCGCGACGCCGCGGGGGAGTGGAGCGTCGTTCCGAAGCTGCGCAAGTGGGCCGCGGCGAGCGCCGCCTGCGAGCGGCGAGGCCTCGTCCTCGGCACCCCGCGCACGGGCTACGAGGCCCAACAGCTCGACGACGCGATCGTCGCGGCCGGCGTCACGCAAGCGTGGATGGGCATCAAGCGCGAAGGCGACACCTGGGCGCCGACAGACCCACCACCGGCTCTGCCTTGACGCCTTGGTGCCGGTAGTGTGGCGCCCGTGACCAGCGTTCGGGAGGCGTCATACGAGCTGTTTCGCCGGCACGGGATGACGACGATGTTCGGCAATCCCGGCTCGACCGAGCTGCCGATGCTCGCCGATTTCCCCGATGACTTCCGCTACGTCCTCGGCCTCCAGGAGCTCGTGGTGGTGGGCATGGCCGACGGCTACGCGCAGGCCTCGGGAACGGTCGGCCACGCCAACCTCCACACCGCGCCGGGAGTCGGCAACGCGATGGGCGGGATCTTCAACGCCCAGGCGAACCACTCGCCGCTCCTGATCACCGCGGGCCAGCAGGTGCGCCCGCACATCGGCATGCAGGCGAACCTGACGAACCGCGACGCGATCCGCATGCCGCACCCGCTCGTCAAGTGGAGTTATGAGCCCGCCCGTGCCGCCGACGTGCCGCACGCGCTGGCGCGGGCTATCCACACCTCGGCGACGTCGCCGAAGGGACCGTCGTTCGTCTCAATCCCGATGGACGATTGGGAGGAGGAGGCGGATCCGGCCTCGACCGGCCTGATCACCAGCCGCCATGTCGCGGGCGCGGCGCTGCCCAACCCGGGTGCGCTCGAAGAGCTCGCCCGATCATTGGAGAGCGCGTCGAAGCCGGTGATGATCGCGGGGCCGGACATCGACGCGACAGGAGCGTGGGATCTCGCCGTCGAGCTGTCGGAGAAGCAGAACCTCCCCGTCTTTGCCATCCCCGCCACGGGGGGCGGGAGGCTGGGCTTCCCCGAGGGGCATCCGAACTTCCGCGGAACCCTGCCCCCGGGAATTGCGCCCGTTGCGGACACGCTCAAGGGCTACGACGTCATCGTCGTGGTCGGAGCGTCGGTCTTCCCGTACTACCCCTACCTCCCTGGAGACTTTCTCCCCGAAGGCGCTGAGCTGATCCAGATGACCTCTGACCCGGACGAAGCCGCGCGCGCCCCGATGGGCCACGCGGTCGTCGGTGACGTGAAGCTTGGGCTCGGGCGTCTCTTGGAGCTGGTCTCCGACTCGGACCGCGACGCCGGCGACTCCCTGCCCGACCCGGTCGCAGGCGAGGTTGAGAGCCCGATCACCGGCACCGCCGCCATGCATGCGCTGCGCCAGGCTTTTCCGGACGACGGGATCGTGGTCCTCGAGGCGCCATCGGCGACGCTCGCGCTTCGCAACCAGCTTCGCCTCTCGAGGCCCGGCTCTTACTACTTCGGCGCGGGAGGTGGCCTCGGCTTCGGCCTGGCCGCCTCGGTCGGTGTCCAGATCGCCCAGCCCGATCGGCCCGTCGTTGCGGTCATCGGCGAGGGCTCGGCGCAGTACGCGATCACGGCTCTGTGGTCGGCGGTCGCCTACGACGTGCCGCTCACGGTTCTCGTCCTCCGCAATTCCGAGTACGCGATCCTCAAGTGGTTCGCGATGGTCGAGCAGGTCGAAGAGGCGCCGGGCCTCGACCTGCCCGCGCTCGACACCGCAGCGATCGCCGACGGCTACGGCGTCTCGACGACGAAGGTCGAGGATGCGGATGCTCTCACCGAAGCTCTCAAGACCGCGATCGCCTCGCCGAAGCCTGAGCTGGTCGAGGTGGGCGTCGCGCCGGGGATGTGGCTGTTCTAAGCGCAGCGCCCGACCGCGCGCCCGACTGGGTCGCGAAGGGCACGCCCGAGCCGCTTCGCTCAGACCTCGCCCGCCTCCTCGGTGAGAGCGCCGTCCTGGGCCGCGCGACCGACCTAGTCCGCTACGCCTCCGACGCAAGCCCCTACCGCCTGATTCCGCAGGTCGTGGTCCAGCCGCGCGACCCGGCCGGCGTGGCGCGCGTGATCGCCTACGGCCGCGAGGAGGGCATCCCGGTCACCTTCCGTGCGGGCGGCACCAGCCTGAACGGCCAGGGGCAGGGCTCGGGGATCCTCGTCGACGTGCGCCGTCATTGGCGCGGCCTCGAGATCCTCGACGACGAGGCAATGCGCGTGAAGGTGCGGCCCGGCACGGTCCTCGGCCACGCGAACCGGGTGCTCTCGCGCCACCATCGAAAGCTCGGCCCCGACCCCGCCTCGACCGACATCGCGACCGTGGGCGGCGTCGTCGCCAATAACTCGGGCGGGATGCGTTGCGGGACGCGCTTCGACTCGTACCAGACCGTCACGGACATGACGTTCCTGACGGCGAACGGCACGCTGATCGACACCTCAGAGCCGGACGCTGCCTCGCGCTTTACGGCAGAAGAACCCGAGTTGGCCACCGGGCTCGCCGACCTTCGCGACGAGATCCGCGCCGACAGGGAGCTCTCGGAACGCGTCCGCGCGAAGTACGAGATCAAGAACACGACCGGCTACCGGCTGTGCGCATTCCTCGACGCCGACGAGCCGGTTGAGATTTTCCGCCGCCTCATCGTGGGCTCGGAAGGGACGCTTGCGCTCATCTGCGACGCGACCTTCGAGACGCTTCCGGTCCCGGCTCACACAACGACGGCGTGGCTTCACTTCGCGGGTATCCCCGAGGCGTGCGCGCCCGTGCCCGAGCTGGTCGAGCTCGGCGCGAGCGCCGTCGAGCTCATGGTCGCGCCCGCGCTGATGGTCGCGGCGATGAACATCCCCGGCGCGCCGCAGGACTGGCTCGAGCTGCCGCCCGAGTCGGCGGTGCTCCTGGTCGAGTTCGGCTCGGACGACCCCTCGACCCTGGACGAGTCAGAACGTGCGGCGATCCAGGCGGTGAAGGAGGAGAACCTGATCCGCCCCGCCGACTTCACGCGCGAGCGCGAGAAGATCGGCGTCAACTGGCGCGTCCGCGAGGGGCTCCACGGTCTGGTGGGGCGCCTTCGCATCCCGGGCACCGCGCTGATCGTCGAGGACGTCTGCGTGCCGCCGGCTCGGATCGCCGAGGCGGCGAAGGACGTCCAGGCCCTCCTCGGCGAGCACAGCTTCCTGACCGGAGTCGCGGGCCACACCTCGGCGGGAAACCTCCACTTCATGCTCACGCCGGATTTCGCGAAGCAGGAGGACCTCGAGCGCTACGAGGCGTTCATGGAGGGCCTGGTCGCGCTCATCTGCGACAAGTACGACGGCTCGCTCAAGGCCGAACACGGGACCGGCGTCAACATGGCCCCCTACGTCGGCCGCGAATGGGGTGAGCAGGCGACCGAGCTCATGTGGCGCGTGAAGCGCCTCGCCGACCCGGACGGCGTGCTCGGACCCGGCGTCGTCATGAACGACGACCCCGCCGTCCACCTCCAGAACCTGAAGACGACGCCCGAGGTCGAGGAGGTCGTGAACACCTGCGTCGAGTGCGGCTTTTGCGAGCCCGCGTGCCCGAGCCAGGACCTGACGACGACCCCGCGCCAGCGCATCGTCTTGCGGCGGGAGATGGCGCGCCAGCCAGAAGGATCGCCCGTTGCGAAGGTGCTCGCAGACGAGTACGAGTACGACGGTCTCGACACCTGCGCCGCGGACGGCTCGTGCGTCCTCGCCTGCCCGCTCTCGATCGACACCGGCAAGCTCGTCAAGGAGCTGCGCGCGAAGAAGCATGGGCGGGGGGAGGAGGGGCTGGCGCTCCGGGCCGCCAAGAGCTGGGGCGCGGTCGAGAAGGCGTCTCGCGCCGGGCTTCGCACCGGACCATTGGCCGAGGCGCTCGGTGGCGGCGACCTGCCGAAGGCCGCGCAGCCGGTTCCCGAGTCGACGAGGCGCGAAGGCGCCGCGAGCCGTTTACTTCCCTTCGTGCACGAACCGGATCATGGGCGCCTCGAAGAAGGCCGCGCCCGGGCCCAGCCTCGCCGATGCGGTCGTCGCGGTCTCCGAGCGTGCGGGGATGCCGGTCTGGATCCCGCCGGACGTCGCCGGGAGCTGCTGCGGCGTGCCGTGGTCGTCGAAGGGCCACCGCGAGGGGCACGCGTGGATGGCCCGGCAGACGTTCGAGCATCTCTGGGAGTGGTCGGACGACGGGCGCCTGCCGGTGGTGAGCGACGCCTCCTCTTGCACGCTTGGCCTCACGACCGAGACGGCCGCGGCGCTGCCCGAGGACGTGCGTGAGCGCCACGCTCAGCTCGAGGTCCTCGACTCGGTCGAATGGCTTGAGCGCCTCCTGCCTCAGCTCGAGCTGGATCGAAAGCTTGGCCGAGTGGCGATCCACCCCACCTGCGCGACGAGGCACCTTGGCCTCGCGGCGCGCTTCTCGGCGCTCGCGGCCGAGCTGGCCGACGAGGTCGCCGTGCCGGCCGCCGCGCGCTGCTGCGGCTTCGCGGGCGACCGCGGAATGCTCCATCCCGAGCTCACCGCGTCCGCCACGGCGCCGCAGGCCGCCGAGCTTCGGGAGCGCGGGCCGTTCGACGCCTACTTCTCGACGAACCGGACGTGCGAGATCGGCATGGAGCGCGCGACGGGCGAGCCCTACGGTTCGATCGTCTTCGCCTTGGAAGCGCTCACCCGCTAGCGCGGGGGCATCTCGGCGGCGCCCGGTGCCCTGAGCCCGTCGATCACGATCGCCATGAATCGCCGCCAAGACGTCGCCGAGACGAAGGGGCCGTCGTTGCCCGGCATCGTCGTACCCAAGCCACACATCAGCATCGGCACGTCCTCGGCCTCGGCGTCGGGGCGGATCGCGCCGGCCTCCTGCGCGCGCGTCATCGCTTCGCGTGTCAGCTCGAGCAGACCCGCCTTCTCTGCGGCGGCACGCATCGCCTCCGGGCGATCGCGCATGACTTGCGAGAGCGAGCGGTCTGATGCTTGATGTTCGGCGCATCGCAGGAGGAACTCCTCGAACGCGGGGCCCGGTTCGTCCTGGGCCAGCGCCTCGCGGGCGAACTCGGCGAGACGCTCGAACCTGCGCTCCGCGAGCGCGCCGATCAGATCCTGCTTGGTCGGGAAATGGCGGTAGACGGTGCCCACGCCGACGCCCGCCTCGCGCGCGATGTCCTCCATCTGCGCTTCCAGGCCGTCAGTAGCCATCAGCTTTCGCGCCGCATCAAGCACGGCCTCGCGATTTCGCCTCGCGTCGGCCCGCTGGGCGCGGGGGAGAGTTTCGGTGGCGGGAGTCATGAAACGGAACCCGGATTCCGCATGTGCTACGTTTCGGAACCGGAAGTCCAGTTCCGATTATACGCACATCAGCAAAGGAGCACGCATGACCGACGAACGCGAGTACATCGACAAGCGCTGGACCGCGCTCGCCCTCCTCTGCATGGCGCAGTTCGTCGTCGTCCTCGACGCCTCGATCGTGAACGTCGCTCTGCCGACGATCGGCGAGGACCTCCAGGTGGACCAGGACAACCTCTCGTGGGTCGTCAACGCTTACGTCCTTACGTTCGGCGGCTTCCTGCTTTTGGGAGGCAGGCTCGCCGACCTCCTCGGCCGGAGGCTCATCTTCATGGTAGGCCTCGTCCTCTTCGCCGCCGCGTCGCTCGCCGGCGGCTTCGCCGAATCGGAGGGCGTGCTGATCGCCGCCCGTGCCGTCCAGGGTCTCGGCGGCGCGCTGCTCTCGCCCGCCGCGCTCTCGATCATCACCACGACGTTCAAGGACGGTTCCGAGCGAAACAAGGCGCTCGGCGTCTGGGGCGCCGTCGCAGGGTCCGGAGGCGCCGCCGGCGTCCTCCTCGGCGGCATTCTCACCGAGTACGCGGGGTGGGAGTGGGTGCTTTGGGTAAACGTGCCGATCGGGATCGTCGCTGCGCTCCTGGCGCCGCGCTTGATCCTCGAAAGCCGCTCAGAGGACGCAAACCGGACCTTCGACATCCCCGGCGCGGTCACCGTGACCGGCGGGCTCGCACTCCTCGTCTACGCCCTGGTCGAGGCACCTGACGCGGGGTGGGGTTCGGCAGAGACGCTCGGCATGATCGGCGCCGCGCTTGCGATCCTCGCGCTTTTCGTCGCGATCGAGCTTCGCTCGGCGGCGCCGCTCGTGCCGTTCCGGATCTTCCGCATGCGAACGCTCACCGGGGCGAACGTCGTCGGGCTCCTGACTGGTGCCTCGTTGTTCTCGATGTTCTTCTTCATCTCGCTCTACATGCAGAACGTGCTGGGCTACTCGGCGATCAAGGCCGGGCTTTCGTACCTGCCTCTCGCGGTCTCGATCATCCTTGCTGCCGGCCTGGCTTCGTTCCTCGTGACGAAGGTCGGTTTCAAGCCGGTAATGGCCGCCGGGATGGCGTTCGTGGCGGCCGGCCTCGCATGGTTCAGCCAGATCTCGGTTGACGGCAGCTTCGTGAGCGACGTGCTCTTCCCCTCGCTCCTCGCCGCCGTCGGGCTCGGATTCTCGTTCGTGCCCGTGACGATCGCGGCGATGAGCGGTGTCGAGGACCGCGAGGCCGGCCTCGCCTCAGGCCTCATCAACACCTCGCAGCAGGTCGGCGGCGCGCTTGGTCTCGCGATCCTCTCCTCGATCGCCTTCTCGAAGATCGGTGACCTGGCGGAGCAGGGTCAGACGGGCCCGGCCGCCCTTACCGAGGGCTACGCCGATGCGTTTCTGGTCGGCTCGGGCATCGCGCTGCTCGGCATGGCCGCGAGCCTGATCCTGATCTCGAAGCGCGACTCGAAGGCGCACACGGAGATCGGCGCGGGCGAGGCGGCGGCCGTCGCAGCGCCGGCCCCCGCCGGCGACCCCGCCTGACGCGCCGAGAGTGATTTCGCGGGACACCGTGTCCCGCTATCTCACACTCGGCGAGGGAGGGGTGGGGTAGCCTCCCGCCCCTTGCCGGAGGCTGCCACCGAGCCCACCGCTGCCGCACCGCTTCCCTCCGAGGAGACGCTTCGCGAGGTCGTCTTCACGCTCGCGGCCATGTACCGGCCGCCGGGCTCTCCGGGCGAGCGCGAAGCCGCTGAATGGCTCGCGGAACGGCTCGTCGCCGCCGACGCCGGCGACGTGGCGCTCGAGGACGAGCCCACCTGGGGGCCGTTTCCGCCTCTCGTCACCTCGCTGGCGCTCACGGGCACCGCGGGCGCTCTGCTCACGCTCGCCGGCCGGCGCTGGACAGGTGCGTCGCTCTCGATCCTGGCGGCGCTGGGGCTTGCGGACGAGATCCAGAACGGGCCGAGGATCTTTCGCCGCGCGCTTCGCCCCGAGCTCAAGACCACCAACGTCGTCGCCAGGACGGGCGACTCCGAAGCGGAGCGCACGCTCGTCCTTCTCGCCCACCATGACGCCGCGCAGACCGGGCTCATCTTCGATCAGTCCCTGGTCCGCACCTTCAACGAGCGGTTTCCCGGGATCATCCCCAAGATCAAGACCCAGCCGCCGCAGTGGTGGGGCGGCTTCGTGGCCACGGGGCTCACGCTGCTCTCGGCGCTGACCGGCCGCCGAGGCCCCGCGAAGGCGGGGGCGATTATCGATGTGGCCGGGGCGGGCCTGCTCGCCGACATCTGGCGCTCGGAGACCGTGCCCGGCGCGAACGACAACCTCACCGCCTGCGCGGTGCTGGTTGCGATGGCCGAGATGCTCCGCGACCAGCCGCTTCCCGGCCTTCGCGTCTGGCTCGTCTCGGCCGGGGCCGAGGAGACGTTTCAGGACGGCATCCGCGCCTTCATGGAGCGCCACAAGCCCGAGCTCGATCCTGAGACCACGTCGTTCCTCTGCCTCGACACCGTTGGCTCTCCGAGGCTGGTGATGCTCGAGGGCGAGGGCCCCATGTGGATGGAGGACTACGACTCGGAGCTCCGCGACACCGTGGCTCGGGTCGCCGAGAGCGGCGATCTCGCGCTCGAGCGCGGCTTCAGGGCTCGCGCCTCGACGGACGCGATCATCCCCACCCGCCACGGCTATAGGACCGCGAACCTGTGCTCGGTCAATGAATACAACAACCTCTCGAATTACCACCTGCCGACGGATACGGCGGAGAACGTGGACTACTCCACGGTGGCCGAGGCGGCGAAGGTCGCGTACGCGCTGGCGGCCGAGCTGTCGAGCTAGGGCCTGCAGCCCCGGCGCTCGCTGCGCTCCGAGCCGGGGCAGACATCGGCGCCGCCCGCGCCGCGCAGCACGTCCTGACCCTTGCCCCCGACGAGCACATCGTCGCCAGGCCCGCCGCAGACGATGTCCTTGCCGTCGCCGGCCCTGACGACGTCGTTGCCACGGCGCGCAACGATCACGTCGCGGCCCGAGGTGCCGATCAGCTTCGTGGTGCCCCGGTCGTTGCCGAGCGTGCCGACCAGCGTCGCGACCGTGCCGCGGCACTTGGCCACCGGGTGCGATCCGCCTCCGGCCGCGCAGTCGGCTCTCCAGTTGACCGTCGCGCTCTCGCCCCGCGCAACGAAGACCTGCTGAGAGACCGCGTCCTCGCCCGGCAGCTTGCAGCTCATCGTCCAGGTCTCGCCCTCATGGAGCGGGCGTCCCGACGGCATGACGTCCCACTCGTAATCCCCGCCGTCGGGCACGTCAAGGGTCGAGTTGAGAACGTCGTCAATGTGCGCGTTTTCACCCTGCATGGGGTGAAGTGGCGTCTCGAAAGCCTTGCGGAGGCGAAGCTTCGCCTCCTCCGGCGCCGAGCCCTCGATCAGCGAGTGCTCGGTGCGGTCGGCTGCGCGCTCGGCGGCGATCAAGAAAGCTTCGCGAACGCCTTCGCCCGTGTGCTGAGCGTCGCCGACGTACTCCTCGATCACCGAATCCTGATAGTTCGCGTGGAAGTTGAGCCCGCGCGCCTCCGGCGTGTATCCGTAGGACCCCTGGGCGAAGTAGTTCCAGTCCTCGGTCGCGCCGGTGATGTCGCCGAGCGTCTCGTAGCCCCGCTCAGAGGTCCAGCCGGTGACGTCCTCCATGTCGTCGCCGAGGTCCTTCATCGCCGCCTCGTCCGGAGTCGTAGCGCCGAGCGAGTCCTGCGGCAGGAACGGGGCGTCGAAGCCCGGCTGGCGAAGCCACTTGCCGTCGTCGGTAAAGGTGTGGTTCGAGATGAAGACGGTGGGGTGGATGCTCCGCGAGAGCTGGTGCACAGCCTCGGACTCGGGCTCGGAGTAGGGGCTTGGGCCTCGGTACTGCTGCGAGGTCGGGTCCGAGGAAGAGCCCGGGCCGCCCCAGTAGGCGCCGTAGTTTCGGTTGAGGTCGACGCCGGAGGTGCGCAGCCTGCAGTTGATTGCGCCGTCGGCGGGCGAGATGGGGCGGCAGTTCTTGCGCCTGTAGGCGCCGCTGCCCGGCAAGGGACTGGGGAAGCGTCGCCTTTTGGTCGTCGTCGGCTTCGGACGTTCCGTAGAACCGCGACGCGACGAACCCGTCCACGTTGACGACCGGGATCACGAGGATGCGCACGTCCTCGAGGATCGCGGCGATCCGGGCGTTCCGTGTCGTAGTTCTCAACCAAGTCGATCGCAAACTCCATCGGAAGCTCGGCCGACGGCCACTCGCGCGCGTGATGGGCGCCGATGTTCACGTAGACCGGTCTTCCGTCATCGGTTGCGTCAACGTCGGCGGCGATCTCGATTCCCTGGATCGGACGCCCTTCGAGCGAGGTACCGATCGTGACCTCGCGCGCGATCTCGGGCTCGGCCTCGGCGAGATCCTTGAGGTCGGTCGTGTAATCGGCGTATTCGCGGTAGGTCGTGCGGCCGCTCGGAAGGCCGGAGCCAACGCCCCGTGCGGCCACCCGCGCATCGGTGCGCCGGTCGGCGGCATCGGCGGCAGCCAGGTCGGGGATCAGCGTGGTGACGCCGAATCCGGCGTCCTGCACGCGGAGCCGTTCTTCGCGCGAGTAGAGGACCACCGTCGCCGAATCCGCGTCCACCGCGTGCGTGACGTCGATCCCCAGCCGCTCCAGCTCCGCGACGTCATCGGCGCCCGCGATCGAGACGCTAGCGAGCTCGACCGGCTCGATCGGCTCCGGCAGACCCGTTCGCTCGAACGAGATCGAGAACGGGACGCTCGCCGAGCCGCCGTCACGGCGACAGCCCTGAAAGACGCACGCGATCGCCGCGCGCGACGAAGACGTCGACGCGCTCGTCCGAGCCGAACGCGGTCGAGGCCCCGGCAGGTTCGCCGCCAGGCCGAAAGGCCGCGAGGTCCCAGTCGCCACGCGGCCCGCCGGCGATCCGCGCGGTGACGAAGCCGCGCCCGGGTGCCGTCCACGCCGCGCGATCGGCCCCCGGTGCCCCTGGCACCAGAAGCGAGGCCGCACACTCGCGCGCCCGAGAATCGGAAGCCGAGAAGGTTCCAGCCTGAGCACTCGGCGCCAGGGCAACAAAAGCTGCCGCCACGATTGCAATCTCCCTGCGCATCACCTCAAAATACCGCCGCGAGCGGGCAAACGTCCCAGTTCGTACCCCATGGGGTACGGCGTTGGACGTTTGGCTCCCGTCCACGTGCGTGTCGCCCTACTTGATGTGGTGGCCTGAGATCGCCCTCGAGATCACGAGGCGCTGGATCTCCGCGGTGCCCTCGAAGATGTCGTAGATCTTCGCGTCGCGGTGCATCCGCTCGACGGGGAACTCACGGGTGTAGCCGTTGCCGCCGAGGATCTGCATCGCGCGCTCGGTCACCCAGACCGCCGTCTCGCCAGACTTCAGCTTCGACATCGAGCCTTCGGCGTTCTCGAAGCGCTGGCCCGTCTTGCCCATCCACGAGGCGCGCCAAACGAGGAGGCGGCAGGCGTCGATCTCCATCTTCATGTTCGCGAGGGTGAAGGCGATCGCCTGGTTCTCGATGATCGGCTTCCCGAACTGCTGGCGCTCCTTGGCGTAGTCGAGCGCGTACTCGTACGCGGCGCGGGCGATGCCGACTGCCTGCGAGCCGACGGTCGGGCGCGAGGCCTCGAACGTCTGCATCGCGGCCTGGGACTTCGCCTTCTTGCCCTCGCGGACACGGGCGAGACGCTCGTCGAGCTTCTCCTTGCCGCCGAGGAGGCAGGTGCCGGGCACGCGGCAGTCGTCGAGGTGGACGTCGGCCGTGTGCGATGCGCGCAGGCCGTGCTTCTTCACCTTCGCGCCCTGCTCGCAGCCGGGAGTGCCCGGTGGGATCACGAACGCCGCGTGGCCGCGCGAGCCAAGCTCGCGGTCGACCGAGGCGATAACGACGTGGACCTTGGCGATGCCGCCGTTCGTGGCCCAAGCCTTCTGGCCGTTCAGCACCCACTCGTCCTTCGCCTCGTCGTACTTGGCGGTGGTGCGGACGGCGGAGACGTCCGAGCCGGCGTCGGGCTCGGAGGCGCAGAACGCCGCGACCTGGGGGTCGTCTTCGGTGCCGAAACACTGCGGGATCCACTCGCCCATCTGTTCGGGCGTGCCCTGGCCGAAGAGGGCGGCGACGGCGAGGGTCGTGCCCATGATGGACATGCCGATGCCCGCGTCGCCCCAGAAGAGCTCCTCGTTTACGAGCGGGAGCTGGAGGCCGGACGGGTCGGCGAAGAACTGGGCGATGCCTTCGAACCCGTAGAGGCCGATCTTCGCGGCCTCCTGGATCACGGGCCATGGCGTCTCCTCGCGCTCGTCCCATTCATGGGCGGCGGGGCGGACGACGCTCTCGGCGAAGCCGTGGACCCAGTCGCGAATGTCCTTTTGGTCCTGGGAGAGCTCGAGCGAGAAGGGGGGAGTGTCCTCTGAGCCGTCAACGATCTCGTCGACCTGCGAGGCGGACGCTGCTGCGTCGGTGGCTGTGGCGGTGGCTGCATTCATGTGGAAGTCGTTCTCCTGCTTTGATTCTTTACCGTCAGTAGGAAAATGCTACCATAAGTAGGAATGACCGTCTCCCGCAACCCGACGAGCACGGCCAGCCAGGTCCCGCGGCGCAAGCGCGCCGCTCACCTCGGACCCGAGCGGCGCCGTCCCCTGGTGCTCGACGCTGCCTACGATCTGTTCGTCGAGAACGGCTTCGACGGCACTTCCATGGACGCGATCGCGGGGGCGGCCGGAGTGTCCAAGCCCGTCGTCTATGACTGCTTTCGCTCCAAGGACGAGCTTTTCACCGCGATGCTCGACCGCGAGGAGGAGCGCATCCTCGTCGAGACCACCGAGGCCCTGGCGACCACCGGAGACGCCGATGACCCCGAGGGCACGCTGATCCGCGGCTTTCAGGAATTCCTTCGCGCCGCTTCCGAGTCGCCCGACATCTACCGCATCATCTTCCTGGGACAGGGCGGAGGCAACGAGGCCGTCGCCGCGCGCATCGCGCGCGGCATCGAGGTGCAGGCCCGCTTTGCGGCCGGCATCGCGATGCGCTGGGTCGACCGCTACTCCGACCGCGAGGGTGCCGAGGCCGAGGCGACGGCCGAGCTCCTTGGCCAGACGATCGTCGGTCTCGCCCAGGTCGGCGCCCGGACGCTACTGTCGGGGTCGGGCGATTGGACGCCCGAGACGCTTGGCGAGAAGCTCGGCCGCATGGTGTGGGCTGCCCGCGCCGCGATCTAGCTCCTGCCGCGCATAGGAGAGCCGTCGCGGCCGTCGAAGAAGGACGGCGATGATGGCCGTTCTTCGCGGATTCGACACGAGCATCCGCTCGATCCTGCGCGTCGTCTTGGTCGTTGTAGTGGTGATCGTCACCGCGTACCTCGTCTACCTCCTCCAGAAGCCGATCTCGTGGCTCGTGATCGCCGCCTTCTTGGCCATCGCCGTCTCTGGACCGATTGCGTTGCTCGCCAGGCACATGCCGCGCGGCCTTGCCATCGCCTCCGTCTACACGATGCTCGTCGCTTTGCCGTTCGTCCTGATCGCGCTCTTCGTTCCCCCTCTGGTCAGTCAGGCCGAGGAGCTGGTGAACAACTTGCCCGAATACGCGGCGGATGTGACCGATTTCGTGAACGAGTCGGAAACGCTCTCAGGTTTGAACGAGGACTACGACATCACGGGCACGCTGGAGGAGGAGGCTCAAAAGCTGCCCGAGAAGATCGGCGACGCGACGCAGACGCTGTCGGACATCGGCGTTGGGCTGGTCAGCTCGCTCTTTGCCTTGGTGACGATCCTGATCCTCTCGATCTTCATGGTCTCCGGAGGCGCGAAGTGGATCGAGCGCTTCCTCGCCGCGCAGGAGCCCGACCGGGCAGAGCGCCTGCGCCGCGCCTTCGAGCACATCGCGAGTGCGATCGGAGGGTACGTCGGGGGTGCGCTCGTGCAGGCAACGATCGCCGGCGTGGTTTCCCTCATCGTCCTCTCGATCCTTGGCGCGCCGTTCGCGGGCGCGCTGGCGCTGATCATGGCCTTCGGCGACCTGATCCCGGTGGTCGGCGCCACGATCGCCGCGTTCGTCGTCGGCATCGTCCTCCTGTTCGTCAACTTCCCAGTCGCGCTGATCGTCTGGATCATCTTCGCGATCGTCTACCAGCAGGTCGAGAACTACGTGATCCAGCCCCAGATCCAGCGCCGAGCGGTTGCGGTTGATCCTTTCGTCATCCTCGTCGCAGTCCTGTTCGGCTCGACGCTGTTCGGCGTGGTGGGCGCCCTGCTCGCAATCCCCGCGGCCGCCTCGATCCAGATCGCGGTGCGGGAGTGGATGGACTATCGGCGCGCCGTGACGCTCGGCGTGGACGGCACCTCGGACCCGCCCGCGCCGCCGGCACCGGGCGGCCCCTCGATCATCGCGCCCGAGGCGACCTCAGGGATCGCTTCCGACGAGGCGATTGCACTCGTCCCAGAGGCGATCGCGCTCCGCCTGGGTTTCCTTCGTCTTCGGACGCTTGTGGGTTGGCCGCGCCGCCCGGTCGTGCCAGAAGAGCCCTGGCCGCAACAGCGGCTCGCGAGCCCAGCAGAGCCAGGCGAAGGTGTCGGCGCCCTGTCGCGCGTCGCGAAGGAGCGGCCCCATCACCCTGCGAAACGTGGGGAGCGAATCCTGGACACCCGGCGTGTCGGCCCAGCCGGGATGGGTGGAGTGAAACGTCACGCCGTCTGACATTCGGTCCTGGCAGAGCTCGGTGAGGATCACCTCGCACCGCTTGGTGTGCGCGTAAAAGCGCACGGGGTCGTAGTCCCGCTGGGCGAGCTGAACGTCGTCGGCGTCGAGCCTTGCGCTGTACATCCCGCCCGATGAGACGTTCACGACACGGCCGGGCGCCGCGGCGCGCAGCGCGGGCATGAGCTCGGAGGCCAGGAGATACGGCCCGGTCACGTTCGTCGCGAAGCTGAGCTCGATCCCGTCGGCGGAATGCGTTCGCTCCTCGGGCATCGCCCCCGCGTTGTTGACCAGCGCCTCCAGCTTCGGGACCTCGGCGGCAAAAGCCGAGGCGAACTCGCGGACGTCGGCCTGGCTTGAGATGTCACAGCGCCAGAGCCGGAGCGCATCGCTTCCGGTGCGCGCGGCGAGGTCCGCCCGCACCTCTTCGCCCTTCTCGAGGTTCCGGACGAGCATGTGCACGCTGGCTCCGGCCTCGGCAAGGAGCTCGCAGGTGGCGGCGCCCAGGCCGGAGCTCGCCCCGGTGACGAGCACCTCGCGCCCGCTCAGGTCCGGCGTCGGCTCCCAAGCGCGGCTGCGGACGCGGTAGCCGATCCTGGTGAAGCCGGGCACGATCGCCGCGTCCATCGTCCGGTCGGCGAACGCGAGCAAGCTCAACTCAGGAGTACTTGTCCCACTTCTTGAGCGACCTCGTGACGGACGCCAGCGCGCTGCCGCCCTCGTAGTAGCCCGGCGCCGACCACTTCTCGAAATGGAGGTGGCACGCCGACGCGTTGCCCGAGTCGCCAACCGCGCCGATCTTCTGGCCCTGGCGGACCCTGCTGCCCTCGCGGACGATCGCCTGCTTCTTGAGGTGCATGTACGCGAAGTCGAGCTTCGTGCCCTCGACGTCGATCACGACGTAGTGCCCCGCGGCACTGTGCTTGTCGACGGTCTGCACCTTGCCCTTGCGAACGGCGACGAGATCCTTCCCGCACTTGGCGAAGACGTCCTGGCCCTGGTGGTCGCGCCCGGCGCCGAAGCCGTCGCCGTAAGAGTGCTGGGCGGGAACGGGGAAGACGTAGTTCTCGTCGCCGCCCCCGCCGCCATCGCCACCACCGTCGTTGCCGCCATCCCCGCCGTTGCCGATGCCGCCTCCGCCGGCGATGGCGACCGAAGTGAGGATGACCGGCAATATGAACGCGGCGCTCGCGGCCGGTAGTGCGAGCCGCGCTCGACGGTGGGGCGTGCGTGCGGAGGATGTAAGAGTTTGTGTGTGAGGCTTAGGCATTTTGTGAGCGGATACTAATAGCAGACGATGACGCCGGCATCTCGGCACGCGCTCTCTGCCTGTGGTGTTCGACGTGAACGGACCGGATCCGCCTCCGGGTCCTCTTCATACGAACGTCCAGATTCCGCCTGCCTGCGCAAGCGTGGCTGCGCGAGCGCCGAAGACAAGCCTGATACCCGAGGAGAGTCTGGACCGTCCCTAGCGGCACAGACCTGAGCCCCGGGGCACCTCCGATGCCGAGGCGGGGCGTCCTTCGGGGCGCCTCGTCTCAGTTTCGGGGGGCTCAGGCGGCGACGCGAGCAGTGGCTTCGATGCGCTCGCGCAGGATCCCGGCGTCGCTTGAGCCGATCTTGCGGAGCTGGCCCTGGAAAGCAAGATGCCAGTGCTCGGCCGGCCACTTGGCGATGTGCTCGAGGCGCCCGACGAATTCCTCGGCGGGGACGAAGTCTTCCTCGGCGAGAACGACGTCCGCCTCGGCTTCGACGCGCCACGGGTATGCCTCCGGCTTCTTTTTCTTTCCCTGCGGCCAGATCGGCGTGCGGTCCTCGAACATGGTCGAGCGGACCTTCGCGATCCCGCCGAAGGCCTGGAGGCCCGAGACGTAGAAGATGATCTCGTCGCCGGGTTCGAACCCCTCAGCCATGCGACGGCGGCCCTCCTTCATGCCGACCACGTCGAAGCCGCGCTCGGCGTAGATGCGGAAGTTCTCGGCGCTGCCCGTGAGGATCCAGCTGCTCATGCGCTGCGAGCTTAGAGGCCTGTGCTCGGCGCGGTTCGCGCTGTTCTTGCGCCGATGACCGCGCCGACGACAGCCGCGCATTCTGCGGCCGCCGAGACGATTCCGTCGGATAGCCAGCTCTTTCCGGCAGCCGGGAACATCTCGTCCACGACCACCTCGAGCTCGGCGCCGGACGGAAACCAGCTTCCGTCCCCTCCGAGCGTGTGCGAAAGGCAGATATGGAGCCGATCGCCGAGCCGCTGGGCCGGTTCGGTGGCCCCGGCATCTGCCGCCCAGACGCGAGCGCGTTGCGACGCGGCCTCGGCGTCGATGTAATCCATCTGGATCTGCACGCGCTCTTTGACCTGCTCTTCGTCAAGCTGCGTATTGGCGCCCTCGAGGGCGGCCCGGATGGCGCCTCGGTAATCGGCTTCGAGCTGCTGGAGATACGCCCCGACGACGGCTTCGGAGGAAAGCAGCGAATCGGACTCGCGAAGGGCGCCGACTCCGAACGGCGCCGATCCGATGCACACGACGGCGTCGAGAAGGTCGGGGCGCGCATCCGCGACCCGGACCGCGCGGTTTGCGGCGTCGATTAGGCAGAGGGCCAGCGCCACACCTCCCGCCGCTTCGCACACGGCCTCGAGATCGGCGACGCTCGTATCCATGTCGTACGGACCGACGCGCTCTGACTCGCCCGTGCCCCGCTCGTCGAAGCGAACGAGGCGGAAGCTTCCTTCGAGCTCCGCTTCGATCGGATCGAAGACGGAGGGGTGCATCGACCAGTAGGGCGTGAGCAGCACAGTTGGCCCCGAGCCGCGCTCCTCCCAATGGAGCCTCACACCGTCACGACCGCTGACTTCGGGCATGCGTTCGAGTCTAGGATGCACCTCGAGCGGTTACGTTGGCCTCAAGCAGGGAAACCGCACCGAAGCCCCGGCGCACCCGGGAACCCACTTGAGACGAAGCGAGGGATTGAGATGACGCACTCAGCTGACGCAGCCGTAGGCCGCAAGGACATCCTGGCCGAGGAGAACACCGAGCAGCGCGAGCAGGTCATCGACATGCTCAAGAAGGCCTACTGGATGGAGATCGAGACGGTGATGAGCTACATCGCGAACTCGGTCAACCCAGACGGAGTTCGCGCGCAGGAGATCAAGGAGTCGCTCGAGCAGGACATCACCGAGGAGCTCGACCACGCGCAGCAGTTCGCGGCGCGGATCAAGGAGCTCTATGGGGTTGTTCCCGGCTCAGAGGAGTTCGCGGCCGAGCAAAGCTTCCTGCAGCCGCCCTCGGACCAGGTCGACATCGTCCACGTGATCAAAGGCGTGATCGAGGCCGAGGCCGGCGCGATCGAGCACTACTCGAAGATCATCGAGTTCTGTGCCGACACCGACCCCGTCACCGAAGACATGCTGATCGCGATCCTTCGCGACGAGCAAGGCCACATGCGCCAGTTCGAGGGCTTCTTGCGCGAGTACGAGAGCGAGGGCCTGGCCTAGGGGCGACGCTCGTCCAGGGTTGCGAGGAGGCGAATCACCGTGTCGGCTGCACTCTCCGTGAGGTCCCACCACGTAAGCGGGAACACCGCATAGCCCATCCCCATTAGTGCGGCTGTCCTCCGCCGGTCACCGCGAAAGCGTTCTGGCGTGCCGTGGAAGCGATAGCCGTCGACCTCGACGATGAGTTTTTCGGCTCGAAAGAGGAAGTCGACGCGATAGGGCCCGATCTTGACATCAGACTCCGGATCGAGCCCGAGATCACGCATGAGTCGAAGCGCGAGGCGTTCAGCTTCGGAGCGGGTCACCTTTGCGGAGCCCTCCGCCTCCAGATAGGCACCCAGGTAGCAAGCGCCGCGGCGGTTCGGGTGTGCTCGCAGTGTCGAGCGCAGCTGGTGGTCGGTCAGCCGGGCCTTGCCTGCTCGAGCCTCATGAACTGCAGCCGTGAGCTGGTCGCGACCGAGGTCGGCCGCGACGTCCAACAACGTCAAAGAGGGGGAGGTCACAGGGAGGCCGAACACCCATTGCAACTCTCCAGGGCCCAGATGGTCGATCGATCCGACGTGCACTCCCTCGAGCGAGCGCCGGTGCCTGCCGACCACGACGATGTCGATCTCCTTGGGTGGCTCGACCGGCAGCTCCCAGATGCCGCAGGCCGTCCGGCCACCCAAGAGCGCTCGCGGGCGGCATGCGACCAAAGCAGCGCTTTCGAGTGCGTAGGGGGGTAGGGCGGCCAGCGGTCCGATGGCATAGACGCCGGGAAAGAGCGAGACGAGCGAGCCCGAGGCGATCCTGGCTTCGATTTGGCGCCGGGACAATCCCGCTGCCAGCAACTCCTCGCGGCTGACAATCCCGCGCCGCTTGGCGCCTAGCCGCGCCAAAATCGCATCGACTTTTCCCGCTGGGACACCCATACGGTGGTCAAAGGGGAAAAGCCACTCGAATTCGCCCCCTCTGTTGCTGTCGTTTGGGCGTTTGGAGCGCCAAATGGCGCTCGGACACGGTGGGGGCTAGCGCGCGGCCGTCTCGGCCAGGCGCTCGACCCGCTCCGCCTCGATCGGGCGGCCGAGCTCTCGCCATGCCTCGGCGGCTTCGGCGAGGAGACCGCGGTCGCTGGCGGCGAGCCCGCAGGCCTCCCGCGCCGCGGCAGTGCCAACGGGGTAGCGAAGCCGCTCCGCGAGGCCGGACGCCTCGTCCGCCAGCGAGCCCGCTTGGTCGGCGCGCCCCCAGAGCATCGAGTTGACCGAGCGGGCCGCCGTCGCCTCGATCGATTGCGCGACCAGGCCGGCTCGCTCGCACGTGTCTAGCGCCTCGGCGAGAACGCCGTCCGCCTCGGCGTAGGCCTCGCGGTCTCGAAGCGTCGCAGCCAGCGCGAGGAGCGCCTGGAACGCGATCTCCGAGCGGCCGACCCGAGCGGCCTTTTCGGCAGCGCGGCGAAGCGAGCGCTCGGAGCCCTCGAGGTCGCCGTCGCGCCAGCGGAGCGCGCCGCGCAAGAGGTGTGGGAAGCAGAGCTTTCCGGTGAGGCCCTCGCGCTCGACAAGGGCGGCGACGGTTTCGGTCCCGGCCTCGACCTCGTCCCACCTGCCGCAGTGAAAGGCGAGCAGGGAAAGCGAGAAGTGAAGCTCGACCTGCGAAGGAAGGTCGCCGATCTCCTCGGCGATCGCGAGCGCCTCGGCGTACGCCTCGGTCGCCGCGTCGTAGTCGGCCTCTGAGACCTCGAAGTGATAGCCGAGGGCAAGGAGAGCGCGGATCGCCTCGGAGGGGTCGGAGCTGCGCGCGAGCTCGACCGAGCGCTCGAGGTTTTCCCGCGCTCGCTCCGTGTCGCCGATCCGCCCGAAGACGCGACCGAAGATGCCGTGCGCGCGGCTGGCCGCAGCGGCCTCCTCGAGGCGCTCGGCCAGGCGAAGCGCCTTCTCGGAGGCGTAGATCGCGAGCATGTTGTCGCCGGTGTGCATGTAGAGCGATGCGGCCTCCTCGTAGAGGCGCACCAGCTCGATACACGGCGGGCCGTCTTTCAGGAGGTCGATTCCGCGCTGGTAATGCGAGATCGAACCTTCGCGGTCGCCCTTGTTCCAGAGGCCCGCGCCGATCTTTCGGTGCAGGTCGCCGACCCTCTCCAAATCCTCTTCGCCGCGGTGATAGTCGAGGCAGCGCTGCCAGAGGTCCACGGCCTTGTCGACGCGGCCGAGCCTGAGCGCCACGTCGCCGTACTTCTCGGCGATGCGTGCACGAGCGTCGGGGTGGTCGCAATCGTCCTCGCCATCGAGCCGAAGCGCCGCCTTGTAGTGAGTGAGCGCCTCCTGGTTCGAATACAGGCCCGCGGCGACGTCGCCCGCCGTTTCGAGCGCCTGGTGCGCGCGAGTCCTGACGACGTCGAGCTCAGAGCTCTCGAGCCCCGCGTCTTCCCCGATTGCGGCGGCGCGAGCGAGGTGGTCGGCCACCATCGCGATCACGGCCTCGGTCCGGTCGGCGGCCCGGTCTTCGATGAAGCTTGCGACCTCGGCGTGCTTCCGGGCACGCACCGTCTTCGGCAGGGTCGAGTAAGCGACGTCGCGGATGAGCACGTGCTTGAACGCGTACTCGCGCTCGCCTGTGAGCCGGCTGCCGGTGGTGGCGACGATCAGGTCCTTGTCGGCGAGCGAGCCGAGCACATCTTGCGAACTGCCTCCCGACCCGACCGAGCCTTCCCAGAAAGTCTGGCCGACGACCGAGGCCGACTGGAGGAGGGTGCGCTCCTTCGGATCGAGCGCGTCGAGACGAGCGGCGAGCACGGCGTGGACGGTCTCGGGCAAGGTTGCCTCGCCCGAGACGCCCTCCTCGAGGATGCGGTTCACCATCTCTTCGGCAAAGAGCGGATTGCCTCCCGAGCGCTCGGCCACCTGGGCGACCAGGGCGTCCTCGATCGTTTCGGCTCCCTCGGGAAGTAGCGCCTGGACAAGCTCGCGGGCGCCGGTTGGCTCGAGCGGTTCGAGCGCAATCGTGGTCGCGTTTCGGCGGCCACCGCCCCAGCCCGGACGACGGTCGAGGAGCTCGTCGCGCGCCAGGCAGACCATCAGGACGGGCCCTCGCACCCAGCGGGCGAGGTACTCGATCAGGTCGAGCATGCCCTCGTCGGCCCAGTGGATGTCTTCGATCGCAAAGACGACCGGGCGCTCCCGGCCGGCCGCCTCCACAAGCGTGCGGACGGCAGAGAAGAGGCGGGCGCGGACCTGTTGCGGGTCGTCGGCGTCGGTGCCGTCGGCGATGCCCTCCGGCACCTCGATGCCGAGCGGCCGAGCGAGAGTTGCGGCAAGGCGCTCGGGCGAGTCGTCCTCACCCTCGATGCACTGGTCTCCCAAGAGCTTTTCGAAGCCTCCGCGAAGGCGGCCGAAGGCGACGTCCGAATCGTCGGTGTCGGTGATTCCGAATTGGTCGCGGACGATCTCGCCGAGCGCCCAGTACGCGAGCCCCGAGCCGTAGGCGGGGCAATGGCCGACGCGCATGAGCGGCGAGCCTTCGCGCTTGGTGACTTCGTTTGCGAGCTCGCGCAAGAGACGGCTCTTGCCGACGCCCGCCTGGCCCATCACGGTGACGAGGTGCGCCCGCTTTTCGCGCGTGACGCGGTCGAACATCGCCGATAGGAGCTGGGCCTCGTCGTCTCGGCCGACGAGCGGGGTCGAGGCGCGCATGAGGCCCTTGCCGGCCACGGCGACGCGGACGGCTTCCCACGCAGGCACCGGTTCCGTCTTGCCCTTCAGGTCGAGCGGCTCGAGCTCGGTGTACTCGATGGAGCTCCGGGTGAGCCGGTGAGTCGCCTCGCCGACCGTGACAGTGCCCGGCCGCGCGGCGGACTGGAGGCGGGCGGCGACATTCACCGCGTCGCCGATCACCGTGTAGCCGTCGCCCATCTTCCCGGCAAGGACCTCGCCCGAGTTGATGCCGACGCGAAGGGCAAAGTCGACTCCTGCGATCCGCTCGTTTACCTCGTCCATAGCGTCCTGCATGGCAAGACCCGCGCGGACCGCGCGCTCGGGGTCGTCCTCGTGGGCGACCGGCGCACCGAAGACGGCCATGACGTTGTCGCCGATGAACTTGTCCACGGTGCCGCCGAACCGGGTGACCTCCTCGCCGAGCCTGCGAAGCGCGCGGTCGACCATCGACTTGAGCGCCTCGGGGTCCATCCGCTCGGCCACGGCGGTGTAGCCCGAGAGGTCGGCGAAGAGCACGGTGGCCTTGCGGCGCTCCTCCGGGCGGGCGTCGGCGTCAGCCGCCGCTACTGGCGCCGCGGGCGATGGAGTGGCGCCGGTGAGAGCGGTCCCGCACTCGATGCAGAACTTGGCGCCAGGGGGATTTTCGGTTCCACAGCCAGGGCACACGTTCGCGAGCCCTTTGCCGCACGACATGCAAAAGCGCGCCCCGTCCGGGTTCTGCGTGCCACACGCTGAGCACTCCATCCCCATGTGCCAGAGGTTACGTGCTCAGGACGCACTCGTGGGCGTGAGATCGGTCACATTGGGAGCGTTTGTCCCGCGAAACGACTCTCGGCGCGTCAGTCGATCGGGATGTCTTCGACCCGCGGCCCGCGATCTTTGATTGGCTCGGCGTCGAGCCGCTCCACGTAGCGGTCGATCACGGCCTTCATGGTGAGGAGCGCCTCGCGCTGGACCTCCTGCCAGCCGTCGCGGACGTCTTCTGACGCGGTCGCGCGCAGGACGTCGGCGGCGCGGCAGATCGGGCACAGCTCGACACACTGGCGCTCTGACGAGTGGCGGCCGAGGATGGCGCCGAGCTCCGAGGGGTCCGGGCCGCGCGCGCTCATCTCTCCCCCGGGAAGGTGACCTCTAGCAAGCCCTCGCGGAGCTTGGCTCCGTTCGAGCGGCGCCGGGCGAGCGCGGGCGGAAGGATGAGCGTCCGCTTCTCGCGTCCGGCGGCGACGACGAGCTCCGAGCCGACCTGCTTCAGCGAGACCTCGGAGCGTTCGGCGAACGGAACGCGGATGCGAAGGGTGGTGGCGCCGTTTCCGTCTTCGGAGAACTCATGCGCCTGCTCTCGCAAGAGGACCGAGGCCACGTCGTGCTCTGAGAAGAGCTCTGAGCCCAGGCGGTCGAGCATTTCGGGGCCCAGCACCTCGTCCGCGAAGTAGCGCGCTTTGAGGATGGGCACCGGCGCGAAGCCCTCAGTGATGTCGGTGAGCCGCTCGGTCTGGCGCTCGCGCCACGTGCCGAAGTAGCCGCCGTCCACCTCGCCGGGAAAGAGGCGGTTGACGATCACGGCGTCGGTCAGGTACCCGTAGAGGTTGAGGTAGGTAAACGTCCGCTGGGCCTCCTTGATCACCATGCGGTCGGCGTTCATCACCATGCGGATCGAGGCGCTCTCAGAGTTGCGAAGGATGTCGTTCATCGCGACCAGGTTGCGGACGAGGCCGTTCACCTCGGCCAGCACCTCCTCGCCGGGGAGGTCCACGTCCAGAAACGTCTTCGCGATGGGACGCGCCGCCGCGACGAGCCGGCGCTCGACGGGAAAGACCTTCTCGAGCCACCACTGCGCGATCTCGGGGAAGGAGAGGAGCCGGAGCGTCTCGCCGGTCGGCGCGCAGTCGACGACGATCAGGTCGTAGTCGCCGGACTCGTGGTGGCGGCGGATCTGGAGCAGGCTGAAGAGCTCGTCCATTCCCGGCGGGACGGTCAGCTCCTCGGCGGCGATGTCCATGACGCCGCGATCGGCGATGAGCTGGCCCATCCAGGCCTGCACCTGCGCCCAATTGGCCTCCATCTCGCGCTGGGCCTGGACCTCCTGGGCCCAGAGGTTGTCGCAGACGGGAGTGGGATCAGGGCCGAGCGTGACCTCGAGCGCGTCGGAGAGCGAGTGGGCGGGATCGGTCGAGAGCACCACGGTTCGTAGGCCCGCGGCCGCCGCCCGGCGCGCGCTGGCCGCCGCCACGGAAGTCTTGCCGACGCCCCCCTTTCCCGTGTAGAGGATCGTCCTTGGAACGCCGGTTTGAGCGCGCTCTGACACGGTCGCGGCCGAGGCTACCCACTATCGTTGTCCGCCCCGCCAACTCGAAACAAGGACGTTTGAACTTGAACCGCACGAAGACTCTTCTCGCCGCCCTCGCGCTCGCCCTTCCGACCGCCGCTCTTGCGACCGGCTGCGGAGGCGATGACAGCTCCGACGAGGATCCCCAGGAGATAATCGAAGCGGCCTTCAACAACGACACCACGATCGAGAGCGGAGTGATCGACCTCTCGTTCGACCTCACGGCGGAGGGCGACCAGGGCGGAAGCCTCACCGCCGAGGTGTCGGGACCGTTCGCCACCGACCCGGAAGACCCGCAGGCCATCGGCGAGCTCGACCTGGACGTCTCGGTTTCAGGCGAAGGAGCCGCTGCCGAGGGCCTCGGCGAGGGCATCGAGGCAGGGCTCACGGTGACCGAGGACAACGTCTTCGTGAACTTCAACGACACCGACTATGAGCTCGGCGAAGAGGCATACACCCAGCTCAAGGAGCAGCAGGAAGCCGTGGCCGAAGAGGCCGGTGTCGACGAGTCCTCCACGTTCAAGGAGCAGTGCGAGCAGGCCATCACCGCCCAGGGCGGCGAGGCGGCTGCGTGCGACATCGACGTCACGGCGTGGTTCTCAGAGCTCGAGAACGAGGGCACCGAGGACACGGGCGGCGCCGAGGCAAACCACGTCTCGGGAACGCTCGACGTCGAGCAGATGGTGCGAGACCTATTCGCGCTCGGCGCCTCGGTTCCGGGCGCCACGGGCGGGGTCGACCCGAGCCTGATCGAGCCGCAACTCGACGTTATCTCCGAAGCCGTATCGGGCGCCGACTTCGACGTCTATGCGGCAACCGAAGACGACACACTTCGCGGCCTCGACCTCTCGCTCGAGCTCGACGCCGCAGCGATCGGTGGCGCGGCCGCCGGCGTCGAGTCCGCCTCGCTCGGATTCTCGTTCGAGATTTCGGATGTTGGTGAGGAGCAGACCTTCGAGGCGCCCGACGATCCGAAGCCGATCGATGATCTGCTCGGCGAGTTCGGCCTCCCCGGCGGGATTCCCGGGGCTGGGACGATCCCGGAGATCCCCGGAAGCGGTGGCGGGGGCGCGAGCCTGCCCGGCTCGCCCGACCCGGACTGCATCGCCGAAGCGGCGGGCGATCCGGCCGCGATCCAGAAGTGCCTGGAGTAGCCGCCTGACCAAATAGCCTGGCGCTCTCGTGAGCCGCTTTCTCTTCTCAGCGCAGGGCTGGCCGTACCTGCTGACGCCGTTCATCCTCGCTGCCGTCCTGCTCGAGTTCGTCTTTCACGCCTCGCCGACGGTGATCTTCTTCTGCGCGGCGGCGGGGATCATCCCGACCGCGGCGCTGATGGGTCTCGCGACCGAGGAGCTCGCGGCGCGTTCCGGCCCCGGCATCGGCGGCTTCCTCAACGTCACCTTCGGCAACGCCGCCGAGCTCATCATCGCGATCTTCCTCCTCGCCGAAGGGCTCCAGGAGGTCGTGAAGGCCTCGATCATCGGCTCGATCCTCGGCAACCTGCTCCTGGTGCTGGGTCTTTCGATGGTGGTGGGCGGGATCGGCCGCGTGAAGCAGACCTTCAATCGCACCGCCGCAAACGCGCAGGCGACGATGCTCTTCCTGGCGGTCGCGGCGCTCATCATGCCCGCGATCTACGCGCTCGTCCAGGGTGGCGGCCTGCCGCCCATCGACGCCGAGATCGTCAACTACGGATCCGATCTGGAAGAGCTCTCGATCGGCGTCGCGATCGTCCTCGGCATCACCTATCTACTGGGCCTGCTCTTCTCGCTCCGCACCCACAAGGACGTCTTCAACCCGGTCGCCGAGGACGAGGAAGGCGCGGGCGCCGGCGGACACGGCGCTCACGCGACCTACGGGTGGTCCGTACGCAAATCCATCACGATGCTCGCCGTCGCGGGCGCCGCCGTCGGCCTCGTCTCGGAGATCCTCGTCGGGTCGATCTCGGAGGCGTCGGAGTCGCTCGGCATCTCCGAGTTCTTCGTGGGGATCATCATCGTCGCGGTGGTCGGCAACGCCGCCGAGCACTGGGTGGCCGTGCTCGTCGCGAAGAAGGACAAGATGGATCTGGCGGTCAACATCTCGATCGGCTCAGCAGCGCAGATCGCCCTTTTCGTGGCGCCGATCCTGGTCTTGCTCTCGTTCGTGATCGGCCCCAACCCGATGCCCCTCGTCTTCAACGGCTTTGAGCTGGGCGGCGTGCTCGTCGCGGTCCTCATCGCGAACTACGTGACGCAGGAAGGCGAATCCAACTGGTGGGAGGGTGCGCAGCTCCTCGCGGTTTACGTCCTCTTGGCGCTGGCGTTCCTCTACGCCTGAGTGACGGCGCTCACACTCCGCTCTTCGTCGCAGGTGTAACAAGATAGGTCCGTGACCGAGCGCGTCGCAGATTTAACCTGGCGGCGCCCGAAGGCGGTGCTGCTGGCGCTCGGCGTCTTCGTCGTCGTCGCCGTCGTGCTGGGGCGGGGGGTGGAGGAGCACCTCAAGGCGGCAGGCTTTACGGACCCGTCCTCGGAGTCAGAGCGCGCGACCGAGCTCCTTCGCGACGAGCTCGGCTACGACGCGAATCCCGGCCTCGTCGTCACCGTCCGCGACCCGGACAACAAGCGCCTCGACCTGGCCCAACCGGCGGTTCGCGACGAGATCCACCGGCTCGCCGAGGAGCTCCGTGGCGTGGACTACGTCGGCCGTGCCACCGACCCCCTCAAGCCCCTCGATCGGGCAGATGAGGAGATCCGCGACGCGCAGAAGCGCGAGATCGCCGCAGCGCGCCACAGCTACGCCCAGCAGGTCGCGGAGCACCAAGCCGCCTGGGCGGCGGTGGGGATGCCGGCGCCGCCGGTGCCGGCGTTCGAGCCGCCCCCTCAAGGCGAGCTCGACCGGGCTCGGAAGCGAGAGCTCGAGAAGGTGGCACAGAAGCTTCCGGATGACAGCCCGCTCATCGCCGACGACCGCCGCTCGGTGGTGCTCGCGGGCCACCTCTCATCACAAGACGTTGAGGAGGACGGCGGGGCAGCCGCCGAAGACGCGAACGGAAAGCTCGACTCGAAGCGATTCGAAATCGGGATCGGCGGCTTCGCCCCGAGCTTCAACGAGGTCAACGACCAGACGCGGGACGATTTGACGAAGGCGGAGCTCATCGCCTTCCCTCTTTTGGCCTTGATGCTCCTCGTCGTGTTTCGCGGAGTGATCGCCGCGCTCGTACCGCTCCTCATCGGCGTTATCTCGATCGTCGGCACCCTGTTCCTGCTCCGCGGAATGGCGGAGATCGTCGACACCTCTCTCTTCGCGCTCAACATCGCAACCGCGCTCAGCTTGGGCCTCGCGGTGGACTACGCGCTCCTCATGGTCTCGCGCTATCGCGAGGAGCTCGAGCGCAC
Source organism: uncultured bacterium (assembly GCA_963715405.1). GTDB lineage: Bacteria > Actinomycetota > Thermoleophilia > Solirubrobacterales > 70-9 > JALZKA01. Next base: position 685,234 of record OY970239.1, read on the forward strand.
GGGGCCGACCTGGGAGGCGCACCGGCGCACCGTTGCGACCGCGGGGCGGACCGTTCTCTTTTCGGGCCTGACTGTCGCTGTTGCGATGGCGGCGCTCGCCATCTTTCCGCAGCGCTTCCTCTACTCGGTGGCGGTGGCAGGCGCGACCGTTGCCATCCTCGCCTCGGTCGTGACGGTGCTCGCGGTGCCGGCCGTCCTCTCGCTCCTTGGCGAGCGGATCAACGCGCTCTCGATCCGCCGCGGACCGGCCGTCTCCGACGCATCGGACGGCTGGTACCGGCTCTCGTGGGCGGTGATGCGCCGGCCGGTCGCGGTGGCGCTCGCTACGTCCGCCTTCCTCCTTGCCGCAGCAGCGCCACTTCTCAGCACGATCCTCACCGGCCCCAGCGCGGAAGCGGTGCCTCCCAGCCAGCCCTCCTACGCGGTCAACGAGTACGTCGAGGAGCACTACGACCGCTCTCTCGGTGAGGGGATCACGGTCTCCGTGGACGGCCGGACGAGCGATCGCGAGCTCACGGCGCTCGCGAAGGACATCCGGCGCGCGGACGGGATCGGAGGAGGCTCAGAGTTCGACCGCGCCTCGCAACAGCTTGCTTACGCCACCTTCTCGCCAGAGGAGAAGGCGCTGGGCTCCCAAAGCCAGGACGCGGTGAGGGAGATCCGCGAGCTCCGGGCCGGCGCCGCCGAAGTCCTCGTCTCGGGCAACACGGCGCGCTTTATCGACCAGAAAGCGAGCCTCATCGAGCACACGCCGCTCGTCGTCGCGATCGTTTGCGCGACGACGCTGTTCCTCCTCTTCATGCTGACCGGCTCGATCATCCTGCCGATCAAGACGCTTCTCATGAACACGCTCACCCTGGCAGCGAGCCTTGGCATCCTCGTCCTCGCCTTCCAGGAGGGATGGTTTAGCGGCCTCCTCGACTACACCGGCCCGATGGCGATCGAGGTGACGAGCCTCGTCTTCGTCTTCGCCGTCACCTTCGGGCTCGCGACCGACTACGCCGTGCTCGTCATGGCGCGGATCAAAGAGCAGCACGACCTGGGGGCGTCGAACGAGGAGGCAGTGGCCGTCGGGATCGGGCGGACCGGGCGCGTCATTACCGCCGCGGCGCTCATGATCTCGGTCGTCTTCCTCGCCTTCTCGGTGAGCCAGATCTTCTTCATGAAGCAGATCGCTGTGGCGCAGGCCGCAGGCGTCCTGATCGACGCGACGATCGTGCGCGCGCTCTTGGTGCCGGCGCTCATGCGGATCCTCGGCGAGGCGAACTGGTGGTCGCCGCGACCCTTGCAGCGCTTTCAGGAGCGCTGGGGCTTTCGCGAGGCCTGACTCAGGCACGCGCTCGGTAGGTTGAGGCGGGCGTGCCGCCTCTTCTTTTGCTCCTCATTTCCTTTGCCGTCATCCTGGCCGGTGCCCTCCTATTCACCAATGCCGTGGAGTGGATGGGGCACCGCCTCGAGATGGGCACCGGGGCCGTGGGCTCGCTCCTCGCGGCGGTCGGCACCGCCATGCCCGAGACGCTGATCCCGATCGTCGCGATCATCGGGGGCGCCGAGGGCTCAGAAGACGTTGCGATCGGCGCGATCATCGGCGCTCCGTTTCTCCTCGCAACGATCGCGATGGCGCTCGTCGGGATGTCGGCGCTCATCTACAAGAACCGCCGCGAGCAGGGGACGCGCCTGAAGGCCCACGCACCTACCCTCGAGCGCGACCTGCGCTTCTTCCTCATCTTCTTCGCGCTCGGTATCGCGGTCGGCGCGGCACCGCTGCCCACCGGGGCGCAGATCCCACTCGCGGTCCTCTTCGTCCTCGCCTACGCCACCTACGTGCGACGGACGCTCAAAGAGGGAGGCGACGTCCAGGAGGCCGAGGACATCGGCCCCCTCATCCTCGACCGCACACCACACTCGGGCGATCCCCGCCTTCACCTCATCGTGATCCAGCTCATCGCCGGGCTCGCCGCGATCGTCGGAGGCGCTCACCTCTTCGTCGAAGAGCTCCTCCACGTCGCCGAGGACATCGGGATCGAGCCGCTCGTCCTCTCCCTGATCCTCGCCCCGCTCGCCACCGAGCTACCCGAGAAAGCCAACAGCTTCTTCTGGGTGCGCGACGGAAAGGATGCGCTCGCGCTCGGAAACATCACCGGGGCGATGGTCTTTCAATCCACGCTTCCGATCGCCATCGGGCTCCTCCTCACCGACTGGGATCTCGACCGCTTCGCCGTCGTCTCCGGCGTGCTCGGGCTGGCGGGCGGCGTGATCGCCTACTTCGCAATGCACAAGCGGGGGCGCTTTCAGTGGCCCTCGATCGTGGCCTGGACGGGTCTCTTCGCGGCTTTCCTCGTTTACGTGCTCGCGAGCTAGAACGGCAGCCCTCAGCCGATGGTGAAGTTCTCCGACCTCGCGGCGCGGCACACTCTCGTGGGATTCGCGCGCGCGTAGTAGGTCCCGACGGCGCCCTTTCCGGGGTCGATCACCTTCCACAGCCAGCTTGCTCCCGCGGATGGCGCTTTCGACTTCGTCGAGCCGATCAGAGCGTCGTCGCCAGGGAGCTGCTGGAAGACGATGACGCGTCGCTCCCCCTTGCATTGCAGGTCATGCGAGGAAACGCGCCCCGCGTACACCGTCTCTGTCCCGCTGGCAGTCGACCGTTGGCTGATGCTGTCGAACCTGATTGTTGCCGGCGATTTGCCGGCTCCGTGCGCGATCGGGACCAGTATCCCCGCCCCCACCAGCGCGATCGCCAAGACCTTCTTCATGATGCCTCCCTGTAGTCGATCCCGGGCCTTGCGCCCCTCGAGCGCAAAAGGCTATCCGCTCGCGGATCGAGCGCACCGGCTTACCGGCCGGGCTGAAACGACTTTGCCTCCGTCTGCTTCAGTAGTCGGCTTCATGGCCAACTACGGCGCGGACGTCGCCTACATCCACGACGCGGGCTTCCTCGACCTCGCAGAGCAGGCGACGCCGTTCGTGATCGAGCTCCTGGCTGAGCGCGGGATCGAAGCCGGCCGGGTGATCGAGCTCGGTTGCGGCTCGGGCGCCACCGCCGCTGCACTGAGCGAAGAGGGGCACGACGTTCTCGGCATCGATGCCTCGCGAGCGATGGTGGCGCTCGCGCGGGGCCGGGCGCCCGAGGCGCGCTTTCGCGTGGGCTCGTGGGTGGACCAGCCGATCGACGAGTGCGACGCCGTGCTCGCGATCGGCGAGGTGCTCGGCTACGTCGGCTCGGCGCAGGGGACGAAGGCGGAGCTTCGCGACCTCTTCGGCCGGGTGCGCTCGGCGCTTCGCCCGGGCGGCCTCTTCGTCTTCGACCTCGCGACGCCGGGGCGGGTGCCCACGGGCGAGGACTCGGCCTACCGCATCGGCGACGACTGGGCGATCCTCTTTACGGCCACCGAGGATGCGAAGGGCCGAAAGCTCCAGCGCCGGATCACCACATTCCGGAAGATCTCGGGCGGCGCGACCTACCGGCGGACCGAGGAGGTCCACCGACTTCGCCTCTGGCCGCCCAGGCGAGATCGAGGAGATGCTCCGCGACGCCCGCTTCAAGGTGCAGACGCGCCGCGGCTACGGCGGGCGCTCGTTCGCGCCCGGGCATCGGGTGTTCGTCGCGCGGGCTTAGTTGTCCGCTGACACTCGAGGGAAGGAAGTGTCCAATAGGGAGTGCCAGTCCCTTCCCTCGGCTCAGCGCCGCGCAGCTCGGGGCGGCACCCGATCGCGAACTTGCGGATCGCGCTCGAAACAAAGGTCGCGCTATTTGCGATGAAGCACAAGAAGTTTGTACAACTTTCGGCACCCTGAACGGCGCGCCCGCTTTGCTCAGCTGCTTACGGTCCTACCCGAGAAAAAAGTCCCGAGGGGGGCGCGAGAAGCGCCGGCGGGGTTCGGGTAAGTACCGGGATGGGTTACGCACAAACGATAGGCATTCGTTGTTCCACGGCCGAGGCGCTTACGGAGCGCGACCGAGCCGAATGGCACGCACGAGCTAGCGCTCTATACGAAGAGTTGCGCCGCCCTGCAACTGGATTAGTGCGAAGGGCGTACGGGTCGACGTTTGACGACTCGGAGATCGAGGACATCTATTCGAGCGCGTGGCTCGGCACCCTCCGCGCGCTCGAGCACAAGCACCCCGAGCTCAGCGATGAAGACGTGCGCTCGTACCTCCTCACCGCTGTTGCGAATCACGCGAGCAAGGAGATTCGCCGTCGAAGGCGGAAACCTGTCGTACCGCTCGAGGCGGCCGGTGGGGTGCCGGAGGTTATGGATTCGCTTCAAGAGCGCGCTGAGGTGAAGGAGTCGAATCACCTGACTCGAGACCTGCTTTCGAGCCTGCCCCCGCGTCGCCGGGCGGTGATGCTCCTTCGCTACGGATGGGAGCTTGAGCCGAAGGAGATCTGCGGGATCATCGACGGCCTTTCTCCTCGGGCCTACCGAAAGGAGATCACCAAAGGCGTAGATGACCTGACGGAGCGGATCAAGCTCGTCGATCGAGGCGAGTGGTGCCGGGAGCGAGAGCCGCTTCTCAAAGCGTTCGCCGCCGGTATCGCCACCGAAGATCAGGCGCTCCAGGCCGAGCGCCACATCTCCCACTGCCGCAGCTGCCACGAGTTCGTCGGGAAGCTTTCTGGCCACCTCCACGATGTCGGCTCTTCGATCTTCTTGCCGGGCGCTCTCGAGGCGATGGACGGTCATTCCACGCTGCTGGAAAAGGCGATGGATGCGTTCGATGGAGCGCGCGAGACGGTCCTCGGTTCGGTCTCGCGTTCCGAGACGAGCGAGGGAATCACGCTCGCCACCGGCACCCGTGGCGCCGGGGTGGGTGGAGCGGGGTTGCTCGCAAAGCTTTCTGGTATCGGCGCGGGCTCTAAAGCTGCTCTCGTCTGCGCGGGGGGTCTCGTCGCTGTGTCGGCGTGCATCGTCACCGGGGTAGGCCCCATCTCGCTGGAAGGCTCCTCCGGCAGGCCCGTGGATACGCCGGACGATAAGGCTGCGCCCATCGCCGAGATCATCCGCAACTTACGACCCGAAGCTCCACCGCGCGAAGCCGCCGCGTCACCCACGAATTTTGAGCGCGAATCGAAGAACGAGCCGGACTCCGGGCAGAAATCTGCCTCCCGCGCTGAACCCTCGTCGGCCCCGCCGCCACCGTCTCCACCGGCGCCGGGTACGCCCGAGCCCGTCCTCGCACCTGAGACGCCACCCACCTCTCAAGAGTTCGGCGTGGAAAGAGGAGCTACCGCTGCGGGCGGCGGCCCGCCGGCGCAGACGGACCCAGGATCCGGCGACGGAGCGGTAGCAGAGGAGTTCGGGCCTTGATTCACCGGCGTGTGACAGCGGCGGTCGTGGTGGTGATGGGCTTTGCCCTCCCGGCAACCGAGGCGCACGCCGCCGGCGGGACCTACGACGTCGTCTTCTGCAGCAGCGCCAACCGCGTCTTCGGTGGTGAGATCGCTACGAACAACGCGTTCTCGGCGAGAAGCTTTTGCAGCGACGCTTCCAACTACAACTCCGTTCAGATCGAGAGCGTTACGCAGGCGAGGCATGACCGATCGGCTCGTGCGTTCTGGAGGTTCGCGAGCCGCTCGCCATCACCGGCGTGAGCGGTGAAACGCGTCTGCGTCGCTCCGCCGGATACGTGTCCGAGCTGTTCGTGGCGGACGCCGGGGGTGGTTCCACTCAACGAGTTGCGATCGGGGGGACGGAGCCACCGGCCTTCAGCCCTTTCGACTGGACGGGCAATCCTTCCGCACAGTTCGTTGCCGAGCTCAGGTGCGGCGAGGCTGTGGGCTGTCCGGCGTCACCGCAAGCGCACGCGTGGGTCCGCAATCTGCGATTTACGGTGGCGGACTTTGCGGACCCTGAAATGGCGGTTGACGGAAGCTTGCTCGACGAAGGCTGGCTGCGGGGGGAGAAGGCTTTGTTCCTTAGCGCGAGCGACGAAGGAGCCGGCGTTTCTCGACTGCTCGTCGCCGTAAATGGCACGTTCGTGGTCATTCATCAGTCGCCATGTCCGAAGGCGGTGAGTGATGAGACAGCCTCACACTTCGCGCCATGCGAAAAGTTCGACGACCTCACGATCATCGCAGCAACCGCGGAGTCACCGTTCGTCAACGGGATCAATCAGGTGAGCTCATGCGGGCTCAACTTCGCTTCGAACGAAACCTGGTCTTACTCACCAGGTTCGCGTGGACAACGAAGTGCCCGAGCCTGCATTCAAGGCGCAGAACGAAGAGGATCCAGAATTGGTCCGGGTTCGAGTCGACGATGCCCATTCCGGCCTGGCCCAAGGAGCGATTTTCTACCGGCCCCAGGGCACGTCTGACTGGCACCCTCTCTTCACGCAGAAAGTCGAGGGGGAACTTCAGGCGCGCATCGATTCATCCGCTGAACCGGCCGGGACCTATGAATTCATGGCAACGGCCACGGACGTGGCCGGCAACAGCGCCGAGAACCGTTCTTCGCGAAGACGGCTCAGCGATGACACTCGAGTTCCCCCTGAAGTCCGCCGTTGAGCTAAGCGCGCACATCGAGCCTGGCGGTTCCACCCGTACGAAGATCCCGTACGGGCGAAAGGCGCGCGCGGAGGGCCTTCTGCTGGATGCGGCCGGAAGGCCGCTCGCGCACAAACCTGTGGTCGTGGACGAAAACTTCGGTGAGGGCGCGCTGATCGACCATCGCGTGCGCACCGTGATGACCGACCAAGACGGTCGCTGGAGACACGCGCTTCCACCGGGGCCAACGAGGTCGGTGACAGCGTCGTATCAGGGCGACCAGCGCTACCTGGATGGGGATGTCGAGGCAGGCCGTCTGACAGTGGAGACAGGCGCCGAGATGGGGCTGTCGAGAGAACGTGTCCGCGAGGGGAGGGCCACGACATTCAAGGGAGAGATCGCCCGGCTCGGGGCGCGCATTCCGCCGGCGGGCAAGCTCGTCCAGCTCCAGTACCACGATCCGGGCACCGGCCGGTGGTTCACAGTGAGAAATCCGTTCCGGACGAAGTCGAACGGCCGCTTCAAGTACAAGTACTCGTTCGGCACTCACTACGTCACCGACGTAGCGATTCGCTTTCGACTGAACGTCCCGGCAGAGCGCGGCTGGCCCTATCGCAGCACCCACACGCCGGGACGGCGCGTTATCGTCGAAGCGCGCTGATGATCCGCCGACAGCTCACCTACGCGAACGTCGCCTCGACGCTCGCCCTCGTGCTGGCCCTTGGAACCGGAACCGTTTACGCGATCGGGGAGATCGGCTCGCAGCGGCTGAAGGACAACTCGGCGCGCTCGGAGGATCTGAAGGATCGGCAGGCAGTCGCCGGAGAGGACGTGATGCGAAACACGCTTGGCGGCGATGAGATCGACGAGACCTCGCTGTTGGGTTCCCGGATCGTTGATCTGAGAGGCACCGAGGGAGGGGATTGCGATCCCCCGGATTCCGTCTGGGTGGACTGTGTGTTTCAGCAGCTCGAACTCGATTCACCGAGTCGCTTATCTGGCTATCACCACCGGAGGCTTCTACAGCGAAGCTGACGGCGCAGAACTCGAATGTGAACTGCGCATAGATGGGCAGGACGCCGGTCCTCTCGGCCTCGCCCGGTGAGGTCTTGGACAACACTGCAGACTTCGCCACGGACGGGTTCGCGCGGACGCTGGTGACCTCCCGTATTCCGCGAAGGCACACACAACGTCGCTCTTGCCTGCCAACAGATTGGTGCCGAGGATGCCCGCATCGCTTCGCCGACGATCTCCGTGATCGCCGTGGCGACCGGTTAAGCCTGCCTCGTAGCTGTTCGTCTGGTTGCCTGGAGCTCGAAGCCACGTCGCCTGAGCTCTCAGAGCTCGTAGCGCTCGCAGATCCTCGTCGAGCCGCTCTTGATCCGCGGCCGATTCGCCTGACGGTGGACCTCGCTCTCGCTCGGCCGCGACCGACGCGCCACGCCATCGCCTAAGCCCCACAAACGCGACCGCGCCGCCGGCGAGGACCGCAACGCCCGGAACAATCCACGCCGCCAGGTCGAAGCCTTCGGTGCTCGGGGTCGCGAGGACTTCTTCGCCGAACTCGGAGACGAGCTCGTCCTTGATCTCCTCCTTCGTGAGGCCCTGGGCGATCAGGTCGCGGATGAGCTCGCGCTGGTCGTTGGCCTGCTTGGCGTCGGAGGCGAGCTCGAGGGTGGTGCCGCAGACGGGGCACATGACCTCGTCCTCGACGTCGGGGAGGGTCGTCTTGGGCTCGGCCGACGGCTCTTGCGCGGAACCGATGGCGGGCGCAAGAGCGAGGGCGACCAGAGCGAGAGCCAGTAGGACCGCGTTCGCGACAACGAGTGCAGCATTTTGGTTGCTATAGCCACCAAAAGGCTGCATTAGATTTGAAGATCGCTTACGCACCGGCCCCGGCCTCGCCCTCGATCAGCGGCTCGACCTCGGCTTCGAGGATTTCGGCGTCGATCTGGCCTCGGCGGATGTAGGCGACGTTGCCCTCGGGGTCGATGAGGAGGGAGTCCGGGACGCCGGTGGCGCCGAGGTCGTCGGCGTAGTCGCCCGAGCCGTCGCGGATCGAGGGGTAGACGAGGCTGAACTCCTCGGCGAACTCGAGGCCCTCGGCGGTGCCGTCCTGGGTCTGCACGCCTAGCACGGTGAAGTCGCCGCCTCGCGAGTGCTCGCGGTGGAAGGCGACGAGGTCGGGCGACTCGTCCTCGCACGGCGCGCACCACGAGGCCCATGTGTTGACGAGGACCCACTGGCCGCGATAGTCCGCGAGCGAGGCTGTCTCGCCGGCCTCGGGCGAGCCCTCGGGTGCAAGGATCTCGAGCTCAGGTGCGGGCGCAGCCTCGCCGACGTCGAGCGAGCGCTCGCTCTTCGAGAGCACCCCGAAGCCGAGGAGCGCGATCACGGCGAGCACCGCGATCACCGCTGCGAAGGTCTTGGCACTCACTTGGCAAAGCGTAGGGAGAGGAGTACTGTGCGCACGATGCGCTCTGGGGAGGCGTTCATCGACAGGGTGTGGGCAGTGGCTCTGGCCGTCGCGCTGGCGCTCGCGCTGCTCGGCGCCGCCGAAGCTCGCGCTGCGACCTTCACCGTGAACAGCACAGGCGACGAGCCGGACTCGTCCGCCGAGGACGACATCTGCTTCATCGGCACGGGATTCTTCACTTGCACCCTTCGCGCGGCCATTCAAGAGGCGAACCGCGATCCCGACCCGGACGTCATCGACTTTGAGATTCCGGGCGCAGGCATACACACGATCGATACCCCGACAGACTTCCCGACTGTCTCGACGCCGGTGACAATTGACGGCTACACGGAGGGAGGCGCCTCTCCGAACTCGAATGCATTCGGAAAGCCGCTCAATACCGAGCTCCGGATCGAGCTGAGAGATGGCCTTCAGTTTCAGAGCGGCTCATCAGGGAGCGTCGTCAAGGGACTTGCGATAGGCGGGACCGGTGGCACCGGCATCACCATGTTGAGCGGTCATGTGGAGGTCGAGGGGAGTTTCATCGGAACGAACCCGCAAGGAACGGCGCCGCGTCCGAACACAACCGGCGTGTTTTCAGAGGGCACTGGCGTAATCGGCGGGCCTGGCGCCGAGGACCGCAACCTCATCTCGGGCAACAGCCTCAGCGGGGTGGTATGCCAGCCCTGCACCGCCACGGGCAACTACATCGGGACGAAGGCCGATGGTCGCTCGCCACTGCCGAACGACAGAGGGGGCGTAAACGTCCGCTCAGGCTCGATTTCGCCCTTCAGTCTCATTGAGGGCAATCTGATCGCATTCAACGACTTCGAGGGAATCGGCGTGGCAGGATCCGCTTCCGCCTCCCGCCTCACCGAGAATCGCGTCTTTGGGAATGACACCTTGAACATCGACCTCGGACTCGACGGGTTGACGCCGAACGACCACGGCGATTCGGATGCGGGACCGAACGGGCGCCAGAACTATCCCGTCCTGACCTCCGTAGAAAACGTGGGCGACGGATTCGCCGTCGAGGGGACCCTCGACAGCAATCCTGAGACCAGGTACAAAGTCGAATTCTTCACCGCGGAGGGCGCGGCAAGGGAGGCGCGGAAGTTCATGGGCTCGAAGACCTTCAGGACCGACGTGGAGGGCCAGGCGACGTTTCGCTTCGTCAACCGCGATCAGCGGATCCCGCGTGAACACCGAATGACCGCCACGGCATCCGATATCGATGCCGGGCCCTTCGGCGTGACATCCGAGCTCTCGAGGCCGCGCAAGGTGGAGTAGATGCTCGCCCGGGCGCTCTAGGATTCCGATGAAACACGCGGGAGTAGCTCAGTTGGTAGAGCACCAGCTTCCCAAGCTGGGGGTCGCGAGTTCGAGCCTCGTCTTCCGCTTCCGTTTCCGCTGAGCGTCTCAAGCTGCGGCTGGTCCGCCTGAATGCGCGCAAGCCTTCCGGTGGAGTCGAACTTCCACGCGAGGACGAGCGCTAGCCGGACCTGCTTCCGGCGATTGACGAGCTCGCCGCGCGTTCGCACCTCCGAACCGTCCTGATCGACGCGCTCGAGCTCGAACCTGGTGGAGTCGCCGGCGTCTCCGCGTTCTCTTTGCGCTTGAGCTGAGCCTTTGCGGTTGAACCGGTCGATCGCGAACGTGGTCTGTTCGATCATCGATCTGCGCACCCGCTGCATCAGCGAACCGCATCCTTTTGCCTGGGCTTTGCCCCCTTTCGCCTCGGCCTGGCTCGTGGCATGGGCCGGGCTCGCCGGACGAGCTCTGAGAAGCTGGCGAATCTGCGTTTGGGGGAGGATCCCCGAACGAGCGTCCTGCCGCCCATCGCCTTGGCAGCCTGAAGCGACTGGTCCGAGGCCTTGAGGAGCTGAAGCATCGGAGTGCCTCGCTGCCACTCGGCCACGCCCGCCGACGCGGTGATCTTGAGGCCGGTCGATTCCTCGACAGCCTGCTTGACCTCATACCACATCCGAGTCACAGCCTTGTGGGCTTCCGCAAGCGACGTCTCCGGCATGACGACCACGAACTCGTCGCCACCGAAGCGCCCAACGCAATCGAAGCCTCGCGCTGAACCGAGCAAGGCCTCGCCGGCGCTTGCCAGCACCCTGTTGCCCTGCACGTGACCATGCTCGTCGTTGATCGCCTTGAAGTGGTCGATGTCGAGGAAGCAACACGAAAGTTGGTGTCCCTGGCGCGCCGAGCGCTGAACTTCGCTGTCGAGCATCTCCAGAACGCGTTCGTACACGAGGCATCCGGTGAGGTGGTCAATCCCGGACGAGCGCAGCACCGATGCGACCGCCATGCCCCCGTCGCTCATGCAGAGCCCGGCGAGGTGAGCGTGGCTCTTTACGATCCACCACAGCTCCGCACGACTGAGCGGCGAGGGGCGATCGAACCCCGCGTAGATCGCTCCCGACGGGCCGTTCTTTCCCACGATCTGACTCGCGACGGCAAGGTAGCCGCCGGGCGTTCCGTTGTCTTTGTGCCATCCCGAGGCCGCCTCGAGGCTTGGAGCCTCCGATTTCAGCGCCCTGCCGAGGAAGCTGCCGGGCGTCCACGGGATCGTGGCCCTGCGCGCCGCGTGGCCGGTGGCGGCCTGCAGCACGACCTTTGTGTCGGAGTCGAACCCTAAGACCATCCCCGAATCCGCATTGACGGCTTCGACAAAGCAGCGCAGGACTACATCGAGCGACGTCTGCGTCTTGTCCGGAAGGCCGACTTGCCGGAACCTCGTGGTGGTCGTGCTTGGGAAGGCCATTCGCGTTCTCCGAGCGAGCGGGGTTTCAATTCCCAAGCCGAAACCGCTTGCCGAAGTTCGACGAAGAGGTCTGTCTTGTCTTGTGCGGAGTCCCTACGGAATCGCATAATTGCAACCCGCGCAAGTTCTTGGTTCAGCCTACCTGCTTTCAGGCAGGAGTGCAATCAACGCTAAAGATGAGTTCAGCCGATGATCTGGCGGTACTCGGCGAGGTTGGCCTCGGTCGCCAAGAACCTGTCACGGAGCTCTTTCGTATCGGATTCCACCTCTTCGCCGAGCAGGCGGAGATCGCCCGGAAGCGCTCGATGCAGCCGGTGCCCGGCGTGGTCTTCTCCCGAGCCCGACGCCTCGATGACGTCTGCCAGCGAGCGCGAGGACAGGGCGAGTGTCCCCGCTGCCCCGACCAGGGATTGTGATGCCTTACCCCACGCGCTCGCGGCGATCACCCAATCCCTCATCTCGGTCAGGTAAGGGTCTCTGCCGTAGTTCTGGCTCCCTTGATTCATCAGGGGCCTCGTTTTCTCGAGCGCTCAGGTGTAAGACCGCGAAGGGGGTGAGCGCCAGATGGAGAACCACCGCGCAGATCCTGTTCTCGATTGTAGCTCTCCCCGGTCTTGCTTAAAATCCTAGGCATGGCCGACCCCGAGGAGCAGACCGACAGGCTCACGGGCGGCGCCCTCCTGTCGGCGATCTCGACCGAGATCGTGAGCATGCTTCGCGAGCACTACGGACGCGGGCCGATGAAGGCCAAGACCTACGTTCTGGACGACCTCGTCGTCGTCGTGATGCGGAACGGGCACACACCCATGGAGGAGACGATGATGGAGGGCGGGGAGCCCGACCGGGTCCTGGAGATGCGCCGGGACTTTCAACGCCTGATAGGCGAGAGGTACAAGGACGCGATCGAGCGGCTCACCGGGCGAAATGTCGTTGCCTTCCTAAGCCAGACCCATGTCGAGCCGGACATCACCATGGAGATCTTCTTCGTGGACGAGCCGCTGGCGGGATTTGGGGCAGCGGAGATCATCGACGCGCCGCGCATCGACGGCGACGTGTAGCGACGCCCTTCACGCGGCTCGAGCCTTCGAGCACAGCGATCTCATCCCGGAGTGCGACGGCTCTACCAATGTGTTGATTACCTGATCAACGACGGCAGCGGGGGAGGCGGGGGAGGGGGGCCCGGACCTGGCAGTAGCGAAGCAGATCGCCCATGAAGTTGCCCTCTCAATCTCAGAGTGGGAGCCAAGTGCGCCGGATCACGCGCGCCGACTGCCCCGCTCGACAGCCGGCGCGCGCAGCGTTAGTCCGTCTTGCGTTCTTGCTTCGTGGATTCGGCGGCGTCCTTCAGCCGGCGAGCCTCGTCGCCGGCCCGTACAGCCGCTTCTTTTACCTCGAGCGCCTCGGCCTTCGTCTCAAGCCCCCGGAGGCGATCTTCCTTCGCCTGCTTCTCGGTCTTCTCCTTCGTCGCTTGAGCCTTTGCCTGAGCCGACTTCTTGCGGCTCTCCGCGGTCTTTGCCGCGCGGGCCTTGCGCTCCCTCTCGGCCTTCTTTGCCTGCTCGCGCTTGCGCTTCGCCTCGGCAGCGGCCTCCTGCTTGCGCTTCGCCGCCTGCGCCTTCTTCTTTTCGGCGCGCGCTTCTGCCTCCTTCTCCTTCTCCTCGGCCTCGGTGCGAAGGCGCAGCGCGCGATCCCGCTCATCAGCGGCGCTCTCGCGTTTCTCGGCATCCTCCCTGAGGTCTGGGTCCTTCAGGATCGAGGCCGCTGCTCCGCGCACCGCGGCATCGGCCCGGTCGACGACCTGGCCGAGCGACGCGCTAGCGCGCTCTGGTGCGAGCCCGACGATCGTGTCGGCCGGAAGCCTGGCAATCCGCAGGGCCCCGTCGACTGCTTTCTTTGCGGTCTGGGTCATGAGTTCTCCTTCGGGTCGATCGCGTCGGCCTGAGCCTCTGCCTTACGCGCTTCTTGTTCGAGTTGGGTGGCGTCGGCGGCGGCACGGCGCTCGGCCGCTTCGGCGTCGTCGGCCTCGCGCTCAGCGACGTCCTGCTCGTTCTCGCGCTGGGCCTCTGCCGTCTTGATCTGGCCCTGAGCGTCTTGCTCGGCCTGGCCTTGGGCCTGCTCTCGCTCTCTTTCGGCGGCGGCTTCGGCACGCTGCTCCTCGACCTCGGCGCGAAGCTCCTCCGCCTCGATCTTCGTCTCGACCCGCTCACGCTCAACTTCAGCTTCTTGTTCGAGTTGCGATGCCTCGGCTCGGGCCTCTGCGGCTTCGCGGCCGGCCTCGCCCTGCGCCTGCTGAAGGCGACCCTCGCGGGCGAGATCATCGTTGCCCGACGCCTCGCCTGCCAGCTCCTTCGCCTTGCCGACGATCTTGCCGGCGATTCCGCCGGTAGTTCGCTCGGTCGTTTCTGGATCAGTCATTCGATTTCCTTTCGGTGTGAAGTAAATGGCGGCGACCTCCTTGGGTGAAGATCCGCCCGCTCGCGTGGGATCGGCTGCCGCGCCGAGGCTCGCCTGCCGTCAGCCCTCAGCGCGCGGGATCACACACCCTGATACCCGCTAGGGCGCTCCTCAAGCGCTAGAACGCGCGGATCAGCAGATTCAAGAGCACGGTCAGGATCACCGAGAAGAGCAGCGAGGTGATGAGGCACCCCGGCATGAAGCTCACCTGCATGCCGCTGCCACCGAGCCCACCGCCGCCCAGGCCGTACGCCGAGCCCTGCTGGGCGGGCGAGGCCTCGCCGAGCTGGCGCTCGCGGATCTTTCGGACCGCGAACACGATCACAAGCGCGCAGAGGACGGAGAGGAGGATCCCCGGCCCGGCCTCGCTGTCGAAGAGGTAGTAGGTGATGAGGCCCGCGATCAGCGAGCCGGCGACGCCCACCAGCATCGTCTGGAAGAGGCTCATCGGGTCGCGGCCAGGGAGCCCGAGCCGGGCGAGGGCGCCGACAACGAGCCCGGTGCCCGCCAGCGCGAGTATGTAGAGGATGATGTCCATCAGAAGGCAGGTGCGGGCTGGCGCGCAGAGTCGGGGCGAAGTCGCGTGATCGCCTCGCGGAAGTCGTCCTCGGTTACGGCCGGAGACCCCTCGGAATCCTCTCGCGCCATCGCGACGAGCGCGGCCTCTTGGCAGAGACCCTTGAGGTCGGCGGGCGAGAATCCCTCGGTCTCGGCTGCGAGCGCGGCCATGTCGACGCACACGGTCGGCATGCGCGCGGCGTGAAGCTCGAGGATCGCGAGGCGCCCGGCTTCGTCCGGGAGGCCGAGCACGATCGTCCTCGATAGACGCCCGCCTCGGAGCAGTGCGGGGTCGAGCTGGTCGGGGCGATTCGTCGCTCCGATGACGAAAACACCGTGCTGGCCCGAGACGCCGTCGATCTCGGCGAGAAGCTGGTTCACCTGGCCGTCGTTGACCTCGACTTCGCCGCGACGGCCGGCCACCGCATCGATCTCGTCGATGAAGACGATCGAGGGCCGGTTGTCGCGCGCGCGGTCGAACAGGCGGCGGATGTTCCCTTCGGATTCCCCCACCCATTTCGACATCACGTCCGCGCCCGAGATCGGATAGAAGGAGCACCGGGCCTGGGCCGCGAGCACCTTCGCAACCGACGTCTTGCCGGTGCCGGGCGGGCCAGCGAGAAGGAGGCCCGTCGGCGGATCCACTCCAAAGCGCCGTGCGGCCTCGGGATCTTCGATCACGGACTGGAGCTGCTGTAGCTGGCGTTTCAGGGTCGGTGGGAGGATCAGTGAGTCCCAGGTCCAGTGCTCGATCATGGGCCGGTCCTGGCCGCCGTGGCGCTCGATCGCATCGAGGAGAAGCTGCGTGTCAACGCTCACCTCATCGCCCGTTTGCGTTGCCCGCCGGAACGCTTCCAGGGCCGCCGTATCGACGATCTTCGAGATCACCGCCGGGGTCATCCCTTCGGTCCGGATGACCAAGTCGTCGAGGTTGAGCCCGGGGGCGGTGGGGCGCTCTTGGAGCTCGACCTCGAAGATCGCGCGGCGAGCGTCTGCATCCGGAAGGTCGATCCTGATGTGGCGGTCAAAGCGCCCCGGCCGGATCACCGCCGGATCGAGGTGCTCGATGCTGTTCGTCGCTGCCATGACGAGCAGGCGGCGCTCCCCGCGGATCGCCTCGAGGGAGGTCAGAAGCTGGTTGACGGTCTTTCTCGCCTCCTGGTCGGGCGAGCCGGAACGCCGCTGGGCGACGGAATCGAACTCATCGAAGAAAAGCAGGCACGGCAGGTTCTGAAGCGCCGTTTGAAAGGCCTTCTCGATGTTCTGGGCCGAGCCTCCCTGGAGTGACGAGACCAGGTCGCCCGTCGAGACGTGCATCAGGCTGAGGCCGTATTCACCCGCCGTCGCTCTGGCCACAAACGTCTTGCCGACGCCGGGCGGGCCGTGGAGGAGGACGCCGTTCCATTCGATGCCGTAGCGCTCCGCATCGTCAGGATGCTCGAGCACGAGCCCGATCGTGTCCCGCAACTCCTGCTTGAGCTTCTCCATTCCCCCGACGTCGGCAAAGGTCGCGAGGTCGCCAGGGTGCTCGATTTCGAAGTTGCCGCCTCCTCCCATACCTCCCATGGAGCCGAAGAGCTGGCTCAGAGGGCTCTGAGGGGGAGCGGTCGCAGGTTGCCTGCGCGGCGCATTCCGGCGTTCGGCGGCGGTGGCTGGTGCGGCCTCTTCCTCGGTGGCTGGGGGTTCGGGCTCGAGGTCTGACACGTCGACCCAGCGCCCGGTCCGCTCGTCGAACACGAGCGATCGCGTCCACCCACCCGACCCGCTCAGAAGCTGATCGAAGAGGCCGCCAAACGGCAGTCCGGCGAACGGCGACACGCCCGAGGCGTCACCGCCGCCGGCGCGGCGGGCTTCTTCTTCGAGGCGGCGCCGCTCTTCTGCGTCGCGCTTCTGGCGCTGAGTCGAGCGCGCGAAGCTCACGGCAAGGAGGAGCAGGACCACGCCAAGGACGATGAACGTGACCATGGCAGGCCCCTTACCCGCGCCGAGGCGCTCGAATCGGCTCGGAGAGCAAAAACGCAGCCCAGATGGTCCGCGGGCAAAAAGAAGGCCCGGCGCTTGGCCGGGCCTTCAAGTTCTCCCTAGCTTGCGTTCGCGCTAGGTGCGGCGTTCGAGGTCTGCGACCTCGTCTGCCTTCTGGTCGGCCTTCGCCTCGGCGTGGTCGAGCTCTTCCTTCTTCTCGCCCTTGCGCTCCTCGTCGAGGCCCTCTCTGCGGGTCTCCGAATCGCCGGTGACGTCGCCGATGGCTTGCTTTGCCTTACCTGTGATCTTGTCTGTAATTCCCATGCGTGGGTGATACCCGCGCCTCCCGGGATTAACCGGATTGGGACGTACCATCCGTTACATGCCCCGCACGATCCCCGCTCTTCTCATCTGCGCCTGCCTGGCGGGTTCGGGATGCGGTGGCGGCGACTCCTCCGGCGCCGAGGGCGGCGGGCCCTGAGCCCGATGCCGAGCCGCTCGGCGAGCCTGAGTTCGGCTCGATCGCAATCTCGGATCTGGGCCCGTGCAAGAGCCAGCCTGGGCGCCCCGACTACCGCTGCGGCTCGATCGAGGTGCCCTTCGAGCGCTCGGATCCCACCTACGGCACGACCGAGATCGGCTTTGCGGTCCTGCCCCACTCGGGCAAGGGGCCGTCTGAGGGCGCGATCTTCGCAGTCGAAGGCGGCCCGGGCTATCCCTCGACCGGCACGGCCCAGGCCTTCCGGAAGCTCTTCGGCAACGAGCTATTGGCGAAGCGCGACCTCGTCCTGGTCGACCAGCGCGGCCAGGGCGTCTCCGAGCAGTACGACTGCCCCGACCTCCAGCGCGGCCTCGGCCCCGAGAGCGTGACGCTCGCGAGCTGCGCGGAGCGCCTCGGCGAGCGCTTCGTCTCCTACCGTACCTCCGCCGCGGCCGACGACATCGACTGGGTGCGCCGGGCGCTTGGCTATGAGGAGATCGCCCTCTACGGCGACTCCTACGGCACCTTCCTCGGCCAGTCCTACGCCTACCGCCATCCGGAGACGCTCGAGGCCCTGGTCCTCGACTCCGCCTACCCAGCCTTCGGCGAGGACCCGTGGTACCCGAGCCTGCCCCGCACCGGTATCCGCTCGCTCGAGACGGCGTGCGATCGCTCCGCGCGCTGCGCGGGCGACGCGGGCGAGCGTCTGGAGCGCGCCGTCAAGATCCTGCGGCGCTCCGGCCGCGGGACCGGCGCCCTCATCACGGCCCTGATCGATGCCGCCTACGGGCCGCCTGCGAGCTACCTCGCGATCGACGAGGCGCTTCGAAGCCTCATCGCCGGGCGCGGGGGGCCATACCGCAACCTGATCCGCTCCGGCCGTCCCGGCGCGGGCGACCCCATTGACTACAGCCGCGCGGGCGAGCTCGTGGTCGGGTGCAACGACTATCCGATGATCTGGGACAAAGAAGCGGATGAGTCCGAGCGGCGCGCCCAGCTCGAAGAGGCGATCCGCACCTACCCGAAGGCCGAGGGATTCGAGCCGTTCAGGGCCCGCGAGATCGCCTACGCCGACGGCACGAGCTACCTCGAATGCCTCACCTGGCCCAAGCCGACAGACGTCTACGAGCCGGCGGTCGATCCCGAGACGCAGGAGCCGACCGATGCACCGGTCCTCGTCGTCTCGGGCGAATTCGACGACGTCACGACCCCGCTTGAGGGCAAGACCGTCGCTGGGTTCTTCCCGAACGGACGGCAATTCGTGGCGCGTAACGCCGGACACGTCGACGCCCTCTACTACGCCGATGGCGACGCAGCGCGAAAGATCCGCGCGTTCCTCTCGCGCGAGCTGGGCTGATCGGCGCGCGGTTCGGGCCGGAGGGTTACCTTGACGCAATGACGAGCAGGGGAGCCAAGGCGACGGTCGCGACAGCGCTCGCGCTCGCCCTGGGTGGCCTTGGCGCGGAGGCCGCCCGCGGCGACGTCAGCTGGCTTTGCAAGCCCGGCCAGGATCCGAACCCGTGCAAGGGAAGCCTCGAGACAACCGTGGTCACGCCGCAGGGACAGGCGAGGGTCGTCAAGCCGCGGAACGCGAAGAAGCCGAAGGTGGACTGCTTTTACGTCTATCCGACCGTCTCGGAGCAGCCCTCGATCAACTCCGACAAGACCGTAGAGCCCGCCCAGACCGCGATCGCCGAGTACCAGGCCTCTCGCTTTTCGAGCCGCTGCCGCGTCTTCGCGCCGATGTACAGGCAGGTGACGATCGCCGGCCTCCAGACGCCTCAGGCCCAGCAGGCGGAGGCGCTCCGGCTCGCATACTCGGACGTGCTCGAAGCCTGGAAGGAGTACCTCCGCCGCCACAACCGCGGGCGCGGCTTCGTCCTCATCGGCCACTCACAGGGGACGCGCATGCTTCGCAATCTCCTTCGGACCGAGATCGACCCGCGCAAGGGCGTCCGCGAGCACATGGTCTCGGCGATTCTTCTCGGCGGAAACGTCACCGTGAGGAAGGACGAGCTCGCAGGGGGCGACTTCGCAAATTCTCCAGGCTGCTCGCGCCAGGGTGAGACCGGCTGCGTGATCGCGTTCTCCACCTTCAACGAGACGCCGCCCGACAACTCACGCTACGGGCGGGTCGGCGGCGGGGACGCGGGCAACCCGTTCGGCTTTCCGCAGGGACCGGAGTACGAGGTGCTCTGCACCAACCCCGCCTCGCTCGCGCGGAATGCCGATCGCCCCCTCCGGACCTTCATCCGCTCCCAGCCACCGCCCGGCGTGATCGGCCTGCTCGTCCTTCAGACCTACGGCGGCCCGCCGCCGAGCGCCGAGACGCCGTGGCTTCAGCCCCAGGACCA
Source organism: uncultured bacterium (assembly GCA_963715405.1). GTDB lineage: Bacteria > Actinomycetota > Thermoleophilia > Solirubrobacterales > 70-9 > JALZKA01. The sequence continues at coordinate 704,756 of OY970239.1, forward strand.
CTACAGGGGGCGCTGCGTCGAGGACAACGGGGCGAACGTCCTCTTCATCTCGCCGGTCGCGGGCGCGAGGACGCTCAACCCGGCGCCCGAGCCCGGCTGGGGGCTACACATCACCGACGTGAACATCGGTCTCGGGAACATCCTTCGCGTTCTCAAGACCCAGATCGGGGCCTACTCCCGTTAGGTGTCCGGGCGCCGGGGTAAGAGCCTGGCATGAGGGGACGGTCAAGCCGTGGCTGAGGGGAAGCTCCCGGGCGCCGCAGAGGAGCGCGCGCCGGACAGCCCGGCCGAGCTCTCGAAGGCCTCCTGGAAGGAGACGCTCAAGCGAACCGTCAAGGAGTTTCAGGACGACGGGCTGACCGATTGGGCGGCGGCGCTCACCTACTACGGAGTCCTCGCGCTCTTCCCCGCCCTGATCGCCCTTGTCTCGCTCATCGGCCTGGCGGGCGCTTCGGCGTCGGACCCGCTGCTCGACAACCTGACCGAGCTTGCTCCCGGCCCCGCTCAGGAGATCGCGACAAACGCGATCCAGACGATCTCCGAGAATCAGAGGAGCGCCGGCCTTGCCCTGATCTTGGGCCTCCTCGGCGCGATCTACTCGGCGTCGGGTTACGTGGGCGCCTTCGGCCGGGCGTCGAACGCGATCTGGGAAGTCGAAGAGGGCCGGCCCTTCTGGAAGCTCAAGCCGTGGCAGTTCCTGATCACCACCGCGATGCTCATCATGCTCTCGCTCTGCGCTTTCGCGGTTTTCGTCACGGGGCCGATCGCGGAGGCAGTCGGCGACGTGATCGGCGTGGGCGACGAGGCGCTCATGGTCTGGGAGATCGCGAAGTGGCCAGTGATCGCTTTCATCGTCTCGATGCTGTTCGCCTTCCTCTACTGGTCGGCGCCGAACGTCGTGCAGCCCAAGTTCCGCTGGATCACACCCGGCGGCATCCTCGCCGTCGTCCTTTGGCTCGCCGCGTCGGGCCTGTTTGCGTTCTACGTAGCCGCGTTTTCGTCATACAACGCCACCTACGGCGCGCTCGCGGGCGTGATCGTGTTCCTCGTCTGGCTCTGGATCACGAACATCGCGATGCTCCTCGGCGCTGAGCTGAACGCCGAGGTTGAGCGGGGCCGCGAGCTGGAAGCCGGAATTCCGATAAAGGAGACGATCGCGCTGCCACCGCGCGAAGCTCCCGACGACGACGACGAGTCAGAGGCGGATCGGCGAGACGAGCCGTCTACTCCAGGCCCAGGTCGGAATTGATCTGCTCGATCGCCTGGTCGATCTCCTTTTCGATCTTGCGCGCCTCTGAGCCCAGGTTCGAGAACGCAATCCCGTTTTCAGACTCGACGTCTTCGCGGAAGCCGGCGAGCAACTCGCCCAGGTCCTTGTATGCGGCAACGAGGTCTGCGTGTCCTTCCTCGGCGTCAGCTGGGACGTCGACCTCCTTCAGCTCCTCGACGGCACTCTCCGCTTCGTTCTGCGCGGCTTCGAGGCCGGAGAGCACTTCGTTCCTCGAGGCGTTGACATCCGTGCTTACCGCGTTCTCGGCTTTGAGCACATCAGCCTGGACCTCGTTCACCGTCTCGACGTAGCTGTCGGTAGAGCTGCAGCCCGCAAGGACGGCCGATGCGGCGATGCAGGTGAGTGTTAGGCGTCGGGCTTTCAAGATGGAGGGGTCGGAACGCGGCATATTAGGGTGCGCTCTTCGCGCGGTGAACCATCGCGGTGGCGCAGTCGTAGTCTCAGATGGATGCACGTGCCTCGTCCCATCGTTGCGCCGGTGATCGCAATCGTCGCGCTGGGCCTCGCCTCCTGCGGCGACGAGGGCACGGGCGAGACCGAACCCTCGGGGAGCGCCACCGGGGAGCAGGCGGAGCGTGGCGCGGCGGTTGATGCCCCGGGAGCAAGTGTGCTCGAAGGCTCTCTCCCTCTCCTCAACGGTTCCGAGCAGGACCTCGCCGACTTTGAGGGCGACGTCGTCCTCGTCGTCAACACGGCGTCCGAGTGCGGCTACACATCGCAGTTCGAGGGCCTCCAGGAGCTCTACGAGAAGCGCCGCGCGGACGGCTTCACAGTGCTCGGCTTTCCAGCCGACGACGTCGCCGGCCAGGAGCCTCGCGACGACGGTGAGATCGCCGAGTTCTGCGAGGCCAACTTCGGCGTCGAGTTTCCAATGTTCGCCAAGTCCGACGTGCTCGGCGAATCGGCGAACCCGCTGTTCCAGCGCCTCGCAGAGGCGTCGGGCGAACCCACCTGGAACTTCAACAAGTACCTCCTGGACCGCAACGGCCGTGTGGTCGAGCACTACACGCAGGGGACGGGCCCCGAGGACCCCGAGCTCATCGCGCGGATCGACGAGCTGCTCTAACGGTCAGCAGGGCTCGACGCTGAGGTTGGCCGTTCGCTCTCGGCGGCCGACCCGCGCAAGCGGGATCACGTGGCTGACCAGCCGGGGGTCGGCGCCGTGGAGGTGGACCGCGATCCCGGGCGGATCGTCGCCCATGCGGAGCTTCTCTTCGCGCCGCAGGTCGAGCTCGACCTGCTGGTGGCATGACGGGCAGATGAAGACAGGGACGCGCCCGATCTGTGCCGTCGCGGCGCGGTGAATGTGCCCCGAGACGATCAGCTCGGGAGCCAGTCCTCGGCTGAATAGCTCCGAGAGCGCGTCGCGATCCTCCTGCGCGAGCCCGATCCGGTCGAACTCGTCGAGGCCCACGCCCACAGGCGCGTGGTGCATGGCGAGGATCGCCGGCCGCTCGGCGGTTGCCGATAGCTCGGCCTCGATCCATCCGATCCGCTCCCGGCCGAGCGCTCCGCCCGGCTCGCGCTCGATTGACGTGTCCGCGTTCACGACGCGAACCGGGCCGCAGTCCACCGCGTAGTCGAGGAACTCTCCCGCGGCGGCTATTCCCGTATGGTCTTTGAACGCAGCGCGGAGGTTCTCGCGGCGGTCGTGGTTGCCGGGGATGGGGTGGACGGGCATCTTGAGCGGCGAGAGCAGCTCGTGGACCAGCTCGTACTCCTCTGAAGCGCCGTCATGCGTGAGGTCGCCGGTGAGGAGCACGGCGACGGGCTCGGGATCGATCCGCGCGACCCCGGCGACCGCCTGCTCAAGCGCCCGCACAGTATCCGTGTGCTCGGCGCCCACTCCCACATGCGGGTCAGAGATCTGCGCAATGGTCGTTAGCAAAGCGTGAGGTGCCTGGCACCTTGCAGAGACGCTCATGACACCGGTGGGCGCTTGTCGGCCCAGGGCTGCTCGCCCTCGAGCTGCGCGGCCAGCGAGAGCAGCGTCACCTCGTCGTTCGGCCGGCCGACGAGTTGCACCGCGAGGGGCATGCCGCGCTTCGAAAAGCCGATCGGGACCGAGGCGGCCGGATTTCCGAGGTGATTCCAGGGACCTGTGTAGGGATAGGTGCGCGACATGCCGGTGACGGTGCGGACCGCGCCCTGCCCAGCCCAGCGCCCGACCTCGACCGCCGGTTCTCCCGTCACCGGCATGACGAGGACGTCGTACCGGTCGAACAAAGACAGGATCCGGCGGGCGTCCCTACCCTCGCCCCGCCGGGCACGCCTGACGATCCGCCCGCCGCTGAGGCGGCCGAGCTTCGCAAAGCCGTGTGTGCGATCCTCGAGCCGGTCTTGATGGGGCACATGGTCGTAGTCCACCTTGATCCCGTGGAGGAACCGCGGCGTGAAGTTGTTTCCGATCAGGCCCCAATCCGGATCGTCCCTGGAGACCGTGTGCCCCAGGCGGGCGAGGAGCGAGGCGGTGTCCTCAACTCCCTGGGCGACCTCATCCGTGAGCTTGACCGGAGCAGCGAGACGCGGCGGCTTTGTCGACCAGGCGATCCGCAAGCGTCGAGGCTTGGCATGTGAAGCCTCGACGAACGAGTGGTCGGGCGGGGGCGGGCCGCCCGGCACGCCTCCATGGCAGACGTCGAGCCACAGCGCCGTGTCCTCGACCGTGCGCGTGAGCGAGCCCGTGACCGAGAGGCCGTGCCAGTGCTCGCGCGCCGGAGCGAGCGAGATGCGGTCGCGCTGAGGCTTGAGGCCGAAGAGCCCGCAGAGCGCGGCCGGGATGCGGATCGAGCCGCCGCCGTCCGAGGCGGTCGCGCCTGCGCAGAGCCCTGCGGCCGTTGCCGCCGCCGAGCCGCCGCTCGACCCGCCCGGCGTCCGCGATGTGTCCCATGGGTTCCGCGTGATCCCCCACGCTTCGGTCTCGGTGAAGCCGCAGATCGCGAGCTCGGGCAGGTTCGTCTTGCCGAGGACGATCGCGCCGGCAGCCCGCAGGCGCCGCACCATCTCGCCGTCGGCTTTGGCGGGCTCTGAGAAGCCGTTGGTTCCCCAGGTCGTGACCTCGCCTTCGAGGTTCTCCGTGTCCTTGACCGCGATCGGAACACCGGCGAGCGGCATCTCATCGCCCTCGTTGGCAGCGAGCCGCTCTTCGATCCCCTTCGCGTCCTCGTGCGCGCGGTCGGCGAGGACGACGCGGTATGCGTTCAGCTCGGGGTCGAAACGCTCGATCCGGTCGAGGTAGACATCGACCAGCTCGGTCGGGGTGACGTCGCCGGCGCGCACCATCTCCGCCTGGCGGGCGACCCCCGCGAACGCCACGTCGCTCATTGAGCCGCCAGCCTATGCGAACGTCCCGCACCATCCCCTATATGGGCCATTGTGGGACGTTCGGCGGCGATCAGGTCGGCTGCGCTGTGGGGCGGATCAGCATCTCGTTCACGTCGACGTGCTCGGGCTGGGATAGCGCGTACATGACGGCGTTCGCGATGTCCTCGTCTGAGAGCGCGTTCTCCGGCCGGTTGTCGAAGAACGGCGTATCGACCATCCCGGGCTCGATCAGGGTGACGCGGATGCGGTGGTTCTCGTGCGTCTGGCGGAGCTCCTGGCGAAGCGCCTCGCCCATCGCGGTGACCGACCACTTCGTCGCCGAATAAAGCGAGCCCGGCAGCGCGCGGCGGCCCGCGACCGAGCTGGTGATCACGAAGTGACCCGTCTCCTTTTCGAGCAGGTGTGGCAGGGTCGCGCGGATGGAATAGGCGACGCCGAGCACGTTCGTCAAGACCATCGAGCGCCACTGCTCGGGCGACTCCTCGAGAAACCCACGGGCGGCGCCGAAGCCGGCGTTGGCGAAGACGGCGTCGAAGCCGCCGAACGCGTCAATCGCCTTGGCGACGAGGTTCTCGCAATCCTCCCACTCGGTCACGTCGCAGCGGACGGCAATCGCCTTGCCGGCGCCGCCGAGCTCGGACGCCAGCTCTGCGAGCTTGTCCTCCGACCGGGCGCCCAGGACGAGGCGGTATCCGGCCTCCGCGGCGTGGCGGGCGGTTTGCGCACCGATGCCCGTCGAGGCGCCGGTGATGATCAAGACGGGTTCTTCGGCCATGCGGTTGAACGTAGCGCGGTATAGGGTCCGCTGGATCACCAACCGGAAAGGGGACCTATGTCTTACGTAAGGGTTGTGAGGTTCGAGGATGTGACCGAGGAGCGTCTCGCCGGGCTGCGGCAGCGGATTGATGAAGCGACGGGGCCGCCGGAGGGCGTAACCGCGACCGGCGTCCAGTTCAACCACGACGCCGACCAGAAGACCATGGTCGTCATTCAGAAGTTCGCCTCGATGGACGACTTGAGATCGAGCGAAGAAGCGTTCGAGAGCATGGATCCCGAGCGGACTCCCGGCACCCGGGTCTCGGTGGACCGCTGCGAGGTCATTGGCGAGATCGAGGGCTGAGCGCTCCGGCAGCGTTACCGGGGGCTAGGCCCCTGCGATAATTCGGGGTGGCGTGGACCCCGATAAAAAGCGAAAGATCCGCCTCGTCGTCGCGCTGAGCGTGGCGGTGCTCCTGGCGACGGCGCTGGTCTATACGTCGTTCTCGGCTTCAACCGAGGCGCGCTCGCCCTCCGAGCTCTTGGCCGAGGCGCCCGCGGGCTCGGTCGAGGCCTATGGCAAGGTCGTGACCGAGGAGACGCTGCCCGACGGGTCGCGCGAGTTCGTGATCGCCGATCCGGAGGACGCGTCGAAGACAGTGCCGGTCGAATACGAGGGGCAGGTTCCCGATCCCTTCCGGGAAGGACGCGACGTGATCGTCACGGGCCAGATGGTCGACGGCACCCTCGTCGCCGAGAAGGACAGCCTGATCACGAAGTGCCCGTCCAAGTTCTCAGATGAGGCGGAAGACGATCCGAACATCGTGATCGACGAATCGCTTTGAGCGAGCTTTCCATTGACGCGGGGCTCGCATGCCTCGTCGGCGCGTTCGCCGCCTTCGTTTACGGCGCCGGCGCCTCGATCTGGGGCGGGCGCTCCGCTGATAGGCGCTGGGTCGACTCGGCGCGTCGCGGCGTCTATGCGGCGGCCATCCTGCTGACGCTCTGCGTCGTCGTCCTCGAAGCGGCGTTCCTTCGCTCGGACTTCTCGCTCGCGCTCGTTGCCGACCACTCCTCGACGACGACGCCGACCCTCTACAAGATGACCGCGCTGTGGGGGAGCCAGGGTGGCTCGCTCCTGCTGTGGGCGTGGGTGCTCTCGATCGCCTCCTCGGGCGTTCTCTTCGCCACCCGCTACAAGCATCGCGAGGTGGTGCCGTGGGCGACCGCGGTGCTGTGCGGGCTCGGGATCTTCTTCTGCGGCCTGATGCTCCTGGCGGGAGGCGCAAACCCGTTTGCGCGGCTCAGCCCGGTCCCGCCCGAGGGGCTCGGCCTCAACCCGCTCCTTCGCCACCCGGCGATGGCGATCCACCCGCCGATGCTGTACTCGGGGTACGTCCTCTTCTCGATCCCGTTCGCCTTTGCGATCGGCGCCCTCGTCGCTCGGCGCCTGGATACGAGCTGGATCCGCTCGACCCGGCGATTCGGCCTCCTCGCCTGGATCTTCCTCTCCGTGGGGATCCTCCTCGGAGCGGGGTGGTCCTACGTCGAGCTCGGCTGGGGCGGCTACTGGGGCTGGGATCCGGTCGAGAACGCCTCGCTCATGCCCTGGCTGGTCGGAACGGCGTTCCTCCACTCGATCATGGTCCAGGAGCGCCGCGGGATGCTCAAGGTCTGGAACGTCTCGCTGATCTGCGCGACGTTCGCGCTGTGTCTGCTCGGCACCTTCCTCGTCCGCTCGGGGATCCTCCAGTCGATCCACGCCTTCGGCGAGTCGACGGTGGGAACGCCTCTCCTCGTCTTGATCGCACTGGTCCTCGCGGGCTCGACCGCACTGATCATCTCGCGGCTTTCCGACCTTCGCGCCGAGCGGCGGGTCGAATCCCTGGCCTCGCGCGAGGCAGTCTTCCTCGTCAACAACGTGCTCCTCGTCGGGCTTGCGGTCGTCGTCTTCTGGGGCACGTTCTTCCCGCTCATCTCCGAGGCGATCACGGGCGAGCGCTCGACGCTTGCAGCCCCGTGGTTCGACCGCTATGTGACGCCCCTCGCGATCCTCCTCGTCCTGTTCACGGGAATCGGGCCTTTGCTCGCGTGGCGCCAGATCAGCGCGGGCCGGGCGCTTCGGCTGTTCGCGCCGCCCCTGGCGTTTGCCGCCGCGGTGCTGGTCGCGCTGGTCGCGTTCACCGACTCTGCCTCCGAGCCGGGAGCGCTTGTCATGTTCACGTTCGCGGCGTTCGCCTTCGCCGGGCTCGCGGGCGAGTTCATCCGCGGCGCTTCGGCCCAGCGGGCGCTCTCGGGTGACGGCTGGCTCACCTCGCTCGGCCGCGTTGTGGTGCGCAACCGCCGGCGCTACGGCGGCTACACCGTCCACATCGGAATCATCCTGGCGTTCGTCTCTATCGCCGCCTCCTCGAGCTTTCAGGAGACCGACGACGTTCGCATGCTGCCGGGAGACTCGGCCACGGTCGGCGACTACGAGCTCACCTACGTGCGCCCGACGGCCTACCGCGACCTCGCCGAGGATCGCCTCACCTTCGGTTCGGTCGTCGAGGTGCGCCGCGACGGCGAGCTGGCCGAGACGCTTGCGCCCAGCCGCAACTTCTACTCGTCGAGCTCGACGGGGACCGTGCGGAGCTTTTTCGAGGGCGAGGCGACCTCGGAGGTGGGCCGCTCGGGCGGGATCGGCGAGGACTTCTGGACCGCCATGCGGCCAGACCTGACCGAGCCCGAGATCGAGAACTTCATCGCGACCTCCGACCGCAAGATCGACAAGGCGACGATCCCCGAGGTACTGCCCGACCCCGAGACGCCCGGGGGCGCCCAGGCGATGAGGGGCATCGCCGAGGCGCGCGCGGAGTTTCAGGGACTCGCGATCACCAATCTTCAGGAGCGCTACGAGAACGGCGAGATCCCCGTCGACTTCCGCATCAACGTGAACCCGCTGGTGATCTGGATCTGGGTCGGCGGCGCGATCGGCGTGATCGGCGGGCTGATCGCGGCCTGGCCGACGGCGTCAGCGAAGCGCCGGCGAGTCTCGGACGTGTACGCAGCGCGTCTCGCCAAGGATCTGAGCCGCGCCTCGTAGCCTCGGCGGCCCATGGAGGTTGCCCTAATCGCGCTGTTTGTGATCGCCGCGGTTGCTCTCTTCGTCTCAGTCCCGCTGCGGCCCGGCGCAAAGAGCTCCGAGCGGATCGAGGACCCTGAGCGCGCCGAGCTGGAAGCCCGCAAGGAGTCGAAGTACCGCGAGATTCGGGACGCCGAGCTCGATCGCGAGCAGGGCAAGCTGAGCCAGGCGGACTGGGCGCGAGCGGACGCGGCGCTGCGGCGCGAGGCGATCGAGATCCTGCGCGAGATCGACGCGCTCGATGCCCGCAAGTAGCGGGCGCGCCTCCTGAGGCCTCTAGAATCCGCGCCGATGGAACAGATCCTCTCAGTGCTTCAGGTCTTCGTCTCGTTCATCTTGATCATCCTCGTCTTGCTCCACTCGGGCAAGGACGCGGGTCTGTCGGGCGCTTTCGGCATCGGCGGCGGCGGGAGCGCCTTCGGCGGGGGCTCGCTAGTGGAGCGGAATCTCGACCGCTGGACGATCTTCTTTGCGATCGTGTTCGCGGCGAACACGCTCGTCCTCCTGAAGCTCTGAGCCCTTGATCGTGCGACGCACGCGGCTCGGCCTGAGCGTCGTGCTCTGCGCTGCGTCGTCGCTCGCGGGTTGCGGCGGGGGTGACGACGAGGGAACGCCGGCGCTGTCGGGAGGCGGGCCACCGGGGGAGGGCGGCACCCTCGTCTGGGCGGTCGCCGATGGGGTCACGACCGCCGATCCGCTCGGGGCAGCGACCCGCGCCGAGCAGATCGTGACGCGCCAGGTGAACGAGCCGCTCACCGCGAGGTACAGCGGGCCGTTTGACCCCGAGCAGCGCGTGCCGGGCCTCGCGTCGAAGCCGCGCAGCTCGGGCGGCGACACCGTCTGGACCTTCAAGCTCAGATCCGGAGTCGTCTTTCAGGACCGGTCGCCGTTCAACTCAGCCGCCGTCCTCGCAAACGCCACGCGATGGCAGACGACCGCGGCCGGCAACGCAGCCCTGCCCAACCTGATCTCGGTCGACGCTCCGAGCCCCGGCGAGGTCCGCTTCGTGCTCTCGGTGCCGGACCGCTCGTTTCCCAAGACGCTTGCGGACCCCCGGCTCGGGATCGTCTCACCCGAGGCGCTCGCGCCGAGCTCGGGTGAGGGGGCCGTGCTCACCCGCCCATCGCAGACGGGCACCGGCGCGTTCGAGATCCGGGAGCGCGGCGCAACTCGCACCCTCCTCGCTCGCAACACCACATGGTGGGGCACGGCCGCCAAGATCGACCTCGGCCCGGCCCTCGATCAGATCGAGCTCCGCGTGACTGAGTCATCGAGCCTGAGGCTCGCCCAGCTTGATGCTGGCGAGGCTCAGCTAGCCGACGAGCTCAACCGCCGGCAAGCCTCGCAGGCGCAAAGCGATCCGCTCCTCAGTGTGCTCCGCGGGGCCGGCGACTCTTTCTTGGGGGTCGAGCGCTCGGTGCGCGGGGTGGAGAGCGCTCAGGAGATTCCCTCGCTGCAAAGCGCTTGGCTGACCGGCGTAAACGTCGCCGACTGACGCGCGTGGATCTACACCCCCCTCCTGGGTGGGCTAACGCGCTTGCGTGGGCTAAGGCGTCAGTCGCCCGGGCTGGCGCTGGGTGGCGCGTAGCGGTGGTGGAGGTCGAGCGCGTTGCCGTCGGGGTCTGTGAAGATCGCCTGCAGGCAAACACCCGAGTCGATCGTGTCGCCGGCGAACTCGACGCCCTTCTCCTCGAGCTCGGCGCGAGCCGCCTCGACGTCGTCGACCCGAAGCGCGACGGGAAACCGGTGCGGCGAGAACTCGAGCCCGAAGGCGTCGGGCTGCATGAGCGCGATGGTGAGGTTGCCGGTCTCGAACTCACCGGCGGGCATGTCGCCCCAAGTGTGTGAGAACTCAAGCCCGAGCGTGTTCTCGTAGAAGTCCCTCGCGCGCTCGAAGTCCTGGACGGGGATGATGATGAAATCCGTCTTTTCGACTTTCATGGGGCGATCGTAGTCCGCCTCAACCATCGCCGGTGGCGTGCCCGTGTCTGAGCTAGGGGCAGCTCGTCAGCGTGTTCTGGCCGGGGCCGCCGTTGCAGTCGTCGACTCCACCGCCGCCGTCGATCGTGTCGGCTCCAGCTTGGCCCTCGAGGCGATCGGGACCGGCGCGGCCCTTGATCTCGTCGTCGCCGGCGCGGCCGCGGATGTCGTTGGCATTCTCATCGCCCTCGAGGACGTCGGCGAAGATCGAGCCGATCAGGTTCTCGATCGAGGTGAAGGCGTCGGTGCCCGCGTTGCCGTCCGAGGCGCTGCCCGATGCGAGGTCCGCCTCGACGGCGTCGATGGCGTCGGCGTAGCCGGCGGTGTCGCTGCCCGCGCCGCCCGCGAGCGTGTCTGAGCCACTGCCTCCGACCAATACATCGTCGCCCGCCTTTCCGGTGAGCACGCTGGCCGTGTCACTGCCGGTGAGCTCGTCCGCCGCCGAGCCGCCGGTGAGGTTCTCGATCGTTTTTGTGAGCACGTCGGTCCCGACCTCGGCGCCGCTCGCCTGGCCCGCCAGGCCGCCGTCAAGCGAGGCCGAGACGGCGCTCGACACCGGGAACGTGGCGGTGTCCACACCCGTGCCTCCGTCGAGAGAGTCGTCGGTCTCGCCGCGAACCGCGCTCGCGCCGCCCCATAGGGAGTCGCCGCCGCCGCCGCCGCAGATGCGGTCCTCGCCGCCTCCGCCGTCGATCACGTCGCCGCCGTTACCCGCCCAGATCACGTCCGGTCCCGAGGTCGAACGGAAGTCGGCCGGGGCGAGGATCGTTGAGAACGGCCTGATCAGGTCGGCGCCCGAGGAGCCGATGATGTCGACCGGCGCCCCGAAGCAGGTGAGCACCTCGTAGGAGCCGGCATCACACCGGCGTGGAATCAACACACCCTGCGGCCGCGGCGCGCCTCGCTGATCGAACGGGAGGCCGCACAGATCGCCCGGCTCGCGGTCGATCGCGGCGCTTTCGGGGCCGATCGCGTGGGTCTTGGTCGGCCCGCCATTGCTATCGAGGGCGCCGAGCTGAGCGTCGGCGTTCTCGGCATCCAAGGTCCCGTTGAAGTCGCAGCTTGTCCCTGCATCGACGTTGTATCCCTGCGAAGTGATCGTCCCGTCGTCCTCCACGCACGTGTCAGCGGCCGGGAGCTCGGAGAGGATCGATGCACGGACCGAGACGCTGGCGCCGTTGCGAGAGACGATGCCCTCGGCGCCCGAGGCGGAGTTGTTCGCGGTCATGGTGACGTGCTTGAGCTGGACCCTCGCGTTGATCGACGCGGCGAGCCCGCCGCCGCCAGAGCCCTCCGAGCCGGGCGACGAGTTGAGGCTGATGGTCGTATTCGTTGCATCCAGGCTCGCGCCGCTGAAGACCGCGACCCCGCCCCCCGTTTCGTGGCTGTCGCCGTCGAGGCTGTTGCTCGTGATAGAGGTCTCGAACAAGGTCGCCGACGAGTCGGTGCCACTGACCTTCAGTCCGCCCCCGCTGACCGCGGCGGTGGGGCTGGATACCGAGTTGCTACGAATCGTCGTCTCCTCGATCGTCGCCTCTCCGCCGTCGAGGACTCCGACCCCGCCGCCGCTCACCCGTGCCGAGTTCGAGCGGATCGTGCTCTCGAAGATGATCAATGGACCCGCCTGCACGAGGATGCCGCCGCCGTCAGCATCGGAGTGGTTGCCGGTGACCGAACTGTCGACGACGACCGCGAATCCGCTTGCCCCGCCCGTGAACACGTAGACACCGCCGCCATACAAATCGGCCGAGTTTCCCTCCACGCGGCTCGCCTTGATCACCAGCGGGCTTGCCGCGGTGACGCCGCCGCCCGAGCCGCTCGTCTCACCGTCGGTGATCGTCACATGCTCGAGGGTCAGCGTGCCGCCGCCGCTCCGATGGTCGATCGCACGATCGATGCCGTTGGCGTCGATCACGCTCGATGGCTGGAGGAAACGCTCGCCGTCGATCGTCAGATCCTCGCCCGAAGAGAGGGCGACGTCAAGGTCACCATCGTGGTTGTCATTGGGCGTCCCGTTCGGCGGGATTGACAGGTTGTAGCGCTCGGCGCCCAGCCTGACGACGTCGTCGCCGAACGCGCCCTGGGCCGCGCAGCCGGAGGCGCCGCTGAGCGAGTCGTTGTTGGTCGCGCGGATCGCTTCCCGGAGCGAGCAGGCGCCGTCAGCGGAGACCAAATCGGCCGTGGTCGTCACGTTGACGGTTGCGGCCGTAGCGACCGATGGCGCCGTGATCGCGAGCGCGCCGGCGAGCAGGATGCCGGCGCCCCGCGCCAGGCGCCTCGTCGGCCCCGGCCGCGGTTCCCTCGGAACGCTCATAAGATGCATCTTCCTCGAATCCCCTCCATCAAGCCTACACCTGCTCGGAATGCGGTTGAGAGGACTCGAACCTCCACGGCCTTATACAGGCCACAAGGCCCTCAACCTTGCGCGTCTACCAATTCCGCCACAACCGCGAGAGGGCGCGGCAAGTGTATTCAGCCGGGAGGAAAAGTCCCATCCGGGATTCGGCCTTGACATCCGTCCGGAGGGGCGGCTACTCTACGAACATGTGTTCCCGTCTCCGGGCCCCGATCCCGCAAGGAGGAGTCGCACCATGGACCTGACGAAGCGCCAGAAGGAGATCTTCGAGTACATCCGCAAGTACGCCGCGAAGACGGGCTACCCGCCCACGGTGCGCGAGATCGGCAAAGCGGTTGGGCTGACGTCGTCTTCGACGGTGCACGCCCACCTCGCCAACCTCGAGAAGATCGGGCTCCTGCGCCGCGACCCGACCAAGCCGCGGGCGATCGAGCTCCTCGTCGGCAAGGCCAAGCAGGCGTTGACCGGGCGGGGCCTGCCCGTCGTCGGCGAGGTCGCAGCGGGCGAGCCGATCCTCGCCGAGGAGAACATCGAGGAGTACCTCGAGCTGCCGGACATGATCGGCGGAGAAGAGGGCGACTACATCCTGCGGGTCAAGGGCGACTCGATGAAGGACGCGGGGATCCTGGCGGGCGACTACGTCGTCGTCAAGCAGACCGACGACGCCGCGAACGGCCAGATCGTCGTGGCGCTGCTCGAGCACGAGGCCACGGTTAAGCGCTTCTACCGCGAGAAGGACCAGATCCGCCTCGAGCCGGAGAACCCCGCCTACAAGCCGATCCGCACGCGCGAAGCACAGCTTCTCGGCAAGGTCGTCGGCGTCTTCAGGAGCATGTGAGATGCCCGCGCTGGCGCCACGAGATCGGATCCCGGTTGCTCCCGGCCGCGATGAGCGGCCCAGGAGCCTCGGGGGTCTCGAGGCCCGTCGCTTCAGCCAACCCGACGGCTTGACTCTCGACGCGCGGATCGCTGTGACGTGGTCCCGCCTCGTCGCATCTGGCACGGCCGAGTGCCCGGTATGCGCGGGCGAGCTTCACGCCGCTCGCGCCTGTGGCGCTTGCGGCTCCGAGCTGACCTGAGGTCGCCCTATCCGGCTGTGAGCGCGGCGACCGCCTCGTCGCGATCCTTCAGGATCTCGAGTTCCTCCCCGAGCCCGGTCAGCTCGAGCATGCGGTCGATCGTCGGGTTATGGCCAACGAGGGCGAAGCCGATGCCGGCGTCCATCGCGCGCTGGCGCGCGCCGAGGACCACCGCGATCGCGGTCGAGTCGATGAACGTGCAGCGCTTGACGTCGATCACAAGAGCGCGAGGCCCCTCGTCGAGCGCGCGGTCGGTTGCCGCGATCGCCTGATCGCGGAGCGAGGCGTCGAAGTCTCCTTCGATTCGGACGATATGAACGTCGTCCTGGATCTCCTCGCCGCTGATCAGCCCGTTTGTCATTGCACGTCCTGTACCCCAGGAAGGGGTCATTTGACACCCGGAGTCCGGAGGGCCTACCATTGGATGTGCAGGCTGCGCAGTCGCGGGAGGTGACTCTCGAGGAAAGTCCGGACACCGTAGGGCACGACGGTCGGTAATACCGACCCGGGGAAACCCGCGGGAAAGTGGAACAGAAAGAAGACCGCCGATGGCGCCCGACACGCGTGGGGCGTACAGGCAAGGTTGAAACGGTGCGGTAAGAGCGCACCAGCGCCGCGGTGACGCGGCGGCTCGCCAAACCCCGTCAGGTGCAAGCCCAAGCAGGATCGAAGACCCGGCCCGGCGAGATCCAGGTAGGGCGCACAGATAGATGGCCGCGCAAGACAGAATCCGGCTTACAGGCCTGCTACGGAGAGGGCCCCGCTCAGGCGGGGCCCTCTCTACGTCTATCGTTCACGGCCATGGCAGACAGCCCCAAGACCCCCGATGACGTAAAGAAGATCGTTCAAGACGAGGACGTCCGCTTCATCCGACTCTGGTTCACGGATGTCCTCGGCCAGCTCAAGAGCTTTTCGATCAATTCGTCCGAGCTCGACGACGCTTTCGAGGGCGGGATGGGCTTCGACGGCTCCTCGATCACCGGCTTCAATCCGATCGAGGAGTCGGACATGATCGCGATGCCCGATCCCTCGACCTTCGACGTCCTGCCCTGGCGCCCGGAGGAAAAGGCGACGGCGCGGATGTTCTGCGACGTCCAGGTACCAGGCGGCGAGCCGTATGAGGGCGACCCGCGCTGGATCATGCGCCGCGCTCTCGAGCGCGCGAAGGAGATGGGATTCGAGGCCTACAACATCGGCCCCGAGCTTGAGTTCTTCTACTTCGCCGATGCCAAGCCCGAGGGCGGCGTGCCGCAGGTGATGGACGAGGGCGGCTACTTCGACCTCACCACGCTTGACGCCGGCTCAGAGGTACGGCGCGACACGATCCTCGCCCTCGAGCAGCTCGGGATCCACGTCGAGTACGCCCACCACGAGGTTGGGCCATCCCAGCACGAGGTGGACATGCGCTTCAAGGATGCGCTGCACATGGCCGACGACTGCATGACCTACCGGATCGTCGTCAAGGAGTACGCGATGAACCACGGCATGCATGCGACCTTCATGCCGAAGCCGCTCTCGGGCGAGAACGGGTCCGGCATGCACGTCCACCAGTCCCTCCAAAAGGAGGGCCGCAACGCGTTCTTCGACGAGGACGACCAGTTCTTCCTTTCCGACACGGCGAAGGCTTTCATCGCCGGCCAGCTCCGCCACGCGCGCGAGATCTCGCCGCTCTTCGCCCAGTGGGTCAACTCGTACAAGCGTCTCGTGCCCGGCTACGAGGCGCCCGTCTACCTCGCCTGGTCTCGCCGCAACCGCTCGGCGCTGATCCGCGTGCCGCTCTACCACCCCGGCAAAGAGGGCGCGACCCGGGCCGAGCTTCGCTGCCCTGATCCGGCTTGCAACCCCTACCTGTGCTTTGCCGGGATGCTTCACGCCGGCCTTGAAGGGATCGAGAAGGGCTACGAGCTCCCCGAGCCGATGGAGCAAAACCTCTACCACCTCACCCCCGAGGAGCGCT
Source organism: uncultured bacterium (assembly GCA_963715405.1). GTDB lineage: Bacteria > Actinomycetota > Thermoleophilia > Solirubrobacterales > 70-9 > JALZKA01. Next base: position 720,623 of record OY970239.1, read on the forward strand.
CTCAGCGCGGGATCGAGCAGCTTCCCGAGAACCTGGGCGAGGCGATCGAGATCGCGGCGGAGTCCGAGCTGGTCCTGCGAATACTCGGCGAGCACACCTTCAAGCGCTTCGTCGAGATCAAGCGCGAGGAGTGGGACGAGTACCGGGTCGAGGTCACCCCCTGGGAGATCGAGCGCTTCCTCCCGGTGCTCTAGGCGAGGCCGCGGGCGCATGCCCGTGTGAGGGACCGGCGACTGCTCGCTTCAGGCGGTGTACGCTCCGGAGACGGTGCGTTGGAGGCCGACTCCCGAGACGTTGCTCGCGTTCGCAGCGCTTTTCATGGCGCTCAGTGGCGGGGCCATCGCGCTCGAGGGCCGCGACACAGTGTTCTCCAAGGACATCGTCGACGGCCAGGTCAGGCCGCAGGACGTCGCCCCGGCGGAGGCGACCGCGGTCAAGGAGAACCCCCGGCTGGACTTAAGGAACCCCTGTGACCAGGACCGAACGGGTGTCTTCTGCGGTTATAACGTCGACTCGATCAGCCGCTTCGACGGGTGGGGCAACTACGGCGGGTACGGCGAGACCGCCTTCTTCAGGGATCATCAAGGCGTGGTCCATCTGATGGGGACCTTCGCCCAAAACGGAAGCCCGATCGGCTCGCCCGTCTTTCTCCTCCCTCCGGCCTACCGCCCCGATGGCACTCGCCTGTTCAGCATCCCCTGCGCAGTCGGCATCGACTCCGGCGTGCTCTGCACCCTCGAAGTCACCCAGGGCGGCCAGGTGAACGTCCTCGCCAGCGAAAGCAGCCCAGGGATCGAAAACGGAGGCTGGACCATCGACGGCGTCACCTTCCTCGCTCGCTAGGCAGTCCGATCCATACCAGTCAAGCGATGCGCTTGAGCGCCTCAGGCTTTCGCGTGGTTTCCTTGCCTGACTTGTCGCTTCGCACCAGGTAGCGCGGATCGTCCTTCGACGCAGCGACGACTTGCCCGCCTACCTCGGTGCGCTCGACGAGGCGCTTGCGGACCCGCCCCTCCACGGGCCGGCCGCGGAAGTTCCACTCGACTCGGTCGCCTCGCTGGAATCTCTCGGTCATGTCGTGTCCTCTTGGTGACGGCTTGCCCTCACGACAACCCCGCCGGGGCCACGCGTGCCCCCGGGTAGTGTCCGAGGCGTGAGCGAGCTTCACGTCGTGCGGGTCTTCACGACGCCGAGCGGCGAGCACGGAAACGGCCTCGGCGTGTTTCTGCGCGGAGGCGAGGTAGCGGCTGGCGAGCGCCAGGATGTCGCGCGCGACCTTGGCTTCGCGGAGACCGTGTTCGTTGACGACATCGAGCGCGCCGAGATCCGCATCTTCACGCCCGCGGTCGAGCTGCCGTTCGCGGGCCATCCGAGCGTCGGCACGGCGTGGCTCCTTCGCGAGGACCAAGGCGAAGTCGCGGTGTTGCGCCCGCCCGCCGGGGAGCTTCGCGTCCGCTATGAGGCCGAGCTCGTCTGGATTGCGGCCCGCCCTGAATGGTCGCCGCCGTTCGAGTACCCGCAGCTCGGCTCGGCCGCAGAAGTGGACGCGCTCGAGGGGTCGCCCAGCGACGGCTGGAGCTACGCATGGGCGTGGGACGACGAGGAGGCCGGGCGCATTCGCGCTCGCTCGTTTCCCGCGGACGCGGGCATCGCCGAGGATGAAGCGACGGGGTCGGCGGCGCTGACCCTCTGCGCCCAGCTCGAACGGCCGATTCAGGTGCGCCAGGGCCGCGGGTCGGAGATCTTTGCCCGGCAGGCGGGCGAGGGCTACGTCGAAGTCGGCGGCCGCGTCGTCTTGGATGCGGTGCGGGACTATCCGACCGTCGAGAGCAGGTAGGCGAGGGCAAAGCCCAAGACGACGATGAGCCCTGATGCCCTCCCGCCCTTCGCGTGGGCAGCCGGGAGCATCTCGATCGCGAGCATGGCCAGCACCCCGCCCGCGGCGAACGCCTGGAGAAGGGCCACGGCCTCGTCCCCCGCGCCGGCGAGAACCTGGTACCCGACCCCGGCCGCTGCCGCGCAGATCACCGCGACGCCTGCCCATAGCGCGAGGACCCGCCCTCGGGTGACGCCCGAGGCTCGCATGTCGCTCGCGCCGGCGATGCCCTCAGGAAGGTTCGAGAGGAAGATCGCGGCCAGAACCGGGACGCCGACGCTGCCGGTCAGAAGCGTCGTCCCGAGCACAGCCGTCTCCGGCACGCCGTCGAGTAGGGCGCCGAGAAGGAGCGTCTTGCCGCTTTCGTCCTGGACCGGCATCTCGCGCTCGTGCATCTCTCCTTCTCCGCGCGGAGCCAGGAGGCGATCGCCCACGTAGAACACGAGAGCCCCCGCGGCCAAACCGATCGTTAGCGCATCGGCGCCGCCGAGCTCATATGCCTCCTCCGTCAGCTCGAACGAGATCGCCGACACCAGCGTTCCCGCGCCGAAGCCCAGAATGAGCCCGATGATGCGCGGGGGCGGGCATGCCGTCATCGCGATTACGGCTCCCAGGATCAGCGACGAGCCCGCCACGAACCCCCACATCACAGCCTCGGCCATGGGACGCATTATCGCGCGTGGAGCCAGGCACGCTCTCCGCGCGTACGAAGCGTCCAGAGTTGGCTCCGGAGCTTCAAGGGGCGAGCAAACCGTGCCGATGGAATTGCGATGGCGCTACCCGTTTACGGCGGTCAGTTTTCCGAGAGGAATGCAGCTCGTCTACTTTGGCGTGCCGGATTCGGGCCGAAGCCCGGCGAAGCCCGCAAGTTCGCGAACAAGGGTCTCGAGGGGGCCGTCGACGCGCTACTCAACCCGCCGCGGGCGCAACTGACCGGCCCCGAGCCCCGGGACGAGGACGGGATCTTCGCGCCATTCGATCTCTGGGGCCACGACGTCCTATGGTGGCTCGACAAGATGGTGCGCTCGAACCAGCCCCTGGTCGAGCGGATGGCCCTCATCTGGCACGACTGGTTTGCGACCGGCGACGTCGGCTCGATGCGCTTCTCGATCGATCAGGCGAAGCTGTTCCGCGCGAACGCATTCGAGCGCTTCGATCGGCTGATTCAGGACGTGACGATCAATCCGGCGATGCTGGTCTGGCTATCGGGGATCGACAACAACCGGTGGAACCCCAACGAGAACTACGGACGCGAGCTGATGGAGCTCTTCACGCTCGGCGTCTCGGATGAAACCGGTTACCCCTACACCGAGGACGACGTCCGCGAGCAGGCGCGCGCGCTCACGGGCTGGCGTGTCGACTGGCGCGAGGACGTCGGCTACGTCAACTTCCGCTTCGACCCCTCCTACCACGACCGGCGCAACAAGACGATCTTCGGGCAGACCGGCAACTTCGACTGGCGAGACTCGTGCCGGCTTTGCCTCGAGCACGAGGCTCATGCGCCGTTCCTGGTCGAAAAGCTCTGGAGCTACTTCGTGCCCGTGCCTCCCGACGCGAGCACTCGGCGGACTCTCGAGCGCATGTACAAGCGCAACTACGAGGTTAAGCCCCTCCTCGCGGCGATCCTCAAGCACCCGGCTTTCTATGAGGGACCCTCCATGGTGAAGCCGCCGATTGTCTACATCGCCGGCATGCTTCGAGCCCGCCGGCGCTTCGTTGACTCGAACAGCTGGAGCTGGGTTTCGGACATGGCCGGCCAGCGCCTGTTCCGCCCGCCGAACGTCTCGGGTTGGGACGAGGAACGATGGCTCGACACGTCGAGCTATCGGGGCCGCTGGATAGCCGCCCTCCATGTCGTTCGCGAAGATGAGATCGATCCGGACTCGTACACCGCCCAAGAGACTCCGGAGGAGGCGGTCGCCAAGGCACTCGCGTATTGGGGGAGCCCCCGCATTGATTCCTCCACACACGCCGGCCTCGTCGACTTCGGCGAAGCCGTCGAGGACGCGATCGTCGGCAGCTGGCAGCGGGGGACGTTTCGCGGCCTGCGCCAGAACGCGCTGCGCCAGATGATTGCCGTATCCCCCGAGATGCAGACGAGCTGAGGAGCAATATGGCCTGTCACTGCAACGAGTTCTCTCGCGCTCACCTCCTGCGCTCAGCGGCCGCCGAGGCCGGCAGAGGGCTGCCGAAGATCGAGCCGGGCATGCCGCTGCCCGCCGGCACTGGCCTATCGCGGCGCTCGTTCATGATGCGAGCGGGACTCGGGATGATGTCGGTATACGGGGCGTCGAGGCTCGGCCTGCCCGACCTTCAGTCAGGCATCGCCAGTGCGCAGGGAGCCGAGGCGCCGATCATCGTCACGGTCTTCATGGACGGCGGCGTCGACTCGCTCTCGGTGCTTGCTCCCGTGAATGATCCGGTTTACCGGAATCTTCGCCAGTCCGGCATCCGGCTCGATGAAGGCGACGGACCGGAGTTCGCCGAGGACGACCGGCTCATGTGGCATCCGCGCGCGACCGCCCTCGACGATCTCCACCGCGACGGCAAGCTCACAGTCCTGCCCGCCGTCGGCTACACCGACCCCGATCAGTCTCATTTCACCTCGCGTCACTACTGGGAGGTGGGAAAGCTCGACCCGAACATGCGGACGGGCTGGCTGGGCCGGCTGATCGACGTCGTCGGAACCGACGACAACCCGATCCAGGGACTCTCGCTCGACGGCTGGCTACTTCCATCCCTCGCCACCGCCCAAAAGCCGGTTGCCGCAATTGATGGCTCGGCGTACGACTTCTGGGTGCCGGGGGTATGGGGGGACGTCGAGCCGCTGATGTTCGAGGCCGTGCAGGCGATGGGCCAGACGGGCGCCGCCTCCGGCGATGCCGGCCGGGCGACCGCCGGGCGAATCGCCAAGCAGTCCATCGAACTGCGCGACACGCTTCAAGGCTTCGACGAAGTCAGCATCCCCGCTGTTTACCCGGATCCCGAGCATTGGTTCTGCCAGAACCTGAGCTCGCTGGCGGCGATGCTCGCGCCGTCGCCCGGGTGGCCCTCCGGCCTGCCGATTCGCTGCGTTTCGGTATCAGCGCCCGGCGGCTATGACACCCACGACAACCAGTCCGGCTCGTTCGCGGACGACATCGGCATCACCTTTGACACGCTCGCGGCCTTCCAGGCCGATCTCGAGGCTCGCGGTCTCGCCGACCGCGTGATCACGCTGGTCTACTCGGAGTTCGGCCGCCGCCCGGAGCAAAACGCGACCGGTACCGACCACGGCGCGGCCGGCTCTGCGTTCGTCATGGGCAGCCGCGTTCAAGGCGAGATGGTTGGTGAGTGGCCGGGCCTCGCGCGGCTTGACGACGATGACAACGTCCTCCACACCTCGGACTTCCGCTCGCTCTACTGCTCGATCCTCGAGCAGTGGTTCGACCACGACGCCGCGCAGATCATCCCGGGCGCCTCGGGATTCGCCCGGCCCCAGATCATCGCGGCATGAGCCCGGGCAGAGTCACAGCGGCGATCGGCTCCCTTCTCGTGCTCGCCCTGGGGGGCACCTCGATACCCGCCGCGGCTGGCGAATTCGCGATCACGACGGTGGGCGTGCGAAACGGCAACTCGGAATTCACCTTCACGCTTTCCCGCACGACGGTCGATCCTGGCCCGGCGCTCATCCAGTACCAGAACACTGGGGAGGACCCGCACGATCTGAAGCTCAAGCGCCGCGGCGACCTCAGGATCTTCGCGGTGGGCGAGCTCCTGCCGGGCGGGGTGGGGTCGATCAGCCCGCGCCTCAAGCGCGACTCGCGCTACGAGCTTTGGTGCTCGCTGGACGGGCACCGCGAGGCCGGGATGGAAGCGGTGCTCAGGGTGCGGGACAAGCGGCCGAGTTAGCGCCCGGCGGCGCGGCGAAGGGTTGCCGCGGCCTTCGTCTTTGCGTTCATCGCCCCAAGCATCGCCCGCTCCTGGGTCGATCCCGCAGCCGGCATGACGCCGAGCTGCCGTGCCAGCTCCATGCCGTCCGTGTAGGCGAAGTTCTCCTGGATCAGGCCGTCGCGGATCGTGAGGAGGTCGACACCCTCCAGCTCGATATGGGCGCCCGTGGGAGCGATGCCCTGGAGCTTTCCAGTGCCGTTGAAGGTGCCGTTGGCCGCCCAGCGGCCGGCGGCCTTCTCGCCGTAAGCGACCATGTCCGTGACCGACATCGAAAAGTCCGGAATCGCGCGGAACATCTCGCCGAAGAACCGCCGAACGCCGTCGGGCCCGACAAGGTCCTCCATGCCGTAGAGGTGATCGATTCCGCCGGGCGCCCAGACTTCACCAATGGCGTCGAGATCGCGCATCGCGATCGCCTCGAAGTAAGCCGTGGCGACCTGCTTGGCGCTCCTCTTCTTCGCGGCGGCCATCGGGATTGAGACTATCCCAAGCTTTCGCTCGCCACCTTGAGCGCTGCTGCGAGCGCGTTGGGGTCGGCGGTGGGCGCTTGGCAGGTGAAGCTCTCGCACACGTAAGCGGCAGGGCGGCCGTTCAGGGTGCCGCGATCGGCCATGAGCGGCGGACTCTCGGTGCCTTCGGGTCCCCCTGCGACGACGACGTGAGGCCGAAGCTCGGAGCGGACCACTCGCGCGAGCTCAGACAGGTCGTCCCCGACGAGCGCGACTTCCCTGGTGGCGGCCAGGTCGAAGTCGATCGCGCGAAGGAGGTGGGCGACCGCCTGCGGATGGCGCTCGGCAACGCGCCCGTGGAGCGCAAAGACCGACCGAGCGTGCTCGGCGTAGCTTGGCTCTCCGGTGAGAGCGGCCAGGCGCGCGAGCCCGTACGCCGCCGACGAGCTGCCAGACGGAATCGGGTGGTCGTCGATGTCCTTCCGGCGGACGATCAACTCTTCGGCGTCCGAGGCGGTGGTGAAGAACCCGCCGCGCTCGGCGTCGGCAAAGCGCGCGATCATCGCGTCGGCGGTCTCGCGCGCCACCTCGAACCATTGCTCTTCGAAAGTCGACTCATAGAGGACGAGGAAGGCCTCGATGACATAGGCGTAGTCCTCGAGATAGCCCAGGAGCTTGGCCTCGCCGTCCTTCCAGGTGCGAAGGAGGCGGCCGTACGAGTCGCGCAGGTTCTCCTCGATGAACGCGGCCGCCTTGCGCGCGGCTTCGGTGAAGTCGTCGCGATCCAAGACCGCGCCCGCCTCGGCGAGCGCTGCGATCGCGAGTGCGTTCCACGAAGTGATGCGCTTGTCGTCAAGGCCGGGCCAGACCCGCTTCGCGCGATGCGCGTAGAGAGCCTCGCGCGCCGCTTCGAGCCCGTCGGGCCCCGCCGTCTCCGCTCCTCCCGGGAGGTTGAGGATGTTCCGGCCCTCGAAGTTGCCGCCGGCACTGACGCCCCAGTAGGCGACAAAGCTGTCCGCGTCGAGGCCTGCGTCGCCGAGGACGCCGCGAAGCTCCTTTTCGGACCAGACGTAGAAGCGGCCCTCCTCGCCTTCTGAATCGGCGTCGAGGGCCGACAGGAAACCCCCCTCGTCTCCGCGCATCTCTCGGAGCATCCATTCGAGCGTGCGCTCGCAGGTCTCGCGCCAGCGCTCGTGCCCGAGCGCCTGAAAGCCGTGGAGGTAGGCGCGCGCGAGGAGAGCGTTGTCGTAGAGCATCTTCTCGAAATGTGGGACGAGCCACTTGGCATCCACCGCGTAGCGTGCGAAGCCGCCTCCGACCTGGTCGTGGATGCCGCCGGCGAGCATGCCGTCGAGCGCGCGCGCAGCGACCTGCTGCTCGCCGCGCGCGAGGAGGAACTCGATCGCCGAGGCGGGGGGGAACTTCGGTGCGCCTCCAAAACCCCCGTTCACGGGGTCGGCACTCGCGACAAGCCGGCTCTCGGCCGCGCCCAGGATGCTTGGGGAGAGGGAGCCTTCACCCGGTTCGATCTGACCGGTCGCCCCAAGGCGCTCGCGGATGCGGCCAGCCTGCTCGGCGATCTCCGAGCGCTTGGTCTGCCAGGAGGCGACGACCGCCTCCAGAACCATGCGAAAGCTCGGCATCCCCTGGCGCGGCTCCGGCGGGTAGTAGGTGCCGCAATAAAACGGCGAGGTGTCCGTATCCAGGAACGCGGTCAGCGGCCAGCCGCCGTGCCCCGTCATCGCCTGAACCGCCTCCATGTAGATCGCGTCGACGTCTGGGCGCTCCTCACGATCGACCTTGATGCAGACGAAGTGCTCGTTCATGAACGCGGCGGTCTCCTCGTCCTCGAACGATTCGCGCTCCATCACGTGACACCAATGGCATGACGAGTAGCCGATCGAGAGCAGGATCGGTTTTTCCTCCTGCGTGGCGCGGTCGCGCGCCTCCGTCCCCCATGGGAACCAGTCCACCGGGTTGTGAGCGTGCTGGAGGAGGTACGGGCTGGTCTCCTCGGAGAGGCGGTTCGCCATCACCCCGCAGCCTAGGGAAGGTGCGCCGAACGTCGTGAATGAGGTAGGTCGAAGCCGTCCGCCAGCCTTCTTCCTACCTCGTTTCGGCTAGACGCCTAGTCCATTTCAGGCGTGGCGGACGAATGTCCCGTGGGCACAGTTGCCGCCCTTGGCTAGCTTCGAAGGTGGGATGGAATCTGGAGGCGCCTGGTCAGGAGGGGGAGACAGGCCAGTCAAAAACTTATTCGGGCTGCCCTCGCCGCATGACGCGGTACGCGAGCGAGACGGAACCGATATCGCCTATCGCGCCTCAGAAGACCTGAGGGCGGCCGCGGAACTGATGGCTGACGCCCAGCGCGTGGCCAACTTCGGAAGCTGGGAGTGGCGCCTCGCCGAGGATCAGGTCTCCTGGTCCGACCAGCTCTACCGCATTTTCGGGCTCGAGGTGCAACACGACCCGACTGCGTTCCGGGTTACGTTCGCCACCTATCTCGAGCGCGTCCACCCCGACGAGCGGGCTGAGGTGCGCCAGAAGATCGAGACAGCGCTCGGCGACGTCTCTCCCTTCCGCTTCGAGCATCGCATCGTCCGGCCCAACGACGAGGTCAGGAGCGTTCGGTGCCAGGGCGAGCCGATCCTGGATCCCGCGACCAAGGAAATCGTTCGCGTCGTCGGCGTGTGCCAGGACATCACCGAGATGGCGAAGGTCGAGCGGGCCCGCTCCGAGGCGGACGCGCGCTTCCGAAGCGCCTTCGAGAACGCTCCGATCGGGATCGCCCTCGTCGACTTCTCGGAGGGCCCCGACGGCCGTCTGACGGAGGTGAACCGCGCGCTCACCGATCTGACCGGGCGAACGGTTGACGAGCTGATCGGCTCGAAGCTGACGGGGCTTTGCCTCGGCGAAGACGCGGCGACCGACGAGGTCCAGCGCGAGCGCCTCGTCCTGGGCGAGATCGAGCGCTTCACGATCGAAAAGAGAGCACTGCTTTCCGACGACCGCCTCGTCTGGCTCGAGTTGAGCGTCTCGACGATCCCGACCGATGGCGATCCGCGGATCGCAGGCATCGTCCAAGTCCAGGACGTAACCGAGCGCAAGCGATTCGAGGAGCAGCTTCGCTACATCGCGGACCACGACTCGCTCACCGGCCTCATGAACCGTCGCCGTTTCCGCGAGGAGCTCGACTCCCAGCTCGCCCTCAGGCGCCGCTACGGGGGTGCCGGCGCCCTGCTCCTGATCGACCTCGACCGGCTGAAGGCAGTAAACGACTCCCGCGGCCACGGCGCCGGCGACGTTGCGCTCCGGCGGGTCGCGGAGGCGATGCGGGGAAGGTTCCGGGGAACGGATGTGCTCGCCCGCCTCGCGGGTGACGAGTTCGCCGTCCTCTTGCCGAGCGCCGAGGGGCACGAGGCGATGGTCCTTGCCGACGCGCTGATCTCGCGCCTCGCTGCGGACGAGGTCGCCTCGTGGGGGGTTTCGGTCTCGATCGGAATCGCGCCGTTCGGCGCGCACGACACCCGCACCACGGAGGACGTCATGGCGACGGCGGACGCCGCGATGTACAGGGCAAAGCAGCGCGGCGGCGCGGTGGCCGAGCTGGCCGAGACGCCGGCTGCCGGAGCTCCTCGCTCACGAACGGAGGACAAGGCGACGGAGCCGGTCCTGCCACGCCGAAGCCTTGCCGCCGACCCGTTCCCGGCGCCGAAGCTCGTCCGTGAGCCGAACCTTGCGGACCGTGTGAAGGCCGCGCTCGACTCCGACGAGCTCTTGCTCTACGGTCAGCCGGTCATCGACCTTCGGAGCGGACGCGTGGCCCACCACGAGCTCCTCGTCCGCATGCGCGACGAATCGGGCGAGGTCCTCGCGGCCTCGGACTTCCTGGGCGTGGCGGCGCAGACCGAAGGCCTGTGCATGGGCATTGACAACTGGGTCGTCGACCACGCCCTTGCGAAGCTCTCCAACGGCTCTCGTGGCGCTCGCTTCCAGGTGAACCTGTCGGGTGAGACGCTCCGCGACGAGCGCAGCCTCGACGGGCTTGTCTCGAGGGTCGGCGACTCCGGGATCGAGGAGGATTGTCTCGGCTTCGAGATCGGCGAAGGCTCGGTCCAACAAGACGTCGAGCGAACCAGTGCGAGGCTTGAGCGCCTGTCCGAGTCGGGCTGCCCGCTCATTCTCGACGGATTCAGCGCCGGCTTCGGCTCTTTCGAGTACCTGCAGCGCCTGCCGGTGCGCCAGATCAAGATCGATGGCGGTGCGGTCCGCGCGATGCTCGCCGAACCCGACTACTCCACGATGCGGGCGATCGTCCGCCTCGCCCAGGGCACCTCCAAGGCGACGGTCGCCAAGCTCGTCGAGTCCCCAAGCGTCTTGCCGCTCCTTCGTCTGCACGGCGTTGACATGGCGCAAGGCTACGAAGTCGGCCAGCCCGTGCCTCTCGCTGCGTAGCGGCCCGAGCTACCCTGACCGTCAAGCCATGAAGCTCGACGGCGTACACCACATCACGGCGATCACCGCTGACGCCCAGCGAAACGTCGACTTCTACGCCGGCACGCTCGGCCTCCGCATGGTGAAAAAGACCGTGAACCAGGACGAGCCGAGCGTGTATCACCTCTTCTACGCGGATGAAGAGGGCCGCCCCGGCGCGGATATGACCTTTTTCGAGTTTCCGGACGCTGCGCCCGGCCGCCCAGGCGCCGGGATGCTCCACCGCATCATCTGGCGGGTCGGCTCCGACGAGGCGCTTGGGTTCTGGGAGGAACGACTCACGAGCGCCGGAGTGGATGCCTTGCGCGCTGACGGCGCTCTTCGCTTCGCCGACCCTGAAGGCCTCGAGCACGAGTTCATCGTCGCGTCTGTTGGCGACGAGCCGCTGATCGCCGACCATCCGGAAGTCCCGGGCGAGCACGCGCTCCAGGGGTTCGAGGGTGCTCGCGCCTACACCGGCGATGTCGAGCGGAGCCGCCCGCTCCTCGAGGAGCACCTCGGCTTTGAGCCGTCGGGCGACGGCTGGGAGGTGCGCGGCAAGCGCCGCGGTGGTACCTGGGCCTACGATCCTGCTCCCGCCGAGCGCGGCGTCCAGGGCGCCGGCACCGTCCATCACATCGCCTGGGCTTCCGAAACGGACGAGCACGAGGGCTGGCGCCAGCGCGCGATCGATGGCGGTGCGCAGCCGACACCGGTGATTGACCGCTTCTGGTTCGAGTCGATCTACTTCCGCGAGCCGAGCGGTGTCCTCTTCGAGATCGCGACTCTCGATCCCGGCTTTGCCGTTGACGAGGATCCCGAGCACCTCGGCGAGAGCCTCATCCTGCCGCCGTTCCTCGAGGACCGCCGCGAAGAGATCGAGCGGGTTCTCACACCGGTCTCGAACCCTCGCGAATCCGCCTAGCGGCGGGTGAGCGAGCTCGTCCACAGAATCCGAGAGCCTCGAGGCGAGGCCGAGGGCGCGCTCATCCTCAACCACGGCAGGGGCGCTGACGAGAACGACCTCTTCGGCCTGCTTGACGAGCTCGATCCCGAGCAGCGTCTCGTCGGCGTCACCACCGGCGCACCGCTCACGAACGTCCCGCCCGGCGGCAGGCATTGGTACCTGGTGCCGCGGGTCGGCTACCCGGACCCCGAGACTTTCGCGTCTTCCTACGAACAGCTCACCGGCTTCCTCGACGCCTTCCTCGCCGAGCGTGGCCTCGGCTGGGACCAGACAGTGATCGGCGGTTTTTCCATGGGCGCCGTCATGTCGTACGCGGTGAGCCTGGGGGAGGGGCGACCGACACCGGCCGGACTCCTCGCATTCAGCGGCTTCGTACCGGCGGTCGAGGGCTGGGCGCCAGAGCTCGACGGGCGCTCCGGCCTGAGCGTCGCGATCCACCACGGCGCGAGCGACCCGATCATCTCCGTGGAGTTCGCGCGGAGGGCGCGCGAGCTCCTGCGCTCGGGTGGAATCGAGGCGGATTACCTCGAGACTGACGCCGGTCACTGGCTGCCGCCGGAGGCCCTCGAGCCGGCGCGTGAGGTAGTAGCGTCCGTCTCCAGGGCTTGACCTGCCTTCGCTCCTGGCATAGACTCGCAAGCAAGGCAACTGCGCTCCGCATAGCGCCAGAAGGGGAGACCATGGACGAGCCGACGCGGCATTTCACCTACGCCAACGTCATGTCGACGCTGGCGGTCTTCCTCGCACTGGCAGGCGGATCGGTGGCGATCGCGGGCGTGCCGGGCAGCTCGGTCAGCTCCAACGAAGTGGTCGACGAGAGCCTCAGGTCGCGCGACCTCAAGGACGGCTCCGCCGTCGAGTCGAGCGACGTCGTCGACGGAGAGCTGATCTCCCAGGACCTTGCGACGAACAGCGTGTCTACCGACGAAATTGGCACCCAGGCGGTGGGAACTTCCGAGCTCGCCACCGGCGGGGTCGAGAGCGGAGACATCGCAAACGCCGCGGTCGGGGGCGGCGCAATCGCCGACAACTCGGTCGGCTCACCCGAGATCGGCACCGGGGTGGTCGGCTCGAGCGAGGTCGGCCTCGACCAGATCGGCAGCTCAGAGCTCGCTCCCTCCGCCGTCGGCGGCCCCGAGATCGCCAACGGTTCGGTCACCGCGACCGAGATCGGCGCCGACAACTTCTACCGGGTGGAGGACGGCGGCGTTGAGTTCGAGGATCCGGACAGCGCCCAAAACGGCGACTACGGGCTCGCGGAGGATTCGGCGGAATGCGACGATCGCGTAACCGGCGAGCTGATCGCCGGTGGCGCCAAGTGGGACGACGTCGACGAGGACGAGGACGAGCTGTTCATCTCCGAGATCAGGCTCAACATGAACACGGATACCGTGACCGTGCTGGGCGGCAACGACACCGGTGCGTTTCGGACCCTTCGCGCGGAGGCCATCTGCCTCAGTGATTAGGACCGAGGAGAGCGAGGCATGAAGAGGCGAGTTGCTTTGAGGCCGGACAACGTCATGTCGACGCTGGCGGTCTTCCTCGCACTGGCAGGCGGATCGGTGGCGATCGCGGGCGTGCCGGGCAGCTCGGTCAGCTCCAACGAAGTGGTCGACGAGAGCCTCAGGTCGCGCGACCTCAAGGACGGCTCCGCCGTCGAGTCGAGCGACGTCGTCGACGGAGAGCTGATCTCCCAGGACCTTGCGACGAACAGCGTGTCTACCGACGAAATTGGCACCCAGGCGGTGGGAACTTCCGAGCTCGCCACCGGCGGGGTCGAGAGCGGAGACATCGCAAACGCCGCGGTCGGGGGCGGCGCAATCGCCGACAACTCGGTCGGCTCACCCGAGATCGGCACCGGGGTGGTCGGCTCGAGCGAGGTCGGCCTCGACCAGATCGGCAGCTCAGAGCTCGCTCCCTCCGCCGTCGGCGGCCCCGAGATCGCCAACGGTTCGGTCACCGCGACCGAGATCGGCGCCGACAACTTCTACCGCGACGTCGACGGTCTCGAAGGGTTCGACAGCCAGGACAATCCTCAGAACGGCGATTACCAGCTCACCGACCACGCGTCCGGGTGCGATCCGGCCGGCGGCGAGCTGATCGCCGGGAGCGCAAAATGGGACGACGCTGATCAGGAGCCGCTCGAGGACGAACTTTTCATCTCCGAGATCAGGCTCAACCTGAACACGGACACGGTGACGGTGCTGGGTGGCAGCGACGCCGGCTTCCGCTTCCTGCGCGCCGAGGCGATCTGCCTGAGTCACTAGCCACGCGGGTACCCGAGACGCGCAGCGCGGCGTCCGGACAGTATGCGAACATGTGTTCGTGCGATGGCAGAACCTGACTGAAGGAGGGGCGGCGCAGGCGTTGCTCCCCGGACTGGGGGATTCGGTGACCCGAACGTTCGACGCGCCGGAGGCGATGGGGATCCGTTTTCACGAGATCCACGCGCGCTCGGCGATCAACGGGGTCCCCGAGCGTTCGCGGATGCCATTCCGATGGACGATCAACCCGTACCGGGGTTGCACTCATGCCTGTGTCTACTGCTTCGCTCGCCCGACTCACACCTACCTCGACCTGAACGCCGGCCGCGACTTTGAGCGGGAGATCGTGGTCAAGGTGAACGCGCCCGAGCTGGTCCGCGCTGAGCTCGGCCGAGCCTCCTGGAAGGGGATGCACGTCGCTCTGGGGACGAACACGGACCCGTATCAGTGGGTGGAGTCTCGTTACCGGCTGATGCCGGGGATCTGGGAGGCGATGCGCGATTTCAGGAACCCATGCTCGGTGCTCACGAAGTCGCCGCTCCTCCTGCGCGACCTGGCGCTCTTCAAGGAGATCGCGGCGCGCACCGAGTTCGTGGCGAACCTCTCGGTGCCGACGCTCGACGAGAAGGCGTGGCGTGCGAGTGAGCCGCACACCCCGCATCCGAAGACTCGGCTCGCGGCCGTGGGCGAGCTCAACCGGGCCGGCATACCGACCGGGATCCTGATCGCGCCGCTCATGCCGGGCATCAACGACGACCCGCGCCAGGTCGAGAGGATCCTCGCCATCGCGGGCGAGATGGGGGCGACGAGCGTCGGTGGCATCGGCCTCCACCTCCGCGGTGAGGTGAAAGGCCTTTTCCTGGACTGGCTTCGCCAGTACCGCCCGGATCTCGTGCCGCGCTACGAGAAGCTCTACGGCCGGGGCGCTTACCTGCCGAAGGACGAGCGCGAGCGCCTGGCGAAGCTCGCGCGCGGCAAGAACCCCCGGCGGACCTTCCTGCGCGAGCGCAGCGCTTCGCAAGAGTCCGCTCCCGCACCAGTAGAACAGGCGACGCTGTTCTGAGGAACTTCTCATCCCTGGGCCGTATCCGCGCGGTCCAATCCTGATCTGAGTCCCAACCAGGAGGAGCTGACGCCGTTCGCGGAATCGGCCCTCCCTCGGGCCGAGCCGTCAGGAGGACGACTTGCGCACGCCCTTGAGCGCCTCGCCCCACGCGACGAGCTCGTCGAACATCGCGTTGAGCTTCTTGGAGTGCCGCTCGTCTGGGATGAGGTTGTTTTCTTTGTCGAAGTCTGTGAAGATCGAGAGCGCGACCGCCGAGCGCACGTCAGCTACCTGCAGCTCGCCCATGACGAGGCGAAGCTGCTCGACCGAGCGGGCGCCTCCGGTGTTTCCGTAGCCGACGAATCCAGCGACCTTGTCGTTCCATTCTCCGTAGACGAAGTCGAGCGCGTTCTTCAGCACGCCCGGAATGCCGTGGTTGTACTCCGGGGTGACGAAGACGAAGCCGTCGAACGAATCGATGAGCGCCGCCCACCGCTTCGTGTGTTCGTGCTCGTACTTCCCGGCGCCCGGCGGGATCCCCTCGTCGAAGATCGGCAGCCCCTGGTCCGCGAGGTCCACCAACTCCGCCTCGAAGGCGTCGCGCTCGGCGGCTTGCTCTGCGACCCACTTGCCGACCTTCTCGCTCTTTCGGTTGGGACGGGTGCTTCCGATGATGATCGCGATGCGCACCCGTTGAGGATGACAGCGGCCAGCCAAACGAAATAGCTTGTGAGCGTGACCCGAATCCACCACCTGAGCTGCGCGACCATGTGCCCGTTCGGAGGGCGGTGGTTCGGCGGCGACGGGGGTCCGCTCACGCGAAACGAGATGTGTGCTCACGTGCTCTTGATCGAGGCGTCGGACTCCCTCGTCCTCGTCGACACCGGCTTCGGGCTTGACGACGCCCGCGACCCGAAAGGGCGGTTCCCCGCGTTGTTCCGCCTTGCCGTTCAGCCACGCCCCAGAGAGGCCCAGGCCGCGATCAGCCAGGTTGAGGCGATGGGCTTCTCCGCTGCCGACGTACGCCACGTCATCCCGACCCACCTCGACAACGACCACGCCGGCGGCGTGCCCGACTTTCCCGACGCGCAGATTCATGTCTGGCGACCGGAGATGGAGGCCTGTCTCAATCCGTCCGCGAAGGAGAAGCTCCGCTACGAGCGCCACCTCTTTGCGCACGGCCCGAACTGGGTACCCCATGACGTACAAGGCGACGAGTGGATGGGCTTTCAGTCCGTGCGCGTGCTCGAGGGCATCGAGCCAGAGATCCTCTTCATTCCCCTGCCGGGGCACACGCGGGGACACTCGGCTGTGGCGGTCAAGGATTCAGAGCGCTGGCTCCTTCACTGCGGCGACGCGTACTTCCATCGCGGCCAGGTCGAAACCCCGGCGCACTGCCCGCCCGGCCTACGGGGGTTCCAGGCGGTCGTCGGCCTGGAGCGCAAGCGGCGCCTGGAGAACGAAGAGCGTCTGCGCGAGCTGAACGAGCGCTCGGGTTCGGAGGTCGCGATGTTCTGCGCGCATGATCCTCATGAGCTTGAGGGTCTCCGAAGCGTGGCAAGTAGCTAGCGAGCAAGAAGGAGGACCATGTCCGCCTACACGAAGAAGAACGTCTCAGAGCTCAAGGATTCAGCGCCTGAATTCGGCTTCAGCGAGATGCAGGAGGTCCGCTTTCCGGCGAAAGACCTGGATGCGGAGGACACGGGGTTCGGCCATCATTTCGTCAAGCCGGATCAGCGTCAGGGATTCGGACACAGGCACGATGAAGCGGAAGAGGTCTACTTTGTGGTCGCGGGCTCCGGGCGCGTGAGGCTCGAGGACGAAACCGTCGAGCTCGAAAAGAACGACTTCCTCCGCGTCGCTCCCGAGGTGATGCGCCGGTTCGAGGCCGACGGGGACGGTCTTGAGTTCATCTCGTTCGGGGCGCGGCACGAGGGTGACGGCGATATCGACCCGGGCTTCTGGGCGCCGGACTAAGAAGATGACTGCTCAGGCGGGTGCCGCGGCGATCGTGCGCGAGGCGCCTCTGAGCGAAAGCGCCACCAGGATCAGGCCGGCCGCGGCGACGGCGGCGAAGCCGAACGCCGCGGGGTAGCCGCCAAGCGCTGCGGCGAGGCCGGCAGCGGGCGCACCAAGACCGACGCCGATGTCGAAGAACGCGGTGAACGTTCCCATGGCCGCACCTCGCCGCAGCTCGGACACTCGGTTTACAACGAGAAGCGCTAGCGACGGCAGGAGCAGCGAGAAGGCGGCGCCCATGGCGACCGCGCCCGCGATCGCCACGGGCAAAGAATGAGCGAGCATGATTGCGAGGAGCCCCGAGGATTCGACTACGCCCGCGGCGATGATGCACGGCACAGGGCCGAACCGATCGGGCAGCCAGCCACCGAACAACCGCGCCAGAACGACGGTCGCTGCGAACGCGGCGAATACTCCAGCTCCGTGGCCGATCCCGCGCTCGTCGAGGTGGAGGACCAAGAACGCGGCCATGGCCGCGTAGCCCATCGTCCCGAGCGCAAGCCCGACACCGGGGAGAAGGCTCTTTCGCTCGATCAGCGTTCTGGCCTCGATCGGCGCGGGTTCCGCGTTCAAGAACGGATCGGGGATGCGCCAGGCGATGACGGCTCCCAGAAGCGGCGCGGCCATGGCGAACGCCCACACCATCTCGAAGCTCGAGGCTTGGAGTAGCAACTCGCCGATCGGCGGTCCCAGGCTGAGCCCGCTCCAGATCGCGAGCCCGTAAAGGCCGATGATCCGCCCGCGGCGCTCGGGCGGAGCGAGGTCGACGACCCACGCCGAACCCGCGGTATAGACCAGGCCCTCGCCCGCTCCGAGGAAGAGCCGAGCGACGATCAACCCTGGAACCCCTGCGGGGATGAAATAGAGAGCGCCCGCTATCGCGGTGAGGAGCGCTCCCGTGATCACCACGGGCCGGCGCCCGATGCGATCGGCCATGTTCCCCGCGAGGGGACGGCAGGCGAGGCCGGTGATTGCGAAGGCGCCGGTGACAAGCCCGACCGAGAAGTCGCCCGCCCCGATCGGCCCCTGTACGTAGCGTGGGATCACCGGCAGCGTCGCGCCGACCGAGAGAAGCCCGAGCCCGGTTACGACGAAGATGCCGGCGAAGGCGGCGCGGTTGGGGGAGATGCGCCTCAATAACCCGCATCACCTTCGCCGCGAAGCAGGGCGCGGCGGAGCTTGCCGCTCGCGGTCCTCGGCAGCTCGGCGGCAAAGTCGACGATGCGCGGCGCCTTGTAGGGAGCGGTCACGCTCTTTACGTGCTCGCGAAGCTCGCTCGCGAGAGCTTCTGAGGGCTCGCCGTCGCGAAGGACGATCACGGCCCGGACGACTGAGCCGCGCTCAGGATCGGGGTGGGAGACTGCGGCAGCCTCGGCGACCGCGGGATGGGTCAGAAGCGCCGCCTCGACCTCGCCGGGGCCGATCCGGTAGCCGGACGAGTTGATCATGTCGTCCGCGCGCCCCTCGTGGAAGAAATGGCCGTCGGCGTCCTCGCGCACGAGGTCTCCCGTCGCCCACCATTCTCCGTCCACGAGGTCGATGCCGCCGCCCAGATAGCCCGAAAAGAACGTGGGACAGGTATCCGCACGCACCTGAAGCTCGCCGTCCAGGACCCGGACCTCGGTTCCCGGCAAGGGCTTCCCCATCGAGCCCGGCTTGACCGGCAGGCCGAGGTGGTTGCCGCAGACGTGACCGGTCTCCGTCTGGCCATAGCCGTCGGCAACGTCGATGCCCCACGCCTCGCGATACGCCTCCAGCATGTCCGTGCCCAGCGGCTCGCCGGCCGATATGGCTCGCTTCAGCCCCGGCAGCGGGCGCAGCTCGCCGCTCGCGGCCAGCATCCGGTATTCGGTTGGCGCCTGGCACAGGACGCTGACTCCCTCCCGCTCGCAGAGCGCGAGGCGCTCGGCCGGATCGAAGCGCGCATCGCAGATAAGCGCAGCGGCGCCGGTGAGCCAGGGCGCAACGAAGACGTTTCGCGCTGATTTCGACCAGCCCGTAGCGGTCGTGACCCAGACCAGATCGTCTGAGCCCGAGCCCACCCAGTTCTCTGCCTGACCGCGCTGGGCCGGAAGGTACGAGGCTGTGTGGAGCGCAGCGCGCGGCTCGCCCGTGGTGCCGGAGGTAAAGACGATCAGCGCCGGGTCGTCCGGGGCGAGGTCGGCGATGGCCGCCGGGGTCTCCTGGGGGCGGTCCTCGTCGAGGACCGCTTCCATGTCGGCCATGGTCATGCACTCGACTCCGCCCGGCATCGATGCCAGGAGCTCCTCTTCGCCAACGCAAAGGGCCGGGTTCGCCACCGCGACCCTGTGCTCGAGGTCGCGCGGCCGGAGCTGCGTTGACATGGGCAAAGAGATCGCGCCCATGCGCCACGTCGCGAGCACGGCGAGCACCCACTCGACCCGGTTGCCGGCCAGGGTCATGACCACGTCCCCTCGGCCCACCCCGCGCGCCGCAAGGGCCCCCGAGACGCCGGCGCTCATCGCGATCAGCTCGCCGAAGTGCCAAACACGGCGCTCACCGTCCGCGTCGATCGCGAGTAGCGCCGGCTTCGACGCGGGGAAACGCTCGAGGACGTCCGAGACGAAGTTCACGCGCCTATCTTGGCGGCAGCGATTTAGCGCTCGAGCGTGGTGCCGTCGTAGAGCTTCGTGACGGTGACGGCTCCCGGTGGCGAGGCGTCTAGGCAGAGGCCGCAGAGGACGCATTCGTCCTCGTTCTCGGTGAATACGGTCACGCCGGCGTCGGTCGCGGCAAAGATGTCGACGGGGCACGCCTCTTCGAGCTTCTTTGCGAGCTCGGGGTCGGATGCGTGCTCGTCTGCGACCTCGACCTTGATGAAGACCTCGTGGAGGGCGCCCGAGTCGCTCATCGGCCAAGTGCCTCCTTCACGCGGTCGGGGATCTCGTCGATCCGCTCCACCACGGGGATGCCCGAAGCCTCGAGGCGGGCGATCTTCTCGGTCGCCGAATCCTCCTTGCCCTCGACGATCGTGCCGGCGTGCCCGAAGGTCATGCCCTGCATCTCCTCGTCGTCCATGAACTTGCCCGCCATGAAGGCGATGATCGGAAGCTTCGAGCCGTTCTCTTCTCGCCAGTCGACCAGTTCGGCCTCCATGCGCCCGCCCGGCTCGGTGTAGATCACGATCGCCTCGGTCTCGGAGTCGTCCTCGAAGTAGGGCATGAGCTCGGCGTAGGTCGAGCCGATGATTGCGTCGCCACCGATCGAAACGGCGGTCGAGACCCCGAGGCCGGCCGCGGTGAGCGAGGAGGAGATTTCCGTCGTCATTCCGCCGGAGCGCGACATGACGCCGACGGCTCCCTTCTCGTAGGCCTTCGCGGCGTCCTTGGCCGGACCACCGATCCCGCCCATCTTGCAGACGCCTGGAACGATGAGGCCGAGGCAGTTCGGCCCGATGATGCGCGCGCCGCGCTCGTTCGCGAGTTCGACCATCTGGGCGACGTCGCGGCGCGGGATGCGCTCGGTGACGACGACGATCAGCTTCACGCCGTTCTCGACTGCCTCGACGACGGCGTCCTTGGTGAAGGCGGGGGGCACCGTCACGACGGCGCCGTCTATTGGCGCGCCGTGGTGCTCGACCGCCTGCTCGACCGTGTCCCAGACGGGCACACCGTGAACGTCGCGGCCCTTGCGACCCGGCGTGACGCCACCGACGACCTTCGAGCCGTAGTCGAGGCACTCGCGAGTGAGGTTCACCGCTTCGCGGCCGGTGATGCCCTGGACGATGAAGGTGAAGTCTTCGGTGAGGAGGATGCTCATTGGATCTTCGCCACCGCCTCGCCTGCCGCCTCCCACATCGAGGTGTTGCGGTCGCGGAATTCGATCCCGTACTTCGAGAGGATCTTCGCGCCCTCTTCCTCCCAGGCTCCGGGGATGCGAAAGACGGCGATCGTCTCGGCCGGGTCCTTGCCTAGCTCGAGACAGGCCTTGATGACTCCGCGCGCAACGATGTCGACGCGGGTGTTGGAGACGATCGACATCATCACCGCGATCTTCTCGACGCCGTCCTTTTTCAGGACTTCCTTGGCCAGGCCCTTCGCCTTGGCAACTGACGGGTTGCCGCCGATCTCCGCGTAGTTCGCCGGTTTACCGCCCTGCGAGCGCACAGCGTCGGTGAGCGTGAGCGAGCCGCCCCCCGCGCCGATGACAAGCCCGAGGTTGCCGGTAAAGCCGTGGTCCTTGCCCTGGATCACGCCGCGGTGGTCGGCGGCGTCGATCGCTTTTACGTTTCGCTCGAAGTCGGATGGCTCGTACATCTCGCGCGGCTCGGAGAGATCCACGCCGATCTCCTCGAGCATCTTCTTGTGGCGGCCAACGGCCTCGTCCTCCATCTCCATGTGCGCGTCAAGAGCGACGAACGAGCCGTCGGCGAGGCGCGCGACGGGGTTGATCTCAGCGAGCGTCATGTCGAAGTCGCGTTGGAGTTGCGCGAGGCGGGCGAGGATCAGCGACGCCCGGTTGAGCTCCGAGCCGGTCATGCCGCAACGAGACACCGTCTCTTTGGCCTGGAAGTCGAAGACGGGGTGGAGGTTCGAGAGGTGTCCGCGCCCGACGTGATCGGGATGCTCCTCGGCGACCTGCTCGATGTCGATCCCACCCATGTCCGAAAAGAGCATCATCGGGCGCTTCGCGCGCCCATCCCAGAGAACCGCCGCGTAGTACTCCTGCGCCACGTCCGCCTTGGGATCCACGAGGACGCCGACCGGCATGTGGCCGCCGATCTCGAGCTTGAGGATCGCCTCGGCATGCTCGGCCGCCTCGCCGGGCGTGGTCGCGAACTTGACGCCACCCGCCTTCATCCGCCCGCCCGTCAGGACCTGAGACTTGATCACGGTATCTCCGCCGATTCGCTCCGCGGCGGCGCGCGCCTCGTCCGGGGTCGTGCAGAAGCCGTAGTCGGTAACGGGGATCCCCGCCCGCTCGACGATGCGGCGTGATTCGTACTCGTAGAAGCGCATGGCGGCGCGTGAGCCTATAAGGGCATGGCGGCAAGGCGAGGCGGTTTGCGGTTTGATCCGCGGGTGAGGGGAAGCCGGCGGATCAAACGGGGCGCGGCCATCGCGGCTTGTGCCATTGGCGTCGCCGGCTGTGGCGTCGGCGACGATGACGAGTCGCCGACGGACCCGCCTGCCCAAGCCGAGCCAGAGCTCACCCTCGAGGAGGTGGGCGAGTTCGATGAGCCGATTGCCCTCGCTGCGAACGAGGACGGCAGCCTCTACGTCGGCGAGCGCGCCGGCATCGTCAAGCGTTTCGCTCTCGATCGCGCGGACGAGGCCGAGACCGTCATCGACCTCTCGAGCGATGTATCCACCGAGGGAGAGGGAGGGCTGCTCTCCCTGGCGCACTCGCCGGATGGCGACGAGATCTTCGTGACCTACTCGGGCCGGGATAAGGAGCTTCACCTCGAAGCGTTCAAGCTCGGCGAATCCGAGGCTGAGGCGCAGGCCTCGCGGCGCGAGCTCCTAAGCGTCGAGCATCGGAACGAGGTGCACTGGGGCGGGCACATCGACTTCGACCGCCAGGGCCGCCTCTACCTCTCGATCGGCGAAGGTGGCCCGGTCGCCCCGCGCCCGCTGGTAGCGCAAGATCCTGACTCGCTGCTGGGAAAGCTCGTTCGCCTCGATCCCTCCGCGAAGAAGCCGTCCCCGGAGATCATCGCCCTTGGCCTTCGCAACGCGTGGCAGTTCTCAATCGACGGGACTGACATCTGGATCGGGGACGTGGGCGACTTCCAGCAAGAAGAGGTGGACCTGGCGTCGACCGAGGCTCGCGAGGTGGCGAACTACGGCTGGCCCATCCTCGAGGGGACCGCGAAAACCGGGGTCGAGCGTGGGAAAGCGCGGCTGGTCCCGCCGGTGTTGACCTACGAGCGGACCGGCAAGCCGAGCGATCCAAACTGCGCGATCACCGGCGGACACATCGTCCGCGACCCTGCCCTCGAGTCGCTGGCCGGCCGCTACATCTTCGCCGATTTCTGCCGCGGGGAGATCGAGTCGGCAAAGCCAACCGGCGACGGCCTCGGAAAGCCGGAGCCGACCGGGCTAAGCCTCCCTCGCGTTGCGTCGTTCGCACAAGACGCCGAGCGGCATTCGTACGCGGTGGGCCTCGAGGGAGGGGTCTACCGCTTCGTCTTCGAGTAACGGCGCTCGTCACGCACACGCCGCCTCCGACTAGGGTGCCCGTCCGTGGAGGACACGTCCGTATTCACAGCCGTCGCGCTGCCGATCGCGCTCGCCGTGATCATGATCTCGCTCGGGCTCGAGCTGACCCGAGCCGACTTCAAGCGGATCTTCGTCTATCCGAAGGGCGTAGCGATCGGGCTCCTGAACCTGATCTTGATCGCTCCGGCCCTCGCGTTCGCCATCGCCGAGCTCTTCAACCTCGACCCCGTCCTCGCGATCGGCCTCGTGCTCCTCGGAGCCTCGCCGGGCGGGACGCTCGCGAACCTCCTCACGCACCTCGCGCGCGGCGATACGGCGCTCTCGGTGACGATGACGGCGATCTCGAGCGTCGCCGCGCTCCTGGTCGTTCCGCTCTATCTGGGTCTCGCGGCAGAGCACTTTGCGGGCGGGGATATCGGAGACGTCTCGATGGCGGGCGTCGTCGTCCGCGTGTTCCTCATCACGATCGTCCCGCTTTCGCTCGGCATGTACCTGCGCGAGCGCTATCCGGAGGCGACTGCCGAGCGAAAGGACACGCTGAAGAAGGTGGCCTTTGGCGCGTTCGTCCTGGTCGTGACAGGGGCCGTCATAAGCGAGATCGACGTTCTCCTGGACAACTTCACCGACGTCGCCCTTGCGACCCTCGCACTGAATGTGGCGGCGATGAGCATCAGCTTCACGGTGGCGAAGCTGGCACGCCTATCGGACCGTCAGGCCACAGCGATCGCGATGGAGCTCGGCATTCACAACTCGACGCTGGCGATCGCAGTCGCAGGCACGATCAACATCGATTACGCGATTCCCGCTGCCGTCTACTCGGGCTTCATGTTCATCACGGCCGGCCTCTTCGCGAGCTACATGGCAGGGCGAAACCGCGGCGCCCCCGAGCCGGCCTCGGCCTCCGCTTAAGCCGAGTCTTGTGCCTGCCGCGCCTGGGTAGAGGCCCATGCGTCAGAATGTCTGCCTCTTCCGGGGGCAAGCCACGGCCCCGCCTGACCAAAAGGAGCGACAACTTCCAGTGAGCGATACCGCCGCAGCGACCCACGCGTCAACAACCAACTCGAAGCTGAGTGCATGGGTCGACGAAATCGCCGCTCTCACCAAGGCCGAGTCTGTCACCTGGTGCGACGGGAGCGCCGAGGAATACGACAGCCTCTGTCAGGAGCTGGTTGACGCCGGCACGTTTCAGAAGCTCTCTGACGCGAAACGGCCGAACTCCTACCTCGCGTGGTCTGACCCCTCAGACGTCGCGCGGGTCGAGGACCGCACATTCATCTGCTCGCAGACCGAGGAGGAGGCCGGGCCCAACAACAACTGGCGCCCCGCCGACGAGATGCGAGCCGAGATGTCGCAGCTTTTCGAAGGCGCGATGAAGGGGCGCACGATGTACGTCGTGCCGTTTTCGATGGGCCCGCTTGGCTCGGACAAGTCTCACATCGGCGTCCAGCTCACCGACTCGCCTTACGTGGTCGTCTCGATGCGGATCATGACCCGGATGGGCCAGGGCGCGCTCGACGCCCTCGGTGCCGATGGGGAGTTCGTCCCCTGCGTCCACTCGGTCGGCGCCCCGCTGGGCGAAGGTGAAAAGGACTCAGCCTGGCCGACGAACGCCGAGATCAAGTACATCGTCCACTACCCCGAGACGCGTGAGATCTGGTCTTACGGCTCAGGCTACGGCGGCAACGCTCTTCTCGGGAAGAAGTGCCTGGCGCTCCGGATCGCCTCCGTCATGGCCCGCGACGAGGGCTGGATGGCCGAGCACATGCTGATCCTCAAGCTCACGTCGCCCTCAGGGGAGGTGAAGTACGTCACTGGCGCCTTCCCCTCGGCGTGCGGCAAGACCAACCTCGCGATGCTGATCCCGACGCTCGAGGGCTGGGAGGTCGAGACGGTCGGAGACGACATCGCCTGGATGAAGTTCGGAGACGATGGCCGCCTCTACGCGATCAACCCCGAGGCTGGCTTCTTCGGCGTCGCCCCAGGCACCGGCTACAAGACGAATCCCAACGCAATGGACGCGATCGAAAAGAACACGATCTTCACGAACTGCGCGCTCACCGATGACGGAGACGTCTGGTGGGAGGGGATGACCGAGGAGCCGCCCGATCACGCGATCGACTGGCACGGCGAGGAGTGGACGCCGGACTCGGAAACGCCGGCGGCGCACCCGAACGCCCGTTTTACCGTCCCCGCCTCCCAGGCGCCGTCGATCGCCTCGGAATGGGAGGACCCCACAGGGGTTCCGATCGACGCCTTCCTCTTCGGCGGGCGCCGCGCGAGCGGAGTGCCGCTCGTCCGCGAGGCATTCGACTGGGAGCACGGCGTCTTCATGGGGGCGACGATGTCCTCCGAGCAGACCGCCGCCGCCTTCGGCACGGTCGGCCAGCTCCGCTTCGACCCCTTCGCGATGCTCCCCTTCTGCGGCTACAACATGGCCGACTACATGGCGCACTGGCTCAGGATCGGCGAAGAAGGAGACGCCGAGAAGCTGCCGCGGATCTTCTACGTCAACTGGTTCCGGAAGGACGAGGACGGAAAGTTCCTCTGGCCCGGGTTCGGCGAGAACTCGCGCGTCCTCGAGTGGGTCTTTCGCCGCTGCAACGGCGAGGGCGAGGCGGTCGAGTCCCCGATCGGCCTCGTGCCGGCCGAGGGCGAGATCAACACCGATGGCCTGGACATCTCCGCCGACGCGATGCGAGAGCTCACCACGGTCGATGAAGCCGGCCTCCGCGACGAGCTGCCCCAGGTCGAAGAGCACCTGGCGAACTTCGGAGAGCGCCTGCCGGACGCCGTGCGAAAGCAGCTCGAAGAGCTGAAGCAACGCCTGGGCTAAGGCGCGTAGCGCTCGAGGCCCGCTCGCAGCGTCTCCGGAATCGGCGCCTTCGCGCGCGTCTCGGGATCCACGACAACGTGGCGGAGCGTCACCTCCGCTGCCGGCTGGCCCTCACGCTCGATCGAGATCAGAGTCGTGGTCGCCGTCGTGCCGATGCGAGTGACCGACGCGACCAGCTCGACCTCCTCGTCGAAGTGAAGCGGTGCGAGGTAGCGGACGTTCGCCTCGGCGACGACCATGTCGATCCCGCCCGCCTCCATCGCCTGCTGCCATGAGCCGAACGCTTCGCGGTAGAGCTCGGTCATCGCGATGTCCGCGTAGGCGAGAAAGTGCGCGTTGAAGACAATCCCCTGCGGATCGCACTCGTGAAAGCGGACGCGGAGGGGGTGGCGGAACGGGCTACTCATCGGGCTCATCCTCCCCCTCTTGAAGACGCTTGATCGATTCGAGAGCCTCGATGTCCAACAGGTCCTGTGGCCGGCCGGCGGCACGTTTCATGGCGAGCAGGTCGTCGAGGGATGCAACCAGGACGAACTCGCCGTCGAATTCGATGCGTGTAGCGCGCTCTCGCAGCGCCTCGTAGCTTGCGACTCCGGGCACCAGGCGATGGACATCGAGCCATCCCAGCGAGGTGTCAAGGGTCAAGAGCTGGATGCCGGCAAGCGTTCGCTCGTCAGCTACAAAAGGAACCTCCTCGTCCAGCCCGCGAAGGTTGGAGCCGATGCCCGTGAGCACCTTGCCAAGCGCGCGGAGATTCTGGGCGTCGCCTGCAAAAGCGATGTCGAGATCGCGGGTCATCCGAACGTAGCCCGATGCGATGACAGCTATGCCCCCGATGACGACGAAATCGACGGATTCGGAAGTGAGGCGCCTGAGCATCTCTCCCAGGTCAAGGTCGGGCCATTCCGCGGGAAGGCGGTCTTTAGGGTCCATGGAGCGCGGCCCCGCCGATGCGCTTGGCGAATGCATACGCCTTCTCGAACTGGCGCAAGCGCTGCTCCGGGGTGAGCTTGAGGTCGGCGATGATCATCGTCTGGTCGATCGACGGGGAGGCCGCGAGCGCCAGTTCGAGTGAGTGGCCCGTTGCGGCAATCACCTTGTTGAGAGTCTTGAGGCGCGGATTCGCCCCCTCGCGCTCCAACCGAGCCACCACCGGCTGGCTCACGCCAAGCGATCGAGCCAGCTCAGCCTGCGTCAGGCGCGCTTGGGAGCGTGCGGTCTTGACGAGTGCGGCGGGCGATGCCATGACGCTTCAATTATAGCGAATAAGCTATAAGCGCTCTAGCCTCCCCGACGCGCTCCCAGGCGCAATCAGAGCCCGTACGCCTCTTTTAGCTCCGGGTCCTTCTCGGCCAGCATCTCGGCCAGGTCGACCATCACGCGGCACTGCTTCCAGGTTGCGTCGTCCTGCATCTTGCCGTCGATCATGTGGACGCCGCGGCCGTCGGGGATCGCCTCGATCACCTTCTTGGCGAACTTGACCTCCTCGGGGTCGGGCGAGAAGACCTTCTTCGCGATCTCGATCTGGACGGGGTGCAGGGACCAGGCGCCGACGCAGCCGAGGAGAAAGGCGGCGCGAAACTGCGCCTCGCATCCCTGGGTGTCCTTAATGTCGCCGTACGGGCCGTAGAAAGGCAGGATGCCGGCAGAAGTGCAGGCGTCGACCATGCGCGCGATCGAGTAGTGCCACGGGTCCTGCTGTGCGGTCGCGCGCGGCGCCTCGGGATCGTCCGGATCCGGGTCGTTTACGACGAGATAGCCGGGGTGGCCGCCGCCGACGCGGGTCGTCTTCATGCGCCGCGACGCGGCGAGGTCAGCGGGGCCGAAGCTCATGCCCTGCATGCGCGGGCTCGCCGTGGCGATCTCCTCGAGGTTGACGACGCCCTGGGCCGTCTCGAGGATCGCGTGGACCAGGATCGGCCGCTCGACCTTCGCCTTGGCCTCGAGCTGGGCGAGGAGGCGGTCGACGTAGTGGATGTCCCAGGCGCCCTCGACCTTCGGGACCATGACCACGTCGAGCTTGTCGCCGATCTCGGTCACGAGCGTGGTCAAGTCGTCGAGAACCCATGGGCTCGCCAGGTCGTTCACGCGAGTCCAAAGCGCGGTCTCCCCGAAGTCGACCTCGTTTGCGACCTTTACGAGTCCCTCGCGCGCCGCTTCCTTGTTCTCAACCGCGATGGCGTCCTCGAGGTTGCCGAGGAGGATGTCGGCGGACTTAGCCATGTCCGGCACCTTCGCGGCCATCTTCTCGTTCGAGGCGTCGAAGAAGTGGATCATGCGCGAGGGCCGGAACGGCACCTCGGCGACGGGATCGGGCGCACCGATGGCGAGGGGCTTCATGAAGTCGCGGGGGTTTCTCATGGCCCAAACGCTATCCAGTGCGTGTACTGTGGCGCCGATGGAAGGACGCACCTTGCGCCCACTCGGCGTCGGCGAGATCCTCGACGCGTCGATCAACCTCTACTTCCGCAACCTCGGCACCTTCTTGAAGATCGCCGCGGTGATCGCGATCCCGATGGGCGTGATCATCTTCCTCCTGGATCAGATTGCTTTCGCTCAGCCGGAGGGCGACGTCGCTGACCTGGGGAGAGGCTTCGTCGGCGAGTACGAGCAGCTCGTGGACCTCAGCACCTTCACGACCGTCATCGTGATCGAGTCGCTGATCTCCCTGTTCGGATTCCTGCTCGTGATCGGTGCCTCGTTTCGAGCGGTCTCAGACCTCTACGTCGGAAAAGAAGCGAACGGCGGCGAGTCGATCCGCTTTGCGGCGGGGCGGGTCCACTCGATGCTCTGGATCGGCTTTCTTTTCACCCTGGGAGTCGCCCTCGCCTCGCTCGCGCTCCTGCTACCGGGGATCTGGCTCTTCGTCGCCTGGTCGCTCGCCATCCCGGCGCTCCTTGCCGAGAACCTCAAGGGATCGAAGGCGCTCGGCAGGTCATTTGATCTCGTGCGCCACAACTGGTGGCGCACCTTCGGAGCGCTGCTGGTCGGACTCATCTTCATCGGGCTCTTTCAGTTCCTCCTGGGCCTTGCCGCGACCGGACTCACAAACCTCACGGAGGACTCGCTTCAGGCCTCGCTTCTCATCACGGACGCGGCGCAGGCGCTGACGTTGATCATCACGGGCCCCCTCCAAGCCGCGATCATCGCGGTCATCTATTACGACCTGCGCGTCCGCAAGGAAGCCTTCGATGTGCACGTCCTGACACAGCAGCTCGATTCACCCGGCTCGGGCGGAACGCCGCCGAGCGGACTGCCGCCGTCGACCGAGGGATCACCGCCGCCGCCACCCTCTCCCGGCGAACCGCCCCCGCCCGGGCAACCGCCGCCACCTCCACCCCCGCCGCCCTCGACGCCGTCAGGGTGGTGAGGAGCGCCGCGCTCGCCGCGGCCCTCGCACTTTTCCTCGCACCGGCCTCCGCGGCCACCGAAGTCACCCGCAGCGAGCTGGTCAGCCTCGCCCAACAGGCGCCGTCTGACGCCGCCGCGCTCGCCGAGTTGCGCGCCGTCACGAGCGTTGAAGGAGCGCCCGCAGATCTCGAGACCGCGCTCGCGGGGGCCGAAGGAGCTGACCTCGAAGCGCGCCTCGGCGCGGTGGCGCGGTCGGCCCAGGCCGCGCCGACTAAGGGGCTCAATGCCGACGAGGCCCGCGAGAGCGCAGGCGACATCCTCGCGAGCGAGCCCGAGCCGCCCCCGGTCTCGGGCGACGGCAGCGACATCTCGCTTCCATCGCCGTCACTGCCAGTCTCGATCTTCATCGCGGTCGTGATCCTCGGCCTCGCCGCGCTCGCGGCACGCCGAACAGGCCAGAGGACGATCCTCGAGCGCAAGGCCGCGGCGGGTGGAGGGAAGCGAAAGCGCTCGAGCGACCGCGACCTGGCGCGCGAGGCCGACGAGGCCGAACGCCGCGGTGATTTCGCCGCGGCGGTCAGGCTTCGGTTCCAGGCGGGCCTCAAGCGGCTCGACGACCTTGGATCGATTGAGCTCCGGCCCTCCCTGACCGCCTCCGGGGCGGTTCGAGAGAGCGGAATACCAGCGATCGGCGGGCTCGCCGCGACCTACGAGCGGGTCGCGTTCGGCGGGCGTCAGGCGTCCGCAAACGACGTGCACGAGCAGCGCGAGGGCTGGCAGAGCGTCGTCGAGGAAGCGAAAGGCCGGAGATGACGCGGCCCCAGCGCTTTGCCGCCATCGCCGTTGGGGTGATCGTCGCTTTCGGGTTGCTGCTTGGACAGCTCTCGGGAACAGGCTCCGGCGGCGAGCGCCCGACCCTGGGTAGCCCCGACGACCCAGGCCCTGACGGCCTGTTGGCGCTCGCGGTGCTCTTGGACTCGACCGCGCACGAGGTGGAGCGGATAGCCGAGGCGCCGTCAGACGGCGGCCTCGACCCGGAGAAGACGACGTTCCTCGTCTCGCCCGGCTCGCTGACGACTGCGGACGCGAACGCGCTTCGCGAAGTCGCGGAGGAGGGAGGCCGAGTGGTTTTAGTGGGAGACCCCGGCGACGCGGCGCTCTCGCGCCTCCTTGATTCAGGCACAACCATCGGCGACGGCCCGGCGAACGGCGCCTCGCCACTCGTACCCTCGCCCGAGACGGCCGGGATCGAGTCCGTTGGCGGCGTGGAGTGGGGCAACATCTCCGGTCTCGGCGCCTCGCTTCCGCTGCTGGGCGCGCTTGGCGAGCCGACCGTTGCGCTGGCCCGCGCCGGCCCGGGCAGCGTCATCGTGGTCGCCGACGACGCGCTCTTTCAAAACGCCCAGATCACCACTGCCGATAACGCCCGGTTCGCCATCAACCTGGCGGGGGAGGAAGGCCGCGAGGTTCAGCTTGTGGAGGCGGTCAGAACGGCTCCCGGCTCAGGACTCTCGGCCCTTCCCGCCGCCTGGGGCTGGGCCGCGCTCGGCCTCCTGGTCGCGGCGCTCACCCTGGCCTGGGCGCGCGGCCGGCGCCTTGGGCCCGTCGAGCTCGCGTCCCGCCCGCTGCCTCCGCCCCGGCGCGAGTACGTGGACGCCGTCGCGGGGGCGCTTCTTCGCACTCGCGACCCGCACGCGGCGATCACGCCCCTTCGCGACGCGGCTCGCGACCGCCTCGCTCGGCGTGCCGGGCTTCCGCATGACGCCTCGGACAAGCAGATCCGCGAGGCCGCGCAGGCGGCCGGCCTCGAACCGCACGAGGTCGAGGCCGTGGGCGGTCAAGTGGGCGAGGGTGCCATGCTGGCGGCCGCGGGGGCGCTGGCGAAGCTGAGCAAACGAACGTGAGGGAGCTGGAGCACTGACATGAAAGATCTCTACGAGCGGGTGCGTGCGGAAGTTGGACGCGCCGTCGTCGGCCAAGACAGCGTGCTCGAAAGCCTCATGATCGGCTTGGCCACTCGGGGGCACGTCCTGCTCGAAGGAGTGCCCGGGACCGCGAAAACGCTGCTCGCGAATGCAACCGCTCGGGCGCTCGGGATCGATTTCGCCCGCGCTCAGTTCACCCCGGACATGCTCCCGTCGGACCTGACGGGGACGATGACTCTTCGCGGCGGCGAGCTCGTCTTCCGGCCTGGCCCCGTCTTCACGAACTTCCTCCTAGCCGACGAGATCAACCGCACGCCGCCGAAGACGCAGGCAGCGCTCCTCGAGGCGATGCAGGAGGGCCAAGTCTCGATCGAGGGCGATCCGCAGCTCCTTCCCGATCCGTTCCTGGTCGTCGCAACCCAGAACCCGATCGAGTATGAGGGGACTTATCCCTTGCCCGAGGCGCAGCTCGACCGCTTTCTCCTCAAGGTGGACGTCGGCTATCCGGGAGCCGAGGACGAGGTCCGGATCCTGGGGCTGCGCCACCGCGGCGTACGCGCTGCCGAGCTCGACGAGATCCGTCCCGTGGCCGGAGCCGAGGAGATCGAGCGCGCGCGCTCGGACGTAGACGCCACCACCGTGAGCGCCGAGATCATGGACTACGTGGTCGGCGTCGTCCGCCACACCCGCCAGCTCCCGAGCGTCTCGCTCGGGGCGAGCCCACGGGCGGCCGTGCACCTTTTGGCCGCGGCCAAAGCCGCTGCCCGGCTCGCCGATCGTGACTTCGTAGTTCCCGACGACGTCAAGCGCATGGCGGTCCAAGCGCTAGCCCACCGTCTCGTCCTGAGTCCCGAGGCCGAACTCGAGCGCTTCCGCCCCCAGGACGCGGTCCAAAACGCAATCGGCGCTGTGCCCGTCCCGCGCTGAGCCGGGATGGCGCCCACGCCCAGAGTCGCAGTCCTCCTGGCAGCGGCAGCGCTTTCCGCGCTGGTTGTGCCTCCCTTCGTCGCGGCGATCGCCGTGGCGGCGATTCTGGGCGCCGCGCTTGCCGACGCACTCCTCGTCAGGCAGGCGCCGGAGCTTGATCGTGAGGCACCCGAGATCATGTCGCGCGGCATTCCCGAGGCGCTTTCGGTCACCGCTGAGTCGGTCTGGGCGGGCGGCGTTCGGGTGAGGCAGTCGCTTCCGCCCGACCTCGCCACGGCCGCGTCAGAGTCGGACGCGCCGCTGCAAACCGAGGTGGTGGCTCTCCGGCGCGGCCGCCACGTCCTGCCGGAGGCCGCGGCGCGAACTCAGGGTCCGCTCGGCCTCGGTGCGTGGTATCACCGCGGCGGGGGAGAGGCGGAGGTTCGCGTCTACCCCGACCTGCCTTCGGCCCGTCGCATCGCCGTCTCGGTCCGCCGCTCGCGGTTTCGCGACCAGGGGCTCCGCGGGCGCGGCCCAATGGGCCTCGGGACTGAGTTCGAACGCGTGCGCGAGTACTCGCCGGACGACGACATCCGCCAGGTGAACTGGCTCGCGACGGCTCGCATGAGCCGGCCGATGTCAAACGATTACCGGATCGAGCAGGACCGCGACGTGATCGCGGTCGTCGACGCCGGCCGTCTCATGTCCTCGCCGATCGGAGAAGCGACCCGGCTCGATGTAGCAATGGACGCGCTGACGAGCCTCGCCGCGGTTGCCGACGAGGTGGGCGACCGCTTCGGGGCGCTGGTCTTCGACTCGGAGGTCCGCCGCTTCCTGCCGCCCGCGCGCGGCGGTGGCGCACGGGCCGTCAACGCCCTCTTCGACGTCGAGCCCGAGCCGGTCGAGTCGGATTACGTGCGGGCGTTCCAGCGGGTCGAGTCCGCCAAGCGAGCCTGGGTCGTCGTCTTCACCGATCTCCTCGAGGAGATAGCGGCGCGCTCGTTGATCGAGGGCGTTCCCGTCTTGGCCCGCAAGCATTCGGTGGCCGTCGCGACGGCGCGCGACCCCGACATCGAGGCAGCGGTGACAACCGTGCCGTCTGCGGAGCTCGACGCCTATCGCGCCGCCGTCGCGGTCGAAGTCTCAGAAGCCCGCCGCCGCGTCGGCGTACGCCTCTCCCACGCAGGCGCCCAGCTCGTCGAAGCCGACGCGAAAGGCCTGGGCGCCGCAACCGTTGGCGCGTACCTCCGGGCGAAATCCAGGGCGCGGCTGTAGCAGCGAAGCCGCTAACGGGGACGAACGTCCCACGTCATGCCCTATAGGGGATGAATCGGGACGTTTGACCTCGTAGCCGGCCGGCCTCGCGTCGCCACCAGCCCCCAGTAGAGCGCGAAGATCCCGAGGCCGACCGTGATCAGGACCGGTGCGGGGAGGCCCTGGCTCCGGACGAACGCCTCGCTGAGCCCCGCGACGACCAGCCACGGCATCGTCCCCAGCACCACCAGGACGGCGGTCTTCGACTCGGCTGCGAGGGCGGCACGCCGCTCGCCTGGGCCCGGCTCGACAAGTGACCAGCCCATCCGCACGCCGGCCGCGGCTGAGACGACGATGCACGAGAGCTCGATCGGGCCGTGGGGGATCACGAACTCGGCGAAGGCCTGGCCGTTGCCGGCCTCGATGGCGCCGCCCGCGATCACGCCCAAGAGCAAGCCGTTGAAGATCAGGAGGGCGGCAGTCCCGATCCCGAGCGTGATGCCGAGCGCGAACGCGAGGAACGTGACCTGGATGTTGTGGGTGAAGAGCTCGACCGAGAACGCCGCCTCCTGCGCCGCGGTGGTGCCCGCGTCGGATGGGGGGTCGGTGGCGGCGGAGAACTCGCCAGGGATGAACGCGGTCGCGCCGTCCGGGTTCTCCATCGCCCAGAAGGCGCCCAGGATCGCGGGACCCATCATGAGAACCCAAGCGCCGGCGAGGACCCAAGGACGCTCTGCAACGGTTCGCCAATAGGTGGTTGCGAAGAAGGTGACGAGCGAGGATCGCCGGGAAGAGCCTTCGTAGACGAGCAGCCCGGCCTGACCCACGAGCCGCTCCAGCCTGCCGCGGACGGGGTCGGTCGGAAAGCGCTGGCGGGCCACGGCGAGGTCGGCCGCGGCGCCCCGGTAGAGCGCTCCGAGCCGCCTCACGCCTTCCCCGCCGAGCCGCTCCGGCTTGCCCTTGGCGCTCGCGATCGCAGTCTCGAGCTCGGCCCAAGATTCGCGCCGGGTGTCGATGAAAGCGTTTAGCCTCATGCGCCCATGGAGTATGAGGACACCGTCCGCATCGCGACGCCGGAGGGAGTCGAGCTGGAGCTGCCCCTAGCGGGGATCGGCTCTCGGCTCGTGGCAAGGATCCTCGACCACCTGATCCAGGCCGGGATCGCGATTGCGGCGATCCTCGTCTTCAGCTCGTCGGTGGACACCGAGTCGTTGAGCGAGGCGCTCGTTGCGATCGTCGGAACCCTCATCTTCTTCGCAATCTTCTGGGTCTACGACGTGGTCTTCGAGGCCTTTGCGGGAGGGCGGACGCCCGGCAAACGGACCGTGGGCATCCGCGTGGTCGGATCCCGCGGCGAGCCGATCGGCTTTCCGGCCGCCGCGGTGCGGAACCTCCTTCGGTTCGTCGACGAGTACCTGACCCTTTGGACCGTGGCGCTCGTCTCGATGCTGCGCTCCGAGAAAAACCAGCGGGTCGGCGACATGGCGGCCGGGACGATGGTGGTCCGAGAGCGCTCTTCGGAGGCGGGAGTGGACGTTGCGATCGGAGTCGCGCATCTGGACGACCTCGACCAGGCGCAGAGCTGGGATACGACAGCAGTGACGGATGCGGAGCTGGCAGCCGCCCGGCGCTTCCTCGA
Source organism: uncultured bacterium (assembly GCA_963715405.1). GTDB lineage: Bacteria > Actinomycetota > Thermoleophilia > Solirubrobacterales > 70-9 > JALZKA01. The sequence continues at coordinate 755,739 of OY970239.1, forward strand.
GCGCCGCTACGAAGTCGATCCGGCGTCTCGCATCCAGCTGGCCACTGATCTGCGTGACCGCCTCCAGCCCAAAGTGAGCGGCTCCGAGGGTGTCCGCTCCGCCGAGCAGTTCGTCGAGATCCTCGTCGCCGTAAAGGCCAGGCGAGCATGACCGGGACCGAGCCCTTCCGGGTGCGCGCCGCGGGGCACGCCGACGTTCAGGGGCTCATCGCTGCGTACGAGTGGCTCTTCGCGCCCCCGGGGTCTCGGCCGGACACATGGGACGAGCGCCGCGCGGCAGTGGCGCTACGCGAGGCCATCGACTCGCACGACGCGGCGATCCTCGTCGCGGTCGACGACTCGGGTGCGATTGCCGGCTTCGTCACGGGCTATCTCGATCTCCACTCCGTTCGCTTCGGCTACCGCTGCTGGGTCGAGGACTTCGCAGTCGATCCCGCCCGTCGCTCGCGGGGAATCGGAAAAGCGCTGCTCGGCGCAATACGGGGCTGGGCGCGCGAACGCGGCGCGACCCACCTCGAGCTCGACTCGGCGGACGCGCGCGCCGACGCTCACCGCTTCTACGTGCGCGAAGGTGCGGATCCTGGCTCGCGCTCGTTTCGCTGGGACCCCGTCTGACGAGGCGACCGCGCGCCCTATAGCCTGCTCGTCGCGCACGACCGCGCGTTTGATCACGCCGAGAGGAGAAACATGAACATGGATCTGAAGAGGCTGCTCGTCTTGCTGGCGGCAGTCGTGGCGCTTGTAGCCGGCGGCTGCGGTGGCGATGACGATGAAGGTGGCAGCGAGACCAGCGAGAGCTCCGCAAGCGGCGAGGCGCTTTCCGAAGAGGATTACGCGGCCGAGATCCAGGCCGCACTGACAACCTTCGGCGAAGAGTCGGTCACGCTCGGAACCGAGCTTTCCCAAGCCACCTCGCCAGAGGAGCTTCGCTCGGGTGTCGATGATCTAAGCGGCATCACCCAGACGGTGGTCGACGACCTGAACTCGATCGAGCCGCCCGAGGAGGCCGCTGATGCGCATGAGTCGCTGACGGCCGCGCTCGAGGGATATCTCGAGGACATCGAGGCTCTGGCGACCGCGGTGGAGTCAGATGACCCTGCCGCAGCACAGGAGGCTGCAGCGGATTTCCAGGAGGCAGCCGTCGAAGTTCAGTCCGACCTTTCTGAGGCCGCAAGTCAGCTCCAGGAAGCCGGCATCGACGCGCCAACCACTCCTTAGGGCGCTATTCGAATATCAGGCACCGGGCCGGCGGTCAGAGCCCGCCGGCCCGGAGCGCCGTCTCGCGGTCGAGGTGAAACTCAATCCGCTTGATCCGGTCGTCTTGGAAGAGAAATGCCATCGCGCTGGGCTGGCGGATCTCGACGCCATCGTGCCTGGTCACCGCGATTTGCTCGGCCAGGATCACTACGGCAGAATCGCCTTGACGTAGCTCCTCGGGCTCGACGCGGATGCTCTCGAAGGTCTCCGACCAGTCCGCCCATGCCCGCGCGAGCCCGTCCGCGCCGGCGTACTCCACCGGCGGGGTTGGTGGCAAGGGGAACATCGCGCACACGAAGGCGGGGGATGCGAATGCGTCCACGAATTCCTGAAGCGCTGGCAGCCCGCCCGCCAGGTCGCTGTGGTCGCCGGTCATCGGCTCCAGCGTCTCGAGCAAGACTTCCTTGGCGGTGGGTTCTGGCACGCACCGAAAGTATGCTGATCCGCAAGTTCAGCCTTCGCCGCCAGGATCCGAAGCCTGGCACCGATCAACATAAGGAGCCATGGCCGTAGCCACTGCCGCATACCAGGAGATAACCGACGATCAGCAGGCGATCGTCGAGATGGTCCGCTCGTTCGTCGACAAGGAGATCCTCCCGAACGCCGAGGAATTCGACCACGAGGACAAGTTCCCCGAGGCGATCGTCGAGCAGATGAAGGAACTCGGCCTCTTCGGAGTCACGATCCCGGAGGAGCACGGCGGTATGGAGCTCGACCTCGCCACGTACGCCCTCATCGTCGAGGAGCTCTCACGCGGCTGGATCTCAATCTCAGGCGTCGTCAACACGCACTTCATCGGCTCCTACCTCCTGATGAAGTTCGGAACCGACGAGCAGAAGGACTACTTCCTGCCGAAGATGGCGACGGGCGAGATCCGCGCGGCCTTCTCCCTTTCTGAGCCCGAGGTCGGCTCGGACGTTCAGGGGATCAAATCGACCGCGAAGCAAGACGGCGACCACTGGGTGATCGACGGGCAGAAGATGTGGGTCACCAACGGGCTGGGCTCGGGCGTCGTCTTCGTCCTCGTAAAGACCGATCCGAAGGCCGACCCGCCGTACAAGGGCATGACCTGCTTCATCACCGAGAAGGAGCCGTGGGCTGAGAAGAACGAGGGTGACTTCGCCGGCCTAGAGGTCCCGCCGAAGATCAAGAAGATGGGCTACAAGGGCGTCGAGTCCACGGAGCTCATCTACTCGGGCTATCGCTGCTCGGAAGATCGCATCCTTGGCGGCCCCGACGGCGTCGGGCAGGGCTTCACGCAGATGATGGACGCGCTCGAGGTCGGGCGGGTGAACGTCGCCGCTCGTGGGGTTGGCATCGCCCAGCGCGCGCTGGAACTTGCGCTTCGCTACTCGCAGGAGCGAAAGACTTTCGGCAAGCCGATCGCCCAGCACCAGGCGATTCAGTTCAAGCTCGCCGAGATGGCCACGAAGGTTGAGGCCGCCCGGCTCATCACCCGTAAGGCGGCTCGGATGAAGGACGCGGGCGAGCGCTCAGACCTCGAGGCCGGGATGGCCAAGCTCCTGGCTTCGGAGACCGGCAAGGAATGCGTCGAGGAGTGCTTCCGCATCCACGGCGGCTACGGCTACTCGAAGGAATACGAGATCGAGCGCCTCTACCGCGACGCGCCGCTACTTCTGATCGGCGAGGGCACCTCCGAGATCCAGAAGATGGTGATCGGGAAGAAGCTTCTCCAGCGCCACAAGGCGTAGTGCTGCGATCCGTGGCTTCAGCAGCCGACCTGATCGCCAAGGCCGTCGCGGGCATCCAAGCCGAGGTTCCCAACCTCGCGAGCCTCAAGATCGTCATCGGCCTCGAGCTTCGGGGCCGAGGGGACACGCAGCTTTACCGGGTCGAGCTCCCGGGCCCGAAGATCTCCAAGGGCTACGCGGACGACGAGCGCCTCCACGTGTCCATCCCGCGCTCTCACTTCAACGAGCTGGCCGACGACGGCAAGCTTCGCCACTGGCACGAGGCCTACGACCACGGGCATATCAAGGTCGAGGGCGACCCCCGCGTGCAGCAGCTCGTCGGCCAGGTCGTCGTGAAGGCCGAAGCTCGAAGCCGCCTGCGGAAGGCGCACTGAGCGCGCGAACGCTGAGCCCGGACCGGCTCGCGCGGCTCCGCACCAAGTCGCAGCTCCTTGCGCGGCCGGCAAGAGGCGAGACCCCAGCCGAGGTCCTGCGCTCGATGGCGGGCTCACAGTCGCAAGAGCCGAGAGCCGGGAGGCTTCAGGTTCGAGCCCGCTCGCGCGGGCTCACCGCTGAGGCGGTCGAGCACGCGCGGGTCGAAGAGCGCTCGATCATCCGCCATTGGCTGATGCGAGGCACCGTCCACCTCGTTCCAACGGAGGACTTCGCCTGGATGGAGCCGCTTTATGCCGAGCGAATCGCAGGGTGGTCCTTGCGCCGCCTCGAAGTACTCGGCGTGGGTAAGAGCGAGCGAGACCGGGCGTTGAACGCCATCCGGACGAAGCTCGAACGCGAGGGACGGCTCACCCGCAGCGATGCGATGGCGGCCGCCGAGAGCACGGGCCTTGAGATCGATGTCGGGCTACGAACTCACCTCGTCATCCTGACCGTGATGACGGGTGTCGCCTGCATCGGGCCTGATGGGAAGGGCGGAAACACGCTCATGGCTCGGCGCGACTGGATCCGTGAGGGAAAGCCTCCCGAGCGCGATGCGTCGCTGGCCGAGCTCGCCCGCCGCTACTTCGGCGCCTTCGCGCCGGCGAGCGAGCGCGACTTCGCCTTCTGGTCTGGCCTTCCCCTTCGCGACTGCCGCGTGGGCATGGAGCGGATCGCGCGCGAGCTCGACCAGGTCGGAGCGCCCGGCCACGGCCTATTCGCGCCGCGCGGGTTCCATGTTCGCGTGCCGCGATCGCCAGTAGTCAGCCTGCTCGGCGCGTTCGACACCTACCTCATGGGCTATACGAGCCGCTCGCACGCCGTGGATGAGGCCGGGGCAAAGGTGATCCTCCCAGGGGGCGGCGTCCTGCGGCCGACGATCTGCGTTGACGGGCGCTTCGTGGGCACCTGGCGTTCGAAGCGCTCGGGTATGCGGCTCACCGTCGAGCTCGAGCCGTTCGAGCGCCTCGACGACGCGTGGATTCCGGCGCTCGAGGCCGAGGCCGCGGACATCGCGCGCTTCGATGGCGCATTGAGCGCTTCTTCCGGCTAGCGTTCGCGCTGTGAGGACCCGCCACTCCTTCGTTGCCGCCCTTCTCGTGGCCCTCGCCGCGGCCAGCCCTGCCTCGGCCGCGAAGTTCGAAACCACCGAGCGCGTCGTGAGCTCCCGCTCGCCCGACGCGGGGCTCGTTCGCGAGTCTCTCGTCCGCGTCCTTGATCCGCTGCCCGAAGGCATCGACGCGCCGCGCGTCTGCGACTACCTCGAGTACCTGCGGTTCCGTCACGCCGACGGCCCACGCCGCTCACCGCAGGCGGACGCGGTGCTCGTGATCATCCCGGGCTTCTTGGGCGGCGCGGCGTCGTTTGACCAGCTCGCCCGGAACACCGTTCGCGCGGCTGCAAAGCGCGGCAAGTACGTCGAGTACTGGGCGCTCGACCGGCGCGCCAACTGCCTGGAGGACGATCGCGGCATCCGGGCCGCCGCCAAGGCGCAGGACTACGCAGTCGCTTACGACTACTACTGGGGTGGTGAGCCCATCCGCGGTAAGGCCTTCGCCGGCTTCAAGGACGAAACGGAGGCGGGGTTCTTGAGCCGGTTCGGACTCGAACGCACGGTACGCGACTGGTACACGGTCCTTCGCAGCGGCGTCCCCAGCCGGAGGAAGCGCGCGCGCAGGGTGATCTGCGGCGGCCATTCGCTCGGCGGGCCGCTCACCGCGGCGTTTTCGAGCTGGGACTTCGACGGCAACCCCGAGACGACCAAGGACGCGGGCTACAGGCAGTGCGCGGGGCTTCTCGGCCTCGACACAACTCTCGAGCTCTCGGGCTCGTCGAGTGGCGCCTCGGCGATCGGTCCGCTCCTCGATCTGGTCGCCCAAGGCGGCGCGGCGCCCTTTGTGAACGTGCCGCCGCTCACGCCCGAGACGATCCAGGTCCCGACGGTCTTCGGCGTCGGGTCCTACTTCCAGCCGCGAGGCACGGGCATGACCCCCGAGCTGCCGTCGACGCCCAACATCGACGCCGCCCAGCGCGCTCTCTTCTCCCGGGACGCCGTCCACTTCGCCACGGGCATTCCGGATATCCGCGACTTCACCCTCACCAATCAGGTCACGCTTGGCGGCGTCTTCGACGACAACTCCGCGCCCCTCTCGTTCCTGCGTGCGAGCGTCGGCTTCCTCGAAGGCGGGCCAATCTTCGACAAGAACTTCCCGGCGCCCGACGGGTCGCTGGCTCTCGTCGAGGATCCCTCGGACTCCGTCACGTACACATGGCAGAGCTATCGGGACGTCGGACCGCCGCGCAACCCGCTCGAGCTGAACGACGCGGGCGCGCCCTATACGTCGCGCGAAGGGGAGGTGTCGAGCCTGCGGGAGCTCGGCCGCACCATGTTCGAGGCCCCCGCGAACTTCACCGAGCAGTACTTCCCGACGAAGATCATCGCCGACGTCGCCGCTGCCGAATCGGGGACGTTCGAGGACATCATCTACGACGGCCCCGCTCTTCGCCCCGCGGCGCTGATCCAGGCGGGCGACTCGGATTCGAACGACGCTGCCGACGAGGGCAGGCCGTTTGACGGGACGCCTCCGAACGACTTTCCGCGAAGCCTGGAGAAGATCATTCCCGGCTACAACCACCTGGATGTCGTGACGGCGGCCAGCCGCCAGAACGACGGCCGCCCGGAGCCGTCCTCCCGCATCCTTGCTCGCTTTGCGCTGGGCGTGGTCCGGGATGCGCGCTGAATAGAGCGAGCGGGTCGCCATACTGCTCGGCCCATGACAGAACAAGACCACGAGCTGATCACCGACCAGGCCGGGCGCGAGGCGTCCGGCGCCCACGCCTACGGCCGCTATCTCGAGGAGTTCGAGGTTGGCGCCGTCTACAAGCACTGGCCGGCGAAGACTGTGACCGAGTCAGACGACCACCTCTTCTGCCTGATCACGATGAACCACCATCCCCTGCACCTCAACGACGTCTACGCCAGTGAGTCCCAGCAGGGCCAAAACGTCGTCGTCGGGCCGCTCGTCTACTCGCTCGCGCTTGGCATGTCCGTCTCCGACGTGTCGGGCAAGGCGATCGCGAACCTCGCGACCGAGGAGCTCTCCCACCCGAACCCCGTCTTCCACGGCGACACGCTCTACTGCGAGTCGGAGGTGCTCGAGGTGCGCCCGTCCAAGTCGAAGGGCGATCGCGGCGTCGTCAAGGTCCACACGCGGGTTTACAAGCAGACGGGCGACTTGGTCGCCGAGTTCAAGCGCGCGGTCCTCATCCCGCGCAAGGTTCACGCCGACGACGCGGGGTCCGACGCAGAGGGCCCGGTCGAATAAACGATTCGCTTCCGAACGTCCCGCGTCATGCCCTATAGGTCCTAGCGTGGGACGTCCACACGCCGCAGTCGAGCTCGTCGAGGTTGAGGAGGATGGCCTCCTGCCGCTCGTCGCGCGGCTCGAGGCTGCTCCGCTGCGGCTCCTGGTGAAGTCGGGCCGGGTCGGCGGGGCGGAAGGCAAGCGGGGATCGCTTGCGATCACGCCGGCCGACCGTGACGCCGCTCTCAAGGCCGCAAGCTCGGACGATGCCGAATGGGAGCGGGACCCGGACTTCGGCATCGACCTCCTCGTCTCGCCCGTCGACGGCGTCGACGAGGGCTTGCTGGTGCCTCGTTTTCTCTACCGCCGGGCCGACCGGATCTACGAATATGCCGCGGCGATGCCCGAGGCGAGGCGCCTCGTCAAGGCCGCCTGGCGATGACCACCGAATCGCTCGAGATCGAGACGCCACATGGCCTTGCGCGCGTGCATTTCGATGCGGCGGACGATGCGACAGGCCTGATCGTGCTCGGGCATGGAGCCGGGGGAGGGGTCGGGGCCCCTGACCTGGTGCGAGCCGCGCTTGAGGCGAAGAAGCTGGGCTTTGCCACCGCTCTGGTCGAGCAGCCATACCGCGTTGCGGGTCGAAAGTCACCTGCGCCCGCGAAGCAGCTCGACGCCGCGTGGCTTGCCGTCGTCGTGGAAATGCGCGAACGCGGGCTCGTGAGCGCCCCGCTGATTGTGGGAGGCCGCTCCTCGGGCGCCCGCGTCGCATGCCGGACATCAGCGGAAGCCGGCGCGGACGCCGTGCTTTGCCTCGCGTTTCCGGAGCACCCTCCCGGGCGGCCCGAGAAGTCGCGCCAAGCTGAGCTCGACGCGGTCGAGGTCCCTGTCTTGGTCGTGCAAGGCGAGAGCGACCCGTTTGGGATGCCGGCCGCCGGGCCCGCGTGCGAAGTCGTCCCGGTGAAAGGCAACCACGGCCTAAAGACGGATCTCGACGCGGTCGGCGAGGCCGTCGCGAGCTGGCTCGGCGAGCGCTTATGATCCGGCCGACCCGCAGAAGCTCGTCCTCTGGGGTTGAGCCGAAGATCGACGCCAGGTTCGAGATCACGACCGCGCTTCGCGCCCCAGCGTCGGAGGTCTGGGAGTTCGCAATAAGCCCCGAGGGGATCAACTACGAGCTCGGCCCCTGGGTGCGCATGACCATGCCGAAGGGCATCGACGATCACATGACGCTTGACGACGTGACGCCGATGGAGCCGCTCGGCAAGAGCTGGATCTTCGTCGCAAAGATCATCCCCATGGACTTCGACGATCTCTGCCTGGCGGAGATCGGGCCCGGCATGCGCTTTCTGGAGCGCTCGAAGATGGCGTCCGCGAAAGCCTGGCAGCACGAACGCGAGGTCGTGCCGGCGGGCGAGGGGACCTGCGAGATCACCGACCGGCTCGCGATCGAGCTCCGCACGCCACTGCGTGCGCTCGGCGGCAAGCGCCTCGCGCCGCGCATCATCCGGATGCTCTTCACCCACCGTCACAAGCGCCTTTCCGACCGCTGGGGCTCGATCTGAGTTGATTTGCGTCCACCCCCCGGACGCGATTCAACGCAGTTCGGCTAGAGGTCAGCCGAGTCGATCTGCCACTCGCCCGACTCGTTCGTGAGCGTGTAGGTCGACTCGATGTCCGAAGCCTCGTCGCCGACCGTCGCGGTGGCTTCCTCGCCGTCGATCTGAATGTCGGAGACGACGACGTCGTCGGCGCTGTAGGAGGGCGCGGCGAAGTTGGCCTCGAACGTCTCGCAGGCCTCCTCGGGGTCGTCGTTGAAGGTCTGGCTTTCGAGGAACTCATCCGTCATGCGCTCGCACCCGCCCTCGGTCAGCCAGAGCTTGATCGTCTCTTCGACCTCACCCTCTTCTCCAGACGCCTCGGTGGAGACGCCATCGTCGCCGCCACAAGCGCTCAAGAGGACAGTGACGCCCACGAGGATCGTTGCCAGCCGCTTCATCGAGTGGATCCTATCCGCGCTCAGTGCGCTTCGCCCGAGGCATGCGCGGGCGGGCGTGACTCTTCGGCGAGCGATGTGATCTCGAGCGAGCCTCGGGCAGCGCCCTCGAGGACTTCAATCGCCTCGTCCTCACTTCGAGCGTAGAGCTCGACCAGGAGGTGGACGATGATCCGCTCCTCGTCGTGCTTGTGGAAGCGAACGTGGGTGAAGAACTCGCGCGTTCCGGCGTCGCCGAAGGAGGCGTAGGTCAGGCTGTCGGCCGCTTCGGCGCCGGAGCACGACTCGACGGTGTCGCCGTCAACCGTGACCGTGCACGATGCAACGAACGGCTTGCCGGCGACCATCCGCTCCCAGCGATCGCCGATTGAGACGACGCAGCCTCCCTCGACGGTCAGGTGCGGCTGGTCATGCATGCAGTCGAGGCATTGCACCACCGCCTCCTGGATCTCCTCCACGCGCTCGGCGGCCTCGCCGGTCTCGGGATCGACGCGGAGGATCGCGTCGTAGTGGACCTGTGCTTCGAGGCGCTGGGACCAGCAGCGGTAGCAGCGAAGCCACGCGTGGCGGTCCGACTCGTGCGTCTCGTCCATCAAGGGCCGAGCTCTCCCATCACCCCGAGCCTAGCGGTCCGCTCCTCAGTTTCAGGGCCGTAGATCGCCCGGCAAGAGCCCGTACATCAGCATGTCGCGGCGCTCCCCGGCAATGGGCATGTAGGAGCGGAGCGTGCCCTCCTCGCGGAAGCCGATGGCCTCGGCAGTCGCGCGCGAGGCAGCGTTCTCGGCCTCGATAACCACCTCGACCCGGGCAAGCTTGAGCTCGCGGAACGCATACGCGCAGAGCAGGCCCAGCGCGCGCCGGCCCAGCCCCTTGCCGCGGGCCTCGCGCGCCAGGACGTATCCGGCGGTGGCGCGCTCCGCCGTGCGATTGATGTCATGGAGGCCGATGGTCCCGATCGGCTCGTCCGTCTCGGCATGGGCGATCACGAGCGCGAGATCCGAGCCCGCCGCGAGGCCCGCCATGCCTCGCTGCATCCACTCCCGCGTTCCCTTCCGGGTCTGACCCGCGGGAATCGTGGTCCAGCGAATCACCTCGGGGTCTTGAACGAGGTCGGTGATCCTCTCGAGATCGGAATCCGCGCCCAGGCGCAGCCGGACGGTGCCGTCCGTCAAGCCGTCGACCGGGACTTCGATCGGCCGCGGGCTCACTGCGCCGCCGGCGTCTTAGGCCGTGGTCCCGGCGGGCTCCGCCGAGCCTGCGCGCTCGGCGACGAGGTCCACGATTTCAGACATGATCCGGTTGATCTCGAAGTCCTTAGGCGTATAGATGCGAGCGACGCCCGCCTCGCGGAGAGTCTCGATATGAGCGGCCGGAATGATCCCGCCGATCACGACGGGCGCGTCTACGCCACGCTCGCGCAGCAGGCGAACCGTGTCGGGGATCAGTTCCAGGTGGGAGCCCGAGAGGATCGAGAGGCCGACCACGTCCACGTCCTCGTCGGCGGCGGAGACGGCGATCTCAGCCGGAGTAAGGCGGATGCCCTGGTAGATCACCTCCATGCCGACGTCGCGAGCGCGGACCGCGATCTGCTCGGCGCCGTTCGAATGACCGTCGAGGCCCGGCTTTCCGACCAGGATGCGGATGCGGTGTCCGAGCCGGTCTGAGACCTCGTCGACCCGCTCGCGGATCTCGGACAGAAGCTCCTCGTCCGCGCCCGACGCCGAGCCGCCGACTCCCGTGGGGCCGCGGTACTCGCCAAAGGAATCGCGGAGCGCCTGCGCCCACTCACCGGTCGTGACGCCGGCCTTGGCAGCGGCGATCGTGGCGGGCATGATGTTCACGCTCTCGTCCGCGGCGGCGGCGCGAAGGTCCTCGAGCGCCCTCTCTACGGCGCCATTGTCGCGCGCGGCCTTCCACTCTTCGAGCGCGTCGCGGCGTTCGCGCTCGACCTCGGGATCCGGGGTGAGGATGCCACCGTCGGCGCCCGCGGTGAGCGGCGAGTCCTCGGTCTCCTCGTAGCAGTTCTGGCCGACAACCTTGACCTCGTCAGCCTCGATCCGGGCGATGCGCTCACGGTGCGACTCGACCAGGCGCGCCTTCATGTAGGGCACCGCCTCGACCGCGCCGCCCTGCTCCTCGACGACGGCCATCTCGGCTTCGGCGCCTTCGGTGAGCTCTGAGACGAGGCCGTCCATCACCTTCGAGCCCTCGAAGATGTCGGGATATTCCAGGAGGTCCGTCTCGAAGGCGAGCACCTGCTGGATCCGAAGCGACCATTGCTGATCCCACGGGCGGGGGAGCCCCATCGCCTCGTTCCACGCAGGGAGCTGGATCGCGCGGGCGCGGGCGTCGCGCCCGAGCGTGACGGCCAGCGCCTCAAGAACGATCCGCTGCACGTTGTTCTCGGGCTGTGATTCGGTCAGTCCGAGCGAGTTCACCTGCACGCCGTAGCGCAGGCGAAGGAGCTTGGGGTCGGTCACGCCGTAGCGCTCGCGGCCGATCTTCTCCCAGAGCGCCGTCATCGTGCGGAGCTTCGCGTGCTCCTCGATGAAGCGGACGCCGGCGTTGACGAAAAACGAGATGCGGCCGAAGACCTTGGGAAAGTCCGTTTCCGAGACCTGTCCGCGCGCCTTCACCTCGTCGAGGACCGCGATGCCGGTCGAGAGGGCGTAGGCGATCTCCTGGACGGGCGTTGCACCTGCCTCCTGGAGGTGGTAGGAGCAGATGTTGGTCGGGTTCCAGCTCGGAATGTCGTTCACCGAGAAGGCGACCGTGTCGGCGATGAGGCGCATCGAGGGTCCCGGAGGGAAGGCGTAGGTCCCGCGCGACAGGTACTCCTTGATGATGTCGTTCTGCGTCGTCCCCTTGAGCTCTGATAGCTCGACGCCGGTTTCATCGGCGACCGCGCAGTAGAGGCCGAGGAGCCAGGCCGCGGTTGCGTTGATCGTCATCGACGTGTTCATCTCGCCGAGCGGGAGCTGCTCGAACAGGGCGTGCATGTCCCCCTTGTGGGCGACCGAGACGCCCACCTTGCCCACCTCGCCGCGGCTGAGGACGGCGTCGGGGTCATAACCCGTCTGGGTCGGCAGGTCGAAGGCGACGGAGAGGCCCGTCTGGCCCTTGGCGAGGTTCTTGCGGTAGAGCTCGTTCGAGCGGCGGGCGTCCGAGTGGCCCGCGTAGGTGCGCATCACCCAGGGACGGTCGCGCTCAGGCAAGCGGTGCTCGGCCATATGTGAATTCTAGGGTCAGCGGGTTAAATACGCTGCTGGCCATCGCGCGAGTCGTCGACACCATGCATCTCGGGCGCGACCGTGTGATCGGCGCCTGGGAGGTCCGGCCCGGCGTGATTGTCGACCCCGGCCCCGGCTCTACCGCCGAAACTCTCCTCGAGGGGCTTGATGCCGAGCCTCGCGCGCTCCTTCTCACCCACATCCACCTCGACCACGCGGGAGCGTCCGGCGTGCTCGCACGCCGATTTCCCAAGCTTCGCGTTTACGCCCACGAAGTGGGCGCGCCGCACGTGATCGATCCTTCACGGCTCGTGAAGAGCGCGGAGCGGCTCTACGGCTCAGACATGGAGAAGCTCTGGGGCGAGGTCGCGCCGGTGCCCGAGGAGCGGGTGACGATCCTCAAAGGCGGCGAAGAGATAGAAGGTCTCGACGTCCACTACGCGCCAGGACACGCTCGCCACCACGTTCTCTACCACGACCGGGAGACGGGCGACGCGTACACCGGCGACGTCGCCGGTGTTAGCGTTCCGCCGTCGGATCTGGTCGCGGCGCCGACGCCTCCGCCCGAGATCGAGGTCGAAGCCTGGCTCAAGTCGATTCAGATGCTCCGCTCGCTGGGCCCGGCGCGGATCTGCATGACCCACTTCGGCCACAGCGACGACGCCGAGCGACAGCTGACGAAGATCGAGGCGTGGCTCAAGGACGCAGCCGAGGAAAGCTCGCACGACGATCCGGACCGGTTCTCAGAGTGGCTTCATGCGCGTTTCGACGCGGAGGGAGAAGAGGTGGCTGAACGGCTACGACAGGCGATGCCACCCGACCAGCTTTGGCTCGGTCTCGAGCGCTACTGGCGAAAGCGCCGCGAGCAGGAGGAGGCCCAGCCCTAGGCACGCCCTGCCGGGCATCTCCTTGCCGAAACCGCACCTTTTGCGCCGACCGGGTGTCTTCTCTCTAGGCTTCCCACCATGAACTTTCGCAAGCCCAAAGCTTCCCGCCTGCGCCTTGCGCCGCTGCTCGCGGTTGCGGGGCTCCTCGTCGTTGTCGCGTCTGCGTCGGCGGTCGTTTACGTCTACAAGAACGGTTTCAAGGCAAAGAGCTCGTACAAGGAGATCGACCAAGCAGGCGGCGGCAACGCCTGCGACAAGGACTACCTCGAGGATTCGAGCGCGATGCGGATCGAGGTTTCAGGCAAGGAGTTCTGCGAGTACGCGCCTCCTGTCTCCGGCGACCGTGATCAGCCCGATCACGAGATCCTGATCCAGGGCCGGATCTCCAAGGACACGCCGAAGGACGTGCGAGAGCGGTCCTACCTCGCCGTTCGAGTGCGCGTGGGTAATGGGGACTATTACGAGTTCAGGGTCTTTCCAAAAACCCGCGCCTACAAGCTCAATCGCGAGCCGGACAACCCCCCCGATTTCCCCGATTCAGGCCAGTCGGACGAGATCAACAAGGTTGGCGAGAACAACACGCTCCGCCTGAGAGCCACCGGCAACAAGATCTCCGCGTTCGTCAACGGCAAGCTGGTTGCGCCCCCTGTTATGGACAACAACATGGGCCAGGTCGAGGGCCGCAAAGTCTCGTTCGGTATAGGAAGCACTAAGGGCGCAAACAACGGGCCGATCGGGGCCATCAAGAGGGTCAAGGTCGGCATTCCCAATCCGTAAACGGCGTTCGTTCGTACGCTAGGCCGGATGTCAACCGAGACGATCGAGCGCCCACGCACGGGCGGGCCGGGCGCGGGGCTGGGCGGCAACTGGCTCGTAATCGTCTTGAACGACAACCACAACACCTTCGAGCACGTGGCGAGCACCCTCGCGAAGGTGGTCCCGGGGGTCAGCCTGGACGGTGGGTACCGCTTCGCCGACCAGATCCACAACCAGGGACAGGCCGCGGTCTGGACGGGGCCACGTGAGCCCGCAGAGCTCTATTGGGAGCAGCTCTCGGACGCCGGGCTCACGATGGCCCCGCTAGAGCAGCATTAAGCGCTAGCTCAGGCGGACCGGCAGGGTCAGGAGCCTGCCGCCGGCACCGGGGGGAGAGGAGCCGACGGTTCCGCGCGATCGGGCCCGGATCCGCCGGCCGCGTCTGCTCGTCTTGTCGCGTCCGCTGAGCTGGGCGACGCGGATGCCGACGATGTCTCGCAGCTCCTGGGTTCGGCTGAAAGGGTCGGCGACGCTGTCTCCGTTCGCGACCGACATGGCGACGAGCAGCCGGCCCTCGACCTCGGCGCCCATGAGGGGCTCCTCGGGGCGCGTGCCCGAGTCGAGCTCCACCAGCCGTTCGACCGCTGCCTCGTCGGACGGGCCGAGCCTGCGGATCGTGATTCCCGTTGTGTTCGTGTTCTGGTTCATTCGATACCTCCTGCTTGAGAGACGCTCGGCGCGTCCGTTTCGTGATGCGACTACCTTGATCCCTTCGAGAGATAAGCGCAACATGAAGTTCTTTGATCTGTGATAAGGTCAGCTAATGCTTGACGTCAAGCGACTGCGAATTCTGCGCGAGGTTGTCACCCACGGCTCGTTCTCCGGCGCGGCGGACGCGCTCTACCTCTCGCAGTCGGCCGTGAGCCAGCAGATTGCGACGCTCGAGCGGGAGGTGGGAATGAAGCTCCTGGAGCGCACGCGCGAGGGCACGAAGCCAACCGATGCCGGTCGCGTCCTCGTTGATCACGCAGACGCCGCGATCTGCCGCCTCGAGGAGGCGGAGCGCGAGTTGCAGGCGATCGCCGGGCTAGAGGGAGGCGAAGTGCGCATCGCCAGCTTTCCGAGCGCGAGCGCCACGCTGCTTACGCACGCCGTCTCCGACTTCGCAAGGCGACACCCGAAGGTGCGGCTGACGGTGGGCGACGCGGAGCCCGAGGAGTCGTTGCCGCGGCTGCGGGCGGGCGATCTGGATCTTGCCGTGACGTTCGACTATCCGGGCACGGTCGTGCCGCAGGAGCGGGACATCGACCACACGCTGCTGCTGACGGAGGCGCTCTACGTCGCCTTGCCCGAGCACCACCCGCTTGCAAGCCGCGCCAAGGTGAATATGGCGGATCTGGCCGACGAGGCCTGGCTTTCGGGCACCGCGCCCAGCTCTTGCTCTCTCATCGTTCGCAGCGCTTGCCTCGATGCCGGTTTCGAGCCCCGGATCGCCTTCGAATCAGACGACTACCACGTCCTCCAGGGCTTCATCGCCGAGGGCTTGGGGGTGACGCTCCTTCCCGACCTCGCTCTTCACGCGCTGCGACCAGGCGTCGTTGTGCGCCCGACGGAGCCGCAGGCGCCCCAGCGCCGCGTCTGGGCGGCAACGCGAAAGACCCGATCCGCCGGGACCGAGGCCATGCGGAAGGCGCTCGTCGACGCGGCCGAACGCGTCGCGCGGGCCGCGGACGCGAAGCTGGAAGCCGTCGCCTAGCTCACGCTGCGGTCGAGCGCCGCTTCGGCGACGAGCGAGTGCCAGACCGGATAGATCGGCTTGTGGTAATAGGCGAGAGCCTCTTGGCGGAGCGCGACGAGGTCGTCGGAGGCCCAGTAGTTGTCGAAGTCCGACTTTTCCTCCCAGACCGAGACCTGGCGGAAATGGAGCGGGTCGTCGATGTTGCGTGTCAGGTAGCACGTGCTGGCCCCGTGGGCGAGCGCTCGGTCGAGCGCCGGCCTCCAGATCTTGAACCAGTGCTCGGCGCGGAACGGGGTGACATGCCAGTCGATGTTGTTGACGTGCATCGAAGGTGATCCTATCCCCGCGAGTTACGCCCCGACTTCGGCCCAGATCGCGCCCGGGCCGTCTTCGTGCTGGCCCTCGTCGTTCGAGGTCGCGCCGACCCGGACGGTGATCTTGCCCGTGTGGCGGTTCTCGTGCATCATCTGGTGTGCCTCGGGGACTCCTTCGAAGTCCATCGCCTCGGAAAGCACGGGGCGGACCTTGCCCTCCGCCATGAGCTGGTTCGCTCGCATGCACTCGTACGCGTTTGCGAAGTGGGAGCCCAGGATCTCCTTCTGCTTCATCCACAGGTAGCGGACGTCGAAGTCGAGCGTGTAGCCCGAGGTGGCGCCACAGATCACGACCTTGCCGAATGGCTTGACCGTGAAGACCGAGGTGGGGAAGGTAGCTTGGCCGACGTGCTCGAAGACGATGTCGGGCGCGTCACCGAGGATGCCCTTCACCTTCTTGGCGAAGGCGCGGGTGACGCCGAAGCGCTCCTTTTCCTCGTCGGCGGACTCGCCGCCCTTTCGCATCATCCCGGAGAACTCGTTGCGATCGATGTAGTCCACGGCGCCGAGCTGCTTGACGAGCTCGCCTTTCTCGGCGGAGCTCACTACGCCGACGGCGTTCGCGCCCGCCGCCTTGCAGAGCTGGGTCGCGAAGACGCCGAGCCCGCCTGCGGCGCCCCAGATCAGCACATTATGTCCGGCCTGGATGTTGCAGCGGTTCAGCAGCATCCGGTAGGCCGTGAAGTAGGTGAGGCCGTAGGCCGAGGAATCGACCCACGAGAGGTTCTTCGGCTTGGGCAGGAGCTGCTGGGCCTGCACTTTCGTGAACTGGGCGAACGACCCCCAAGTGGTCTCATAGCCCCAGATCTTCTGCGAGGGAGCGGCCATCGGGTCGAGGCCGTGGACCTCGACGTCCTCGTAGGAGGCCTGGTTGCAGTGGATGACGACCTCGTCGCCGGGCTGCCAGTTCGTCACGCCCGGGCCCACCTTCCAAACGATCCCGGAGGCGTCCGAGCCGCCGATGTGGTGTCCGTACTCCGGATGGTCGCCGTAGCCGAAGACCGACACGGGCTTGCCGAACGACGCCCAGACGTTGTTGAAGTTGACCCCGGCGGCCATGACGCGCACGATCACCTCGAAGGCACCGGGCTCCGGCACTTCGATCTCCTCGATCTGAAAGGCGTCCTTTGGCTCACCCTCGCGCTCCTGGCGGATGACCCAGGCGGCCATGGTCTCCGGCAGCGTGCCGGGTTCTGAGTCGAGCTTCGAGACTTGGGCTACGTCAACTGCCACGGGCATTCATCTCCTGCTTAGGAAGGAAAGGGCGCGCGAAAGCGTATCGGCGCGCAATCTCGCGCCCGGTGTCAGGTTTGCGTCCGGAGCCGCGACTACCTTCGTGAGTCCACTATGGAAGCCTCGGAAAAGCCTCAACTTCAGTTCGGAGACGACCCCTCGGGGACCGTTCGCGCGCTTGGCGACCGCGTTGTGATCGAGGGGCTCACGGTCGAGGACAGGCGCGCGGCCGAAGTTGTCCGTGAGCGCGCTCAGGCCGGCACGCCGGCGCCCGAGACGGTCCGCAAGGCGATCGAGATCGGTGCCCGCGTCCTCGACTCCGAGGAGACGGCGGTCAACGTCGATTACGTGCGGCGCGAGCTCGAGGCCGGGTTGGGGCAGCTCGACGAGAAGCTCGAAGGCACCCTCACGGCGTCGGCAGAGGCAATCAACGAGTCGCTCGCCGAGGTTTTCGAGGGCGACGAGTCTCTCCTGGCGCAAGTACAGGACACGATCTCGAAGAACACCATGGAGACGCTTCAGGCCATGAGCCGCGTCCTCACCGCCGATGACCCGAGCAACCCCCTGATCAACGTTCAGAAGCAACTCGGAGACAAGATGCTCGAGGCGGAAGGTCGCAATCGCGCCGAGGTCGAGCGCCTGCGCGACCAGCACGCCAAAGAGGCGCGCGCGATGCACGCCCAGGTCTCCGATTTGCGCAAGGAGCTCGCCCGGCTCCTGGAGCGCGAGGATGCTGACGAGCGCGTTGCCGAGGCTGAAGAGGCCGGCACCCGCAAGGGGTTCTCGTTCGAAGAGCGTGTGTTTGATGCGGTTGAGCGCCTTGCTTCGGTCCGCAACGACTGCGCGACCCACACCGGCGCCGAGGGAGCCGAGGGTGGGGGCAAGAAGGGCGATGTCCTCGTCGAGCTGGGCGCCGCGCAGGGTCCGTCCTTCGGCCGCATCGTGTTTGAGTGCAAGGACAAGCAACTCTCCAAGCGCGCGGCCTGGGACGAGCTGAACGCGGCCATGGCTTCACGCGCGGCATCCTTCGGCGTCCTGGTCGTCGCCGGGGACGAACGGGTCCCATCCGGCCGAGAGCAGCTTCGCGAGTACGAAGGAAACAAGCTGATCGTGGCCGTCGATCGAGCTGAGCCCGACGCGCTCGCGCTCGAGCTCGCCTATCGCCTGGCTGCCGCCCGCGTGCTCATGGCGCGTGATCGCGATCTGAGCGTGGACGCCGCCGAGGTGCGCTCAGTCACCGAGGAGGCGATCTCATGCCTGCAGCAGGCTCAGGCGATCAAGTCGGCGCTCACCGGTATCAAGACCTCGTCGGACAAGGCTCGCACCGGGCTCGAAGAGATGGTCGCGACTCTGCGGCTCAAACTCGACAGAATCGACTCCCTGGTCGCGGACGCTGCCGACGAGGCGGAGCAGGCCTAAGGCAGCAGCAGGTCGTTCTGAGACGTCGGGCCGGGCGGGCCGACGACGAGCTGGGTGGGCTCGATCGCCGCGTCGTCTCCGGCCGTGGCCTCGTACTCGCCCTGCACGAGCTCGGTCTTGATCGAGCCGGTACCGCGGGGCGGGATCTCACCCGAGCTGGTGGTCTCTTCGGGTCCTTCGAGGACGAGCTGCTTCGACTCCTCCGTCTGATTCGAGATCGTGATCACGACGAGGCCCGCGTTGGGGTCGCTCGGGGCGATCGTGACGTTGTTCTTGTCGATCGCAGCCGTCAGCTCGACCGGGCTCGGGGGGCGCGGATTGTTCTCGAAGTCGTCCTCTCCACAGCCGGAGAAGCCCACGATCAGGGCACAGCCAACCGCAGCCGCTGCTGCGCGAAAATCACCACAGGCATGGGCTACCTCCCGGAACGTCATCTCCGCCGGGAACCCTATTCGACGCATAGGTCGGCTGTCATGCCGTTCAGCCGCCCGAAGGGCAGATCGGCCACTTCCGCGGGGATCTCGCCGCCAACCAGGACCTCGTCGCCCGGTTGGGCCTCCCGCCGGAGGATCGCTAGCGCGATCGGGCCGTGCGCGGGGGAAAGGACGGCGGTGCCGATCTTTCCGAGCTCGCGGTCGCCAAGCGTCACCACCGCGCCCGCCTCGGCGCCGGCCGCAAGCCGGAGCCCTCTCAGGTGGCGATTCGGCTTGCCCTTGTAGTGGAGGCGAGCGACGGTCTCCTGTCCGATGTAGCAGCCCTTGGTGAAGCTCACCGCTCGCTCGTTGATCCCCGCCTCCTGCGGGATCGTCTCGGGGGTCATCTCCCGGCCGAACCGCGGCCGGCCGCTTTCGACGCGAACGATCTCGAGGGCGTCTTCTGTCACCTGAGCGATCCCCCGCGCAGCGAGCGCCTCGAGCGTGCCATCGGCGTCCTCGGCCGCCACCACGAGGTCGAGGCCCAGGTCCGTGCGGATCGAGAGAACTTCGATTCCGTCGAGCTTGCCTTCCGCGTGATCGTTCTCCGCGCCGAGGGGAGCCAGCCCAGCGAGCTCGGCCGATGCGGGTCCGACGACCGAGACCAGCTCAAGCGAGCCGGTGTGATCTTCGACCGCTACCTCGCGGCCGACCGAATACATGCTGAGGTGGCGGAGCACCGCGGGGAGCGCCTCCGGCTCGACTCCGATGCGAAAGTCGTCGTGGCGTGCGAAGGACCCGCATGTCCGCCTGCATGCGGCCCTTGCGGTCGAGTAGCGCGGCGTAGCCGCCCTTGCCGGGCTCGATCGCCTCGACGTCGTTGGTCACCTGGCCCTGTAGATACTCGGCCGCGTCGGGTCCACCGACCGAAACCATCCCGCGCCGCCTGACCGCGGCGCCGGCCTCTTCGCGAAGCGCGCGGTACTGGCCATCCAGCTCGATCAGAACCTCGCTCACCACCCCGATTCTAGGCGGGTCCCACGCAGAGGGGTCAGACCCGGAACCGGAGAGGGGTCTGACCCTTTAGGGTTTTGATGTGTCAAACTCTCAGTTGTGGATGAGCTAAACGAAGCGGACGAGCGGGCCCTCAAGCTGAGCCGCCGCCGGCTCCTCGCGGGGAGTCTCGCCGCGGCGCCCGCGCTGGCGGCGCTTCATGAAGTCGTGCCGCATCAGGGCGTCCACGACGCGCTGGGGGGCAGCCAGCGGGCAGGTGCCCACGCCGCGACAGGCCACGGTTCCGCGCATAGCGCTTCTGCGCCAGCCGCCGGCGTATCTCATGCGCACCTCAACGGCCTCGGCACGGCTGGCGCGACGTTCAAGGACGGCGCCACGGTCGATCACGAGGCGAACGGCTTCAACCCCACCGAGATCCTCCGCGACTTCGACTACGGCACCACGACGCGGCTCGCGAATGGTCGCACTCTGCGCCAGTGGACCCTGTTCGCCCAGGACAAAGAGATCGAAGTAGCCCCCGGCGTCAAGTTCCCCGCCTGGACCTACAACGGCCGAGTGCCCGGTCCAACCCTGCGATGTACCGAAGGCGATCTGCTTCGAATCCGCTTCGTCAACGGCTCCGTCCATCCGCACACCGTCCACTTCCACGGGCTCCACCCCTCGGCGATGGACGGCGTGCCTGGCGCGGGTGACGGGATCATCGCCCCGGGCAAGTCGACCACCTATGAGTTCGACGCCGAGCCGTTCGGGCTTCACCTCTACCACTGCCATGTCTCGCCTCTCGCCGAGCACATCGCTCGCGGCATGTACGGGGCGTTCATCGTGGATCCGAAGGAGGGCCGTCCCGATGCCGACGAGCTGGTCATGGTCCAGAACGGCTGGAACACGACCTTCGACGCGGAGGGAAACCAGCTCTACGCGGTGAACGCGATCCCGTTCCACTACGTGAGCGAGCCGATTAAGGTGGCGCGCGACGAGCTGGTCCGGATCTACCTCGTGAACATCCTCGAGTACGACCCGATCAACTCGTTCCACGTCCACGGGAACTTCTTCAACTACTTCCCAACCGGGACGTCGCTCACCCCGGTCGAGTTCACCGACACGGTGATCCAGGGACAGGCTCAGCGAGGCATCCTCGAGATGACCTTTCCGAACCCTGGGCCGTTCATGTTTCACGCCCACAAGACCGAATTCGCCGACCTCGGCTGGATGGGGTTCTTCGAGGTGGCGGAGTGACCGATCGAGTGCCGCTGTGGGCGCTTGTAGGCGGTGTGGTTGCGCTGATCGCCGCCGTCCTCGTCACGATCGCCGTCGTCGGCGACGACACCCTGCCCGACCGGGCCGGGCCGCCGATCGAGGAGCTCGACGTCGAGAGCGCGCGGCTCGAGCCGAACCAGATCGAGCTGACGCTCAGAAACACGGGTCCTGACGAGGTCGAGGTCGCCCAGGTGTTCGTCGCTGACGCCTACGTGAACTTCGAGGGCGCCGAGGAGCCCATCGAGCGGCTTGGCTCGGAGAAGATCACGCTCGACTTCCCTTGGCAGGACGGCCAGCCGTACCTGGTCTCCATGGTCACGTCGACCGGGCTCGTGATCGAGCACGAAATCGAAGCGGCGGTGGCAACCCCCGAGACGGACGGCGACCTCTTCGCCCTGATGGCGCTCCTTGGCCTCTACGTCGGAGTCATTCCGGTGACCCTGGGGATGCTGCTGCTGCCGGCGATGCGCCGGTTCAAGCCGACGTGGATTCGCGTGGTGATGGCCGTGACGGTCGGCCTGCTGGCGTTTCTGGCGGTCGACGCGGGACTTGAGGGATTCAAGATCGCTGGCGAGTCCGGTGGCGCTTTCGGCGGCACGGAGCTGGTGATCCTCGGAGCGGGCCTCGCGTTCATGGCGCTGACCGCGGTCGACCGGTTCCTGGCGTCCCGGCGCGAAGCCTCAGAAGGCGCGAGCGGCTCGCGCCTGGCGCTGATGATCGCGATCGGGATCGGCCTTCACAACATGGGGGAGGGGCTTGCGATCGGCTCGGCATATGCGATCTCCGAGCTGGCGCTGGGCGCCGCGCTCGTCGTTGGTTTCGCCATCCACAACACGACGGAAGGGTTCGCCATCGTGGCCCCGCTCATACGCGATTCAGAACGGCCGCCCCTGGGGCGCCTGGTGGGACTTGGTGTGATCGCGGGAGCTCCGGCCATCCTCGGCGCCGTGATCGGAGCCTCCGTCACGAACGCCGAGCTCTCCGCCTTCCTCCTCGGGCTCGGCGTCGGCGCCGTGATCCAGGTGATCGTCCAGATCGCCCCGTCCATGCGCGACAGGGGCGGGAGGGCGCTCGACGCCGTGACGGCGTCCGGTATTGCAGCGGGGGCCATCGCCTTCTATCTCACCGGCCTCCTGATCTCGGTTTGACGATGAGGGCACACTCCGGGTTCAGGCGCGATCCGCAGGCTCCTAACACGGAGGCGGTCGAGGACTATGCGAAGGCGCTGCACGCGCTCGCTCAGCGCTCGGACGGTCCCGTGACAACGTCGGCGCTGGCCGAGCGGCTGGGCGTCTCCGCCGGCTCGGTGACGTCCATGTTGAAGCGGATGAACGAGATGGGGTTGGTCGTCCACGAGTCCTACCGCGGTGCGCTTTTGACCGAGCGGGGCGAGCGGGTTGCGCTCGAGGTGATCCGCCACCACCGATTGCTGGAGTCCTACCTGGCAGAAGTACTTGGGATGCCGTGGGACCGCGTGCACGACGAAGCCGAAGTGCTCGAGCACTACATCTCGGAAGAGCTCGAGGAGCGAATCGCGGAGGCGCTGGGGGATCCGGCGCACGACCCGCACGGCGACCCGATCCCGAACGCAGAGCTCAACATGGCCAGCGACGCGACGATGAGCCTCACCGAGGTCGAGGCGGGCACCATTGCCGCATTTGCCCGGGTCTCCGACTCGGACCCGGAGATGCTCCGCTACCTCGACGAGCGAGGCATCCGGCCCGGGTCCGAGCTCCAAGTTGTCAGCCGGGACCCCTTCGACGGACCGCTTCACGTCTCGGTCTCGGGTCAAGAGCACATCCTGGGCGAGCGCCTGGCCGGCGCGATCCGCGTCCTGGCGCCCTAACCCTGGTGTCAGGCACCTCACGCTTCGCTCATATTCCGGCGGTAGGCTCCGCTCGATGGCCCTGGCTGAGAGCTTTCAGGAGATCCTCGACTCGCTGCCTGACGATTGGACCGACCTCGCGCTCGACCTGCGCCTTCCCGACGAGCAGCGCTACATCGACGCCGCCGTGATCCTTACCCAGGTGAATGCTCAGCCCTATTCGAAGGCTGACTGGCACTGGCGCATCCTGGTGGCCCATACGTTCGGCCACGCGGCGGCGGCCGAAACGGTCAAAGGCACGCTCGCGCTCCTGGATCAGGAGGGAATCGAGGCCGAGATGGTGCTTCGCGACTTCCGTGAGGGCCGAGCCGAGGTCATGCAAATGTGGGGCCGCCCAGAGTCAGTGCGCCAGCAGTTCCGGCACTCCCGCCGCCTCTAGGGCACCGGGATGCCGTTGGCTCGGGCGAAGCGCTCCCAGTTCGCGTAGCGCGTCGGGTCAAGGGCGCCCGGCTTGACGCCCGCGGCGAATGCGTCGGCCCCGACGAGGGCGTCCATCTGAGCCCCTTGGTTGCTTGCGCCCAGCCCTTCGACGGCCGCGAGCAAATCGCGAAGTGCCGCCTCGGGTTGCTCCGCCGCCAGCCCGTACCCCCGTTCGAGGCCGGCCTGCATCGCTTCCACGAGCTCCGGCTCGGTCTCCGCCAGTTCGCCCGACGTCACCACCACGAGCTCCGGAAACGGCTCCGCGGCGAAGTCGCCGACCCGGAACTCGCGCGTCTCGACTCCGAGCTCCCGAAGCGCCACCCCTTCGGCGTTCCAGAACGCGGTTGCGGCATCCAAGCGGCCCGCCGACAGCGCCGCCACGGCGTCGAAGCCGATCACCGTCCGCTCGATCGCCGACGGGTCGCCGCCGTCAGCCTCGACGACTGCGTCCAGCACCGCGTCGTCCGAAGGCAACCCCGTCACCCCGACTTGCCGGCCCTCGAGATCGCTCGGGCGCCGCACGCCACCCTCCGCAGCGATCACGGACGCGAGCGGCACCTGGACCAGCGCTCCTACCGGTTCCAGCTCGAACCCGCGCGCGGTCGCCGTGCCGAGGTCGTTGATGTCCATCACCGCGAAGTCGGTACGGCCCGCGGCGAGGAGCTTTGGAGCGTCGGTCGAATCCCCCGGCTGCCGGATCTCGAGTTCGAGGCCCTCCTCTGAGAACCACCCGCGCCCCTCGGCGGCATAGAGGCCAGCATGGACGGCGTTCGGCGTGAAGTCGAGCACCAGGGTCGCCTCGCTTGAGGCGCCCGGTTCAGCACCGTCCCCGCCGCAACTCGAGAGCGCGAGGACGGCCGCCAGCAGCGCGACGACCCGTTTCATGTGCCGCTCAGCCTAGATGCAGGAGGTATAGGCTCGGAAGGGGTGGCCGATCACAACCTCCAAGACGAGCTCCTCGTCCACGTCGAGATCCCCAAGGGATCGCGAAACAAATACGAGTACGACGAGGGCATCGACCGCATCGTCCTCGACCGGTTCCTCTCCTCGTCCATGGTCTACCCGACCGACTACGGGTACCTGATCGACCATTGGGGCCGCGACGGCGATCCCCTCGACGCGATGGTCTGCGTCTCCGAGGCGACCTTTCCGGGCTGCGTCATCGCAGTCAAGCCGATCGCGCTGTTCAAGATGCGCGACGAGGCGGGTGAAGACGACAAGGTCGTTTGCGTTCCGACCCACGATCCCGGCTGGAACCACGCGGAGACGCTCGAAGACATCCCGAAGCAGCTTCAGGATGAGATCACCCACTTCTTCTCCGTCTATAAGCAGCTCGAGGGCAAGGAGGTGGATGTCGACGGCTGGAAGACGCTTGAGGAGGCGCGCGAGGTGATCGCCGACGGCAAGCGCCTCTGGGACGAGCGGATGGAGGCTAACCCGGACTCCTGTGACTCTGCGGAGGAACCCGAGCAACCGCGGGGCTCCGACCCTTCGCGCGACGCCTGAACCGGCGCGCCGCGCCATTGCATTCTGTACCTTCGTCTCCGTGGGGAAGGCACGCATCGCACTTCTTGCTGCGAGCGCAGGGCTGTTGCTCGGCGCCGCTCCGGCCAAGGCTGAGATCACCTCGGTCTTCGACGGCTCGATCCCGTGCGAGGAGCAGGAGGATGGCAGTCGCCTCTGCGGCGGCACCAACGCTCTCGTCGAGACTTTTGACGGCCAACTCATCGATGTGAACGTCGCGTTGCCGCCCGAGCCCGCGTCGGGGCCCGACGGGCCCTATCCGCTGGTCATGCACTTTCACGGCTACGGCGGCGACAAATTGAGCGCCGAAGCGCTCTCACGCTGGACGGACCAGGGCTACGCCGCGTTCTCCATGTCGGATCGTGGCTTCGGGCCGTGCGGCGACAAGCCCCCGCCGGTGCGCTGTGCCAACGGGGGCTGGGTGCGGCTTCTGGATACGCGCTACGAGGTCCGCGATGCCCAAGTTTTCGCGGGCATGCTTGTGGACGAGGGCATCGCGCGCAAGGGCAAGATCGCCTCGGCCGGCGGTTCCTATGGTGGCGGGCTTTCGATGGCGCTCGCTGCGCTTAAGAACCGCGTTATGGAACAGGACGGCTCACTCTCGCCGTGGAAGAGCCCTGAGGGCACGCGGATCAGCCTTGCCGCAGCAATCCCCGAGATCCCATGGACGGACCTCGCTTACGCCCTCTTGCCGAATGGCCGAACGCTCGACTACGTCGCGGACGCTCCTTACCTTGGGCCTGAAGGAGACGCCCCCATAGGAGTGATGAAGCAGACGTTCGTGGCAGGCCTTTATGCATCCGGCGAGGCGTCCGGCTTCTACGCCCCTCCACTCGTAGATCCGGACGCCGACCTGCGCACCTGGTTCACGCGAATCAATGAGGGCGAGCCCTACGCCGATCCGCTCACCGCTGACATCGTCGAGGAGGTCACCACGCATCACTCTTCGTACTACATCGACCATTCGATCGCGCCCGCGCCACTCCTGATATCAAACGGCTGGACGGATGACATCTTCCCGGCCGATGAGGCGATCCGCTTCTACAACCGGACGCGCACCGAGCATCGGAACGCGGACATCTCGCTTTTCTTTTTGGATTACGGCCATCAGCGAGGTCAGAACAAGGACGCGGACATCGAGTTGCTGCACTCCCATCAGGATGAATTCCTCGCTCATCACCTGAAGGGGAGGAAGGCGCCCGTGGGCGGTGTCACAACCCTCACGCAGACCTGTGGCGACGAAAGCACGCCTTCGCAGGGGCCGTACCGCGCTCCGCAATGGTCACGAATAGCGCGTGGCGAGGTTCGCGGCAGCCGCGAAGTCCGAGGCAGCTTCGCTGCCGCCAAGACAATCGCCCCATCGGTACCGAACGATGGCCCGCGCGGACAGGCTTACGACCCCATTGCGACGAATGACGCGTGCGCGACCGCCCCTGCCGCGGATCAACCGGGGGCCGCCTCGTACAGGCTTGATCCCGCGCCGGCGCGCGGCTACACCCTGATGGGCTCGCCGACGGTGATAGCCAACTTCACCCCCACCAGCCCGACCTCTCAGGTAGCTGCCCGCCTGCTCGACGTGGATGAGAGCGGCAATGCCGTGCTCGTCGCTCGCGGCACGTGGCGTCCGGATGAGGGCAGGCAGGTCTTCCAGCTCCACCCGAACGGCTACAAGTTCGCCGAGGGTCACATCCCGAAGCTCGAGCTGCTGCCAGTTGACGCTCCGTACGGGCGCCCGTCGAATGGCCAGGCGCCCGTCACGGTCGAGAAGCTCAGGCTCCGTCTTCCCGTGCGCCAGAAGGCGGGCACACGCGAGGGAATCGTGCGCAGGATCGCCAAGAAGTTCGTGCCGAAAGGCTACGAATTGGCGCGGGGTTACTAGACTCGCGCCCGCACCCGCCGGGTGCATGGCGTCCAAGGCGCCGCAATCGGGTTTTCCAAGCAGGAGGTTCTGAAGCCAGTGCAAGATCGAGGTCTCGCCGCGTATTTGTCCGAGCTGCTGGGGACGCTGTTCCTGGTCATGTTCGTGGGCGTCGTCGTCTCGCTCTTTGCCCAGACCGATCCCGCGTCGGGTACGGGATCCGATTTCGCGGTCATCGGGCTGGTTCACGCCTTTGGGCTGTTCGCGCTGATCATCGCCTTCGGCGCGGTCTCCGGTGGGCACTTCAACCCGGCGGTGACCATCGCCGCGGCGATCCAGAAGCGGATCGACCCGGTGGACGGCGTCGTCTACATCCTGGCGCAGCTCTCGGGCGGCGTCCTCGGCGCGCTGCTCGTCAAGGGCCTCCTCGAGGACGAGGGCAGGCTCTCGGGCTACGGCAACGCCGAGGTCTCCAGCGCGCTCGGCGGCAACTTCCAGGGCTTCCTGGTCGAGGGCATCGGGACCTTCCTTCTCGTCCTCGTGATCTGCGCGGTGGCGTTCAACCCGCGCGCTCGCCAGGAGTGGGCGCCGCTCGCCATCGGCGCGACGCTTGGCTTCCTCGTGAT
This sequence comes from uncultured bacterium, assembly GCA_963715405.1. GTDB lineage: Bacteria > Actinomycetota > Thermoleophilia > Solirubrobacterales > 70-9 > JALZKA01. The sequence continues at coordinate 783,060 of OY970239.1, forward strand.
GATCTTCGGACCGCTGACCGGCGGCTCCTTCAACCCAGCCCGCTGGTTCGGCCCCGCGCTGATCGGCGACGGCCTCGAGGGCTCTGACCTCGTGCCGTACGTTCTCGGTCCGCTCGCGGGCGCGCTCCTCGCGGCCGCCGTCTACAAGTTCGTGATCGCGGGTCCGCAGTTCGCGGAAGGGCCCGAGCCGCCTACCTCGGACGCACGTGCGGTAGGCCAGGCGGTCAAGGACGCGGAGACGCGGGTGCGCAACAAGGACAGGAAGGCCCCGCCGCCGCCTCCGTCCAAGAAGTAGCGGCAACGCGGCTCGGCGCCTCGCAACGGCGCCAGGCGCTGCGCTAGCGTGAGCGCCGTGCGCCGGGTTACCTTCTCGCGGAACTACACGCTCTCGCTCTCGCGCACGTGCCGGTGTGTGTGCAAGTACTGCTCGTTCGCCACCCGCAAGGCGCATCTCTACTCGCCCGATGAAGTCGAGTCAAAGCTCGGCGAGGCCGTCCGGCGAAACGCCAAGGAGCTCCTCGTCCTGACGGGCGAGCAGCCCGAGGTGAATGCCGAGGTCGCGGCGCGTCTTCGCTCTTACGGCCATGACGACTTCGTCTCCTACGTCGCGTGGGCGTGCGAGCGGGCGCTCGAGCGCGGCCTCTTGCCGCACACGAACCTCGGCGCCCTCAACCGCGACGACCTGGCACGGCTTCGCGGGGTCACCGCTTCGCAGGGCCTCATGCTCGAGTCGGTTTCCGAGCGCCTGATGAAGACGGTCCATGCCGGCTCGCCTTCCAAGCATCCCGCGGTCCGCATCGAGACGATCGACGCGGCTGGCGAGCTTCGCATCCCGTTCACCTCGGGCATCCTGGTCGGCATCGGCGAGACGGAGGAGGAGCGCATCGCCTCGCTCGAAGCCCTGGCCGTCTTGCACGAGCGCCACGGCCACATCCAGGAGGTGATCCTCCAGAACTTCGTCCCCCACCCGCGCTACTACGGGGCCGAGGTCGCCGACATCGCCGACGAGGCCGCGCAGCACCGCTGGAGCGCCACCACCAACCCCCGAACGTCCGACGCGGGGCGCCATGGCGCCCCGCGTGGGACGCTCACCGCGCCTCCGTGGGCCACCGAGATCACGCTCGGTGACATGAAGCGGCTCGTCGCCGAGTGCCGGCGCCTCATGCCTGATGTGGGCGTTCAGATTCCGCCGAACCTCGCCGACTGGTGGGACGAGCTCGTCGAGGCCGGGGCGACGGACCTCGGTGGGCTTTCGGCCAACGGCGACCACATTTCGCCCGAGCACGCCTTTCCGAGCCCGCACGAGGTCCGAAAGCGCCTCGCGCCGAAGGGATTCGCGCTGACCGAGCGCCTCTGCGTCTATCCCCAGTACCTGGGGCCCGACTGGGTCTCACGTGGCGTGCTCGACGTGGTCAAGCAGCGTTACTGGAGCTTCATCCCGCGCCGCGGCTCAGGTCGCCGCTCTGACCGTGCGATCGATCCGGACCTCGCGCACGCCGCGATCGAACGTTCGCTTGCCGGTGACCCGCTAACCCAAGCGGAGCTGACCGCGCTCTTCGCTGAGCGTCGTCCCGGCGTGGTCGAGGACATGCGTGCCGCCGCGGACTCGCTTCGCTCAGAGCTCGCAGGCGATACCGCCACCTTCGTCGTAAACCGCAACGTGAACTTCACCAACGTTTGCGTGGTCGGGTGCGCCTTCTGCGGCTTCGGTCAGGGCCGTCGCTCGCCGGATGCGTACGAGGTCTCCGAGGAGGAGTTCCAGCGACGGATAGCCGAGGCCGTCGAGTTCGGCGCGACTGAAATCTGCATGCAGGGCGGAATCCATCCCGATTACACGCTCGAGCACTACGGCCGTTGGCTCTCCCTCGCCAGGGACGTCGCACCTCACCTCCACCTCCACGCCTACTCGCCGATGGAGGTCCACTACATGTGCGAGCGCTCGGGCCGCTCTCCCGACGACGTCTTCGCATTCCTTCGCGAGCACGGCCTTGGCTCAACGCCCGGCACCGCCGCCGAGGTGCTTCACGACGGCGTCCGCGCCCGCATCTCGCCGAACAAGCTGCCGGTCGCACGGTGGGTCGAGATCATCGAGGCCTGTCACCGCGCCGGCCTGCGCTCGACATCGACCGTGATGTTCGGCCACATCGAGGAGCCGTGGGAGCTCGCGAGCCACATGCGCGTCATCCGCGAGCTTCAGGAGCGCACGGGCGGGATCACGGAATTCGTCCCCCTGTCATTCATCCCCTTCCACACGATGCTCGGCCGCACGCATGGAATCGAGGAGATCTCCCGCGAGGAGAACCTGAAGCACACGGCGGCGTTCCGGCTGGCTTTGGGCAGGTCCGTGAAGAACCTCCAGGCGAGCTGGGTGAAGATGGGGATCGAGGCGGCCACCGAGAGCCTGCGCTGGGGCGTAAACGACCTCGGTGGCACGCTGATGGAGGAGTCGATTTCGCGCATGGCCGGCTCGCAACACGGGTCGAGGCTCGAGCCTTCGGATCTGATCGGTGCGGCGCGAGCGGCGGGGCGGACGCCCGCGCAGCGAACGACCCTTTACGAGATCGTCGAGACGTACCCCTCAACCGACGAGCAGGTGGCCGGCGAGCTCGTCGGCTAGCCACGGGGCGACGGCTTCGATGCCGTCGCTCTCGTAGACCTCGCGCTGGCGCACCGCGCCATTTTCGCGGCAAAGGTCGTGTACCCGCGCCAGCTCAGCCTCGCAGTGAAGCTCGCGGGCGTGCGGCTCGCAGCTTGCGAGCGCGTCGCCGACCCACACGCTCAGGGGGACCAGAGTCTCCGAGTAAAGGTCGATGAACTCGGCCTCGACTCCGTCGCGCGAGGCCAGGAAACGGTTCTCAGCGACCACCTCCCGGCGAGCCTCCGCCGCGAGACCCCCTTCGGCTGCCTCCTTTACGAGGCACTGGATCAGCGCGACGAGGGCGGCGACGTCTTCCAGCCGCGACTGCGTATCGGCGATCCTCACCTCGATCGTGCCGAACCGAGGTTGAAGCCTGGCGTCCCACCAAAGGAAGGTGGGCTCCGGGATCGCCCCACAGCGTATGAGGACATCCACCCGCTCGACCCAGTTTTCGTAGGAGGTGAAGTAAGGCGGAAGGCCCGTCCGCGGGAAGGCACCGAATAGCGAGGTCCGGGTTGACGCGAGGCCGGAATCACGAGCTTGCCAGAACGGAGAGTTCGCTGAAAGCGCGAGGATGATCGGCAGGCGCTCGCGAAGCCCGTTGAGCGCAGCGGTCGCCCCTTCGGCGCTCGGCACCGCCACGTGGACGTGCATCGCCATGGTCGGCTCGCGCCGCGCAAGCTCTCGCATCGTTTCGAGGACCTTCTGGTAGCGGTCCTGCTCGGGCACCTGCGTCTCGACCCAGGTGGCGAGCGGATGCGTTCCCGCGCCCGCCGCCCGCAACTCGAGCGCGGCGAGCGGATCGGCGAGCGATGCGCGAATCTCGCTCAGCTCGGACACAGCAGTGAGCACGGTCGGCTGGGGCGAGGTCTCGACTTCGACGACCGCGGAATGCGTTTCGAGCGAGCAGTAGCCACCGACGTTCGCGGCGAGGCTCTCGAGCACCTCCTCCCCGCGAAAGCTCATGCGGCCCTCCGAGTCGATCAGCATCAGCTCCTCTTCGATGCCGAGCGAGTACTGCGAGTTGAGCGGCTCTTCCGGCCACTCGGCCCACGAAGGGACGCCGGTCACACCGGTACCCGGCCGCCCGCGTCATGCACGCGGCAGGCTTCGACGAACGACTCGAAGAGGCGCTGCGCGGGCTCGTCCTCCATTGCCTCGGCATGCCATTGCACCCCGACGACGAAGTCGTGGCTGGGAGCTTCGATGCCTTCGACGACCCCGTCCGGCGACCAAGCGACCGCGCGCAAGCCCCGGCCGAGTTGGTCGGAGGCTTGATGGTGAAAGGAGTTCACTACGAGCTCAGTAGTACCCAGCGCTTGGGCCAAGACACTGTCCGGCGCGACTTCGACGGGGTGGCTGATGTTCGGCTGGCCGTGGCCACGGCGGTGGCGGATCTTCGTTCCGAAGCGACTGGGCACATCCTGAAACAGGGTGCCGCTGCGGGCTACGTTGAGGGCCTGCGCCCCGCGGCAGATCGCGAGGATGGGGATCCTCGCCTCGATTGCTGCGTTCGCGACCGCCAGCTCCGCGTCATCGAGGTCCATCCAAGTTGGCCCCAGCGCCGGGTCCTCCTCCTGTCCGTAGGCGCGTGGGTGAATGTCGGGCCCGCCGGAAAGGCAAACGCCGGAGACGCGGCCGATCAGCTCTTCCATGTCGTCTTGGGGGAGGGGAGGAATTACGACCGGCAGGCCTCCTGCTGTCTCGATCGCCTCGAGGTACCGCATTCCGAGCGCCATCTCAGGCCGGGCGGGCTCACCCTCGGGGGTCGGCTCGAACTGCGAGGCCACCCTGACCTCAGACGTGGTGACAGCGATCAGAGGCAATTCGGCCATGACTTTAGGTTAGGCCTCGGAGGGCTTGGCGCGGTTGTCCATTCGTCTAGTTCGAAGGCCTTGGAAGTCGCCTTGGGAACCCGGATCAGCGAAAAAGGTCGCGGTCCCGGGCTCGGCGGAGCGCTGCCGCGCCAGGCCCGTCCTCACGCGTCACGTGCCGCTCGACGCCGCGCACCACTACGACCGGAGTGCCCGACGACTTGTCGCGAGCCAGGTCAGCCGCGGCGGCAGCTTCGTCGGCGATCGCGATAGCCGTGGCGCCGAGCCGGCGGCCGTCGCGGTCCGTGGCGCCGCGCCAGTCGTCGAGCGGCGCGAGCCCTGCGCATCCGATCGCGACCTCGGTCTGTCCGAGCCGCCAGGGGCGTCCGAAACTGTCGGCGATCACGACCGCGGGCCGGACTCCGGCCGCTCTTCGGATCTCGCTGCGAAGCCGGCGCGCCGAGGCGTCGGCGTCCTCCGGGAGTAGGGCCACCCGGGACTCGCCCGGAACGTTCGAAGAGTCGATCCCGGCGTTCGCGCAGACAAACCCTGACTTCGTCTCGACGATGAGGACGCCGTGGTCGGCGCGCAGGACTTCGCGGCTTTCGCCGAGGATTAGCTCGACCAGGCGCGGGTCCTTGCCCAGCTCGGCCGCCAGCTCTGTGGCGCGCTCCGAGGGGCCCACTGCATCGAGCTCAACCAGCCGGCCCTCGGCCTTCGAGACGACCTTCTGCGAGATCACGAGGACGTCGCCGGTGCGAAGCTCGGCAGCGGTCGTGATCATGACGCCCAGGGGAGCTCCGGGCTCGATCTCGGGCAGGCCCTCCACGGGGCGGATCTCGATCACAGCTCGGAGAGCGCCGCGGCCGTCAGTGGTGCGCGACGCGGATCCTGAGAGAGAAGCGTCCTGAGTGCCTCGAGGTCATCGGGCGTGTCGAGGTCGAGCGCCAGCGACGGCACATTGAGGGGCTCGGCCTTGTAGCCGGCCCTGGTTGCGCGGTCGAGATGGCGCTCCCGGCTACCCGGCCCGAACGCCGGGCCGATCGCGTCGGCCGGAGAGAGGAAGAGCCCATTCGTGCCTGTGCCGTGCTGATCGGTCGCGACCCCAACCGTCCCTTCGCCGAACCCGGCGAGGACCGAGTCCAGCTCGGCTGGTTCAAGCAACGGGCAGTCACCTGGCAGAAGCGCCGCGCAACTGGCGCCGAGCGCTTTCGCTCGGACGATCCCGAGCGTCGCAGCCTCGGAGTGACCGCGATCGGCGGGGTCGCGCAGAACTTCGAGGGGGGTGGGGCTTCGCTTGGCACGCTCCATCGCAACCTTCTCGGCGCGCCCCTCGCCGGTCACGAGAATCACGCGTTCGACCTCGCGCGAGCGGTCCAAAGCAACGAGCACGTCGGCGAGCATCGCTCGCAGCACGGCGGCGCGCCCAGGGGGACCGATCGACTCGACCACGCGCATCTTGGCGCGCGCGAAGCGCTTGACCGGCAAAACCACGGTCGCTTTCATAGGGCCTCAGCCCAGTCGAGCACCCGCCTTGCGAGGGCGAGTCGGCCGTCCGGCCCCTCCATGAGCGTGGGGCAGGAAAGCGTGGCGAGGCCTTGGGGCGGCGGATCGGGATCTCCCTCGTCGGCCACGATGCCGTCAAGGAGGCCCGCATAGAGGGAGACCACTCCGTCAGCGCTCACTGGTCTGCCGATCGCCTCCATGAACGCCTCCGTCGGGCCCTTGATCGCGCGGCCCGCCACGAACGGGCTCACCGCGACGACGGGTGCGCCCGCAGAGGTAATCGCTTCACGCATGCCAGGCACCGCCAGGATCGGCCCGATCGAGATCACAGGGTTCGAAGGGCCGATCACGATCAGATCGGCGCCGGCAAGGGCGCTCAGGACCTCGGCGGTTGGGCGCGCTTCGGGGAGGCCTTCGACTTCAACGCCTTCGATGGGCGCGGCACCCTCGTCGAGAATCAAGAACTCTTGAAGCCCTCGGCGCCCGGTGGAGGTGTGGACGTACGTCCGCACGGGCTCGTCGCACATCGGGAGCACCCGGCCCGCAAGCCCGAGGCCGCGCGCAACTTGCGCCTGCGCCGCGGTGAGCGTTCCGCCCTCCGCAATGAAGTGGGTGCGATAAAGGCAGGTGGCGAGGTCGCGGTCGGACAAGCTGAACCAACCGGGCGCACCGAGCTCGGTGAGTTGCTCGTGCACCGCGAAGGTGTCGCCCGAGATTCCCCAACCGCGCTCCTCGTCGATCAGGCCCGCAAGCCAGTACACGCAGAGGTCGGGGTCGGGGGAGACGTGGAGCCCGTGGACCTCGCAGTCGTCGGCGGTGTTCGCGATGACCGCAAGATCGGCGCCAACCACAGCGTGCATGCCGGCCGCAAGCTTCGCCCCGCCCGTCCCCCCGGCGAGGAGCGCGACTCGCGTCACTCCCAGTGGTCGGCGTCGGGCAGGCCCGTGATGCGAATTCCCGCGTGGACCTTGTAGCGGACGTTGATCGAGATCAGGAGCGGGGTGAGCTGCTCGACGATCCGCGCCGTCTCGAGCGGGCCGGCGTTGACGGCCCGAAGGCCGGGGATTGCGTGAACGAGCGCAGCGACCTTGGCCTTGTCCGCCTTCTTCTCGCCGCAGATCAAGACGTCCTCGTCGAGGATCACCTGGCGGTCCGAGAGATCGGGAGCGCCCACCGTGTGGAATGCGGCTACTACCGAGACGCCTTCGGGAACCATCTCTTGAGCCTGCTGGGCGGCTGAGCCCTGCCACACCCCGAGCGTCCGCGTCGCCTTGCCCGAGACGGCTGCGGCAAGCGGCACGGTGCAATCGACGAGGAGCTGACCCGGCTCAAGCGAATCCTTCAGGTTCGTCAGGTTTTCCGACTGGGCGCGAAACGGGACTGCGAGAATCACGACCGGTCCCTGCCTCGCGGCCTCTGCGTTCGCCATGCCCTCGATCTCGGCGTCGGGCACCGCGTCGGAGAGCTTCTTTGCCGCCTCGGCAGCGCGCTTTTCGTCGCGCGAGCCCAGCACAACCGCCCGCCCCGCAAGCGCCCAGCGCAGCGCGAGGCCGTAGCCAAGAGCGCCGGTACCGCCGATGATTGGGATCGCCTCGGTCACGGCGGCCGAGTCTATGGACGGTGGGATAGATTCGGAGCGTGAGGCTCGAGGGACGCAAGGCGCTCGTGACCGGCGGCGCGAGCGGGATCGGCGCCGCGACCGCGCGCCGCCTCGCTGCGGAGGGTGCCCACGTCGCAATCGGCGATGTGAACACTGAGGGTGCTGAAACCGTGGCGGCGGAGGTTGGCGCCGACTCTGGGCATCTCGACGTCACCGACCCCGCCTCGGCGGTCGCGTTCGTCGAGGAGCACGGCCCGTTCGCGATCCTGGTGAACAACGCGGGCACCGATGAGTTCGGGTTCTTCGCCGACACCGAGCCAGACCTCTGGCAGCGTGTTCTCGCGATCAACCTCGTGGGCGTCCTCGCGTGTACCCATGCCGTCCTGCCGGGCATGCAGGAGGCAGGCTACGGGCGCGTCGTCAACATCTCCTCGGAGGCGGGCCGCATCGGCTCGAAGGGCTCCGTCGTTTACTCGTCGGCAAAGGGCGGTGTCCTCGGCTTCACCAAGGCGATGGCGCGAGAGGGCGCCCGATTCGGCATCACCGTGAACGCGATCTGCCCCGGCCCGATCGAGACGCCCCTCCTCATGCAGGCGCTCGAGTTCGGCGAGATCGGCCAGAAGATCATCGACAACATGAAGGCCGGAACGCAGCTTCGCCGGCTTGGCACTCCCGACGAGGTGGCGGCGGTAGTCGCGTTCCTGGCCTCGGACGACTCCTCTTACATGACGGGCGAGACGCTCGGCGTCTCCGGCGGGATGGGGATGTGCTGATGGAGGTCGGCTCGGAGCGGACAGATGAGTTCGACGTGGAGGGCCAACTCCTGACCGACGTCGGCGGCACGATCGGCTCCAGCGTGCTCTCGACCCCGGGGATGATCGCCATGATGGAGCGCACGTCGTCGAAGCTCGCCTACGAGCAGCTTCCCGAGGGCTCGGCGACGGTGGGCTTCGAGGTCTGCATCAAGCACGTCGCTGCGGCGCTCGAGGGCTCGAAGTGCGTTGTTCGCTCGACGCTCCGCGAGGTCGAGGACGAACGCAAGCTCCGCTTCGACGTCGAGGTGACCGAAGGGGAGCGGACGATCGGCGTCGGTACCCACGAGCGTCGCGTGATCCAAGTCGGCCAGCTTGGCTGATGGCCGCGAGTGGTCGACGTCCCGAGTCTCCTGAACGCCTAACGTCGACCGGTTGCCAGTGAGCGGGTTTTCAGAAAGCGTCCGACTGCGTGAGGTTGGTCCGCGCGATGGCTTTCAGAACGAGCCGGAGACGATCGCGACCGCGGACAAGGTCCGCCTGATCGACTTGCTCGGCGCGGCTGGGTACAAGCGAATCGAACTTACCTCGTTCGTCCGCCCCGACATCGTGCCGCAGCTTGCCGACGCAAACGACGTGCTCGATGCGTACGAGAAGCTCGAGGGCGTCGCCTACTCGGTGCTCATCCCCAACGAGAAGGGACTCGACAACGCCCTTGAGCGGCGTGAGCGCTTCGACGAGGCGAACCTCTTCCTGTCCGCGTCCGAGACCCACAACCAGCGCAACGTGAACCGCTCGGTCGAAGAGTCCCTGAGCGGCCTCGAGCGGGTGATCGAGCGTGCGCTCGCCGACGGCCTTCGCTGCGAGGGCGTGATCTCAACGTCGTTCGGCTGTCCCTACGAGGGGCACGTACCCCCTGAGCGCGTGTTCGAGATCGCGGAGCGCCTGATAGGTGTGGGCTGCGAGGAGATCGCGTTCGGCGACACGACCGGGATGGCGAACCCGCGCCAGGTTGCGGACTTCTTCGCCCGGGCAAGAAACCGCCTTGACGGAGTCGAGCTGACCGCGCACTTTCACAACACACGAGGTCAGGGGCTGGCCAACGTCCTCGCTGCGCTCGAGCAAGGCATCGACTCGTTCGAGTCCGCGTTCGGCGAGCTGGGCGGTTGCCCGGTGCCGCCAGGCTCAACGGGAAATATCTCGTCCGAGGACCTCGTCTCGATGCTCGAGGAGATGGGCGTCGAGACGGGGGTCGACCTCGAGCGGTTGATCGAAGCTTCCCGCGAGGCGCAGGACGTATTGGGAAGGCCGCTGGGCGCTCACGTGCTCAACGCCGGACCTGTGGACTGGCACATAAACATCGAGAGCTAGGAGAGCGAGATGCCGAAGCGCACAGCGACAGCGAAATGGGAAGGCAACGTGATGGAAGGGACCGGCACGATCGGGCTTGGAAGCGGGGCCTGGGAGGGCCCCTATTCGGCGCGCTCGCGCTATGAGGACGCACCCGAGTCGAACCCCGAGGAGCTCCTCGCAGCCGCCCACGCAGGGTGCTTCACAATGGCGCTTGCCCTGATCCTCGGCATGGCCGAGCACTCGCCGGAGTCGCTCGACACGGAGGCGGTGGTTCATCTGCGCCAAAAGGAGGGTGGCTTCAATATTCCCCAGATTGACCTCACTGTGCGAGGCAAAGTCCCCGGAATCGATCAAGCGGAGTTCGAGAAGCTGGCCGGCAGAGCGAAGAAGCACTGCCCGCTCTCGAAGGCGCTCGCCAGCGTGGACGAGATCACCCTCGACGCGCAGCTCGAATCATGAGGAGCGACGTCTTCAGGCGCGCCGCGGAGGCCAAGGACTTCTCCCTGGTCTCGGACCTCTTCGCGGAAGACGTCACGTTCCGGAGTCCGGTCGTCTACAAGCCGTACGATGGCCGCGAGGCTTTGGAGGTGGTGCTGGGGGCGGTCGTGAAGATCTTCCAGGACTTCCGCTACACCGACCAGATCGAGCAGGACGACACCGCGATGCTCATCTTCGAGGCTCGCGTGGGCGAGCGGGAGATTCAGGGCGTGGACATCTTGCGTTTCGACGACGAGGGCAGGATCTGCGAGCTGATGGTGATGGTCAGGCCGATGAGCGGGATGTACGCCCTCGCGGAGGAGATGAAGCAGATGCTTGAGGTCACCGGCGCGTAGGGCCGCGTTACGCTGGCGCTTCGCTTTTCGAGCTAAAGTCGAAGGAGATAGGCACCTACATGGAGATCAAGTCGGTTGGCGTCGTCGGATGCGGGCTCATGGGCCATGGAATCGCCCAGGTCTGCGCGCAGAACGGCGGCTGGGACGTCGTCGTCACGGACATCGCCCCCGAGCAGCTCGAGAAGGGCATGGCGAAGGTCGAGAAGCAACTCGCCCGCGCCGTCGAGAAGGGCAAGCTGGAGCAGGCCGACGCGGACGCCGTCCGCGAGCGGATCACGACAACAGGGGACAAGTCGGACTTTGCGGACTGCGACCTCGTGATCGAGGCGATCACCGAGGATCTCTCTCAAAAGCTCGAGCTGTGGAAGGAGCTTGACGGGATTGTCAAGGACGACGCGCTCTTTGCCACGAACACCTCTTCGCTCTCGGTGGCAGAGCAGGCCAGCGTTACTGGGCGGGCGGACCGGTTCCTGGGCCTCCACTTCTTCAACCCCGCACAGGTGATGCCGCTTCTCGAGGTTGTCAACGCCGATGGGACCGACGATGAGACGGTCAGGGCCGGCTTCGCTTTCGGCGAAAAGCTCGGGAAGACCACGGTCGCGGCGGGCGACAACCGCGGGTTCATCGTAAATCGCTTGCTCGTCCCTTACATGCTGGATGCCATCAACGCGTACGAGGCCGGCGTGGGCTCGATCGAGGACATCGACGCCGGGATGATGGCCGGCGCCAGCCACCCGATGGGGCCGATCACGCTCGCCGACTTCGTCGGCCTTGACACGCTGGCCTCGATCGCGAGCGTGATGGAGGACGCGTACGGCGAAGGGCGCTTCGCGGCGCCTCCGACCTTGCAAACGCTCGTCGATGCGGGGCACTACGGGCGCAAGTCCGGGCGCGGCTACTACGACTATTCAGGCGACAAGCCCGTCGCTGCTGATCCGAAGGAAGGCTAAGACGGCGATGGAGACAGGAGAAAGCCGTACCCCTGCCTCCGGGGGCCCGAACCTGAGCGGCGAGGAGATCCGGCGGGCGAGCTTCCCGCAGGCGCTTCGCGGATACGACCGGGAGGCGGTGCACGACCTGCTCGACCGGGTCGCCGACTGGGTTGAAGGCACGGCAGGCGCCGTCGCGAGCGCCACCCCCGGCATGCGCGAAGAGCTCGCGAAGGTCGGCGAGCGCACCGCCGGCATCCTCACGGCGGCCGAGGAGGCGGCGTCGAATCTCCGTCAGGAGGCAAAGGAGTACGCCGAGCGCATCCGCGCCGATGCCGAGGACGAGTCGCGGGAGGCCCGCCTCAACGCGAGCCAGCGGATGGACGAGATGGTCGCCGAGGCGGAAACCAAGGCGCAGCGCATCATCGACGACGCCATGGCGAGGCGCCGCCAGCTGAACCAGGCGATCTCGAGCTTGGTCGAACGGCGCGACGAGATCGCCGCGGATGCGGCGAAGCTGGCCGAGGAGCTACTCCACGCGGTTGAAGAGCTGCGCGTGCCGGATCCACGCGACGACGATGCCGGGGTGGAGGAGGATTCCGGCGAAATCCTGGTCGCCGAGGAGTCGAGCGACGAGTTGGCGGTCGAAGCTGAGCCGAGCGAGGAGTTAGCGGTCGAACCCGCCTCCGGAGAGGAGACACCAGATCGTGCGTCCGACCCGGAGTTCGACCAGACAGCCGTCATCGAGCCCGATGAATTTCAGGGTCCGTCGAAGCTCTTGGTTGATCCAGACGAGGAGACCCCCCCGCGCGGCGTGCCTAGATAGGCGCGACCTCGGCGGCAGCGCGCCGGCCTGATGTGATCGCGCCGTCGATGTATCCGTTCCACACGGTCGCCGTCTCGGTGCCCGCCCAGTGGATCCGGCCGACCGGCTCGCGCAATGCCGGGCCGAAGTCGGTCCAGCCGCTTGGGCCGAACGCGCCCGAGTAGCAGCCGCGCGACCACCGCTCGGCAGCCCAGTTTCGCTCGACGTAGCCGCTCGGGCTCGCCGCCTTCGATCCGAAGAGCCGCGCGAACACGCGGACGACCTCCGCCCGCCGCTCTTCGACGCTCGCTGAGCCCCAGCGGCGGGCGGCGCGGCCGTCGAGGAAGCCGAGCAGTACGCCTGGAGAGCCATCGGGCGGCGAGTTGTCGAAGATCGCGTTGACCGAGCCTCCGTCGGATACGCCTGACCCCGAAAGACCGTCGGCGCGCCAGAACGGCTCGTCGTAGATGGCCATGCACTTGATGATCGCTCCCTGCGGCATGCGCTGGGTCAGCTGATCTCGCTTTGGCGGCAGCTCCGGCTCGAAGTCGATTCGCGCCGACAGAGTGGGGGAGAGGGCGACGATTACGCGCTCGGCCTCGACGGCGACTGCATCCGTCTCGATCTGAACGCCGGCGCCCGTGCCCTCGATCCGCCGAGCGGGGGCCTCGAGGAGAACCCGCTCGCCCAGCTCCTCGGCCATCTTGATCGCAACCAGCTGCGAGCCGCCTACGAATCGCGAGTCCTGCGCGCCACCCTGGGTGTCCACGAGCGAGTCGAACCCGCCCGCCGAGTGGACGTAGAAGAGGACGTGGAGTAGCGACACGTCCTCGGGCTCGGTGCCGAAGACGCTTCGAATCGCGAGCCGAACGAGCATCCGCGCGCCGCCCGAGGGCGCGTTGCGGCCCATCCATTCTCCGAAGGTGATGCGGTCCCAGCGGGTTGCTCGCCGGGCGCCCCATGGCGCGTCGAGCGGAACCTGGCGGGCCATGGTGTTCAACCGGCGCCTGACCCATTCGACTTGGGCGAGCACGGCGGGGTTGATGCGCGGGATCGTGCCGGAGTATCGGCTGACAGCGCCCCGGTACTCGATGACGTTCTCCCCTTCGACATGGGTGGGGAAGGTGGCCACGCCCATGCGCCCGGCCATGCCGAGGAGCGCATGCTGCGTTGGGCCGACCCACTGCCCTCCCACCTCGACCACCTTGCCGTCTGCGATCTCGTGGTTGAGAACGCGGCCGCCGACGCGATCCCGTGCCTCGAGGACCACGCAGTCCACGCCACGTTCGGTCAGGTCAAGTGCGGCGGCGAGCCCAGCGAACCCGGCTCCCACGATCGCGACCTGGGTGGTTCGTGTCGCTTGCGCGCCGCTCACCCTTTCAACCCTAGACTTTGCGCCGTGAGCGAGACGACCGAGGGATCGCAGTTGAGCGACGCGCTCGATGCTGCGCTGGCCGGCGGACCCGAGCGCCATCACGCCAAGACGGCTGAGCAGGGCAAGCTCCCGGTGCGCGAGCGGGTGGGGCGGCTCGTGGACCCCGATTCGCTCTCTGAAGAAGCCCTTCTCGCCAACTGGGAGGGCGACGGGCTTGGCGCCGACGGCGTCGTCACGGGCCTCGCCCGGATCGCGGGGCGACCAGTCGCGCTGATGGCGAACGATCCGACGGTGAAGGCGGGCTCATGGGGTCCCAAGACCGTCGAGAAGATCCTTCGCATCCAGGAGCGGGCGCTGAAGCTCGAGGTGCCGATGGTCTACCTCGTGGATTCGGCGGGAGCGCGCATCACCGAGCAGGTGCGGATGTTCCCGGGCCGGCGCGGGGCGGGACGCATCTTCTACAACGAGGTGCGCATGTCGGGGCGGGTGCCCCAGGTCTGCATCCTCTTTGGGCCTTCCGCCGCCGGAGGCGCCTATATCCCGGCTTTCTGCGACGTCGTGATCATGCGCGAGGGCAACGCTTCGATGTACCTGGGTTCGCCGCGCATGGCCGAGATGGTGATCGGCGAGAAGGTCTCGCTGGAGGAGATGGGTGGCGCCAAGATGCACACCGGCGTCTCGGGCTGCGGGCACTTCCTCGCGAAGTCGGATGAGGACGCGATCGACCTGGCCAAGCGCTACCTCTCCTACATGCCGGAGAGTTGGCGCTCCGAGCCGCCGTCCGCGCCTCCTGCCGAGCCGGGCTCGGAAGAGAAGCCTTCTGAGATCATCCCTGCGGACGAGAAGACTTCGTTCGACATCAAGGACCTGATCGCCGCGCTAATCGATGCGGACTCGTTTTGCGAGGTCCATCAGCGCTGGGCGAAGGAGCTCGTGGTCGGCTACGCCCGGCTCGAGGGACGAGTCGTCGGCATCGTCGCCAACCAGCCGCGGCAGAAGGGCGGCGTCCTCTTCGTTGATTCGGCCGACAAGGCGGCGCGCTTCATCTCGACCTGCAACGCGTTCAACATCCCCCTTCTATTCCTGGCCGACGTGCCGGGCTTCATGATCGGCACCGAGGTCGAGCGCCAGGGCATCATCCGCCACGGCGCGAAGATGATCTCGGCGGTCTCCGAGGCAACCGTGCCGAAGCTCTCGGTGATCGTTCGCAAGGCCTATGGCGCGGGCCTATACGCGATGGCGGGCCCGGCCTTCGAGCCCGACGCGACGATCGCCCTGCCGGGCGCGAAGATCGCCGTGATGGGCGCCGAGGCTGCGATCAACGCGGTCTTCCTCAACCAGATCCAGGCGATCTCAGACGAAGAGGAGCGGGCGGAGTTCGTGCGCGCGAAGCGCGAGGAGTACTCGGCCGACATCGACATCCTCCATCTTGCGTCAGAGCTCGTGGTCGACGCCGTGATCGAGCCGGACGACCTCCGCGCGGAGCTGATCCGGCGCTTCGCCCTGGCCGAGCGCCGCGACCGAGGCTTCACCGAGCGCCGCAACCCGATCACGCCGGCCTAGGTGGGGCAGCTAGGGGTCATTCTCGGAAGCGGCGCGGCAGGGCTCGTCTCGTCGGGTGACGGGGTCGGGGTCGTTGACCGCCACGGCGATCCGTACGTCCTTCCACACCTCCTCGACCATGAGGCCAATCTGCGAGCGCTCGCCGATGAGGGCTGTGACCGCGTGTTGGGAATCGCGTCCGTCGGCGGGCTTCGGCCCGACCTCGGCCCGGGCACCTATCTCGTTCCCGACGACTTCATCGCTTTGGACATCGGCGCCGTGACGAGCCTCGACTCGTTCGAGGCGCATCGCGTCGCCCGTTTTGACGAGGAGTGGCGGCGGGAGGTGGTCGATGCGCTGAGGGCTGCCACGCACGTAGAGGACGGCGGCGTCTACTGGCAGGCCGCCGGGCCACGGCTGGAGAACGCGGCGGAGGTGCGGTTGATCGCCGAGCACGCGCACGTGGTCGGCATGACGGTCGCCTCGGAGTGCATCGTCGCGGGCGAGCTCGGCCTGCCGTATGCAGCGCTCTGCGTCGTCGACAACCTCGCGAATGGGGTCACGACCCAGGCGCTGACCGCGGAGGACGTGCGAAAGGGCCAGGCCGAGCACCGGCCCGAGCTCCAGGCCGTGCTCGCGTCGGCGATTGTGACTTTGACGAAGCGTCGCACCTAGCCCCACGACACCCGACAGCCTCATCGAGGCCTTCGAGTGATTGCTGAGTCCACCTCTTGAACCAGGGCCTGCCGACCGCCGCGTCGAACACGCGGTAGCCAAGTCGGCGAGGCTCCATTAGGTACGCCTGATGCCGATAGGAGGACACGGCGATGAAGTGTGGCAGCTGTCCAAGCGCGCCGGGCAAGCCTGCACAGCCGTGGACGCTTTGCATGAAAGCACCTAAGCCAGGAGATGCGGAACTGCCGCGTCTACGAGTCGCCAGCGGCCTTTGCGACCCGCAGCGCGTCATTGCCACGCTTGATCATCGAGATAGCCGTGTCTCCGGGCGCGAACCTACTCAGGCCGTAGCTCATCGATGCGCCTGCATACGCCTTGCCGAAGGCTTGCTGGATATCGCCTGCGACCCGCTCGGCCTGGTCGGCGTCGATGCCCGGGAGGGCGGAAACGAACTCGTCGCCGCCGATTCGGACCACTGGGTCATAGGAGCGCAGACGGGTTCTCATCGCCCCTGCAAAGGCTTGGAGAAGGCAATCTCCTTCGCCATGGCCCACCTTGTCGTTGATTCGCTTTAGTCCGTCGACGTCGAAGTAGAGGAAGACCAGTCGGGCTCCGCTTCGCTCGGCACGGTCAATCTCGTGCTGCAAGACGACTCGGCCCAGCCTCGAGCGGTAAAAGCCGGTGAGGTCATCCATCTCGGCTCGATGGACTTCTGCCAATGCGTGCACTCGGTCCTCGCCCGCGCGCTTTCGGTCCTCGGCAGCGCGTTTTCGGTCCTCGGCAGCGCGTTTTCGATCCTCAGCTGCCGTAGCTCGCGCCCTCGAAGCGAGGCCTCCCGAGCGTTCGAACTCCCGGTCGTGTTGATCGGAGGCCGCATCGCGGAGCTCGGCAGTGCGATCCCGGACTTGGGCCTGCATGTCCCGAAGCTCGGCTACCTCGTCGCGCTTGGCTGCATTCTCCGCTCGGGCGAGCATCGATCCTGAGCGCAGCCCCGCCCGCGCCTGGCGTGCTTCGCTGGTCTGGGATCGCTTCTCCTCTGAGGCCGCGTGGGCTGAGCGCATCCGCTCGGAATCCCTGAACCTGCCAAGTTCGCGATCGGAAGCTGCCTGGTCTTGATCAGACGCCGCCTGGTCTTGATCAGATCGAGCCTGGTCCTGCTCTGCGAGCAACTGATCGGAGTCTGCGAGCGTCTGGTCGGTGTCTGCGAGGTCTTGATCCGTCTCAGCAGCTCTCCGTTCGACCTCAGCGGACTCGGGCTCTCCGGGCCCCGCCGCGCCTAAAACGTCGGGTGGGTGGCCGTTCTCCTTTTTCACGGATGCTCAATTCTCGTCCTCTCTCTTTGTGTGCCGCTCACAGGCGAGAGAAGGGCGAGAGAGACCCACGGCGGCTATCTACATCGTAGACGGCCTGGGAGGTCAGCGCCCCGGTAGGTCGCACTTAGGCGCTTTGGACTGCCATGAAGAAAACGCCTCCTCGGTGACACGATCGTCGTGTTCACCGAAAACCGAGCACCAAGGAGGCGCTCACATGTTGCACGCCGGACTCGAAAAGCGCCTAGTCGCTTTGCATGGAAAGCGGCACCCTTTTTCGACGAGCCGGGATACTGGGGCGATGTCTCGGGAGAACGTGGAGAACATCAAGCGTGCCGTCGCGGCGTTCAACCGGCAGGACGTCGAGGGGATGTTGGAAGTGCACGACATCGAGGTGGAGTGGCACCCGGCGCTTCAGGTCCTTCTCGGCGGGGAGGCGACGGTGTACCGCGGGCATGAAGGGGTTCGCGCGTTCGTCCGAGACCAAGATGAGGCTTTCGCCGAGGTCCGCATTGAGCTTCTTGAGATTCGAGACTTGGGAGACCGACTCCTCGCCATAGGCCGCCTCACTGCGCGCGGCAAGGAAAGCGGCGCCAACGTCGAAACGCCTGTCGCCTACGTGGCCGATTTCAAGAACGGCAAGGCGGTTCGGATTCAGAGCTTCTTCGACCCCGCCGAGGCCCTTGAAGCTGCGGGGCTGAACGAATAGGCGCTTCGGACGAGAAGCGCTCTAAGACGCTGCGCATGGAAAGCACATATCTCAAGCCAGCGCGAGATAATGCGCGCGATGTCAAAGGAGTCCGTAGAGATCGTCCGAGCGGGCTACGAGCGATTTGCGGCCACGGGTGAATTCGTGGCCGACCTCGTCACGGACGACTTCGTGTGGAGCATGTCGAACTTCCACGGCTGGCCCGAGCAGCAGACCTACGAGGGCGCTGAGGGGGCGAATGCCTTCCTCGCGGACTGGATAGGTGCTTGGGACGATTGGGAGCTCGAGGTTGATGCCATCCATGACGCGGGAGACAAGGTCGTCGCTCTGGTTCGCCAACACGGCCGGTCGAAGACGGCCGGGATGCCCGTCGAGATGGTCCACGCGCAGGTCTGGACGTTCCGCGATGGCCAGCAGACGAGGATGGACATGTACTCCGACCGCGCGGAGGCCCTCGAAGCCGCCGGGCTGTCGGCGTAGCCGCTTTGGGCGAAAAGCATCATCGGATCGCGGGACGTTGTGGACTGAGGTCGGCGCTCACCAGTTGTCGACCATCCGCGCTGGAGGGCGCTTGCGCCATGACTCGCCCTTACCGGCGGCGGCGAAGGTGGAAGCCACCACGCGGCGCGTATCTGCCGGGTCGATCACGTCGTCGATCTCGAACAGGGTGGCCGCGTTGAGGGCCTTCGCGTGATCGTGAGCGTGGGCGACCATCTGCTCAAGGCGCTCGGCTCGCTCGGCCTCGTCGGCGATCGCCTCCAGCTCCCGGCGGAAGCCGAGCTTGACGGCGCCCTCGAGCCCCATCGCACCCAGCTCGGCGGTCGGCCAGCCGACCGTCAGCAGCGGCTCGTGCATCGAGCCGGCAGCCATCGCCTGGGCGCCGAGGCCGTACGCCTTCCGTAGGATCACGGCGGCGAAGGGGACGCTGAGCGAGGCGCCGACGGTGAAGAGGCGCGAGCAGTGGCGAACGAGCGCGGTCGCCTCGGCTTCCGGCCCGACCATCATGCCCGGAGTGTCGATCAGCGAGAGGATCGGCAGGCCGAAGGCGTCGCAGAGCTGCATGAAGCGGGCTGCCTTGTCTGCTCCGTCTGAGGTGATGGCGCCTGCCAGATGCAGCGGGTTGTTCGCGACGACGCCCAGGGCCCGGCCTTCGATCCGCGCGAGGGCCGTGACCATCGGACGGGCGAACTCCTCGCGCAGGTAGGTGACTGAGCCCGAGTCCGCGATGCCGTCGATTGCCGCGTGGACGTCGTAGGCGCGCCGGCGTCGCTCCGGCACAACCTCGCGAAGCGCGAGCGGATCGGGCGCGGAGAAGTGCGGATGCGGCCCCTGGAAGTAGGAGACGAGGCGCTTCGCGACCACAACCGCTTCCGTTTCGTCGGCGACACGTACGTCGATGACGCCGTTTGGGCTCTGCACGTCAATTGGGCCGATCGCGTCCGGCGGAAAGGTGCCGAGGCCGCCTCCCTCGATCATCGCCGGGCCGCCCATGCCGAGGGCGATCGTGTCGGTGGCGACGATCAGGTCGGACGATCCTGCGAGAACGGCGTTGCCGGCAAAGCAGCGGCCAGAGACGACTGCGATCCTGGGCACGATTCCCGAAAGGCGGCCCCAGAGCGCGAAGGCCCTGGTGTCGAGCGCTGAGACGACCGCGTAGTCCGTATCTCCCGGCCGGCCGCCGCCGCCTTCGCAGAAGATCACCGCCGGGAGGCGCATGCGCTCGATCAGCTCGAACAGGCGATCCTTCTTGCGGTGTCCGGTAGCGCCCTGCGTTCCGGCAAGAACGGTGTAGTCGTAGGAGAGAACGGCGCACGCCGCGTCCTCGGCGCCGTGGAGAGCGGAGTTGATCCGCGCCGTGCCGCCGATGAGCCCGTCGGCAGGGGTCTCCGCGAGGAGCTCGTCCTGAGAGCGGCGCATGCGCTGGGCCGCGATCGCCAGAGCTCCGTACTCGACGAAGCTGCCCTCCTCGATCAGCGCCTCCACGTTCTCGCGCGCGGTGCGCCCGCCCCTTTCGCGGCGTTTTGCGACGGCGTCCGCTCGCGCGTCGTCTCGGGTCGCCTCCTGCCGTGCGAGGACCTCGGCGAGGTCCGGGCGTGGCTCTTCTTCGCTCACCGGCGCAAGCCTCGCAGACTCAGATCTCGCCTAACCTCTGAGGATGGGACTTGTGGTCATGGATGCCACGCTCGAGGGCGACGCCGTAAGCCTTCGCTCCGAAGGTGGCGTGATCATCGAGATCGGGCCGGACGTTGAAAAGGGGAAAGGCGACGAGACGATCGATGCAGGCGGACTCGCGCTGGTGCCCGGCTTCGTCAACGCCCACACGCACGCAGCGATGACGCTCTTTCGCGGGTTCGCCGACGACCTCCCGCTGATGAGGTGGCTTGAGGACCACATCTGGCCCGCCGAAGCTCGCCTCGAGGGCGAGCACGTCTATTGGGGCACGCGCCTTGCGTGTGCCGAGATGATCCGGACGGGCACGATCGCGTTCTGGGACATGTATTGGCACCCCGAGGCCGTCGCGCGGGCGGTCGAGGATTCAGGCCTTCGTGCTGTCGTGGCGGCGCCGCTCATCGACGGTTCGGATCCTGCAGGAGCGAGAACGAAGGCCGGCGAGGCGCTCGATCTGGTTCGCGAGTCGGCGTCGGGGCGCGTGCGCGCCGGGTACGCGCCGCACGCGCTCTACACCGTAAGCCGAGACTCGCTCGAGTGGGTGGCCGGGCAAGCGGCGGAACGGGAAGCGACGGTGCAGATCCACCTCTCCGAGACGCAGAAGGAGGTCGAGGATTGCGTCGCTGATCACGGCGTTCGGCCCGCGTTTCATCTCGACCGAGCGGGGCTCCTGGGGCCGAACACGATCCTGGCCCACGGCGTCTGGCTCGACGAGGACGAGCTCGACCTCGTCGCCGAGCGCGGGGCGACCGTTGTGACGAACCCCGTCGCCAACCTGAAGCTGGCGGTGGGAGGTCTTTTCCCATATCTCGCCGCCCGCGAGCGGGGGGTCGAGATGGGCATCGGCACCGACGGCCCGGGATCCAACAACTCGCTCGATTTGCTCTCTGACCTCAAGACGTTCGCGCTCTTGCAGAAGAACGCCGCTTTCGACGCCGCGGCCGTCGACGCCTCCGAGACGCTTCGACTGGGCAGGGGCGAGGCGTCAGGGCTCCTGCGACGGCCTGCGCTTGGCGTGGGGGATGCCGCCGACTTCCTCCTCGTGCGCATGCGAACGCCCGAGCTTGCGATGGGCGAGCTCGACGCTGGACTGGTTTACGCGGCCTCGGGTGCTGTGGTCGACACGACGGTCGTCGCGGGCAAGACACTCATGCGCGGCGGCGAGATCGAGGGCGTCGGCGAAGTGGTGTCGAGGGCTCAGGAGTGCGCTTACGAGATCGGGGTAGCTTGAGGTATGACCGAGCGAGGGATCGCGGGGATGCTGTCCGACCGGCTCAGCTGGCGGCATGCCGATTCGAGGTTCGACACTCAGGCTGACCGGGGGTGGATCGCGAGGGTGCTGGCGTATCTGTTCGGGTTCGGCGCCGTCCTGCTCCTCCTGACGCTGCTTCTGCCAGGAGCGCCTGAGCGCGAGGCTGATCGGCTGGCCCTGGTTGCCATCGCCTCGCTCATCGTCGCCGCTTTCATCCTCCTCACGTACGAACGCCTGCCAATCAGGTTCTTGCGGGCTGCGCCCGGCATCGGGACGCTTCTCGCTGCCCTCGCGATCTACTTCGCCGGCGCTGACGCTTCGGCCGCTTACGCCATGTACATGGCATGGGTAGTGATCGCGGCCGCTCTCTTTCTCGACACGCGCCTGATCCTGGCCCACGGTGCTGTCGCAGTCGCGGCCTACGCATTCGTCCTTTCGATGAGCGAGGGGACCGACGACCTCGACCCGCTCAGGCTGACCATGACCGCAGGAACGATGCTGGTGGTGGCGCTCGTCATGGGGGGGATCGGGGGACAGCTTCGAGAGGTCCTGAAAAAGCTCGAGGCGGCGGCCAAGACAGACCCCTTGACGGGCCTCCTCAACCGGCGCGCGCTCGAAGAGGCGTTCGAGGTGGAGCTCGCGCGCGCCGGTCGGGGGAAGTTCGGCGTCGGGGTCGTGATGCTTGACCTCGACGGCTTCAAGCGCTTCAACGACGAGCACGGGCATCCGGCGGGGGATGCGGCGCTTCAAAGGCTTGCCGGCGTCCTGACCGATGCGACGCGCGCGGTCGACTCCGTCGGCAGGGTCGGAGGCGAGGAGTTCGCGATCCTCGCTCCCGAGTCGACGACGGCGGGGACGCTCGCGCTGGCGGAGCGCCTTCGCAGAGCGGTGGAGCTCGAGTTCTCCGGAGTGGGTGGCCTCACCGCGAGCTGCGGCGTTGCGAACTATCCGGACAACGGGGCCGACCGCTTGACGCTCGTCGGCGAAGCCGATCGCGCTCTCTATCAGGCGAAGGAGCTCGGGCGAAACCGGGCGGTCGCCTCGACCTCGCGTCCGCGATCGCCTACGCGCGTGGCGGCCGGCTAGCTCTGAGCGGCCAGCTCGACGAACGGGTCGAGAGCCGCGGGGTTTGAGAGCGAGTCGCGGCTTGCTGCCTCGTCGGGCGGGGTGCCCATGAGAATGCGCTTCACGGGCACCTCGAGGACCTTGCCGGAGAGCGTGCGCGGGACCTCGGCGACTTCATGCACCTCGTTCGGGACATGACGCGGCGAGCAGTCCTCGCGAACGCGTGCGGCGATCCGGCGAATCAAGTCGGCGTCGAGTGTCTCACCCTCGCGAAGGACGACGAAGAGAGGCATCCATCCCTCGGTGTCAGGACGGGGTACGTCGACGACCAGCGCGTCGGTGATCTCGTCGAGGCTGAGGACGGCGCGGTAGATCTCGCTCGTGCCCATGCGAATGCCGCCGCGGTTGATCGTCGAGTCCGAGCGGCCGTAGATGATCGCGGTGCCGCGTTCAGTGATCTCGATCCAGTCGCCGTGGCGCCAGACCCCGGGATACATCTCGAAGTAGGAGGAGCGGTACCGCTCGCCCTCGGGATCGGACCAAAAGAAGACGGGCATCGAGGGCATCGGCTTGGTGATAACGAGCTCGCCGACCTCGCCGGTGAGCGGGTTGCCCGCCTCGTCCCAGGCTTCGACCGCGCAGCCGAGGGCGCGCGCCTGGAGCTCGCCGCGGTGGACGGGAAGGATGGGAACCCCGCCGACGAACGCTGTGCAGACGTCCGTGCCGCCCGATGTGGAAAAGAGCCACGTGTCGCGGCCGACGTGCTCGTAGACCCACTCGAAGCCCTCGGGCGCGAGGGGCGAGCCGGTCGAGCCGACGGCGCCGAGCGCTGAGAGGTCGCGTCCCGAAGACGGCTCGACTCCCGCCTTCATGCACGACGAGATGTAGCTGGCAGACGTACCAAAGGTGGTCATCCCGGCCTCGGCGGCGAGATCCCACAGAGTTGAGAGATCTGGATGGCCGGGATTGCCGTCGTAGAGGACGATCGAGGCCGGCGTGAGGAGAATGGAAACGAGGAAGTTCCACATCATCCACCCGGTGGTCGTAAACCAGAAGACGTGGTCGCCCGCCTGGGCGTTGACGTGGAGGTTCATCTTCTTCAGATGCTCGAGCAGGATCCCACCGTGGCCCTGGACGATCGCTTTGGGGAGGCCGGTGGTGCCCGAGGAGTAGAGGACCCACAGCGGGTGGTCGAAGGGCACCCGGTCGAACGCGAGCTCTGCGCCCTCCCCCTTGGCCACCACATCCGCCCACGCGGTTCCGTGGGCGAGGCGTCCCGGATCGGCGTGCGGATCGAGGTAAGGAACGAGGACCGTGTGCTCGAGCGAGGGCATCTCGGCCTCGAGACCCCGGACGACGGTCATGCGGTCGAACGGCTTGCCGCCGTAGGTGTAGCCGTCAACTGCGAGGAGAACCTTCGGCTCGATCTGGGCGAACCGGTCGACGACCGAGCGAGCGCCGAAATCGGGCGAGCAGGAGGACCAGATCGCGCCAAGCGAGGCTGTGGCGAAGAATCCGATGATCGCCTCGAGTGCGTTTGGCAGGTATGCGGCGACCCGGTCGCCGCGCTCGACGCCGAGCGCGCGAAGGCCGGCGGCGAAGGCGCCGACGCGCCGCTCGAGCTCTGCCCAGGTGATCTCGGCGAGGTCCGTGGTCTCCGATGCGTGCCGGATCGCCACGGCGCCGGGGTCCTTGTCGCGGAAGATGTGCTCGGCGTAGTTGAGGCTGGTGCCGGGAAACCACTTCGCGCCGGGCATCTCCTCGTTGGCGATGACGGTGGTTGAGTCGCCATCGGCGAGGACCTCGAAGTAGTCCCAGATCGAGCGCCAGAAGCTGGCGAGCTCCAGGGTCGACCACTTCCAGAGGCGGGCGTAGTCGCCGCCGAAGGAAAGGCCGTGCTCTGCCTCGAGCCAGCGCATGTACGCGGTCATGTTCGAGCTCTCGACCGCCTCGGCCGAGGGCTCCCAGAGCTTCTCCGTCATTGCTGTCTGCTTCTTCGGCGCGAACGAGACGGCGCGGAACTCTCGGTGGCCTGGTCGGCTGCGGGTTCCTCGGAGGGCCGAGCGCGGGCGAGGTCGCGGTCGAGAGCGCGGATGAGGTCGAGCGTGAAGCTCTCGGCGCGTTCAAGCGCCGTTGCGTCGATCGCGTCGGGGACGTCTTGTGGGGTGTGGAAGTTGGCGGGCGTGATCTCGCCCGGCTCGAGGCAGGTGAGGGCGCTCGCTCGGAGGCCGGCAACGCGCGCCGCGAGCGCGTCGGTTGCGTATCCGTGACGAAGCGGCGCCGCGCGGTAGCGGTTGGCGCCCTCGCGGTCGGCCTCCGCGATGGCCTCGCAGAGTTGCCCGACGCGCGCATCCATCTCGAACGAGATCGTCATGCCTTCCGATGTGACCCAACGGACGTCGCCGGCGCCGACCGAGTCGATCGCCAGCACGATGGTCTTGAAGGGGTCGAGCTCGTCCTTGTGGGAGCGCGCGAACGAGCGCATGCCCTCGAGGCCGCACTCCTCGCCGCCTGTGAGGACGACCCAGACGTCGAGGTTTCGGGGTGCGTCTTCTTCGAGCTTGGCCGCAATCGAGAGGGCGATGGCGACCCCGGACGCGTTGTCGTTCGCGCCGGGGACGACCTCGGAGAGGCGCCAGTCGACGAGGAGGAAAGCGCTTACGAGGAGGATGAGCGTGGGAACGATCTGGAGGATGGCGAGGCCGTCCGAGTCAACCCCGGCCATGCGGGCGCCCAGCATCGGCAGGAGGATCGCGGCGGACCAGAAGAGGATGCGGGTGTGGGGGAATGGCAGGAAAGCCGAGCCGCGTTTGGTCAGGCTTCTGGCGGTCTTCCCGAAGACGGCGCCGGTGCGAGCTGCGTCGAGGTGCGCCGCGAGGATCAGCTTGACCGGCGCCGTGGGATTCTCGCCGCGCGAGACCACGTTTTGCGAGGCGCGGCGGAAGAAAAGGAGGCGGAGAAAATGGCGACCGGCGTTGAGGTCGAAGTAAAAGGAGGTGGCCGCCACGAGGACGAGCGCAAAGCCGGCGATCGGCACGGAGATCGAGAGCACGCTTCCGGCAAACGCGAGGATGCAGTGGAAGGCCCAGATGAGCGGGGCCTGAGGATGGACGTAGATGGGCTGGATCTCCGTCCGCCGGCCGGCGCCGCGCAGCTGGGCTGCCATAGCGTTCGCGGCGCGTCGCTCGGCGTCAGTCCCCGCAAGCCGGCGCTCGTGCGAGCAAAGCTCGTCGATCGTCTCGAGCTTGGGATCGCGGCGCGGAATGCCGGACGGTGCCTCGGAGTGTGACGGCCCCCCGCCGAGGCCACTGCGTCGTCTTCGCGTGTTTGCCACCGAGCGATTATCGCGGGTCGGATGCGGCGGGTGGGGCGCTGCCTAACGCTTTGGGCCGATGTGTCGGTCCATTAAGGCGACTGACGTGCGTTTGGCGACCGAGATCTCATTGTGTTTCGATGCCCGACAACCAACTCCGACCTTTTCGCAGTACTCAACAAAGAGCGCTCGAATGTCGTCTGATTCGTTAGAGAACAAGTAGCGCGGATACCAGTAGGTCTTCTTTGGATGAATGGCTGGGTTCTTAAAGCGGCTTCCATCGGAATGGATAAGGCCGCGCAGGAACCGCCAAGGCCAGCGATCGAGAATCTCTCGCTGCCAGCTTTCAAGCTCAATGGTTCGATCGTGCTTGCGGCCCGGCGCGTGTTGCGGAATGTGGCACGGCCAATGCTTGGACCACGAGCTGACGACTACGCAGTTACCGGGACAGGAGACGAGGGAGACCTTGTTTCGCGGAACGACGAGGCTGACCGCACTCGCGCATTCTTCGATGATCATTGGATAAGCCGTGTCGAGGGAAACGCGCAACCGTTTGACTCCGCGTCGGTGATCGGAGAGGCATCCGTCTCCGAGGTACATGCCAAGTAGATAGGCGTACGCGGAATCCACCAAGTGTGGGAATGGATCCTCGCCAGGAGCACAGCGTCGGCACCATGACTTGAGCGAGCGCGCCCGCATTCGCTCTCCCGGTGTGTTGTCGGCTAGCCACCATCGCACGGTCGAGCGGGCGACTCCGACCGCTCGTGCAATCTCGCTGATGTTTAGGCCCTGT
Source organism: uncultured bacterium (assembly GCA_963715405.1). Lineage (GTDB taxonomy): Bacteria > Actinomycetota > Thermoleophilia > Solirubrobacterales > 70-9 > JALZKA01. The sequence goes on from OY970239.1 coordinate 809,493, forward strand.
GCGCCGAGCTCTCTGACGAGCTCGACTTTGCTCAACGGATACATGGCCTGATGCGGCGGGTGGGAATCGAACCCACAAGCCCTTTCGAGCAATGGATTTTGAGTCCATCTCCTTTACCAGTTTGGACACCGCCGCCTCCGTCCATCATGACGAAGCTAGCTCGAAAATCGTCACGCGTGGCGCACGAACTGTGCCAACTTTGCAACTTCTTCCCTCGTAGCTAGCCTCGAAGCATGTGCGGCCGCTACACGCTCGCCAACCCGAACCCGCGGCGGCTCAGGCTCCGCTTCGGCATCACCGAGGAGGCCGAGATCGGCGAAGAGCCGCGATTCAACATCGCCCCCACCGATCCGGTGCTCGCTGTGCGGGAGCGAGCTGACGAGCGAGAAATCGGGAGGCTTCGCTGGGGTCTTGTGCCTGGGAAGTGGGCGACGGAGAAGAAGGGCCGGCCTCTGATCAACGCCCGCGCCGAGTCGATCGTGACGCAGCCGGCGTTCGCGGAGTCCTTTCGCGAGCGTCGCTGCCTGATTCCGGCAGACGGCTTTTATGAGTGGCGGCGCGACGAGAACGGCAAGGTACCGATCTGGATGCACCTGCCCGGCGACGAGCTGTTCGCGTTCGCGGGCGTCTGGGCGAGCTACGAGCCGCGCGGGGGAGAGCCCGTCGTGAGCTGTGCGATCGTGACGACTCAGCCGAACGACACGGTCCGCCCGATCCACGACCGGATGCCGGTGATCCTCGCGCCCGAGGCGGAGGCGGGATGGCTCTCATCCGACGCTAGCGAGGACGAGCTGAAGGGGCTGCTCGTGCCGTGGCGGGATGAGCTCGAGACTCGTGAGGTTTCCGATCTGGTCAACAGCGTTCGCGAAGACGGCCCAGAGCTGATCGAGCCGCGAGCGGAGGCGACGCTCTTCTAGACCGCGCTTGCGCTATGCCGGGCTGGGGTGAGGCTCGCGCTCGTCGTCGTAGCCGTCGTCCTCGTCCTCGTCTTCGTCCTCGCCGGCAAGCGGGCGACCGCCGATGGGACGCTCCTCCTCGACGTGCCACTCCTGACCGAAGGCGATGAGCGCGACGATCACGAGCAGGATCTGGACGGGGATGAGGATCACGACGAGCAGGCCGATCAGATCCTCGGGGAGGATGGGCGAGTCGAGGCCGTCCTTCGAGCGGGCAAACCAGCCCGGAGCCGCGACCGCGGCGAAGATGGTCATGATCACCGCGAGCGACGCTGAGACTGGCAGCAGGCCGCGGCTCCAGTTCAGGATCATGATCGCGAAGAACACATAGAGGGCCGCCCAGATCAGCGAGAAGATCGCGATCATGCTGCTCTGCATTCGTTCGAAGCCGCCGAGGACGATGATCGCGATCAGCGCCGCCGAGACGAGCAGGACGAACGCGACGATCGCTTTCGTCGTCTTATTCTGCGCCTTCTCGCGGTTCGGGCGCCAGAGCTCGTAGCCCTCTCGAACGGTGGTCGCTTCCATCCCTGCCGCAAGCATAGACCCGCAAGCGGCAGAGCGCATCACCCACCCCTAACATCGGTCGAGCTGCGGGCGTGGTGCAATTGGATGACACGCCAGGTTTAGGTCCTGGTGCTCGAAAGAGCATGGGGGTTCGAGTCCCTCCGCCCGCATCGCATTAACCTGTGAACGGTCACTCGGGGGAGTGAGTTAGCGGTCCATTCGCGCGGTCTCCAAAACCGCGAACCCGGGTTCGAATCCCGGCTCCCCCGTTCGAAATCCGCTCTTGCGCAACTCCGGGCTCCCGCGTCTGTTCAACTAGAAGCGATGCGCATTGCAGGGACGCTGAACATCCGGATCGCGGTTGTGCTCGCGGCGACTCTTGCCGCGGCGCTGGCCCTATTGACGCTCTCGAGCGGCACGACGGACAGCGCGCTCGCGGCGGGAGGGCAATGTCCGAACGCCAACGCATCGGCTCGCGATGTCTCCGCGGAGAAGCTCGGCAAAGCGGTCGAGTGCCTGATCGGCAAGGAGCGCAATCAGGCAGACCGTAAGAAGCTCGATCTGGTCGGCTCGATCGACGGCGTGGCCGAGCGGCACACTGACGTCATGATCGCGGAGGGCTGCCTCGACCATCAGTGCGGGAACGAGAAGCCCCTCAAGAAGCGGATCGTCCGCTCCGGCTACCCGATCCCGGGTGGTCGCTACGGATTCAGCGAAGTCACGGGCTGCTCGCTCACCCCGCGAAGCATGGTGGACGCCTGGATGGAAAGCCAGTTTCACCGCCGGCAAATCCTCGGCGAGAAGTACCGGGACATCGGCGTCGGCGCCGACAAGGGCAACCCTGACGTCCCAGCATGCCAAGGGCAGCTTCGCGGTGTCTACACCGTGATCGTTGCCTGGCGCAGGGGTTAGCAGTACATCCGTCCAGATCGAGTTCGGCCCTCTGAAGGGCCGGCCGATCCGTGCCGATCGGAGTACTGAATGGCACTCGGAGCTATGAAAACACGCCATTTCGCCGTGGTCGCGGCGCTCTTCGGCCTCTTCGTCCTGCTCATCGCAGCGGGGCCGGCAGCGCAAAGCGCGACCGCTGCGAACGCCTGCACGGCGTGGGGCGACAAGGAGTCGAACGAGATCACCACAGCGCAAGCGCGCAAGGCGGTCCTGTGCCTGCTGAACCGGGAGCGCGACAAGCGCGGGCTCAGAGACTTCGAATCCTCCACGAAGCTTCAGGCCGCCGCGCAGACTCACAACGACTACATGCAGAAGAAGCGCTGTTTCGACCATGAGTGCCCGGGCGAGGCGTCGCTCGCCAGCCGTCTCAAGAAGGCGAACTGGCTGACTGGCGGGCTCCGAGCCTGGGCCTACGGAGAGAACATCGCCTGGGGCTCAGGACACCTCGGCACCCCCGAGAACATCGTCAAGCAGTGGATGAACAGCTCGGGCCACCGCGCGAACATCCTCTCGAATAAGTTCGACGAGGTCGGCGTCGGCTACACCAAGGGCACGATCACCTCGTCGACCGCGAACGGCGCGATCATGACCACCGACTTCGGCTGGAAGACCGGCTGAGCGAGCGCTGGCGAGCGCTCAGAGCGCTCTATGATCGACACTTCTCGCGGGTGAAGTGTTACCGGTTGCACTCCAGCCTTCCAAGCTGGCAGAGTGGGTTCGAGGCCCACCACCCGCTTCGACTTCTGGCGTAAACTCGCCGTCGTCACGGGGCGTGGCGCAGTCTGGTAGCGCACTCGGCTGGGGGCCGAGCGGTCGCTGGTTCAAATCCAGTCGCCCCGATTTCCCGAGGGCCGCGTGGGGAGCCGGATTGGGGCTTTTCCGCGAACCTGTTCAATCTGTACCGAAACCTCGGTGGTACCAAGCGTGGTACCAAGCCGCCGAGCCACGCCGACCGACCTCAGCTCTCGTTCCCATCTTCTTCATCGTCCCCGCCATGACACGTGTCCAATAGCCACTTCTGTAGTTCGTGACTTACCTCTATTGACGCGACTGCGTCGTCGCGGTCGATAGCAAGGCCTTCGTGGATAATCGCGTTCCGGCGCTTAAGGTGATCCGTGTACCTCGGCCACCACTGAGCGGCCTGAACTCGTTCGCCGGTCAGCAGATGAATCAGAGCCTTCGTTCGGCGATCCGAAAGTGACGACCACCTGCCGGCTGGCAGCCTGGGCTGGGATCTAGTCGCTGCGATCCCGCTCGATCCCCAGCACCACCGCCTCTATCTGAAGCGGGAGGTGTGGGTGGCGCGCAAGCACGATCAGGTTGCGGCTTCGGCTCCGCAACTCGCACCGAACTCAACGAAAGCCGCCGCGGCGGGAGCCGGCGGTGGCTTCTTCCTAGCCGGCTACTACGAGTCGGGCCCCGACCTCGACATGGACGGCGACGTAGATGGCGGGCTGCTCGATTCGTTGGGTGACCTGTTTGGCTGACGGCCGTGCAGCCAGACCCGCTGGCGGAGTTAAAGGCCTGCGACTTACACCAGCTAGGTAAGCAAGGTCACGCGGCCAGCGATGAAGTAAAGCTCGACACCAGCCAGGCCGAAAAAGGTACGGATGACCGGCGAAGGCGAATGGGTTTGGCACGTTGGCTATCTCGTTCCGGCCCACCGCGTCCAGGTTGAGGTTCATCAGTTCAGCCAACGGACAACTTGGCACCACGCGGAAGACGTGTCGCTGTCCCCCTCCTGGACGCTGACGACCTATGTTCCAGGAGATGGCGCCCCGGGCGCTATGCCCCCAGAACTCCCGGATTGGAAGCTCGTTGCTGTCGATGCCGATCGCTTTGCGGATCATGTCGCCGAGCACCTAGGGCTCAAGTGGCACATGGGGAGCGCGGAACCGAGTGAGGAGGGCGCGTTCCACATCGTTTCCTGGCGATCGAAAGCGATGACCGACGTGCTCGCCGAGGCGGAGCGGCAGAGGGCTTCCGTCAATACGGCTCCAGCGCCGCCTCCGGTGTATTCGCCACCCTCATACGCCCGACAGCCGGCGACGCCGACGCATCGCACGGGGTCGGGAGCGATCCAATCAGGAATGCGGGCGGGCGCTCTCGCGGGGTTCGTGGATGGGATAACCGGCGGCGGGTTCTTCGACTTCTAGCCTGGGGCGCGGCTGCGGTGGCCTCTTGCGAGCGACCCCCTGGGATGTGGCGGAGGAAGCGGCCAGGGCCACGACCGCAACCTTGCGCGGCCAGATCCTTTTCACATCGTCCTGCGTCAGCGCACCAGCCCGCGCTCGCCGCGTCCACTCACCGAGCGTTGCCTGCTCGGCAGAATCAAGCGCGTTCAGGTCGCCGGACTCCACATAGGATCGAAGCCGGCCTCGGTGCACTTCTGCGGTCCCGGGTCCCAGGGCATCCTCGATCGCTCGGAGCTGATTCTCAGTAATCCGAGGAGTCCAAGAAACGCCGGTCGAGCCTTGCGCCAGTTGCTGGTTGAGAGTTAAGCGATCCATCCGCTATCCGCTATCGGCAAACTCACCTCGCGGCTTGATGTCTCGCCCCCACTGCCTGACCTAGGGTGTCGCGGCGCTGTGGGGAACGACACACTTTTAGGGGCGTTTGGAAGCCCCAGCCGTTCCACGACCCATGGGTAATCGTGAGGGACAAGCCCTGCCACTATCGGATTTCATCAGCCTCGGGGGTTGGGGTCTAGGGACCACGGAGAAAAGTTGCGGAAAACTACGGATGCGCGAAGCGCTTTCTGACTCTAAAGTCGACGATGGCGGCTGTAGGGGTCGCCGGAAAAGGGATAGGGGTTATCCATTGGTCCAGCTGGGAGGCAACGTGGGACGCGAGACGGCGCAAAAACGACTCATGAAGAACTCTGGACGGCCTAACTCCGGCACGCGCCAGATCAAGCGAGCGCGGGCCAGCAGGCGGGGAGTGTTCGCCCTGCTACTCATTCTCGGGACGGTTCTGACATTCGCCGGTGTGGCGGTCGCCGCGGCCGGAGACCTCGATCCCACCTTCGACGATGACGGCAAGCGGGTCATCGACTTCGGCAGCTCGATCGAGCAGGCCGAGGCGCTGGTGGTCCAGTCCGACGGAAAGCTGCTGGTCGCGGGCAGCGACGATCGATCCGTCATTCGCCTCAACCCGAACGGCTCCACCGACATCGATTTCGGCACCAACGGGAAGGTGAGCACCTCCCAACTGGTCGTAAGAGACGTCGCCCTTCAAGCTGACGGCAAGATCGTCGTCGCGGGGATGGCCTGGGGCGGCAACACCCAGGCAGGCGACACCGGCTATGACTTCGCCCTCGCCCGCTACGAGGCGAATGGGTCCCCCGACACGACTTTTGGCGCGAGCGGGATCACCACCACTCCGATCGGCTCGGGCACGGCGAAGGACGAAGCAGCCTCGGTCGCGATCGCGCCGGACGGCGATGTCGTGCTCGCCGGCTCCACGCAAGGCACGCCGAGCCTCGCTGCCGTCGCCCGCTATGACTCGGCCGGCGACCTCGACGACACCTTCGACGCCGATGGCAAGGCGACCACCGACTTCGGCTCGTCGGGGGACGCCAGTGCTTACGACCTCGTGGTCCAGGCGGACGGGAAGATGGTGGTGGCGGGCGGCACCAGCAACGGGGACTTCGCGCTTGCTCGGTTCAACCTCGACGGCTCCTTCGACCCAGCCTTCGGCACGGACGGGAAGGTCCTCACCGACTTCGGCGGCATCGAGTGGGCGAATGCTCTCGGCCTCCATGGCGGGAGCCTGGTGGCGGCAGGCACCTCGATAGGCAACAGCGGCTCCGACCCCGACTTCGCCGTGGCCCGCTACGCCTCGGACGGCTCCCTCGACACTAGCTTCGACACTGACGGCAAGGTGACTACTGGCGTCGGCGACGTGACCGGCTTCAACAGCGCCGACCACGCGAACGACGTCGCCGTCCAGTCGGACGGGAAGGTCGTCCTGGCCGGCACGGCCGAGACCGGGACCAACACGAGCAGGCTCAATGACTTCGCCGTCGCCCGCTACGCCTCGGACGGTGCGCTCGACACCTCGTTTGGCGAGGACGGCACACTGATGACCGACTTCGGTTCCGATGGCGACATCGCGGACGCCGTCGCCATCCAGTCGGACGGCAAGATCGTCGCCGCGGGCAGGACGGGTCCCCGGAGTTCCGGTCCGCGGGACTTCGCGCTCGCCCGGTACGACGGCGGCGACGCGGACGGCGACGGGGTCCCCGACTCCTCCGACAACTGCCCAACCGTCGCAAACGCCGGTCAACAGGACCAGGACGGAGACGGCAAGGGCGATGTCTGCGACAGCGACGGGGACGGGGACGGGGTCGCAAACGCAAGTGACTCGTGCCCGACGGTCGCTTCAAGCGGGCCACAGGGCTGCCCAACATTTACCCGCTCGCTGACGCTCAGGTATGTGAACAGCGCGAGCGCCTTCAGGGGGGCCCTCTCCTCCGCCAATGCGGAGTGCGAGAAGGGGCCGGCCGGTCTCGGTCTGGAAGGTCCGTCCCGGTGCCGACCTGAAGCTCGGGACGGCGACGACCACCCCTACGGGCACTTACACGCTTGCGAAGCCGCGCCGAAGCGGCAAGTACTACTCGAAGGCGACGGCGCGCTTCATCGCCGGGGTGGGTACCTGCGCTGCGGCAAGGTCGCCGATATTGACTCTGGAGTAGAGACTCAGGTCCAACGCAGCGAAACGAGGTGCTGGATCAACTCTGGCCGAGCCTTAGGAGCGTAGCGGCATCGATCTGGGCGTCGCGCTTCTGGCGCGCCTCCGAGGGCGAGGTGATGTCGAGCTCGCCGAGGGCAGCGGCGTAAGGCCTAGGGCCTCCCTCGGGGTGGTCGGGCAGCTTCTTTTCGTATGTCTTCCCGAAATCGAAGATCCGGGTTGCGACCGGGTAGGGGCGCTCGCCTGCCGAAGACCAGACGATCCCGTTCCCGGGGATAGGCTCGTTCAGGAGCGAGCTGAGCAGGTCGTCTGAGAAGTGCGCGTTGGCCGCCTTGAGCGTCTTCAGGTCGCGTTCGGAGAGCAGGTGGAAGACGAAGTAATTGTCGGCTTGGGAGAGCAGCTCCGCAGGCTCAGCGCTGACGGTTGAAGCGGACGATTGCGTCGTCCTCTTCTGAGGTCACGTAGACCGATTTCCCGTCTGGGCTCACCGTGGGTGCCTCGGTCGAGTTGAGGCCATTCGTGTCGTCATCGCAGTTATCAGCACCGTCAGGCGGGTCGTTGTCGTCGATGCAGCCTTGGGGAGTGAGGGCGCCACTTTTGTTGCGCTTGAAAACGACGATCGAATCATCCTCTTCTGAGGTCACGTAGACCGACTTCCCGTCCGAGCTCACCACGACCGAACCCGCACCTTCGAGGCCGTTCGTGTCGTTGCCGCAGTTGTCGGGCCCTTCGTCGTTGTCTTCGATGCAGCCCTTCGGCGTGAGTGCTCCACTGGCGCTGCGATCGAATCGAACGACTGTGTTGTCAGAACCGCCGGTCACGTAGACGGACTTGCCGTCAGGGCTCGCCGCGACCGAGCCGGCACCTTCGAGGCCGTTCGTGTCGTCGCCGCAGTTGTCCGGACCTGCCGGGGGATCGTTGTCGTCGATGCAGCCCTTTGGCGTGAGGGCACCGCTGTTGTCGCGATTGAAGCGGACGATCGCCTGGTCGTCCTCGCCAATCACGTATACGGACTTCCCGTCCGGACTCACCGCGACTGCGCCGGCCCCGTTGAGGCCGTTGGTGTCGTCGTCGCAGTTGTCGGCACCGGCGTCGTTGTCGTCGATGCACTCCTTTGACGTCAGGGCGCCACTGTTGTTGCGGTTGAAGCGGACGATTGCATTGTCGCCCTCTGTTGCGGCGTAAACGGACTCCCCGTCCGGACTCACCGCGACCGAGCTGGCTCCCGCAAGTCCATCGGCGGCGTCCGCGCAATTGTCAGGCCCGTCAGGCGGGTCGTTGTCTTCGATGCAGCCACGGGGGGTAAGCGCGCCGCTGCCGCTGCGGTTAAAGCGAACGATCGCGTCGTCGTCGTCGTCGGAAGCCACGTAAACGGACTCCCCATCGGGGCTTACCGCGACCGAGCCGGCACCGTCAAGCCCATCACTGTCGTCGCCGCAAGAGTCGGCGCCCACGTCGTTGTCGTCAATGCAGCCCTGGGGCGTTAGCGCGCCGCCGTCGCTGCGGTTGAAACGGACGATCGCGTCGTCCCCGCCAGAGACAACGTAGACCGACTTCCCGTCCGGACTCACCACAACGCCGTCGGGCTCGTCGAGTCCGTTCGCGTCGTCCGCACAGTTGTCCGCCCCCGCATCGTTGTCATCGATGCAGCCCTTCGGCGTCAGGGTCCCTACGCCCGAACCGGCGCCTGCGACGGCCACCATGGGGATGACAGACGCTGCCATGACCGCGGCTAGGCCGACGAGTCGCATTAGGACTGCCATCGGGGCGATCCTATCCTGCCGTTCGGGTCAGGGCAGTCGACCTCGACATTGGTGAAGTTTCGGTGCCCGTATACGGATGTATCACCCAAGCATCGGACGATGCCGATCCTTGGCAAGCGCGTGGAGGTAGCCGTTGGAGTGATCGATGATGATCCGGAGTTCCTCTCAGAGTTCGCAGGCCGCCTTTCGAAAGGCACTCCCAATCCGATTGGGCCCGGGGGAGATCTGGGGCCTCCTGACCCCTCGCTGTGGTTCTGGGTCGAGGACGCGGAAGGCCGCCATACGGACGAAAGCGCCTATGTGCTTTGCATGGAAAGCACGATTAAAATCGCGAGGATACCTCGCAGAGTCGAGCGGCCACCGATACGCACAAGGGTTTATTACCGCGGATGCTCGCGCCACGGCACGCGCCAAGCGGTTTGGGCGCTGCTGCCAATTAGAGCCGGCTATGCGCTGGCGCCTGGCAATGTCCTTGGTCACGGTGTCCCGTGCTCTTCCGAGTGTCACGGGTCTCCCGTCCGTTCAGTTCGGGGCGTCCCCCGCCCGCGAAGGCGCACCACGTAGAAGACCTGGTTGGTGCCAGGCGGCGGCTGGGTCCACGTGTTGGGTGTCGGTCGAGGAGCCCACAAGTGCGTACGGGCCGCCCATCGTGGCGGAGCGAAGGATCTCGTAGTAAGCGGTGCCCTGCACAACAGGCCAGGTGAGCGTGACCTGGTTCGGCGGATTCCCAATCGCACTGAGCCCGAAGAACCGCGTAAGCGTCGCCAGTCGCGGCGAACGGCTGCACGACGGCCACTCCGTGGCACTCCGCCCGTTCTCAGGCGCAGCGCTCCGTCGACGTCGTACTCGCTGGTCCAGGCGGCCCGACCAGGCTCAGCATGCCTGCAGGCCGGCCGGATCGCCGCTCGACCGGCCCCTCGTAGGACAAGCTGCCGTCGGCGATCGGCGCTCCACGGGTCGTGAAGACGGTCCTGGGCGCGCACGGAAAGCCGGCTCGCAGCTTGGAACCCGGCGGGATCCTTGTTCCCGCAGCGTTGACCTCGAACTCCAAGGCGCTGTCGACTCCGCCGCCGTCGTGATCCCCGTAAGGGCCGCCGTGAGGGGTGATCGGCCCGGCTAGCGACGGCGCCGGCGCGACGATGACGAGCATCGCTCCCGCCAAGCCCCCTGTCAGACCAAGTCGGCGGTGAAGCGACACGTCTTTAATCTAGCCCGAAGGCCAGGCCAACGAGCCAATTGAGACGCGACCCTGCCGTTCTACGTGCTCGGGTTCGCAGGTCCCTGATCGGGAACCCCGCCGAGGGAAAGTCGCCGGGCTTCGGAGTAGTGCTTTGGACGAAAGGCGTCTAAGCCGCTTTGCATGGAAAGCACCTAAGGTTCGATACTATCCGAAGATGGCACTCGAAGCGGGCGCGCACACTACGGACTCGAATTGGCATCGCGGTCGGTCTACCTGAGCGTGCTTTGTCATAGCTGGATGCGGCGGCGGCGAGAGCCACCCCGAGCCCAGAGGACGAAACGGCCAAAGCGAGGCTCATCGAGGCCCGGAAAGATTTCGAGGGACGCCGCTGCTGAGGTTGAAAGTGACGAGTTTCGACGAATCCAGGACGAGGAGCAGGCTCTCGCACGGTATGAGAAGCAGGCTTCTAAGGAAGAAGTCGAGTTCGACCCCACCCCGCCGCTGAGTCTACGCACCTGACCTGCTTATGGATACCTTTCCGAGAACGGCTACGCGAATGGTTCCCACCATCGCTGGGGAGTAGATCTCGGCGGACTCCGATCGGAGATTCGGCTAATCACGCTCAGCGCGTATCGAATTTTACGAAGACTTCGACCACGTCACGATGATCGCCTCACCCCGATTGGGTCATATCGCCCGCACTCATCGTGAGATGATCGAAGCGGGCGTCATGTTCGCGGGAGATATCTCGGAGCGGCCAGGTTTTCTGTCTCGAACCTGATGCCGAAGAGCCGGAACCCTGCGATCCGCCCACTGACGAGGAGCTGGCCGAATCAGCGGCCCGGCTCCGCCGGGAGGATAAGGCGAACCGGCCAGACGACGACTAGTCGGACTTAGACGCTTTGGACGAGAAGCGCTAGTCGCTTCGCATGGAAAACGGAAGGTGTCGGAGGCAAACATCGAGTCCACCTCCAAGCGGGTCCCTCCCAACATTGAGCCAGTCTATAGTCCAGCTATGGGGCGGAGATCTATTGCCAGTGTTGCGGTCGCCGTGGTGATCGTGCCCGCGACTGTCTTAGCTGGGCCGGCGAACGCGCCCATCACGCAGGATTTCACCGATGGCTTTCAAGCCGCCTGGGGTACCGATGCGCCCGTCTCGACAAATAGCCAAGTCTTCAGACCAATTCCAAGCATGCCCCATGGAGCCGAGATCGGGCAGGAGTGGAACCATCCCGCCCCTCTTTACGTCAGTGTGGACCTCAAGGGCGGAGAAGCTTCGGTCCGAGTGAGGGGCACGGGCACTTCCGGGATCATGCGGCCACGCACCGTGACTTTCTCCGGGAGGGGCGTTCAAACCGCAACGTTCTTCGCCGACAGCGGGGTCGAGAACCCCACGATCGAGTGGAAGCGGGTCGGAAACTCTGAAGTCACGGCTGCCTCGGTCGTCGCGTCCATCACTGGCGAGCTCGACTAGCTGGGCCATAGACCACGGCAGAGACCCGTCAGACCAGGCTCATTCGAGACTCCGGCGCAGACGGGCCCTCGGAATAGCTGGGAAGTAGTGCCTTGGACGAAAAACGTCTATCGCGCTTTGCGTGGAAAGCACAATGAATCACGACATACTGGGCGAGCCAATGTCGGAGCAGAACGTGAAGATCCTGCGGGAGTCCATGGCTCGGTTCGAGCAGGACGGCATTCCCGATCTAGAGACCTTCGACCCCGATGTTGAAATCATCAATTTTGATGCATTCCCCCTCACACGGCCGTATCACGGATGGGATGGAATCCGAGCTTGGCTGACCGAGGTCAGTGAACCCTTCGAGGACTTTCAGTTCCACGTGATCGAGGTTCTGGCTCACAACGACGAGCACGTAGTAACCGAGTGCCGAGTCAAAGGACAGTCGAAGACGGGTGGGCCGCCGTTTGAGCTGACCTGGGGGGTGGTCTGGACGTTCCGAGATGGCAAGGTGACCAGGGCGGAAGGTCTCCGCACCCCAGACGAAGCCCTCAAAGCTGCGGGCTTTGCAAGGAATAGCGCTTAGGACGAGAAGCGCTAGTCGCTTTGCATGGAAAGCACATACCCCAGGACCGCGCGATACTAGGGGCGATGTCGCAGGAGAACATCGAGACGGTGCGCCGCATCTACGACGCCTTTGGCGAGGGGTGATTTCGCGCGAGCGGGTGAGGAGGGGGAACCCGATTTCGAGTGGATTCCCCCGGAGCAAGACATCCACGGACCAGTTCAAGGACTGGAAAGCCTTCGACGCTTCCTGGAGGACCAGAACGAGGCCTTCGAGGACTTTCGAGTCGAGGCCGAGGAGTTGAAGGACAACGGCGACCAGGTCCTCGCGTTGGTCCGGGTCAGGGGCCGGGGTCGCGCAAGCGGCGTCGACATTGATATCCGAGCGGCGAACCTCTGGACTTTTCGCGGGGGCCGTCTCATTCGTGGCCAGGTGTTCCCCGACCGCGAGATGGCCCTCGAAGCCGCCGGGCTGTCGGAGTAGTGCTTTGGACGAGAAGCGCCTAAGTCACTTGCATGAAAGACGCACTATTTCTCGCTGATTCGCGAGCGCCCGTCCTCTATGCGGCTAGGGCATGGTTGCGCGCCAACCGAACTGCACAGGCGCGGCGATGCCGCCATTTCCTCCACCGACCGTGACCTGGAGCGAGATCTGGCTCCCGGGACCGATCGTCGCGGTGGCTGCTCCGCTGTTGCAGCTAAGCAGCGTATTGGGGTTGGCGTTCTGGGGCACTTGGATAGTGCACGAAAGCGACGTGGCCGTGCCGTCGTCCATAAGCGTGAAGAGCACATTCTTGGAGATGGCCCCAGTCGAACCCGACGTGACTATCGCGAGGTCGCGGGCGACGATTGTGGAATTCGGAGAAATATGTCTCACTGCGCTTTCGTCAGCTGACATTGCCGAGGTGCCGTTTGGTGCGGCAAACCATGTTCCGGCGCTGAGAAACCCGTGCTCCCCCCTTCCGGTAAGCACGCTCGCGCCACTTGATCCAGGTGTACCGGGGGCGCCCGGCGCGCCAGGCTCTCCCTGATCTCCCGTTCGAGCAAGGAGATCCCATTGAGTGCAGTCCGGGGGTCACCAGGCTCGCAAGGCTCGCCCCTCGTGGCGATCCACGAAGAGCCCTGATGAGAAACGACGTCGTTGGGGACGTATTCACGCCCCTCCTCCCATGGGCCTTGCCAGGTGAAGGATGTGCCGTCCGCTCCCGGCTGTCCCGGCGCACCGGGCGTTCCGGGCGTTCCGGGCTGGCCTTGGAGTGCCGTCTCGCAGGTGACCTGGCCCGTGGCAAGGACCGATTGGATCGCCTGACCTTCCTGACAAGTTCCGCCGACCCGGCTCTGCAAAACGGAGGTGTCGAGGCTCGCCTCGTTGATGTCGATGCCCCGGGCCGCGTTCGGGGCGATGTGCTTTGACTTGACGCTGTTGGCGGGAAGCCGCAATGCAGCATAGGCACCGCCGCCAAGGACGATGAACATGAGGGCCGTGACCATCACGTTGGCGTAAGACAGATGAGAACGGAGCTTCGCGAGCATCGAGCCTCCTGCGCATAGATGGCGGAGGCCAAGCAGATGGCGAGCCGTGGTCCCCCCCTAGAACTGGTCAGCCGATCAGCATCCGTCGAGTACTAATCGAGTGTAGGTCCTGACGCTGTCTTTTACAAGTGGGAAACCTTGGCGCCGAGGCTAAAGCGCCAGGAAACCTTCTTGTCGTTCCTGAAGAACCTCCGAAGTCCCTCGTGTCCCTGGAAAGCGCAATGTCCGCGTTGCATCTCTTTATGTAGTCGCGTTGCGTAGAGAGCTCCTACATACCCGAAATCAGTAAGTAGTTCGCCACAGAGATCTGCGGGAAATCGCCGATGCGCTGCGCCATGCAAAGGGTGATACTGCTCACAGTTGCTCAACCGAGTAACGCAACGGGAACCCATTAGGAGGGCTGTATGAAGCGCATCGCAGGAGTCGCCTTGGTGGCGGCACTCATGTCCGTCTCGCTCGTCGCGGTAGCGACGGGTCACGTCAGGAAGGTTGATTCCGATATCACCTTCCACATCGAAAAGAACGGCGCCGACCGGGGCGACAACACCGGGGCGGGCAAAGTTAGCTCGCGCAGGCATCGATGCGAGTCCTTTCGCGTGGTGGAGATTTACGCGGTGAACGAATTCAATTCGCGGCGCGACTTCTTGGTCGATACCACCGTGACCAACGCGAACGGTCGGTATGAAACCCCCCCAGGTGGGACCTTCATTGACCCGGGAACGTATTACGCAAAGGCTGTCCGCGAGGTGACCGGCGCCGGACACCACCACGTGTGCAAGAGGGCATTTTCACAAACGCAGACGGTGGCAGGTGGACCACCGCTGCGCGGCTAGACGTTTGGCACAGCAGTCGGGGCGCCTCTTGCGCTCCGGCTGCTTGGGCCTTAGAACGCGGTCATCTACACAGGTTCACAACCGGAAGACGGATCTCTAAGCACCGCGAGGACGAAGGTTTAAAGAGGGCCCTCGGTGGCTTTTGCTCTGGCCGCCAGTGCACATAGATGCTTTGGACGAAAAGCACCTAAGTCGCCGGCCCCCATTAAGGCTAGGAGTAGCCGAGCTCGTCAAGCGTGTCGCCGGCCACGGCTTCGAACCGTTGGCGACGAATTCACGCGCGCCACCGGTGAGAACCTGTACGGGATCGACAGGATTAGACGAGTCCCGCTCCGCGAGGTGTGGCGGCATGAACCGATTTTTCCCCACGAGCGATCAGAACGGGTCCCTGCGCTTCCGCATGTCACGGTCTAGCAACCGATCCTTTGTCGCAGCCCTTGCCAGGGGTGCCAATCGGAGCTAAGGTGTGCGACTCAGATGCAATCCACGGCCGGAGTGGACCGGCCGACGGTCGGAGGGAGACACGTATGCGGATGACACGGGCCGAGCACCGAAAGGTCGCGAGTTGGTACCGAAGCGTGCTGCTGGCGGTTTTCAGCGTCGTCATCGTTGGCGGAGTTGGGGTCGCCTTCGCAGCGATTCCGACAGGGAACTTGATTCGAAACGCCGGCGCGGAGGAAGGCACCGCCAGCGCAGGGGGCGTTGACGACATCGACGTCCCGAAGTGGCGGGATACGGGCAAGTTCACGGCCGTTCAGTACGGAGCTCCAGGATTTCCCACGGATGCGGACAGCTCGTCCATCGGCGGTGGGAGCGACTTCTTCGCCGGCGGCCCTGACGGTGCGAAGAACACCGCATCGCAGAAGATCGCGCTGCCGTCGAGCGCAAACGCCGAGATCGACTCGGGAGCGGTCACAGCGCAGCTCTCAGGCTATCTCGGTGGTTTCGCAGGCCAAGCGGACAACATGGTGGTGCAGGCGATCTTCAAGAGTGCCAGCAACTCCACCCTCGGCCAATTCAAGATCGGCCCTGTCACACCAGCCGACCGGGCGGGCGCGACGAAGCTCCTCAAACGGACGCAGTCAGCCGCTGTGCCTGCCAGCACACGCGCGATCGTCGTCAAGCAGATCGCCACCCGCCTGTCTGGCACATACAACGACGGCTACGCGGACAAGCTGAGTCTCAGGCTGACGACGCCTTAATGGCAACCGTCGCACGTCGCTTCACGGCGGCGGTGATTGCGCTTGGGCTGCTGCGCACCGACGGCGGCCTCAAGGCCTTCGTCGAGCGAGCCCCGAGCCGAGGCTGATCCGGGCTTAATTCGTCTTGCCGCAGATGTGGCAGTGGACGGGTTTGTCCCAACTCTCGAGGACCTTGACCGGGTCTTCCGGGTGACACTCGAAGGCGACTGGCAGCATGCCGTCGGGCTCGATCGGCGGGTCCGGGGTCGTCAGGGCCTGCTTCGATGGCTCGAAGGTGATGCCGCTTCCCCGCCGCCCAAGCTTTGATAGCTCGTCGCCAAATTGGCCGGCGACGTGGGTCAGCGCTACCGCCTTGGCGTACTCGAGCTGGGCTTCGGTTGGCCACGCCTCTCCGGGAGCCTGAACCTCACAGTAGGGCAGAAGTAGCCAAGCTGTGTGGCTCCGTCGCCTCGCTCTCGTCGTCGGTGTAAAGGACCTTGAACTCACGGTCACAGGCTGAGGAGGCGCGCCGTAGGAAGCGATCGCTGTCGAGCGAGATGGGCATTGAGATGCGCTCCTCCATAGCCTCGACGATAGCTCGGCGACCGGCGAACGTCCGATGCATGCTCTCACCCGGTGGAGTGCTTGGCGGCGGCGGCGTCCCGCAGATATGAGTCCGACTCCGTGGTACCGCTTTGGTACCGACTGCTACGTCCGATGCTTCCAGGACTTTGGTTCCTGGGGACGGCGGGGACGCAGGGGACGCCTGTCCACCCATAGACGCTCCAGGACGGCCGGCTGGGGGCCGAGCGGTCGCTGTGGTTCAAATCCAGTCGCCCCGATGTCGCGTACGGCGCGGCGGACAGCTCGAGTCCTGGTGGCCTAAGCCATATCGCTTGACACCGGACCGCGTTGGGGAGTAGTTTGTGCCCAACCACATAAGTGGTCCTGCTGAGGGGAAAGATGGTCCGTAGGTTCAGGAGCCGGCTCAACGTCACTGACGTTGTCTCGTTCACCGCGCTCCTTGTTGCCCTTGCCGGCGGCTCGGCGTACGGCGCTGCCGACGGCGCCAACACGCAGGGTGGGCCGTCCAGCGACGACTTCTCCGGCTACGTCGGACTAGCCGAGCCCGGCACGCGCATGGCCGCCACTGCGGGGGACCGCGTGGGCGACCGCAAGGCTGAGGGCCTCGGCGCGGTCGGGGAGCGCACGTCGAACGCCCCCGACGTCCCGGGTGAGTTCGCCGACGACGAGCTCGGTTCGGCGGGCATCGAGGAGAGCCCTGCGCCGGTGGGTGACTCCGCCGCCCGTCTGCGTGCTGCCGTGGACAACCACGGATCCGTACGGCTCATCGTCACCATGAAGCAGGATGTGGCCGTCGAGGCTGACTTGACCAGGCAGCAGGTCAGCCGGCAACGAGCCGCGATTGAGACCCGGCTGAACTCCCTCGACCGGATCCTCGTCGGCACGGCCTCAAGAGTCGTCACCGAGTTCACCGTCGTCCCGGCGGCTGTGGCCGTCGTGGACGCCGAAGGCCTCGAGTCGTTGTTGGCCGACCCGGCGGTAGCGGCGCTGACGCTTGACCGGGAGGCCCCCATGGCCCTCGATGTGTCGACGGGCGTGATCGATTCAGACCTACTCAACACCGCTGGCGTCCTTGGTAACAACTTCGAAGGCAGCACCACCGGGGCCTACGAGGTGGCGATCCTGGACTCGGGGGTTGACAATCAGCACAACGCGTTCGCGGGTCGGATCGTGGCACAGGCCTGCTTCTCGGCCGCGTCCCCCTTCTGCCCTAACGGCAGTACGTCGCAGATCGGGGGGGCTGCAGGTGACAACTGCACCTACTCGACGCAGTGCGACCACGGCACGCGTGTCGGCGGCATCGCCGCCGGCTCGATCTACACGGGCGGCCACGAGGGCGTTGCCCGGGGCGCGCGGCTGGTGGCCATCCAGATCGGGCACCGGTCGACCCGGTGTGCTTTCCGGGAGCCAAACCCCTGCTGGCGTTACAGCGTCAGCGACCTCGACCTCGCCCTCCAGCACACACTCAACCTCCGCAACGGAGGTCGCAACATCGCCGCGATCAACCTGAGTTTGGATGGTGCGCTGCACACCACGGAGGCTTCCTGCGGCTCTGCCTTCCCGAACACGCAGAGCTTGGCGGCCAACCTGCAGGCTGCGGGCGTCGCGGTCGTCGCAGCGTCAGGCAATGATGGCTCCGCAACCAGCGTGAGCTATCCGGGCTGCCTGCCGAGCACCTTCACGGTGGCGGCGACGGACGACAGCGACAACCCGGCAGCGTTCAGCAACAACAACGCGATTACCGATTGGTGGGCGCCCGGCGTCAGCATCGATGCCCCCGTCACCACTGGGCCTGACGCACACGGCTCGAAGTCGGGTACGTCGATGGCCACTCCGCATGTCGCGGGCGCGATGGCGCTCCTGCGGGAGTGCGTGGACGGAAATGGGGTTCCGCAAACGGCCGCGGCCGCGGCCGCGGACCTAACTGCCACGGGTGTACCGATCACCCACGATGGCGTGACCCGACCACGCATCAACGTCTTGGACGCCGCGACCCGGAACGTGAACAACAACGACTTTGCGTCCCCCGAGGTCCTCCCTGCCACCCCGGGGGCGGCCGGGTTCAATGACTTCGACTTCACCGTTTGCTCGGACGCCGAGCCGGGCGAGCCGGGGCCGTTCAGCGTGGACAACGGCGTCTGGTACAGCTGGACGCCTTCGGTCACCGGCACCGCGACGATCTCGACCGAGGACGGCGGCGGCACCATCACCGGTTTCGACACGACGTTGACGGTCTACACCGGCGACACCCTGGGAGGCCTCCAAGTCCACGCGTCCGACGACGATTCGGGCACCGGTCTGCGTAGCCTCGTCGTGATTCCGGTCCAGGGTGGTACGACCTACCGGATCAAGGTCGACGGCTTCGGAGCGGCGAACGGATTATTCAACCTGCACCTCGAGAACGGCCCTCCGCCGATGTGTCAGGGAGTGCCGGCCACCCTTGTCGGCGGCGTCAGCGGGGACGTCATAAACGGCACGGCCGGCAGCGACGTGATCGTGTCGGGGGACGGCGACGACACCATCAACCCCAGCGAGGGAGACGACCGGGTCTGCTCGGGGGCGGGGGTCGATGGCATCGCAGGCGGCAACGGCAATGACACGGTCTTTGGCGGTCCGGGCGCGGATGCTATTCGTGGCGGGGCCGATAACGACGTCCTCGTCGGCAACGCCGGTAGTGGTGACACGGACGACGTTGGTGACACGATCGACGGCGGCCCGGGAAACGACGTCGTCGACGGGTGGGTCGGTGACGACGTGCTCACCGGTGGACCCGGCGACGACAGCCTGGGGGGCGAGGCCGGTATCGACGTAGTCAGGTACGTTGATTCGGCGGCCGGCGTGACGGCAGATTTGACTGCTAACACAGCGACAGGTGAGGGCGACGACACCTTCGTCGCGGTCGAGAACCTAGTTGGGTCTGACTTCAGGGACCGTTTCACCGGGAGCGCCGAGCCGAACACGCTCGCGAGCGGGGACGGGAACGATCGCCTCGACGGCGGTGACGGCGCCGACATCCTCAATGGTCAGGACGGCCGAGACACCGCAGCGTACGGGAATCGCGCGGTGCCTCTGAAGGTGGACCTCGACGACGTCGCGGATGACGGTGCCGCCGCAGAAGGCGACAACGTGTTCTCAACGGTCGAGAACATCATCGGAGGAAGCGCCGCGGACAAGCTTGTCGGGAGCGCTGCAAACAACATCTTGGTCGGTGGTCTGGGATCCGACATTTTCAACGGCTTCGAAGGAGTGGACCGAATCAAGGCGCGCGACGGTCTCGACGATGGCCAGATCAAGTGTGGATTAGGAAACGACAGGGTGATCGCTGACGCATTGCCTGACGACAACATCCCCGCGGCCTCCGCCTGCGAGTCGATCGGGCGACCGTAATTCCGCCTTAGGCTCCGCCCGAAGCTACGACGTTAACTGGACGGCTCGTGAACAGGTTTCGCGCAGACAGGAGCAGCCGACCCTTCGCCGTGGTACCGCTTTGGTACCGATTGATACGTCCGATACGTCCAGAACCTCGGTTGGCGGGGACGCTGGCTCGCCGGGACCAGGCGCTCTTCATCCGTGGCCCTCCGTCACTAGCGCACCGTCGCGTAAGCTCGGTGTCTATCGGCGATCCTGTCCTGCGGTTCCCCGCTTGGCAATTGTCGGAAAGGGCGACTGCCCATGCAAAGTCCGACCCCACCTCGTACGCAGCGTCGACGGGATGGCGCGAAAATCTCCGCGTCACCGCCCCCCTTGGTTGCGGCCAGTCACGTCGACGGGGCCTCAGCTCCCCTAACGCCGACGCTTTCGGCTGACGTCACTGAAGCCCTTGTTGCGCTGTGGCTCCAATATGCCGGGGTCTCGCCAACGGACGCCCACACTCATATCAACGGGAACACCCTGACCTGCGTCATGGTCGATGGCGTGTCCGACTTCAATCTCGCCACGGACAGGGCCACGGAGGGATACAAGCCGCACGGGGTCGCTTCGACCTTGGCCGACTACAAGCTAGAGGCGGTCTCCGAGGTAACGAGGATTACCCACCAAAGGGTCACGTCGTTCCTGTCGAGTCACGACCCGGATACCGATGTCGCGACCGAGACGTTCACCTTGGAGCCATCCCTCCGCCGAGGGGCACCCCGCGCCACGGGCGCTGACAAGAGGGCGTAAGAACCCAGCGTGGCCGGCAGATTCGCAAGCGGCGACCGGGTCGTAACAACCGAGCCGTATCGCGGTTTTGATTTTGGCCTCTCGGCCACTGTTGTCTCGGTGCATCCAAGCTCGGGCAAGATCACCGTCGCGCCGCTGACTGAGGAGCCGCGCTCGGTCTTTCTATCTGTTGATCCGTCGAGCTTGCGCCACCTGGGCTCCGGGCCATGACCGACAAGCCTCGCCTGGCCGACCTCGAAGCGAACGCTCTACACACGCGTGACCGGTTTCGGCTTTACCGAGCCAAGGTCTACGGATCGCGGCCCACGAGCGTCGCGAAGCTGCGAGAGCTCAAGCGAGACGCGGAGCTCGCGGAGCGGCTGCTATCGCACGCTCGCGCGGGCGACTCGTCTTCGACGGCGACCAAGGAGGGCGACGCGTTGCTGACTTCGAAGGCCGGCGGCAACTCGTAACCCCGGTCCAACCGAGAGGGCCGGCTCGCGACCTTGACCGGCTGGGGGCCGAGCGGTCGCTGGTTCAAATCCAGTCGCCCTGCTCAAGCCCCGATGCGAGATAATCATTCGGATGACCGACCTACCGATGATCGACAGCGGCGACGATTGCTGCGGCGACGACTGCTGCGAAGCGTGCCCGCCCGACGGCTGCCCGTCCGACTGTTGCTGACCTAGTGGCGCACGCGCTCTTCGTTTGCTTGCACAACGCGGGGCGCTCGCAGATGAGCCAAGCCCTGTTCGAGCGGGCGAGCGAAGGGCGTCACTCCGCTGCGTCAGCAGGCACCACCCCCGCCGAGCGCCTGCATCCGGAAGTGGTCGAGGTGATGCGAGAGATCGGCATCGATCTGACCGGCCGCACGCCGCAGAGGCTCGATCGCGCTGCCGCCGAGCGGGCCGATGTGGTCGTGACGATGGGCTGCGGCGATGAATGCCCCTACATCCCCGGGAAGCGCTACCTCGACTGGGACCTGCCCGACCCGAAGGGGCTTCCGCTGGCGGAGGTGCGAGCGATCCGCGACGAGATCGACCGCCGGGTCCGCGGTCTCGTGGACGAACTGGATCGCGCGGCCGTCTCCTAGACGAGGAACCCTGAAGCGCCGGCAACGAGCGCCACCACCACGACCGCCCCGGCCGTACCGAGAATCGCCCTTCCTGCCCGGGTCTCTCCGACCAAGCCGGCGATACCAAGAAGCGACGCACAGATGGCGATGAGGCCCAGCGCGAACATCGCGCGCTCCTGTCTCACGCCGTGCTTCTCTCGGGCGCATTTCGCGCCCGCTAGCGTTTGTCCCATGAGCAGTCAGCAAGTCCCCGGAGGGGTAGTCCACAAGCTCCCCACAGATCTGCGCGAGGCGCTCGTCGCCAACGCGACGGCGCTCGATGCGTGGAGGGACATCACGCCCCTGGCGCGCAACGAGTTCATCTGCTGGGTCGAAGAAGCGAAGCAGGAGGAGACGCGTGAGCGCCGCATACGCCGGACCCAGGAAGAGCTCGAGGAAGGCATGCGCCGCCCCTGTTGCTGGCCCGGCTGCAAGCACCGCGAGCGCAACGGAAAGCCTTAGCGCCGCGACGAGCCTGAAGCCTTAATCGGCAACCGCGCACGGTCACTCGCTGATCGTGCCTCGCCTCACCGCCTCCGTCCCGAACAGCTCGCGCACCTCGTCGAGCGCTCGATCGAGGGCGGGTGAGGAGCGACCGATCGGAAGCTCGAGCTGGACCGCCGCGTCATCGCCCAGGCTCTGAACCGTAAGCCCGACCATGGTGAGACCGCGGCGCTCTATCTCGGGCAGCGTTTCGCGAGCGAGCGACCTCGCCGCGGCGAGGATCGGCTCCGAACCTGCCGTTGCATGCGACAGCGTGCGAGATCGCGTCGCTCGCTTGTAGTCGCCGAAGCGCATGCGCATGATCACCGTGCGCCCGACGTGTCCGCCCTTTCGCATCCTTCCCGTCACCCGATCCACCAGCGAGACCAGGGCCGCGTCGAGCTCCTCCGGACGCAGGCGCGAAAGGCCCATTCCTCGCTGCGCGCCGACTGATCGCCGCCCGCGGCCGATCCTGACCCTTCGCGGGTCTCGGCCGAGCGCGAACGCGTGCAGACTCCGCGCGCCCGCGCGGCCAAGCACCGTCTCGAGCTCTTCGCGCGTCATCGCGGCCACCTGGCCCACCGTCTCGATCCCGGCGCTGTGAAGCCGCGTGGCAGTCGCCTTTCCAACCCCCCAGAGCGAGTCGACCCGAAGCGGGTGGAGAAAAGGGAGCTCGCCGGCGCGGTCCACCGCCAGAAGGCCCTCGGGCTTCGACATCTTCGACGCCATCTTCGCGATGCCCTTTGATCGCGCGATACCGACGGAGAGCGGCAGCCCGATCTCATCGTGAACGCGCCTTCTGAGCTTCATGGCGATCTCGACCGGATGCCCCGCGATCCGCTCGAGCCCCCGGACGTCGAGAAACGCCTCCTCGAGCGACATTCCCTCGACCACGGGCGCCGTGTCCCGAAAGACGCGAAAGAGCTGTCGCGAGGCTTTGACGTATGCATCGAAGTCGGAGCGCACCACGACGAGACCGGGGCAAAGTCGCCGCGCCTTCTCGGCCGGCATCGCCGAGCGCACCCCGAACGCCCGTGCCTCATACGTCGCCGCCATGACGATCCCCGGACCGACCGCGACCGGCTTACCTCGTAGTTCTGGGTCGTCTCGTTGCGCGACCGAAGCGAAGAACGCGTCGCAGTCGGCATGAAGGATCGTCGTCTCTTCAAGCACGAACATATGTTCGCAGCCGTGTCAAGGCTTCCTCGCCCCGGCGAGCGCCGGATCGCGTGCCACGATAAGCGCCGTGGCAGAGCCGCCCAACAACCGCTTCGCGGCTTCCGTGCTGGCAGCTCTGGCGCTCGGTTTCGCCGGATGCGGAGGCGGGAGCGACGAGGCGGAGCCCGACGCCTCGAACGAGACCGGCCCGCAGAAGGTGGAGGCCGGGGCTTCGGGAGTCGAAGGGGTGCCCCGGCCCGCCGATCCCGGCGCGGCGCAGATTTGGCTCACAACCGGCGAGCAACTCAAGCCGGTCGAGCGAGAGCTCGCTGGCGGCTCGGAGGCAGAAGCCGCTGCCAAGGCGCTCGTGGCGGGACCGACCGAGGCAGAGGAGGCGGGAAACCTCGACGCCGCCAGCGAGATCCCGGCGAGCGTAGAAGTCGAAAAAGTTGAGGTGAGCGCAGACGGGACTGCTGTAGCCGAGTTCTCGGAGGAGTTCCTGTCGCAGATCTCCGCTGATCCCGAAGGGCGGACCGAGCGCGAGCAGGAGACGCTCGACGCCCGCCTCAGCCAGGTGACCTACACGCTCACCCAGTTCGACGAGGTGGAGGCCGTGAAGGTCGTCTCGGGCGGCATCTCGGCAGGGCCTGCGCGTGAGCGGGACGACTTTGCCAAGCCGGCGGGCGGCCCGCCACCGATACAGAAGGCGAAGGGCTCACAAAGCGAAGCCACCCGTGACCTGCAAAAGCGCCTCGCCAAGCTGAACTACTTGCCGCCGGGCGCCGTGGACGGCCTCGACGGCTACCGCACCGAACAAGCCGTGATCGCGTTCCAGTCGTGGGAGGGACTCGCACGCGACGGTGTCGTCGGCCCAATCACCCAGGCCGCGCTGGACAAGGCGAAGCCGCCCAAGCCGAAGGAGTCGGGACCCTCCAAGCGGATCGAGGTCTACCGGCAGAAAGGCGTCGCCCTGTTCGTGCGGGACGGCAAGATGAAGCGCGCGGTACACGTCTCGGCCGGCGCCGCCTCGACGCCCACGCCGGCGGGCAGCTATTCGGTCTTTCGCAAGGAGAGGAACTCCTGGTCGGTGCCCTTCCAGCAGTGGCTGCCCTACGCCTCCTACTTCAACGCCGGGATCGCCTTTCACGAATACGCGCAGGTCCCGACCTACCCCGCGTCGCACGGCTGCGTCCGGGTACCGTCGCCAGAGGCACGCTTCGTCTACGACTTCGCGTCGATCGGCACCGCGGTCATCGTTCTCTAAGCCACCCCGTGCCTGTGAATCGCCGTCTCGGGACGGGTGCCCTGGCAGGATGGGGTCATGACTTCCACCACCGCCACGCCGACCGACCTCTATTCGATCCCCCAGCAGCACCAGGACTTTCGCGATCTCGTCCGCCAGATCGCCCAAGAGCAGGTCGCGCCGCGCGCCGCCGAGATCGATCAGACGGACGAGTATCCATGGGATATCCGGAAGATCCTCGCCGAGCAGGACATCCTGGGCCTTCCGTTCGCCGAAGAGCACGGCGGCACCGGGACCGGCACGCTGATGCTCCAGATGGCGGTCGAGGAGCTCGCGAAGGCCTCGGCGGCAGTCGCCCTCATCCTCATGGTCCAGGAGCTCGGCACGCTGCCGATCCAGCTCTTCGGCTCGGACGAGCTGAAAGAACGATTCCTGCCGGACTGCGCCACGGGTGAGAAGTCGCCGGCGTTCTGCCTTTCGGAGCCCGACGCCGGCTCGGCCGCCGCGGATATGCGCACAACGGCTAAAAAGGACGGCTCGGACTGGATCCTGAACGGCACCAAGAGCTGGATCACGAACGCCGGCATCGCCGACTTCTACGTCGTTTTCGCCTCGACCGATCGGGAGAACAAGCGCGCGACGGCGTTCGTGGTGGAAAAGGACGCCGGCGGGTTCTCCGTGCCGAAGTACGAGCACAAGCTGGGCATTCATGGCTCGCCCACCGGCCAGCCGGTGTTCGAGGAGGTGCGCGTGCCCGAGGAGAACGTGATCGGCGAGGTCGGGCGCGGAATGGCCGTCGCCCTCGGCACACTCGAGCGCACCCGGCTCGGCGCCGCCGCTCAGGCCGTAGGCATCGCGCAAGGCGCGACCGACTATGCGAACGACTACGCCAAGGAGCGCCAGGTCGGCGGCAAGCCGATCAACGAGCTCCAAGGAATCCAGTTCAAGCTCGCAGACATGCAGACGAAGACGGCCGCAGCGCGCGAGCTTCTCTACAAGGCGTGCGCGATGGCCGACCGCGGAGACGAAAGGCTCGGCATGTACTCGTCGATGGCGAAACTTTTCGCCTCAGACACCGCGATGGAGGTGACCGTCGAGGCCGTACAGGTGCTTGGCGGGTATGGCTACGTGAATGAGTACCCGGTCGAGCGCATGATGCGAGACGCCAAGATCACGCAGATCTACGAGGGGACGAACGAGATCCAGCGCGTCGTGATTGCGCGCCACATGCGCTAATCGGCGAAGAAAGGTTCCTACGTCATGCGTCCGCAGAGGTACCGGATCGGCATGGATCCCGGGTTGACGGGGTAGTTCCTGAGAACACGGACGAATCACCCCCACTCGAAAGGAATCGAAATGAGCACCGTCGCAATCATCGTGATCGCAGTAGTGGTCCTGGCGATCCTCGTCGCGCTCTACCTGGCGAGTCGCCGGCAGCAGGAGCAAAAGCGCGAGGACCGGCGAGTTATCGCCGCGGAGCATCGCGAGGAGGCGGACCTCAGGCGCGTCGGCGCCGAGAAGGAGCAGGCGGCCGCGGACGAGCAGGCAGCCGCCGCCCGCCGCCAGGCCGCGGAAGCCGAGGAGCGCGCAGCAGCGGCAAGGCAAGAGCATGCCGCCGCCGATGCGCACGCCGAGCACGCGCAGGACATCGACCCGGACGCGCACGACGACGACGCGGACGCATCCGCTCCGTACGACGCGGACCGGAATGGCACGTACACCGGTGACCGGCCAGTCGAGGAGGGAGAGTCGACCCGGCGCCAAGTCTGAGCGAAGGGCCGATAATGGCTGCATGAGGAAAAGGCGCAGCCTTTGCATCGGCCTGCTCGCGGCGTTCGCCGCCGCGGCCGCCGGCTTCCCGGGCCCGGCGGCTGCTGCGGGTGAGCCGCTTGGACTCGACTGCGTCCCGCGCGATGAGCTTCGCGAGTGCTCCGGCCTTGCCGACAGTTGGGACGGCATCCCGCTCGACACAACCGTCGTGTTGCCGCCCGGGCGAACGAGGAACCTTCCACTCGTAGCGCTCGTTCACGGCTTCGGCAACTCCAAGTACGAGTACCTCGATCCGGCGTCCGAGGCCTATACCGGCAACGCCTTCACGTGGGCTCGCCGGGGCTACGCCGTGCTCGCCCACACCGCGCGCGGGCTGTGGGGCTCCTGCGGGACGCCCGAGGCGCGCCTCGCCAGCCCGGTCGCTTGCGCCGGCGGCTACATCCACTTGGCCGATGTCCGTTTCGAGGTTCGCGACACACAGGAGCTGATCGGCCGGCTCGTCGACGAGGGCCTCGCCGATCCCGAGCGGATTGGCGCAACGGGCGATTCCTACGGCGGCGGCCAGTCGCTGATGATGGCCGCCCTTCGCGACCGGATCATGCTGCCGAGCGGCGAGTACGCGCCGTGGCGGACTCCGGACGGCGAGCGCATCCGGCTTGCCGCTGCCGCGCCCGTCATCCCGTGGACCGACCTCGTCACGGCGGCCGCGCCGAACGGCAGCGTCTCGTCGACGCGTCCGACCTCTCGGCAGCGTGCTACGACGCCCGTGGGGGTCGAGAAGGCGTCGGTTGTGAACGCGATCTTCGCCGCGGCGCAGTTCGCCGTCGGGCCGGGCCAGCCGGTCGGCGAGCCGTTCGTCCCGGGTCGGCCGATGGGCTACCTGTCGGCCACAGACCCAGAAGCCGACGTCGGCGGCTGGGTCACACGAACGACGCAGGGCGAGCCCTACGACGACGAGTACGCCCGATCGATTGTCGATCTCCTCGCCGACTACCACTCGGCCTACTACCTGAAGGCCGACCGCCCGCCCGCGCCGCTTTTCCTCTCGGCGGGGCTCACCGACGACCTCTTTCCCGCGGACGAAACGCTCCGCTTCGCCAACCGCACCCGCCGCAAGTTCCCCGCGCTTCCTCTCGGCGTGATGCTCGGCGACTTCGGCCACCAGCGAGCGGCAAACAAACCTGTCGAGCGCGAGCGCCTGGTCGCCGCGATCGACGAATGGTTCGCTCGCTACGTGCGCGGCGACGGTGCCAAGCCCGGCCAAGGCGTGTGGGCCACGACCCAGCTCTGTCCGCGCTCCGGCCCCGCCGGCAGGAGCTTTCACGGGGCGTCGTTTGCGTCGCTGGCCCGTGGCAAGCGCGTAAGGCGATTCGCCGAGCCGGAAACGGTGACATCGGACAGCGGCGACCCGCAGGTTGCGGCCGCGATCGATCCCGTCTCGGGCATGGGCGACGGCTGCGTTACGACTCAGCGGTCAGAAGCGCCGGGCACGGCGCGCTACCGGCTCAAGCCTGCACGGCGCAAGGCGCTGACGCTGATCGGAGCGCCGGTTCTCCAAGCCCGGCTTGGCCTCGGCGGCGCCGAGCCCGGCATCCCGCAGCTCGACGCCCGCCTCTGGGACGTCGCTCCCGACGGCACGCAACAACTCGTCGCCCGCGGCCTCTACCGCCCGGCCGAGGGACGAAACCGCTGGGAGCTGCACCCGAACGGCTGGCGCTTTGCCCGCGGCCACGCCGCCGAGCTCGAGCTCCTCGGCCAGGACGCCCCCTACGCGCGCCCATCGAACGGGGCGTTCGAGGTGGACGTCGAGCGCCTGCGGGTAACGCTGCCCGTTCGCTAGGCCTGGTCGAGGCGAGCCCCCGAAGGGGAGGCGAGCACTAACCCCTACTTAATAAAGAGGATCTCCGAGTACTTCGGCAGCGGCCAGAGGTCGTCGGCGACCACTCGCTCGAGCTTGTCCGCGGCTTCGCGCACCGCGTCCATCGCGGTGAGCTGGTGGTCGCGTGCGTATTCGGCGAGCTCAAGGCCCTCGACGCCGTCTGGATATCCGTTCGCCTCGTGGAGCCCGTCGAGCGCGCTCACCAGCCCGTCGACGAGGCCACGCACGGTCGAGCCGAGCTCGGAGATGCCGGCCGCGTCGATCAGAGCCAAATGGCGGAGCGCGGCGGGCAGGATCATCGTGCGGGCGATCGACTCGGTCGTCTCCGCCTCGATGTTGGCGCGGGTCACGTACTGCTCGAGCCAGACCTCATAGCGCGACTCCAGCTCGCGCTCGGAGAGAACGTTGTAGCGGCCGAACGCCTCGACGGTTGGCGCCGAGATCACCTCGGGCAGCGCGTCGGGTGTCGTCTGGAGGTTCTTGAGACCACGGCTCTCCGCCTCGGCATGCCACTCCTCGGTGTAGTTGTCCCCGCCGAAGAGGATCTGCTTGTTCTGGTTGTAAGACGAGGCGACGACCTCGGACACCGCCGCAACGATGTCGCCGCCGCTCGTCAACTTGCCCTCGAGCTCGTCGGCGAGCTCGTCGATTGCCTCGGCGACGATCGTGTTCAGAACGGTGTTCGGGAACCCGAGCGAGGCGCTCGACCCGACCGCTCGGAACTCGAACTTGTTGCCGGTGAATGCGAACGGCGAGGTGCGGTTGCGATCGCCGCCGTGCATCGGCAGGTGCGGCAGCGCGGTCGAGCCCAATTTGAGGGTCGCGGCCGGCGTATTCCCCTCGCCCGAGCCCGACGCGATCGACTCGAACGCCTTCTCGAGCTCGGCGCCCAGGAAGATCGAGATGATCGCGGGCGGCGCCTCGTTGGCGCCCAGGCGATGGTCCTGGCCGATGCTCGCGACCGAGGCGCGAAGCAGACCCTGGTGCTTGTTGACGGCCTGGATCACGGCCGAGCAGAAGAACAGGAAGTTCGTGTTCTCCGCCGGGGTGTCGCCGGGCTCCATCAGGTTGTGGCCCGTGTTCGTGCCCATCGACCAGTTGTTGTGCTTGCCCGAGCCGTTCACGCCCGCGAACGGCTTTTCGTGGAGCAGGCAGACCAGGCCGTAGCGGCGCGCCACGTTCTGTAGCACCTGCATCAGGAGCTGCTGGTGATCCGAGCCGACATTCGAGTTCTCGAAGACGGGCGCGATCTCGTACTGGGCCGGCGCGACCTCGTTGTGGCGCGTTTTGACCGGGATGCCCAGCTTGCCCATCTCCGTCTCGGCGTCGAGCATGCAGGCCAGGATCCGCTCGGGGATCGAGCCGAAGTAGTGGTCGTCCAGCTCGTGGCCCTTCGGCGGCTTCGCGCCGAAGAGCGTGCGCCCGGTCGTCACGAGGTCAGGGCGCTCGAAGTAGTACTGCTCGTCGATCAGGAAGTACTCCTGCTCGGGACCGACGGTGGTGAAGACCCGCTCGGCCTCCTCGTCGCCGAGCAGGCGCAGCGCCCGGATCGCCGAGCGCGAGAGCGCGTCCATCGAGCGAAGGAGCGGGATCTTCATGTCCAGCGCCTCGCCGGTCCACGACGCGAACGCCGTCGGGATGCACAGAAGCGAGCCGTTCGGGTTCTCGAGGATGAACGCGGGGCTGGTCGGGTCCCAGGCGGTGTAGCCCCGGGCCTCGAAGGTTGCCCTGACGCCGCCCGTGGGGAACGAGGACGCGTCAGGTTCGCCCTGGATCAGCTCAGAGCCCTTGAACTGGGCGATCGCGGTGCCGTCGGGCTCAGGGCCGAAGAACGAGTCGTGCTTCTCGGCCGTCAGGCCGGTTAGCGGCTGGAACATGTGGGTGAAGTGGGTCGCGCCCTTCTCGAGCGCCCACTCCTTCATCGCCTCGGCGACTTCGTCCGCCAGCGACGGGTCAAGCGCCTGGCCCTTGTCGAGCACACCCTGGAGCTGCCTGAACGTGTCTTTGGAAAGACGTTCCTTCTGCACCGCCGCCGAGAACACGTTTTCCCCGAACGGATACGCGTCGTTCTTGGTCAGGTCAAGGGAGCCGAGAGCCTCGCCGTTCGGGCTCCACTGGGCTGCGGTGACGTTCTGCTGACGGATACGGGCCATGGCTTGTTCAGTCCTCCTGAGCGCGCGCGGCGCGCCCCCTCGGGCGCGCTGGGACGGCTGATCGGGTTGTGTGACGAAAGAGAGTGCAATCAGCCTAGTAAGCCAGGAGGGGACAGCGGTTATCCACGTGTCGAAAGATCCGGAAAGAGCGTTCGCCCGGGCGGGAGGTACCGTGTGAAGCGATGGAGCGCGACGCTGCTCTCGAGGCGGTCTTCCAACCGGTGCGCCCGCCGACCACCTTCGAGGAGACGGTGGAGCGGCTTGGCACGGCGATCCGCCTAGGCCTGCTCGCCGCTGGCAGCCGCCTGCCGCCCGAGCGCGAGCTGGCTGCCGAGCTTCGGATCTCGCGCTCGACCCTGCGCGAGGCGATCACGACGCTCACGCAGTCAGGTCATCTCCTCGCCCAGCGCGGACGCGGCGGAGGCACGTTCGTCGTTTCCGATCCCCCCTTGGCCGACCGTGAGCCCGATCCGCTCGGTCAGGGCGCATGGTCCGTGCTCGAGCACCGCGTGGCGATCGAGGCCGGTGCGGTGATCCTCGCGTCCGAGCGCGCGAAAGGCCCGGACCTCGACCGCCTCGACGAACTGGTCGATCGGATGGCGGATGCCGGGGACTTCGAGGAGTACCGCCGCGCCGACATTCGCTTTCACATCGCTCTTGCCGAATGCGCCAGCTCGCCCCGCCTGGTCGCGGAGATGACCGAGGTCCAGGGTGCGATGTCGGACCTGATCGGCCTGATCGCTCATCCCACACAGGTTCTTACGCACTCGAACGAGCAACACCGCTCGCTCGTCCAGCTCCTGCACCGCGGCGACTCGACTCGCGCCGTCGGCCTCATGCGCGAGCACATCGAAGGGACAGAGCACATCCTGGGCGGGCTCCTGCCGAGGGCGGCCGCCTAGAGGCCCTAAGCCTTGATCCGCTCGCCTTTCGGGTCGAAGAGCGGCTCGGCGGCCGTCTCGCCCTCGATCCACCGGCCGAAGATCTCGATTTCGGCGGCGGTCCCGGCTGCGGAGTGCTCAGGAGGCACGTACGCGTATGCGATCGAGCGCTCGAGCGTGTAGCCGTAGCCGCCGGTGGTGACGCGCCCGCAGATCTCGCCGTTCACCCGTACAGGCTCGTTGCCGAGGGCGACCGAGCGCGGATCCTCCAAGAGGATCGCGACTAGTTTCTTTCGCGGCCCCTGCTCCTTCGCCTCGACGAGAGCGTCGCGACCGACGAACCCGCCCTCCTTGTCGAGCTTCACGCAGAAGCCGACGCTGCCCTCATAAGGAGTCTCGTCGGGCGTGATGTCGGCACCCCACACCCGGTAGCCCTTCTCGATCCGCAGCGAGTCGATCGCGCGGTAGCCGCCCGCGACCATCCCGTGCGGCTCGCCCGATTCCCACAGCGCGAGCCAAAGGCCGAGCCCGTACTCGGTCGGGCAGTAGAGCTCCCAGCCGAGCTCGCCCACGTAGGTCACCCGGAGCGCGCGCACCGGGACGTGGCCGACGCTGATGTCCCGGACGCTCATGTACGGGAACGCGTCGTTCGAGAGGTCCTGCGGCACCAGTGGCTGGAGAATCTCGCGTGCCTCCGGGCCCCAGATGCCAAAGCACGCGTAGGCCGACGTCGTGTCGTGGACCTGGACGGACCCGTCCGCCGGCAGGTGCGAGTGGATCCAGCCGCGGTCGTGGGCGCCGAACGCGGTGCCGGTGACGATCGAGAAGCGCTCCTCGGCGAGGCGAGCGACCGTGAAGTCGCACTCGATCCCCCCGCGGCTGTTCAGCATCTGGGTGTAGGTGACCTGACCGACGCCCCGCGCGACGCGGTTGTCGCAAAGCGACTCGACGAAATCGGCGGCCCCCGGCCCAGCGATCTCCATCTTCGCGAATGACGACTCGTCGAAGAGGGCCGCCGTCTCCCGCGTCGCGAGGTGCTCGGCGCCGATCGCGGGCGACCAATGCATTCCGGCCCAGCCGCGTGGGCGAAGCGATTCATCGCCGGCGGGCGAATTCGCCTCGTACCAGTTGACCCGCTCCCAGCCCGACTTCTCCCCAAACGCCGCATCGTGCTCGCGGTGCCAGGCGTTGGCGGGCGAGGTACGCAACGGCCGCCCAGCCTCGCGCTCGTGGCTGGGGTAGCGGATGTCGTAGTAGGTCTCGTACGTCTCGCGGATGCGGGCATGCGTGTAGCCGGGCGAGCGATAGTGAGCGCCGAACCTGCGCACATCCATGCTCCAAAGGTCGAGCGACGGTTCGCCTTCGGAGATCCACTCCGCCATGACCATTCCGATGCCGCCGGCTCCGGCGAGGCCGTGAGCGCAGAATCCGGCGGCCACGAAGAAGCCGGCGACCTCGGTTTCGCCCAGGCAAAACTCGTTGTCTGGAGTGAACGCCTCTGGCCCGTTGATCAGCTTCGTGATCTTCGCGTCCTTCATAGCGGGCACTCGGATCTTCGAGTTCTCGGCGATCTCCTCGAAGCGGTCGGGTTCGTCCTCGAGAAGGCGCCCGTTGAAATCCGGCGGGATCTCGTCGAACCCGCCGGCGCCTTCGAGCAAGAACGCCGGCTTTGACTCGTGCTCGTACCCGCCCATCACGAGGCCTTCCCCGTCCTCGCGGTAGTAGACGAGAAGGTCGGGGTCACGCAGGGTGGGGATGCGGCCGCCGTTTGTGCGCTCCTGGATCGGTTGGGTGACCACGTACTGGTGAGACATCGGGATCACGGGCACGCGCACCCCGGCGAGTCGCCCGATCTCGGCCGCGTACATGCCGCTCGCGTTCACCACGACCTCGCACTCGATCCGCCCGCGGTCCGTCTCGACGGCCGTGACGCGATCGTCTGAGACCTCGATTCCGGTCACGCGGGTCGAGGTGAAGATCCTGACGCCGCCCCGCCGTGCTCCGTCGGCGAGCGCGTAGGTGAGCTGCGAGGGATCCAGATAGCCGTCGGTCGGGAGCCAGGCGGCCCCGAGAACGCCGTCAGTGGACATCAGGGGAAATTTCTCCTTCGCCTCGTCCGCCGAGATCAGCTCGAGCGGCAACCCGAACGTCTTTGCCCAGCCGGCCTGGCGGCGAAGCTCCTCCATGCGCTCCTCCGAAGATGCGAGCTTGATCCCCCCGCATTCGACCCAGCCGGGATCGAACTCGGACTCGTCGCCGATCCGCCGGTAGAGCTCGACCGAGTGCATCATCATCTTCGTCAGCGAAACCGATCCGCGTGTCTGGCCGACGAGACCCGCCGAGTGGAACGTCGAGCCCGAGGTGAGCTGCGAGCGCTCGACCAGGACGACGTCCTCATAGCCGAGCTCGGCAAGGTGGTAGGCGATCGAGACGCCGCCGACACCGCCACCGACGATCACGCAGCGCGCTCGGTCAGGGGGCTCGCGGTCAATCGCCACGGGCAGCCTTCAGCGCTTCGTCGAACTCGGGCGCCTCGGCGGTTTCCGCCAAGCGGCGAAAGTGCTTTCGCGCGTAATCTGCGAAGTCGAACTCGATGTCCGAAGCGCCCTGCTGGACGACGCCCCACATCGCTTCGCGGAAGTCCGACATGAAGGTAAAGACGTGGAGTGTCGCTTCCTGGCGCTCAGACGGCTTCCCGCCGAAGTACAGCTCCAGAAGCTGCGTGCGCGATCCCCCCGGCAGTTCGTTGTTGACGGCGAAATTCGCGAGGTCGAAGTAGCGGTCGCCCATTCCCGCGTACTCCCAGTCGACGATTCGCAGCTTCTCGCCGTCCCAGATGAAATTCGCGGCGAGGAGGTCGTTGTGGCATGGGACGGGTTCATGCTCGCTTCCGGAGAGTGCCTCCTCGATCCGGACGGCGCACGCGTGAGCCTTCTTGTACTCAGGTGGAACCTCGACCCCGAGCCCGCTCGCGACCCGCTCGTATTCCTCGACGATCCGAAAGGAGTCGAAGCGAGACGGGACGGGAGAGGCGCCATGCATCGTCCGGAGTGCGCCGGCTACTCCTTGGAGCGCGTCGCCCTGCGATAGCTCCTCGGCCTCCATCGGCCGGCCTTCGACGAAAGTCGTGACGATCGCGGGCGGGTCCGTGAGCATGGCCGCGACCTCGGGTGCGATTCCGATCTCTGCAGCCGCCCGGTTGGCGATGCATTCCGCTTCGCGGTCGATCCCGAGCAGTGACGTGTCCTTGCCGGGCACCCGGATCACGTAGTCCCGACCGCCGAAGGTGGCGCGGTAGTTGCGGTTGGTGATGCCACCGCCGAGGGGCTCAGGAGGGGCGCCAAGTTGTCCAAGCCGGGGTAGGAGCTTTTCGACGATTTGTCCCAGATCGCCCTCGGCCCCTTGACGTGCAACCGGGTTGGGGCTTAGGCTGGCGTCGTCCATAGGTTGGATCGAAACACCTTTTACCCGAAAAGGAGGGGTCGATCCAAAATGAGGAGAGACAAATGACCAGCAGTCAGCTCGAGCACATCAAGGACGAGGACGAACGCCAACTCGCCGAGATGGGCTACAAGCAGGACCTGAACCGAACCTGGAGCGCGTTCTCGAACTTCGCGATCTCGTTCACGATCATCTCGGTCCTCGCGGGCTGCTTTACGACCTTCGGACAGGCCTGGAACAACGGCGGCCCGGTTGCGATCTCTTGGGGCTGGCCCCTCATCTCGATCCCGATCCTGATCATCGGGTTCTGCATGTCTGAGCTGGTCGCGAAGTTCCCGACCGCCGGTGGGATCTACTGGTGGGCGGCGCGCTTGGGCGGGCCTGTGTGGGGCTGGTTCACAGGGTGGTTCAACCTCTTGGGGCTGATCGGCGTGACGGCTTCAGTCGTCTACGCGAGCGCGACATTCATGAACTTCCTGCTGGGCTCGCTTGGCGTCAACGTCCTCGGCGTTGACTTCACCGACGGCGAGAGCTTCTTGCAGGAGACGTTCCTCCTCTTCGTGATCATCATCGGGCTCCACACTCTGCTGAACATCACCCGGACGAACCTCCTCGCGTTGATCAACAACGTCTCGGTGTTCTGGCATGTCGTGGGCGTCGCGATCATCATCGCGATCCTCGTCATCGTTCCCGACGATCACCAGACGTTCGACTTCGTCTTCACCGAGAGGTTCAACAACTCGGGCTTCACCGACGGCTCGACCTCGAGCGGGTTCTTCTGGCTCTACGTGTTGCCGCTGGGCTTCTTGCTCACGCAGTACACGATTACGGGCTTCGATTCCTGCGCCCATATCTCCGAGGAGACGCACAATGCGTCGAAGTCGGCCGCACAGGGCGTTTGGCGGTCGATCTTCTATTCGGCGGTGATCGGCTGGTTCGTGCTCCTCGCGATGCTGTTCGCAGCGACGAACGTCGATTTCGTCAACTCGGTCGATAACGGGTTCGGCATCGGGTCGGCGCTCTCGATCCTCAACTCGTCGCTCGGCGAGACGGCGTTCGAATCGGTCTTGGCCATCTCGACGATCGGTCAGCTCTTCTGCGGCGCGGCCTGTCTCACGAGTGCGTCCAGGATGTGCTTCGCGTTCGCGCGCGACCGCGGCCTGCCGGCCTCGGCCTCGCTCTCGAGGGTGAACTCGAAGGGCGTTCCGCGCAACGCCGTGCTGACGATGGCGGCACTCTCGGTGCTGGTCACCGTCCCCGCCCTCAAGGGCGACGAGGCCGGTTTCCCGTTTGCGTTCTTCGCGGTCGTATCCATCGCGGTCATCGGCCTCTACATCGCGTATGTCATCCCGATCTACCTGCGCTGGCGCATGGGCAACGAGTTCGTGCAGTCTCCCGCCTGGAACCTGGGTTCCAAGTGGCGCTGGATGAACCCGTTCGCGGTGATCTGGGTGGGGATCATCACAGTGATCTTCTCCCTCCCGTTCTCGCCGCTCGCGGTGCCATGGGACGACGCGTTCGACGCCAGGTATGTGAACTACGCGCCGATCACTGTGGGCCTCACGCTCCTTATCGTCGGCATCTGGTGGAAGGTGAGCGCCCACAAGTACTTCACCGGCCAGACGCGGAACATCGATATCGACAGAGCGCTCGGCGAAGGCCACTCCGACACCCCTGCGGCTGACCCGCCGAGGTGAAGCTCGACGAGTTAAGGCATGCGGTTGCGGACGGCACGGTCGACACCGTGCTGCTCGCGATCGCGGACATGGAGGGGCGGCTCCAGGGAAAGCGCCTGACGGCGTCCCACTTTCTCGACACGGTGCTCGAGCACGGGGCAGAGGGCTGCAACTACCTCCTCGCGGTCGACGTCGACATGGAGACGGTCGGCGGCTACGAGATGTCGTCGTGGGAACGTGGCTACGGCGACTTCGAAATGAAGCCTGATCTCGACACGCTGAGGCCGATCCCTTGGCATCCAGGCACGGTTCTCGTCATGGCCGACCTGGGCTGGGCAGATGGCACGGACGTCGTCGCCTCGCCGCGGCAGATCCTGCGCCGCCAGCTCGGCCGGCTGGCTGAGCGCGGCCTCACCTGCAACGCGGGAACGGAGCTCGAGTTCATCGTCTTTCGCACCTCGTACGAGGAAGCGTGGAAGCAGGGCTACCGCGACCTCGAGCCGGCCAACCTCTACAACATCGACTACTCGCTTCTTGGATCGGCACGGGTCGAGCCGCTCATCCGCCGGATCCGAAACGAGATGGCAGGCGCGGAGATGTCTGTCGAGAACTCGAAGGGTGAGTGCAACCTCGGCCAGCACGAGATCAACTTCCATTACGGCCCGGCGCTCAGGACCGCTGACGATCACGTGATCTATAAGAACGGCGCCAAGGAGATCGCGGCGCAGGAGGGCCACTCGATCACCTTCATCGCCAAGTGGGACCAGGAGGAGGGGAACTCCTGCCACATTCACTGCTCGCTTGGTAACGAGGACGGCGGCAACGCCTTCGGCGACGATCGCGAGCTGTTCGACCACTTCGTCGCCGGTCAGCTCGCGGGGCTCCGGGAGCTGACGCTCTTCTACGCGCCGCATGTCAATTCCTACAAGCGGTTTGCCGAGGGCTCGTTCGCCCCGACGGCGGTGGCGTGGGGCGTCGACAACCGGACCTGCGCGATGCGCGTCGTGGGTCACGGCGAGGGACTTCGTGTCGAGAACCGCCTTCCGGGCGCCGATGTCAATCCGTACCTCGCGCTCGCTTCGATGATCGCGGCGGGACTCGCCGGGATCGACTCAGAGCTCGAGCTCGAACCTCCGCTCGAGGGAAACGCGTACGTCTCCGACAAGGAGCGCGTCCCAAAGAACCTCTACGACGCGCGGGACCTGTTCTCGGAGTCGAAGCTTGCGCGCGAGGCGTTCGGTGACGAGGTCGTCGACCACTACTTGAACCACGCTCAGGTCGAGCTTGACGCGTTCGAGGCGGCGGTCACGGATTGGGAGAAATACCGCGGCTTCGAGAGGCTCTAGGGCGGAGGCGTGGCGAGGCGGCCCGTAGTCGGGATCACGGCGGCGCTCGAAAGCGCGAGCTGGGTCGTCTGGCAGGACACGGAGGTGAACCTCTCGCAACGCAACTATTCCGAATGCGTGAGCGGCGCCGGCGCGATTCCGCTGGTCCTGCCGGCCGATGATGCGTCCACGCGAGCACCCGGAGAGCTTCTCGACGTGATCGACGCGCTCGTGCTCTCGGGCGGAGCCGATCTCGACCCGGCGAGCTACGGCGCTGAACCTGACCCGAGGACAGTTGGATACAAGGCCGAGCGCGATCGCTTCGAGCTTGCGCTGTGCCGCGGCGCGATCGAGCGCGACATGCCGGTGCTCGGGATCTGCCGCGGAATGCAGCTCATGAACGTCGCCTGTGGCGGCACGCTCGTGCAGCACATCGGCGACTCGACCCAGCACGTGGTCGAGGCCGGGACGTTCTCGACCCATGAGGTCCGGCTCGAGCCGCAGTCCGAGGCGGCGCGAGTCGTCGGCGCCGAGCATGTGGAGGTTCGATCGCATCATCATCAGGCGCTTGGGCAGATGGGGGAGGGTCTCGTGGCATCGGGCTGGTCCGTTCCCGACGATCTGGTCGAGGCGATCGAAATGCCGGCGCGCTCCTTTGCCGTCGGCGTCATGTGGCATCCCGAGGAAGTGCGCGACGTCAGGCCGTTCGGTGCGCTTGCCGAGGCCGCGCGTGAGGCGGTGGCGGCTTGAGCCTTGCGGTGGTCGAGCCCGCGACGGCCGAGGTCATGGCCGAGGTTCCGCGCGGCGGAGCCGACGAGGTCGACGCTGCAGTGGCGGCAGCGACGGCCGCGTTTCCGGCCTGGCGGGCGGTCGCGCCCGCCGACCGCGCGACCCTCTTGCGGCGTCTCGCGGATCAGCTCGAGGCCGAGTCGGAAGATCTCTCGAAGCTCGAGGCGCGAAACGCAGGCAAGCCGATCTCGGACGCGCGCGGTGAGATCGGCATGGTGGTCGACTGCTTCCGCTACTACGCCGCGGCGCCCGAGCGCCTGGTCGGGTGCACGATCCCCGTAGCCGGCGGAATCGACATGACCTTTCGCGAGCCGCTTGGCGTAGTGGGCCTGATCGTGCCGTGGAACTTCCCGCTCACGATCACCTCGTGGAAGACGGCGCCGGCGCTGGCAGCGGGCAACACCGTCGTTCTCAAACCCGCGGAGCTCACGCCGCTTTCCGCTCTGGAGCTGGAGAGGATCGCGCTCGACGCGGGCTTGCCCGAGGGGGTGTTCAACGTCGTCGTCGGCCCGGGGTCGGTCTGCGGCAAGCGCCTGGTCGAGCATCCCGACGTCGCGAAGATCGCCTTCACGGGCTCGACCGAGGTGGGGCGCGGAATTGCCGAGGGCGCGGCGGGCACGATCAAGCGGGTGACCCTGGAATTGGGCGGCAAGTCGGCGAACGTCGTCTTTGCCGACGCGGACATCGAGGCGGCGGGCCGCGCGGCTCCGGCCGGCGTCTTCGGCAACGCGGGTCAGGACTGCTGCGCCCGCTCGCGCATTCTGGTCGAGCGCTCGGCGATGGACGACTTCCTGGCGGCGATGGAAGGCGCGGTCTCGGCCCTCCGGGTGGGCGATCCGCTCTCAGACGAGACGGAGATGGGACCGCTCATCTCCGAAGATCAGCGCGAGACCGTCGGCTCGTTCGTCGACGAGGGCGACGTGGCCTTCCGCGGCTCGGCGCCCGAGGGTGACGGGTTCTGGTTTCCGCCAACGGTTATGGCGCCGATGTCAAACGACGACCGCGCCTCGCGCGAGGAGATCTTCGGGCCGGTGGCGTGCGTCATCCCGTTCTCGGACGAGGCGGAGGCGATCCGCCTGGCGAACGACACGATCTACGGGCTCTCGGGCTCCATCTGGACGCGCGACGGCGCCCGCGCTCTCAGGGTCGCCCGGGCAATCGACACGGGGGTCCTGTCAATCAACTCGCACGCGTCGGTTCGCGTCTCGACCCCGTTCGGAGGCTTCAAGCAGTCGGGGGTGGGACGCGAGCTCGGTCCCGACGCGCTCGACGCGTACACCGACGTAAAGAACGTCTTTTATTCGACGGAGCCTTCGTGAGCCGGCGGCTCGAGGGCAAGGTCTGCGTGATCACCGGCGCTGCGAGCGGAATCGGCGCCGAGTCCGCCCGCCGCTTCGCCGAGGAGGGAGCTCGGGTCGTCGGCGTCGACAAGGACCCCGGCTCCTCCGGCGAGCTCGCGATCGAATGCGACGTCACGATCGAGTCCGAGGTCGAGGCGCTCTACATGCGGGTCCGGGACGAGCTGGGCGGGATTGACGTCCTTTTCAACAACGCGGGCATCAATCCGAATGACGACACCACCGTCACCGAGACGACGCTCGAAGCCTGGCAGCGCGTACAGGACGTGAACGTGCGCTCGGTCTTCCTCTGCTGCAAGCACGGCATCCCCCACCTGGTCGAGCGGGGCGGAGGCTCGGTCGTCAATACGGCGTCGTTCGTCGCGACGATGGGCGCTGCCGTTTCGCAGATCTCCTACACCGCATCGAAGGGCGCCGTCCTCGCTCTCTCCCGCGAGCTGGGCGTCGAGTTCGCCGACCGCGGAGTCCGGGTGAACGCGCTTTGCCCGGGCCCGGTCAACACTCCGCTCCTTCAAGACCTCTTCGCCAATGACCCCGACCGGGCGGCGAAGCGCCTGGTGCACATACCGATGGGCCGCTTTGGCGAAACGACGGAGATCGCGAACGCCGCCCTCTTTCTCGCCTCGGATGAGTCGAGCTTCATCACCGCCACGACCTTCATGGCCGATGGCGGCATCTCCGGCGCGTACCTGACGCCGGGCCAGGCCTAGACGCTCTCGGCCACCTCCAGGAACCGGCCGCAGATTCCGCGGCCGAGCCGGTTCCACTCGCCGATCCCCTCGAGGATCTGGGCGCTGAGAGCGTCGGGGTCGATGCCCACGCGCACCGCGTCGGGATCCACGGCGTAGTTGACCGCCCAGCTCACGGCGTCCACCTCGGTCACCTCGGCGTGGAACTGGATGCCCCAGGTGCGATCGCCGATGCGGTAGGCCTGAAGTGCCAATGGGCTTGACGCGAGCTCGACTGCGCCGGGCGGCAGCGGGGACCGGTACGAGTGCCACTGGAGCGCTTCGAACCCGGGCTCCAGGCCCCCGATCACGGGATCCGCTGCGCCTTCGGATGTCACCTCGATACCGAACCAGCCGATCTCGGGCTCGTCCGCCCTGACCGCCGGGGCGCCCGCGGCATCCGCGAGGAGCTGCGAGCCAAGGCAGACGCCCATGGTCGGCACCTCCGCGTCGAGGAGCCCGGCAAGGATCGCCTTCTCTTCGCGAAGCCATGGATACATGTCCTCCTGGTGAGCGTCCATCGCGCCTCCGAAGGCGAAAGCGGCGTCATATGTCAGCGGATCACCCGGAGCCGGCTCGCCCGCGGCGATAAGCCAGTTGTCCATCTGCCAGCCCCGGGCGTTCGCCTCGAGCGCGAATACCCCCGGGCCCGCATCCTCTTGATGGATGATCGAGAGGCATCGCGGCGGCGCCCCGTTCTCGGACTTGTTGCGAGCGCTCAATAGCGACCGCTAGATGGGCGCTGGCTCCGTGAGCCTGGCGTGCCGCACGTGCCGGTAGCCGGCGTAGGTCAGATAGAGCGCGGCCGCGAGGAGGGCGAGAAGGGACACCCAGCTTCCGGCGCTGGCGTCGAAGTCCCAGTAGGAATCCGAGATCCAAGACGACCAAGATGGCATGAGATGGATCGCGAAGACCCCAACCGTGGTCATGACGCCGACTGCGAGCGAGACTGCCGGCGCCAGCCACGAGCGCTGAACGGCAAGGAACGCCGAGGCGCCTGTGATCGCGAAGCCGAGCGCGCCGACGAGGCTGGACGAGCCCGGAAGCTCGCGAGGATCCTGTGCGACCGCGTGGTCGAGCGTGTGGATCACCAAGAGCGCCAACAGCGCCAGGTTTGCGCTACGAAGAGAGGGCATTGCGCCTTGAACCTTATTCAGGAGTGCGCTGCCGTCAACGGGCAGATCACGAAAAGTCAGACCTACGTCACACTTCTCTTATGAACGAGCCTCTGAAAGACGCGCACGGGCGAGTCATCTCGGACCTGCGGGTCTCGGTCACCGACCGCTGCAACTTTCGCTGTCGCTACTGCATGCCGGCCGAGGGCATGAAGTGGCTTGAGCGCTCGGAAATCCTGTCGTTTGAGGAGATCGAGCGGCTGGTACGGATCTTCGCCTCGCTCGGGATCGAGGATGTACGACTCACCGGCGGCGAGCCGCTCGCCCGGCGGAACTTCCCGTACCTCGTCTCGATGCTGCGCGGGATCCATGGCATCCGCGACCTCTCCGTGACCACCAACGGCTACTTGCTCGAGCGCGACGCGGCCGCGCTCGTCGACGCGGGAATCGACCGGGTAAA
The DNA here is from genome assembly GCA_963715405.1 of uncultured bacterium. Taxonomy (GTDB): domain Bacteria; phylum Actinomycetota; class Thermoleophilia; order Solirubrobacterales; family 70-9; genus JALZKA01. The sequence continues at coordinate 851,407 of OY970239.1, forward strand.
CGTCTCGGTGGACTCGCTCGCTCGCGACCGGTTCCACGAGATCACCCGGCGCGACGCGCTCCCGCAAGTACTGCGCGGGCTCGAAGCCATCGCGCGGTACGAGCAGGTGCGCCCGATCAAGGTCAACGCGGTGGCGATTCGCGATTTCACCGAGACGGAGGTCTTCGGATTCGCCGAGCTCGCTCGCTCCACGGACTTCCAGGTGCGCTTCATCGAATTCATGCCGCTCGACGGCGACCGGGCGTGGGACCCCACGCAGGTCTTGACCGGCGAAGAGATCCGCGCGCTGATCTCTGAGCGCTTTCCGCTCGAACCGGTCGAGCGCGAGCCGCACGCGACGGCGCGGGTCTATCGCTTCCGCGATGGCGAGGGTGAGATCGGGTTCATCAATCCCGTCTCTGAGCCGTTCTGCGCGGACTGCAACCGCATCCGGCTGACGGCCGACGGCGAGCTTCGCACCTGCCTCTTCTCGATGCACGAGACGAACTTGCGCGACCCGGTGCGGGGAGGGGCTTCGGACTCAGAGCTAGCCGAGGTCATCTGCGAGGCTGTCTGGCGCAAGGAGCTGAAGCACCGCGTGAACGAGCCGGGCTTCCGAGCTCCGGCGCGCACGATGAGCGCCATCGGCGGCTAGCCCGACCCGGCCCGTGCGCCTCCCTGGGCATCGAAGGTGCATGAGGTTCCCCTATAGGGGCACCTCATGGACGTTCGGTCTTGTGGGGGCGGTTGGGCTGGCCCTCGCGGGGTGCGGCGGCAACGAGCTGACGGTTTCCGCCGCCTCGTCCCTCACCGAGGCTTTCGAGGCCTACGGCGAGACCACCGAGATCGACGAGAGCTTCTCGTTCGCAGGCTCGGACGAGCTCGCGGCGCAGATTCGAAAGGGTGCTCCCGTCGATGTCTTCGCGTCGGCCAACACGAGCCTGCCCGATGCACTCTTCGAGGAGGGTCTCGTCGAGAAGCCCGAGGTGTTCATCTCCAACGAGCTTGTTCTCGCCGTACCAGAAGATTCCGCGTTGCATTCATATGAGCTTCCTGAAGCCTCGCCGCTCAAGTTCCTCGCCGAAGTGAGCGACTTCGACTTGGTGATCGGAGCTCGAGGGGTCCCGGTCGGCGACTACACGCGCGAAGCTCTCGCGAAGCTGACCCCTGGGAACGAGAAAGCGATCCTGGCAAACGTCCGCTCCGAGGAGCCCGATGTGAAGAGCATCGTCGGCAAGCTGGTCGCAGGCGCCGCCGACGCAGGCTTCATCTACGCCTCCGACGTCGACGCGACGAACGGCGAACTAGTCGCCATAGAGCTGCCGCCAGAGCTTGAGCCTGTGGTTGCCTACGGCGCCGCCGTCGTTGCCGATTCCGAGCATCCCGAGGCAGCTCAGGCCTTCCTTGACAGCCTGGTGGATGGCAAGGCGCACGAAATGCTGCTGAAGGCCGGCTTCCTCGAGCCGAAGGGCGAGTAGCTGAAGCTGCGCTGGTTTCCGGTCGTGCTCACCGCCGCCCTCGCGGTGGCGCTCCTCTTTCTGACGATCCCGATTGCCGCGATCTTTCTCGACGCGGGACCCGCGGAGCTCATCGATGCGCTGGGCGACGAGCAGTCGAAAGATGCGCTGCGCCTTAGCCTGGTCACGTCAACCATCGCGCTCGCGCTCATCGTGGTCGTCGGCACCCCGGTCGCTTACCTCCTGGCCACCCGGCGCTTCCGCGGCCGGGCCATCGCGATCACCCTGATCGAGCTGCCGCTGGTTCTCCCGCCGGCCGTCGCGGGCGTGGGGCTATTGGTCGCCCTCGGTCCCGAAAGCTTTCTGGGTGGGCTCGCGGTCGACGCCGGCGTTGAACTCGTCTTTCAGACCGCAGGTGTGGTGGTGGCGCTCACCTTCGTCGCGAGCCCGTTCTACATCCGCCAGGCGCAGTCGGCCTTCGAGGCGCTCGAGCCGAGCTGGCTCGAGGCCTCCCGGACCCTTGGCGCCAGCGAGGCACGGACGTTTACGCGAGTGGCGGTGCCCGCGGCCGTCCCGGGGCTCGTAACCGGCGGGGCGCTGGCCTGGGGACGTGCCCTCGGGGAGTTCGGGGCGACGCTCGTCTTCGCCGGTTCCTTCCAAGGCATCACGCAGACCGCGCCGCTTGCGATCGTCGAGCTCTTCGGCACGGATCTCAACGGCGCGCTCGCGCTTTCCGCTGTCCTGGTCGCTTTCTCGGCCGCGCTGCTCGCGACGGTGAAGCTCACCGCGCGCGGAAGGGGGTACGGCCTTGTTGTCGATTGAAGGGGTCTCCCGGAGGCTCGGCGACTTCGAGCTCGACTTGTCCCTTGACGTCCCTGCCGAGGGCTGCCTCGCCCTCGTCGGCCCGTCCGGCTCCGGCAAGAGCTCGCTCCTTCGCTGCGTAGCCGGCCTCTCGCGCCCCGACGCGGGGCGGGTAGCGTGCGGGGACGAGCTTTGGTCCGACGCTGAGCGCGACACCTTCGTCCCGCCCGAGGAGCGGCGCTGCGGATTCCTCTTCCAGGACTACGCGCTCTTTCCGCACCTAAACGCGTGGAGAAACGTCGCTTACGGGGTTCGCGGCACATCGAGCGAGCGCAACGCGCGGGCGCTCGACCTGCTCGACCGCTTGGGCTTGGCCGATCGCGCCGAGGCCAAGCCACGCACGCTGTCCGGCGGAGAGCGCCAGCGTGTCGCGCTTGCGCGGGCGCTCGCGGTAGAGCCGTCAGCCCTTCTCTTGGACGAGCCGCTGAGCGCGCTTGACGCCTCAACCCGCGGTCGCGCCGGGCGCGAGCTCGCCGCCACGATCGAGGCCGCGGGCGTGCCGACCCTGCTCGTCACGCACGACTATGAGGAGGCGGCGACCCTCGCGAGCGAGATCGGGGTGATTGGCGATGGGCGGATCGTTCAGCGCGGGACCGCGGGCGAGCTTGCGGCGGCTCCGGGGTCGGCGTTCGTGGCCGACCTGGTGGGCTCGGTCGTCTTGACCGGGCGGGCGGGGGCGCCCGGCGATTCTGGAACGCCGGTTGAGCTGGGTCAGGACCACACCGTGTGGACGACGGATTCGTGCGAGCCCGGGGAGGTCGCCGTGAGCGTCCATCCCTGGGAGATCCTGCTCGAACCATCAGGGTCCGAGGCTCACGGCTCTGCGCGCAACCGCCTCCCGGCGCGGGTCGTCTCGGTGACCCGCCTCGGCAACCGCGTTCGAGTGGGTCTCGACGCCGGGCAGCCCCTCGCGGCCGAGGTCACGCCGCAGGCGGTGTCAGAGCTGGGGCTGGCCCCGGGCCGCGAGGTCCTTGCCGTCTGGAAAGCTTCGGCGACAAGAGTCGTCGACCGCTAGGGGAAAATGAAGGCACAGGAATGGCTACAGGCGTATGCCGCCGAGATCGGAGCCGAGGCTCCTGATGAAGAGACGATCGGCGAGCTGCTCGAGCTGGCAGCGACCGCGGCACACTCCTCCGAGCGAATCGCCGCGCCGATCGCATGCTTCATGGCGGGCCGTGACGGGCGCTCGCCTGCCGAGCTGCGCGCCGCTGCGGACCGCGTGGCCGGCGCGGGCTGAGCGTTGCGCGTCTCTGAGCTGTGGCGCTACTCGGTCAAATCGCTTCGCGGCGAGCGGCTCGAGTGCGTTGACATCCTCTCCGACGGGTTTCGCGGCGACCGATCGACGCAGGTCATCGATCACAAAGGCGCGCGGATGACCGGCAGAACGGCCAAGCGCCTGCTTGGGCTTCAGTCCGGGCTCGACGAGCGCGGCGAGCCGACCGTGGACGGCCACGTGTGGCGAAGCCATGAGGCGCTCGACCTCATCCGGGACGCCGCCGGGCCAGGAGCGGACCTGGCTCCTCTCGGGCGACACTTCGACGACCGGGCGATCCTGGTCACGACGGACGGGGCGATCGAGGCGCTCGGCGTCGACGGGCGGCGGCTTCGGCCCAACATCGTGGTCGAAGGTGTCGAGGGCCTCGCGGAGGCTGAGTGGGTGGGCCGCAGGTTGCGCTTGGGGGCCGTGGAGCTCCGAGTCGTCGATCAGTGCGTCCGCTGCGTCATGACCACGATCGATCCGGACACGCTCGAGGTAGACGCGAACGTTCTGCGCAGGATCAACGAGGAGTTCGACGCGAAGATGGGCGTTCTTTGTGACGTCGCGACCGAGGGACAGCTGCGGGTCGGCGATCCCGTAGAGGTCCTCTAGGGATAGGGTTCGCCTATGGCCGACGAGGAGCGCACCGAGGAGGAGGAGACGTCGAGCGAGGAGGGCACACAGCCCGGCGACTGGGAGCGCAAGCCGGCCGACGAGGAGGACTTGCGCCACGACGACTCGGAGGAACCCCTGGCGGAGCCGCTAGGAGACGACGCCGACGACGATCAGGCCGAGCAGGAGGTTGGCGATGTCACCACGGGCGACGAGGGCTTCGACCGGCCTGATCCGCCAGACGAGAAAGAGGTCGGGGACACCGGCCGCCGCCTGGAAGAGGAGGCGGCGCCGCTCCTTGAGGGGCCCGAGGTCGTTGGTGTGCCGACTCGATCGCTGGCCGGCATCGCCGCATTCGTCGTCGTCTTCTGCATCGCGTTCTTCGCCCTCTGGGCGCTCCTCGGCGGGATCGGGATCCTGCTGGGGATGATCGTCGGGGCTGCGCTCGGCCTTGGCGCGATGAAGCTCATCGCAGATCGCGCGGGTTAAGGGTTAAGCGGCTTCCAGGCGGACCGGCACGCTGTTGAAGGCGGCGTTGCCCGTCAGCCCGTCGAGCACAGTCGGGTCCGTGATGTCGTTGACGCTTGCGCCCGGCAGGGACGCAGCGTGCTTCCAGCTGACGCCCTTGCGCGATGAGTGGCCGAAGCCGTGGGGGATCGACACGACGCCCGGCCTGAGCTCGTCTGTTACCTGAAGGAGAACCTCGATCTCTCCCACTCGAGAGACGACCTTCACGCTCGTGCCGTCGGCCAGGTCGCGTTCGGCGGCGTCCTTGGGATTCAGCATCGCAGTGCAGCGATCCTTGCCCTTGGTCAGGCGCTTCGAGTTGTGCATCCAGGAGTTGTTCGAGTTGAGGAGCCGCCGTCCGATCAGAGTGAGATCGAAACCGTCCTTCGCCGCCTGCGCGCGCTCGGTGGCGATCTTCTCCAGCTCGGCGGCCTCGTCCATGAGCGCGGTCGGCGCGAGCGCGACCCGCTTGTCCGATGAGAGGAGCGCGCCCGGAATCCGCGGCTTCATCGGACCCAGGTCGACGCCGTGCTTCGCACGCTTCACCCTGCGAAGCGTGAGCCCGCGGATCGGGCCGCGGCGAAGGATTCCGTATGGGCCCGCGGCGAGCGCCGACTCAACCAGGCGTGCGGGCGACGCCAGTCGCGCACCGAGCGACGCCGCTCGCGCTTTGGTCGCCAAGCCTCGTCCCAGCCGGCGCGTCAGACCGTTCAGGATCTCCCAGTCCTCCTTGCCCCCCTCTCGCTTCGGCACGGCCGCGGGGCTGAACCGGATGTGGTTGCGGATCGCAACCAGCGGTAGGGCCACGTCGAGCTCATCGCGCTCGAGCGCCGAGACCGCCGGGAGGATCACGTCCGCGTGGCGGTTCGTCTCGTTCACGTACTGGTCGACCGAGACCATGAACTCGAGCTCCGAGAGCGCCTCGTCGAGCCGCCGGCCCCCGGGCGCCGACATCACCGGGTTCCCCGCGAAGACGAGAAGTCCGCGGACCTGCCCCTCGCCCGGGGTGAGGATCTCGTCGGCAAGACCCGAGATCGGAAGCTCGCCGTTCATCTCCGGCAGCCCGCTCACCCTTTGTGAGTATCGACCAAAGCCGTTGGGACCGCCACGTCCGGCGAGCCTCAGCGCGAGCGTGAGGTCGATGAAGGGCTCCGGGAACATCACCCCGCCCTCGCGGTCGAGGTTGCCCGTGACCGCGTTCACGACGTTGATGAGCCAATGGACGAGGGTTCCGGTGCGCTGCTGGCAAACGCCCACCCGTCCGTACGCAGCGGCGGCGGGCGCGGCGGCGAAATCGCGGGCCAGGCGCTCGATCGTCTCCGCCTCGACCCCGGCCAGGCGCGCGGCGCGGCCGGGGCTCCAGTCTGCGACGAGCGCCGCGATCACCTCGGCGCCCGTGCAGACCTCGGGCACCCGGTCGAGGCCTTCGGCGAAGATGACGTTGAGCATCCCGAGAAGGAAGAAGGCGTCGCCACCGGGTTGGATCGCGACGTGCTCGGAGGCTGAGCGCGCGGTCTCCGTGCGGCGCGGATCGACCACCACGACCGTGCCGCCGCGCTTCACGATGTCGCGAAGGCGGTGCCGGGCGCCGGGGGCACTCATGAGCGACCCGTTCGACACCGACGGGTTCGCGCCGAGCACGAGGAGGTAATCGGTCCGGTCGAGGTCGGGCACGGGAAACAGGCCGAGGTTGCCGAACATCTCGGCGGATGTGCGGTGCTGGGGAAGCTGATCCGTCGACGTCGCTGACGAGTGGTTCTTCGTGTCCATCGCCTCGCGGAGCGGAAGCACCGCGAGGAGCGACCAGGTGTGCGCGCTCGGATTGCCTATGTAGGAGGCGAGGCTGTCGGTGCCGTGGCGCTGGTGCACCCCTCGGAGTCCGTCCGCCGCGAAGTCGAGGGCCTCGTCCCAATCGAGCTCAATCCACTCGTTGCCAACTCGCTTGACCGGCTTCGAGAGGCGGTCGGGGTCTGTGTAGAGGTCGGTGAGCGCCGCCGCCTTGGGGCAGATGTAGCCCTTGGACGTCGGATCATCGGGGTCTCCGGTGATCCGCAAGACGTCCTTGCCATCGACCTCGACCGTGATCCCGCAGTGTGCCTCGCAGAGGTTGCACTGCCGGTGGACGGTCTCCGTTGCCATGGGTCCTTAGCGTCGCAGAAACAGGCGGCACCGTCAGTCACGCACCCGTTCGGCTCCCGAGTACACGTTCGCCGAGCCCTCACGGGCGAACCCGCAGAGGGTCAGGCCGCGGTCGTGCGCAAGCTCGATCGCGAGCGAGCTGGGCGCGCCGACGCCGACCAGGATCGGTGCCCCTGCGACCGCTGCCTTCTGCACCAGCTCGAACGACAGGCGCCCGGAGACGCAGAGGACGCGATCGTGGAGCGGCAGGGCTCCGCCTCGGAGCGCCCAGCCGACCACCTTGTCCATCGCGTTGTGGCGCCCGACGTCCTCGCGGACGCAGAGCGCTGCGCCCTGGGTATCGAAGAGCCCGGTGGCGTGCAGTCCGCCAGTCGCCTCGAAGGTCGGCTGGCGAAGCTGGTCGGGAAGGCCGGCGAGGAGCCCGCGGTCCACCTGCGGGCCTTCGGGGAGCGGCCCGGAAAGCACCTCGACCTCCTCGATTGCCCCTTTGCCGCACACCCCGCACGACGAGGTCGTATAGAAGCTCCGGGCGCCGGGATCGCGGCTGAGCGGGCCCTCGATCACCACGACGTTTCCGGCCAGATCGCCCGATGGGCCCACCTCCCGTGGCTCGCCGATCAGCCCCTCGCCGTAGAGGAAGCCGAGCGCCAGCTCCTCGTCGTGGCCGGGCGTGCGCATCGTAATGGCGAGCGGTTCTGAGTCCACGCGGATCTCCAGCGGCTCCTCCATCGCGACGAAGTCCTCCGCGCCGTCGCGCTCGACTCGCGCCATCGTCCTGGGGTCGGCTTGGTCGGGCGCCACGCTTGCGAAGATAGATGGATCCTGATGGCGAAGCGCGACGGATTGCCAAAGCCGACGAAGCTGCCGACGCCCTCCAACTGGGCGTCGCTCAAGCCGTTCGGCATCGGCGAGCAGCGACCGAACAACTTCGCGGAGGTCTTTCGCGCGGCCTGGGAGAACCGCGACCAAGCCGCGTACGCGGTGCGGATCCTCGAGGACGGGGTCTGCGACGGCTGCGCGCTTGGCACGAAGGGGATGCGCGACTGGACGCTCGAGGGCGTCCACCTCTGCAACGTCCGCCTGCGCCTGCTTCGGCTGAACACGATGGGTCCGCTCGACCCGGCGGTAATGAGCGATGTCTCGGCGCTCAGGCGGATGCGCGGCGACGAGCTTCGCCGGCTCGGGCGCATTCCGCACCCGATGCTGCGACGCGCGGGCGAGCAGGGTTTCACCCGAATGGACTGGGACGAGGCGCTCGACCTCGCCGCCGATCGCATCCGCGACGTGGGCCCGGACCGGATCGGTTTCTATCTCACCTCTCGCGGCATGCCGAACGAGTCGTATTACGCGGCACAGAAGGCGGCCCGGGCAATCGGCACGAACTCGATTGACAACGCAGCGCGCGTCTGCCATTCGCCGTCGACGTACGGGCTCAAGGAGGCACTTGGCGTCGCGGCCTCGACCTGCTCTTTCTCCGACTGGATCGGCACGGACCTCTTGGTCTTCATCGGCTCGAACGTCGCCAACAATCAGCCCGTTGCGACGAAATACATCCACGCGGCAAGAAAGGCAGGCACGCGGGTCGCGGTGGTCAATCCGCTTCGCGAGCCCGGCATGGAGCGCTACTGGATTCCCTCGAAGCCCGAGTCGGCGCTCTTCGGAACCAAGATTGCCGACGACTTCTTCCAACTGAACATCGGCGGCGACATCGCCTTTTTCACCGGCGTTCTCAAGCATCTGATCGAGCGCGGCTGGGTGGAGGAGGCGTTCATCGCCGATCACACGGAGGGGTTCGACGAGTTGCGGGATTCGGTCAGCTCGGCCGAGTGGCCGGACCTCGAGGCGGTCGCCGGCGCGACCCGCGAGAGCATGCTGGCGCTCGCGCGCTTGCTCGGCGAGGCGAAGCGCGGGGTGATCGTCTGGAGCATGGGCGTGACCCAGCACGCTGCCGGCGAGGACGCGGTGAGGGCGATTGTGAACCTCGGGCTCTCGCGAGCCTGGGTCGGAAAGCCGGGCTGTGGCCTCATGCCGATTCGGGGCCACTCCGGGGTCCAGGGGGGTGCCGAGATGGGCTGCTACTCGACCGCGCTTCCCGGCAACGTCGCGGTTGACGAGGAGAACGCGCGCGCTTTCTCCGAGCTCTGGGGCTTCGAGGTGCCCACGTCCGAGGGACTGAAGGCGCCTGAGATGCTCGACGCGGCTCACCGGGGAGACCTCGACGTGCTCTTTTCCTCGGGAGGCAACTTCCTGGACGTCCTGCCGGACCCGCGTCGCGTGCGCGAAGCGCTCGAGCGCACGCCGCTTCGCATCCACATGGACATCGTGCCTTCGAGCCAGATGCTCGCCGAGCCGAATGAAGCGGTCCTGATCCTGCCCGCGATGACCCGCTACGAGATTCCGGGCGGGGTGACCGAGACCTCGACCGAGCGCCGCGTGATCTTGAGCCCGGAGATCCCAGGGCCCAGGATCGAGGAGGCGAGGGCGGAATGGGAGGTGCTCCTGGCTCTGGCTTCGCGTGTGCGGCCGGAGCTGGCGGGAGCGCTGACGGTGTCAGGAACCCCCGACCTTCGCCGCGAGATCGCCGAAGCCGTGCCGATTTACGGGCCGATCGCAGAGTTGCGCGAGGGTGGCGACTCGTTCCAGTACGGGGGTCCCCTGTTTCCAGAGAGCACTGAGTTTCTCACCGAGAGCGGCCGTGCCCGCTTCGCCCTTGTAAACCCGCCTCAGCCCCTTGGCGACGATGGCGACGGCTCGCTCATCCTCGCTACTCGCCGAGGCAAGCAGTTCAATTCGATGGTCCAGAAGTCAAAGGACTCGATCACCGGGGCTGACAGGGAAGCGGTCATGCTGTCTGCATTCGACGCTGAACGGCTTGGGGTCAGTGGCGGCCAGGCGGTCATGCTGAGAAGCAACGTGGGTGAGCTCCGCTGCCGGGTTCATTTGGCGCCGATCGCGCCGGGTAACGCGCAAGTGCATTGGCCGGAGGGAAACGTGCTGATCGCGGACGAGGTGCGCTCGTCGGAGGCCGGGATCCCTGACTACAACACTCGCGTCACGATCGAGTCCGCTTGAGGATCGCCTCCGCCCGGACGAGATCGGCCGGGGTGTTGACGTTGAAGGTCTCGGTTTCGGAAGCTTCGAGGTAGGTGGGCTGGAGGGATTCGAGGGCCTCGGTTGCGGGTTTGCCGGTGGCCATGGCTTGGTCTAGTTGCTCGAGATTCTCCGCGTTGTAGAGGGCGACCAGGGGGTGAACTCTCCCGGATGATCGGACCGCGGTCGTGTCGGTTGCAGTAGCCAAGACCCTTATGAGCATGGGAGAGATAAAGGGGGTGTCGCACGGGAGAGTGAGGGCGGGGCGGGGGTGGGCGTGTTTCAGCGCAGCGATCACGCCCGCGAGCGGGTGGCGAGGCTCGTCTGGCTCGGTGATGACCTCGAGGTCGAGGGGCGGGAGCGGCGAGTCCGCCTTGGCGACCACGACCGCCTCGATGCCGGCCCGGGAGAGGGCCTCGAGCGGGTACGTGATGAGCGGCTTGCCCGCGAGCTCCGCCGTCGCTTTCGCCCCGCCAAGCCGGGTCGCAGCGCCACCCGCGAGCACGGCACCGAGGGGAGGAGCGGCCGTCACAACTGACCAGTTTGATGATCGTGCAGCCTTTTGGTGGCTATAGCAGCCAAAATGCTGCGGTCGGCGGGGGTAGGCTCGCCTCTCGTGGCCGAATTGCTGCCAGTTGCCCAGGCTCGGGCCGCCGTTCTGGCGGAGGTGAGCGGCCCGCTTCCCGCCGAGCCAGTGCCGCTCGACGAGGCGTTCGGGCGGGTGCTCGCCGCCGACGTCGTCTCGGGTGAGGATGTACCCGGGTGGGACAACTCGGCGATGGATGGCTACGCGGTGCGGGCTGCCGACACCGCGGGGGCGAGCGCGGAGGCGCCGGTCGCCCTTCGTCTTGCCGGAGAGTCTCGCGCGGGAGCTCCGGCCGCCGGCGCCGTCGGCGAGGGGGAGGCGTTTGGCATCTCGACCGGCGGCGTCCTGCCGGAAGGGGCGGATGCGGTTGTGCGCGTCGAAGACACCGAGCAGCGTCGAGGAAGCGAACGGGCGACAACCGGGGACGGCGGGGGCGATCTTGAAGTGCTCGTACGAGTGGAAGTGGCGCCGGGACGGGACATTCGCCGTGCAGGCGAAGACATCCGCTCGGGTGATCCGGTTCTCCATGCGGGCGCCGTGCTCGGCTCGGCGGAGCTCGGAGTGCTCGCCTCGATCGGGATAGCCGAGCCCGAGTGCGCTCGCCGGCCGACCGTCGCAATCGTCTGCACGGGTGATGAGCTCCTTGCCCCGTCGGAGCAGATGCGGCCCGGGGGCGTTCGCAACTCCAACGCCTACACCCTGCCCTTTCTCGCGAGGCTTGCCGGTGCCGAGGTGGTGAGCACCGAGCGCTGCGCTGACGACGCGGATGCCACCCGGGAAGCCGCCGCCAGGGCGGCCGAAGGCGACGTGGCGATCTTCTGCGGGGGCGTTTCGGTCGGCGAGCACGACCACGTGAAGGAAGCGTTCGCGGCGGCCGGTATGGAGCAGCGCTTCTGGGGCGTCGCGCTTCGCCCGGGCAAGCCGACGTGGTTTGGCGTCGGCAAGTCGCGATCTGAGGGAAACAGGGGCCACCCCCTGGATCCGGATCGCCTCAGTTCGCCAGCGCTTGCGTTCGGGTTGCCGGGGAATCCAGTGTCGGCTTTCGTCACCTTCGTCCTCTTTGTGCGGCCGGCGCTGCGTGCGTTTCAGGGCGGTTCGCCGGAGCTCGACGTGATCGAGGCGATCCTCGCTGACGACGTCCCCCGCATGGAGAGACGCGACCAAGCGGTGCGCTGCTCGCTCAGTTCAACCTCCGGTGGCTGGCTGGCAACCCCGACGGGCCCGCAGGGCTCCCACATCCTCACCTCGATGCTTGGAGCCGATGCTTTGTGTGTGATCGAGGCGGGTACTGAGCCGGCGCACGCCGGAACCCGGGTGCAAGCCGAGGTTCTGCGCGTACCCTCCGTCACGTGAGGGTTACCGTCCGCCTCTTCGCGATGCTGCGCGAACGCGCAGGCGCAGACTCGGTGGAAATCGAGCTGGCCGAAGGCGCGACGGTCGGCGATGCGATCGCCGCGCTCGGCACCGACGCAAAGGTCGGAGATCTGGCTTCGCGCCTGCCGCTTCGCATCGCCGTCAACCGCGAGTACGCGTCCGAGGACGCTCCGATCCGCGCCGGCGACGAGCTGGCCGCGATCCCGCCGGTCTCAGGCGGGGCACCCTCGTCTGACCCGGTCAGGGCCGCGAGGGTCAGCGCCGAGCCAATCGAGCAGGCGCGGATCACCGCCCTCGTCTCAGATCCCGGTGCTGGTGCGATCGTGACGTTTCAGGGCACCACGCGCGATGTGTCAAAGCTGACCTACGACGCCTACGCCGAGATGGCCGAGCCTCAGATTGCGGCGATCCTGGCTGAGTGCGCGGAGCGCCACGAGCTTCGAGCCGTGGCTGCCGAGCACCGGATCGGCGAGGTCCCGCTGGGCGAGCCGAGCGTCGTCGTTGCGGTCTCGGCCGCGCACCGTACGGAAGCCTTCGACGGTGCCCGTGAGGCGATCGACCGGATCAAGGCCGAGGCGCCGATCTGGAAGAAAGAAGTCGAGGGCGAGCACGAATCGTGGGTGGAGGGATCCGTGCCGTGATAGAGCACGGCCTAGACAGCGACGAGGCCCCGAGCGAGCCTTCGCCCTCGCTCACCCACCTCGACGCCGAGGGAGCCGCCCGCATGGTCGACGTCGGCCAGAAGGACGAGACCGAGCGCGTCGCATTCGCAGAGGCTCGAGTGAAGATGAGCAGGGAGACCGCGGCGGCCGTCGCCCGCGGAGACGCGCCAAAGGGCGACGTGATCGCGACGGCGCGCCTGGCGGGGATTCAGGCGGCGAAGCGAACCTGGGAGCTGATTCCGCTGGCTCACCCGCTGGCTCTCGACTTCATCGACGTGGCGGCGCACATCGACGTCGCTGGCGGGTACGTGACGCTCACCGGCGAGGCGCGCGCCCACGGACGGACGGGCGTCGAGCTAGAGGCACTCACCGCGTGCTCGATCGCGGCCCTCACCGTCTATGACATGGTCAAGGGCATTGAGAAGGGCGTCGAGATCGAGCGTGTCGGGCTCATCTCCAAGGCGGGAGGGCGAAGCGGGGACTGGGTCAGAGGGACGCCCCCCGATGGCTGAGACTCCCTTCCGTGCCGCCGTGATCGCGATCTCGACCTCGAAGGCGGCGGGAGATGGCGAGGACGTAAGCGGCCCGAAGCTGAGGACACTTCTGGAAAGTGCAGGATGCGAAGTCGTCGCCGTGGAGCTCATCCCCGACGAGCGTGAGCTCATCGCCGGGCGCCTTCGCTTCTTCTCAGACGAGGACGCCTGCGACCTCGTCGCGACCACCGGCGGCACCGGCCTTTCGACCGACGACGTGACGCCGGAGGCCACGCTCGACGTGATCGACCGTGAGGCGCCCGGCATCGCTGAAGCGATGCGGCTCGCTTCTCGCGAGCACGTTCCGGACCACTGGATGCTCTCGCGAGGCATCGCGGGCACCCGCGACCGCACCCTCATCGTGAACTTCCCGGGCAACCCGAACGCGATCGTTGAAGCTGGAGCTGCGATCACACCCTCGCTCGGGCACGCCCTCGGACTGTTACGGCGGCGATAAGCGCTACCAAGCCCCCGGCTCCCGCCATGACGAGCCCAAGCGTTTGCAATTCGCCGAAGACGGCCGACCAGATCGCCCTGGCGGCTTCCTTCGCAGGCTCGTCCTCCGGCTGGAGTGCCACCACCTCCCGTCCGCCGATGTAGATGGCGAAGATGAGAGCTCCCGCAAGCGCGACGACCATCGCCGCTGCGAAGAGCGCTGTCCGCCTGTCATTGGCGACCGCCACCCCCGCAATCATGAGGATCCCGCCCAGGATCGCGATGGGCAACGACACGCTCGCTACTTCGTCGGCCGTCCGCGCGGCGTCTATCAGTGAGCCCGCCGAAGAAGCGTTGGCGACGGGCAAATCTAGTTCTTCAGGGATCAAGCCGGCGAGCCGGCGATCGCGCTCGCTGACGACATCGTCGAGGGTCGCCCCCACGTTCTCCACCCGAATCACGACGTCGTCTTGTTCACCTGCCAGGACGGCGCGGCTCGCCGCCACGAGAGCGGCGTTGAGCGCTTCGCGAAACCGCTCATCCGTAGTCACCGCCTCGATGCTCTTGTCGACGGCAGCCCGGACTTGCGCGCGGTCGGCGCCAAGACGCTCTAGCTCGTTGACGATCACATCGGCGATCTCACTCCGGACACCCTCGTCCTCGAGTACTCCAATCGCGTTGTCGGCGAAGGCTTCTGGATTCAGCAGATTCTGGTCCGCGTAGCGCGCCAGGATGCCGCAAATCAGGACGACTCCACCGAGAGCGATCAGGACAGCCGAGCTGAGTTTGCGCAGGCCGCTCACCCCGACAGATCCTCGCGAGTCCAATCGTCCAGAAGGTGGACAAGCTCCGGCTCTGAGTCGTCCTCGATGAAGCACACGGTGCCGGGCCAATAGGCGCTTCCCTTTGCGGAAGATCGAAGGAGGCTGGGGCTGTGAACCCAGCTGCCCGTGTTGAGCAGGGTGGCTCCGTTGTCGGTCACCCACGGGCTCTCCTCCGCCAGGGGTCCCCGGCGATGGGTGTGGCCGAAGAGCACCCACTTCGCGCCGATGTCAAGCCGTTCGACGACTTCGCTCATCGCGTCGATACCGGCGCGCGTGATGGCGTTGGGCGAGAGGTCTGCTCGCACGGGGCCGATGCCGAGCCGGTTCGCCACACCCACCGCACCGGGCAGCGCGACCGAGCCGAGGAGCCATCCCCGGAGCTTGCCCGAACGGCTGCCGGCGCCGGTGAGTGAGTCCCAAATGCGCTTGGTCGGCGTTCCTCCGGGGTGCTTTTCCCCGGCGCCCGCCTGAGCGAGCGCATAGAGGAAGGCGAAGACCGGTGCGGCCACGCGCTCGTAGTCCTCGGGTTCGTCTGAGTGCTCGTCATCCGGCGGGGCGAGCGGGTCCGATCCTGTTGGCGCCAGGCCGAGAGTGCGCTCGACCAGCGCCAGGCCGAGGCGCTCGAAGGTCGGGATCGTCAAGTGGCGGTCGAGGTAGTGGCCATGGGTCGCGTAAACGTCCCTCCGGAGCCAGATGCCCGGGTAGCTGATCCGCAAGTTGGCGTCCGCCATCGCCTCGCGAAGCTCCGTTGCAGGCCAGAGGTCGAGGCGCGCTCGCTCGGCGAGGCGAAGCGGCCTTGCGCCTCGTAGGGCTCGCGCTTCGAGCCAGCTCGAGATGAAGCGGTAGTCGTGGTTTCCCGGCACCATGATCACCTCGTCTGAAAGCGCCCCGAGCTTCGCCAGGATCGGCTTCGCGAGCTCCATCGCCTGAGTGAACGGCCGGTCGCGGAACTCGAGCACGTCGCCGAGGAGCACGAGGCGGTCGGATCCCTCGACCGCTTCGGCGAGGGCCTTGAAGACGTCGGGCCTCGACAGCAGGTCGGCCTCCGAGGCCGCGCCGAGGTGAAGATCGGAGACGATCGCGGTGCGCATCTGCGCCAATGTAATGTCCGGCTTCATGGGCGAGACGCTGGAGGCGCAGGAGGCGAGCGCAGAGCAAGACGGGATCGCAGTCGAGAACCCCGCGACCGGCGAGACGCTCGCGACCGTTCCGGAGCTTGGCGCTGCTGAGGTTCACGACCTCGCCGAACGAGCGCGGGAGGCCCAGCCCGGCTGGTGGGAGGCGGGCTTCGGTGTACGCGCAGAGGTCTTGCTCGGTGCGCGCGGCTGGCTCGTCCAGAACGCCGAGCAGGTCGTGGGCACGATCTGCGCCGAGACCGGCCGACCCGCCGACGAAACGCAGTTCGCGGAGTTCGGCTACGGACTCTCGGCGCTCGAGTTCTGGGCCAAACAGGCGCCGGCCTATCTAGCCGACGAGGAGATCGAATCGGTCTCGCCCTTCGTTCGCGGCAAGCGCCTCGTCGTCCGTTACGAGCCAGTCGGCCTCGTCGGCGTGATCGGGCCGTGGAACTACCCCCTCAACAATTCCTTTGGCGACTGCATCCCCGCGCTGGCAGCGGGCAACGCGGTGATCTTGAAGCCCTCGGAGCTGACCCCGCTCACCTCGCTTCTGATGGCGCAGATGCTTTCGGAGTGCGGCCTGCCGGAAGGCGTCTTTCAGGTCGCGACCGGCCGCGGTGACACCGGCGCAGCGCTAGTCGATGAAGCCGACTACGTGATGTTCACGGGCTCGGTCAAGACCGGCAAGCGGGTCATGGCGCAGGCGGCGGAGACGCTCACGCCCGTCTCGCTCGAGCTCGGCGGCAAGGACCCGATGATCGTTCTGTCAGACGCCGACATCGAGCGTGCGGCCAACGCGGCCGTGAGCTATGGCATGAACAACTCGGGACAGGTCTGCATCTCGGTCGAGCGGATCTACGCCGAGGACGCGATCCACGACGATTTGTTGGAGCGCATCACCGAGAAGGTGGAGAGCCTCCGCCAGGGGGCACCGGGGCCGGCGGGCACCGTCGACGTCGGGGCGATGATCTTCCCGCCGCAGATGGACGTGGTAGAGGCACACATCGCCGACGCGCTCTCCAAGGGCGCGCGCGTCGTTACGGGGGGAGAGCGGGGCGAGGGGCCTGGTCGCTTCTTTCAGCCCACGGTCCTGGCCGACGTCGATCACTCGATGAGCTGCATGACGGAGGAGACGTTCGGGCCCACCCTTCCGGTGATGCGCGTTCGGGACGCCGAGGAGGCAGTTGAGCTCGCCAACGACGGGCCGTACGGGCTTCAGGCCTCGGTGTGGACGCGCGACGAGGCGCGCGGCGAGGAGATCGCGCGGAGGATCGAAGCTGGCGTCGCCTGCGTGAACGACGCGCAGGTGAACTACGCGGCGCTTGAGTTGCCGATGGGCGGCTGGAAGGACTCGGGCCTAGGCTCGCGTCACGGGCCCGACGGCATCCGCAAGTACACGAAGCGCCAATCCCTCCTCATCACTCCGGGCTCCGCCGGCTTCCGCGACGCCCATCACTTCCCCTATTCCGCGCAGGTGACTGAGCTGATCGGCCAGACGTTCGCGGCGCTCGCAACCTCCGAGCTCTTCTCGGACTCGCAACGCTTGACGCTCCGCGCGCTCTGCGACACCTTCATCCCCTCGCTCGAGCCGCCCGCAGACGATCGCGGGAACGCGGCGTTCTGGCGGCGCTCCGCCACTGACCTCAGCGTCCCCGAGTCGGTCGAGGTGGCGCTGCTCGGTGCGGAGCTGACCGAAGAGCAGATCGCTGGATTGCGCGGAATGCTGGACGCCCTGGCCGAGAGCGGGATGGCGGCCGACACGCCGATCGAGGCGCGTGAGCAGATCGTTCACGGCTTCGAGGCCGCGAGCCCGGAGGCCCTGGACGGCATCGCGACCTTTCTCTCGATCGCGGGCACGCTCTTTTACGGCCTGCCGGATCTCGGCACGGGCCGCAACCCGAACTGGGACGCGATGGCCTTTCCGGGAGCGACCGCGCCGCCCCCGGTTGAGCGCGAGCGCACGCTCAACGTGCGCCGACCGACCGGCGAGGCGCAGGACGTGATGGAGGCGGACGTCGTCGTCGTCGGCTCGGGCGCGGGCGGCGGCGTGATCGCCGGCGAGCTTGCCCAGGGCGGCCGCTCGGTGGTCGTGCTCGAGGCGGGCGACTACCACGACGACGCCGACTTCGATGGCTTGGAGCTCTCGGCCTATCAGCGGATGTACCTGAACGGTGGCCCGTTCCCGACGGTGGACCGCCAGGTCTCGGTGATCGCCGGAGCAGGGGTTGGCGGCGGCACCGTCATCAACTGGACCAACTGCCTTCGCACCTCCGAGCACGTCAGGGCGGAGTGGTCGTCCGAGCACGGGCTTTCCGACCTGGCCGAATCGACTTACGACGAGCACCTCGACGCGGTCTTTGAGCGGATCAAGGTGAACACCGAGTGCAGCGACTTGTCCGGGCCGCACCTGCGCTTAAAAGAGGCGTGCGACAAGCTCGGTTTCGATTTCCGCACGATCGCCCGGAACACCGATCCGGAGAAGTACGACGCGGCCTCATCCGCATTCATCGGCTTCGGCGACGCCTCGGGCTCCAAGCAGTCGACCGCGAAGACGTACCTCGTCGACGCGCAGAGCCGGCAGGCGCAGATCCTGGTCGGCGCTCGCGCGCAGCGGGTCCTGGTCGAGGGCGGGAACGCTGCGGGGGTCGAGGCACTGTGGGCCGACCCGGCGCTGGCGCCCAATGGCGCCGAGCCAACGAAGCTCACGGTTCGGGCTCCTATTGTCGTCGTTGCCTGTGGGTCAATCGAGTCGCCGGCGCTCCTTCTGCGCTCTGGCATCGGCGGCCCGGCGGTGGGCGACTACCTACGCCTTCACCCCACGGTTGCCGTCACGGCCTACTACGACGAACCGCAGAACTGGATGTGGGGGCCTCCGCAGTCGGCGCTCTCGCATCAGTTCGCCGACCTCGGCGAGGGCTACGGCTTCCTGATCGAGTCGGCGCAGGCGACCACGGGCATTTTCGGCGGTGCCATTCCGTGGCGGTCGGGTGCCGACCACAAGCGCCGCATGCGCGAGTGGCAGTACGCGGCGCCTCTGATCGCGCTCGTGCGCGAGCGAGGGCACGGGCGGGTGACGCTCGACGAGGACGGCGAAGCCGCGGTCCACTACCCGATCGACGACGAGCTCGACCGCGAGCACCTGAAGCAGGGGATCGAAGAGCTCGTGCGGATCCACGAGGCGGCCGGAGCGCGCGAGATCGTCGGCTCGGGGCTCAAGGCGCCCGACTGGAAGCGAGGCGACGATCTCGAGGGCTTCATCGCCGCCCTCAACGCGCTCGAGATCAAACCCCGCGAGTTCGTCGCGTTCTCGGCGCACCAGATGGGCACGTGCCGAATGGGCCGCGACCCCGAGACGTCGGTTGCGAACCCGTGGGGCGAGCTTCACGACACGCCGGGCGTGTGGATCGGAGACGCGTCGGCGTTCCCGACCGCGTCGGGCACAAACCCGATGGCGACGATCATGGCGCTCGCGCGCCGCACCGCCCACGCGATCGCCGCCGCCTAACCCGGTGCCAGGTACCTCATGAATCGCTCACACTTCCGGACGCCGGAGGAGCGCTTCGCGGCGCTTCCGGGATTTCCCTTCGAGCCGCGCTACCGCGAGTGGGAGGGTCTGCGGCTCGCGCACATCGACGAGGGCGAGGGGCGCGCAGTCGTCTTCTTCCACGGCGAGCCGACCTGGTCGTATCTCTGGCGCAAGGTGATCCCGCCGGTCCTCGACGCGGGCTACCGGTGCATCGCGCCCGACTATCCGGGCTTCGGTCGCTCCGACAAGCCGACCGAGCTCGATTGGTATTCGTATGACCGCCACGTCGAGGCCGTTGCGCCCCTGCTCGAAGAGCTCGACGTGCGCGACGCTGTCGCGGTGGTCCACGACTGGGGCGGCCCGATCGGCCTCAGGCTCGCCGTCGAGCACCCGGACCGCTTCTCGGCGCTGGTGATCATGGACACGGGCCTCTTCACGGGCGAGCAGCCGATGTCGGAGGCGTGGCAGACGTTCCGCGCTTTCGTCGAGCGCACGGAGGACCTGCCGATTTCGATGCTGGTGGCGAACGCGACGGCACGCGGGATGGACGACGACGTGGTCGCCGCTTATGACGCTCCCTTCCCCTCGCCGGAGTCGAAGGCGGGGGCACGGGCGTTTCCCCTGATGCTCCCGACCTCGCCCGAGATGCCGGGCGCGGCCGAAGGCAAGCGGGTGCTCGAAGCGCTGGCGGCAGACGAGCGCCCGACGCTCGTCTTGTGGGCCGACTCCGACCCGATCATCCCGCCCAAGGTGGGTGCGAAGTTCGCGGAGCGGATCAACGCCGACCCGCCGGAGGTAATCGAGAACGCCTCGCACTTCCTCCAGGAGGACGCGGGCGAAGTGATCGGCGAGCGGATCGCTGCCTGGCTCGGCGCGGCCTGACCCGGGTGGTCGGGCAGTGCCCTCCAGGAGGCCTAGTAATTTGGGCTCGTTCGCCTGGGTCGGGAAGCGTTGCTTTTTCCTTAGCCTCCTGGAGGGCACTTGCCCCGACCACCCGGAAGCTCAGTGCAGGTTCCGCTCCAAGAAGTCGATCAGCGCCCGGTTGAACTCGTCGGGGCGCTCCAGGTTGGGAAAGTGCGCGGTTTCTGCGATCTCCACGTGCTCGGCCCCGGTCCCGCGGGTGATCTCGAGCGAGCCGTTCACGATCGAGGGCTGGTCGAGCTCGCCCGTGATGACGAGCGTCGGGACGGCGACCTCGCCGAGGCGGTCCACCGCCGGCGGCGCCAAATCACCGGGCTCGATCTCGAAGCTTGACTGGCGTTCCAAGAGCACCGCATTTACCGTTGCCATCGCTCGGCGGACCTCGCGGTCGACCGCGTCCGGTGCCCGTAACGGGCCGTCGAGCCACATCTTCATCTCGAGCTCGTTGGCCGATTCGGTGCCGCTTCGCTCATAAGCGGCATCCACGGCGTCCCACTGAGCGCGAATGTCGGCGGAATGACGCCAGCCGGAGGGGGCGGCGCCTGCCACGACGAGCGCGCTGACGCGATGGGGGAGGGCGATGGCCATGTCGAGGGCCGCATAGCCTCCCATTGAGCTGCCGACAATCGCGGCCCGCTCGATGCCGAGGGCGTCGAGGACGTCCATGCCGTCGCCGTGGAGGGTGTACGGGCGCCGTGGGTCCGCCGAAGAGCCGAACCCGCGAGCGTCGTAGCGGACCGCGTGGAAGCGGCTGGTGAGGGCAGCCCATTGCGCGTCCCACATGCGGCTGTCGGAGAGGCCCGAGTGCATGAGGAGCACGTCGGGCCCGTCTCCTGACGATTCGTATGCCAGGCCGCTTGGTGTTCGCGCGGTGAGCCTCAAGATGAGTGATTAGGCGTGATGTCGTGAAAGTCACTCATCTAAAGCTCGATTGCGATCGCGGAGGTAATGATCTCGGCAAGCGGGCCGGTCGGAATGCCCGCTACCTCGCCGCCTCCCTCGACCACCCGGATCCGGCCGTCGTCTGACTCCATGCGCATGTCGAGCTCGACATCCAGATCTTGGCCTCCCGTTGCAACCCCGATGATGCCGCCGAGGATGTCGGAGCCAGGGACGCCGAAGCTTTCGGCCCCGAACTCGGCGAGCGCCGAGGCAGAGCTCGAGCCGCTGGCCGTCAATGTGTAGGGGTCGGAGCCCTGGCGGGTGAGGATGAAGTCGCTCAGCTCGACGGGGCCCACCTGAGAGTCACGCATCACGATCTCAACGTCATCGAAGCGGTCGAGGTCATCGAGGACGACCGGGTCTTGCTCGGTGATGACTTCGAGTTCGAGGCCGGTTGCGTCGACCTCGATGCGGTCGCCGTCACCCCACAGGAGCCGCGCGGCGGGTGTCGCGCTGAGCGAAGCGTCCGCGACGCCACCGTTTTTTGTGAGGCGGTCCTCGATTACCCCTTCGCCGATGCCGGGCAGGAAGATCTGGCTTAAGACCAGCACCAGCACGAGCGCGGCGCCGAGAAGGGCCGCGATCCGGCCGGGCCAGGACTTCGGAGTGGGGATCGAGGGCACGCTTCAAGCTTGGCAGGAGCCCGCTTGGCGAGTACGATTGAGAGCGCTTTGGGGGCTCACGTTAAAGCCGCGGCCGCAGTGCTGATCGTCGCTTCGGCGCTCTTGCCCATGGCCACGACCGCCTCGTCGGAGGTCCCCAACCTGGGGTGGACCGCGCTGTTGCCGGCGATTCCGACCGCGAAGAACCCCCAACCGGGCCCGGTCTCAACGTGTAAGAAGCCGAAGCCCGAATGCGTGCGCGCCCAGGTCGAGCGCCTCCGAAACGCGCGCGACAGATGGGGTTGCGACCACCGGGCCGTCTTCGCCACGACTTACCTGACGCTCACGAAGCAGCTCTATCAAGACGTGAAAACGGGTTTCGTCGACGAGAACTACATCGATCCCGACTACCTCTACACGGAGGACGCGCTCTTCGCGAACGTCTACTTCCGGACCGCCCGTGCTTACCGGAACGGCGAAGAGGTTGCGAAGGCGTGGCAGATCGCCTTCGACACTGCAGCGCGCGACGACACCGGTGCCGTGCAGGACATGCTCCTCGGCATCAACGCGCACGTCCAGAATGACATGCCGTTCGTGCTGGCGGCGCTAGGCCTTCGGACGCCCGAGGGCGAGTCGCGAAAGCCGGACCACGACGAGGCGAACGGCACGCTCAACCGCGCCTACGAGGAAGTTGTCAGGCAGGTGAGGCGCCGCTTCGACCCGCTGATCGACCTGTCGAACCCCACGCTGGTTCCGCTCGACGACCTGGCCGGGCTCGAGCTGGTGCGCGCGTGGCGCGAGAACGTGTGGCGAAACGCCGAGAAGCTCCTGAACGCCGAGGGCAGGCAGGAGCAGCGCCAGGTCGCGATGCAGATCGAGGACGACGCCGCGGCGACGGCTGAGATCATCGCGGCGGGTGGCCTGCCGGGCTACGGCGCGACCCGCGACGCGTACTGCGCGGCCGGGCCCCAAGGCGATTGACCCCGTTCCGGCGCACGCGCGTGGGATTGCCCTCCTCCTGTGTGGTCTGACCCACACGCGTGACCGGCAAAGTCGAGGTTTCCGAGGAGCGGTTTGCCCGCGTGGGCGAGCTCGAGTTGTGCTGGCAGCAGTTCGGAGAGGATTCGGACCCGCCCCTCCTCATGATCATGGGACTCGGTGCCCAGATGATCCTGTGGCCCGACGAGCTCTGCGAGATGATCGCCTCGCGCGGTTTCCGGGTGATCCGCTTCGACAACCGCGATGCGGGACGCTCGACGATCCTCGCCGATGCGCCGACCGGGACGGTGCCGCGCGCGCTGGCCGGCGAGATCGAGCCGGGCTCGTACGTCCTCGCAGACATGGCGGGCGATGCGGCCGGGCTTCTGGAGGTGCTCGGGATCGAAGCGGCTCACGTGGTCGGGGCTTCGCTCGGCGGGATGATCGCCCAGACGCTCGCGTTCGAGCGCCCGGAGGTCGTTCTCTCACTCGCGTCGATCATGTCGACGACCGGCGAGCGCTCCGTGGGGCATCCCACGCAAGCGGGGCTTGAAGCGCTGACGACGGCTCCGCCCCAGGAACGCGAGGGCTACATCGACGCGCTCATCGGCGCGCGGCGAAAGATCGCGTCGCCCGGCTTTCCATTCGACGAGAAACGCCAGCGGCGCCTCGCGGGCCTCGGCTGGGACCGCGGGTACCACCCGAAGGGCACGGTGCGCCAGACCATCGCGATCATCGGCTCGGGCGACCGCACGGAGCGCCTGGCCGAGATCAAGGCACCGACCGTTGTCATCCACGGTGAGGACGATCCGCTCATCGACGTCTCGGGCGGAAGGGCGACCGCCGCCGCGATCCCTGACGCGAAGCTCGTCGTGATCACGGGCATGGGCCACGACTTTCCCGCAGGCGTCTGGGAGCG
Organism: uncultured bacterium; assembly: GCA_963715405.1. Lineage (GTDB taxonomy): Bacteria > Actinomycetota > Thermoleophilia > Solirubrobacterales > 70-9 > JALZKA01. The sequence goes on from OY970239.1 coordinate 874,730, forward strand.
CGTTGCCAGCGAGGTGACGGACAACGCGCTGGAGGGTCAGGGGTTGCGCGACGAGTCGAGACGGAGTAGCGTCTAGGTCGTGGTATGGCGAGGGGTGGCGGCGCTGGGAATCGGGGTCTTTCTCGTAGCCGCGCCGAGCGCGGTGGGGAGCACGGCGAGCGTCACGAACCCGGGCGGCAAGGGGACAGCCTTCCGCTACGAGGCCGAGCCGGGGGAGGAGAACAGGATGGTCGCCTCGGGGAGCGGGCAGATCATGACTATCCGCGACACGGGTGCCGTGATCACCGCCGGGGTCGGCTGCGAGCAACTCTCGCAGAACAAGGTGCGGTGCGACAGCGACGGCGTGCCCCGCCGGCTGGGCCCAACCTTCCTCTCTTTGATCGCGTCGCTCGGCGATGCGGCAGACCGCGCGGAGATCGGACCCGGTGTCACCTCCAGGGTTGACGCGGGCGGTGGCGCTGACACGCTCGAAGGCGGGGGCTTGCCCGATTCGTTCGACGGGGGCGGAGGGCCCGACGTGTTGGACGGCGGTGCCAGCGACGACACCGCGGTCTACGACCGCACCCAGGATGTGACGGTGACGCTCGGCGACGGGGATCGAAACGAGGGCGGCCCGCAGGACGGGCCAAAGCGCGACCTCTTCAAGCACATAGAACAGGTGGCGGGCGGCAGCGGAGACGACCTGCTGAGCGGATCGAGCAAGGTGGAGGGCCTCTTCGGCTATGCCGGCAAGGACGAGCTTCGGGGGGGAGGCGCGGCCGATCTTCTATCGGGCGGCGACGGACGGGACCTGCTTCGCGGCGAAGGCGGCGGCGACGCTCTGCAGGGGCAGGAGGGCGATGACCGTGCGTTCGGGGGTCCAGGCGCCGACGAGATGCAAGGAGGCCTATCGACAGAGGGGGCCGACCTGCTGGACGGCGGTGGCGATCCTGGCGACTGGATCTCGTACTCGTATGGTCCCGTGCGAATCGAGTTGGACGGAAACCCGAACGACGGCTTTTGCGCCGACGTCGCCTGCACCACCTCTGCCGAGAACGACAACGTGAAGGGCGTTCAGGTTATCGGCAGCTTCATCGGGGATGACTTATTGATTGGCTCCAGTGCAGACGAGATCATTCGGCCTAGCTTGGGCGCGGACATCGTGCGCGCTCGCGGTGGCGACGACACGATCGACCTCTCGCCAGGTGACGGTCCGGACGACGTGAGCTGCGGCCCCGGCGACGACACCGTCCTCGACGACGAGCTCGAGGACAACCTCTCGTCCGACTGCGAGTCCTAACTAAGCGCGCGCGGCAGTGGAGTCGCCGTTCGAGGCGGCCTCGTAGAGGGGCGAGCCGGGGCGAAGGTCCTCGAGGCGCATCGAGGGCCATTCCGACGGAGGCCCTTCGGGGCGGCGGATCTTCTCGGGGCGCTTAGCCTTGGGGAGCTGGGCGAGGAGCTCGGCGTTCTCGGGCGCGTTCAGCTGGCGCTTCACGGTCTCGATCGCAACCTCGATCGTGCGGTGCTGGTTGCGGCGGCTCATGAGGTTGGAACCCATCGCATTCAGGTCTTCTTCCAGAGGCTGCACCAAGACGACACCGGTGCCGCGAGCTCGCATCGTGCGCGCCTCGGTGCCGAGGCGGCGGCCTGAAACGCCGCGAACGGCTCGTGCGCCCCATTCCAGCGGGTTCCAAGCGCGGGTGGGATGGAGAGAGGAGGTGGGGTTGAGGCAAATCACGAGGTCCATGTGAGCGTCGCGCAGGATGTCGAGGTTGGAAGTGGAGTACATGCCGCCGTCCACGTAGCGGCGCCCTGAGATCGAGACGGGGTGATAGAAGCCGGGGATGGCGCAGGAGGCGGCAACCGCGTCTGCGAGCTTGGCCTTGGGCGAGTTCGGACGGCCGAAAACGGTGCGCCTGCCGGTGGCGTAGTCGCAGGCGACGACGCGCATGCCTGGGTGGGGGCTCCAGCCGTCGCCGGAGGAGCGGTGGACGATGTCCTGTAAAGGCTCGGTGGAGATGAAGCCGCGAGGGAGCCAGCCGGCGGCGACGGTTGAAGGGGGGTACTTGAACGGCTCCCGCGCCGTCCGGAGAGCAAGCTCCCATGAACCTGGCCCGACGGGCGGCCAGGCCTTGGCGAGGCGAAACGTCGCGCCGGCGGAGCGGTCGGCCTCGGAGGCGGGGCGCCCCTGCGCGTCGGTGAGGCCCTCGATGGTCTCACCCGCGGAGTGGGCGACCATGAACCAGATCGGGGTCCCCGCCGCGACGATCGAGCCGATCATGGAGCCTGCGGACGTGCCGACGATGCGGGTCGCTTCCATGGGGTCCCAGCCCGTTTCGGTGGCAAGCGCCGAGAGGCCGCCGGTCAGCCAAGCGCCGCCTTGAATTCCCCCGGCGCCGAGGACAAGTCCCACCCTCATGGTGACCGGAAGGGTACCCGGGCCTTCGGCCACCTCTTTATTGCCATAGGTTTGCCGCGGTGTCCCCGGGATTGATCATCGCGCTCGCCGCCGTCGCGCTCATCGCCGTGTGGGCCGTGGTGACCTATAACCAGCTCGTCGGGCGTCGCCTTGCGTGCGAGAGCTCCTGGTCGCAGATCGACGTTGCGCTTCGCCTGCGCCACGATCTGGTGCCCCGCCTCGCCGAGGCGGTCGCGGGCTATGCGGGCCACGAGCGCCAAACGCTCGAGAACGTTTCGGAGGCGCGCTCGCAGGCGGTTGCCGCAAGCGGCGCGGCTCCAGGCGTGCGAGGTCCGGCAGAAGCGCTGCTGGGCGCCGGGATCGGCTCGGCGTTGCTCATCGCCGAGGACTATCCGGATCTGCTCGCGACGGAGAACTTCGCGCAGCTTCAGGCCGAGCTTTCGGAGGTGGAGGAGAAGATCTCGATCACGCGCCGCGTCTACAACGACACGGTCGAGACCTACAACACGAAGATCCAGGTGTTCCCGCCCGTGATCGTCGCCCGGCTCTTCGGCTTTGAGCGACGGGAGTTCTTCGACGCCCCGGTCGAGGCGGAGGCGGTGCCGGAGGTGAAGGTAGGCACAGCGGCATGAAGCTCGCCCCACGCATCATCTGGCGACTCGTCTTCCTGGCGATCTTCGGCGGGATCCTCTACGCCATCAGCCTCGTCAACTGGGGCGAGCTGGAGAAGAGCTTCCGGGTTGACCGCGCGGACGTTCGCGTGGAGCTTCAAGACGACGCGAGCCTTCACGTCACCGAGCGACTCACCTACGACTTCTCGGGCGATTTCTCCGGCGCGTTCCGAGATATCCCGCTGGCCGAGGGAGTGACGGCTCAGAACATTGAGGTGAGCGAAGAGGGGGAGACGTACGAGCCGGGTGGCGCGACAGCGCTGGGCTCCTATGACCGTCCCGGAACCTTCGGGGCCGAGCAGCTCGAGCTCGACGACAACGTCGAGGGCCCGACACGGGGTGTCAGGGTGGTCTGGCACTACGAGGCGAGCTCGGAAGAGCGGACTTTCATCGTGAGCTACGACGTCCTTGGCGTGGCTAAGGCATATGACGACGTGGTGTACGTCCCGTGGGCCGTGTGGGGAGCCCAGTGGGAGTTCTGGCTTGACGACCTTCATGCGGAGATCGCGCTCGCCGACGCCGAAGAGGAGCCGGACGATGCCTGGCTGCGTCCGCGGAAGCTGGGGGAAGAGCCGGAGATCGGGGCGGGCACCGCGGTCGTCGACGTGGAGCGCCTGCCCTCCCAAGAACAGGTGGCGATGACCGCCGTGTTCCCGCGGGACGCGGTGAGCTCCGTCAGGGGCGCTCACGTGGAGGCCGGCAATGGGCTCAACGAGATTCGAGCCGAAGAGGACGAGCTCGACGCTGACGCCGGGTTCTTCTCAGGGCTCGCGGCCTTTGTCGGCGAGAACGTCGTGTGGGTCGTGATCGCCTGGACGACGCTCGTACTTCTGGCGGCGGCATGGCTGTACTTCCGGGCACGTGAAGGGCGTCCGGTCGGTGTGCCGGATCATCTTCCCGAGCCGCCTGAGAGCATCTCGCCTGCGCTCGCCTACGCGTATGCAAACGAGGGAGGGTTCGACGACCGGCTGGTCTTGGCGACGTTGCTCGACCTCGTGGATCGCGGCTATTTCGAGGCAAAGGCCGCGCCGGGGAAGGAAATGGACCTCATGCTTTCGGTGCCGGAGAAGCGCCCGGCTCCTGAGGAGCTCGAGGGGTATGAGGCAAAGGCGATGGACTTCTTCGACGACCTCTTGAAGGACGGGCCGTGTGAGCTGGGCAAGCTCAAGGACCGGATTCCCAAGCACTCTGGAACGTGGCGGGAGCGCTGGGAATCGCTGACGGGAGCGCTTGACAACGTCGAGAAAGGCAAGCTCGAATGGAGCTTGACGCTGGTGAACGCCCGGAGGTTGCTGGCGGCGGTCGCGCTCGCCGGCTACGTCCTGATCCTCGTGCTGTATTTCCAACGGACGCACTTCATCTCCATCCCGCTGTTCGGGCTTGTGGCCGGAATGCTCTTCGTCTACCTCCTGCCGGAGCGCTACCTCAAGCGAATGGCTCCAGCGAGCCGGCAGAAGAGCGCCGAGTGGGAGGCGTTCGCGCGATGGACGAAGGACTTCCCGCGCCTCGAGGACGATCCGCCGGCAACGCTTCTCCTCTGGCGGCGCATCCTGATCTACGCGGTTGCGTTCGGCACCGCGGATCGCTTGATCGGGTCGGGGCGCATCCCCGAGCCGGTCCTCGAGGAGGCGCAGAGCGCTGGGATCTGGATGTGGCCGCACCTGAGCGGTAGCCAAGCGGGCATCACGCCGAGCTTCGACGGCTTTGCGTCGGGCTTCTCGAGCCAGGTCGCGCCGCAGCCGTCCACCTCAAGCGGCGGAGGCGGAGGGGGCGGCAGCTTCTCCGGGGGTGGAGGAGGCTTCTCGGGCGGAGGCGGAGGCGGCGCGTGGTGAGTGCTCGTCAGGCGGATTGGCGTAGCGTGCGTGGCGCGATGAAGGCCCGGGGAAAGCGGGGGAGTGGTGAGCGGTAAGCGCGGGGCGATCCTGGCGATCTGTGGCGCGCTGATCTTCGCCGCGGCGATGGCGTGGCTGCTCGTGCCGGCGATCGACGGCAGCGATCTGATCGACCCGTTGGTCTTCGACGGCCCGCAGGCGCTGGTGGACGACCGGGTCGATGCGCTCGTGCCTCTGATCGTCGCGGCGCTGGCGGGCCTCGCTGGGTTCGCGGGATGGTTCCTGGCGGGCCGCGAGGAGGGCGCCGCCGTCGATGAGGAGCGGGAGGCTCGCGAGCGGGCCGAGGACGAGGCGGAGAAGCTTCGTGCCACCGCGACCGCACATAAGGAATGGATCAGGAAGCTTCGCGGTCAGGTAGGGGAGATGCAGCGCTCGCAAGGCGCGCTCAGCGGCATGGACGACGTGCGCCAGCTTGTGCTTCGCGTTGCGGTGCTCTTGCTCGAGGCCGAGATGGGGATCCTTCTCTCTCGGCAGGACGAGGATCGTGACGGCGACCTCGACCTCGTCGCGAGCGAGGGCTTCGAGAGCGACCCGGCGGACAGCAGGATCGTTCAGCGCTTCGCCCGGCAGGTGGTCGAGCGCGACACGACGGTCAGGGAGTCGGGTGCGGCGCTCGACGAGTGGCGCGAAGAGGACGCGGATTACGAGATCGAGAACCTGACGGCCATTCCGATCTACATCGAAAACGAATTCGAGGGCGTTGTGGTGTGCCTCAACAGCCGCGGGTTCGAGGAGCACTCCGACGACGTCTTGATCGCGCTCGGCGATCACGCCGGAGCCATCCTGCAGAACGCGCAGCTTCACGGCCAGCTTCGCGGCTCGTATATAGACACGGTGCGCGTCCTCGCCGAAGCGATCGAGGTGAAGGATCCCTTCTTGCGCGGCCATTCGGACGAGGTCTCTGACTACGTGGCGAGGGTGGCGAGCAAGCTTGGGATCGATCCGCAGCGCCGCGAAGAGCTCGTCTTCGGCTCGCTCCTTCATGACGTGGGCAAGCTCGGCATCTCCGAGCGCATCCTGCTCAAGCCGGGGAAGCTGACGCCGGAGGAGTACGCGATGGTCCAGCTTCACCCGCGGATCGGCTATCGCCTGGTCCAGAACGTGGCGCTCCTGCGCCCGATCGCGCCGGCGATCCTCCATCACCACGAGCGGTTCGACGGCACGGGCTATCCCGGCGGGCTCGTGGGCGAGCAGATCCCGCTTGAGGCGAGGATCATCGCGGTCGCCGACGCGTTCAGCGCGATGACGTCAGAGCGCCCCTACCAGCGCCGGCGCTCGCTCGGAGCGGCGTGCGAGGAGCTCGAGCGCTCGGCGGGGACGCAGTTCGACCCGGAGATCGTGCGCCTGTTCGTCGAAGAAGTGCGGCTCGGTCAGCGGGATCGCTCCGAAGACGAGCAGAAAGGAACGCGCGGATTGCTCGACGACCCGGAACTGGGCGCCGTCATCACCGAGGACGAGCCGCTCCTCGGCTACGGCGCCTTCGCGATCACCGACAACCTGACGCTCCTGTACTCGCACCGCTACCTCCACGAGGTCGCTCGCTCGGAGGCCGAGCGCTCCGCGCTCCAGGGCGCTCCGTTCTGCGTCGTGCTGGCCGAGCTCACCGACCTGGCGAAGATCAACGAGGAAGAGGACTACGCGGCGGGCGACGAGGCAATCAAGCACGTCGCGGGCTGCATGCAGCGCATCGCGGTCCGCCACGGAGCGAGCGCCGCTCGGTTAAGCGGCCGGCGCCTTGCGCTCGTGGTGCCCGATTCGGACGAGGCGCGCGCGCAAGCGATCGCCGAGGAAATTCACACGGAGCTCGCCGGCAGCCACACGGTGCGCTTCACGTCAGCGTGCTGGGCCGAGGGCGACTCGGGCGAAGACGTGCTCGCGAGGGCGCAGGCGGGCCTGGCATAGGGCGATCAGCGATCGAGCGAAGACTTGAGCCGGCATAAGCGGCTCAAGTCTTCCGTCGATTCAGGAAGCGCTATTTTGAACTCGCCACGCGGCTGTGGCGGAATTGGTAGACGCGCGGCGTTCAGGTCGCCGTGCCCGCAAGGGTGTGGAGGTTCGAGTCCTCTCAGCCGCATCATTTGAGGCCGAGATCCGGCTCAAATCGACCCCCGAGCTTCGCTAACATCGCCCCACCCTGCCGCTATCGTCTAGGGGACTAGGACGCCGGATTCTCAGTCCGGAAACCGGGGTTCGAATCCCCGTAGCGGTGCTACAAGACCTCGCTTCTGAGCGGGGTTTTGCCGTTTCCGGGGACGAAATGGGCCTGCAGCTTCGAGGGCTTCCGCTTCGGAATCGAAGGTGCTGGCCCACGCGAGCTTGTTTTCGCGGATTCCGCCGGCCCAAGCGACGGCTACCCGGACCTCGGCCCCGCTGGCGCGGCCTCTCGCGCGCAGCTCGCCGGCAACAAACACTCGGTTGTCGGGAGCCGGACGGACGTCCTTGAGGTGGATCTGGATGCCTTCCCAGGCCGAGTCGGCGTCCTCAAAGTACTTGTGGAGGCCGTCGTGCCCCTGATACGTCGTCGTTTCGATCAGGTTCGCCAGGTACGGGGTGAACTTGAAGTCCGCCGTGGTCACCTCCAAGAGCGCCTGCATCTCCCGCTGGTTGAACGCCTGAGCCCAGCGATTGACTATTTCGACTGCCTCCCGCGACATCGCCTACTCCGAGAGCCCTGCGGCTTCGAGGGCCTCGGCCTTGTCCGCGTACTCAATTGTTCGCTCCCATTTGCGATCGCGCACCGTGATGACGTGCGCCACCTCCATCTCAATCGGAACCTTGCTTCCCGCCCCGTGGCCGCTGAAGCGCAGCCAGACGAATACTTGGTCACCGCTTGCCTTCACCTCCACCGGCTCGGCCTTGAGATCGGGGTATGCCTCGAACCAGTTGCCGAAGTGCCGCGTGACGGCGTCGATCCCGCAATGGATGGTCGAGTCTGGGTCTCTGGAATCGGTGTGGTACTCCCCGTCGGGCTGCCAGAACGTTGCCATCGCCTCCGGCAGCCTTCGCAGCCGCAACCCCAAGTCTCCCTCATCGGCGTTGAAGCGGGTCAAGCCCTCCAGCACAACCCTCACGTTCTCCTGCTCCACGCTCTCCTCCGTCATTGCCTACTCCGACAGCCCAGCGGCATCGAGGGCCTCGGCTTCGGTGCGGAAAGTCCATAACGGACGACCTTGCCGTCACGAATCGTGAACACCTGCCAGTTACGCATGTCTACGTCGAGGCCGCTGCGTTTTCCGGTCGCGTGATGGTGGAGGAGTGCGACGACAGCATCGCCTGCGGAGATGCGCTTCTCGATTTCAGAGCGAAAGCTGCCGAAAGCGCCCCAGAATCGCAGCAGCTTCGCCAAGCCATCGTGACCGCGATACGTCCCATCGAAGTCAGCCCCCAGTGCAGACTCCACCTCAACGTCGGGATCGCAGAACTCACGTGCGGCGTCGTAATCGCCTCGGTTCCAGGCGTCGAACATCTGCTGAACGATCTCCACGTTCTCCTGCGACATCGCCTACTCCGAGCGCCCAGCGGCCTCAAGGGCTTCATCTCGGCTGAGATGCCACTCGTAACGTTTTATCTTGCCGCCGGCCAGCGTCACTACAGAGCCGAAGGTCTGGGGGCCAAATGCCGCCTCACTCGTCCGGCCAACACCCGAAAACGTTCCAGTGACCAAGACCCGCGCCTCGAGGTCAACCACCTCGCTGATGTCGAAGCGGAGTTCAGCAAACGAATCTCGGATCGCGGTAAGCGCCGTTCGCATTCCACTGAGCCCGCGCCGGGTGCCCGGTTCCATCGCATCGTCGGGATTGACCCACTCCCCATCGGGGAGAACGAGCCGCAGGGCTGCCTCGACATCGCCTGTGCTCATCGCGTCAAACAGCGCTCGGACGATCTCCACGTTCTCCTGCGACATCGCTTACTCCGAGAGCCCAGCGGCTTCGAGGGCTTCCGCCTCGCTCAGCACGGATTCAAGCCGGACAATCTTGTCCCCGCGAAAGGTGAACAGCATGAAGAATTTGAGGGTGGCTTCGATACCGCTAGTTCTTCCCGTGCCGTGCTGATTTACGTCTGCGATCACAGTGTCGCCGGCGACTCGCAACTCGGTGGCCTTGATGGTGTGCGACCCCGGCTCGAACTGCTTGAGAAACCCGATCAGGTATTCGCTGATCGCGTCGGGGCCATTGAGAACGGCGGGTTCTGGGAACGGAGGCCGCACCACGAACGTCACATGGGGGTCGAGATCGTGGAGTCCGACGCCGAAGTTCCCGGCACCCCAAGCCTCGTAGATCCGGCGCACGATCTCAACATTTTCTTCCGACATCGCCCGCGCAGTATCTCGCGGCTAGCGAAACCGTGCGCGACCTCAACCCAGCCCGTACCCCGTAAACACACAATCGTTCGGGCCGTTCCAGGGAGAGTTGACCAAGGCCGAAACCGTGCCGTGAATTACTTCGGAGCTCCGGGCGAAGTCGAAAGTGATCAGCCCCTGCTCGGGCTCATCTTGGTCCTCAGCCAGAGCCGCGACCTCCCTGTTTCCGTCCCCCGGGTTGACGATGAAGCCATCGGGCGTGGCGGTGCTCGTGAAGGCCGCCCCACTCGTGCTGCTGCTGACAAGCAGCTTGGCCGTTATCTCGTTGGCCTCGGAACGGTGGCAGCTACCCAGGATGGTGAGGTGCTCAGTGCTCATGAGCTCGACAACATCAGTCTCATTGCCTGTGCTCGGGTTGACTTCGATCTGCCCGATGTTTTTCAGGAGGCTGAAGCCTTCAATGTCAACGGCGCGGATTCCGTCGTTGGCGATATCGACACTCTTTACCTGCCCGTTCACGATGTGGTCGGACCTGACGCTGTTGGCGTCGATTTGCGTCACCGCATAGGCGGAACCCCCTCCGACGACCAGACAGAGAGCCAGGGTCGAGACGACGTTGGCATAGGACAGCTTGGCGCGAAGCCTTGCGAGCATGGGACCCCTCCCGGTAGGCGGCTAAGGACACCTGGCCCCCGTCGCATTGACGCCATCGACCCTACTCCTATTCGCCCACGCTGTGGGGCTCCCGCTGCTCGTCCTTACCCTCTCCGCCGGGATCGCCCTCGGGGCCGCGAGCTGGCGCCGGGTCGAGCAGCCCATGTCCCGGCTCCTGCGCGAGAAGCGAAGGGCTCGCGCGGTCCGCGTGCCGGAGGCCCCCGGCGCTGGGACCGCTCCAGCCTGAGCCGGCTCGGGACGTCAAATACCCTGCCGGCGTGTCGCGCTTCCCCGATCCTCCGGTCCGTCTCGCGGAGCGCGTCGGCTCTCTGAAACACACGAAGGATCGCGACTCTCATGACGTGATCGGCCGCCGGAGCAGGGAGCGGATCCTCTCTCTCCTCCCCGCGGACTGGACGTTCGAGGGCAAGCGAGTGCTCGACTTCGGGGCGGGCGTGGGCCGGGTGGTTCGCCGCTTCGCCGAGGAGGGAGAGGGCAGGGAGCTCTGGGCCTGCGACATCGACGGGCCGAGCGTCGATTGGATGCGAGAGCACCTGGCGCCCGAGGTTCGCGCGTTTCAGAACGCCGACGTCCCTCCCCTCGACGTGCAGGACGAGCACTTCGACCTCGTCTGGGCGATTTCCGTCTTCACCCACCTGAACGACACGTGGGCCGATTGGCTGCTCGAGCTACGGAGGATCCTCAAGCCCGGAGGACTACTCATCGCAACGTTCGTCGGTCCTCGGCTCGGCGAGAGCATGGTGGGCGAGAGCTGGGACGAGGATCGGATCGGGATGAACTCCCTGCGCCACTGGATGCCGTGGAATGACGGCGGGCCGTTGATCTTGCACTCGGAGTGGTGGGTCCGCGCTCACTGGGGCCGGGCTTTCGAGGTGCTCGAGTTCAGGCGGCCGAAGGCCGAAGGCCTCGGTCACACCTGGGCGCTCTTTCAGAAAACCAACGACCTCGTCGACGCGGCGGCGCTCAAGGCCGTCGAGCCTGGCGAAAAGCGAGAGGTGGCGGCGCTCCAGCACAACGTCGCCCAGCTTCGGGCCGAGCTGGACCTGATCCGCGCCCCGGCGGTCTGGCGACTCTCGCGGCCGGCTCGCGCCTGGAAGCGGAAAGCCGCGACGCGATGGCGTAGCTGAGCACGATCTGCAAGGCGGGTTGCAGCACGGTTTTTCCGTCCGACTCCTCCGCGAACGTCTGTTCGCATGATGAACGAACAAAACAGAGCGGACGAGACGATCCGCGTCGCTGCCCCTGTAATCGAAGCCGACATCCCGGTCTGCTCGGAAGTGATGCACGCGCTTCCGGACCCGGCCGATCCCGACCAGGCCGTCCTGATCAACGTTCCGGTGCTGGTTGACGGCGTGAACTTCGGCGACATTGTGCGCCTCGCGCCCGAAGACGACTTCGGCGTTCGCCGCATCGTCGAGGTGGTCGAGGCGAGCGGCCACGTCCACATGCTGGCCGCGGTCGCCGAAGGCGAGGCCGGGGAGCTCGTCGCCGAGCTCGAGCGAATGTTTCCATCTTGGGCGCTTCGGATCGAAGGCGCGAGCGCGACGATCCTCTCCATCAGCGTCCATCCGCACCTCGACGCAGAGGATGTGGGCGCGGTGGTCGCGGCTTGGCTGGCGGATGAGGTTGACGACGAAGAGGAGCTCGCGATGACCGAGCCTTGCCTGTCCGAGCTTGGCGCGGTGGCCTGGGCCTAGCGCTCGGCGGACTGCCGGGGCTGCACCGCCGCAGAGGACCGATCTCACTTCTCCGTCACGATGTGAGGATGAGCGCAGCTCATAAGCACCCTCACGCAGGCCACACGCACGATCACGCACGCGAGGGCTCGAAGCGCGCCCTTGCGCTGACGCTCGTCCTCACGACAACGTTTTTGGTCGCCGAAGTCATCGGCGGCATTCTCACCGGCAGCCTCGCGCTGCTCGCCGACGCCGCCCACATGCTCTCGGACTCGATCTCGCTGGGCGTGGCCTTCTTCGCCGTCTGGCTCGCGCAGCGCCCTGCGACGGCGCAGCGCACCTTCGGGCTCAAGCGAGCGGAGATACTCGCAGCTCTCGCCAACGGCATCACCCTGGTCGCGATCTCGATCTGGATCTTTGTGGAGGCCGCCGAGCGCCTCGGCGATCCCGGCGAGATCGAAGGCGGCTGGGTCCTCGCAGTCGCCGTGGGCGGGCTCCTCGTCAACGGCGCCGCGATCGCCGTGCTTCACCGTGGAGCGAAGGACAGCCTGAACGTAGCCGCGGCAATGCGCCATGTCATTGCCGACCTCCTCGGCTCGGTCGGAGTCATCGTCGCCGCGCTCATCATCCTGACCACGGGCTGGGACTACGCCGACCCGCTCGTGAGCATTCTGATCGGGCTCCTCATCCTGGCGAGCTCGTGGACGATCCTCCGCGACACGACGCAGATTCTCCTCGAAGGCGCGCCGCCGGGGATCGACGTGTCCGACGTCGGGCGCGGGATGGCCTCAGTGCCAGGCGTGGTGGAGGTGCACGACCTCCACGTCTGGATGATCACCTCGGGCTTTCCGGCCCTCGCCGCGCACGTGCTCGTCGCCGAAGAGGACGACTGTCACGAGAAGCGCAAGGAGATAGCCGAGATGATCCGCGCCCGCTTCGGCATCGACCACGTGACGCTCCAGATGGACCACGCCCATCCGAAGCTCTTGCAGCTCGAGCGGGCGCCCACCGAAGCGTGAGTCAACGCTCGGGCTCGATCACGATCGGCGCCTCGATCAGCCGCGGCTCGGGCTCCTCGCCTGACGGCACGAACCAGGGATCGTCGGTGCCGCCCTCGGGCTCGAAGCGCCATTCGACCGAGCGCCTGATGCCGACGGGGTAGATCGTCAGGCGCTCATCCGCGTCGATCCTCATCCGCAGGAAGTTCTTGTGGTCTGTGGAGGCGAGGGCCCCTGAGATCTCGCCTGCATGGCGGCGTGGTCCCGCTCGGTTCGCTCGCAGCAGGTACTTGGCGAAGACGAGCCGCCCGGCTGAGAAACCGACTGCGAACGCCACCGCCGCTGCGATCCATCCGGTAGCGAGACCTTCGCCGGCAAGCTCCGTCTCGTCGAGCAGCATCACGAGCGCGAACGTTGCGACCAGAGCGAGAGCGAGATGCGCGAACCAGTGGCGGAGCGCGGTGCGCACCTTGACGCGCCGGTCCCTTGCGTCGGCGAACATCCATAGCGCGCCGAAGAGCAGCACGGCCAAGCCGATCGAGAACTGCGAGCCGGCGTCGAACAGAACGTCCGGGAGCTCGAAACCATCCGGCGCCTGCTCAAGGCTTGGTGCCTGGTCCTTGATCGCATCGGTGATCGTCAGGGCGATCAGCGCGTAGAGGGAGCCGATCAGAAGTCCCAAGCCGCGCAGCCCCATCACTGCTTTCAACAAGCCTTTGTCCCTCATCTCGGCCGACTCCTCTGGGGTCGGCGACGTTGCTCCCAGCTCGTAGCGCGAGGAAACCTCCGGTCGCTCGAGCGAGGGCAAATTGAGCGAGCGCGGCAGCCCGTGCGTTCCCATCGTGTGCGCGCCGCCACCGCCCGCGGTGATCCTGTGGGCCGGGCCGTCGCCGCTCGCCCTCACGTAGCGCGAGTAGTGGTGGCGGTCGCCCGAGAGCGTGACGGCCAGCTCGCCCGAGCTTTCGCCGATCAGCTTCTCCTCGACGAACGAGAGCGTCTCCCACGAACCCTCACGTTTCACCTCCTCCTTGACCCGTGGCTTGGCTCCGACCCAGCTCGGCTTGGCGGTCGCGAGAATTACTCGATGGCCCTCCCCGAGGTCGGCGCTCGCCTTGCGGAAGTACTCGAGCTGCGGACCATCTATGTACGCGTCGAACTGGACGTCAATCCCCCAGAGCCACCATGTCTCGGAGAGCCGGAACGCGAAGTAGCTCCGCCGCTGACGCGTCCGCCACGCTCCGATCCACCCGCGCTGGCAGAACAAGCGCATGAAGCTCGTGAGACCGTCGTACCAGTCGTGATTGCCGGGAATCGCGAAGAGATGCGGCACCTCTTCGAACGGCAAGTGCGGAAGCGCCGCGCGATACGGCCCCGCGAAGCGGTCGCGGTAGCCCTCCCAGCTCGCGCCCGGGTAGACCTGGTCGCCGCCGAGTACGAGCGCCCGCCCGCGCCGAGTCGGATATCGCTCGGTGTCGGAGCTGAGCTCGAGTCGCTCACGGCCGAGCAGCCAGGCGACCGTGTAGGTCGGGTCGAAGCCCTCGCCCACATCGGATGCGTAATCGAGCCACAGTGCGCCTTCTGAGTCGCGGTAGGAAGGGTCGGTGAAGGGAGGAGCCGGGGGCTCACCCTCGCCGGGGACGAGATCCTCGCCGTAGGGGGCACGGCCACCCTCGAGCTCCCGCTTGTCGAAGAAGCGCGAAAAGAGGCCCGACGCGAACACCTCGAGCCCGGTTCCGAGGAGGAACCTCGGCTCGAGCCAGCTCACCATTCCCTTGCGCTCGAAGCCGGTTTCCTCCTCGCTCGTGGGACGGGGAGGAGGTGCAGAGGCCGCCGGGTCAGGCATGGCTCTTAAGCGCGGCGCGGGCCGCGTTGTAGCCGTTCATCCCGTGCGCGCCGGCACCTGGCGGCGTCGACGCCGAGCACATGAAAACGCCCGGAATCCCGGTCGCGTACGGGTTGAGCCCGAGGCGCGGCCGCATCGTGATCTGAAGCGGAGTGTTGGCACCGCCGATGATGTCGCCGCCGACGAAGTTCGCGTTGTAGTCCTCGAATCGCTGCGGGCTCCAGCTGACCTGATCCGTGATTCGCTCGCGAAAGCCCGGGGCAAAGCGCTCAACCTGCGCGATGACGGTCTCAGTCTCGTTGCCGGCCCACCCATTCGGCACGTGCGCGTATGCCCAGACGGGGTGCACGTCGCCGGCCGAGCGTCCCGGATCGGCCAGGTATTGCTGGCCCACGAGGACGAACGGGCGCTCCGGCATGCGGCCGCGGTTGACCTCGGCTTCGGCCTTGACCGTCTCGGCAAACGAGCCGACCGCGTGGACCGTCCCCGCCCGGCGGCATGGCTCGCTCGCCCACGGCACGCCTCCTTCGACCGCGAGGTCGACCTTGAAGGCCGCGGGCCCGTGGCGGTAGCGCCTGTACGCGCGCGCGATACTGGCATCGAGGCTCTCGCCGGCGACGTCCGCGACCCGCGCGGGAGCCAGATCGAGCAACACTATGTCGCCGCGCGGCAGCTCGCCGAGCGAGTCGATCCTGCGCCCGGTTTCGATCGTGCCCCCGCACCCGGCGAGTTCTGCCGCCAGCGCGTCCGTGATCGCGCGCGAGCCGCCGCGGGCGACCGGCCATCCGAAGGCGTGGGCCGAGCAGGTGAGAGCCATTCCCACCGATGAGGAGAGCGGGGAGGTGAGCGGGCTCAGAGCGTGGGCCGCCACGCCGCCGAAGAGCGCCTTCGCCTGCTCTCCCTTCCAGGCTCTCGCGAGCAGGGTCGCCGGGGCCAGCGCCGGCAGGCCGAAGCGAGTCAAGCGAAAGGGGTGGCGCGGGACGTGGAGCATCGGCTGCATGAGGTCCGGCAACAGCGAGTCGAAGGTGGCAGATGGCGCGCCGAAAAGGCGCTGCCAAGCCGCTCCGTCAGCCCCGAGGTCCGCTGCCGTGTCTTGGATGGAGCGCACGAGGACGCCGGCTGAGCCATCGTCGAGCGGGTGCACCAGGTCGATCTCCGGCCAGCGCCATTCGAGGCCGTGCCTCGCCAGATCGAGCGAGCGCATGAAGGGCGAAGCCGCCGTCATGGGGTGAAAGGCCGAGCAGTGGTCGTGGAGCACACCCGGCACGGTGAGCTCGGACGTTCGAGTGCCGCCGCCGATCTCATCGGCGGCCTCGATCACGGTAACGCTGAGCCCGCTCCGCGCAAGCTCGACCGCCCCTGCGAGGCCGTTAGGGCCCGACCCGACGACCCATGCATCGCTCACGTGGCCTTCGGCCCGATCACCTCGACCGGGTAGTCCGGATGAGCCGAGCCGTCGAGCCAGGGCAGCCGCTCGACCATGTCGGCGACGCTCACCCAGCCCTCTTCGATCAAGCCAGTGGCGGCGTCGAGGATCCGGTAGTGCTGGCGCTGGACGTGGGCGGGTTGCGACTCGAGCGCGACCACCCGCACATCGCCCGGCCGGAAGTTGCAGCGCTCCTGGACGGCCTCGAGAAGCTGCTCGGAGTGGAAGTGGCCGTCGCCGAAGTTCCAGCCGTTGACGACGCCCGAGACCAGCTCGCCCTCGCGCACGTGGTAGGCCCTGACGTCGTCGACCGCGCGGTGGATCAGGCCGTTGAGCGCGCGCCCGTGCGTGTGCATCGAGCGGAACCCCAGACCGGACGCGAGCATCAGCTCAGCGAGGTCGCGGTCGTCGTAGAACTCGCTCAGCTGGCGCACGACGACGGGCGCGGGCTTTTTAATCGTCTCGTCCAGCCTCTCCTCAGCCTTGGAGTCTTTTCGGAAGAGCCACTGCGAAGTCGCCCAGTTGCCCGCGTAGTAGCGCATGGATGGCAGGAACGAGACCAGGTCGGGTCGGAAGTTCCCGAGCACCGGCATCGCCACCCCGATCAGAAGCAGCAGCGCGATGAGGAGCGGATCGTCGAGGGTCGAGAACGGCACGTCTCCGTACTCGGCGAAGAGGAACAGGATCCCGAAGATCATGAAGAGGTTCCACTCGAGCGGAACCGCGAGCGGGAACGTCGAGGTGATGTGGACGTGGAAGATGATCATCCCGACCACCGCGAGCGCCGCGACCGTGCCGCCGCTCGTGACGAGCAAGACGAGCGGCAGGGTGAACTCCATCACCGTTCCCAGATGCGCGGCGAAGGCGGAGACGGACGACGGGCGCATGTCCTCGGGATGGCTTTCCCAAAGACGCCTCTTTGCCGTGCGCGACTTGTTCCACGGCGTGTTCGAGATCATCACGGAGACGACGAACGGGAAGTGTCGGTTGAGCTTCGACGAAGCCGCGCCCCACCAGATGCAGAAGAGGACGATCTGCGAGGCGACGATCAGGTTCTCGATCGGGAAGAGAAAGACGACCAGGAGGAATCCGTACACCTCGACTCGAGCGCCGAGGAACGAGACCTTGTCGCGCAACCCGAGAAGGCCCAAGAAGCCGAGGAGCACCGCGATCGCAACCGGATCGAGGCGGCCTGCCGCGAGGCCCGCGACCTCTTCTGAGTCTGCAAGTAGGAGGTAGAAGCCGCTGACGAGGACGGCCGCATACAGCGCGACGTCGGCGATCGTTCGCGTCGTCCCCTCCGTCAGCGGCACCTTGTCCGGCCACGGCGGCAGGCGCACCGTTCCTGGCCGCAGCCAATAGAGGATGCCGCCGATCATCGGGCTGAAGCGGAAGGTGAGGGGCATCGAGCCGCACCCGAGGCCGATGATCTCCCACAGAAGCGTCCACACCGCGAGCTTCTGCCAGACGATCGGTTCGGTCCACCAATCGGAGAAGTCGCCAAGCCCGCCCAGGCCGGAAGTGGTCGAGATCACGAGCACGGCGCCCAGCGAATAGATCACGAGCTTGACGACGTAGAGGAGGTAAACGACGTAGGGCGTGCCGAACCCGTTGACGCCCCAGTCCTGGACGAGCGGCTTCAGGCGAGCGAGGTGGGGGAGGCGCTTCCACTCCTCCATCTCGACCGGCGGCGGTGAAGGCTGGATGAACCCCATCTCGCCCGCACCCTAAACGGGGGAGCGCTCTCAGCGCTCGCGCACGACCATCTTGAGCCCGCCCTCTGGGCTGAGGGTCGGCATCTGGCGGACGTGCATCGTCTCGCCGGGCACGACCTCGAGGCGGTAGCGCTGGAGGATGGCGGTCGCGATCGCTTTCACCTCGGTCTGCCCGAAGCGCTTGCCGATGCAGATCCGCGAGCCGCCGCCGAAGGGAACGTACGCGCCACGGGGGAGGGCGGTCTTGCGCTCGCGAGTGAACCGCTCGGGCACGAACGCCTCGGGATCGGGAAACACCTGCGGCAGCCGGTGGCTCGCCCACGAGCAGTATTGGACATAGCTGCCCTTCTTTACGGTGTGGCCGGCGAACTCGAAGTCCTCCATTGCCCGCCTCGGGCCGACCCAGGCGGGCGGATACAGCCGAAGCGTCTCGTCCATCACCATTTCGAGCCGTGGCAGCTCACGCTCGAGCTCCATCGCGCCGGGCACGGCACCCCCGAGCACCTCGTCTTGCTCCGCCACGAGCTTTGAGAGCTCGGCCGGGTGGCGGGCAAGCTCGTAGAGGAGGAACGAGACGGTGGATGTGGTGGTGTCGTGGCCGGCGAACATCAGCGTGATCGCCTGGTCGCGCACCTCCTGATCCGAGAGCTTCGAGCCGTCCTCGTCGGTCGCTTCGAGGAGCAGGCCGAGGATGTCGAAGGATTCGGGCCGAGGGTCGGCGCGTCGCCTCGTGATTTCTTCGAAGAGGATCTCGTCGAGAATCTTTCGCGAGCGGTGCATCTTCCGCCAGGGCGATCCAGGCCCGCGAAGGAGGCGATAGACGTAATCCGTGCCGTAGTAGGACAGCGCGCGCTCGAAATGCTCCGCAGCGGCCTCGCCGCGCCCCCGGTCGTCGGGGTCGAGGCCGAGGAGGGCGCGCATCGCAATCCGCATCGCCAGGTTCCGCGTCCACTGATAGACGTCGACGACCTGCCCCGGCCGCCAGCGGCTCAGCGCCGCGCCCGCCTCCTCGAACATGACCTCGACCGACGAGATGATGTGCTCGCGGTGAAAGGCAGGCATCATGATCCGCCGCGCGCGGTCGTGGTAGGCGCCGTCGATCGTGAGCAGGCCGTCGCCGAGCAGCGGGATCAGGTCGCCGAAGCTCGACTCGCGCCATTGGAACTTCTCGGGGTGCTGGACAGTGACGAACGTGTTCGCCTCCGGGCCGAGCATGAAGACCGACTGGGTGTGCAAGAGACGGACAGAGAAGATCGGGCCGTGCTCGCGCTCCAGGGGAAGGAGGATCGAGAGCGGGTCGTGCGCGAAGGTGAAGGTCCGCGCGAGGCTGAAGTTCCGCGGGCCGGGCGGGAACTCGCCGCGGGCCCTTCGCTGGACCCAGATGTCGCCGAGGATCCGCCCGACCGGGTTCGCGCTTACGCGGCTTGGCGCGGGAGCCGTGCTCACGAGCGCGATCGTAACTGACCGAGCGGTCAGTAGAGGTTAGCCGCAGTGCGCGGGGGCCTGGGGCAGGGTTGGGTCAGAGTCGAGGGTTCCGCCGACCGGCGCCGCGAGCACCGCGGGCCCCCACCAGTTGCTCTCAGCGGACACGTCGTAGTTGAGGAGCGCCGCTCCCAGGACGCCGCCGTCGAGGCAGTTTCGGCCCGCGGAGCCAAGCGACCCGCCGCCGATGTCGATGACGCTGTCGGCGGTCTCGCCGAGGTCCTCGAAGCTCGCGTTCGCGGGCGTCAGGGAAGACTGACCGTCGGCGTCGGCGAGCTCGGTGTCCTCAACGCTGACCCGCAAGGTGTCGAGATCGGTCACGTTCCCCACGCGCAGGTTGTTCCCCCGGTTTCCGGTGAGCCGGCTGTCCTCAAGCGTCATGCGCAGGCTTCTCGTCGGCCCCGAGCCGTTGGCGACCGACGATCCGAACGTAAGCCCGTTGTTGGCGCAGTTTGTGAGCGTCACGTTCTGCGCCTTCAGCGTGACCACGTTCCCGGCGCCACCGCTCGCGCTCAAGAGGCAGTCCCCGTTGTTGCCGGGGATGATGAATGTGTTCCCGAAGCCGCTGCCGGCTGCCCCCGTCGAGCCGGTCGCAACGACGTTGCGGAGGCTCATCCGCAAGGTGCTGTTCGTGCTCAGCGCAAGCTGCTCCAGCACGTCGCCGGGAGTCTCGGAGAAGGTGCTGTTGCGAACGCTCACCACCCCTTGAGGGCCGTCGCCCATGGACACGAACTCCAGCCCGTTCGCAGAGAAACCGCCGCGGCCCGCGGTGTGCTTGTACGTATTCCTGGTGATCGCCGCACGGATCCTCGAGGGGCCAACGGGATTGATGAAGACTCCTTCCGAGTCGGCGCCCTCCGGTCCAACGCCGGCGTCCTCGTCGTTGCCGAGGCCAGACTGGCGGTTTCGGTCGAGCCGGGCCCACAGCCTCCCGCCCGGGCGGGCCTGCAAGCCGATCGCGAGCACGGACTCCATGTTCGGCCCCTGGCGCAGGTCGTAGACCCGATTGCCCCGGATCGCGGCGCGCATCCGCGACTCCTTGAAGGCGCGCACGTCGATCCCGTCTCCGCACTCGGAGTGGTGAACGCGGTTTCGCTTGATGACGATGCTCCGGGACCCCCGGTTGGCGTCGATCATGATCCCGGCCCAGCCGTTGTGAAGGCCTTCCCCGATCGGCACGCCGATGTCGGGAAGCGTGGTCGGCACGTTGAAGGGCGGGATGTGAAATCCCCGCGTACACGACGTGTTGTGCCCCGAGACGTCGTTGTTCGCGATGACGACGCCCCCGACGTTCCGCCCGTAGATCCCCCCGCGCGCTGCCGAGACGATGCGAAGGCCGCGCACCTTGGTGCGCGAGGCCAAGACGACGGCGTCGCCCTCGGCGTCCGAGATCCGCGGCCTCTTTACGCCGATCAGGCGCTGGGAGCGTTTGAGCCGGATGCCGCCTTCGAGGACCTGCTTCGACCGCCTGACCGCTATTCGGTCGCCCTCGGCCGAAGCCCGCTGTGCTGCGCGCAGCGTGCCGAAAGGGGCTTGGCGTGAGCCGTTGCCGTCGGCTCCGGCGCGGACGTGCCACGTGCGGACCGAATCCTGGCTTGATGCAACCGGTGGCCGAAGGCAAGAAAATCCGATGGACACGATCGCGAATGCGAGGAAGGCGGCCAAGGTTTTGACGGTTGCGCTCACGGGTGGCAGAAGTATGGGGCAGCCGGCCGCCCCCCAGGCGCTGGTTGCGGCCCGCTTCTTTCACGCGGATCGGTTAGGTTGCGAGCAACCGACCCTTCCACGGAGGCATCCCTTGGACGTAAGCACACTCAAGCGAATCCCGCTTTTCTCGGAAGTTCCCGACGACGCTCTCCAGAAGATCGCGCCGTTCGCGACCTCCGAGGAATGGCCCGAGGGCAAGGAGATCGTGAAGGAAGGCGGCTTCTCCAACCACTTCTACGCGATCGAGGAGGGCTCGGCCAAGGTCGAGCGCGGAGGTGAGCACATCGCCGATCTCGGAGAGGGCGATATTTTCGGCGAGCAGGGGCTGCTCGAGCACTCCGAGCGATCGGCGACCGTGACGTCGACCTCGGACATCCGCCTGATCAAGATCGAGCACTGGGAGCTCTCGCGGATGAAGAAAGCGATGCCCGATGCCTACGAGGACCTTCTGAAGAAGGTCGAGGAGAGAAGCTCGTAGCCGACGAGGTAAGGGGGTCCCGGCTTCGCCGCGCGGTCACGATGACCGGGGCGGCAGCGGGGGTTGCGGCGCGGACGGTTGGCGGGCGCGCCGTAGCGAATCGCAGCGGCTCCGAGAAGCGCCGGGAGGCCGCGAACCGCCAGCAGATCAAAGCCGCTCACCAGCTCGTGAAGGTCCTCGGCGGCATGCGAGGCGCCGCGATGAAGGTGGGGCAGACGCTCTCGGCCGTCGACCTCGGCCTGGTTCCCGAGGAGCTCCGGCCCGAGATGCAGGAGATCCTCGCCGAATTGCAGCACTCGGCGAAGCCGGTGTCGTTTGACGCGATCCGCAAGGTCGCAGAAGCCGACCTGGGCCGGCCGCTTGCGAAGGTGTTTGCCGACGTCGATCCCGAGCCGATCGCCGCGGCATCCATCGGGCAGGTCCACCGCGCGACCCTTCCCGACGGCCGCGACGTCGCGATCAAGGTTCAGTACCCGGGCATCGCCGAGGCGATCCAGTCCGACATGAAGAACGTGCGGCTCGGTCTGAAACTCCTGAACGTGATCGCGCCGGGAATCGACACCGCCGCGATCGCGGACGAGCTCCGCGAGCGAATCGCCGAGGAGCTCGACTACGAGCTGGAGGCGCAGAATCAGCGCGCGATGTCTCGTGCCTACCGCGATCACCCCTTCGTACACGTGCCGGACGCGATCACGGACGTCAGCCGCGAGCGCGTGATCGTCTCCGAGTACGCCGAGGGCAAGCGCTTCGCTGAAGCGAAGAATGCGACTCAAGCCGAGCGGAACCGCATGGGCGAGATCCTCGTCCGCTTCTACGTGAACGGCCCGCTTCGGCATCGCCTGCTGAACGGCGACCCGCATCCGGGCAACTCCCTCTTCATGGCGGATGGCCGGGTCGCCTTCCTTGACTTCGGTTTTTTCAAGCGCATGTCGTCCCGCGAGGTCGCCAGCCTCGTGACGACGACTAGAGCCACCCACGAGCGGGACGCCCAGGCGCTCCTGGCCGAGCTCGTGTCCCTGGGAGCACTCGAGCCGAATCCCGCTCTGGCCGAGCCGTTCCTGGAGGCCTACGAGACGATCTTCGGCTGGATCTTCGTCGACGAGCCGCTCGCTGTCGACGGGACGAGGACCGGGGAGATGATGCGTAGCTACATGCAGCTCCGAGGCACCGAGGGGTTCGAGTCGCTCACCCTCCCGGCCGAGCACCTCGTCCTGATGCGCGCCGTGATGCTCTTGATCGGGCTGCTGGGTCAACTCGAGGCCGAGAATCGCTGGCTCGATATGACGAAGGAGTGGCTCTACGGCGACGAGCCGACGACTGAGCTTGGGCTCGCCGAGGCGGCTTGGCTTCAGGGCTGAAGGCGATAGCTTTCAAAGCCTGATGCACCATGCCGCAGGCGGCTGTTCGCGGATGGGGGTTCTGGTTCTCGCCACATTGACCCTCGGCTTGGGCGTGCCCTCAGCCGCTACCGCCGAGCAGGTCACGGAAGAGTTCGAGTTCGAGGCCTCCGACGGGGTCAAGCTCTACGGGACGGTATCCGGCGAAGCGCCACTCGAACCCCGCCCTCTCGTCGTCGAGTACAGCCCGTATGGGCTGGGACCCGGCGGTCCCCCGACCGGACCGGCCTTCAACTACGTCCAGGTCCATGCACGTGGAACCGGCCGCAGCGGAGGCGCTTGGGACATCATGGGCCCGCGCGAGCAGAAGGACGTTGTTGAGAGCTTGCGATGGTTGTGTGACCAGCCCTGGAGCTCCGGCCGGATCGGCCTCTACGGCTTCTCGGCGAGCGCGATCGCCGCCTATTACGCGATGCGCCGGCCCCGGCTCCCGTGTGTCAAGGCCGCGGCGCTCCTCGCCGGAACGAGCTCGACCTATCGCGACCTGATCTTCATCGGCGGCATGCCGAACCTGGTACCGGCAACAGTCGTCGTCACCGCCATCGGCAGCGCGTTCTTGTCCAACCTCCCGGGTCGCTTCGGCGACGAGCCCCAGACGGTGACCGAGTCTCCCGGAGGGGTGGTGACCGCCATGGAGGCGTTCCTCCGGCATCAGACGCAGGACGCCTTCTGGCGCGAGCGGGAGTTCCCCGGCCCGAATGGGCCACCGGACATTCCGATCCTCGCGGCAACAGGCTTCTACGACGTCGAGTCGCGAGGGCCGTTCGAGACCTTCAAGACGGCAAGGCGAAGCGGGAGCCACTTGCTCGTGATCGGCGCACATGATGGAGCCGCAGGCGGGACAGGTGGCGCCTTCCCCCAGTTCCAGCGCTGGTTCGAGCGGTACCTCCTCGGCGTCCGGAACGGCATCGACGAGGAACCGCGGGTCCAGCTCTACGCCGGCCACGGCAGCCACGAAGAGCTGACCGGAGGGCAGTGGACGAAGGTGGACGCCCGGAACTGGCCCGTGCCCGGGACGGATTGGCGGACCCTCCACCTCGACGCCGAGCCGAGCGGCTCTGCGACTTCGCTGAACGACGGCTCGCTTGCGATCAGAGGACCGGCGGCCACCGTGACTCAGTCTGCCCCGACCGTCCCCAGCAACACCTTCGCGACCGACCCGTACACCACCGCCACCGTGACTTCGACCCAGTCGACGAACCTGACCGAAGCGACGTCGCTCACATACACGACGCCGCAGCTCTCAGACCCCGTGATGTCGGTCGGTCCAGCCGCGCTCAAGGTCCGGCTCTCCAGCACGTCACCCGAGACTGACATCGTGGCCGTCCTCTCCGACGTGCGACCCGATGGCCAGAGCTACCCCGTCGCGGCTGGCAGGCTGCGATCCACCTTCACGAAGCTCGATCGCTCCCGATCCGTCAACGACCCCCAGACCGGCAAGATCGTCCAGCCCTACAACGACCTTTCCGAGAAGCAGGCTGTCCTCCCCGGCACGCCGAAGACCTATCAGGTGGAGTTCTGGCCGATCGGCAACCGCTTCGAGACGGGCCATCGAATCCGGCTGACGCTGGCGGGCACCCCGGCGAGCTTCGCGCCGTCCGTGCCCGCGCTCAACTCGATCGCCGTGGGGGGGCAGCGCGGCGCGCGGCTTCAGCTCCCCGTCCTGCCGGGCTCCGACCTTTGCACTGCGCTGGGCGCCCGGCCATGCCCAGCGGGCCGATGAGCCCACGGATCGAACCGGGCACCCCCCGCGAGATCGGTCGCGTTAACGCTGGGATCACCCGCGTCCTGGGCGCTGCCACGGGTGGTCCGCCGCCGAACCTCTTCACGACCCTCGCGCGCCACCGCAGCATCTTTCGCAAGTGGCTGCGGTTCGCGGGAGCGCTGATGCCCGGAGGCCGGCTCCCTCGCGACGAGTCGGAGCTCGTGATCCTGCGAGTCGCGCACAACACCGATTGCGAATACGAGTGGCGCCATCATGAGCGGCTCGGCGCTCTTGCCGGGCTCGCCCCGGAGGAGATCGAGCAGGTGAGGAGCGGGCCTGACGCCGGCTGGTCCCCGCGCCGAGCGGTTCTTCTGCGGGCGACCGACGAGCTCCACCGCGACCGGCGCATCACCGAGAGAACGTGGAACGAGCTTCGCCCGCTCCTCTCCGACGAGGAGCTGATCGAGCTCTGCCTTCTGGTCGGCCACTACGAGATGCTGGCGATGACCCTCAACTCGCTCCAGGTCGAGCCGGACGAGCCGCCGACGGGTAAGCCTACGCCCGCAATGCGGGTCGCGCAATCGCTCGCAAGCCGCCAGACCACAAAGACAGGAGCATCATGAGCGAACTTCAGGGCAAGCGTGTCGTCATCACTGGCGCGGCCCGCGGAATCGGCGCCCTGACCGCGCGCCGCCTTCACGAGAGGGGGGCGAAAGTGGCGCTTTTGGGTCTCGAGCCGGATCTGCTCTCAGAGACGGCGGCAGCCTGCGGGGAGGCGCCGTGGTTTGAGTGCGACGTCGCCGTTCGCCAGCAGGTGGACGAGTCGGTGGCGGCTGCGGTCGAGCGGCTCGAAGGCCTCGACGTCGCGATCGCAAACGCAGGGATCGGGGCGCAGATGACCCTGATCGACGGTGACGCCGAGATCTGGGACAAGACGCTTGCGGTGAACTTGGCCGGGACTTTTAACCTCGTGCGCGCGGCCGGGCCGCACGTGGCACATCCCGGCGGCTACTTCCTCCTCACCGCGTCGCTTGCCGCCGCGCTGCACCTGCCACTGATGTCCGCCTACTGCGCTTCGAAGGCGGCGGTCGAGTCGCTGGGCGATTCGCTCCGGATCGAGCTGCGCCCCTCCGGCGCGAAGGTCGGGGTCGCCTACTACGCCGAGCTCGCGACGGATATGACATCGCGCGGCTTCGCGACGAAGGCGGCGGAGCGGATGCCGCTCGGCGGTCACGGCCACCTGCCCGTAGCCCCGGTGGAGCCCGCCATCGACGCGCTCGAGCGTGGAATCATCCGGCGCTCCCGCCGCATCGTCTCGCCGCGCTGGGTCGGAGCCCTCCTGCCGTTCCGGGAGATAGTGCAGCGCGTGGTCGAGTTGGAGGCAAGACGCGGGCTTGCCAAGACGCTTGAGATCGCTCGCTCGGAGCACGCGAAGCTCACCACCGAACAGCCTGACGAGCAACTTTCCCCGCAATAGGTCTGCGTCGTGCCGGGCCGATGACACGGGACTTCGATGTGATCGTGGTTGGCGCGCGCTGTGCGGGCTCGCCCCTCGCGACCATGCTGGCGCGCAGGGGAGTCCGGGTGTGCCTTCTGGATCAGGACTCATTTCCGAGCGACACCCTCTCGACCCACGGGATCCAGCCGACGGGGGTGAAGGTGCTCGAGCGCCTCGGCGTTCGCGAGAAGCTCGAGGGTCTGGCGCCGCCAATGGTGCGCGCCCGGATGGTCTTCGACGACTGCGTAGCCAACGTGCCCGACGTCCCCGCCGTAGTCGGTGCGCCGGTGCTGAGCGTCCGGCGCGTCGTTCTTGACGAGGTACTCGTCGATGCGGCGCGCGAAGCGGGCGCCGACGTTCGGACCGAGACTAGAGTCGTCGAGCTCGTGCGCGAGAACGGTCGGGTTGTTGGCGTCAAGACAAAGGATGGGGAGCTACGGGCTCGATTGGTGGTCGGGGCGGACGGCACCCGCTCGGCGGTCGCCCGGATGGCGGGGGCACAGGAGTACGAGCCGACGCCCAACGGCCGGCTCTTCATGTGGTCGTACTTCGACGGCGAGCCGACCGGGGGCGAGATGTGGATCGGGAAGCGAGGCGACTGGGCTTATCTGGTCACCCCGTGTGACCACGGCCTTTGCCTCGTTGGCGCCTGTCCTTCGATCACTCGCCGCGACGAGGCGCGCCGGGACCGGGAGGCGCTCTATGAGGAAGGCATCCGCGCCTGGCCGGAGCTCCACACGGGCGTCGAGGGGGCTCGTCGCGAGGGAGGCGTGACCACGATGGCGAACATGCACGGGTACTTTCGCCGCTCGGCCGGCCCCGGCTGGGCGCTCGTGGGAGATGCCGGCCACTTCAAGGACCCGACGCCGGGGCAGGGGATCGCTGACGCGCTGCGCCAGGCAGAGAGCCTTGCGAAAGAGATCGAACGGGCGCTGGGGGCGACCTCAGAGACGCGGGGGGACCGCGTCCTCACCGATTGGTGGCGCTGGCGTGACGAGGACGCGTGGGAGATGTACTGGTTCGCCCACGACGCGGGCGTGGCAGGCCCGACGCCGCCGCTGCTTCGAGAGCTTCAGCGACAGCTGGCCGCAGACCCCGCGCTCACCGAGGCGACGGTCAGGGTCTTCAACCACGAGCTGCGCCCGTCGGAGGCCTATCCCCCCTCCTTCTTGCTCAAGACGGTTGGGAGCGCGCTGCGCCGAGGCCGCGGAGAGCGCGGAGCCGTCGCGAGGGAGACCGCAAGCGTGATCGCTGCCGAGGTTCGGCGCCGCCGCGCCCTTTCAAGACTCCCCAGCGCACGGGTCAGCCCCGTTGGCGATTAGACGCAGCCAAGGTCAGTCGCGCCCTACCGAACGGTCGGGCGAATCAGCCGAAGAAGCGCCGCGACGAAAGCCTTGATCCGCTCAGGCGAGTAATCCGCGGGCCGGCTAAGCATGAGCCGGCCGTGCTCTTCGGCGGCGGCGACGATCGACCGCGCTGCGAGGTCGGCATCCAGGCCGGTGCCGGGCGGAAGGAGCAATGAGAGGACTGATGTCATCTGTGCGATCGCAAGGTCGCGCCCGCGCTGAATACGCGCGATCACCACGTCGGGCACCCCGGCCGGGGGCATCAGCATCAGCTTCCACGAGACCGAATCGCGATTTACCGTCTCTGCGAGCGCGACGGCCCACTCCAGGAACACCACGCTTGGATCCTCGTCGCCACCGAGCGACGGCGCGGCATCAGCGAGGGCGGCAAGGCCCCGCTTCTCCTCGCGGTCGAGGAGGGCGAGTGCCATGCGGTCGAGGGTCCCGAACGCGTTGTAGACGACGGTCTTCGACACGCCTGCCTCGCGGGCTACCCCCTCGATGCTGAAGGCGCGAGGGCCTCCTTCGCCGATGAGCCGGAGGGCAGCGTCGAGGACCTGCTCTTGACGGACCTCGGGCGGGAGCCGGCGCCTCGCGCCGGCTCGCTCCGTGAGAGTTGCGCCAGGCACACTAAATACGGTACCGTATTTAGCTCGGGCAGCACACGTGGCGATTGGCGCGAGCGACAAGAAAGTCCGTTAGCGTCCGCCGTGGGGTAGCGCGGAGGCGACCTGGGGCCCGAGGCCCGGTCAGTCGCGCCAATCGCGCATGAGCCCCGGAACCACAATCAGGCCGACGATGATCCCGACGAAACCGCCCACGATCCCGCCGATCTCAGGCGCCTGGAAGAACACGCCCACGCCCGCCCCGCTGGCGGTGCAGAACAGAATCACGCCGAGCATGGCCAGGCCCATCTGCTTGTCGTCGTATGGGTTGTACGGGTCGCGGGTCAACGCGGGGCAAGCATGACGGGCCGCACTCGCCCGCGTCCCCTGGACGGGCTTCGGAGAGCGATCGAGCGCGAGGACGTTCCGCCGGGATCGTGGATCCAGAACGCGGGCGGTACCGCGGCGCTGGGGCTGAAGACGCTGGGCCAGCTCGTCACCCCGGGCCTTTCGTGGCGCACAGAGTTCATCCGCCAGTACGTGTTCGCGTTCCAGGTCACGCTGGTGCCTGCTGCGATCGTCTCCTTCGTTGTCGGTTTCTCGACGATTGGGATCCAGGGCGGTTCGATCGCGGCATCGTTCGGTGCGATCGACCGCATCTCAGCCGCCGCGCCCGTCGCGTTCCTGCGCGAGCTCGGTCCCCTGCTGACCGCGGCGATCGTGGCCGGCACGATCGGCGCGACCATCACCGCGGAGCTCGGCGCTCGCAAGATCCGCCAGGAGATCGAAGCGCTCGAGATCCTCGGCATCAGCCCGGTCAGAAACCTGATCCTCCCGCGCGTTGTCGGGCTCTGCCTCTGGATGCCGGTGCTGGCACTCCTCACGTTCTGGGCCGGGATCGCCGGCACCTTCGCCGCCGCTGTCTTCCTCTACGACGCGACGATCGAGGCCTTCTTCAGCCAGCTCCTTACCCTCACCAACTTCATCGACCTGTGGGGGAGCGTCGTCAAGCTGACGCTCTTCGGGGCGCTGATCGGAATCGTGGCCGCCTACAAGGGCTTGCAGGTGGGCGGCGGCGCCGAGGGAGTGGGCAAGGCCGTGAACGAGTCAGTCGTCGCCTGCCTCGTCGTGATCGGCGTCGTCACGCTCGTCTACACGCAGCTCTTCCAGGCGTTCTACCCGGAGGTGAACTTCGGCGGATGAGCGACCGGATGCGGCTCACGGACGAGTACGAGAAGCGCGCCCCCGACCGCCTGCGCGAGGCGCTCGAGCGCCCCGGCCACCTCCCGGTGATCGACGCGACCGGCGCATTCGCGGCGTTCACGCTGCGCGGCCTCGCGGGCTTTCGCAAGCTGCCGGGCTACACCGCCGAGGTCCTCCGCCAGATCGGCCTGCTCGTTGCGGGCAGCGTCCTCGTGATCATCTTCATCTCGTTCATCGCGGGTGCGAGCTGCGGGATCGCGGCTGAAGCGATCGGCCAGGCTGTGGGGGCGGGCATCGTCGGGCCGCTCTTCTCCTCCTTTTGCGTGAACCGCGAGATCGTGCCGTTCATCTTCGGGTTCATCGTCGCCGCCAAGGTGGGTGGCGGCATCGTGAGCCAGCTGGGCGCGATGCGCGTGAACGAGGAGGTTGACGCGATGGAGACGATGGGCGTGCCCTCGATCGTCTACCTGGTCTCGACCCGGATGCTCGCGGCGATGGTAGTAATGCCGATCTGCTACCTGATCGCGCTCGGCGCCGCCGAGGGCGCGGCCTGGATCGGCTCCTACGTCCGCTCCGGCACGCTCTCGCAGGGGACGTGGGAGTTCGTCTTCTACACCGTCACGAACCTCACCGACATCGTCTACTCGATGATCAAGGGGATGGTGATCACCGCCGCGGTGGTCCTCGTCGCGCTGTTCTTCGGCTACCGCGTATCCGGCGGCCCCGTCGAGGTCGGCACGGCCACCGCCCAGTCGATGGCGGTGAACCTGATCCTCGTGACGATCCTCAACATGACGATGACGTTCCTCTTCTGGGGCTTCGACCCCCGGTTGCCGATCGCATGAGCCTCCTGTCGCGACGCATCGGCCCGTACGCGGCTCGCGTGGTCGTGATCTCGGCGCTCGTCCTCGCGGCGTTCGCCTTGGTGTGGGTCGTGACGAGCTCCTCGCGCGGCGCGTACGAGATGAAGGCGGAGTTCGACGACGTGCGGGGGCTGATTCCGGGTGGCGAGGTCAGGGCCGGAGCGGTAGCGGTCGGCGAAGTCACTTCGGTCGAGCTGGGCGAGAACGACGTTCCGACGGTCACCTTCTCCGTCAAGGACGACTTCGATCTCCACGAGGGGGCGACAGCCGACATCCGCCTGGGCTCGAACGTGGGCGCCGTCAACCGCACGATCGAGCTGACCGAGGGGGACACGGCGGCGCCCGAGCTTGAAGAGGGCACGACCCTGCGCGGCGCCTCCACCGACCAGCCCGTGAACTTCGACCTCGCCGTCCAGACGCTCAACCCTAAGACCCGCTCGGACATAAAGGAGATGCTGATCGGGCTCGACGAAGCGATCAAGGGCCGCGGCGCCGATTTCGACCGCACGCTCGGCTACAGCTCCGAGGCCCTGACCGAAACGTCCCTGCTCCTCAAGCAGGTGAACGAGGACGGAGAAGCGCTTCGCACCCTGATCGGCGAGGGCCAGAGGGTGGTCTCGGCGCTCGCCGCCGATCCAGGTGCCCTCGGCGAAGCGGCCGACCGCACGGCGCTGCTCCTCGGCACGACCGGCAACCGCCAAGCCGAGCTGGCCGAGAGCGCCCGGCTCCTCGGCCCCGCGCTGGCCGACGGTCGGCAGCTCCTCGACCGGCTCACGCAATCCGTGCCCAACCTCCGTGCCTTCGTGCGCGACCTTCGTCCCACGGTCACCGAGCTCACTCCGCTCGTCCGCCTTCTGCCCGAGGCTTCGGAGGCAGGCGGCCCCTTCCTCGAGGAGACTCGGAAGCTCGTCGAGCAGGGTCCGTCCGACCTTCGCAACTTCGATCCGGTGATTGACGCCGCGTCCGAAGTGACGCCGCAGCTCAACGAGGTCGCGACCGACCTCTTGCCGATCGGCCAGGTGCTCCGCGCGTTCCAGCCCGAGACCCTGGGGGCGTTCCAGAACTTTGGCGCTGCCACCGGCTCCTACGATGCCGTCGGCCACGTGCTCTCGACAGCGGCGGGCGACGGCCAGATGGGCCCGCCCCCCAGCACCGAGGCAGGGGGCGTGATCGGACCAGGGGATTGCACCTCCACGGGCATCTACCCCCGTCCGGCTCCAGGGTTCATGGCGGAGCCGTTCGTGCGCTTCCCCGGCACGCTCGCGTGCCAGCCCTGGCCGGACTATGAGGACAGCTTCCTCGAGATCGAACCACCGCGTGATCGCTGATGCCTGACGCAGTCGCCAAGACCATGGCCTTCCTCTGCGGCCTCCTGCTCCTGGGCACGGCCGCGACCCTCTACGTCACGTCGCGTCCCGCGGCAGGAGCGAACGAGATCGTCGCCGAGTTCCAGGACGCCTTCCCGCTCCTTGAGGGGATGTACGTCCGCGTCGACGGCTCCATCGCGGGCTCGGTCGGGGAGGTCGAGGTGAACGACGAGGGGCTCGCGGAGGTGACCCTGATCCTGGACGAGGCGATCGAGGATCCGTCGAACAACGCGACGGCTGCGATCCGCCAGCAGGACACGACGGGAGACAGCTACGTGGCCTTCGAGCCGGGCGACACCGGCAAGCCGCTCCCGGAGGTGGACGGCATGCCCACGATCGAGTGCAACGCCGAATCCGCCTCAGGACCGTGCGAGGCGACGCTCACCGCGCCTCGCTTCGACGATCTCCTCAACGCATTCGGCCCCGCCGAGCGGGCTGGCGTAAAGCTGATCTTGTTAGAGCTCTCCCGCGCCCTCGACGAGCGCGGCGACGACGTGAACGCGGCGGCGCTCGAGCTGCGTCCCGCCATGGTGGCTGCGAACGAAGCGCTCACCGAAGTGCAGAGCCAAAATGCAGCGCTCCGCGCGGTGATCGAAGACGCGGAGGACGTGACCGGCCAGGCTGCGTCGAAGCGGACCGAGCTCGCCAACATGATCAGCGCTCTGGAGACGACGCTGGTCGCGACTGCGTCTGAAGCGGACAGCCTCGACGCGGGCCTCGACCGGCTTCCGGAGACGACCGCGCAGGCGCAATCGACCATGGGCGCGCTTGCGCGAGCTTCAGAAGCCGGGCTTCCCCTGGCTCGCGAGCTCGAGGCGCGCGCGCCTCAGCTTGCGACGGCAATTCGCGCGGCGCCGAACTTCCTCGACGCCGCCGGCGTCGCAATCGATCGCTCCCAGCCCACACTTGAATTGACCCGCAGGCTCCTGCGCGCGGGCACCCCCACCATCAAGGCGGACCCGCAACGCGTGGTGACGGGGCCGTTCGACCTGGCGCCGGCGATCTCGAATCTCCTCACGGGCGTCCTCGGCGATGAGAACACGATTAAGAGCCTCTTCGGTGATGACTCAAACGGGATTGGCCCGGGCACCCTCGATCGCTCAGGGCTCGGGGCCGTCGCCGTCGAGCCGGGCAACCAGCAGGGCTACCCGCCCGAGCACGTGAACCGCAACTTCACGCGGATCTCGGCGGTCTTCAACTGCACGATGTTCGGCGTTCCGGTCGAGCCGGGCTGCCTTGACGGAGTCGTGATCGGGCCGCGGCAGAACGCGAGCGCGAAGGCTGAGGGCGCCAGCGGGCGGACGGCGACGCCCGAGGAGACCGCACCGGAACCGCCGGCCGGACTGGACCTCGGAGACCCGCTCGGAGGCTTCGGCGACCTGCCGGCCATCCCCGACCTTGGCGGCGGCAGCGAGCTCGGCGACCCGAGGGACATCGCAGAGTCCGGCGATCAGGCGACCCGAGACCTCCTCGACTTCTTGTTCAAGCCATGAGCTCGCAGCGGGGAACAAGGCTCAGCGCCGGGGTTGCCCGCATCACCGAGCGGCTCGACCGGCACCGCACGCTCCTCGGCCTCGCGGTGCTCGGGGTCGGCGCCTTCCTCGCCTACGTTGCCTTCATCTCGACGACGGGGCCGCCGTTCCAGTCGAAGTACGAGCTCAAGGTGAACCTGCCCGCCGACGCCCCGGTGGTCCGCGAGGGCCAAGCGGTGCGGATCGGCGGCAAGCTCGCGGGCCTCATCTCAGACGTGGAGCCCGACCGCGAAGAGGGCGGCACCACGGTGACCGCGAACATCACGAAGACCGAGTTCCGCCCGCTCCCGGAGGACACCGAGGCATACGTTCGGGTCCACTCGATCGTCTATGAGACCTACCTCGAGCTCCTCCCGGGCGCCTCGGAGACCGAGCTCGCCTCGGGTGACGCGATCGGCTCGCCCGCCGCTTCGGGAACGGACCTCCTCGAGGTCGTCCAGCTCTTCGACGCGGAATCGCGGGAGTCGCTTCGCGAGTCCACGGTGAACGCCGGCTTCGGGCTCGCGGGCCGTGGCGAGGAGCTCAACGCCGCGCTCGCCGATCTTGAGGGACTGTCGCGCCGCTCGGCCACTCAGCTCGAGGCGCTGACGCGCGACGACGGGGCGCTGGCGGAGGCGATCGCCGGTGCGGCGAACACCACCGACGGGCTACGGGGGGAGGCGCCTGACGACGTCGGCGCGCTGATCGAGTCCGGCGACCGCACGCTGGCCACGGTGGCCGGCCGCGAAGCGGAGCTTCGCCGCACGCTCGAGCTCTTGCGCCCGTTCGAGGATCAGTTCCTCGAGACCGCGCCGAAGGCCGAGCCGCTCCTCGAAGACACCGCCGAGCTCGCGACCGAGCTCCAGCCCGCGATCGAGACCGTCGGAGACCGGCTCCCTGCCCTCATCAGCCTCCTCGAGCTCGGCGACGAGCTGCGGCGGGAGGTCATCGCAATCACCGAGGTGGCTGATCCGGTCCTCAAGGCTGCCCGTCCCGTGATCTTCGGGCTCTTCCCGACGATGACCGGGCTGGGCCCCCTCAACGCCAACCTCGATCTCCTCAAGGCCACCGTCGAGCCTTACGAGAGAGAGATCGCGCAGGCCGGCAAGCGGCTCTCGAACGCGACCAGCCACCTCTACGACAAGGGCCTCGCCAGCGGCGCGCCGGCGGGTCGAGTGGTCCCGGTCCTGACGCCGCACCCGTGCTCGAATCCCATCCCCGACCCTGGCGAGGCACAGGAGGACCGATGCTGAACTCCCTCGCAGCTAAGCGAGTAGTTGGGGTCCTGGCTCTCCTCTTCGGCGCCCTCGTGATCATCCTGGGCGTCACCAAGCCGGATCCGTTCGCCGACAAATTCACCTACTGGGCGGAGTTCGA
This sequence comes from uncultured bacterium, assembly GCA_963715405.1. Taxonomy (GTDB): domain Bacteria; phylum Actinomycetota; class Thermoleophilia; order Solirubrobacterales; family 70-9; genus JALZKA01. The sequence continues at coordinate 908,863 of OY970239.1, forward strand.
TTCGGCGCAGGGCCTGGGACAGATCGACCGCGACGTCAGGATTGCGGGCGTCAAGGTCGGGACCATGGGCGAGGTCGAGCGCGAGGGCGATGACGTCCGCGTTGAGCTCATCCTCTCCGAGGACCACGTCCTTCACTCAGACGCGCGGGTTGACATGCGCCCTCACACGCTTTTCGAGGGGTCGAACTTCGTCGACGTCTCGCCGGGCAGCCCAAGCGCTGCGGTGCTCGAGGAGGGCGCGACGATCCCAATCGAGCAAACCACCAACTACGTCACGCTCGACGAGGCCCTTCGGGTCCTCCGCCCCGAGATCCGCTCGAGCCTCCAGGACCTCGCCGAGGTGGGGGCGAAGACGCTCAAGGGCGATGCCATCGAAGGCGTTCAGCGCACGCTCAAGGGCGCACCGGACTTGACGAAGGCGCTCGCGCCCGCCGCGCGGGCGGCCCAGGGCTCAACCCGGACCGAGCTCGCGGGCGCGATCCAGGGCTTCGCGCGGACCGTGGACGCGGTCGCGGAGCGCGAGGAGGAGCTGATTCCGCTCGCCCGGCGCGCGAGCGCGACCGCCGGGGCGCTCACGACTGAGGGCGCCGTTCCGCTCGACCAAGCGCTAGTGGTGCTCCCGGGAGCTCTGCGCGAGCTGCGGGAGACAGCGCCCGTGGTGGAGGGCCTCGTCGATCGCCTCGACCGCCTCGCCGTGGCGATCACCCCAGCCCTGCCTGACCTCGCGCTGGCTGCTCGCGAAGCCGTCCCGATCATCGAGCGGGCGCTGCCGGTCCTCGTCCGGGCAACACCGCTCATCCGCGACACGAGGCTGCTCGCCACGAGGCTCGGTGAAGCGAAGGACGGCCTGCTCGAGATGTTCGGCCTTCTGCCCGAGCCGCTCACGCGCTTTGACGAGGCGTTCGAGGTCATCAACATGGACACGCGCTGGGGCGCCCCCGCGTACCTCCAGCTCCTCGGGGCGTTCACGGGCTTCGACGGGATCTTCTCGGGCTACCAGACCGAGGCCCAGAACCCGAACTCGCCGGGCCACGCGCTGCGGATCTCGACGTACTTCTCCCCCGACGCGTTCGAGGGTGTCATCGATCCGTTCCCGCGGGACGCGTCCGGAGCGGCCCAGATGGCCCCGATCTCGTGCGCCGACGTCGAGGAGATTTCGCGGGACGCCGCACGTGAATTGCGAGCTGGAGGGAGCTGCGAATGAGCACCCTGCACAAGATCGTGACGGCGCCGGCGCGGTTCGTGCACTCCGCTTGGCGGTTCGTCGATCCGAAGCTCAAGGTCGGGCGCATTCCGTACGCCCGCACGGCGCTTCTCATCCAGCTCGCCGCGGCGCTTCTCTTCGTCGGCTACACGCTGACGAAGAAGGACACGCTGTTGCCGTTCTCCGAAGAGCCCTACGAAGTGCAGGTGATGCTGGACGACGCCCAGGGCCTCAATCCGGCGAAGGAGCCGGCCGCGGGCGTCGCGGGCGTCAACAACGGCAAGGTCACGGAGGCGGTAGTCGCCCCGAACGGGCAGGCGCTGGTGACGCTGCGCTTCGACCCCAGCATGCGAGGGAAGATCTTCGCCGACGCGACGGCCTTCGTCAGGCCCACGAGCGTCCTCCAGACCCTGATTGTGAACGTGGATCCGGGTACGCCTAAGACTGGCCCGCTTCCCGCGGACGAAGTGATCGGGGCGGCAGATACGCGCTCCTCCGTGCACATCGACGAACTGACGGGCCTCCTGAACGCCGACACCCAGGCCCAGACGCAGATCCTGATCTCTGAGGCTGCCAAGGCGCTCAAGGGGCGCGAGCCCGAACTGCGCCAGATTCTTGCCGAGCTCGGCCGCCTCACGGACTCGGCCACGCCGATTGCCGAAGCGCTCGCCGATCGCAGGCGCCTGCTCACAAAGCTCACCGACAATATGGACGATCTGTTCACAACGCTTGGCCAGCGCGGCACGCAGCTCGCGTCGGCGATTCAGGCCGGATCGGACACGCTCGCGGTGACTGCCTCGCGTGAGACCGAGCTGGCCGAGGCCACCAGCCAACTGGCGCCAACGCTGACCGAGACGCAGAACGCGCTCTCATCGACCCGCGAGCTGGCCAACTCGCTGAATCCGGCGCTCGACGAGCTCATCCCGGTCGCCGGCGAGGTTGGTCCCGCCGCGACCCGGCTACGCGCGCTCCTTCCGAAGCTGGACAAGCTGGTCACTACCGCCGACGGCCTCGTCGACGACGGAGCCGAACCGGTCGCGCTCTTCTCGGAGGGCCTCCGCGGGCTCTCCGAGCGGGTGCGAAGCGACCAGGTGCCGGCGCTGGTTGAGCTCGTGGACTTGGTGGACCTTCTCTTCGACTACCGGTTCGGCCTGGTTCAGTTCGCCGAGGTGATCTCGAGCGTCACCTCGATGAACCGCCAGGCCGGACCCTTTGCGCAGTTCGCGGTCATCAACGCCGAGTTGACGCCGGAGGGACTCGGTCTGCCGGCCGCCGCCGCCAGATCTCGCAGCGGCGAGTCGTCCGAGCTCGAAACCTTGCTCGCGGCCGCGCTCGAGCGAACCTGCTTGCAGAACCCCGCTTCGTGCCTCCTTCGCTTCCGCATCCCGGGTCTGCCACCCGATCCCGTTCTCGACGAGGTCCGGGAGGAGCTGAGCGAGTAATGGATCATCGCATCCCAAAGACAGGCGTCGCGGTATCGATCGGGCTCGCCATCGCGGCTCTCATCACGTTCCTCTTCTTGAACAACCGCTTCGAGGGCCCCGACCCCACCGAGCTTTTGACCTCGAGCTTCGAGCTCACGGCCGAGTTCGAGTCGACCAAGAAGCTCCCCACGAAGCAGCCGGTGCTCTTCAAGGGGATTTCAATCGGGCGTGTGAACAAGGTGAGCTGGGACCCCGAGGCGCAGGTGTCGGTCGTCACCTTCACCCTCGAGGACGACTTCGAGATCCACGAGGACGCCGTCATGCAGATCGGTGAGCGAAGCCTTCTCGGCGACCCCTACCTCAATCTGCTCACACGCGGTTCGGACTCCGAGCCTCAGCTCGAGGCGGGCGACGAGCTCGCCCAGACGAAGCCGAGCGTTGACTTCGACGAGGCACTCGCCTTCCTCGACGAGGAGGGCCGCGAGCGCGTCAAGTCGCTGATCGGCACGGTCGGCCGCGGCCTGTCACCGAAGGGGAACGGTGCTGCGCTGAACGCCACGGTCGGCGGCACGGCCAAGACGATCTCAGAGCTGAACGACCTAACGCTCACGCTCCAAGGCCAGGAGGATGAGCTCGCTCGCCTGGTTTCCGACGCGAGCACCGTCCTCTCGGAGATCGGGAGCCGCGAGGACTCCGTCCGCACAATCGTCAGCTCGGGGCGCAAGACCCTCGACGCGCTCGCCCAGAACACGGATTCGGTCGATCAGGCCCTCGCCGAGCTGCCCGGCCTCCTCGAGTCGGGACGCGTCGCGCTCGCGAAGGCCGAGCCCCTGATCGCCGAGGCCACGCCGCTTGTCGCCGACCTCACGGATCTGGCTCCGGATCTGAAGATCGCGTTCGACGACACTCGCGAGTACTCCCTTGCGCGCATGCTCGACGAGCTCCTGGCCACGGTCGAAGGCCTGACGCCGCTTCGGAAGGTGGGCGTTCCGGTGCTCAAGGATCTGCGAGTGCTGCTCGTGCGGCTCGAGCCCCTCGTGAGGGCGATCGCGCCGGCGACCCGCAATCTCGTACCGGCGCTCGACTACCTCGTGCCTAGGGTGAACGCGATCGCCGGCCTCTATGCGCTCGTTGCCGCGAACGCGATGGGCCAGGACGAGGTCGGCCGCTACCTCCGCGCAGGGTTCACCTTCGAGCCGGGCGAGTTCTCCGACAACCCGACGCCGGGCACACGCTGCGATCCCGAGACGCAGAACGTCCCGCCGAATGTGGGCTTCTGCTTCAACCCGTACCCCGGCCCGAACGACGCCCTCGACCCGCAGCCGTTCACCGGCGAGTACCCGCGGATCATCCCGTGCACGGTCCCGCCACGCTCCACGCCGCAAAAGCCGTGTGAGTAGGCCGGCGGTACGGCTCCGCCACGAACGTCCCACGCTACCCCCTATAGGGGGTACTCCGGAACGTTCGCCAGGAAATGCCATGAGCCCCGCGAGCCATGAGTAAGAACGTCATCGCCTTGCTTGTCGTGATCGGCCTGTTCGCGCTCGTCGGTGCGCTTGCCTACCGGCCGGCCGCCTTCATCGGCGTCCAGCCCGGAGCTCTGGCGCATTCCGTCGGCGACGAAGACGACCCGCCGTTTCCCGAGAACTGTCTGCAACGCGACGACGACGTCTGGTCCTGCCGCATCTACGTGAAAGGCATCAAGGCCCCCGTCGGATTCGCCGTCGAGACGCGCAGCCTCGGCTGCTGGGACGCGTGGCGAGGCAGGAAAGCACCGGGCTCGGCGGAAGACGCGGACCGCTCAGGCTGTATCAACGGCCTCGACTTCGCGTTCGGCGATTGACCCTCATCCCTTTCTCGCCGAGAGTCGTCTCGCGGGACTATGTGTCCCGTTATCTCACTCTCGGCGAAGATGGTCCGGCTCGTCGGCGACTCGATAGGCCAGGAGGTACGCCGCCGCTAGCAGCAGCGGGATCGTCGCGACCGCCGGCCAGCGAAAGAGAGGCAGGCTCAGGAAGACGACGCCGAGTGCGAGGAAGCCGGCGATGAGGCCGGCGAGCCTTGCTCGCCTGCCCGTGGCGTAGAGGCGCCACGCTGACGCGATCTCGAAAGCGGCGGCCAGGCCCATGACCACTCCCCAGGTGCCGAGCGAGAAGTAGAGGTCGCCGCCGACCGGGCTGCCCGCGATCTCGCGGACATTCGCTTCGAGGCGAGCCGCGCCCGTGATTGCCGCGATGGCCAGGATCGCGTGGACGGCCCCGGCGGCGAGGAGCAGCGCGGCGGCGAGCCGGCTCACGCTCGGCGGGCGAGGAACTCCGCTTCCTGGCGCCCGAGCTCGGTAACGGGATCATCCCCGTACATCCATTCGCGCGCGATGCGGTGCCAGTTCGCGGTCGCCTCGAGCTCGCCGAGCACGGCCAGGACGAGGAGCTCGAGGCGGCGGCCGATCAGGTGCTCGGGGTTCATGTCCTGGTGGCGCATGGTGCGAAAGTGGGTTGAACGCGGGTCTCCCGCCTGGATCGCGATCCGCTGGACGGCGGCTCGCGTGATCTGCGCCTCGTCGTCAGTGATGTACCACCAGATCGCATCCTCGACGTAGGCCATCAGCTCGTCGGGGCTAACGCGATCGGGCTGGGGGAGGAAGCCGTTCTCGGCCCAGAGGCGGTGAAGCTCGACCGCGTCTCTCTCGGACGCCGCCCGGCCAGTCGCGAGCTCGACCTCCATCTCGCGCTTCCCCAGCTCCTTGAAGAGGCCGAAGTCGATGAACGCGATCTTCCCGTCGGCCATCCGGATCATGTTCCCCGGGTGGGGGTCGCCGGAGAAGCGGCGATGCCGGTACATCGAGCCGAAGTAGAAACGAAAGACGATCTCCCCGATCCGGTTTCGCTCCTCCTCGTCACCCGACGTGAGCTGCTCGAACCGGTCGCCCTCGACGAACTCGGTGACGATGATCCGCTCTCGGCACATCTCGGTCACAACCGGCGGGATGAAGATGAAGGGGTGGCCGCGATAGAGCCGGGCAAGCGTGCGGTGATTCGAGGCCTCGAGCTCGTAGTCGAGCTCTTCGATGATCCGTGCGCGGATCTCGTCGGCAACCGCTTTCACATCCATCTGAGGCGTGATCCGCTTCGCCAGGCGCATCAGCATCCCGAGGTTCTGCATGTCCGCGCGGACGGCGTCGTTCACGCCGGGATACTGAACTTTGATCGCGACGTCGCGCCCGTCGTGGAGTCGGCCCCGGTAGACCTGTCCGATCGAGGCGGCGGCGACCGGGGCGGGGTCGAGCTCGGCGAACGCCTCAGACGGCGGCTGGCCGAGCTCATCTCGAATCACCTTCGACATCTGCTCGAACGAGACGGTCGGCGCCGAGTCGCGGAGCGCCGCCAGCTTGGCCTGAAACTCCTCCTGGTACTCCTCCGGCACGAGGCCGAGATCGACGAACGAGAGCACCTGCCCGACCTTCATCGCTGCGCCCTTCATCCCTCCGAGCACCGTCACGATCTGCTCGGCCGTCTCGATCTGGCGCCGCTCGAGCGCCTTGTCGGAGCCCTCGGGCGAGCGGACGACGTTCGCCGCCTTCGTCCCGGCCTGGCGGACCGCCACGTTTGCGGTCGCGCGGCCGATCTTCGCCATCCGCGAGATCCGGCCGGTGGGGAGCTTCTCGTCGGGCATCGGCGTTCGCCATCTTCGCAGGCGCTTGACGGGCGGGATAGACTCGCCCGTGTACATACGGCCGCGTGGTCAAGGGAAGTCCGGTGAGAAACCGGCGCGGTCCCGCCACTGTGACCGGCGAAGCGAATCGCGACGCACGAAGAGTGCGAGCCACTGGGAGCCCTCCGGGCCCCGGGAAGGTGCGAGACGTAGGCCGGAAGCCAGGAGACCTGCCCCGCGGTCAGCCAATCCAAGCGTCGCTTCGTGTGGCGCATCGACCCCCCGCGGAAAGGGGTGGCTCTCAAATGAGAAAGTCCATCGCGCCCGTCGTCGGCGCAATCGCAACATTGGTCCTGCTCGCAGCTCCTGCGGTAGAGGCCAAGTCCAAATACGCGGACGTCCGCGTCGTCACCAACGACGGCACGACTCTTGCCGACCATCGACAGTACACGGACAACGTGACCGTCAAGGCGTCACGCAGAGCGGACTGCTTCGGGAAATCGAATCCATCATCCAACCGCAGCTACGAGCTGAACAGCCCTAATGTCCTGGGCGCTCTGATCGACGCGTCGAAGAGCGACCCGGACCTCGAGCCCCTCCTCATCACGGACGCCTTCGCCGATGACGGCTTCGGGTTCGGCGTTTGCGACATCGGCGGCATCGAAACAACCGGCTTCTCATACTGGTACCTGGCGGTCAACGGCGTCGGCGCCTCCACAGGCCCCGACCTCATTCCGGCCGGGAACGGAGACCGGCACCTGTGGTACCTGACCACGGGCAACGAGGCGGGCTTTCCATCTGAGCTCTCGGTCGACGCACCGTCGAGAGTGCTTGCCGGCGAGCCGTTCACGGTGACTGTCAGCCGCACCCTGGCCGATGGTTCGACGCAGCCGGCCGCCGGCGCGACGGTGGGTGGGGAGACGACCGGGTCCAACGGAACGGCCGAGCTCACCGTGGACGGAAGGATCACCAGGCTCGTCGCGACCGGTGGGCCGGATGATGTGTTCTCGGACGAGGTCAAGGTCTGCGCGGCCGCGACGCTCTCCGCATGCCCCAAGCACTTCGGCCTGAGGATCTACGGGTCTGGTGAAGACGACCGGATTCGCTCGACTCCGGGCGCAGACGTGATCAAGTGCGGAGGCGGGGACGACGTCGTGCTCGGAGCGCAGGAGGCAGATCGCATTAGTGGGAGCTGCGAGACGGTGAATCGCGTCTAGCCATGCCGCTCGCCCGCACGCTTGCGCCGGCGCTCGCGGCCCTCGCGGCCGTGGCGCTCGGCGCAGGCTGCGGTTTCGGCGAGGGTGAGTCGACGGAGGGCGAGGCGACGCTGACCGTGACGCGCGACTACGGGGCCGAGCAGGTCCTGGAAGCGACCGCTCAAGACCCGGCTGAATCCGAGACGGTGATGCGCATGCTCGACCGCGAGGCAGAGATAGAAACCCGGTACGGGGGCGGTTTCGTCGATTCCATCGAGGGCATCGAGGGCTCGGTTTTCGAGGGCGGGCGTAGCTTCGACTGGTTTTTCTACGTGAACGGGGTCGAGTCTCCGGTCGGGTCTGCGGACAGGCCGGTTCGCGGCGGGGACAGGATTTGGTGGGATCACCGCGACTGGACCGAGGCGATGCGCGTGCCGGCCGTGGTCGGCTCGTGGCCCGAGCCCTTCCTCCAGGCATCCGCCGGGCCGGACCGCGCGAGCGTGCGGGTCGAGTGCGCCGGCCCGAAGACGCCATGCCAGGCCGCCCAAGACGCCCTCGCGGACGCCGGGGTGAGCGCCGTGGTGGATGAGCTCGGCTCGGACGAGCCCGGCCGATCGCTGCGCCTAATCGTGGGCGAGTGGGAGGAGATCCGAAGCGACGAGACCGTCGGTTTGATCGAGAGCGGGCCGCGGTCCAGCGGGGTTTTCGCCCGCTACGGAAGGGGTGCGTTCGAGCTTCTCGACGTGCGGGGCGCGGATGCGGGCGAGGGCGAAGGCCTGGTTGCAGCCACGCGCAACGGGGAAGGCCCGCCGACTTGGATCGCCACCGGCATCACGCCCGATGCCGTGACGGAGGCGGTCGCCCTCCTCTCCGACGACGGATTGCGCGACCGCTACGCGGTCGCCGTCTCGGACGGCCAGGCAATCTCGCTTCCGGTCCCGGAGGGCGGCGGGTGATCGCGCCGCTCGTGTACGTGCCGCGCCGGACGGCCCTTGGCCGCGCTGGGACGCTCGCGGCGAGCGCCTACCTCGCGGCGTTCGCTGCCGTCGCCTTTGCGTTCTCGCATCCCCTCATGCTCGCGGCCGACGCTCTCGCCGTGATCGTGGCAGGTCTCCTCGCGGGGACCGGCCGCGCGCTCGCGGCGTCCGCGCGGTTCGCCGCGCTGCTCGCCGTGCTCATGGTCGCAACGAACGCGATCGCATCGCAGCGGGGCGACACGATCCTGGTTCGGGGCCCCGAAGCCCCGGTCCTCGGCACGATCGACGTCAGCGCCGAGGCTCTCGCCGAGGGGGGCGTGCTCGCGCTTCGAATCGCCATCGTGATCGCGGCTTTCGCCGTGTTTACGGCCGCCGTCAACCCCGACCGAGTGCTTCGCATGCTCCGGCCCGTCGCGCGACGCTCGGCGCTGACGGCGACGCTCGTCGTGCGCTCCGTTCCGCTCGCGGCGGCCGATCACGCACGCCTTCGCGATGCCGCGGCGCTTCGCGGTCCGGGGGCCGCGCCCGTGTCCCGATCGGCGCTGGTCCGTCGCCTCGTCGCGGGCTCGCTCGATCGCTCTCTGGACGCCGCAGCCGCCCTTGAGCTTCGCGGCTACGCGAAGGCGGCCCCCGGCCGGGCGCGGCGACTCCCGCGCTCGCCTGTCGATGCCGCGTTCTGGGCGGTCGCCGCCGCCGTGACCCTTTTCGGCGTGTTCGTGCTCGCGAGCGATGCTGCGGCCTATGAGGCATATCCCCTCATCGCATCAGGGATCGAGCCCTGGGGCCTGGCGTTCGCGCTAACGCTCCCGGCGCTCGCGGCCGTCCCGTATCTGACGGAGGCGTCTCGGCGATGAGCGACGCCGCCCTCGACTTCGAGCGCTTCTCGTATCGCTACCCCGGCGCCGCCGCGCCGTCCCTGCGCGACGTCGACCTTCGGGTAATGGAAGGCGAGTTCCTCGTCCTCGCGGGCCGCTCGGCTGCGGGCAAATCGACCTTCTTGCGGGCCGCGTGCGGACTCGTGCCGCATTTCTTCGGTGGCGATGCTGCCGGGAAAGCAGCAGTCTGTGGCCTCGACCTGCGCGATCACGAACCGGCAGAGCTCCGCGGCGCGGTTGGACTTGTGGCTCAGGATCCAGAGGCGCAGGTCGTCGCGGCAACCGTCCGCGGCGAGCTGGAGCTGCCGCTCGAGATCGCCGGCGAGGCGGAGGCGTCGCGAGCCCGCGCGGTCGAGGAAGCAAGCCTCGCGCTCGGAATCGAGCATCTTCTCGATCGGGCGACGCAAACGCTCTCAGGCGGAGAGCTCCAGCGAGTTGCCCTCGGCTCCGCGCTGGTCGGGCGCCCGCGCGTCGTTCTCCTTGACGAGCCCACTTCGCAGCTGGATCCCGTCGCCGGCGACGAGCTCATCGGCCTCCTGAGACGACTCAATGAGGAGTGGGGTACGACGATCGTCCTCGCCGAGCACCGCCTCGAGCGCTGCCTCGCCGCGGCGGACCGGGTGGTTGCCATGGCGGAGGGCAGGGTCGCATTCGACGGGGAGCCGGACGCCTATCTCGATTGGGCGCTTCATGCCGACTCCGCACTTGCGACGCCGCTCGCTCGTCTCTTCGAGGGCGCCGGGATGCGCCCCGCGCCCGTGAGCGTCAAAGACGCGAGAGCCCACCTTGCTGCCGCCACCCCCGACCCCGAACGTCCCACGTTGGGGGCTGTAGCGCCCAGCGCTGGACGTTTGCCAGGGGAGCGGGCGCCCGCCAACCCTGCCCTCGCAGAGAAACGACGCGGCGACGGCGCGCTGCGCGTCAAGCGCCTCTGGGTTGAGCTCGACCACGGCGACGGTCCCGTGGAGGTCATTCGCGACCTGACGATTCGGATCGAGCCTGGGGAGGTCGTTGCGCTCATGGGACGAAACGGCGCGGGCAAGTCGACGCTCCTTCGCTCGATCGCGGGGCTCGCCGAGCCCCGGCGGGGCAGAGCCGAGGCGCCGGGCGGCTGGGCGATGGTCCCGCAGGCGCCCGGCGACCTCCTGGTTCGCGAGCGCGTCTCGGACGAGCTCCCGGGGCCGGAAGGCATGGAGGCACTCGCCACCGTCGAGCTAACAAGCGCTGCAGAATCGGACCCGCGCGACCTTTCGGGCGGCGAGCGCCAGCGCCTGGCGCTGGCAATCGCGATGGCCGGAAGGACGACGGCGGGGTTGCCCGGGCTCATCTGCCTCGACGAGCCCACGCGGGGGATGGACACCGCGCGCAAGCGCGAGCTGGCGACTCGGCTCCGCCAGCTTGCCGGCGCCGGTCCGGCAGTTCTCGTCGCCACGCATGACGTGGAGTTCGCGGCGACGCTCGCCGAGCGGGTGATCCTGATGGGAGAGGGGGAGGTTCTCGCCGACGGCTCCGCCCAGGAGATTCTCTCGGGTGGCTGGTACTTCGCGACCGAGGTCGCGCGGGCGCTCGGAGCGAGCGGGCCGATCACGCCCGAACAGGGAGCTGCGATGCTCGCGCGCCGCGCGCGGACTGGAGACGCTGGATGATGGACATGCGCCTTGCAATCACGCTCGCGGTTCTTGCCGTCGTGCTGGTGGGCGTCGCGTGGTATGAGCGCACCCGGCCAAGCTCGCGAGTTGTCGCACTCGTCGCTTCGCTGACCGCCCTCGCAGTGGCCGCGCGGCTGGTGCTCGCGCCGATCCCGAACGTGGTCGGGACGACCGACGTCGCCCTCCTTACGGGCTACGCGCTGGGCGGCCCGCCGGGCTTCATGGTCGGAGCCCTCGCTGCGCCGATCTCGAACATCTGGCTCGGGCAGGGGCCATGGACTGCGTGGCAGATGGCGGGCTGGGGCCTTGCGGGCCTTGCCGGTGCCGGCCTCGCAATCGTGGCGGGACGGCGCCTTGGGAGGCTCGCGCTCGCGCTCGCGTGCGGGCTTGCCGGTCTGCTCTACGGCGCGCTTCTCGACCTCTCGGTCATGGTCACCTACGGCGGCGAGCAGTCCCTCGACCGCTACCTCGCGCTCTCGGCGCGCGGGATCCCGTTCAACATCGCCCACGCGGCCGGCAACTTCGCGATCGCGTTCGCGGCCGGGCCCGCGCTGGTCCGGATGATCTCGCGCTTTCGCGAGCGGCTCGAGTTCACCTGGCATCCGGCCGGCGCACTTCCGGTGCTGCTCATGGGGCTCGTGCTGGCTCTCGGCCTTGGGGGTGCGCCTACCTCCGCCCGCGCCGACGCCGCTAGCGGGCGTAGCTGGCTCGCTGGCACCCAGAACGCAGACGGGGGCTTTGCGGCCACACCCGGCCAGCCTTCCTCAGCCTCGATGACCACATGGGTGGCGCTCGGGCTGGAGGCTGCGGGCGTAAACCCGCTCGACGTGGAGCGAAACGGGCGCTCGCCGATCGATTTTCTGCGCTCGGTCAGGATCACCTCGGCGACCGACCTCGAACGGACGATCCTGGCGCTGGAGGGGGCGGGCGTCAACTCGCGTTCGTTCGAAGGCCGTGACCTCGTCGCTCAGCTTCGCTCGAAGCGCTCGGGCGATGGTTCCTGGGAAGGGCAGGTGAACATCACCGCCTTCGGGATCCTCGCGCTTCGCGCCGCGGGCGAGGGAGAGGTGGACAAGTCGGCCAAGTGGCTTCGCCGCGCCCAGACGACGGGCGGAGGATGGGGCTTCGCGCCGGGCCGCGCGGCCGAGGCCGATTCAACCGGCGCTGCGATGCAGGCGCTGGCGGCTGCCGGCTCGAGCTCGAACGCGCTTCGGGACGGCGCCCGCTACCTCGCCTCGTCGCAGGGAGGCGACGGAGGTTGGACGCTCGCGGGTGGGGTTACGAACTCGCAATCGACCGCCTGGGCGATCCAAGGCTTGGTGGCCGCGCGCCAATCTAGCGACGCTGTCTCTGATGGTGTCGGCTATCTGGCGCGGCGGCAGGCGAGCGACGGTCACTACTCGTACTCGCCGTCCTCAAATCAGACGTCCGTATGGGTGACCGCGCAGGCTCTCACCGGCGTGACTCGGAGCCCGTTCCCGCTCGGCGCAGTCCCGCGGTCGCAGGGCCCGGCGGGTTCCGAGCACGGTCAGGACAGCTCAGGCTCAGGGCCCGGGAGCGCCGGCGCATCATCGGGGGCCGCGGGCGATACGGGGAATGGCCGCACGGGGAGCGGCGGCAACGAGGAAGGAGAAGGGCGCGGGAAGGACATTGGGGCGGGGGCGGGCGACGCCTCCTCGGAGCGCGCCGACGAGCTCGGGGTTTCGGGCGAAGCGGAGAGCCTCGAAGCCGAGCAGGCAGCAGCCGAGGAAGCCGGCCGCCTGACCGATGGCGCCAAGCTCGGGATCGGCCTCGGAGTGCTGGCGCTCGTCGCCGGGGGGGTCCTCTACTACCGGCGCGCCCTCCGGTAGCCGCTGACTACCTTAGGCGGGGTGGACGTCGACACCGCCATCCGGACTCGCCGTACGCACAAGGCTTACCGGCCCGGTCCGGTTCCGCCGGAGGTGCTCGCTGAGCTCTTCGAGCTTGCGAGCTGGGCGCCAAACCACAATTTGACCGTGCCGTGGCGCTTCCGGGTAGTCGGACCGAGGGCTCTGGAGCGCTTGAAGCAGGCCGCAGGTCCTGACGCGGCGCCGAAGCTCGATCGCGCTCCCACCCTCGTCGTCGTTTCGGCGAGGATGAGCGGAGATGAGGTCCAGGACGAGGAGGACCTCCACGCGACGGCAGTTGCCGCATACATCGTGCTCCTCAGCGCCCACGCTCGCGGGCTCGGCGGATACTGGCGAACTCCGGGGGTCCTTCGCGAGCGCGCAGGGCTGGACGCCGTCGCTGTGCCCGAGTCCGAGCGCTTCGTCGGCCTGCTCCATCTCGGCGAGGTCTTCGATCAAAAGCCGGGACCCGAGCGTCCCTCGGCAGGCGAAACCGTCACCTACTTGGATTAAGGGGTCAAGTGCTCGCCCGCAATGACGCCCTCGAAGCCTTGAAGGCCGAAGAGTGGGACGTGGTCGTGATCGGAGGCGGTGTGACCGGGGCGGGCGTCGCGCTCGACGCGGCCTCGCGCGGCTACTCGGTCGCGATCGTCGAGCGAGCCGATTGGGCCTCCGGGACGTCGAGCCGCTCGTCGAAGATGGTCCACGGCGGCCTTCGCTACCTGCAGAACTTTGACCTCGGACTGGTTCGCGAGGCGCTCCTCGAGCGCCAGCTTATGGTCGAGATGGCACCGCACCTGGTGTACCCGACCCCGTTCCTGGTCCCGAGTGCAGGCGAGGTGAAGAAAAACCGCCTGATCGGGATCGGGCTCAACGCGTACGACGTGATGGCGACGACCCGCGTCGGCTCGTCGCGAAAGGAGCGCAGGCGCGAGGTGGCGCTTCGCGGCGAGGGCTCAGACGCAGCACCGGATCCCGAGCGCTGGGCTCCCGACCGCCACCGCACGATCACTGGCGCCGAGGCTTCCGAGCGGATTCCCGCCCTTGCTGCCATCGACCCCCGCGAGGCATATCTCTTCTACGACTGCCAGACCGACGACGCGCGTCTTGTCCTCACCATCCTCGGCGAGGCGGAGCGCTTCGGGGCTGTGCCGCTGAATGGCGTCGAGGTGACTGAGCTGATCGAGGCGGATGGGCTCGCGGCCGGCGTCAGGTGCCGCGAGACCCAGACCGGCGAGACCTTCGAGGTGAAGGCACAGAGCGTCGTCAACGCGACCGGAGTCTGGGCCGATCGCATCCGCCCCGACGAGATCCATGACGAGGCCGAGGTCCCCCGCATCGCGCCCAGCCGCGGCACGCACGTGACCGTCTCGGCCTCGAAGCTCGAGATCGGCACCGCGGCCTGCATCGTGCCCGCGAGCGAGGATCGCACGATCTTCGCCCTTCCGTGGTACGGGCGCACGCTAATCGGCACCACCGATCGCGACTACGAGGGCGATCTCGCCCACATCGAGCCCTCAAGCGAAGACATCGAGTATCTCCTGAGTGCCGCAAACTCGTTCTTTCAGACCGACCTCGGCCTCGGCGACGTGACGGGTGCCTACGCCGGCGTGCGTCCGCTGATCTCCACCGGCGATCCTCGCAAGTCCGTGGACATCTCACGCAAGGCCGAGCTGTACGAAACGTCGTCGGGAATGCTCACGATCACAGGGGGAAAGCTCACCACCTGGCGGCGAATGGCGAAGCATGTCGTGGACCGGCTGGTCGAACGCGAAGGCCGCGAGGCGCCCTGCCGCACGGCCGACCTGCAGCTGGGCATGCCGGCGTCGGATGCGGACCTGGCCTCACTTTCAGAACTCGAGGTGGCAGACGCAGACAGCGTGGCCGCCCACCTTCGCTTTCGCTACGGGCAGTTCTCGGCCAAGCTCTTGCGGATGGCTTCCGAAGAGGAGGCGCTCGCCCGGCCGGTCGTGGACGGCATGCCCGACCTGATGGCTGAGGTCCTCGTCGCCGCGCGCTCGGAACAGGCGCGCTCGGTCGGGGACGTTCTCCTTCGCCGGACGCGGCTGGGCATCCTCGCCGCGCCCCAGCTCCGAACCGCCGAAGCCGTCCGCCCGATCGCCGAGGTGCTCGGCGGGGTGCTTGGCTGGTCGAAAGAAGAAGTCGCAAGCTCCGCGGAGGCGTGGCTAAAAGAAGCAAAGGAAGAGGGAGTGGACCCGGCGCTTGCAGCCTGACGCCGCTCGGAAGCGTAAGCTCGAACTGGAGCTTGAAGCCACCAAGGGAGCGCGCGCGTGAGGCTGTTCATCGACACCGGATCGGTCGCAGAGGTCGAGGAGATCGCGAAGTGGGGGATCCTGGCCGGCGCCACCACCAACCCCTCGTTGCTCGCCAAGGAAGACGGTGATCCGGGCGACATCGTCCGGCGCATCTGCGACTTGGCCGACGGGCCCACCTCGGCCGAGGTCGTCTCCGAAGACGCCGCGGGCATGACTGCCGAGGGCCGCGCGCTCGCCGAGCTTCACGAGCACGTCGTGGTCAAGGTCCCGTTCTGCAAGGAGGGCTTGGAAGCGACCCACGCGCTGACGTCCAGCGGGATCCCCGTCAACATGACGCTCGTCTTTTCGCCGAACCAGGCGCTTCTCGCGGCCGGGGCGGGGGCGACATACGTCTCGTGCTTCATGGGCAGGCTCGATGACATCTCGGTCGATTCCACCGCGGTCGTGAAGGAGATCGTTGACTGTTTCCGGGCCGGGGGAGTGACCTCGCAGATCATCGCTGCGTCCATTCGCCACCCCGAACACGTCGTTGTTTCGGCAAAGCTCGGCTGCGAGATCGCGACCGTGCCCGCAAAAGTGCTTCGCCAGATGCTCGATCATCCGCTGACCACGCAGGGCGCCGAGAAGTTCAAGGCCGACTGGGAGACTCGCCCCGAGTTCGGCGAGTGGCTTCGCGGACTCGTACAAGCGCGCTCAATCAAATCGGGCTGACGCTCGGTTAGTCTGCCGAGCCCTATGGCAGACCCCGAAGATCTCTCCGAGCTTCACCTCGCCGACCTTCATGCGCGCGCTGCCGAGGCGGGCGTGAACGGGTACCGCATGCTCAAGCGCGAAGAGCTGATCGCCGAGCTCGAGGCCGGCGGAAGCCGCAAGCGCTCGCGCTGGCCGCGGCGCAAGGCACCGGACGTGGATACCGAGTCAGAGACCGACGAGCTCACACTTGTGACCGAGGACCGCGACCCGAGCGATGCCAAGCCGAAGCCGCAGCGCCGGCGCGGCCGTCGCGGCGGACGGGGACGGGGCGGTGCCGGGCGCGAGCGGCTGAGCGACGACGGGTCAAGACAGACGCGCCGCGACGACGATGTAGCGGACTCGGAGACCGAAGAGGTGACCGGGATCCTCGAGATCACTCGCCAGCGCCACGGCTTCCTCTCCGTCCAGGGTTCCGATGACGACGTCTACGTCTCCGCCTCGCAGGTCCGGCGTTGCGAGATGAAGGATGGCGACGAGGTGACGGGTCCCGTCCGCGCTCCCCGCCGGGGTGAGCGCCACCGCGCACTCGTTCGAGTCAACTTCGTGAACGGCGAGGAGCCGGTCGAGGCGCCGAAGAAGAAGAGCGGCGGAGCTGCGCCGCGCACTGACCGCTTCGACTCCCTCACGCCGGCGGCCCCAGATCGGCGGATCGAGCTGCCAGCCGACGCCAGTGCCCTCGTGCGGGCAGCCGATCTCCTTGCTCCGCTTGCGCGCGGCCAGCGAGTGCTGGTAAAGGCGGCGCCGCGCTCGGGGCGGACCACCTTTCTTCGCGGCCTCGCTCAGGCGCTCTCGCAGGTCCACGACCTGGAGATCTGCGTGCTGCTCATCGATGAGCGGCCGGAAGAGGTGCCCGCGTGGAACGAGGCGATCCCGTCGGCTGATCTGGCGCTGGCGCCAGCCGATCTCTCCCCGTCAGAGCAGGTCAAGGTCGCGCGGTCGGCGCTCGAGCGGGCTCGCACGCAGGCGGCCGAAGGTGCCGACGCCGTGGTTCTTTGCGATTCGCTCAGCCGACTTGCGATCGCCGCTAAGGGTGTTGACGACGTCAAGCGACTCTTCGCGTCGGGCCGTGAGCTCGCCGAGGAAGGAGCCGGCTCCCTTACGGTCGTCGCAACGACGTTGGGGGATGGCGAGGACGACGGCTCGGCCCAGAAGGCCGTCACGACCACCGAGACGTCGCTGGTAACGCTGGACGTCTCGCTTGCGTCCGAGGGGATCTCGCCCGCGCTCCGGTTCAGCGAATGCCGCGCCGTCGGAGAGGAGAAGATTCTCTCCGAGGACGAGCTGGACGGCCTTCGCCACCTGCGCTCCAACATCGCAGAGCTCGTTGCGCCCGAGGCGGCCGCGTTCGTCCGCCGGCAGCTCGAGAGCGCGAGCTCGAACGCGGACGTTCTTCGCGCGCTGGCTTAGGGCCTGTAAGCGAGGCGAGCCCAGGAGGGCTCGCGCGAGAGCTCGATCGGCTCGGCGTCTCGCTCGGGCTGGACGTAGCCGAACGTGTGGGTCGCGCCGTCGAAGACGATGTCGAGCTCGCCTTCCTTCACGCGCTGGTCGAGCCACGCACCGCGGAAGACGAGTCGGCGAAGCCAATGAACGAGGCTCCTGTTCGAGGGGCCGACCAGCTCGGTCCAGTTCTCGTTTATGTGCTCGCCGAGGGTGGAGCAGGGATCTGCGATCTCGCCGTTCACCGCCAGCTCGAGGAGATCATGGAGCTCCTCGGCGGCGAGGCCGTGATCGACGAAGTCAAGCTTTACGGCGGCCTGCTCGACACGCTGTGCGAAGTCCTCTTCGTTGAACGAGAATCGAAGCTCGCCGTACTCGAGCACGTAGTCCGAACCGGACTCGTAGTTCCCCCGTCGGGTGGCCTTTTCCACTGAGCTTCGTTCTCCCGTTTTCTTTCCACCGGAGCGCTCTTGCGATCCAGCCGGGGCATCTTTACGCACGCGGTCGGGGCCGGGCTCTCCGATCCTTCCC
The DNA here is from genome assembly GCA_963715405.1 of uncultured bacterium. Lineage (GTDB taxonomy): Bacteria > Actinomycetota > Thermoleophilia > Solirubrobacterales > 70-9 > JALZKA01. The sequence goes on from OY970239.1 coordinate 926,704, forward strand.
CTGAAAGAGGGTTTGCACTAGGGGGCACCGGGGCGGGTCGCGGGGTTGTCCATAGCATGAGCGAAGCCGCTCAACTTGCGCCCGACCCGGACCCGCTTCCGGTGCTGCGGTTCGAGCCGCTAGCAACGGTCGTCGTTTGTGAGGACGACGAGGCGACGCTCGAGCTTCTCTGCGACCACCTCACTGCCGATCGCTTCGACGCCATCCCGGCGCCGTCGGCTGCCGACGCGCTTCGCCAATGCCACTACCGGAACCCGGACCTGCTGCTCCTCGACATCGGGTTGCCCGACGCCTCGGGGCTCGACGTCCTGCGCGAGATTCGCAAGGCCGAGCGGACCACGGGCCGCTACGACGCAAGGCTCCCCGTGATCGTCTTGAGCGGCCGGACGACGGACATCGATCGAGTTCGCGGCCTCGAGGAGGGCGCTGACGACTACCTGCCGAAGCCCGTCTATTTCCCCGAGCTCTCGGCGCGAGTGCGTTCAGTCCTTCGCCGGCGCGGCGATCGCCGCTCCGGCCCGATCCGCATCGGCGATCTCGTGATCGACCCTTCGCGCCGCGTGGTGACGGTGGACGGCGCGGAGGTGACGCTCGCGAACAAGGAGTACGAGCTGTTGCTCCTCCTCGCCTCGGAGCCCCATCGAGTCTTCACGAAGTCGGAGCTTCTCCGCGACGTATGGGGCTACCGCACGATGGGCCGCACGCGCACGCTCGACTCGCACGCGAGCCGTCTGCGCCGGAAGCTCGACCCCGGAGGCGCCAGGTTCATCGCGAACTGCTGGGGCGTCGGCTACAGGCTCCTGCCGTCATGATCGGCGAGCCTCACGCCACATTGCTCTGCGGCTTAGCGGGTGGGCTCTGGCCCGTAGCGTTCTCGATGGCTGCCGTGCTTGCGGGAGCCAAGGTCAGGGACGCCCGGCGCCGGCGATCTCTGAACGAGCGGCTCCACGAGGTGCGGCGCCCGCTCCAGGCGCTCGCGCTCGCCGCGAAGCCTCCCAGCCCCGAAAAGCCCGACCCCCTGGAGCTGGCGCTCGCGGCGCTTCGAGACCTCGATCGCGAGGTGAACGGCGGCGGTTTCGATTTCAACCGGCGGCCCGTCGAAGCCCGGATGCTCGCGATCGCCGCGTGCGAGCGCTGGCGCGTGAAGGCGGGCGGTGCCGGCCGGCGGATCAGCGTCCGCTGGCGTTGCGGTGACGTACTTGCCCACGTCGACCCGCTTCGCGTTTCTCAGGCGCTCGACAATCTCATCGCCAACGCTCTCGAGCATGGCGGCGGTCCGATCACGCTCGAGGGCGCTCGCCGTGGCGACCGGATCGACCTGATCGTCCGTGACCCGGGTGCGGCCGGCACCTCCCGGCTTCGCGAGCACAAGGATCCGAACCGCGGTCACGGGCTCAGGATCACCCGCCGACTCATTCGCGGCAACGGGGGCGAGCTTCGGGTCGGGAGCCACTGGCGCTCGGGTACCGTCGCAGCGCTGGTCCTACCGGTGGTTCCAGCGCAAGCCGAGCCGACCGGCTCTACACACCGAAGGTGAAGAGCCGCGCCCGCGCCGCCGGTTTCGCGGTTGGCGCGCTCGCTTGCGCGGGCCTCTCGGCAGCGGTGGCGGGCACGGCGCAGGCGCCTGGCGGGGACGACCTCGGCGAGCTTCGGCCCGTGGTTGTCACATCCGCCCCGCTTGAGCGCGGGACGTCTATTGGGCGCAAGGAGATTCAGCGGGCCCTGACCGAGCGGCGGGTTCCGGAGTCCTTCGTTCCGCCCGACGCCCTCGGGGTTCCGGCCGAAGCCCTCGGCCGAAAGCTTGCGACGTCGTTGCCGGCCGGCTCTTATCTGACCGCGGCTTCGTTCAAGGCTCAGGCAGGCGGCGGCCGCAGCCCGAGCGGCCTGCCGCGGGGCACGACGCCGGTCGAGATCACCGTCACCGGTGCGGGGGCGCTGATCGCCGTACGAACCGACTCGGGCGACCCGGTAGATGTGATCGTCTCGGGCGACTCGTCCCCGGGCCCAACCGCAGGACCCACGTACGTCGCGGCAAGCGGTGTCCCGCTCCTCGACCTCCGCGAGGCCGAAGCGGAGCCCGGGTTGGGGTCCGACCGCTGGATCGCGACCCTCGCGCTCACGCGCGACGAGGCGCTGCGCCTGATCCGGGCCGAAAGCGTCGCGGCGGAGGTGCGACTCCTGGCGGGGTGAGCGATCCGCCACCATGAACCCTTGATGCCTGAGTTCAGTGTTCGACCGCGAACCACGCGACGCGTAGGTCTAGCCCGCGAGGCGCGGCGCCTCCGGGCACAGGTCTCCGTAGGTACTGACGAAGCCCTCTGGGATCGACTGAGCGCGATCGATGATGTGCCCCTCACGGTCCGAACTGTGTTGATCTGCGTCCACCCCTCGGAGGCAATTCAACTCAGTTCACTCCCACCGGGTTGAGCGGCTCGTCGCCCCGCAGGACCGCGATGGCGTTTCGCGCCGCGAGCTCCGCCATGCCGTTGCGCGCCGCGTGGGTCGCCGAGCCGATGTGGGGGAGGAGGAAGCAGCGCGGCGCTTGCATGAGCTCATCCGGAACGCCCGGCTCGTCCTCGAAGACGTCGAGCCCCGCGGCGCCGATCTGGCCGCCTGCGAGCGCGCTCGCGAGAGCCGCCGAGTCGACGAGTGTGCCGCGCGCGGAGTTGACGAGTACCGCGTCCTGCTTCATCCGGCCCAGCTCGTCCGCCCCGATCAAGTGGCGCGTAGCGTCGCCGCCGGGCGCGTGCAGGCTCACGACGTCCGAGCGCTCCAAGAGCTCGGGCAGGTCCACCCGGCTCGCGCCGAGCTCTTCCTCGGCATCCGCCTTTGAGGAGCGGCCCGTGTAGAGGATCTCTGCCGCCAGGGGGCGCACCAGCTCGGCGTAGCGGCGGCCGATCCGCCCGAGGCCGACAATCCCGAAGGTACGCCCGCTCAGCTCCAGCCCGAGCATCGCGCCGGGATCCCAGCCGGTCCAGCGACCCTCGCGAAGCACGAGCTCGGCGTCGCGTGCGCGGCGAGCCGCAGCGATCGTCAGCAGCAGGGCAAGCTCCGCGGTGGCGTTCGTGAGGACCCCGGGCGTGTTTGTGACGATGACCCCGCGCTCGCGGCAAGCATCGAGGTCGACGTTGTCGTAGCCGACAGCGAAGTTCGCCACCACCCGAAGATCCGGTCCGGCTGCCTCGAGCAGCTCGGGGCCGACCGGGACCGTCGGGTCGGCGACGATCGCGGCGCAGCCTGGCGCAAGCGCGCGAAGGAACTCCGCGCTCGCATCGAGGCCTCCCTCCCGCAGTTCAAAGCCCTCGGCTTCCAGAAGCTCTCGCCCCGCCTGAAGCAGGACCCGGCAGATCAATACGCGATTGTCCGAGGTGGCGGCGATGGCACCCAAAGTACCTTGAGATCCATGGACGCCACTCGCACGTCGCGCGCGACTCGATGAGCACCCGAGCCTCGATCTTCTTCGCCTGCGTCGCGCTGCTCTGGGGCGTTCCCTACCTCTTCATCGAGATCGCGGTCGAGGGCGGTGCCTCACCGCTCCTCGTGGGCTGGGGCCGCGTTGCCATCGGCGCCGCGATCCTGCTCCCGATCGCCTGGCGTCTCGGCTACCTCGACGGATTGCGGTCCAAGACGAAGCCGCTCGTGGCGTTCGCGATCGCCGAGTGCGCCCTTCCTTGGTGGCTGATCCCACTGGGACAGCAGGAGGTTTCGTCGTCTCTCGCCGCGATATTGATTGCGACTCTTCCGATCCTGGCAGCGCTCATCGCTTTTCGCTTCGACCCTGAGGAGCGCGTAAGCGGCGTGCGAATGGTGGGGCTTCTCGTCGGCATCACTGGAGTCGTCCTCCTGCTCGGCCTGGACGTCGCGGGCAGACCGGGCGAGATTCTCGGCGCGGTCGCGATCCTGATCGCGACGTCGTGCTACGCGGCGGGCGTCTTCATCGTCAAGCGAAGCTTTGCCGACGTGAACCCGATCGGGGCCGTGGCGGTCGCGCTTGCACTTAGCACCGTGATGCTTGCGCCGGCAGGCATCGCATCCATACCCGGCGCCGAGATCAGCGCAGGCGCGGTGGGCTCGATCGCCGTCCTGGGCGCCTTCTGCTCGGCGCTCGCGCTGATCCTGTTCTTCAGCCTGATCACCGAGGTCGGGCCCACGCGCGCGAGCGTGATCACCTATGTGAACCCCGCCATCGCGGTGCTTCTGGGGGTGACGCTGCTCGGCGAGAGCCTTGGCCCTGGCGCGGTCGCCGGCCTCCTCCTGATCCTCGCCGGATCGTGGATCTCGACGGGGGGCGGTATGGGGGGCGAGAACGCTCTTACCGTTGCCTTTACAAGGCGATGGACGCGACGAAACGGCATACCGACGCGCTCGTCTCAGGGCTCCGCGAGCGGCTAGCCGCCGAGCGCCGCTTGGACGCTGCCGCCGGGCGTCTCGGCGGCGATGTCGCAACCGCCATCGACGATCTGGTCGAGCGCGAAGCCTCCGTCCTTCGTGAGGACAGGCGTTCCCAGCTCAAGAAGCTCGTCATGCGCGAGACGATTGGCCTGGGCCCGCTCGAGGACCTCCTCGCGGACCCCACCGTCGAGGAGGTGATGGTCAACGGGCACGGATCGGTTTACGTCGAGCGCGGCGGGCGAATCGAGCGAGCTTCCGTCGCGTTCGGTTCGGATGACGAGGCTCGCGAGGCGATCGAGCGCATCCTCGCGCCAACGGGCCGCAGGGTCGACGAGCTTTCGCCGATGGCCGACGCTCGCCTCGGCGACGGGTCGCGTGTGAACGTGGTGGTTCCCCCGCTTGCGGTCGACGGCCCTTCGATCTCGCATCCGCAGGTTCGGAGTGAGCCGGCCGGGACCCAGCGAGCTGGTCGCCTCGGGATCGCTGCCGGCACTCGCCGCCGAGATCCTGGAGGCCGCGGTCAGCAGTCGGCGCACCGTCCTCGTCACGGGCGGGACCGGATCGGGCAAGACGACGCTCCTGAACGCCATCTCGGCCTGGATCCAGCCGGTGGAGCGGATCATCACGATCGAGGACGCCGCGGAGCTTCGCCTCCGCCAGCCGCACGTGGTGAGGCTCGAATCGCGCCCGGCGTCGGTCGAGGGCAGGGGGGAGGTGACGATTCGGGACCTGCTGCGGAACGCGCTCCGGATGCGGCCCGACCGCATCGTGATCGGGGAGGTGCGCGGCCCGGAGGCACTCGACCTGCTCACCGCCCTCAACACGGGGCACGACGGCGCGCTGTCGACGCTCCACGCCAACTCGCCCGAGGACGCACTGCGGCGGCTCGAAACCCTCGCGCTGATGGCGGGCGTCGGCCTGCCGCACGCGGCTATCCGCGACCAGGTTGTGCGGGGCGTGGACGTGATCGTGCACCTGCGGCGCGAGCAGGACGGCAGCCGCCGGGTCAGCGAGGTCTCCGAGGTGGTTCGCGCCGCGGGTGTTGGCGGCGTAAGGGAGCTCTGGCCAGGTTGAGCCTGCAGGTGCTGCTGGCCGCTCTGGCGGGCGGGCTCGCCGCGGTCGCCGCTCGCGAGGCGATTCGCGGGACCCCGGCACTCGCAGCCTGGCTCGCGCGTGCGCTTGAGCCGCTCCGCCGCGCGGGCAACGAGGGGTACGCGCCAAGCGTTGCCGAGCGAAGAAGGCTCGGTCTCGTCACCGGCGCGGTGCTCTTGGGAGGCGGCACGTGGCTCTTCGGCCCGGCGCCGGCGGCGCCGCTCGCGGCCGCCGGGCCCACGGCTGCGAGCTGGGCCATCTCCTCTCGCGCCAAGCGCTACCGCATTGCGGTCGAGCGCTCGCTTCCGCGAGTGGCGATTGCGACGGCGGATGCTCTCGCCGCCGGCCGCTCCGTGCGCTCGGCGCTCGACGCATCCTCGGGCTCGCTCGAAGGCGCTGCGGCTTCGGAGATGTCGCGTCTTCGTGCCGACCTGGATCTGGGGCTTCCGCTCGAGTCGGCTCTGGGCGGTCTACGCGCTCGCATCAATTCACCTCGCGTCGACTCGTTCTGCTCCGCGCTCCTCTCTCAAAGGATCGCCGGCGGCGATCTGGTTCATCTCTTGCGCCGCTATGCGGCGGCTGCGGCCGGCCGCGAGCGGGTCGAGGCCGACGCCCGCTCGGCGACCGCCCAGGCGCGGTTCACCGGAATTCTCGTGGCGGCGATGCCAGCGGGCGCCGCTCTGCTCGCAGAGCTTCTTCATCCCGGTTTCGTCACCGGGCTCTTGCAAAGCACCGTTTCGCTCGTCCTCCTATGCGTGGCCGTCGCCTTGCAGGTCGCAGGCTTCGCCGCGATCTCGAGGCTGGGGCGCGTCGCAGGGTTTCCGTGAGCGCCGAGCTCGCGGCGCTGGCGGGGCTCTTCCTGTTCGCGACCGCGTGGGAACTTGCCGGGATGCGCGGATCGCCGGCACTGAGAACCTTCGACTTCCCGCCGCGCACGGGTCGCCTCGGCGGGCTTCGCGACGGCCTTGCCGAACGGCTGGACGTCGGCCGCCGCCTCGAGCGGGCAGGTCTTGGCGATCGAATCACACCGCGCCGCTTCGTCGGAGCCAAGCTCGCAGGCGCCGGCTTGGGGGCGATGGCTGCGCTCGGAGTCGCACCGGTAGCTCCAGGGCGGTTGGCGCCGATCCTCGCGATCGCCCTGGTGGCCTCGGGCTTCGTCGGTCCTGACGCCTGGGCCGAGCGCCTGGCCCGGCGCCGCCGCACCGCGATGGTCTCAGCGCTGCCCGACGCGCTCGACCTCGTCGCGGTGGGCGCGGCGACGGGACGCACCCCGGTTGCCCTGTTTAGCGAGATCGCCACGGGCGCGGCGGGGCCGCTCGCGGCGGAGCTGGCGCTTGCTGTCGCCGAGATCGAGGCCGGCGCGAGACAGTCCGACGCCTTGGCCGCCCTCCGGGAGCGGACCGGCGCGCCGGAACTGGGCGCGGTGGCAGCGGCTCTCGAGCGCTCGCGGCGCTATGGCTCACCCCTCGCGGAGCAGCTTCACGCCCAGGCTCAGACGATGCGAGAAGAGGAACAGCGCCGGATCGCAGAGCGCGCCGCCCGGGCGGCGCCGAAGATCCAGCTAGTCGTCGCGATGGTGCTCGTGCCCTCGGCACTCCTGGCGATAGCGGCGGCGCTGGTAGCTCACTCGGACGCGCTGTTCTCGGCGATCTGACGCCACGGCCTAGGCACAGCGAGCCGGGGTTCGACGGTGGAGTTGAGCCGATACAAGCGGCTCAACTCTCCTTTGATTACCGAGATGCCAGTTCGAGCGCGGCCGCCCGAGCCCGCCGAGCTACTCGCACGCCTCCTCGTCAAGCCGCCGAGCGATCGCGGCCGCGTCTCCGCAGAAGCGGTCCAGCTCCTTCGCGGTCTTGAGATGGCCCTTGTGGTTCGCGACGAAGGCCCCCGCCACGAGCTCAAAGGCGAGCCCCTCGTGCGCCTCCTCTCCGAGCCAGACAATGAAGGTCGGGGAGAAGACACGCCTCGCCTTGACGAGGTCGTCGTTCTTGCCCGTGAAGATCTCGAACTTCTTGTCGGCGAGCTCGGATTCGACTTCGACGCGCTGGCGGGTGCGGAACACGTCCTCGGCGCTGTCGAGGAACCTAAAGCCCGAGCGACGCTGGATTGCGAGCTCGGAGAGGAACGGCGCGGTCTCGGGAAGCTGAGAGACGGCGACCGTGAAGTGGTAATAGGTCGTCTGGCGGTTGCCCTTGGAGTCAGTGGAGACCTCCTCGTAGGTGTAATGGGCCAGGGAACCTGAGAGGCCACCCGGCAGCAGGCCGTTGAAGACCTCTTCGGTGTAGCGCCGGTCACCCTTGCGAAGGAGAGGCGTGACGGGTGGAAGGCTTCCCTTCCCGCCGATCCGAGTGAGGCCGCGCTGCTTTGCGTAGGCGGTGAAGAAATCGTCGGCAGCCTTGCTCGAGGCGATGAGGAAGACGATGAGGAGGGCGAGCAGCACCACGACCCCGGCCGCCGCCGCGCCGATGGCGATCCCCGCGCTCGAGCCGGCCGCGATCAGGGCCGCGAAGGCCACGACCATCGTGAACCCGAGGACCCAGACGTTGCCCATCAGCTTCTTGAAGTGCTTACCGCGGGTCGCGGTCGCAGTCACCGGCGTCAGCTCGAGCTCCGGGGCGCCGGCCACGAGCCCGCCCTCGGGAACCCCCGCCGCGGAGAGCTCCTCGGCGCCGGGAGGGGGGACCGATTGGGAGGGTGCATCGCTCATCGCGCAGGCGAGACTATCGCCCGGAAGTCCTTCTTTGGCTTCTCTCGGGTGCAATCGGGCTTGCAGATTCGGGGGTCGAACGAGGCTGGCGTTCGAGTACCACGGGACCCCCTCATCTCCCATTATCAAGCCAGAAACGGAGCTCCCGAGGGGCGAGTAGCAGTTCCGTCCGACGGAGCGAGTCCAATCCCGAGTGCAGCGTTGTGTTGCGAAGTGGGGCGATGTGGGTTACTGTGCCGCCTCAAGTTGACCGAAGGGCCGGGGCGCTGAGGCTCCTCCCACCTCACCGCTCCGGCCCGAAGTCTTCTCGAGACCGAACCACCCACTTCGACGAAAGAACCCCTTGGCCTTCCGCGGTCTGCATGAGCACAGCCTCGACGCAAAGGATCGCCTCACGATCCCCTCCAAGCTCCGCGCCCAGCTCGCCGAGGGCGTGGTGATCGCCGCCTCGCTCGATCCCTGCGTCGAGATTCATCCCGCCTCGGCATTCGCGGCGTACGCGGCCGAGCTGAAGAAGAAGCTGAACCCGCTTGGCAAGGACGCGCGGATGCTCCGGCGCAGGATCAACTACCAGGCTCAGGATGAGCAGGTCGACTCAGCCGGGCGCGTCAAGATCCCGAAGCTCCTGCTGAAGCACGGCGCGCTCGAAGGGCCCTGCGTGATCGTCGGCGCAGACACCCACCTCGAAATCTGGAACCCCGAGCGATGGGCCGATCAGGTCGCCGTGATGGAGGCAGAGACGGGAGCGATCGCAGAGGGGCTCGGCGAGGGCGACTGGACGGCGGAATAGCCGACCCGGGGATGGACACACTCACCTACATGCCCACCGAGCACGTCCCAGTCCTCGCATCCGAGCTGGTCGCCATGTGCGATCCGCAGCCCTCAGAGGTCGTCGTGGACTGCACGTTCGGTGGCGGTGGCCATGCCAAGCTCGTCGCCGGCCGGATCGGTCCGACCGGTTCGCTGATCTGCATCGACCGTGACCCTTCAGCTCGCGATCGCTTTGCCGAGATCCATGGCGACTTCGCGTGTCCAGCCACCTTCGTGGCCGGGGACTTCGCCGACGTCTTGCCACGCCTCCGCGGGCAGGGGATCAGCGCGGACGTCGTTTACATGGACCTGGGCGTCTCATCCATGCAGCTCGACGCTTGGGAGCGCGGCTTCTCATATTCCTACGACGCACCGCTCGATATGCGGATGGACCCCGCGCAGCCTTTGAGCGCGCGGGACGTCGTAAATGAATGGCCCGAGGATCGGCTGGCTTCGGTTCTGCGCGAGCTGGGTGAAGAGCGCCACTCCCGCTCGATCGCTCGCGAGATCGTCGCGCGGCGCCCCATCGAGACCACGTCCGAGCTTGTCGATGCGATCCGCGATGCCGTTCCGGCGGCGTACCGCTTCGGCCGCGGGCATCCGGCCAAGCGGACGTTCCAGGCGATCCGCATCGCTGTGAACGGCGAGCTCGACTCCATCGACCGCGCGCTGCCCGCTGCCTGGGATCTCCTGAGGGTGGGAGGTCGCATGGCTGCGATTTCCTTCCATTCGCTCGAGGATCGACGGGCCAAGCGCTTCTTCGCCGATCTTGCGAAGGGTTGTGTGTGCCCGCCTGAGTTGCCCGTTTGCGTTTGCGGCCACGAGCCCGAAGCGGAGCTTCTCACCCGGCGTGCCGTGGCGCCCTCTGCGGCCGAAGCGGAGGCGAACCCGCGCTCCCGCTCGGCTCATCTGCGCGTTGCGATCAAGCTGGCGGACGCGGCCCCTGTGGAGGAAGGCGGCGCCGGAACGCCGAACTGAACCCGAGATGGCAGCAACCGCAACAGCCCCAGCCCGCAAAAAAGCAGCGCGCGCGGGCGCCTCGCAGCGCCGGCCCCGCCGGCCTGCCCCGGCGCCGCGCCGGCCAGTTGTGGTCCCGCGACCCGTTTCGGCACCGCGCGGAAGCCTTGCGGCCGTCGCGGTGGGCACGGTCTCGGGGATCGCTGATTCCGGCGTTGTCCTCGGCCTCACGCGCAGCCGGCTTTGGATCGGGCTGCTCGCCTCTCTGCTGGTCGGGATCGTCGCGCTCAATGTCATGGCGCTCTCCTTCAACGCTGCGTCGTCGAAAACCGCGGCCTCCTCGGACGAGCTTCGCGAGCAGAATTCCGCCTTGCGTGCGGATATCGCAGACGGCCTTTCAAACGTCCGGCTCCAAAGCGCCGCCCAGCGCATCGGGCTCGTGATGCCTCAGGCGGCGTCGGCCCTGATGCTGACGCCCGGCGCCGGCGACGCAGAAGCTGCCGCCCAGAGGCTCCGGCGTGGCGACTTCGAGATCGGCTCGACCTTCGTCCTCACCGTCCCGGAGGCGCCGATCACGCCTGCGGATCCCGCAGCCACGACCGCACCGGTGGACCCAGCGGCCACGGCTCCTGCGATCGATCCTGCCACCGGCGCCCCGGTAACGCCCGCGGCCGACCCCGCTGCCGCTCCGCCCCCCACTGCCCCAACGACGCCGGTCGCGCCGGAGGCGGGCGGCGGAGTTACGCCGTGAGCCTGGTCGACCGGCGCCTCGGCCTGCTCTTCGCCTGCTTTCTCCTTCTCTTTTCCGTTGCGCTACTTCGCGCTGCCTGGCTTCAGGCGGTACAGGGCGGCGACCTCCGCGCGGACGCGCAGAGCCAGCAGACCGAGACGGTGGAGATCCCGGGCGTCCGCGGCACGATCTATGACCGCAACGGCAAGGAGCTGGCGCTCTCCGAGGACGCGGCAAGCGTGTTCGCGACCCCGTTTCAAATCGAGAACGCTCCAAAGACGGCGGCCAAGCTCGCGAGTGCGCTCTCCGAAGACGAATCGAAGATCCTCGAGCTGATCTCGAACCGCGAGTCGGGCTTCGAGTACCTCGCCCGGAAGGTCGATCTGCCCACGGCCGACGCGATCGAAGAGCTCGATCTGCCGGGTGTGGGCCTCCTTCCCGACAGCCGCCGTATCTACCCCGAGGGCGCGCTCGCGTCCCAGGTCATCGGCACCGTTGGCATCGACAACCAGGGCTTGACCGGGCTCGAAGCGGCGGAGGACGACGTCCTGGGCGGCGACGACGGTGAGCGGGTCGTAACGCGAGACGCCCTGGGTTCAGAGCTCGAGCGCTCCACCACCGACCCCTCCGGCACGGGCTCGGACTTAAAGCTCACGATCGACGCGTCGATCCAGGCCGCGACCGAGCGCGTCATCCAGGACATTGGCACGACCTCACAGCCGCTCGGAGCAACGGCGATCGTGATGGATCCCCAGACCTCGGAGATTCTCGCGATGTCGAATTGGCCGGCGGTCGACCCCTACAAGCTCGACGATGCCGAGCCCTCAGAGCTCATCAACATGGCGACGAGCTTCACGTACGAGCCGGGCTCCACTTTCAAGGCCTTTACGGTCGGCGCGTCGCTCGAAGAGGGTCTCGTCACCCCGGACACGACCTTCGATCTGCCGCCGGCGCTCCAGGTGGCCGATCGCACGATCGAGGAGTCCCACCCCAGGGGCTACGCGACGATGAGCGTTGCGCAGATCCTCGCCCAGTCCTCCAACGTCGGCGCGGTCACGATCGGACTTCAGCTGAACGAGAAGCGCGGCAACGACGCCTTCGACGGCTGGATCCGCAAGTTCGGCTTCGGGACACCGACCGGCATCGACTTTCCCGGCGAGGAGCAGGGCATCGTGCTGACCCCGAAGGAGTACTCCGGATCGAGCATGGGCAACCTGCCGCTCGGCCAAGGCCTCTCGGTCACGCCCCTCCAGATCGCGAACGGCTACGCCGCGATCGCGAACGGGGGCATCCTGCGCACCCCCAAGCTCGTCCTCTCCGAAGACGGCGAGACGCCGGCCACCGACGATGGCGTGCGGGTCATGTCCGAGCAGAACGCGGCCCGTCTCCGGGAGATGCTCGAAGGGGTCCTCGAGGCGGGCGGCACGGCCTCTGCGGTGTCGGTGCCGGGATACGTCCTCGCCGGGAAGACGGGTACCGCTCAGAAGGTTGTCGACGGCGTCTATTCAGAGACGCAGTACGTCGGCTCGTTCGTCGGCTTTGCGCCGGCCGAGGATCCGCGCCTCCTCGTCACCGTCGTGGTCGACACGCCAACGATCGGCAGCTACTACGGCGGCGACGTGGCCGCGCCCGCGTTTGGCGAGATCGCCAACTTCGCCCTGCCCTACCTGGGCGTCCCGCGCGACAAGTAAAGGTGCCAGGCACCACGCGTCGTGCCAGGCACCACGCGTCGTGCCAGGCACTAGCTGACGTGCCAGGCACCCCAATCGCCGAACGCGACCTTAGAATCGCGCGGATGGAGCTCCGCGAGGTGCTGAGAGACGCGCACGCCGAGATCGAGGGCGATGACGCCACCGAGATCGCGAGCCTCGCGTACGACAACCGCAGGGTGAGCGCCGGAACGCTCTTCTTTTGTGTACCCGGCTCGACCGCCGACGGCCACGACTTCGCCGCGGAGGCCGTGGAAGCGGGAGCGACTGCCCTGGCAGTCGAACGCCGCCTTGGCTTGGGGGTTCCCGAGGCGCTCGTTGCCGACGTAAGAGCGGCGATGGCTCCGGCTGCCGCGACATTCAATGGCGACCCCACGCGTGAGCTTCGTGTCGCCGGCATCACCGGGACCAACGGGAAGACCACGACGGCCTTCCTGGTCAGGCACATTCTCGAGGAGAGCGGGACGCGGACGGGGCTCCTCGGCACGGTCAAGCGCGTGGTCGGCGGTACGGAGGCTGAGGTCGAGCGAACCACTCCCGAGGCGGTCGACCTCCAGGCCACCTTCCGGGAGATGCTGAATGCGGGGGACGAGGCATGCGCAATGGAGGTCTCCTCGCACGCCCTTCGTCTCGGCCGCACGATCGGGATCAACTTCGGCGTGGCCGTCTTTACCAACCTGACTCAGGACCACCTCGACTTTCACTCGGACATGGAGGATTACTTCGAGGCGAAGCGGCTCTTGTTCGAGGGAGAAGGCCACCCGCCGGTGGCGGTCATCAACCTCGACGATCCCTACGGCGCGCGGCTCGCCAGGGAGATCGGCGGGGAGTACGGCGACGGCCTCGTGACGTTCTCGGGAGAAGGCGTCGATGCGACCTTGCGGGCGGTCGAGATCGAGTTCGACTCGGGCGGATCGCGGTTCGTCGTGGAGGGGCCGTTCGGAGAAGCGCCGGTGACGATGCCCCTGCCCGGCGACTTCAACGTCGCGAACGCGCTGGCGGCGATCGGAGCGGCGACGGCCCTGGGCGCCGATCCGGCGGAGGCGGCACGCTCGCTCGAGCACGCGGGCCGTGTCCCGGGCCGGATGGAGCCGATCGACTCGGAGCACGGCTTCGCCGTCCTCGTGGACTACGCCCATACGCCGGATTCGCTCCAGAACGTCCTCCTGGCAGCGCGCAGGCTCACCCCCGAGCCCGGTCGGGTGATTTGCGTCTTCGGTTGCGGCGGAGATCGCGATCGACAGAAGCGGCCGCTGATGGGGGAGATCGCCGCTCGCCTCGCGGACGTGCCGGTTGTCACGTCCGACAACCCGCGCTCTGAAGAGCCCGCCGCGATCGTCGGGGAGATCCTCGCGGGCATGGAAGAGCGCGATGACGTTCGGGTCGAAGTGGACCGCCGCGAAGCGATCCGCTACGCGCTCGAGCTGGCGACTGCGGGCGACACGGTCATCATTGCGGGGAAGGGGCACGAGCAGGGCCAGGAGTTCTCTGAAGGACAAAAGATCCCGTTCGACGACCGCGATGTCGCCCGCGCCGAGCTCGAAGTGGTCGGGGGAAAGAGATGATCGACCTCTCGCCGTTAGAGATCGCCGACGCGGCCGGCCTCGAGATCCTGAAGGAGGGACCCGCCGGCCGGCCCGAGCGCGCGGTCGCCGATTCGCGCGAGATCAAGGGCGGCGACCTCTTCTTCGGCCTCAAGGGCGCCAGCGCAGACGGCGGCGAGTTCGCTCCGGCAGCCCTGGCCGCCGGAGCGTGGGGCGTTGTCGCGCTGCCCCAGCACGCACGCGCAGCGGCGCGCGAGGACCGCTTCGGGTGGGTGTTCTCCACGGCGGAGCCGCTCCTCGCGCTGCACGCCCTTGCGCGTGCATGGCGTTGGGAGCTCGAACCTCGCGTGGTGGGAATCACCGGCTCGACGGGAAAGACCTCGGTCAAGGACATCGTCCGGACGCTCTTGCCATTCCGCACCCACGCGAGCCCGGAGAACTACAACACCGAGATCGGCTTGCCGCTGGCCATCCTGAGCGCGCCGCCCGGGACGGAGGTCCTGGTGCTCGAGATGGCGATGCGGGGCGTGGGCCAGATCGCCGAGCTGTGCGAGGTCGCCGAGCCCGACGTCGGCGTGATCACGAACATCGGGCCGGTTCACCTGGAGCTCCTCGGCACGCTGGAGGCGATTGTGGAGGCGAAGGCCGAGATCCTGGAGGGGCTTGGGCCCGACGGCCAAGCGATTGTCCCGGCCGATGCGGAAGCGCTCGAGCCGCACCTTGCCCGCGACCTCAGCGTGCTCACGTTCGGGCCAGGAGGCGACGTCTCGGCCCTCGAGGAGAAAGCGTCAGGGCGCTCGACCGACGTCCGCGTGGGCACACCCGCCGGCGAGCAGCGCTTCGTCCTGCCCTTCGCCGAGAGCTACAACGTCGCAAATGCTCTGGCGGCGATCGCGATCGGAGTAGCGCTGGGAGCGGACCTCGCGGAGATGGCGCGTCGGTCGTCGGACATAACCTTCTCACGGCTTCGCGGTGAGCACCTCGATCTCACCGGCGATATCACGCTCGTGAACGATTGCTACAACGCCAACCCGATTTCCATGCACGCAGCGCTTGAGAGCCTCGCCCGGATGCCTGCGGGCGGCAAGCGCCTCGCGGTTCTGGGCGGCATGGCCGAGCTGGGGCCGGACGCCGCCGAGTATCACCGCGAGATCGGCTCGCTCGCCCGCGGGCTGGGAATCGGTCCCTTGATCGGAGTGGGCGAGCTGGCTCGCGACTATGCGCCGGACGAGTGGGCACCGGACCCCTCTGCAGCGGTCGCCATCGCGGACGGACTGCTCTCGGATGGGGACGTCGTCCTCGTCAAGGGCTCACGGTCGGTCGGCCTCGAGCATTTCACCGACGAGCTGATCGGCAAGCGTGGCAGCGCCTAGCGCCCAGCTTCAGACGATCGAGCTGATCGACCGCGGCGAGGTCCTGATCGCGGGAATGGCAGCGATGCTGATCACGATCTTCCTCGGCCCCAAGTTCATCGACTACTTAAGGGTCAAGGAGTTCGGCCAGCAAATCCGCGAGGAGGGGCCGCAAGAGCACCACGCGAAGGCCGGGACGCCGACCATGGGCGGCCTCATCGTCTTCCTCGGGATCGCGGTGCCCTTCTTGGTCCTGAGCGATCGCGACCTGGAGTCGCTGGTCGTCTTCGGTGTCGCCCTCGGTTGCGCCGGGATCGGCTTCGCCGACGACTTGATCAAGATCACGAAGCGCCGCTCGCTCGGCCTCTCTGCCCGCTGGAAGCTTTTGGCCCAGATCCTCCTGGCGGTGATCCTCTACTACGTCGCGACCGAGGAGGTCGGCCTCGAGACGACGATCCGCTCGCGCGTCTTCGGCGGCGAGATCGACGTGCCGGGCTTCCTGTACGTGCTCTTCATCTTCCTCGTGATCGCGGGTGCTTCGAACGCGGTGAACTTGACCGATGGCCTCGACGGGCTCGCCGCAGGCTCGTGCGCGATCGTCTTCCTCGCATTCACCGCGATTACCATCACCTCAGGGCAGGAGGGTCTCGCGATTCTCTCGGCCTGCTTCGTGGGGGCGTCGGTCGGCTTCCTTTGGTTCAACGCGTTCCCTGCCTCGATTTTCATGGGCGACACGGGATCGCTCGGGCTCGGCGGTGCGATCGGCGCGCTCGCCGTCATGTCCCAGACCGAGCTCCTGCTCATCATCCTCGGCGGCATCTTCGTGATCGAGGCGGTCTCGGTTGCGATCCAGGTCGTCTTCTTCAAGCTCACCCGCCGCCGCGTCTTCCTCATGGCGCCGGTCCACCATCACTTCGAGCTCCTCGCATGGTCGGAGACGAAGATCATGCTCCGCTTCTGGATCGTCGCCGCCGTCTGCGCCGGCATCGGCTACACGCTGTTTCAGAACAGCGTGGGATAGCTATCTGCGCGCCCTGGATGTTCTCGGCCGGGTCAGCTCGGTCTCGCGCTCGACGAAGCTCACGACTGACTGCCGCATGCGCTTGCGCCCGAACATGCGAGAGAACGCACCTGACGTGAGGCCCTTGAGGTAGAGACGGTGCGTGATCTCCGAGCCTTCTCCGGAAGGCTCGACGCGGTGCTCGTGGCCAAAGCGGCACCCCGGGAGCTTTGCTTCGTCGACGAATAGACGGCCGGGCTCGAGCTCGACCACCTTGAAGACCATCTTGCCGCCGCGCTTGTATTTGACGGTCGCCTCGGTCCCGACCGCCAGCTCGCCGTGAAGCTCGCCCGACTCGAGTTGCTGGTTCCACTCCGGCCAGCGGCTGGCGTCGGCCCAGAGCGCCCAGACCGCCTCGGGCATAGCGCTCGTCATGCCGCTGTGCAAGGCCTCGAACACGGGGCCGAGGCTATCCACGCCGGCAGGGTGCGGAGCGCTTCCGGCGAATCACGCTTCATGGCCTCTGCGAGAGATCGACCGCCCCTGCCCGCGGGCCCGTACGTCGTCGTGGGCCTGGCGCGATCCGGCCAGGCGGCAGCGCGCCTTTTGGCATCGCGTGGCGAGTCCGTGACCGGGATTGATGCGGGCACGCCCGAGGGAGCGGAAGGGTTGCGCGAGGCCGGCGTCGAAGTTCACCTGGATGGTGAGCTGGATGGATTCCTCGAAGAAGCGGGATGCGTGGTCAAGAGCCCCGGTGTCCCTCGCGAGGCCGAACCGGTCCGGCGCGCGCTCACGCTCGGCATCCCGGTCCTCGGCGAGCTCGAGCTCGCATGGCGCCTCCTGCACAATCGGTTCGTCGCGGTGACCGGCACCAACGGCAAGACGACGGTCACCGAACTCCTCGGACACGTTTGGCGCACCGCCGGGGAGCCCGTGGTGGTGGCCGGCAACGTGGGAACTCCGCTCACCTCGCTAGTCGGGGAAGCCGACCCGGCGGCCACCGTCATCTGCGAGGCATCCAGCTTTCAGCTCGAGGACACGTTGGCGTACGCGCCCGAATGCGCGGTCCTTCTCAACGCAACGCCGGACCATCTCGACCGCCACGGGTCGTTCGAGCACTACCTGAACTCAAAGCTCCGGATCTTCGCGTGTCAGGCACCCGAGGACGTCGCGGTCGTCGATCGCTCAGATCCGGTTATCACCGGTCTCAATCTGCCAGGAGAGGCTCGCGAAATCGATATCTCGGCGGCGGAGCTCGATTTTGAGCCGGGAGCGGCGTGGATGACGGGCCCGCATAACGCGGCGAACGCCCGGTTCGCCGCAGCCGCTGCGCTTGCGATGGGCATCGAGAGCGACGGCGTCGTCCGCGGCATCGAGAGCTTTCCGGGGATCCCGCACCGCCTCGAGCGCGTGGCCGAGATCGGGGGCGTCACCTACGTCAACGACTCGAAGGCCACCAACGTCGCCGCGGCGGTCGCGGCGCTCCAATCGTTCGAGGGAGGCGTCCACGCTCTCATGGGCGGCTCGCTCAAGGGCGCCGATTTCTCACCGCTCGCCGAGCCCGTGACCGACCGCTGCGCCGCGGTTTACGTGACGGGACCGGCGGCTGAGCCGCTGGCCGCGGCGCTCGAGCCTGCGGGCATTCCTCTTCACCGCTGCTCCGACCTGTCCGAGGCGCTCGCCAAGGCGTCGAGCGCAGCATCATCCGGCGAGACGATCCTGCTCGCTCCCGCATGCGCCAGCTTCGACGCCTACTCGGACTACGAAGCGCGGGGCGATCACTTCCGCGAGCTGGTCCGCTCGCTGGAGGCAGCGGAATGAGCGCGGCAACCGCCGCGCGGAGCCGCGCGACCGCCAAGCGCAAGGGAGCCGCAAAGAGCAAGGCCGTGCCAATCGAGTACTCGATGCTCCTGACGACGACGCTTTGCCTGCTCGCCCTCGGAGTCGTGATGGTCTTCAGCGCCAGCTCGACCACGTCGCTTCTCGGCGAGTCGGGCGACGGCGCCTTCTACCTCAAGCGAACGGCGCTCTACGGGGTCTTCGGCCTGGTCGCGCTTCGGATTCTCGCCGTCGGCGGCATCAGGATCCTGCGCCCGCTCACGGTGCCGCTCATGATCCTTTCGATCTCCCTCCTGGTGGTCGTGATGATTCCCGGCGTCGGAATCGAGGTGAACGGGGCGAGGCGCTGGATCGGCGCCGGCCTTTTCCAGATCCAGCCGTCTGAGATCGCGAAGCTCGCGCTGATCCTCTACGGAGCACAGCTCCTGGCGACCCGGCCCAAGATGACCCGATCGATTGGAGAAATGGGCCCGTTCCTCTTGGCGGTCGGCCTGATCTCTTTCCTGGTCGTGATGGAGCCAGACCTCGGTACCGCGATGGTGGCCTGCTTTGCCGCCGCCGCGATGCTCGTCGTCGCGGGTGCGCGCATGCGTGATCTCGGGATTCTTGGCGGTGCGATTCTGGTAGTGATCCTGCTCGCGATCATGATCGAGCCGTACCGGATGGAGCGGCTCACCGGCTTTCTCGATCCCGGGGCCGACCCCTCGGGCGTGGGCTTTCAGGCAAACCAGGCGCAGATCGCCCTCGGCTCGGGCGGGTTGTTCGGTGTGGGGCTGGGAGAGAGCCTCCAGAAGGCCTCTTATCTGCCCGAGGCCCATACGGACATGATCGCGGCGGTGATCGGCGAAGAGCTCGGCCTGGTGGGGATCGCGATGATCGTCGGGCTCTTCGGGCTCTTCGGCTACGCAGGACTCCAGACAGCGAGAAAGGCGCGCGACCCCTACGCGAAGCTGCTCGCGGCCGGCCTTACGTCGCTCGTTGTCATCCAGGCCGCAATCAACCTCTTCGCCGTGCTGGGCCTCGCGCCCCTGACCGGCGTTCCGCTTCCTTTCGTCTCCTATGGCAACTCGAGCCTGCTCACGCTGCTCGCGGCTGTGGGGGTGCTTCTCAACATCGCGCGGTCGCCCGGTGCGAGACTGCGCGTCGTCAGTGGCTCAAGATCGACGACAACCCAGAGTCGTAGTGGCAGCCGGCGGCACAGCCGGGCACGTGGTGCCCGCGCTGGCGGTCGCCGACGCGCTGCGGGATAGGGGAGCGCTCGTCTCGTTCGCCGGCACGGCGGAGCGAGCCGAGGCCACGCTCGTCCCCGGCGCCGGCTACGAGATCGATCATCTCCGCGTCCGCGGGATCGACCGTTCCAACCCGCTTCGCGCCGCCGGTGCGCTCACGCTCGCGGCGCGTGCCGTGCCCGCCGCTCGCGGAATCCTGCGCGCGCGCGAAGCGCAAGCGGTGCTGGGCGGGGGCGGCTACGTCGCTGCGCCGGTCGGCCTGGCTGCGTCGTCGCTCGGATTGCCGCTGGTCCTCTCAGAGGCCGATCGGCACCTCGGCCTCGCCAACAGGCTCCTCGCACGCCGGGCCAAGCGCGTCTGCCTTGCGTTTCCGATCCCGGGGCTCGAGGGCGAGCGCTTTCTCGTCACCGGCAGGCCCGTGCCGCAGGCGGTGCTGACCGCCGATCGCAACACCGCACGGGGTCGTCTAGGCATCGGTCCCGAGGAGCGTTGCCTGCTCGTCTTCGGGGGCAGCCAGGGGGCGCTCTCGATTAACACCGCTGTGCTCGACGGCCTGCTCGAGCCGGACCCGGGGTTTCGCGTGGTTTGCATCACGGGCACCCGTGACCACGCATTGGTCTCAGAAAGGGTCGCCGAAGCGGGCGCGGCAGAGCGCTTCACCGCGCTTCCCTACGTGTCTGACCTCGGCGACGTCCTTGCCGCCTCGGACCTGGTGCTGGCTCGTTCGGGCGCGTCCGTCTTCGAGCTCGCCGCTGCGGGCCGGCCCGCGATCCTCGTGCCCTACCCGCATGCCACCGGCCGCCACCAGCACTTGAACGCCGAATGGATGGCCGAGGCCGGCGCCGCGGTCGTAGTCGAGGACGCAGAGCTCGATGGCGCCCTCATCCACGGGCTCGCCACCGAGCTGATCGAAGACTCAGAGCGCCTGCGGCGGATGGGTGAAGCGTCGGCGGGGCTTGCCGTGCCCGACGCCGCCGAGCGGGTGGCAACGGAGATCCTCGGCGCGATCGAGGGGACCTCGTGAATCCCGAGCGCTGGGCCGGCCGAAAGCTCCATTTCATCGGGATTGGCGGCGCGGGGATGAGTGGCCTCGCGCTCGTCGCCCACCGCCTTGGCGCCACGGTGACGGGGTCGGACCGTGCGGAGTCCTCTTATCTCGAGCGTTTACGCGCGGCGGGCATCGACCCGATCGTAGGCCACGACGCCGATGCGGTCCCTGAGGGCGCGGAGGTGGTGGTCTCGACTGCGATCGGCGTTGACAACCCCGAGCTGGCTAGAGCACGCGAGCGTGGGCAGGAGGTGCTTCACCGCGGGGCGCTCCTCGCCCAGCTTTGCGCGGATGGGCGCTTGCTCGCCGTAGCCGGGACTCACGGCAAGACCACCACGACCGGCATGATCGTCCACGCCCTGCGCGCGATCGGCGCGGATCCAACCTTCTTCATCGGCGGCGAGTTGCCTAACGCCGGGGAAGGTGGCGGGACGGCGAACGCGGGCCTCGGTTCCGGCGTCCTCGTCGTGGCCGAGGCAGACGAATCGGATGCGAGCTTCCTCGAGCTGCGTCCTGAGGTCGCGGTCGTGACGAACGTCGAGCTCGACCACCACGCCCGGTGGGGATCGAAGGCAGAGCTGTTCCGCGCGTTTAAGGACTTCGCCGCGCCCGCGACCGGGGTGGTGATCGGCGACGATCCGGCGCTCGAAGCGATCTTGCCGGCGGGAGCACGGGCCGAGGTCTTCTCAGAAAGCACCCCAGGGCCGTCGCCGCTCACGCTTCGGGTGCCGGGCCGCCACAACGCACTCAACGCCCGTGCTGCGCTTGCGGCAATCGGCCTGGCGGGGCTCGACGTGGAGGAGGCCGCGGCGGCGATTACAGACTTCCCCGGGATGCTGCGCCGCCTGGAGCTCAAGGGCGAGCGGGCGGGCGCTCGCGTCTACGACGACTACGCGCATCACCCCACAGAAGTCCGGGCCACGCTTGCGGCGCTTCGCGAGCTTCGCCCGGCGCGCCTCATCGCCGTGTTTCAGCCGCACCTCTACTCCCGCACAAAGGCACTCGCGGGCGAGTTCGGCGCTGCGCTTGCCGCGGCGGACGAGATCGGGGTTCTCGACGTCTACGCGGCCCGGGAGGAGCCCACGGGCCCGCTGGAGGGCGTGAGCGGCATCGCCGTTGCCCGCGCGGCGGCCGATCACAGTGGGGGCCGGCGGGTGATGTGGCTCGGCGATCTCGAAACGGCGGCGCGCGTTCTCGCCCCGCGCCTGGGCGAAGGCGACCTCCTCGTCACGATCGGCGCCGGCGACGTCTTCAGGCTCGCTGATGAGCTCGTTGGCGAGGCGGCCGCGTGAACGTCGAGCGCGATTATCCGCTTGCCCGACTGACCACCGTTCGCGCCGGCGGGAACGCCGAGCTGTTCGCGCGGCCGTCTACGGAGGACGAGCTCTCAGAGCTACTCGCGTGGGCGGGAGCCGAGGGGCACCCCGTGGAGGTGGTGGGCTCGGGCTCGAACCTCCTGGTGGCCGACTCGGGGGTGCCCGGGCTCATTCTGAAGCTCGATGGGGAGTTGACGGCGCTCGAGCGCGAGGGCCTTCACGTCGTTTGCGGCGGCGGCGCACGCTTGCCCTCTGCAGCGGCCAAGGCGGCCCGCTGGGGCCTCAGCGGGCTTGAGTTCGGGATCAACATCCCCGGCACGGTCGGGGGCGCGGTGAGGATGAACGCCAACGCCTACGGCGGCGAGCTGGCGGCGGTGCTCGAGTGGGTCAACGTGTGCGGGCCCGAGGGCGTTGGGCGCCGGACGCCGACAGAACTCGGATTCGAGTACCGGCGTTCGAACCTGCGCCCGGGCGAGATTGTCTCAAAGGCATCGTTCGTCCTTGCTGAAGCCTTTCCCGAGATAGTCAAGGCGACGCTTGCCGAGATGCGCGGAATGCGCCGCGAGGCACAGCCGTCCGGCATCAAGACCTTCGGCTCGACCTTTAAGAACCCCGACGACGCGCGCGCGGAAGGCATGAGCGCGGGCCAGCTTCTCGACGCCGTTGGCGCGCGCGGGCTGGCGGTGGGGGACGCCCGTTTTTCGCCGAAGCACGCGAACTTCGTCGAGAACGCGGGAACGGCCACAACAGCGGACATCCTCGCCTTGATGGCTGAGGGCCGGCGCCTGGTGCACGAGCGCTTCGGCGTCGTGCTTGAGCCCGAGGTGCAGGTGCTGGGCGACGCCGAGTGGCCCAAGGGCTGGGATCTGGACTGACCCCCCGCCGGGCGGCGGCAGGAGAGGCGAGCCCGCTCACGAATGGGTGACGGATGGCCTCGTCTCGCGCCTCAACATCCGCTGTTCGCCGCCGCTCGAAAGCCAAGTCGGCGCCACGCACACGCGCGAAGCCCAAGCCGAAGAAGTCCCTGAAGCCAAAGTCGGCGAAGCCTAAGCCGAAGAAGTCCCTGAAGCCAACGTCGGCGAAGCCCAAGCCGAAGAAACCCCCGAAGCGGAAGATCGCGAGGCCCCGGCCGAAGACCGCCAAGCCCGCCCCCCCGGCGGGGATCTCGCGGGCGCTCACGATCGCGCTCGCCGTCGCGAGCGCGACGATCGCGCTCGCCGTCGCTTACCTCTTCTGGTTCCGCGATTCGTCCTTCGTGGCCGTCGAGAAGGTGACGGTCGAGGGAACGGAGGGCCCTGAGGCCGAAGAGGTGAGGGAAGCGCTGACCCGGGCCGGCCAGAACATGACGACGCTCCACGTCGACGAGGGTGAGCTCGTGACGGCGGTCTCCCGGTTTCCCACGGTCGTCGCGATCCGGGCCGAGCCGGACTTCCCGCACGCGCTGACCATTCAGGTCACATCCCGCCCGCCGGTCGTAAGCGTGTCGGACGGTGGCCCCCCGGTCACGGTCGCTGAGGACGGCACCCTCCTTCACGGCGTCGAGGCGGCGGAAGGCTCATTGCCGGCACTCGAGGTCGACTCGGTCCCCGCCAAGGGCAAGCTCACGGGCGAGCCGCTGGCGCTGGCAGCGGTGGCAGGCGCCGCCCCCGACCCCCTGCGCCCGCTGATCGAGGGGCTGAGCTTTTCCGAAGCGGGAATCGAGGTCGTCCTCGAAGGGGAGATCCCTGTCAAGTTCGGGGACCCGGACGAGGCGGAGGCCAAGTGGGGCTCCGTTGCGGCCGTCCTTGCAAATCCTCAGGTCAAGACCTTGACCCACCTCGACGTCCGCGTGCCCGAGCGGCCATCGATTGGGGGAGCGGCCAAGCCCCCCGCGCCCGAGGAGTAAGCGAACCGCCGGTTTTCAAGCGGAATCTGGCGATATCGACAAGTCTCAGGGCAGAGTCGAGGGTTGGCCGCCCACCCCAAACCCTCGACTCCTCCTTGAGACATTGGCGGTTGCAGGATTCCATGCCGCAGGCGACCCCGCGCATTGACATGGGATAGGCGATGTCGTACCGTCGCCTTCAAGTCGAGGCATCCCTTTTATCGAAACGCTCTAGTATTGGTTCAGCCTCGGACGGAAAGAACGGCCAAGCAACCGAGCCAAACGTGAGCACCGGGAGAACGCAAAGACACCATGGTTGAGTCCTCTTACCTGGCAGTGATCAAGGTCGTGGGCGCCGGCGGCGGCGGCACGAACGCGGTGTCGCGAATGGTGGACGCCGGCCTCAAGGGCGTCGAGTTCATCGCCATCAACACCGACGTCCAGGCGCTTCAGTCCTGCGATGCCGACATCAAGCTTTCGATCGGACACAACCTGACCAAGGGCCTCGGCGCCGGGGCGAACCCCGACGTAGGTGCCGGAGCTGCCGCCGAGTCGCGAGATGAGGTCAAGGAGGCGCTCAAGGGCGCCGACATGGTCTTCGTCACGGCCGGCGAGGGTGGCGGCACCGGCACCGGCTCTGCCCCCGTGATCGCCGAGATCGCGAAGGAGGAGATCGGCGCCCTCACCGTCGGCGTCGTCACCAAGCCGTTCGAGTTTGAGGGCAGCAAGCGCATGCAGCAGGCGATGGAGGGAATCGACGAGCTTCGCGCCAACGTCGACACGCTGATCATCGTCCCGAACCAGAAGCTGCTCGAGATCGTCGAGCGCCGGACGACGGTTCAGGAGGCGTTCCGGATGGCCGACGACATCCTCCGCCAGGGTGTGCAGGGGATCACCGACCTGATCACAACTCCCGGCCAGATCAACCTCGACTTCGCCGACGTGCGGACGATCATGTCGAACGCCGGCTCCGCGATGATGGGCATCGGCGTCGCGACCGGCGAGAACCGCTCGACCGAAGCTGCCACGCAGGCGATCTCGTCGCCGCTCATGGAGCAGCCGATCAAGGGCGCCACCGGGATGCTCCTCAACATCACGGGCGGCGAGGAGCTCAACCTCCACGAGGTAAACGAGGCGGCCAACATCGCGGTCGAGCAGGCCGACTCGGGTGCCAACGTCATCTTCGGCACCGTGATCGACCCATCGATGGGCGACGAGGTTCGCGTGACGGTGATCGCCACCGGCTTCCAGGGACTCGAGACACGGGCGCGCGAGCCGCGCCGCGTCCGTGAGCGCGGTACCCGCCGCACAGTGAACGCACTCGGGGATCGCGAGCGCCGCGACCTCACCGTGGGCGACGGCGATATCGACGTGCCGGACTTCTTGCGCGAGTAGCGGCGGGGGCGGTCGGGACGCCCCCTCCAGGAGGCCCAGTAATTTGGTCTCTCGTGCCGCTGGCTGGGGGTTTTGATTTTTCCTTAGCCTCCTGGAGGGGGCATTCCCGACCACCCCCACTAGCCTCGAGCCGGTGACGGAACTTCGCCGTACTCCGCTCTTCGACGCCCATCAGGAGGCCGGTGCTCGGCTCGTTCCTTTCGCTGGCTGGGAGATGCCCGTTCAGTACGAGGGGGTGGGTCAGGAGCATCTCGCGGTTCGTTCTGGATGCGGGGTGTTTGACGTCTCGCACATGGGCGAGATCGAGACGGTGGGTCCAGGCGCCGCCGAGCTTCTTCAGCGCCTCCTTTCCAACGACGTCTCGAAGATCGACGTTGGCGGCGCGCAGTACTCGGTGCTCTGCCGGGAAGACGGGGGTGTTCTCGATGACCTCTTTACATACCGCCTTGCCGACGACCGCTACCTGACCGTCACCAACGCGTCAAATCACGAGCGCGACCTTGCGTGGTTTCGCGAGCACGCAGCAGATTTCGACTGCGAGGTTGAAGACCGCCTCGACGACTGGGCAATGCTCGCGGTGCAGGGTCCGAAGGCGCGCGGGATCGTCGAAGGCCTGGCGTCCGGTGAGCTGCCCAAGCGATTCAAGACCACGACGATCGACGTTGCGGGTGCGGAGTGCCTCGTATGCGGCACCGGCTACACGGGCGAGGACGGAGTCGAGATCCTTTGCCCGCCGGACCATGCTCGCGAGCTTTGGGACGCGCTCGTGGGTGCCGGCGCGACTCCCGCGGGACTAGGCGCTCGCGACACGCTCCGCCTGGAGGTCTGCTTTCACCTCTACGGCAACGATCTCTCCGAGGACCGGAACCCGATCGAGGCCGGGCTCGGCTGGTGCTGTAAGGAGGAGACTGGCTTCATCGGCTCCGAGCCGATCGCCGAGGCGCGCGCCGCAGGCACCCACGAGCAGCTCGCGCCCTTCGTCCTGCCCGAGCGCGGCATCCCCCGCCGGGGCAACACCATCGTCGACGTGGACGGCGAGACCGTCGGCACGGTCACCAGCGGCACCCACTCGCCCTCGCTCGGCTTCGGCATCGGGATGGCCTACGTGCGCTCGGACCTGACCGAGCCGGGAACCGCGCTCGAGGTCGACGTCCGCAGCAAGCACCGCGCCGCCCGCATAGAGTCACGCCCGTTGTACGACCCCGCCGAGTAAGGAGACGAGTTGGCCGCCGAGGAAAGCTACCCCGAAGACCTCAAGTACCACCCCGAGCACGACTGGGCCCGGATCGACGACGACATCGCCACCTTCGGGATCACCTGGTACGCGCAGAATTCGCTCGGCGAGGTCGTCTTTTTCGAGCCGCCCGACGTGGGCGCCACCGTCTCCAAGGACGAGGTCTACGCAGAGGTCGAGTCGGTCAAGGCAGTCTCTGACGTCTACGCGCCCCTCTCGGGCGAGGTAGTAGAGGTCAACGACGCCGCGGGCGAGAGCCCCGAGGTCTTGAACGAAGACCCATACGGCGACGGCTGGCTCGCCAAGGTAAAGCTCTCGGATCCATCGGAAGTCGACGACCTGATGGACGCGGCGACCTACAAGGACTCTCTCTAGGTGAGCCGAGCGCCGCTCTAAGCTCGAAGGGTGTCCCGCTACACGTCAGCGACCGACTCTGACCGAGCGGCGATGCTCGCCGAGATCGGGGCTGAGTCGGCCGAGGAGCTCTTCGAGCAGATCCCCGCTGAGGTCCGGCTCGACCGCCCGCTCGAGCTCCCCGACGGCATGTCCGAGCAGGAGGTCTTCGAGCACCTGCGCTCGCTCGCCGCTCGTAACGCGGACGCCGATTCGGAGGTTTGCTTCCTCGGCGCCGGGATGTACGACCACTATGTGCCCGCGCTCGTCGATGCGATCCTGTCGCGCTCGGAGTTCCTGACCCCTTACACGCCCTATCAGCCCGAAGTCTCTCAGGGTGGATTGCAGGCGATGTTCGAGTTCCAGACCTGCATGTCGGAGCTGACGGCGTTGCCCGTCTCGAACGCTTCGATGTACGAAGGGCCCTCTTCGGTCGCCTCGGCGGCGTACCTGGCGCTGGGCGCGAAGAAGGGCCGGCGCAAGCTCGTCGTCTCGCGTGCGCTTCATCCACACAGCCGCCAGACGCTCGAGACCTACGCGCGCGGCTACGACGCCCACGTCGTCGAGGTTGGGCTCGAAAACGGCCTGACATCCGCCGGCCAGCTCGCCTCGGCGCTCGACGATGAGACCGCGGCCGTCTTCGTTCAGAACCCGAACTTCCTGGGCGGCGTCGAAGACCTGGCCGCCCTCGCCGAAGCGGCGCACAACGCCGGAGCGATGGCGATCGCGTCCGTCGACCCGATGACGCTTGGAGTCCTAAAGCCTCCCGGCGAGTGCGGGATCGACGTCGCGGTGGGGGAGGGCCAGCCGCTGGGCGGGCGCCTCGACTTCGGCGGCCCCTCATTCGGGTTCTTCTGCGCGACCGAGGAGCACCTCCGTCGTATGCCCGGCCGCATCGCCGGGGAGACGACTGACGTGGACGGGCGCCGCGGCTTCGTCCTTGCGCTCCAGACGCGCGAGCAGCACATTCGCCGCGAGAAGGCGACACACAACATCTGCACCTCGCAAGCGCTGATCGCGCTCGGCGGCGTCCTCCACCTGGTCTGGCTCGGCAAGCGCGGGCTGGTCGAGGTGGGCGAGCTGATGGTCCGCCGCACCGCTTATGCCCGCAAGGCCCTGACGGCAATCGAGGGAGTCGAGCTTCTCCACGAGGCGCCGGTCGCACGCGAGCTTGCGCTCAAGCTCGATGGTCCGGTGCAGGAAGTGCTCGACCGCTGCGCCGGCGAAGGAATCGCCGCGGGCTACCCGCTAGGCCGCGACTACCCCGAGTACGAGGACGGGCTTCTTGTCGCGATCACCGAGCGCCGGAGCAAGGCCGACATCGATCGACTCGCCCGTTCGCTCGAAGCCGCTGTCGGTCGAGTCGGCTCACGCCGAGAGGCCAGCGAGGTGCCGTCGTGAAGCCTCCACGCACCGCCGAGGTCCCGACCCCGCTTCAGCGCGACGAGGCGGTAACGATCTTCGAGAGGTCTGTCGAGGGGCGCCGAGCGGCGGTCGTCCCCGAGTGCGACGTGCCGGAGATTCCGCTCTCTGACGCGATTCCCCAAGCTCTCCTTCGCGAGAAGCCCGCGGAGCTGCCCGAGGTCTCTGAGCCGGAGATCGTCCGCCACTACAACCGGATCTCGCGCCGAAACTTCGATCTCGACACCGGCCCGTATCCGCTCGGCTCGTGCACGATGAAGCACAACCCTCGCCTGAACGAGAGGGTGGCAGCGCTTCCGGGGCACTCCCGCCTTCATCCAGCGCAGGACCCCCAGCGGGCCCAGGGCGCGCTCGAGCTCATGTGGAACCTCGAGCGCTCGCTCTCTGAGCTGACGGGTCTTCCGCACGTCTCGCTTCAGCCCTCGGCCGGTTCGCACGGCGAGCTTGCCGGGCTCCTGCTAACCCGTGCCTACCACGCCGACCGCGGCGAGCAACGAACCAAGGTCCTCACCCCGGATACCGCGCACGGAACCAATCCCGCGACGGTCACGATGGCGGGCTATGAGGTGGTCAAGGTGGCAACCGCGCCCGACGGAGGCGTCGACGTCGACGACCTGCGCGAGAAGGCCGACGACGCGGTCGCCTGCCTCATGCTCACGAACCCGAACACGCTTGGGGTATTCGACCGGAACATCCGCGAGATCGCCGGGATCGTCCACGATGTCGGCGGCACCCTCTATTACGACGGCGCGAACCTGAACGCGGTAATGGGCTGGTCGAGGCCAGGCGACATGGGCTTCGACATCGTCCACCTCAACCTGCACAAGTCATTCTCCCAGCCACACGGGGGAGGGGGCCCCGGCGCCGGCCCAATCGCGGTTTCCGATCGCATCGCGCCATTCCTGCCGGTGCCGCGCATCGTTCGAACCGAGACCTCGAACGGCTCCGGCCCGCGCTTCGGCCTCGAGCACGAAGCCGAGAAGTCGATCGGACGGATGCGGGGCTTTCAGGGCAACTTCGGCGTCTTCGTCCGCTCGTACGCCTACATCCGCTCCCTCGGCGGCGACGGCCTTCGCGAGGCGTCCGAGACGGCGGTCCTGAACGCGAACTACCTCCTGTCGAAGCTACGGGCGGGGCGCGCCGGCAAGCACCTGCCGCTCGCGTTCGGCGAGCGCTGCATGCACGAGTTCGTCCTCACCGGCGACCCCGCGAGGCGCGAGCTCAAGGTGAAGACGCTCGACATCGCGAAGCGACTACTGGATTACGGCTTCCATCCGCCGACGATCTATTTCCCGCTGCTCGTCGAAGAGGCGCTCATGTTCGAGCCGACCGAGACCGAGACGCGCGAGTCCCTGGACGAGCTTGCCGAGGCGATCGACTCGATCCTCGCCGAGGCCGAGGAGGATCCGGAGATCCTCACGAAAGCGCCCTACACGACGCCGGTGCGCCGCCTCGACGAGGCGGCGGCGAGCCGCAAGCCGATCGTTCGCCAGCGCTTCTAGCACCTGTTTTCGCGAGAGTGCGCTCGCGGGACAGCCTGTCCCGTTATCTCACTCTCGGCGCGGGCTAGGCCGCGCGGTGTAGCGCGAGCGCCCGGCGGCTGCCGCGACGCGGGCGGCTCCTCCGGCCAAAGCCGTTCCGCGAGTCGCGGACCGCGCCCGCGCGGATCCTCAGCATCTCGACCAGCTCGGTCGTCCGGTGGAAGGGATCGGCGACGAAGGAGCCGTCGGTGAGGGAGATCGCAGCTCGCACGCGGTCACCGGCCATCGCCATCAAGAGCGGGCCGGCCGGCAGCTCGTGCGTGTCACGACCAGCGACCCGAGCGATTTCGCTCATGTCTTCGGCGCGCGCCGCGCGAATGGTGATCTCGGTTGCATCAATGTGTGTGACGTGCGACATAGCTAACTCCTAGGTTCTTGTGGTTCAAAGCCCTTCGTTTGCGCTTTGTATGCTTGACAAATCGCCAAGATAGCGCATACACTGGGGAATTCAATGTCCTACAAGGCACAATTGAACGAGCTACGCACCACTGACGAGGCCGAGGGCCGAGACAACCGCTCTGGCGTAACCGCCGCCATCGTCGAAATCTTCGAGGCGGCGATCACCCAAGGTGAGCTCGGGCCGGGGGCGAAGCTGCCGCCGACGCGTCAGCTCGCCGAGCTCACGGGCGTGAACCACCTGACAGCGGCACGCGCATACCGGCAGCTGTCCGAGCGCGGCCTGGTCTCGTCGAAGGTGGGCTCTGGCACCTTCGTACGTGCGGCGGCAGCCGCTATCCCCGGCTCTACCAGGGTCAAGGACTCGATCGCCTGGCAGCGCTACGTCCTGCCCGAGTTCGAAGAGACCTACGGCGATCACGTCCTCGCCGAGATGCATTCGCACGTTCAGACCGAGGGTCTGATTCCGCTGTCGGTCGGCTACCCGTCAGAGCGAATCTTCCCGATCGCAGACATGCAGGACGCCACTGAGACGGTCATGCGGACCCAGCCGGAGCGGGCGCTTCAATACTCGGACGTCCGCGGCACGCCTGAGCTTGCCCAGCAGGTGGCGAACCTGTCGGCCGCTCGCGGCGAGGAGGAGGACATCGAGGACATCGTGATCACGAGCGGGGCGACACAGGGCCTTTCCCTCGCGATGCGCGCGATCCTGAGGCCCGGTGACGTCGTGGCCTGCGAGGACCCTTCATTCATGTCGGTGATCCGCGCCATCCGCGCGGCCGGCGCGAAGGTTCAGCCGGTGCCCGTAGATGCCGACGGGCTCGATGTGGACGCGCTCGAGGCACTTCTCGCCCGGACGGAGATCCGAGCGCTCGCGATCCAGCCGCGCCTCCACAACCCGACCGGCCGCGATCTTTCGCCCGAGCGCCGGGAGCGGTTGCTCGAACTGGTGCGCCGGCACGGCTTTTTCATCGTGGAGGACGGCATCTACGGCGAGCTGCGCATGGACGGGGAAGAGCGCCCCTCGCTTCGCGCCGACGCGCCCGCGCACGCGATCTACACCGACTCGCTTTCGAAGACGGTGGGCGGGGGCCTTCGAGCCGGCTGGGTGATCGCCTCCGGGCCGGTGCGCGAACGGATCATCGCCGAGAAGCGCTCCGACGACATCCATACGCCCGTCCTCAGTCAGCTTGTCGCAGCCGAGTACCTCTCCCGAGGCCTCTATCCCGCGCAACTCGAGCGCGCGCGGGGCCACTACGAGCGAGGCCGAGCGGCCCTCGAAGAGTCAATTGAGCGCCACCTCGGTGGCGTTGCCCACTACCTCGAGCCTCTCGGCGGCGGGCACGTTTGGGTGACGCTCGACAGCGCGGTGTCCGAGCGAGACCTGGTCGACGAGGCGTGGCGCCAGGGTGTCGCGTATGCCCCCGGGGGCGCGATGAGCGTCGCCCGCACGCAGGAGCTTCAACTCCGGCTTTCCTTCTGTTACCTCGAGCCCGGGGAGATGGACGAAGGTGTCCGCCGTCTGGGCTCCGCGCTCGAGACGCTGAGCGCAAGGCCCGCCCGCCGCGCCGCAGCCCCGGTCTAGGCGTTGGTGCCAGGCACCTGGCACGTTCCACACACTTTCCTTACAGTTTGCTAACATGCGGCGTCGATGGCGGCGGGGCGAAAGAGCGCATTTCTTCCGGGCTGGCGAGCGTGCGTCGTTGCGTGCGTCCTTGTCTTCTTCGCGCTTGTGTCCATCGGCGGGTCCGTAGTCGCGGACGCGGCCGACGCGGCCGAGATGCGGAGCAAGAAGCTCGGCAAGAACCTCTGCAAGACGACGGGCGGCGGCAAGTTCGTACGCATTCCTCATGCCGGCGGCGCGCGGATCGACAGACGTCTCTTGCCGGATATCCGCTGGATGCAGCGCAACTACAAGATCGAGATCGGCGACGGCTACGCACCGACGGGTCACGCGCCGAACGGCGAGCATCCCATCGGCCTCGCGGTCGACATCTTCTCGGGCAAGGGCCGCAAGGGCTGGGACAAGATCGACAAGCTCGCCCGCTACGCGGAGCCTCGCCAGAACGACCCGAGGCTCCCGTGGCGCTGGGTCGGCTACAACGGCGACTCAGGCCACGGCCGCGGCGACCACCTCCATCTTTCCTGGTCCCACAACGACCGCACGAAGCCACGCAGGCCGGCCAAGTGGGTCCTCACCCGCTCCTGCCCCGGTGACGGCGGTGGTGGCGGCGGTAATGGAGGCGACGGCGACGGCGACGGTGGCGGCGGCATCGGCAATCGCTCGACGGCGCTCCGCGGCCTCGCGGCGCCCGTCCCCGAAACCGAGTAGCGACGCTCTCAGCAGCCGTCGGTCAGCTCGGCGCCGGTGTCGACGACCTCGAAGGCGCTGCCCGGCACGTCCTTCAGATCGCTCAGCGCTTCATCGTCCCAGCGATCGTCGGATGCTCCGGTGATGAAGAAGTTCGAGCCGTTGTCGGCGACGATCGCGCCGTAGGTCTTGAGCGCCTGAGCGATCGTCCGCGCTTCGTCCGACATCCCCGAGAGGTCGTAGCTCTCGCGCAGGCGCAGGCGCATTCCCATGGGCGGCAGGGTCCCGCCGCACTCCTCGGATGCGAAATGGGTCGCGGGAGAGAGGTACGCCCGGCGAGTTCGCTCGAACGTGATGCGGATCGCGTGATCTATGAACCCCGCCTCGACCTCGTCGTAGCGGACGAGCCCCGGCAGGATCGGCAGACCCGCGGCGTCCGCTGAGGTCCAGCCGTCCGGGCGCTGGGGCAGGTCGGCGCCGAGGTCAAAGACGCTTGACTGGTCCGCACGCCACGGCTTGCTTCGCTTGGGCGGGAATGCGCGGTAGAGCTCGATCAGCCGGCAATCATCATCCGCGTCGTTCGAGTCCCGCTCGAGGACGAGCACGTGCCGGTCGCCGTCGGAGTTGCGGCCGCCCTCGATCCGCGCGTCGCGGGGGATGGGGTGGGGACCCCTGTCGCTCTCGTGGGGGTAGGCGATGAGCCTGACGGGCACTCGGCGCTGGTTGGGGCCGACCTCCTCGAACGGGATGCCGTAGCGCGGGTTCGAGCCGAAGTCGGGATGAAGGTCGTCCCCGCCGTCGGCCAGGATGCGATTGATGATCGCCTCCGAGCTCTCGGCCTCTTCCAGGCCGGAGATGTCTTGGTGAAACGCGTCGGAGGGAGGCAGAATCTGGCAGCCGCCAGGACGGGATGGTTCGTCGCCGCGGTGCGCCGGGGCAGCGCCCGCGGCCGCGCCCACCGGGGCGAGAAGCGCCAGCACGAGGAGCACTCGCGCCGGTGGCAGGAAAACTCTCATAGGACGGGGTTGCCCTGCCCTCGCTGGTTGGAGCCCGCACTCATCGTCTAACCATCGGCGTCCCGGCCGTACGGTATGAGCTTCATCCGCTGTCGGGCAACGGTTGTTTGAGCCTGAGCACGGGCTCGAAGAGGTCGCCGTGGTGCTCGATCCGCGCAAGTACGTCCTCGGCCTCGTAGGAGAGATCGTCCTTGCCATGGGCACCCGCCTCGACCTCGTCCCAGGTAACCGGCGTCGAGATCGTGGGCCGCTCGCGGGCACGAAGCGAATAAACGGAGACGGTGGTCTTCGACCGGGTGTTCTGGCTCCAGTCGACCAGCACCTTGCCGACACGGAGCGACTTGGTCATCCGCGAGACGACCAGCGCCGGTTCGGCCTTCTCGAGCGCCCGGGCCACCGCGTGGGCGAATGGCTTGGTGCGCTCGTACGTCGCGGTGCCGTTCAACGGGACGTAGACCTGGACGCCCTTCGAGCCCGACGTCTTCGCAAAGCACTCGAGGCCGATCCCCTCGAAAAGCTCCCGAACCCGAAGGGCGACGGTGCAGCACTCGCGCATCGCGGCCGGCGGCCCCGGGTCGAGATCGAAGGCGAGAACCGTCGGACACTCCATCGCGTCGACCTTCGAGAGCGACGGATGCAACTCGAGCGCTCCCATCTGCGCCAGCCAGACGAGGGTGGACTTGTCGTCGCAGATGACGAAGTCGATCTCACCGACACGATCCATCCCGACCGCCTCCGATCGCACCCACCCGGGAGCGCCCTTGGGAATCCGCTTTTCATAGAAGCGCTGGCCGCCCACGCCGTCCGGAAATCGGACGCGGGTGAGGGGACGCTCGGCAAGGTGCGGCAGCAGCGTGTCCGCTACCCGCGCGTAGTAATCGATCGCCTCGCCTTTGGTCGTCTTCGACTGCGGCCACATGACCTTGTCGAGATTCGAGAGGGAGATGATCCGGTCGTCTACGGACACCTCGGTGCGCTCGTCAGCCATCTGGATACGCGCCCGTTGGCTCTACCGCTCTCGCGTCCGGTGCCAACGAAGTTGGCTTATTTCGAGGCCGACTTGGCCTTCGAGGTGCTCTTCTTCGCGCTCGACTTCTTCTTGGCGGGCGCCTTCTTCTTGGTCTCGGCGCCACCACCGAGCGGTTCCGACTTGACCGCCGCGAGGCTCTCCTCGAGCGCGGCCATGAGGTCGGGAGCCTTGGTGGGCTTGGGCGCTTCGGATTC
Organism: uncultured bacterium; assembly: GCA_963715405.1. Taxonomy (GTDB): domain Bacteria; phylum Actinomycetota; class Thermoleophilia; order Solirubrobacterales; family 70-9; genus JALZKA01. The sequence goes on from OY970239.1 coordinate 961,225, forward strand.
GACCTCAACGGCGCCCTCGCCCTTGGCCTTCCGCTCGATCAGCGCCAGGAGCTCTTCGCGGTATTCGTCTTTGTAGGCATCGGGCTCGAAGTCGTTGGAGAGCGACTCGATGAGCTGCTTCGCCATGTCGATCTCGGCCTTGCGCGGCTTCTCTGCCTCCTCGCCGAGGATCTCGGAGATCTCGTCGGGCGCGACGACCTCATCGGCGAAGCGCATGGTCGCCATCGTCAGCACGTCGCCCATCGGTCGGATCGCAGCGAGGTTTTCCTTGTTGCGAAGCACGAATCGCGCGACCGCGACCTTCTTCTGCTCGTTCATCGCCTCGGTGAGGAGGGCATAGGCCCGTTCGGCACCCTTGTCCGGACCGAGGTAGTACGGGTGATCGAAGTAGATCGGGTCAATCTGGTCGAGGTCGACGAAGTCCTGGATCTCGATCGAGCGGGTCTTCTTGGGATCGATCTCCTCGAAGTCGTCCTTCGTCAAGACCACGTACTGCTCGGGCGAGATCTCGTAGCCCTTGACGATGTCCTCGTAGGGGACCTCCTTGCCGTCGGCTTCCGCCACGCGCTTGTGGCGGATCCGCGACGAGTCCGACTCGCGCAGCTCGCGAAACGACACGTTCTTGCGCGAAACGGCCGAATAGAGCTTCACGGGAACGTTAAGGAGCCCGAAGGAGATTGAGCCTGTCCAGATCGCGCGAGCCATGGGAGCAGTGTTTCGAGGTTACCCCGCAGAGTCCGTCTGAAAGCGTCCCCGCGAACGCGATCTTGCGTAGTCTGGGAGCTTGGACGCTCGCCGGGTCTACCGCATCACGACCTTCGTTCCTCCCGGTCATCTCGATTCGGTTCTGAAAGCGGTCGAACGGGAGGCGCCGCCGATGCGGTTCGGGCCTTACGAGCGATGGGCATGGTGGTCCGCGCCGGGCGTCGAGCAGTTTCGCCCGGTCGAGGGGGCCAAGCCGACCGTCGGGCAGGTTTCGCGGCTCGAGCGCGTGCCATCGGTACGGCTCGAATTTGTGCTTCCTCTGGATCCCGACGTGCTCGACCGGGTATTGACGCAGGGACTCGTTCCGAGCCATCCTTGGGAGGAACCGGTGGTGTTCGTGAACGAAACCCTGATTCCGTGACTCTCCCCCGCCGCCGGTCCGGAACGGTCAGGTCTCGCGCACGACCTCGCGCGGCACCTTGTCGTCGCGAAGGCCCTTGAACGAGGGCTGGCGGAGCGTTCCTTCGTGAGTCCACTCGGTGAACTCGACCTCGCAGACGAGGAGCGGTTCGACCCAGACGGGGCCGGCGCCGCGGGAGCGGGTCCGGCCCTTGTACTTCTCGCGCGGGTCCTCGCCGAGTTCGAACGGCATCTCTTCGGTACGTAGCGGCTCGAGGAGTCGTCGCAGACGCTTCAGCATCTCGTCGGTGAAGCCCGTACCGACGCCGCCCGCATAGACGAGGCGCTGAGGGCTCCCGGTCGAAGCCGCCTCTTCGACCGTACGGTCCCAATAGCCGACGAGGAGCGAGCCCACCGAGCCGGTGCGGCCACCCTCGCCCGGCATGTAGGCGCCGACCACCAGTTCCTGACGGAGGCGGGCGCGGATCTTGAGCCAGTCCGGGCTTCGCTTTCCCGGGCGATACGGACAGCCGAGGCGCTTCGCGACGATGCCCTCGAGCCCCTGGGTGCGGGCAGCTTCGAGGAAGGCGGGTCCGTCTCCGATTCGGTGTGCGGGCGCGCGCCAGCAATCGCCGTCGAGCTCAAGCCCGGCGAGCAGTTCGCGTCGGCGCTCGTATGGCTCGGCTAGGAGCGATTGGGAGTCGAGGTAGAGGAGGTCGAAGGCGACGTAGCTCACGGGGATCTCCTGCGAGCGACGGCGGATCGTTTCCAGCCGCGAGAGACCCATCCTTCGCTGAAGCGTCTGAAAGCTCGGGCGTCCCGCTGCGTCGAACGCGACCACCTCGCCATCGAGGAGCGCCGAGCGCCCGTCGAGCGCCTCGGCGAGCCCGGTCAGCTCGGGATAGCGATGGCTCGCGTCCTCTCCCCGGCGAGAGGAGATCCGCACCGCGCCGCCCTCGACGAGAGCGAGCGCTCGCACACCGTCCCACTTGATCTCGAAGGCCCACCCGTCGCCGTCGGGCGGCGCGGCCGCCGGGGTCGCGAGCATCGGCTGGAGGTTGCGGGGGAGCGAATCGGCCACCTGCTCATTATCAAGCGAGCGAATCGAGTGCAGCGTTTTGGTCGCTATGGCAACCAAAAGGCTGCAGGATCTTCCGTCAGCAGCACCAGCCGGCTACCTCCGGGAAGCCTCCATCCCCCTTGTCGTCCGAGTCGAACTGCCGGGTGATGTCGGCGACGGCTGTGACGCGGCGGTCATCCACGTTCACGAAGAGCCACTGATCGGCTTCGGGCCACGGCAGGAGGATCCACTCTCCGTCGGGAGAGAAAACCGGCGGCCCGAACCGGGCCTTCGCGCTCTCTTTGCCGGTCGAATAGAGCCGCTTCGAGCGGCCGGAAGCGCTCACCAGGGCGAGCTCGTCGCCCCCCGGGCTGGCCGACACGACGGCGACGGCATCGCCGGCGGGGCTGATCGCGGCACTTTCAACTCCAGTGGCGACCGGCCCTTTGAGCAGGGCGTTGCCTCGAGCGTCGCCAAGCGTCGCGAAGTCCCCGGCTGCGACCAGCAGCCGCTCACCATCCTCCGACCACTCAAGCGAGTGAATCGGCCGCGAGTAAGGCTCCGTTCGCCAGAGAACTTCCTCGGTGTCCGCGTCGATTAGGGCCACTCGGTTCGAGCCGTCTACGTATGTGAGCTGATGGACTGCGTGCGTATCGTCAGTCTCGGGACGCCAGACTGGTCTTACGCCGCGCGCCGGGCCGAGGAGGAACCTGTCGCCGGTGCCGTCGCCCGCGACGACACGGATTTGATCCCCGGCCAGGTAGGCAACGCGAAAGCCTTCGTCCTCTGACCAATCCACGGCATCGATCCGCTTCGGCGACTCGATCGACCAGCGGAAGTCTCCGACCGCATCCACGGCTCTCAGCTCCGAGCCGGTCGCGACCGCAACGAACCGACCCTGCGGCGACCAACTGGCGTGGTCGTAGGCGCCCAGCCTGCGTCGCGACCCGTCGTCGCGCACGAGCCACGCCCCGCTCGGAGCCTCGACGAGGACGTTGCCAGGCGCCGGCAGTGACCCGATGCGAGGCTCGGCCTGCTCTTCGCCCAGCTTCACGCGGTCGGCGATCCATTCGCGAACGTCCGCTCCTGCGGGCGTCAGGGCAAGTCCGGCGATCAGCCCCGCTGCGGCGAGCACCGCTGCGCCGCGAAGAGCGATCCGGCGAGAAGGTGCGGGACCGGCCTCGCGCGTCGCAAACGCCTCCGCCACCACCCGCCGCGCCCGCTCCTCGGCGCGATGCTCGTCCGGCGTCTCGATCTGAGCCAGCGCATCTCGCGCGCGTCCATCGTCTCGCCGCCGGCTCACGTGTCTCGCTCCACGGTCAGCGACAGGGCATCCAGCCCCCGGCGGATGCGCGAGTTGACGGTGCCGCGCGGTAGCTCGAGTAGCGCGGCGATCTCGCCCGGCCTGTAGTCGAGGACGTAGCGCAGGACCACGACCGCTCGTTGCTCGGGGGCGAGCGAGGCAAGCGCCGCGATCACCCGGCCTGAGTCTGCCTGCGCCGCGAGATCGGGCTCGACGGAAGCGTGATCGAGCGCGACAGCTCCTTCGCCCGCGACCTCCCGCCGAGCCGTCCGCGCGCGAGTCCAGTCGATCGCCCGGTTCACCACGATGCGATGAAGCCATGGCGCGAACGGTCTGCGGCGATCGAAGCGCTCGAGCGTGCGGATCGCCGAGATGAACGCCTCCTGGGCAATGTCCTCTGCGGCGGGACCGTCATGGACGACGAGGAAGGCGGCACGGTGGGCGCCTCGCCAGTGGCGGCGAAAGAGCTCCTCCATCGCTTCGTTCGAGCCGCGCTGCGCCGCGCGGACGAGCGCCCCCTCCCGCCGGCTCTCAAGCCCGTGCAAGGGCGGTCCGAGCTTTCTCAGCTCTCCGGCTTCCATCACGTGGGCAGAGTCTCCCGCCATACGCCTCATACGTCCAGCGGCACCCGGGAGGTCCGCATTACCCGAGCTGCCGAAAGTAGGGAAACCCGCGATATGCGCGGGTATTCCTACTCTCGGCGCCGTCGGCGGACCGCGATCGCTGCGAGGCCGGCGATAATGAGGCCGCCGAATGCGAGTCCGGCGATCTCCACCGCTGGCTGAGTTGGCTCGGCAGACGCCGCTTCCGTCTCCGCGCCCGGTTCGCGTGCCTCGTGCGTTGCCGTGTCCACGACGGCTAGCAGGTTCCCCTTTCTGTTCACGAGCTCGACTGCGGCGCCGTCCTCGCTCGCCGTGAGCTCGGCGCCATACGTGTCCTCCGGGTGGATCGGCAGGTCGATGCAGACCGTCGTCCCCTCCTCGACGTTCAAGGCGTGGATGAACGGGTGGTTACCGCCGCCGTCGTAGAGCGTGTACTCCCATTGCCCGTCGTTGCTTGTGGCTCGCGTCTGCGGAAAGCCGCGCATCTCGTCCGGCGCCTCCTCGGGGTCGAGGATCGGTTGCGGGTCGAGCTCCTCGGCCGACAGGTCATAGGAGCGGACCTGGTAGGCGCCGGGGTCCCGCGGGTCCGTGTACTCGATGAGATACATCGTCTCGCCGTCGGGAGAAAGAGCATCGAAGCTGAAATCCCCGGCGAGGCTGACCTGGTCCGGGTTCCTTCCGAGGCGGGTGGCCTCGAATACCAAGAGCTCGGTGGTCTTCCGGGGAAAGGATCGCCTCGGGTTGATGAGGGCGAGGGTCTCTCCGTCGGCCGAAATTCCACTCGCCGTTCCGTCTACGGCAATGGCGGGAACCGTGTAATTCCCGTCGATCGTCGTGTGATCGGTTACCTCCCCACCGTCTACCGAGATCCGCATCACAAGGGTCCTGTCCCCGGACGAGAGGGACACGAAGCGGTCTGCTCCGTCCGCCGAAACTACACCTTCGCCGAAGGTGTAGTCGACTGGCACAGGCAGACCGTCGGCGGCCGCCGACGGTGGTGCGGTCACGCCGATGGCTGTGACTGCGGCGAGCGCCTTCAACAATGCTCTGCTTCTCATGAGGACTCCTTCGGGTGGTGAACTAGGCGAAATACGAAGCCCACGCGCCCGGAGGTCCCAATACATTCCCGGCCGTGCGCATCTTCAGCGGGATTCAGCCCACCGGGCGCAAGCACCTCGGGAACTACATCGGGGCGATCTCGCAGTACGTCGAAAGCCAGGAGCGCGGCGAGGGCATCTTCTGCATCGTCGACCTCCACGCGATCTCGGTCGCCTACGACCCGGCCGAGCTCCGCGAGCGCCTCTACGACACGGCGGCGGTCCTGGTCGCAGCAGGGCTCGATCCAGAGCGCTGCATCCTCTTTCGCCAGTCGGACGTGCGCGAGCACTCCGAGCTTTGCTGGCTGCTCTCGGCCGTGACCGCTCACGGCGACCTCAACCGGATGCACCAGTTCAAGGACAAATCGCAAAAGCAGCGCGAGCTGGTCTCGGCGGCACTCTTCTTCTATCCCGTCCTTCAGGCGGCCGACGTCCTCGCATACCGCGGCGAGGAGGTGCCGATCGGCGAAGATCAGCGCCAGCACATCGAGCTCATGCGCGAGATCGCGCGCCGCTTCAACGAACGCTTCGGCGAGGGCACGCTGGTGGAGCCGGATCATCGCATCCCCGAGGTGGGTGCGCGGATCATGGATCTCCAGGACCCGACGGTGAAGATGTCGACGACGAGCGGCTCCGAGCAGGGCACCGTCTACGTCCTCGACGAGCCGAACGCGATCCAGAAGAAGGTGAAAAGCGCGGTGACCGACTCGGGCTCGGGCGTCCACCGCGGCGCGGGCAAGGAGGGGATCGCGAACCTGATCGATGTTTTGGCGGCCGTCCGAGGCTGGACGCCTGACGCGGTCGAATCGGAGTTCGCAGGCTCGGGCTACGGCGATTTCAAGGACGCCGTCGCCGAGGCCGTCACCGATTATCTGGCGCCGGTGCGGGAGCGCTACGCCGAGCTTCGCCCTGACGAGGGTGAGCTCGAGCGGTTGCTTGCCCAAGGGGCAGAAAAGGCTCGCGAGATCGCCTCGGGCACCCTCGCCGACGTGCGCGACGCAATGGGCGTCGGGCCTTCTCGCTAGACGCCGCTGCGGGCGCCGTCGTCAGTCCTCTTCGCGAACCTGGCCGTAGTTGATCGACGCCACGATGATCACGCCGCCGAGGACGTTGCCTAGAAAAGCGGGAAGGAGCCAGGTGAGGACATCACCCACGTTTAGCGCGCCGTCGAGGAGCGAGCAGAACGCCGTGATCGTCGTTGCCACGCAGTGGTCGAGGCTCGCGAGCGAGACGAAGAACGTGAGCGACCAGATCACGGCCACGCGGCCGGTGACGGTGTCGCACCCTTCGACGAGCCAGGCGACCGTTGCGAGGAGAAAGCCAACGATCACCGCGCTCCAGAACGTGTCGATGAAAGAGCCCTCGGTGTACTTGACGCCGTTCGAGACGAGCTCTGACTGGATCGGCTCGGCGAGGGCGCCGGTGAGGACCGCCAGCATCGCGAAGACGAACGCGCCGACCAAGTTCATCGAGAACACGATCGCCCAGAGGCGGGCGGTCCGGTTGAGGAACTCCCTCTTCCGCATCGAGAGCATCACCGGGTAGAGCGTGTTCTCGGTGAAGAACTGGGAGCGTCCGACGATCACCGCGACGTAGCCGATGGGATACAGGAGCGCTGCGATGAACGCGGTCGACTGGACCTCGGGCGTGAGCGAGACCGTTGCAAGAGCGACGGCGAGCGCCGAGAGCCCGATCGTGAAGCCGGCGAACAGACCTGAGAAGAAGAGGCTTCCCTCGGGCCGGCTCAGCTCCTCGGCCGTGTCCTCGCAGATCCGCTCGTAGATGTCCAGCGCGTGCGGCCGGGAAGACTCCTCGTCGCGCCTCTCAGCCACGCGCGAACCTTAGAAGGAGACTCGGTCGGCCGTCCTGCGCCGGGGCTACGCTGCGCACGTGCCAGTAGCCGACCTCGACCTCGAGCTCGACGTCTTCGCGGGCCCGTTCGACCTCCTGATGGCGGTTGTCCTTCGCGAGGGAGTGAACCTGGCCGAGGTGGAGCTGGGCGAGGTCGTCGTCGCCTACGTCGAGCACTTGGAAGAGCAAGGCGAGCTCGACCTGGAATCGGCGACGGAGTTTCTGGTCCTGATCGCCGCCCTCCTCGAGCTCAAGTCGCGGCTCCTTCTGCCGGCCGGCGAAGAAGGGGAGGGGATGCCCGCGCCCGAAGAGGCCGCGGAAGAGCTCCTGGCGCGCATGCTCGAGTACCGCCGCTATCACGATGCGGCCGGGTACATCAAGGACCTTTTCGAGGCCGGGCGCGACACTCTCTATCGCCGCGCAGCCCTGCCGCCCGAGCTTCGGCGCGTCTCCCTCGAGGCGGCGCGGCCGGTCTATGCCGGCGAGCGGCTCGCCGAGGCGATCGGCGGGCTCCTTCGCATGCCGGAGGCCCCGGACACTTCCCACATCCGGCCTACGGTCTCACTCGAGCGCCGGCTCGGGGTTATCCGCGGCCTTCTGCGACGGAGGACGGCGATTGACTTCGACGACGCGTTCGGGCGCGAGGACCGGCTGACCCAGGCCGTAACGATCTTCGCCCTCCTCGAGATGCACAAGCGAGGCGAGGCAAGCTGGGACCAGTCCGAGCTCTTCGGGCCGATAAAGATCACGCCGCTCGAAGTGGCAACCGAAACCGAGGAGGTCGCATGACCGACGCACCGCAGCTCGAGCGCGTGATCGAAGCGCTCCTCTTCCTCTCGCCGACCCCGGTCTCCCTCACCGAGCTGATCGAGGCGACCGACGCGACCGAGGCCCAGATCGAGCGGGCGCTTGACGGCCTCTCTGGCTCGTTCGCCGAGGGAAGCCGCGGACTCTTGCTGCGAAACGTCGCCGGTGGCTGGATGCTCGCAACCGATCCGATCGCCGCCGACGCGGCGCGCAAGCTCCTCGCGAAGCCACGAACGCCTCCGCTCACCCAGGCGCAGGCGGAGACGCTCGCGATCGTCGCCTACCTCCAGCCGGTCTCCCGGCCCGAGATCAGCCGCATCCGCGGCGTCGCGGGCGAGTCCGCCGTGATCACGTTGACCGAGCGCGGCTTGATCGAGGAATCCGGCCGCTCCCGTTTCGGGGCGTCCGTCTATCGCACCACCGAGCTCTTCGAGCGCGTCTTCGGGCTCGCCGGCCTTGACGACTTGCCCGACCCGGCGCGCTTCGATCCGGCCCCCGAGGTCGAAGGGGAGTTACGCGAGCGCCTTCACAAGGCGGGCGAGGCACGGGCCGGCCACCCCGGCTAGCTCGCTTTCGGGCGCTACCGTCGCCCGATGCGCCTCGCCAAATACCTCGCCCACGCCGGCGTCGCTTCCCGGCGCCGCTCTGAGGCCCTGATCGCCTCCGGCGCCGTGACCGTCGGCGGCGAGCCGGTGACCGATCCGGCCCGTGACGTTGACGAGACCAGCGGTGTCGCGGTCGATGGCGAGCCGGTTCGACGGGAGCCGCGCGAGGTCTGGATCCTCAACAAGCCGCTCGACGTGATCTCGACCGCGCGCGAGCCCGGTTCCCGACAAGCGGTCACCGACCTTGTCCCCTCGCGCCGCCGGCTCTACCCGGTGGGTCGCCTCGACGCCGACTCGACCGGGCTGATCCTCTTGACGAACGACGGCGAGCTGGCGAACCGCCTCACGCATCCGCGTTATGGCGTCGAGCGCACCTACCGGGCGAGGCTTCGCAAACCGCCCACCGACGCGCAGCTCGCCCGGCTTCGCAAGGGCGTCGAGCTCGACGACGGCCCGACCCGCCCGGCCCGGGTCAGGCGCTCGGGAAAGCGCGGCATCGAGATCACGCTCCGCGAGGGCCGCAACCGCCAGATCCGGCGGATGGCCGAAGCGGTCGGAAACGAGGTCGTCTCACTCAAGCGCGTCGGCTTCGGCTCGCTCGCGCTCGGGCGCCTGCCCGACGGCGACGCTCGAAAGCTCGGCCCCGCCGAGGTGAAGGCACTCTGGAAGGATTCGCAAGACGATGGATGAGCGACTGTGGGCAATCCGGGGCGCGGCACAGGCCGGCGCCAACTCAGAGGAGGCGATTCTCGCGGCCACGCGCGAGCTCGTCTCCGAGCTGATGAGCCGGAACGAGCTTGAGCCGGAGAGCTTCGTCTCGGTCATCTTCACCTGCACCGATGATCTCGACGCGCAGTTCCCCGCGGTGGCGGCTCGAGAGCTCGGCTTCGGGCAGGTCCCGCTGCTGTGCAACCGCGAGATGGATGTGCCCGGCGCCATGGAGCGCGTCATCCGCGTGCTCGCGCACTACTACGGCCCAGCGGAGAGCACTCCGGAGCACGTTTATCTAGGCGAGACGAAGAAGCTCCGCGCCGACCTCCACTCCGCGCAATGACGATCCGCTTTTCACGCAGGCTTGAGCAGATCCCCGGCTACCAGGCCGGCGTGCCCGCGGGCAAGGCACCCGAGGCGATCGCTGCCTCAGGCATCGCGCAGCTCGCCTCGAACGAGTCGCCATGGGGGCCGCACCCCGACGTGGTGGCCGCGATCGCGGGGGCCGCGGAGGCGATGAACCGCTACCCGGATCCCGGGGCGACTCTGCTTCGCCGCCGGATCGCCGAGCGTCACGACGCCGATCCGGCCGCGATCGCCGTCTCGAACGGCAGCTGCGAGCTCCTGCTCGCCGCGGCGCAGGCGCTCTGCGAGGAGGGCGACGAGGTGCTCTTCGCATGGCCATCGTTCTCGATGTACCCCTGGATGGCGCCGCTTTCGGGTGCGCGCGAGATCCGCCTTCCTCTTAACGACGAGTACGAGCACGACCTCAACGCGATGCTCGCAGAGATCACCGCGGTGACCAAGGTCGTCGTGGTCTGCAACCCCAACAACCCGACCTCCACTCACATCCCGATCTCCCGGATCGCCGAGTTCATGGAAGCCGTGCCGGACCACGTTTGCGTGCTTCTCGACGAGGCGTACGCCGAGTACCAGCTCCACGACGATCCCGAGGAGTCGGTCGACCTCTGGCGGCGATCGGAGAACCTCGTCGTCCTGCGGACCTTCTCCAAGTGCTACGGCCTCGCTGGGCTGCGGGTGGGCTACGCGCTCACCTCCGCGCGGCTCCGCGCGGCCTTCGACGCCGTCCGGCAGCCGTTCAGCGTGAACGCGCTCGCCCAAGCCGCGGGGGCCGAGGCGATTCGCCACCAGGATGACGTCGCTCAGCGCGTGGAGCGAACGATCGTCGAGCGCGTGTTCGTCGAGGAGGGCGTTCGCGAGCTCGGCCTCTCAACGCCGGACTCGCACGCGAACTTCTCGTGGATCGACCTCGGCGAAGCAGACGAGGGAGAGGTCGTGTCGGCGCTCGCGGAGGAAGGCGTCGTCGTCAGGCCGGGCACCCCCCTCGGCGGCCCCGGCCACATCCGCGTCTCCTACGGAACGCGCGAGCAAAATCAGCGCTTCGTCCACGGCCTCGCGGCAGCAATAGGCTCGGCGTGATGAACGAGCCGATCGCAGTACCGCTTGCCGAGCTTCCCGGCCGCGATGCAAGTCGCCAGTTCGAGGGAGCCGAGCGTGGCGGAGGCGCCGGCATCTCGTTCTATGAGGAGCGCACCGAGCCGGGCGGCGGACCGCCGCTCCACCGCCATCCCTATGCGGAGGTATTCATCGTCCACGAGGGCGACGTCGAGTTCGAGGTCGCCGGTGAGAAGGTCTCGGCCGAGCCTGGGATGGTCATAACGGTCCCGCCCGCGACGCCGCACCGGTTCACGAACGTGGGCGGCGAAGCGCTTCACATGAGCTGCATCCACGACTCCGCCTCGATGGAGCAGGAAAACCTCTAGCGCCTCATGGAGAGCGCCAGAGCGCAACCGCGCCCGGTGCCGTGATTTGCGCTTTCGGGCCCACCCTGCTACAAACCCCTGAGTGAGCCACGGATCCGCGTACGCCGCTTCGACCGCCCGAATGGGTGCGTCCGCGTATGCCTATATGCCCTGGTTTACCTGGCGATTTAGTTAGGCGCCCGGCTTCGGGTCTCCCAAGACCCAGCGCGCAGAACCCTTGTCACCTGCCGGGTGCCTCCCCCTCAGACACGTACGCTCGAACCGCCAGAATCTTTGAAAGGCACGCCAGATCCAATGACCATCGAATACAAACCCCAAGCGCCCACAGTCGCCGACGTTCCGAACGGCCCCCTCGCCGGGGACGGGTTCGGGATTATCGCGGGGCCCTGCACCGTCGAGAGCCGCGAGGGACTCCTCGAAGTGGCCAGAGGCGTTGCGGAGGGCGGAGCAACCATGCTTCGCGGCGGCGCCTACAAGCCGCGCACCTCACCCTACGCGTTCCAAGGGCTGGGAGGCGAAGGGCTTCGCCTCCTTGCGGAGGCAAAGGAGGAGACCGGCCTTCCGGTCGTCACCGAGCTCCTGGACGTGCGCGACACGGAGGCCGTGACGGAGGTTGCCGACATGATCCAGATCGGCGCCCGCAACATGCAGAACTACCCGCTGCTCACGGAGGCCGGCAGGACCGCCGTGCCGGTGCTGCTGAAAAGGGGCCTCTCGGCCACGCTTGAGGAGCTCGTCATGGCGGCCGAGTACATCCTGAAGGAGGGCAACCCGAACGTGGTCCTCTGCGAGCGCGGGATCAGGACGTTCGAGAGCGCGTACCGCTTCACGCTCGACCTGCTCGCGGTGCCCGCGCTGAAGGGCATGACCGACCTGCCGGTGATCGTGGATCCCTCACACGCCGCCGGGCGCCGGGAGTGGGTCACGTCGATGTCGCTCGCGGCGGCCGCAGCGGGCGCCGACGGGATCATGGTCGAGGTGCACCCGAACCCCGCCGAGGCGCTCTGCGACGGTCCTCAGTCGCTCGCGCTCGAGGACTTCGCCGCGTACGCAGCGCAGGTGAAGGGTGTCGCCGAAATCGCGGGACGGGAGACCTCGCTCGCCGTCTAGGCGAGCCGAGAGTGCTCGCATGACGACGCCCGCATCCACCGAGCGGGACGGGATTCGCGATCGCCGGATCGACCAGATCGAGGCGCTCGCGCCGCCAACCGCGCTCCTCTCCGAGCTCCCCCTGCCCCGGGCGGGGGCCGAGCTCGTCATCCGCAGCCGCGAAGAGGTGACGGCGATCCTCGAGCGAGCCGACGACCGGCTCTTGGTGGTCGTCGGGCCGTGCAGCGTTCACGACACCGAGGCGGCGCGTGACTACGCCTCGCGCTTGGCGGAGAAGGCGCGTGAGCTCGAGGAGAACCTGCTGGTCGTGATGCGCGTGTACTTCGAAAAGCCACGCACGACGACGGGATGGAAGGGGATGATCAACGATCCCCACCTCGACGACTCGGGCGACGTCAACACCGGGCTCCGCTGGGCGCGCGGCCTGCTCCTGGCCGTGATCGAACTCGGCTTGCCGGTCGGGTGCGAGTTCCTCGACCCGATCACCCCGCAGTACATCTCGGACACAGTCTCCTGGGGTGCGATCGGGGCCCGCACGACTGAAAGCCAGATCCATCGCCAGCTCGGCTCCGGTCTCTCGATGCCGGTTGGCTTCAAGAACGCGACCGACGGAAACGTCCAGATCGCCGTTGACGCGGTGCGCGCTGCAGCGGCCACTCACTCGTTCACCGGGATCGACCCGTCGGGCACGCCGGCAATCCTGCGGACCGCCGGCAACCGCGACGCCCACGTCATCCTGCGCGGCGGCCGAGACTCCTACAACTACGGCGCGGCGGAGGTGGGCGATGCCCTGAGCCAGCTCTCTCGGCACGGGTTGCCCGAACGCGTGGTGATCGACGCCTCGCACGACAACTCGGACAAGGACCCCTCTCGGCAGCGTGAGGTGGCCGCGGACATCGCGGGGCAGGTGGGCGGCGGAAACGGCGCGATCGTTGGCGTCATGCTCGAGTCGTTTCTCGTCGAGGGCCGCCAGGACCTCGGCTCGGGCGAGCTCACCTACGGGCAATCGATCACCGACGCCTGCATGGACTGGGAGACAACAGCCGGCACGCTCGATGAGCTCGCGGAGGCAGTGCGCACGCGCCGCGAAAAAGGCTGATGGCATGCGGATAGCTGTCCTCGGGGTCGGTCTGATCGGCGGCTCGATCGGTCTTGCCGCCCAGAGGCGGCTCGAGGCCGAGGTCGCCGGGTTCGACGCGGATCCACGCTCGGTTGAGAGGGCGCTCGAGCTCGGGGTTCTAACTCGTGCCGCCGAGTCCGTCGCCGCGGCGGTAGATGGCGCCGAGCTGGTCTTCTGCGCCGCGCCGGTCGGGGCTTTGCCCGAGCTGGTGAGGGCGGCCGTCGACGCAAGCAGTGAGGACACGGTCGTCACCGACGTCGGCTCGACGAAACGAGACCTGGTCGAGGGCCTAGCGAGCCATCCCCAGGCCGGGCGCTTCATCGGGGGGCACCCGATCGCCGGCGCCGAGACGGCGGGGGTCGAGAATGCCCGTGCCGAGCTCTTCGAGGGCGCCCGCTGGTATCTCACGCCAGGCGAAAACGCAGGCGGCCTTCACTACGACCGGATCCAGCGTGCGGTAGCTGAGCTGGGCGCCCGGCCGCAGGCGATCGACGCCGAGCTTCACGACCGCCTGATGGCGACGGTGAGCCACCTCCCGCACGTGATCGCCAACGTGATGGTCTCGCAGGCCGAGGTGGCGATCTCCGACGAAGGCGAGCGCTTGCCAGAGGTAGGCAGGAGCTTTCGGGATACAACGCGGGTCGCCGGGGCTAATCCGCAGATCTGGAAGGACATCTTCACCTCCAACTCAGAGGCGGTCGCCGCGGAGATCGATCGCGCGGTCGAGCGCCTCCGCGTAGCCGCCGAGCTGATCCGGGCAGGCGATGCGGCCGCCGTGGAGGATTGGCAGCTGCGCGCGCGGGGCGCCCGTGATCGGCTGCTCGAGGGGAGCGGGGCCGGTGGCGCGCTGTGTGAGCTGCGGGTAACGGTCTTAAACAAGCCGGGCGTGGTCGCCGAGATCGCGCTCGCCCTGGGCCGCGAGGCGGTGAACATCGAGGACATGGCGCTCCAGCCGGCGGCGGACATGAGAACCGGCGCGATCTCGCTCTGGGTGGCTGGCGAGGACGACGCCGAACGCGCCGTCAAGGTGCTGCAGGATCTCGGTCACTCTGTGGCACGCGCCGGCTCGAGCGCATGAGCGTTCGCTTCGAGCCGTCGGGGCCGCTTTCCGGCACGCTGGTTCCGCCTCCTGACAAGTCGATCTCGCACCGAGCGGCGCTGCTCGCGGCGATGGCTGATGGCACGTCGCAGATCTCGCGCTACCTCGATTCGGCGGATACGCGCTCGACCCTGGCCGCGGTCGAGAAGCTCGGCGCGAAGGTGAAGACGACGGATGCCGGCGACGGATCATTCGACTTGATCGTGGAGGGGATTGGGCTGGACGGGCCTTCGCGCAGCGCCGGCTCCGAACTCGTGGCGATCGACGTCGGCAACGCGGGAACCCTCATGAGGCTCCTGCCGGGATGGCTCGCCGGGCAGCCCGCAGGCGCCTGGACGCTCGATGGCGACGAGTCGATCCGTCGCCGGCCAGTTGACCGGGTCGCCCTGCCCATGCGGGAGATGGGCGCCGATGTTCAAGCGCGCGAAAATCGCTTTCCTCCTCTCGAGGTGCGCGGCGCGAAGCTTCGCGGCGTCGAATACAAGCTGCCGGTCGCGAGCGCGCAGGTCAAGTCCTGCCTGCTCTTCGCGGGTCTTCGCGCAAATGGCGCGACCAGCGTCATCGAACGAGACCCGTCGCGCGACCACACCGAGCGGATGCTGCGCGCCGCGGGCGCGCGGGTGGTCTCGGCTACACATGGCTCCGGGCTCACCCTCGAGGGCAGGCTGCCGGGTCGCCGCGTCACCGTGGAGCCCGTGGCGAGCCTCGAACCGTGCGGCTTTGACATTCCGGGCGACATCTCGTCCGCCGCGTTCTTCATCGTCGCCGCGCTGCTCGTCCGCGGCAGCCGGGTGCGGCTCGAGGGAATGGGTCTCAACCCGACCCGGGTCGGCATCCTGGGGATCCTCCAGCGCATGGGGGCACGGATCGAGGTCACCGAGGAGCCGCCGCTCGGCGGTGAGCCGCGCGGCACTATCGACGTACGCCACTCCGAGCTCCGGGCGACCAGGGTCGGAGCGGGGGAGGTCCCCCTCGCAATCGACGAGCTGCCGCTCGTCGCGCTGGCGGGGGCCTTCGCGGAGGGGACGACGCACGTGCGAGGCGCCGGAGAGCTCCGCCACAAGGAGTCGGACAGAGTCGCGAGGGTGGTCGAGGCGATCAACGCGGTGGGCGGCGATGCCGACGCATCCGAGGACGGCTTTGCGATCCAGGGGACAGGCGGCCTTCGCGGCGGGCGAATCTCCTCACACGGCGACCACCGCCTGGCGATGCTGGGGGCCCTCGCCGGCCTGGCTTCACGCGATGGTGTGGACGTGGAGGGAATGGAAGCCGCGGCGGTCAGCTATCCCGGCTTCGAGGCGGATCTGCGCTCACTCGTCGCCTGAACGGCTCAGCCCTGGCTCGGATGCCCCTCGCCCGGCCACGGCGAGAGCAGGAGCAAGAGACGCGCGTCCTCGATCGCCCGCACGGTCCGCACCTCGTTCGGGCTGAACTCCGCCACCAGGCCAGCCTGTCCTCCCAGGGTCTCGCCCTCGGCGTCGTCGATTTCGATCGCGCCTCTCGCAACGATGAGCCAGGCGCGCTCGTGCACGCGGTGCTCCTGGAGCTCTTCGCCCGCCGGGAGCTCGATCACGATCAGCCGGCCTTCGTCTGCGGAGTCGAGGACGAGCGGGTGGTGCGCCTCGACGTCCATCTCTCGAACGTTCCAGCCCTTCATGAGCCCCAATCTATCCTCACTCGTCGCATGGTGATCGCGATCGACGGCCCCGCCGGAGCCGGCAAGTCCACGGTGGCCCGGGGGCTCGCCCGAGCGCTCGGCATCACCTACCTCGATTCCGGGGCGATGTATCGCTGCGTCGCCTTGGCCGTCGCAAGGGCCGGCGCGGATCCCGACGATCCGTACGAGGCTTCCGGCGTCGCCAGCGAAATCGAGATCGCCTTCGAGGGCGAACGCGTCCTGCTCGACTCAGAAGACGTATCCGAGGCGATCCGCTCGCCCGCGACCACCTCGCTTGCCTCCAGGGTCTCGGTCCACGCTGGTGTTCGCGAAGCCATGGTCATGCGCCAGCGCGAGATGATCTCACGTGGGCCCTACGTGGCCGAGGGCCGGGACATCGGAACCGTGGTGAGCCCGGATGCGCCGCTCAAGGTCTTTCTCGTGGCCGATGGGGATGAACGCGCGCGCCGCCGCGCGGCCGAGAGCGGCGTGCCGCTGGATGAAGTGAGCGCGGATCTGGCCGAGCGGGATCGGCGTGACACCGAGCGCGAGCACGGGGCCCTCCGGGCGGCCACCGACGCGGTCGAGGTTGACACGAGCTCGCTTACAGCCGAGGAAGTTGTGACTCGGATCGCCGAGCTCGCTCGCGAGCGGGGAATACCCCGATGAGCCGTTTGCCACGCGTCGCCGTCGTCGGCTTTCCCAACGTCGGCAAATCGACGCTCGTCAACCGCCTCGCGGGTGGCCGCGAGGCAGTCGTCCATCCTGAGGCGGGGGTGACCCGCGATCGCAAGGAGCTCGAGTGCGAGTGGAACGGGCGCTCGTTCATCCTCATCGACACCGGTGGGCTCGACTTCGAGGCGGGCGACCAGATCTCTCGCGCGATTCAGGAGCAGGCGCGGGCGGCGATCGCAGACGCGGACGTGGTCTTGCTGGTGCTCGATGCCAAGGCGGGGCTTCGCCAGGGCGATGCGGAGGTCGCCGAGATCCTACGCCGCTCGGACGTGCCGGTGGTCGCTCTGGCGAACAAGGTGGACGGACCGGCCGATGAGCCTCAGGTAGCCGAGCTTTACGGACTTGGCCTGGGTGAGCCCGTCGGCGTCTCGGCCGCGCAAGGCCGCTCGACGGGGGACCTGCTCGACCGCGTCGTGGCCGCGCTGCCCGCGCCTGGCCCTGACGCTGGAGAGGAGCCCGAGCGTCCTCGGCTGGCCGTGATCGGCAGGCCCAACGTAGGGAAGTCGTCCCTGATCAACCGTTTCTTGGGCGTAAAGCGCGTCATCGTCTCCGACATCGCAGGAACCACCCGGGATGCGATCGACACCGAGCTCGAGGTTGGCGATCGCTCGGTACTGCTCGTCGACACGGCCGGGCTTCGCAAGCGCTCTCGCGTCTCGGGCTCGGTTGAGTTCTACGCGCAGATCCGCTCCGAGCGCGCCGCGCAGAGGGCGGATGTCGCAATCGTCGTCGTTGACGCCTCCGAAGGCTTGACCTCCGAGGACCTCCGCGTGGCCGACCTCGCGATGAAGTCGGGGTGCGCGACGATCTTCGCCCTCAACAAATGGGATCTGGTCGCGAACCTGACACCTGGGGAAGAGACCAGGGACGGGGCGCGAGAGGTCGACTTGGATGACATCAAGGGGAGGGTCGCGCGTCGCGTGCGCCAGCGCCCTCCGGTAATCACCGTCTCGGCGGAGAACGGCAGGAACGTCGAGAAGCTTCTCCAAGCGGCGATCGAGCTCGCCGACCGCCGCGCTCAGCGTATCCCAACCCCCAAGCTCAACCGCTTCGTGGCCGAGGTCGTGGCGCGCCGCCAGCCGCCTGCCAAGCGGGGCAAGCGCCTGCGCCTCTACTACGCGGCGCAGGTGGGCACGTCGCCCCCGCGAATAGCGATCCAGGTGAACGACCGCCGCCTCATCACACAGGACTGGGCATATCACCTCGAAAACAGGATGCGCGAACACTACGCGCTCGAGGGCGTGCCCCTCATAATCGACTTCGTGCCCAAAGCATCCGAAGGTCGCTCGCGCTCGGCAAGGCGCCCGCCCGCGCTCGAGCGGGAGGGCGCGGAGTGATCGGGCGATTCTTCAGAGGCTTCGGCGAGCGACTGAAACGCCTAAAGCCCACGGGCGTGGGCGACCGCCTCCGCGGACTCCGGCTTCCATCGGGGATCGGCGCCCGGTTTCGCGGCGCGCGGTACTTCTTCGGGGACCTCCTCTATTTGCTCAGCCGGCCCATCCGGGGCCTGGGCGAGCGCCTGCGCCCGCTCTGGGCCTCGATCTCTTCGCAGAACCGGCGCCGGCTCGCGGTCGGCGTTGGGGCGATTGCCGTCATCGCGATCATCGCGCTCGCTGTCGTCCCGAACCTGCCCTGCGCTGCTCCGGGCGGCGATGAGTGCCCGCCGGAGGACGACGCCATCGCGCTCGCGCCGGCAGATTCGCTTGCCTACGTCCACGTCAACATCGAAGGCGGGACCGACCAATACGAGAGCGCAGTGACGGCCGCGAACCGGACGCCGCTGCTCACCGAGCAGGTCCTCGGGCGCATCCTTCCATTCTTCCTCGGCGGGCCCGGCGAGGCGCCCAGCTTCTCGGACGACATCCAGCCGTGGTTCGGCGGCGAGATCGGAATCGCCGTTGTGCCGGGAGACGCGGGCACGCAGCAGGTGCAGATGCTCGAGGTCTCCGAGACCGACGGCGCTCGCGACTACGAGGCTTTGATCGCCGCGGGGGACCCCAAGCCGGATGACTACCAGGGGGTTGAGCTCCGCGAGGACGAACGAGGCCTGGCCACGGCGATCGTCGAGAACTTTCTCGTCATCGGGTCCGCCGACGGCGTCAGGGCCGTGATCGACGTCGCGACCAATGCCGATGGTGCGAATGCGCTCGGAGACGACGCGACGGCCTCAGAGGCTTTCGACGCCCTACCACCTGAGCGGTTCGCCGAGGCTTATCTCTCCGCCGAGGGGATCGACAGCTTCCTCGCGCTCTCGAAAGGCTCTCTGGCGTCGTTCGAGTCTCTCGTCGACTCGGGGGACTCCGAAGGAGCCGCCTTCGCTCTGAGCGCCGACGAGTCGGGCTACCAGTTTGCCAGCCGCAGCCTGCTCGATCCCGCCCGAAATCCCGAGGCGGGCGGGTTCTTCGCCGCCTTCGAGCCGTTCGAACCCGAGCTGCCCGGCGAGCTGGCACCGGACACGCTCGCCTACGCCGGCTTCGGCAACGCGGATGAGACCATGAGCGACCTCCTTGCACAAGCGACGATCCGCGCGCCGGCCATCGCGACCGGCATCACGGATCTGGTCGACCGGCTGCGAAAGGACGCCGGGGTAGATCTCGCGTCCGAGCTCCTGCCTGCCCTGAACGGCGAGGGTGCCCTGGCGGTCGCTCCCCGCCCCGACCCGGCCGCCGCGAGCGCCGCCGCCCCCGAGGAAGATGAGGCGCCCGACGAGCTGCAAGCGCCCGGTGCGCCGGAGACCCTCCAGGGGCGCCAGTCGGTCAACCCATATGTGGAGTTCCTTGCAGCCGACGTGGAGGAGGAGGCTGCGCGCGACGCGCTGGCCCGCCTGCAAGGTGAGCTCGCGGAGTCGGTTGATCCCTCAATCGCCGAGCCGATCTTCCGTGAGGAGACGTTCGGAGACGTGACGGCACAGGTGCTGCAGCGCTCTCCCACGGACGTCCTGGCGTATGCCATCTTCGAGGAGATGCTGGTGATCGCCGACGACACGGCGCCGATGGAGCGACTCGGCGGCGACCCTGACTCGGGTCTAGCGGGCGCGGAGGGGTACGGATCCGCGATCGAGGGACTCTCCGAGCAGCCGTCATTCATCGCCTACCTCGATCTGGCCGGCCTGGTGGCGACCGCCGAGCGCCTCGGCGCGGGGAGCGAGGGGGCGTTCGCAACATTCGCCGAGGATCTCCGCCGCCTGCAGACGCTCGCGCTTACGGTGGTCACTCAAGAGGACGTACTGGCAAGCGACGCACGCCTTCGCATCGCGGCTCCTTGAGGGGGGTTGCCCGCTAACGTGCCGTTTCGATGAGCGAGAGCCTGCAAGAGAACGAGTTCCTGTTCACGTCCGAGTCGGTCACCGAAGGCCACCCGGACAAGGTCGCCGACCAGATTTCCGACGGCGTCCTCGACGCGGTCCTGACCGAGGACCCGTACGGGCGCGTTGCCTGCGAGACCCTGGTGAACACGGGCCTCGTAGTCGTTTCGGGCGAGATCTCGACCGATACGTACGTGGATATCCAGGACATAGCGCGTGAGACGATCCGCGGCATCGGCTACACGGACGCTGAGCTGGGCTTTTCGGCTGACGCATGCGCCGTCATCAACGCGATCGACAAGCAGTCGCCCGATATCGCGCAGGGGGTCGACGAGGCCCTCGAGGTCCGCGAGGACCAAGAAGACGACGACGAGCTCGACGTCGCGGGCGCGGGCGACCAGGGGATGATGTTCGGCTACGCCTCGAACGAGACGGACAAGCTGATGCCGATGCCGATCCTGCTCGCCCACCAGCTCGCCCGCCGTCTCGCGAAGGTGCGGCACGATGGCGACGTCGCGTATCTGCGGCCTGACGGCAAGACGCAGGTGACCGTCCGCTACGAGGAAGGCAGGCCGGTTGGCATCGAGAAGGTCCTGATCTCCACCCAGCACCAGGACGGGGTCGACATCGAGACGATTCGCTCGGATCTCTGGGAGAGCGTGATCGAGCCCGTTCTGCCCTCGGACATGTACGAGGCGTCAGAGCTCAACACGCACGAGAACCTCTTGATCAACCCGACCGGCCGGTTCGTCATCGGCGGGCCGGTCGGAGACGCCGGGCTTACCGGGCGCAAGATCATCGTCGACACCTACGGCGGCATGGCTCGCCACGGCGGTGGCGCCTTCTCGGGCAAGGACCCTTCCAAGGTGGACCGCTCGGCCGCGTACGCGGCGCGCTACGTCGCCAAGAACATCGTCGCCGCCGGCCTGGCCGAGCGCTGCGAGGTCCAGGTGGCCTACGCGATCGGCGTCGCTCATCCCGTCTCGGTCATGGTCGAGGACTTCGGGACGGGCTCGATCTCGCGAACCCGCCTGAACGAGCTGGTCCTCGACAACTTCGACCTGCGCCCGGGCGCCTTCCGCGAGGCGCTCCGCCTCCACCGGCCGATCTATCAGCCAACGGCCGCCTACGGCCACTTCGGCCGCGACGACGAGAACTTCACATGGGAGGCGACGGACAAGGCCGGCGCCCTGCGCGAGGCCGCGGGCGCTACTGCAGCGGCCGGGGTCTGACCCCCCTACGCCAGGGGCTTACGAACTCATCGACAGTGCCGCGGGGGGTCTGACCCCTCGGCTCAGCGAGGCTCGCTCGGCTGGTGGCCGTGCTCTTCGTCGCCGAGGCCGCCGGCGCCTGACGAGCCGCCCTGGAGGGAGCGGGTCGCCTCGTCGACCTTCTCGACCACTTCCTGCGGCTCGGCGACTCCCGAGAAGATGAAGTTGTAGTCGTCGCCTGCGGCGGTGTCGAAATCGACGTCGCCGATCTGGAAGATGCGCTGGATCACGCCCTGGGTGACGTTCACGTTCTGCACCCGCTCGAGCCTGGTCTCCTGGATCGTGCGCGAGACGATGCCCTTCTTGATGTGGAGGCGGCGGTTGGTGATCGTATAGCTCGTCGCGACGCGTTTGATGAACCCGATGAGCACCGTCGCACCGACGCCTGCGATCGCGAGGAGGACGACCAAGCTGTCCTTGCGCTCGCCTGCGAGCTCGGTGATCACGGCGACGAGGAAGCAGACCAGGGCGGTCGCCAGGAGGCCCTTCAAATAGAAGTCGACGATCGAGCGCCACGAGGGATGCCCCTCGAAGAGCACTCTCTCTCCTGGTCCGAGCTTTGGTGCCACGGCCCGCAGATTACATCGCGGGGACGCGTCTAGCCTGGATGGGTGATCGCCAAGGTCGAGCCGCTTACCACCGCACGCGCCCTGCGAGGACCGTTCGACTACCTGCTCTCGGATCCCTTCGCGGACGTGGGCATCGGCAGCCTCTTGCTCGTCCCCTTCGGCCGCCAGCGGCTGCGCGGCGTTGTGATCGGCCTGGCGGAGACGTCAGAGGTCCCCATCGAGCGGCTGGTCGAGCCGTTTGCCGTCCTCGGGGAGAAGGTGCCCGCTCCCCTGATCGACCTTGGGCTTTGGGTTGCCCGCCAGTACGTCTCGACTCCCGCACGCGGCCTCGAACTGGTGCTGCCGCCCGGCGGCGGCAAGGGCGTTGGGGCCCGGACTGAGCTTCGTGCTGCCCTCACGGACCAGGGGCGCACCGCTCTTGGCGATGGAGCGCGGCTCGGGCCGAAGCAGCGCGCAGCGCTCGAGCGGCTTGCGCGTTCGAGCGGTCCGGTTTCGGCGGGCGCCGATCGCGATTCGCTCAAGCGCCTTGAAGCCCGTGGGCTCGTGGAGCTCACCATCGAGGAAGTCTCGAGACGCCCGGAAGTCGTCGCCGTCGGCGCTCGCGGCGAGCGGCCTTCGCTCACGCTTCCCCAGGCTGCGGCCCTCAAGCGCATCGGGGCCGGGCTCGACGGAGATGGCGGCGAGCTCCTCCTCCACGGCGTCACCGGCTCCGGCAAGACCGAGGTGTACCTGAGCGCTACGGAGGCGGCGCTCGAGCGGGGTCGCGGCGTGATCGTCCTCGTGCCGGAAATCGGGCTCACCCCGCAGACGGTCTCGCGCTTCGAGGGCCGGTTTGGCGACAACGTGGCGGTGCTCCACTCCGCCCTGAGCGCGGGAGAGCGGCGCGATGAGTGGATGCGGATTCGCCGTGGCGCCGCGCGGGTGTGCGTGGGCCCTCGCTCGGCGGTGTTCGCGCCGGTCGAGGGACTGGGACTGATCGTGGTGGACGAGGAGCACGACTCGTCGTATAAGCAGGAGTCCGACCCGCGGTACGACGCCCGCGACGTCGCCCGCCGCCGCGCCCACACCGAGCAGGCGTCGCTGATCTTCGGAACCGCGACCCCGCGCCCAGAGAGCTGGAACCGGCTGGACCGGGTCGAGCTACGTGAACGCGCCGACGGGTCGGCGATGCCCGGCATCGAGGTCGTCGACATGCGGGAGCGCGATGGCCGCGAGGGTCCCTTCCATTCGGAGACGCGCGAGGCGCTCGCGCGGCTGGCCGAGACCGGGGGCAAGGCGATCGTGATGGTCCCGCGACGAGGCTGGTCGCCCTTCCTCGACTGCCGGGAATGCGGGCATTCGTGGCGCTGTCCGAACTGCGACGTCTCGCTCGTTCTTCACCGTGCCGGCGACACCATGCGCTGCCATCACTGCGGACACTCAGAAAGCGTGCCCGAGAAGTGCCCCGAGTGCGGCTCCGTCTCAATCGCGCGCCACGGCGCGGGCTCGGAGCGCGTAGCGGAGATGGTCGCCGACCTCGTGAAGCCGCTGGGCGTCTTCCGCCTGGACTCGGACGCTGCGGCTCGCAAGGGAGCCCACGCGCGGATCCTCGCCGAGTTCGATCAAGCAAGCGCGGGGGTCCTCATCGGCACGCAGATGGTCGCCAAGGGCCACGACTTTCCGGACGTGGTGCTCTCGGTGGTGATCGACGCCGACTCGAGCCTTCGCTTTCCCGACTTCCGCGCCGAGGAGCGTACCTTTGCCCTCGTCTCGCAGCTAGCGGGACGAAGCGGGCGCGGCGGCACGGGGCGGGTCCTCGTGCAGTCGCTCGCTCCCGGCGCCGAGGCGATCACGCGCGCCGCTGAGCACGATGCGGCCGGCTTTCTCGCCTCGGAGCTCGAGCGGCGGCGCGAGCTCTCCTACCCGCCGTTCGCGACTCTCGTCCGGGTCGAGACGACGGCGAAGGAGGCGCGAGCGGCCGAGGACGCCGCTCACCAGGTGGCGGCGCGCCTCCGGCCGCTCCTCCCGGGTGACGCGACGCTCCTGGGACCGGCGCCGAGGTTCCGTCTGCGCGACCGAGAGCGCCGGCAGCTCTTGATCAAGGCCTTAAAGAGAGCGGACGCGATCGACGCGGTCCGCGAGGCCGTGGACGGAGCCGTGGCGGCAAAGGCGCTCCGCGGCGTGCAGCTCTCGGTTGACGTCGATCCGCAGTAGGCGCGGCCTCGCGCAAAGGGCGCTTCTCTTACACTCGCGGCGCGTGAGCGAGCACCTCGAAATCGAGCCGGACGAGCCTGTCGAGGGCCCCGTGGAGGACGGCGACACCGGGCCCGACGAGCCCACAGAAGAAGAGATTCGCCGGCGCGACGCTGCGCTGGCTGAAGTCGTCGTCTTCGGGGACCCTGTCCTGCGCTCGAAGGCGTCCGAGGTGCGTGATTTCGGGCCAGCACTCCGCGACGAGGCCGATCACATGATCTCGATCATGCGCGACGCGATGGGAGTGGGCCTCGCGGCCACTCAGCTTGGGGCCCTGCGACGCATGCTCGTCTTCCAGGCGGGACCCGACGCGACGCCCACGGCGCTCGTGAATCCCGCGATCGAGTGGCGCTCGGGGGATCTCGCCACAGCACCGGAGGGATGCCTTTCGCTGCCTCGGGTGATCGTCGACGTCGAGCGTCCCCTCTACGTTCGCGTGTCTCGGCACGGACATGGCCGGCGAGGCCGTCCTGATCGAGGCATCCGGCCTTGAGGCCCGTGTGCTCCAGCACGAGATCGATCATCTCGATGGCGTCCTCATTCTCGATCGGACGGAGCGCGAGCAGCGTAAAGGCGCGATGCGGGCGCTTCGCGAAGGCACGAGCTTTACGCCGTTCGATCCGGATGAGGATGAGGCCGCCGAGGGGGCCGAGCCCAGAGCCCGCGCGAGACGCGGGCTAGCCCGCTTTGCGTCTCGCCTTCCTGGGCACGTCCGACTTCGCAGCCACCGTTCTGCGGCGGCTCTCCGAAAGCCGCTTTCGGCCTGCGCTCGTGGTCACTCCGCCCGACCGAAAGCAGGGCCGTGGAAGAAAACTTTCGCCACCGCCGGCAGCGCTCGCCGCCTCCGAGCTCGGGCTCGCCCTGCACCAGACGCCAAGCGTGAACGAGCCGGGATCGCTACGCTGCCATCGAAGAAGCAGGCGCCGAAGCGGGAATGGTGTGCGCGTTCGGGCAGCTCATCAAGCCGCCTCTCCTGAGCGAGGTCGAGATGCTGAACGTGCATCCGTCGCTCCTGCCGCGCTGGCGCGGAGCGGCGCCGATCGAGCGGGCGATCATGGCCGGAGACTCAGAAACGGGCGTAGCGATCATGCGGCTTGCGGAAGGTCTGGACTCGGGCCCGGTCGCCATGTGCGAGCGGGTTGCGATTGGAGCTCAAGAGGACTTCGGATCGCTCTCGGAGCGCCTCGCCGACCTCGGCGGCGAGCTGGCGGTCCGCGCGCTCGAGCTGCGAGAGGCGGGCGAGCTCAACTTCGCCGAGCAGGCCGAAGACGGGGTCACTTACGCGGAGAAGATCGAGGCCGAGGATCGGCGCCTCGACCCCGCGCGCCCCGCTGTGGACCTGGAGCGCGCCGTGCGTGCTCTGACGCCTCACGTGGGAGCGTTTATAGAGCTCGCTGCGGGCGACCGCCTTGGCGTGACGCGGGCCGCGGCTGAGCCCGGCGACAGCGGCGCAGGCTCGCTTTTCGCGGATGGCGACGCTCTGGTCCTGGGCACCGCGTCCGGTCGGCTTCGGATCTGCGCGGTGAAGCCCGCGGGGAAGCGCGAGATGTCTGCGGAGGATTACCTGCGCGGCAATCCGTCGCTCGAGTCGCTTGACCGGCCCTGCCACGCCGGCGCGGCGGGCAGCGTTCGAAGTGGTCCGGCGGGTGTTCGAGCACGACGCGTGGGCGGACCGCGCCTTTCCGGCCGCCGCCGAGCGCCACGGCCTCGAGGGGCGAGATCGCGCCCAGGCCCAGCGGATCGCATTCGGCGCGGTGCAGCGCCGCGGAACGACCGATCACTTCGCCGCGCACCTGACCGGTAAGGGGATCGAGAGGCTCGACCCGCCCGTGATCGCCGCGCTTCGCCTGGGCCTGTTCGAGCTCTGCTTCTCAGAGGGGGCCGATCACGCAGCCGTGGACGCGGCGGTTGAGCTCGCGAAAGGCGGATGCGTCGTGGCGGCGCGAGGCGGGCGGCGGGAGCCGGCGGGCTCGTCAACGCAGTGCTGCGCAGGGCCGCTGCCGGGCGATCGGAGCTCTTGGCGTTGCTCTCCGACGAGGCGCCGGCCGAGGCGGCGATCGCGCACTCGGTGCCCGAATGGCTCGCGGCGATGTGGTGGGATGAGCTTGGTGCCGGCGAGGCGCGGTCGCTGCTGCGCGCTTTCAACGAGCCGGCGGAAACCGCGATGCGGGTGAACACGCTGCGGGCCGACCCTTCCGAGCTTCGAGCGGAGCTCGAGGCGGCGGGCGAACCCCTCGGGGCGCCAGGCACGGTGCCGGGCATCGGGGATCGCGCGGCAGACGTCGGCACGAAGCCGTGCTTGATTTGCCCGAATCGCTGGTCTGGGCAGGGCCCCTCGGAAAGGCTGCCTTGGCGGCGCTCGGTGACGGCCGGCTGTTCGCTCAGAGCCGTGGTGCTCAGGCGGTGGTGGAGATTCTCGGCCCCCGACGCCGGCGAGCGGGTGCTCGATCTGTGCGCGGGACCCGGCGTCAAGACGACGGCGATCGCGGCGCGCCTGCAGGGCAGGGGCCACGTGGATGCAATCGAGAGCGATTCGGGTCGCGCGAGTCAGATCGAAGAGCTTGCGGCACGAGCCGGCGCTGCCAATGTCCGGGTGGTGACGGCCGACGCGGCCGAGTGGCGCCCTTGGCCTCGAGCCTTGGCGCCACAGGTGGCGGGGACGAAATCGGGGTTACGATCGCGTGCTCGTGGACCCGCCCTGCTCCGACCTGGGAACGCTCGCTTCGCGGCCGGACGCACGGTGGCGAAAGGACCAGGCGACGATCGAGCGCACTCGTGCCATTGCAGCGCCGGATCTTGGCCGTCGGGATCGCCGCGCTGCGTCCAGGAGGCACGCTCGTCTACTCGACCTGCACGATCTCGCAGCGCGAGAACGAGGAGGTCGTGGACCCCGCGCTCGCGGCCCGCCCAGAGCTCACGGAGCTCGGCCGATTTCATACGCGCCCCGACACGGACGGTACCGACGGCTTCTTCGTCTCCAAGTTGCGAAAGAGCAAGGAGCGGAGAGGTGGCTGAGGACGCGCCGCAGCTTCCCCCGCGGCCGGCGTGCCCCGGGTGTGGCGAGCCATGGCTTCGCCCGACCAACCTGCCGGGGCGGTTTCGCTGCGTGTTCTGCCTTCAGCGCTACGAGATCACGTCGGCGTGTGAGAACTGCGGCGAGCACCAGACGATCGTGCGTCTCAGCCGTTCCGAGGACATGGTCTGCCAGCATTGCCGCCACTCCATGCTTCGGCCCGTATGACCGCCACCGCGAGAGAGCTCTTCCGCACCCGCCGGATCGCGCCCTCGATCCTGTCGGCCGACTTCAAGAGCCTTGGCACGCAGGTTGCCGAAGTGATGGACGCCGGGGCGCGCGTGATCCACGTCGACGTCATGGACGGCCACTTCGTCCCGCCGATCACGATCGGCCCCCTGATCGCATCCGCCATCGCCGACGACGTCCACAGCGCCGGTGGCGCCCTCGACGTCCACCTCATGATCGAGCGACCCGCCGAGCAGGTTGAGTTCTTCGCAGCCGCAGGCGCCGACTGCATCACGATCCACCTCGAGGCCGATCCCCACGCTCACCGCACTCTCGCTGCCATTCGCGACACGGGGTGTTTGGCCGGACTTGCCATCAACCCCGGCACGCCCGCCGACGCGGTGGCGGACCTCGCGCCGCAATGCGATCTGCTCCTTGCGATGAGCGTCAACCCCGGGTGGGGCGGCCAGAGCTTCATCTCCTCCTCGCCTGAGAAGCTCAAGCGCCTCCACGAGCTTGCGCCGAGCGAATGCGCGGTGGAGGTCGACGGAGGGGTCGACGCGAACACTGCACTCCGGTGCGTCGAGGCCGGGGCGGGGCTGCTCGTGGCCGGCTCGGCGGTGTTCGGCGCGGACGATCCGGGCGAGGCGTACCGGCGCATCGCGGAGGCCGCGGGGGCGGAGTAGGCGCTGGGTCCACCGTCAGCATTGTCGCTATAGCCACCAAACGCTGCGCTGTCGCCGCCCACGCGCAACCGTCCGCTGCGCCTCTTCGCACGCCCGCGCCGCCGCGGCCCTCCGCGGCGGTCCGCCGTCTCGGGTCCGCCCTTCCTCACGACCGGCGTGTTGAGGGCGCCCGCGATCTCTTCCCACCACGCCCGCTCGGTCGGTGTGAGCCCCGTTTGGCGGAGGCGGCGCGCGACCCACTCGGCCATCCGGGCGCGCCCGCCTACCGCGACGAGGTCTGAGTCCATGACCGCGTAGCGCCCGTCCGCCAACGCGACGAGCGAGCCGGTCTGGTCGCGGCGGACGCGCAGGCGTGCAGCAACAGCGGCGCCCTCGATCTCGACCGGGTGGCCGGGGTCTCCGTCCGCGGCGCTCCGGCGGCGGACGGTGAACACCTGCGGCGATGCGCGCAGCGGCAGAGGCGGGGGCGGCGGCTCGCCGAGAGGCCCCTTGGCCCAGCGCTCGGTGAGGGCGACGACGGCCGGGATCACCTCGCGGCGCGCAAGGACATGAAGCTCGTCGCCCGTCTGGATCTCGGTCGAGCCGCGGGGCGGCACGGCGGCGCCCTCGCGAACGATGAGGTTCAGGAGCGCCTCCCGCGGCAGGCCGAGTTCGCGTACCAAGGCGCCCGCGGCGGCATCCTGGGGCTTGACCACGTAGGTAAAGGCGTCGCCGCCGAGTCGGCGGACCGTTCCCGTCTCGACCACTGTGGGGGGGACGGCCGGTTCGTCCGTCGTCAGCCCCAGCCGGACGGCGAGCGGGTTGAACGTCGCGCCCTGGATCAGGGTCGACGTGACGACGACGAAGAAGATCGCGTTGAAGATCAACTCGGCCGACTGCACCTCGGCGATGACGGGAAACGTGGCAAGCCAGATGGGAATCGCACCCCGCAAGCCGGCCCAGCCGAGCATCAGGCGCTCCTTCATGTTGAACGTCGAGAACGCTGTCGCAACGACGGCAGCGAGCGGGCGAGCGAGGAAGATAAGGACGGCCGAGAGCGCGAGACCCTCGATTGCCACCTCGCCGAGGCCGCTCGGGAAGACGAGGAGGCCGAGGAGGAAGAAGAGCGCGATCTGCGCCGTCCAGCTCATGCCCTGGTGAAAGGCGATCGTCGAGCCCCGCGCTGGGATCGGCCCCGTCCCCAGAACGAGCGCCGCGATGTAAACGGAAAGGAAGCCCGAGCCGTGCGCCACCTCGGCCAGGCCGAACGCGAGCGCCGCGGTGGCGAGCGAGGCAACGGGATAGAGGCCGGGAGAGGGGAGGTCGAGCCGCCGGAAGGCGGCTCGCGCGCCGAAGCCCACCAGGATGCCCGCCGCCAGGCCGATGGAGAGCTTGATCGCGAACTCGACCGCCATGTCCGGCAAGCCGTAGTCGGGCAGCTGGATCCAATCGATGAACCCGACCACGAGCAAGACTGCGATCGGGTCGTTCAAGCCCGACTCGCCCTCGAGCGTCCGCGCCAGCCGCCGCTTGAGGCTTGACTCACGAAGCACAGCGAAGATCGCCGCCGAGTCCGACGCCGCGACCGCCGAGCCGATGATGAGCCCACCAAGGAGGTCCAGGTCGAAAAGCCAAGCCGCAGAGACGCCGGCGATGACGGCAGTCGCGATCGTGCCGATGAAGGCGAGCGAGACCGCCGAGCCGATTACCGGGCGGATCTCGGGCCAGCCTGCGGTAAGGCCACCCTCGAACAGGATCAGGACGAGCCCGATTGTCCCGAGCGTGCGAGTGAGCTCGGCGTCGTTGAATTCGACGCCGGCGATCCCCTCCGAGCCCGCCAGCATCCCGAGCCCGACAAAGAAAAGGAGGCCGGGCACGCGAACGCGGTCGGCGACCTTGGCTGCCGCCAGGCCCAGCGCCATGAGTACGCCTGCGACCAGGATCAGCTCGCCGTCAGACACCTCAGCTCACCCATCCGGGTTCGGCCGCTGTCATCACGCGCCCTCGTCGATTGCGGCCAGGCGCGCTTCGATCTCGTCGGGTGAGTCGGGCGTCAGACCCTCGCCGGGCGCCTGACGATATGCGCGGGCAAGGAGCAGGGCCAAGAGGAGCGCCCCCGCAGTAAAGCCAACCTCGACACGGCGAGCTTCGTCCTCGACGACGGGCAGGAGGCACCAAACGAGAAAGGCTGCCGCCGACAGAGCCCACGAGCGTGCCGCCGTAGCCGCTGCTCCGCGGGCGAGCGCAGCCTGGGAAAGCGTTGTCGCTGTGAGGTAGAAGCCCATGCCCACCGCCATGATTGCGAGCGCGAGGCGGTCGTACTCGAAGCGGTCGCCGAATGCGATCTGCATTACAGCCGGACCGACGGTTAGGGCCGCTATCAGGACGACCGCGGCAAAGACCGACACCGCCGTGAGCGTCGCCTTGATCGAAGCTGCAAACGCCTCCTCGCCACCTCGGGCACGCATTCGCGTGAGATGGGGCAGGAGGCTTGCGGATACTCCCTGGAAGACCAACACGGGCGCCCGTACCACCATCAGCACGTTGAAGATGAACCCGGCCGCAGCGGCGTCGTCGAACGCTCTGACCAGGAGCGGCCCCGCGTTGAGGAAAGCCTGCTCGCCCGCCATGATGACCAGGACCGCGCCGGCGAAGCCGCCGCCGGCGGCAAGCGACACTGGGCGGGAGCGAGCCTCGCCGACGCCCTCTCCCCGCCCCAGGAACAAGACCAGAAACGGAACGAGCGAGAGGCTCACGAGAGGTGCGGCGGCAATACCTAGTGCGACGGCCGTCTGCCCCTCGGCGATGCCGAGCGCAAGCGCAAGAGCGAAGAGCGTTCGCGCGGCCGACTCGGAGACGAGGAGTGCCGCGAGAAGGGTGAAGCGGCGCGTCCCGCCGAGGTAGCCGCGGGCGAAGAACGAGGCGCCGAACGTTGCGATCGAAGCGAAGAGGATCCAGTAGAGCGTTTCCGAGCCGGAAAGCAGGCCATTCTGAAGCGGATCTCGCGCCAGGAGCATGGCGAGCACCAGCGCCAGGGAGACCAAGAGTTGGAGCCGCGCCGCGGTTCGGATCGCGGGACCGGTCTCCTCGCCACGGGCGAGCCGGTCGGCGAGGGTGCGCGACAGAAGCTGCTCGACCGGGCGGTAGGCGACCGAGATCGAGACGAACACGGCCGACCACAGGACGACGATCTCGCCGTACTCGGTCGCGTCGAGGTTGTGGGACGCGAGCGAGAAGAAGAGGTAGGTGAGGAGGCCCGATGCACCGACCCCCGCGGACAGGAGGGTCGCTGTACGCCCGAAGCGTCTCGTCTCGGCGCCGGGGCGCATCTCGCTCATCGCTTCAACGTATCCCGGCACCCCTGATTGACTCGTCAGTCAATTGGCGTAAGATTTGCCATTCCATGCCAGAGACGGTCACTCAAGACGACCGTATGCACCTGGTTCGAGCGCTCGAGCTGGCAGAGCGCGGACGCGGCGCCGTTTCGCCGAATCCGATCGTCGGCTGCGTCCTCGTTCGGGACGGAGCCGTGATCGGCGAAGGCTGGCA
Organism: uncultured bacterium; assembly: GCA_963715405.1. Taxonomy (GTDB): domain Bacteria; phylum Actinomycetota; class Thermoleophilia; order Solirubrobacterales; family 70-9; genus JALZKA01. The sequence goes on from OY970239.1 coordinate 992,701, forward strand.
TGCGGAGCTGGGCGGCCTCCACGCAGAACGCATGGCACTCGCCGACTGTGCGAGGCGCGGCGGCGACCCCGCCGGCGCGACCGCGTTCGTGACGCTCGAGCCCTGCGCTCACGAGGGACGCCAACCTCCCTGCGCCGATGCGCTCATCGAGGCGGACCTCGCTCGCGTCGTCTATCTCGCCGACGATCCTTCCGAGAAGGCGAGCGGCCGCGGCCCAGGAATGCTCCGGGACGCGGGGATCGAGGTCGATCTCGCACAGGGCCCTGAGAGCGCGGCAGCGCGTCTTCTTGTCCAGCCCTTCCGGAAGCACGCGCGCACCGGCCGTCCGCTGGTGGCGCTTAAGTCGGCGCTGACCCTCGATGGGCGAACGGCCACCGCCACCGGCGACTCGAAATGGATCTCGGGTCCCGAGAGCCGGCAGCTCGTCCACCGCTGGCGGGCCGAGGCTGACGCCGTCGCGATCGGCGTCGGCACCGCCCTCGCCGACGACGCCCTTCTGACCGCGCGCGATCTAGATCCACCGCCCAGCCGCCAGCCGCTTCGCGTGGTCTTCGACTCTCAAGCGCGCCTGCCGCTCGACTCCGCGATCGTGAACAGCATTGGCGACGCGCCGGCGCTCGTGATCGCCTCACCCGATGCCCCCACCGAGCGCGTTGAGCCACTTCGGCAGGCGGGCGTGGATGTCTTGGTGGTGGACGGCGATCCGGTCGCTCGGGTGGCCGCAGCCCTGGCAGAGCTCGGCCGCCGTGAGGTGACGTCGCTCCTCGTCGAGGGCGGAGCCGGCCTTGCGGGATCGTTTGTGGACGCGGGTGAGGTTGACGAGCTGCGCCTGTTCATCGCCCCGGTCCTCTTGGGCGGAGAGGGGTCCCGGCCGCTTGCCGGCGGCAAGGGCAAGGAGCACATCGCCGACGCCGAGCGTGCCCTCGACGTCCGCCACGAAGCGATCGGCGACGACCTCCTGATCACGGCGCGGATGAAGGAGTGGTGACGTGTTCACCGGGATCGTCAAGGAGCTGGGAACCGTCGAGGCGATCGAGCGCTCAGAGGCGGGAGCACGGCTTCGGATAGCGGCGTCCCTCGCCGGCGATCTCGACGGGGGAGACTCGATCGCAGTGAACGGAGCCTGCCTCACGGCCACCGCTCTCGGCGACGGGGAGTTCGCGGCCGACGTCATGAACCAGTCGCTGGAGCTGACGAGCCTCGGGGCGCTCGAGGCCGGCGACAGCGTGAACCTGGAGCCCGCCCTCCGCGCCGGCGACCCGCTCGGAGGCCACGTCGTCCAGGGCCACGTGGACTGCGTGGGGCAGGTCGCTTCGGTCGAGCCCGACGGCCTTGCGACCAGACTCGATGTCACAGTGCCCGAGCGCTACCACCGCTATCTCGTCGAGCAGGGCTCGGTCACCGTGGACGGCGTGAGCCTCACGGTCGCCGCGCTTACCGGCGCAGGTTTCGAGGTCTCGCTGATCCCGGAGACACTCGAGCGGACCACCCTTGGCATCAGGCAATCGGGGGACGCAGTGAACCTGGAGCTCGACGTGATCGCGCGCTATGTGGAACGGCTCCTAGGCTTAGATCAGAAGGGAATGGCCCATGAGTGAGACCCAGACCGAAACGGGAGTGTTCAGCTCCGTCGAGGAAGCGCTCGAGGAGATCCGCCGCGGCCGCATGATCGTGGTTTGCGACGGCGAGGATCGCGAGAACGAAGGCGATCTCGTCCTCGCGGCCCAATTCGCCACCCCTGAGCAGATCAACTTCATGGCGAAGCACGCGCGAGGCCTGATTTGCCTGGCGCTCACGCCCGAGCGCACGGAGGAGCTTGGCCTGCGCCTGATGGCCGCGAAGAACGAGGCACCGCTCGAGACGGCGTTCACCGTGTCGGTCGAGGCGGCGGAGGGCGTTACGACAGGAATTTCGGCACACGACCGCGCACGCACGATCCAGGTGGCGATCGACCCTCACTCCAAGCCCGAGGACCTCGTCCAGCCGGGCCACGTCTTCCCGCTCAAGGCAAAGCCTGGCGGCGTGCTCGAACGGACCGGCCACACCGAGGCTTCGGTGGATTTTGCGCGCCTGGCCGGCCTCATCCCCGCCGGCGTGATCTGCGAGATCATGAACGAGGACGGGACGATGGCGCGGGTGCCCGACCTCATCCCGTACTGCCAGGAGCACGGCCTCAAGATGGTGACGGTCGCAGACCTGATCTCATACCGGCGCCAGACCGAGCGCTTGGTCGAGCGCGTGGTGTCCACCAAGCTGCCGACCGCCTTCGGCGAGTTCACCTCGGTTGGCTACCGGGCGCTGCTCGACGACAAACACCACGTCGCGATGGTCAAGGGCGAGGTCTCGGGCGCGGAGGACGTGCTGGTTCGTGTCCACTCCGAGTGCCTGACCGGCGACGTCTTTCATTCCCTTCGCTGCGATTGCGGCGACCAGCTCGCGTCGGCGCTGGCAATGATCGAACGGGAGGGGGAGGGGGTTCTCCTCTACCTCTCTCAGGAAGGCCGTGGGATTGGGCTTCTCAACAAGCTTCGCGCCTACAAGCTGCAAGAGGAAGGCCTCGACACCGTCGACGCCAACCTGAAGCTCGGTCTCCCTGCCGACCTTCGCGACTACGGGATCGGCGCACAGATCCTCGGCGACCTGGGCCTCACCTCCATCCGGATCCTCACGAACAATCCAAAGAAGATCATCGGGCTCGAGGGCTACGGCCTCTCGGTCACCGAGCAGGTGCCGATCCAAGCCACGCCGAATCCCCACAATCAGGCATACCTCGATGCGAAACGCGACAAGATGGGCCACGTACTTCATCACCAGGGGCTTCCCTTCGACGACGAGATGATCGCCGAGGAGCACCGCCGAGACGAGGAAGGAACCGTTTGAGCGACGCGGAGACGGACGAGGGTGCCGGCGGCGCACCGGACGACCCACCGGCCTTCGAGGCCTCAGGGGAGGAGAAGGACTTTCTCGGGCGCAAGGAATGGGCGATCTGCGTCGCCACCTTCTACGACGACCTCGCGGAGAGGCTGCTCGGCGGCGCGATCGAAGGGTTTGCAGAAGGCGGCGTGACGCTGGCCTCGATCCAGACCTACGAGGTGCCCGGTGCGTTCGAGCTGCCCTTCGCGGCGAAGGTGTGCGCAGGAGCTGGAGTCTTCGCCGGAATCGCCTGCCTCGGCGTCGTGATCCGCGGCGAGACAGACCACTACGACTACGTCTGCTCACAAGCAGCGCGGGGGATCATGGATGTAGGGCTCACCTCCGGCGTTCCCGCCTCGTTCGGAGTGATCACCTGCAACACGCGCGAGCAGGCCGAAGCTCGTGCCGGCGGGGACAAGCGCGACCAGGGCCGCCACGCCGCATACGCGGTAATGCGCGCGGCGCTCAATCGCAAAAAGGCCCTGGGCTAGCGCTTTCGCTCAGCCGTTGGCGCTGCAGCCCCGCTTCTCGAATCCCTCGGTGGTCGAGTACGCGGAGTCGGGGAAATGCTCCTTCATGACTTCCGCCTCGTGACCTGGCTGGGGCACGTTCTGAATCGCCTCGTCGAAGTCCGCTGAGACGAGCATGTTGCGCATGATGAGAAGCGCGTAGTCGCGGTCGCCCGCGCCGTCTCCGCGGTTTCCCCAGTTGAGCCAGGCGACGCCGCAGCCTTCGCGCGCGTTTTGTGGCCGGTCCTTGCGTTGCGAAACGACGATCGTGTATCTGCGGCCGGACTGCTCGAGCACCTGCCGGTCGGCGAGGCAGTCGGGCGTGCGGGTGGTGACGCGCGACTCGCCCGAGCAAAGCGACCAGAAGCGGAGTTCTCCGGCCGGCATCCGTACCGGGCCGTGGAGGGTCTGCGGAAACTTCGGCAGCGTGCCCTCGATAACCATGACCGGCCCGAAGTCGCGGCTCAGGTGCGCGAAGATGTAGGCGCTGTCCCGGTTCGAGTAGAAGCCTCCTTGGGAATCGGCTTCCATCGCCAGACGCGCCTCGCGCCCGGCCGGCGTGCAGTCGCTGATTACCGCGAGGGAGGCGTAGTTCACGTTGAAGAAACGCTCCCACCGCACGGGGTCGTAAGCGGGGTTGGTCTCGGCGTCGCAGCCCGGGGTCGCCCTTGCCGTCTCCCACACCGCCTCGGGAATCGTCTGCACCGTGATTTCCCGATTCGGGTCGTTCACGGCGTCACAGGCCGCCTGGCCGCGCAGCTTCTGGCCGTCGCTCGTTATGAGCTTGGGGCGCGGCAGCCCGGTGCCGCCCGTCAGGTCATATCCGCGATCGGGTTCGTACACGCGGTAAGCGAGCTCGATCGCTGCGCCCAGGGCCGGCTCGGCGTAGAGGGTGTTCGGCTCGCGGTCCTCGGCGTTTGCGGGCGGCGCCTCGTTCAGCACGCGGACTCGCCAGGTCCGTTTTGTGCGGTCGCGCCTTGCGCCTTCCACGAACGGGTTTGTCGACCCGGGGCGCGGCTCGATCCCGATGTCTGAGAGCGCATCGGTTGGAGCGCCGTCCGAGTAGGAGTTGAGCGACATATAGCGGCCGTGCGGGTAGCGGCCGCGAAGGGTCAGCCTGGAATCGGCCGGAAGGTTCAGGCGGGCGAGCCAGTAGGTGGCCGACTCCTCGGGGAAGTTGAAATAGCGCCCGTCGAAGCCGCGGGTCGTCTCGCGCTTGGTGGAGATCGGCCCCTCCCAGAAGCAGGTGGCTGGGGGGTTGGAGACGGCGCCTCGGGCTGCGCTCTCGTCGCCGTCCGCGGCCCCAGCGCCACCAGCAAGGGCAATAAAGGGGACCGCGCACGCAAACGCCACGAGCACAGCGGCCGCCGAGCGTCCCAGTGCCTTCGCATCAGGTCGAGTCACGAAACGCATTTTCGCAATCCTGCGCGCGCTACGCGCAGGTCACTCCTGCCTTGCCGCGTGAAACGTCCCAATTGGTGCCCGATGGGGTGCAACGCTGGACGTTTGCCCGATTTAAGGTGCCGCTACCCTTTCGCGCCCATGGCCAAGGTCTGTCACACGTGCGGGAAGGGCCCCTCTTTCGGCAACTCGCGGAGCCACTCGATGGTCGCGACCCGCCGGCGCTTCAACCCGAACCTCCAGAAGGTCCGGATCGACGAGGACGGCCGCCCGCGCCGCGTCTACGTCTGCACGCGCTGCCTCAAGTCCGGCCAGGTCACGAAGCACGCGTAGCTCCGGCACTTCGGCGCCGACAGTAGGAATTCCCGCACATATCGCGGTTTTGCCTACTCTCGGCGAGCCGTGCGCATCGCGATCGTCTCCGACACTCACATGCCTCGCGGCGCGCGGGTCGTGCCGGAGCGCTGCGTCGAGGCGATGTGCTCAGCGGATCTGATCGTGCACGCCGGCGATTTCAGCTCGCTCGAGGTGCTCGATTGGCTGGAGTCGCTCGGCCCCCCGGTCAAAGCCGTCTACGGAAACGTGGATACGACCGAGCTGCGCGGGCGCCTGCCCGAGACGGCCGAGTTCGACGCTGCCGGTCAGCGAATCGCGGTCATCCACGACGCCGGACCCGCGAAGGGGAGGGTCGCCCGCATGCGCGGTCGCTTCCCAGCAGCGGACGCAGTGATCTTCGGGCACTCGCACCTGCCCCTGCACGAAGAAGACGATGGCTTCCAGATCTTCAACCCGGGCAGTCCAACGGAGCGGCGCCGCGCGCCGAGGCGCTCGTTCGGCCTTGCCGATGCCACCTGCCGCGGCCTTCGGATGCGCCACGTCTGGCTCGCCTGACACCGCCCCCCGGTGTCAGGCACCTAACGTGTTGCTCACAATCCACAGGGGCGGAATATCCTCCGGGCGTCGATGGCCGATCCCTCCATTGAGCGCTTTCGCACCGTCGTCTCCGTCGCCTATTCGCACCTTCAAGAACGGCGTCAGGAGATCAACGACCTGAACGTCTTTCCGGTCGCCGACGGGGACACGGGCGACAACATGGCGCTCACGCTTCGCCACGTGATCGAGGAGCTCGACCGCCTCGAACAGGCGTCGGTGGACGGGGATCCAACGCGTCCGGAAATCGTCCGCGCCGTCGCGCGCGCCGCGCTGATGGGCGCGCGCGGAAACTCGGGCGTGATACTGAGCCAGATCGTTCGCGGCGCAGCCGAGAAGCTCGCGACGCCGCCCGGCCGGCTGATCGACCCTGAACTGATCGAAGCGGCGCTCGCCAATGCGTCGGACGCCGCCTGGGCGTCTGTGCGCGACCCAGCGGAGGGCACGATGTTGACGGTTGCTCGTGCGATGGCCGACGCCGTCCGCGAGCGCCGCGCCAACTGGAACACCCACCACCTCGATGCGGATGCGACCACCGACGAGCAGAACGCTCTGCTGGCCGAGATGCTCGCTGCGGCTCTCTTCGCGGGCGAGGAGGCAGTTCGGCACACCCCCGAGCAGCTCCAGGTCTTGGCAGACGCCGGGGTCGTCGACGCCGGGGCGCTGGGCCTCGTCGTGATTGTTCGCGGGGCGCTCGCGGCGCTCGCGGGTGAGTCGGTGAAGTTGCCCGAGATCGAGCACTTCGCACCGGCGCGCCTCTCCGATGTCCATCACGCCGAGTCCCAGTACCGCTACTGCATCAACTTCATCGTGATGGGCGAGGGCCTCTCGACTACGGCCCAGGTCCCTCGCCTGGAGGAGATCGGCGACTCAGTCTTGGTCGTCGGCGACGAGGCAACCCTCAAGGTGCACGTTCACGCCGACGACCGCGACCAGATTCGGGCCATCTTCGACGGGGTGGGCTCGATCGAGCGCGAGGACATCGCCGACATGCACGAGCAGATCGCTGAGCGTGAGGCTCGCCTCGGCGAGATGACGACAGGTGTTGTAGCGGTGGTCTCGGGAATCGGGATGCTGCGTCTCTTTGAGGCCGAAGGCGCCCACGTCGTGGACGGCGGGCCCACGATGAACCCGTCGACCAATGACATCGCTAAAGCCATCGAGGACGTCGGCTCCGACGAGGTCGTCGTCCTTGCCAACTCCAAGAACGTCGTCATGGCCGCAGAGGAAGCGGCGAGGCTCTCCGGCCGCGAGGTCGAGGTCGTTCGCTCAACGGACCAGCAAGGTGCGCTGGCAGCCATGGTCGAGCGCGACCCGTCCGCGAGCGCAGCCGACAACGCCTCTCGTTTGCGCGAGGCGCTTAGCCGGATTCGAACCGGCGGCGTGGCTCCGGCGGCGAAGGACGACGCAGATGGGCGCTACCGAATTGGCGATACGGTCGGAATTGAGAACGACGAGGTCGTCGCGTGGGGTGGCACAGGCTCGACGCTCGCCACGATGATCGAGCGGCTCGCGCCGAATGCGGAGATCATCATGGTCATCGATGGCGACCGACCGCCTCAGGGCTTTGAAGATCTCTCGGGTTACATTCCGGATGGGGTCGAGCTCCAACGCCACAGAGGCGATCAGCCGGGCTGGTACTGGCTAATCGCGGCCGAGTGACCGAGATGCGCGACACGAAGCCCGTCCTCTGGCATATCGGCGTTTCGCACTTCTCGGAGAAGGTGCGCTGGGCGCTCGCGTGGAAGGGAATCGAGCACGAGCGGCGCGAGCCGCCGCCGCCCGTCCACATGGGCCTCGCGCTCTGGTGGAGCCGCGGCGAGACGATCACCTTCCCGGTGCTCGAGCTTGACGGCGAGCGCATCCTTGACTCGACGGCGATCATCGGTGCGCTCGAAGCCCGCTGGCCCGACCCGCCGCTCTATCCCTCAGAGCCGACCGACAGACGCCGAGCTCTCGACCTCGAGGACTTCTTCGACGAGAATCTGGGCCCCGCCGTTCGGCTCTTCGGCTGGCATCACCTGCGCCGCGATCCCGAGCTGCTCGGCAAGGTGACCGAGAAGAACCTGCCGGGTCCGGTGCGGAACCTCGGCCCCGCCCGAGCCGGGGTCAACGCCTTCGCCTCGACGTTTGCGAACCTACGGTTCAAGGTCGCCGACCCGGCCGCGGAGGCGGAGGCACGCCGCGTGATCCTCGAAGGCACCGATCGGATCGAGCGCGAGCTCGACGGCGGAGACCACCTCGTCGGCGACTCGTTCTCGGTCGCAGACCTCACGGCGAGCGCGCTTCTCTACCCGCTCGTTCTGCCGCCGGAGGGCCCGAACGCCATCGAGGGAGTCCCCGCAACAGCACAGGCATTCGCCAATGAGATCCGCGAGCGCCCTGTCTTCGGGTGGGTCGAGCGGACGTTCGCGAAGTACCGGAAGCCTGTGCGCGAGTCGGCCGCGGTCTGAGCGCCCCGGGGATTGCGAAACGGCGGCACGAAAGGGGCAAAACCGCCCGCGGGGGCGTTTCTGCGGCTTTTCGGATTGACGGAAGGGTTGAGCCGCTTAAATCGGTTTAACCCCACCGTCAACCTCGGGCAGCACCTCCACCCAACAGGATTTGCTCGCGCAGCGAGGCAAAGGGGCGCCCCATCCCCCCTTTATCGCCGCCGTTCGAGCCTTTCGATGTGCCGATGCCATCGGATCTCACCCGTAGCCTGAAGCGATGCCCACCCAGGCTGCCGCTCCGCCCCAAGCAACAGCCGAGCCACCTCGTGCGATCGGCACCGGAGAGCAGCAAGACCGCGATGCCCTGCGCGCCGCGCCGCTTCGCTTCCGCCCACAGCCGTCGCGCCTCGAGGCGCCCATCCGGAGCCTGAAGGGCGCCGGTCCGAAGCTCTCCGCGCTGGCAGAGCGGGTCGGGCTCGAGACCCTCGGCGACCTCCTGTGGCACCTTCCGCACGGATACCGCGATCGCTCGAACGTGCTTCGCATCGGCGAGCTTCGCATCGGCGAAGAGGCCACGATCCTGGTCGAAGTCAGAAAGGCGCGGGTGCGGCCGACCCGGAACCGGCGCCTTCGAATCGTCGAGGCCGAGGTCGCCGACGCCTCTGGCGCCACCAAGGCGATCTGGTTCAACCAAGCATGGCTCCTCGAGCGCCTCAGGCCGGGGACACGCCTCCTGCTTTCCGGCAAGCTCGATCGCTCGGCGTTCAAGGTCTCCGCTCACGAGATCATCGGTTCGGACGACGTCACGGAGCACGGCGTCCATACCGTCGGCCTCGTCCCCGTGCATTCGGTGACCGACGGCCTGAGTGCCGATCGGGTGCGCGAATGGGTCTGGAGCTCCGCGGGACTGGCGCGCGACGCGATCGAGCCGCTTCCAGGCGACCTTCGAACGAGGCACGGCCTCGCGGCCATCGCTGATGCGCTCGCCGCGGCGCATTTCCCCGACTCGGCCAAAGCTGCCGCGCAATCACGGCGCCGGTTGGCCTTCGAGGAGCTCTTCCTGCACCAGGTTGCGCTGGCAGCGCGACGCAAGGGCCGCGAGGACACGCGGCCCGGCGTGCCGCTCGATCCACCGGGCGAGCTCACAAGCGCCTGGCTCGCCTCGCTTCCGTTCGAGCCGACCGAGGGCCAGCGCCAGGCGTTCGCCGAGATCGACGACGACCTGAGATCCGGCCGGCCGATGCAGCGGCTCCTCATGGGCGAAGTGGGTTCGGGGAAGACGCTCGTCTCGCTCTACGCGATGCTCCGCGCCATCGAGTCCGGCCACCAGGCCGCGCTAATGGCGCCGACCGAAACCCTGGCCGAGCAACACGCTCACACGCTCAACCGGCTTCTTGAGGCGACGACGATTCCGTTCACGCTCCTCACCGGCGCCACCAAGGCCGCAGCGCGCCGCGATGCTCTCGCCAGGCTCGAGATGGGCGAGCTCGCCCTCATCGTCGGCACCCATGCGCTGATCGAGCCGGACGTGCGATTTGCGCGGCTGGCCGTTTGCGTAGTGGACGAGCAGCACCGCTTCGGCGTCCGCCAGCGCGCCGCGCTTGACGCCAAGGGCCCCGAGCTCGGCGACGGGACCCGGGCTGCGCCGCACGTACTCCACATGACGGCGACGCCGATTCCGCGCACTCTCTCGCTGACCGCGTACGGCGACCTCGACGCCACCACGCTCCGTGAGCTGCCGGCCGGGCGCCGGCCGGTCAAGACCTGGGCGGTGGGGGAAGAAAAGCGCGAAGGCGCGTACGAGTTCGTGCGCGAGCGGCTGCGTGAGGGACGGCAGGCGTTCTTCGTCTGCCCGCTGGTCGAGGGCTCGGAGAAGCTCGAGGCAAAGGCGGCGTCCGAGGAGGCCGAGCGGCTGGCAAAGGGGGAGATGCGCGACTTTCGCGTGGCGCTCCTCCACGGGCAGATGCACTCGCGCGACAAGGCGGCCGCGATGGAGAGCTTCGCCGCCGGGGAGGCCGACGTCCTGGTCGCGACCAGCGTGATCGAGGTCGGGATCGACGTGCCGAACGCGACCGTCATGGTCGTCGAGGGCGCGGAGCGCTACGGCCTTTCCCAGCTCCACCAGCTGCGCGGGCGCGTGGGGCGTGGCTCGCATGAGTCCTACTGCATCCTCTTCGGCGACCCGGCTTCTGATGCGGCCCGGCGCCGCCTGGATGCGATCGCGAACGAGCGCGACGGCTTCAAGCTGGCCGAGGTCGACTTGTCGCTTCGCGGCGAGGGGGAAATCCTCGGCACGCTCCAAAGTGGGCTGCCGCGCTTCCGGGCTGCTGAGCTTCCCGAGGACGCACCCGTTCTGGTCGAGGCTCGCCGCGAGGCCATCGCGCTCGGCAAGCGCTACGACTCGCTCGACGACCCGGCACTCGGCCCGCTCCTCGACGCCGCGAGGCTTCGCTTCGGCGACGAGCGGGTTGGCATTTCAGCGTGAGGGTCGTCGCGGGCGAACTTCGCGGCCGGCGCCTCACTGCGCCGAAAGGGCGGGACGTCCGGCCCACGTCCGACCGCGCGCGGGAAGCCTTGTTCTCGATCCTGGGCGAAGTCACGGGCCTCGAGGTTTGCGACCTCTTTTGCGGCACCGGCGCTCTCGGCATCGAGGCGATCTCGCGCGGCGCCCGCCGCGCGGTCCTCGTGGACATCGAAACCGGCCCGGCGCGCGTAAACGTCGAGGGGCTGGGCATCTCCGAGCGTGTGGACCTTGTGCGCCGAGACGCCCTTGCCTACCTGAAATCAACGACGGACACATTCGACCTCATCCTCTGCGACCCGCCATATACACTCGCCGCGCGCGTGGCCCGAGACCTGCAAGAGCTCGTCCGAGACCGCATGCGCGACGGCGGCCGGCTGGTTACGGAGAGCCCTTCCCGAGCGCCGATGCAGCTCAACATGGAGCTCGATGCTGACCGCACCTACGGCGAAGCTTCGCTTCGCGTCTGGAGCGGAAGGTGAACTCCGATGGCACCGAGAGAGTCGCGGTCTGCCCAGGCAGCTACGACCCCGTAACGAACGGCCACCTGGACATCATCGGCCGTGCCTCTCGTGTTTTCGACCGAGTGGTCGTGGGCGTAGTGGGCCAGTCGATCCGAAAATCAGAGAGCTTGTTCACGCCCGAAGAGCGGAAAGGCTTCCTCGAGCGCGCGATCGCCGACGCAGGGCTAGAGAACGTCGAGGTTCAGATTTTCACCAACTTGCTCGTCGAGTTCGTCCGCGAATGCGGCGGAACAGCGATCGTCAAGGGGCTGCGAGCGATCTCCGATTTCGAGTACGAGTTCGAGATGAACCAGCTCAACCGCAAGGCCGCGCCCGACATCGAATCCGTCTATATCTTCGCCTCGGCCGAGTACAGCTTCATCCGCTCGACCGGTGTGAGAGAGCTTGCGACGTTCGGTGGCGACATCACTGGGTTGGTTCCTAACGAGGTCGCCACCGCTCTCACCGAACGAGTTCAGCGTTCTTGACCGTGGGCAGGAGCTTGCAGGCAAACGACGAAAAGGCCCTCGTCACTCCCGTGACTAGCGATCCCACGTAAGCTTCCCGCTGCAAATGGACGTCCTTGTACTAATCGACAAGCTCGACGATCTGATCCACAACGCGCGCCCGGTGCCGCTTACGGATCAGGTCAGGGTCGACCGCGAGGAGATCTACGACCTCCTCGACCAGATGCGTGCCACGATCCCCGAGGAGATCAAGCAGGCGCGCTGGATCGTCAAGGAGCGCCAGGAGATGCTGGCCGAGGCCAAGCGCGAAGCGGAGCGCGTAGTCAAGGAGGCGCGCGACCAGCAGTCGCGCTTGATCTCCGACGAAGAGGTCTACAAGCAGGCCGAGCGTGCCGCCGAGGAGATCATCGAGGACGCGCGCGAGACCGAGCGCCAGATCCGCCTCGGCGCCGAGGACTACGCGGACGAGATCCTCTCGACCCTCGAGGTCAACCTCCAGAAGTTCCTCGCCGCCGTCCAGCGCGGCCGCGACCGGCTCGCCGGCCGCGACGACGAGCCATTGGATTAGACGTCAGTCGTAGACGGCGCGGACTACCGCAAGGCCGTCTTCTTCCCAGGCGACCTCGCCGTCTGACCACTCCGCCCACGCTGCTGCCTGCTCTGGTGCGAGGACGTCGCCGGCCACGAGTGCGCGTGAGTGCTCGCGCACCCGCCGAAAGAGGTCTTGGACCCCTACGGGGTCGAGCTCGGCGATCGTGAGCACCGCGATCACCAGATCCCATGGCCCGTCCGGGAGCGGGTCCTCGATGCGACCGAGGCGAAGGTCCTCCCAGCCGAGCTCCCGCGCCCTGAAGACCATCTCGGAGCTCGAGTCAAGGCCCGTGATGCGAACCCCCGGGAAGCGGTCGAGGAGCCGCTGGGTGGTCTCGGCGGTCCCGAAGCCCAGCTCGAGCACCTTCGAAGGCTCGAATGGGACCGCGTCGAGCGCGGCAACCTGCAGGTCCTCGTAGCGCGGGACCTCGGCGAGGATCTCCTCGAGGTAGGTATCGGGATCGCGGTTGGGTAAGGGGCTCATGACGTCTCTAGATTCAGTGACTACCTTGGCCGCGCCATTCAACACGATCGACCTCAGCACCTTGGCGCTCAGGGCGGGGGAGGGAAGGCGCCTCGATCTCGAGCTGCTTCCCGAGGCGCTCGAGCTCGGCGGCGAGACGTACGACTTCGGCTCGGAGCCGGCGCCGACGCGGCTCGATGTCTCGAGGACCTCATCGGGGCACGCCATGCGCATCGAGCTTCGCGCCAAGCTCCACGGCCGCTGCATGCGCTGCCTCACCCCGGCCGAGTTCGAGGTGAAGGTCGAGGCGCGCGAGGTCGACCAGCCGGGCACTGACGACGAGGAGCTCTCGAGCCCGTACGTCGAGGGCGACGAACTAGACATCGCCGCCTGGGCGCACGACGCGATCGCACTGGCGCTGCCGCAGTCGCTCTTGTGCCGCGAGGATTGCGCGGGCCTCTGCCCGGAATGCGGGGTCGCCCTCGACGACCTCTCGGAGGAGCACGTCCATGAGCGCGAGCCAGACCCACGGTGGGCGAAGCTCCGCGAGCTCATGGACTGAGCCCAGCTACGCTTTTCGGCCTCATGGCCGTCCCCAAGAAACGAACTTCCAGCGCCCGTCGCGACAAGCGCCGCGCTCAGCACACCGCGGACATGCCGCGCACAAACCGCTGCCCGCGGTGCCACAGCCCGCGCCTCCCGCATCGCGTCTGCCCGGCCTGCGGCACGTACGCTGGCCGCGAGGTCATCCGGCCGGACGTCGCCGACGAGCTCGGCACGCCCGACCAGCCTTAACTCCGACTTGCCCGCAGCCGCGGATGAGCCCGCCGCTTCGCAGATCACCGTTGCGCTCGACGGTCGAGGTGTCGAACAAGGCATCAAAGCCCTCGCCGAGGGAGTCAAGCTTGCGCTCAGCGACGGCATCGGCCTGCGGGTCTTCGGAGACCCCGCGGCGCTCGCGCCGGTCGCCAAAGCTGGCGTCGAGGTGGTGGAGGCGCCCGGCGAGATCTCGAACGAGGAGGACCCAGTTGGGGCGGTTCGCTCTCGCGAAGACGCCTCGATCGTCATGGCGGCCGCCGACGTAGCCGATGGGGTCTCGCAGGCGCTTGTAAGCGCGGGCCCGACCGGTGCCACCATGGCCGCGGCGCTCTTCGCGCTCAGGCGCCTCAGCGGTGTTCGCCGGCCCTCGCTCGCCGTCCAGCTTCCGACGGTCGGGTACGAGGGCCCGCCGACCCTCCTTCTCGACGTCGGTGCGAATTCGGAGGCGCGCGCGCAGGACCTCGTCCAGTCGGCGGTCATGGGCGCCGCGTTCTCGCGTGCGGTGCTTGGCGTCGCCGAGCCCAGGGTGGCGCTGCTCTCGGTCGGCGAGGAAGAGAAGAAGGGCACACAGATCGTGGTCGAGGCTCACGCCGTTCTGCGCGGGATGGAAGGCATCAACTTCACCGGCAACGTCGAGGGCCGCGATCTGCTCGCAGGCATCGCCGACGTGATCGCGACGGACGGCTTCACCGGGAACGTCGCGCTGAAGACGCTCGAGGGGACCGCGAAGACCGTCGGGTCCGCGATCGGCGCCGCGGCTCGCTCCAATCCCCTCGCGGCTACCGGCGGCCTGCTTCTTCGCCCGGCTCTCGGCGGGTTGCGCAACAAGATGAATCCGGACATGACCGGCGGCGCGATTCTCCTGGGAGTCCGCGGGGTCGCTGTCGTTGCCCACGGCAGCTCAGGCCCCGAGGGAATTGCTAACGCCGTGCGCCTCGCTGCTCGCGCAGTCTCCGAGCGCGCCACCGAACGGACGGGCGAGCTCTTGACGCAAGCCGGTGCAACTCGCGCCGGGATGACCTGATAGGAACCCCACCGTGCCCGTTGACCGCGACATCGTCCTGGAGAAGATCCGCTCGCATCTGGCGGAGGAGCTCGGCGTCGACGCCGGGAAGATCACCGATGAGACGCATTTCCGCGACGACCTCGAAGCGGACTCGCTCGACCTCTATGAGCTCGTCATGGAGCTCGAGGACACCTACGGGGTGAAGATGTCGGAGCAGGAGGCGGAAGACATCGTCACGGTCGGCCAAGCTGTCGACTTCGTGGCGGCGAGGGCCGAAGAACCCGGCTGATGGCTCAGCGAATCCGCGCCGAAGGACGCGGGGGGATCGAGGGGCGCACCATGCAGCCCCCGGGCCCGGCTGCGCTGAGAGCGCTGATCGACGAGCTTCCCGCCGAGGCGCGCACCCCCGCGCTCACGCATTCCTCATGGGTCGATCATCGCGCCGATTCCTACGGCCGGCTCGCGTTCCTCGGCGACAGCGTTCTGGGCCTTGCGATCGGCGAGCACCTTTTTGTCCGCCACCCGCGCTCCGATATCGGGCATCTCACGAAAGTTCACGGCCAGGCCGTGTCAGGTCGCGCTTGCGCCACGGTCGCAGACGATCTCGGTCTGCCCGAGCTCATGGCGGAACTGCAACCGGAAATGCTGGACGGCGGTATCGACATCCCTTCTCTACTTGCCTCCGAGCGGGCGATGGCATCGGTGTGCGAGTCGGTGATCGGGGCGTGTTACCTCCACTACGGGTTCGAGGAGACCGCGCCGGCCGTGGTCGCTGCGTTCTCCGAGCAGGTCGGCCTGGCGTCTGAGACCGTCCTCGACTTCAAGTCGGCGCTGCAGGAGCGGGCGGCTCAGATCGGCAGCAGGGTGCGCTACGAGGTCATCGGCGAGGAGGGTCCTGATCACCAGCGCAACTTCGAGGTGACGGCGACCATCGAAGGTGAAGTCGTCGGCAAGGGGGAGGGGCGCTCGAAGAAGGTGGCCGAGCAGGCGGCGGCTGCCGAAGCGCTCGACCGCCTGGACTAGAGCCGCAAGCCCGCGCGTCGGCGGGGATCCCTTCGGCGGGACGCGGACATCCATGTCCGCGCGCTCGCCGGACATCCATGTCCTAGCGGCATGTCCCGCGAAGGAACCGCCGCCGCCGCGCGGGTCGTCACCCGGGTTCCGTCCGGTGTTCACGGGAGCCTTGTCAGGCTTAAGCACGCACGCATGCATCTGAGTTCGATTTCAATCAAGGGGTTCAAGTCGTTCCCCGATCGCACGCATCTGGAGTTCGCTCCAGGCGTAAGCGTGATCGTCGGCCCGAACGGCTGTGGGAAGTCGAACGTTACGGACGCGGTCCTCTGGGCGCTGGGCGAGCAAAGCCCGCTTTCCGTGCGCGGCCAGTCCATGCAGGACATGGTCTACACGGGCGGCGAAGGCGTCGGCCCGAGCCGCTACGCGGAGGTCGAGGTCGTCCTCGAGACCGACGACGGCGATGATGAGCCGCTCGGCTTCTCCGAGATCTCGATTCGCCGGCGCCTCGATCGCTCGGGCGAGGGCGAGTACCGCCTCAACGGCGCTCGCTGCCGCCTCGCGGACGTGATCGACGTCCTTTCGGACATGAACCTCGGCGGCGAGATGCACTCGGTCATCAGCCAAGGGCGCGTGGAGGAGATCGTCAACTCGAAGCCCCGCCACCGCCGCATCCTCGTCGAGGAGGCGGCCGGCCTCTCGAAGCACCGCAAGCGCCGCCGCCGCGCGCAGCTTCGCCTCGAGCGCACGCAGGACAACCTCGACCGTGCGCTCGATGTCGAGCGCGAAGCCCGCCGTCGCCTCCGGCCCTTAAAGCAACAGGCGCAAGCGGCAGACATCCACTCCCGCCTCGAGCGTGAGTCGAACGAGAACCGAGCCCTTCTTTTGGCCGCGGAAGCCGGTGCGGGGGCCGAGGAGCTCCAGGCCGCTGAGCGGCGGGCGGCCGAGGCTCGGAAGAAGCGCGAGGCCGTCGAGGCCGATCTGGCGATCGTTACCGCGAAGCGCGCCGAGATCGAGACGCAGCTGGCCGAGCGCGACCGCGAGCGAACCGAGGCGTGGGGGAGGCTCACGAATCTGCGCTCGGCAGGCGAGCGCCTCTCGGCCCGAGCGGATGCGCTGGCGGGGCGCCGAGATCATCTGCGCCACGACATCGAGCGCCGGCGCTCGGCGCTGGGCGACCTTGCGGCCGAGCTCACCGCTGAGGCTGAGCGCGCGGGGGGCGACCCGGTCGACGTGGGCCTCCAGCGGGCCGCCGCCGCCACTGGCGCAGCCGCCGAGGCCCTCGGCCGCGCGCAGGCCGCGAGCGCCGAAGGCAAGCGAGCGACGGAGGTTGGGCGTGCCCGCGACTCGCTCGAGACGGCCGCCCGGACGGCGCGGCGGGTCGAGGATCTCCTCGGCCGCCGCCGTCAAGACTCGATCGAGCGAAGGATCACGGTCGAGGGGGACCTCTTGCGCGACGTCGAGGCGCTTTGCGAAGCCGCCGCCGGGGCGCGCGATGCAACCAGCCGACGCGCCGACGCGCTCGAGGCGCGCACTCTGGAGCGGTCACAGGCAGATGCCACAACCGAGGCGCTTCGCGAGTGCTCGCGTCAGGACGCCGAGATCCAGGCGCGGTTGCGGGGCGTCGCCGACGAGGTGACACAGGCCGAGGTCCGCGCCGCCCACCTTCGCGATCGCTCGGATGAGTCCGCATCCGAGCTGCGGCGCATCTCGGAGGCCCTTGGCCGTGAGATCGCGCCAGCCCGGAAAGCCCTCACCGACTCGGAACGCGCGGAAATCGAGGCGAAGCTCGAGCGGCTCGCCCGCCGCCGCGAGGGACTAGGCCCGGTCAATCCGCTCGCCGAGCGCGAGTACTCAGAAGCGACGAAGTACGTTGCCGAGCTCGAAGAGCAGCGCTCGGATCTCGAAGCCGCGATGAAGGAGCTCGAAGGCCTGATCGCCGAGACCGACCGCAAGATCACCGCGGATTTCGAAGAGACCTTCGAGGCGGCGAAGCAGAACTTCGAAGAGCTGATCGAACATCTCTTCCCGGGCGGGCGCGGCCGCCTCAGGCTGGTCACCGAGCGGACGCCCCGGGCCGTGATCGGCGGTGCGGAAACGCCGCCGGCCGAAGGAGAAGCCGAGGACGATGACCCGGACGAGGCGGCGCGGTCGGAATTCGAAGGGCATGGCGTAGAGATTGAGGTCACGCCAGCCGGCAAGGCGATGAGAAAGCTTCAGCTCCTTTCCGGCGGCGAGAAGTCGCTCGTCGCGCTCGCCTTCGTCTTCTCGGTCTTCATGGCTCGCCCGTCGCCCTTTTACATCCTCGACGAGGTCGAAGCCGCGCTCGACGACGCGAACATCGACCGCTTCCTCCAGCTCGTGCGCCGCTTCTCCGGCCGCGCGCAGTTCATCGTCGTGACGCATCAGAAGCGCACGATGGACGCGGCCGACGTCCTCTACGGCGTTTCGATGGCGCGCGGAGGGATCACGAAGGTCGTCTCGCGGCGGATGCAGGGCGAGGCGAGCGTCGAGGACGCTGCCTAGCCTCGCAATACGCTGAGCGCATGGCCACCGGCTGGAGCGATGTCTTCGTCCTGCCCGACGGGGGCCAGCCCGCGACGAGCGACGAGGCTGGGGAGGAAGAGCCAGCCCGCGGCCGGTTCTTCTCGCGCCTTCGCGACAACCTCTCACGGAGTCGGCAGGCCCTGACCGCCGAGGTATCGGCGAGCTTCTTCGATCGCCTTGATGCAGAGGCGTTCGAGCGGCTCGAGGAGGCCCTGATCCTGGCGGACGTGGGAGCGCCGGTGACCGCCGACGTGGTCGGCAGGCTCGAGGCGGAGGTGACCTCGGGAGCCGTCGGTCAGGGCGATGCGGCACGGGCTCGCCTGGTGGAGCTCCTAGCCGAGGTCGCTGCGCCGGACGGCATTGCTCGCGTCGATCTCACACACCGGCCGACGGTGATCATGGTCGTCGGGGTTAACGGGACGGGCAAGACGACGACGATCGGAAAGCTCGCCCACCTCATGTCCAGAAAGCTCGGCCTCAGGACGATCGTTGCCGCAGGCGACACATACCGTGCCGCAGCGATCGAGCAGCTCGAGGCGTGGGCCGAGCGCTCGGGGGTTGAGATCGTTAAGGGACAGCCCGGCGGCGATCCAGGGGCGGTCGTCTTCGACTCCGTCGCCGCTGCGGAGGCGCGCGGGGCCGACGTGGTGATCATCGACACCGCGGGCCGCCTTCACACGCATGGAAACCTGATGGAGGAGCTCGTGAAGGTCCACCGGGTCGCGCAGAAGAGGCTGGCGGGTGCTCCACATGAAACGCTAATCGTCATCGACGCGACGACGGGTCAGAACGGACTGCGCCAGGCCCGCTCGTTCGCTGATTCGGCCGGAGTCACCGGCGTCGTCCTGACGAAGCTCGACGGCACGGCCAAGGGCGGAATTGCGCTTGCGATCGCCTCCGAGCTCGGGATTCCCGTCAAGCTGATCGGGGTGGGAGAAGGTCTCGAGGACCTACGCCCATTCGACGCCCGCGAGTTCTGCGAGGCGTTGATCGGTGAGTAGCGAAGCGGGCGTAAGCTCAGCGCGTGTTTGACGCGCTGGGCGATCGCCTTCAGGCCACCCTTTCAGACGTCCGCGGCCGCGGCAAGCTGACCGAAGCCGACGTCGACAAGGCGATGCGGGAGATCCGCCTCGCCCTGCTCGAGGCGGACGTGAACTTCAAGGTCGTGAAGCAGTTCACGGCGACCGTGAAGGAGCGCTGCCTGGGCTCGGACGTGCTCGAGGCGCTCGATCCCGGCCAGCAGGTCGTCAAGGTCGTGAACGAGGAGCTCGCGTCGCTCATGGGCGGGGCGAGCCGCGACCTCGCGTTCGCTTCCTCGGGCCCGACCGTGATCCTGATGGCGGGACTCCAAGGGTCGGGCAAGACGACGGCGTGCGCAAAGCTCGCACGACTTTTGGGCGAGCAGGGCAAGAGCGTCGCGCTCGCGGCCTGCGACACCCAGCGCCCGGCCGCCGTGGAGCAGCTCGTGACGATGGGAAAGCGGGCGAATGCGCACGTGTATGAGCAGGGGACCGAGCGAAGCCCGGTTGACATCGCGGGATGGGCGCTCGGCGAGGCTAAGCGCGAGAACCGGGACATCCTCATCGTCGACACCGCGGGGCGCCTCCACGTAGACGAGGGCCTGATGGACGAGCTGGTCGCCGTCCGCAAGCGCGTGAAGCCGCACAACGTGCTCCTTGTCGTAGACGCGATGACCGGCCAGGACGCGGTGAACGTCGCCGAGGCGTTCGGCGAGCGCACGGACTTCGACGGGGTCGTCATGACCAAGCTCGACGGCGACGCGCGGGGCGGCGCGGCCCTATCGGTCAAGGCGGTCACCGGCAAGCCGATCATGTACGCGTCTGTCGGCGAGCGAATTGAGCAGCTCGAGCGCTTTCACCCCGAGCGCATGGCGACCCGCATCCTCGGCATGGGCGACGTGATGACGCTGATCGAAAAGGCGGAGGAGGTCCACGACGCCGAGTCTGCCGCCGAGCTCGAGCGAAAAATCCGAAAGCAGGAGTTCACGCTCGAGGATTTCCTGGTCCAGATGCGCCAGGTCCGCAAGATGGGACCGCTCACGAACGTTCTGGGGATGATGCCCGGGATGGGCAAGGCGATGAAGCAGATGCGCCAGGCCGACATGGACGAGCGCGAGCTCGACCGCGTCGAGGCGATCATTCTCTCGATGACTCCCGCCGAGCGCACGAATCCAGAGGTGATCAACGGCTCGCGGCGCAAGCGGATTGCGCGAGGCTCGGGCACGACCGTCCAGGCCGTGAACCAGCTCGTCAAGCAGTTCGGCCAGATGCGAAAGATGATGGCCGCGCTCTCGAAGGGCAAGATGCCGGATATGCAGCAGCTGATGAAGGGCATGCGGTAGCGCTAACCTCAACCGCTGGCTATGGCCGTTCGAATCAGACTCAGAAGGGTGGGTTCACGCAAGAACCCGATCTGGCGCGTCGTCGTCGCCGACAAGCGCTCGCCGCGCGACGGGCGGACGATCGAAACGATCGGCCACTACAACCCGCAGACCGAGCCTTCGACCATCGTCCTGGACGAAGAACGTGCCCAGCACTGGCTCGACCACGGCGCTCAGCCAAGCCCGACGGTCGCACAGCTTCTTCGCACCAAGGGCATCGGCGCCTCCGGGTCCTAGCTCGCGACCCTCATGGCCTCGCCCGCGACCGACCTCGTCTCGTACTTGGTCCGATCCATCGTGGAGGAGCCGGACGCGGTCGAGGTGGAGGAGTTCGACGAGGGCGATGAGCTCATTCTCGAGATCAAGGTCGCCGACGGTGACCTCGGGCGAGTGATCGGCCGCGAGGGACGAGTCGCCAAGTCGATTCGCACGATCGCGCGGGCCGCGGGTGCCCGCGAGGAGCGCCGCATCTCGGTCGACATCGTCGAGGACTGAAGCGTCCTGCGCATAGACGTCTTCACCCTCTTTCCCGAGTGGTTCGAGTGGTTCCGGGGCCAACGGCACATGGCGAACGTGCTTGGGACGGGCACCGAGCTTCGCACCTTCCACTGGCGGGAGACGACTCCGCTCACGGGCGGCCAGGTGGACGATTCGCCCTATGGCGGCGGCGCGGGAATGGTGCTCCGAGTCGACGTTGTCGACGCCGCGCTTCAGGCTGCCTACGCGGAGGCCGGCCCCACCCGGGTCATTGCGCTGGCGCCGGCCGGCCGGCAGTTCGACGATGCGCTGGCGGCGGAGTTCGCCGCCGAGGAGCACGTCGCGCTTCTTTGCGGGCGTTATGAGGGTTTTGACGAACGAGTGCATGAGCACCTCGCGACCGATGTGGTCTCGATCGGGCCGTACGTGATCGCCGGCGGTGAGCTGGCCGCGATGGTGGTCGCCGACGCGGTCACGCGAAAGCTGCCGGGCGCGCTCGGTCATTCCGAATCGGTGGTGGAGGAGTCGTTTTCCCCGGCGCTGGAAGGGGCGCCCGAGTATCCGCACTACACCCGCCCCGCAGAGCACCGGGGCTGGGGAGTGCCTGAAGTTCTCCTCTCCGGCGACCATGCCCGGGTGCGCGAGTGGCGTTTGGCACGCAGCCTCGATCGCTACCATTCGCGCCCGCGCGGGCTCGAATCCTGACGCCCTCCCACATCACCGCATCTTGAACTTCCTTAGCCATGAGCACGATCATCGAAAGCATCGAGCGGCGACAGCTGCGCCGCGTTCCCCGGTTCGATCCAGGCGATCGTGTCCGGGTCCACTTTCAGGTCATCGAGGGAACTAGGCGCCGCACCCAGGTCTTCGAGGGCATCGTGATCGGCCGCCAGGGCTCTGGCGCGCGCGAGACCTTCACCGTCAGAAAGCAGTCCTTTGGTGTCGGCGTAGAGCGCACGTTTCCGCTGCATTCGCCGAAGATCGATCAGCTCGAGGTGGTCGCCCGCGGTGACGTCCGCAGAGCGAAGCTCTACTACCTCCGCGGCCGGGTCGGCAAGCGCGCACGGGTCACCGAGCGCGCCTGGTCGGGCGAGGTCGAGGACGTCCTTGCCCCCGAGGACGCAATCGAGGCGACCGACGTCGCGCCCGATGAGATCCAGTACGAGGAGCCCCCTGAGGAGGCGGAGCCCGTCGAGTACCAGGCGCCTGAGAAGGAGCAGATCGACGAGGGGTCAGCGGTGGTTCCCGCCGATTCTGAGGGCGCTCAGGAGGCGACCGAGGCCGAGCGCGAGGCAGCAGCAGACGCCGACGCAGAAGCAGAGCCGGGCTCTGACCCCTCTACACAAGAGCAGCAGAGTCAGCCGGACAGCGGTGAGGGGTCTGACCCCACAGACGCCGAGGTAGACGGAGTTGAGTCTGCCGAGGAAGCCGACGCCGGTGAGGCTGAGGGCTCCAAGGACTCAGGCTCGAGCTGATCCCGAAGCCGGACACTCCGCTTGGGGCCATCCTCGAGCTGGTCGTCATCGTCGCAATGGCGATCGGGCTCGCGCTCGGGATCCAGGCCGTCATCGTCAAGCCGTTTCAGATCCCCTCTGCTTCGATGGTGCCGCTGCTCTCGGTGAACGAGCGGGTCCTGGTCAATCGCTTGGCTTACACGATCGGCGGCGACCCCTCGATCGGGGACGTGGTCGTCTTTCATCCGCCCGACGGCGCGACGAACAACGGCCGGGATTGCGGGGTCCCCGAGAAGGAAAACCGGGCCTGCCCAGAGGGGACTGACGAGCAGTCAGAGGAGAACTTCATCAAGCGGATCGTCGCCGGCCCCGGCGACGAGCTCTACATCGAGGACGGCCATCCCGTCGTCAACGGGGAGATGGCCTCAGAGGACTTCATCAAGCCGTGCGGGAAGGGCTCGAGCGACTGCAACCTGACGGACCCGATCACCATCCCGCCCGACCAGTACTTCATGATGGGGGACAATCGTGCCAACTCCCTCGACAGCCGCTTCTGGGGACCAGTCCCCGAGGACTGGATCATCGGCAAAGCCTTCTTTAGCTACTGGCCTCCCTCAGAGATCGGCCCCTTCTAGCGCCTCGGGGCCCGCCAAGGGCTCGAAGGCGCTCAAGCGCCGCCAGCGCCGGGCCGCCAAGCTCTTTAAGTTCGACCGGGAGCTGGGCGTCCGCTATGTCGCGGGGTGTGATGAGGCAGGTCGAGGATCGCTCGCGGGACCGCTGGTCGCTGCCGCCGTCCTGATCGATTACGAGTCACTTTCGATGCGCGACCGTCGCGCGCTCGGGCAGCTCGACGATTCGAAGAAGCGCTCTCCCGAGGAGCGCGAAGTCCTTTATCCGGCCGTGGTCAGAGCCGCAGCGCGAGTCTCGGTGACGATCCGCTGCGTGAAGGGGATCGACGCTCGCGGGCTCCACGTGACCAACTGCGAGGCGCTCGCCAAAAGCCTCGAGCGCGTCGCCCATCCGGATGGGGTGTCCTTGGTCGACGGCTTTCGGTTGCCGAAGTGCCGCGTCAAGCACCGCCAGGTGATTGACGGCGATGCGCGAAGCGCCGCGATCGCGGCGGCGTCGGTGATCGCGAAGGTGACGCGGGACCGCTACATGGAGTGCTGCGATGAGCGCTATCCAGGCTTTGGCTTCGCGCTCAACGCGGGCTACTCGACCCCCGAGCACCGCGACGCGATCGTCGCGCTCGGCCCCTCGGAGCTCCACCGCCGCTCGTTCGCGTCGATCGCGTACACGCAATTGGCGCTGTAGGGGCTGGCGCGCTAGGTCGCGTCCCGCGCGACCGATGCGCGGCTAGGCAGTGCTGCCTCGATCGCGTTATGCGTGGACGAAGCGACGCTAGGCAGGGCTGCCGCGGGGTCCGAGGGCCAGTTTTGGGCAATGAAGGGGGAGGGGCGATCTGGCTCGGTGGTCGAGAGCGGAGTTGTGCCGCGTGGGACGGTAGAACCCCGCCCGATCCTGTGACACCTCATCGAGGGCGGGGTAACGCCTGCTTCGAGGCCGCGTTCGGGCGGTGAATCCTTCCCCTTTATTGCCAAGGATGCGCCTCGCACCACGTTCGCGCTGGCGAAAGTTTGCCAACGCTGGAGAACCCGATCGTCAATAGGCCTCAGCAGGCCGCCTTCACGTGGTCCCAGGAGGCCACGCGGCCCGCGTGGTCGATGCGCAGGCCGACGACGTCGATCCGGATTCCCCCAAGCGGAGGCAACTCCGCGCGGTGCGCCCGAAGCCACGCTGCCGCGAGTGCTCTGAGCCTTCTCTGCTTCTTCGGTCCGACCATCTCGAGCATCGAGACCGGTCCGGAGCGAGCGCACGCGCGGCCGGTCTTTACCTCGACCACGACGAGCGTGCGCCCATCGAGGGCGATTACGTCGAGCTCGCCGCGAACGCCCTTGACGCGGGCGTTCCGGGCGACGATTTGCCACCCACGGCGCTGGAGCTCGCGGGCGACTATCCGCTCGCCCTCTCGGCCCAGGATTTGCCTCGACTCGGTCATGAGCGGACCGTAGGAGCCCTCGACGCGCGTGTGGTGCGCGGATTGGAGCGAATTCGCCACATCTCGCGCAACACACGCGCGTCGGCCCCACTTAGCGTGGCCGCCGGTGATTGCGCGCGTTCAGACATTCACCCTGCTCGGCGTCGAGGCCTTCGAGGTGACGGTTGAAGTCGACGTTTCAAAGGGCCTCCCCTCGTTCTCCGTCGTCGGCTTGCCGGATACTGCGGTGCGCGAGTCGAGGGAGCGCGTTCGCTCTGCCGTCAAGAACTCGAACTTCGACTTTCCGGAGAAGCGAATCGTCGCAAGCCTCGCGCCTGCGGACCTGAGGAAAGCTGGCCCAGGGTTCGATCTGGGCATCGCCGCGGGTGTGCTCGTCTCGGACGGGCAGCTCGCCGCGGACGCGCTCAACGGGTGCGCGATGGCGGCTGAGCTGGCCCTCGACGGCTCGGTGCGAGCCGTTCCCGGGGCGATCGCGATGGCTCAGCGAACGAGCGAGCTCGGGCTTGAGAAGATCGTGGTCGCCCGCGCCAGCGCGAGCGAGGCGGCGCTGCCGGCCGCATTGGGCGCTCGGGCCTGTCGCGTCGTTCCGATCGACTGCCTGCATGACTTGACCTATCTGGGGACTCCAGGCGAGCCGTCACACTCGCCACAGGATCTCGTCGCGACGGAGGCCGCCGTCCACGCCGGCGTCGACCTCGAGGAGCTTCGTGGCCAGCCAGCCCTTCGCAGGGCACTCGAGATCGTTGCCGCGGGAGGTCACGGCATGCTGATTCTCGGACCCCCGGGCGCCGGGAAGAGCCTCGCCGCGCGACGACTCCCCACGATCATGCCGCCGCTCTCAGACGCCGAGGCGATGGAGGTACTTCGCATCGCGAGCGCCTGCGGGCCGAACGGCTGGCACCCAAGTGGAGGAGGGCCACATCGCGCACGCCGTCCCTTTCGCGCGCCGCACCACACGATCTCCCCGGCCGGTCTGGTCGGAGGAGGAACGCCGCCGAGACCAGGCGAGGTGACGCTCGCCCACCGCGGCGTGCTCTTTCTGGACGAGCTTGGGGAGTTCTCCCGCAACTCGCTCGAGGCGCTCCGACAACCGCTCGAGGACGGCGAGGTGACCATCGCGCGCGTGCGCCACTCGGTCCGCCTGCCCAGCCGCTTCGTGCTGATCGCTGCCTCGAACCCGTGTCCCTGCGGCCATGGCGAGGACTCGAGCAAGTGCACCTGCTCGCCGCTTGCCGCCCGGCGATACCGCAACCGCATCTCCGGCGCGCTGGCGGACCGGATCGACATCTCGCTCACGATCGAGCAACCCACACCTGAGGCATTGGCGGGCGAGGAGGGTGAGCCCTCGGCGCTCGTGCGCGAGCGCGTCGCGCAAGCCAGGCAAGCGGCGCTCTCGAGGCAAGGATGTGCCAATGCCGAGCTCGGCCCCAAGGCGCTTCGAGAGCACGTGCTGCTTTCGAAAGAAGCACGCAAAGAGCTCATGTCGGGCCATGCGAAGCTCGGCCTCTCCGGCCGCGGGCACGACCGTGTGCGCCGGGTTGCGCGCACGCTCGCCGACCTCGCCGGCCGTGACGAGGTGGCGGCCGAGGACATCGATGGGGCGCTCGCCTTTCGCCGCAGAGGTGCCGTGTGAGCGCGCCAACTGTGACATGCGGCTGGCGAATCAAGCGTGGGGAGGAGGGCTGGCCGGACTCACTCGCCGAGCTTCCCGCTGTGGACGAAAGCGAGCCCGAGGTTCTCTACGGCGTAGGCAACTCTGCTCTTGTGAGCGAATTCGGTCCCGATCGGACGGTCACGATCGTCGGATCCCGTCGCTCGGGCACGTACGGCCGAGAGGTTGCGAGAGACCTGGGGTTCGGCGCTGCATCCGCGGGCCTCCTGGTGGTGAGCGGAATGGCGCTCGGATGTGACTCATCGGCACACGAGGGCGCGCTCGACGCGAACGGCGCGACGATCGCGGTCCTTGGCGGTCCCGCGGATCAGCCCTATCCCAAATCCAAGGAGCCGCTCTACCGCCGCATTCTCGCGGCTGGCGGTGCGATCGTTTCCGAGCAACCCTCGGGCACCGAGGTCCACCCAAGCTTCTTTCCGGCTCGCAACCGGATCATGGCCGCTCTCGCAGGCTGGGTCGTGATCGTCGAGGGCGCGCACCGGTCCGGCACCCAGCACACGGTCAAGCAGGCGGTCAAGCTCGGGCGAGAGGTCCTGGCCGTGCCCGGACCGGTCAACTCGTCGCTCTCCGAGCTTCCGAACCAGCTCCTCGCCGAAGGTGCGCCCGTCGTCCGCGACGCGCAGGATCTCCTCGACCATGTGCTCGGCCCAGGCCAGACCCAGATCCGAAACGTCGGTCCCGAGCTCGAGCCGGAGCTGCACAACGCGCTCAGGGCGGTCGAGTCAGGAGCGGGGACCTGCGACGCGATCGCGGTGGTGCTTGAACTCGATGGCCACGCCGCCGCGGTCACGCTCGCGCGCCTGGAGCTGATGGGCTACGTCGCCGGAAGCGCCAGCGGGCGCTACTCGAGAACCCAGCTCATCCCGCCGGTACCCTGACCGCCGATGCCTGAGCCTCGTGTGCCGACCGTGATCTCGATCGCCGGCTCGGACTCCGGAGGCGGCGCCGGCATTCAGGCCGACCTCAAGGCGTTCGCGCGCTGTGGCGTCCATGGCACCACCGCGATCACCGCGCTCACGGCTCAGAACACGGTCGGCGTCGAGGCAGTCCACGCGATCCCGCCCGAGATGATCGTCGCCCAGGTTCGCGCGGTCGCCTCGGACATCGGCATCGACGCGGTGAAGATCGGGATGCTCGGCGACGAGGCGACGGTCGGGGCGGTCGTGGAGGCGCTGGGCCTTGTCGGCGACGTTCCGATCGTGCTCGATCCGGTGATGGTCGCCGAGAGCGGCGCGTCCCTGCTCGACGCGAACGCGAAGGTGGCGCTGATCGAGCGGGTCCTGCCGCTCGTCACGGTCGTCACGCCGAATCTGCCCGAGGCACGCGAGCTGGCGGGAAGACGGGAGGGAGGCACCCAGCGCGAGCTCGGTGAGGCGATCCTCGCCCTCGGCCCCGATGCGGTGATCGTCACCGGCGGGCATACCGAGAAGGGAGCGGATGTCCTCGTGGACGCGAACGGGTACCTGGAGATCGAAGGTCCTCGCTTTGCGGACGGCGCCGCGCACGGATCGGGCTGTACGCACTCCTCGTCGGTGGCGGCGCTGTTAGCCCGTGGAATGGAGCTGGACGAGGCCGCGCGCTGGGCCCGCGAGATCGCGGCCGAGGCGGTCGGGCACGGCCTGCGCGAGATTGGCGAAGGCCCGGGGCCCGTGGACGTCCTGCGTGTTCGCCGCCGCGAGATCGAGCCGCCACGGCTCGACGGCCCCACCTAAGTGGTCGACGTTAAGCGTCTTCTACGCCCATAACGTCGACCACTCGGAGAGTCCGGGGGGTGGCTCAGCGGCGATTTCGGTCCTTCATAGACTGACTCACGATGAGCCAGGCAAACGGCGACACCACGACCGCGCTCCCGCGCCCGCGCTCTGCAGCCGTCTTCGACGGTCCCGATCGGGCTGCCGCCCGTGCCTACATGAAGGGCATCGGGTATGACGACGACGCGCTCAAGCGCCCGACGATCGGCATCGCCAACACCTGGATCGAGGCGATGCCGTGCAACTTCCACCTTCGCGGCCTCGCCGAGCACATCAAGGCTGGAGTGCGGGCGGCCGGGGGCACGCCGATGGAGTTCAACACGATCGCGATCTCGGACGGGATCACGATGGGCACGGCCGGGATGAAGACCTCGCTCGTGAGCCGCGAGGTGATCGCGGACTCGATCGAGCTGACGGCGCGTGGATATCAGTTCGACGCTTTGGTCGCACTTTCGGCATGCGACAAGACGATCCCGGGCTGCGTGATGGCGCTCGCGCGCCTCGACATCCCATCCGTGATGCTCTACGGAGGCTCGATTGCGCCAGGCCGCTACAAGGGGCGCGACGTCACGATCCTCGACGTCTTCGAGGCGATCGGCGCTCACAATGCGGGCACCATGACCGAGGAAGAGCTTCGAGATCTCGAGGACGTGGCAAGCCCCGGCGCAGGCGCCTGTGGCGCGCAGTTCACCGCCAACACGATGGCCTGCGCCTTCGAGGCGCTCGGCATCTCGCCGGGCGGCTCGGCGATGGTTCCCGCCGAGGAGGATTCGAAGACGACGGTTGCCGAGAAGATCGGCGAGCTCGTCTTGCAGGTCCTCGCCGAGGATCTTCGCCCCAGCCAGATCATCACAAGGGAGTCGCTCGAGAACGCGATCGCTTGTGTCTGCGCGTCCGGCGGATCGACGAACGCGGTCCTCCATCTCCTCGCCGTCGCGCGCGAGGCGGGGGTCGAGCTCGAGATCGACGACTTCGAGCGGATCTCCCAGAGGACGCCGCTTTACGCGGACCTCAAGCCAGGCGGCCGCTACGTCGCAACCGACCTCTTCGCGGCGGGTGGCGTGCCCCTCATCCTCAGCCGCCTCTCCGACGCGGGCCTTCTTCACCGCGATCAGATGACCGTGAGCGGCCGCACCGTGGGCGAGGAGGCCGACGACGTGTCAGAGACGCCCGGTCAGGACGTCGTCCGCGCCGTTGACGATCCGCTCAAGCCGCAGGGAGGCCTCGCGATCCTGCGCGGGAACCTCGCTCCCGACGGGGCGGTCGTCAAGGTCGCCGGGACCGAGCGCATGGGCCAGACCGGCCCGGCGCGGGTGTTCGAGCGCGAAGAGGACGCCTTCAGGGCCGTGAAGGACGACGACATCAAGGCGGGCGACATCGTCGTCATCCGGAACGAGGGCCCGACCGGCGGCCCGGGGATGCGCGAAATGCTTGCCGTGACCGCCGCGATCGTGGGTGCCGGCCACGGGAACGACGTCGCGATGATCACCGACGGCCGCTTCTCGGGCGCGACCCGCGGGCTCATGATCGGCCACGTCGCACCCGAGGCCGTGAAGGGCGGGCCGATCGCCGCCATCCGCGAGGGAGACGAGATCACGATCGACGTCGAGGCTCGGACGATCGACGTTGCCCTGTCCGCCGGCGAGATTGCCGAGCGCATCCGTGCCTACGAACCCCCGGAGCCCGAGTTCCGCTCGGGCGTGATGGCGAAGTACGCGGCCACCGTCTCGAGCGCCTCGGCCGGCGCGATCACGGTCTAGGACGCTGATGGCCCGAAGCCGAAGCCCACTCGTCGACCTCGCCGACTCGAAGGAGCTGGTGCCGGCCGAGCGCCGTTCCGAGCTCATGTCCCCGATTGAGCCGGAGCGGACCCTCAACGACTGGGGCCGCTCCGAGCGGATCGAAGGCCTCATGGACCGCACGCTCGTCGAGTTCTTCTACCGCTACTGGTTCCGCGCGGAGGTCGAAGGGATCGAGAACGTCCCGGCCGAAGGAGGCGCTCTTCTGGTCTCAAACCACGCGGGCGCTCTCCCGCCCGACGCAGCGATGATCGCGAAGGCAATCCGCGAGGAGCACTCGCGCCCGCGCGACCTGTATCTCACGGTCGAGCACTTCTTCAAGGGCTACCCGGGCTTCTCGATGCTGATCCCGAAGATCGGCGGCGTGGCTGCACACCCTGCGAACGTGCACCGGCTCCTCTACGACGAAGAACAGCTCGTCCTGGTCTTCCCCGAGGGGCGGAAGGGGACGGAAAAGCTCTACAAGGACCGCTATCGCCTCCGCCGCTTCGGCCGTGGCGGCTTCGTGGAGGCCGCGATGCGCGCCGAGGCAAAGTTGGTGCCGCTCTGCGTCGTCGGTGCCGAGGAGGCGATGCCGGCGTTCGCGCAGGTGCCTCTCCTTCAGAAGCTGACCGGGCTCATCTACTTCCCGATCACCCCGACCTTCCCCTGGCTCGGACCGCTCGGGATGATGGGATACCTGCCGGCCAAGTTCAAAATCCGCTTTCTCGAGCCGATCGACACGGCCGAATTGGGCGGGCGTGAAGCCGCTCAGGACAAGGCGCTCGTCCAGACCGTCGCGCAGGAGGTCCGCGCGCGGATCCAGGAGAACCTTCACGACATGCTCGGCAAGCGAAAGAGCGTCTGGTTCGGATGAGCCGCGTTCTTGTCACCGGCCTCTCGACCTATTGGGGCGGGCGCCTCGCGCAAGCCCTCGAAGCATTCGAAGAGGTCGAGACGATCATCGGCGTGGACTCGATCGAGCCTCGGCTCGAGCTCGAGCGCACGGAGTTCGTGAAGGTCTCGACCCAGCATTCCCTGCTCGCGCGGATCGTGCGAGCGGCCAATATCGACACGGTCATCGATACCCGCCTGACGGTGAACTCAGTGTCGGCGCGGCCGCGCGCCGCGCATGAGAACAACGTGATCGGGACGATGAACATCCTCGCCGCGTGCTCGGCAGAGAACTCGCCGGTCCGCCAGTTCATCTTCAAGAGCTCGGCCCACTACTACGGCTCCGAGCAGGACGACCCCGCCTTCTTCAAAGAGACGATGCTTCGCCCGCATCCGCCGCGAACCCCGCTCGAGCGCGACATCGTCGAGGCCGAGACCGCCGTGGCCGAGTTCGCCGAGAAGCGCCGGGACGTCGAGACCACCATCCTTCGCTTCGCGAACGTGCTGGGGCCCGACGTCGACACGGCGTTCACGCGGATGTTCGACCTTCCCGCGGTTCCAATGGTGTTCGGGTTCGACCCGCGAATCCAGTTCGTTCACGAGGACGATGTCGTCCACGCCCTGGAGCACTGCGTCTTTCATGACACACCGGGTGTCTTCAACGTCGCCGCCGACGGGGTCCTGTCGCTGAGCGAGGCAGCCTCGGCCCTGGGCAAGCGAATCGTGCCGATCCTGCCTCCGTGGGGGACCGGCCTCGTCGCGGGGCCGCTCAGGAGCCTCGGGTTCAAGGTCCCCTCAGAGATGCTCAACCTCATGCGCTTCGGGCGTGCGCTCGACAACCGGGCCTTCAAAGCCACCGGGTTTGAGTATGGGCACACCTCGCGCGAGACGGTCGCGAGGCTCGGCGAGCATCTGCGGCTCAATCCGGTTATGCGAGGCGTTGAAGGTGGCTACACCTACGAACGCGAAGTCGAGGAGTTCCTGCGCTGGAGCCCGCATGTCCAGCGCGAGCGCGGCGCCGAGAAGACCGGGGTCGAAGCGGACAGCGACCTGCTCGGCATCTAAATCCGGCGCAAGATGCCGTGCGCAGCGGCAGTGGGGGATCTGAAAGGACGTTTGCGCCGTAAGCAGAAGGGGAGCGTCTATATGAACGTCTCCCTACCCTTCTGATCTGGTGGGTCGCAAGCTCTACATCGCGATCGTGTTCGGCGTCGTCCTGCTCCTGGCAGGCGCAGTCGGTGCGTACGCATGGGACGCCTCACGCTCTGACGAGATCGCCGAGGGCATCACGATCGGCGGCGTAGACGTGGGCGGCATGACTAAAGATGAGGCTCAGAAAGCCGTCTCGAAGGTGTTGATCAAGCCCCTCGACGAAGACGTCACCGTCAACCACGAGGGCACGAAGTACATCCTCTCCACCGAGAAGCTCGCCGTTCGCGCGGACTTGGGCGCGAGTGTTGAGAGCGCCCTTGACGCCTCCCAGGAAGGTGGCTTGCCGACTCGGCTCTGGCGTTATGCCACGGGCGGGGAAGTAGACGAGGCAATCGAGCCGAGAGTCGACTTCTCCGAGGAGGCGATCACCGAGTTCACTGGCAAGATCGCCGCCGACGTTAGGCAGGAGCCCGTCAACGCCTCCGTCGAGCCGACCGCCACATCGATCGAGCCGGTGAAAGAGCAGGTCGGATACGCGCTGCGCGAAGAGGACCTCCGAGAAAAGGTGACCGCCGCGGTCGTTTCGCCCACGGACCGGCCGATCAAGCCCAAGGTGGAGGCGGTCCAGCCCGAGGTCACCACAGCGGACCTCGTTGATCAGTATCCGGTCTATCTGACCGTGAACCGCTCCACTTTCGAGCTCAAGCTCTGGGAGAACCTGGAGCTCTCGAAGACCTACACCGTCGCGATTGGCGCCGCCGGGTTCGACACTCCGGCGGGCGAGTACGCGATCCAGAACAAGGCGGTCGATCCGGCGTGGAACGTTCCGGACTCCGACTGGGCGGGCGACCTCGCGGGGACGGTCGTCCCGGGCGGCGCTCCGGACAATCCGCTCAAGGCGCGCTGGATGGGCATCTTCGACGGAGCCGGAATCCACGGCACCGACGATGTCGGCTCGCTCGGAAGCGCGGCGTCGCACGGCTGCGTCCGCATGGCCGTTTCCGACGTGATCGAGCTCTACGACCAAGTCCCCGTCGGAACCCCCATCTACATAGGTTGATGCCGTGCCGTTGGCGGCAGTTTCGTTGCGCGGGTAGGTAACGGCGCTGGGGGCCGGAAGATTGGTCCGTATGGCTAGCGCGACTGCGAGTGAGGGCGTGGAGGGGACGACGGTAAGCCCCCGCTGGGAGGCCGCCCTGCTCGAGTTCAGGCGCGAACAGGACCGGCGTGGGGCGGCCGCTTCGACGAAGCGGGCGTACGCGTCGGATCTTGCGGAGCTCGCGGAATGGGCGACGGCGCTCGGGAAGGATCCCGGCGAGCTTCGCTACCGCGATCTCCGTGGGTTTGCCGCGCATCTCTCGGGCCGAGGTCTCAAGAAGTCGAGTGTCGGGCGCAAGCTCGCGGCGGTGCGCACCTTTCATACGCACCTGGTCGACGCAGGACACACCGATTCGAACCCGGCCGACCTCCTGCCGACGCCGAAGCGGGAGCAGAGGCTGCCCCGCACGCTGGGGCGAGACGACGTTGCGGACCTGCTCGACCGCATCCCGGTCAAGACCCCGCTCGAGGCGCGTGACCGCGCGATGTTCGAACTCGCCTACTCGTGCGGTCTACGGGCGGAGGAGATCGTGGATCTCGACCTCGAGTCGATCGACTTCGAGTCGGAGAGCCTGAAGGTCGTCGGCAAGGGCCAGAAGACCCGTTTGGTCCCGATCGGGGAGCCGGCGCAAAAAACGCTTCGCCGCTACCTCGAATCAGCGCGCCACGCGCTGACCGGCGAACCCCGGACCGGGGCGCTCTTCCTCTCGCGCAACGGACTCAGGCTCTCGACCTCGGACGTTCGCAGGCGGCTTCAGATCTGGGTCAGGGAGCTCTCGAGGCACGGCCGGGTCTCCCCCCATTCCTTGCGCCACTCGTTTGCGACTCACCTGCTCGAGGGTGGGGCGGACCTGCGCTCGATCCAGGAGCTGCTCGGACACTCGACCGTCTCGACGACCCAGGTCTACACCCGCGTTGAGCCACAGACGTTGCGAGCGGCCTATCAACGAGCCCATCCGAGAGCGTGAACGCGTAGGTTTACGGGTCCGAGAAGGGGATTATGGAGATCAACGTCAAGGCAGTCGAACTTCGCGAGCTGTGGCGGAGCTACAAGGTCGACGGTGACGAGCGCGCGCGCGAACGGCTTGTCGTCGCCTACGCACCCCTGGTCAAGTTCATCGCCGGCCGCATGGCGTCCGGGCTCCCGTCGCACGTCGAAGAAGCCGACCTCGTTTCCTACGGCCTCCTCGGGTTGATCGGCGCGATCGAGCGCTTTGACCTCGAGCGCGAGATCAAGTTCGAGACCTTCGCCGTCGCCCGGATCAAGGGCGCCATCATCGACGAGCTTCGCTCGCTCGACTGGGTGCCTCGAAGCGTCCGCTCCAAAGCGCGCGACGTCGAGCGCGCCCATTCCTCGCTCGAGGGAACCCTCGGGCGCGCCCCGACCGACGAGGAGATGGCGGTCAAGCTCGAGATCACCGTCGACGATTTCCGCGACGTCCTGCTCGAGATCGCGAACTCCTCGGTGCTAGCACTCGACGACCTTTGGACGTTTGCCGACCCCGAGGGCGGAGGCGGCCAAATCTCGGTCCTCGACACGATTCAAGACCCGAACGCGCTCGACCCGGAGCACGAGGCGAATACAGCAGAGCTCAAGGACCGGCTGGCCGACGCAATCGAGTCGCTGCCCGAGCGCGAGCGCCTGGTCGTCGCCCTCTACTACTACGAGAGCCTCACCCTGCGCGAGATCGGCGAGGTCCTCGGCGTGACCGAGTCGCGGGTTTCACAACTCCACACGAAGGCCGTCCTCGCTCTGCGCTCGCGCTTCCAGGCCTCGCCGCTCTAAGCGCAAAACCTCTAGATTTCCCGGTCCATGGGCCACCGCGCTCCAGACCGGATCCGAAACGTCGCCCTGATCGGGCACCGTGGCAGCGGCAAGACAAGCCTCGCCGAGGCGATCCTGTTCGAGGCCGGCAAGATCAACCGCCTCGGCTCTGTCACGGAGGGCACGACGGTCTGCGACCACGAGCCTGACGAGCAGGAGCGCCAGATGTCGATCGACGCGGCCGTCGCCTCGATTGACTTTCACGACCGCAAGATCAACCTGATCGACACCCCCGGCGACCCGAGCTTCGTCGCCGACGCGCTCGCGGCGCTGCGGGTTGTCGACTCCGCCGTGGTCGTCGTAAACGCGGTGGCGGGCGTCGAGGTCCACACCGAGCGCCTCTGGAAGCGTGCGGAGACAGAGGGGCTCTCCCGCCTGATCTTCGTCAACATGCTCGACCGCGAGCGCGCCGACTTCTTCAAGGCGCTCGACTCGCTCAAGGCCGCGTTCGGCCAGCACGTCGTGGCGACCGAGGTCCCGATCGGCTCCGAGAACGAGGTCAAAGGCGTTGTCGATCTGATCGACATGAAGGCCTACCTCTACGAGGGCGCCGAGCGCGGAAACTCGAGCGAGGCCGAAATTCCCGAAGAGCTTCAAGAGCTGGCCGAGGAATACCGCGAAAAGCTGATGGACGAGGTGGCCGAGAACTCGGACGAGCTGATGGAGCGATACCTCGAAGGCGAGGAGATCTCCCACGACGAGATCGTCACGGCGCTCAAGAAGGGAGTGACCGAGGGGCATCTCTTTCCCGTGACCTGCGGGGTGGCTACGAAGAATCTCGGCTCGGACCGCCTGCTCCACGCGCTCCTGGAGGACTTGCCCTCGCCCGCGATGCGCGGAGCGATTCACGCGCTCGGCGCCGACGACGTCGATGCGGACATCGTGCCCGAGGAAGGCGCGCCCGCGCTCGCCTACGTCTTCAAGACGACGGCAGACCCTTACACGGGGCGGATCAACCTCTTTCGCGTCGAGTCGGGCGTCCTCCGCTCGGATTCGCATCTGATGAACGCCACGCGCGGCTCGAAGGAGCGGATCGGCCAGCTCGCCTCTCCGTGGGGCAAGGAGCTCGACTCGGTCGACGAGCTGGGGCCGGGCGACATAGGAGCGGTCGCAAAGCTCAAGGAGACACGCGCGGGAGACGTCCTCTCCGAGAAGCCGACCGACATCCACT
This sequence comes from uncultured bacterium, assembly GCA_963715405.1. Classification (GTDB taxonomy): domain Bacteria; phylum Actinomycetota; class Thermoleophilia; order Solirubrobacterales; family 70-9; genus JALZKA01. The sequence continues at coordinate 1,028,546 of OY970239.1, forward strand.
TCCCGCCGCTCGACTTGCCCTCGCCCGTGATGGCGTTCGCGTATGAGCCCAAGTCGAAGGGCGACGAGGAGAAAGCGGCCACGGCCATCCACCGCCTCGAGGAAGAGGATCCCACTCTGGACGTACATCGCGACGCCGAGACGGGCGAGCAGATCATCGCCGGGCTGACGCAGGTGCACGTCGAGGTGATCGTCGAGCGGATGAAGCGCCGCTTCGGTGCCGAGATCGAGCTCCATCCCCCACAGGTGCCCTACCTGGAGACGATCCGGAAGCCAGCGAAGGCGCACGGTCGCTACAAGAAGCAGACGGGCGGTCGCGGCCAGTTCGGCGACTGCCACATCGAGATCGAGCCCGGCGAGCCGGGAACCGGCCTCGAGTTCGTGAACGCGATCAAGGGCGGCTCGATCCCCGGTGGCTTCATCCCCGCGGTCGAGAAGGGCATCTCCGAGCAGATGGCGAAGGGCGTTCTCGCCGGCTATCCCGTGAAGGACGTGCGGGTGAGGCTCTTCGACGGCCAGTACCACACGGTCGACTCATCTGAGATGGCGTTCAAGATCGCCGGCTCGATGGCCTTTCAGGAGGCTGCCTCGAAGGCCGAGGTCTACCTCCTCGAGCCGATCGTCGAGATGACGATCTCGACGCCTGAGGATGCGGTCGGTGACGTGATCGGCGACCTCAACTCGAGGCGCGGCCATCCGCTCGGGATGGAGCCGAAGGGGTCGGCGACAGAGATCAAGGCCGAGGTCCCGATGGCAGAGGTCCTCGACTACGCGCCGGACCTTCGCGCAATCACCGGCGGCCGCGGGGAATACGAGATCGCGTTCCTGCGCTACCAAGAGGTCCCCGGCCAGATCGCGCAGAAGATCATCGCCCAGAGCCAGGCCGAGGCCCAGGCGGCCTAGGTACCAGGTACCTCACAGAGCGCTCACATTGAAGCTTCGTGTCAACGTCGACGGCGGCTCCCGTGGCAATCCCGGGCCGGCCGCGATCGGCATCGTGATCCGCTCAGAAGACGGCGAAGTGATCGCCGACGCGGCCGAGCCGATCGGCACTGCGACCAACAACGTCGCCGAGTACCGCGCTCTGATCAGGGGCATCGAACTCGCGGCGCAAAAGGGCGCGACCGAGCTCGAGCTCCTCGGCGACTCGGAACTGGTCGTAAAGCAGGTGCGCGGCGAGTACAAGGTGAAGGACGCGGGCCTCAAACCCCTACACGCCGAGGCACGCGCTGCCCTTTCCGCATTTGAGCGATGGTCGTTCTCACACGTCCGCCGCGAGCACAACGCGGAGGCCGACGCGCTCGTCAACCAAGCGCTAGACGCCCACACGGCGCTCTAGGCCTGAGCGAGGACGCGAGGCTACGCCTGCATTCGGCTCCGCCTACCGGAGCCAGATGCGGCCGAGGCTAAACTCGGCGACTCGCGCGGCTGTAGCTCAGTTGGCTAGAGCGTCTGCTTGCCATGCAGAAGGTCGTCGGTTCGAATCCGATCAGCCGCTTCGTTTATATTGGTGATCCGGGAGGTTTGCATGGCAGGGTTACGTCAGAATTTCGCAGGAAGGGCCGTAGTCATCGGGCTTGCCGCCGGTGCAGTGCTGGGTGCCGCCCCAAGCGTCGCGGCCGGCGCTCAGGCCTACCGAGGGCCGATCGTTGGGGATGGAGAGGGGAAGGTGTTCTTCCAAGTCGATCGCAGGCCGAATGGAGGCAAGCAGGTCATTGATTTCGACTTCACCGGCCTGCCAGTCAGCTGCGATAACGGCACGGAATCCGTTGCCGGTTCGATACTCCCAGAGCCGATGAAGGTCAATCAGCGCAACGAATTCGAGGGCGACCAGCGCGGGGATGTCACCGTGTTCGTCACGGGAAAGCTCTCAGCCGGGGGGAAGGCCAACGGCACGGTGCGTCTCACTCTCACCGAACCGGAGGGCGACGTGCGCTGCAAGTCGGGGTTGCGGGAATGGCGTGCAAGCCGGGTTCCGCTGGATTAGCTCGCGGCCACGCTCGCCGCTTTAACTTTCGTCAATCGGGTCGAGCTTGGCGAAAGCTCCCTCGTTCACCAGATTTTGTGCAAGAGGAATCTGGTGCGAAGCGCTCTCGAGGATGTGCATGAGGTATCCCGCGGTGTTCGGGAAGGCGACGACATCTCCGACCGCCACCCCCTGGGGGAACGTGAAGCGGCGCCAGCTCAAGAGCTCGCGCTCGATGCAGTAGGCGCCCACGAGGTAGCCCTCGATCGCATCGGTCGGCTCACCCGTGCCGCCGGGCCGAAGGAGCAATGGATCGACCATGAAGTCGTCCGAGGTCGAGCGGACCTGCGTCCTGTTCATCGCAAGGCCGATGAGCCACGTCTCGTCCTGGCGCTGCTTTCTGAACTCGACTCGGGCGAGCGTCATCCCGCAGCCGTCAAGGAGCGATCTGCCTGGCTCGCAGCGAAGCTCGAGATCGCGGGCTAGTAGCGCCTCGGCGACCGTGCCGGTGTGAAGGGAAGCGTCGAGGACCTGCGCGAGCCAGTCGCCGCGAACCGGCGACTGGCTGTAGGGGTAGACGGCGCCCAGCTCGTGTCCGTCGAAGGTGATCTCGCTTCGCTCGCCTGCGAGCGCGCGTTTGTGCTCAGCCCAGAACTCCTCCCACTCGCCAGGAGATTCGAGGTAGCTCATTGGGATGCCGCCGCCGATGTCGAGGAAGCGCGGGTCGTGCCCGCCATCGCGCAAGTCGTCGATCAGGCGGATCGATTCCGCGATGGCCGCAACCCGATCGCCCGCGTCGTACCCATCGAGGTGAAAGTGAACGCCCGCGACGCGTAGAGCCTCGGGTTCCGCGCCGGCGAGGGCCTCGGCGATCTCGCCTGCCGTCATCCCGAATCGGGTTGGCGGCTTCCCTCTCGCGGGTTCTGGGGCGAGCCGCACCGCGACCTCGGCGCGCCGGTCCCGCCGCGCGGCGATGTCACAGAGGAGTCTCAGCTCGTCGCGGTTGTCGATCGCGACGGGCGCTCCGGAGTCGAGACAGAGCTCGAGCAGGGGCTCGGGCTTGACCGCTGCGGTGACGATCACGTCGCCGGGCGCGACCCCGCGGTCGAGCACCTGGCGGAGCTCCCGCTCGCTCGCGACGTCTACGCCAAGGCCCAGGCGCTTCGCTTCATCGACGAGCGAGAGCGCCTTGTTCGCCTTGCGGGCAAAGAAGACGCGCAGGCGCACGTCCCGCGCAGCGGCCGCTTCCGTCAGCTCCGCGGCGTTTCGCTCCATCGGCTGCGGGTTGATCAGGTTCACGGGCGAGCCGTGCTCTGCGATCGACGCAGCGAGCTCACTCGCCTTCGCGCAGGCGCTCCTCCTGCCATGGCTCCAGGCGGCCTCGGAGCGGGACGACGCCCGCACACTTGGAGCGGACGTCGCTCACCGGCCGAGCGCCCTGGCTGATGACCCGTCGGGCCCATAGGTCGGGCTGCGGGTGGAGGGCTCGGTTGAGGGTGTCGTTCCCGATCACCCAATCCTCCGTCGGCCGGCCGATCGCACTCAGCCCCCGGCTGGGCGTGCCGTCAGCTCCGACGCAGGTGACGTCTTCGGCCAGCTCCAGCCCGCGCCGGCCGGGCGGGATCCTCACGTGACCGTCGCGCAGGAGTTGCTCGAGGAGGGGCACGTGGGTGTTGGCGGCGCCGGGCGGGGGTATCACGGCGTCCACGACCACGTCGGCATGCGGCGCCGGCCCAGCGGTGAGATGCGAGAGGTCAACCTTCCCGCACTCAATCAGGGCGAGGAGCTTGGCGGCATTTACCGGGCGGAGGCCCGAACGCCAGGCGCTCCATCTCGGTCGCGAGACGCCGGAACGGAGGCCACTCGCTGGCCGAGAGGCCGTTGGCACCCACCCTTGCGACGAGAGCGGGGTAGAGCGCTCGCCACGCGTGGCCGAGCGCCCAATCGCTACCTGGAGTGGCATCGCCCGTGCCCACGGCGATCGACCGCGCGAGCTCCTCGACCGGTGAGACGCCGGCGGGCGTTGCTCGGCCGGCCAGGGCGCCCTCGAGACGTTGCGCGATGGCTTGGCCCTCGGCTGCGTCGGCGGTGACGCTCCGGAGGCTCTTTTCGGCGACGTCCGCAACGATGGCGCTCACCGCTTCGAGGCTCGATCCCCCGGACAGACGATCGATCCGGGAGCTTCCCTCGGCGGCGATGGGCTCGAGGTCGGGCGAGCGGATGCCGCCCTCGGGATCGGGCTTGGCGAGCATCGGGCGACCCGTTCGCGAATACGGAAGCAGGACTCCGGCCTCGTCCTGCGCGCTCTCGTAGCGAAGACTCCTGCCGCCGCGCTCGGCAAAGCGCCCTCCGCGGCCCTCTGTCAAGGCCAGCGCAGCGTCGATCATCGTGAGCGCGAACCCGCGGATCGCCACACTCGCGCCGGGGGCCACGCGCTCCCGGGTGAGCCACTTCTCGACCGGAAACACGGCGGGCACCACGTCGAGGCTCAAATCGGACGGCGATAGCGCGCCGTCCCATTGCTGGGCGTGGCCGATCGCGATCAATACCTCGTCGTACTCGCTCTCGCCCTCCGTTGCCGTCAGCCTCCAGGCGTCCGCGGAGCGGCGAAGCGCAATCACCTCCTCGGCACGAACCTCCACCGGCAGGGCTTCCGTGATCTCGTTCATGAGCTGCGCAAAGCCCTCTTCCAAGTACCGTCCAACCAGCGCTCGAGGTGGGTACGCCTCTGTGCTCAGGGGTTCGGCGACCCTGCGCCACTCCGAAAACGATCTACGCGTGGGATCGTCGTCGCCCGGTGGCCACATGTTGACCATGTCCGCGACGAAGTTCATCCGGAGGTACTCCGGTTGAGCCGGGTCGTACACGGGTCCGGAGCCTGGCACGGGATGTGGCTCGTAGACGTCGACGGCGAGAGGGAAGGGGCGCGGCTCTTCCGATGCCAGCGAGACGAGGCGCTCGAGTGCGTAGAGGCCCTTGGGACCGAGTCCGGCGATCGCGACACGCAGGGGCTGGCGCGAAGGAGGCGCGATCACCCCGCGTGGCTGCGTGGGCTGTCGGTGTCCGTCAGATAGCTGAGCTCCTCCGGCGAGACGCCCAGCTCTCGCTCGACCCAATCGTCGTCATAGACCGTCCCGAGGTAGCCCTGACCTCCATCGGCGAAGATCATCGCGCATCGAGCGCCGGGGTCGAGCAGGGGAGAGAGCCTCTCGAATGCCACCGCGACGCCGCCCGATGAGGCGCCGGCGTGAATCCCTTCGCGTGCCACGAGGCGGCGGCACCCGACGACGCAATCGAGGTCCGAGACGCGGACAAGCCGATCGAACCATGCGCGCCGCGAAAGCCCGGTCGCGACGCCCGCTCCCATGCCCGGCAGGCGGCGGATGCCACGCTCGCCCCCGAAGAGGACGCTCCCGATCGCATCGACGGCGACGACCTTCGTGTCGCGATTGTGTTCGAGGAGGTAATCGCAGCAGCCGCAGAGCGTCCCCGCCGTGCTCACCGCGACGAAGAGCCAGTCGAAATCGCCTCGGACCGCTCCGTCGATTTCCGCCATCGTCTGAGCGTGGGCGGCCGGGTTTGACTCATTTGAGTACTGATCTGGCCACCAGGCTCCCGGAGTCTTTGCCACGAGCTCATCGACCAGCTCCAACCGCGCCGTGAGTAGGTCGCCGGTCGCAGGGTCGGGCTCTGAGACCACGCGGACCTCGGCGCCCAGGTCTCGGATCGTGGCGATCTTCGTCTCGTCCGTCCGGGAATCGACAACGCAGATGAGCTTCAGATCGTGGCGGAGGCATGCCAGCGCGAGCCCGACCCCCAGGTTTCCAGAAGTCGATTCGACGACGGTCGAGCCGGGACCAATCCGCCCGTCGGCGAGCGCATCGGCGATCATCCGCGCCGCCGAGCGATCCTTCGAGCTGCCGCCCGGGTTGAACGACTCGAGCTTCGCCCAAACCTCGACGTCGGAGCGCTCGCGAAGTGAATCAAGAGCGACGAGCGGGGTATGGCCGGGCACACCGAGGCTCCTGTTTCCGTTCACGACATCCCTGCTCATGAGGTTGGCGAGTTCCCGGTGCGCGCGTCGGCAAACGCCAGAAACCGAACGACCTCGCCAACCGACCGCTCGGGTTCCTCATCGAAGGCGAAATGGCCGGCTCCTTCGATCGCGACGAGGCGCGATCCGGGAATCTCTTGCCTGAAGCGCTTGGCGCCTGCGAGCGGTGCGAACTGGTCATCGGCGCCCCAGAGGAGAAGGGTCGGCACGCCGAGCTCCGCCAGCTTGCCCTGGTAGGGCTCGAGCTTCTCGAAGTCCATCGAGCGGTAGAACTCGACCGTGGCTTCTCGCCCGCGTCCCTCGGCGAAGGGACGCCAGTACTCGTCTACGTCCTCATCAGAAAACCCGGCGCCGTCGGCTCGAAGGAGGCCGGCAAAGCCATCGCGATCGACGGCCGCCATGATCTCCTCGCCCCGCTCGGAGCGCATCGCCTCGGCCATCCCGTGCCACTTCCCGTCTGAGAAGAACCCCGTGTCCGAGATGACGAGCGCCGAGACCAGGTCCGGATGCTCGCAAGCCCACGCCAGGCCGATGAAGCCGCCCCAATCGTGGACGATGAGCGCGACACGGCCGAGATCGAGCTCTGCGTGCAGTTCGGTGAGCGCGGCGAGGTTCCGCTCGAACGTCGCGGGACCAGGGTCGTCGGAGTCGCCGAGGCAGTACAGGTCCGGCGCAACGCACCGGCGTCCCTCGGCGACGAGCGCGTCCATCAGCGGCACCCACATCCGCGACGATTCCGGAAAGCCGTGGACGAGGAGTACGGGGTCGGCGGACGCCTTTCGGTCAGGCTTGGTCTCCCGGAAATGGACCACGGCCTGAGGCTACGCTCTTTCCGGCTCGGCGCCTTGGCGGAGTGGTTACGCAGCGGCCTGCAAAGCCGTTTACGCCGGTTCGATTCCGGCAGGCGCCTCTACTGGGCACCGCGCGCACTGACGATTACCCGCCTGATTTAGGCGCGACGGCTAGAAGGCCCAGACCAGCCGGGGCGCAGAAGGCACCCCGGCTGCCGAGCCAAACGTCTAGTCCCGGACCTGTGGTCCTCCTAGCACTACCTCTTCCTGTGAAACTGCCTTCCTGCACACGTGGTGATGCCCGGGGTTGTCGTTCACCACCGTGCGAACGGCCTCCGTGTAATAGGTCCCCCTGGAGAGGGGGCCCGTGAAGCCTCCGTACCTGCCGTTGGCGTTGGAAAATACGGCACCTTCGAACACGTCGTTGCCACCTTCCTTTATACGGTGGAGCTCCACTAGCCGGAACGACTCACAGCTCTGCCTTCGAGACGAAACCCAGCCACCGGCGAAGCTGTCGCCTTGGTCGGCGCCGTTCCTATCGATATTGAACGTGATATTGGAACCGACCTTCACGGTGTGGCCCGTCGCCACCGCGACGAGTGAGGCAGACATCAGCGCCACCGTTGCGGTGACCGCTGCAATGCGCTTCATAGGACCCTCCTCTAATCGTCCTGCGCTGCCCCGGACGGGCAACGCGGGCAAAGTAACAACGATTGCTTGGGAGGTCAAGCAGGGAAAAGACTCCACCCCGAACGGGCAAAGAGGAACGGGCCCCGCCGAAGCGAGGCCCGTTCTGCTCACGAGGACTTGCGAGTGCTAGCCCTTGGGCTGGTTCTTGCCACGCGTGGCTACGAAGCTCACGCAGTCGCCCTGGTTACGGAACGTCGTCCCATAGTTCATCCAGCCGCCCTTCTTGCACTGGTCGGCGTTGGTCGGGAGGGGACAACCATTCTGTGCCCCGCCGGCCTGGGTGTCGCAGTCGTCGCTGCTGTCTGGCACGCCGTCGTTGTCATCATCGGCGTCGCAGGCATCACCCTGTCCGTCGTTGTCAGTGTCCGTCTGATCCGGGTTGCTGACATCGACGCAGTTATCCGTCGAGTCCGGATCGCCGTCGCCATCGGAGTCGGGCGGCGGGGGAGGCGTCAGCTCGAAGTCGAACGTAGTCCTCTCTCCGTCCACCGACACGTAGAGCGCGTCGACGTTCGAGACGATGCCCGGGTTGCTGGAGCCCTGGTTGACCCCGAGCGAGCCGGGGCAAGGCGATACGGGTGCGGCGCCTGGGCCGCAACTCGTGCCTTCCTCGATCGTCGCGTTGGGATACAGCGCAACGATCTCGTCCCACGAACAGGGGTTGGACTGCGGGCAGGGGTTTGGCTCGCCGTTTACGACGCCGCCACTCAACCACCACTGGGCGCTGCCGCCCTTGTAGGCGTCCCAGTCCTGCCAGACACCCGTCTGGACCGCTGCGTTGCCTTCGTCCTGGTAGGGCTCGTAAACCATGTACCGGTCCGGATCGCCGTCGCCGGTCACATCAATCCTGATATTGAGGGCCGCCACCCCGGCTTCGAAGCCGGTCGAGCTGGGATCGCGGTACGTCGAGTAGCCGATCCCGTCGACGTCGGCCAGCGCCGTCCCGTCGTACTGATCCGTAAACAGCTGGACCTTCGCTGTCGAGTCCGGGGTCCGAAGCTCGTAGCTTCCCGTGCCGAGAGGCGGTGTCGCCGGCCCTTCCTCGAAATTGCCCGTCCCGGGTGGGCGGGTGTCCGACGTGTACCAGTCTCCGCCGACCAAATCAGCCGGCGTCACGACCTCTGTGGTGTCTTGGGCGCTCGCGGGAGCGCTGAACACCGTGATCAGACCGAGTGCCAGTGCTATTGCACAGAGCAGTCTCTTCATCTTTCCTCCTCTAATCCGGCGGTCTCGAGGCCTTCACCGCGACCCGCCGATGGACCAGACGATCATGCTTGAACGCGGTCGCCAATACATCCGTGCAAGCCCGCAACTTTCCTGGGTCAACTACGTAGCGAAAACAGGTAATCAGGTCGGTTCTTTCGTCGGCACGGAGGGCGTTTGGCAGTAGCGAGCACCGCGGCAGGCACGGCTCGGCGTCGTTAGTCTCGGCCGGCAACTCTTTCTAGCCCAGGAGGCCCACCTTGATCAGCAAAGTCGATTTCATCGGCGTTCCGTCTCAGGACGCCGGTCGCGCGAGAAAGTTCTATGGCGAGACGCTCGGCCTTCGCCAGGACGAGAATGCCGCGACCGACTTCTGGGCCGGCGACGTCTGCTTCGGGATCTGGGAGCCCGAGAAGTTCGGGATGGAGTTCGCGCCGCAGCGAAACGCGCATCCGGCCCTACACGTGGACGATGTCGCGGCTGCGCGTGGGGAGCTCGAAGGCAAGGGCGTCGAGTTCCTCGGCGACACGTTCGACACCGGGGTCTGCCACATGGCTCTCTTTCGCGATCCGGACGGCAACGACCTCATGCTTCACAACCGCTACGCGCCTTACGAGAACGACTGAGCGAAAGCCTGCGGCTAGCGGTCTCGCTTGAACGGCCAGACGCCGTTCGTGACCTTCACGTTGTAGAAGCCCTGGAAGCCGTCCGAGTACCAGATCTCGCCGCGCCCGGGCGCGAACTCGGGACTCGACATCGCCCAGTTCGATGCGTCGAGTGGGCCAGCGCGGTCCCTGACGGGCGCGTTGAAGTAGGCGATCTCCTTGGGATGCTTCGGGTCGCGGATGTCGAAGACCCTGAGGCCCGAGACGATCATCGAGCACGCGACGATGCCGGGGTTCACTCGGCGCGGCACGCTGCAGTAGTGGCCCGCGTAACCCTGAAGCGGAAAGCTCGCGCCCGGGTCCGCGCCGATCTCGGCGAAGTTCTCGGGCTGGTGGACGGCGAGCCGCATGTTCGAAACGACCCTGGGGCGGCGCTCGTTCTCGACGGAGATCATGCGTGCGGCGCCGACCTCGGACAGGGTGCCGAACTCGTCGATCTCCATCACGTACTTCTTGCCCCTGATCTTTACGGGGATCGCGTTCTGCGGGATCGACATCGACTCCCAGGTGAGCCTCGAGATCTCGGTCAGTTGCGGATTCGAAGCCCGCTCCTGGATGTCGGAGGTATCGAGGATGATCAGACCCGAATCCGTTCCCGCCACGTAGGCGCGCTTGCCCGAGCTTGAGATCGAGAGGCCGTGGGAGTCGTAGCTGCCGTAGCCGAGCGGGATCGGCAAGCTGAGGTTCGAGATGTCGATCGCGACGATTGTCGACGTCCCTGGCGATGCCGCGTAGAACGTTTTGCCGTCGCGCGCGATCCCGGACTCGTGGCCGAAGACGCCGGTGGGCGTCGAGGACCTGAGCTCGGGGAAGCGGCAATCTTCCGAGATGTCGTAGAGGTCGACGATGCCCGGGAGAAAGGCGGGGTTGCCGGCCACTGCCGCGAGGACGCCGCCCTTCTGGCTCACCACAAGAGACTCGTGCGGAGAGATCATCGCCGGACTCACGAGGCGCGTGACGAAGTCCGGGCGCTTCGGATCCGACATGTCCATGACGTTCACGCCGGCCTCGAGATCGAAGATGTTCGTGGGGGCGAGGAGCGTGGTGTCGTAGTACGCACATTCCCGTCCCGACTCGTCGATGAAGCGCTCGACCTTGAAGCCTCCGATCGAGCCGACCGGGTTCTCCGAGGATGTATGCGAGCCGATCATCCTCGTGTTGCAGGTGTATCCCTCCGCTGCCCGCCCCGACTCGTGGTCTGAGAGCGGGACGCGGCCCTGGATATCGGTCTCGGGCCTCGAGCCCGGACCGCACTTGCCCTGCGGGGTCGGCAGAAGCGGCGGCTCTTCAGCTCGGTAGGTGGGAGCGGGCGGGACCTCGACCGGTGCCTCGGGCGAGCCGAAGACGTTCGCGAGGTCGAGCTTCACCTCGCCCGGATGGTCGGCGTGGGCGGTGCCCGCAAGAGCGAGCAGCGCCGCGACCGTGGCGAGAAACCACCTGACGACCACGCGGTTCAGCCCCTCCTCCATACCCGGATCGTACGTGCTCGGGTGGAGCGTTGCGGCACCCCGAGGGTCCGGCCAACCGCTCAGAGCGCAGCGAGCACCTCGGCGGCGACGCGCTCTCCCGAGCGGATTGCACCGTCCATGTAGCCGACCCAGTAGCCCGAGGTCTCGGTGCCGGCCCAGTGAATGCGACCGGCCGGCTCGCGCAGGAAGCGGCCGAGCTGAAAGAGGGCGCCAGGCGAGGTGAAGCCCACCGGCCCGCCGCGCGACCAGCGATCCGCGACCCAGTCCGACTCGATGTACTCATTTGGGTTCGCGGCCTCGTTTCCGAAGTACTTGGTGAAGTTGGCCACGACCGCGGCCTTGCGTTCGTTCTTCGGCATCGAGATGAAGTCGCGCTGGAGGTCGCCGCCGACGAATCCGAAGATCACTCCGAGGTCTGGATCCCCTCCGGGAGGCGAGCCGTCGTAGGTGACCTGGACCGGCCCGTCGTAGGAGACGACAGTCCCGTTCAAGCCCGCATCTCGCCAGAACGGCGTGTCGTAAACGCAGGCCACCTTCATGAGCGTCCCCTGCGAGGTGCGCTGCGTGAGCTGGTCGCGCTTGGCCGGCAGGGCGGGGGAGTACTCGATCCGCGACGCGAGCGCAGGGGGGATCGCGACGATCGCCCGCTTCGCGCTGACCGTGACGCCCTTGGCCGTGACGATGACGCCGTTCGGTCCCTGCCTGATCCGGCTCACCGGGGCGCGCTTGATCACCCGTTTCCCGAGCGCCCTTGCCATCCGGTTGGTGATCTCCTGCGTGCCACCGACGAAGCGGCTCTCCTGCGCTCCACCGCGAGTGTTGAAGTTTCGCTCGAAGGTGCCCACGTTTTCCTCGTTGCCGGATGCTGCGATGTAGAAAAGGACGTAGAGAAGCGAGAGCTCTCGCGGTTCGGCTCCGAAGATGGGGCGCGTTGCGAGCGGCACGATCTCCTTGAACTGAGGTGTCACCGCGTTCTCGTCGATCCAGCTCTCAAACGTCTCGCTGTCCTGAGCCGCCGCGTCCGGCGATTCATAGGGCGCCTCGACGTCGATCTCGGCCGCCATCTCGTTGAGCCGCGTGACCACGGCCGCGAGGTCAGCCAGGATCACAGGATCAGGCGGGGCCGTCCCTGTGGGACCCGTGTCCGAGTAGGTCGAGCGCGTTCCGTTCGAGTCCACGTAGACGTTGTCCCCTTCGACGAAGGTCGGGAACGTGCCCACGTTGAAGCGCTCTGCCATGGCCATGAGGCGGTCCTGGGTCGGGCCCGTGAACGTGCCTCCGCGCTCAGAGATCTCGCCTTCGCCGATCCTATGATTGTGGACCCGCCCTCCGGTGCGGCTTCGCGCCTCGAGGACGATCACCGACTTGCCGGCGGCCCTGAGCTCGAGGGCTGCGGTCAAGCCCGCGAATCCGGCGCCGACGATGACCACGTCGGCGCTTCGCCGCGACTGCCTCGGCCTCGCGCCTGCACGATCGGTGCCGATCGCAAGACCGGCGGTGCCGATCGCCGCGCTACCTACCAGGCGCCGTCGGCTGATGCGGTGCTGATCGTCGTTCGCTTCGCTGATCTCGTCGCTCACGTCTCTCCCTAGAAGCGCACCGCGCGCTTTGGGACCCACCACAGCTCATCGGCAGCGTCGCCCTGGCCACCTCTCGCGGTCATGCCGCGGCTGGCGTGCATGTCGACGGCTCCGTCGACCTCGTCGAGGGCCTTGAACGCCAGTTCCCGCGCTTCGGCTTTGCCGGCCCCGGCGTCTCTGAGCCCCCGCAATACGCGTGTTTGGTTGACCGAGAACTTCTCAACCGGCCCGGGGTCGTGCATCCGGCTCACATTCGACGGGTCCGTGACGAGCTTGACCGCATCGGCAACTTCTGGCATTGAGACACCTTACGACGACGCGCAGCGAGGGGCGTCAGCGAAGCGCTGCCGCGGGCTCGCGCCGGCGGCGAAAGCGCGAGCGTAGGCCGTTCGCTCGCCTGCGGTCCTTGAGGATGCGTTGCGCGGCGTTGTGGCCCGACGCCGCCATGACGCCGCCCCCCGGGTGCGTGCCGGCGCCGCAAAGGTAGAGGCCCTTGAGCGGCGTCGCGTACTGGGCGAGCATGGGGGAGGGGCGCATGAACGCCATCTGCGCGAGGTCCTGCTCGCCTTGGAAGATCGAGCCTCCCTGGAGGCCGAAGATGTCCTCGAGGTCGGGCGGGGCGAGGACCTCGCGCTCCTCGATGGCCCCCGGCAGGTTCGGTGCGAACTGGGCCATGTTCTCGACGCAGGCATCGGCGTAGCGCTCGCGTGCGCCCTCGGGCCACTCCTCATGAGTGGGCGGCCCGTACTGCGTGAACATCGTCGCGATCCAGCGATCGTCGTCGGTGAGCGACGGGTCGATCGAGCTCGGGACCTCGAGCTCGGTGTAGGGGTTCGCCGAAGGCTCGCCCCGAACGGCGTCCTGCCACGCGCGCTCGAGGTAGTCGAGCGAAGGGCAGTAGTTGACCCCCGCGGTGAGGAGATGGCGTGAATCTTCTTCGGAGAGCCCCTCGTAGAGCGGCGGCTCGCTCAGAACCATGTTGACCTTGACCGAGGCGCCGCGCGTGCGATAGGCGGCCATGTCCTCGCCGACCTCGTCGGGGAAGTTCTGAGCGCCCGCGAGGTCCATGATCGTCGTCTTGGGATGGGCGCCCGACGCGACGATCGGCGCGTAGTGCGTGGCGCCATCCGCGAGCGTCACGCCGGTGACCCTGCCGCCCGACGAGTCGATCGAGGTGACTTCGGCGTCCGTGCGGATCTCGGCGCCCGCCGCCCTGGCGCTCGAGGCGATTGCCTCCGAGATCGCGCCCATGCCGCCGATCACCTGCCCCCAGGAGCCGACGTTGCCGTCGAGCTCGCCGAGCGCGTGATGAAGGAGGTTGTAGGCGGTGCCCGGCGAATAGGGGCCGGCCCAAACACCGACGACGCCGGTCGATGCGATCGAGCCCTTGAGATAGTCGTTCTCGAAGAAGGTGTCGAGGAGGTCGCCGACCGACATCGTGAAGACCCGGACCAGCTTTTGCACGTTTCGCTGAGACATGCCGGCGACGCGCCCTGCCTCCTTGAGAATCCCGGCGATATCAACGGGCGCCTTCGAGCCGAGCGCGGGGGGCTGGCGGATCATCATGGGGCGGACGAATCCGGCCGCCATGAAGAGAAGCTCTTCGAACTCCTCGTAGCGCTCGGCGTCCCGCTTGGAGAACTTCGCGATCGAGTCACAGGTCTTTGCCACATCGTCGTGGAAGACGATCGGGCCGTCGGGCGTCATCGCGGCGTAGGCAGGATCGAGCGGATGCGCCTTGTAGCCGTGGCGCCTGAGCTCGAGGTCTCGGACGACCTTCGGCTGGAGCATCGAGACGACGTAGGAGGCGCGCGAAACGCGGGCCCCGGGCCAGACCTCCTCGGTGACGCAGGCGCCGCCGAGGATTGGACGGCGCTCGAGGATCAGGGTTCGTAGACCCGAGCGGGCAAGGTACGCGCCGGTGGTGAGGCCGTTATGCCCGCCCCCGACCACTATCGCGTCCCAGGTGCCCATCTGGGCAAGACGGTAGCACATTCGTTATATTGACTACAAAGTCAACTACGAGTAGTATCGGCTGCGTGACGCGCCTACAGGACCTCGCCAAGCAGCATCTGATGCTCCATTTCTCGGACATGACGGTCGAGCCGGAGGACATCCCTGTGATCGTCCGGGGCGAGGGCTCATACGTCTATGACGACGCGGGCAACCGGTTCATCGATGGGCTCTCGGGCCTTTACTGCCTCAACCTCGGTCACTCCCACGGCGAGGAGATCGGAGCGAAGGCGGCCGCGCAGATGGCGACGCTGCCATTCACTTCCAACTGGACCGTCGCCCACCCGCCTGCGATCGAGCTGGCCGCGAAGCTGGCCGAGCTGGCGCCGCCTGGATTCGAGCGCGCGTTCTTCACCTCTGGCGGTTCGGAAGCGGTCGAGTCCGCTTACAAGATGGCCGTCCAGTACCACCAGGCGAAGGGCGAGCCGCAGCGGCGAAAGGTGATCGCTCGCCGGGACGCCTACCACGGCGTCTCCCTCGGCGCGCTCTCGTTCACCGGCATCCCCGTCTGCCGGACGGCGTTCGAGCCCTTGCCGGTGCCGACATCCCACGTGTCGTCGACCAACGCCTACCGCCATCCCGCCGGCGATGACGAGGCGGCGTTCACGCGGGCGCTCCTCGCCGAGATCGAGGAGACGATCGAGTTCGAGCGGCCCGAGACCATCGCAATGCTGATCGCCGAGCCGGTTCAGAACGCTGGCGGCTCGATCGTTCCGCCAACCGGCTACTGGGACGGCCTTCGTGAGATCACTGAGCGTCACGGCATCCTGCTGGTCTCCGACGAGGTCATCTGCGCGTTCGGGCGCATCGGCACCTGGTTCGGCGCTGAGCGACTCGGCTACAAGCCCGACCTGATCACCTTCGCAAAGGGCCTCACTGGCGCGCACGCCGCGATGGGCGGCGTGATGATGTCCGACAAGGTCGCCGACGTCTTCTTGGACGGCAAGGCGGACTACCTCCACGGGATCACCTTCGGCGGACATCCCGTCGGCAGCGCGATCGCGCTCGGGGCAATCGAGATCTACGAGCGCGAAGGAATCCTCCAGAACGTCCTCGACAACGAGCCAAAGGCACGCGATTTGATCGAAGGCCTGAAAGACATCCCAATCGTCGGCGACGTCCGAGGGATGGGTCATTTCTTCGCGATCGAGGTCGTGAAGGATCAAGCGACGAAGGAGGCGCTGACCGAGGCCGAGGCGGGTTGGCTTCTCAAGCGCGTCCTGAGCGATCGCCTCTTCGAGCGGGGAATGATCTGCCGCCTCGACGACCGCGCCGAGCCGATCGTCCAGATCGCGCCCCCACTAGTCGCCGACATTGCGCTCTTCGAGGAGATCACCGAGATCCTGCATGACGGCCTGTCACACGCTGCGGAGCGACTCGAAGCGGGAGCCCCGGCCGAGCTCGCGGCCTAGCCGCAGATCAAGGCATCCGCGGCAATCGCACCCTCGGGGGTCGCGATCAGCGGGTTCACCTCGACCAAGTTCAGCTGTTCCGAGACCAGCAGGTCGCCGATCCGGCAGGCGGCGTCGGCGACTGCGCCCAGGTCAACTGTGGGCGTTCCGCGTCCTCCGTAGAGGAGCGACGCGCCGCGAAGCCGTGAGATCCCTCGCTCTACACGTTCGCGAGACGCGGGCAGCGGGATCACCGTGACATCGTCGAGGGCCTCCGTCCAGATGCCGCCGAAACCGATGACGAGCGCGGGGACGACCGCGTCGGAGCGAGCGGCGACGAAGAGCTCGAGCCCGCCCGGAGGCACCATTGCCTCAACCAGAAGCTCCGCGCCCACGGCCTGCGGGAGTGCGAGCATTCGCTCGGCCTCGCGGAGGAGGGTCTCTCGGTCGTCGATCCCGACTGAGATCGCTCCGATCTCCGACTTGTGCTGGATCGCCGGGCCCGAGAGCTTGAGCGCCACCGGCCAGCCGATCTCGCCGGCAGCGCGGACGCACTCTCTGGCGCCTTGAGCCGTGCGTGCGTCGGGCACGGACAGCCCAGCGGAGCGCAAAAGGTCCTTCGACCGGGCTTCGCCGAGCCACTCGCATGGCCCCTCGTGCTCATCCCGCGCCGCGTCGGCGATCTCGCGCATCCGCTGAGGACTCGCAGGCCGGAGCCGGAGCTCTCTGGCGCAGACGATCGCGCTCGACACCCCAGCCACCGACGCGATGCCGTGTGCCGAGAGCTCGCGTGCGATATCGCCGTCGATGAGCTCGGGCAAGGTAGAGGCCAGCATCGGCGCCGCTTCGGCCCGGTCGAGCCCACGGGTGATCCCGGCGAGGTGGGCGGCCCAGGACGGCTCGGAATCGGGCGGAAGGTCCTCAGGGGTGTCGTGGATCACCAGTATCTGGTCGATGGCCCCGTCGGAGCCCGCCGTCTCGACGATCTCGGCCAAGAGCTCGGTTTGCGCCCAGATGAGCGGGGTGTAATCGAGGGGGTTGGCGATCGTGGCGGCGCCGGGAAGGAGCGCGCGGAGGGCCCCCTGGGTCGGCGCAGAAAACGCCGGCAGGGGAACGCCGAGACGGTCGGCCTCGTCGGCCGCGATGCCGGAGTCGCCTCCCGAGCACGTGAGGATCGCGAGGCCGCCCGTTCGCTGTGGGCGAGCACGCGGCTCGGCGAGGACGCGCGCCAGCTCGAGCAGCTCATGCGGGTTCTGCGCCCACGAGGCCCCCGCCTCCTCGATCAGCGCGCGAAAGACCCGCTCGTCGCCCGCAAGCGCGCCGGTGTGGGCGGAGGCGGCGGCGGCCCCCGCCGCCGAGGAGCCAACCTTCAGGACGGCGACGCCGATCTCGCGCTCCGCACAGCACGCGAGGGCTTCCGCGAGCTTCGCCCCATCCCCGTCTGACTCCAGGAAAAGCGCGACGGAGCGGACGCCACTGCGCCCGCAGAGCGCCATCAGCCAGTCCGCCGGGTCGCAGACGGCTGCGTTTCCGGTCGAGATCACGGTGTGAAAGCCGATCCCGCGCCGCGACCCGAGCGCGTTGACGGCGACGTTGCCCGACTGGGAAATCATCGCCACGGGCCCCGGGGGAAGGGGCTGGACCGAATCGCCCCAGATCGCCGTGTTTCGAGCGTAAGAGACGATCCCGTTCCCGTTGGGGCCGCAGACGGGGAAGGATCGAGCGAGGGCCGTTTCGCGCAGCTCGCGCTCGAGCTCGCGGCCCGCGGCGATCTCGCCGAACCCCGCCGACACCACGACGGCTCCGCCGCAGCCGGTATCCGCCGCAGAGGCGACGGTCGCGGGCACGTGCTCAGCGGGCACCGCGACCGCGACCGCGTCAACCGGTTCGGGCAAATCCGCAAGCGAGGGGAAGCAGGGCACCTCGCGGATCCGCTCGCGACGCGGGTTGACGCCCCACACAGGACCGTCGAAGCCGAGGCGCTCGAGATTGCGAAGGATGATGTCGCCGTACGAGCTGGGCCGGTCGGTTGCCCCTACGACCGCGATGGAGCGGGGCTCGAGCAGTCGTTCGAGCTCCATTCAGATACCTACCGGCACATGCTGCTTTCGCACCTCAAGGTGCTTACGAGATACGTCTTGCTTCTCAATGGAGCATCCGCTCCACGCCACGGCGCTCCAAGCCGCGAGTCACGATCAGGCGCTGGATCTCCGACGTGCCTTCCCAGATGCGGTCGACACGCAGCTCGCGGAGGAACCGCTCGGCGACGTTCGAGCGCAGATAGCCCCGGCCGCCGAACGCCTGCACGCAGCGGTCGGCGCAGACCCACGCGCGCTCCGAGGCGAAGAGCTTCGCCATCGACGCCTTGTTGTGGACGAGCCGCAGATCGGCGCCGCGGTCCGACAAGAGCGCCACCTGGAAGGTCAGAAGCCGAGCCGCCGCGGCGTCCGCCGCAGAGTCGGCGAGTGGGAAGGACACGCCCTGGTAGTCGAGGATGCGGCTTCCGCCCTGTTCACGTCCCGCGGCCCACCCGACCGTCTCGTCGAGGAGGCGCCACATCGCACCGACGCAGCGCGCGGCGATGCCCAGACGCTCCTCCATGAACCAGGCGCGCTGGAGGTCCTCGCCTTCGCCGACGCCGCCGATCACCGCGTCGGCTCGAAGCTCGACGTCGGTGAAGAGGAACGTGGGATGGCCGTCCGGATACGAGTGAGTGAACGCGGGATCGTCGATCATCTCGACGCCGGGCGCGTCCGCGTCGACCGCAAACAGGGTGGGCAGCTTGTGCTCGCCGTCGATCACGTTCGCCATGACGACGAGAACGGCGGCCACGTCGCCGGTCGTGACGAACCACTTCTCGCCGTTCAGGCGGAAGCCGTCGGGCGTCGCGACCGCGGTGGCTGCGATCCGGCTGGGGTCCGAGCCCGCGTCACGCTCAGTCACCGCGTACGCGTCGCGGATCTCGCCGCGAAGGGCGGGGAGGAGGTAGCGCTCGATCTGAGCGGGCGAGGCGTGGTGCCAGACGTTGTAGGCGTTCGGGATGTGCCAGTGGATGGCGTTCGTCGAGCGGCCGAACTGCTCCTCGACGAGCGCCCACTCGAGCGTGGACCAGCCCTGACCGCCGTGCTCAGGCTTGTGGAGGCCTCCCACGAGACCGGCGTCAACCGCCTCGGCCTTGACGTGGTCGATCGTGTCCTGAGACAGACGGCCTTGGCGGCGCTCGGCTTCCTCTTCAAGGGGGAACAGAACCTCCTCTGTGAACCGCCGCGAGCGCGCCTGAATGTCGCGGGCGCGATCCGAGAGCTCGAAGGGCGTTTCCTCGGCGGCCTCGATTACTGCGGTTGCCTCCATCGCCGGAACACTCTAACATGAGTTTGCGCAATTGACTACAAAATCAACAACGCCACTGCTGCCGCTCGCTACCGAGGCGCTGGGCCTCACCCTTCAGCCCGTCGAGCGGGCGACGATGCTGCCCCCTGGAGCTTTCTTCGACCCAGCGGTCCTCGCCTGGGAGATGGAGCACCTTTACGGCGGCTGGGTCTGCCTGGGCCACGCCTCAGCCGCCACCGAGCCGGGCACCTATCTCATGCGCGAGATCGGCGAGACCAGCGTCTTCGCGCTCGCAGGCGAGGACGGGAGGCCGCGCGTGTTTCTCAACTCCTGCCGGCACCGCGGCTCGCGTCTTGTCGAGGAGACGGAGGGCCGCGTCCGGCGGCGTATCCAGTGCCCGTATCACGCCTGGTCGTACGCGCTCGACGGCGGGCTCGCCGCCGCTCCGCACATGGACGAGGTCGAGGATTTCGACCGCTCCTGCTTCGGCCTGATCGAGGTCAGAAGCGCGGTTGCCGGCGGCCTTCTGTTGGCGGACCTGAGCGGGACGGCGCCCGATCCCGCCGAGCACGTCGGCAGCCTGTCTCAAAGGCTCGAGCGTTGGCGCCTGCCGGAGCTGAAGCGCGGCGGCTTGCGCGAGTACGAGGTCGACGCGAACTGGAAGGCGATCGCGGAGAACTACAACGAGTGCCTTCATTGCCCGGGCGTGCACCCTGAGCTGAACGCTCTCTCCGACTACCGCAGTGGCGACTCCCAAACCGGGCCGGGCGAGTGGTGTGGCGGCTCGATGGCGCTTTCCGACGGCGCCGAGACGATGAGCCGAAACGGAGATCACTCGCTGCGTCCCCCCATCAAGGGCCTCGAGGAGGATGAGCACGCGTCCGTGTACTACTTCGCCCTCTTTCCCAACGCGCTGATCTCGCTCCACCCCGACTACGTGATGCTCCACACGCTCTGGCCGCGTGCGGTCGACCGCACCGACGTCACCTGCGAATGGTTCTTCGAGCCCGAGACGATCGCAGCCGGGGGGTTTGACCCGTCGGACGTGATCGAGTTCTGGGATCAGGTAAACCGCGAGGACTGGCGTGTCTGCGAGCTGACTCAGAAGGGCGTTCGAGCACGCGGTTACGTCGCGGGCCGCTACTCGTCCCACGAGGGCGACGTCCACGCCTTCGACGCGATGGTTGCCGAGCGCTACTTGGAGGCGCTAAGGGCGAGCTGAGGTGAAAGAGTGAGCGCTATCGCCACGGATACCGCAGACAGAATCCTCGAGGCCGCCTGCGAGATCATCGCCGAGGAGGGCATCGACGAAGTGCGGATCGCTCGCGTCGCGACCCGCGCCCGCGCCTCGTCCGGGCTCGTCCACCACTACTTCTCGACCCGGGAGGAGCTGCTGGAAAAGGCCCTCGTCCATTCCTTCGAGCGCGCCGGCGACGACCGCTTCGGCGACGCAGGCGAATCGGCGCCCGCCTCGGCAGCAGCGTCGCTCGGCCTGGCGATCCGCGAGTGCCTTCCTTTCCCGGGCCAGTCCGAGCGCGAGTGGGTGCTGTGGGTCGAGCTCTGGCTCCGCGCCGTGCGCGAGCCGGCGCTACGGCCCGTGGCCGCAGCGCTCTACGAGCGATACCGAAAGTGGCTGAGGGCGATGGTCCGGGCGGGGTTCGAGAGCGGCGAGTTCACCCTCACGGAGGACGCGGCCAAGATCGCCGACATCGCAATGGCGATGCTCGATGGCGCGGGTATCCGCGCCATGCTCGCTGACCCTGCGATGGATGTGGAAGCAGCCCGCGACCTGGTGGCCGGCACGCTCGCGCCGCTCCTCGGAGTCGAGCCGGAGGCGCTCGGGTGATCATCGATCTCGGCGCACCGTTCACACGCCGCCAGGCGCTGCGAGCCGCCGGAGTCGGCGCGCTCGGCGCGTACGGGCTCTCGGGCTGCACCGTCTCCCGCGAGCTCGACACCCCCGCCGGAGGGGTCACGGCCAAGCCCGAGATCGACGGCGACCTCCTGATCTACAACTGGGCCCAGTACATGAACCCTGCGCTCAAGAAGGGCTTCACGGAGCGCTACGGGGTCGAGGTGAACGAGGTCAACTACGACAACCTCGAGGCGATGGTGACCAAGCTGCGGGCGGGAGGGCGCTACGACATGATCTGGCCGACGCCGGAGTACGCCTTCCGCCTGAACCAGGAGGGCCTCCTCGCGAGCTTCGACCGCTCGGACCTGAAGAACGCCGGCGGGATCTCCCCCTTCTACGACTCGGGCTGGTGGGATCCCAACTCCGAGATCTCGGTGCCCTACGCCTACTACACGACAGGCATCTGCTGGCGCGACGACGAGGTCTCGGGCATGACGGGCTCATGGAACGACCTGACCAACCCGGACGGCGAGGGGCGCATGTTCATCCTCGACGACTACCAGGAGGCGATCGGCGAGGCGAACCTGATCAACGGCTGGGACCTGAACACCGCCGATCCCAATGAGCTCGAGCTCTCAAAGGAGACGCTGCTTGCTCAGAAGGAGTTCGCTCGCGGGATCTCCACTAGCTCCACGCAGAACCTCGTGAACGGGAGCGCCGCGATCCATCAGGCGTGGAACGGCGACGTCGTGAACGTGAGGAACCAGGTGGACAACCCCGAGGTCTTCAAGTATCAGACGTGTGAGGAAGGGGTTCCCGTGGGCACCGACCTCATGTGCATACCGGTCACCGCGCGGAGCCCCGGAACGGCTCTCCTCTTCATCGACTGGATCCTCGAGCCGGAGAACGCCGCCCGCAACGTGATGTGGAACGGCTATCCCCAGCCGCACGAGGGTGGTCGCGAGGCTTTCGCCGAGCTCGTCAAGGATGAGCCCGCGATCGACGTTGACCTGGAGCAGCTCGGCGAGGGCGGGCTTGAGTACCGCCTCGACGACGCGGACGACCGCGCGCTCTGGAACCAGATCTGGACCGAGGTGAAGGCTTCGTGACGGCGAGAACTACGGGCTTTTGGTCGCGCTTCCTTCTGCCCGGCGGCCTCTGGCTGCTCCTGCTCTTCGTCGTCCCGATCACGCTTGTCCTGGCGCTCTCGTTCGGCTTTACCGACGATCTCGGGCGCGCCGTCTACGCGTTCGAGCTCGACAACTACGCGGACGCCTTCGACTCGCTCTATTTGCCGGTCCTCCTGCGCTCGGTTGGCTTCGCCCTCGCGACGGTCGTGCTCTGCCTGCTTTTGGGCTATCCGATCGCCTACTACATCGCGCGCTACGGAGGCAAGCGAAAGCACATCCTGATCGCGCTCCTGGTGATCCCCTTCTTCGTCAACTACCTCGTGCGCACGTATGCCTGGGTCGCGCTCCTCGCAGACGACGGGCTCGTGAACGCTGGGCTTGGGTCGCTCGGAATCTCCGAGACCGGCCTCCAGCTCATCAATACGCCTTACGCCGTGATCGGCGGCCTTGTCTACGGCTACCTCGTCTTCATGATCTTGCCGATCTACGCATCGCTCGAGCGCATGGATTCGTCTCTGATCGAGGCGGGCAAGGACCTTTTCGGGCGGCCATTCCAGACCTTCCGCCACGTCACCCTGCCGCAGACGAAGCAGGGCATCCTGGCGGGCTGCGTCCTGGTCTTCCTGCCGGCGGTCGGCGACTTCGTCTCGGCGCAGCTCCTCGGCGGGCCCGATACGTACATGATCGGAAACCTGATCCAGGACCAGTTCTTCACCGCGAACAACTGGCCCTTTGGGTCGGCGCTGACCGTCGTGATGATGATCTTCCTCGCCTTCTGGATGGTGGGCTATTTGCGCTCGGCGGCCCGCGAGGCGCGCGACCCGGTGGCGGCGTGACGTGAATAGCGGCTTCGACAACCCGCGCTACCTGCGCCTCTACTCCTACGCCGTCTATGCGTTTCTCTTCATCCCGATTGCGGTCGTCGTCCTCTTCTCGTTCAACTCGGTCAAGTCGCTCCAGTCGTTTCAGGGCTTGTCGCTTCAGTGGTACGAGGAGTTCTTCAACGACTCGACCCTTCGCGAGTCGCTATTCGTCTCGCTCGAGATCGCGGTGATCACGATGGTGGTAGCGACGATCCTCGGCACCGCACTCGCGATCGGGCTCGTGCGCGCGCGAACGCGGTGGAGTCCGGCGGCGAACGTCTTGATGCTGATCCCGCTTGTCACGCCCGAGATCGTCGCCGGCATCTCGGCTCTCATCATCTTTTCCCAGCTCGGGTTCCAGCTCTCGTTCTGGACGATCGTGATCGCCCACATCACGTTCTCGATCTCCTACGTGACGATCGTCGTCCGCGGGCGGCTTGCCTCGATGGGCGACGAGGTCGAGCAGGCGGCGATGGATTTGGGCGCGACCCGCTTCGGTGCAGTCCGCCTCGTGCTCCTCCCCGAGCTGTGGCCGGCCATCGTGGCAGCCGGCCTTCTTGTATTCGCGCTCTCGTTCGACGACTTCGTGATCTCGTTCTTCACGACTGGGGAAGACGTTCAGCCGCTCCCCGTTCGGATCTGGTCGGCGATCCGCTTCGGGGTCTCACCCACGATCAATGCGATTGGGACGCTGATGATGGTCGTCTCGATCACCGCCGTCGTCGCGGCCGTGTTGATCCCACGCTTCTTCGGGCGGAAGGAAAGCGGAATCAAGGTCCTCACGGGACAGGAAGGAGGCTGAGCCTTGGCGGATGCGATCACGCTTGAGGGCGTCTCGAAGAAGTTCGGAGACTTCGTGGCCGTCGACGACATCGACCTCTCGATCCCAAGAGGCGAGTTCTTCAGCCTCCTTGGGCCGTCGGGCTGCGGCAAGACGACGACGTTGCGGATGCTCGCGGGCTTCGAAGTGCCGACGGAAGGGCGCATCCTCCTGGAGGGTGAACCCGTCGAGAACGTGCCGCCTTACGAGCGAAACGTGAACATGGTCTTTCAGAGCTACGCGCTCTTCGGCCACCTCGACGTCGCCGGGAACGTCGCCTTCGGCCTCAAGCGGCGCAAGCGCCCGAAGGACGAGATCGAAACGCGAGTTGCCGAGGCTCTGGAGCTCGTCGGGCTCTCAGACCGCGCTTCTGATCGGCCGAACAAGCTCTCGGGCGGCCAGCGCCAGCGGGTCGCGCTGGCGCGGGCGCTCGTCAACCGCCCCGCCGTGCTCCTCCTCGACGAGCCGCTCGGGGCGCTCGATCTGAAGCTCCGGCGCCAGATGCAGGTCGAGCTGAAGCAGATCCAGCGCGAGGTCGGGATCACGTTCGTCTACGTGACCCACGACCAGGAGGAGGCGCTCTCGATGTCCGACCGCATCGCGGTCATGTCGGGAGGGCGAATCGCCCAGATCGGCCCGCCCGAGGACATCTACGAGCACCCAACCGAGGAGTTCGTCGCCGGCTTTATAGGCATCTCGAACCTGCTCGAGGGCGTGGTCGCGACGGGGGGCACCATTCGCATCGGCACGGGCGAGCACCTGCCCGCACCGATCCCCGACGACTGCGGACAGGGGCAGGCAGTGCAGATCTCAATCCGGCCCGAGAAGATCGCCATCGACGAGGAGATCGAAGACGGCATGGTCTCCCTCGAAGGCATCGTCGAGGGCCGGGTGTATCTCGGGGTTTCGACTCAGATCACTGTGGGATTGGGGAACGGTGCCCGCCTCGTCGCGCTCGAGCAGGCGACCTACCGGGCCTCAGCCGATGACCGCTGGGAGGCGGGCATGAAGGTGCGCATGGGCTGGCACCCCGAGAATTCGATCGTCTTGCGCTAGCGCGTGCTCCTAGCTGCATCGATCGCCGGCCTCTTCCTCCTGCCCAGGCCCTGGAACGTGATCCTCTTCGGATTGGCGGTCTTTGCCGAGATCGGCGAGGTCTACCTGTGGATCCGGTTCCTCGGGCGCTACCGGGTTCGCGGAGGCGCGGAAGGAATGATCGGTGAGCGGGCGACCGTGCTCGAAGCCTGCGATCCGGAGGGCCTCGTTCGGGTTCGCGGCGAGGTTTGGAGCGCGACCGCCGAGCCGGAGGACCCCCTCGCCGAGGGCGCGCGGGCGACCGTCGTCTCCGTCGAGGGTCTACGGGTCATGGTCGCGCGGTCACAGGAGTGACACATCAGGGCGCGCCAACGTGTACAACCTGATGCGATGAATCGTTACCGGATCGGGGTGGCAGGGCTCGCGATCGCGTGCGGGCTCCTAGTTGCCGTTCCCGCCGCCGCGGACGTGATCGGCGGGACCCCGGAGAACGACACCCTCGTCGGGACAGGTCAGAACGATGAGATCCGCGGCAAGGGCGGCGACGACAAGCTGCGCGGGCGCGGCCGCATCGACATGCTCGACGGCGGCCCCGGCGCGGACAACATCCAGGGCGGCACGGGCTTTGATGAGATCAGCGGGGGCAGGGGCGATGACAAGATCAGGGCTCGCGAGGGCAATCGCGACCAGATTGATTGCGGACCCGGCACGGATACGGCCGTCGTCGACCGGATCGAGGACGGCATCTTCGACTGCGAGACCATAAGGGTGGGTGACCCGGAATGATGCGACGCCCGACAGACCATTCCAGCCGTTATGAGCGAGGCGAGCTGGCGGACCCGGAGGCGCTCGAGCGTGAGCTGGCGCAGAACGAAGAGGGCACGCTCAGGCGGCGCGACTTCCTCTCTCGCACGGCGGCCGCGGCTGGAGGCGTGGCGCTTGCGAGCTACCTGCCGGCCGATGAGCTGATCGCCGAGGCGGCGCGACGTGCCGCCCGCGGCAGGCTCCCCAGCCAGAGGAACCTGCCGATCGACACCTTCGTCGTCCTCATGATGGAAAACCGCTCCTTCGACCACTACTTCGGCTGGCACCCGGACGCCGACGCCAAGGCTGAGGGCTTGCGCTTCCCCGATGCCGAGGGCAACAAGCTCGAAACCTATCGTCTCACCCCGGACTTTCAGGGATGCGGCCATCCGGACCCCGATCACGGCTGGACCGGGGGGCGCTGGCAGTGGAACGGAGGAAAGAACAACCGTTTCGTCACAGGCAACTCAGACCTCACCTCGTCCGACGAGTTTGCGATCGGCTACTACCTCAAGGAGGACGTGCCGTTCATCCCTCACGCGGCGGATGCCTACACGCTCTATGACCGCTGGTTCTGCTCGATCATGGCCTCGACGTACCCGAACCGCCACTACCAGTGGGGCGCTCAAAATGGCGGGCAGAAGTCGAATCTCTTCCCCTTCGAGGTGCCGGGGCAGGAGACGGGCTTTACCTGGGAGACGATCGCCGACCGTGCCGAGGCGAGAGGAGTTTCGTTCGGCTACTACAACTCGGATCTGCCCTTCGCCGCCCTCTACGGCCAGCGCGGCGTCGCGTGGACGCGCCCGATCGAGCAGTTCTACGCCGACGCGCTGACCGGCAACCTGCCGCAGATCACGTTCGTCGACCCGCCGTTTCTCAACGGCGGTGGCGGCGACGGGCTGTCGGCCGACGAACATCCGCACGGCGACATCCGCCTCGGCCAGGCGTTCATGTCCGACATCGCGCACGCATTCATCGAATCGCCCCATTACGAACGGGGAGCGATGTTCATCAACTACGACGAGTGGGGCGGGTTCTTCGACCACGTCTCGCCCCCGTTCGTGCCCGACCAGCGTCGCAACCAGCAGGACCTCGACAACGACTGGGGCTTCACCGGCTTTCGTATTCCGGGCATCTGCATCTCGCCGTTCACGCGCGGAGGCGGGGTCAGCCACATGCCGATCACCCACGAGTCGATCCTGAAGCTCATCTCCTACAAGTTCGGCTTCGGTCATCTGAACGAGCGCCACCGCTTCGCGACGAACATCGGCCGGAGCATGGACTTCCGAGATCCCGACATCGAGCCGCCCGCCGAGCTGCCCGATCCCGGAACGGTGGCGGCCACGCCGTGCTCGCTCCAGGCGCAGGGCGCCGAGCGACCCAACCCGCACGATCTGGTCGGCCTGCAGACGTCCGGCTGGCTCGATTACCTCGGCTACGACGTGCGAACGCCGACCCTCGACCAGATCTTCCGCTACCCCGACAAGATCAAGAAGTCGCTCGAAGAGGGCAACCGCAAGGGCGCGGCGGCCGTCGGCCCCTGAGCTCCCCGGGGCAAACGTCCAACGCCGTACCCCCTGGGGTACGAATCGGGACGTTTCGCAGCGGTTACGTTTCGTCGGAGGACGTAGCCGGCGTAATCGCCTTGTTCCCGCCCGAAAGCGCGCGGCGCACGAGCGAAGGCGTGACGACCCGAGCCGCCGCCACGAGGGCGTAGGGCCTTGGCACGTAGCGCTCGGCCTTGCCGCCGGGGCCGGCGTCCATGATCGCCTCGGCGACCTTCTCGGGCGTCGAGACGATCCATCGCGTGTGCGGCTTGTCCACGAGCTCCTTCTGCGGGAAGCCCTCGGTTGCAACAAAGCCCGGCAGGACCATGCCCACATGGACGCCGTGCTCGCGCTCTTCCAGGTGGAGCGCATCGGTCCAGCCCGCGAGCGCAAACTTCGACGCCGAGTAGGCGCCAGAGTTGCCGCGCGATACGCGGCCGGCGGTGGAGGCGACATTCACGATCGAGCTCGGCGCCGAGCGCCTCAGGACCGGCAGGAGCGCCTCGGTGAGGCGCGCGACTGCGTCGAAGTTGAGGCGCATGTGGCGCTCGACGTTCTCCCAGCCGGTCTCGCCGAAGCGCCCGCGCCAGGCGGCGCCGGCGTTGTTCACCAGCAGATCCAAACGCCCGTGCTCGGCCTCTACGCGCTCGGCCACAAGGGCCGGCGCGCCGTCCTCGGTGAGATCCGCAGCGATCACGGTTGCCCCACCGATCTCAGCGGCGAGCTCTTGCAGGCGATCCTCGCGGCGAGCGACCAGGATCAGCTCGGCGCCCGGCTCGCGAGCGATCCGCTTGGCCGCCGCTTCGCCGATGCCGCTCGACGCGCCTGTCACGAGGGCAATCACGCGCCGGAAGCTATCTGACGCGCTGGTAAATTCCGAGTCCCGGGCGCTTAGCTCAGTTGGGAGAGCGCCGCCTCGACAAGGCGGAGGTCACTGGTTCGAGCCCAGTAGTGCCCATGTTGACCATCGTCCGCCTCGCCACTCCCGATGATGCTCCCGTCGTGGCGCGGATGCTCCACGACTTCAACACCGAATACGAGGACGAGACTCCCGGCGTCGAGGTTCTGACCGAGCGGTTCGAAACGACGCTTCGCTCGGAGGAGATCACCGTTCTGTTGGCCGGCGACGGGCCGGAGGGGTTCGCGCTCGTCCGCTTCTTTCCGACGTCGCTCACTGGGGAAGGGCAGGAGGCATACCTCGCCGAGCTTTACGTGATTCCAGACCGCCGCGGCCAGGGAATCGGCCGAGCGCTCCTTCGCCGGACGCTTGAACATTGCCGCGCGTGCGGGGCGTGCTGGATCTTCCTTGGCACGTCGACGGATGACGAGGCCGCCCGCGCCCTGTACGAGAGCGAAGGCTTCACGAACAAGGAGGGGGGCGAAACCGGCCCGGTGATGCTCTTCTACGAGCGCGAACTCTGACGCCTTGAGGCGCTTCTCGAACGATCAGGCTTCATGCGTCCGATGACCGGGTAAGGATGAGGACGGTTCATCCAAGGAAGGAGAAGACATGTACATCGGACTTGGAGCCTTGCTCCTGATCGTGATCATCATCATTCTGGTCGCCTAGCGCGGCGGACAGATCGACTTCCAAAGGAAGGAGAATCATGTACATCGGGCTCGGAACGCTGCTCCTGATCATCATCATCATCATCCTCGTCACGTAGAACCGCTTCGGCTCATAGCGGGCGTCCGGGGCGCGGCTCCTTTAGGCTCGCCGCCCGATGCTCGGCACATACGCCTCGCTGGCGCTCATCCTGGGGGCTTCGTTCGCCGTTGGCCAAGCGGTCTTCAGCCTCTGCGGCCATCGCGATCGCTCGCCGCTTGCTCCCGCGGTCGGGCTCGGCCTCCTCTGCGCCGCCGCCTGGCTCGCCGCCGACCTGGCTTCGTCAGCCTGGGCGGCACTTGGCGCAGCGGTCGCGCTGACGATCGCGGGCGCGGCAGCTCTTCGCGTCAATCCTCCCGGGGCGAGATCGACGGCGCGCTACCCGCCGCGCTCGGAGCGATCTTCTTGGGCTCCCTTCCCTTCTTGGTCGAGATGCGCTTCGGGATCCTCGGGACGTCGCTCAACCCGGACATGTCGCAACACCTCTTCGCGACGGACCGTCTTTCGAGCGGCGGAGCGGAGCGCCTGATCTCCGAGGGTTACCCGCTCGGCCCGCACGCTCTGGTGGCAGCGATCGAGAAGCTTGGCCCTTCGTTCGTGCACGGGTTCGGCGGGCTGAGCCTGGCGACGGCGGTCGCCGCTACGCTGGCGCCGCTCAGTCTGCTTGCCCACCTGGAGCGACCACGTCGGATTGTCGCCGCGCTCCTCGTGGGGGCGGCCTACCTCGTTGCCTCCTACTTCATCCAGGGCGCCTTCAAGGAGACGATGCAGGCCCTGTTCGTGCTGGCGTTCGCGATCGGCCTCGCTCAGCTGGCGGTCGAAGGGGCTCCTGGCCGGCGAGCTGGCGAGGATGGCCCGACCCGGGTGACAGACGGACAGCACGGCCGCCTCCGAGCCGTTCCGCTTGCAGCCATAGCGGTCGGCTCGCTCTACGCCTACAGCTTCCCTGGGCTTGCTTGGCTCGCCGGCACGCTTGGGATCTGGGCCGTCGCCGAAGTGGTCCGGGCGCGCGGCCTCTATGTGGTCCGGGAAGCGTTCATCCCGGCGGCGATCGCCCTCGCCGCCCTCGCGGTGGCAGCTGCCCCGGAGATCCCCCGGATGCTCGACTTCGCGAGCTTTGAGACCTTCGATCCGGAGGGGGCAGGCCTAGGCAACCTCTTCCATGCGATTTCGCCGGCCGAGGCACTTGGCATCTGGCCATCGGGCGACTTCCGACTGGATCCAGGCGCCGGTTTCGCACCGACGGTCGCCTTCTACATGGGCGGTGCTGTCGCTGCGCTGGCACTTGGAGTTGGGGTGGTGCGCGCGCTGCGGCGGGGAGAGACGGCGCTCGTGTCGGCGATCGCCGCCGGAGCCGCGCTCTACATCTACGCCCTCGTCGCGGGTACCCCGTATCAGGAGGCGAAGGCGCTTGCCATCGTCGCGCCCGTGGCAATGCTGGTCGCGGCTCGCGGCTGCCTCGAGGCGACGCCGCCGGTCCACAAGCTTCGGAGTGCCTCAGCACGGACGCTCGTCCTGCCGGCACTCACCTTGGCGTTCGTGGCCGGCGCCGCCGGGTCGAGCGCGCTCGCTCTCGTCAACGGCCCGGTCGGCCCGTCTCACTGGACGCCCGCTCTGCTCGAGTTCTCCGAAGAGCTCGGCGACGGACCTGTGCTCGCCGTCATTGACGATGAGCTGGCGGGCGAAAACGGCCGCGACCTCGTTACGTGGGAGCTTCGCGGGCGGGAGGTCTGCGTGCTGTCTGCGAGCGAGGTTTCGACGGACACCGTTGCCGGGAAGGCCTTCGAAGGAGTGGTGGTGATCGGCGAGCTCGACGAGCCGCTGCCGATCGTCGGACGGATCGAGCAGCTGGACAAGACCGAGTCGGGCGGTCTCGAGTACGTGGCCTACACCGGAAAGCTTGCCGGCTTCGACCCGGAGTGCCCCTTCGTGGCGGACGGCGACCGCGCCGAGCCCGCGTCATAGCATCACGACATGGCCGCGATCACGGTAAAGCTTCCCGACGGGACCCCGCTCGAGCTCCCGAATGGAGCGAGGGGCGTGGACGCCGCCGCGGCGATCGGGCCGGGCCTTGCGAAGGCCGCTCTCGCGATCAAGGTCGATGGCGAGCTTCGCGACCTCACCGCGTCGCTTCCCGATGGCGCCGAGATAGCGATCGTCACCGACCGCGACCCGGAGGCCCTCGCGCTCATCCGCCATGACGCGGCCCACGTCCTCGCGACCGCCGTAGTCGAGCTTTGGCCCGGCACGAAGGTCTCGATCGGACCCGCGATCGATGACGGCTTCTACTACGACTTCGAGTTCCCGGACGAGTTTCGCCCGTCGGTCGACGACCTGCCGAAGATCGAGGAGGCGATGGCCCGCCACATCGCCGCCGACGAGGAGTTCGAGCGGACCGACATCGCGCCGGGCGAGGCGCTGGAGCGCTTCCTTGCCGAGGACCAGCCCTACAAGGTCGAGCTGATCGAGGACCTCGTGCGAGACCGGGGCATCGAGACCGTTTCGCTCTATCGGAACGGCCCTTTCACCGATCTCTGTCTCGGTCCCCACGGGCCGACGACGAAGCGGATCAAGGCGTTCAAGCTCACGTCTGTCGCCGGTGCCTACTGGCGCGGTGACGAGAGCCGCAACATGCTGAGCCGGATCTACGGCACCGCGTTCTTCAAGCAAGGCGACCTCGAGGAGCACGAGCGCCTTCTCTCAGAGGCGCGCGAGCGAGACCACCGCCGGCTCGGCCGCGAGCTCGGCCTTTTCATGCTGCGCCCGG
Source organism: uncultured bacterium (assembly GCA_963715405.1). Taxonomy (GTDB): domain Bacteria; phylum Actinomycetota; class Thermoleophilia; order Solirubrobacterales; family 70-9; genus JALZKA01. Next base: position 1,060,124 of record OY970239.1, read on the forward strand.
AATCCCCCGGGATGCCGTTCTGGCTGCCGCAGGGCACGGTGCTCTTGCGGCTGATCCAGGACGAGGTGGACGCACAGCTCGATAAGCGCGGCTACGACGAGATCAAGACACCGCACGTTATGGACGTGGAGCTCTGGCACCGCTCAGGTCACTACGAGAACTACCGCGAGAACATGTACTTCTCCCAGGTTGACGAGCGCGAGTTCGCGCTCAAGCCGATGAACTGCCCCGGCGCCTGCCTGGTTTTCAGCGCTGAGAGGCGCTCGTACCGCGAATTGCCGCTCCGCCTTGCCGAGTACGGCCATGTTTCGCGCCACGAACGCGAAGGCGTCCTCCACGGCCTCCTTCGCGTCCGCGCGTTCACCCAGGACGACGCGCACGTTTACTGCACGCTCGACCAGGTGCGCGCCGAGGTGGACTCGATCTGCGAGTCCATCGACGAGCTCTATGCGCGCTTTGGCTTCGACGACGTGCGGGTCGAGCTCTCGACCAAGCCCGAGAAGGCGATCGGCTCCGAGGAGGATTGGCGCCAGGCCGAGGCAGCCCTCACCGACGCCCTCGAGGGTCAAGGCCGCGAGTACATCCTCAACCCCGGCGACGGCTCCTTTTATGGGCCGAAGATCGACTTTCACGTAACCGACGCGCTGGGGCGCTCCTGGCAGCTCGGCACCTGCCAACTCGACTTCCAGATGCCCGAGCGCTTCGAGCTCACCTACTGGGCCGAGGACAACGCAGAGCACCGGCCGGTGATGATCCACCGCGCGCTCTTGGGCTCGATGGAGCGCTTCGCCGGCATCCTCATCGAGCACTACGCCGGGCGCTTCCCCGACTGGCTCGCGCCGGTTCAGGTCGGCGTCCTGCCGGTCGCCGATCGCCATAACGACCGGGCGGCCGAGGTTGTCTCAGCGCTCCATGTCCAGGGTGTGCGCGCTCGTCTCGACGACCGCACCGAGTCGGTCGGCCGCAAGATCCGCGACGCCGAGCTCGCAAAGCTCCCCTACATGGTGATACTCGGCGACCGCGAGGCTGAGTCGGGCGAGATCTCCGTGCGCTCCCACGACGATGGCGACCTCGGCTCGATGCCCGTCGAAGCCTTGATGTCGCGGCTTGCTTGACATCCCGGGATCGGCTCTATACTCCCGCGCAGATGGAGTTCCCCAACACCTTGCAGCGCCATTAGCGACTTGACGCGCCGCAACAACTTCGTCTAGTGCCGGTCCCTCGACGTTTCGACCGCCGGATGCCCGAGCGGGACCAGACTCGGATCAACGAGCGCATCGGTGTTCGCGAGGTCCGCCTCGTCGACGAGGACGGCAAGCAGATCGGCGTGATCGCCACCTCGGAAGCGCTCCAGATGGCCCAGGAGCGCGACCTCGACCTGGTCGAGGTCGCTCCCGAGTCGCGCCCGCCTGTCGCACGGCTGCTCGACTACTCGAAGTACAAGTACGAGCAGGAGCAAAAAGCCAAGGCCGCACGCAAGCACCAGCAGCAGATCAACGTGCGCGAGATCAAGTTGCGCCCCAAGATCGCCGACCACGACTACTCGACCAAGAAGGGGCACGTCGAACGCTTCCTTCGCGGCGGGGACAAGGTGAAGGTCACGATCATGTTTCGCGGGCGCGAGCAGGCACATCCCGAGCGCGGGCGAAATCTCCTCCAGCGGCTCTTCGAGGACCTTGACGGGCTTGGCGTGATCGAGCAGAACCCTCTCCAGGAGGGGCGGAACATGCACATGCTGCTCGCGCCCTCGAAGGAGGCTCTGCGTGATCGCAAGGCGAAGACCGGGGAGCAGCCCGCAGTCGCTGAAGCCGACGCGCCTGAGATCGAAGCACCGGAGGCGGGGTCAGACCCCTCTACTCCGGAAGCGCCGGCTTCCCAAGACGTCGGCGAGGGGTCTGACCCCACAGACGTCGCCGAAGCCGAAGCCGAAGCCGAAGCGCCCGGCGAAACCGAGGCCGACGCGCCCGCCGAGGCCGCCAAGAGCTGACGCCCCGGCGGTCGTCGCAGCGCTCGAGTCGGCTCTGCTTCAATAGTCCGTTCGCCATGCCGAAGATGAAGAGCCATTCGGGCGCCAAGAAGCGCTTTCGCAAGACCGCGAGCGGCAAGCTCCGCGGCCGCCGCGCGTATTCGAGCCACATCCTCGAAAAGAAGTCGCCGAAGCGAAAGCGCCGTATGGCCAAGCCGACGGAGGTCGCGCCGGCGGATACCGAGCGCGTGAATCGCCTGCTCGCAAAAAGGAAGTAGCGCCATGGCTCGCGCAACCAACTCCGTCGCCCGCAAGAAGCGGAAGAAGAAGGTCCTCGACCAGGCCAAGGGCTACTACGGCCGCAAGCACTCCTCCTACCGCTTTGCGAACGAGCAGGTCATGCGCTCGGGGAACTACGCGTTTCGCGACCGGCGCCGGCGCAAGCGTGATTTCCGCCGCCTCTGGATCGTTCGCATCAACGCTGCCGCCAGGCAGGAGGGCATGAGCTACTCGGAGTTGATGCACGGCCTGAAGCTGGCCGAGGTCGAGGTCAACCGCAAGATGCTCGCCGACATCGCCGTGCGCGATCCCGAGGCGTTTCGACGTTTTACAGACCTAGCCCGGGAGGCCGCGGCGGCCTGAGCAACAACTCACCGCCGACCAGGATCTTCACGGGCGCCCCAGGGGCGCCCTTTTTCTTGGTGCCAGGCACCTAACGAAACACTCAAACTCTTTCATCGATGATCACGAGCAAGGACAACGAGAAGCTGAAGCTGGTGCGAAAGCTCGCCGAGCGAAAGCACCGCGAGGAAGAGTGCCTCTTCGTGACCGAAGGCGAAGACCTGCTGAAAGCAGGTCGCACAGCCGGACAGGAGCCGACGGTGCTCCTCACGCGGGCGGGCGAAGGCCTCGGAGGCGACGAAGTGGACGCCGAGCTCCTCAACGCGGCGTCATCCCTCGCCTCGGGCACCCGCGCAATCGCCATCTGGCCCCGCCCCAGCCCCGAACGTCCCACGTTGAGCCATATGGGTCCTGGCGCCGGACGTTCGCATGAGGTGGGTACCCACGAGCGTCCCACGTTGGGCCGTATAGGTCCTGGCGTTGGACGTTCGCGGGGGGAGGGGGAGGGGGCGCTTTGCGTTTATCTCCACGGCGTCGGGGATCCCGGGAACGTGGGGAGCATCCTCCGCAGCGCCGGCGCGCTCGCCGACGCTTGGATCGCGCTCGGACCCGATTGCGCCGACCCGTACGGGCCCAAGGCGGTCCGAGCCTCGATGGGGGCGATTTTCGCCGTGCCCGTCCTGCATCGCGCCTTCGACGAAACCCCAAGCCCCCGCATTTCCCTGGTCGCTCACGGAGGCGCTCCGGAGCCCGCGGGGAACGCAAGGACCATCTGCCTCGGCGCCGAGCGCGAAGGTCTCCCCGAGAGCGTTATCGCCGCATCCGACGCCAGGTGGACCATCCCGATGCAACCCAACGCCGTCGAATCCCTGGGCGTGGCGGCGGCGGCGGCCATCGCGTTGAGCCGGATAGGGTCGCCGACGGGATCACGATGAGCGCAGTCGATCGAATCGAAGAGCTGAAGACAGAGGGCATCGCCGCGATATCCGCCGCGCCCCACACCTCTGCACTCGAGGAGCTCCGCGTGCACTACCTCGGTCGCAAGTCCGAGCTGACCTCGATCCTGCGCGGGATCTCCGGCCTGCCCTCCGAGGACCGCGGCCCGGTCGGCTCGGGGGCGAACAAGGCTCGCACGGAGCTCGAAGCCAAGCTCGAGGCCCGCCGCCAGGAGCTCGAGTCGGGAGAGCTCGACCAGCGCCTGCGCGACGACGTGATCGACGTGACGCTGCCCGGTACGCCTCCGGTCCGCGTCGGGCACCTCCATCCGGTCACCCGCACCCGGCGTGAGATCGAGGACATCTTCGTCGGCCTGGGGTACCGCGTGATCGACGGCCCCGAGGTCGAGCACGACTTCTACAACTTCACCGCGCTCAACCACCCGCCGGGCCACCCCGCGCGGATGACACAGGACACGTTCTACGTCGACCCGTCGTCGCTTGCCGAAGGCGTCACCGGCCACGACGGCCTGCCCCCCGGGCCGCGCGATGTCCTGCTTCGCACCCATACGTCGCCGAACCAAGTCCGCGCGATGGAGGCCTTCGAGCCCCCGCTCTTCGTCATCGTGCCCGGCACCGTCTATCGCCGCGACACGATGGACGCGACGCACCTGCCCATGTTCTCCCAGGTCGAGGGCTTGGCCGTCGCCGAGGACATCACTCTCGCTGACCTCGCGGGAACCCTCCAGGAGGCCGCACGGGCGTTGTTCGGCGAGGAGCGCCAGACGCGCCTCAAGCCCGATTTCTTCCCGTTCACCGAGCCGAGCGTTCAGGTTGACGTCTCCTGCTTTCGCTGCGGTGGCTCGGGCACGCTCCCAAGCGGCGAGCGTGATGGCGTCTGCAAGGGCATCGGCTGGATCGAGATCCTCGGCGCGGGCATGGTCGATCCCAATGTCTTCGGGTTCGTGTCCGAGCATGGCTACGACCCCGAGCGGGTCCAGGGATTTGCCTTCGGCATGGGGATCGAGCGGATCGCCTTCCTCAAGCACGGCGTTCCGGACCTGCGCATGTTCTACGAGAACGACGCGCGCTTCCTGGGGCAGTTCGCATGAGGGTCCCTTTCACATGGCTGCGCGAGTACTGCGACCCCGGCCTCTCCGCCGAGGAGGTCGCCGAGCTCCTCTCGATGCGCGCGGTCGAGGTCGAGCGCGTCGCAAGCGTCGGCCCACCGTCCGCCGAGGGCTTCGTGGTCGGCCACGTCCTCTCCGCCGAGCAGCATCCGAACGCCGATCGCCTCAGCGTCTGCGTCGTCAACGATGGGGATGGGGAGCGCACGATCGTCTGCGGCGCGCCCAACGTGCGCGCGGGTCAGACGGTCGCGGTCGCGCTCCCCGGCGCCGTGATGCCTGGCGGGCAGAAGCTCGGCAAGGCGAAGCTCCGCGGGGTCGAATCAGCGGGGATGATCCTGGCCGAGGACGAGCTCGAGCTGGGCGATGACCACGAAGGGATCATGGTGTTGGCAACCGATACCGGACCCGCCCCTGGCACGCCATTGAGCGATCTCTATCCCGTCGCAGAGCAGGTGCTCGAGCTCGACCTGAACCCGAACCGCTCGGACTGCCTCTCCGTGTACGGGGTGGCACGCGAGGTGCATGCGATCACTGGCGCGCCGCTCGCTCCGCCACCGTGGTCCGAGGACTACGAGCCGGCGGGCTCGGGTGCCGTTGAAGACCTGGCGACGGTCCAGGTCGAAGACCCCGAGCTCTGCCCGCGCTTTACCGCACGCGCCTTCGAGAGCGTCGCGATGGGGACCTCACCGCTCTGGCTGCGCGCCAGGCTCGTCGCCGCGGGACAGCGGCCGATCTCGAACATCGTCGACGTCACGAACTACGTGATGCTCCTTACGGGGCAGCCGCTTCACTCCTACGACCTCGACCGCATCGCGGGCGGCATCCTGATCGTCCGCCGCGCTGAGAACGGCGAGAAGCTGACGACTCTCGACGGAACCGAGCGCGCTCTCGACTCCGAGATGGTCATGATCTGCGACCGCGATGGTCCGGCCGGCGGCATCGCCGGCGTCATGGGTGGCCTCCATTCCGAGGTGTCCGGCGAGACGACCCGCGTTCTCCTCGAGGCGGCGACCTGGAACGGCGTCAACATCCTGCAGACATCGAACACGCTCGGGCTGCGCTCGGAGGCGTCGGCCCGCTTCGAGAAGCAACTGCATCCGGAGTTGGCGATGCGCGCGCAGCGGGTCGCCTCGCGGCTCATCTGCGAGCTCTCCGGCGCAGATCTGGTGCCGGGCACGATCGACGAGGCGACGGAGCCCCCCGGGGTAAACGTGATCTCGCTTCGCTCGACGCGGGTCCAAGAGATCCTCGGCATTCCGATCGACGCCGGCGAGGCTCAGGAGAATCTCGAGCGGCTGGGCTTCGGGGTTGATCGCGAAGGCGAGGACCTCCGCGCCGAGATCACCCCGGAGCGCCACTTCGACGTCACCCGCGAGATCGACTTGATCGAAGAGGTCGCTCGCCTGCACGGGCTCGACCAGCTTCCCAGGACCCTGCCTGCGCACGGGGAGCGGGGTGGGCTCAGCCGCGGGCAGGCGCTCCGGCGCCGGATCGAGGACGCGATGCGCGACATGGGCTTCGACCAGGCGATCTCCTGGGGCCTCGTCTCCCCGGAGGTGTTCGATCGCCTGCGCCTCGACGCCGGCGATTCCCGCCGAGGCGCCGTCCGGATCGCCAACCCGCTCTCCGAAGAGCTCTCCGCGATGCGAACGATGCTCCTGGGCGGCCTCCTCGACGCAGCGCGCCGGAACCTCGCGCACGGGGCCGATCGCGCAAGCCTCTATGAGTCCGGCCGCGCCTATCTGGCCGAGCCGGCGCCCACCGCGGGTGGCAGCGAAGCCGGTGCCTTCTTTGGTGAGGTACCCGCGCCCGATCGCGAACCACACCGGCTCGGCGCGATCGCGGTAGGCCCGCTCGTGCCGACTGCCTGGCGCGGGCCGGCGGACGCCGCCGACTTCTTCACCCTCAAGGGTGTCATCGAGGTGCTCGCGCGGAGCCTCGGCGCCGAACCAGAGTTCACGCCCCTGAACCCGAACGTCCCACGCACCACAGAGGAAGGGGTAGCGTCGGACGTTCGGGACGGTGGGGAGCCGTTCTTGCATCCCGCGCGCTCGGCTTCCGTTGGTTTCGGGGGCGTCGAAGCCGGCTGGCTCGGCGAGCTTCACCCCGCGGTCGCGGCCGAGTGGGATCTTCCGTCCGCGACGGCGTTCGAGTTCGACGTGGCCCCCCTTCTCGCGGCGGCCAAGACCGGGAGCGAGGTCTACGAAGACCTCCTCACCCATCCGGCGCTCCTCCAGGATCTGGCGGTAATCGTTTCTGAGGACGTCTCGGCCGCCGCCGTCCGAGCGGCGGTCATCGGGGCGGGCGGCGACCTTCTCCGCAGCGCGGAGATCTTCGACCTCTACCGCGGCGAGCAGGTCGGCGATGGCCGTAAGAGCCTCGCGATCCGCCTTGAGTTCCGGGCCGCCGACCGGACCCTGACCGACGAGGAGGTCGCCGGGATCAGAGGGGAGATAGCCGGCGCGCTGGAAGGGATCGGAGGATCCATCCGTGCCTGAGAAGCCCAGGATCTTGATCGCGGGTGCAACCGGCTTCACCGGCGCCCTCGCTGCACGCATCGTCCATCGCCATCCCGTCATGGAGCTCGCAGCCGTCACCTCGCGAAGCGACATCGGCGCCCGGCTCGACGCGATGTATCCACGCCACCGAGTCCCGCTCTTACTCGAGGAGCTCGATACGGAGAAGCTTGGCAGCTTCGATGGGGCGATCGTCGCCTACCCGCACGGGGTCGCCGCGCCCGTCGTTGCGGCGCTTCGCTCCCAAGGCGTACCGGTGGTTGACCTCTCGGCCGACTTTCGGCTGCGCGACCTCGAAACCTACGCCGAGTGGTACGGCGACCACGGCGCACCCGAGCTTGCCTCGGACGCCACCTATGGCCTCACCGAGCTGAACCGCTCGCAGGTCGCCGAGGCAGGGCTCGTCGCGAACCCGGGCTGTTACCCGACGGCGACGCTCCTCGCCCTCGCTCCGCTCGCTCGTGCCGGCGTCGTGGAAAGCGCCGTCGTCGACGCCAAGTCCGGCGTCTCAGGCGCGGGGAAGGGCGGCGCCGACTTCTCAGAGGTGTCAGAGAACTTCAAGCCCTACGGGGTGGACGGGCACCGCCACCTGCCGGAGATCGAGCAGGAGCTCAAGGCGATGGGCGCCGAGGGGCCGCTCACCTTCATCCCGCATCTCCTGCCGCTCGACCAGGGACTTCTGGCCAGCTGCTACGTCGAGCTCTCGCGCCCGCTGGACGCGGAAGAGCTCAGAGGCCTCTATGAGGATCTCTACGGTGCCGAGCCCTTCGTCGAGATCGTCTCGGATGCACCGGGGGTCGCCGACGTACGCGAGACGAACGTCTGCCGCATCCACCCTCGCCTCGAGTGGGGCGGCGAGCGGGCGATCGTCTTCTCTGCGATCGACAACCTGTGGAAGGGCGCGTCGGGCCAGGCCGTCCAGAACCTGAACCTGATGCTGGGTCTCGAGGAGACCGCGGGGCTCCTATGAGCGGCCTCTTCGACAAGCGCTGGGTCGAGCTGCCTCGCGGCGCCGAGGAGCTTGACGCGTCGGTGCTGGCGCCCGGCTTCAGGGCGGGAGCCACTTACTGCGGCCTCAAGGAGGGCGGTGAGACGGATGTCGCGGTTCTCGCCTCCGATACGCCCGACGTCGGCTCCGCGGTCCTCCTCACCCGCAACGCCGCGGCGGCCGCGCCTGTCCGGGTCTGCCGCGAGAACCTCGACCCCGCTCACGTCCGGGCGGTTGCCGTCAACTCCGGGAACGCGAACGCCGCGACGGGCCAACAGGGCTATCGAGACGCGCTCGAGATGCAGGCGGCCACCGCGGACGCGCTGGGGGTGGACCAGAGCGAGGTTGTGGTCGCCGAGACCGGCGTAATCGGGGTGCCGCTCGAGATCGAGCGCGTCACAGAGGGCATCCGCAAGGCAGCGGGATCGCTCGGGCGCGACCGGGCAACCGGCTTCACGCGCGCGATCATGACCACCGACCGGGCGCCGAAGAATTTGACCGTGCAAGCCGGAGGCGTGACCATCTCCGCCCAGGCCAAGGGAGCGGGCATGATCCAGCCAGGCTTCGCCACCATGCTCTGCTTCGTGCAGACCGACGCCCAGATAGACGATCCCGAGGCAGAGCTTCGCCGCGCCGTCGCCGGCTCGTTCGAGCGGATCACAGTGGACGGGCAGATGTCGACGAACGACACGGTCGTCCTCCAGGCAACGGGCGAGACGGAGACGCCGATGCCGACGGGCATCCTCGACACGGTTCTCCTGGCGCTGGCGCTCGAGATCGTCGCCGACGGCGAGGGCGCGGAGAGGATCGGCCGGGTCCAGGTGACGGGGGCACGTGATCCGGACGAGGCCGAGCGGGTGGCGCGGGCGATCGCGAACTCGCCACTGGTAAAGACGGCGCTCACGGGGCGCGACCCCAACTGGGGCCGGATCGCCCAGGCTGCGGGGATGGCGCTTGCCGGTGAGGAGATGGACGAGCCCGGCCCGCACTCGATCGACTTCGAACAGCTTGGCGAAGAGACGGAGGAGGCCGAGATCGGCATCGCGCTCGGCCGGGGCAACGCGTCCGCGCACGTTTACTTCTCAGACCTCACTCACGAGTACATCCACATCAACGCGGAGTACACGACATGACGCCCGAGCGCCGGACCACCGAAGGCCACGCGAGCGTCGAAACGCTGATGGAGGCGCTGCCTTACATCCGCGAGTTCTACGGGCGCACGGTCGTGATCAAGTACGGCGGCGCCGCGATGTCCGACGAGGCTCTCATGGACGCGTTTGCCGCCGACATCGTGCTGCTCAAGTACGTCGGGATGAACCCCGTGGTCGTCCACGGCGGCGGCCCGGACATCACGCGCTACATGGAGCGCCTGGGCATGGAGGTCAAGTGGCACGAGGGGCTCCGCGTCTCCGATCCCGACACGGTCGAGGTGGCGAAGATGGTCCTGCTCGGAAAGGTGAACTCCGACATCGTCAAGCGCATCAACCGCCACGGACAGCCCGCCGTCGGCCTCTCGGGCGAGGACGGCTCGATGTTCGCGGTCCGTCCCGTCGCGAACGCCGAGCACGTCGGCAACGTAGGCGAGGTGGAGCGGGTGGACGTCGACGTGATCAACCACATTGCCGCGGACTACATCCCGGTCGTTGCCTCTGCCGCCGCCGACGCACGCGGAAACTCCTACAACGTGAACGCCGACGCTGCAGCGGGCAAGGTGGCGGCGGCGCTGCGCGCCCACAAGATCATGTTCCTCACAGACGTCTCGGGTTGGCTCGGAGACCCGGGTGACGAGGACAGCCTGATCTCCTCGGCGCGCGTCGACGAGGTCGAGCGCGTCCTCGGCGAGATCGAGGGCGGGATGCGGCCGAAGCTTTCAGCCTGCGTCGAGGCTATCCGGGGCGGGGTGGGCTCGGCGCAGATCGTCGACGGCAGGCGCCCGCACTCCATCCTCCTCGAGCTGTTTACGGACGAGGGCGTGGGGACGAAGATCACGCCGTGACCGGCGTCGAGGAGCTTCGGCGGCTCGAGTCGCGCTACACGATGCCGACATACCTGCGCGCGGGCGTCGAGTTCGTGCGCGGCGAGGGCGCCCGTCTCTGGGACTCCGACGGTAAGGAGTACCTGGACTTCTTCTCGGGGCTCTCGGTCCACAACGCGGGGCACTGCCACCCGCGGATCGTGGCCGCGATCGCCGAGCAGGCGGCCGTCTTCAACGGATCGTCCAACCTCTATCTCTCGGAGCCCGCGCTACGCCTCGCCGAGCAACTGTCCGAATCGTCCCTCGGCGGCAAGGCCTTCCTCTGCAACTCGGGCGCCGAAGCGTCGGAGTGTGCGATCAAGCTGGCCCGAAAGCATGCCCGGGCCCGAGGCGTCGAGAGCCCTGAAGTCGTCAGCCTCGACGGCGGCTTTCACGGCCGCACGCTGGGCGCGCTCGCCGCGACGCCGAAGCTGGCCGACGAGGGCCGCTTCGGCCCCCTGCCGCGCGGCTTTATCGCCGTGCCTCGCGACGATGCGGGCGCCTTGCGTCAGGCGATCGGGCCGGCAACGGCAGCGGTGATGATCGAGCCGATTCAGGGCGAGGCGGGGATCTTCCCGATCGCAGATGCAGTGCTTGCGGCAGCGCGCGAGGCGTGCAACGAGACCGGTGCACTCCTCGTCTTCGACGAGGTTCAGGCGGGGATGGGGAGGACCGGCAGCCTCTGGGCGCATGAGCAGCTTCCCGTACGCCCCGACCTCATGACGGCGGCCAAGGCGCTTGGCGGGGGTCTGCCGGTCGGCGCCGTGGTCACCACGCCCGAGCTGGGGGAGACCTTCGAGCCGGGCGACCATGGCACGACCTTCGGCGGCGGCCCCGTGGGCGCATCGGCGGCACTGGCCGCTCTCGATGTGATCGGCGACGAGGCGCTCCTTGCAAACGTCCGGGAGCGAGGAGGTCAGCTCATGAGCGGACTCGGGGAGATCGAAGGGGTCGCCGAGGTGCGCGGTCGCGGGCTCATGGTGGGCCTCACGCTCGCGGAAGGGCTCGATGCGCCCGCGGTCCGGGACCGCTGCCTCGAGGCGGGCCTCGTCCTCAACTGCCCGGGCGCTGGCATGCTGCGGCTCCTGCCGCCGCTGATCGTGAGCGCCGACCAGGCCGAAGAGGGCCTGACCATCCTCCGCCGGACTCTCGCGCCGTAGCTTGCTTTCGCTAGCGTCGTAGGCATGAGCGACGACCCCACTCGCCACATGCCCGCCGGGCCCGACCCGCGGGATCCGCAATACCCCGTCGATCCGCCGCCCGAAGAGCCGCCCGGCGGCGGTATGGGTTCGGGCGCGAAGGCAGCGCTCATCCTCCTCGCTGCGCTGGTGATCGGCCTAGGAGTCGCGTTCGCGGTCATCGCGGCCCGCGACGACGGCGACGACGATTCGACTTCGACCTCGAGCTCCTCGACTACTTCCAGCTCGACCACCTCGTCGTCGACGACTACGACCGAGGACGCGGCACCGCCACCCGAGCCGCCACCCGTGGACCCGCCCTCAGAAGAGCCGCCCCCGGACGAGGAAGAGCCCCCGGAGGAAGAGGAGTCCGGAGGGGGCCAGGAGCCTCCAGGAAACGGGTCCGAAGATCCCCCGGTGGAGCTCGGCGGGGGCGGGATCAGCCCGTAAGAGCGCCGTCTATCGTCCTCGCATGCGCGTCGAGATCCTGAAGCTCGAAAGCATCTCGGCGGAGGAGCACGAGCGTTGGCGCGCCCTTGCTCAAGTTGCGCTGGAACCCAATCCGTTTTTTGAGCCCGAGCTTGTCCTTTCGGCTCACCGTACCTTGGGGCGCGGCTCCCGCGGCCTCGCCGTGGCCAGTGACGAACGCGGCTGGCTTGCGTGCCTGCCGATCCACCGGCCGCGCACCTGGCACCGATTGCCGCTCCCAGGAATCGCCGCCTGGCACCACCCATATAGCTTCCTGGGGACGCCGCTTGTCTCCGAGCGTTCGCCGAAGGAGGCGCTGACCGCGCTCCTCCAGCATCTCCTACGGTTGCCGCGAGCGATGTTCCTCGGCCTCGATCTCGTCCATCGCGACGGACTCGTCGCAGAGGCTCTCGCCGCGGCGACCGAGGCGGCAGAGGCGCGCCTCGTCAGGCACAGCGAGCACGAGCGGGCGCAGCTCAACCGAAACGATGCGAATCCTGCGATCGAGCTCGCGCTCAGCCCGAAGCACAGGCGAAACTTCGAGCGCCTGCGCAGACGCCTCGAATCCGAGCTGGGGGAGCCGCTTGAGGTGCGCGACCGCAGCGGGGACCCGGAAGCGGTCGAGGCATTCCTCGAGCTCGAGGCGGCCGGATGGAAGGGAAAGGCCGGGACAGCGTTCTCGACGTTGGAAAGTCATGACGACTTCTTCCGCTCCGTCGCCTCAGAGCTTGCCGTTTTGGGACGTCTCGAGCTCTTGTCGCTTGAGACCGGCGACGGACCGCTGGCGATGAAGTGCAACGTCCGCGCCGGGAACGGTTCGTTCTGCGTCAAGATCGCCTACGACGAGCGCTGGGCGAGGTACTCTCCCGGCGTGCAACTCGAGATCGAGAACGTCAGCAGGTTTCGCGGAGATTCGAAGCTCAACTGGATGGATTCCTGCGCGGGACCGAACAACGAGATGATCAATCGCCTCTGGGCGGATCGGCGCCCGATCGTCAACCTGGCGGCGTGCAGACGCAGCCCGCGAGGGCGATTTGCCGAGGTCGCCATCGCGGCATCCAGGCGAGTCCGGACCGCGTGAGGGAGTCGTGAGCGAGCGAGCCCTCCAATTCGACCCGGAGGCGTTCGACGACGCGTTCGCAAAGCGGCCGCTCGCCGTCTCCCACGGCCTCACCCGGGAGCCTCTTCTTTCGCTCGAGTCTGTTGCCGAGCTTGCCGAGCGCCTTCCCGAGGACCAGATCGAGCACAACGTGGGTGCGGTGTCCGAGGTCGAGGCAGGTGGCGAGGTACCGCGGCTCGACCTCCCACCCGCCGAAATCGCACGGGGGATTGAGCACAACGGCTGCTGGATGGTCTTGAAGAGGATCGAAACCGACGCCAGGTATCGCGAGCTCTTGGACGATGCACTCGCTGAGGCGACGGCTCGCGTGGCCGGCCGCGAGGGCGAGGTGACTCGCCGCGAGGGCTTCATCTTCCTCTCTTCTTCAAACTCGACGACGCCGGTCCACATAGACCCCGAGCACAACTTCCTCCTCCAGGTTCGCGGATCCAAGTCGATGACGATTGCGAGCTTTGCCAGCCCAGAGACCGAGCAGCACGAGCTCGAGCGCTACTACGCCGGGGGGCACCGAAACCTCGACCAGCTTCCGGATGAAGGCACCGAGTACCGCCTTGGGCCGGGGGATGGCGTCTACGTACCCGTCCACGCACCGCACTGGGTGAAGACCGAGGGCGAGGTCTCAGTGTCGCTCTCGGTGACGTTTTACACCGAGCACGCCGAGCGGGCAGGTGTGGTTCACGCAGTCAATGCGCGCCTCCGCAGGCTGCGGCTCTCGCCGTCGGCCCCGGGACGGAGCTCGGGAGTGGATCGCTTGAAGGCCGGCGCGTGGACTGGCGCCCGCCGCGCCGTCTCCGCAGGGCGAACGAGGGCCAGGGCGCAGCGAAACGGAAGCTGAGCACCGCTCTATCCTGCGCTGCCTATGAGCGCAGGGAGGGGCAACGAGCTTCGACGGGTCGCCCAGAGCTTCTCGCCCGCTCCGGGGGACGGGCTCGACCCGCTGCTTTCCCGCCGCCTTTTCCTCCAGCGGGGCGTAGCGGCTGCGGGACTCATGATCGCGGGTCCGTCGGCCCTCTTGAGCGCATGCAGCGATGGCGGCGAAGAGGGACCCGAGGTCGGTTATGGGCCGCTTGCTAAAGCCGGCCCCGAGCTCGAGCTGCCTGAGGGCTTTCGCTACGAGGTGATCTCGCGCGAGGGACGCCGGATGGCAGACGGGCTTCCCACGCCGGGAATTCCCGACGGCATGTCCGCCTTCCCCAGTGCCGACGGCAAGGTCGTCCTCGTCAGAAACCATGAGCTCTTCGACCCCGGCGCTCCGATCGGGCGTGAGCGCGCGTACGACGCTCTGGGCCAGGGCGGGGTCACGACGCTCGTCTTCGACCCAGCGCGCGAACGCACGGTTGATGAGGGTCTCGTGCTCAACGGCACCGAGAAGAACTGCGCCGGGGGGCCAACGCCGTGGCTTTCTTGGCTGAGCTGCGAAGAGTCGACGGCCGGGCTCGAAGCGGGGTTCAGCCGCGCACATGGATACGTCTTCGAGGTCCCCGCCGCGGCACGCGGGCCGGTCGACCCAGTGCCGCTCAAGGCGATGGGGCGCTTCATGCACGAAGCGTGCGCGGTCGATCCGCGCGACGGGTCGATCTACATGACCGAGGACACGAAAGAGACCGACGGCTTCTACAGATTTACACCGCGAAGGCCCGGCTCGCTTCAGGCGGGAGGCACCCTGGAGATGCTTCGTGTGAGCGGCGAGCCCGAATACGACACGCGAACGGGACAGCGCGTTGGGGAGGCGCTGCCGACGGAATGGGTGCCGATCGCCGACGCCGACCCCGCGGATGCCGAGCGCAATCCACACGCGGTGTTCGAGCAGGGCCTCGCGCGCGGCGGCGCGATCTTCAGGTCCCTCGAGGGGATTTGGTGGAAGACGGACCGCCTTTTCATGTCGGCGTCGATCGCGGGAGACGCCGAGCTTGGACAGATCTGGCAGTACCGCCCGCTCGATCGCGGGCGCGGGGAGCTCAAGCTCATCGCGGAGTCAGACTCAGCGGAGCTCCTCGACGGCCCCGACAACATGACCGCCAGGTCCGGCGGAGCGATCCTCGTCTGCGAGGACGGAGACGGCATCGCGGACGCGGACAACTACCTGCGTGGCGTCACCCCGGACGGGGAGGTGTTTCCCTTCGCGCGAAATCTCGTTTCTTCCGTCGCCAAGGGTGAAGAGCACGCCGAGTTCGCAGGGGCAACCTTCGCTCCAGACGGCAGCTGGCTTTTCGTCAGCATCCAACATCCCGGGACGACCTTTGCCATCACCGGGCCGTGGGAGCGCGGTCCGTTCTGAGCCCAGGTAGGCGAGCTTCCCCCTCGTCGGCTCGGATCAGGAGGAAGAGCGCGGCCAAGAGGAGGCAGGAGCCGGCCGACTCCAAGAGCTCCTCCATGGCGCTGAAGACGTCGCTGTCTCCGACGACGTCGACGAGTTGGCTGAACGCAAAGCAGGCTGCGGCGACGATGTAGAGCGCACGCGGCCCCGGGAAGCGCGCGGCCGCCCTGTAGGTGGCAAGGAACAGGACCGCACCAGTGAGGGCGATCGGCGCGAGCACGACCTTCGCGTTGATCTCGAGCTCTGACTGCACGCGTTCGTGGAATCCGATGGACTCGTCGATCCCGAGGAACGCGAGAAAAAGGGCGAACCCGAGCCACCAGCGCGGATCGATGCCTCCGATACGCGCCGACCAGGCCAGGGCGCTCAGGAGAGCCGCCCCCAGCAGGACAGCACCGTTGAAGTACTGCGGGTATGCCCCCTCGTGGTTGATGACGAGCGCATCTATGGGCAGGTCTGCCAAAAGCACGACGGCACCCAACCCGCACACCGCAAGATAGGCCAGAGCGAGCGCGAGCGCGCCACCACGGGGGTCGATCTTGCGGACCTGCCGGATGAGGCGCGGCGCCACTTCGCCATGGGCCGGCGAATCCATGCTCGTCCTGAGCCTTTGATGCGCGACGACGACCAGCACCGCCGCGAAGGCGAGAATCACCGCGACGACAAGTGCGATCCTTCGATCGGAGACGCCCGCTTCCAACAGCACCCGCTGCGGTAACCCCGCGAGCTGGGCCAGGGCCGTGCCCGCGAAGAGCGCAGCCGGAGCCGACATCCCCCGAGTCCAAAAGATCAATGCCGCGATGCCGAAGAGAAACGCGGCAACCAGCGATGGGATCCCGGTCGGGCTCTCGAAGATGAACACGTCGCCGACCGCGCGGTCGGCAGCGAGCAACCCGAGCACCAGGAGGCACGCGATCGCTAGGACTCCGAACGAAGGCATCGCTGCCAGCACGGCCCCGAGGTCGGCTCGCGCCGTGGTCTTTCCGTCTCCTTGCATCGGGGCATCTTCCCACGCGCCCAGGCGGCGCCGGCGGATATCGTCGCCGCCCGTGCGGATCCTGATCATCAGTCAGTACTTCACCCCTGAGCTCACCGCCGCCTCACTTCGGTGGCATCCGCTCGCCGCAGGGCTGGCGCGCTCGGGCCACGACGTCGAGGTCATCTGCGAAGTCCCCAATCATCCCGGGGGGGTCAAGCAACCCGGCTATGCGGGATTCGCGCACCAGCGCGAGCTCGACGGTTTTTGGGCAACCTACGTCTGGGTCCATGCGAGCGAGTCGAAGCGCGCGCGCCACCGCCTGGCCTCGTACGCGACCTTCGCCGCAAGCGCGGCTGTCCGGGCGGGCTTTACGGCCGGGCGACCCGACGTCGTCGTCGCAACCTCGCCGCCGCTGTCGGTAGGGGCTGTGGGCGCACTGGTCGCAACCAGGCACCGCGTGCCCTGGGTTTTCGACGTCCGCGACCTTTGGCCCGAGGTCGCTGTTGCCCTCGGCGAGCTTTCCGAGGGGCGCGTCCTGCGGGCGGCGGAGCGGCTCGAGCGCCGCCTTTACGCCAGCGCGAGCGCGATCACGACGCCAACCGAGCCGTTTGCCGAGCAGATCCGCTTGCGCACGGACGACGCTCGGAAGGTCCACGTACTTCCCAACGGCACCACCGAGGCGTGGCTCAGCGTGGGAGAGGAGACGGTTCTGCGCACGGACGTAGGCCTCCCGGATGACCGCTTCGTCTGGACATACGTCGGCAACGTCGGCCTCTCGCAGGACCTCGAGACCGCGCTGGCGGCGGCCGGCCTCCTGGGCGACGGCTTCGAGCTTCAGATCGTCGGTGACGGTTCCGTGAGGCGCCGCCTCGAAGAGCAAGCGATCCGCCTTCCGGGCAACGTCGTCTTCAGGGGCATGCTCCCGTCCCGCGAGGCCTCGCGAGTGATGCGGGCCTCGGACGCCGTCCTCGTCTCGCTGGCGGATCGCCCCGAGCTGGGCAGGTCGATCCCGGTCAAGCTCTACGACTCGTGCGCCATCGGGCGCCCGATCGTGCTCGCAGCGCCGGGTGAGCCTTGCCGGATTGCAGAGCGAGAGGGCCTGGCCCTCGTGACCGCTCCCGGTGATCCGGAAGCCTTGGCCACTGCGGTGCGCCGTCTCCGCGGCGACTCAGAGCTTGGTGAGCGCATCGCCGCGGCCGCTAGGGACTTCGCAACCCGGCACGTGCGCACGAATGAGGTCGAACCACTCGAGGCGATTCTCGCGCGGCTCTGACCGTTCCGCGCCTGGGAGACGCACGGCGCTCAACAAACGTCCAGGCCGGCGTCTGAACAAACGTCCAAACCTGCACGGAATCCTGCACGGCTGAGCTCGCCGCCCGATCTAGAGGAGGACGCAAGTGCCCGGGTCACCGGGCTGAAACGACAAAGGCAAACCCGTCGTGAGGCGGGGACGCAAAGCCAGAGGTCTCGCACCCAGCGAGATGGCTCAGCCGCCGAAAGGAGCCCGAGGTGTCCAGGTATCGCCAAGGCAGCGCAATCGCCGCCGCTCTCATCGCTTTTCTCGCAATCTCTCCCGCCGCTCAGGCAGAGACCGCATCGAGGTCGCTGGACCCCGTGGACGAGGTCGACCGTGCCGCGTACTTCCAGGTCCGCGGCGTCGAAGCCGAGGAGATCAGGCGGGCGAAGTTCCGCGCCCTTGCCGGTGAGAGGCGCATCCGCCGCGATGTCAACCTCGACCGCGTCCGCCAGGCGGCCGAGTCGAATGGATGGGTTCGCGTTGCCAAGCCCGAGCGCGCGAAGAACGAGCGCCTCGACATCGTCCTTTTCGACGATGCCGTTGAGCCGCCCGTCGAAGAGCCGCCCGTCGAGGAGGGTTGCCTGCTCGGCCTCGGGAACTGCACCCAGCTCTTCACCGACGTTGCCAACCAGACGGACGCGAAAGCCGCCTGGGGCACGATCGGGTGCGAGACGGACTCGCGCCACAAGCTGATCGCGAGCGGCGGCGATTCGAACGCCACCGCGCTTGGGCTCCCGCAGCCCGGCGACAGCTTCCGCCGCCTCACCACGATCGACGGCGATGACTACTACGGCGAGCGCTGCGAGATCGGCCGCAACGATCACCGCTACGGCACCGGCGGTGGCGCGGGCACAGCAGCGCTTTTCCACGAGGGTCAGCGCCGCGTCACCTCGGCCTCCTTTCGCCTGCCGAGCAACTTCCCGCTCGAAACCGACACCTGGCAGGTGGTCATGCAGATGAAGCAGGCCCAGCCTTCGGCGAACGGCGGCGGCACACCTGCCCTGGCGCTGCGCGCATACCGCAATCGCTGGGCACTCGTCCAAAGCGATTCCTCGGGCCCGAGCTCGGTGAGCCACGACATCTGGTCGGCGCCGGCGCAAAAGGGCCAGTGGACCCGCTTTGCCTTCGACGTCACCTACTCGCAAAATCCCAATATCGGACAGGTCAAGGTCTACGTCGACCTCAACGGCGACGGCGACATGGAGGATGCGAACGAGCAGAGCCCGAGGTTTGAGACCTACACCATGAAGCGCGAGATCTCAGGCGGCAATCCCGATGACGGCATCGCGCCGGGCGAGTCGATTCCCTCGCACCTGCGAGTCGGCATCTACCACGACCCTGCGGTTTCCTGCCCCCCGCCGAACGGCTGCTCGGTGGACGTGGACAACGTCCAGGTGGTCAAGCCCTAGGCGACCGCACCAACCACGCGGCAAAACGGCCCGGGCACCTCGCCCGGGCCGCTGTTGTTCATCTGGGACTCAAACATTGTCCGACCGGGCTCGAAGCTCGGACATACGTCCAGTCCATCCACTCAACAAGCGTCCAATTCCGTGCGGGTTTCTGCACGATTGAGCTGGACGCCCCGATCTAGGGGCTACGGAGTGCCCACACCGGGCTGAAACGACAAAGGCAAACCCGTCGTGAGGCGGGGACGCAAAGCCAGAGGTCTCGCACCGAGCGAGATGGCTCAGCCGCCGAAAGGAGCCGAAGGTGTCCTCAATTCGCCAGGCCAGCGCGATCGTCGCTGCCCTCATCGCCTTCCTCGTGATCGCAATCTCTCCCGCTCAGGCAGAGACCGCATCGAGGTCGATCAGCCCCATCGACGAGGTCGGTAACGCCGCGTACTTCCAGGTCCGCGGCGTCGAAGCCGAGGAGATCAGGCGGGCGAAGTTCCGCGCCCTTGCCGGTGAGAGGCGCATCCGCCGCGATGTCAACCTCGACCGCGTCCGCCAGGCGGCCGAGTCGAATGGATGGGTTCGCGTTGCCAAGCCCGAGCGCGCGAAGAACGAGCGCCTCGACATCGTCCTTTTCGACGATGCCGTTGAGCCGCCCGTCGAGGAGCCGCCCGTCGAAGAGCCGCCCGTCGAGCAGCCGCCCGTCGAGGAGCCGCCCGTCGAAGAGCCGCCCGTCGAAGAGCCGCCCGTCGAGCAGCCTCCGGTCGAGGAGCCTCCCGTCGAGGAGCCGCCCGTCGAGGAGCCTCCGTCGAGGAGCCTCCCGTCGAGGAGCCGCCCGTGGAAGAGCCGCCCGTCGAGGAGGGTTGCCTGCTCGGCCTCGGGAACTGCACCCAGCTCTTCACCGACGTTGCCAACCAGACGGACGCGAAAGCCGCCTGGGGCACGATCGGGTGCGAGACGGACTCGCGCCACAAGCTGATCGCGAGCGGCGGCGATTCGAACGCCACCGCGCTTGGGCTCCCGCAGCCCGGCGACAGCTTCCGCCGCCTCACCACGATCGACGGCGATGACTACTACGGCGAGCGCTGCGAGATCGGCCGCAACGATCACCGCTACGGCACCGGCGGTGGCGCGGGCACAGCAGCGCTTTTCCACGAGGGTCAGCGCCGCGTCACCTCGGCCTCCTTTCGCCTGCCGAGCAACTTCCCGCTCGAAACCGACACCTGGCAGGTGGTCATGCAGATGAAGCAGGCCCAGCCTTCGGCGAACGGCGGCGGCACACCTGCCCTGGCGCTGCGCGCATACCGCAATCGCTGGGCACTCGTCCAAAGCGATTCCTCGGGCCCGAGCTCGGTGAGCCACGACATCTGGTCGGCGCCGGCGCAAAAGGGCCAGTGGACCCGCTTTGCCTTCGACGTCACCTACTCGCAAAATCCCAATATCGGACAGGTCAAGGTCTACGTCGACCTCAACGGCGACGGCGACATGGAGGATGCGAACGAGCAGAGCCCGAGGTTTGAGACCTACACCATGAAGCGCGAGATCTCAGGCGGCAATCCCGATGACGGCATCGCGCCGGGCGAGTCGATTCCCTCGCACCTGCGAGTCGGCATCTACCACGACCCTGCGGTTTCCTGCCCCCCGCCGAACGGCTGCTCGGTGGACGTGGACAACGTCCAGGTGGTCAAGCCCTAGGCGACCGCACCAACCACGCGGCAAAACGGCCCGGGCACCTCGCCCGGGCCGCACCCGTGGATGAGCCGCACTCTCATCCCGCTCTTAGGAGACTCTCATCCGGCACGGATATAAAATTCACGTTGTGGGGCGCGCGCGCTTTTGTCTCAGGGGGTGCCTGGCCGGCTTTGCGCTGCTGCCTGCGCTCTCAGGCGTCGCGGCTGCACACGATCTGAGCCCGAGCTTTTTGCCTGGAAGCGAGACGGACGAAGTCCGAGCGCACATGGCCGAACACGCGGCTTTGAGCCACGAAGAGGAGCAGGCCCACCGGCGCTGGGGGCGGATGTCGCCGGCCGAGCGCACCCAGGCGCGCGAAGAGGCCGTCCGGGCTGAAACAGCGCGTGGGACCGTGCCCACCAACGGGCGTGCCGACGAGGTCGGACGCTGGACCGAAGATCCCTTCGAGCTGCCGCACTACGCCATCCACGCGGCGCTCTTGCCCACGGGAAAGGTCTTGACGTGGGGGTATCCGCCGTTCGAGGACGGCAGACGGCCCAACCGGGGGGAGGCAGCCCTCTGGGATCCAAGCCTCGGAACGGGGCCGGAGGCCTTCGAGGAGGTGCCTCCACCGCCGATCAAGGTGAACGGGCAGAGGGTGGCAGCGCCGCTTTACTGCTCAGGCCAGTCGTTCCTGGCCAATGGCGCGCTACTCGTCGCTGGCGGCAACTATGTCTGGCCCAGCGCGGATCGCGAGGACCCATTCGACGACTACGCGGGCCTCGACACGATCTTTACCTTCGATCCCTGGAGTGAGAAGTGGATTCGGCAGCCCTCGATGGAAGCCGGTCGCTGGTATCCGACCCAGGTGCTGCTTGAAGACGGGCGCACGGCAATCTTCGGCGGCTTCACGGCCGAACCGCCTGGAGGGGAGACGAGCGATCAGCTCGAGATCTTCACCCCATCGCCCGATCCGGCCGGGGTGGGGACGGTCACCCGCTATCCGGAGGCTGACCAGCAAGGAACCCTCTATCCGCATCTATTCACGATGCCCGGCGGCGAGGTGCTAATGGCAGGCCCCTATCCGGAAAACACGCATTTTCTCGAGACCGATGGAGTCCCCAGTTGGAGCAGCGCACCGAACTCGGAGGCAACGCAGGCCCGAACCGGAGGCACAGGCGTAATCGTCCCGCAGGGATCGGCTGGCTCCAGCGAGGTGATGCTCATGGGCGGCTACGGCTACGGGGTGAACGGGACCGCAGAGGCGACGGCATCGACCACCACGCTCAACGCAGGCAACTTGAATGCTGGCTGGGGCGCTGGGCCGCGGCTCCAGGAGCGCCGCTCCTATCACAACACCGTCCAGCTTCCCGACCGCACGATGGTCACGGTCGGGGGTGGCATTGGGCGTAACCCCGAGGAGGGGAACTATCGGATCGACCCTGACGGAGATCAGCGGCAGGTCGAGCTCTTCGATCCCGCCTCCCAGGAGTGGAGGCTCGGGCCTGCCCAGGCCGAGGATCGCGGATACCACTCAACCGCCGTGCTGCTTCCAGACGGAAGGGTGTGGTCGGGAGGCGACGACCGCCATCCCACCAAGCCGGACGGCTCCCCCAGCGACATCGACACTGGCGAGATCTACTCCCCGCCGTATCTCTTTCGCGGCGCGAGGCCCAGCATCACCAGGTCGCCCAACGGTGCGACCTTCGGCAGGGCGATGACGGTGAGGACCGAGGGCAGAAACGTCAAGCGAGCGGTATTAATCGCACCGGCGGCCACCACTCACGCGGTGGACATGCACCAGCGACTGGTCCCGCTCACGGTCGCATCGAGACTCGCGGACGGGCGGATGCGGCTGAAGGCACCGCCCAGCCCGGACGTGGCCCCGCCGGGCTACTACATGCTCTTCGTGGTGAATGCGAAGGGCGTCCCTTCTGTCGCAAAGTGGATCCGGCTCCGCTAGGCAAGCCGAATCCCTCTGTAGCCTGAGCGCGCCGGGCGCCCGCGGGTGCCGCGTGGAGATCACATGAATCGCGATTCCGTTGAAAAGCCCGTCTTCTTCGTGGGCATGCCGCGAAGCGGAACCACCGTCATCTTCGAGGTGTTCGCAGCGCGCAGAGACGTCGCCTGGTTCTCTCAGCACGCCGAGCGCGCGCCGTGGCTGCCCCAGGTGGCCCTGCTCTCACGCATGGCTGACATCAGCCCCGCGATGCGGCGATCCGTCGGCCGTACCGACCAGGTCCGATCCTGGCTCGAGAAGGCAAGGATCGGGCCGAACGAGGCGTACGCCGTGTGGGAGCGCTGCTGTGGCAAGCGATTCCTCTACGACTATCTCCTCGGCGCCACGGCGACCGACGAGGAGCGAGACTGCCTCCGCCGAGTCGTCTCCCAGACCCTCCGGTTTCACGGGAAGCCAAGGTTCGCCGCGAAGATCACCGGTCCTGGCCGCATCGGCTACCTGCGCAGCATCTTTCCCGACGCTCGCTTCATCCACGTGGTCCGCGACGGCAGAGCGGTGGTCAGATCCCTGCTTCGCGTCTATTTTTGGAAGGACACGTGGCGAATGAACGAGCCCGCGTGGCAAAACGGCCTCACCGAGACCGACTTGGCGGCATGGGCTAAGGCCGGTCGCTCGCCCCTGGCGCTTGCGGCGGTGCAGTGGTCCCGCGTGACGCAATCGATCCGAGAAGAAGCCGCTTCGGTTGCCCCGGGCGCGTACGCCGAGATTCGATACGAAGACTTCGTCAAGGCACCGGGGGAGACCCTGAACCGGATCGCCGAGGCTGCGGAGATGCCGCCCTCGCCCGAGGCCGAGGCTTTCCTCGAGCGGCGAGTACACCTTCGAGACATGAACTACCAGTGGCAGACCACTTTCACGCCGGAGGAGATCGAAACCGCGACCGGGCTGATGAAAGCCGAGCTCGAGGCCTTCGGCTACGTGGGATAGCGGGCCGAAGCACCCGATGAACGTGAGGGATCGCTCGCAGGGCGACTCGATCGCTCGTAACGCGGCATTCGCCCTGGCGAGCCAAGGCGCCACCGCGGTTTTTACGGCCGCTTTGACCCTGGTCTTGGTTCGGGTTCTCGAGCCAAGCGGTTACGGGTTGTTCGCGCTCGCGATCAGCGCCGGCACCCTTGCGCTGCTTCCAGCCGACTTCGGCGTCGCTCAATCTACGGCCCGCTACATCGCTGAGCGCCGAGGCGATGTAGGGGTGGTCGCGACGACGCTCGCCAAGGGTCTCCGGCTGAAGTTGGTTCTCACCACCGCGTTCACGGCCGTGCTCGTCGCCTTGGCAGGGCCGATCGCTTCGGCGTACGGGGAGCCGGGCTTGGCCGATCCCCTGCGAGGCGTGTTCATCGCCCTCCTGGGCCAGAGCGTGATGCTGCTGTTCATGCGTGCGCTCGTCGCCCTGCGCCGTGTAGACGTGCAGTTCCGGCTGGTGTTCTTGGAAAGCGCGGTCGAATTCTCCGCCAGCATCGGATTGGTCTTGGCCGTCGGCGGGGCGACGGGAGCGGCCTTCGGCCGGGCGATCGGCTACAGCTTCGGCGCGCTTCTTGGGATCTTCCTCGTCTGGAGGCTCTTCGGCCGCTCTCCACTCAAGGTCGGACGCGGGGGTCCGAGGTATCGCGAGTTGGCGGGCTACGCGACAGCCCTCCTCGTGGTCGACGGCGCCTTCGCCCTCTTTAGCCAGATCGATGTGCTGCTCCTGGGCGCGATCCTGGGCGCATCGTCGGTGGGCATCTATGCGGCTCCTCTGCGCTTGACCACTCTCCTTCACTATCCCGGGCTCGCTGCGGCCAGCGCTGTGGCCCCGCGCCTCGCCCGCCACCCCGACGATCCCCCGGACGTACCGGCGCTCGCCGCGGGGCTGCGGTTCTTGATCTTGCTTCAGGCAGCGGTTGCGGTGGTGATCGCGGTCTGGGCAACCCCGATCGTGGACCTCTTGCTCGGCCCCGACTACGAAGAGTCGGCAGACGTGCTGAGAGCGCTGGCCCCACTGGTTTTCTTGAAAGGCCTCGGCCCGCTCGCATCGGCGACGATCAACTACGTCGGCGAGGCGCGGCGTCGGGTCCCCGTCGCAATCGCTTCCGTGATCGTGAACGTGGTCCTGCTTCTCGTGCTCGTACCTGACATCGGGGTCGTCGGAGCCGCGGTCAGCGTCGACGTCGCGTACGCGCTCTACGTGGGTGCCCACATCTGGCTCTGTCGTGTGACCCTCGGGCTCGAGCTTCGACCGTTGGCCCTCACGTTATCCCGCACCGCAGTTGCCGGTGCGTCGTTCGCACTGGTCCTCTTAGCCTTCGGGGCGGAGGAGCTGAGCCTTCTCGGGGCGCTGGCTGGAAGCTTGGCGTTCGTCGCGGTCCTCGGGGCATCGAGGGAGGTGAGCATCGCCGAATTCACGACGGCGAAGCGCTGGACGCTCAGCCATCTTCGCCGGAGGGGCTAGGGGCGCTACCGTCATGCGGGCGGGATGAACCAATCGAAGACAGGCTTTCCTTGCCTGCGGGCAGGGGGGCTGGGACTGGTGTGCCTTGCAACCGCCGCTGGGTGCGGGGCACCTCAGGACACGCGCGAGGTCGGCCAGGGCACGCCCCCCACGGTCTCGGCAGATGTTGGGTCCGAGGGGCTCTTCGTCGATGAGGGAGGCGGTGCGCGTGGGCTTTACGGCGAGCTGGCTGGGTCCTCGGGGTGCGCCGAGCGGGTGACGGTTGCCGACGACGATGTGGCGGGGCTGGCCGGGGACGCCTACCGGCGCTTCACCGTGAGGGACGGGGACGACTTTTACGGCGAGCGCTGCGAGCTTGGACGAAACGAGCGCCGCTTTGGGGACGACGGTGGCGAGGGGACCGGCGTGCTCTTTCAAGAGGGCGAGCGCCGTGTCACCCAGGCGTCATTTCGGCTTCCAGCGAACTACCCCCTCTCGGACGACCGCTGGCAGCTGGTGATGCAGATGAAGCAGACACAGCCTGCTGCGAACGGGGGCGGCACACCGGTCTTGGCGTTGCGCGCATACCAGGGTCGATGGGCGCTGATGCAAAGTGACAGCGTTGATCCGAGCGCCACAAGCCACACGGTCTGGTCTGCGCCCGCCCGCATGAACGCGTGGACGCGCTTCATCTTTGACGTCACCTACTCGCAGGACCCTGAGCTCGGCTCGATCAAGTTGCAGGTCGATCTCAACGGCGACGGGGACACATTGGATGAAAGCGAGAACAGCCCCCGGATTGACACCTACACGCTCAAGCGGGAAGTGGTGGGTGGGGATGAGGAGGACGGGATCGAGCCGGGGGAGTCGATCCCTTCCCACTTGCGAGTTGGCCTCTATCACCACCGCGACATCCCGTGCCCTGAGCCCGAAGGGTGCTCAGTCGAGATCGGCGACGTCAGAGTGCTCTCCCCTGGTTGACCTACCTCTCGGGGACCGCGTCGCGGCCTTCAGGGCAGTCCAGGCGCGAGTGCCTCGGACCCATCTGACGGGGGGAGAAACCTTGAGTGAAAAGCGTCGGTGGTCATCCCTGTGGTAGATCCCGATTCGTGGCCGATCGTGCGGCGTTGAGCGAGCCGGGATCTGGCTTGGGAGCGTTCCGGCGGCCGAATAGCCCGCGTCCCTGGCGGCTTGGACAACCCGGCCGTCGTGATCGCCGTACGGATAGGCGAGGGAGCGGCAAGGCAGCCCGAGCGCGGCTTCGCACTCTGCCCGGGAGCGCTCGAGCTCGAGCTCGAGCGACGTGTCGTCCAGCCGCGTCAGATGAGGGTGCGAGCGAGTGTGAGAGCCGACCTCCCAGCCGGCGGTCGTCAACTCGCGGAGCTCCTGCCAGGTCATCGGCAGGAGCTCGTCTCGGTGGTCTGTCTCCAGCCAGTGGTCCACTCCCGGCCATGCCATCGGCTCGTCACGATCGGCAAACGCCGTGGGGACGAAGACGGTTGCCGGCATTTCGTGGCGGTCGAGGATCGGGCGAGCGAGCTCGCGCACCGATTTGTAGGAGTCGTCGAAAGTAACCGCGACCCGGCGATCCGTGCTTGGGCTCGTTGCCGCATCGAAGAACGTGACGCCGCGGTAGCCGCGGCGAGCCAGGATCCGGATCTGCTCCTCGAAACGGTTGGGAGTCACCGAGAGCGGCGCAGGCCAGCGCTCGCTCAACGCGTGGTAGCACAGGATTAGGGTGTCGGCCATCCGGGTTCTTCGCTCGGCCGAGGTCGCGACGAGTCCGGCCGATAGGGCAGGCTATCGGCATGAGCAGCGCACCGAAACACGCCGGCCGGGTGGGCGTCGTCACGCTCGTGACCAAACCTGGCACCTTCGGAGGCGGGGAGCGGATCGCCGCGGAGGTCACAAAGCGCCTCGACTCTGAGCGTTTCAACCCGACGCTTTGCATGACCCGTCCTCCGCCCGATCCCAGCCGGCCGGGCGGCGAGGGGTTTCTGGCCTTCGCCGCGGAGCTCGAAGAGGCGGGGGTGCGGCTCGTCGTGCTGCCTCGCCGCTCGAGGCTCGACGTCGTCGCCTGGCGCCCCCTTTACCGGATCCTGCGCGAAGAGGGCATCGACGTCGTTCACTCCCACATGTTCGGCTCGAACGTCTCTGGGGTGATCCTCGGCAGGATCGCGCGCGTGCCCGTTGTCGTCGCCCACGAGCACACCTGGTCGTTCGAGGGCCAGCCCGTGCGCCGTTTCCTGGACCGCGAGCTCATCGCTCGCCTCAGCGACGCGTTCGTGGCCGTCTCGCGAGAGGACAGGCGAAGGATGATCGAGATCGAAGGCATCGATCCGGGCGACATCGTCCACATACCCAACGGAGTGCCCGCAACTCAGCCCACGGAGCCCAGGGATCTGCGCCCCGAGCTCGGGCTCGAACCCCGTGACCTCGTCGTCGGCAGCGTCGGCGTCCTTCGCCCGCAAAAGGCATTCGACGTCTTGATCCGCGCCGCCTCCCTCGTGCGATCCCGGTTTCCCGGCGTCAAATTCGTCATCGTGGGACCGGGCCGCCAGCGGGAATCGCTCGAGGTGCTGATCCGCGAGCTCGACCTCTCAGGCGTCGTTCGCCTGCTCGGCGCGCGCACCGACGTGCCGGATCTCCTGCACGCTTTCGATGTCGCGGTCTGCTCGTCCGACTTCGAGGGCGCACCGCTGTCGGTGATGGAGTACATGGAGGCCGGTCTGCCGGTGGTTTCGACTCGTGTCGGAGGGGTTCCCGATTTGATCTCGGACGGGGTCCATGGCCATCTCGTCCCGCCGCGTGAGCCCGAGGCACTTGCCGACGCGATCGAGCGCCTCCTCTCTGACCCAGGCGCGCGCGAGCGCATGGGTGGTGCGGCGCGCGAGAGGCGCCTCGGCGAGTTCGAGATCGACGTCATGGTGAAGCGGGTCGAGACGCTTTACGAGGACCTCTTGCGAAAGAAGGGACGGGGCCGCCGTTGAGTGCATCGCGTTTTAGCGTTGAGGTGATCGAAGAGACCGCGGCGATCTTGGCTCGGGAGGAGCCTTGGCGATCCCTGGCCGAAGAAAGCGGCAACGCTTTCGTCACCCCGGAGTGGTACCGCGCCTACGTGGAGGTCTACGGCGACTCGGCAACCCCCATGGTTGGCATCGCGCACAGCGCGGACGGCGCAGTGGGGGGGCTCTTGCCGTTTGTAAGGGAACGCGGCGGGCGCCTTCGCTTCGGAGGGTCCAACCTCGGCGATCTCTTCCATCCCTTGCCGGCTCAAGATGCGGACGGTCTGGCCGCCTCCGCTGCTGAGGTGCTCGGCCGGGGGGGTCCGGGGGCAATCGTGCTCGACAACGTCGAGGCCGGCGCAGAGTGGCCGGAAGTGCTGCGCGCGGAGAGCGGACGAAGGCTTGTGTCCAGGGCTTATCGCGACGGCGTGTCCCCGTTCATCGATCTCCGGGATTTCGGCTCCTGGGACGACTACCTGGCCAGCCGCTCGAAAAACGCGCGCTCGCAGCTTCGTCGTTACGGTCGGCGGCTGCGCGAGGAACACGAGGTCTCGTTTCGCCGGACCGAGCGGGCGGAGACCCTCAGCGAGGACCTCGGCTTGTTCTTTCGGCTCCACCTCGCGCGCTGGGCTACGCGAGGAGGGTCGAGCTCGGACAGCGCGCGCGTCCGTGCCTTCCACGAGCGCTTCGCGTCCGCCGCCCTCGAGCGTGGCTGGCTGAGGCTGTGGTTCCTCGAGATTGCGGGCGAACCGGTAGCGGCCTGGTACGGCTGGAGCATGGGCGGCAAGTACGCCTACTACCTGGCGGGGTTCGACCCGCGGTGGGCCGAGCAAAGGGTCGGGCACGTGCTTCTTTGCCATACGATCTCCGACGCCATCGAGGAGGGAGCGCGAGAGTACGACATGCTGCTTGGCGACGAGACCTACAAGGCGCGCTTTGCGACGGGCGAGCGCCACCTGCAAACGCTGATAATGACCCCCGCTCTCAGCCGCCGGGGCGTGACCGCGGCCGCGGAGGTCTCCCTTTGGCGCCTGAGCAGGCGCCTCGATCCCGAGCGCCGAGCGCGGGCGGAGGAGCGGCTCAGCTGGGTCCTTCGCCTTCTTCCCGGGCGGCGGCAGCGCTAGCGGCCTTCCCCAGCCTGCGACGCACCTGGATTCCGAGGTAGCGGGCGGCCGGCTTCGGGTCCCGCAGCGAGCTCACACTGTGGGCTGCTCCGCGCGCGTAGGCGAGGGAACCTGCAAGGTCCGCGACGAGCCCGCCTTGGCGATCGCCCATTGCCCGGCGCACGTCGCCCCAGAGCCATTGGTAGCGGACTCCGGCGATTCCATCGGACAACGGCGGCACCGATTCACCGAGGGCCATGCGGGCCCACGCGGCGGGAAGATTGGCGCGGGCCCCGCCGAGCATCAGGGCAAGGGACCCGTAGAATCGCCCGTTGAAGTCGATGAGGTGATCCGCGCCGCCGTCCCTCATGAGCTGAAGCTGGGCGATCCCAAACCACCCCAGCCCCGAGACGAGCCGCTGGGCGCGCTCTCGGATGACTTGGTCCACCGCGATGGTCCTCGCCCGAACCGAGATCCCGGCGCCACGGGGCCACGTGCGCTCTGCCTCCTGCTGCGCACAAAAGACCACGTTGGACTCCGGATCGGCGAGGACGATCACGGCGCCGAGGTGCCCGCGCATCGGGCGCTGGAAAAGTGGCATGTCTCCGGCCTTCTCGATCGCCTCGGCTGCCGCGCGAGCTGAATCGGCGTCCCGCGCGAGAACCGCGGCGCTACGGCCTGGAAATCGTCCTTCCCGCAGGCCGGCCGCGAGCGCTTCGCCGACCCTGGGCTTCACCATGATGTGCTCTCCCGGCCACGCCTCTAGAGCCTCATCGAGCCGCGTTTTCATCTCTGGGACCGCGAAGCCTGCCTGTGTCGCGGCTTTGCTCAGGGCGAGCTTGTCCTGCGCTTCGATCACGCTCTCGTTCGCTGCATAGGGGATCACCGCAGGGATCGACTTGCGGTGATAAGAGAGAGCCGCTACGTCGAAATCACGGGCGCCGAAGACGACGTCGTAGCGACCCGCGTCGACGGCCGCCTGCACCCCTTCGAGGAATCCCGAGAGCGACGATTCGGCGGCAGGCACCGGGTGCCACGCGCTCACAGCGCGTGACACGGCACACACGCAGCGGTCAAGGCGGGGGCTGCCTACGCCGACGCTCCAGCCGTCCGCGCTCAGCGCGCGGGCGGCAGCGAGCGCCTGCCTAGACAGCCCGTCTTCGACTATCAGCGCTCTCATCACGCGCGATCGCTAGTAGGCCCGGGCCAAGTCCCAGGAGGAGCCATAGCTGCTTTGCAAACTGGTCGGAGATGAAGAAGTCCGCGGCGAGGATCACGATCACCGCTATCGCCGTGGCCCGCGCGAGGATCTCCATCTGCGAATCGCCCGCCCTGCGGAAGATGCCGGCGGCGCGCATAGCGCAGATCAACGATCCCGCGACTAAAGCCAAGAAGAGCGCCAGTCCGACGATTCCCATCTCTGCCCAGATTTCGAGATAGACATTGTGGGCGACCTTCGGAGTGTCAAGGATGAACTCGTCGCGCTCGATCGCCCCAGGCTCGAGCAGATAGTTCGCCGAGGAAACCGGAAAGTTGCCCGACCCGACTCCCCTCAGCGGCTCGTCCTCGACCATTCGCCATCCAATGGTCCAGATGTCCGTCCGCCCCGTGCCGCCGTCTGCAGCAAGGATCCGCTCCGTCGCCTCCGGCGGCGCAAAAAGCGCGAAGAAGCAAGCGGCCCCCATCGCGGCGAGTACTCCGAGCACCGCGACGTGCATTCGCCACCTTCCGCCGAGGAAGAGCGCGGCCACGAAGCCGGCGAGAAGTGCGACGATGCCGCCTCGCGACAGCGTCGAGAGGGCCGCGATCAGGCACACGGCTCCCGCCAGGAGGGCGAGCAAACGCGCCGCCGAGAAGGCGCGGGCGGCGCCGGCAAGCCCAGCCGCGATCACGACCCCCGCGGCGAGGACCGCCGCGAGCTGATTCGGATCGCCGATGGTTCCTTGCAGGCGCTCGAGTTCGTCTGAGATCTCAGGCTGTGTGACGATGCCGTATCCGGCGGCGATCGTCGCTCCCGCCAAGTACGCCGCGAGCACCCAGACCACGTGCTTCCTTTCTCGCATGGCTGTGAAGACGATGGGCAGGAGCGCGAGGTTGAGCCCGTAGCGGTACGTCGCTTCGAGGGTGTCGCTCGCGCTGTCGGCCCAGATCTGGCTGAGCGTCGACCAGGCGAGAAAGAGGATGATGAGGTAGGCGAGTCCTGGCTGCTCGGTGAACAAGTCTCGCCTCCGCTCTGAGCGGGTGGCCATCGCCGCGAACCAGGACACCGCCAGGAGCAAGCCCGCCGCCTTCGCGAAGCTGAAAGCCGACTCGTCCGTGTCGGGTAGGGAGTCCAGGAACGCCAGGAACGCGAACAGCGCCACGCCGGCGCTGAGGTCCGCGATGATGATGAGGACGAACACGGCTCCAAACGCGGCCCCCAGGGCGAGAGCCGGTTCGATGCCGGCCAATAGGCCCAGAGCCGCGGCTGCCAGCCCGAAGGTTCCGAGGAGGAGGGGCCGAGGCAGTCCGGCCGGAGCCGTCACGGAGTGCAGCGCGAGTGCGCTTGAACCGGTTCGGCGCAGTCGCTCATGCGGATTCCCTTGCGAACCTCGGCCGCATCGGCTCGGTGGCCGAGGCCGGCGAGGTATCGAAGTAATAAGCGCCTGAGTGGGGTCGGGGAACGCCGAGGATTGCGAATCCGAGAGGCCTGATGTCGTTTGACGCCAAGAGCTCTCCGAGCTCTTGCAGCCTGTCCAAGCGGCTGATCCCGAGCCGGGCCACGAGGAGGACGTCGTCGACTCGAGCGGCAAGCGGGAGTGAGTCGATCACGGACGTCAGGGGAGGCGAGTCGATGATGACGTAATCGGCATGCTCCTTGGCGCGGTCCACCAGCTCCTGCGCGGCCGGAAGTGAGAAGAGCTCGCTGATCCAGCTGCCTTCGTAATCGGCAAGCAGGAGCGAAAGATTCGGGCCGAACGCACTCGTCGTCACGAGCGCCTCTAGCAGAGTCGCGTTTTCGAGAAGCACGCTGACGACGCCGTGCTCGGCGGAGGTCCCGAGGGCCTGAGCGATGGCGGGGCGCCGAAGATCGGCCTCGATCAGGATCACCTTGCTGCCCGAAAGTGCGAGCGAGCAGGCGAGATTGATTGCCGTGCTTGTCTTGCCTTCGGAGGGCGACGATCCCGTCACCAGCAAGGCTTCGCTTCCTCCACGGCGACGGCGAGCTGCGGCCACGCTCGCGCGGAGGGTCCGGTATGCCTCGGTCGTCGGCGGAGAGAGATTGTGTGGGCCGAGGGCACCCTCGCCGCTGCGTCCCGGTTCATTCGGGACCCTGGCGAGGATGGGCAGGCTGTAGCGGCTCCGGAGCTGCTCCTCGCGCCTGACGAGCGGATCCAGGGCCTGGAGCGCGAACGCGGCTCCGATGCCCACGACGAGGCCCGCGAGGATCGCTCCAGCCAGTGTGAGAAGGGGGCGAGGCGAGGCTGCAGACGTTGGCAGGGCCGCCTCGGTCTCGAGCCTGAGCGTGGGATCAGGGCTGCTGGCGAGCGCCTCCAGGCGAGCCACCCGAGCGGCGAGGTCTGCGGACGGAGCACCTCCAATGCGGGCGCGGAGACCGGGAAGGATCTCCGCGATCTGGTCGTGGAGCGAAGCTGTGCGGGCGTCCACCGCCGCGGCGGCGAATGCGTTAGCAAGAGCTTGGGCCTCCTCGGGCGATCCGCCCTCGGCCACGATCGCGACGATGTTGCTCTGGGCGATCGGCTCCGCACGAACGTCCTTGAGCACCCCCTGCGCGGATGCGTCGAACCCGAAGTCCTGGCGGACACGCTCGGCAACGTCGATCGTGGTCGCAAGGCGCGCGGCAGTTTCCACGTCGCGGGTCGGGTCGGCGGACTCGCGAATCAGGCCGAGGTCTGCGAGCGTCGGGTCGTCCCCGGACACGGGGGTTACGAGCAGATCCGCCTCGGCTTCATAGACCTTGTCCGCGAACGCGAGGTAGAGGATGGCGCTGAGAACCGAAATCGCCACCGCGAGCACGACGACGCGGGCGCGCTCCCGGAGCACCTGCACGTAGCGGCCCAGACCCTCCTGCTGGACGGGAGGCTGGAGCCAGTCGGGCGTATCGCCGTGGTGGGCGGCATTCATCGCGAGAAAGTCTGACAGCCGACGCCCACGCTCGCGAGCAGCCTGAGTGGCGTGCCGGACCGATTGCAACGATGCCGCGATGCGAATCGCCGTCTATACCGATTACGCGTACAGGCGAAGCGGGGGCGTGCTGTTCGCGGATCGCGCGTTCGCGCTGTTCCTCATGGGACTTCTAGAGCACGTGGAGCGACTCACGCTCGTGGGGCGTGTACAGCTCGAGGGCGGAGAAGGTCATTACCGGATCCCCGAGGAGGTCGGAGTCGTTCCGCTGCCTCACTACGAGAGCCTCGCAAGGCCCGTGGCAGTGCTCAAAAGCTTTGGGCGCGCCGCAGCGCGATTCTGGCGTGCGCTTCCAGATTTCGACGTCGTTTGGATCCTCGGCCCCCATCCCCTTGGGTTGATCTTCGTCGCTCTCGCGCTCATTCGGGGAAAGCGGGTCGTGCTGGGTGTGCGCCAGGACCTGCCTCAGTACGCCCGGTCACGGCATCCAGGCCGCCGGTCCATCGCGCTCATCGCGGATGCGCTCGAGGGGGTATATCGCCTGCTCGCACGATGGATCCCAGTGGTCGTGGTTGGCCCAGCTCTCGCCGAGCGCTACCGGCACTCCGGCTCACTCCTCGAGATCGCCGTGTCCCTGGTCGATTTTCCGCCCTCGGGCTCGGCGGCAGAGCCACGGAGCTATGACCGCAGCGAGCTCAGGCTCCTTAGCGTCGGGCGACTTGAGACCGAAAAGAATCCCCTGCTCCTCGTCGATGTGCTGGCCAGGCTCAATGAAGCGCCGGGGCCCCGGTGGCGGCTCGCTGTCTGTGGCGAGGGCCCGCTCCGAGATGCCCTGCTCAGGCGCCTGGATGAGGCGGGTCTCGCTGACCGGGCCAAGATCAGCGGTTACCTCCCTTTCGAGCAGCTCCTCGAGCAGTACACAAGCTCTCACTTCTTGCTTCATACGTCGTGGACCGAGGGGCTTCCGCAGGTATTCGTCGAAGCCGTGGCCTGTGGGCTTCCCATCGTCGCCACCGACGTCGGGGGCGTGCGAGCTGCGCTCGGCGATGCAGTTGCTCTCGTGCCCCCGGGCGACGCCGAAGCCGCAGCGTCGCGGCTCGAGGCACTCGCGCAGGATTCTCGGCTCAGGGACGGTCAGGTGGCCGCCGGTCTCGAGTACGCGCGCCGCCACACAATGGACGCAGAGCTTCAGCGCCTGGTTCGTTTCCTGCACCCTTCGGGGGCAGAAGGAGACCCTCAATGAGTGCGGTAACTTGCCAGACATGCACTTCTTCAGGCGCGAGAATTCGAGGCGGCCCGTGGTGGGCACGCGCCGCTTGGGGACGGGATCGGTATCGCAGGCGCTCCAGGACGTCGCGTCCTGGGTCGACGACGTCCGCCGAAGCGCGGCTCAGACCGCCGACAAGGTAACGGCGGAGGTGAAATCGCGCTCGCCCGAGCGCGGGCATTTCTTGGCCAACGAGGATCGCCTCGCCGCCGCGCTCATGAGCGCCCTTGCCGAGCGGACCCTCCAGCTGAAAAGTGATGCGGATGAGCTTGCGAGGCTGCTCGAACGTGCAGCGGCACAAATCGAAAGCGTTGCGCCTCAGACCGAGCGACCGCAATCGCCGGCCTCGAAAACAAGCCCTGCTCCGCAGGAGCAAAAGACGCCCACCAAGCAGCAGCAGCAGACGCCTACGTCGCAGGAATCCAAAACCCCGAAGGACTCCCAAACTCCGAAGCAACCCGCAGCCTCGGAACGCCCGACGCCGGCGGAAAAGGATGCGGCTCCGAGCTCGCCGAACGTGCCGAGCCGGCTCGGGCGAAAGCGTAATGTCTCCGAGGGGATTCGGCTGCTGACGATGCAGATGGCCGTAGCCGGGAGCAGCAGGGAGGAGATCAGGCATCGCCTGCGCAAGGAGTTCAAGGTCGAACATGCCGACCAGGTGCTTGACGAGGTCCTCGAGTCCACGTGAGCGACGCAGGATCTGAGATCGGCCAGGAACGAAGCTCGCCCCTTCGCAAATCGGTCTCGGAGGCGACTCGAAAGATCGAGGGCATCATCGACGCGGCGGAGGCGGCCGCGGCGGCGATCCGGGATGAGGCGGCGGTTGAGGCCGCTAGCCATCGCGAGGAACAGCTCGCGGAGCTCGAAGCCGAGCTCGATACGCGACGGGCCGCGCATCAGCGACACCTCGAAGAGACGGCGCGTGAACTGGGAGAGCTCGTCGGGCCTCTGGTCGCTTGGGTCGACGAGCTTCGGGAGGCGACCAATCAGGCGGTAGGGAGGCTGCGTGCGATCGCTACCTCACTCACGGAGGATGGCGCGAACGAGCACGTGACGCAACCTGATCGCCAATCCGGCGAAGCGTCCGGTCAACGGCCCGCCGAGGACCCGGGCTCCGAGCCACCCGCTTCCGAACCGCAGCGAGAAGAGCCTCAAGCCGGATCGGGCCCTCAGCCGGTCGCCTATCCCGGCCGAGCGCCCAAAGCAGCGGACTCCGAATCGGCTGAACCTGCCGAGGGGGGCGCCGGAAACAAGGCCGAGGCCTTGCTCTTGGCGACGCAGCTGGCGGTTTCTGGCGTTCCGCGGCCCGATATCAAGGCCGAGCTCGAGGCCAGCTTCGGCCTCGAGGACGCAACGTCGATGCTCGATGAGCTGCTCGGTCCGCAGCTGAGTACTGGCTGAGCGCCGCCGCCTACGGGTCCTGCCAGATCCGCTCGCCCGAGCCGAACAGGCTGATCTCCTCGAGCTTCGCAAAGGTAATGATCCGCTGTGCGGCGCTATAGAGGGGGTGGCATGCGCTCAAGACGAGCCGCTCATAGCCAACGTTCTCGACGACGCTGATCTCGCTCGGATCGACGATCTCCACCTCTTGGATCTCGTACGTGAAGGTCGCGTACGGCATGTCGAGCCTGATCTCGTCACCTCGCTCGAGCTCATCCATCCGGTTGAACGGGGCGCCATAGGTAGTGCGGTGGCCGGCGATGCCCACAGTCTCGCCCTGGCCGGGGAAGGCAGAGCCGTCTCCGCGGCGTCTGGTGTCGGCATCATCCGAGCGCGTGTAGTGCCCGGGTCCCTTTTGCAGTGAGGCAGTGTCGGTCCCCTCGACGACCGTGGCGGTCACGCCAATCGCAGGGATCTCAATCCGCCCAATGCCCCGGCCGGTCTCGACGTCCGGAGACGCCTCGAAGCGGTCGGCCAGGATCGCGACCTTCTGCTCGAGGTCGTCGGCTCCAGACGCGGCTTCGAAATCGGACGCGTCGGGAAACGCCTGCTCGAGCGCTGCGAGGTCATCCTCGGCCTCCCCCTGCTTGACGCCGGCATACAGGTTCGACAGCGGCTCCTCCCATGCCAGGGTGAGGCCGACATCCAGCGCGATTACGAGGCCGGCGGTTATGAGCGCTGTGGCGAGGATGCGAAGGAGACGGTTCAAGGCATCACCATGATCGCGCATCGCCCCTCCATGCCACACTCCTCGCTTCATATGGCCGACGAGCCCAAGCCGGAGTCAGCTCCCCGCATAGCCTCCTACCAGGCCGACCCCGGCGAAGTCGGTCGCGTGCTGCTGCTCTATTCGGGGGGCCTCGACACCTCGGTCATGCTCCACTGGATTCAGGCTCGGTACGGCGCGGAGATCGTCACGCTCACCGTCGACCTCGGCCAGCCCGGGGAGGACTGGGAGGTCGTCGTCGGGAAGGCGAAGGATCTCGGCGCGATCGAGGCGATCCGCGCCGACGCCCGCGAGGCGTTCGCTCACGACTACGTTCTGCCGGCGATCAAGGCAAACGCTCTGTATGGCGGCGGCTATCCGCTGTTCACGGCACTCGCGCGGCCACTCATCGCCAAGCTCGCGGTCGAGCACGCCCTAGCAACGGGCTGCGACACGATTGCGCACGGGTGCACCGGCAAGGGCAACGACCAGGTCCGGATCGACGGGACGATCGCCGCTCTCGCGCCTGACATCAAGGTTCTCGCGCCCGTTCGCGAGTGGGCGATGGGCCGCGAGGAGGAGATCGCCTACGCGAACCAGCACCGGATCCCGATCAAGGGCTCGAACGAAGGACCGCCTTACTCGATTGACGACAACCTCTGGGGCCGCTCGTCGGAAGGCCGCGAGATCGAAACGCTGGATACGCCCCCGGAGGACGAGGTGTTCCAGCTGGTCACGCACCCCCGCGACGCACCCGATGAGGCGCAGCGAGTGGTCGTCGGCTTCGAGGCGGGCGTGCCTGTCTCGCTCGACGGAAATGCGCTCGAACCCGTCGAGCTCATCGAGCGCGCCGGCGAGATCGGGGCGCGCCACGGGGTCGGGATCGTTGACCACATCGAGGATCGCATCGTCGGCCTCAAGGTCCGGGACCTATACGAGGTGCCGGCCGCCGCGATCCTTCTCACCGCGCATCAGGACCTGGAGAAGCTCGTCTCGACCATCCACCAAAACGAGCACAAGCACGTGCTCGACCGGAAGTGGGCCTACATGGTCTATGCCGGTCTGTGGCTCGATCCGCTGCGACTCGATCTCGACGCGTATATGCGCTCGGCCAACGAGCGCGTGACCGGTGAGATCTCGCTCGAGCTCTACAAGGGCTCTGTCCGCGTGGTCGCGCGAAAGAGCCCTTACGCGCTCTACGACGAGTCGCTGGCGAGCTTCGGCGAGTCCGGTGGGGCGTTCTCCCAGGCCGCAAGCCCGGGTTTCATCGAGCTTCATACCTTGCAGAGCCGTATGGCTCATCGGATTCGCGAGCGTCAAGAAGGGAAAGAGAGCCAGACATGAGTGTCATCTATGAATTCATCGGGCGCACGGTGGTCCAAGCCCTCTGGTGGCGCTTCGGCCGCCAAATCCAGATCGCCGGGGCGGTGGCGCTGTTCGCCACAGCCGCGGCGGGCTATCTCCTGAGCCGCCGGAATCCACCCGAAGGGTGAGTTTCGCGGAGCGGAGCTGCAAGATCATGCCCTGATTATGTAACCCCGTTAAGCGAATCGTTGGAAAACGCTAACGAATCGCTAGCATTGCCCGCTTATGTCAGCGGAGCGCTTCACTAGCTCATCGCGCACGCTCTCCGAGCGGGTACCTCGGACCAGCCTTGCGGCCCGGGCGGTTTTCGTGCTTGCGTGCGGGGTGGCATTGGCGATTCCGGTCGCTCGCGCAGGCGGTGAGACCATCGATGGCCTCAACGCCAAGATCGCGGATGCTCGCGACGAGGCGGAAGCGCTCAACGGCGAGATCGAGGACAGCGTCGTCGCGCTCGCGGCCGCCCGAAACGAGGCGGCGCGCGCGGCGGGTCGCGAAGCCGAACTGAGCGATGTCCTCGCCGAGGGTCAGGAGCGCTCGGCGGAGCTCGCCGAGAGGCTCGAGGCGGCCCAGGTCGAGCTTGCTGCCACCGAGGCTCGGCTCGAGCGGGCACAGGCGCTCCTTGCGAAGCGCCTCGTCGAGATCTATAAGGCGAGCGACGCGAGCCAGCTCGATCTGCTCCTGAGCGCAGACGGCTTCGACGATCTCGCCACGCGCGCCGAGCTACTTGGCCGGATCCAGGCCGCTGATCGCGCCCTGGCCGAGCGGGTGAGGGAACTCCGGAGTGAACTCGCCAACCAGGTCGAGCGCGTCGATCGCGCCAAGAAGCGCTCGGATGCCCTGAACGCCGAGGTCTCGGCCACGCGCGACCAGATCGCGGCGGCGCGCATGGCCGCCGAGAGGCAGGCCGCTGCCGTGGCGAGCGCCCGTGCCGACCAGGCCGCATCGCTCTCTGAGCTCGAGAAGCAGGTGGGCGGCTGGACGGAAGAGGTCGAGAGGCTCGAGCGTGTTCCCGCGCCGGAGGCCGAAGCCGAGGTAGCAAGCTGGAGCGGCTTCGGTGAGTGGGCGATCCCCGAAGCGATCGTGATGTGTGAGTCGGGGGGCAACTTCTCGGCGCTCAACCCATCGTCGGGCGCAGGCGGCGCGTACCAAATCCTGCCGTCGACCTGGGAGCTTTACGGTGGCAAGGGTTTGCCTCACGAGGCCTCGCCGGCCGAGCAGCACCGAATCGCGGCGTTGATCTGGGCTGACTCGGGCCCGTCTGCCTGGGTTTGCGCAGGCTGAGGAAGGACCTACGCCGCTTCGACCGGCGCCGGCATCGCCGCCGCCTCCGGTTCGTCGCCCCAACTCGCGCCGCGGAGCATCGCGACGGCTACAGCCAGCACAATCAAGACTCCGGCGCCCGCGACCGCAAAGCTCGCCCGAGGTGAGACGATCGCGGCGATTGCACCGCCGAGCAGGAAACCCGCCCCGGAGAGACCGCTCGCAAGCGACTCGAGGAGCCCGATCACGCGGGCCTGGTACGCCCTCGCGCTGAGCTCTTGAATTGCGGTCACGACCGCAACCCACTGAACGCCGTTGCCCGCTCCCCCGACCGCCGAGGCCACGCAGGCGACGAGGAGGGTGGGGGCCGCGGCCGTTCCCAGGTAGGCAAGGCCGATCGCGACGGTCCCGCCGACGAGAAGCGAGGGCAACGAAGCCGCTCTTAGCGCCGAGAAGACGACGCTGCCGAGGACCATGCCGCCGCCCCACGATGCGAGCAGGACTCCGTATCCGAGATCCCCTGCATCGAGCGTTTCCTTGGCAAACGCGACTTCGACCGGGAGCACCAGTGCGAAGAAGACGAACGCCACGGCTTCGGCCCCGATGAGGCGCTTGAGGACGGGCCGCTCGCGCACATAGGCGAACCCGAGCCGCAGGCGCTCGCGCCATGGCACCTGCTCGTCGCCATCGTCGGCGGACTCGCCCAGAGCGCTTGACGTGGCGAGAAGCAGGGCGACGGCCACGAAAGAGGCAGCGTCTGCCAGGAGCGCCACCTGCACTCCCGCTGTCGCGACGAGGAGGCCGGCGAGAGCAGGCCCCGCGGCGGCGCCGGCGGTAAAGCCGAAATTGAGGATCCCATTGCCCTCCCGGAGCATGCCCGCCGGCTCGAGAATCGCGCCGGCAGCAGCGCGGGAGCGTGCCCGCGCCGCGGTCGCAAGCGTCCCGTCGATGGCGGCGATTGCCAGAACGAGGGCAAGGACGAAGGTCTCTTCGGTGGCGAGCGCGGCGAGCGCGCAGAAAGCCGCCGCTTCGCCCGCGTACAGCATCGAGAGGGCGCGCCTGGAGCTGAGCGCGTCGACGCGCGCGATGAGGAGCGGAGTCGTGATCGCGGGCACGAACTGCATCGCCACGAACAGTCCCGCGGTAGCAATCGGGCTGTCCGTCAGCTCGAAGACCAGCACGGCGAGCGCGATTTCGCCGAGCCAGTTCCCGAGCTCGTTCGTGAAGTAGGCGGCTGCGAGATTCCGAAAGCCGGGGAGGCCAAGAGGGGCCAGCCGCGATTGAGGGCCTTTCATGACTTCGTGCAAGTTTGCATGCTTTTTGCCGGTCCTTGCAAGTTTTGGCAAGTTGTGGTTAACTTCATGCGTGTTCCCAACCCCGACACGAAAGGCAATCGTGGGCGTTCGCAAGGGCTAAACGCAGGAACCGCATGTAATAGGCGTCTTCGACGCCCGTGGATAGGCCCCTGCGAGGGGCTCTCAGTCGTGAGGCGCTAGGAGGCGCCGACGTACTCGTGAATCCGCTTGTCGAGCGAAAGCTCGGCCTCGAAGTCCGCATCCTCCCCGTGGCGGTACGCGAGGTCCTTGTCTGAGAGCATCGCCACGAAAAGCTCGACCATGTTCCCGTCGAGCTGAGTGCCTGACACCCGCCTCAGCTCGGCGATTGCCTCGAACGAGCTCTTCGGAGTGCCGTAGGAGTCGCGCGCAGTCATCGCGTCGTACGTATCGGCGACGGCGAGGATGCGAGCGATCAAGGGAATCTGTTCTCCGGTTAGACCCCGCGGGTAGCCGAGGCCGTCGATCCGCTCGTGGTGGGCCATGATGATGTCGCCGACGGGTTGATAACCGTCGATCTGCGAGACGATCCGAGCGCCCTCGTAGGGATGGCGCCGGATCTGGTCCCAGTCCTCGGGCGAAAGGCGCCCACGCATCTTCAGGATTTGATCCGGGAGCACGAACTTGCCGATGTCGTGGAGGAGCCCCGCGGTGTGGGCGAGCTCCTGCTCTTGAGCCGACAGGCCGGCGGTTTCTGCGAGCTCGCGGGAGTAGCGTGCGACCGCGGCTGAGTGACGAGCGGTCATCCGGTCTCGCAGGTCAAGGGTTCGCAGCAACGCACCAAGGAGGGCGACCTGGAAGCCGGCCAGTTGCTTGGCCCGCCGCTCGAGCTCGTCGGCGCGCTCTTGCGAGACGAGGAGCTCGCCGACGAGATACTGAAATACGAGCAGAGCGATGGCAAACAGGGCGACGACGGGGAGCCCGAGCTCGTTGTAGCCGAAGGTGATTCCGAGTACGAGCAACGCGGCGGCCAGCTCGGAGGGGATCAGGGGAATGAAAGAAGTCCGAAGGTCCGCGATGAAGCTGGAGCCTTCGACAAGCGCGGTATAAGCCGCGATCGCAATGAAGTCCAGGGCCAAGGCGACGACGAAGAGGGCAAGGACGAGGAGATAGAAGCTCGCGTCCCCCAAGCCAAGGCCGAGGCTCTCGGCGACAGCGTGAAACGCCGCGCCCGTGACGATTGGGAACGTCGCGTAGACGACGACGTTGACCAGCAGGTAGTTGCGCGGGTAGCGCACGCTGAACCAGCTGGTGAGGATCGTGGTGACGCCGATCACGGCACCCGCAGTCGCTCCGAGCAGAACGACTGCCGTGACGACGGCAAGGAAGCTTCCGGACGCCTTGACCCGGTGGGCCGTGATCTCGACGGCGCGCAGATCGCTTGCGATCGAGGAGACGAGGAGGATCGCGAAGAGGGCGGGGTCCCAATGGGTATCGCCCGCGAGCAGGACGCCGCCGACGATGGCTGCGAGGAGGAGCAGCCATTCGGCGACGAGCACCGATCGGGTGGGTCGGCCCTTCATTGAGTCTCCGGGTCTCGGGTTCCGCTCGGCGGAGAGGCTAGCCCCGGAGCGCGGTAGCTGAGCCGCGACCTAGCCTGGGGACGGCGTGATCGCCCGGCGAGGCCTCGCGCATCGAGCTCATGAACCTGTCGAGGTCATCGCGCGAATAGCGGCGCTGGCCGCCCGGTGTGCGGTAAACGGTGACGAGTCCTTCGTTCGACCACTTGCGGAGCGACGCAGCGCTCACCCCGACGTACTCCGCTGCCTGTCCAACGTTGAGCAACTTTGCTGTCATCTCCACTTTGCAATCTCCTCCTCGGGCGCGGTCCTTGCGAGAACCGGGCCAAACTTGACGTTTCCGAGAAGAAGCTTCGGCCGTGAGACAGGCCCTCACAAGGTTCCGGCGAGCCGGTGCTCAAGCGATGCCCAGGTTCTTGCGCGCAAACCTCTGCACCCTGCACAGGGTGAACGCATAGTTGCGCTGGCCCAACGGCCAAGGCGCATTCGGTGCCAGGCACCGCGCATGGTGCCAGGCACCCCCCTCACGGTGCTGGCACCAACGCCTGGTTAGTTCAGGCCGAGGGCCGCGAGGAGGCGGGCGGTCGCCTCTCCGGGGCGGGCGCCGAGCGCGGGCATGCCGTCCCGACCGCCGACGAGCTGGGCCGAGCGGTACGAGAACGGCGCGGCGCCGGTGGAGTGCATCGCGCGCCGGAGCGGCTCCCCGAGAACGTCCAGGCGCGCGTTCTCGCCGCAGATCACCACTGCTTGGGGGTCGAGCGCGCGTAGGGCCGTCGCATACCGGCGCTCGGCGAGGTCTGCGGAAAGCAAGAGGACGCGAAAGCCGCTCCGTCGAAGGCAGAGCTCGAGTGCCTGGGCATGGACGGCCTCGGGACTGAGCGCGGGGCCTGAATCGAGCAGGAGCACGCCCTCGGGCCGGGATGCCGGCGGGGCGAGCCTGCGGGCGCCGTGGAGCCAGCCGGTAGCCCAGCGGCATGCGTACTCGAGCTCAGCTTCTCCGTTTGCCCTCGAGGACGCGGAATCGAGCGCAGGGAGGAGGACCTCCTCGAGCGTTCGCTCCAGCGTTCGCACTGCAAGGCTCTCTTCCAGCTCGCGGTCGGCGCCGCGCTCGTCAAAGCGATCGAACGCGGCGAGAAGCCGCGCGGGAGAGGAGGGCCCGCGCCCTCGCCGCTGCGCGACCTCCACGGCTGAAGAGATGTTGTTCGTCTCGCGAAGCGCTTCTCGAAGCGCCTCGATCTCGGCAAGCTCGTAGAGACGATGGTTGCCGTCGGTGCGCCGGGGCTTGG
This sequence comes from uncultured bacterium, assembly GCA_963715405.1. Taxonomy (GTDB): domain Bacteria; phylum Actinomycetota; class Thermoleophilia; order Solirubrobacterales; family 70-9; genus JALZKA01. Next base: position 1,103,556 of record OY970239.1, read on the forward strand.
GATAGCCGAGGCGCCGCTCCCAAGTGCGAAGCGTGGATGCGCTCACGCCCAACATCTCCGCCGCCGCGCTGGTTCTGATTCCGGTCACACCCCTTTTTCGCGCTTTTGGAAGCTTTTTGCAAGTCCGAAGGGCGAATGGGGCCCAATTGTCAGGGATCTTGCAAGGCTGGCACGCCTGCCACGGCGACCGGCTTGCCGGCTGCCCGAGCCGCCCATGCGGCTTCTTCGGCTACTTCCCGAAGCTCGAGTGCGCTTGTCGCGTGAAGGGGACACGAGGCCAGGCCTACCGCCACCTCCACCCGTGGGCCGCGCCCCGCCTGCGAGCGCTCCACCGTCTCAGACACCCCGGCTGCCAGCTCCAGGAGGTCGCTCGCCTCACCTCGCGGCACGACGGCGATGAGCTGCCCGGGGCCGGCCCTGAACGAGCGCTCCCCCCCTGAAAGTTGTCCGTCCAGCACCCCGGCAACCGCCTCCACCATGCGCTCGGCCGCTTCGGGCCCGTATCCCTTCGAGATCCGCTCGACCCCTTCCACCTCCAAGTGCGCGATCGCGACCGACCGACCGCTCCTCCTTCCGTCGCGGATCAGCGTTGCCAAGTGCTCCTCGAGCGCGTCGGCCTGGGTGGGCGCCGGGTTCCCTGCGGAAGAGATACCGCTCTCGCGAGAGCGGATGAGCGATTCCATCGCGGCTGTCTGGACGGCGCCGAAAACTTCAGCAAGGCGGGTGACCGCGCGCGTGAACTCGCGCCGATCGCGTTCTGGCAGCTCACGGTCGAGCGCGTCGATGAGGAGGGACTGGAGCGCAGCGAATTCCCCCGGCAAGCGCCGGACCACGGCCTCGGAGTCGCGCTCCGCTGCCAGCGACGCGGCTCGCTCCAGCGCTGCGGGCGAGAGCCGAAGGTCGCGGGCCGCCCCGGGGTCGGAAAGCTGACCCAGGATCTCGGCGATCAGGGGCGCGGCCTCCTGGGCGATCCAGCCGAGTGGTAGCTCCTCGAGCTCCTCCAGCGGGCTCCGCTCGATCACCTCTACGAGCCAGCTCTTGGCCAGGCGTTCCCACGCGGCCGGTGAGCGTGCGATCTCTGCGGCCGGAGAAGAGCCGTTCATCCTCCCGAGAACGGTAGTCGGGCCATCGGCGGGAGCCAGCGTCCAAGCAGCGGGGGCACCGGGCCCTCAAGAAGACCAAGTATTTAGAATCCCGCCCGTGGCAGAGCCAGGGTGGACAGAGGGTGAGGAGCCGAGACTGCCGGCGGGGGGGCCGGGCGACCCGCGCGGGGACGCGATCCTCGGCGCCGCTCTCGACGGCCTGCGCCGCGCGGCCGAGGAGGTCGAGGTCGAGCGCTCGACCGCGGAGACCCTGCAGAGGAGCCTGCTTCGGGAGCGGCTCCCGGATGTGTCGGGCCTCAGGCTCGCGGCGCGGTATCTGCCGGGCTCCGGCGAGGCGAGAATCGGCGGCGACTGGTACGACGCGATTCCGCTTCGCGACGGCCGGGTGGCGCTCGTGATCGGAGATGTGGTCGGCCGTGGTATCGAGGCCGCGGCTCGGATGGCGCATCTTCAGAGCGCGGTGCGCGCTTATGCCCTCGAGGGGCTTCGCCCTTCCCTGATCCTCGAGCGGATGAACGGGTTCGTACAGGAGCTCGAGAGTCGCGGCACTGCCACGCTTCTCCTCGCCGTGGTAGATCCCGACGCCGAGACCGTCCGGCTTGCGTCGGCGGCGCATCCGCCGCCCCTGATGGTCGACCCGGACGGCAACGCGAGCTTCGCCGAAGGCCCGTCCGGCAACCCGCTCGGCGCGTCCCTCTTTCCGAGCTACGACGAGACGGTGCTGGCCATGCCGACAGGGTCAGCCCTCATCCTTTTCACCGATGGCATCGTCGAACGCCCCGACCAGTCGCTCGATCAAGGCATGGAGCTTCTGTCGAACCTCGGCTTGACTCTTCCCGACGAACCCGACGAAGCCTGCCGCCTGCTCCTCGACCGCTTGCTCTCCGACGGACTCGCCCATGACGATGTCGCGCTCCTCGTCGCGCGTCTCGACGCCCCTCCGCTCACCCTCGATCTCGTGGTGCCGGCCGATCCGACTTCGCTCGTAAGCGTGCGCCGGGGCCTGGGGCGCTGGCTGCGGGCGATTGGCGTCGGCGATGCAGCGGCCTATGAGCTCCAGGTCGCGTGCGGGGAAGCCTGCGCCAATGCCATTGCCCATGCCTACCCACCCGGGGACGCCCATTTCGCGGTCCGCGCGGTTCGCGACGACCACGAGCTGATGATCGAGGTCGGCGACTTCGGCGCCTGGCGGCCCCCGCGCGGCGGGTCGGGCGGTCGCGGTCTTGCCCTAATCGAGCAATTGACCGACTCGCTCGAGATCGACCGCGGTATAGCCGGGACGACTGTCAGGATGCGACGCCGAATGGAAGGAATCACGACCTAATGCGCGATCGCTTGGCCGAAGTCGAGTTCAGCGAGGTCCGCGCCGACGCCATTGTCGCCTCCGTTTCGGGCGACATCGACGGCTCCAATGCGGCGGAGCTCCGCCGAGCTATCGCCGAGCGCGTCCCGGCCACGGCGCGCTCCCTGATCATGGATCTGAGCTCCACGACGTATATCGACTCCACCGGAGTCGAGCTCCTCTTCGAGCTCGCCCGCCGGCTTTCGGCACGCCGCCAGATCTTCACGGTCGTTGTGCCAAAGGGCTCAGGGATCCGAAAGGTCTTGGAGCTGTGCGACATCGGCAGCGTCGCGGTCCTGGTGGAGTCCCAGGACGCCGGCATAGAAGCCGCGGATACGACCTAGACGTCGAGCGTCTCGGTCCAGCTTGCCTTGAAACGCTGGAGCGCAAGCCGGAATGCCGCCGAGTCGGAGCCGGCCGCGATGATCTCGGCGATCCGGTTCGCAAAGGCTTCGATCAAAAGGAGTTCGCGACGGCTGGTCGGCCGCGATTGGCGAACGCCAAGCGCCAAGACGCCGGTGAGCTTTCCACCGGCCACCATCGGAGCTGCAAGGAGGGGGCGTTCGGCTGACCTCCTCGAGCCGATGAGACGCGCCCGGCGCTCCAGTGCGACCCGGCCGATGCCGGCGTCTCCGAGGGTCACCTCCGGTGGCGGCGAGACCCCTGCTCCGGTGCCGCTCGTCGCATGGGCCTTGAGCCGGAGCAGCATGCCGCCGTCCTCGGCGCGGTAGATCGCTCCGGATTCCACGTCGGCGAGCGAGACCACCCCGGCGAGCAGCGCCGTCAGGACCGGCCCAGAGGGAATTCTTGCGGCTGGCGCCTCAGTCTCAGGCTGGCGTCCGCGCTCGGGGGCCGAATCGCCGATCACCCCGCTTTCGAGCGCGAGGGCGACGGCCTGGGACCGAGTGGAGGCACCGAGCTTTTCCATCGCATTGCGGACGTGGGTTCGCACGGTCTCCGGCGAAAGGACCAAGCGCTCGGCAATTGCCGCCCCGGACAACCCTTCGGCGAGGTAGCCGAGGACCTCTTTCTCCCGGGCGCTCAGGGGGCGAGCCTCTGGCATCGGGGCGCGGCGTGATGCTGAGCTCTCAGGATTGGTGTCGTCCATGGTGGTCGCGGCCCGTCGCGCGGGGACGTTGCGTTTATGGACCCCTCTAGACCTCTTCGTTTTCGACCCTACCACTAACCGATTTGAGGTATCGCTGGTCACGCTGACCGGGGAAAAAGGGTTCGGCACCGCGGTTTTGACTCAAAGGAACCGCACCTAGCGGAAACCGCGACATCCCGAACTCATGATCTTCCCCACACGCACCTTCATCGCAACCCTCGTCGTCTCGGTGGCCCTGGCCTGGGGCGGGCCCGCGGCTGCAAGCGCACAGGATTGCGTGGCGCCGAGCCCGACGCAGGATCAGTATTGCCCACCAGTTCCCCCGCCCCTCACGACCGTCGACCGTGGATCGGACCCGCCCAGCGCCTCGAGCACAGCCGGCAGCTTGCCCTTCACCGGCTACGACGCCGGGATGGCTGCGCTGGCCGCCGTAGTGCTGATCGGGGCCGGCTTGGGCCTGAGACGGGCCTCACGCGCAGACGAGGGCATGTGAGCGAGCGCTTCCGGGCCGCCGTTCCCGGCGACTCGGCCGCAGTGGCTGCGCTTGAGGAGGCGGTCCCCTCCCAAGAGCCTCCCGTCCTCATCGTCGACGCCGCGCAGCGCTGCGTCGAAGTAAACGAGTCCGCGTCGCGCATGCTCGGACTCGAGCGCTCCAAGATCGTCGGTCGCTCGGTCGAGACCCTCAGCTTGCCGGAGGGGCATCTGCTGGTGTTGCCCCGCATCGAGGATGGCCTCGAGACCGGCTCGTGGTCTGCCCGTCGCTCGCGAGGCCGAGAGGAACCAGGAGCCAGGCGCCCGTCTCGCCGTGAGCGAGAGGTGTTGGCTCTCCTCGCTCGAGGCGCAACTGATGCTCAGATCGCTTTAGAGCTCGAGCTCTCGCCGGCGACCGTCCAGACTCACGTCCGAAACGCAAAGGCGAAGCTGGGGGCGCGGACCCGTGCCCAAGCCGTCGCGCTCGCACTGGTCAGCGGCCTGATCGACCTTTAGCTGCCGTATCCGCCTCGTCCCGCTCGGCCGCTTCGATCCGCTCGCGGATCTCATCCAACCGGGGCTCAAGAGGGTTGAGCTCGGCGACCACGGCGAGGGAGCTGCGGGCTGCCTCCGGATCACTCTTCGAGTAGAGAAGAGCGAGGAAAAAGTGCCCCGCGTACTCTTCAGGACGTTTGCGAATGGCCTCGCTGTAGGCGGCGATCGCGCGCTGGCGATCACCCAGGGCTAGCGCGATCGATCCCTCCCTCAGAGCAGGCGTATCCGTAAGCGGGTTCAGGTCACGGGCCAGCGCCAAGTCGTCGTATGCCTGTTCGGGATCGTCCGAGAAAACGCCGATCGCATGGTTGACCAGGCGGTCGGAGAGGAACGGCGGGATCAGCGTGACCACGAAGACGACGATCGCGATCATGAGCGGGCGCCTGCTCCGGGGAAGACTTTTCCGCTCGGGCATGACGAGCGCGGGGGCCGCCGCGGCTCCGAGCAGCGCGAGGGCGGGCGCCGTGACGGCCGGATACGGCCAGAACCAGTCAACCGAGGCGTGTGCAAGCCAATACGCCCCGCCGGCAAGCGCCCCTGTGGAGAGCATCGCAGCCGCAGGCCCCAGCCTTCTCGCGCGAATCGCGCCCGCAAAAGCGCCGATCGTCGCGGCGGCAAAGAGCGCAAGTCCGACCGCTCCGAGCTCAGAAAGCATCTCCAGCTCCACCGAATGGGCGTCACGGGCGTGCCGGCCGGGGTTTCGTCGTTCGCGCGTGTAGCGGAATCGGTATCCGCCTCCCCCTTCACCGAATACCGGATCCTCCTCCGCGACGTCGACAGCAACCCGCCACAGTTCGGAGCGATTGGACCCTGCGTTGAACGTGAAGCGGTCGGACTCCTCTGACAGGTCGGCTTCGCCCCCGAGGAACTCGCTCACCCGGTCCCCTGCCCACGAGACGGGGTTGCCTACCAGGGCGACGAGAACTACGACCGCGGCGGCAAGGGCTCCCGCGGCGCGCCAGCGGTCACGCCGCGACCCACTCCGGTTGAGCGAGCGCTCCGGCGGCTCGAAGCGCACCACGAAGACAGCCAGCGGAATCGAAACCGCGATGCCTGCCAGGCCCACGATTCCGGCCGTGTGCATCTCACCCAGGGTCTGTCCCAGTCCATTCCCCTTCGCTGCCTCGAATAGGTCGCTGGCGACGAAGAAGGTGGGAATCGCGGGCAGCACCGCGGTGAGGCGCGTGACGCTCGCGAGCCGAGCGGGCGAGCTCAAGAACAAGACGACGGCGCCGGCCAGAAAGCCGAGGATCGCGCCTCGGCTCTGGCAAAGCACGGCTACCTCAAAGCACCCCGTCGCGAGGACGAAGGCAACTGCGCGAACCGGTACGGAGACTCGGGGTGACGAGGCGAGGCAGATCGCAGGCCAGAAGGCGATGAGGAAGAAGGCCGCCGTTGCGTTTCGATAGCCGAGGGGATACTCGAGCGTCCCGTCCTCGTCCAGAAACGAACTCGGCTCGGAGCCGGCGGCGAGGACAATGAGGGTGATGACGGCCACCGCTCCGGCAGCGCAGACGACGGGCAGGACGGCGAGCTCCATACGCCGTTCGAGCAAGACGCAACTCCAAATGCCGAGCCCGAACGCGATGGCGTAGCCAACGATTCGCTGGGCGTCCTCGATCGCGATGTCAGGCGTGGGGGACCACAGCGCCGAGGCAAGCGACCACCCGGCCAGCGCCAGGAGGGCACCGAGGGCGATGCGGACCGATGTCGAGAGCGCAAGGCTCGCCCGCCATGGAGCGGCTCCCAAGAGCACAGCCGTTCCGGCGCCCATGAGCGCCACGCCCGGATACATGACCGCGCCGAAATAGGCGCCGTACTTGAGGGCCCACCAGGCGAACGTCCCCCCGAGGAGCCCCAGGACGAAAACCCCGGCAAGCGTCTCCGGGTTGGGGCGCCACCGCCCGCCCAAACGGCTGAGACGCCCCTCTCTGCGGTCGGCCGCCATCGCGCCAAGGTATCGAGCACGGGGGCGATCCTCCCTTGGCGACACCACGTCGAAACCGCACGCCCAGGGCCCGATCGTTGCGGCTCGTTTCACCGGCCGGTGGCGTCGGTAGTGTCGCGAGGAGCTTGGACTCGGACTCAAACGACCGTCCTTCCCCGGGCGAGGGAGCCTCCTCGCCCGAATCCGCCACCCCCGACCGGCTCTCCGACGTCCGCGAGTCGGTCTCCCGCAGCCTCGCCGAAGTAGTCGACGAGGTCGAGCGCAAACAGGCCGAGGAGCATGCCAAAACTCTGGCGCGGCTCGAGCAATCCGCTCTCGAGCGATTCGAAGCAATGTTTGCCTCCTATGAGACGAGATTCGAGCGCGAAGAAGCAGAGATCACCGCCACCCTCGCTCGCGCGGACGCCGACCTCCGCGCAAGCGTGGCGGAGGAAGTCGAGGCCCGGGGCTCGGCGCTCGAAGAAAAGATCTCACAAGCCAAAGCCCTTGCCGATGAGAAGCTGGCGACACAACTCGACGAGCTGGAGTCGCGCCTGGTCGCGCGCGATGCCGAGATGCGGTCGGCCTTCGCGCGCGACCTTGAGAGCGACCTGTCCTCACGGATAGAGGAGATTGCGGCTGCCAGGGGTGAAGCTAACTTCGCCGAGCTCCGCAGCTTCGCCGAGGAGAGCGTGACGACGGCAACGACCCGACTCGCCGACCTCGTGCGAGAGGATGCGGATGAGAAGCTCCGCGAGGCCGAGAACCGCCTTGTGAGCGAAGCGGACACCCGGCTTCGTGCCGCCGAGGCCAAGCTACGCGAAGCCGAGACTCAGCTTCATGCAACGCAGGAGCGCGTTGAAGCCGAAGCCGATTCGCGTGCCCGGGACGCCGACGGCCGGCTCGCCGGGGTAGAGGAACGTCTCGCGGCACAACTTGCGTCGCAGGCCGAAGCGACGAGCGAGCGAATCGAGAGCGACCTGTCCTCACGGATAGAGGAGATTGCGGCTGCCAGGGGTGAAGCTAACTTCGCCGAGCTCCGCAGCTTCGCCGAGGAGAGCGTGACGACGGCAACGACCCGACTCGCCGACCTCGTGCGAGAGGATGCGGATGAGAAGCTCCGCGAGGCCGAGAACCGCCTTGTGAGCGAAGCGGACACCCGGCTTCGTGCCGCCGAGGCCAAGCTACGCGAAGCCGAGACTCAGCTTCATGCAACGCAGGAGCGCGTTGAAGCCGAAGCCGATTCGCGTGCCCGGGACGCCGACGGCCGGCTCGCCGGGGTAGAGGAACGTCTCGCGGCACAACTTGCGTCGCAGGCCGAAGCGACGAGCGAGCGAATCGAGCGGAAGCTCGCGGATGTGGCCGATGCGCGCCTCGACGAGGTCGATCGCTCGATCGCGATGAGGCATGAAGCCGCCACGGCTGAGCTTGCCGGTCAACTCCGAGGCGAAATCGGCGAGGCGTATTCGAATTGGCAGGCCGAGACGAGGGCCGAGATGGCGGCCTCGGCGCGCGCCGAGGCGCTTGATCTGACCGCCCGGATCGACGCGCACCTCGCCGAAGTTCGGGGGAGCGCCCAGACGGAGACGGCCCAACGACTGGATGAACTCGAAGACGATCTCAAGGCGCGCGGTGAGGAACTCCGAGGATTCGTCGCCCAGGAGATCGCTGGGGCGCGGGAGGGCTTGTCCCAGCAGGTCGAGGGCGCCGTGGACAGCCTCCGCGCCCAAGCCGCCTCGGAGGCTCGCGAGGCGCGTGACCAAGTCACCCAAGCGCTCGGCGAAGCGCGGGCCGAGACGTCGGCCGCGTCCGCGGCGGCCCAGGTTGAGCTCGCGCGCAACCTCGCACAGGAAGCCGAAGCCCAGTCAAACGTCCGGTGGCGCTTGCTTTCGCGCCAAAACGAAGCCGGCATGGCCGAGGCCGCCGACCGGCTTCGCGGCGAGATCAAAGACGCGCTTGCAGGCTGGCAGGACGAAGCGCGAGCTGAGATCGCAGCGTCGACTCGCACCGCGGCGCTCGAGTTGGTCGAAGCAAGGATCGCTGAGATTGCAGAGGATCTCGTCGCCCGCAACGCGAAGTCGACCGAGGTGGCTCTCGACGCCGCGCAATCCGACCTCGTGCGCGAGGTGAAGCGAAGGCAGGCCAAGTCCGAGGAGCACCTGCGCTCGGAGCTCGCGACAGGCTTCGAGGACGCCCGGGACAGGCTGACCGCCCATGCGGATGAGCGCCACGCGCGACTGACCGACGACCTTGCGTCCCGGCTCGACGCCGGCCTCGGACAGGCCAGGGGGGAGCTGGTCTCTCGAGTCGACGTGGCTACGGCCAAGGTGCACGAGAGGGTCGTCGCGGCGGCGGACGCCGAGTTTTCCGAGCGGACGGCAGATGCGATTCAAAGCTTGCGCGACGAGAACGAGGTGATTCACCTCGCGGCTCTTGACGATCTCTCAAAGAACCACGCTGAATCCACGCGCCTTGCCCGCGAGGAGCTTGAGGCGAAGCATGCTGAGGGAATGGCGCAGTCGCAAGCTGCCGCCGAGGCGCTCGAGGAGCGTCTCGCAACCCGCGCCGCAGCGGGCGTAGCCGAAGCTCGCGAGCAGCTGGCGCACCGAGCCGATGAGGACCGCGCCGCCGTGGCTCAGGCCCTCGACGCGAAGCTGGCCGACGGGCTGGACGCCGCTTCCGAACGGGTTACCGAGCTCGCCCGGGCAGAGATCGGCTCAGGTCTGGCCGAGGCGGAGGAGCACGTGGAAGAGCGCTCGGCGACGCGCTTTGCCGAGCACTCCGAGAGCCTGGAGAGGCGTTCGTCGGAGCTCTTGAGCGAGTCGCGACGCAGCCTGGAAGCTGCGGCCCGCAAGGTGGCGCAGGAGGAGGCCGGTAGCCGCTTCGACGAGCTCGCTCGAGCAAACGACGCGGCCGCCAGAGCCAAACTCGAGGAAGCGCTCGAACGGGTGCGCTCTGAGGGTTCGGAGCAGCTCGCGCACGAACGAACCAGCTTTCGCGAAGAGGCGGAGAGCGTGCGCCAGGAGCTCAAAGCGATCTCTGGAAAGCTCGATGCCAAGAAGCAGCGCCAGGAGCTCCGCCTCGCCAAAGCAGAGACGTCCCGCCGCATCTCGAGCGCCTTGTCGAAGGTCGAGTCCGAGCGTGCGCGGGTGGAGAGCTTGAGGGAGGACTTCCTTGCGGACGCGCGCTCGAACGTCGCGGCCGCCACCGACGAAGCCGTGGCCCGCATTTCCGACCACGCCGGAGGTGTGGAGGAATCACTCCTTAATCGCGGTGAGACGGCGAGGGCTCTCGTGGTCGACGCAGAGGAGCGCCTCAGCGCCGCAGAGGAGCGCCTCAGCGTTTCAGCGGAGCGCCTCAGCGCCGCGGCGGAGCGCCTCAATGCCGCAGAGAACCGCCTGAGCGCCGCGGAGGCGGAGATCCAGACGGCATCCGGGCAGGCCGGTGAGGGGCTCGCGGAAGCGCTTCAGCGGGTCGAGCGGACCGTGGCCGAAATCGAGGAGTCACGGACCCGGATCGCCGACCTCGAGCGGCGGGCGGGTGCAGCCGAGCGGGAGGCGGCTCGTTCAGCCGAGATGGCGCGAAATGCAGTCGAGCTCGAATCCCGGATGCGGACGGCGCTTTCGATGGAAGCGGCGGCGGCCGAGCAGATCGCGGTCGCAGAGCGCCGGCTCATCGACTTCGTCGTCAACCGCTAAAGCGGGCTTCTTGGGAGCCGCAAGTTCCGTACTTACGGCCGGTTGGCATCTGATCCCGCTGGCAAACTGCTGACGGTGAGCGGCCCGGTCGTACATCTCCACGTCCACAGCGAGTATTCGCTCCTGGACGGTCACTGCCAGATCGAGAAGAAGAGTTCGAAGGGCGCGGTGTATCCGATGGCTGAGCGCGCGGCAGAGCTCGGCATGCCTGCGCTGGGCATCACCGATCACGGCGCGATGAACGGCGCAATCGACCACTACAAGGCGTGTCAGAAGGTGGGGATCAAGCCGATTATCGGCATGGAGGCCTATCTCGTCGACGACCACTTGGCTGCGGATCGCCGTGGCGAGCGAAACCACTTGACGCTCCTCGCATCGTCGAACGAGGGCTTTCGCAACCTCGTGAAGCTCTCCTCCGCTGGCTTCATCGAAGGCTTCGGCCGCGGCAAGGCCAATATCGACATCGCACTTCTCGAGCGCCACTCTGAAGGTCTGATCGCGCTTTCAGGCTGCCTTCAGTCGCGCCTCTGCCGCCGGCTAATCGAGGAGCGTCCGGCCGACGCTCGGGCTCATCTCGACGACCTCGCGCAGGCAGTCGGCGCCGACAACCTCTACATGGAGATCCAGGTCAACGGCATCCCCGAGCAAGACAAAGCGAACGAGGGGATCGCCCGGCTCGCCCGCGAGATCGGGCGCCCGCTGGTCGGCACGGGCGACGTTCACTACCTGACCCGGGACGACTACCACCATCACGCGGCGCTCCTGTGCGTCCAGACGAAGTCGACGCTGGAACAGCCGAAGCTTCGCTTCGACACCAACGAGTTCTTCCTCAAGTCCTCCGAAGAGATGTCGACGGACTTCGAAGCGTGGCCCGAGGCCGTGCCGACGACGCTCGAGATCGCGGAGCGCTGCCACACCGAGATCGAGCTCGGAAAGCTCCTCTTGCCGCGCTTTCCGACGCCCGAGGGAGAAGAGCCGGAGGCGATGCTCCGACGGCTCGCCTTCGAGGGTCTTAGGCGCCGCTACGCCGACCCGGCTCCTGCGGAGGCGGTTGAGCGCCTCGAGTACGAGCTCGGGGTCATCTCGGACATGGGCTTCGAGTCGTACTTCCTCATCGTCTGGGACTTCGTCGCCTACGCGAAGCGAAACGGCGTGGCCGTTGGGCCCGGCCGCGGCTCGGCCGCCGGCTCGATCGTCGCGTTCTGCCTCGACATCACCGATCTCGACCCGATCTCGAACGAGCTCCTCTTCGAGCGCTTCTTGAACCCAGCCCGCAAGTCGATGCCCGATATCGACATCGACTTCTCGGTCCGCGGCCGTGAGCGCGTGATCCGCTATGTGCAGGAGAAATACGGCCGCGAGTCGGTGGCCCAGATCATCACCTTCGGCAAGATGGCTCCACGGGCCGCGACCCGCGACGCCGCCCGGGTCCTGGGCTTCGACTATGCGACCGGCGATCGCCTGGCCAAGCTGATCCCCGAGCCGATCATGGGACGAAGCCCAAGCTTTGAGGACTGCCTCAAGCCGAACTCGGACCTACGCCGCGAGGTGGACGCGAGCCCCGAGGCGAAAAGGATCGTGGATGTTGCCCAAGGGCTCGAGGGTGTCATCCGCAACAACTCGATTCACGCGGCAGCGGTCGTGATCGCCGACCGCCCGCTTCGCGAGATCGTCCCCCTCCAGCTTGCCGAGGACCGAGGGACCCATGGGCAGAGCGGGGACGGCGCGCGACCGGAGCGCCAGTACAAGATCGTGACTCAGTACTCGATGGGCCCGATCGAGGAGATCGGGCTCCTGAAGATGGATTTCCTAGGCCTTCGCAACCTCGACGTGATCGAGGACGCGGTTGCGATCATCAAGCGCTCGCGCGACATCGAGATCGACATGACCCAGATCCCGATGGACGATCCGAAGACCTTCGCGATGCTCGCGCGGGGCGACTCGGTGGGGGTCTTCCAGCTCGAGTCGGACGGCATGCGAGACGCGATGAAGCAGGTGCGGCCATCCGAGTTCTCCGACATCGTCGCGCTCGTGTCCCTCTACCGGCCCGGGGCGATGCGATACATCCCCGACTACGCCCGGGGCAAGCGAAATCCGGACTCGGTCACCTATCCGGACGAGCGCCTCCGGCCGATCACCGAGGGGACGTACGGCTGCTGTATCTATCAGGAGCAGCTGATGGAGATCTCGAAGCAGATCGCGGGATTCACGCCGGCCGAGTCCGATGACCTCCGCAAGGCGATCGGCAAGAAGAAGCGAGACCTGATGGCCACGATGAAGGACAAGTTCCTGGAAGGAAGCGCCGCTTCGGGAACCGAGCGCCGGGTGGCCGACGATCTCTGGTCGCTGATGACGGCGGCGGCCGACTACTCCTTCAACCGCTCTCACGCCGCCTGCTACGCCCTCATCTCCTACCGCACGGCCTACCTCAAGGCGAACTATCCGGCCGAATACATGGCCGCCGTGATCTCCACGGTCATGTCGACGAAGGACAAGGTGCCCTTCTTCGTCAACCGCTGTGCCGAGATGGGAATCGAGGTCCTGCCGCCCGATGTGAACTCCTCCGAGCACGGGTTCACCGTCTCGGGCAACTCGATCCGCTTCGGCCTTGATGCGGTGAAGAACGTCGGCCAGGGTGCGGTGGAGGTGATCATGGCCGCGCGCGAGCGCGGGGGACCGTTTGAGACGATTTGGGACTTCGCCGAGCGGGTTGACGCACGGGCCGTGAACAAGCGCGCGATCGAATGCCTGGTCAAGTGCGGGGCGCTCGACTCGACGGGCGCGTCGCGTCGCGGGATGCTGGAGGTCCTGCCTCAGGCGCAGGCGTCGGGCCAGAAGGCGCAGGACGACGCGCTTCGCGGGCAGGGCTCGATCTTCGACTTCGGGGGCACGTCAGCTGCAGCGGCGGATCCCCTGGCAGGCGCATTCGCGGCGCAGCGTCCCCCGGTACCGGGTGAGGAGTTCGGCCAGCGTGAGCTCCTCGCTCTCGAGAAGGAGACCCTCGGGACCTTTCTCTCCTCGCATCCCTTGAAAGAGGTGCAGGAGGCGCTCCAGGAAAAAGTTGACTGCTCTCTCTCCGATTTGGAGCGGAGGCAGGATGGCGCCTGGGTGACCGTCGGCGGCATCGTCGCTGAGGCGAAAAAGGTCCGCACTCGCTCCGGCAATTACATCATGTTCGCGAAGCTCGACGACCTCGAGGGTCAGGTCGAGCTGTTCGTGCCGGATGCAGCGGGCGAACAGGCGGCCGCCGTCGAGCTCGATCGCGTCGTCATCGTCCACGGGCGTCTTGAGCACAAGGACCGGGGCGTCACGTCGCTTCGCGTCAAGGACGCGGAGCGCTTCGAGCCCGATGCGGCGGAGGTCGCCCGCGCCCGTCGCAACGCCGCTCCCGCGGCGATCACGCTCAACATCGACGCCGCGCTTTTCAAGTCGGATCTCATTCAGGAGCTCAAGGGCCTTTTCGAGACCTATCCGGGCGGCACCGAGGTGACGCTGGTCATGCGCACGCGCGAAGGCACGAGGCGCCTTCGCTTCGGCGACGGCTACCGGGTTGACCCCAACCATGGCCTGAAGGCTGAGCTCGACCAGCTCCTCGGCCCCCGTTCGCTCGCCGCGTAGCGAGCGGGCGGACCCACGCCCGCCTTTCCGCGCTTACAATTCGCGAGTGGCACCACTCGGGCAGCAGCGAGCGAAGACGCACCACGGCGAATGCCGCAAGTGCGGGACCTTCTGCGACAAGGTCGTCGAGCCCCGCGGCTGCCTGGAGATGCGCTGCCAGTATCTCTACTCCTACGAGGACCGATTCACCGGCAACACGTACATGGGTTGTGTCCGCAAGGTGTTTCGCGCCGAGGTGGACGTCGAGATGTTCCAGCTCGCCGAGAACGCGGGCGGCTTCGGCGGCCTGAAGGTGACCGGTCAGCCGATGCCCCAATGCCAGTTCTCGGTCGAGCCCTCTTTCCAGGGAGCGGGAGCGGAGTTCGAGTGCGTCAACCCACGCTTCTTCGACTGCTCGGAAGCGGGCCCCGAGGGCCTGCGGGCGTTCGACTTGCGTAACGCGCTGTAGCAACGACCGCGCCCTCGGCCCCCTCCGATCAGCCGCCCCTAAGTCCGGTAGCGGTAGCCGACGCCCCGGACAGTTTCGAACGCGTCGGTCGCGAGCTTGCGGCGCAGGTAGCCCACGTAGACGTCGACGACGTTCGAGCCGGGATCGTAGTCGTATCCCCACACGTGTGCGAGAAGCTGCTCGCGACTCAGGACCTGATTCGGATGCTCGAGAAAGGTACGGAGAAGCTCGAACTCCCGCGCGCTCAGCTCGACCGTCGTCGCCCCGGCGCTGACCCAGCGCGTGCGCAGGTCGAGCGTGATGCCGCCCTCCGAGATCTGGTGGCGCTCCTCGGATGAGCTCGACTCATCGCGTAGGCGAGCGCGGACGCGAGCGACGAGCTCCTCGAAGTGAAAGGGCTTTCCGATGTAGTCGTCGGCGCCCGCCTCGAGCCCGGCGATGCGGTCCGATGTGTCGTCACGGGCGGTGAGGATGATCACCGGCATCTTGTTGTGCGCGGCGCGCATGTCACGAAGCACGTCCAGGCCGTCACGGCCCGGGAGCCCGAGGTCCAGGATCATGAGGTCGAAGTCGGCGTCCTGGGCCATCGCGCTCGCGCCGATGCCGTCGGCGACCACAGTTGTCGCGAAGCCGCCCGCCCGCAAGCCCTTCTCGAGAAATGCGGCAAGGCGCGGCTCGTCTTCGGCGATCAAGATCCTCGCCACGGGTCCTCCACCGGCTCGCTCTCGACGTTGGCGGGAATGACCACGGTAAAGGTCGAGCCCACGCCGATCCCAGAGTCGAGCTCGACCCAGCCACCATGCGCCTCGGCGATTGCCTTCACAATCGCCAGCCCAAGGCCGGCGCCGTGCCCGCCGCCCGGGCGTGTGTCCCCGCTTGCGAAGCGCTCGAAGATCCGCTCCTGCTCGTGCGACTCGATGCCCTCGCCCTCATCACGCACCCAGAGTCTTACGAGTCCGGCATTTGCCGAGCTACCGATCGCGATCACATCGTCTCCGCGCGTGTGCTTGACGGCGTTCTGAGCGAGGTTCATGACAGCCGAGGTGAGCCGGTGAGGGTCCGCCTGGATCAGTGCTGCATCGACCTGGTCGACCCTCCAGCGCCTGATGCCGAGCGTCCGCGCCTTCGCGAAAAGCTCATGGGTGAGCAGGTCGAGGTCGAGCGGCTCGGGCCGGAGAAAGTCGGCGCGGTCGGAGCGGGCAAGGAGCAGGAGGTCGTCGACGAGGCGGCTCATGCGCTCGAGCTCGTCCTTGATCACGTCCATCGCTTCATCTCGCTCGGCCGGATCGTCTCCAAGCGTCTCGAGGTGCCCACGGATCACCGTGATCGGCGTTCGGAGCTCGTGACCCACGTCGGCGAGGAAACCCTTTTGGTCAGCAAAAGCGACTTCCAAGCGGTCGAGCATGCCGTTGAAGGTGCGTCCCAGCTCGGCGATCTCGTCCCCTCCGCGCACAGCTACTCGTTCGGAGAGGTCCGACTCGGTGATCGAGCGTGTCGTCCGGGCGAGAGCTCTGAGCGGCTGCACGGCACGGCCCGCTGCAAGCCAGATGAAGAGCGAGGCCAAGAGCGTGACCACCACGCTGACCGCGATCGCCAGCGTTACCGCGCTCTCGACCTGGTCGCGCTCGTCGTCGAGGCTCTCGGCCGCAACCAGCACACCCTCCCGCCCGCCACCCGTCACGGGAACCGCCACATACTGAAGCTCGCCGCCATCGATCTGGATGCGATCCGACTCAGGTTCGGTGATGGACGCAAGCTCCGAGAGCACCGCCGGCACCTCGTTCGGCTCGGCCCGATCCCTCTTGCCGTCGATGAAAGTGGCGAGGTAGCCATCGTCAGGCGCCCGCTCGCGGGTGAGGTAGGCGGTGAAGATCTTCTCCAGATCCCCATTGAATGGCCGCCCGCTTGCATCCTCGCCGGTCGCGGCGATCAGGCGAAGCTCGTCGACTTGTGCGGTCAGGGTTTCGCGCACGTCGTTTCCGATCCGCGAGATCAGGACCTGTCGCAAGACGAGAAGCGAGACGGCCGTCGAAACGACCAAAAGTACGAAGAAGGATGCCAGCACTCGGGTCCTGACATCTCCGAGGAGCGGCTGGCGCGAAGAGCGCGACGGCACCGGCCGTGTCTGGTTTGCGGGCCGGTTCAACGGTGCCCGCGCGTTCGATTCCGCCAGGGAGGCGCTGTCCTCGCTAGCGGGCGCCATGGGAGGGCCACGTTATACCCGCGGCCGCCTCGCCGCCTCGCGGCGTAGCGCCGCCGGGCACGATCATGCGAGGGCGCCAGACCTAAGGGTCGACTCCCCGGAACAGGGCGGGCTGGCCGACCTCCTCCATCAGGGTCGACACGAGATCCCTGTATTGCGAGTCGGGCGGGTCTTCGCCGCCCCCTTCAGGGCCGCCCCCTTCAGGTGAGGTGACCGACCCGGCGTCGTTCGCACCTGGGGCCGAAGCGCTCCCAACCTCAGCCAGTGCGGCCAGCAAGGCGCCTCGGCCACCGCTGCTGCGCCCGCCCGGCCCGGCCTGTTTCATTTTCTTCCTTCCGTCGGTCGTTTTCTTCTTCGCGTCGCCGTTGCCGCGTGGGTCGGGCTCTTTGTCCACCCGGCCGTCGGCGGGAGCGTCAATCCTTGAGAGGTCCTCAGGCTCGGAGGGACGCAGGAACGCTATGAAGACGAATGCTCCGATCAGCGCTACGCCGATCGCCTGGAAGGCGATCGTCTTGGTGCGGGCGTGTCGGGCGGGAAGCCCGGTCATTCGCCAGACCGAGAAAGAACGCGCAGATACATCGCGCCCGAGCGTGCACGTTCATCATGAGAGGCGGATGAGATTCCGATGAGACAGGCACGGTTTATGAGACGAACTCTCATGCGCTCCTCACATTGCTCTCACGGCCCGGTCCTAAGTTGGCCCCCATGAGAACACCCACGTGTGGGAAGGAAACCCGATGCAAAACACCCTAAAGCGAAAGACACTCGGCCTCCTCGTCGCAGCCACCCTGAGCCTTGGCGCAATGCCGGCCCTGGCGTCTGCCCAAGGACCTACGTCTGACCAGTACGACCCGTCCACAATCACCTTTGAGAGCAGCACCGGCGGTGGCGGAGGCCTCAACGACTCCGTCGGCCCTCTGCCGTTCACCGGCTTCGACGTGATCGCGATGCTTGCCGTCGCGCTTGCTGTCACCGGGCTCGGCCTCGCGCTGCAAAGGGCGGTCTCCAGGGAACCGCGCGACCTGCGCTGACCCAAGGTCCTTCGCCTACGGGCGTTCTCGGTTGAGACGCGCCGGCTTTAGGGGGCCGGCGCGTCTTTCTTATGGGCTATGGGGTCAGACCCCTCGCGGGCGCTCCGGTGATGCTGACTCTTCCGGCATCGAGGGCTCAGACCCCGCCCCAGGCGCTTCGGCGGCGATTCCTCTGTCCCTCGCGCCTCAGTCGCTTCGCCTTGCGGATCTCCGCCACGTCGGGGCCGCTTCGGTCGCGTCCCGGCGTTTCGAGCAGGGCGGGAAGCCCGTCGAAGCGCGGCTCGGAGAGGAACACGCGAAGGCCTCGGTCGCCGAGCTCGCCTTCTCCGAGGCTCGCGTGACGGTCGCGGTTGGACCCCAGGGGCATCACCGAGTCGTTGACGTGGAGCGCTCGGAGTCGTTCCAGGCCGACTTTTTTATCCACTTCGTCGACAAGCGCCGCCAGCGGGCCTTGCTTGCGGACCTCGAATCCCGACGCGAGGAGATGGCAGCAATCGAGGCAGATCCCGATCCGCTCGTCCGCGCCTCCGAGCTCGACGAGCCGCGCCAACTCTGAGATGTCCCGGCCGAGGGTCCCTCCTGCGCCGGCGGTGTCCTCAAGCAGGAGAGGACACCGCTCGGTCTCGGCGAGGGCCTCACGGATCGCCTCCCCGGCGGCCCGCATCGAGCTTTGGTAGTTCTCCTTCTTTTGCGAACCCGGATGAAGGACCACTCCCGAGGCGCCGATCCGGTCACCCAGATCAAGAGCGGACTTGAGCGCATCAAGGGACTTCGCCCGGACCTCGCTCTCATGCGAGGCGGCGTTGATCAAGTACACGGCATGGATCAGCACCGACTCGATCCGTGACGCCTCCATCGCGCCGCGAAACTCGGTCACTGCCGCTTCTGAGTGCTGCTGAGGCTTCCAGGCGCGAGAGCTCTGGTTGAAGATCTGAATCGCGTCGCATTCCAGATCGACGCCTCGCTGGATCGCGTTGGGGAGTCCGCCCGCTATGGATACATGCGCTCCGATGAACACCGAGACCCAGACTAGAAAGCGAAAGGTCCGCTTCGCGCCTTCGCCGACCGGCGCGCTCCATATCGGGGGCGCGCGGACGGCGCTCTACAACTGGCTTGCTGCCCAGGGCTGGGGGGGCTCGATGTTGCTTCGGATCGAGGACACCGATCGGGAGCGCTCGACGCCTGAAAACGTCGAGCAGATCATCGACGCGCTCGAATGGCTGGAGCTCGCCTGGGAGGGCGACCCGGTTTCGCAGTTCTCGCGACGCGAGCGCCATACCGATGCCGTCGAGCGCCTCCTTGCCTCCGGGCGCGCCTACCGCGACCCCTCGACCGCCGAGGATGTGAAGGCGTGGAAGGACGCCAACTCCAACAGGGGCTACCGGGGGGAGGAGCGAGACGAGCCGGGTGCGGCAACGCGGCTTCGCGTGCCCGACGAAGGGACCACAGTCATTCACGATCTCCTTCGCGGCGAGGTCGCGTTTCCCAACGACGCGCAGGACGATTTCGTGATCGCGCGTGGCGACGGCACCCCTCTCTACAACCTGGCGGTTGCCGTCGACGACGCAGAGATGGGGATCACCGACGTCATCCGCGGCGACGACCACCTCTCCAATACGCCTAAGCAGGCGATGGTCCTGGAGGCGCTTTCGCAAGAGGCTCCGCGCTACGTCCACCTGCCGCTCCTTCACGGCCCGGACGGGAGGAAGCTCTCAAAGCGCCACGGTGCTGCGTCCGTCCAGGAGCTTCGCGACGCCGGCTACCTGCCCGCCGCGGTTCGCAACTACCTCGCTTTGCTGGGCTGGGGTACCCATGACGACACGACGATCATGTCCACCCAAGAGCTCGTCGCCCGCTTCGACGTCGCCCGGATCGGCCGGGCCTCGGCGGTCTTCGACGTCAAGAAGCTTCGCTGGATCAACGGCCGCTTCATGCGCGAGCTGGAGCCGGCCGAGTACGCCGACGCTGTCGCTCGCCACCTGGAGCGTGCCGGCGTGCCGGCGCCCCGTGACCGCGAGCGCTTCGCCGACGCATGCCGCATCGCCCAGGACAAGGCCCAGACGCTCGAGGAGGTCTGGCCGCTCATCCGCTTCGCATTCGAAGAGCCCGTTGACGACGCCAAGGCACGCGAGAAGTTCCTCACAGGCCACGGCCGGCTGGCGCTTCGCGCCGCGCTTGAGGCGCTCGCAAGCGTCCCAGATTGGTCGCCAGAAGCCCTCGAGGAGCGCATGGACGAGGTGGTTGAGCGGCTTGAAATGAAACCCGGAGCCGTCTACCAGCCGATCCGCGTGGCGATCACCGGCAGCACCGTTTCACCGGGAATCTTCGACTCGCTGTGTCTCGTCGGGCGAGAGCGGGCGCTCGAGCGCATAAGAGCTGCGCTCCAGGGCTAACCCCAAGCGCCATTTCTGCCGATAACGGGCTTGAACCCAGGCGCGCGACCTGGACACATTCCCGATGAGCCAACTCATGAGCGATTCCGCGACCATGGCACCGTCTTCTGAAGGAGCGGTCGTAGCCGCCCGCCCGATGGGTGCGGGCGGACGTCGCCTCGCCGCCTCGTTCGACGCGATCTCGAGCCTTCCGGCGCTCGCCGAAGCACGCGAGCGCCTGGTCGTCCTGGCCGAGTCGCCGTCGACTTCGCCCGGCCAGATCGCCGACGTGATCGAGTCCGACGCGGCGATCGCGATCGCGATCATGCAGGCGGCGAACAACGGCAACGGCCCGCGGGGCCGAACGGGGGGCGTCCCGGCCGCGATCGATTCACTCTCCCCGACCAGGGTGGTGGCAATTGCCGCCCGGATGGAAACCTACGATCTCCTTGGGCCGCCCGGCTCGGGATCGGAGCGCTTTGAGCGTTTCCGCCGCCACGCTGCCGCAACCCGGTCGGCGATCGACCGCATCGCCGATCTCGCCCGCTTGGACGCTCGCGACGAGCTCGCGGTCGCCGCGCTCCTTCACGATGTCGGACGCCTTGTGCTGGGCGACCTCTACGGCCAGGAGTTCGGCATGGGTCCCGAACTCGAGGACGGGCCCGAAGAGCGGCTTCGCCGCGAGCGCCGCGAGCTGGGCGTTGACCACGCGCTGGTCGGCGCGGTCCTCGTTCGCAGGTGGGGCCTGCCGGCTCCGATCGCCGCCGCGGTCGAATGCCATCACTCTGCCGAAGCGGAAGGCCTCGCCGCCGCGGTTCAGCTGGCCGACCTCATCGTCCACCACGCCGCGGGCGACAAGGTTTCGCCGACTTCGCTTCGCAGTGCCGCATCGCGGGTCGGCCTGGACGAGGACGGCCTTCGCGGCCTCCTCTTCGAGTACCCGCACGCCGGCGGGGCGACGCGCCGGGCCTCCGAGCCTTGCCCGCTCTCCCCGCGGGAGGTAGATGCCCTCCGCGGCCTCGCCGAAGGCAAGGTTTACAAGCAGATCGCCCAAGAACTCTCGCTCTCGGTCTCGACCATCCGCACGCACCTCCACAACGTGTACAAGAAGATCGGCGCGGTGGATCGCGCCCAAGCCGTGTTGATCGCGCGCGAGCGCGGCTGGATTTAGCTCCGGGCGTGGTTCGTAGCTGGGCGTAGTTCGGCGTGCTCCGGACGCCCGTGGCGCTTCTCCACGCCGCGGGAAGTGCGAAGCGCTTGCGCGGGCACCCAAGGAGGGTCAAAACATTGGCCTGGGCATCGCTCGAAGCCTTTTCGGTGCTATGGCCCCCTCCATCCTTCGAGCGGTGCGAATCACCCGCACCGGCAGCCTGATTCGGCTCGATCTGAATCGACTTCGGAGTTTTGTGGGCTATCCCAACAAACCCCCGACTCGATCCAAAATCCAGCCAAGGGCGCCATCCTGACCCCCTTGGGTGCCCTACGGAGCCTTCCGCTAAGCCACTCACGCCCGAAGCGACCACTCGGGTCTCGCGATTCGCGGTCAAGGCCGCCCGACGGCCACTCGGGCCGCGCCAAACGCCGCCCTACTCGATCATCCCGGTCCTGAACGCGATCGCCACGGCGTGGGCGCGGTCGCGGGCGCCGAGGCGGCCGAGCGTCGCCTTCGTGTGCGTGCGGACGGTCTCGGCGCTCAAATGAAGGCGGTGGGCCGCATCCGCGGTCGAGTGCCCGTCCGCGAGGAGCTGGAGGATCTGGCGCTGGCGCCGGGTCAGGGTCCCGGTGGATCTGCCTCCGGCTGTTGCGGGATCGACGAAGCTTCCGGAGTCCGCCGCAGCCTCGACGGCGCTGCGAAGCGCTTCCGGGGGCGAGGTCTTCGCGACGTATGCGGAGGCGCCCGCCTTCATCGCTTCACTCGCATCGTGGCGCTCGGCCTTACGGGCTAGCGCAACGATGCCGGTGCCGGGCATGGCTCGGTGGAGCGCCTTGATCACCGCAGCGCCGGCAGGCTCGCCGTCGGATTGGCGCCCATCGAGCTCGACGACAGCGACGTCGAAGCTGCCCGTTGAGGTCTGCGTCTCGAGCGCCTCGCGCCAGTCCGATGCCTCCTCGACCTGGAAGTCGGGGTCGAGAACCTTGCGAACGCCGATACGTGTTACGGCGTGGCCGTCCACGACCAGACATCGACGATCGTCGTTCACTTCGATTTACCCCTTCAGTTCAAGAGGGGAGACCCCCCTAACGACAAGCCCGGATTGGCGACCGGTTTCTTCGAGCCTATCCCGACTCGCGCGAGCCCAAACCCGGCAGGTCGCTAGGAGCGGCCTTTTCTTGCCGCGTGCCCCTAAGGTCAAGGAGATTCAATGATCTCGGTCACCTCAAAGTCTCGCTACGCGGTGGTCGCGATGGCCGAGCTGGCGCGGGCCGGCGGCTCGGGGCCCGTGCCGATCGCCCAGATCGCCGAGCGGCGCGACATGCCGGTCCAGTTCCTCGAGCAGCTCTTCTCGACGCTCAGGAGGGGAGGCCTCTTGACGAGCCAGCGTGGCGTCAAGGGCGGATACTCGCTCGCGAGGCCCGCATCCGAGATCACCGTCCTCGAAGTCGTCCAGGTCCTCGACGGCAAAGTCGGGGAAGAGGCGCGCGAGGCTGGCGGCATCTGGGCCGAGGGCGTCGGCGCCCTCCGCGAGGTGTTCCGGTCGACCACGATCGCCGACATCGCAAGCCGCGAAGCCTCAGAGGCCGGGGCGGGCATGTACTACATCTAGGAGGGCCAGCGGGGAGGGGTCAGACCCCATCCCACCTAATATGCCCACCGCATGTGGCTGACCATCGAAGTCCCTTCCCAGGCTCCGCTGGTCGTCGAGGTGGAGGGGAGTAGAACCACGATCGGAAGCGATCCCGGGTGCGACATCGTGATCGCAGACGACGAGATCTCACCGGAGCACATTGCCTGCCGCAAGCTGGAGGACGGACGCCTCGAAGTGGAGGATCTCGACTCCCGGTCTGGCACCTGGGTCGGGGGCGTGCGGCTCGGGGGGCCCGCCACGCTTGAGGGTGGCGAGCGCCTGCGAATCGGCCGGACCGACCTCATCTCCTCGCTCGAGCGTCCGGACCCGACCGAGCGCGTGCTGTCGCGGCGCGAGAACCTCCAGCGGCTCGTATCGCAGTCCCGGCGAGCGACCATCCTCGCAACCGCCGCCGTCGCAATCGCAGTGATCGCCGTCGTCCTGGCCGCTGCCGGTGTGTTCACTGACGCCGGCAGCGAGGAGGTAACCGAGCTCAGACCCAGCGAGATCGTCGATCTCGCACGCCCCGGAACGGCGCTTGTTGTCGCGCTCGGCGCCGGCGCACGAAACGGCAACGGAACGGGCTGGGTGCTTGACGCAGAAGAGGGGCTGATCGTCACCAACGCGCACGTCGTCGACGCGGGTGAGAGCTTTCAAGTGGGAACGGAGGACAAGCTGGTGGACGCCGAAGTGGTTGGGGTCGCTCCCTGCGACGACCTTGCGGTGCTGAAAGCGTCCGAGACCGAGGGGCTCGAGGCATTCGAACTGGGATCCCAGGATTCACTTTCCCAAGGCGATCAGGTGGTTGCTGTCGGCTACCCGACCAACGCCTCACCGGACGACGAGCTTCAGGCCACTCAGGGCATTGTGTCGGTCGTGGAGCAGACCTTCGACGTCCCCAACGATCCCTTCGTTCAGCTCTACCCAAACGTGATCCAGACTGACGCGCCGATCAACCCAGGCAATTCTGGAGGTCCGCTCATCGACTCGCAAGGCAAGCTGGTCGGCGTCAACACTCTGATCTTCCGCGGTCGTCGCGGCGAGATCGAGGGTCAGGGTTACGCGATCGGCGTGGACCGGGCGGCCGACGTCGTCGCCGGCTTGCGCGACGGCGATTCGCAGGCGTGGCTGGGTTTCGCGTTCCGCCCGCTTTCTGAGTCCGAGGCCCTTCGCCAGGGCGTCGCCCCGGGACTGCTCGTTACGACAGTCGTGCCTGGCACGCCCGCGGCCGAGGAAGGGCTCGTCGGGGGGAACGCCATCGTGGTCGGCGTCGATGGCAAGCCGGTCGCAAGCTTTCGCGAATACTGCGAAGCCGTCGAAGGACGCAACGGGGAAACCGTTGCGTTCAACATCTTCGAGCCTCGTGGCTCGCGCATCGTCGAACTGGAGCTTTGAGGACCGTGGCTGATGAAGTGATCGGCCGGGCGCCGGCCGCGGAGGTATCCGAGACGATCGGCGACACGCCCATGGCAGTCCTCGGCCGCGTCGGGTCCGAGGGGCGCGCGGAGGTCCTCGCGAAGCTCGAGTTCATGAACCCGGGCGGCTCGGTCAAGGACCGCATCGGCGTGGCGATGCTCGACGCGGCCGAACGAGACGGGCGCATCGAGCGCGGCAAAGGCGTCATCGTCGAGCCGACCAGCGGCAACACCGGCATTGCGCTCGCGATGATCTGCGCCGCCCGCGGCTACGAGCTGGTCCTGACCCTGCCGGAGGGGATGAGCCGCGAGCGCTCGAAGCTCCTTCGCGCCTACGGGGCCGAGGTGCATGAGACGCCCTCGATGGGCGGGATGGGAGAAGCGATCGAGCTCGCCCTCCAAATCCTCAAAGAGCGAGGCGGGTTCATGCCGCAGCAGTTCTCAAACCCAGCCAACCCGGACGTCCACCGCCGGACGACGGCCGAGGAGATCTGGCGCGACACCGGCGGCGAGGTGGACGCGCTCGTCTGCGGCGTCGGCACGGGCGGCACGATTACAGGCGTCGGGCAGGTCTTGAAGGATCGCCGGCCGGATTTCAAGTGCTTTGCCGTCGAGCCGTCGGGTTCGCCGGTCCTCAGCGGGGGAGAGGCGGGGCCTCACAAGATCCAGGGCATCGGTGCCGGCTTCGTGCCCGACGTGCTCGATCGCTCCGTGATCGACGAGACGATCACGGTGGGCGATGAGACCGCGCTTGAAACAGCGCGCGACGTCGCCTCTCACGAGGGGCTCCTCGTCGGCATCTCGGCGGGGGCGGCGATCGCTGCGGCCCTCGAGGTCGCGGCCCGTCCCGAGATGGAGGGCAAGCGCATCGTCACGATCGCCTGCGACGGAGGCGAGCGCTACATGTCGCTGCCGTTTTTTCTAGAGACGTAGGTAGTTCGGCCTTCCCGGGCGGAGGGCCGGCTGAGACCTAGGTCCCGAGGTCCTCGCCGGCGAGCCGGCCAGCCTGAGTCAGGACCGCATCGAGCTGCTCCAGGAGGTCCTGCATCGAGATCGTCTTCCCGACCACGGCGGCGGCACCCAGCTCGAGAGCCCGGCGCTCGATCGACGGATGGGCGTGGCCTGTGAGCATCACGACCACAGGGCTCACCCCGTTTCGCTTGCTCAGGGACTCGAGGATCTCGAACCCGTTGGGGCTCGGCATTGAAACGTCAAGCAGGAGAAGGTCCGGCCGGAGCTCTTC
Source organism: uncultured bacterium (assembly GCA_963715405.1). Lineage (GTDB taxonomy): Bacteria > Actinomycetota > Thermoleophilia > Solirubrobacterales > 70-9 > JALZKA01. The sequence continues at coordinate 1,128,876 of OY970239.1, forward strand.
GCAGAGCCCGAGGACTTTGCCCGACTCGGTGGTGCACTCGATCGAGCCGTACCCGCCACGCTCGAGGATCCGAACGAGCAAGCGGGCGTTCTGGTCGTCGTCATCGGCGATCAGGGCCGAAACCTGGCTGCGCTGCGCGTCGTCCCTCACACCGTCACAATACGGACCGGGACTGGCGAAGCGACCCTACGATGCCGATAGGTACCCCAGGCAACGCATTAGGCATTTGAGATGAGCAACGCATTCGGCATCGGTGGCGTCCAAGCGGGACTACGGCGCATGGCTGCGTTCCTGCCGCAGCTATGCGGCGCTCTCGCGGCTGGACTCGTGGCGGGCGCCATCGAGGTCGGCGACAGCTCGACCGGCGCGGTGGTGCTCGGCTCGTATGTCGTCGCAGGGTGGTACAGCGCGAGAGCGGCGAGATGGCGCTGGCTGCTGCCGATGGCAGGCCTTCTCGGTTACGGGATCATGGCCGCGCTCGGCACGATCTTCTCCGTCTTGGTCCTGGTCGCGATGGGAGAGTCGCCGTCCTTTCTTCCACTCGCGCTTGCTGCGGTCGCAGCCTTGTCGGCGCAGGTGATCACCGGCCGCGTTTTCAACCCGGCGACGCGGATCAGGATCGGCGTGATTGGCTCGCCGCAGTCGGCGCTGAGGCTCCGCGATGAGCTCAGCATCGAGCAATCGCGCGGGTTCGAGGTAGGCGCGACGATCGTCCCGGACGACTGGGACTTCGATCCGGCGGCGCTCGACGCGCCGTATTTGTGCTCGCTCTCCGAGATCGGCGACGCGATCGACAACCGGGACCTCGAGGCGCTGGTGGTCACGCGCGAGTTCGAGCGCTCCGAGGTGGATCGCCGCCTGTTCGCCGAGGTCGTGGCGAGGCCCGTGCAGGTCATGGAGCTCCACGAGTTCCACGAGCACCGCTTCGGCTCTGTGCCCCTCGCGGAAATCGACTACGCCTGGTTCACGCGCCTCGCCGGGAGCCACTACAAGCCCTTGACGAGGCTCCTCAAGCGCGCCCTGGACCTCGCCGTCTCGGTACCAGCCGCAATCCTGCTCGCACCGGTTGTCGGGATCCTGGCGCTCGCGATCAAGCGCGACGGCGGGCCCGCACTTTTTCGCCAGGAGCGAATCGGCCAGGGCGGCAAGCCGTTCCTGATCAACAAGTTGCGCACGATGACGCACGAGCCAGAGCGCGAAGGAGCGTGGGCGGAGGCCGACGACGTCCGGGTCACTCGCCTGGGGCGGTTCTTGAGAAAGACGCATCTCGATGAGGTGCCGCAGCTCTGGAACGTCATCCTGGGCGATATGAGCCTCGTCGGACCGAGGCCCGAGCAGGGCTCTTACGTGGAGGAGCTCTCGCGCCAGATTCCGTTCTACACGCAACGCCACGTCTCAAAGCCCGGGATCACCGGCTGGGCACAGGTGCGGGTGGGTTACGCCGGCAGCCTCGAGGGCACCGCTTTCAAGCTCTGCAACGACCTCTACTACGTCAAGCATCACTCGCTCTCGCTCGACATCGCGATCCTGCTCGAGACGTTGCGAACGCTCGTCGCCGACAAGCAATACGTGGAGCCGCCTTCGACCAGCGTGACGATGCTCGGCGAGGGCGAGGGACGGATTGTCGCGGGGCCGGGCGAGGCGCCGTCGGCTACCGGTGCCGCTCCCGTGCGCTGACGAGAAGCTCTTGCAGCTTCCGGTCGAGGTCCTCGATCCGGAACGGCTTGACGATGAAGGCGTCGGCACCGGATTCGATCGCCTCACGCTCATCCGCGTCGGCTGCCTTTGCGGTCAGCAGGATGATCGGGACGTGGGCAGTCCGGCGATCGGCACGGAGGGCTGCGGCGACCTCGTGGCCGTGAAGGCCGGGCATGATCCCGTCGAGGACCGCGGCATCCGGCGGGCGGGAGCGGGCGAGGTCTAGCGCCGCGTCGCCGTCTGGCGCCGTGAGCATCCGATACCCGCGATGCTCCAGGCGCTGCGAGACCAGGCGCAGGATGTCCGCGTCGTCGTCCGCAACTAGCACGGTCGGCGAGTCCGCTTGCGCTTCTCCGATCAATGGTTGCGGCACTCCCGACGCCTCCCGGTCCGTCCTTTCGCGCCGCCAGGTGGTCGGGCGCTTGCCGATCTTAGGCCAGCGCTTTGGTTCGTGCGCAGTCGGTGGGATGATTGGTGTCCCACGGGCAGGCGGCCGAAAGCGTGAGCATGGAATCAAGCCAGATGAAGGCCCCCCGGGGCATTGGCCCGCTCTTGCGGGAGCTTGGCGCCATGCTCATCGAGCCGGCGGGGAAGGCGCGCGTCGCAGGACCGCTTCGGACCGGTGTCTCGATCGAGCGGACCGCGAAGGTCGCAGGCCTCCAGGCCACGCTCTTGCCGCTCATCACAGCGCCGCTTCTCTTTGTCGCAAACCCAACCGGGCCGATCGGCGATGCCGGCTGGATCCTTGCCATCGCGGGCATTACAGCGGTCGTGGCGATCGGAGTTTCGTTCATCCACGCCCCTTCGGTTTCGGTAGGCGCGCTTGCAGCGTCGAACGTCTTTTCCGCGGGGGTGCTCGGGATGCTGGCCTGGCTAACTGGCGGTTTTGATTCGCCCTTCCCGTTGCTACTGCCCCTGGTGGCTGCGAGCATCGCCCCGCACCGTCCGCGCGCTCGGCTTGCGCTGATCGCCTGGATCCTCCTGATGGCGGCGCTGCCCCTCTTCTACGACGACGGAAGCTCGCGGGAGGTCGCTGAGATCATCATGATCGGCTTGGCGTCCGTTGCGACCCTGCTCACGATGGTCTGGCTGAGCTCGCGCGTCAGTCGCTCGGAGGTCGGGCTCATGGACGCGGTGTCCACTGCGCGCGTGGCTCGAGAGGAGATGGAGGCCGAGTCACGCCGCCTTGCCGAGGCCGGCGAGATGCGCGACAGGCTGGTTACGCGGGTATCGCATGAGCTCAGGACGCCGCTGACCTCGGTCAAGGGCTATGTCGAGGCGCTGCTCGAGGGGGAGGGCGGAGACCTCGACCCGGCGCAGCGTGAGCTCGCCGCCGTGGCTTTGCGAAACACGGTGCGCCTCGAGCTCCTGATCGCCGATCTCCTTCTGCTCTCTCGCGTAGAGGCCGGACAGCTCGAGTTGCGGCCAGAGCGCGTCGAGCTCGAGCCTTCGCTCGAGCGTCTCGCAGAAGACCTCGAACAGCTCGCGCGCGAGGGGGGCGTCACCCTGATTGTCGAAGCAGCGCACGGCCTGACATGGACCTTGGACCGCGATCGCTTCGAGCAGGCCGTCGTCAACCTAATCTCGAACGGGATCAAATACTCGCCTGCGGGCGGTCCCGTGCTGATCCGTGCCAAGGAGCTCGACCAGGAGCTCTGGATCGAAGTGATAGACAAGGGAGTTGGCATTCCCAGCGACGAGATCGCCCGCTTGGGCGAGCGTTTCTTCCGGGCGTCCACTGCGGGCTTAGCGCCCGGGACGGGCCTCGGAATCTCGATTACCCGCGAGCTGGTCGATCTTCACCAAGGGACCCTCGACGTCGAGAGCGAGGTCGGCTCGGGTTCGATTTTCCGGGTCAGGATTCCAGGCGGTTTGGCGCCCAGCGCCGAGAATCCTTAGGAAAGGGCGCTAGCGGTTGAGGCCGAGCGCAGCGCGTACGCGATCCAGGAGGTCGCGGGCCGTGAATGGCTTGCGAAGGAAGTCCATGTCCTGCGTGACGATGTCGTGCGAGGAGATGATGTCCTCCGTGTAGCCCGACATGAAGACCACGGGCATCCATGCGTCGAGCTCGTGCGCCTTGTCGGCTAGCTCGCGGCCAGACGCGTTCGGCATGACGACATCGGTGATGAGAAGCCCGAAACGCTCGCCGGCCTCCAGGACCTCGATCGCTTCGATCCCGTCCGCGCAGGCCGTGACCTCGAAGCCGGCGCGCTCGAGCACGCGAGTGGTGACTCGCCTCACCGAATCGTCGTCCTCGGCTACCAGGACCCGCATCCCGGGCGTGACGTCGATCGCATCCGCCGACTCCGCGACTCCGGGCTCGGCCTCGGGTAGCTCCCGTTCCATCGCAGCGGGGAAGTGCAGGCGAAAGACCGCCCCGAAGCCCGGCTCGGAATAAACGGTGATGTGCCCCGACGCGTTGGCCATGACGCCGTGCACGGCCGCCAGGCCGAGACCGGTGCCCTCGCCCCTCGGCTTGGTGGTGAAGAACGGCTCAAAGATGCGCTCGATCAGCTCGGGAGGAATCCCATGGCCCGTGTCGGCAACCGTGACCAGGACGTGCGGGCCGGTCTGGGCCTGCGGGTTCATGTCCACGTAGTCCCGGTCGAGGTCGACGTTCGCGGTCTGGATCGTGAGCGAACCCCCGTCGGGCATCGCCTCCCGCGCGTTCAGCGCCATCCCAACAAGCGCCTGCTCGATCTGTGCTGCGTCGGCTTCGATCGGGTGTAGCTCATCAGCCAGATCGATGGTCAGGCTCACGTCTTCGCCGAGGGTGCGCCGCAGGAGCTTGTCGAGGTGTGCCAGCACGTCGTTCAGGTCCACGCGCTCCGGCTTTGCCACTTCGCGGCGGCTGAAGATCAGAAGCTGGCGGGTCAGGGACGCCCCGCGCTCGCCGGCCCGGCGGATCTCGGCCAAGTCTTCCTGAAGCTCTGAGTCCCCAGGAAGAGCGTCGGCGATGAAGTCCGAGTAGTTGAGGACGACCGCCAGGAGGTTGTTGAAATCGTGGGCGACCCCGCCGGCCATCTTGCCGACCGCCTCCAGCCGCCGCACGCGCTCGAGCTGGGCGTCTATCCGCAGGCGCCGGAGCTCTTCGACTCGGCGGTCGGTGACGTCGGTCGCGACGGCCAAGCCCGCGTAAACGGTGCCCGATGACGCCTTGAGGGGGGCGGTCCGGAGCCACCAGACGCCTTCGGAGCCGAGCATCGACTGCTCGTCGGTGCAAAAGTCGCCGGCGAGCGTCGCCCGGTAGGTCGGCTCGAGGCGCACGAAGTCCGCGCTTGACATGAGCTCAGACAGCGGCCTGCCGGTTGCCGCCGAGGGATCGACGCCCATCGGAAACGGCGAGGATCCGGACATGAGGAGAACGTGAAGCCTGCGATCGAAAACCGTGATCGCCGTGCCGGGCATGTTGCCGAGCACGTCGAGCAGGAGACGTTCCATCTCCTTACTCGCGTCCCTGACAGGATCGAGGCCTTCCTCGGAACTCACCACCCGAGGGTAAATCACAGAGCCCTACCCTTCCGTCCGACATGTTCGGCCTGGGAGCACTCCGCCGCGTCGCCCGTGAGATCCGAAGCGACATCGGTGCCGCGCGAGACCGCGATCCCGCTGCGCGCAGGGTGGGGAGCCTCGAGATCCTCACGACCTGGGCTGGCGTCCAGGCGCTGCTTGCCCACCGCGTAGCCCACGCTCTTTTCGACGCGGAGGTCCCCCTGGCGCCGCGAGCGCTCGCCTTCGCGAGCCGGGCCGTTACAGGCGTCGAGATCCACCCGGCGGCCCGGATCGGCCAGGACTTCTTCATCGACCACGGCGCCGGCGTCGTGATCGGCGAGACCGCTGAGATCGGTGACCGCGTGACGCTCTATCAGGGCGTGACGCTCGGCGGCACTGGCTTCGCGCGGGGCAAGCGCCATCCCACGGTTGGGGACGACGTCACGATTGGCTCTGGGGCGAAACTCCTGGGGCCGGTGGAGATCGGCCATGGCGCCAAGGTGGGCGCCAACACCGTGGTCATCTCGGATGTGCCGTCAAACGCCACTGTGGTCGGCAACCCCGGGCATCCCGTTCGGGTCGAGGGCCGGCGCCCCGAGGGTCCGGACGCTGACTGGATCCACCTTCCCGACCCGGTCGCTGACGCCATCCGCAGCCTCGCGGACCGCCTCGCCGCCGCCGAGCACCGCCTGGCCGAGATCGACGGCCGTGCGGCCGAGGCCGAAGTACGCGAGCTGAAGCCGAAGCAGGGCCCCTCCTCAGCCGGCGGCTAGCAATTGCCGGCGCACCGGCCGGGGGCGGGTCTATCTTTGATCTGATGGAGAACCTCGCCCCGATCAGCCCCGGCGCAGATGCGATCGAACGCCTCGTCGAGGGCCTCAACCCGCCCCAGCGGCGCGCGGTCGAGTACGGCGAGGGGCCCCTCCTCGTGATCGCGGGAGCGGGTTCAGGCAAGACCCGAGTGCTCACGCGGCGGATCGCCTACCTCGTCGCGACCGGCCAGGCACATCCCTCGGAGATCCTTGCCATCACCTTCACGAACAAGGCCGCCCAGGAGATGCGCGGGCGCGTCGAGGAGCTAGTGGGGGGTGTCTCGCGCCTCATGTGGGTCATGACCTTTCATTCGGCCTGCGCGCGCCTTCTTCGCGCAAACGCCGAACGGCTCGGCTACAAACGCTCGTTCACGATCTACGACCAGGCGGACTCGCTCCGCATGGTGAAGCGCTGCATGGAGGAGAACGAGATCGATCCGAAGCGCTTTACGCCGCGCTCGATCCAGGCCGCGATCTCGGGCGCCAAGAACCGGCTCGAGGACTCGACCGATTACGCCGAGGCCCAGGGCACGTACTTCGAAGAGGTCGTCTCCGAGGTCTATTCGCTATACGAGCGACGCATGGTCGAGGCGTCTGCCATGGACTTCGACGACCTTTTGGTCCGCACCGTCAACCTCTTCGAGCTCTTCGCCGACGTTCGCGAGCGCTACGAGCGGACCTTCCGCTGGATCCTCGTTGACGAGTACCAGGACACGAACCGAGCCCAGTACCGCCTGCTCCAGCTCCTGGCGGGCGAGACGCGAAACCTGACCGTCGTGGGCGATGACGCGCAGTGCCTCGTGGCGGGCACGGCGGTGCGGATGGCCGATGGGTCCGAGAAGCCAATCGAGCAGGTCGCCCCAGGCGAGCAAGTTCTCTCGAGGTGGTCGGACGGCTCGTTTGCGGCAACCAGGGTGGATCAAGTCCACCGCTCACGTCGCTCGCAGGGCATCCGGGTCACCACGGTGGGCGGCAGAGAGCTGATCTCCACCTGCGAGCACAACCACTTAATCACCGTCGATTCGCACCGCTCGAAGGGTTATGAGGGCTATCGCACTGCCAACCCTTCAAGCGATCGGCCCGCCGGGCTGAAAACGCACCTGGTGCAGCATTCTGGTGGCTATGGCAACCAAAACCCTGCACGATCTTCAAATAGCGACCCGATCATCACCAAGGGCGCCCGATCCGACCCCCCTTGGTTGTCTGAGCAAGCGCGTCGCGGTGCCACCGCGCTGCAAGAAGTGCCCGAAGCCGTGGCCTTGGCACCCATCCCAGCCCAGGTCCTAACCCCCGGCATGCACCTCCTCGACGCTCACGGCAACCTCGACCGAATCGAGGAAACGCAGCGCATCATCCTAGGCACCACCGTCCACGACCTCGACATCGCCCACACCCACAACTTCATCGCTAACGGGCTCGTCACCCACAACTCCATCTACTCGTTCCGCTCGGCTGACGTGCGCAACATCCTCGAGTTCGAGCACGACTTCGGTGGTGCCGAGGTGGTGAAGCTCGAACAGAACTACCGCTCGACCGGCACGATCCTCGACGCGGCGAACGCTGTCATCGCCAACAACGTCGAGCAGAAGCAGAAGAACCTCTGGACCGACGCCGGCCGGGGCGAGCCCGTGGTGGTCGCCGAGCTCGACGACGAGCACGCCGAGGCGCGCTACGTCGCGGGGGAGATCGAGCGGCTCGTGGGATCCGAAGATTTTTCGCGCGACGAGGTCGCGGTCTTCTACCGGATGAACGCCCAAAGCCGCGTGCTCGAGGACACGCTGGTCCGCTACGAGGTTCCCTATCAGGTGATCGGCGGCACCAAGTTCTACGAGCGCGCGGAGGTCAAGGACGCGATTGCCTACCTCTCGCTGCTCGCGAACCCGGCCGACGCGATCTCGTTCACGCGGGTGATCAACTCGCCCCGGCGCGGGATCGGGCGCCAGACCGAAAGCCGCATCCTCTCGCACGTGAACACCACCGGCGAAGACGTCTGGGACGTAATGTCGCGGCCCGAGTCGGTGCCGGGCCTGGGCGCGGCGGCCGTCAAGGCTGTGCACCGCTTCGCGGCGGTCATGGCAGGCCTCCGCGAGCGGGCCGAGGGCGATTCGGTGGCGGAGCTCCTCGAGTCCGTCCTTCACGACACCGGCTACTTCGACTCGCTCGAGGCGGAACGCACGCTCGAGGCCGAGGGGCGGATGGAGAACCTCCAGGAGCTGGTTGGCGTCGCCGGCGAGTTCGACGTCAACCGGAAGGTCGAGGGCGAGGAGCGCGAGGACACGCCGCTCGAGGAGTTCCTGGCCCAGATCCGGCTCTTCACCGAGCAGGACTCGATCCGCGACTCGGAGAGCCTCATCACGCTCATGAGCCTTCACAACGCGAAAGGGCTCGAATACGAAGCGGCGTTCATCATTGGCTGCGAGGAGGGGGTCTTCCCGCACGCACGCTCCGTCGAGGAGGGCAACCTCGAGGAGGAGCGGCGGCTGGCCTACGTCGGCGTCACCCGCGCCAAGAATCGCCTCTACATGACCTGTGCTCGTCGCCGCAGCCTTCACGGAGCCTCCGGCTGGAACCTGCCCTCGCGCTTCTTGCGAGAGGTGCCCGACGAGCTGACCGAGCACAAGGCGATGGCCGTCCAGACGGGCTGGCAGGGGGAGCGCGCGGGGGGGAGCAGGCGAGCCACGGTCCTCGGGTTCGGCGGCGCCGGCGAGATCCGGGTTCCGGACCGGATCCAGCCGCAAAACCCTGAGGCCGAGTTCCGCATCGGCGACGACGTGGTTCACGCCAGCTTCGGCGAAGGGGTGGTGACGTCGGTCGAGCCCGGCTCCGTCGTGGTCGTCCGGTTTGCCTCGGAAGGCGGGGAGCGAAAGCTGATGGCGGACTACGCGCCGCTCAAGAAGGCCTCTTGAGCGCCCGAGTAGTCGACGGCAAGGCGATTGCCGCGCGCGTCCGAGGCGAGGTTGCCGAGGATGTCGAGCGGTTTGTGGCCGAGTACGGCACCTCCCCGGGCCTCGCCACCGTGCTGGTCGGCGACGACCCTGCCTCCCACGTTTACGTCGGCAACAAGATCAAGGCCTGCGAGGAAGCCGGCATCCGCTCGGTCCAACACGGTCTCGAGGCCGATGTTTCCCAAGCCGATCTCCTCGCCCTCATCGCCGAGCTGAACTCCGACGACGCGATCGATGGGGTCCTCGTCCAGATGCCGTTGCCCAGTCCGCTCGACCAGGATGCGGTCGTGACGGCGATCGACCCTGCGAAGGACGTCGACGGGCTGACCGCCACCAGCGCCGGCCTTCTCGCGCAGGGCCGGCCGGGGATGGTCCCGTGTACACCCCTGGGCGTGATGGAGCTCCTGAAAGAGGCGGGAGCCGAGGTGAGCGGGGCGAATGCCGTCGTGGTGGGACGCTCGATCCTAGTCGGGCGCCCGATGGCCGCGCTGCTTACGAACGCAAGCGCGACCGTGACCGTCTGTCACTCGCGGACTCGGAACCTGGGCAAGGTCTGCGCCTCGGCGGACATCCTGATCGCCGCCGTGGGATCGCCGCGAATGATCGCCGGGGAGTGGGTCAAGCCCGGCGCTGCGGTGATCGACGTGGGCATCAACCGCACCGACGACGGCCTCGTTGGCGACGTGGACTTCGAGCCCGCGACCGAGCGAGCAGGCGCGATCACGCCCGTTCCAGGCGGCGTCGGGCCGATGACGATCGCGATGCTCCTTCGCAACACACTGTCGGCCGCACAGGCGCTGCGACATTCCGCCGCTCCAGCGGTATAGGGTCTCGCCAACGGCACACCCCGCGTGCCGTGGACATCCCTACTCCTCAAGGGAGGACGCATGGACACAAGTCGCATCCGACAGGGCGAGTTGATCGCGGCAGTAGCCGCAGTCGCGCTCTTCGTCATCATGTTCTTCGGCTGGTTCGGGATCGACGTAGAGAGCGTGACCGGCCTCAGCCAGGGCGACATCGAGGCTGCCGGTGAGGCATTCTCAGGCGTGGATGACGCGGCCGACAGCTTCAAGGCGAATGCCTGGGAGTCGTTCGGCTTCATTGACATCATCCTGCTGATCACGATCATCGCCGCCGTCGCCCTCGCCGCGATCTCGGCGTCAGCGACGCAGGTCAATCTACCCGTGGCTCTGAGTGCGGTCGTTGCCGGGCTTGGCATCCTGTCGACGCTGCTCATCATCTACCGGCTGATCGACACGCCGTTCGGCTTCGATCGCGAGTTCGGGGTCTTCCTTGGCCTCGTGGCAGCAGCCGGCATCGCCTACGGTGGCTGGCGCGCGATGCAGGAAGAGGGCACCTCGTTCGGTGACCAGGCAGACCGCCTGCAAACCCCGGGCCCCGGCCCAGGGGCAGGTCCCGGCGCGGGACCGGGTGCACCCCCGCCGCCGCCACCCCCGCCCCCTCCGTCGGGCACCGGGACGCCGCCGCCTGGCGGTCCCGCCGCCTGAGGCGAGGCAAATCGGTATGCGAGACGGCCGCCTCCGGGCGGCCGTTTCGCTTTCCGGCCTTCGTTGTGTCCTTCTAGGATCAACCCATGATCGATCGAGAGCAGGTTCTCCACGTCGCCAAGCTGGCCCGTCTCGAGCTCTCCGGCGACGAAGTCGAGACGATGGCTGCCGAGCTCTCCGGGATCCTCGAGCACGTCGACCGCATCTCTGAGCTCGATCTCGCCGACGTCGAGCCGACCTCGCACGTGGTCTCGCTCGAGAACGTCCTTCGTGCTGACGAGCCGCGCGCGAGCCTTGACCGCGATCGCGCCCTCGCAAGCGCCCCCGATCCCGCCGACGGCGCCTTCCGGGTGCCGTCGCCGGGCGCCTAGACCCGCTTCGTGGGCGACGCCGAGCTTCGCGAGCTGACGGGAGCCGAGGCGCTCAAACGGATCGAGGCGGGCGAACTCGCCTCGAGTGAGTACTCCGCCGCCTGGCAGGGCGCCGATGACGAGCTCAACGCGTGCCTGTGGCGGAGCGAAGGGCCGTCGGCTGTTGGCCACGGCCCTCTCGCGGGGCTTCCCGTCGCCGTCAAGGACATCTTCTGCACCGAGGGGGTCCCGACCACGGCGGGCTCGAAGATCCTCGAAGGCTACGTCCCTCCGTACACGGCAACTGCCGTCTCCCGCCTCGAGGAGGCGGGAGCGAACGTGCTCGCCAAGACGAACATGGACGAGTTCGCCATGGGCTCCTCGAACGAGAACTCCGCCTTCGGCGACGTCCTCAATCCGTGGGACCACGCGCGAGTGCCGGGTGGCAGCTCGGGTGGCTCGGCCGCCGCGGTCGCCGGTGGACTTGCACCCTGCGCGATCGGCACCGACACCGGCGGCTCGATCCGCCAGCCCGCGGCGCTCTGCGGCATCGTCGGCCTCAAGCCCACTTACGGCGCGGTCTCGCGCTTCGGAATGATCGCCTTCGCCTCATCGCTCGACCAGTGCGGCCCGCTCACGCGTGATGTCACCGACGCGGCGCTCCTCCTTCGCGCATTCGAGGGCCGAGACGCGCGCGACTCGACTTCAATCGGCATCGAGGGCGGGGTCGAACTGCCCACGCGAACGGATCTCGGCGGCCTTCGGTTCGGGGTGGCGAGCGACTTCTCGGACGAGACCGAAGGCGTAGAGCCGGATGTCGCCGAGCTCTTTCGCTCGACGCTTGGGGTGATCGAGGCGCAGGGAGGCGAGCTCACAGAAATCGAGCTCCCCAACGCGGCTCACGGCCTTTCCGCCTACTACGTGATCGCGCCCGCCGAGGCGTCGGCGAACCTCGCGCGCTTCGACGGAGTTCGCTACGGGCTTAGGGTGGATGGGGAAGAGAACCTCGGCACCATGTACGAGCGAACTCGCGCTCAGGGATTTGGAGCGGAGGTCAAGCGCAGAATCATGCTGGGCACGTACGCGCTCTCCTCCGGCTACTACGACGCGTATTACGGCCAGGCGCAGCGCGTCCGCACGAAGATCGCCGGCGACTTCCGCTCAGCGTTTGAGACCTGCGACTTCGTCGTGACTCCCACGTCGCCGACCGTGGCGTTCGAGCGCGGCGCGCGTACGCAGGATCCGCTCGCCATGTACCTCTCGGACTACTTCACGGTGCCGATGTCCCTCGCGGGTATCCCTGCGATCTCAATCCCGGCCGGCCTCGGGTCGGACTCGGGCCTGCCAGTCGGCTTTCAGATCGCGGGGCCGGCGTTCTCGGAGACACAGCTTCTGGATGCGGCGCATGCGATCGAGTCGGCGATCGGCTTCGAGGGAAGGCCTAGATGAGCCAGTCCGGATACCCGCACCCACGGATGACGCACGGATCCCGTCGCCGGATCGCGGTCATCGGGACTCGCCTGTACCAACCGGTACAGGCTTCGCCCCCTTCCCACGACCGGCTCGGTCCCGTGCGCCCCCGCGGGCACGCGTCCCCGAACTGGATCATCTGCTCGTGCTGAGCATGGAGGAGACCGAGACGGCCGTTCGCCAAGCGCTCGATCAGCTGCCCGAGTGGGTCGCGGACGAGCTCGGAGAGGTCGCCGTCATCGTCGAGGACTCCCACCCCGACGGGATCATGGGGATTTACGACCCCGTTGGAGGCCTCCAGCGGATCGTCGTCTTTCGGGATGCAAACCCGACTGCCGAGGAGGTGAAGCGGACGGTCTTCCACGAGATCGGCCACCACTTCGGCATGAACGAAGAGCACATCGACAGCCTGGGGTTCGGATGAGCGCCACGGAGTACGAAGCCGTCATCGGCCTGGAGATCCACGTCCAGCTCCGGACGCGGACGAAGATGTTCTGCGGCTGCGAGCTCTCCTTCGGCGACGATCCGAACGTCCACACCTGCGAGGTTTGCCTCGCCCATCCCGGGAGCCTCCCGGTGGTGAACGCGCAAGCGATCCAGTACGGCATCCAGATCGGCCTCGCGCTCGGGTGCGAGATCGCGCCGCGCTCGATCTTTCACCGCAAGAACTACTTCTATCCGGACAATCCGAAGGCCTACCAGATCTCCCAGTACGACGTCCCGCTTGCGTCGGGCGGGCGTCTGGGCGACATCCGCATCCACCGGGTGCACCTCGAAGAGGACGCGGCCAAGCTCATCCACGTTGGTGAGTCGGGGCGGATCCATGGGTCAGGGGCCTCGCTCGTGGACTTCAACCGTGGCGGTACGCCGCTGGTCGAGATCGTCACCGAGCCCGACGTGAGGAGTGGGGCAGAGGCACGCGAATGGCTCGCGCTCCTGCGCTCGACGATCAAGGCGATCGGCGCGTCGGACGTGAACATGGAGGAGGGAAGCCTCAGATGCGACGCAAACGTCTCGATCCGGCCCGCGGGCTCGTCGGAGCTCGGTACGAAGACCGAGCTCAAGAACATGAACTCGTTTCGGTTCATCGAGCGCGGCATCGACGCCGAGCTCGAGCGCCAGCGCGGCCTTGCGGCGGCGGGCGAGGCGGTGACACAGGAGACGCTTCACTTCGACCCCCGCTCGGGTTCGATCACCTCGCTTCGCTCGAAGGAGGAGGCGCACGACTACCGCTACTTCCCCGAGCCGGACCTGGTCCCACTGGCTCCGACCGAGGAGATGCTCGCCGAGGCTCGAGCCGCCTTGCCCGAGCTGCCCGGCGAGCGGGAGGAGCGGTATGTGGCCGAGCTTGGGCTTTCGGATGCTGTTGCTCGGCAGTTGGCCCGAGATCCCGACCTCGGGGCACGATTTGAGGAGGCTCTAAAGGAGGGCACCCAGCATCCTGAGACCGTCGCTCTTTGGCTGACCGGCGAACGCGAAGCACGGGCGGTCAGGCCTCGATCCCTCAACCACCTCGTCGATCTGATCCGCGACAAGAAGGTCACGAACCAGGGTGCCAAGCTTGTCCTTGCCAAGCTCGCCGACGAGGGTGGGGACCCAGCCGAGATCGTCGAGCGGGAGGGCCTCGGCGCGATGGAGGACTCGGGCGAGCTCGAAGGCATCGTGGATCGCGCTCTTGAGGCGCACCCCGACGAGGCCGCGAAGGTGAAGGAGGGCGCGATGCAGGCGATCGGGCCAATCATCGGCTTTGTCATGCGCGAGACGAAGGGGCGCGCCGATGGCAAGGAAGTGACGCGGCTGGTCCGCTCAAAGCTCGGCCTCTGATCGCCGAGAGTCGTCTCGCGGGGCATGTGTCCCGTTATCTCACTCTCGGCGCGCGGGAGGCAGCAAGTGCCTCGTGCCGCTTTGTAACAGTTTGTTACAAGCTGTGGCATAATTGGGGCATGGCCTGGAACGTCGTCATCGCCGGAGGTGGATTTGCCGGGGCTTCCGCAGCTCGAGAGCTCGAGAAGCTCCTGCCTAAACAGTCGGCTCGGTTGATCCTCGTCAACGATGTCAACTTCATGCTCTACACGCCGTTCTTGCCCGAGGCGGCGGCCGGCATGCTCGAGCCGCGCCACGTGGTCACGCCGCTCCGCGACATGCTGAAGCGCACCAACCTCCGGCTAGGCGCGGTCTCTTCTCACGATCCTGAGGCGCGGACCGTCGAGATCCGGACCCATGAGGGCGAGGACGAAACGATCCGCTACGACCAGTTCCTCGTCGCCGTGGGCTCGGTCTCTCGCTCGTTGCCCGTTCCCGGCCTCGATCGCCACGCGATCGGCTTCAAGAGCCTCGCCGACGCGATCTGGCTCAGAAACCACGTGATCGAGACGCTCGAGCGCGCCAACGCCTCCGAGGACCCCGAGCGGCGCGAGGAGCTTCTCACCTACGTCTTCGTCGGCGGCGGCTATTCGGGCCTCGAGGCGCTCGCCGAGCTCCAGGACTTCGCGGCCGATGCGATCGACCGCTACCCGCGGGCTCGGCTAACCGGCATGCGCTGGATCCTGGTCGAGGCGATGGACCGCGTCCTCCCCGAGGTTGACCGGGGCCTCGCTGACTACGCCGTGCGCGAGCTCCGCGGCCGCGGGATCGACGTCCGCCTTGGGACGCGGCTCGAGGAGGCGCGTGACGATTCGTGCCGACTCTCGACGGGCGAGGAGATCCCGACCCAGACGATCGTCTGGACCGCAGGCGTCGCGCCGCATCCGAGCCTGAGGGCGCTCAACCTGCCGCTCACCGACGACTGGAAGGTCGACGTGGACGAGCACATGCGCGTGCGCGGGCTTGAGGGCGTGTGGTCGATTGGCGACTGCGCGGCCGTTCCGGATCCCAACCACGACGGTGCGCGGCCCTGTCCTCCCACGGCGCAGCACGCGGTCCGCCAAGGCGCCGCCGTCGCGCACAACATCGCCGCCGAGCTTGGCGTCGCCACGTCACCGCGGCCCTTCGACTATCACGCCAGGGCCGCGTTCGTGAACCTGGGCCGATACAAGGCCGTGGGTCAGCTCGGCAAGAAGCGGTTCAGCGGCTTTCCCGCCTGGTGGATGGCGCGGACCTATCACATGAGCCAGGTGCCCGGAGCCGCGCGAAAGATCCGAGCCGTCGCCGACTGGACGATTGGCCTGCCGTTCCAGCGAGACGTGGCCGAGGTCGGTTCGATCGGCCACCCGCGGCCCCTGACCGACGCGGTGTACGAGCGCGGCGGCACCCACCGCCCTCTCGAATAGCGCCGAACGTCCCAGGCTGGGCGCTGTGGCGCCCTACGTTGGACGTTCGCCCTCGGTGAGCGACCGGGCCATACTTGGAGGCCGATGCTCGTTCCGCTCGTCATCTTCGTCAGCTTCGGGATCGCCACCGGGGCGATCGGTCGTGCCAAGGGCGGCTCGTTCTTCATCTGGTTCCTGATCGGAACGATCCTGCCTGGCATCGGCCTTCTCGCCGTAATCCTGCATCGCTCCGACATCGATGAGCCGGAGCGAATGTGCCCGCGCTGCGGACGCGTCCAAAAGCTCTACGTCCAGGTGTGCCGTGGGTGCGGCGAGGACCTCTACCTGCCCGACCCCTCCGAGGTCCGCCACCCGCGCGCGGTGCGCGAAGGGCGTCAGCGGATGGTCTAGAACTTCCCCGTGTCCTCCTATCGCCAACACGCACACCTGGACGTCCCGCTGGAGTCCGCCTGGGACCTGGTCGCAACGCCCACGCTGTATCCCTCTTGGTGGCCGCGGATCATCGAGGTCGAAGGGCAGGAGTTCGAACAGGGTGACGAGTTCGTCCAGGTAACTCGAGATCCGATCGGCCACGTCCATAGAACGGACATGCTGATCGAATCTCGCGACGAGTTCCGTGAACTTCGCATGAGCTGCCGACAGACGGGTTCGTTTGCTCACTGGACGCTCACCGCCGCCCAGAACGGCACCTTCGTCGAGCTCGAGCTGGGTCTGGAGGCAAAAACTCTGTGGCACCGCCTGGGCGACGCTGCACTTGGACGTCGCTACTTTCGCCGCTGGAGCGAGGAGTCCCTCGCGGCGCTGCGCGACGCGGCACGCGACCGCGTGACGTGAGCAAGGCCTAGAGCGGTCAGCGGAGCCAGGTCCTCACGATGGCATTCGCAAAGCCCGCGCCGTAGCGCATGACCGCGGGCTTCTTCGAATGGCCGTGGAGCCGCGCGACGACGGTCACCGGCACTTCCTTTGCCGGAATTCCGCGCTTGATCGCCTCGATCATGAACTCGGACGTGTGGAACTGCTCTTGGCGCAGGACGAGCTGGGGCAGGACCGACGCGCGGACCGCGCGGTAGCCGTTCGAGCAGTCGGAGACCCTTGTGCGCGTGATGAAGGAGACGAGGCGGTTGAAGAAGACGATGCCCATCTCGCGGGCGCGAGTGTTCGGCTCAGCCTCGCCGAGGACGCGCGAGCCGTGCGCCATGTCGACCTCACCGTTCAAGACTGGCTCCACGAGGCGCGGCATCTCCTCGGGGAGGTGCTGTCCGTCGGCGTCGATGGTCACCACGAGGTCGGCCTCGGAATCCGAGAGCAGGCGGTAGCCGGTCCGGAGCGCCGCGCCGCCGCCGCGGTTGATCACGTGCCGCGCCACGACAGCGCCGGCCGCCTCGGCGACGTCGCCCGTGCCGTCGCGCGAGCCGTCGTCGACGACGAGCACGGCCGTCTCGCGTCCGCAGACCTCCGCGGGCAAGCCATCGAGAACCTGGCCGATGTTCTCCCGCTCGTTGTAGGCGGGAACGAGGATCGCGATCTTCCCCCGGAACGTGCCGGGGTGACCGTCGCGCCGGAATCGCTCCCAGGCGAGCCCTTCGAGCACGGCCTGTAGCTCGCGCGTGACACGCGACCCCTGTGCGAGCGCCCGCACCACCAGCGCGAGCAGGATCAGGATTCCGAACACCGCAACGCCGACGATGCGCGTGCCGTTCTCGCGCTCGAACGAGAAGGCGGAGAGGACCGAGTCGAGCAGCTCAGTCCCGGAGACGAGCGCGAGCCCGAGAGCCAGCCCGAGCAGGATCAGGACGTCGCCGTTTCGAAGCGTGCGGCGGCGCCAGATCGCGAACGCGCCGACCAGAGCGGCCAGCACGAGGCCGCCGATTCGAAGCGCGGTCAGCTCGTCGGGGAAGATCGCTGCGAACTGGAGAGGCGACATAGTGGTCGGGTACCGTACCCGCGATGCGCATCCTGATCCTGGGTGGCGACGGATACCTGGGGTGGCCCACCGCTATGCGATTCTCGGCGCGGGGGCACGACGTCTCGGTCGTCGACAACTTCGCCCGTCGCCGCTGGCACACCGAAAACGGGACCGACTCGCTGACTCCGATCGCGAGCCTCGACGAGCGCCTGGACGCCTGGCACGAGCGCTCGGACAACCGCATCCGCTCCTTCGTCGGGTCGATGGAGGACGCGGCGTTCGTTGATTCCGTGATTGCCGAGACGTCGCCGGAGGCGATCGTCCACTACGCCGAGCAGGCCTCGGCGCCGTACTCGATGAAGTCGCGCGAGACGGCGGTTGAGACGCAGTACTCGAATGTGATCGGCACGCTCAACCTGCTGTTCGCGATGCGCGATCAGGTGCCGGATGCGCACCTGGTGAAGCTTGGGACGATGGGGGAGTACGGCACCCCGAACATCGACATCGAAGAGGGCTACATCGAGATCGAGCACAACGGGCGCAAGGACACGCTCCCCTTTCCGAAGGTCCCGGGCTCGCTCTACCACCTCTCGAAGGTCCACGACTCGCACAACATCCACTTCGCCTGCCGGATCTGGGGCCTTCGCGCCACCGACCTCAACCAGGGTGTCGTCTACGGAGTCGAGACCGAGGAGTCGGCCTCAGACGAGCGCCTGATCACCCGATTCGACTACGACCAGTACTTCGGCACCGTCCTCAACCGGTTCTGTGTCCAAGCGGTGATCGGTCACCCACTCACCGTCTATGGCGAGGGCGGCCAGACCCGCGGCTTTCTCAACATCCGCGACACGCTTCAGTGCGTCGAGCTGGCGGTGGAGAACCCGGCCGACGCGGGCGATTTCCGCGTCTTCAACCAGTTCACCGAGCAGTTCTCGGTGGCGGAGCTCGCCGAGCTCGTCCGATCGAGTGCCTCGGAGGTAGGCATCGAAGTACAGGTTGAGAAGTACCCGAATCCCCGCGTCGAAGCCGAGAGCCACTACTACAACGCCACGAACACGAAGCTCCACGACCTCGGCCTCCAACCGAGCTACCTGGGCGAGGAGTTGGTCCGATCTCTCCTCGGGGTCATCGAGCGCCACCGAGATCGCGTGACCGAGTCGGCGATCATGCCGACGACGAGCTGGACGAGCGGCGACGCCTCGGCAGCGGCGCTGCAGGGCTTCGAAGCCACACAAGTCACCCCGTAGCTCTAGCTACCATCGAACGATGCGGGCCGCGGACGCACTTTGCGAGGCATTGTTAAACGAGGGAGTCGAGCACGTATTCGGCATCCCGGGCGGCGCCAACCTGCCGCTCTACGACGCGATCTACGACGCTGAGTTCGAGCACATCCAGGCGCGCCACGAGCAGGGGGCGGGGCACATGGCCGAGGGCTATGCGAAGGCCTCGGGACGCGTGGGTGTCGCGATCGCCACCTCGGGCCCGGGCGCGACCAACCTCGTGACCCCTATCGCCGACGCGATGATGGACTCGGTCCCGACCGTCTTCATCACGGGCCAGGTGCGCACGGACCTGATCGGCACCGACGGGTTCCAGGAGGCCGACGTGGTCGGCATCACCCTGCCGGTTGTCAAGCACTCGCTGCTCGTCACGGATCCGCGCCAGATCCCCGACTACATCCACAAGGCATTCCACATCGCGTCGACCGGCCGGCCCGGCCCGGTCCTCGTGGACATCCCCCAGGACCTGAGCCGTGCGGACATCGACTACGAGCCCGCCGACGGCTCGCCCGAGCTTCCCGGCTACAAGCCGTCGTTCGAAGGAAACATCAAGCAGATCCGCATCGCGGCCAAGGCCCTCGCCAACTCGAAGCGGCCGGTGATCTACGGCGGCGGCGGGATCATCAACGCGAACGCGGCCGACGAGTTCCAGGAGTTCTGCCGCTCGGACGACCTGCCGGTGACGCTCACCGTGATGGGGCTCGGCGCCTTCCCGGCGCCCGACGAGCAGTGGCTCGGCATGCTCGGGATGCACGGCACCCGCACCGCCAACTACGCGATGGACGAGGCTGACCTCATCGTCTGCGTCGGCGCCCGCTTCGACGACCGCATCACCGGCAAGCTCTCTGAGTTTGCGCCGCGGGCCAAGTTCGTCCACATCGACGTCGACCCGGCTGAGATCGGCAAGAACATTCCCGCGCACATCCCGATCGTGGGCGACGCGAAGGACATCATCCCCAAGCTCACCCGCGAGTACCAGGCGGTCGAGCCCGATTCGTCCCGGCTTTCGGACTGGTGGAGCCGCATCCGCGCCTGGCAGTCCGAGCACCCGCTCCGCTACGAGGACTCCTCGGATTCGGAGATCAAGCCGCAGTTCATGGTGGAGGCGATGTACGAGGCGACGTCCGGCGACGCGATCATCACATCCGACGTCGGCCAGCACCAGATGTGGGCGGCGCAGTACTACCACTTCTCGAAGCCGCGCCGCTGGCTCAATTCGGGCGGCCTCGGCACGATGGGCTTCGGCTTGCCCTCGGCGATCGGCGCCAAGGTCGCGCAGCCCGACGATACTGTCGTTGGGCTTACCGGCGACGGCTCGCTGATCATGACCTGTCAGGAGATGGCGACCGCAGCGCGCCACAACATCCCGGTGAAGATGTTCCTGATGAACAACGGCCACTTCGGGATGGTCCGCCAGTGGCAGGAGCTCTTTTGGGAGAAGCGCTACTCGTCGGTCGAGATGGGCCCGAGCCCCGATTGGTCGAAGCTCGCCGACGCGTTCGGCTGGACCGGCATGCGCTGTGACGCCAAGGGCGACCTCCGTGACGCGATGCGGACCGCACTCGAGACGGACGGTCCCGTCCTCCTCGACGTCCACGTCTCGCCCGAAGAGAACTGCTATCCGATGATTCCCGCGGGCGCTGCGGCTCGCGACATGGTGGGCTGATGGGCGAGCCTGGAACACCCGAGCTGGTCAAGCTCGAGGACCTCGAAGCGGGGAGCGTCCTCACCGGGCGCAAGCACATCCTCAGTCTCATGGTCGAGAACAAGCCAGGGCGTGCTCGCGCGCATCGCGGGCCTCTTCAGCCGGCGCGGTTTCAACATCGACACGCTCGCGGTCGGCCCGACCGAAGACCCCGACGTCTCGCGCGTGACGCTCACCCTCGACGGTGCGGTCCACCCGATCGACCAGGTCACCAAACAGCTTCACAAGCTCGTGAACGTGATCAAGATCCGCGACATGGAGCCCGACGGGACCGTGGCTCGCGAGATGGCGCTCTTCAGGGTGAACGCGGCGGTCGAGAATCGCGGCGAGATCATGCAATTCGCCGAGATCTTCAACGCGAACATCGTCGACGTCTCTCGCCGCACGCTCACGATCGAGGTCACGGGCTCGCAGTCGAAGATCGACTCGTTCGAGCGCATGGTGCGCCCTCACGGCCTGATCGAGATGGCCCGCACAGGCGAAGTCGCGATCACGAAATCCCGGCCAGACGCGTAGGAGACGACGTTCGCATGGCGACCGCGCTCGAGACGCTCTCAGAGATGCTCGAGCGGCTGACGGAGCGCTGGGACGGGCGATCGCGGCGTCTCGTGAGCGCGACGGTCGAGGCGGACCTTCGCGACCCCGTCGGCTCGATCGCCGCCTCGCGCCTCGCCTCTGACCGCTGGTTTGCCTGGGAAGAGCCCGAGCGGGGCTTTGCATTGGCCGGTCTCGGGAGCGCGGCCGAGATCGTCTCGCGCGGCCCGCACCGCTTCGCCGATCTCTCTCGCGAAAGCGCTGAGATCCTTCAAGACCGCTTGACCGATGAGCCGACGGGGTTGCCGGCGGGCGCGGGTCCCGTATGGACAGGCGGCTTCGCGTTTGCCGAAGAGGGTGGTGTCTCACCCCACTGGGCGTCGCTCCCGCCAGCGCTCATGGTCCTGCCCGAGCTGGCGGTCGCTCGCGACGAAGGTGCGACCTACCTCACGGCCTCAGTGGTTCTCACGCCCGGGAAGGACCCTGACCTCGCCCTGGCCGCCGTCAGGGCTCGGCTCAGCTCCCTCGCCGATCGCGATCTGCCGCTTCTCGACCCCGCGGCGTTCGGGCGCGTGAGCGTCGCGAGTGCTGCCGACCCCTCCGAGTATGAGCGGGCGGTCGAGAAGGCGGTCGAGCGAATCCGCGCAGGCGAACTCGAAAAGGTCGTCCTTGCGCGCGAGGTTCATGCCGAAGCGCCCCGAGCTCACGATCCCGCAGCGCTCTTCGGGGCGCTCAGGGAGCTATTCCCCTCGTGCTACTGCTTCTGCGTGGGGACGCCCGAGGCAGCGTTTCTCGGTGCCAGCCCGGAGCTATTGGTCCGGCGGCGAGGAGCGGGCGCGCAGACCGTCGCCCTTGCGGGCTCGACGCGCCGAAGCGCCGACCCGGCGGTCGACGACCACCTCGGCCAGCAGCTCGCCCGCTCGGCCAAGAACCGCTCGGAGCACGAGATCGTCGTGCGGCGAATCGAGCGCTCGCTCAGGGCGCACTCGGTCTGGGTCGAGGCGGCGCGTGAGCCCGTCCTGATCAAGGTGGCGAACATCCAGCATCTCGCGACGCCGATTCACGCCCAGCTCGCCGATCCCCGTTCGGCGGTCGAGCTGGCCGGGATGCTTCATCCGACACCTGCGGTCGGCGGCGAGCCCAACGCCGAGGCCGTCGAGGCAATCGGGGCCCTCGAGGAGCTCGACCGCGGCTGGTACGCCGGGCCGGTGGGCTGGATGGACGCGACCGAGGACGGCGAGTTCTGCGTGGCCCTTCGCTCGGCACTCCTTCGCGACCGCATGGCGCATCTCTTCGCGGGGGCGGGCATCGTGGCGGATTCCGAGCCCGAGGCCGAGCTGGCGGAAACCGAGCTCAAGCTCGGCGCGCTCCTGCCGCTAGTCGCCGGTTAAGGCTTTAGCCTCGCCTGAGAGTGGACCCGTACAATGTCGGGATGCCTAAAGGCAAGCTAAAGCGAAGCGGGCCGGAGGCCGCCTACCAAGGCGACGCCGAAACGGTAGGCCGTGCCTGGCTCGCGCCCGTCGCGATTGCCGCCTTCTCGGCGTCGCTGATGCTCATCGTGGCCGCGGTGGAGGGGCTTCCGCTGCGCGATCCGGACGCCCGCTACGTCGGCTCGCCGCTCGCCCTCATCGGCGTCATCGCAGGCATCTTCCTGGTGCTCGACCTGCTCCCTCGCACTTGGCGTCATTCGCGCGAGACGGGCACCTCGCTTCCTGCGTCGTTCGTCGGCGTCTTCGAGGAGCGCTGGTGGGGCCGCCGCGGCCTAGTCGTCATTGTCGCGCTGCTCGCCTTCTACGTCACCTACATCTCCTATCGCAACCTGAAGAGCTTCCTGCCGTTTGTGACGGACGCGAACTTCGACGGCGAGCTGCTGTCGGCCGAGCGCTCGATCTTCTTCGGCAACGACCCGGCCCGCATGCTTCACGATCTGCTTGGAACCGGCTTCGTCGCCGAGTTCCTGTCGGCCATCTACCTCGCGTTCCTCACCTTCGTCCCGATCTCCCTCGCGGTTGCGCTCATCTGGTCGAACCGGCTCAAAGTAGGCATCACCTATGTCTCGGCGCTCTCGATCTGCTGGATTCTGGGCGCGATGTCCTACTACGTGATCCCGGCCCTGGGTCCCGTCTTCGCCGACCCGGGGCTCTTCGCGAGCTTGCCCGAGACGGGCGTCTCTCGTCTCCAGGAGACCCTCCTTGACCATCGCCGTGAGGTGATGGCCGACCCGCTCGCGACGACCGCGGTCCAGTCGATCGCCGCTTTCGCCTCGCTTCACACGGGCGTCCTGTTCGCCGCGGCGCTGGTCGCGCACCGCTCGCGCTCGCATAGCGCTGTCCGCTACGGCCTGTGGGCGATGCTCGGCTTCACGATGATTGCGACCGTTTACTTCGGCTGGCACTACATCGTCGACGACTTCGCCGGCCTCTTCATCGGCGCCGTCGCGGTCCTCGGGGCCGAAGGTATGACGAAGCGCCTTTCCGCGGCCGGAGCGACAGAGCGCGGCCTCATACCAGAATCGTTGCCAGGTAGTAGCCGAGCGGCACCGTGAACAGAAGCGCATCGACCCGGTCGAGCACTCCTCCGTGCGCGCCTAAGAGAGCGCCTGAATCCTTGACGCCGGCCTCCCTTTTGACGGCCGACTCCCAGAGGTCGCCGACAGGAGCCGCGGCCGATACGCCGAGCCCCAGCACCGCCGCTTCCCAGACCTCGAGCCACGGCTCGGCCACGACCGCGAGCACGATCACTGACAGGGTGCCCACGGCAATCCCTGCGACTAGGCCTTCAACTGTTTTCGCCGGCGAGATCGTGGGCGCGAGGGGTGTGCGCCCGTATAGCGACCCCAGGATGTGTGCGGCAGTATCGCCCAGGAAAGTCGCCAGGAGTACTGCGAGGACGAGCGCGCCCCCGTGCTCGAGCTCGCGAAGAAGGACCCCATGCGCCAATGAGACGCCGACCCAGACGACGCAGAACGAGGCCGCGATGGCCGGCGCGACGCGCTCGTCCGAGCGACCCTTGAGCAGCGCGCCCACGGCCAAGAGGGCGAAAGACGCAGCGAGCGCGGGCGCGAGCGCATCCCGCCCCTCGATGGCTGCGGCCGCAACGACCACGGCCGCCAGGACCCCGGCGGCGATCGCGTACGGCCGCTCCTCGCGCACGAGGCGCACGGCTTCGAACGCCGCAGCCGTGGCCACCGCACCGACCAGCGTCGCGAATGCGGCGCCTCCGACCGCCAGAAGGAGCGCCACAATGAGCGCGCCGGGTACGGCGATCATCAGGCGCCCGGGCAGGTCGCCAAGGCGCGCTGTGCGCGCGCCGGCCTCGGAGACGTCTTTGGCGCCGGCGCTCACGTGCAAACCCTCGCAGAATCACACTGGAGCAAGCCGGTGAGCGCGCCAAACGCACTCACGATGTCACGCGTC
Source organism: uncultured bacterium (assembly GCA_963715405.1). GTDB lineage: Bacteria > Actinomycetota > Thermoleophilia > Solirubrobacterales > 70-9 > JALZKA01. The sequence continues at coordinate 1,153,261 of OY970239.1, forward strand.
GCGCTGGTCCCAGTGCTTGCCATCGCGCTCGCGAAGGGCAACCTGAGCCTCGCGCTCGCGGTGTTCGCGCTCGGCATGGCGACGGACGTTCTCGACGGGCACATCGCGCGCACCCGGGGGCCGATCACCGACTTCGGAAAGCTGATGGACCCGATTGCGGACAAGCTCTTCGTCGGAACTGCTTTCGTCTGCCTCGCCGCCCTCGACCGGATCGAGCTGGGCGCCGTCGCGGTGATCCTCAGCCGCGAGGCGGCGGTGAGCTGGCTTCGGTTCGTTGCCAAGCGGCGCGGGACGGTGATCAGCGCCGACGCGCTCGGCAAGGCCAAGACCGCTCTTCAGACGCTCACGATCGGCGTACTCCTCTACGTCGTCCAGCCGCATTCGGCCGAGGCGGAGTTCCTGGTTCTGATCACGACGTTCGTCACCATCCTCTCGGGAATGTCGTACTTCATGGCATACGCGACCGCGCCCGAGACGGCGCGACGCGACTCGATCGAGCCGGCTTCCTCGCCCGGCTGATGTCAGCGCCGGACGCCCGCCCGCCCGCCGACCCGGCGCGGCTTCACGATCTGGCGTGCGCGGTTCACCTTCACTCGGACTACTCGGACGGAACCGCGAGCATTCCGGAGCTCATGGAGGCGGCCCGTCAGGCCGACCGCGATGTCGTGCTCTTGACCGATCACGACACGCTCGGCGCCAAGGACGACGGCCACGAGGGCTGGCACGGCTCAGTCCTCCTGGCAGTAGGGCTCGAGGTGACTCCCCGCGCCGGGCACTTTCTTGCCTTCGGCGTCTCCGACAAGATCAAGCACAAGGGGATGCCCGAAGCGGAGATTCCTCTTGCTGTGGCCAAAGCCGGCGGCTTCGGTTTCGTCGCCCACCCGTGGTCGAAGGGTGCGCGCATCCTCGAGCGCTACGGGAGGTTCGTGAAACGAGGATGGCCGCACGGCTGGCAGGATCTCGACGGCGAGGCGATTACCGGGATCGAGCTCTGGAGCGTCACCACGGACGCTTCGGAGGACTGGCGCGGGCCGGTGGACGCGATCCGCTACATGGTGAACCCGGAAGGCCAGCTCGACGGGCCGCGGCCCGAGGACGTAGCCGCGTGGGACCGGATCTGTGCGGAGCGCCGCTTCGTCGCCATCGGCGGCCTTGACGCCCACCAGCACGGCGTCCGGGTGCGAGGCCGCCTCTGGAGCCCGATGAAGAACGCGCGCTACTTCGCGATGCTCTCTACCTATGTGTCCCTGACCAATGCGCCGCAGGGCGGTGAGCACGGCGAGGCAGACCTCGCGCTCGTATACGACGCGCTTCGCGAGGGGCGTTGCTACATCTCCGTTGACGCGATCGCGCCCGGTCGCGGCTTTCGCTTCTGGGGCGAGTCGGACTCAGGAACGGCGATGATGGGGGAGGAGCATGCCGCCGGGAAGTGGACCCTCCGAGCCGACCTGCCCGGGCGGGCGAGGGTCGCGCTCTTGCGCAACGGCGAGACGATCGCCGAAGCCGAGGCATCAACGCTCGAGGCCGAAGCCTCAGAGCCGGGCGCCTACCGCATTGAGGCGCGCCGCCACTGGCGAAAGCGCGAGCGCCCGTGGATCTACTCGAACCCGATCTACCTGCGCTGACGTGCCAGGCACCAGGCGTGGTGCCAGGCACCTCATACTTTGCTCATGAACCTGCCGCGCGGGGTCATCCGGGCGGCCGACCGGCATCTGGTGTCGCGGGCTTTCTCGCTGCCTCACCGGCTCGGGCGCGTGCTCGTCGAGGCGCTCGCGGGGCTCGATGCGCTGCCCGATGGCGTTGCCGTTCGCCGCGGCTCCGTCTGCGGCAGGAGAGCGAGGCTCGTGGTCCCGGAGGGGGCTTCGGCTGCGCCGGGGGTCGTGTGGGTTCACGGCGGCGCCTTCTCCGTCAACTCGCCGCGGGTCTATACGACGTTCGCCGCCCACCTTGCCCGGCAGCTCGGCGAAACGGTGATCCTGCCGAGCTACCGCCTGGCGCCCGAGCATCCCTTTCCGGCCGCCCTCGAGGACTCACTCGCCGCCTACCGCGCCATCGCAGGGCGGAGTGGTCCGCTTGTCCTCGGCGGTGACTCGGCCGGAGCCAACCTTGCGCTCAACATCGCCGTTGCCCTCCGAGACGCCGGCGAGGCGCCTCCCGTGGGCCTGCTCCTGATGTCGCCCTGGGTCGACCTGACCCTGTCCGGCGAATCGGTGCGAGCCAACGACGGCAAGGACGCGATCCTTCGCGCCGGCGACGTCGCCAAGAAGGCGGATGCCTACGCTGCCGGCGCCGATGTCGCTGACCCTCGGCTTTCGCCGCTCAACGCCGACCTCTCCGCTTTGCCTCCGGCGCTGATCCAGTCCGGCGCGCTCGAGCTCTTCGTGAGCGAGGGAACGGAGCTCGCAGCTCGCATGGAGGCGGCGGGAACGCCTGTCGAGCTTGACGTCACGGACCGCATGTGGCACGACTTTCAGGCGCACGCCGGCATGCTGCCCGAAGCGGCCGACGCGGTGGAACGCATGGCACGGTGGGCGAGGCCGCTACTCGTCTGAGCCGCCCGCGTTCACCGCGAGGGCGTCAGCCACTCGCGCCCAGATCGCGTCGTGCAGCTCGACGTTCCGCTTCCGGTCGATCGGCACCTCGATCAGGACGTGGCGGTCGGACGCGGCACCCGCCAGCTCGTCGAGTGCGGCAATCCGGCGGTGCTCGATGCCGTGGAGGGCGGCCAGCTTCTCCAGATCGAGCCCGAGCGGCGTCCCGAAGATCGCCTCGAACTCCTCCCGTGAGACCTGCGAGGCCTGGGGGAGGAACTCGAAGATGCCGCCGCCGTCGTTGTTGAGGCAGACGATCCTCACGGGCGCCTGGGCATGGCGAAGGAGAGCGAGCCCGTTCGAGTCGTGGTGAAGTGCGAGGTCTCCGATCAGCACCCACGCCGGGCGTCCGGAGGCGATCGCGGCACCCACCGCCGAGGAGACCGTCCCGTCGATGCCGTTTGCACCGCGGTTGGAGAGGAAAAGCACGTCGCGCGGGCTCGCAGGCAGGAACGATTCAGCGTCGCGTACGGGCATCGACGACGCGCAGAAGGCGAGGTCGCCGTCGCGAAGCGCCGCGCCGATCGACATGTGAGCGGCAGGCTCAGTCGGCAATCCTCCCGAGCGGCTGAGCTCCGCACGGATCGCCGCCGCTGCAGCGGCGTCCGCGGCGCGCCACGCCTCCGCGAAGGCGCTCTCGCGCGTTTCGCCCACGCGGCTTTCGAGCGCGGCGGCCAGGAGAGCCGGCTCGGCCCGGAGAGTCAGTCCGGCGGTTCGCGTGGGGTCGTGCCATGTCCCGGCCGGGTCGATGACGAGCTGCGCCGCAGTAGCGATCGAGCCGAGCCATTGGCGAAGCGCCTTGGACGTCGGCATGTCGCCGAAGCGAAGGATGAGCTCGGGCTCGAGCCCGGCAGGGCGCGCACGCGCGATCGCGTCGTAGGCCCAGACCACGTTGGCGCCGGAGTGAGGCCCGATGCGGAGCTGCGAGGTCGGCTCGGCCAGCACCGGAAACCCGGTCGCGACGGCCAGCGCGGCCACGGCCGGGGCGAGGCTCGGATCGGTCTGCCTGCCGGCGACGATGAGCCCGCGCTGAGTCTCCGCGAGGTCGGCAGCAATGGCATCCAGCGCTTCGGTGTCCAGGAACCGCGCGGATGCGTGAACCGCCGCGAGGGGCAGGTCGCCGCGCCCGTCGAGAGCCAGGCGCGACGTCGCGGTTACGTCGCCTTCGACCGGCTCTGGCCCAAGCGGCTCTCGCCATGAGAGGTTGAGGTGCACCGGCCCGGGTCGCGGGTCGCCGGCCGCTGCGCCGTAGGCATGACACGCCGACGAGCGCATGTGGAGGAGCCCGGCGTCGTCTGCCTCGTGGGTGCCCATCTCGGCGAACCAGCGGACGCTCGCGCCGTAGAGCTTCACCTGGTCGATCGTTTGGCCGGCGCCGATTCCCCGGAGCTCGGGAGGGCGGTCGCTCGTGAGGACGATCAACGGGACAGACGCTTCATCGGCCTCTGCGACGGCGGGGTGGAGGTTCGCCGCCGCCGTGCCCGAGGTGCACGCGATCGCGACCGGGCGGCGCGAGGCCAGTGCCGCCCCCAGCGCGAAGAACCCGCCCGAGCGCTCGTCGACGATCGAGGTCGTGGCGATGCCCGGCTCTCGCAGAAGGGCGAGGGCAACAGGCGTCGAGCGCGAACCGGGGCAGATAACGGCGTGGCGAACGCCGGAGCGCGCGAGCTCCTCCACCAGGGCCGAAGCAAGCGCCGTGTTGCGGTTCGTCGGGTCCACGAGCGCGGACGCTACCCCCTCGGGGGTCAGACCCGGAACCGGAGAGGGGTCTGACCCCTGTTACGGATGACGCGCCCTTTGTTGCAGGAGTGATTCGTCCAGCTCAACTCCGAGGCCGGGGCCGTCCGGGAGGTGGAGCTTCGCCTTCGCGAAGCTCGCACTCGCGAGTGGCGATGGTCTCGGCGAATAGGCGCTGGGTTGCGAGGCCGTGCGCGATGCCGGGATCGGTCCCGTCGGCTCGCAGCACCTGCGCTGCGTGCGCGGCGGCGGCGATCCCGACCGGCCCGTCCAGTGCGCTCGAGAGATAGGTGGGGAGAATCCGCGCAATCTGCCGAGCCGGGCCGGCGCCGCCGACCTTGGAAAGCTTTGCCGTCGCGTACTTGCAAGAGCCGCGCTGCGCGGCGCGATGAGCGTCGGCCTCGGACGCGACGGCTTCGTCGGCGGCGAGTGGGATGCTCTGGTCGCCGGCGACCCGCGCCATCGCACGCAAGCCCCTCACCGGCTGCTCGCATAGCTCGATTTCGAACGGCTCGATCAGGGTGAGGATGTCGGTCGCGAGCCTGGTGTCCCACGCCTCATTGGCGTCGAGCCGGATCTTTACCCCGGGGCCCACGGCTTCGCGGACCGCCTCGACTGTCTCCACGTCGTCTTCGCCGGCGCCGAGCTTGAGCTTGACAGTGCCGTACCCCTGCGCGACCCACTCGGCAGCCGCGGCCGCCACCCGCGCCGGAGCGCCCGCCGCAAGCGTGGCGTTCACCTCGACCGCCTTGGCGTTGGGCGCCTTGAGGAGCTGCCAGAGCGGTACGCCCACGGCTTTGGCGACCGCGTCGAAGAGCGCGCACTCGACGGCCGCCTTGGCCGCCGGCGAGATGCGGCTGGAGATCGACAGCTCCAGCATCGTCGCCACGGCGAAGGCGAGGGGATCGTCGTGCGCCGCATCCAGGTCGAGGTCCGTGAGACGCCGTGACGCGTCAGCGATCTCCTGTTCGACCTTCGCGAGCGGCTTGTCTCCGCGGAGCGCGAGCGGCACCCCCTCGCCGAGGCCGTCGAAGCCCGCGTCGGTGCGGAGGCGAAGAAGCACCATCTCGCGCTCGTGGATCGCGCCGCGCGCGGTCACGTACGGCGATGCAAACGGCAGCGAGTACGCGACGGTCTCGATGCGCTCGATCTTCATCGGCTAGCCCAGGATGAGGCCGAGCGAGAGCAAGACGCTGAACGCGCCAAGGAGCGAGCCCGTGCCCGCAAGCGCCCCATTCAGGGCGGGCCCGTCCGTCCGGGTCCTCACCGCCGTGAGCGGCGAGATCGCGAGCGGCAGGGAGGCGAGCGCGATCAACGCGAGCCAGGGCCCGTCGCCCGCGGCAAGGGCCACGGGCACCATCAGGAAGCCTCCCGCGATCAATGCGCCGAAGAGGCTGCGCGTCCGCGTTCGCCCCAGCCGTACCGCCAGCGTCCTCTTTCCGGCACGAGCATCGGTGTCAATGTCCCTCAGGTTGTTCACAACGAGGATCGCGGTCGAGAGGAAGCCGACCGCGACGCTCAGCAGCACCGGCGAGCGCGTCGATCTCTTCGAGCTGGACGTAGTACGACCCGTTCACTGCGACGAGGCCGAAGAAGAGGAAGACGAAGAGTTCGCCCATCCCCGCGTAGCCGTATGGACGCGGCCCGCCCGTGTAGAGCACGCCGGCGAGGATGGAAATGACGCCGACGGCAAGGATCTCGGGCCCGGCGACGGTCGCGAGATAGACGCCCGTGAGTGCGGCCAAGCCGAACGCGATCCACGTGGCGTAGAGGACGCGGCGCGGCGCGATGAGACCCGACGAGGTGACCCGCACGGGTCCGAGGCGCTCAGCTGTGTCGGCGCCTCGCTTGGCGTCTGAGTAGTCGTTCGCGAGGTTGGTCCCGATCTGGATCAGGACCGAGCCGGCGAGCGCGGCGAAGAAGGCGAGCCAGCGAAAGTCGGGGCCACAGCCGACGCAGAGCGGGTAGAAGCCCTGGTCCATCACGTAGCCGGCGGCTGCGCTTCCGACCAGCACCGGCGCGATGGCCGCGGGCAGCGTCCGCGGGCGGGCGGCCATGAGCCAGATGCGGAAGGGGCTCATGCCCTACGGGCGCCGCGGGTACTTCGAGAAGTCCGGCGAGCGGCCCTCCTGGAAGGAGTTCCGGCCCTCCTGGCCCTCCTCGGACATGTAGAAGAGAAGCGTCGCGTCGTGGGAGAGCTGCTGGATGCCGGTGAGGCCGTCCTCGGTCGCGTTGAAGCTCGACTTGAGGAGGCGGAGGGAGAGGGGGGAGAGCGCGTTCATCTCGCGACACCAGGCGACCGTCTCGCGCTCGAGCTCGGCCAGCGGCACGACGGTGTTCACGAGTCCCATCTGGAGCGCCTCGGCGGCGTTGTAGAGGCGGCAGAGAAACCAGATCTCCTTGGCGCGCTTGACGCCGATGTTGTTGGCCAGAAGCGATGCGCCGAAGCCGCCGTCGAAGGAGCCCACCCGCGGTCCGGTCTGGCCGAAGCGAGCGTTCTCGGCGGCGATGGTCAAGTCGCAGACGAGGTGGAGGATGTGGCCGCCGCCGACGGCGTAGCCCGCGACCATCGCAACGACCGGCTTCGGCAGGCGCCGGATCTGCACGTGGAGGTCGCCCACGTCGAGGCGGCCGACGCCCTTCTGGGCCACCTCGTCGTCACCGATGTAGCCGTCGTCGCCGCGGATCCGCTGGTCTCCACCCGAGCAGAACGCCTCGTCACCAGCTCCCGTGAAGATGATCGAGCCGACGTCGGTGTCGTCGCGAGCACGGTTGAACGCGTCCCGAAGCTCGGCGAGCGTCTGGGGGCGAAAGGCATTTCGGACGTCTGGGCGGTCGATCGAGATCTTCGCGATCCCGTCGCCCTTCTCGTAGAGAAGATCGCCGTACTCGTGAGCGGACTCCCACTCGATCGGCGCATAGAGGCTTTCCTCGGGCGGCGCGTCTTTGTGTCGGATCGGCACGTCGGGGATTATGGCGTGGTGTCCGAAGCTTTCCGCGAGACCTGGGTTGCGCACCGAGCCGCCGCGGTGCCCGAGCGCCTGGCGCTGCGATCCGGCGGCGTAGATCTCTCCTACGCCGAGCTGGAAGCGGAGGCGAGCGCAGCCGCGAAGCGGCTCAGCGATGAGGGCGCGACGGAGGGCTCGCTCATCCCGCTCCAAATGCCGCCAGGCCCCGAGTTCGTAGCGCACCTCCACGCTGCGGCAAAGCTCGGCGCCGTCGCGGCGCCTGTGAACCCGGGCGCCCCAAACCCTACGGCTGCGGCAGCTCCCCCGGAGGGCGATACGTCCAACGCTGTACGCCAGGGGGTACGCGTCGGGACGTTTGGCCCCTGCGAGACGCCGGATGCGCTCGCGCGGCTTTACACCAGCGGCACCACCGGCGAGCCTCGCGCGGTTGATCTCACCACGGAGAACTTCTTCCACAGCGCCGTCGGTACTGGGCTCGCCCTCGGCATCGGGCCAAGGGACCGCTGGCTCTGCTGCCTGCCGCTTCACCACGTAGCGGGACTCTCGATCCTGACCCGCGCCGCGATCAGTGGTACCGGCGTCGTCCTCCACGACGGCTTCGACCCAGACCGAGTCGCTCAGTCCCTTGCCGAGGACGATGTGACGCTCGTCTCGCTCGTGGCGACGCAGCTGATCCGGCTCCTTGACGGCGATGCCGACTTAACTGGACCACGAGCGATAGTGATGGGCGGCGGGCCGGTCCCGCTCGACGTCATCGAAGAGGCAACTAACCGCGGCGCCACGGTCATCCAGGTCTATGGGATGACGGAGACGACCTCGCAGGTGACCCTGCTCGAGCCGCTCGACGCGGAGCGCAAGGCGGGGTCGGCGGGTCGCGCGCTCCTGGGCGCGGAACTGCGCGTCGATGAGGGCGAGATCCTCGTGCGTGGGCCGGTGGTGGCCCCGAGCGCGCCCACCGATGACGGCTGGCTTCGCACGGGCGACCTCGGCGCGATCGATGACGAGGGCTACCTCTGGGTCGACGGTCGGAAGGGCGATCTGATCGTCACCGGGGGCGAGAACGTGATGCCGGAGCGGGTCGAAGGCGTCCTCAAGGCGCACCCTGACGTGGCTGACGCAGCTGTCGTCGGGCGGCCCGACCCCGAGTGGCAGGAGGCGGTGACAGCCGTGGTCGTCCTGCGACCTGGGGTCTCCGAGGATCCCGAGGCGCTCCGGGCACATTGTTCCGCGGCACTTGCCGGTTACGAGGTGCCTAAGCGGTTCTCGTTTGTCACCGATCTCCCTCGTACTGCCTCGGGCAAGTTGCGCCGCGAGGTTCTGCGCTAGCCGAAGTAACCTGCCGCGCCATGTCCAACGAGGGAATCTTTTACGACGCCGATGCCAACCCCGCCGCGCTCGAGGGCAAGACGATCGCGATCCTCGGCTTCGGCTCGCAGGGCCATGCGCACGCGCTGAACTTGAAGGAATCGGGCCACGACGTCGTCGTCGGCCTGCGTTCCGGCTCGTCGTCCCGCGAGAAGGCCGAGGCCGCGGGACTCGAGGTGCTCGACGTCGCCGATGCTGCCTCCCGAGGCGACGTGGTGATGGTTCTTCTGCCCGACGAACGCCAGGCCGAGATCTGGGAGTCCGACATCAAGGACGGGATTTCCGAAGGAAACCTCCTCATGTTCGCCCATGGCTTCGCGATCCATTTCGACCAGATCCAGCCACCGCCGGGTGTCGACGTCGGCATGGTCGCGCCAAAGGGCCCCGGCCACCTCGTCCGCCGCCAGTACTCAGACGGGAGAGGCGTCCCGTGCCTCATGGCCGTCCACGTGGACGAGTCGGGGACGGCTCGCGACCAGGTGCTCGCCTACGCCGCAGGCGTCGGGGGCGGGCGTGCCGGCGTCATCGAAACGACGTTCAAGGACGAGTGCGAGACAGACCTCTTCGGCGAGCAGGCTGTCCTTTGCGGCGGGGCCACCGAGTTGGTCCAAGCCGGCTTCGAGACGCTCGTCGAAGCCGGGTACGACCCACGCCTCGCCTACTTCGAGTGCCTCCACGAGCTGAAGCTGATCGTGGACCTCATGTACGAGAAGGGCCTTCAGGGCATGCGCTACTCGATCTCGAACACGGCCGAGTACGGCGACATGACCCGCGGTCCGCGCGTGATCACCGACGAGACGCGCAAGGCGATGAAGCAGATCCTCGCCGAGATTCAGTCGGGCGAGTTCGCCAAGGAGTGGATCGCCGAGAACCGCGCGGGCGGTGAGAACTTCGACCGCATGCGCTCAGAGGCAGCCGGTGCGAAAATCGAGAGCGTCGGCTCCGATCTGCGTGACATGATGCCGTGGATCGACCAGGGCGACCTCTAGGAGTAGTTACGTGACCCCGTTCCCGCTGACCTACAACATCGAGCACCAGGGCGAGTACAACCGCTGGCTTCCGCTGGTGAAGTGGCTCCTCGTCATCCCGAACGCCTTCGTGTTCATTTTTGTCGCATTGGCGGCGGTCTTCGCATGGATCGGCTCGTTTTTCGTCGTCCTGTTCACGGCCCGCTATCCGAGGGGAATCTTCGACTTCCTCGTCGGCGTCGGTCGCTGGGGGGCTCGGCTGGGAGCCTACGTGTGCCTCCTCACCGACAAGTACCCGCCGTTCAGCATCCACCCACAGCCCGATGACACGGTTGTGTACGACCTTGCCTATCCCGAGCAGGGCGTCGATCGCTGGCGGCCCCTAGTGCACTGGATCCTGATTTTCCCGTACCACCTGATCGCGGGTGTCCTCGGGTACCTGGTCGGGCTCATGGCCTTCATCTCGTTCTTCACGATCCTCTTCACGAAGAAGATCCCCCCGGGCATCTTCGACATGGCCCTGAACGGCATCCGCTGGCAAGCGCGCTCGAGCATCTACGGCGCGTGGATGGTTACGAAGTACCCGCCGTTCGAGTGGGACCCGGAGCAGCCGGCGCCACCGACGGCAACCGCCGTTCAGCCGGCGGCCGCACAGCCGCCCGCTCCGCCCGCCGAACCGCCTCCGCAGCCGCCCGCGCCGCCCGCGACCTAGGAGCCGGTCGAGTCCATCGTGCGGATGCGCGTGTCTTCGCCTTCGGGGACCTGCCCGTCGCGGCCGACGTAGCCGCCCTCGGCGCCGACGATGACGACGACCGCCTCCTCTGAGCCGACGTTCATCAGCCGGCGGTGGGTGGGGGCATCGACGCGTGCGAGACCTCCGGGGCCGAGCCGGTGCTTCGAGCCGTCGCTGAACTCGATCTCGACTTCGCCCTGGTGGACGAAATAGAGCTCCTCTTGCCGCTCGTGGTAGTGGAAGTTGCCTCCGATCCCGGGCGGCAGCACGAGTGCATTCACACCGAGCTCCTTCACGTCGAGCTCGCGGCGGACCTTGCGGAAGCCCGGCTCGTCGCCCATCGCGTCGAGCGAGCCGACCGCGTAGCCGTCGCCTGAAACCACCTGCGTACCTTCTTGGGAAGCCATTCCGGCACCCTAATACCCTGCGCGATCCGCCGTATGACGCCCGTCACAGAGACACAAATCCCCGCTGACCTCAAGCCCGCCGACGGCCGTTTTGGCTGCGGGCCCTCGAAGGTGCGCCCCGAGCAGCTCGCACGCCTGGCCGAGGCGACGGATGTCATGGGAACGTCGCACCGAAAGCCCGCGGTGAAGGATGTCGTCGCTCGCGTGCGGACGGGCCTCGGCGAGCTCTTCTCGCTCCCCGACGGGTACGAGGTGATGCTGGGAAACGGAGGCACCACGGCGTTCTGGGACGCGGCGGCGGCATGCCTGATCCGCGAGCGGTCTTTGCATCTCACCTACGGAGAGTTCTCGGCGAAGTTCGCGAAGGTCACGGCCGGCGCGCCTCACCTCGCGGATCCCATCGTGGTCGAGGCCGAGCCCGGCGATGCGCCTGACCCCCGCGCCGGCGAAGGCGCCGACGCGATCGCCTGGGCGCACAACGAGACCTCGACGGGCGTCATGGTCCCGGTCGAGCGCCCGGCCGACGCGGGCGAGGCTCTCATTCTGATCGACGCCACATCGGGCGCTGCCGGGCTTCCGCTCGACCCAAGCCAGGCCGACGTTTACTACTTCGCGCCGCAGAAGGGCTTCGCGTCCGATGGCGGCCTATGGCTCGCGTTATCGAGCCCGGCTGCAATCGAGCGGATCGCCGAGCTCGACGGCGCCGACGGACGCTGGCAGCCGGAGTCGCTCAGGCTCTCGACCGCGCTCGACAACTCGCGCAAGGACCAGACCTACAACACGCCCGCCGTCGCGACCCTGCTTCTCCTCGCCGACCAGGTCGAGTGGATGAACGAGAGCGGCGGGCTCGACTGGTGCGTCGAGCGCACGGGCACCTCCTCGGGCCACCTATACCGCTGGGCAGAGGAATCCGAGTTCGCCTCGCCTTTCGTCGAGGACGAGCGCAAGCGCTCGCTCGTCGTGGGCACGATCGACTTCTCGGACGAGGTCGATGCGGTCGCGCTCGCAGCGACGCTCCGCGCCAATGGGATCCTTGACACGGAGCCGTACCGAAAGCTGGGCCGAAACCAGCTTCGGATCGGCATGTTTCCGGCCGTTGACCCCGCGGACGTGGAGGCGCTCACGGCCTGCATCGACTGGGTGGTCGAGAACGGGGATGTTCGCTCGTGAAGGTGCTCGTGAAAGAAAAGATCGCGGACACCGGCGTCGAGCTGCTCCGCGAGGACTTCGAAGTCGAGCTCGGCCTTGACTGGGACCAGGCAACTCTTGAGGAGCGGATCCCGGAGTTCGACGCGCTGATCGTCCGCTCGGCGACCAAGGTGACTCCCGACTTGATCGCGAGAGCGACGAACCTGAAGGTCGTCGGCCGCGCAGGCACCGGCGTAGACAACGTCGACCTCGCGGAGGCGACCAAGCGCGGCATCCTCGTCGTGAACGCGCCGGAGTCGAACTCCGTCGCCGCCGCGGAGCACACGATGGCCCTCGCTTTGGCCCTTGCGCGCAACGTTCCCCAAGCGCACGGCGCACTCGTCGGCGGCGAGTGGGCGCGCTCGCGCTACGGCGGCAACGAGCTCTACGGCAAGACGCTCGGCGTGATCGGCTTCGGGCGGATCGGCCAGCTGGTCGCGAGGCGCGCTCTCTCCTTCGACATGCAGGTGATCGGCTTCGACAAGTTCGTGACGGCCGAGCGGTTCAGGGACCTCGGTGTTGAGGGCGTCGAGACGAGCGACGAGCTCTATGAGCGCGCGGACTTCATCACGATTCACCTGCCGAAGACGCCCGAGACGATCAACTGGATCGACGCCACTGCGCTCACCCGCATGAAGGACGGCGTACGGATCGTGAACTGCGCGCGGGGCGAATTGATCGACCTCGAAGCGCTGGGGGCCGCGCTCGACTCGGGCAAGGTCGCCGGCGCCGCCCTCGACGTCTTCCCCGAGGAGCCGACGACCGAGCACCCCCTGTTCGGCCGCGACGACGTGGTCGTGACGCCGCACCTCGGCGCCTCGACGGCGGAGGCACAGGACCGCGCAGGAACCGACACGGCAAAGCAGGTCAAGGCGGCGCTCGACGGCGGAGTCGTCACCAACGCCGTGAATCTGGGCGCGCCGCTGCCCGAGGCAGTCGCCCCGTTCGTCGGCCTCTGCCGCCGGCTCGGCACGCTCGCGCAGGGCCTTGCGTCCGGGACGGTCGACCGCGTGCAGGCCGAGTTCCGCGGCCGGATCGCCGAGCACGACACGCGCGTCCTCGGCATCTCGGTCCTTGCCGGTGTCCTTCGCGGCCACACGGAGGAACAGGTGAACCTCGTGAACGCATCCGCGCTCGCCGAGGAGCGCGGCATCGAGCTGAACGCACTCTCGGACTCGAGCGCAGGCGACTTCACGGAGCTCATCACCGTCCGGGTGGGCACGGGCGATGACGCCGTCGAGGTGTCGGGCACGGGCGTCGGCCCTCGCAACGACCCCTATCTGGTGGGCGTCTGGGACCAAGGGTTCTATCTGCCGCTCGGCGAGCATCTCGCGGTTTTCCGGTATTCGGATCAGCCGGGGATGATCGGCCGGGTCGGGACGATCTTCGGCGAGGAGGGGGTCAACATCATCTCGGCCGCCGTCGGAGCCGAGTCCGAGGACGGCCAGGCCGTGATGGTCCTGACGACCGACGCGTCGGTCGAACAGTCCACGATCGACCGCATCCTCGAAACGGACGGCTTCTCAAACGGCCACGCGATCGACCTCTGACCTGGTGCCAGGCACCTAACGCTTTGCTCACACTCGCGTAGGGTGGGCCGATGCGAGCGGTTGTCATCACCAAGAACGGTGGACCCGAGGTTCTGAAGGTCGAGGAGCGGCCTGATCCCGAGGTGGGGCCGGGTGAGATCCGCGTCGCGACCAAGGCGGCCGGCATCAACTTCGCCGATTTGATGGCGCGCTCAGGGGTCTATCCGGACGCCCCGAAGCCGCCGTCCGTCATCGGCTATGAGATCGCGGGCGAGGTCGAATCTGTGGGCGAAGGGGTCACCGATTACGCGGTCGGCGACAGGGTGGTGGCCGGCACCCGCTTCGGCGGCTACGCCGAGCTCGTGAGCGTCCCGGCTGAGGGCCAGGTGCTGAAGCTTCCCGACTCGCTGTCTTTCGAGCAGGGCGCCGCGATTCCCGTGAATTACGCGACCGCGTACGCGGGCTTCGTGATGATGGGCGGCCTTCGCAAGGGCGACCGGGCGCTCATTCACGCCGCGGCCGGCGGCGTCGGCATCGCGGCAACGCAGGTCGCAAAGGACATCGGAGCCGAGGTATTCGGCACCGCGTCGGCTTCCAAGCACGACGCGATCCGCGCTCAGGGCGTCGACCACCCGATCGACTACCGGTCGACCGATTTCGCCGACGAGGTCATGCGGATCACGAACGGAGAAGGAGTGGACGTCGTCATGGATGCTGTCGGGCCCTCTTCCTTCAAGCGCTCCTACTCCGTGCTGCGACAAGGCGGCCGACTCATCATGTTCGGGCTCTCAGAGGTGCAGACGGGCGAAAAGCGCGATCTCCCCGCGGTCTTGAAGGGCCTCGTGCAGATGCCGCTCGCGACGATGCCGTGGTGGAAGAGCCTCTCCGTGATGAACGAGAACAAGGGCGTCTTCGGACTCAACATGCTGAGCTGGTGGGACCGTGAAGGCCTCGCTCGTGCGCTCGAGCCTCTGGAAGCGGGAATCGCGTCCGGTGCCTACGTCCCGGTAGTCGCCGAGTCGTTCTCCTTCGACGACGCGCCTGCCGCGCACCGCTTCATCGGCGAGGGCAAGAACGTCGGCAAGGTCGTTTTGACTCCTTGACGCTCGTCGCCGGGCGCGTTTAGACTGCGTCGATGCGGAAGGCGCGGGGGATACTGACGATCGCAGGGGGCGTACTCGGAACGCTCGCCGGTGTGGCACTCGCGCTGGTTGCCTCGAGCGCGGCGGCCGGCCCAGATTCACGGGTGATCACGATATTCGGCGACAGCGCGAATGCCATAACGATTCGAGGCTCACAGTCCAGCGAGGCGATCACCTTGCGAGGCTCGACCAAGATCATCACCGTGGTCGGCGAGAATCTCACCGAATCGAGAGAAGAGTGCAATCAGCCCTCGGGAGCGGGAACCGAGGTCTACTGCGCGCTCCGGGGCATTGAGACGATGGCAGTCTCGCTCCGCAAGGGCCGCGACACGTTCGCCATCGAGAACCGGCTCCCGGTTCAGATCACGGTTAACGGCGGGGATGCCGAGGATGAGTTGTTCGGGTTCGACCTCGCCGAAACGCTGATCGGGGGCGACCAGGACGACAGGATCTTCGGTGGGCGCGGTAAGGACACGATTGACGGCGGCAGAGGCGTTGACCGCTGCGAGGGCGAGGAGGGCCTGGACGCACTCACAAACTGCGAGCGGGGCGGGGCGGGTCAAGGGCCCGCCCGGCGATGAAATCACTTGACGGATGTGGAGTCGCTGGTACTCTGCGAAGTCCGATGACCTCCGGCACCCGCAGCCTGGCGCTTCTCCTTCTCCTCCCCCGCTGGGGGAGTTAATCGCCGGCGGCGCGTAGCCGCACACCCAGCACAGGTACATCGGTCTTAACGGAGAAGGAGTAGGGCATGGCCACCTCGGGCCCATCGGAATCAAATCGCGTCGAGATCTTCGACACGACGCTGAGAGACGGCGAGCAGTCCCCCGGCATCTCGCTGAACACGCAGGAGAAGGTCGAGATCGCACACCAGCTCGCGCGCCTTGGCGTGGACGTGATCGAGGCCGGCTTTCCGATCACCTCGCCGGGCGATTTCGAGGCGGTCGAGGCGATCGCCCGCGAGGTCACCGGACCTGTGATTTGCGGTCTCGCCCGCACGCACAAGGCCGATATCGACGCCGCCTGGAATGCAATCAAGGACTCGGAGCGACCGCGCATCCACACATTCATCTCGACCTCCGACATCCACATCGAACACCAGCTCCAGACGACGCACGACGATGTGAAGGGCCAGGCGAAAGCGGCGGTCGCGCTCGCCAAGTCCTACACGGACGATGTCGAGTTCTCGCCGATGGACGCGACCCGCGCCGACGCCGACTTCACGGCCGAGGTGTGCGCGATCGCGGTCGCCGAAGGCGCGAGCGTGATCAACATCCCCGACACGGTCGGCTACACGACCCCCGAGGAGTACACGGCGTACCTCCGTCGCCTCTACGAGCTGATCCCGGGGCTTGGGGACGTCACCGTCTCGGTCCACTGCCATGACGACCTCGGGCTTGCGGTAGCCAACTCCTACGCGGGCGTCCTCGCCGGCGCGCGCCAGGTCGAGTGCGCCGTGAACGGCATTGGCGAGCGCGCGGGCAACTGCTCGCTCGAGGAGATCGTGATGCTCCTGCGGACGCGCACCGACGAGCACGGTCTCGACACCGGCCTCGATGCCACCGAGCTCGCGCGCACCAGCCGCATGATCTCCCGCCTCACCGGTTATCCGGTCCAGCCGAACAAGGCGATCGTGGGGCGAAACGCGTTCGCGCACGAGTCGGGCATCCATCAGGACGGCGTGCTCAAGGAGCGCACGACCTACGAGATCATGGACCCGACCGAGGTCGGGCTCGAGTCGAACTCGATCGTCCTCGGCAAGCACTCGGGACGCCATGCGCTTCGCGACGCGCTGGCCGAGCTCGGCTTCAAGGTGGACGGCTCGGCTCTCAATCAGGCGTTCAAGCGGTTCAAGGAGATCGCTGACAAGAAGAAGCAGGTGACCGCCCTCGACCTGGAGGCGATCGTCTCCGACGAGATGCGCGAGCGCACCGACTCCTACGTGCTCGACTGGTTCGAGGTCAGCGCCGGGTCGCGTACGGAGCCTCGCGCCCGCGTCGCCGTGAAGATGCCCTCGGGCGAGGAGACGGTCGGCGAGGCGACCGGCGACGGCCCGGTGGACGCGATCTTCTCGGCGATCCGCGCTGCGATACCGACCGAGTGCGAGCTTCGCTCATACACCGTCTCGGCGGTGACCGAGGGCGAGGACGCGCTCGGCGAGGTAACCGTGATGCTGCGCGCTCACGGCCGGCTCGCGTCCGGCCAAGGCGTAGCGACCGACATCCTCGAGGCATCCGCGCGCGCATACGTCCGCGCGCTCTCGAACGCTCTCGATGGAGCCGCCGTCCGCGAGGCCGAGGGGCTGACCGAGGACGCCGCGAAGCTGCCGTCAACGCCCGGGCCGTAAGGCGTCAGCCCACCTGGTCGACTTTTTGGTGCTCCTGCGCCGGTTTTGTCGACCAGTAGGGTCCCTGGTGTGGGTCGGCTCGACGGTAGAAAGGTTCTGATCACGGGCGCCTCGTCGGGCATCGGCGAGGCGACGGCCGAGGCAGTCGTCGCCGAGGGCGGCGCCGTCGCGCTCGGCGCGCGGCGCAAGGACCGCTTGGACGAGATCGTGGACGGCCTCGACGGCACCGCGATCGCGATCGAGTCCGACATCGGCGAGGAGGAGCAGGCCAAGAAGCTCGTCGAGGAGGCCAATGAAGGCCTCGGTGGTCTCGATGGCCTGGTCAACAACGCCGGGGTGATGCTCCTCGGTCCGCTTCAGGGCGCAGATCCCGAGGAGTGGCGCACGATGATCAACGTCAACTGCCTCGGGCTTCTCTACTGCACGCATTACGCGCTGCCGCTGCTGCGCGACGGCGGGGGAGGGGACGTCGTGAACGTGTCGTCGGTAGCCGGGCGCACCGCAGGGCTCGGATCGGGCGTTTACAACATGACCAAGTGGGGCGTCGTCGGCTACTCGGAGTCGCTTCGCCAGGAGGGCGCCCACATCGGCGTCCGCGTCACTTGCGTCGAGCCGGGCTTCGTCGAGACCGAGCTCCACGGCCACAACGAGCACCCGATGGTCCTCGAGCAGATCGAGAAGACGAAGGAGCAGACAGGCAAGGTTCTCGAAAGCTCGGATATCGCGAACGCGATCGTCTACGCGCTCGCCCAGCCCAAGCACGTCTCGATCAACGAGATCCTCGTCCGCCCATCCGGGCAAACGCGCTAAACAAGCGTATGCGATAACATACGCGCCGCTGTGGAAGCGGTCGCGACAGAGAACGGGGCGGTCGGAAAGCGCGTGCGCGCGCTTCGCGAATCCATGAGCCTCTCACTTCGCGACCTCGCCGACCGCTCAGGGGTCTCGGCGCCGATGCTCTCGCAGGTCGAGCGTGGCGACACCTCGCCGACGCTCACGGTCGCCGGGCGTATCGCGTCGGGACTCGATCTGACCCTGTCGCAACTCCTTCGCCTCGACGAGGCCGAGCACGTCGTCGTTGTACCTCGTGGCACGGGTCGCACGCGCAAGCGCGGCGGTCACGGCACCGAGGAGCTCACCCCGGCGCTGCCCGGGCAGCGTGCCGATGTCTCGAAGCACGTGCTCGAGTCCGGCGCTTCGACCGGAGGGCCAAAGGACCCGCCCATGCACGAGGCCGGGGCGCGTGAGACCGCACTCGTCCTCGAAGGCAGCCTCACGCTCGTCGTTGACGGCGATGCCCGCGAGCTCTCCGAAGGAGACGCCGTGACCTTCGACGCCGACCTCCCGCACCACTTCGAAAACCGCGGCAAGCGCGCGTGCGAGTTCGTCGCCGTGGTGGCCGCCGGCCTCAGGCGGTCATAGGAGAACGCGATGCCTAAGACGATGTTCGAAAAGATCTGGGAGGCCCACGCTGTCTCCGACGACCTCATCTACATCGACCTACACCTGGTCCACGAGGTCACCTCACCCCAGGCATTCGACGGCCTCCGGCTCGCCGGGCGCAAGGTGCGAAGGCCTGACCGCACCCTCGCCACGGCCGACCACAACGTGCCAACCGACGGTACGCCGACCGCGCAGCAGATCGCCGATGTCCTCTCGCGAAAGCAGGTCGAGACGCTCGAGGAGAACTGCGCGGAGTTCGGCGTCCCGGTTTATTCGCTCGGCTCCGCCCGCCAGGGCATCGTCCACGTTATCGGGCCTGAGATGGGCGTGACCCAGCCGGGCATGACGATCGTCTGCGGCGACTCCCACACCTCGACCCACGGGGCCTTCGGCGCGCTCGCGTTTGGCATCGGCACCTCGGAGGTTGAGCATGTCCTCGCCACCCAGACGCTTCTTCAAAAGCGTCCGAAGACGATGCGCATCTCCTACTCGGGCGAGCTGGGGGAGGGGGTCGCTGCCAAGGACCTGATTCTCGCGACGATCGGAAAGCTCGGCACGGGCGGCATGGTCGGCCACGTCGTCGAGTACGCGGGTCAGACGATGGCAGGCCTCTCGATGGAGAACCGCATGACGATCTGCAACATGACGATCGAGGGAGGCGGCCGCGCCGGGATGATCGCGCCCGACGAGACGACCTTCGAGTGGATCGAGGGTCGCGACGCCGCGCCCGCCGACTTCGACCAAGCCGTCGCCGAGTGGCGCCGCCTCCCGACCGACGAGGGAGCCGACTTCGATACCGAGATCGAGGTGGACGCCGCGGCGATCTCGCCCATGGTCACGTGGGGGACGACGCCGGGACAGGTAGTCCAGGTGACCGATGCGGTGCCCGAGCCGACCAGCGAGGTCGAGGAGCGAGCGCTCCGCTACATGGATCTCGAGCCCGGCACGCCGATCAACGAGATTCCGCTCGAGCGCATCTTCATCGGATCGTGCACGAACTCACGGATCGGCGACCTCCGCGAGGCCGCGTCGATGGTGAAGGGCCGCAAGGTCGCTTCGACGCTCGAGGCGATGGTGGTGCCCGGCTCGGCGCAGGTGAAGGCGCAGGCCGAGAAGGAGGGGCTCGACGAGATTTTCCGCGCTGCCGGATTCGACTGGCGCTCCGCGGGCTGCTCGATGTGCCTGGGGATGAACCCGGACACGTTGAGCCCAGGCGAGCGCTGCGCCTCGACCTCCAACCGCAACTTCGAGGGGCGACAAGGCAAGGGCGGGCGCACCCACCTCGTGAGCCCGAAGATGGCGGCAGCGGCCGCGATCGAGGGCCGGTTCGTCGATATCCGCGAGTGGAGCTGAGCCATGGATCCTGTGACAACGATCGAGGGCAAAGTCTCGTTCCTCGACCGAGCCGATGTCGACACCGATCAGATCATCCCCAAGCAGTTCTTAAAGCGAGTCGAGCGCACCGGCTTCGGCGAGTTCCTCTTCTACGACTGGCTCCGCGACGGCGAGATCGAGCTCGAGCCCAACCCGATCCTGGTCACCGGGCGGAACTTCGGCAGCGGCTCCTCGCGCGAGCACGCGCCGTGGGCGCTCGAAGACTTCGGCTTCAAGGCGATCGTCGCGCCGTCGTTCGCCGACATCTTCTTCTCCAACTGCACGAAGATCGGCCTGCTGCCGGTGGTGCTGGCCGAGGACGAGTGCCGCGCCGTGGCCGAGGCGGGCGCGGCGAGGATCGACCTCGATGCGCAGACAGTCACCTGCGACGCGGGCACTTACGAGTTCGAGATCGAAGCCGACACGAAGCACCGCCTCCTGAATGGCCTCGACGACATCGGCGTGACGCTCCAAAACGAGGCGGCGATTGACGCTTTCGAATCAGCGGGCAAGGCTGACCGCGCGCCCGTGACGACGGCTCTTTAGATGAGCGCGCCGCTTCGCCCGATCGAGTGGAAGGCTGAGGAGTACGACCAGCATTCTGCGCCGCACGAGGAATGGCAGGCAGAGATCCTCGAGCGGCTTGAGCTGAAGGGCGACGAGACTGTGCTCGACGCGGGATGCGGCACAGGGCGCCTGACGAAGCGGCTTGCCGAGCGCGTTCCGAGGGGGCGCGTGATCGGGGTGGATGCCTCAGCGGCGATGATCAAGAAAGCGCGCGAGCACCTGGGCGAGGACGCGGACCTGCGGCACCAGGACCTCACCCGTCTTGACCTCGGCGTCGAGGTCGACGCCGTCTACTCGAGTGCGGTCTTCCACTGGATTCAAGACCACGAGGCGCTGTTTCGCTCGCTCCACGGAACGATGAAGCCCGGAGCGGCGCTCGAGGCGCAGTGCGGGGGGCAGGGGAACATCGCCGAGGTAGAGCGGGCGCTCGATGCGCTTTCGGGTGATGAGCGCTTCGCGCCGTACCTGCGTGGCGACACCCAGGGAACGAACTTTGCCTCCGTCGACGACACGCAGGCGCGGCTAGCCGAGGCCGGCTTCTCCGACATCCGGGTCTGGACGCAGCCCTGGCCCGTCCACCCGGCGGATCCCGCGGGTTACGTTTCCACCGTGATCTTGCCCTGGCACCTCGACCGGCTCCCTGACGAGCTGCACCAGCCGTTCATCCGCGCGGTGCTCGAGACGTCGCCGAGGCCGCTCGTAGTCAATTACGTGCGCCTCAACATCTCCGCAAGAGCGTGAGCGCCAGCGGGCACATCGTGCTGTTGCCGGGCGACGGCATCGGCCCGGAGATCGTCGCCGCGGGCCGCCAGGTCCTCGACGCGGTCGGCGACTTCACCTACGAGGAGCACCTGATCGGCGGCGCCTCGATCGACGCGAACGGAACTGCCATCACCGACGACGTGCTCGAAGCGTGCCGCAAGGCCGACGCCGTGCTGCTCGGAGCGGTCGGCGGCCCGAAGTGGGACACGACCGATCCGGACAAGCCTCGCCCGGAGCAGGGGCTTCTAGGCCTGCGCAAGGGCCTTGGCCTGTTCGCCAACCTCCGGCCGGTACGGCCCAGCCCTGCGTTGGTGGACGCGAGCCCGCTGCGCCCCGAGATCATCCAGGGCACCGACATCCTCGTCGTTCGAGAGCTCACAGGCGGCATCTACTTCGGCGAGAAGAAGCGCGAGCCGGACTCGGCCCTCGACACTTGCATCTACACGCGCGAGGAGATCGAGCGCATCGCCCGAGTCGCCTTCGAGTCCGCCGACCGCCGCGATGGCCGAGTCACCTCCGTGGATAAAGCAAACGTCCTCGAGACCTCACGCCTCTGGCGCGAGGTCGTCACCGAGGTCCACGAGGCCGACCACCCCGAAATCGCACTCGACCACATGCTCGTCGACAACGCCGCGATGCAGCTCGTCTCCGGCCCAACCCGCTTCGACGTGGTCGTCACCGAGAACATGTTCGGCGACATTCTCTCCGACGAAGCCGCAATGCTCACCGGCTCCCTCGGCATGCTGCCATCGGCCAGCCTGGGGGAGGGCGGCCCGGGAGTCTTCGAACCGGTTCACGGCTCAGCCCCCGACATCGCCGGCACGGGCACCGCGAACCCCCTGGCGACGATCCTCTCGGTGGCGATGCTGCTGCGCAACGGGCTTGGCGCCGACGACCAGGCAGGGCGTGTGGAGGCTTCGGTCGATGCTGTACTCGGCGACGGCTTGCGCACTGCCGACCTCGCAGGTGGAGCGGCGGGCGAGGGGATTGTGGACACCGAGGAGATGAGTCAGGCCGTCCTACGGTCCGTTTAGCCGCGCGAAGTCCTACGTCTGGTCGCTCTTGCCTCGTATCAGCAACGAAACTCGTCGACGTAGTTCACTCGGGAGAGAGAACGCTGAGCCACGCGACCGTCACCTTCCTTGATGGCCGCGTAGAGACGCGAACCGTTCCTGCATAATCCCCTGGGCGTCAAGCAACCCCAAGGAGCACCGTGGAGAAGTCTGAATGGATCTGGATGAATGGCGAGTTCGTCGCTTGGGACGACGCTCAGGTCCATGTGCTATCTCACGGCCTTCATTACGGCACCGGGGTCTTCGAGGGCATTCGCTGCTACGAGACCGAGCGCGGGCCTGCGGTCTTCCGCCACAAGGAGCATCTCGAGCGCCTGCACACATCTGCACGGCTCTACCACCTGCCGATCGAGCACTCAGTCGATGAGCTTCGCCAGGCGACGCATGAGCTGATCGCCCGGAACGACCTCAAGTCTTGCTACATCCGCCCGCTCGCATTCCGCGGCTACGGCGAGATGGGGCTCTTCGCCAAGGGCTCGCCGGTCGAGGTGATGATCGCGGTCTGGCCTTGGGGCGCCTATCTGGGCGACGAGGGCAAGCAGAACGGCATTCGCGCCAAGGTTTCGTCGTGGCGGCGGATCTCGCCGAACGGGCTGATCCCGAGCGCGAAGGCTTCTGGCCAGTACCTCAACTCGATCCTCGCCAAGACCGAGTCGGCGAACGCCGGCTATGACGAGGCGATCCTGCTCGATGAGGCGGGGCACGTCTGCGAGGGGTCGGGCGAGAACGTCTTCATCGTCCGCGACGGCAAGCTCCTGACGCCGCCCTACACGGCTTCGATCCTCGACGGGATCAGCCGCAAGTCGGTCATCCAGATCGCTCGCGACCTCGGCTACACCGTGATCGAGCGCGAGATCGCCCGCGCCGAGCTCTACGTCGCCGAGGAGATGTTCCTTTGCGGCACCGCGGCCGAGCTGGTGCCGGTGCGCGAGATCGACGACCACGACCTCGGCTCGCCCGGCGAGATCACCCGGGTGATCCAGTCGAAGTTCGAGGACGCCCTGCACGGGCGCGCTCAGGAGTACCTCGAGTGGCTTGACTTCGTGCCGGTCCCGAGTAAGGTGGCCACCGAGAGCTGATGAGCCTTCACGCAGGACAGATCGAGCGAATTAGCCGCGCCGCGGCGTAATAGCCGTGGCCTCGCGGGTCCGCCCGCGCACCCCTCGATCGTCCCTCGTACCTTCTGAAAGGCGTATCCAGTGACCACCACCGTTCATCTCTACGACACCACCCTCCGCGACGGCATGCAGGGCCAGGGCATGTCCCTCTCTGCTGCCGAGAAGGTCCGCGTCGTCAAGGCCCTCGACCGTCTCGGCGTCCACTACGTCGAAGCCGGCTTTCCCTCCTCGAACCCCAAGGAGGAGGAGCTCTTCGAGCTGCTCTCGAGCGTCGATCTCGAGACCGCCACGGTCTGTGCGTTCGGCATGACCCGCCGGCGCGGGATCGCTGCGTCTGAGGACGAGGCGCTTGGCGTCCTGGTTGGCTCGTTCGCTCCCGTCGTGACCCTCGTCGGCAAGACCTGGGGCCTTCATCTCGAGAAGGTGACGAAGGTCTCGCGCGAGGAGAACCTCGACATGATCGTCGACTCGGTCAACTTCTGCCGCGCCGAGGGGAAGCGCGTCTTCTACGACGCCGAGCACTTCTTCGACGCCTGGCGAGACGACTCCGCCTACGCGCTCGAGTGCCTGAAGGCAGCGGTCGCGGCCGGCGCCGAGAACGTGACGCTCTGCGATACGAACGGCGCGTCGCTTCCGCATCAGGTCGCTAGCGCCACCGCGACCGTCGTGGACGAGCTGCGCAAGACGCATCCCGACCTCAGCGTCGGCATCCACACCCACAACGACGCTGAGTGCGGGGTTGCGAACTCGCTCGCCGCCGTGGACGCGGGCGCCGACCTCGTCCAGGGCACGATGAACGGCCACGGCGAGCGCTGCGGCAACGCGAACCTCGTCTCGATCCTGGGCGCGCTGGAGCTGAAGCTCGGCTTCGACGTGGTGGGGCCGGAGCGTATGAAGCTCCTCACCGAGACGTCCCACTTCGTCGACGAGCTTCTTAACGTCGCGCCCGACCCCGACCAGGCCTACGTCGGGCGAAACGCGTTCGCCCACAAGGGCGGCCTCCACGTCGCGGGCATCCAGGCCGACGCCCGCACGTTCGAGCACATGAACCCCGGGCTCGTCGGCAACGGGCGCGACGTGCTGATCTCCGAGCTGAGCGGCAAGGGCTCGGTGCTCTCCGAAGCCGAGGCCGCCGGGATCGACCTCGACGCCGACGCCGCCAAGCGCGCGCTCGAGCGCGTGAAGGAGCGCGAGCACCGCGGTTATCAGTACGAGGCGGCCGACGCCTCCTTCGAGCTATTGCTTCGCCGCGAGGCCGGGCAGTACTCGTCGCTCTTCCGGCTCGAGAGCTTCCGGGTCATCACCGAGAAGCGCGCCGACGGCCACGTCGAGACCGAGGCGACGATCAAGATCTGGGTCGATGGCCGGCGCTACGTCCGCACGGCCGAGGGCAACGGCCCGGTGAACGCGCTCGACAAAGCGCTCCGCCTCGGCGATCACCGACCTCCACCCGCACCTCTCAGACATCGAGCTCACCGACTACAAGGTGCGCATCCTCGACTCGCACGACGGCACCGGCGCGATCACGCGCGTCCTCCTCGACTCCTCGGACGGCCAGGACTCCTGGGGCACGATCGGCGTCTCGGAGAACATCATCGAAGCCTCGTGGGAGGCGCTGGTCGACTCGCTCGAGTACGCGTTCCAGCCGGCGGCGGTCCGCTCGGAGCCGGCCTAGGACTCGTTCAGAGCCGCGGCTTCGCGGACGAGCTCCTTGAAGGCGCTCTTGTCGAGCGCGTCGCCCTCCGATATGTCGATGGCACGCATAGCGTTGCCCTCGAGGCTGGCGTTGAAGAGGCCCTTCGGGTCCTCCAGCTGGGCGCCCTTGGCGAAGGTGACCTTCACCTTGCCCTTGAAGATCTGGCCATGGCCGATCAACCCCTCGTGGGACCAGGTGTGGACGCCCTCGGGGTTCGACGGCTTCTTCCACTTCATCTCCTCGACCACGTCGGGCACCGCCTCCTTGACGAGGCTTCGGACCTGGTCGAGCATCAGGTCGCGCCAGTCGGACATGGACGGCAGCATAAAGTGAGCGCGATGGAAACGGCTGACCAAATTCCCCTCGCGAAGCCCGAGATCGGCGAGCGCGAGGAGGAGCTGGTGCTCGAGGTGCTGCGCTCGGGGCGGCTGTCCCTGGGCCCCGTACAGGAGCGCTTCGAGCGCGAGTTCGCCGCCTGGGTCGGAGTGGACGACGCTGTCGCCGTCTCGTCGGGCACCGCCGCGCTTCACCTCGGCGTGCGGGTGCTTGAGTGGGGGGCGGGCGACGAGGTCGTGACGTCACCGTTCTCGTTCGTGGCCTCGGCGAACTGCCTCCTCTACGAGGAGGTCGAGCCCGTGTTCTGCGATATCGACCCCGTGACGCTCAACATGGATCCGGACGCCACTGCCGCGGCGGTGACCGAGCACACCGTGGGGCTGTTGCCGGTGGACATCTTCGGCTACCCGGCTGCGCTTCACGAGCTGTGCGCGCTGGCGGAGAGGAACGGCCTCGGCGTCCTCGAGGACGCCTGCGAAGCGCCCGGCGCTGTCGATGCCGATGGCAAGGCACTCGGCACACGCGGGCATCTCACGACTTTCGCCTTTTACGCCAACAAGCAGCTCACGACGGGGGAGGGGGGCATGATCGTCCCGCGCTCGGCCGACGAGGCAGCGATCCTTCGCTCGCTCAGGAATCAGGGCCGAGCGATTGACATGGACTGGCTCGACCACGACCGGCTCGGCTTCAACTACCGGATGACCGAGATCCAGGCCGCGCTCGGGATCGCCCAGGTCGAGAAGGCCGGCGAGCTCCTGGCCGCGCGAGCGCGCGTGGCGGCGACGTACACCGAGCGCCTGAGCGAGATCGGCGGCGTCCGCGCCGGCGAGGGCGACCTCGACGGCTTCGTGCTTCCCTGTGCCGACCGCGGCTCCGAGCGTCGGAGCTGGTTCGTCTACACGGTTCGCGTGCCGAAGGGGTCCGACCGAGAAGCCGTGATCGCCGACCTCGACCAGCGCGGGATCGCCGCCAAGGCGTATCTGCCGTGCATCCACCTGATGCCGCACTACCGCGAGCGCTTCGGATTCAAGGGTGGCGAGTTTCCAGTCGCCGAGGATGTCGCCGAGCGCTCGCTCGCGCTGCCATTCTTCCCTGCTATGACGGACGATCAGATCGACAGGGTCACCGAGGCGCTCTCCGAAGGGCTTGGCGGTGACTGGGCATGATGTCGCGCCAGGCTGAGACCTTCATAGGAACCGAGGCAGAGAAGGCGAGCCTTGCCGCGCTTCGCGACGCGACGGGCGAGACAGACGGCGTCATGGAGCGCCACACCTTGCGGTGCTTTCTTTTCTGCGAGCTCCTCGCGGAAAAGCACAACGCCGACCTCGACCGCGAGGTGATGCTGTGCGCGTCGCTTCTCCACGACATCGGCATCTATGACATGGTCTCCGAGGGCGGCGTCTATACCGACGAGGGCGGCGAATTTGCCCGCAAGCTCGGCCTCCAGCACGGCTGGGACGATCGCCGCGCTGACCTGTGTGCACAGGCATGCGCCCGCCATCACGCGGTGCGAAAGCAGTGGGAGCACGGCGCCGAGGTCGAGGTCTTGCGCCTTGCCGATCGGATCGAGGTGTCGGGCGGACTCTCGCGCGCCGGCCTCAGCCGCGGCCAGATCAAGAGCGTCTTTGGCGAGGTTTCGCGAGAGGGCTTCTATGCCGGGGTCCTCCACGTCGTCTGGCCGTCGCTTCGCTCCCGCCCGCTCAAGACCGCGAAGATCTTCAGCCGATGATGCGACGCTTAGACCAGCCCCAGGACCCGCTCTTCAAGCGGATCAATGCTTCGGTCGGCTTCGACCAGCGTTTGTGGGAGCAGGACATCGCGGGCTCCGAAGCCCACGCGAAGGCCTTGGGCCGCGCCGGTGTCCTGACCGACGACGAGCTCTCCCAGATGCTCGAAGGTCTCGAGCAGGTCCGCGACGAGCTCGCGGGCGGAGCCTTCAAGTTCGCCGAGGACGATGAGGACATCCATATGGCGGTCGAACGCCGGCTGACCGAGGTCATCGGCCCGCTGGGCGGGAAGCTCCATACCGGCCGTTCGCGAAACGACCAAGTGGCGACTGACTTGGCCCTCTTCGTAGCCGCTTCGGCGGATCGGGCCATCGAGCTGACGACAGCGCTGATGGCGACGATCGTCGATGTCGCCGAGCGCCACGCCGATTGGCCGATGCCCGGCTACACGCACCTCCAGCGCGCCCAGCCCGTCTATCTCGGGCATCACCTGCTCGCCTACTTCTGGATGCTGCGCCGCGACGCCCGGCGCTTCGAGGCGGCGCGCGCGGCGGCGCTCGCGGAGATGCCGCTCGGCTCAGGCGCTCTCGCGGGGCTCAACTGGGAGCTTGACCGCGAGGCGACCGCTGAGGACCTCGGCTTCGACGCGCCGGCTCCCAACTCGATCGACGCCGTCTCGAATCGCGACGCTGCGCTCGACTACCTGGGCGCCGCCGCTATCTGCGCGACGCATCTCTCGCGCCTCGGTTCGGAGCTCGTGATCTGGTCGAGCCAGGAGTTCGGGTTCTGCGAGCCCGCCGACGATTTCGCCTCGGGCTCATCGATCATGCCTCAGAAGAAGAACCCCGACGCTGCCGAGCTCCTGCGCGGCAAGGCGCCGCGGGTCGCGGCTTCGTTTTCGACGCTCGATCGGCGTGCTGCACGCGCTGCCGCTCGCCTATGCGAAGGACCTTCAGGAGGACAAGGAGGCGCTCTTCGACGCCGTCGACACGATCGAGACGTCGCTCGCCGTTGCGGAGCGGATGCTCGGCGGCCTCGCGTTCAACCGCGAGCGCTTGGCCGCGGCGGCATCGGACGAGATGCTCGCAGCGACCGATGTGGCGGACCTCCTCGTGCGCCGCGGCATGCCGTTCCGCGAGGCGCACGGCGTGATCGGCGGGCTCGTGCGAACCGCCATCGAGAGCGGCCGTTCGCTGTCTGAGCTGACGCTCGAGGAGATCCAGGCTCAGTCCGAGCTCCTCGACGACGAGTACTACGAGGTGCTCCGGGGCGATGCGTGGCTCGAGTCGAAGGTCTCGGCCGGCGGCACTGCGTCGGCCCGCGTCGCCGAGCAGATCGCGGCGGCGCGCGAAGTGCTCGCGGACCTCACGCGCGTGTGAACGCCTCCGCCTCGCGGAGTGGTCGACATTACGGGCGCCATGGGCACGTAACGTCGACCAGTGGGAAAGGCGGCGAGGAGCTCCCGGTCGCCTTCTACGAGCGGCCTGTGGTCGAAGTGGCGCGTGACCTCGTCGGCTGCAGCCTCACGGTCGGCGGCGTGGGCGGCATCATCACCGAGACCGAGGCCTACCACGTCTCCGAGCCGGCCTGCCACGCATACGTGGGCCTCACCGACCGGACCGCGCCGCTCTACGGCCCGCCGGGCCACGCGTACGTGTACCTCTCGTACGGAATCCACAGCTTGCTGAACGCGGTGGCCGAGCCGGAGGGGGAGGCGGCCGCGGTTCTGATCCGCGCTCTCGAGCCACGGTGGGGAATCGATGTGATGCGCGAGCGCCGCGGGCTTGAGCCCGAGGCGCTCCTCTGCTCCGGGCCGGGCAAGCTGACGCAGGCGCTTGGATTCGGCCTCGAGCTCAACCGGGCTCCTCTTTTCGAGGCGCCATTCGAGCTGCGTGCGCCCGCGGCCGGCTGGAAAGGCGATGTGGTCGGAGTCGCGCCGCGCATCGGGATCACACGGGCGACCGAGCTTGAGTGGCGCTTCTGCGCCGCGAGCAGCCGCTACCTCTCGCGCCCCGTCCCGCGCAGCGGCTGAGCGCTACTCGGAGATAGCGCCTTGGTCGGAAGGCGTCTCGGGCGCGACCTCGGGCTCGGCAGGGACGACCTCTTCCTCGGGCAGCGCCGGTTCCTCTTCCGGCGCGACGGGCACCACTGGCGCCTCAGGCACGACTGTGGTGTCTTCGGTCACGGTCGTTTCGTCCACAGGCTCCGGGTTCACGCTGAGATACGCGTTCACAAGGTCGGCGAAGAGGAGAGCGGGGATCGTGCCGCCGTCGACGGGAGCGCCGCCGTACTCGGTCAGCATCGGCTCGCGCGAATCGGCATGGCCGACCCAGACGCAGGCTGTGATGTCAGGCGTCGCGCCGCAGAACCATGCGTCGCCGTTGTCGTCGGTCGTGCCGGTCTTGCCCCAGGTGGGCTCGCCCGTCGCGGCGCGCTTGCCGGTTCCCGAGGTGATCACGGTGGCGAGGGTCGTAGCGGCGGTGTTCGCGGTCTCGGGCGAGATGACCTGGTCGCGGACGGACTCATTCTCGCCTGAGACGCCGTCCTTGTCCTCGACGGGCTCGCCGCCCTCCTTCGGATCGGCGTCGTAGACGCCCTCGATCGCAACCGGGCCGTTCTTCGACGCCGCCATCGTGCCGGTGACGCGATCACCGTCCTCCTCGATCGTCGTGTAGGCGTGCGCCATCTCGAGCGGTGTCACGACCTGGCTGCCGAGGATCATCGAGGGCGGGTAGGGCTGGAAATCAGACCCTTCGAGCGAGTACTCGAGCCCCTCCGCATCCGCCAGGCTGGTCTTGATTCCCATGTCGCCGGCGGTGTCGGCGATGTCGGCCAGACCGACCTGCGTACCGAGCTGCGAGTAGACCGAGTTGTCGGAGAAGGTCGTGCCGGTCGCGAGCGAGATGGGTCCGCGGTAGGTGTCGGCGTAGTTGTTTACCCGGAAGACGTCAGGGAGATTCTTGGTCGAGCCGTCCTTCTGGGGAACCTTCACCTTGAAGGGAATGTTCACTTGAGCGGAGTTGAAGACCTCGCTCGTCGAGTGCTCTTCCTCCAGCGCGGCAACGAGGGTGAAGGGCTTGAACGAGGAGCCCGACTGGCGAAGGCCGTTCGTCGCGAGGTTGAAGGGCTCGCGAGCGTAGTCAGAGCCGCCGACCATGGCGATGACGCCGGCGGTCTCGTTGTCGAGGACGACGACGGACGAGTCCAAGCCCGACGCCGTCGACGCGTGCCGAGACGAGATCCTCGACCTGCTGCTGATACTCGAGGTCGAGCGTTGACTCGACGACGAGGCCGCCGCCGAACGCCTGGCCGGCGCCGTAGCGGTCGACGAGCTGCTGGCGAAGCCAGGACGTGAAGTAGGGGGCGGCCGAGTCGTCTGTCGGGGGGATGATCGCCGAGGCACGAGGAAGGGCGCGCGCCGAGTAGTCGGTGTACTCGTCCTCGGTGATGTAGCCCTGCTCGGCCATGTTGAAGAGAACGAGGTTTCGCCTCTCGAGCGCAGCTTCTGGCTGGTCGCGAGGGGAATAGGCCGTGGGTGAGGCGATGATCCCGGCGAGCATCGCGGCCTCGTAGGGGAGTAGGGAGGACGCGCAGGTGGGCTGTCCTTCCTCGCCGCAGCCCTCGTGGACCGTGCCGAAGTAGGTCTTCGCGGCGGCCTCGATTCCGTAGGCCCCCTCGCCGAAGTAGATGGCGTTGAGGTACTCGGTGATGATCTTGTCCTTAGACCAGTTGCGCTCGAGCTGATAGGCGAGGGCGGCCTCGCGGAGCTTTTGGAGGACGGTCCGGCTGCTCTGGGCCTCGAGCGCGTTCTTTACGAACTGCTGGGTGATGGTTGAGGCGCCCTGCTGCGCCGAGCCGGCGAGGACGTCCTGGTAGAGCGCCCGGGCGATGCCCTGGTAGTCGACGCCCCGGTGCTCGTAAAAGCGCTTGTCCTCGATCGCGACGACCGCTTCTTTCATAACCGGCGCGATCTCGTCGGAGGCCACGAGGATGCGGCCCTCGTTGTTGGTGAGGGTCGCGAGTGTCCTGCCGTTCCGGTCGAGGATGACCGAGTTCTCGGCCGCCTCGAACTGCGCGCGATTCTCGAGCGCCGGAAGGTCCTGAGCGACAGCCATCATGATCCCGAAGACCCAGGAGACGAGCGCAAGCAGGCCGAGGCCCATGAAGACAAGAGCGGCGCGAAGCTTCTTGAGACGAGGCTTGGCGCGTCCCTCGTTGTCCCCGTTCGCGCCGTCGCCGTCTCCACCGCCGCCGGGCAGGACGCTCAGGCGGCTCTCAGCGTCGCCGCCACCGTTGCTTTCGGGCGCGCCGCTGCCGTTGCTTTGGCTGCCGCCGCCGTTCAGCCGGGCGGGGGCGCCGCCGCCGGTGCGCTCGCGCATGCGGTTCGCGGCGCGCTGTGCGGCGTTAGGCCCCCGGGTGGCGCGGCGCTCGAGGCGTGCTTGGGCACGCTCCCTCCGCTTGTCGTTAAAGCCCATCGGGCATCGAAAGTAGCATTGCGAGCCATGCGCGAAGGGGTGTCCGACGGGGGAGAAGGGCTTGCGCGAGTGCTCGCGGGAGCGGTCGACGCCCTGCCTGAAGGGCGCCTGGCTGAGCAGCTCTCCGGCGACCGGCCGCTTCGGGTTAAGTTCGGCATGGATCCGACCTCTCCCGACATCCACCTCGGCCATA
>OY970239.1:1192500-2561778 GCA_963715405.1 uncultured bacterium
ACGACCCCCGCGATCTCCAGGTCTCGCCGGTCCGGCAGGACGGCCAGGTCGGCGTTATGTGCGACGTCTTCGAGCTCGTCGCGGATGAGCGCCATGGGATGCGTGCCGAGCGTCATCCCAGTCGAGGCGTAGTCCGCCACTGCCACTTCCCATTCGTCGAGCTCCCTGAGCTTGGGAGCTTCGGGCAGGGAAAGCGGAAGCGAAAGCTGGCCGTTCGGCCCCGACCCCTGCGCTATGCCGAGGCGCCAGAGCGCGATCCGCCGCGCCTCGCGTTTCGCTCCCTCGGAATCCGGCTCGATCGACTCGCACGCGCCCGCCCACGCAAGGCGCGACAGCGCGTCGTCGCGAATCCCCGCCCGCGACGCCAGCTCGGCCAAGCTCCCGTAGCGCCCCGAGCGCTTTCGCTCGTTCACCACGGCCTGAGCATCCGCCTCGCGCAGGCCGCTCACGTAGCCGAGGCCGATCTGCACCACGAGCTCGCCGTCGTCTCGCGCCGGCTCGCCCGACCCGTTGGCCCGCTCGACCACGCAGTCCACCTCGCTCCGGTTGACGTCGGGCTGTCGGAGCGCGATCCCGCGCCGCTGCGCCTCGTGCACCAGCGCGTCAGGCGGATAGAAGCCCATCGGCTGCTCGTTTAAGAGCGCGCAGAGAAACTCGGGCCCGCGGTGCACCCGAAGCCACGTCGATTGGTAGGCGAGGAGGCCGAACGCCGCGGCGTGCGACTTCGGAAAGCCGAAGCCAGAGAAGCCACGCACCTGCTCGAAGACCCGCTCGGCAACCTCGCGCTCGACGCCCTCGCTCATCGCGCCCTCGACGAAGCGCACCGCGTAAGCGGCCATCGCCTCGTCCGAGCGCTTCCTGCTCATCGCCCTCCGAAGCCCTTCCGCCTCGCCCGCGCTGAAGCCCGCAAGCGCCATCGCCACCTGGATCACCTGATCCTGGAAGACGATCGCCCCCAGCGTGTCCGCGAGTATCGGCTCGAGCGAAGGGTGTTCGTAGGGGATGGCGTAATCCGGATCCTCGCGAAGGCGCGCCTTGCGGTCGAGATACGGATGGACGGCGCCGCCCTGAATCGGCCCCGGCCGGACGAGCGCCACCTGCACGGTCAGATCGTCGAGGCTCTCCGGCAGGCTGCGGGGAAGCATCTGCATCTGCGCCCTCGACTCGATCTGAAAGACGCCCGTCGTCTCGGCGTTGCGGATCGCCTCATACACCTCGGGGTCGTCCAGGCGAACGCGCGAGAGATCGAGCCTTTCAGAGCGCGTGCGCGCCACCTCGTCGACGCAGCGCTCGACTGCCGAGAGCATCCCCAGGCCGAGCAAGTCGATCTTCAAAAAGCCTGCATCCGCGCACGAGTCCTTGTCCCACTGGACGATCTGGCGTCCCTCCATCGCCGCCGGCACGATCGGGCAGAGCTCGTTCAGAGGGCGCGTCGCCAGCACCATCCCGCCCGAGTGCTGCGATGCGTGGCGCGGGAGCCCCCACGCCTCGCGCACCAGGCGGACCAGCGCCTTCCAGCGCGTCGTCTCGGCCCGCTTCCCCCCAACCGCCACCTCGACGTCCGACTCGAAGTTCTCGCCCGCCCAGCCGTCCACCGCGCGCGCCACCCGCTCGATCTCGGTCGGCGGCAACCCCAGCGCCTTCCCCAGCTCGCGGATCGACCCTTTCACGCGGAAGGTCGGAAAGGCGCAAACGAGAGCGGAGCGCTCCGGCCCGTAGCGCTCGTGGATGCGCGGGATCAGCTTCTCGCGCACGTCCCGCGGAAAGTCGAGGTCGATGTCGGGGACGTCGGTGAGCTCCTCGTTCAAGAAGCGCCCGAGGAAGAGGCCCGCCCTGACCGGATCGACGTGCGAGAGGCCGGTGAGGTAGCAGACGACCGAACTCACGCTTGAGCCTCGCCCGCGCCCCGGCGGCAAGACGCCTCGCGCCGAATCCGGGCCGCGCACCTCGCGCGCGACCTCTCGCGCCAGCTCGAGCAGATCCGCGTGGAGCCTGAAGAAGCCCGACAGCCGAAGCTTTCGGATCACCCTGAGCTCCTCCTCGAGGCGCCGCTTCGCCTCGCGCCGCTCGGGCGTGCCGGCGTAGCGCCCTTCGAACCGCGCCTCGCAGAGCTCTGCCAGCTCGCGGTCGGCCGATTCGTCCTCGGCGCCCGGGTAGCGGTAGCCGTGGTCGGAGATGAGGTTGAATCGGAGCCGCTCTGCCAGCCGTTCCGACTCGTCCACTGCGCCGGGATGCTCGGCGAAGCGGCGCGCCATCTCGGCCGGCGACCTCAGCACCGCTCGAGAGTTGCCGCGGCGAAGCGCTCCCGTCTCGTCAAGCGAGGCGCCAAGGCGGATCGCCACCAGCGCGTCTTGGAGCGCCGCCCGCGACGGGTCATGCGCATGGACGTTTCCCGTCGCCACGCACGGCACTCCAAGGCGCTCCGCGAGACCCAAAAGCCAGCGGTTGCGCGCCAGGTCGCGGCGCCAGAGCGGGCGCTGGAGCTCGACCCGGAAGCCGTCCCGTCCAAAGGCGCGAACCAGGCGCTCGCCCAGCGCAACGGCCCCCGCTGAATCGGCACCTGCGGGCAGACCTTCCGCGCGCTCGAAGACTCCCGCGAGCGCGCCGTCGCGAGCGCAACCCGAAAGGCAGACGAGCCCCTCGGCGCGCTCTTCGAGAGACGACAACGGCAGCACGGGGGGGAGGGCGTCCCGCCGCGCCGGACCGTCGGGACGGGTGTGAGCGTGCGCTTCGGTGAGGAGGAGGCAGAGGTTTCGCCACCCCGCCGCGGACTCGACGAGGAGGGTGAGGTGGAACGGGCGAGTGTGAGCGTCGTGTGAGGTGCCTGACACCACGGATACCTCCGCGCCCACGATCGGGCGCACGCCCAGGGGCTCGCAGGCGGAGGCGAACTCCATCGCGCCCCAGACGCCGTCGTGGTCGGTGATGGCGAGCGCCTCGTGCCCCTGAGCCGCGGCCGCGGCGGCCAATTCGTGGGGCGAGGACGCACCGTCGAGAAACGAGAAGCCCGAGTGGCAGTGAAGCTCTACGTACGGCATCAGGCGCGCTGGCGAAACCAGCCTGCGCGGTCACGAAAGACGACCTCGCAGCGTCCGTCCGCGAGCGCCACCTCGAAGTAGTGGCGGCGGATCGGTTCCGGCGTCCACCAGCGGTCCTCGACAAGCCACTCCTCCCGCACCGTCTCGACGTCCACGCCCTCAACTCCAGCCGGCCGCCCATGCTCGTCAGCACGCACCCGGACGGGCTTCGGCTCATAGAGGAGGACCGTCATTAGGCCGGCCCCCCGGAGGGGAAGGCCGGTGAATAGCCGTCCTCTGGGAACGGCGTGAGCGTCGCCCAGCGCTCGGGCACGTCGGCGCCCGGGTCCACTTCCAGCACGCGCAGGACGGCGCCGCGCCCCGCCGCGGCACGCGCGTGGCGCACCGCCTCGGACACTCGCTCGCGCCGCTCCTCGGCGGCGTCGGCGTAGAGCGTGGGCTGAGAGAGCTGCGCTTCCCCCAGCTCGAGCGCCCTGAGCGCCAGCCGCGTCGCCGGGGCGGGCAGCGCGCCGAGCTTCGGCCCAAGGACCAAGAGCAGGCGCCCGCGCTCGGCCGTCGCCTGGCGGGTGGGCGCCTCGATCCGCCAGCCGCCTCCCCCCGCAAGGCGCGCCTCGATCCGCAAACGCCTGAAGCTCCGCCCGCGGCGAAGCGGGTTGGCGAGGAGCCGGTCGACCAGGAGCTCGAGCGCGCGGTCGAGCTGCCCGGCCGTGGCGGCGTCGTGAAGCTCGATCTCCTCGCGAAGCTCGGCTCGCGGCTGGCGAGGGCGAAGCGGCGCCTCGGCACCACGCGCCATCCCGAGCGCCCGCAACCCCGGCTCGCCGAAGCGGTCGGCCACGGCGTCTGGGGGAAGCTCCGCCAACTCGCCGAGCGTGAAGACGCCAAGGCGTTCAAGCGTGTCCACCAGGTTGACGCCGGTCCACTCATCGCCCATCCGGTCGCGGAGGACGCCGATTTCAAGGCCCGCCAGGAACCTGCGCGCCTGTCTCTCGGACACCATCGCCGCCGTCACAGGGCGGCGCGGACGCGAGCGAAGCGCCGCAGCGAGTGCGCAGAGCCGCGTGGGTCCCGCGCCCAGGCGGACGCCCTGGCCGAGCACACGCCGCGCCCGCTCGAGTGCCCGCTCGGGCCG
The DNA here is from genome assembly GCA_963715405.1 of uncultured bacterium. Taxonomy (GTDB): domain Bacteria; phylum Actinomycetota; class Thermoleophilia; order Solirubrobacterales; family 70-9; genus JALZKA01. The sequence continues at coordinate 1,196,668 of OY970239.1, forward strand.
TCCCCAAAGAGCCCGCAGAACGCCGAGGTCGAAGAACGCCTCGCCCGGCCGCGGCGACTCGACCGCCGCCCCGATCCCCTCGAGCGTCGTAAGCGACTCCGCCCAAGCCTCCTCTGCGCGCTGCGGATCGGCGGGAATCAACGCCAGCGAGGGGCAGCGCCCCAGCGCCTCACCCAAACGCATGCCCGCTGCAACCCCGAACGCCTCCGCGGCCCCCGAGACGTCGCCGATCACCTGCACGCCTCCAGGCTCGGGAGCGATCGCGACCGGCCGTGCCATCATCTCCCTCCGTCCGGCGAGCGCAGCGCGCAGCGCGAAGCGGGGAATGAGGGCACAAGCGACCATACGAACACATGTTCGCACATGTGTCAAGGGGCGCGGGACGCGCTCGGTTCACGAACAACGGCAGGCAATAAGGGGAGAGAGCGAAGCCTCTTGATGGCGTCCGCGCCTGTTCCGAATCGACGGTGGGGTTAGGCCGATATAGGCGGCTCAAGTCTTCCGTCGATTGCGAAACCGGGTTCCGCGGAGACTTCGACGCCTATAGGACGTACATCCCTCCGGTGAACCAAATGGCAGCGCTTCGCGATACTCACCTTGTGCCGCGACGCCTCGTATCCATGCCCTTTATTGCCGCCGTTTTAGCGCTCTCAGCCTGCGGAGGCGGTGACGAGAGCCCGATCACGCTGGAAGGAACCACCGAGGGCCCCGCCGCCGACGTCGAGGTGATCCGCGGCTGGTCGGAGGCGCTGACGGGGAGCGACATCGATGCGGCCGCCGGCTACTTCGCCCTCCCGAGCGTCGCCGAGAACGGCGTCACCGTCAAGATCGAGACCACCGACGACGCTCGCCTCTTCAACAAATCGCTCCCCTGCGGCGCCGAGCTCGAGTCCACCCAGTCCGAAGGGCAGTTCATCACCGCCACCTTCCGCTTGACGACCCGCCCAGGCGTCGAGGTTTGCCCCGGCGACGGCGCCACGGCCCAGACGAGCTTCGTCATCGAGGACGGCGCGATCGTCGAATGGCGCCGCGTCGCAGTGCCCGCGCCCGAGCCGCCGGGCCAGGCGACGTAAGCAGCGGACGCCCCGAAATCGCCGCAATTCCGCACTACTCCTGCCACCTCTGATAGAAGTGTGCCCACGGGGAAGAGGAACCCGTGTGTCTCATTACCCAAGGAGAATTAATGCATAGGCTTAGGTTGGTTTCGACCGCCCTTGCTGTTGGTGCGCTCTCTCTCGGAATCGCCGCGTGCGGCGACGAAGATGACGAAGGCAGCAGCGGTGGAACGGGCGAGGACGTATCGGACGCGTCGTTTGACCTGAACGTCGGAGTGCTGGTCCCGCAGACCGGAGGCCTCAGCGCGTTCGGACCTGCAGGCGAGAAGGCGGCCAACATCGCGGCTGAGCAGATCAGCGCCGCGCTTGAGGAAGCCGGCGCCGACATCACGATCGAGGCGAATTCAGAGGACTCTCAGACCGAGCCGGCCGCTGCGCAGTCCGCGGCGAACAAGCTCATCTCGGGTGGTTCCACCTGCCTGGCCGGTCCCTGGTCGTCCGATGAGGTCGTTCCGGTAGGCCGCTCGGTGGCCGCCCGCGAGCAGATCCCGCTGATCTCGCCGTCCGCGACCAGCCCGGCGATCACGGAGCTCCCCGACGACGGTTACGTGTTCCGCACGGCCCCGTCCGACGCGCTCCAGGGTCAGGTCCTCGCCGACGCAATGGAGGAGGAAGCTGGCACCGACGCCGTCGTCTCCGTTGCGGCTCGTAACGACGCCTACGGTGAAGGCATCGCCACCGAGTTCACGGCGGCATGGGAAGAGAAGGGCGGCTCCGTTACGTCCGACTCTCCCGTGCTCTACGACGTAGAGCTCTCCTCGTATAACTCCGAGGCTGAGCTGATCGTTGCCGACAGCCCAGACGCGTACATCATCATCGATTTCGAGGAGCCCTACAACGAGATGGGCGCCGCGCTCGCGCGGACCGGCGATTTCGATGCCACGACCATGTTCACGGCTGACGGCCTCGCGTTCGAGGACGGCATCCCGGACTCAATCGCGGCTGATTCCCTCTACGGCGCCAAAGGCACCCGCCCGGCGACGCCCGAGAGCGACATCGGCGAAGAGTTCGACACGCTGTTCTCCGACACGGAACCCGCTGACGTAAAGCGGAACTCGTTCGACTCCCAGAACTTCGACGCTGTGACGCTTTGCGCGCTTGCGGCGGTCGCTGCTGGCTCGAACGAGGGCGCGGACATCGCCGAGCAGATCCAGGCGGTTGGTTCGGCCCCGGGTGAGAAGTACGACTACACCACGATGGCCGACGCCATCACGGCCCTCCAGGCCGGTGAGGACATCGACTTCGAGGGTGTCTCGGGCAACCTCGACCTCGACGACAATGGCGAACCCATTCTCGGTACGTACGACACGTACGAGTACGACGACAAGGGTGCGTTCTCGGTGACCGGCCAGGTCGAGCAGGAGTCGGGCGAGTAGTCACGACTTCAGTCTCGTAAGGGACGGCGCGGTGTCTTCTGGCACCGCGCCGTTTCTCTTTTTAAGGGCGCGCTAGACCTGCGAAGGATCGGGTGTGTGGGGCGGCTCCTCAGCGTCAACGCGGCCGGCGCCACCGCCGAGATAGAGGTCCGCGACCTTCGGATCGGCGACCAGTTCGGGACCTGGGCCGGTGAACTTGTTCTGGCCGAGGTCGAGGACGTAGCCGCGATGGCTGAGCGAGAGCGCGCGGCGCGCGTTCTGCTCGACCATCAGGATGGTCACGCCCGCGGCGTTCACCTCGAGCACCTTCTCGAAGACGGCGTCTACGAACGCGGGCGCGAGGCCGGCGGACGGCTCGTCCAAGAGCAGGATGTCGGGCCCGGGCATTAGCGCACGGCCCATCGCGACCATTTGGCGCTCGCCTCCGGACATCGTGCCGGCAGCCTGCCGGCGGCGTTCCTCGAGACGCGGGAAGAGCCCGAACATGCGATCCATACGCTCCTCGACCGAGCCCTCGCCGCCCGCGATCGCTCCAAGCTCCAGGTTTTCCTGGACGGTCAAACTGGGGAAGACATTGTCGAGTTGCGGGACGTAGGAGACACCCGCTCGCGTGACCGAGTGCGGTGCGAGGCCCGTGATCTCCTTGTCGTGGAGGGTGATCGAGCCTTCGCGCGGCGCGACAAGGCCGAAGACCGCCTTCATGAGAGTCGACTTGCCGGCGCCGTTCGGCCCGACGATCGTGACGATCTCGCCGTCATGGACCTCGAGGTCGACGCCGTTCAGAATGTCCACCTCGGGCGTGTAGCCGGCGACGACGCGCGAAACCTGCAGGACGGGTGCCCCCTGCGACGTCCCTGCCTGGCTCGCGGACGCCTCACTCATCGCGAAGCTCCTGTGCCTTCTCGAGCTCTTCCGCCTGTGCCTCGCCCATGCCGAGGTAGGCGTCGATCACCTTCTGGTCGGAGCGCACCTTGTCGGGAGGCCCCTGAGCAATCACCTTGCCGAGCGCCATAACCACGACCTCGTCCGAGTGGTTCATGACCACGTCCATGTCGTGCTCGACAAAGAGAAAGGTCACGCCCTCTTCGGTACGAAGCCGCTCCATGTGTTCCAGGAGTCGGCGGCCCAGCGACGGGTTGATGCCCGCCATCGGCTCGTCCAGAAGGACCATCCGCGGCTCTGTCATCAGCGCGCGGGCAAGCTCCAGGAGCTTTCGCTGGCCGCCCGAGAGCGTGCCGGCGTAGTCGTCCATCTTCGTGTGCAAGTTGAACGTCTCAAGCAGGCTGTGCGCACGTTCGACCGCGTCTTTCTCACGCGCCCTGGAAGCGATCGGACGGCCGAAGAGGGTGGAGAGGTGCTCGCCCGGGTGACTCGAGGTGGCGAGGAGCATGTTGTCGATCACCGGCATCGCGGCGAGCGCCTTGGTGATTTGGAAGGTGCGGACCATGCCGCGGCGGGCGATCGTGTAGGGCGCCTTCCGGAAGATGGAGCGCTCCGCATACGTGATCGCGCCGGCGTCCGGCTTGTAAAAGCCGGTGACGAGGTTGAAGAGGGTCGTCTTGCCTGCGCCATTCGGGCCGATCAGGGCCGTGATCGAGCCGTCGCGCACGGAGAAGGTCGCGCCGTTCACCGCATGGATGCCGCCAAAGCTCTTGTAGACGTCGCGGATCACGAGCGCCTGCTGCTTTTGATGGGAGTGCGCCTCAAGACCGGCCGCGGCGTCAGTCACCGAGCACCATCTCCTCCTTCTTCCCTGCCACTCCCTGCGGGCGAAATGCCATCAACAGGATCAGGATCAAGCCGACCATGACGAAGCGCAGTGCGGCGTCCTTGTCGTCGGAGAACGGCAGATCGGCGAAGCGCATGCCCTCGAGGAGCGTCCACAAGATGATCGATCCCAGCAAAACGCCGCCGAAGCTGGCCAGGCCGCCCAGCACAAGGATCGCGAAGCCGAGGAAGGTGTAGAGCGGCTCGAACGACTCCTGGGAAACCGATTCGAGGTTGATCGCTAGGAACCATCCCGAAACCGCGCCGAGAACCGCAGCAATCGAGAGCGATTGGAGCTTGTAGGAGAACGCGTTCTTGCCCAGGGCACGAGCGGCATCCTCATCCTCGCGAACCGCTCTCAAGACCCGGCCCCAAGGCGAGCGGATCAAGCGGGCGAGACCGAACGCAAGCAGGGCCAGCGTCAGCCAGACGACGATGAGAAGAGGCATGTCAGAGAACTGCGTGTCCGAAAGCCCGATCGTGTCGAGGATGTTCGCCTGGATCCAGTCGGAGATCTCGTACCACGTGTCCGTGTAGAAGCCGTGATCGTTCGCAAGTTCAAGGTCGATCGTGCCCTGATTTCCCCCGGTCAAGCCGCGCGAGTTCTGAATGACGTCGCGGATGATCTCCGAGAAGGCAATCGTGGCAATGGAGAAGTAGTCGGCGCGCAGCCGCAGGGAAGACATGCCGATGATGAGCGCGGCCAGGATCGTGATCGCCGCGGAGATGGGCAGGGTCAAGAAGAACGGCAGCCCGACATCAACGGTGAGAATGATCGACGAGTACGCGCCGATCGCCATGAAGCCGGCTTGGCCGAAGTTGAGAACGCCCGTGAAGCCGACGTTCAGCTGCAGTCCGAGCGTGAAGATCCCGTAGATCCCGGCCAGGATGCCGACGCCGATCCAAAAGTCCCATGCCGACAGGAAGTCGAGCGAGATCGCAAGGGGCAGGCTCTCGATCACAGCGATCGCTCCTTGCCGAAGATGCCCTCAGGCCGGACCAACAGGACCACGATCAAGACGGTGAAGCTCACCGCGACCTTCCACTCAGGCGCGAACACGAGCGTGGACCACTCCTGGACAAGGCCGATTACCAGAGCGCCCGCGAGGGCACCATACGCATTGCCGATCCCGCCTAGCACGACCGCGGCAAACAGCGGCAGCAGGATGAAAAAGCCGGCGTTTGGCGAGAGTCCGCCGCCCGCGGCCACCAGAAGGATGCCCGCGAGGCCCGCCAGTGCCCCGGACAGAAGCCAGGTGAGCAGGACGACGCGCCCCGTGTCGATACCGGTCGTCTCGGCCAGGTCGAAGTTGTCGGCGAGCGCGCGCATCTGCCGCCCTGCCGACGTGGCCCTGAGCATCGCTGCGACCGCGAACAGGACGACGAACGAGATGACGACCACGTACATCTCGGTGGTGCCGATCGTAAGCCCGGTCAGGTCCTCGAACCAGCCGACGGTCGAGGTGCGGTCCGAATCAAGCTGACGGGGCCGGGTCCCCCAGATGAACTGAATCATGTTGCGGAGCACGAATGCCAGCCCGAGCGCCATCAAAAGCAGCTGGAGCATCCCCGCCTTCTTCTTTCGCATGGGGCGCCACATGATGAGCTCGGTTGCAATGCCAAAAGCCGCCGTGGCGAGCACACCGGCCAGGATCGCCAAGGCGAGCGGCGTGTCGAGCGTCACGTCGAAGGTGAACGCGATGTACGCGCCGAAGGTCAGCATGTCGCCGTGGGCGAAGTTGACGAGCTTGAGGATTCCGTAGACCAGCGTGAGGCCGATCGCGCCGAGCGCGAGGTAGGAACCCGCGACGACGCCGTTGACGGTCGCCTGACCCCACGCTTCGAGCCCGTCGCCGATGATCAGGAGGATCGCGACGAGGACCATGATTCCCAGCGCGACCCACGCCGGGTTCTCATTCGCCCAGTGGCGAACTCCTCCTAGGCCCGTACGAGGCGCGCCCGTCAGCTGACCAGCTTCCATCCCGCGCGTGATCCTATGCTGATCCGAGGCTGGACCACACGTCGAGCTTTCGCTGCACAGCAGCGATCACGGCGTCCGTGAACTCGGTCATGCCCGCGTGGCCACTCAAATCGGGCGTGCGAGTGCCCGCAGCGACCGTTTCGAAAACGCCCTCGTAGATCGCCCGAGATGCCTGGCCGGCGCCGCCGTGATGAAGCAGCGCGGCGACCGCGAGGATCATCGCCATTGGGTTGGCGATGTCCTTGCCGAACAGGGCGGGTGCGGTGCCGTGCGGCGCTTCCGCCATCACCGCCGAAGGCTTCAGATCCGCGTCGAGCGCGAGGAGCACGGACTCGGCGCCCGCGATCGAGCCGAAGAGCGGCAGCACGAGGTCTGCGAGCAGGTCGCCGTCGCGGTTGAGGCAGGGGATGACGAGCGGCTCGGTGGCGGCGCCCGAGACGAGGCCTGCGAGCGTCGCGTCGATCAGGACCGGCTGGTAGTCGATGTCGGGGTGGCGCTTAGCCGCAGCGTCCATCTCCTCCTTCAGCATCCCCTCGTAGACCGGGCTCACCGTCCACTTGGGGCCGCCGTAAACGCGACCGCCGATCCGGTCCGCCTCGCGGAAGGCGAACTCAGCGACCGCCGTGCAGTCACCTCGGACGATCCGCTCGGTGCGAAGCGCGACCTCTTCCGGCCCCGTGCCCTCGCGCCACTGCTCGGCGCCGTAGGCATCCCCGACCGCCATCCGGCAGACCGAGATGGGGTGATGCACCCCTGCGACCGGCGTCACGCCGGGAATGCGCCGGCCGGTCCGGACGATGACCTTCCCGCCGATCGCCTCGCGCAGGATGCGGTTGGGACTGCCGACATCGTCGGCGCCCTCGGGCGTGATCGTCGCCGCTTTCAAGCCCAGGCCCGTCTCCGCCATGCGCTTCGCGGCCTCGGTCACGACCTCGTTGTTCGTTTCCCGGCGTTTCTCCAGCGAGAGGTCGAAGCGCTCGACCACGATCGGGATACGCAGGACCGATGGGTCGAGCACTCGCAGCGACTGCTCGAGGAGCTCCTGCCCGGTCTCGTCCCCGTCGAGCGCAACAATCTGGAGCGGCTCCATGAATCGCGACGCTACCCCATCCCAAATCCCGAACGGCACCTGCTTCTCCCGTTGCCGTTCGGCAACGGGTTAGATGCCTTCTGAAGCCTGCACCTGGTGCGGCGCCGCCGTCGAGCCCGGCGACGGCTATCGAGCCTTCGAGCCGGCGGGGGAGAGGAGTGCCGTCTTCTGCCGGCTCGAGCACGTCGTCCCCTGGGGGCTCAAGGGAGCCCACTGGGAAGCGGGCGAGCTCTCAGAGCCCGAGGGCACCGACAGCGTCTCCGAATGCGCTCACTGCGGAGAGGCGCTCGGCGAAGCGCATGTGCTCCTCGTCCGCCACCGCGACGCCCACCGCATCCCGGACGGCTTCTGCTCGGCCGATCACATGGTCGAGTGGGCGAAAGCCGGCGGCCGCTGGGCTCCCTAACGCGCGCTTCGCGCGCATTCGATGCAGAGTGCGCTCTCGGGCGCTGCGTTCAGCCGCCCCGATGCGATCGGGCCGCCGCAACCGTCGCACTTCCCGTAGGTGCCCTCGTCAATCTTCTCAAGCGCTCGCTCGACTCGCTCCTTGATGCCTTGCACCTCGTGGGCGATGCCGATGTCGGTGAACCTGTCAATCGCCTGAGAGGTGCCCTCGCCGACCCGTTTCCCAAACGAGATCTCGCCGGTGCCTTCCGGTGGCTTGGTCAGCTCAGCGATCTGGGCGTCGGCTTCAGCAAGCTTGTCTCGCAGCCGTTCCTCGATCGCATCCAGGTTCAGTTCCTCTGCCACTCAGAGAGAGTGGCAGGCGCCTACTCGTACTGAAGCGATTCGATCACGTCGAGCCTCGAGGCCCGGCGGGCGGGGCGGATCGCCGCAAGAACCCCGAGGACGATCGCGGCGATGAGGACGACGAACGGCAAGGCGATAGGAATCGAGAGGACCAGCCCGTCCTCGTCGAGCGCCGTGACCGCGGCGGCCGCGAGAAGCAGGCCGATCACCGTCCCGACGACAGTGCCGAGGAGAGCGTTGATCACCGACTCGTAGCGGACCATGCGGCGGACCTGGCTTCGCGAGGTGCCGATCGCCCGCAGCATGCCGAGCTCGCGGGTCCGCTCGAGGATCGTGAGCGCGAGCGTGTTGACCACGCCGAATATCGAGACGATGACCGACAGGCCGAGGAGCACGTAGATCAACGCGACGAGCTGGTTCAGCTGGTCCGCCTGGTCCTGCTTGATCTGCGCCTGGTCGCGTGCCTCGGTGTCCGGGTAGCGATCGGCGAGGAATGCCTCGACACGCTCGCGTGTCGCCCCCGTGTCGGTGCCCTCCGCGTAGTTCAAAACGACCGTATCGTCGTCTCGCGCACCGAGTTCGTCCTGCGCGACGCCGCGCTGAATCGCGAGCGACTCGACCACGAGGCCGGATGAGTCGTTCACGCTGCCGGCGACGGTAACCCGTAGCTGATCGCCCGCGGGACCGGTGATCGTGAGCTCGTCGCCGACCGCGACCCCGTTTCGCTCCGCCCAGCCGGCTTCGGCAATCGCCTCGTCGTCTGCGAGGCCGCTAAGCGTTTCGTCTGAGCCCTCCTGCCAATCGAAGCTGAACACCTGCGAGGCCGCGTCGGGCTCAAGGCCGGTCAGGTATGCCTCGTCCGAGGCCTCCTCGATGCGTACGGCGAGCGCCGCCGCGGGGGCGACGACGCCGACCCCCTCGATCTCGCTCAGCTCATCGCTGAGGGCGGCGGGAATCGGCGAGAAGCCGTCGACGTTGAGGACGGCGAGATCGCCGCCGAACACGCGATCGATCGAATCGTTGATCGAAGCCTTGAGCGACGACGAGAAGACACCCACGAACACGACGAGCGCAACGCCGATCATGAGCGCGGCGGCGGTCGTGGCGGTGCGCGAGGGCTGGCGTTGTGCGTTCTCACGCGCCAGCCGACCCGTCACGCCGCGCAGGCGCTCAATGGGGGCGCCAAGAGCGCTTGCGATCGGAGGCACGAAGCGACCGCCCAACATCGCGATCCCGATGAAGAGCAGGACAAGCCCACCGCCCATCTGCGCGAGCGCCGGCTCCGTGGCTTGGTCCAGGAGCAGGCCAAGCCCGATCAGGGTGGCGCCAATCGCGGCGAGCACAGCGGCGATGATCGCCCTGCGCCTGGACGTGCGCTCGGCAACTTCGGTCGCGCCTCCACTCTCGCGAAGCGCTTCGAGCGGTGCCACTCGCGTGGCTCGAATCGCCGGCATCAGCGCAGCAAGGAGCGTCGAGACCATCCCGACCGCGATCGGGACCGCCACGCTAACGAAATCAAGCTCGAGGCTCGTTACCGGCAGCTCGAACCCGCTCGCGCGGAACATCGCCTTCACGAGCTCGACGAACCCGAAGCCGCCCGCGATCCCCAGAAGCGAAGCGAGCAGCCCGATCAGAGCGGCCTCGATCATGACCGCGGCCAGGACCTGGCGAGACGACGCGCCTAGCGTCCTGAGCATGGCGAACTCTCGCGTGCGCTGGGCGACCGTGATCGAGAAGGTGTTGAAGATCAGAAAGCCGCCCACCAAGACCGAGATCCCGGCGAAGACGAGGAGGGCCACCGTGAGAAAGGAGAAGCCCTCAGTGATGTCGCCCGCGTCTTCTGCGGCAGTCTCGCGGCCGGTCCGCACCTCGAACTCGGAGCCAACCGCCTCCTCGACCCGCGCGGCGAGCACCTCCGGCGTCGTCCCCTCCTCGGCCGCAATGTCGATCTCGTCGAAGCGACCGGGCTTGCCGGTCAGGCGCTGCGCCTCTTCGAGCGTGAACAGCGCCAGGCTGGCTCCGAGCGACGTTCCGCCAGAGCCGAACTCGGTGATCCCGCTGATCTCGTACTGGCTGGCGCCCGCCGCTCCGGTCACGGTGATCGTCTCGCCGACCTCGAAATCCTCGGCATCGGCAGAGTCCACGTCGATCGCGACCTGTTGAGGCGAGTCCGGCTCCTCGCCCTCGACGACGGTGAGCGACTGAAAGGCGTCGCTCTCAGTAACCGAGGTCGCGATGTGGGGCGGTCCGCCGGACGGCGGGCCGATGCGCTCCCCGTCGTCGCCAAGGATCGAGATCTTGATGTCGCCGATGACGCCCTCGGCCTCCGCGACGCCGTCGACCCGTTTGATCCGATTGAGAATCGCCGCGTCAAAACCCGGCTGCGGGCCGGCTCCGAATGGGTCCTCGACCACCTCGCGGTCCCGAACCGTCACGTCGATCTCGGCGTTCACCTCGCCGAAGAGGGCATCGAAGGATCGATTGACCGACTCGGTAATGAGGAGCGTTCCCGCCACCATCGCGACGCCGAAGAAGACGGCCGATGCCGTCGAGATCGCGCGGAACTTCCGCGCCGCGAAGTTGCGTATCGCGAGTCCGAGCATGGGCTGATCCCTAGACGGAGCGCATCAGCTCGAGCACCTGATCCTCGCCGGTGACCTGGGTGTCCTCAGCGACTTTGCCGTCGACCAGCAGGACCACCCGGTCTGCGTAGGAAGCGACGCGCGGATCGTGGGTAACGACCACCACGGTGCGCCCAAGCTCATCGACCGAGCGTCTGAGCAGGTCGAGCACCTGAGCGGATGAGCTCGAGTCGAGGTTGCCCGTCGGTTCGTCGGCAAAGACGACCGCCGGCTTCGAGATCAGCGCTCGCGCGATGGCGACGCGCTGCTGTTGTCCGCCCGAGAGCTCGGCCGGCCGGTGCTTTCGCCGATCCGCGATGCCAACCGTTTCGAGGAGGTGCTCAAGCCTCACTTGATTGGTGTCCCGCCCCGCGATTCGCAACGGCAGGGTGATGTTCTCCTCGGCCGAGAGGACGGGAACCAGGTTGAAGAACTGGAAGATGAAACCGAGCTTGTCCCGGCGAAGCTCGGTGAGATCTGAGTCGGAGAGGCCCGTGATCTGGGTCCCATCCACCCAGACGCGGCCCTCGGTCGGCCGGTCGAGACCCGCCAGGACGTGCATCAGGGTCGACTTGCCCGAGCCCGACGGTCCCACGATCGAGGTCAGCTGACCGTGCGGAAAGTCGAGCGAGACGCTGTCGACGGCCAGGACCGCAGCGTCGCCCTCGCCGTAGCGGCGGCTGAGGTCCTCGCAGCGGACGGCTAGCGAAGCCGAGCCACGCGTGGGGTCAGACCTCCTCAACGGTTCCCGTCTTTCGGTTGCTTTCGGCTTTTGGGGTCAGACCCCGGCTTGGCGGGTTTCGGCTCGACTGGATCTACGGCAAAGCTTTCGAGCAGCTCCGCCACCTCTTCCGGCTTTTCCACCTGTGGGGCGTGGCCCGCTCCCTCGATCAGCTCGGTGCGAACGCCCGGGACGTCCTCGTAGCCCTCGATCGCAAGCTCCGGGTCGAAGATCTGCTCTTCGGAGCCGAAGATCACCATCAGCGGCACCGGCGTGCGCTTGAAGCGCTCGTCGAGCGGCAGCTCGTCGGCGAACTCGTCCACCGCGTCGGGCGTCTCGTCATTCGACGTGTAGGTCATTGCGCGGTAGTCCTCGACAACCTGATCCGGGTCGTCGAATCCCGACTCCAGGTCGAAGCCGGGCGCAAACGCCTCCGACATCTGGTCCCGAATCGCGAAGTCGGGCGCGAGGCGCCACATCGCCTCGCCGATCACTGGCGTGCGGCTGAGCTCGGCGAGGAAGGGCAAGCCGTCGCCGAAGTCGTCGCGGTTGGGCGCCATCCCGATGAGGACGGCACGGTCGACGAGCTGTGACGCCTGCTCCGCGAGCGACGTGGTGACGGAGGCGCCCATCGAGTTGCCGGCTACCAGAGCTCCCTGGACGTCGAGCTCTGAGAGCGCTTCGGCGACCGTCGAAGCCTGTTCGGGCATCGAGTAGCCCGACTCGGGCTTCTCCGAGCCTCCGAACCCGAGGAGGTCGATGCGGATCACCCGGTGCCCGTCCTCGAGCAGCGGCTCGAGCCGCTCATACCAATGAAGCGAACCGGCGTAGGGATGGATGAGGACGATCGTCTGGCCGGGTGCCTCGCCGGAGTCCGTGATCTGCACGTCACCCGACGAAAGCTCGAGGATCCGGCCCTCATCGACCGTGCTCTCCGCCTCCTTGGTCTGGCTCGACGTGGTGATGGCGTTCACCGCGAGGAGCGCCGCGATGACCACGACCAGACCGAGCAGGACCTTCCAGCGCCGCTTCATCTTCTAGCCCTCTCGAGCCGCGAGGCCCAGCTCGTCTGCCCGAGCGGCCATCGCATCGATCACGAACTGAACGTGCTCGTCGAAGTCCACGCCGAGCTCCTCGGCACCCTCGCGCACCTCGTCGCGGTTGACGCCGGCGGCAAACGAGGGTTGCTTCAGCTTCTTCTTCACGGACTTGGGCGCCATCCCCTCGATGCCGGTGGGCCGGACGAGGGCGCACGCGGCGATGAATCCCGAGAGCTCGTCTACGGCGAAGAGAGTCTTCGCCAGCCGCGTTTCACGCGGAACCTCGAGGAACGTGGCGTGGCCCGCGACAGCGTCGATGATGTCCTGCGGCCAGCCCTTCTCGGCAAGCAGGCGAAGGGCGGTGCGAGGATGGCCGTTCTCGGTATCTGAGAGGTCGGGATAGCGCTCGTAATCGAGGTCGTGGACGAGGCCGGTCACTGCCCACTTTTCTGAGTCCTCATCCCATTTCTCGGCGTAGGCGACCATCGCGGACTCGACACCCAGGAGGTGCTTGCGAAGGGAGTCCGCGGACACCCACTCGCAGACGAGTTCCCAGGCTTCCTCTCGGGTTGGCATCTGCCGTACCCTAGCCCCGGCCATGGCGGACAAGTTCATCATCGACGGCGGCCAGCCCTTGTGCGGCGAGATCACCGCTGCGGGCAACAAAAACGCCGCATTGCCAATCCTCGCCGCGTGCCTTTTGACGGACGAGGAGATCCAGCTCTCGAACGTCCCCCGGATCCGCGACACCGAGGCTCAGATCGCGATCCTCGAGGGGCTCGGAGTCTCATGCGAATGGGGCTCCGACCACGAACTTCTCTTGAAGGCGGACGGAGTCACCGACGTCTCGCCCGACGAAGCGCTCTCGGCGCGGATCCGCGCCTCGTTCCTGCTCGCCGGGCCGCTTCTCGCGCGGTTTGGCGAGGCTCACATGCCCCCGCCCGGAGGCGACTTCATCGGCCGGCGCCGCCTCGACCCCCACCTCGACGCCTTTCTCGACATGGGAGCCCGAATTGAGGGCTCGCGGATGATCGAAATCACCGCGCCCGCGGACGGTCTCAAGCCTTGCGCCGTCTTCATGGACGAGCCCTCGGTTATGGGTACCGAGAACGCCCTGATGGCCGCCGCGCTCACGCCGGGGCCGACGACGATCCAGAACGCTGCGTCGGAACCGCACGTCCAGGACCTGGCGCGCCTCCTCGTGAAGATGGGGGCGAAGATCGACGGCATCGGCTCGAACGTGATGACCGTCCAGGGTCGCGACAAGCTCTCGGGCGCCGAACACAGGATCTGCCCAGACCACATCGAGGTCGGGAGCTTCATGGCCCTTGCCGCGGCGACCGGGGGAGACCTACGCATCCGCGATGCAGGCATCGACGACCTCCACATGATCCGCCGAGCGTTCGAGCGCGTGGGCCTTCGCAGCGAGGTTGACGGTCCGGATCTCCTCGTGCCGCCCGGCCAGGAGCTTCGCGTCCAAGACGATCTGGGCGACGCGATCCCGAAGATCGAGGACGGCCCCTGGCCCGCTTTCCCTGCCGACCTCACCTCGATCGCCTTGGCCCTCGCAACGCAGGCCGCCGGTACCGTTCTCATCTTCGAGAAGATGTTCGAAAACCGCTTGTTCTTCGTGGACAAGCTCGTCGCAATGGGCGCTCGGATCACGCTTTGCGATCCCCATAGGGCGATCGTCAGCGGTCCGAGCCGGCTTCACGGTGAGCGCGTCGAAAGCCCCGACATCCGCGCCGGCATGGCGATCCTCATCGCAGCACTTGCGGCGGAGGGCCGCTCCGAGATCGGCAACATCGCGCAGATCGACCGCGGTTACGAATCGATCGACGAACGCCTGCGCGGACTCGGCGCGCGAATCGAGCGCGTCGCGGCCGACCGTGTGCCTGCGTAGCCTCCTGCCCGAGGCGATTCGATGACCCATCCGATTCCACCCGGGACGCGGGACGTCTTGCCCGACGAGATGCGCGAGCTTCGCGCGCTACAGGCACGGCTCGCCGGCGTGTTCGAGAACTTCGGCTACGGCGAGGTTGCGACCCCCACCGTCGAATACGACGATGTGATCGCGCGCGCGGGAGCGGGCGCGCCTGCGGCATACCGGTTCTTCGACGAGCGCGGTTCGCTTCTGGCCATGCGCTCGGACCTGACGGCGCCGATCGCCCGGCTCGTCGCTAACCGCTTCGCAACGGCCGAGCCGCCCTTCCGGTTCTTCTATAACGCTCGTGCCTACCGCGCGGTCCGCCCCCAGCGCGGTCAGGCCGGCGAGTTCTTCCAGGCGGGGATTGAGCTGATCGGATCGCCTGCCCCTGGGGGCACGGTTGAGGTCCTCGAGGTCCTGAGCGCGGCGCTTGACGCCGCCGGGCTCGGGCGTGCCGTGATCGGCCTGGGCGACGCCGCGCTCTACCGGCAGCTCCTCGAAGAGCTGGGCGTGGGCGACGACGATCGCGCCCGGCTGCTCGCGCTGCTCGCGTCGCATGACCACGTCGGGCTCGACATGGAAGTGCGGGCCCTTGATCTCTCCGACGCCGAGAAGAAGCTCCTGATTCGCGTCCCGATGCTTCGTGGCGGGGCCGAGGTTCTCGACGAGGCCCGCGAGCTCGGCGGCGACGCGATGGCGCGAGCTCTCGAGCGCCTCTCGGGCACCTATGAGGCCGCTGCCGAGCGGGGGATCGCCGAGCGCCTGAGCCTCGACCTGGGCCTCTTGCGCGACCTCGGCTACTACACCGGCGCGATCCTCGAGGTCTATGACCCAGCGCTCGGCCACGTGCTGGGCGGCGGCGGGCGCTACGACGAGCTCATGGGGCGCTTCGGCCGCCCGCTGCCCGCCGTCGGCTTCGCCCTGTTCCTGGAGCGCCTCCACCTCGCCCAGGCCGAGGAAGAGCGGATCGCCGAGGAAACGAGCGGCAAATGACCGGCGTCGCGAGACCGACGTCCGCGCTTTCTGTGGGGCCGCTTCGCCTGGCCGTGCCTCGTGGCGCGCTCCTCGAGGAGACGCTGGACACGCTCGACCGCATTGGCGCGGACACCGCCCAGGTTCGCGGCGCCTCGCGCTCGCTGATCTTCGAGGCGGGCGATCTCGTCCTCGTCACGATGCGCCCGTCCGATGTGCCCACGTATGTCGAGGCTGGAGCGGCCGACGTCGGCATCACTGGCAAGGACGTCCTCATGGAGCAATCGGATCGGGTCTTCTACGAGATCACCGACCTCGGCTACGGGGGCTGCCGGATGGTCCTGGCCGGACCAGAGGGAGAGGACCGGCTCGCCGAGCAGGGGCGGCGCCTCGGGGCGCTTCGGATTGCCACCAAGTACCCGCGGATCGCCGAGCGCTACTTCGAAGACACGGGCCGTGCCGCGGAGGTGATCGAGGTCAAGGGGTCGGTCGAGCTGGCCCCGGTCTCGGGCCTGGCCGACGCGATCGTCGACCTCGTCGACACCGGGCGGACCCTTGCCGACAACGGCTTGGTCGTTCACGAGGAGATCGCCTCCTCGACCGCCCGGTTGATCGCCAACCGCGTCGCTCACAAGCTGCGCGCGAGCGAGATCGACGAATTGGTAGAGCGCCTCCGGGGGGCGACGGCGTGAAAATCGAGCGCATCACCTGGGATGGAACGGACTCGCCCGATGACGTTGCCGCGAAACTCCGGCGCGGCACTGAGCCGCCCGCCGATCTCACCGCAACGGTTGCCGCGATCATCGACCGGGTCCGCCGGGAGGGAGACGCGGCGCTTTTCGACTTGAGCGTCGAGCTGGACGGCGTGGAGACAATGTCCGGGTCGCTTCAGGTCGCCGGTGGCGAGGCGGAGGCTGCCCATGCGTCACTCGAGCCGGAGCTCGCCGGTGCGCTCGACCTTGCCGCGGGCAACATCCGCGAGGTCGCCGAGGCCGAGCTCCGCGCAGCCACCGACGTGAGCCTGCCACAGGGCCAAACCGTTTCGGTTCTCGAGCGCCCCGTTGCGAGCGCGGGTATCTATGCGCCCGGCGGCCGGGCGGCCTACCCGTCGTCCGTCCTCATGGGCGCGATCCCCGCGCGTGTTGCCGGAGTGGGCCGCGTGGCTCTCGTCTCGCCGCCCGCGCCCGACGGCCGGCTTCAAACGGCGGTGCTGGCAGCCGCCCACGTCGCGGGCATCGATGAGATTTACACGGTGGGCGGTGCCCAAGCGATCGCGGCACTCGCGCTCGGAACTGCCGGGATCCCTCGCGTGGACGTCATTGCCGGGCCCGGCAACCCCTGGGTCACCGAGGCAAAGCGCCAGCTATTCGGGACGGTCGGCATAGACGGTCTCGCCGGGCCATCGGAGCTGATCGTCGTCGCGGATAGGTCGGCGGATCCTCATGAGATCGCGTTCGACACGCTGGCGCAGGCCGAGCACGGCCCGGACAGCCCGGTCGTGGTCGTCTCCGATGACTCCGCGCTCTTGGCGGGTGTGGCGTCGGAGATCGAGAGCCTGGCCGCCGCCCGCCCGTCCGTCGCCGACGCGCCCCTCATGCTGGTCCAGACGCCTTCGCTCGATCACGCGCTTCGCCTCAGCGACGCGTTTGCGCCCGAGCACCTCGAGCTTCGCTTCGATGGCGCCGACGAACGAGCCTCCGCCCGGATCGCGGGCTGCGTCCTCGTCGGCGAGGCGGGGGCGACCGCCTTTGGCGATTACACCGCGGGCTCTAATCACGTGCTGCCGACCGGCGGGGCCGCGCGCTTCATGGGGCCACTCGGCGTGGGCGCCTTCATGCGGCGAATGTCGGTAGTCGAGGTTCCGGCCGAAGCTGCCGAGAAGCTCTCCGGGGCGACAGATGCGCTCGCCCGGGCCGAAGGCTTGCCCGTGCACGGCGAATCGGCACGCATCAGAGCGTCACACACCTAGACTCGATTCATGGCACGCACGGCGAAGATCACACGCGAGACGAGCGAGACCAAGGTCTCCCTCGAGCTCGATCTGGATGGGGGGGAGACCTCGGCTGAGACCGGCGTCGGCTTCCTCGACCACATGCTCGATCTCGTCGGGCGCCATGGACGCCTCGGCCTGAAGGTGGAGGCGAACGGCGACCTCGAGACCGGCGCCCACCACACGGTGGAGGACGTCGGCATCGCGCTCGGACAGGCGCTCGACGAGGCGCTAGGCGACCGGTCTCAGATTCGCCGCTACGGCTACACGCGGGTACCGATGGACGAGTCGCTCGGCGCGTGCGCGATTGACATCTCAGGGCGCCCTCTTTGCGTGTTCGAGGCCGAGCTGCCGCCGGTCGCGATCGCGGGCTTCGACGCCGAGCTCGCCGAGGAGTTTTTCCGAGCCGTGGCCTCGGCTTCCAAGATGACGTTGCACGTCGGCGTCGCCTATGGCTCGAACGCGCATCACATGATCGAAGCTTGCTTCAAGGCTTTCGCACGAGCTCTTCGCGAGGCCGTTTCGATCGACCCGGACGAGACCGGAATCCCCTCTACAAAGGGCACCCTGACATGATCGCGATCCTCGACTACGGGATGGGCAACCTGCGCTCGGTCGAGAAGGCGCTCGCGCGGGTGGGCTCGGACGCCGCTCGCGTCGCGAACCCGGCCGAGGCCGGCGAGTCCGAGGGCCTGATCGTTCCCGGGGTCGGTGCCTTTCCGGAGGCGATGTCGCGGATTCGCTCGCGTGGCTTCGAGGAGCTGATCGCCGAGCGCGCCGCCGCCGGCACGCCAGTGCTCGGCATCTGCCTGGGCATGCAGCTCATCTTCGGCTCGTCTACCGAGCTCGAGGGTGCAGACGGCCTCGGCCTCCTGGACGGGGATGTGACCGACCTCGACGCGGGCGGTCGCAAGGTCCCGCACATGGGCTGGTCACCCGTGTCCTGGGCGAAGGAATCGCCGCTCACCGCGGGCATCGACGACGGCGAGCCCTTCTACTTCGTCCACTCGCTCGCATCGCGTCCCGCCGACCAGGCCGACGTCCTCGGCACGGCCCAGTACGGCGAGCGATTCGTGGCCGCCGTCGAGCGCGACAACGTCTTCGGCGTCCAGTTCCACCCGGAGAAGTCGAGCTCGGCCGGGCTCAGGCTGCTCTCGAACTTCGCGGCGATCTGCGGACAGCGAGCATCCGGCGTGAGCTCGTCGCAACCCGCGTCGCACGCGGCTTGATCCTCTATCCGGCAATTGACATCCGCGGCGGCCATGCCGTCCGGCTGACCCAGGGCGACTACGACCGCGAGACGGCCTACGACGCCGATCCGCTCGATGCCGCGAAGCGATGGGTGAAAGGAGGGGCGGAATGGCTCCACGTAGTGGACCTCGACGGCGCTCGCTCGGGTGCATCCGAGAACCTCGAGCATGTGCGCCGGATCGCGAGCCTTGACGTCCGGGTTCAGCTCGGCGGCGGCCTTCGGGACGCTGACAGCGTGGGGCGAGCGCTCGACGCTGGCGCGGAGCGCGTAGTGATCGGCACCGCAGCCCTTCGCGACCCGGAGTTCCTCGAGCGAATGCTCGACGAGCATGGACAGCGAATCGTCGTGGGCGTCGACGCGCGTGGCGGCATGGCGGCCACCCAGGGGTGGACCGAGGTCTCCGACAACCCCGCGCCGGCGCTGATCCGCGACCTTTCCGAGCGAGGCGTCAGCCGGGTGGTGTGGACTCCGATCGAAGTGGACGGAACGATGGAGGGTCCGCCAATCGACCAGCTCTCAGACATCGCGGACGACCTCGACGCAGAGCTCATCTACTCGGGTGGAGTCGGCACGCTCGAGGACTTGAAAACGCTGGCGGCAACCGCGCTGCCGGCCCTTGGCGGCGTCATCGTGGGCCGAGCGCTCTACGAGGGCCGCTTCGGCGTGGCCGATGCGCTCGACGTGGTCAGCGCCTAGAGCTCGCCGACCAGGAAGACCACGCCTCCGAGCACAAGCGCCGCGACGGTCAGCTGCACCATCAGGCGGCCGCGTCTACCGGTCGCTCCGACGTAGAAGCCAAGGAGCGCGGCTAGCCCGCCAACGAGCGCCGCGCCTGCGGCCACCACCCGCTGGATGTTGTAAACGGCGCTAGAGGAGTCGAGGCACTCGTTCGTCGGACCCAGCGTTGCCTCGCCCGATTCGACGTCGCCGCACAGCGGGAGGTTGTCGGGGTTGATCGCGACGATGACCATCACCGCGACTCCGAAGAGGAGAATGAGCGAGACCAGCACCGCGAGAGCGCGCATGGGCCCGCTGGTCTTCTCTTCGGCGGGTGCGGGCGTCTCGGACGGCGGGGGCGGGGGCGGGGGCGGGGGAGGCGTCTGAGTCTCGGACATGGTGCGGAAACCTACCCATTCCTTGCCCTGAGCGACTCCCGGCTATCTTCGGTTCGATGCCTGCCTGGAGCGCACTCGTCTCCTCCCGCGTCCGCGCGATGTCGTGGACCGCGCTCTACAAGGCCGCAACGTGGCTCTACGGGCGCGGGCAGCAGTTCTGGGACAACCTCACGGCGACGGAGCGCGCTGAGCTCGGCCAGACCCTGCGCAAGTCGAAGGGCAGGCGGGCCAACCTGACGACGCGCGAGGCTGAGCGGCTCCGCGAGCTCGTGCGCAAGGGGTTCAGCGGCGAGCGCCCGCGCTAGATCAAGATGAGCGAGCTCCGACGGGTCATCCCGTGTCTAGACGTCGATCAAGGCAGGGTCGTCAAGGGCACGAACTTCGTCGACATCCGCGACGCAGGCGACCCGGTTGAGCTGGCCGAGCGCTACGACTCAGAAGGCGCGGATGAGCTCGTCTTCTTAGACATCACCGCCTCGCACGAAAAGCGCGACACGATCGTGGAGCTCGCGCGGCGAACGGCCGACAACGTCTTCATCCCGTTCACGATCGGCGGTGGCATCCGCTCGGTTGCCGACGCTCAGGCAGTCCTCGACGCCGGCGCGGACAAGGTCTCGGTCAACTCATCCGCCTTGGAGCGGCCCGAGCTCCTCGGGGAGCTGGCCGCCGTCTTCGGCGCGCAGTGCGTGGTCATCGCGATCGACGCCAAACGGGCGGCCAGCGGCTATGACGTCTATGTCCAGGGCGGGCGGAAGCGCGTCGAGGACCGCGATGCTGTCGCCTGGGCGCGTGAGGCGACCGAGCGCGGGGCAGGAGAGGTGCTCCTCACCAGCATGGACCGCGACGGCACGACCGATGGGTACGAGCTCGAGCTGACGCGCGCAGTGGCCGATGCCGTCACCGTGCCCGTGATCGCGTCGGGCGGTGCGGGCGAGCTTCGCCACCTGGCCGAAGGCATCACGGAGGGTCACGCCGACGCGGTGCTCTGCGCCTCGATTTTCCACTACGGTCACTACACGGTGGCGGAGGCCAAGGCGCGCCTCGCCGAGGCGGGGATCCCCGTCCGCATCTAACCGGTCGCCTGGCGTTTCGCCTTCTTCTTCGCCTTGCGGATCTCGCGCTTCTCGCGCTGCTTCTTGTCCTCGAGGCGCTCCGACTGGAACGCACGCACCGTGCCATAGCCGACCAGATAGACGCGCTCGCCGTCGGAGATGGCGGGGTTGTAACGCCCGAGCTCGTGCTCGAAGACCTTCTTGCCCGTCGCAGCCTCAAAGCCCACGGTGCCGCCCGGATCGACGTTGCGGGAGAAGTAGACGGTGGTGCCGATCAGGACGCCCGAACCAGTGACCTGCGCTCCAACGTCCTGGGACCACAGGAGGTCACCCGTCTTCGCGTCAAGCGAATAGACCGTGTTGTCGCGTGAGCCGATGTAGACGGCGGGCGGCGCGTCCTTGACGTCGGCGACGACGGGACCGGGATAGACCTCGGCGCCGGTCGAATAGGTCCAGGCGACCGCACCGGTGTCCACGTCCAGCGAGTACACCCGGCCGTCAAACGCGCCGACGTAGACGCGCCCAAAGGCGACCGCCGGGGTGGAATAGGCGCCGCCGCCTCGCCCGAAGGCGCCGCCGATGATCGGCGTCCGCCATTTGAAGTCGCCGTCCTGGGCGTCGATCGCGAAGAACTCGCCGCCGTAGTTGGACCCGAAGACCACGCCCTCGTGGTAGGCGACCGCGCCCTTGACCTCGCCGGCCGTCGCGGTCTCCCAGAGGGTCTTGCCCGTCTTCGGATTGAGCGCATACACCGAGCCGCACTGGCAGCCGAGGATCAACCTGTCCTTGACGATCAACGGAGACGACTCGCTGCCGGGCGAGCCGAGCTCCTTTCGCCATAGCTCCTTGCCGTCGCGGGCGCGGATTGCGACGATCAGGTTGGGATCAAGGAAGGTGGCGTAGATAATCCCGTCTGAATACGCGGGAGCAGCCGCGCTCAGCTCGCCGAAGTCCTTCTTCCAGATCACCTTGCCATTTCGCTTGTCGACGGCGTAGACGATCCCCTCCAGGTCAAGGATGAAGAGCCGGTCCTTCGCGACCACCGGTCCGTGCTCGATCAAATGGCCGACCGGGAGGGACCACTTGGCCGAGGTGAACGGCGGGTCGAGGTACTTGCCGGGGAGATACCGCGTCCGCTCGGGGTTCAGCCCGTAGATGGGCCAGTCGACGTTTTCGATCTCGGACTTTTTCGGGATCTTCACGTCGGCGGCGTCGAACTCCGCGTTGGGGTCCGACACGTCGGCGGGGCGCTTGACGAACGCGAAGTAGCCCGCCACGGCCACTCCCGCGAAAGCGAGCACGACAACGCCGGCCGTGATCGCACGGCGACGAGCGCTCCAAGAGCTCCAAATCCTGCGTAGAGAGGCCACGACCGCCACGAAATGGTAGTAAGGGCGTCGGTGGCCACGAACGTCATACCCACGGATTCCGAGAGCCTCGAGCGAGCGCTGAGCTCGCTCGACGGGGTGGAGGAGCTGCGCGCCCGCCTGGCGGGCCGAGATGCGTGGCTCGTCGGGGGCGCCGTCCGGGACCTCCTCCTCGGCTCCCATCGCGCCGACCTGGACGTGGTGGTCGAAGGAGACGCATCCGAGGCCGCGGCGCTCATCGGCGCAGAAACCAAGGCGCACGAGAGGTTCGGCACGGCGGTGGCGACGCTGGGCAAGAGCCGGGTCGACGTCGCATCCGCCCGCACCGAGCGCTACGTGCATCCGGGCGCGCTGCCGGACGTCGAGCCCGCCTCGCTGGGCGATGACCTGGCCCGTCGCGACTTCACGATCAACGCGATGGCGCTCCCGCTCTTCGGCTCGCCGGCGCTGATCGACCCCCACGGGGGCGAGACCGACCTGGAGGCCGGCATCCTGCGCGTCCTTCACCCGGCCTCCTTCGAAGACGACCCAACGCGCGTGCTTCGCGCCGCCCGCTACGCCGCGCGGCTCGACCTGGAGCTCGAGCCGGAGACGGCCGCTCTTCTGGCCGCGGCCGATCTCGGCACGGTCTCAGCCGATCGAGTCACCGCCGAGCTTCGACGCGTGGTTTCAGAAGAGGCTGGGCCGCAGGCGCTGTCCCTTCTTAATGATTGGAACCTGGCGGGAATCGACGTCGAGGCGCCTGGCCGGCTGAGCGAGATGCGATCGCTCATGGCGGATTCTGAGTGGTCATCGCTCGTCGCTCCAGGCGACGCTTTCTTCGAGGCCGCGCGCCCAAGCGAGACGTCGAGGCGTGCCGTAGCGGCTCTCACGGCCAAGACTCCGGCGCGCCCGTCAGACGGGGTGAGCCTGGCCGAACGCATCCCCCCAGTCGCGCTGGCAATGGCGCGTATCGGCGGTGCCGACTGGCTCGACATGTGGGCTCGCGAATGGCGCCGCGTTGCGCTCGAGATCGACGGCGCCGAGCTCATCGACGCGGGCGTGGCACAGGGACCCGCAGTCGGGCAGGGCCTTGAGGCTGCGCTCAGGGCAAAGCTCGACGGCGAGATTCAAGGTCGGGACGAGGAGCTTCGCGTCGCTCTCGCGGCTGCCGCCGCCACGTAGCCTCAGTGCAATGGAGTGGCGCGGATCAGGCGGGCTGAAATGGCTCGAGGCGGAGCTTCCGGGCGCGCGCGCGGCGTTTACGACCCGGGGCGGTGGCATGAGCTCGGGCCCCTTCTCCTCGCTCAACCTCGGCCTTCTGACCGAGGACGACGCCGCGACGGTCCATGCCAACCGCGCCGAAACATGCGAGGCGCTCCAGCTGGATCCAGCCGGGATTATCTCCGGCAAGCAGGTGCATCGGGCCGATGTCGTGCGCCAGGACGTGCCGAGCGCTCGCTCCGCCTGGCTTCTGGGCGCCGACGGCGACCCCGCCCTCGCGGACGGCTGGGCGACCTCAGCGGAGGGCATCGCACCGCTCGTCTTCGTTGCCGACTGCCTGCCGGTCGCGCTCTCCGGGCCTGGCGGTGTCGCCATGATCCACTGCGGCTGGCGCGGGCTCGCCGCAGGGATCGTGGAGCGAGGGGTGTGTGAGGTCGGCGCGGTCGCGGCGGCGATTGGCCCCGGCATCGGGCAGTGCTGCTTCGAGGTGGGGGAGGAGGTCCTCGCCGAGTTCTCGGGCCTCGGAGATGACATCGCGGAGGAGCACATGCTCGACCTCGGCCTGGTGTGCGAGCGGCTGCTCCGCGAAGCAGGCGTTGAGAACGTCGAACGAACCGAGCTGTGCACGAGCTGCGAGCCCGAGCTCTTCTTCTCACACCGCCGGGATGGCGGCGTCACGGGTCGCCAAGCGGGAATGGTGTGGCTGTGCCCGGGCTGATCCGCGGCATCGACCCCGACGGGGTACGGGAGCGCCTCGGCGAGGTGCGCGAGGCGGCCGGCGGAAGCGCTCGGGTCCTCGTCGCGACGAAGTACGTACCGGACGATGAGATGCCGGCGCTGGCCGAGGCCGGTGTGGATCTGGTCGGCGAGAACCGCCTGGATGAGCTCGAGCGAAAGCACGGGCGCTTCGCGGAGCTCTTCGAGTGGCATTTCATCGGCGGGCTGCAAAGCCGGAAGGTCAAGGGCATCCTCCCGCTCGTTTCCCTGGTCCACTCCGTCGCGAGCGAGTCCGCGCTCGAGCAGATCAACAAGCGTTGCGAGGCGGGCACCCGGATCCTGATCCAGGTGAACGTGGCGGGGGAGGAGGGGAAGGAGGGCATCGCTTCAAGCGAGCTCGGCGCCGCGATCTCCCGGAGCGAGGCGGTGGTGGCCGGCTTAGCGACGATGCCTCCGTTCGCCGAGGATCCCGAAGCCTCCCGGCCCCACTTCGCGCGGCTGGCTGAGCTCGCCGCCGAGCACGGTCTTGAGGAGCTCTCGATGGGTACGAGCCAGGATTGGCGCGTCGCGCTTTCAGAGGGGGCGACGATCCTCAGGCTTGGATCTGCGCTTCTTCGCCCAGGCGCCGATTAAGGTATGTCACCTAAAGGAATCGCGCCAGACTGCGCGAACAGGGGCAACCAATGGCACTCAGAGACACATGGCACCGCGCGCTCGTCTACTTCGGCCTCGCCGAGGACCCCGACTACCACGAGCCCGACCTCTATGAGCCCGAGACGGGAACTCACTCCACCACCGGATACGACTCGTCTCCCGCGCCTCGCGCGACGGTCTCTCGTCTCGGCGACCGCCGCCGCGGACAGGACGAGATCGACGACATCTTCGCCGACGACGCGCCTCCGACCCGGCGCAACCTGCGTCCGGTCGGCAACGGCGGCGGTGCGGACGTGCGCGTGCATCTCGTCAACCCCACCAGCTTCAACGACGCCCAGGAGGTCGCTGACCGCTTCAAGCGCTCGACGCCGGTGATCCTGAATCTCCAGACGACGGATACCGAGCTCGCCAAGCGGCTGATCGACTTCGCATCGGGGCTCACCTACGCGCTCGACGGCGGCATGCAGAAGGTCGCCGAGAAAACCTTCATGCTCACGCCGCGAAACGTCGAGGTTTCGGCCGAGCAGACCGCACAGCTCGTCGAGAAGGGCTTCTTCAACCAGTCGTAGGTCGCGGGACCGGCGCGTCGGCGGCAGTCCCTTCGACAGGACGCCGACATCCATGTCGGCGCGCTCGCCGGACATCCATGTCCTAGCGACATGTCCTGCTGAAGGAACTACCGCCGCCACCCCGGTCCTAGAATCCGGCGAATGAAGCTCGGGTTCGTCGGCGCAGGGAACATGGCTCGTGCCATGGCTCGAGGCTGGGCGCGCTCGGAAGACGGGCCAGAGATGCTCTTCTCCGATCTCGATCACGAGCGTGCGCAGAGCCTCGCCGACGACGTGGAGGGGGAGGCTCGGGGCGACCTGGCGTCGCTTGTCGCCGATGCGGACGCGATTCTGCTGGCGGTCAAGCCCGCTGCCCTCGACGACGTGGCACGTGAGCTTTCAGGCAATGCACCGCCGATTCTTTCGGTCATGGCAGCGACGCCGCTCGAGCGTCTCAACCAGGCCTTTCCAGGCGTCCCGGCGCTCCGCGTCATGCCAAACCAGCCTGTCGAGGTTGGTAGGGGCATCCTGGTCCACGCCACGCCGCAGGCCGGCGCCGAAGGCCTCCTCGACCTCTTGCCTGCGCTGGGCACCCCGATCGAGCTCCCCGAGGACACAATCGAGGCGGCCATGGCGGTCATGTCGTGCTCGCCTGCGTACGTCGCTCTCTTCGCCGAGGCTCTGGCGAAGGCCGGCGCGCGCGACGGCCTCGAGCCCGCGCTGTCCCTGGAGCTGGTCGCGGGCACGCTCGAGGGCACCGCGGAGCTCCTGCGCGAGCGCGACCCCGGCGAGATCCGGGAGGCGGTGGCGCCGCCCGGTGGCGCGACCGAGGCCGGCTTGGCTGCATTGCGCGACGCCGGGTTTGAGGAAGCGATCGCAAGCGCCGTGGACGCCTCGCTCGCGAGGTTTCGATGAGCGTGCTGGCGGCGATCACGAGAGGCGACGTCGCGAACTACGTCGACGCCCTTTTCACCGTCTACCTGATCCTGATCATCACCTTCATCGTGCTCGGCTGGATCCAGATGTTCCGGCCGATTCCATACAACGTCCCTCTGCGCGCGACCATCGGGTTCGTCGAGGAGAGCGTCACGCCGTATCTCAACATCTTCCGGCGCCTGATTCCGCCCATCGGCGGGCCGGGCATGGGCATCGATTTGAGCCCGATGATCGGGATCATCCTGCTCTTCATCGTCCAGAGCCTGGTCGTCAACGCGATCGCCGGGTGAGCGAGCCGGCTCGGGCTGGTCGCGCCCGTCAGTGGGGGTGGATGCTGGTGGCGGCGCTTGTCGTCGTCGCACTCGACCAGGTCACGAAAGCCTTGGTCGTCAACTCGATTGAGATGGGGGAGCGAGAGGAGGTCCTGCCGTTTCTCGATCTCGTTCACGTCGTGAACGACGGAGTTGCCTTCGGCTTCCTCGACGGTGCCGGCCGTGGCGTCGTCCTGGCGGTGACGCTCGGGGCGCTGGCGCTGGTCTTCGGCTGGTTCGCCTCCAACCGCGATCGCGCGTACGGGGGGCTGGCAGTCGGCCTCCTCGCGGGAGGGGCAATCGGGAACCTGATCGACCGGCTCGCTCGCGACGGAGTCGTGGACTTCATCGACTTTCCGGCGTGGCCCTCGTTCAACGTTGCCGACATCGCCATTACCTTGGGCGCGGCAGGGCTGGCGCTGGTCGCGCTGCTCGGTTCCGACGCCGACTCGGCCTCCCGGAAAACGTCCGGATGACGCCGAAAGGGGTCAGACCCGGTACCGGAGCGGGGTCTGACCCCTTCGCGAGCAGCGGGGGCGTTGCGATCGTCCATCGGGACGAGCATCTGGCCATCATTGACAAACCGGCCGGCCTCGTGGTTCACGCAGCGCCGGGGCACAGGGGAGAGACGCTTGTGGACGTACTCGGCGACCTGCTCGGGGGCGGCGCCGACTCGAGTCGCCCGGGCATCGTCCACCGACTCGACAAGGACACCTCAGGATTGATGGCGGTCGCCCGGACCGACGAGGCGCACCGTGCCCTTTCAGCGGCGATCAAGGAACGACGAGTCGAGCGGACGTACCTGGCCTTGATCCACGGCAGTCCGCGCTCGCGCTCGGGAACGATCGACGCGCCGCTCGGCCGCGACTTCCGTGCACCCGAGCGCCGAGCCGTCGGCGGACGGGGCTCACGCGACGCAAAGACGCACTTCGAGGTGGAGGAAAGGCTTGGCGACGTGACGCTCGTACGTGTGCGGCTCGAGACCGGGCGCACGCACCAGATCCGGGCGCACTTCGCGTCAATCGGCAATCCGCTCGTGAGCGACTCGCGGTACGGCGGTCGCGCGCTGTTCGGGCTCGCGCGGCAGTTTCTTCACAGCGCGGCGCTCGGGTTTTCGCACCCCGTGAGCGGGGAAGAGCTGCGGTTCGAGAGCCCGCTGCCGAGCGATTTGGCCGCGGCGCTGGAGGCGGCGCGCGAAACGGCTCGCTAAAGAGGACAGTTCGTTACGGGAGGAGGAGAAAGGTTCGTGGCGGCGTGGGGGTCCGTGGCGTCGTAGCTCGCCGCAATGGCCTCGATTTCCGACGCGGGCCGCCTCTCAGCGTCGGCTCGACCAAAGCCGATGTCCGCCACCTCGGCCCATTCTCCTTGGATGA
Organism: uncultured bacterium; assembly: GCA_963715405.1. Lineage (GTDB taxonomy): Bacteria > Actinomycetota > Thermoleophilia > Solirubrobacterales > 70-9 > JALZKA01. The sequence continues at coordinate 1,224,546 of OY970239.1, forward strand.
TGTCGTTCAGCTTGTCTAGGCCGCCCGCGCGCGACAGCGCATAAGGCCAGTACTCAACGTACGCGGGAATCCGGGCCTCACGGAGGCACGTCGCGCCGGCCAGCACGTGCGCCTCGTGGCCTTGCGTGTCCACCCATGCGAGACCCACCTCGTCGAGCGAGATCGTCCCTCCGCGCACCAGCGAGTCGAGCGAGCGGGTAGCGACTTCGATGGTCTCGCGCTCGCCTTCGGCCATCCGCCCCGGCCGAGAATCCTCGCCGACGCGCACCCTGTGGTCGCCCATGTTCACCTTGGCTACCTCGAGCACCGCTTTGCCGTCCGAGTCGGAGGCCGCCAGCTCGAGCGCTCCGACCGTCCCGTCCAGGCCGTTCCACAGGAGGTTCTGACGGAGCAGCTTGAAATTCTCCGGGTGAGGCTCGAGCGCCCAGCCCCCCGCGCATCCGAGCGAGACCATCGCCTCGATCACCGACGTCCCGATGTTCGCTCCGATGTCGAGGAATCGCTTGCCGCGAAGCGGCTCATCGGCACCGCTCCAGCTGGCAAGGACGGCCGCTACAGCCTCGAGCTGCTCGCGCTCGTGCGAGCCGTGGGCAAAGAGGCCGAGGCCAACCGCCTCGTCAGCGGTCGAGACGAAATAGCGGGCGCCGCCTGTGTCCACCGCGACGACAGGCGTGCGGCGCCTGGCGCGAAGGAAGAAACGCTCGCGCGGCCACGCCTTGCGGTAGCCCCGGTGGTTGAGCGCCAGCTTGGCGAGAGTGCGCGGCAGGCTCCGCTGTGTCTCTTTGCTCACGAACCGAGCCTAGCGGGGTCTGACCGCCTGGGGTCTGACTCCCTATGTCAGGGCGACGGCTTGGCAGCCGCGGCGGGGTCTGACCCCTAGGCATGGGCAAGGTCAAGCCCACTACCCCGTGGAGCCACGCCTAGGGGCCCTGCCCGGCCCGGCCGCATCTCGCTGCCGAAGACCGGGTCCCCGAAGTGCCGCGGGCATCCGACAACCGAACCGAAGGGAACATCCAAGTGTCAGAACCCGGAGTGAAAGAGCTCCTACAGGCCGGTCTGCATTTCGGCCACCAGACGCGCCGCTGGAATCCGCGCATGCGCCCCTACATCCACGGGGAGCACGAGGGGATCCACATCATCGACCTGCTCCAGACCGAGCACCTCCTTGCCGAAGCGCGCCGCTTTGCCTCCGACATCGCCGGCAAGGGCGGCTCGGTCCTCTTCGTCGGCACGAAGAAGCAGGCTCGGGATTCGGTCAAGGAGTGGGCCGATCGCTGCGGCATGCCCTACGTGAACCAGCGCTGGCTGGGGGGGCTCCTCACCAACTTCCACACGATGTCTCAGAGGATCGATCGCCTTCACGACCTGCGAACCCTTGCTGACGGTGGGCAGCTCGACCTGCTCCCGACCAAGGAGCGCATGGCGCGCCAGGCCGAGCTCACGAAGCTCGAATACAACCTCGGTGGCGTTCGCGACATGAAGCGGCTGCCCGAGGCTGTCTTCGTCGTCGATCTCAAGACCGAGGCGATCGCCGTGGCCGAGGCGAAGCGCCTCCGCCTGCCGATCATCGGCTTGGTCGACTCGAACGTGGACCCCGTGCCGGTTGACTTCCCGGTGCCCGGAAACGACGATGCGATCCGCTCGTGCTCGCTCGTAATCGGAACGATCGGCGAGGCTGTCGAGTCCGCGGCGGGCAACTTCCGCGCTGCGGAGGAAAAGCGCCGCGCCGAAGAGGAGGCGAAGCGCCAACGCGAAGCTGAGGAGCGCGCAGCCCGAGAGGCTGAGGAAGCCGCCCGGCGCGAGGCTCAGGAGGCCGAGATGGCCGCCTCACAGGCCGCCGCGGCCCAAGCGCAGGCTCAGGGGGCAGCAGCGCCGCAGGAGCCCGCGCCAATCGCCACCCCCGCCAAGGAGCCGCCTCAGGCGCCAGCAACCTCGCAAGAGGGAGAGAGCAAGTGAGCGACACCAGGATCTCCGCAGCGGACGTGAAGGCGCTCCGCGAGCGCACCGGCGCCGCGATGATGGACTCGAAGTCCGCCCTGGTCGAAGCGGGCGGCGACATGGACAAGGCGATCGAGATCCTTCGCGTGAAGGGCCAGGCGTCCGCGGCCAAGCGAAGCGGGCGCTCGACGTCAGAGGGCACCGTCGCCACCTACGTCCACGCGACCGGCAAGGTCGGCGTGATGGTCGAGGTTCAGTGCGAGACCGACTTCGTCGCCCGCAACGACGACTTTCAGGAGTTCGCTAGCGAGGTCGCGCTCCACATCGCCGGCGCGCCGTCCGTGCCGCAGTTCGTCTCGGCCGACGAGATCTCCGAAGACTCCCGCGAAGCAGAGCGACGCGTCTTTCAGGCCAAGGCGGCCGAAGAAGGAAAGCCCGAGCACATCGTCGAGAAGATCATTGAAGGGCAGCTCGCCAAGTGGTCAAAGGAAGTCGCACTCCTCGAGCAGGAGCACATCCGTGCGGACCGCTACGAAGGCAAGACGATCGAAAAGCTCCGCGAGGAGCTGGCCGCGAAGACCGGCGAGAATATCCGCATAGCGCGTTTCGCCCGATTCCAAGTCGGCGAGGCTGGGGTCTGACCCCTTACGCAAGGCCGCGGGGGGTCTGACCCCACAACGCCCGCGATAGCCTCACCTCTCGCGTGGCCGACCCCGTCTTCAAGCGGATTCTCCTCAAGCTCTCGGGCGAGGCCCTCATGGGGTCGCTCGAGTACGGAACCGATCCCGAGCGCGTGGAGGGGATTGCCAGGCAGGTCGGCGACGTCGCCGAGGGCGGGGTGGAGGTTGCTGTCGTCGTCGGCGCCGGGAACATCTATCGCGGCCTCGCAGGCGCCGCAGCGGGCATGGACCGCGCGACCGCCGACTACATGGGCATGCTCGCCACAGTCCTCAACTCGCTGACCCTCCAGGACGCGCTCGAGCGTCAGGGCTCCTACACCCGCGTCATGTCGGCCATCCAGGTGACCGAAGTGGCGGAGCCCTACATCCGCCGCCGCGCCATGCGCCACTTGGAGAAGGGGCGCATCGTGATCTTCGCCGCCGGCACCGGCAACCCGTTCTTCACCACCGACACGGCTGCCGCGCTGCGCGCGCTCGAGATCCACGCGGACGCGATCCTGATGGCCAAGCACGGCGTCGAAGGGGTCTACGACTCAGACCCGACCGAGAACCCGGACGCGACTTTCCTGCCCGAGCTCACGCACATGCAGGCGATTGAGCAGGGCCTCCGGGTGATGGACTCGACCGCGCTCTCGCTCTGCATGGACAACGGGCTGCCCATCCACGTCTTCAACCTCGACGACGAGCAGAACATCGAGCGGATCATCCGAGGCGAGCGCGTCGGGACGATCGTAGGCGCCTCGGAATAGAGTCCCAGCATGGCGTCTGAAGAAGCAATGAGCGACGTACTCCTCGACGAGGCCGAGGAGCGGATGCAAAAGTCCGTGGAGTCGTGCCGCAACGAGCTCGCGACGGTGCGGACCGGCCGTGCGAGCCCGCACCTGCTCGACCGGGTCATCGTCGACTATTACGGCGCAGAGACGCCGCTCAAGCAGCTCGCGAACGTGGCCGCGACCGACGCGCGCCTCCTCACCCTTACACCGTTCGACAAAAACGCGATCGGCCTGATCGAGAAGGCGATCCAGGAGTCGGATCTTGGGCTCACCCCCAACAACGACGGCAACGTCATCCGGCTTCAGATCCCGGACCTCACCGAGGAGCGCCGTCGCGAGATGGTCAAGGTCGTCCACGGCGTGGGGGAGACCGGCAAGGTCTCAATCAGAAACGTTCGCCGCGACGTCATGCACGACCTCCGCGAGATGAAGAAGGACGGCGACATCGGCGAGGACGACGAACGCCGCGCCGAATCAGAGCTTCAGCGCCTAACCGACGAAGCCGTGCAGAGCATCGACGGGGCGCTCAAGGCCAAAGAAGCGGAGATCATGGAAGTGTGAGCGGGCCGGTCCCGCGCTACGTCGCGATCATCACTGACGGCAACGGGCGCTGGGCCGAGCGCGAGGGAGTACCGACCCTCGAGGGACATCGCGCCGGTGCAGACGTGGTCAAAGAGCGGCTGCGAGACGCAGCCCGGCTGGGCGTGGAGGAGCTCACCGTCTTCTCGTTCTCGACCGAGAACTGGCAGCGCTCGCCGGCAGAGGTCTCGGGCCTCATGCAGATGTTCGGCGAGCGGATTCGCTCCGAGACGCCAGAGCTCGACGAGGAGGGCGTGCGCATGCGGTTCGTGGGGCGGCGGGAGGGCGTCTCGGAAGAGCTGGTGGAGCTGATGGACTGGGCCGAGCGAACGACCGCGGCCAATGAGCGCATCACGCTCTTCGTCGCGTTCAACTACGGCGGCAGGGCAGAGATCGTCGACGCCGCGCGGAGCTTCCGCGGCGGCACCGAGGAGGATTTTCGCGCCCACCTCTACGCGCCCGACATGCACGATCCGGACCTCCTCATCCGCACTAGCGGCGAGCAGCGCATCTCGAACTACCTCCTCTGGCAATGCGCGTACTCGGAGTTCGTCTTTCGCGAGGAGCTCTGGCCCGACTTCACTCGCGAGGCCTTCGAGGAGTCCCTGGACGAGTTCGAGCGCCGTGGCCGCCGCTTCGGCGGCCGCAGTGGGGTCTGACCCCCTTGTGCCAACGGCATGGGCTCAACGGGGCAGCGGCGGGGGGTCTGACCCCTCTCTCAAGATAGGTTCGCGACTCACATGAGCACGCCGCCCGACCGCCCACGGCGCCGACGCGCCCAGCGCTCACAGCCGCCTCGTGGCGCGTCGCCACGCCGCAGAGCGCTCTCGCCACCTCCCGAAGCGCCGGGTCCCGGGGTGGACCCCGTCGCGCTTCGGCGCCGCTCGGAGACGATCAACCGCATCCTCTGGGCGATCCCCTGGGCCGCATTTGCGATCACGATCATCATCACTGGCGGAGGCATCTTCGCGGGCGCGATCTTCGTGGTTGCCGCTTTGTGCATCGCGGAGCTCTTCGGCATGGCGCGCGTCGCCCGCCCCTATCCGGCGGTGGCGATGCTCGCCGCAGCGGGCCTCATCGCCGCCGCCTATTTCGGTGACCAGTACCAGATGGTTCTGGCGCTCGTCGCGACCTTTCCCGTCCTGTTCGTCTTCATCGTCCTGCGCGGGCGGGTCAAGGGCGTCACGGGGGCTGCGGCCATCACGGTGCTCGGGATCGTCTGGATTGCCCTGCCATTTGCACACGCGGTACTCCTGCGAGAGCTGCCGGATCATGGCCAGGCGCTCTTCTTCGACGTCCTCATCGCAACGATCGTGGCCGATACGGCCGCCTACGGGGGCGGCCGCGCCTTCGGCCGGCACCCCTTGGCAGAGGCAATCTCCCCGTCAAAGACCGTCGAGGGCCTCCTCTTCGGCGTCGCCGGAGGTACTGCCGCCTTCTGGTTTGCCGGGCTGTACCAGGACTGGCTGCCGGGAGCGGAAGCCCTTGCCATGGGTGCCGTCATCGCCCTCGTCGCGCCGATCGGCGACCTTTTCGAGTCCACGGTGAAGCGGGACCTCGGCGTCAAGGACTCGGGCACAGCCGTCGGTCCCCACGGAGGCCTCCTCGATCGCCTCGACGCGGTCCTCTTCACGATTACCGCCGGTTACTACCTGTCGGTGGCGTTTCTGTACTGAGGCGGTAGCGGGCTACCCTCACGCTCCATGAAGCGCGTGGTCGTGCTCGGCTCCACCGGCTCGATCGGCGTGCAGGCGCTCGAGGTGATCGAGGCGGCCGGGGAAGACCTTCAGCTGGTCGGCCTGTCGGCCCAGTCGAACTGGGAGCAGGCGCTGGCTCAGGCCGAAAAGCACGGCGCCGATCGCATCGCGATAGGCGATCCGGTGGCGGCCGGCTCGGCCGCATCTGAGCGCCCCGGCGTCTTGGCAGGCCCAGAAGGGGTGCGCGAGCTCGTGGCAACCTCGGGCGCCGACCTCGTCCTCAACGCGATCACGGGATCAGCGGGCCTTGGGCCTACCATCGTCGCTCTCACCGAGGGCATCGATCTCGCCCTCGCCAACAAGGAGAGCCTGGTCGTCGGCGGCGAGCTGGTAACCGCGCTTGCCGAGGCGACGCAGACGAAGATCATCCCGGTCGACTCCGAGCACTCGGCGCTCTACCAGCTCATCAATGCCGAGAGCGCCCCAGGCACTGTTGAGAAGCTCGTACTCACGGCCTCGGGCGGTCCCTTCCGCGAGCGCGCGGACCTCTCGGAGGTCACGATCTCAGAAGCTCTTGCGCATCCGACCTGGGAAATGGGAGGGCGCATCACGATCGATTCGGCGACGCTCTTCAACAAGGGCCTCGAGCTGATCGAGGCGCACCACCTCTTCGGTGTTCCGTACGCCCAGATCGACGTCGTCGTCCACCCGCAGTCGATCGTCCACTCGCTCATCCACCTGAACGATGGCGCTTCTCTGGCCCACCTCGGCTACCCCGACATGCGCGTGCCGATCTCCTACGCGCTTCATCACCCCGATCGCGCCGACGTCGCGCTTCCCTCGCTCGACCTTGCGCAACTCGCGAGCCTCACCTTCGAGGAGCCGGATCTCGAGCGCTTTCCGTGCCTTCGATTGGCACGCGAGGCAGGCGAGGCGGGGGGACAGCGCCCTGCGTCCTCAACGCCGCCGACGAGGTTGCCGTCGAAGCGTTCCTCGGAGGCGAGATCGCGTTCACCGCGATCCCACGCGTGGTCGCTCGTACCCTTGAAGAGATGCCAGGCAGGGCACCGACCCACTTCGACGACCTCATTTTGACGGACTCCGAGGCACGAAAGCGTGCCCTCGAAGCAGTGGGCCAAGAGCCCGTATGAGCTGGTTCCTCGCGTTCGCGGGCTTCGCCGCGCTCGTCGTCCTTCATGAGGCCGGCCACTTCGCCGCGGCCAAGGCCGTGGGCATGAAGGTCGAGCGGTTCTTCCTCTTCTTCCCGCCCAAGCTCTTCTCGATTCAGCGTGGCGAGACCGAGTACGGCATCGGCGCGATCCCGCTCGGCGGCTTCGTAAAGATCACCGGCATGAACCCCGACGAGGAGGTTCCGCCCGAGGACGCGCATCGCACGTACTACTCCTCACCGGTCTGGAAGCGCATCGTCGTGATCGCCGCCGGCCCGCTCGTGAATGTGATTATCGCGTTCGCGATCTTCTTCGCGCTCGAGCTCTCGGTGAACGAAGAGCCGACGAACAGCGTCGAGTCGATCGCTGAGGAAGGTGCGGCGGTCGGCGTGCTGGAGCCGGGCGACACCATCGTCGCGGTGGATGGCGTCCGTGGCGAGTTCATTGACCTCCGCGAGCAGATCGCGACGCACGAGTGCGCCGGTGGCGCGGAAGAAGAGGGTTGCGAGGCCGTGACGCCCGCCGTGCTCACGATCGAGCGGAACGGGAGGGAGATCACCCGGGAGATCACACCGACGTACTCCGAGGATGCCGGGCGGCCACTTCTAGGCTATGTGCCGGCCCTTCAGTCCATCGAGGTTGGGCCGGGCGAAGCATCGGTCCAGGCGGTGGACGACATGTGGCGGATCACGACGGCCACTGTCGGCGTCCTGGTTCGGATCTTCGAGGCCGAGCAGCGCGAGCAGATCTCGTCGGTCGTCGGCTCTTATGAGGTGACGCGCCAGGCGTTCGAGTTCTCGGCGACCCAGGCGCTATTCCTCCTGGGCGTCATCTCCCTTTCGCTGGCGATCATCAACCTCTTTCCGTTCCTGCCTCTCGACGGAGGCCACATCTTCTGGTCCATCGTCGAGAAAGTACGAGGCCGGCCGGTTTCCTTCAGCGTCATGGAGCGCGCAAGCGTGGTGGGAATCCTCCTCGTGGCCATGCTCTTCGTGATCGGGCTCTCCAACGACATCGAGCGCCTCACCGGCGAAGGATTCGACATTCGCTAGATCGCTGATCCTGCGATAGCTTTTGGCTAGCCGGCCGATGGTCGGTGGAGCCGAGAACTAGGAGGAGAGCTTGATGGAGGTCGCAACGGCCGGAACGCGCGAAGCCAGTGGTGGCCCGCCCAAGGAGATGCTGCACCAGAACCTGCCACACGCCTTCGAGGCATCTGCCGAGCGCATCCCTGACGACGACGCGATCCTCGATCCGGCGCGCGACAAGACCCTCTCGTTCGCCGAGGTCCGCGACATGGCCTACCGCGTGGCCGGCGGCCTGGCAAGCCTTGGCATTGGCAAGGGCGACACCGTCGCCCTCATGCTCAACAACCGCTGGGAGTTCATCCCGATCGACCTCGGCGCGGCCTATCTCGGCGCCGTTCCGTTCTCGATCTACCAGACCTCCTCGCCCGAGCAGATCCAGTACGTCTGCGAGGACGCCGACGCGTCCGTGATGATCATCGAGAGCGCGTTCCTCGATGTCTTCAACGAGGCCAAGAAGGACCTGCCGAAGCTCGAGCACGTGATCGTGATCGACGGCGAAGGCGGCACCCACACGCTCTCAGACCTCGAAGGCCTCGACCCCGATTTCGACGCCCGCGCGGCTGCCGACGACGTGGGTCCGGACGACTTCCTCACGCTCATCTACACCTCGGGAACGACCGGACCGCCCAAGGGCGTCCAGCTCACGCAGCGAAACCTGATGACGCTTGTCGCGGGACTCGACGACATGATCGAGTTCCCGGAGCGCGGCGCGAAGGTCATCTCGTGGCTTCCCGCCGCGCACATTGCCGAGCGGGGTGCCAACTACTACCTGCCGATCATGAAGGGCGCGTCGGTGACGATCTGCCCGGACCCGCGCAAAGTTGTCGAGACCCTTCCCGAAGTTAATCCCACATTCTTCTTCGCGGTTCCTCGCATCTGGGAGAAGGTCAAGGCCGGGCTCGAAGCCAAGCTCGGCGCGATTCCCGGCGAGGACGGCGAGAAGGCGCGCGCAGGCCTTGACGCCGCGATCAAGAAGGTGAAGCTCGAACAGGCCGGCGAGGACGTGCCCGAAGCGCTGGCGGCGGGCGTGGCTCAGGCTGACGAGGCCATGTTCCAGCACCTGCGCAGGGCCCTGGGCCTCGACGAAGCCAAATCCGTCAACGTGGGCGCGGCGCCCACGCCCGTCGAGGTGCTCGAGTTCTTCCACGCGATCGGGATCCCGATCGGCGAGCTGTGGGGGATGTCAGAGACCTGCGGAGCAGCGACCGTCAACCCACCCGACAAGGTGAAGCTCGGCACGGTCGGGCCGCCCGTCGCGGGCGTCGACATCAAGCTCGCCGAGGACGGCGAGGTAATGGTGAGGGGCGACCTCATCATGGCCGGGTATCGCAACATGCCCGAGAAGACCGCCGAGACGATGGACGGCGACTGGCTTCTCACTGGCGACATCGGCGAGCTCGACGAGGACGGCTATCTCAAGATCGTCGACCGCAAGAAGGAGCTCATCATCAACGCGGCCGGCAAGAACATGTCGCCCGCGAATATCGAGTCGAAGCTCAAGGCCGCGAGCCCGCTCATTGGGCAGGCCGCCGCGATTGGCGACTCTCGCCCCTATAACACGGCGCTGATCGTCCTCGACGCCGACTTCGCGCCCGCGTTCGCCGAAAAGCACGGGATTGAGGACTCGTCACCGGAGGCGATGGCCGAGGACGAGAAGGTGCTCGCGGCGATCCAGGAGGGCGTGGACGAGGCGAACGCCAAGATGTCACGCGTCGAGCAGATCAAGAAGTTCAAGGTCCTGCCGACCGAATGGGAGCCGGGGGGCGACGAGCTCACCCCGACGATGAAGCTCAAGCGCAAGCCGATCGCCGAGAAGTACTCGGGCGAGATCGAGGAGCTTTACGAGGGCTAAGCGGCCTTCGACCCGTTAGCGCGGGACGATCTTCCAGACGTACTTCGCCGGCGTCGCGTCGATCGAGCCGTCGTTCTGGGTTGCCTTCACCTGGATCTTGTGCCTGCCGAGCTCGAGCCGGCCCGGCCTGAACGGCGTCCCGCACTCCTCGAAGGGGCTGCGGTCGACCTTGCAGCGGTAGTCGTCGCCGCCTGAGAACGTAAACCTGGGGGTGCGGTCCGTGGTCTGGGCCTCAGGCTTCGCGACGATCTGAGTCTGCGGGCAGGTCGATTCGGTGGCCATGGCTGAGTTCGGCTCGGGCTGGGGAAGCGCCGGCGCGAAGTCGGCCAGACTCGAGCCGGTGTCGTCTCCTGCTTCGAGCAGCGTGTTACAGCCTCGCGTGATGCTGCGCGCGAGCGAGGAATCGTCAGGAATCGCCGGCTCGGACGGTCCCGCTCCTGGGACGATCGCGGTGCCCCACGCGACGCAGTCGATGGTCCCGAAGCCCGCAGTCGATATTAGGCACACCCCTCCGCCCGAGTGCGTCAATGCGTTGAATGCGTTGCTCACGTACTCCTTGTCGGCTTGGACCGCGAAGGAAGTCTGCATCGCGGCCGTGCCCGCGAGAAACGTTCGCTGGCTTATGCCGCTCTGGACGTCGTTCAGTGGCACGGTATCGCTCATGCTTCCGCTCGCGTTGTAGAACGTGAGGCTCGCTTTACTCAAGAGGTTCTGCCCCGAGCTGTACATCTGAAGCTCTACGAACTCGGCGCTGGGCTCGGCGGATGTTCCAGGGAAGACCTCGCTGATCTTCACCTCGTGGTGGTCGGCGTGGGCAACTGGCCCCAGAGCGAGCAACGTCGCGCACGTTCCGAGCGCAATGCAGATCCCCCTGCGCATAACGGAAACCCTACTCCTCACTGTCACAATTGTCCACATGGCCTCGAAGCGCCAGGTGAACGTCGGGGGCGTCCTCATCGGGGGCGGCGCACCCGTCGCCGTGCAGACGATGACGAAGACCGAGACGGCCAACCTCGAGGCCACGATGGAGCAGATCGAAAAGGTCGCCGAGGCTGGCGCCGACCTCGTACGCGTGGCCGTACCGCGCGAGAAGGACGCCGACGCGCTCAGGACGATCGTTCGCGAATCGCCGATCCCCGTGATCGCCGACATCCACTTCAACCACACGCTCGCGCTCAAGGCGATCGACGCCGGCGCTCACTGCATCCGGCTCAACCCGGGCAACATCGGCGGGCGCGACAAGGTCGCCGAGGTGGCCGAGAAGGCGACGGCGCACGGCGTTCCGATGCGGATCGGCGTGAACTCGGGATCGCTTCCCAAGCACCTCCACGGCCTCGAGCGCGAGGACCCGGTCGAAGCGCTCACCCAGGCTGCCGTCGAGTTCGTCGAGCTCATGGAATCCCTGGACTTCAAGGACTTCAAGGTGTCGATCAAGTCGACGAACGTGCCGAACACGATCGCTGCGAACCGGCTCCTCTCCGAGCGGATCGACTATCCGCTTCACCTGGGGATCACCGAGGCCGGCACGAAGTGGTCGGGCTCGCTCAAGTCGGCGGTTGGCCTCGGGACGCTTCTGGCCGACGGCATCGGCGACACGATCCGCATCTCGCTTTCGACTTTCCACGCAGAAGAGGAGGTGAAAGTCGCCTGGGAGATCCTGAAGGCGCTGAAGCTCCGCGAGCACGGGCCCGAGCTGATCGCCTGCCCGACCTGTGGGCGCCTCCAGTTCGACATGGACACCGTCGTTGCCGAGATCGAAGATCGCCTCCAGGCCTACGACGACCCGATCGAGGTCGCCGTCCTCGGCTGCGCCGTGAACGGGATCGGCGAGGCTTCCCACGCCGACTTCGGCATCACGGGGGCGAAGAACGAGGGTCTGATCTTCGCCCACGGGGAGCCGCTCAAGAAGGTGCCTCAGGAGGAGCTGGTGGACCGCCTCTTCGAAGAGATCGACAAGTCGGTGGAGCGCGGGGGAGAGGTACTCTCGGACGAGACGGAGGTCGCGGAGGGCGCAGAGTGGCTTCGCAAGATCGAGGAGGAGAACGCCGGCGACCTGACGCCGGAACGGATCGCCGCGATGGAGTCCGAGGCCGCGCGCATTGCCGAGGACATCACGGTTCCTTCGCCGGAGCGCGAGCGCGAGCGCCTCTCGGAGGAGGCTTCGCCTACGACCAGCCGCCGCTTCACCCGAGCCTGAGCACCGGACGGGCTCAAGCTCGAGATCGTTCACCGGCCCGGAACCGGCCCCTGCTGCTGACTAGGCTCGCTTCGCAGTGACTCGCCTCAGTGGATACTTCATGCCGACCCTTCGCGATGACCCGGCTGACGCCGAGGCGATCTCGCACAAGCTGATGGTCCGCGCAGGCCTCGTGCGCCAGCTCGGCGCCGGGCTATGGACCTGGCTGCCGGCCGGGCACCGGGTGATTGAGAAAGTCAAGGCAATCGTCCGCGAGGAGATGAACGCGATCGGCGGGCAGGAGATGCTGGTGCCCGTCCTTCAGCCCGCGGCCCTGTGGGAGTCCACCGGCCGCTACGCGATCGAGGAGCTGATGAAGCTCGATGATCGCAAGGGCTCCCCACACGTCCTCGCGATGACGCACGAGGAGGGCCTCGCGTTTCACATGTCGCGCGACGTGCGCTCGTATCGCGACCTGCCGCTCTTCCTCTACCAGTTCCAGGTGAAGGAGCGCGACGAGCCGCGGCCACGCGCCGGCGTCCTTCGCACCCGCGAGTTCGTGATGAAGGACGCCTATTCCTTCGATGTGGACGAGGAAGGTCTCGGCGTCCAGTACGAGCGAAACCGCGTCGCCTATGCGCGCATAATGGAGCGCTGCGGCCTCGACTTCTACGAAGTGGAGTCGGACGTCGGGATGATGGGCGGATCGGGCGCGCATGAGTACATGGCGCCCTGTCCGGCCGGCGAGAACGACATCGCGCTTGCGCCCGGCTACGCAGCAAACGTGGAGATCGCAAGCGCGACTCCACAGGCGGTTGTCATGCCGCCCGGGCTCGACGAGCCACGCGGGGTTCCCACGCCCGGGCTGACGACCGTCGACGAGGTCGCGGGCGCGCTGGGCGTGGCGTCCGGAGCGCTGATCAAAGCAATTCCAGTGATCGCCGAGGAGCGCGGGATGATCCTCGTACTTGTCCGCGGAGACCACCGCTTGAACGAGATCAAGCTGACCAACGCCCTGGGCGAGGCATTCCGCCAGGCGACCCCCGAGGAGATTGCGGAGCGGATCGGCCCGGCTGGATTCATCGGGCCGGTCGGCGCCGAGGTCCCCGTGGTGAAGGACGCGGCGATCACCACGGTCGGCGGCTACGTCTGTGGCGCCAACCGGCCGGACTGCCATCTCATCGGCGTCGAACCCGGGCGCGATTTCCAGTTCGATGAGCTGGACGTCCGCGCGGTCGAGCCCGGCGACACGACCGAGAGCGGCGCAGAGATCGCGATCGAGCCCGCGATCGAGGTCGGGAACATCTTCAAGCTGGGCACCCGCTACTCGGAAGCGCTGGGCGCGACGTTCCTCGACGAGGCCGGCAAGGAGCATCCGATCGTGATGGGCTCGTACGGCATCGGTCCCGCGCGAATAGCCGCCTCCGCCGTGGAACAGGGAGCCGACGAGCGCGGCATCGTCTGGCCGAAGGCGCTCGCGCCCTGGCCCGTCGAGCTCGTGAGCCTCGGGCGCTCAGGCGACGACGCGAGCCAGGCGGCGGATCGCATCTACGCCGAGCTTTCAGAGGCGGGACTCGACCCCCTCTACGACGACCGCGAGAGCGGCGCGGGCGAAAAGCTCACCGATGCAGAGCTGATCGGTTGCCCCCTTCGCCTCGTGGTCGGCAAGCGTGCGCTGGCAGAGGGCCAGGTCGAAGCGCAGGTGCGTGCATCCGGCGAGGATCTGCGCGTGGGGCTGGCAGACGTCGCCGCCCAGGCTGCGGTGCTCCTAGATGCCGCAAAATAGGACCGTGGCGACGGAGCGCACTACGGTCAGGGAGCGGCTGAGCCGCAGGCGCCTGGTCGGCCTCGACCGGTCGGGACCGAGCCCGGCGGCTACGCGCGCGGGAGCTCCGCTTCACCCCTGGACGCTTCCCAACATCGTCGGCTACCTGCGCCTCGCCGCGATTCCCATCTTCCTCGTCTGGGCGCTCGGATCGGAGGACGGAAGGGTGACCGGAGCGACACTCCTCTACCTCTTCATCACCCTGGGCGACCTGCTCGACGGGTTCTTGGCCCGCGCTACCGGCCAGTACTCGCGGATGGGAGCCTTGCTCGACCCGGTCGTCGACCGGCTCTCCGCGCTGGCCGGTGTCATCGTCTGCTGGAAGTTCGAGCTGCTCCCACACTGGGCCCTCATCGCCCTCGCCGTTCGCGAGGTCGCGACTCTCGTTCTCGCCCGTATGGCCCTCCGGGCGGGAGTGGACCTGGAGATCTCGTGGATCGGCCGGCTTTCGACCCTGTTCACGTTTGGGGGCCTCTTTTGGTCGCTGGTCTTCGACTCGTGGATCACTGTTGCGATGTTCCTTATCGGCGTCACCCTCGGCTGGATCGCGACGATCCTCTACACCCGTGCCTCAAGGCGCTTTCTCGCCGAACAGGCTCGGCAGATGCTGAGTCGGGAGAATTCGCCCGAACGCTCAAGCTCAACTTGACGTTCCTGCCTGAGGCGTATACTCGCGAGCGATGACCTTCGATCACGAGATCCCAGATATCGGCGCGATGAATGACGCTGAGCTCAAGGAGAGCATCCAGCGGCTCACAGACGAGGAGCGCGACGTCTCCTACAAACGGCGCGTCCTCCACGGCCAGATCGACATCCTGCGTGCAGAGCTTGTCAATCGTCTGAAGTCGAAGCGCGAGGGCGGACAGCACATACTTTCGGGTGCCGACGTCCAGCAGCTCACCGACATCCTCCTCGGCAAAGTGCCGCAAGCGTCCCAGGAGGGCGAGGGCGAGAGCTGATGGCCGTGCACTGCCCCGAGTGCGGGTTCGTCAACCCGGAGGGGGCGAACTACTGCCAGAAGTGCGGCGCGTATCTCGGCCGGCCCGAAGGGGCAGACGAGCCCACCACGATGACCTACAAGGTCGATGAGACAGGCGAGTACACGCCGGTGGACATCGAGGAGGAGGTCGAAGACGCGGGCGCAGCCCTCGTCATCCGCTCGGGCGGCGGCAGGGCGGGGGAGAGCTTTCAGATCCAGGGCGACCGCATGTCGATCGGGCGAACCCCTGACGCAGGCGTCTTCCTGGACGACGTGACGGTCTCGCGCAACCACGCTCTCTTGGTTCGGCGCGATGACGGCATCTACATCGATGACCTCGGGTCGCTCAACGGCTCATACGTGAACCGCCGCCGGATCGAGTCCCACCGTCTCGTCGACGGCGACGAGATCCAGATCGGCAAGTACAAGCTTTCGTACCTGGAGGCGTAGATGGCCACCGTGGCGCAAGAGGTGGGCGAGGTGCCCGAGGCTGCCCGGCGCGACCGCGAAGGCGGCTCTCGCCCCCGCAAGGCGCTCACGATTGGTGCCGTCGCGAAGATCCTCTCTCAGGAGTTCGACGACATCTCGATCTCGAAGATCCGCTACCTCGAGGATCAAAAGCTTCTCGCCCCACGCCGCACGCCTGGCGGCTACCGCCTGTATTCCCAGGCCGACGTCGAGCGCCTCCAGGCCATCCTGCGCATGCAGCGCGACGAGTTCTTGCCGCTTCGCGTGATCCGCCAGGAGCTGGCGACTGGCACGTTCGACGCAGAGCGTCGCCCCGCCGCTGACGTGGGCCAGAAGCGCCGGGCGCTGACCGTCGACTCGCAGGTCCAGACGATGAGCACGGAGGAGCTCGCGGAGCAGGCCGGCGTCACGACGGAGTTCTTGCGCGAGCTCGGCGAGTACGGCGTGGTCCAGCCCGACCGCAGGGACGGCCGCGCGCGCTTCGATGAGACGGACCTCGAGATCGTCCGCGCCGCCGCCGAGCTTGCTCAGCACGGGGTCGCCGGCCGGAACCTTCGCGTCTTCCGGACCTCCGCCGATCGCGAGGCAGCCCTGCTCGAGCAGCTGTTGGGCGCCTCGCTTCGCTCGCGCAGCCCTGCTCGCCGGCGTGAGGCGGTGGAGAGCCTCGAGAACCTCGCAGCCGTCTGCGGACACCTGAAGCAGCTCCTCTTGGTCCGCGATCTTCGCCGCCTCAAGGGCGACGAGTCCTGACCCCGGCTCTTCGCGAGGCTCAGCGGCCATGAAGGTGACCCGCTCGCGCACGATCGCGGCGCCTGCCGCGGCCGTCTGGAGGCTCGTTTCCGATCCTCACAGCCTGCCCCGCTGGTGGCCCAAGGTGATGCGCGTGGAGGACGTGACGGGTCGCGGCAACCGCTCGCGCTGGACGGCGGTGCTCGAGACTGAGACCGGAAACGGGGTGCGCGCCGACTTCCGCTGTACGGCATCCACCGAGCAGGAGCGGTATGCCTGGTCTCAAGACCTGGCCGGAACAGCTTTCGAGCGCATCCTGAAGGAGGCGGCGCTTGAGATCAGGCTGGCGCCAGAGGCACCCGAGGCAACGAGGGTGCTACTGACGACCGACGAGTCGCTCAAGGGCCTCTCGCGGCTTGGAGCGCCGATGATGCGCGGCGCCGCACGCAAGCGCCTCGACGAGGCGTTCGAGGGCATCGAGCGCGCCCTCGTGGAGAGCCGGTGACTTGAGCGGCGCGGGCTCCTCAGCCCCGAGCGGTCCCATGAAGTGGTGGGGGTGGGGCGACCCCTCGAAGCGAAACGAACTCCCCCAAATGGCGCAAGAGATGCTCCGGTCAGAGCTCGGGCCGGCCGGGCCGGCCGAGGTCCCGGCGATCGAGGACGTGCACCTGCCCCCGCCTCGCGATCTCCCTGAAGCGGTCCGAAGCGCCGTCGGTTCCGACGCAGTGGCAATGGCCGACATGGATCGCCTCGTTCGCTCGGGCGGCAAGAGCTACCCCGATCTCGTCCGTGCGCGCTCTGGCTCGCTCGAGGCCGCACCCGATGCTGTCCTCTTCCCGGATGACGCCGAAAGCGTGAAGCGGGTCCTCGAAGCGTGTGCGGCCAGCGGGGTCGCTGTCGTGCCGTTTGGCGGCGGCACGAGCGTGGTGGGAGGAGTGAACCCGTACGCGGGCTCCCACGGCGCCGTGATCTCGCTCGACCTCTCGCGCATGCGCAACTGCGTCGTGAACCCCGTCTCGATGACGGCCCGCCTCGGCCCCGGACTACGCGGGCCCGAAGCCGAGGCGGCGCTCTCCGAGCACGGGGTGACGCTTGGCCATTTCCCCCAGTCGTTCGAATACGCGACGATCGGCGGCTTCGCCGCGACGCGCTCGGCCGGACAGGCCTCAGCCGGATACGGGCGTTTCGACGACTTGGTGAGCGCGATCGAGATGATGACCCCTGGAGGGCCGTTGCGAACGCTCGAAACGCCGCACAGCGCCGCTGGGCCGGCACTGCGCGAGCTCATCGTGGGCTCAGAGGGAACGCTGGGCGTGATCACCGATGTCACCGTAAAAGTCCGCGAGGCGCCGAAAAAGAAGCGCTACGAAGGCTGGGTCGCCGAGGACTTCGCTTCCGGCGCCGAGATCGTGCGCGAGCTCGCCCATTTGGATGCCTTGCCCGACGTCACCCGCCTGTCCGATCCCGAGGAGACGCGCATCTCGCTCGCCATGTCGGGCGCCGAGGGGTTGAAGCGTTCGGCGCTCGATGCGTATCTTCGCCTCCGGCGCCGCACCGGAGGATGCATGCTCATCACAGGGTGGGAGGGGGAGCCCGAAGACGTAGAGCGCCGGCGCTCGATCTCGAGCCGCATCCTCCGCAGAGGCGGCGCCGTCTCGCTCGGCGCTGCGCCGGGCAAGGCGTGGGAGCACGGCCGCTTCGAAGGGCCTTACCTTCGGGACGAGCTCATGAACCTTGGCTACTTCGTCGAGACGCTCGAGACCTCGCACACCTGGTCTCGCTACGAGGATCTGTACGTGGCCGTCCGGGGCGCTCTGCGCGCAACGCTCGAGGCCGAGGGGACGCCTGGGATTGTCATGTGTCACCTCTCGCACGCCTACCGCGACGGCGCCTCCCTCTACTACACGTTCATCGCGCCCTCAAAGCCCGGTGGGGAGATCGAGCACTGGCGGTCTGTGAAGGGTGCGGCGTGCGACGCGATCGTCGCCACGGGCGGGACGATCACCCACCACCACGCGGTGGGTCGCGACCACGCCCCATACATGCGCGCGGAGGTTGGCGACGTGGGTATTGGCGCCTTGCGAGCCCTCAAGGATCGCTTGGACCCGGCCGGGATCATGAACCCCGGGAAATTGATCGCTGAGGGGTCAGACCCCCCGCCACTGTCCTCGTAAGGCCAACGCTCTTGGCGTTGGGGGGAGACCCCTATCTGACTACGGGCCGCCGGCTTCGCCCGGCGCCTGCTGATCTCCGGAGCCGGAATCGGGCTGTGGCACGTCACCGCGGAGGATCGTCTCGCCTGGCCGCTCGATCGCAGGCGTGTTCGCCTCTGCCGCCTCCTGGACCTTTTTCAGGACTTCATCCGGCTTGGACAGCGACACCTCGATCGCCGTGGCTCTCGAGATCGGCTCGGCCGCTTCGAGCGGGATCGCAAAGCGGTCCTCGTAAGTCTTCCCCGTGGGCGCGATTTGAGCGGGAAGCGGGTAGCCGTTGTTCTCGTCGAACATGAACCAGACGAGGTAGGCCTGATCTTTGGGCGGCTCGGGCACGTTCGTGAGCACGAGGTCGAGGTAGGGCTGATCGGTGTCGGTGATGCCGACGATCGCAGCGCCGCCTTCGTCGCCTCCGCCGGGTGGCGCAAGGGGAACACGGCTGATCTCCTCACCGTCGGGAATCGGGGTAGAGGGGTCCGCGGGGCTTGTGGGATCCGTCGGGTCGGTCTCTTCGAGCGCATCCGCATCCGCGGTTCCCGACGCATCCGATTCGTCACCCGAGAACACACCTGTCACGGCCAGAATCACGGCGATCAGGACGATCGCGCCGGCTCCGAGCCCCGCGAAGACGCGTGTCTGCTGTGGCGTGAACCGGCTGCTCGATTCGCCGACGGGCTTCGGTTCCCCCGCCGGTTGCGCCGCCGGGGCAGCGCTTGCGCGACCTCCGAAGCGGCCGCCCCCTGACGCCTGGGGAAGCTTGGGAAGCTCGGCGCCGGGAAAATGGGCTTCCAGCTCTTCGGAGATCTTGCCGGCGAGCTCTGCATCGGCTTGGTCCTGGCGAAGATGACGAACGGCGTCCGCGCGGCCAATCGGATCGGCCTCGCCGAGGAGGTAGTCGGAGAGGCCCACGTTCCGGTCCGGATCGGCCCCGCCCATCTCTTCAAGCGCCGCACGAGCGCGCTCGCGGGTCTCGCCTTCTTCGAGCCCGAAGAGATCGTCGAGATCCGCGTAGCTCTGGCCTCCAGTGAGGAGCATCTCGAGCACGGCGCTTTGGTCGGCACTGATCGCCATTTCTCAAGGGTATGGAGTCGGCATTAAATACGCGCTAACGACGGACAACGCGCATGGATACCCTCGCCACGGCGTGACTTCGACCCCCGACATCTCGAAGGCCGGCCAGGACGGCCCGGCCGTCGCGTTCGGGCTCGTCTACGGCGAGGTCACGGCGGAGCGCGCCGAGGCAAGCGTTCCGGTTGAGCCGCCCGTCCAGCAACCGTTCGGCCTAGTGCACGGCGGCGTCTATTCGACAATCGCAGAGAGCATCTGCTCCTCGGCCACGGCCGTCGCCGTCGCATCAGAAGGCCGGATCGCGATGGGCCAGGCGAACTCGGCGACGTTCCTGCGCCCAGTCACCGAGGGAACGGTCCACGCTGTCGCGACGCGCCGCCACGCGGGACGGACAACCTGGCTATGGGACGTGGACTTCACAGACGACGCGGGCAGGCTCTGCGCCACGGTGCGGATGACGGTGGCGGTGCGGGAGGCCCCGGCGGGGGGCTAGCTCCTCAGCGCACGATTGGTGTTGCCGCCGTGGGCGGCGCTTTATCGGCGCGGCGTTTTTGGCAGCGCGTGAAGCGTTGAGGTGCCTATAGCGACGTCAAGACTTCACACGTCGCGAGAATGGGGCCTCTCGGCTACCCGCGAAAGCGATTGGTGATCGGGAGCCTGCGGTCGCGCCCGAAGGCCTTCGCGGTAATGCGGATCCCTGGCGGGGCCTGGCGGCGTTTGTACTCGGCCCGGTCGACCATCGCGATCACCTCGTCGACCACCGCAGGATCGTCGCCCGCGGCGACGATTTCGTCCCGGGAGCGGTCATCGACGATGTAGGCGTCGAGGATCCGGTCGAGCACTTCGTACGGGGGGAGGGAGTCGTCGTCGCGCTGGCCGGGGCGAAGCTCGGCCGAAGGCGGGCGGTCGATCACGGCGGGCGGGACCAGGGACTCCTGCGCCGCGGCGTTGCGGTGGCGCACGAGGTCATAGACAAGCGTCTTCGGCACGTCCTTGATCACGGCGAACCCGCCCGCCATGTCGCCGTAGAGCGTTGCGTAGCCGACTGACATCTCCGACTTGTTTCCGGTGGTGAGGACGAGCCAGCCGTGCGTATTCGATAGCGCCATCACGAGATTGCCGCGGATGCGCGCCTGCAAGTTCTCGGCGGTGATCCCCCCGAGCCCGCCCGCGCCGTCGAGGCTTCCCTCGAGCGCGTCCGCGTAGATGCCCATCGCGCCTTCGATTGGGATCTCGATCAACTCCGCGCCCAGGTTGCGGACGATTGTCCGCGCGTCCTCCTGGGTTTCCGGGCTCGAGTGAGGGGAAGGCATGACGACGCCCGTGAGCCGCTCGCCGCCGAGCGCATCAGCGGCCACCAGGGCGACCAGCGCCGAGTCGATTCCCCCGGATACGGCGACCACAACGTGCTGGAAGCCGTTCTTGGAGACGTAGTCGCGAAGGCCGGTGACCAATGCGGCGTAGACCTCGTCCAGGTCCGAGAGCGGCTCCGCGACGCGTCCCTCTCCCGCGCCGAGCTCGACCACCAGGAAGTCCTCGTCGAACTGCGCGGCGCGAGCGAGTACCTTGCCCTCTGCGTCGATCACGCAGCTTGAGCCGTCGAATACGAGCTCGTCCTGGCCGCCCACGAGGTTCACGAAGGCGAACGCCGTTCCGCATTCATGCGCCCGGCGAGCGAACATCGCCTCCCTCTCTGCGCGCTTGCCACGCAGGTAGGGCGAGCCCGACGAGTTCACGATCAGCTCGGCTCCGAGCTTCGCCTCTGCGGTCGCGGGTGGCCCGGGCTCCCATACGTCTTCGCAGATCGTGAGGCCCACTCGCGTCCCTGCGATCTCGACCACGACCGGCTCGGTGCCGGGCTCGAAGTAGCGGCGCTCGTCGAAGACCGCGTAGTTCGGTAGCCGCTGCTTGCGGTAGATCTGCTCGACCTTTCCGTCACGAAGGAGAGCCAGTGAGTTATGGGCGTGGCGCGGGCGCGGAGCGTCACCTTCGTGCGGGTCCGCTGAGGCGAGCCGGGCCTCGGGAAAGCCCACGAGAGCGGCGACGCCCTCGACCTCGGAAGCGAGCGCCTCGAGCTCGGACGCACAGCGTGCGAGGAAGTGGCGCTTGAGGTAGAGGTCCTCCGCCGGATAGCCCGAGATCGCCAGTTCTCCGAATGCGACGAGATCCGCGCCCTCCTCTTTGGCACGCGCGATGCCTGCGCGCACGAGCTCAGCGTTTTCGGCCACTGCCCCGACGGTGGGGTTGATCTGCGCCATTGCAATTCTCAGAACTCCGTCTGTCACTCAGGGGAGAGTATGTATCGTCAAGTGAGGCGCACCGGCAGGGTTGTGACGGGCGCAAGGCAGGGTTGTGACGAGACGCACCGGCAGGGTTGTGACGAGACGAGTGAGGAGAGCGATGCGAAAGTTGCTTAGGCGAGCGAGCGCGCCCGTTGCCGTTGCCCTCATCTGCCTGTGCGCCGCTTCGAGCAGCCTCAGCCAGCCCCCTCACGGAGGCGCAGGCGATAAGAGAGCTTCACGACGCCGAGCGGGCGTTCTCAGGGATCGACCGCGTCGACCCGACGACCGAGCTTCGTGACCTCGCACTCGCTCTTCCCAGCCTCGACGGCGCCAAGGCGCAGCGTGCCCGCGCGATCCTGGCCCGCCCGCCCGAGGGCAGCGGCGGCTTCGGCGGCGCCTGGCCGGGCAATGCGACCCATCGGAGGGTCGAGACTCCCTCGTTCATCGTCCACTACGCCGAAGTCCCGGGCTGCGACGCCGAGCAGCCCAATCCTGACGACGATTGCGACGAGCCCGATCTCACGGTCGACGAAGATTCAAACGACATCCCCGACTACATCGATGCGACGGTTGACGCCATGAATCAGTCGATTGCCGTCCAAAACGTCGAGCTCGGGTGGCCCTACCCCAAGGGCGACGGCGCGGAAGGAGAGCCCAACTCGAGCTCCGAGGCAGATCGCTTGGACGTCTATATCTCGGATCTCTGCGACGAATCGGACTTCCGGCCCTGCGTATTCGGTTATGCGCAGCCCGACGACCCCTCGCCCACCTGCCAAGGAGCCCCATTTGTCTGTAGCGCGCATCTCGTGCTCGACAACGACTACGAGGAGTTCGGCGAATCAGGCGGCAGGCTCGGCCTCCGCGTCACCACAACCCATGAGTACAACCACATCCTCCAGTTCAACCTCGACACGAACTACGACGATTGGATGGGGGAGTCGACGGCGACATGGTCGGAGGAGCAGGTGTTCCCTGCCGACGACGACTGGGTTCGCAGCTTCATGGACTACTGGGCGGAGAGGCCTCATGAGCCGATCACGAAACCGGACTTTCGCTACTACGGCTCGGCAGTCTGGAACCACTGGCTGGAGAACGGCGATAACGACTACGGGCCCGATGTGATCCTCAACGCCTGGGAGTCCTTGCGAGACGTCACGCCGAAGGACTACGCGGTCGGTGCATACGACGACGCGATCAAGGACGAGGGCGGAGCCGGCTTTCCGCAGGAGTTTTCCGCCTTTACGGCCGCTACCGCCGAGTGGAATACCGGCGAAGGAAACCTGCCTGACGCTGCGGAGCTGCCGCAGGTGACGCGTAGGGGAGTGCTTTCTGCCGGAGGCCAGGCGGCCGAGCTGACGCTCGACAATACGAGCTACGCGCTCTTCCGCGTGGATCCCGGCGACGCCGGCCAGATTCGCCTCTCGGGCCGCTCCTCCGGCACCGTGCAATGGAGCGTTGCCCTGGTCGGCCGCGAGGGCGGACGATTCAACGGAACCGTGGAGCGGATCGTCAAGTACTCCGACGCCGACGACGCCCAAAGCGTGACGCTGCCTGATGCCCAGTCCTACAATCGGATCACGGCGGTCGTGACCAACGCCGACGGCCATGTCTCCGGTTCAAAGCCGACGTTTGGCCAGTTCAACTACACCCGGGACAACCAGGAGTTCCGGACTAGAGTGCGTTAGATGCCTCAGCCAAGCGAAGACGAGTTCCGAGTCGAGGTCGAGCTCGACGACGACGATCACCACCTGACCATCAGTGAGCGGCTGCGGGCCGTGAATCTCGACGACGAGGCCCGCAAACGCCTCGGCTCGCGCGTGATCGTCACCCGCGACGGATCGCATCTCTTCCTCTATGCGAACACACAGGCGAGCTGTGAGGAGGCGGAGCGCGTGGTGCGCGAGCTCCTGGCCGAGGACGAGTTGACGGCGGCGGTGCGCTCGACGCGCTGGCATCCCGCTGAGGAGACTTGGAAGGACATCTCAGAGCCGCTCCCCGAGACGGCCGATGCCGTTCAAGCCGAGGAGCACGCTCGAGATGAACGCAGAGAAGGCGAGGACGACGGCATCAAGCGACCGGACTTCGTGATGCTCGGCTCGTACAAACCGCAGTTCTTGCGCGATTTAGGGCTTTAGGCGACCGCTTCGCCGATCAGCTTCTCGAGCACGACGACGTCCTTCCATTCGCCCCGAAGGCGGCCGTGGCGTACGTGGGTGCCGACCTTCGAGTAGCCGGCGCGCTCGAACAGTCGGAGGCTTGTGCTGTTGGTCGTGAAGACCTTGGCGACGAGCTTGAACTTTCCCACGCCTTCAGCGGCGACATCCAGTGCGTCGAGCAGCTTCGAGCCAACGCCCCGTCCGCGGGCGTCCGAACCCACGTAGACAGCCACCTCGGCAACGCCTGCGTAGGACGGGTTCGACTCCTCGTACGGGCCCGCCGAAGCCCAGCCGCCCACGGTTGCTGATTCGGCGGCAACCAGAAACGGATAGCCCTGGCCGAGCATCGCTTCGATGTCCTCGACCGGACGGGGTTCCGTTCGAAAGGTCGCGGTTCCGGCCACGATGGCCTCGTTGTAGATGGCCACGATGGACCCGGCGTCGCCGAGCTCTGCCGCCCGGATCTCGAAGCTCACTTCGGCTTGGAGCGCGCCACCGAGCGGCTTGCGGCCCTCTGGCTTCCCGTTTCGAGACCTCTTCTTCGCCGGAGCCAGCTCGGCGAGCGCCGCGAGCGACTCAGAGAGGTCGTGCGCGAGGGAGTCGATATCCGCCATCGCCTCGTAGTCGCCGGTAAGGCCGAAGTTCACCTGGCCGTTGTAGCTCATGATCCCGAAGCAGACGGCTTGTCGCTTGGCTAGCGGGACCATCGGATAGATGGCCTCGAGCTCGCGACCCATCAGATACAGCGGGAACTGCGGGCCCGGCACATTCGTCACGACCATGTTGAAGAAACGCTGGCGCGACTGAAGGCGACCGGCCTGCCCCAGGATCGTCGGCGGGGCGAAGTCGGCGAGGTCCGTAAGAAGCGACGCGCCAACCGCCTGCTTCGATTCCTTGAGATCGCCCATGCCGGCCGAGACGGCTCGCAGGCGCTCGGCGGCGTCCTCGATTCCGACCGGCAGGTTCGCGTACATGGCGCTCACCTGGTTCCCAAGGTCGCCCCGCGCTTCGTCTGGGCGCAGGCTGATCGGCACCATCGCCTTCAGCTCGACATCCGCTGTCGCGTGTCCTCGCGCCCGCATGAAGCGCCCGAGGCCGCCCGCGACCGCGGCAAGGACGACGTCGTTCACCGTGCCGCCCACGGTGTCCTTGATCCGTTTGAACTCGGCCAGATCGCCGCGAACCCAGGCGAAGCGCCGGTAGGGACTGATGTCGACGTTGAAGGGCGAATCGGGCGCAGCCACCCCCGCCTTGGCCAGGGCGCCAACGGACTGGAGGCCTTCGGCCAGAGAGCCGGCGAACCTTCGCGGCCGCCGGAAGGCCGCGCGCACTCCCCGAACGGCTTCAGCCGGCGTCACGGCGCGCTCGACGAGCGCCCGACTCAATAGCTGAGCGTCCGAAGGCTCAGGCTCAGCGACCCACGGCTCCCGCCGGGGGGAGGGGACATCCGCCTCGGTGTCAAAAACCACCGCGGTTATGTCAACTCCCGAGATGCCGTCCACCAGGCAGTGATGGCTCTTCGTCACGATCGCGAACCGGTCGCCGTCGAGGCCCTCGGCCAGCCACATCTCCCACAACGGCTTCGAGCGGTCCAAGCGCTGGCTGAAGATGCGCGCCGCAAGCGTCCTTAGCTGCTGCTCGGTACCCGGCTCAGGAAGGGCGGTGTTCCGCACGTGATAGCCCAGGTTGAACTGCGGATCGTCCACCCACACCGGGCGGCCCTGTCCGAAGGGCACGAAGCGAAGCTTCTGGCGGAACCGGGGCACCAGATGGAGGCGGGAGGCGATGTGCTCGCGTAGCTCCTCGATGTCCGGAACCGGGCCTTCGAAGACCGTGGTCGAGGCGACGTGCATGTGCGCCGGCCCGTCTTCCAGGTGGAGGAAGGATGCGTCGAGGCCGGTGAGGCGGTCGCCTGATGCCACGGCCTGATCTTGGCAGGCAAGGGAAACTGACGCCTCCGTCAAGCGGGGGCGCCCGCCGCTGGGAGGCTCTAAATTGTGGACATGAGCTCTGAGGCCAAGAACCTCGAGGCGATCGCAAAGGCAATTGACCAGCACAACGCGAACTGCCCCTATCCGGCCTCCGAGGTGCGGATGAACCCGTTCGAGATCGAGCGGCT
This sequence comes from uncultured bacterium, assembly GCA_963715405.1. GTDB lineage: Bacteria > Actinomycetota > Thermoleophilia > Solirubrobacterales > 70-9 > JALZKA01. The sequence goes on from OY970239.1 coordinate 1,250,337, forward strand.
CGGGTGGGACGAGATCCGCGGCCTTCCGCTCGTTGGCGATCCGGCCGTGGCGACCGGCCGCTTCAACATCGTGTGCTCGGGCGAAGGCGAAGGCGACGAGGAGCTAGAGGAAGCCGAGGCAATCGGCGAGCCGATCGAGGTCGGCGCCCCCGCTGCCCCCGCCGAGCGGCCCACGTTCCCGGTCTGAGCGAAACATCCCAATCACCCCTGCTCTCGAGAGGCGTTGGGCGTTTGCCGTCCGTTCTAGAGGTTCAGCCCCAGTTCGTTCGTCAGGCGCTGGGCCCAGCTGTTCAGGTCGGTGAAGCCACCGGAGAGGATCAGAACGCCCATCGCGATCAGAATCGCGCCGCCGGCAATCGTGATCGCGCGATAGTGGCGCTTGATCACGTCGAAGGCCGCGGTGGCGCGCGAGAAGGCCAAGGCCGTGATCAGAAACGGAAGCGCGAGGCCCAGCGAATAAACCGCGAGGAGAAATGCCCCGTGTAGCGCGCCCCCGTCGATCGCGGCGAGCGTGAAGATGCCGCCCAGGGTGGGCCCGACACAAGGCGTCCAGGCGATCGAAAAAGCGGCGCCCGCCACGACGGGACCGCCCCTGCCGGCACGCTCCATAAGCGAATCGACCCGCCACTCGCGGTTAAGCCGGTCGACGAACATCGCGGCGATGAAGAGCACTCCCAGGACGATCAGGAAAGCGGCACCGATGTTCGTCAGCGTCTCCTGGTTCTCGCGAAGCGACGATCCGATCTGCGTAGCCGCGAGGCCGAGCAGGATGAAGATCGCCGAAAACGACGCGATGAAGAGGAGGCTCGGAACCAGGATGCGACGCCAGTCCTCATTTTCGATCTCGCTCGGGCTCACGCCCGTTATCGCCGACAGGTAACCCGGGACCAGCGGTAGGACGCAGGGCGAGAGGAACGAGACAAGCCCAGCGATGAAAGCGACCGGCACATCCGCGCCTGCGACGGGATCGGACACCTCTAGTTGAGAGCTGCAGCGAGGCGGCGTCGATGCTCTGCGGCGAGCGGATCGTCGCCAAGCTCGGTGAAGATCGCGACCATGATGCGACGGACGAGGTCGCGGCGCTCGGGGTCGGGCTCGGAGGCGATGATCCGCTGAAACAGCTCGAGCGCCTGGGTTACGTCGCCCTCGGTCCAGGCGGCGATCGCGGTTTGGGTCTCGCTCGGCCCGTCGCCGTTCGGCTGAGCGTCATCGCGCTCTTCCAGCTCGATCCGGGCAAGCAGGCCACCCGCTGCAAAGTCGGCGCTCGCCGTCTCTTCCAGCAACGCTTTGGCCTCGTCCCTTTCACCCCGCTGCAGGAGGATGCGGGCGAGGGCTATCGCCGCTCCAGAATGGCGCGGGTCGGCTTCGAGCGCGGCCCGAAGTGACGCTTCGTCGCCTGACTCGGCGAGCGTGTCGGCCTCGGAGGGGAGGAGGGAGTCCAAGAAAGCCGAGATCTGCGCCGGGGGCAGAGCGCCGGTGAACTGGCTGGCGATCTTGGCATCGCGGAAGGCACGCACGTCAGGAATGCCGCGGATGCCGAAGGCTTGCGCGAGCAGCGGATTCGCGTCGACATCGACCTTCGCCAGCTCGATCGCGCCCTCGCGGCGCTTGACCTCGGCCTCGATCGCGGGACCGAGCGCTCGGCAGGGACCGCACCACTCGGCCCAGAAGTCGACCACGACTGGAAGCTTCCGCGACCGCTCGATGACCTTCGCCTCGAAATCAGCCTGCGTGACGTCTGAGATCACCCTTCGAGCGTACCCAGAGGTCCCGGTGCCGGCATGAGCGGAAACGCTTGCGATCGCGTTTTGGGGGCAGGAGAATGCATGCATGGAGGAATCGCTCCGCGGCAAGCTCCTGATCGCCTCGCCTGCGCTCGCAGACGCGAACTTCGCCCGATCGGTGGTGCTCATGACCGAGCACTCGGAGGACGGGGCAATGGGGATCGTGCTCAACCGCCCCGCCGAGGCCGAGGCGCGCGAGCTGATGCCGGCGCTCGAGGAGATCGCCCACGACGACCCGCTCTTCATCGGCGGCCCGGTGCAACCTCAGGCGGTGGTGCTTCTCGCCGAATTCGCGGATCCGAGCGCCGCGGCCTGGATCGTGGTCGCCGACGTCGGGCTCGCCTCGGCCGACACCGAGTTCGACGACTTGGGCGACGCTGTCCGCCGGGGCCGCTTCTACGCGGGCTACTCGGGCTGGGGGCCCGGCCAGCTCGAGATGGAGATCGAGATCGAGTCGTGGATCGTCGAGCCGCCACTGCCCGCAGAGCTCTTCCCGGACGACCCCGAGACGCTTTGGAGCGACGTTCTTGCCCGGAAGGGCGGCTCGTACGCGCTCATCTCGAGGATGCCCGACGACCCGAGCATGAACTAAGGAGCCGAGCCCGCTGCCCGCCCTCGAAGAGGTCTGTCCCGGCCTTCACCGCTGGACCGCGGATGTGCCCGACTGGACCCCGGATCAAGGTGGGCCGGAGGGGTGGGCGAAGGAGGTTGCGTGCATCGCGTACGAGGGAGACGGAGCGCTGGTCTTGGTAGATCCGCTGGTAAATGGCGACGATTGGGCGGAGATCGACGCGCTCGTCGAGCGCCACTCGGCACCGGTGGCGCTCGTCGTGACCTGCCCGTGGCACGCGCGATCGGCACGGGAGGCGCAGCTGCGTTATGTCAACTCAGCGGGTGTCGAGACCTACGCCCATGAGAACGCGATCCGCGACCGCGAGCGGATCGACTTCGGGGTGTCCCGCCCGGTGCCGGACGCCGCGGAGCTCCCAGGCGGCATCGACTCGCTGGCAACGGACGTGGCAAACGGCGAGATCACGCTCTATTTGGGACGCATTCGCACGGTTGTGGTGGCCGATGTCCTGATCGGCGCCCAAGGGGAGCGCTCAGAGGCGCTCAGGGTCTGTCCAGAGTCGTGGGTCGAGCCCGAAAACACCGCTGAGAATGTGCGGACCGCGCTCTTGCCGCTCCTGGAGCGCGAAATCGACGCGATCGTCCCGCTCCACGGCGCCCCGGTGCTGAACGGTGCGCGTGAGGCGCTCGAGGCGGCTTTGCGCTGAGGGTCCCTCGGCGAGGGAAGGCATTTGCGCTCCCTATTGAACAGATCCTTCCCTCGAGCGCCAGGCAGCAGGTCTACATAACCTCCATTATCGAGCATTGATTCTGGGTTTGGGACGATTCCTGGGCCACACCACTCCGCCTACGATGCACGAATGGCGACGTGGGACCAAGTGGTGGCCCTCTGCGAGGCCGAGTTCCCCGAGGTCGAGCGGTCCACCTCCTACAACACGCCGGCCCTCAAGGTGCGCGGCAAGCTCTTTGCCCGGCTCAAGGAGAACGGCGAGCAGATCGCGATCTTCGTCGACTTCATGGAGCGCGAGGCGCTTGTGCAGGAGAGCCCGGATGCCTATGTCGTCACGGACCACTACCGCGACTATCCGATGGTGCTCGTGAACCTCGCTGCGGTGCCCGACGACGAGCTTCGCGAGGTCCTGATCGAATCTTGGCGCCGGCGCGCGCCCAAGAAGCTCATGGCCGACTACGACTCAGGCTGAGCCGCTCAGCGGCCGAACAAACGGCCGAGCGACGAGTTCTTGACCGCTCCGGTCGCGCCCGTGGACTCGGGCGGAGCGAGCTTCGCCGCTGCGGCCGAGTCGATGTTCAGCTCGACTGCGCGCTCGAAAGTCCGCTGGACCTCGGGGCCGTCGACGAACCTGACTTCGCCGCTCGTGTCCTCGAATACGAACCCGTCGAGGATGTGCTCGCGCTTGTTGTCGGAGACGCTGAGCACCTTGCCGACCTCGACCCCGTCCGAGCCGTAGATCGGGGTCCCCCGGGCAATCGTCGAGTAATGGACGGCGATCCCGTCGTCGCGCTCTGGCGCTTCGTCACTCACTGGTCTCAGGATACGAGCACGGGATCACTGTCTCCTGCTCACCCCGCGAGTCGCTCCGCCACCGCGTCCTCTGAGCAGAAAGCGGCGATCTCTCGCGAAAGCTTGCCGCCCTGCCAGGCCAAGGGCGACTCGCCCTCGTCCTCGCTCACCATCCGTGCGCCGGGAATTCGCTCGGTCCACTCCACGGCGACGTCCCAGGGATGGCCCGGGTCGGCGTCGTCGTGACTTGCCACGACGAGCACTGGCACCTCGAGCTTTTCCAGGGCCTCCACACCCGAAAACGGCAGGGAGGCCGTGACCTCTCGCAGCGCCTGCGCAACGGCGTCGAGCGACTCATGGAGCTCCAACCGCGTGCGCGCGAGCCGCAGCACGATGTCACGCCACTCAGGATCGTGCGAGCCGTCGTCGTACTCCTCGATGAACCCCTCCACCCCGCCCCGCTCGAGCCCGTCGGCGAGCGCGTTCCAGTAGGCGACCGTCTCGTCGGACGGGGGTTTGCCGAGCGAGGCCGGTCCGATCGCGACGACCCCGGCCACGCGGTCAGGCTCGGCCAAGGCAAAAGCCGTTGCGGTGTGCGCACCCATCGAGTGGCCGGCCACGACGGTCCTTGACCCCTCCCCCACTTCAGTCGCGACGGCAGCCATGTCGCGTGCGAGCGCCTCGTACGCATAGCCCTCTCCCTGAGGCGCCGGATCAGACTCGCCGTGACCCCTCGCGTCGTACATGGCGACCTTAAAGCCCCGCCTTTCGAGCAGATGAGAGCCGTGCGTCACGTAGCGTCGCGCAGCCGTAATCCCGTGCGCCTGGAGAACTACCGGGCCCGAACCCGCGGCCTCGCCGCGCAAAATATTTCCGCCAGGGGACCGCACTTCGAGCGAGCGCGCCTCGGCGCCCATGCCTAGCCCTCTTCGATCGTGACCGAGTTGATCAGCACGACGTCGAGCGGAAGGCCCGAGCCGTCAGGGCTCCCGTACCCCTCGATCGTCTCGACCACGTCGAAGCCCTCGGTCACCTCGCCCACGACCGCGTATAGCGGCTGCAGGTCCGCCTGGGCGGGGGTGACGACGAAGAACTGGCTGCCGGAACGGCCGGGCGGCTCGGCCTCGGATTTGGCCATCGCGACCACGCCGCTTGTGTACGCAAAGTCGCCGGGCGGCGGCTCATCCACTGAGTAGCCGGGCCCCGGCCCTGAGCCCGTGCCCGCGGGGTCGCCCGCCTGAATGACGAAGCCCGGAATGATCCTGTGAAAGAAGGTGTTGTCGAGCACCCCGTTCTCGGCCAGGTACTCGAACGACGCGGCCGTCTTGGGGTTTCCCTCCGTGTCGAGCGCGATCTCGAACGTCCCGCAGGTGGTGTCAACGATCGCTGTCAGGTCATCCGCCGAAGGCTTCGCGGGCGGCGGGTCGAGGTCGAACTCCTGAGGCTCCGGAGTATCGGCCTGCTCGCATGAAGGCTCAGACTCGGCGGTCGTCGTCCCTTCGTCGTCATCGTCGCCGCCGCAGCCGGCCAGGAGCAACCCGAGCACGGCGAGGAGAGCAACGACTAGTGCGAGCGGCTTCGGCACGGCGGCAAGGCTACCCACCGGCCGGTTGGCATGATCCGCCTGTGAAACCGCCTGAACAACACCGCTCAGAGGGGCCTCCAGAGCGGATTCGAGTGATGGGCAGGGCTCTGAACGGGACGGTGGCAAGGGCGCCTTGGCTGTGGCCCGCCCTCAAGCACCCGGTGCGCCGGTTCTTTGATCGCTCCGCGCCCGGCTGGGACGAGAGAACCGGAGCCGGCTCTCCCGAGCACCTGACGTCCTTAGCCGCCGCGCTGCTTCACGTCACGCCGGCGCCCGAGCGCATCCTGGACCTGGGCACCGGAACGGGCGAGGCCGCCCTCCTCTCGGCGCGCGAGTTCCTGCGCGCCAGCGTGCGCGGAATCGACTTCTCCGAGGAGATGATCGCCGCTGCCAGGGCAAAGGTCGGGCTCGATCCAGACGGACGAATCGCCTTCAAGGTTGCCGACGCGGCCTCGATCCCGTGGCCGGAGGACTCGTTCGACCTTGTGACGCAGCTCAACGTCCCGCCGTTCTTCGGAGAGATCGCTCGCGTCGTGCGGCCCGGTGGGCACGTCGTCATCGCTGCCAGCAGGGGCGCGGACACACCCTTCTACACGCCGGCGGCGGTGCTCGAGCGCGGGTTTGCGAACAAGGGGATCATCGAGCACGCCACCGGCGAGGCAGGGCCAGGCACCTACTGGGTGGGCCGCCTCGGGGGCTGAGGTCCAGCGCGGGACTAGATTCCAACGGTGCCCGCGGATCCCTTGCATCTTCTCCTGGTCAACCCGTCGGCGGGAGGCGGGCGCACGCGGAAGCGCCTTGAGCAAGCGCAGGCGGCGCTCGCCGGTCACGGCATCCAGCACCGGCTGGTCCTGACTCAGAACATTGAGCACGGCCGCGAAGAGGCCCGTGGCGCCGTCGAGCGCGGGGAAACCGTGATCGTGATGAGCGGCGACGGCTTGATCGGGCAAGTGGGAGGAGAGCTGGCCGACACAAACTCGACTCTCGGGATCATCCCCGGCGGGCGCGGCAACGACTTCGCCCGCGCGGTCGGCATTCCCAGCGACGTCGAGGGGGCGGCCGGCATCATCGCCGGCGGCGCGACCCGGCGGCTCGACGTCGGAGAGGCGAACGGCGTTCGCTTTCTGTGCATCGCAAGCTGCGGATTCGACTCGGACGCGAACCGGATCGCCAACGAGGCCAAGCGCGTCAAGGGCTCGGCGGTCTACGCCTATGCGGCCCTCCGCGCGCTCGCCGCGTGGAAGCCCGCGAGGTTCACGCTAACGCTCGACGGCAGCCCAATCGAGGTGACCGGCTACTCGGTCGCCGCGGCCAACACCAAGGCCTACGGGGGCGGGATGATCGCGGTCCCCAGCGCGATTCCGGACGACGGCGTGCTCGAGGTGTCGGCGAGCGGAGACGTCTCGAAGCTCCGTTTCCTACGGGGTCTCGGGCAAGTCTTCAAGGGCGAACACATGGAGACGATGGCCGTCCGGGTCTGGCAGGCGTCCGAGGTGAGGATCGAGGCGGACCGTCCATTCTCCGTCTATGCAGACGGCGACCCGATCGCCGAGCTACCCGCCACGGTGCGCGTGCTCCCCGCCGCGCTGGAGGTCCTCGTGCCACAAGAGAGCATCGCGTGAGCCCCACCGCGGACGCCGCTCCGGCTTTCCGGGCCAAGGTGGCCCTCGCTCGCGCGGTCGGCGGCCTCTCGCGGCGCTCGGGCAGGGGCGGCGGCACCACCCTGCCGGGGCGGATGCTCCTGCGCATGGCTCCCGATGCGATCGAGCGCCTGGGCTCTCGGCTGACGGGAGGCGCGACGCTAATCAGCGCCACGAACGGAAAGACGACGACGGCCGGGATGCTCGCTTCCGCGCTTCGCGCAGCTGGGAGAGCGCCCGTCCACAACCGCGCCGGATCGAACATGAGCTGGGGCGTCGCCACCGCTCTCCTGGACGAGGCAGGTACGGAGGGCCTGTTCGAGGTCGACGAAGCATGGCTTCCGCGCATCGTCGAGGCGCTCGACCCCGGCCTGATCGTCCTCTCCAACCTGTTCCGGGACCAGCTCGACCGCTACGGCGAGCTCGAGCGCCTGGCCGACGAGTGGGCGGCGATGGTCGCCTCCCGCGCGAGCGCACCGGGGAGAGGTCTCGTCCTCAACGCGGACGACCCGCTCGTCGCCGACCTCGGGCGCGATGAGACTCTTGCGCGCCGCTCCGGCGTCACCTACTTCGGTATCGAGGATGCTTCCCAGGCCTTGCCCGGCCTCCAGCACGCACACGACGCCAAGCACTGCCGGCGATGCGGCGCTTCGTATGCGTACGAGCGGGCCTTCGTCGGCCATCTGGGCCATTACTCGTGCCCCAGCTGCGACGCCGACCGCCCCCATCCTGACATCGCCGCGACTCGCATCAAGCTCGACGGGATGCGCGGTTCGCTGGTCGAGGTTTCGACGCCCGACGGGCCCCTCGAGCTTCGCCTTCCCCTCCCCGGCCTCTACAACGTCTATAACGCGCTGGCAGCGCTGGCGGCCGCGCTTCATCTTGGCGTCGAGCCCGCGCACGCGATAGCCGGGCTCGAGCGGACGGAGGCGGCGTTCGGACGCGTCGAGACCCTCGAGGTGGAGGGAAAGCAGGTCTCGATCCTCCTCATCAAGAACCCGGCGGGGGCAAACGAGGTGATCCGCACGCTGCGCCTCGAGAACGAGCAGTACGGCGCCGGCGAGGGCGTTCACCTTTGGATCGCACTCAACGACCGCATCGCGGACGGGCGCGACGTCTCGTGGGTATGGGACGCCGACTTCGAGCTGCTCGCGGGTTCGGTCGCGCGCGTCACCTGTGCGGGAACGCGCGCGCCTGAGATGGCCGTGCGCCTGAAGTACGCGGGCGTCGAGCCTGAGCGCATCCGAGTGCGGGAAGCCATCGGCGCTTCGCTGGACGATGCTGTCACCGATGCGCCTGCGCGCCTGTTTGCGCTTCCCACTTACACCGCACTGATCGAACTGCGAACGCTCCTTGCCGACCGCGGACTCGCGAAGGCGTACTGGAGATGAGGATGAGCGCCGGCTCTGACGCCGTGATCTGGCACGACGTGGAGAACGGCGCCTATGACGCCGACCTCTCGCTCTGGCGCGAGCTGGCAGAGAAGGCCGGTGGCCCGATTCTCGACGTCGGTTGCGGCACCGGCCGCGTTGCGCTGGACCTCGCAAAGCGCGGACATCACGTTCTCGGAGTTGATATCGAGGCCGAGTTCGTCAGCGCCCTCCACGAGCGGGCCGCGGGGCTCGGACTGGAGGCCGGCGCAACGGTCGGCGACGTCCGTGATTTGAGGGTCGAAGGACGGTTCCCTCTGATCATCGTTCCGATGCAGACGATCCAGGTCCTCGGTGACGAGGATGAGCGCCGCGCCGCGTTCCGGTCGATGCGCGAGCTGCTGGCGCCGCGAGGCCTGATCGCGATCGCCATCGTCACGGGCGACCTCGAGGCTGAAACCGCCGGATTCGAGCTTGGCCAACCTCTCCCCGACGTCGGTGAGTTCGGCGGATTCGTGTACTCAAGCCTGCCGACCGAACTTCGGTTCTCAGAAGGGCGAATCGTCATTTCGCGGCTTCGCCAAGTCGTCACACCGGACGGCGATTTGACCGACGAGCGCTCGGAGCTCGCCCTCGCCACGCTCGACGCAGAGCAGCTCGCAGGGGAAGCCCTCGAGGCTGGGCTTCGGGCCGCGGGGCATCGGGAGATAGCGCCCACGGACGCCCATGTCGGCTCGACGGTCGTCCTGCTGGAGGTTGCCGAATGAGCGCTCTCAGGCTTCTCACGCTCTATCCGGACCAGATGAACATCTACGCCGATCGCGGCAACCTCCTTTTCTGGCAGCGCCGCTGCGAGTGGCGGGGAATCAACTTTGAGCACGAGAGCGCCGGTCCGGGTGACCCCGTCGATCCCGGAGCCCATGACCTCATCTACATCGGCGGCGGCCAGGACCGCGACCAGCGGCTAGTCGCTGTGGACATGGTGAAGACGAAGCGTCAAGGCCTGGCCGAAGCGGTCGAGGACGGTGCCGTCGTCTTGGCCGTGTGTGGCGGCTACCAGCTGTTGGGGCACTCCTACCAGCTCGGCGACGAGCGGATCGAGGGGCTTGGCCTCGCCGACCTGGAGACCGTGCGCGAAGACGGCCCGCGCCTGATCGGAAACGTGGCAATCGAGGCGGACCTCGGTAAGGGGCCCAGGGTGCTCGCGGGGTTTGAGAACCACGGTGGCCGGACCTACCTCGGACCCGGTGCCGAGCCGCTCGGCCGAGTGGTCAAGGGCCACGGAAACGACGGCCGCTCGGGCTTTGAGGGCGTGCGCCGCCTGAATCTGTTCGGCACCTACCTGCACGGGCCCCTGCTGCCCAAGAACGCCTGGCTCGCGGATCGCCTGATGCAACTCGCGATCGCCCGGAGCGAAGGGTCGGAGCCCGGCCTGGAACCCCTCGACGACGAGCTGGAAGCGGCAGGCCACGAGAGCGCGCGCACCGCCGCGATGCGTGGCTAGAGCTCGAGGTACATCACGTGGAGGCCGCAGGCCAGTCGTCGGCTATCGCTTCGCGGACGACCATGTCGCTCAGCGTCCGGTGGAGCCGAAGCCGCCCTCGCCTCGCTCGCTTTCGGCAAGTGTTTCCGCCTCGACGGGCTCGACCACCGCGAACTGCACCACCAGAAGCTGCGCCACACGATCGCCCTCGGCGACCTCGAACGGCTCGGTCCGGTCCGTGTTGAGCAGGAGGACCCGGACCTCGCCGCGGTAGCCCGCGTCGATCAGGCCCGGCGCGTTGACGAGAGCGATTCCGTGACGGGCGGCCCAGCCCGAGCGAGGAAGCACCAGCCCCGCATGCCCCTCGGGGATCTCGACGGCGATTCCGGTGCCCACGCTCGCGCGCTCGCCCGGCTCGAGTCGTGCAGCCTCCGTCGCGTAGAGGTCGAGTCCGGCGTCGCCTGAGCTCGCCCGCGCCGGCAGCTTCGCGTTGTCCGAGAGGCGTCGTACCCGAAGCTCGCTCAACCGGGGCGTCCGTTGACCGCGAACTCCTCGAAGCGGTGAGCGAGCGCCTTCGGCACCTTCGCGCTGACACGCACACCATCCGGGCTTTCCTCGCGTTCGAGATCGCCGGCCAGCTCGTAGAGCTCGGCGAGGCGCGAGCCCTCGCTATAAGGGACCAGGAGCTCAAGCGACTTGAGCGTGCGTTCGAACTCTTGGGCCACCCGGTCGCGGAGCTCTTCGAGCCCCTCCCCCGTCTCGGCCGAGATGCCGACCGCGTCGCGGCGCCCAACCAGGACCCGCCGACGGTCATCTTCGCTCAGAAGATCGAGCTTGTTGAAGACGAGAAGACGCGGGCGGTCTCCGGCGTTCATCTCGCCGAGCACCGCGTCGACGGCAGCGATCGAGCCAATGCGCTGCTCCTCGGGCTCGGAAGCGTCGACCACGTGAATGATGAGGTCCGCGAGGCGTGTCTCTTCGAGCGTCGCCTTGAATGCTTCGACGAGCTGATGCGGAAGCTTGCGGATGAAGCCGACCGTGTCGGTCACTAGATACCGGCGGCCCTCGTGCTCGTACGAGCGCGTTGTCGGATCGAGGGTGTGGAAGAGGCGCGAGCCGACGCTCACCCCTGCCCCGGTGAGGGCGTTCAGGAGAGTCGACTTGCCCGCGTTCGTATAGCCGGCAAGCGCGACGGCCGGAACCGCCGACGCTTCGCGGCGCGCACGCATCGTCTCCCGCCCCCGCTCGACCTGGTGGAGCTTGCGCTTGAGCGCGGTGATCCGATCGCGAGCGAGGCGGCGGTCGGTCTCGATCTGCGACTCGCCCGGTCCGCGGGTGCCGATGCCACCGTCCATCCGCCCGGCGCCGAGACGCTCCAGGTGTGTCCAGAGGCCCCGCATACGCGCGAGGTTGTATTCGAGCTGAGCCAGCTCGACCTGGAGCTTTCCCTCTGCCGAGTGGGCGTGGTCGGCAAAGATGTCGAGGATCACCGCCGTACGGTCGATCACCGGGACGTCGAGGGCTGCTTCGAGGTTTCGCTCCTGACGCGGCGCCAGCTCGTCGTCGCACGCGACAAGGTTCGCTCCGGACGCCTTGATCGCTTCTTTCACCTCGGCGAGCTTTCCCCGGCCGAGGTAGCGGTCCGGGTCGGGTTGGGCTCGGGCCTGGACGACCTCGCCCGACGTCGCTACTCCCGCCGTCCGAAGAAGCTCCTTCAGCTCAGCGAGTGGATCCTCGTCGATGGCCGCAGCTTGGGGCAGCGCTCCGATCGCAAGCGCACGCTGGCGTGCCCTCGGGTTCTGAAGGCCTGTACCCGAACCGTGCGATTTGGCGGATAGCTCCACCCGAGCGATTGTAGGCGCGGCGTCAGGGGCAGACGTACGGCGAAGCCGGCAGCCGTTTTGCGGTCAAGCCGATGTCGCCGACGAACGGCAGCGCGCTCACCGAGCAGGCGTCCTCGATCGACTCCTCAACCGCCGGCCCGGTCGAGCGCGCCGTGTAGTTCGTCGCGGTGGTAAAGAGGCCGCGGTCGTGCATCGCGGTCAGATCCGCGAGTGCCTCGTTCCGGTCGCGGTCGGAGTTGCGGACGTACTCGTTTCGGTCGAAGTCGTAGGTCCAGGTCACGTCCTCGCGATTCCAGCCGTCAAGGGCGCCGTCCTCGATGATGCCGAACCTGCGAAAGCCCCAGTAGCCATTCTGAGCGAAAAGGAGCCCGTCGCCGGAGTGGACGAGCTCGCCGAGCCGGGCCACGAGCTCTCGCATGCCTTCCCGCTGTTTGCGGTGGCGATTCGGCTCGATCATGTCCACGTTGTCGAGGAAGAGCCCGTCGAAGCCCTTGGCGAGGATCGCCGGTGCGATCTCATCGGCCAGCTTGTTGCGAAGCCCTGCTTTGGAGACATCCGCGAACCATTCGTCCTTCCAGTCCTGCCAGGCGGCAAGCCGGTACCGCTTGATCTCTCCGTACCACCCGCGCCACTTCTCGATCGTCCCGACGCTGAGATAGGCCAAGACCACCGAGCCCTCGCCCTGGAGTGCAGCGATGTCGCGGTTCGAGGCCTCCTCGCCATCCACGACGACCACCTCGTAGTCCCCGAGGCGGTCGGCTACGGCGGCGTCGTCCCCCTTGAGCATCCCGTTGCCGATGCCGAACGCAAAGGATTCCGCACCGGCGAGCGGGTCTTCCGGGCCGTCTTCGCCGGCCCCCGCTTGCGAGTAGACGCCGGCCGCGACGCTGATCGCTGCGATCAAAGCGATGAGCGAGCTCGTTCGCTTCATCTACCGAGAGTATCCGCAGATTCAGGCTGCGGCCGGAGCGCCTTCCGGCGTCTTGGGCGCGGGGATCAGGACGGCCGCTGCGATCACCGCGCAGAAGGCCGCGGCGCGGGCGATGATGCCCAGGGCGTCGGTGCCGATCGGATCTCCGAAGACGAGGATGCCGCCCGCGATCGCCGTGACGTTGGCAGCGATGGACGAGAGAGCGATCACCTGGATCGGCGGGCCGATCTGAAGGCCTCGAGCGAGTGCGAAGAACGCGAGGACACCGGCGCAGACGGTGAGGACAGCCCACGGGCTCAGGAGCGCGAGGAGGCCGTCCGAGGTGACGCCGCCGGTAAGCGCCTTGGTAGAGACGGTGCCGACGCCAACGAGTATCCCGGAGGCGACGCCGAGCACGACGCCGCTTCTCACATGGTCGGGGCCGTTCGAGCCTCTGTGAAGGAGCATCGCCCCGACAGCGACGAGTGAACCCTCGAAGGCGAGAAGGGCCGCGAAGGAATACGCCGAGTGGTTCTGCGTCGCGTCAGCCGTGAGCGCTAGCCACGCCAATCCGAACGCACTCAGGCAGAGTCCCGCCCATTCCCGGGTTCCGAGGCTGATCCCGAAGAGCTTTTGCGCCGGGAGCGCCAGGAGGGCCAGGCCGCCCGCCGTCACCACCTGCACCATCGAAAGGGGTGCGAGCGCCATCGCGATCACGTGAAATCCCCATGCGACGGCCGCGACGGCAAAGCCGATCAGCCACCACTTGGAGCGAAAGAGCGCGATCGCGCTCTCGAGCGGGCGCGTGAAGCGAACCGTCGGCGCGTTTGTCGCGCCGCGGTGCTTGCAGAGAACTGCGATGTTGGCCGCGAGAGCGGATGCGACCGCAAAGATGATTCCGAGCTCCGACACCTCGGAACTAAAATCGGCCTCTTATCAAGCACGCGTGAGCGCGCGGCGGCTAACTGGACGTTTTGACAGCCTCCGCCTCGATCTCGACCTTCCAGCGCTCGTCGAGAAGGCCCGCGACCACGACCATCGAGGTGGCGGGCGGATGATCGCCGAAGGCCTCTCTATGTACCGCGCCAACCTGGTCGGCGTAGGCCGCGTCCGTTACGTACATGCGCGTCCTCACCACCTCCGAAAACGAGGATCCCGCCTCTGACAAGGCCGATTCGATGATCTCGAGACAGCGTCGTGCCTGCGCGCCGGCGTCGGGGTCGCATTCGCCGCCGGGCCAGATCGGTGCCGTGCCGGAGACGACGACCCGGTCACCAACGGTGACCGCGCGGCAGTACGCGTAGCGGCCTTCCAGCTCAGTGCCAGAGAAGATGCGTTCGCGCTCGCTCAAGCGGCGAGGTGCTCGCGCATCCGCTCGACTGCCTCGGAGATGCGCCCGTCGGGCGCGGTGAGTGAAATCCGGAAGAAGCCTTCGCCGGACGGCCCGTACATCGAGCCAGGCGAGATCACCACGGCAGCCTCCTCTAAGGCGAGCTCTGCGAACGACGTCGAGGTGTGGTCCTCGGGCACCGGAGCCCAGACGTAGATCGTGCCCTTTGGCGCAGCCACTTCCACACCGATATCGCGAAGGGCCGAGACGACGAGGTCGCGCCGGCGCTCGTACACGGCGTTCATGTCGTCGATGGAATCGCGTGGAGCGTCGAGCGCGGCCGCGGCGGCAAGCTGCACGGCCTCGAACAGGCCTGAGTCCACATTGGTCTTGAGCCGCCAATAGGTCTCGATCGCGTCAGCGTTACCGAGGATGGCGGCGCAGCGCCAGCCCGTCATGTTGAAGCCCTTCGAAAGGGAGAAGACCTCGACGCCGACGTCCTTGGCTCCGGGCGTGGCGAGGAAGCTCGGCGCGACGTAGCCGTCGAATGTCGTCTCCGAATACGCGTTGTCGTGAACGACGAGGAACTGGTGCTTGTTTGCGAGCTCGACCACCCGTTCGAAGAATCCCTCCGGAGCGACCGCACCGGTCGGGTTGTTCGGGTAGTTCAGGAACATCAGCCGCGCCTTGGAGATCGCAAGCGGGTCGATCGCGTCCAGGTCCGGAACGAAGCCGCGCTCCGGCTCGAGCGGCAGGACGACGGCCTCAGCTCCTGCAAGCACAGGCCCGGCGGTGTAGACCGGGTAGCCCGGATCCGAGGCGAGGGCGATGTCGCCGGGATCGAGGAAAGCGAAACAGAGGTTGTAGATGCACTCCTTGGCGCCAATGGCGGGAATCACCTCGGTTTCGGGGTCAATCCCCACGCTGAAGCGCTTGTCGTAGAACCGTGCTAACGCCTCTCGGAACTCGGCGCGGCCGCGGTTCGACGGGTACTGGTGCGTCGAGGGATCCGCCGCAGCCGCTTGCAGCGCCTCGACGATGTGGGGATAAGTGGGCGTGTCGGGATCGCCGATCCCAAGCGAGATCACGTCGATCCCCGCGGCCTTCTTCTCCGCCACCTTGCGCTCGAGCTCGGCGAACATGTACGGCGGGATCGCCTGGAGACGCTCGGAGGGATCAGTGCGAGCCATGGGCGGCGGCAGGCTATCCAAGTCCTTCGAGCGCACGAACCATCTCGTTGGAGAGCTCGCCGCGGAAGATCGGCTCAGCGGTGCCGGTGAGCGTCACGTCTAGCTCATCGCCCACATCCACGGTGAGCATGCCGCCGTCGAGCTGCACGGTGATCGGGCTCGGTGCGCCTTCTAAAAAGGCGGCGACAGCAGCCCCGGAGGCACCGGTGCCTGACGAGAGCGTCTCCCCCACTCCGCGCTCGAAGATCCGGGCGCGCACCTCCGACCCGGCCACGCGCGTGAACGACACGTTGGTTCGCTCCGGAAACAGGTTCGTATTCGACTCGATGCCGGGGCCGATCTCACCCAGATCGAGGTTCTCGATCTCGTCGCCCACGTTGATGACGCATTGCGGGTTGCCCACGTTCATCGCGCGATAAGACCACTCGCGTCCTGCCGATGTCAGAGCGCCCGTGCCCTCGTCGCGAGCGCGCCCGATCTCCATCCGCACCTCACCGGGTCCCGTGATTCTTGGCCGAACCGGCCCCGCCTTGGTGATGACCGAGAACTCGTCCTCGTCGGTCCACCCCGCGGTACGCAGGTAGAGAACCGCCTCGCGCGCGCCGTTGCCGGAGAGCTCCGCCTCGGAGCCGTCCGGGTTGAAGATCCGAAGCTCGGCGACGTGCTCGGGGTCTTCGACCGGCGTGAGCAGCAGGATCCCGTCCGAGCCGATCCCGAAGTGGGGGTCGCAGATTCGCTTCACACGCTCCGGCGTGAGCTCGAACGGAAGCGCAGCAAGCTCGACGATCACGTAATCGTTTCCGAGCGCTTGCCACTTTTCGAACTTCACGGGCCTCGAATCTATTCGGGCGACTCGAGTTGCTGAGCGATAGCGGCGGCCACATCCGCATCTGTCATGCCCGTGCGGTTGATCAGCTCAACACCCGGCATCCGGCGCATCCAGGTGAGCTGGCGGCGGGCGAAGGCGCGCTGTGCGGACTTCATGCCCTCGATGTCCCCCATGGACAGCTCCTCGAAGCCGATGGCAGCGCGCGCGGTGCGGGACGCCCGGGCGCGGTCAGCCTTCCTGGCCTCCTCGGCAGCCCCCGCTGCCACCATGGAGTCCACCCGCGTCTCGATTCGGCTGCGGAGCTCGTCGCGATCGAGCGTCAGACCGACCAGCGTCGTGGGCCTGCGGAGCTTCTCCGTCCAGAGCCCTTCGCTCGAAGCGTGAGGCGCGATGCCCAGACGCGTCAGCTCGGTGAGCCGCACGATCCGCTTGCGGTCATTCGGGTGAACTCCGGAGCGAAGCTCCTCCGGCAATTGGGCGTGAAGCGCCTCTGGGCCACGCTCGGTGAGATCGGTCTCGACCTCGTCGCGGATCTCGGCGGGTACGGGCGGGCGCAGCTCGAGCTCGGCCAGAGCGGCGCGCAGGTAAAGGCCCGTGCCACCGACGACCATCGGCCGGCGGCCCGCTTCCAGAAGCGAATCGATCTCCTGATGGGCAAGGTCGGCGAAGCGACCCGCGGAGAACTCCTCGTCCACGTCCGCGACCCCGACCAGCCGGTGCTCGAGGCGCTCTCGCTCCTCGGATGTCGGCGCCCCGCTCAGGATTTCGAGGCCACGGTAGACCTGGATCGAGTCGCAGCCGACGGCTACGGGATCCTCCCCCGCCCTCGCAAGAGCTCGGCGAGCTCGATCGCGACGCCCGTCTTTCCGGCTGCCGTGGGGCCGAAGATCGCGACGACGTCCATCGCGGACGGCCTCAGCCGGCGCGGCTGAGGATCCGCTCGTGCCCGAGGAGCGTCTGCGAGGTCGCCTTATCGATCTCGACCTCGACCAGATCACCCGGCTGCGCGGTGCCCTCGAAGTTGACGGCCTTGTTGTGGCGGCTCCGCCCGCGAAGGCGGCTCGGATCAGTGCGGCTCGGACCCTCGGCCAGGACGCCGAGCGTGCGTCCGACGAAGCGCTGTGCTCGCTCCTTCGCGCGTGCCTGAACGAGGTCCACCAGTCGCTTCATCCGCTCCTGCTTGACCGGGTGGGAAACCTGCCCTTCCATGGTGGCTGCCTCGGTTCCACGCCGGGGCGAGAAAACGAAGGTAAAAGCGCCGTCGTAGGCGACTTGGTCCACCACCTCAAGGGTGCGCTCGAAGTCCTCCTCGGTCTCGCCCGGGAAGCCGACGATGATGTCGGTCGTGAGCGCGCAGTCGGGCACGTGCTCGCGGATGAGCGCGACGCGGTCGAGATAGCGCTCGCGGGTATAGGTGCGGCGCATCGCCTTGAGGATCGGACTCGATCCCGACTGAAGCGGCAGGTGGATGTGCTCGCAGAGCGCCTCACACTCGGCGTGGGCCAGGATCACGTCTTCTCGCATGTCTTTCGGGTGTGGGCTCGTGTAGCGGATGCGCTCAATTCCGTCCACCGCGTTGACGGCCTGCAGGAGCTCGGCGAACGTCATGCGATCGTCGCCGCGCAGGTCGCGCCCGTAGGCGTTCACATTCTGGCCGAGCAGGGTGACCTCGCGCACTCCGTCGGCAGCGAGACGCTCGACTTCACGCAGAAGCTCGGGTGCCGGCCGGGATTCCTCGCGGCCGCGAGTGGAGGGCACGATGCAGTACGCGCAGACGCAATTGCATCCCTGCGAGATCTGAAGCCACGCCTGAAACTCGCGTGCGCGCTTCATCGGCAGGTGCCCGGCGAAGCCCTCGAACTCGAAGAAGCCCTGAGCGCCGATCGAGTCCGTGGTCAGAAACTCGGCGAGGCGTCCGATCTGTCCCGGGCCGAAGGCGACGTCCACGAACGGGAAGCGTTCGAAGATCTCATCTTTCAGCGACTGCGCCCAGCAGCCGCCGACGCCCACGATCCGGCTCGGGTCCTCGGACTTGAGGCGCTTGGCGTGTCCGAGGTGGGCGATGAAGCGCGAGTCCGCCGACTCGCGAATCGAGCAGGTGTTGAAGAGGATGAGGTCTGCGCCGTCGCGGTCAGGAGCTTCGTTGTAGCCGAGTGACTCGAGCATGCCGCGCATGCGCTCCGAATCGTGCTCGTTCATCTGACACCCGAAGGTGGTTACGTGGTAGCGCGGCATCTACTCGACGATGAGCTCGCCTTCCATGCCCGATTCGCGGTGGCCTGGGACCGAGCAGTAAAAGACGTAGTCGCCGGGCTCCAGATCGGCCGTCGCGGGGCCACTCTCGCCCTCGGTCACCGTGTCGCCCTGGGCGACGGTCTCAGAGCCGTCCTCGATCGCGACATTGTGGGGCACGGGCGAGGGGTTCGTGTAGTTGATCGTGATCGCACCGGCCTTCGCGTCGAGCGTCTCCGGGTCGAAGACGAGGTCTCCGGGCTCGGGCGAGGTCAGTTCGAGCTCCTCGGCGTCGACGGCCTCAGCGTCCTCGGTTCCCGAGCCTTCTGACGCCTCTCCCTCCTCCCCGGCCGCCGCTTCTTCCTGCTCGGCGCGGTACTCGGCGATCTCCTCGGTGCGCACCTCGTGCTCCTCGCGGGAGAGGATGATCGCGAACGCGGCTGAGCCGACGACGAGGAAGGCCATCAGCGCAAGTCCGCCGATCATCACGGGGCGCGACGGGAAGTTCTCCATCCGCATGCCCCCGAACGCCACGACCAGGGCCATGACCGTGAGGGCGATCCCAAAGACGTAGAAGAGCTCGCTCATGCGGGCGCGATCCTATCGGGCCTCTCAGTCCGCAAACGCGGTGGCCCGGCTCTCGCGGATGACCGTGATCTTGGTGCGTCCCGGGAGTGTCGCCTCCTTTTCGATCGCTGTCGCGATCTCCTGCGAGATCACGGCGGCGGTGTCATCGTCGACGATGCCCGGGTCCACGACGACCCGGATCTCCCGCCCGGCACGCATCGCGAAGACGCGCTCGACCCCATGGTGCCGGCCGGCGATCTCCTCCAGGTCCCGCATCCGCCCGACGTATTGCTCGAGCGAGTCTCCCCGTGCGCCAGGGCGAGCACCGGAGACCGCGTCGGCAGCCTGCACGATCACTGCCTCGACGGTCTTGATCTCGACTTCGTTGTGGTGCGCCTCCATGGCATGGACGACGGCCTCAGACTCGCCGTTACGCCTTGCGATGCGACCGCCGATCAGGGCATGAGGACCCTCGATCTCGTGCGTGACCGCTTTGCCGATGTCGTGGAGGAAAGCCGCGCGGCGCGCCGTCTCAGCTGACGCTCCCAGTTCCTCGGCCAGGATGCTCGCCAAGTTCGCGCACTCGACAAGGTGATCGAGCACGTTTTGGCCGTACGACGTGCGAAAGCGAAGCTGGCCGATCAGCTTCGTCAGCTCGGGATCGAGCCCGTGCACATGGGCCTCGAGCGCCGCCCGCTCGCCCTCCTCCATCACGCGCTCTTCGAGATCCGCCTTCGCCTGCTCATACGTCTCCTCGATCAGTGCCGGATGGATGCGGCCGTCTGCGATCAGCCGCTCGAGCGTGATCCTGGCGATCTCGCGGCGAACGCCGTCGAAGCTCGAAAGGACCACCGCAGAGGGCGTCTCATCGATGATCACGTCCACGCCGGTGAGCTTTTCGAGGGCGCGGATGTTCCGGCCCTCACGGCCGATGATGCGCCCCTTCATCTCGTCGGACGGAAGCTCGACCAAGCGGGTCGTGGTCTCGCTGGAATGCTTCGCAGCGAGCCTCCCGGTCGCCACCGCGAGGATGTTCCGAGCCCGTCGATCGCCTTCCCTTTTGGCCTCCTCTTCGAGCTGGCGGATCTTGAGGGCCGCCTGGTGCTGTGCTTCTTGCTCGACG
This sequence comes from uncultured bacterium, assembly GCA_963715405.1. GTDB lineage: Bacteria > Actinomycetota > Thermoleophilia > Solirubrobacterales > 70-9 > JALZKA01. Next base: position 1,270,316 of record OY970239.1, read on the forward strand.
TCAGCCAGGAGCAGATGCCGGGCCTGGGCCGCGCTGAGCCCTGAGATGCGCTCGAGCTCGCGTCGCTGGACGCGCTTTGCCTGCTTCAGCTCCTCCGACTGCTGAGCGAGGTTTCGCTCGCGATCCTCGAGCGCCTGCATGCGCCGGTCGATGTCTGCCTGGCGAAGTGCGATCGACTCGGTCTCTCGGAGCGCCAACTCCTCCAGACGGGCGATCTCCGCTCGCCGTGCCTGAAGCTCGTCCATGGGGGTCCCACCTGTCGCGGGTCCTTCGTTGTCGTCGCCGGAGCCGGGCGCGATCGGCCCCGCATCCTCGTCGCGGCGCCAGCCGAAGCGTTGCGCGCGTTGTGCCATCTGAGTTTCACCTCCACCCGCGCCGGCGTGGGCCGGCAGCGAGCGCGTTTGTCATCAAGGTTCATGTGTTGGGTCGTTCGTTGTGATCGGCGCAGCGCTTCGTCGCCAATCGGGTACAACGATGGTAAACCCGGACGCAAGCCCGGGATGCGCGGACGGCGCTCTTGGGATCAGGCTGCCCGGCGCTCGGCAAGGCGAACGGCGTCGTATGCGACCTCGAGCTCGTAGCCGCGCCGGGCCAGAAACGCGAGCGCCCTGCCGCGCCCCGAGTCGTCGTCGAGACTGTCGTCACGTCGCACGAGCAGCTCCGCGGCCCGCTCGGCGAGCTCGGAGCGGCTCTCCGCTCCAACCGCGGCCTCGGCGGTCTGGCGCGAGATGCCCTTCCCCATCAGCGCGTCGCGGATGCGTTCCGGGCCCCAGCCGAAAAGCTCTCGCTTGTCTTCTGCGAAGAGCGCCGCGTAGCGCTCGTCGTCGAGCTGGCCTATCTCGATCAGGCGGCGGATCGCCTCCTCGGCCTCGGCAGGGTCAACGTCCCGCTGGGCGAGCCACTCCCTGAGCTCGGCCACCGTCCGCTCTTTCCGCGAGAGCGCGCGGACCGCCAGCTCGAAAGGCGATGCTTCGCGTCCGGCCATCGCGCGGTTGGGGCTACGCCGCTTTGCGCTCGGGCTCGGCGTTGTGGTCAGACCCCTCGCCAACGCCGGCAGAGGCTGACACGTCTGGAGTAGAGGGGTCAGACCCCTGATCGGGCACCGCTGCGATCGGGCGCGGCTCGCGCTCGATGTCGAGCAGCTCGAAGATCCGCGTCTCGATCTCTTGCGCCAGCTCGGCGTTCTCGGCGAGGTAGCCCTTTGTGTTGTTTCTCCCCTGGCCTAGGCGAAGCTCGCCATAGGAAAAGAACGACCCCGACTTCTGGACGAGGTCATGCTCAAGCGCGAGGTCGAGCAGGCAACCCTCATGCGAGATGCCAACGCCGTACTCGATGTCGAACTCAGCCTGGCGAAACGGCGGCGCCACCTTGTTCTTGACGACCTTGATGCGGACCCGGTTGCCGACCGCCTCGGTGCCCTCTTTCAGGGTCTCGATGCGGCGGATGTCAAGGCGCTGAGACGAGTAGAACTTGAGCGCACGACCACCCGGCTGGGTCTCCGGCGAGCCGAAGGTGACGCCGATCTTCTCGCGGATCTGATTCGTGAAGAGGCAGACGGTGTTGGCGCGGTTGAGGTTTCCGGCGAGCTTTCGCATCGCCTGAGACATCATCCGCGCCTGGAGGCCGACCGACTGGTCTCCCATCTGGCCCTCGAGCTCGACGCGCGGCGTCAGGGCGGCAACCGAGTCCACGGCCACCACGTCGACCGCGCCAGAGCGGACCAGGACGTCGACGATCTCAAGCGCCTGCTCGCCGTAGTCCGGCTGAGAGATCAGGAGTTCGTCGGTGTTGAGGCCGATCCGGCGCGCGTAGATGGGGTCGAGAGCGTGCTCGGCGTCGATGAACGCGCATACTCCGCCACGCTTCTGAGCCTCGGCCATGATGTGGTAGACGAGGGTGGTCTTGCCCGAAGATTCCGGACCGAAGATCTCGACTACGCGGCCGCGAGCCACACCGCCGACTCCGAGCGCGAGATCGAGCGAGAGAGCGCCGGTGGGAATCGCATCGACTGCGAGCGCGTTGTCACCGCTCAGGGTCATGAGCGAGCCAGCGCCGAACTGCTTGTCGATCTGAGCCTTCGCTGCGTCGAGCGCGGCCGTACGTGCCTTCGCTTCCTTCTCTGCCGCCTTCTCTTCTGCCTTCTTTGCGTCAGCCATCTGTCTCTATTCACCTTCTTCCCCGCCTGGGCATGGAGCCGAGGGCGGCAAGTTCTTTGGGGTCAGCGACACGTATTTGGCGCCGTCCGACCGAATCTCTGAACGGTAAAGGGACAACCGGACGGCATCGAAGGGCTCGGTGAGCTCCGCCGGCAGGTTTCCAGGCGGCTTTGCGACGTGCTGCGGGCGGCGCTTGCCTCGCTCGTTTCGGGTCCGCGCGACCGTGACGTGAGGCCAGTACTGGCGCTCCTCCGGCTCGAGCAGGCCGGCGGCGATCAGGGCCTGTGCAAGCCTCGCCTGGAGGCTTACAGCAGCCGGAGCCTCGGCGTCGAGCGCCCACACGCTCGGCCGGCGTGCCGGCCTACCGACCGGCCCGGCTGCGAGCCGAATCCGAACCGGCTCGGACAGGAGCGCCTCGACGGCTGCCGAGGCCTCGCCGGCCCGCGCGGCATCCGTGCGTCCGAGAAAGCAGAGAGTCATGTGAAGGTTCTCGGCTGCGACCGGCCGCAGCGCCGGATCCGTCAGCTCGCGGCCGCCCCAGGCCTCGATGCCAGCCCGGACCCTCTCCGGGATGTCGAGCGCGGTGAATAGACGCAAGGGCTTTGCTTTCGCGGGGACGCCGGACGTCATTCGGGCAACGGTAAACGGAAGCGACGCGTGTCTTGCGCGACGTTCGCATCAATCGTGCGCCAGATTTGTCAATAAAGGGAACCGGGTGTGTGGACCCGGCTTAACCGGAATCTTCGGCGCCCCTCGGTCCACCGCCTAGAGCGGGAAGTCCTCGCCTAAGAGCAGGCGTCTGGTGAGGTGCATGCCGAGGAGCGCCGAGCGCTCGCGGATGTCGGCTCGCGAGCCCGGGATCACGGGGTCTCGCGCGATCTTTTCGCCCTCCGAGGTCTTGACGCACACGCAGATGTAGCCGACCGGCTTCTCCTCAGTGCCGCCCGTCGGCCCGGCGATCCCGGTGATCCCCACCCCGACGTCGGCGTCGAAGCGCTCCAGCGCTCCGTCAGCGAGGGCTTCAGCAACCTCGGGGGATACCGCCCCGTGCTCTTCGATCAGCTCTTTCGGGACGCCGAGCACCTCCGTCTTCGACTCGTTCGTGTACACGACCGCACCACCCATCACGTAAGCGGATGCGCCATCGAGGTTGGTCAGGCGCGCTGCCAGAAGGCCACCCGTGCACGATTCGGCGGTCGCGATCCTGCGCCCTTCGAGGAGGGTTGCGAGCTGGGAATCGATCGTCTCCCCGTCGCGGCTGAACATGAAGCGGCCATGGCGCTCGTCGAGCGCGTCGATGAGCGCCTCCAGGTCCTCCTCGGCGCCTGGGCGGTGGCGGATCTCGATCTCGAGCTCACCCTTTCGAAGGCAAGTCGTGATCTCGAGACGCTCCAGCGAAAGCCCGCCATCCTCGATCTCGCGGAGGCTCTTGGCGATCTCCGACTCGGGGATGCCGAAGAGGCGGAGCATCGTGCCCGCATAAGGCTCGGCCTGCGCGAGTACGCCCTGGATCGGCTCGGTGGCAACCGCCTCCGGCCACATCTGGGCGAGCTCGCGCGGCGGCCCGGGCATGACGATCACGACGGGGCCGCCGTCCACCGGGACCACCAGACCGGGCGCCGTCCCGGCCGGGTCGATGAGCGTTGAGCCCCGTGGAACGACCGCCTGCTTGCGGTTCGCTGCGCGAAGCGCGTCGGCGTCGAAGTTGAGCCGGCGTGCAAAGCCGGCGAGGATCTTCGCGATCTTCCCCTCCATCTCCTCGTCGAGCACCATCTCCCGCCCGGCGAACCGGCCGACCACCTCCGCCGTGAGGTCGTCGGCGGTCGGCCCGAGGCCCCCGCTCGTAACGATCAGGTCCACGTCGTCGTCACCGAGAAATCGGAGCGCCTGCTCGAGGTCGTCTGAGCGATCGGCGACGACGACGATGTGCGAGACCTCGACTCCAAGGCCCGCCAGCTCCTGCGAGATCCACGGGCCGTTCTTGTCCTGGATCGTGCCGGTGATCACCTCCGTGCCCGTGACGACGATGCCGGCGCGCACGGGTTTTCGACGCGCTTCGCTCATATGGCTCACCTTACGATCTCGGCTGCCGCGATACTTCACGAGCCTTTGCGGCATTCGGTCTGGCGAACTGATGCGCTTAGGTCCGCATCTCGGACCCAATCCGCCTCAGTTCAGCTCTAGCCCTGGACGGGCTCAACCTCGGTCTCGGTGTCCGAGCGCTCGTCCTCGCTCGGCGCAGCCGCGCCCCCGCCCGCGAGGATCGCCGGAAGCTCTGAGATCGAGATCAGCACCTGCCTCGGCTTTGAGCCCTCGTAGCCCGAGATGATGCCCCGGCGCTCGAGCATGTCGATGAGGCGGCCGGCGCGTGTGTACCCCACTCGCAGCCGGCGCTGGATCATTGAGACCGACGCCGTCTCGGACTCGATCACGATTCGCGCGGCGTCTTCCAAGAGGTCGTCCTCGTCGGGGGAGAAGTCGCCGCCGCCCGGTTCGACACCATGGTCCTCGACCTTCTCGACGAGGAGCTGGGGGTCGAAATCCGGCTCGCCCTGCTTTGCCCAGTGCCCCGTCAGGCGGGCGATCTCGTCCTCGGTGAGGAAGGCGCCCTGGATGCGCTGAAGCTTCGAGGTGCCGATCGGCCGGAAGAGCATGTCGCCCTGGCCGAGGAGCGTCTCGGCACCCCCCTGGTCGAGGATCACGCGCGAATCCACCTGCGAGGCGACGGCGAATGCGATCCGGGCCGGGATGTTCACCTTGATCGTTCCGGTAATAACGTCGGTCGAGGGGCGCTGCGTCGCGAGCACGAGATGGATTCCCACCGCCCGGGACTTCTGAGCGAGGCGGATGATCGAGTCCTCGACCTCCGCGGGCGCGACCATCATCAGGTCGGCCAGCTCGTCGATCACGCAGAGGATGTGCGGAAGCGGCGCGTCGCCAGTCTTCCGGCGCGTCTTGTTCAGCTCTGCCAGGTTGCGGGCCCGCGCCTCGCCCATCACCTGGTAGCGGCTCTCCATCTCGCCGATCAGGTTCGCGAGGACGTTAGCGGCGAGCCGCGGATTCGTAACGACCGGCGTGAGCAGGTGCGGCAGGTTCTCGTAGTGGTTGAGCTCGACGCGTTTGGGATCGACCAGGACGAGCCGGCAGTCGTTCGGCGAGGCGTGGAGCAGGATCGAAGAGAGGATGGCGTTGATGCAGCCCGACTTGCCCGAGCCCGTCGTTCCCGCGACGAGGATGTGCGGCATCAGCGCGATGTCTGTCCAACAGGCGTGCCCGGAGACGTCCTTGCCCAGCCATGCAACGAGAGGGGACGAGCCCTTCGGCTTGCCCTCGTAGATGTCGCCAAGCCGAACAAGGCGGCGCTTCTTGTTGGGAACCTCGACTCCGACCGCCTTCTTGCCGGGGATCGGAGCGAGGATTCGGATGTCGGTCGAGGCCAGCGCGTACGCAAGGTCGTCTCTTAAGGCCGCGACCTTGGAGACCTTGGTTCCCGGCGCGAGCTGGAACTCATAGCGGCTCACGTGCGGGCCCGAAACCATGCCCACCATCCGCGCCTCGACGCCGAAGTGCTTCAGTGCCTCGAGGAGCGACTTCGCGGTGGCCTCGCGATCACGCGGGTCGGGGCCCGGGTCGCCCTTGCCCTTCTCGAGGACCTTCGGGTCGGGTGGGCTGAAGTCGGCCTCCTCGGAGACGGTGATGCCGAGCTCCGTTCGCTTGTTACCCATCGGGGTGAGCTCGGCGGGTTCTTCGCCGGCCACCTCGTCCGGCTCGCCGAGGACGGCGACAGGCTCAGCGTCGGGCACCGGGTCGTCGTCGCCGTGCGCCTCGTCGTAGGAGAATGGACGCTCACCGGTGGATGGGTCCGAAGGCGCCCGGTCATCCTCGGGCTCCGGCTCGTCCCAAACCGCCTCGTGCTCGAGCACCTCGGTCTCGTTCGCTCGGGTGATCTGGATGTCCACGTCATCAGGCTCCTCCCACCCGGGCAGGCCGGCCGGCGTGCCGTCACGGCGCACCGAGCGCGCCATGTCGAGGGTCGAATCGTGCGCGCGTCGCGTCGCGGCCCCGGCGCTCTGGAACAGGTTCGCGATCGTCATGCCCGTCAACAGCAGGAGTCCGGAGAGCAGCATGAGAACGGCCAAGATCTGTGCGCCGAGCCGCTGGAAAAGCGTTGTTGAGGCCCAGTAGAGGGCCTCGCCGATCGCACCGCCGTGAGTGCGGAAGAACTCCGGCTCAAAGTAGCCCTCGCGGGCCGGTCGGTCGGGTCCGAGACCGAGCGTGGCGGCCGAGAACGCAAGCAGGAGCGCCAGCAAGACGAGCACCGCCCCCGCGTTGAGCGCACGGGGTGCCTGAATCATCGGCCTCGCGATCAGGGCGAGGCCGAGCCCGAAGACCGTCAGGGGCACCACGTAGGCAACCCGCCCGACCGTGTACTCCAAGGCCGACGAGAGCCAAATCCCCACCGCTCCGCCGTCCCAGCCCAGGTAAAGCACGAACGCCGAATAAACGCCAAACGCGACCATGATCAAACCGATGAGGTCGTAATGGCGCTGCTCGAGCCCGTCAAAGGCATGGCGCGCCCGCCGGCGGAGGTCGGGCGTGCGCTTGACAGGCGCGCGCTTCACCGGAGCGCGCTTGGCCGCAGGCCGTTTGGACGCACGGGGCTTAGCGGTGGCTCGGGCCATCGGAGATGGGTTCGACGCCTGAGCGCGGTCCCCTGCGTGCGCATCGATCCTCCGTTGACTCCTTTGTCGAGAGCACTAGCTCCTATGAGCGCTCAGAGTCAAAGAAGGCACCTATCTCGCGGATCGCGCGATACTGCACAACATGTCGCAGGAGAACGTGGAGATCGTTCGACGCTCTACTGAGGCGTTCAGCCGCGGTGATCTCGATGTGATGCTCGAGACCTGGGCTCCCGATGCCGTGCTGGATTGGTCCAACTCCCGCGGACTCGAGGCGGGCGTGATTCGGGGGCAAGGCGAGATCCGACCGTATTTGCAGCGGTTCCTGGAGACCTTCGAAGAGGTGCGGATTGAGGTAGAGGATCTCATGGAGGTCCAGGATGGGGTCGTGATCGCCGAGAATCTCGCGCGTGTTCGAGGGCGTGACGGAATCGAAACCCAGGCTCGAAGCGCATGGCTGATCAGGATCCGTGAGGGCCAGACGACTTCGCTCACGCTGTACCAGACGAAGGCCCAAGCCCTCGAAGCCGCCGGCGTGCGGGAGTAGCTGCTTTGGACGGGAAGCGCCATCGACGCCAGCCCAGAGACCTAGCGTGAAGTCAAGCGCAAGCTCGAAGGATCAACCGACACGAGAACCGATCGCGGTTTATCAGGCCACGGTGCGACGGTGACCTTGCCCGAGCGTGAATCAACGGAAACGACGCTGGCCGGAAGCCCAGCCTCCAAGCCGCTGTACGGCTCGGTTGTCTCGACCTTTTCGCCCGGCGCGAAGTTGTGAGCTGAGTTCGTCATCTGGCCTCTTACGAGCTATCGGCAGGAGTGACGAAATAGATCAGTCCGGCAAGGAGGCCATTGCCGACTGGCATACGAGGTTTGTCCCGAAGTGTCTGTCCCCAGAGCGACATTGGCGCTTTGGAAGAAGCGGCAAGTCTTGCGCCGAGGCTAAAAGCGCCAGACTCGTAACGAGCCTCTTCTGCTGAGCCTCAGTGCCCCGCTGCGCGAGCCGAAGGGAGCCTCCGACCCGTCCGCCATCAACGACGCCGCTGACTCAGGCGGGAATGCCACCCCGCGTCACGCTACGCAGGCACCGTTCGCACACGACCCGAAGGGTCGTCAGGTCATCCCCTTCGCTTTCGCCTTCCCCGCCGATATGACCGAACCGAAGGTCGGTTTTCGCCCCACAGAGAGCACAAACCCCTCCGTCGCGAGCCCAGACCTCGCGCTTGATCTCAGGCGGGAATGGCTGGTGTCGAGCGACCGGCGATGTGCGGGATTCGCCCGTCTCTTGTCGGTCTCGAACGCCGGCTGTCATCACGGCGTAACCGGCAGCGATCATCGGGAGCCCGGAGGGCCATGCTGCCAGGAGAATCGTGGAGTCGAAGATCAAGAAAGCGAGGCAGAAGAAGATTCCCAAGGCCATCATCGCGCCGCCCCATGCGAGGTCGCCGCCGCGACTCACCGGAGGCGACATCGCCTACTCCCTGAGCCCAGCGGCCTCGAGGGCTTCCGAGTCGTCTCGGATCGTGCGGAGGCGAGTGACCGCTCGGTGTCGCCACTCGATGACGTGCCACTGCATGTCATCGAAGGGCGCGTCGCTCTCCATGCCCGCCCGCGAAAGCGCAGTCGCGAATACGCCCGGCAACCGCGACTCGGACATAAAATTTGCGCCCTCAGACGGAGGCTTGGGCTAGCGCGTTTGGCCCGTGTCCTCGCACCTGAAGAAGGTGTTGTTGTCCCCTCGGGGAGCCCGATTGTTTTCGACTTCGATGCACCGGTCCCCCTGGTCGTGCCGGCCGCCATCGTAGGCGTCTGAGCCGTCCCCACCGTAGAGATCGTCGTCGCCACGGCCACCCGCGATGTCATCGTCACCGTTCCCTCCGTTCAAGGACCCCCCACTGCCAGCGCCCCTGGAGGCTCCGACCCTACGGTTGTCACCGTCGTCACCGTCGCCTCCGCGCACGATGTCGTCGCCCTCACCACCGTCGATCGTGTCGCGACCGCCGCCACCGCGGAGTCGGTCGTTGTTCTCCTGGCCGTCGATGATGTCGTTGCCGGCGCCGCCGCCGATCCTGTCGTTGCCGATGCCGCCGGTGAGGTTGTCGTTCTCGTCATTGCCCCTGATGCCATCGTCTCCTTCCCCACCGGAGATGAAGTCATCGCCTCCCAGGCCGCAGATGAGGTCGTCGCCACCTTGGCCGGCGATCGCGTCAGGTCCCTCGGTCCCGACGATGACGTCAGGGCCCCCCGTGCCAATGGTCTTTTGGCCCGGCTCGGCGACGATTGTCGCCTCCTTCTTAAAGCAGGGGGGAGGCTCAGGCGGAGCTTCGCCCGCGCCGCTCGGCGCGGCGTTAACGAGGAACCCGAAAGCAAGCGCGATTCCTGCCAGCCCTGCCCCTGTGGTGCGATAAGTCGTGTGGGTCACGGTCCCTCCGTTGTAGTTGCCGACCGCGACTCTATACCGATTCCAGGTCTGAGATGTGACCACCCTGGCTCGGTATCGGGCACCAACGCGCGCCCTACCTGCAACTCCTGGTCTGCCGCGAATCGGAACCCTGTGACTTTGCGTTTCGCGGGTGCGCCAGCGGACCGACGCTGAGGGCATCGAGCCTGACTATTCGCCCTTGTGTGCCACCGATCCGCGGCGGTTGGAGGGGGGCTTGACTTTGGGGTTCTCGATTTCGCCGAGCCGGCGAATCAGCCGTCGCCACTGCGACGAGTCAAGGAGTCGCTGGTCTCCGAGGACTTCGCCGACGGGTCCCGACGGGGTCGCGGCCCCGGAGATGCTGTAGCCGACGTGGACGTGGTCGGCGTGGTCTCCCATCGCAAACGTGGAGCCTCCCATTTCCATCAACGAGATGACCTGGTCGGGAGTCATCGCCCCCTGCAGTTCGAGGATCTGCTGGATCAGGGTCTCCGTGATCGAGCCCCTTCCCTGGTTGCCCAGGACGGGAAGCCCGTTGATCTCTGCGATGTCGACGGCACTTCCGACGGAGTGGGCACTGACGTTGCCCGAACTCGTATATACGCCGTGTCCGCACTTGAGCGAGGTGACCGTGAGGTCGAACCCGGTTCGCGCCAAGTAGAGGAGGAGGCGCATGACCCGGACGTCAATCTGCCCGCTGCGGACATCCTGGACACCGCACTCATAGATCGAGACCCTTGACTCGGCGACCAACGCCCGTGCGGCTTGCTCCTTCGACATGAGCAGCACCTGGCCCGCATTGGCGGCGCTGCCCGCGAACGGGTCCTCCCCCATCGCGCGGTAGAGGTGGGTCGCTTCGAGGAGCTTCCAGCCGTCCAGGATGGGCTTCGGGTTGATCTGCGGCGCGCCACGCCCGGCAGGGCGAATCGCAAAGTGCAAATGTGGCGCCAGCTTCCCGCCCGCCCCAACCTCACCCAAGATCGTGCCGGCGAGCACCTTGGCGCCCTCGTCAAGCTTGCGCAGCTCCATCCGGTCCGGGTTAAAGCGAAGAGGCCCGAACTGTGATTCGAAGCTCTCGTATCCGAGTCGCTCGAGGGCCCCTTGGGAGGGATCGAGAGTCATCGGGGCGGCTCCCTTCCGGTCGGGGAATGCCGAGATGCGCTCGCGAATGTCTTCCGTGTTGGTGATCTGATCCCGCTCGAGCTCCACATCCCTCGCCGCGCGCTTCCCTCGCACCTCTTCGGAGTGCGACGCGGAGCGACCGGCCCTCGAGCGCTTGCGATCGCGAGCGACCGGATATGCCTTCGCGACGGAGCCGAGCGCCGCGTAGGTAAAGCGGTTGCCGTAGTTGTCCTCGAGGACTACGTACTTGCCGAGCCGCTTCGAGACGCCGATCCTGCGGACGACCCCATCATTGACCGCGATCGCGGGCGCGCCTGTGCGCGAGTAGATGTTGATGCCGCGAGCCGTCGGCGAGGGCGGCACCCCCTCGCGCGAGCCTGCCCCCGCCGCCTCACGCTCGGAGAAGTCGTCCGCGTAGCGGGCATTCGCGGCGACCGGGAATCGAGCGCCCTCGGTTAGACCGGTGATCGAGCTCACCAGGTCGCCCGGGATGTTCGCGTACTGCCGCGCGTAGAGAAGGACCTCATCGACGTACCAGTCGGCATGGTTATAGGCAAAGATCGCTCCGGGCAGATCCTCGCTGGCGCCGGACGCGTCGAGATAGTTGGCGGCAGCGCAGATCGCATCCACGGGGTTGTACGGATCCTTCTTTCCGTCGTTGTTTGCATCGACCCCATAGGCATCCCAAGTGGCCGGCATGAACTGCATCCACCCTTGGGCGCCGGCTGTGGAGACGTTCAGGTTTGTGCCGAAGGCGGTCTCGATCCTGTTGATGGAGGCCAGGACGTACCACGGGACCCCGTACTCCGTGCCGCAGGACTGGTAGATCGGCAGGAGGAACGGCGGGATCGTAAATCGGTCGATGATGAAGTTTGGGACGCCGACCGGGGCAGGGCCGAAGGGGGCCATGGTGACGGTCGGATTGAAAGCTGTGGGCGTGCCGTCCGGGCGGCGTGCCGGATCGTCGACGCGATTCTCCTCGCGGCGTTTCTGTTTCGCTGTGTGTTCGCGGTCTTTTGCTCTGCCGGTTCCGTGCCCACCCTTGCCAGGGCCGGTTGTCGCGTCGTCGCCACCCCCGCCGCCCTGGCCACCGCCGCCCGGGCCACCGCCGCCCGTTCCGTCGTCCGGTGGTGGCGCCGGCTCGGTTGGTCCCGTTACCGGGTTGTCGGGTAACGCCGGAGCCGGATCGCCTCCGGGGGGGTCGATCGATCCGCCTCCGGGAAGGTCGACGCCGCCCGGGCTTCCACCCCCCGGGAGGTCGACGTTGCCGCCGCCGGGCAGGTCGGTGCCGCCGCCGTCTAGGTCCGGCAGCCCCTGCGTGATATCGCCGACTCCCGCATTGGCGGCGACGCCGCCCGCTGCGATCACCGATGCGACGACCACGCTCGCGACCGCGACCAGCGTCTTCCTTGACATACGGCTTGCCCTCCTGGGCGAATCCTGCGTCGTGCGTGTTTCCTTACCCACACCGTAGCTTGAACAACCGGCGCTGGGCGTGGGCTTAATCTCGGGTGAACGAACCACACTCAAGTGCGCTCTTGACAAGAAGCCATCAAATGTGGGACTTTTCGGCTCTCACCCAGGATCGCCAGGGAAGGACGGAGAGCTTGTTTTCAAAGCTAGGCAGTGCGCTGTTGCTCGTGGTCATAACTGCCTGCGTGACCTTCGCATCATCGGCCTCAGCCGCCATCGAGTGCGGTGACGTGATCCTGAGCGACAAAGTGTTGAAGAGGGATCTCGACTGCCGCGGCTCAGCCTCGAATTTCGGTCTCGAGGTCGGTGCAGACGATGTGACCCTGGATCTGGGTGGCCACGCGATCACGGGTAAATCCAGGCAGGAAGGAGTAAGGGTCCCGGGGCGCAGCGGGGTCAAAGTCACGAACGGCTCGCTCCGGACGTTTGGGGTTGGAGTTCAGGCCGGAGGTGGGAACCAAACCACGCTCACCAAGCTCGTTATCGAGGGCAGCGACGAGCACGGAGTCCATCTCCAAGACGCGGCTCAGACCGCGATCAGGGGGAACACGATCGTGGCCTCCGAGCGAAACGTCACAGTCGCCGGTGTAGCGAGCGACACGCTGATTGCGAGGAATCGAATCTCCGGCGGCGAGGTGGGCGCCGACGTGATGCAGGGCACAAACGCGACAGTCCGAGACAACTTCATCACCGGCTCGACCGACGCGGCCGTAACTATCGGTGGTTCTGGGCCTCTCCACCACAACACGGTTATCAAAGGAAACGTCCTCGAGCGAAACGAGGGGGTGGGGGTCAGGGTTCAAGGTCTTCAGTCCAGCATTCCGAGAAGGGTGAGCGTCGTTGAAAACGAGATCCTCGAGACCGATGACGCTGGGATCGAGGTGTTCTACGCCCAGGGCATCGACATCAGCGCGAACGTGCTACTCGACAACGGCCATGGAATCTGGGTGGGGAGCGGGCTCGGGCTCGAATTCGACTTTCCGAATCTTGTTCGCGACAACGTGGTGAAGCGTTCGACCTTCGACGGAATCGAGATCCAAGACAGCAACATCGGCATCTACCGCAATCAGGCGATCGCCAACGGGCGTTTCGGCATTCGATCGACGTCGTCGACCGGGGAGAACAACGTGGCGCGGCGCAACGGCGAAGAGCCGCAGTGTCAGCCCTCGTCGCTCTGCAGCTAGCCGAAGCGCCCCCACCCGTGTTTGCCTAACGCGCCTTGGCCAGTCCGAGGCTCGCCGACTGTCGTTGAGGATCGAGCTCAGTTCTCGCAGTTGCGAATCACGTCTACGCCGGGCCCGCCTCGACAGCGCTTTGGACGAGAAGCGTTAGAGCCCATCGAGCTTGAACCAGAGGAACATGGCGGCGATCCATCCGAAGATCAGCAGGCCGGCCCACCAAACGCCGAAGATGCCGAGGGCGGTTGCTGTGCCGACGAGGGCGACGGCGAACGGCCAGCGAAGATGCCAGTCGGGTCGATTCATCGCAGGAGCGCTAGTGGGTTTCCGGAAGAGGTCTGATCACCCGCCACCAACAGAAGGGGAGCAGGAAGATCGTCCCCAAGCCGAGCCACCAGACCCAGCGGCTCGCTATTTCATCGCTCCGTCTCAGCCAGAACAGCGACGCGACCCAGGTCATCAGACCGGCGGCAAGTGCGGCCCAATAGAGAGTGAAGAGCATGGTCTGGATGATCCCGTCGGGTCGGCCATCGAACCCTGCTGCCGTAGCGATGATCATCAGGCCCAGGCAGATCGGCAGTGGAAGCAAGCTTCCCAGTGCAAGGAGCTTCTTCTTCCCGGGGCGCACAATCCATATATCGACGACATGCTTCTCAGTCTTAAGGAGCTGACTTATGTGCCTTGGACGAGAAGCGCTAATTCGAAACGATCTGGGTTCTGCCGCTGGGCTCGAGGGTAGGTTGCTCGGGTCCAGATCGCCTCAAGAAGGAGAGCCCCTTGTTCCAGCTTCGGTCAATAGGACTTGTCGTCGCGCTCAGCCTCACGTTCGGCCTGGTGGCCTGCGGAGACGATGAGGACGCTGGGGAGGAAACGAGCGGGGCGGCGGACCTTGCCCGCTACTGCGAGCTGAGCCGGGAGCTCGACGAAGCGGGAACCGAGGTGTTCAAGCCCCTCGAGGAGGACCCGAAAGCAACCCCCGCGGACTTCGCGAAGGCTGAAGCGGACTTCGTCAAGCAGATCGAGCCGGAGCTCGACGAGATTGCCGCGACAGCTCCCGAGGAGATTCGCGAAGAGACGCAAATCCTCGTGGCTTCTGTGCGCGCACGGGGCGGGCTTGAAGACCAGCCGCCCGAAGAGCAGGAAGCTCAAGAGGCCGAGGCCACAATCCAACAATTCGAGAAGGAAAACTGCACGGACGAGTCTTAGAGTGCTTTGGACGAGAAGCGCTAGCGCGTTGCGCCAACCGGCCTTGACGCGCCTTGGCGCCGATTCGCGAAGCGCCTCCTGCGGGCGCCTAGACGCTCCGTCGCCTCCTCGAGGCTCCCCACGATTCCGAAGTCTTGGTGGTATCCGAGGATTCGCAGGAACCGCTCAACCTGAAGATGCGAATCGACTATGGAGAAGGCCTTGCCAAGCGCTGCTGCCTCGCTGCGAGCCTCGGCAAGGACCCGAAGCGACGCAGTGTCGATGAATACACATGTCGAAAGGTCGACAAGGATTGCATCTGACCCCGATTCAAGAGCGTGGCCGAGAGCCTCGCGCGCCACTTTCCTGTCAGCAAGGTCGCACTCGCCTGAGATGCGTATCCGGGCAGCTTCGCGATCCGACGCGCTGAGCGTGAACTGCGCCATGCGGCGCTCATTCGCCGTTCGCGAGTCATCCCCTTCTACGGCGTGCTGGCCTCGTCCTCCCAAGGCTGGCCCTTCTCCTAGCGGTGAGAAGGTGAAGGCTGCGCAAGATGCGACGGGCTCTCCCGCTTGGGCCTCAGACCCCCGACCGGGTGGAGCAGTCGAACGTGATCAAGCTCCATGAAAGCCCCGACCACCCTCGGGTCAAAATTCGTGCCGGCACTACGTTCGATCTCCTCCACCGCGGCCTTGATCGGCCAAGCCGGCTTATAGGGACGCGCATGGGTCAGCGCGTCGAAGACATCCGCGACTGCTGTGATGCGACCCACGAGTGGGATCCCCTCACCAACGAGACCGAAGGGGTAGCCCGTGCCGTCCCAGCGCTCGTGATGCGCGAGGGCAATCGTCCGGGCGACGTGCAAGACGGGAAACCGTCCCTGAGCCAGGATCTTTGCTCCAATCTCGACATGCTCTTTCATCGCATCGAATTCTTCTGGTGAAAGAGGGCCCGTCTTCAGAAGCACCGTGTCGGGCACCCCCACCTTGCCAATGTCGTGAAGAGGCGCCGCCCGTCTGACGAGGTCCAAATCTTCTTTGGAGAAACCAAGTCGGCCCGCAATTCTTGAGGCTGTCCGCCCGACGCGCTCGGTGTGCTCGTGCGTGTCGTCGTCGCGATACTCAGCGGCAATCGCAAGACGCTGCAGAACTTCGAGCCGCGACTCCTTGAGCTCTCTAGTCCTTTCGCGTACCGTCTCCTCGAGGCGCTCGCTCTGGCTCTTTAGTGCCTCCCCGGCCTCAACCTGGATTGTGATGTCACGTGCCGACGCGTAGAGCTTTCGCTCAGCGGAATCCGGCCGGATGTTCCACTCCAGCCAGCGGTATTCATCGTCGCTCGTCCTATAGCGGTTTCGGAAATTGAGCGTTTCGTTTCCCGAAATCAGATTTTCGGTCTCACGCTCGGTCCGTTCACGATCCTCCGGATGCACAAACTCGGTGAATGGTCGAGAGCAAAGCTCCGCGGTTGTAAAGCCAAGGGTGCGTTCCCAGGCCGGGTTCAGCTCTTCGAAGTACCCATCGAAAGTCGCGGTTCCAAACAAGTCGAGCGAGAGGTCAAGGTTTCGTTCGACTTTGGAATCGAGCACCCGCCGCTCGTCGACGAACCGACCAAGGAGGCCACCGACGATCAAGTAAGCGATTCCCAGGGTTGCTATGCCCAAGGCGCCGAGGTCTTGCAGGCTGACCGCTTCGTAAACCATCAATGAAGCAAGAGCAACCACGGCCGCCCCAAGGCCGCCACGCATTCCGAACTCCATCGCGCAGATCGCTATGGGAACGACGAACAGGATCAAGATTTCACTGGCGATGTCCCCGTCCGCCAAGGCCAACGCGGCAATCGCACCAAATAAGACCGCAGACATCGCGATCAGGATCCAGCCCGGTACCTGATGAGCCATTCGAGCCAGTTGCCCAGGTCGGCCTCTAGGCACCTGCCTCGACATATCGTGCGCCTACCCGTAGTTGACGGCGTCCAACCTCGCCCCTAACGGGCGAGCGACCCCTTCGGGCGGCGTCTTGGCTTCATAAGGCTTCGATAAAGAGATGGGGTTCCGGCCCCTTTCGGCCTTACTCTTGTTTCGTGCTTTCGAGCGAGACCCAGACCGGTCGCGTGCTCGTCGTAGAGGATGACCCGGAGATCGCCGACGTCCTTCGGCGCACGCTTCGCGCGGAGGGGCATGACGTAAGGACGGCCGCGGACGGCGAAGAAGCGCTGAGTGCAGCCTCCGAGTTCGTCCCCGACCTGATGATCCTGGACCTCGGGCTTCCGAAGATCGACGGCGTCGAGGTGCTCCGGCGCATCCGCGAGTCCGGCGACGTCCCCATCCTGATCCTCACGGCCCGCTCGGAGACCGAGGACCGAGTCGAGGGGCTCGACCAGGGTGCCGACGACTATCTCGTAAAGCCGTTCGAGCGCGCCGAGCTCCTCGCTCGCCTTCGCGCGCTCATGCGCAGGCGCCCTCCGCGAGGCTCCGCAACTCTTGTGCTTGGCGATCTTCGCCTCAACCCAGCCACGCGCGAGGTACATCGCGGCGACCGCGAGGTCGAGCTCACCGCCCGGGAGTTCGAGCTGCTCGAGTTCCTGATGCGAAACGAGCGACTCGTCGTCTCACGGGAGCGGTTGCTCGAAGAGGTCTGGGGGTATGACCCGCTTGCGATGACGAACACGATCGATGTCTTCATCTCGAACGTGCGCCGGAAGCTCGAGGAGGGTGGCGAGGAACGCATCCTTCACACCAAGCGCGGCGCCGGCTACGTGGTCAGGGCACCGGAGTAGATGGCGACACCCGCTTCCGGCTCACCGCTTCGCCTCCTCACGCCAAATCGCTGGCCTGTCCGGTGGCGCCTCGCAGGCGTGTCAGCCACCCTCACGTTCGTAATTCTCCTCGTCTTTGCTGCGGTGGTGGGAAAGCTCACCCAAGAGAGGCTCGAAGCCGACTTCAACAACGAGCTACAGGCCGCTGCGAACCAGATCGCGTTCACCGCCGACATCGACCCGTCGACAGGGAAGGTGAAGGTCGGAGCGCGAACTTCACGCCGAGGATCTGAAACGGAACCAGCAATAGCGCCGCTCAAGAGTCTCCTCTTCGGCGAGGGCATAGTCTGCATCAAGTCAATAGCCGGTCGGAGGTGCACCGATGATGTGCCGCTTCCACGGCCCAAGCCCGAGGTCGTTCTTTTCGGCGAGCTGGCCGTCGCATCGGCGGAGATAACGAGGACCCTTCGTGCCCCCGGGCGCACCTTTGTTCAAGTTGCCCGCGACCACGACGAGCTCGACGCGACGATCGACCGACTCTGGCTTTTCCTCGCGATCGGCGTCGCCGGAGGGACTTTCCTGGCGATGCTCGTCGGGTTGGCCGTAGCCGGCCGCGCAATGAAGCCGATTGCGGCTCTCACGACCGCCGCGCGGGAGATCGCGACGACGCGCGATCCGGCGCACACCATGCCCAAGCCCGAAGCCGATGATGAGGTTGCCGAGCTGGCCACAACTCTCGATCAGATGCTCCACGAGCTCGACCTCGCCCGAAACGAGTCCCAGGCGATGGTTAAGGCACAGCGGGAGTTCATCGCCGACGCCTCCCATGAGCTGCGCACTCCGCTCACCTCGATCCTCGCGAACCTCGAGTTGCTTCAGCACGCGCTCGAAAGCGAACCTCGCGACGGCGAGGACGCGGAGATCGTCGCGTCAGCGATTCGCTCATCGCAGCGGATGCGCCGCCTCGTCGGCGGTCTGTTGATTCTCGCGCGCGCCGATGCGGGTCGTCAGGCCGCGCGCCGGCCCTGTGACCTGGCAGCGATCGCAGCGGCGGCGGCAGACGAGATCCGCCCCGTCGCCCCCGAGCACACCATCGTCCTGGACGCCGAGCCCGCCAGCGTCGAGGGCAACCCCGACCAGCTTCATCGCGTCGCCCTCAATCTGATCGACAACGGCGTTCGACACACTCCTCCCGGCACAACCATCACCATCCGTGTGTTCGAGCGAGACGGCCGGGCGATGCTCGAGGTCGCGGACGACGGCCCCGGCATTCCAGACGAGTTCGTGTCGCAGATGTTTGGCCGCTTTGTGCGCGGCTCCGGTCCAGCCGACGTAACCGCGGAGTCAGGCGCCGGCCTCGGCCTCTCAATCGTGAAAGCGGTCGCCTCTTCACACGGCGGCTCGGTCGAGGCCGGGCGTTCGAATCACGGTGGGGCCCTGTTCACGATCAAGTTGCCGGCGCTGGAAACCGCGCCAGGCGAGGTTCCTAAGGAAGTTTCAAGAGTTCTTTAGGAACTGTTTACATCGTAGGTTTACTTTTCCAAGTGGACGAGACACCCCCTCGCCACAGGGCCGCACCCCCGGCCCGGCGAGAACTCGGCCCCCAGAGGCCGAGAACCCCTAGACCCGTCGGCTCTTCCCCTCCCTGGAGCCGGCGGGTCCTTTTTAGGTCCCTGGAAACCGGCGCATCTGGGATCAGACCTCGACGACCACCGGGAGGATCATCGGCCGGCGCTTGAGGCGCTGGTAGATCAACTCGGCGACGTCGTCGTGGATGTCCTCCTGGATCACGACGGGGTCGGTGATCTTGTCGTGAGCTGCATCGGCGAGGGCGTCGGCGACCACGTCGCGAACCTCGTCAATCAGCTTCACGGCCTCTTCCCCTTCGATGAAGGGGACGCCGCGGAAAATGATCTCCGGCTCGGAGGCCGTCGAGCCGTCGTCGCCTGAGAGTGTTGCGACCACGATCAAGACTCCGTCGCCCGAGAGGGTGCGGCGATCGCGGAGGGCGACGTCGTCGGGATCGCCGATATCGACGCCGTCGACGAAGATCATCCCCGCCTTGACGTCCTCGGTGAAGCGGGCTCCCGACTCATCGATCTCAAGAGTCAGGCCGTTGCGACCCTTGAATATCCGCTCGGGCGGGATGCCGACCGATTCGGCCAGCTCGCTGTGGAGGCGCAGGCGCTTGTGATCACCATGGAACGGAAACACGTACTTCGGCCGTGTGAGGTTCAGCATCAGCTTGAGCTCCTCGCGTGAGCCGTGACCGGAAACGTGGATCGGGGCGTCCGCGGCCGTGACGACGGTGGCGCCGATCTCGTAGATGCGGTCGATCGTTTCGTTCACCGCGCGCTCGTTGCCCGGGACCGCTGTCGCGGAGAAGATGATCGTGTCGCCCGAGTGGAGCTCGACATCGCGGTGGTCGTTGAATGCCATCCTCCGGAGCGCAGAGAGGGGCTCACCCTGACTGCCCGTCGAGATCGCGATCACGCGGTCGTCCGGGTAGTTCTCGATCTCCTTCGGATTGATGAAGATGCCGTCGGGCGCGTTCGCCATGCCCAGGTTGGACGCGATGTTGAAGTTCTTTCGCATCGAACGGCCGACCAGTGAGACTTTGCGATCGAGCTCGACGGCCGCGTCGATCACCTGCTGGACGCGATGGACGTTGGAGGCAAAGCAGGTGACGATGATGCGCCCTTCGCAGCGCGCGAACACTTCGCGAAGAGCTGGGCCAACCGTCATCTCGGAGGCGACCACTCCAGGGCGGTCCGCGTTGGTCGAATCGCCGCAAAGACACAGGACTCCCTCGGAGCCAAGCTCCGCGAGCCGGGCGATGTCGGCCGGATTTCCATCCACCGGCGTCTGGTCGAAGCGGTAGTCCCCGGTGATCAGGATCGCGCCGAGATCGGTGTGAAGGGCGACCGCCCGGGCGTCGGGGATCGAGTGGGACATGTGAATCGTCTCGATCTCGAATGGCCCTGCTTGGGCGCGCTCGCCTGGCTCGAGCACCACGAGCGGGGCATCCCGGATCTTTCGCTCCTCGAGCTTCGAGCGAACGAGGCCCAGGGTGAGCGGCCCGCCGTAGATGGCCTCGGGCATGCCGAGCTCGCGAAGGACGTAGGGCACCGCTCCCACGTGATCCTCGTGGCCGTGCGTGAGGATGAGGGCGTCGATGTCGCCCTTGCGGTCGCGAAGCGAGGTGAAATCGGGAAGGACGAGGTCGATGCCCAGCATCTCGGCGGTTGGGAACATCACGCCGGCATCGATGATCACAATCCGGCCGGCCGCCTCCACCGCCGTCATGTTCTTGCCGATCTCCCCCAGCCCACCCAGCGGGAGGATCTTGACCTTGCTCACGAAGCGCCCTGCCTCGCCAGATCTTCGAGGCGCTTACGCTCCGGCCCGGTGACGGGCACCATCGGCAGCCGTTGCGTCTCGCCGATGAGCCCTCGCATCGCGAGGACCGCCTTGACGGAGCTGGCGGGCGGCACGCAGGCAATCGCCGAGAAAACGCCCGCCAGCTCGCGTTCGAGGTCGTGCGCGCGCTCGTGGTCGTCCGCGTCGGCGGCATCGAAGACCTCACGCATCTCCGTGCCCACCACGTGTGAAGCGACCAGGATCCCGCCGGTCCCGCCCTCGCGGAGGCAGCGGGCGAAGATGTCGTCGTTACCCGCCATGACGTCAAGCCCCTCGATCGGGCCCATCTCGCCGTTATTGGCCTGCTTAACGCCGGCGATGTTCTCGAACTCCGCGGCGAGGGAGGCCATGAACTCGGGCGAGAGATTGATCACCGAGCGCGAAGGGATGTTGTAGAGAGCGACGGGAGTGTCGTCCGCCGCTTCGGAGACCTCGGCGTAGTGGGCGCGAAGGCCCGCCTCGGTTGGCTTGTTGTAGTACGGCGCGACGACAAGCACCGCGTGGGCGCCGGCACGTGCGGCGCGGTGGGTAAGAGCCGCGGCGTGGCGCGTGTCGTTAGAGCCCGTACCGCAGATGACCGTCGCGTCGGCGCCGACCTCCTCGAGGACCGCTTCCAGAAGCTCGATCTTCTCGTCGTCAGTGAGCGTGGGAGACTCGCCCGTCGTGCCCGCGACGACTACCCCGTGTGAGCCGTGCTCGACGAGGTAAGAGGCGAGCTTTCGAGCTCCCTCGACGTCCAGGGACGCGTCGTCGGCGAATGGAGTGACCATCGCCGTCAGGACTCCTCGAAACGGCGTCATCGCTCGAAAGCTACTCCGCGAAGTTGGGCGCGACGCGGTCCGCCCATGGCTCGGCACGTTCGATCTGCGCGGCGACCTGGATCAGGAGGTCCTCACGGCCGAACGGCGCAACCAGCTGGACCCCGACTGGAATCCCGTCAGCCTCGCCGAGCGGAAGCGAGATCGCGGGTTGGCCCGTGACGTTGAAGATGGCGGTAAACGCGCCTTCGGGAAGGGCAGCGTCGAAAGCGTCCATCGGGCGCTCGCCCGAGTCGTCCCAGGTTCCAAGCGGCTGCGCTGGGCGAGCCGTGGCGGGGGTGAGCAGGAGATCAAAGCCGGAGGTGAACCAGGCGGCGATCATGCGCGAGAGTGCGTGGTGGACGCCCACGTCCTGGAGGTAGCGGCCCGCGCTTCGCTCCCGGCCGATCTGTGAAAGCGCCCACGTAAGCGGCTCCACCTCAGCTTCCGTCACCTCGCGCCCGAGCGCCATCGCGAAGGTGTCGAGGAGCTGCGTCTGGCCCGCCGCCCAGCGCGTGAGAAAGGTGTCGCCGATATCGATCGCGCCGCCCGCAGCCTGCGCGGCGTCGGTCGGGGACCCCTGTGAGACCTCGTGGCCGAGCGACTCCAGGAGCGTCGCGGTCTTCTCCACAGTCTCGACGCACGCCGGGTCGACCTCGACGTCCACCGCCGCCGCGGTCGTGAATCCGATCCGAAGCCCGTTCGGGTCCGCGTCAAGCTCCTCCGTGTACGAGCGCGCGGGAGGGGGCGCCCAGTAGGGGTCCCCGGGAGCCGGGCCATGCACGGCCTCGAGGATGCCGGCCGTGTCGCGAACCGACTTCGAGACGACGAGCTCGGCGGTGAGTCCGGAGAGGTTGTCGCCGGTCAGGGGGCCCTCAGAGATCCGCTGGCGAGTTGGCTTGAGCCCAACCAG
This sequence comes from uncultured bacterium, assembly GCA_963715405.1. Taxonomy (GTDB): domain Bacteria; phylum Actinomycetota; class Thermoleophilia; order Solirubrobacterales; family 70-9; genus JALZKA01. The sequence goes on from OY970239.1 coordinate 1,292,415, forward strand.
CCCATTCTGTGCTGCCGGGATGCGGATCGAGCCACCGCCGTCGTTCGCATGCGCCATCGGCACCATCCCCGACGAGACCGCAGCAGCCGAGCCGCCGCTCGATCCGCCTGCCGAGTGATCGAGGTTCCAAGGATTCCTGGTCGCACCGTAGGCGTCAGGCTCGGTTGTCGGCAGGATGCCGAGCTCAGGGGTGTTGGTCTTGCCGATTGTGATCAGGCCGGCGTCGCGGAAGCGCTCGGCGAGGTAGGTGTTCATGGGCGCGCGAAAGTCGGCTTCCTTGAGAAGCTTCATGCCAAGGTGAAACGGCTGCCCCGCCATCGTCGCTCCGAGGTCCTTGAGGACGAAGGGAACGCCTTTGAACGGGCCGTCCGGGACCTCGTTCCTCGCCTGCTCTCGCGCTTCGTCGAAGAGCTCGTGGATGACGGCGTTCACCTCGGGGTTCATCCGCTCGACCCGCTCGATCGCGGCATCGACCAGCTCGGCGGGACTCGCCTCACCCGAGCGGACCAGCTCGGCCTGCGCGGTCGCGTCCATACGTGCAAGATCAGTCAAGGAGAGCCTCCAGGCCAACGGTGAAACGGTCGGGGAGCGAGCCTACCCCGCGCACGGCGAGGAGCACGCCCGGCATGAACGAGGTGCGGTCGATCGAGTCGTGGCGAAGCGAGAGCGTCTGCCCCTCGCCGCCCAGGATGACCTCTTGATGAGCCACGAGCCCCGGCAGGCGAATGGAGTGGATCGGCTCGTGGACGTTGCCGCCGGCTCCCGCGATTAGGTCACGGGTTCTCGAAGCGGTGCCCGACGGCGCGTCGAGCTTCTTGTCGTGGTGGAGCTCGATGATCTCGATCTCCGGCATGTGCCTCGCCGCCTCGGCCGCAAAGCGCATTAGGAGGACGGCTCCAATCGCGAAGTTGGGCACGACGAGCACGTTCGCCCCTCCCCCGCCCTCGGTTGCAGCGTCGCGGAGCGGCGGATGCTCGAAGCCCGACGTGCCGACGACTACGTGGACGCCCGCCTCGATCGCCGCGCGGACGTTGCCGGGGGCGGCGTCGGGCGTCGTGAAGTCGACGACGACATCGAGATCCGGCAATGCCTCGGCTAGATCAACGCCGAGCTCGGGGTCGATCCGCGCGGCCAGCTCGAGATCGTCCGCGCCCTCGACCGCCTCACACGTAGTTGCCCCCATGCGGCCGGCAGCGCCGGCAACTCCGACCCGGATCACGCTGCGAGCGCCCCGGATACCGAGCCGACGGCCTTCTGAAAGCACGCCTCGTCCGTGCCGATACACGCAGCGCTGAAGCTGGCGGGGTCATAAAGCTCAGCCGCGAGCTCGGCGACATCGTCTTCGGACACCGCATCCACTCTGGCGATCATCTCGTCGAGTGAGAGGATCTCGAGGCCAAAAAGGGTCGCACGTGAAACCCGCGACATGCGCGCGGCGGTGGACTCCATGCCGAGCACCATCCGGCCCTTGACGTGTTCCTTGGCGCGCTCGAGCTCTTCTGAGCGGACGCCTTCCTCTGAGAGCGCGGCGAGCTCGCGGCCGATGATCTCGCACGCCTCGGCGACGTTGTCTTCACGCGTGCCGACGTAGGTCGCGACCGAGCCGCGATCGAGGTACTGCTCGGCGTAGGAGCCCACGGCGTAGGCAAGGCCGCGCTTCTCGCGCACCTCGCGGAAGAGACGTGAGGAAACCGAGCCGCCGAAAGCCGAGTCGATCACGGCCAGAACGAAGCGGCGCTCGTCGTTGCGCGGGATCCCCGGCGCCCCGAAGCAGATGTGGTACTGCTCGGTGTCCTTGCGATTGAATCGGATGCGCGGCTCGCGCTCTGGAGCGCCCCCGTTCACGGTCGGCACATTCCCCTCGGGCGGCGAGACCAGCCTTTCCGCAAGAGCGACGATTTCCGCGTGCTCCAGATGTCCCGCCGCGCCGACCACGAGGCTGTCCGCAACGTAGCGGCCCTGGTGGTACTCAGCGATCTTCGGGACGGGCGTTTCGGCGATGACCTCGGCCTCGCCGAGCACCCTGCGGCCGAGGGGATGATCGCCGTAGACGGCTTGGGCGAGAAAGTCATGGACGCGGTCCTGCGGCTCGTCCTCGTACATCGCGATCTCCTCGAGCACGACCTGACGCTCGGAGTCGATGTCGGGAAAGGTCGGGCCGAGCATCATCTCGGCCATCAGGTCGAATGCCTCCTCCGTGTGGTCGTCGAGAAAGCGCGCGTGGATGTGAGTTGATTCCTTGGAGGTCGCCGCGTTCGCCGCCGCTCCCATACCGTCGAACTTCTCGGAGATCTCGATCGCCGAGAAGCGCTCGGTGCCCTTGAAAAGCAGGTGTTCGAGGAAGTGCGACAGGCCTTCCTGGCCCGCGTCCTCGTCGCGCGAGCCGGTGCGAACCCAGAGGCCGAGGGCGACGGACCGGACCGAGGGGACGACCTCGGTCGCGACCCGGACACCGCTCGGAAGCGTGGTGAGCTCGACGTTCTCCGGCAGGGAAGGCAAGTCGGCGTGGCTGGAGCGCCTAGAGGCGCTCCCTGCCTCCTCCACGCCCGCCGCGATCGCGATCGCGACCACCGCGGCCACGGTCACGGCCGCCGTCTCGGCCTCCTCGGCCGCCGCGGTCGCCGCCGCGGCCACCGCCACCGCCTGAGCCTGCGCCGACCGTGGCGAGCTCCTCAGGCGACTTGCCGGCAACCGAAGGATCCTCGGAGAGCCTCAGGCCGATCCGTCCGCGCTCGCGGTCGACCTCAACCACTGTCACGTCGATCTCGTCGCCCTGTGAGAGCACGTCCTCGACGGTGTCGACCCGCTCGCCGGGCTTCACGTTCGAGATGTGAAGCAAGCCATCGGTGCCCTTGACAAGCTCGACGAAGGCGCCGAAGGTGGTGGTCTTTACGACCTTGCCCTTGAACTCATCGCCGATCTTGGCGTCGCGCGTCATTGCCTCGATGCGGGCGATGCAGGCGTCAACCTGCGAGCCGGTGGGTGCGTAGACGCGAATCGAGCCATCGTCGTCGATGTCGATCTCGGCCTCGAACTCCTCCTGCATGCCGCGGATGGTCTCTCCGCCCTTGCCGATGACTGCGCCGATCTTCTCCGTGTCGATCTGGATCGTCTCGATACGCGGTGCGTGCTCGGACATCTGCTCGCGCGGAGCGTCGATCGCCTCGGCCATCTTGCCGAGGATGAAAAGGCGGCCCTGGCGAGCCTGCTCGAGCGCGTCGCGCAGGATGTCGAAGGTGACGCCCGTGATCTTGATGTCCATCTGGAGGGCGGTGATCCCGTCCTCCGAACCGGCGACCTTGAAGTCCATGTCGCCGAGATGATCCTCGACGCCGGCGATGTCGGTTAGGACGATGTAATCGTCGCCTTCCTTGATGAGGCCCATCGCGACTCCCGCGACGGGTGACTCGACAGGGACGCCGGCGGCCTGAAGGGCCATCGACGAAGCGCAGACGGAGCCCATGGACGACGAGCCGTTCGACTCAAGCGTCTCGGAGACGATGCGCACGACATAGGGGAACTCCTCCTCCGACGGGATCGTCGGGGCGAGCGCCCGCTCGGCGAGCGCGCCGTGGCCGATGTCCCGGCGCTTTGGGCCGCGCATGAAACCGGCCTCGCCCACCGAGAACGGGGGGAAGTTGTAGTGGTGGAAGAAGGTCTTCTTTTCCTGGAGCCCCAAGTTGTCGACCTTCATGTCCATCCGGGTGGTGCCCAGAGCCACGTTCGAGAGAATCTGGGTCTCGCCGCGGGTAAACAGAGCCGAGCCGTGCACGCGCGGTGCGATGTCGACCTCGGTCTCGATCGGACGGATCTCGTCCTGAGCGCGCCCGTCGGGGCGCTTCTTGTCGACCGCGATGTGGCGACGGATTATGTCCTTCTCCAGCTTCGCGAACGCCTTCTCGACTTCAGCGGTGTTGTCGTCGTCACCCTCGCCGGACGCGTGGGTCTCGATCACTTCCGCCTCGACGGCCTTGATGGCGTCCTGGCGGGCGAGCTTTTCGGGGACCTGCGTGGCTTCCTCGAGCTTCGAGCCATGCGAGTCCTTGATCTTCTCGACCAGGCCTTCGTCAACGCCGGGAGCCTCGATCTCGCGCTTCGGCTTGCCAGCCTTCTGTGCCAGCTCGTCGAAGGCGCCGCAGAGCTTCTTGATCTCGCCGTGGGCGATGTCAAGCGCGTCGAGCACCTCGGCCTCGGTCACGTAGTCGGCGCCGCACTCGACCATGAGGATGGCCTCGTCAGTGCCTGAGACGACCAGGTCCATCTCGAGGTCCTCCCAGGTGTCCTCGCCCGGGTTGACGACAAAATCGCCGTCGAGCTTGCCGATGCGAACCGCGCCGACGTGCTTGGGAAGGGGGATATCCGACACCGCGATCGCGGCGGAGGACCCGTTCATCGCGAGGATGTCGTAGGGGTGATCGTGCTCGGCCGACATCGTCTGACAGACGAGCTGAGTCTCGTAGTGCCAGCCCTTGGGAAAGAGTGGGCGGACCGGGCGGTCGATCATGCGCGCGGTCAGGGTTGCCTTCTCACCGGCGCGTGCTTCGCGGCGAAAGAAGGAGCCGGGGATCTTGCCCACGGCGTAGTGGCGCTCCTCGACATCCACCGTCAGCGGCAGGAAGTCGACGTCGCGAAGGTTTCCGACGGTCGCGGTGGCGAGGACCATGGTGTCCCCCGACTGCACAACGACTGCTCCTGACGCCTGTCGCGCCAGCTTTCCGGTCTCGAAGGAGATCTCGCTTTCGCCGATCTGAACCGAGACGCGGTTCACGTCAAACATGCTCATGTATTCGTGTTTTCCTTTCGGCCGCCCGATTGGCAGCCAGATAGCTTCGATCTTTTGATCAACGGATGAGGGTAGCGGGGCGGCTCGGGCGTTAGCGGCGCAGGCCGAGGTCGGCCACTACCTGGCGGTAGCGGTCGAGGTCCGAGCTCTGGAGGTAGCGCAAAAGCCGCCGGCGCTGGCCGACCAGCATGAGGAGGCCGCGACGCGAGTGATGGTCCTTCGTGTGGTCACGGAGGTGCTCGGTCAGGCCGTTGATCCGCTCCGTGAGGAGGGCGATCTGGACCTCGGCGGAGCCGGTGTCGTTCTCGGAGCGCCCGAAGCGCTCGACCAGCTCCTGCTTTTTCTCCTGGGTGAGGCTCATCTGCGGCGCCGAAGGTTAGCCGGGTGATTTCGCTGCGCGCGGCGCGGGCCCGCGGAAACCGGCGCAGAGCTCGCGCGCCTCGTCCACGTCGCGGTGCATCTGGGCGATCAGGTCTTCCACCGACGGGAATCGCTTCTCGCCGCGTAGCCGTGCGATGAACGCGACCCGCAGGTTCTGACCGTATAGGTCGCCCTCGAAGTCGATGAGATGAGGCTCGACGAGGACGCCGCGGCCGGTCGCGAACATGGGCCGGACGCCGACATGGATCGCCGCCGGGTGGCCGTTCGCAAAGCCTGCGTAGACGCCGTGTCCCGGACACACCAGATCGTCATCGGGGACGATGTTGGCCGTCGGAAAGCCCAGCTCGCGGCCCCGCCGGTCGCCTTGGACCACCTCGCCCTCGAGCAGGAAGGGCGCGCCCAGGCAATGCATGGCGCCCTCGACGTCGCCGGCGAGGACCAGCGCTCGAATGCGGGTGGACGAGATCGTCTCGCCGTCGGCCTCGACCAGGGGGACGATCCGGGTCACGAACTCGTCGCGCGCGAGGAGCATGTGCTGGTCCCCCTTGGCCTTGGCGCCGAAGCGGAAGTTCTCGCCGATCGACACATCGGTGGCGCGGAGCTTTGAGATCAGGATGTCCTGGATGAATTCCTCGGCGGGAATCTTGGAGAACGCCTCGTCGAAGGGGATCACGACGAGCTCTGAGACCCCCAGCCCAGCGATTACGTCGCGCTTGGCCTCAAAGCCCATGATCAGCTTCGGCGCGGCCTCGGGATGGATGACCTTGACGGGGTGCGGCTCGAAAGTGAGGACCGTGTCCGAGCCGTCGATCACCTTGCGGTGCCCGACGTGGACGCCATCGAACGTGCCGATCGCGACCTTGCGGGGCCGCGGCTCGGCATCCGGGAGTTGGGTCACCTCCATCGTCATGCGCCGCCAACTCTTGCAGCCTCGAAGGCTCCGGCGCGGTCAAGCGCCTTGGCCAGGGCCATGGGCTGCGCTCGCTCGGCCTCCTTTGCTGTAAACGGGCCGATCGCGGTGCGCCGGAGCTCTTCGCAATAGGCATCGCCCAGATCGGCGATCAGGCTGCGGACGTAGGTGCCCGACGAGCACTCGATCTCGTACTCCGCCCGCGCATCCTCGCGCCAGAGCTCCTCAAAGCGATGGACGGTGACGATCCGCTCGGGCATCTCCACAGCCTCGCCCCGACGGGCGCGCTTGTAGGCACGTACGCCTCCGACCTTCACCGCCGAGTATGCGGGCGGTCGCTGACGGATCTCTCCGGTCGGAAGCTCTGTGTCGAGCGCCGGCACGTTGCCGGTCTCGGTGATCTCGCCGTCGCGATCGCCGGTCGTCGAGATTGCGCCGAACCGGGCCGTCACCCGGTACGTCTTCCGGAGGCTCATGAAGCGGGCCTGCTCGCGCGTCGCCTCACGGCCGACAAGGACGATGAGAAGGCCAGTCGCGAAGGGGTCCAAGGTCCCTGCGTGGCCCACGCGCTTCACGCCCTGCTCGCGGCGAACTCCCGCGACGATGTCATGCGAGGTCGGACCGGACGGCTTGTCGACGAGCACGACGAGTCCCGTGCCTGCCAAATCGTCAGTCAAGCTGCTTTGAGACCTCTGTCCGGACAAAGTCGACGATCTCGGCGTACGGCATGTCCGTCCCGAAGCCGGCGGCTCGCTTGTGCCCTCCCCCGCCCTTCTCTCGAGCGATGACGGAAACGTCCACCGAGCCGTCCGAGGAGCGCAAGCTCACCTTGCGAGCGACTCTCCCGCCATCGGGCTTGTCGCGAATGACGCCGGCCACGAGAGTGCCCTCGAGCGCCCGAACGTTGTCGATGATGCCCTCGGTGAGGTGCTCGCCCGAGCCTGTGGCCTCGTAGTCGTCTTTGGAGATGTAGGTGAGAGCGAGGCGGTCGGAATCAAAGCGCTCGATGTTCTCCATCGCGCGGCCGACGAGCCTCGCCTTCTCGATGGGGACTCGCTCGTAGAGGCGGCGGTAGATCTCATCGACGCTCACGCCGGCCTCGATCAGCTCGGCCGCCATCCGGTGCGAGTCGGGATCGGTGTTCTCGTACATGAACTTGCCGGTGTCGGTTATGAGGCCGACGTAGAGGGCGGTCGCGATCTCCGGTGTGATCTCGGCGCCAACACGCTTGGCGAGGCGCCAGACGATCTCGGCTGTCGACGAGGCGGTCACGTCGACGTGATTCACCCCGCCGAACATCGTGTTGTCGTGGTGGTGATCGATGTTGATGACGTCGGCGCCTTCCCGCTGGAGGAAGTCGACGGGCATGCGGTCGATGTTGCCGCAGTCGAGGAAGAGAAGCGCTCGCTCAGAGACGTCCGCGGGCGCCTCGCAAAAGACGTCGGTAAGGGGCAGGAAGCGATACTCGAGCGGAAGCGGGAACTCCTTGGCGTCGAGGAACATCACCGAGTCCTTGCCGAGCTGGTTGAGGATTCGGTGCGTGGCGAGGAGCGAGCCGAGCGCGTCGCCGTCGGGCCCTTCGTGCGTCGTGAGGAGGAAGCGCTCGCGTTCGGAGATCGCGGCGGCCACGGCGTCGAGGCCGGCATTCGTTTGCGTCGAAGCCGTCACTGATTCAAGAGCCTTTGGAGGCGCTCCGTCCGCTCGGGCGTGTCGTCGTAGTGGAAGGTGAGGGTTGGAGTTCGCTTCATGTGGGTCTGCGCCGCGACCGCCGACTGGAGCACGCCGTGAGCAGAGCTGAGAGCGGCCAGCGTCGACTCCTTTTCTTCCTCGGATCCGAGCACGGAGACGAACACTCGCGCGGAGCGAAGGTCCGGGCTGGTCTCAACGGCTGTGATGGTCACGAAGCCAATTCGGGGATCCTCGAGCTCGGACGCGATTGATTCCCCGAGCACCTCTCGAATGACCCCGTTGACGCGCCGCATACGGTCGGTGGCCATGGTCCGCTGAGCATATAGACGGACCTAGCCCCGGACGTCCTCGAGGCTTCGGAGGTCGCGGTCGAACATGCAGCCGTCGGGGCACCGCGATTCCACGAAGCGGCAGACTTCGTCGGCCCGGTCGCCCACCGAGCCATCGCCGACCAGGGCGATCAGGAGCGTCGAGCGCTGCCAGGTGTCGTGGCCGTCCGTTTCGGTGACGGCGGCCCCGAAGCGACCGCGTACTTGCTCTTTCAACGACTTGAGGTGCTTTCGCTTGCCCTTGAGGTCTTGCGACTCCCCGAAGTGGAGGCGGGCTTCGATCAGGCAGACGAACGGGTTCGTCACTCGTCCAGCGTCTGCTCGACCTGTCTTGTCGAGAAGACCTCGAGCACGTCGTCGACCTTGACGTCGGCGAAGCCCTCGAGCACGATGCCGCACTCCAGCCCCTCCGTGACCTCCTGGACATCGTCCTGAAAACGGCGAAGCGATCCGATTCGCCCCGTCCACGCGACGGTGCCGTCGCGGATTAGCCGGACCTCTGCGTTCCTGCGGACGACGCCGTCGGTCACCTCGCAGCCGGCGATCATGCCGACGCGTGACGCACGGAACGTTTGCTTGATCTCGGCCTGGCCGAGGATGTCCTCGACCTCGACGGAGTCGAGCATGCCCTCCATCGCCGCGCGCAACTCCTCGGTGACCTTGTAGATGACTGAGTAGGAGCGGATCTCGACTCCCTCGGACTCCGCGGCCCGACGGGCCTCGACCAGAGGCCGGACGTTGAAGCCGATGATGATCGCGTCGGAGGCGGCGGCGAGCATGACGTCCGACTCGTTGATGCCGCCCGCGGCGGCGCGGATGACGTTGATCCGCACCTGTTCCTGGGGTACCTTCGCGAGCTCGTCCTGAAGCGCTTCGAGCGAGCCCGAGACGTCGGCCTTGAGGACGATGTTGAGCTCCTTGATGACCCCTTCTTGCGCCTTTGCGAAGACCTCGTCCAGCGTGAGCTTCCGGGTACCACGGCGAGCAATGGCCTCGGTCTTCAGGCGATGGGCGCGCTCGCCGGCAAGCTGGCGGGCTCGGCGGTCGTTGTCAACGACCTCGACCCTCTCCCCCGCCTCGCAGACGCCGTCGAAACCAAGCACCTCGACCGGGTCGCCCGGGCCGGCGGTCTCCACCCGCTCACCTGTGTGGCTGAGCATCGCGCGGACCTTGCCCCACTGAGAACCAGCCACCACTGAGTCGCCGATCCGAAGCGTGCCGCGCTGGATCAGGATCGTCACGACGGGGCCGCGGCCGGGGTCGAGATGCGACTCGATGACCGAACCCGAGGCCTCCGCGCTTGGATTGGCTCGAAGCTCCTCCACCTCGGCGACGAGGAGGATGCTCTCAAGCAGCTCGTCGAGGCCGGTCTTCGATTTCGCCGAGACGTTGTTGAAGATCGTGTCCCCGCCCCAGTCCTCGGGCTGGAGGCCCTGGTTTGCAAGCTCGCCCTTGACCTTGTCGACGTTGGCCGTCTCCAGGTCGATCTTGTTGACGGCGACGATGATCGGCACGTCGGCAGCGCGAGCGTGGTCGATCGCCTCGACCGTCTGGGGCATGACGCCGTCGTCGGCTGCCACCACTACGACCACGATGTCGGTGACGTCCGCGCCCCTTGCGCGCATGGCGGTGAACGCCGCGTGGCCCGGCGTGTCGATAAAGCTGATCGTCCTGCCGCCAGAGTGCACTTGATAGGCGCCGATGTGCTGGGTTATCCCGCCGGCCTCGCCCGCGACGACCTCGGTCTCGCGGATCGCATCGAGGAGCGAGGTCTTTCCGTGGTCGACGTGGCCCATGATCGTCACGACCGGAGGCCTTTCTGCGAGTTCGTCGTCGGAATCCTCGAAGAGGATCTCCTCGGCCTCCTCTTCAGCGGCGCTCACCATCTCGACCTTGCGGTCAAGCGCTTCGGCGACGACAGTCACGGTCTCGTCGGGCAGCGTCTGGGTGAGCGTCGCCATCTCGCCGAGCTTCATCAAGGTCTTGATGACCTCGGCACTCGAGAGTCCAAGCGTCTCGGCGACCTCCTTGACGGTGGCGCCCGACGGGATCTTGATCGCGGGTGCTTCAACTTCTTCGACCGGTGCGGTGACCGGCGGCTCCTCGAGCAATGGCCGGCGGCGGCGCCCACCGCGGCGACGCGGAGCGCGCTGAGGCGGCGGCGGGCCCATCGAGTCGCGCCGGGACGCTTGTGAGTCGATCACTACGCGCCGGCGCTTTCCGGACGCTGCACCCCCCGCCGCGGCGGGGCCTCCATCGCCGACGGGCCGGACGGGCCGGACGGGGCGGTCCTTGGCGGCGCCGTCGGCGGCGGGTGAAGGCGGGGATGCCGTCGCGGTCGCGGAGGCCTTCTCGGCGGGGGTGGAGGTGGCCTTGGCTTCCCCGCTTGCGCCGGCGCCGCCAAGCGCCTTCGCGGCAACCTCTTCCTCCACGCTCGAAGCGGCCGCCTTTACCTCGACGCCGGCTTCTTGAAGCTTTGCGAGGACCTCCTTCGAGGTCAGCCCTCGCTCCTTGGCGATCTCATGAACCCGCTTCTTGGCCATCAGGCGGGCGCTTGCTCCTCGGCGGGGCTCTCGGGGTCTGTGGGGTCAGACCCCTCGCCGGCGTCTGCGGAATCCTCCGCCTCTGGCGTAGAGGGGTCAGACCCCGCCTCGGGTACTTCAGCTGCGGCTTCTTCGACAGCTTCTGTGGAACCGGGGTCCTCCGCGATCTCAGCGGCCTCGGCGTCTTCGGGGTCAGACTCCGCTTCGGGTTCTTCGGCTGCTTCATCCTCGGGTGCTTCGGCTGCTTCTTCGACGGCCTCTTCGGAGCCCGGAGCCTCGGCGGTTTCGGCTCCCTCGGCAGGGGGCTCGACCTCGCCTGGGAGCGGCGATTCGTCGGCCGGCTCGGCCTCGTCGCCGCGAGCTTCGGCGCCGTCGGATTGGCCCGCGTCAACCTCGGTGTCATCGGAGAACGACGCCTCGGCCTTCGCGACGAGCGCTGCCACGTCGGCATCGCTTGCGTCGGGATCGGCGAGCACCTGCACGTCTTCCTCGGCGAGGTCGGCAAGCACGGAAACCTTGTTCGTACCGAAGCGGGTCAGAGACTGATGCTGGGGCAAGCCGCAGTAGCGGGAGCCCTCGAGCGAAGCGTTCGGGCAGCGCCTGCCCGTCGAGGTGATCGCAGCACAGCGGCCGTCGTCGCTCTCGCCCTCCCCCTCGATATCGCCAGCGTCTTCCTGGGAGAAGTCGGTCTCCGATTTGATATCGACCTTCCAGCCCGTCAGCTTGGCGGCGAGGCGCGCATTCTGGCCCTCGCGCCCGATCGCGAGCGACAGCTGATCGTCGGGCACGATGACCGTCGCTTCTTTTGTTTCGTCATCGACGATGACCTCGCGCACGCGGGCGGGCGAGAGCGCCTTCGCGACGAACCGGGCGGGCTCGTCGTTGTGCGGGATGATGTCGATCTTCTCGCCGCGAAGCTCGGAGACAACCATGCGGACGCGTGAGCCGCGAGGGCCGACGCAGGCGCCGACGGGGTCGACACCGTCAGCGTGCGAGATGACCGCGATCTTCGAGCGAAAGCCGGGTTCGCGCGCAACGCCAACGATCTCAACGAGGTCGTCGGCGATCTCCGGCACCTCCAGCTCGAAGAGCTCCTTGATCAGCTCGGGGCTGCGGCGGGAGACGACGATCGAAGGACCTTTGCCCTCAGCCGAGACATCCGTGATGACCGCCTTCACCCGCATGCCGTGGTCGTAGCGCTCGTTCCAGACCTGCTCTGAGCGGGGCAGGAGCGCCTCGACGCGCTCGCGGAGCTGGACCAGCGTGTAGCGGTTGTCGGACTGCTGGATGATTCCAGTCACGAGCTCGCCGACCCGGTCTTGGTACTCGTCGAACATGATCTGGCGCTCGGCCTCGCGGACCCGCTGGAGCATCACCTGCTTGAAGGTTTGCGCCGCGATGCGCCCGAGGTCGTCGGCGAAGTCGTGTGGGGTCACGTCGCGGGTCTGGATCTGATCCTCGTACGGAGCGAGCAGCTCGGGGTCGAGCTCCGGCTCCTCGGGCTCGCGCATCTCGCCCGTCTCCGGATCGATCGTCGGCTCCTGCTGCTCGGCGGCCTGGGCCAGCAGCTTCTCCTCGAGCTCCGGCGGCAGGATCAGCTCGAAGACGCGGAAGTCCGCCGTGTCGTGGTCGATCTCCGCGCGGGCGTAGCGGGCCGAGTCAGGCTTCTTGCGGTAGGCAGAGAGAAGGGCGTCCTCGAGCGCGGACATGAGAACGTCGGATTCGATGCCCTTCTCGTCGGCCAGCTCCTTGATCGCGTCGATGACTTCCCGGCTCACGCCTTACCTCCCATTCCGAAATCTCCGATGAGATTCGACCGCTCCACTCGGGCGAACGGGATGCGAACGGGGTTGCCTTCGCCCGCGACGGTGAGGCTCTCGTCATCCGCTTCGGCCAGCGTTCCCTTGAAGTTGCGCTGGCCCTCGATCGCCTCGCGCGTGCGGACGCGCACCTTGCGCCCGAGAAAGCGGCGAAAGTGTTCGGGTTTCGTCAGCGGCCGGTCCTCGCCGGGAGATGAAACCTCGAGCGAAAAGCGCTCGTTGAGATAGCGAAGCTCGCCGGTGACCGCCTCGCACAGGGCTAGATCAACGCCGCCGGGACGGTCGATGAAGAGCCGGAGCGTGCCTGCGGCGGGACGCTCGAGCGCGATCAGCTCGACCTCGGGATTGAAGTCCCGCAGCCTTGTCTCGATCGTCTTAAGAAGCTCTCTCTCGCTCATAAAAAAAGGTGGGCCCGGGCCCACCTCAAAAGGGTTCGGGTACGAATAGAACGAGGCGAGTATAGCCGCGAAATCGCGGCTCCGAGGCGTTGATCAGGCCTCGAGGAGAAGCGTCACGGGCCCGTCGTTTACCAGCTCGACGGCCATCATCGCGCCGAAGGTGCCGCCCTTGGCACCGAGCCTCTTCAGAAAGCGCTCGTAAAGCGGCTCGGCGTCCACGGGCTTTGCGGCAGCGGCGTAGCTCGGCCGGTTTCCCTTCCGCGTGTCGCCGTAAAGGGTGAACTGGCTGACGCAAAGGACGTCCCGGTCGCCGAACTGGATCGTTCATCCGGCCCTCGGCATCGCTGAAGATCCTGAGCTTCTTGACCTTGTCGGCCAGGCGGTCTGCGTCCTCGGGCCCGTCGCCGTCGGCGACGCCCAGCAAAACGAGGAGCCCGGGGCCGATCGCCGACACCTCAGCGCCCTCGACCGTCACCCGCGCAGACGAGACGCGCTGAACCAGCGCGCGCACCCGAAGCTACGCCACGCGCCGAGCGCGGTCGCGGTAGAGCCGGTAATCGGATCGCTGCGGCTGAAGGTTCGAGGCGAGTGCCAAGTGGTGGCGAGCCCGCTTGCTCTCGCCTGTCATGGAGAGAGCCCGGCCCAAGCAGAAGTGCGCGTAGTCGTTCACCGGCGCCGACTCGACGACCGCCTCGAACTCTCGGGCGGCTTCAGCGAACTGGCGGTTGCGGAAGTAGGCGCGACCCAGGGCTTCGCGCACCGAAGTCTTCTCCGGTGCGCGCCGTGCGGCTTCCGCCAGGGGGACCGTGGCCGCGGAGAACGAGCCGTCCTCGAGGAGCTCCATTCCTTTGCGGTAGAGCGTGTAGGTGCTGTCTTCGCTCACTGTTCGATTGTAGAAGTGGAGCGCAGCGAAACAACCTCGTCGAGGATCGCCTCGGCTACCTCGTCCTTCGTGCCCTCAGGTATGGCGCGCTCGCCGTTGTGAGTGACGATCGTGACCTCGTTTCGCTCCGAATCGAACCCGATCTCCGGACGGGAGATGTCGTTGAAGACGATCGCGTCGAGGCCCTTCCTCTCGAGCTTGGAGCGGGCGCGATTGACTGCCCCGGCGCCATGCTCTGCGGCGAAGCCGACCAGGGTTTGCTCGTCGCGCCGGTGCTTGGCAAGCGAGGCCACCACGTCCTCGGTCTCGGTGAGCTTGAGCTCCATCGCCACGGAGCCTTCGCGGGCAAGCTTGCCCTCCGCGCGCTCGGGCTTGAAGTCGGCGACGGCCGCCGCCATCAAAAGGACGTCGGCGCCTCGAAACGCCTCGCGCGTCGCGTCAGCTAGCTCGGCGGCGCTCTCGACCGGGACGACGTCAATCCGCGGCGAAACGGGCAGCGACACGTTTGCCGCGACGAGCGTGACCTCCGCGCCGCGCTTCGCGGCAGCCTCGGCAAGGGCAACTCCCATCCTGCCGCTCGAGCGGTTGCCGATGAAGCGAACCGAATCGATCGCCTCCCGGGTCCCCCCTGCGGTCACGAGGACTCGCATGCCATCCCACGGGCCGGCGGGGCCAGGCAACGCCGCTTCGACCAGCGCGAGGAGCGCCTCGGGCTGGGGAAGCCGCCCCGCCCCATGCTCGCCGCGCGAGGCAAGCGGCCCCTCGTCGGGTTCGATCACCTGGACGCCGCGCTCTCTCAGAAGCTCGAGGTTTCTCTGGGTTGCCCCGTCGCGGTACATCCGGTCGTTCATGGCGGGGGCGACGAGCCGGGGCGCCTCGCATGCGAGGAACGAGGTCGTAAGCATGGAGTCCGCCACGCCAGCCGCCAGCTTCGCGATCGTGTTGGCCGAAGCGGGAGCGACGAGGAGCGCGTCGCAGCCCTCGGCGAGCGCAAGGTGTCCGATCGGATCGTGATTGGGCGCGTCCTCGCCGGGCCAGCCGCCGCGCATCGGATCGCGATCCCATTCGGAGATCAGGACCGGAGCGCCTACGATCCCCTCGAAGGAGGCCGCTCCGACGAAGCGCGTAGCGGCGGGCGTCATCACCACACGCACGGCATGGCCGGCCTTGGTCGCGAGCCGCGCGAGCTCAAGTGCCCGGTAAGCGGCGATGCCGCCGGTTACGCCAAGCAGGATCCGCATGCTGAAATGGTGCCAGCCCGCTGGGGGCGGCGCCGTCTAGCTCTTGTACTCGTAATTGATCTTGCCGCTGGCGAGTTCTTCCAGGGCGATCGTCAGGTAGTTGCCGGAGCGCGTTTCGACCATCGGAGGCGTGTACTCCTCGTAGGACCCCTCGCCCAGAGCGCGGTAGTAGCTGTTGAGCTGGCGCGCGCGCTTGGCTGCCACCAGAACGGCGGCGTAATGCGAATCGGTGCGCGCGAGCAGGTTTTCGACTCTTGGCTTAACCATTGTGCGAGAGGATACCTGCCCTCTCGCAGGGCTCAGGGGCCCATCTCCCCGCGCACGATCGCTTCCAGCTCCGCCGCAGCGTCTTCGAGGCTCTCGTTTACGACCACGTGCTTGAATTCCTGCTGGGCCTCGAGCTCTTGCTTCGCGGTCTCAAGCCGGCGCTCGATCGCCTCCGATGTATCGGTTCCGCGCCCGGCGAGACGCTCGCGCAAGACGGCGGGGTCCGGCGGCGCGATGAAGATGAGCACGGCTTCCTCTCCCATCGCGGCCCGGACCTGGCGGGCGCCCTGGACCTCGATCTCGAGCACCACTGACGACCCGGCATCGAGCGTCCGCTCGATCTCCGAGCGAAGCGTCCCGTAGCGATTGCCGGAGAACGTCGCGTGCTCGAGGAAGTCGCCGGCCTCTGCCCGCTCCGCGAAATCGCTCGCTGAGAGGAAGTGGTAATCCACCCCACCCTCCTCCCCCTCTCGCGGATCGCGGGTCGTCGCCGACACCGATAGCTCGAGTCCAGGCACCCGCTCGCGGAGGTCACGGATCAGCGTGCCCTTGCCGACGCCTGAAGGTCCGGTGATCACGAAGACGCGCGGAGTCATTAATCAATCAAACCCCGCAGACCGGACATCTGCCCCCTAGGGCGCGCGGCTACCTCCGCAGCATTTGGACGAGCTCTGCTCGCTGGCGCTGCGAGAGCCCGCCGATCGTCTTCGACGGAGAGATCCGGCACTGGCCGAGGATCTTGTTCGCCTTGACGCGACCGTACTTCGGGACGGCAAGGATCATGTCGAAGACCTTCGCCGTCATCACCCACTCGGGCGGGTCCAGGAGCAGGCCGTCGACCTGCGTCTTTCCGGCTTTGAGGTCTCGCTTGAGCTGAGCGCGGCGAGTACGAATGTCGTTCGCTCGCCGGAGTGCCTTCATCCGCTGATCGTGGGTCCTTTCAGGGACCGGAGCGGCGGTGTCGGCGGGATTGAGGGCCATGCGAGGCGGCGACTATAGCGCGGCTTCGGGCACGAGGCAAAGCAAATCGGCGTTAACCGGGCAAATTCAATTCGACCTCAGGTTGAGGTCAAGGCTCGACGCCTCGCCGCGCAGGTCCCTAAGCCCGTTTCTGATCCTGATTCCCGCTGCTGGATCGCGAAAATTCGCCGTTCCCACCGCCACCAGGTCGGCGCCGCATGCGATGAACTCGGCAGCGTCTCGGGGACCCTCGATGCCCCCCATTCCGATCACGGAGATGGAAACCTCGGCGGCGACTCGGCGCACCTGGTCGAGCGCGACCGGGCGAACCGCAGGGCCTGAAAGACCGCCGCTTCCGGCGCCGAGCCACGCTTCGCTCGAACCTGGCACGACCGCGCTGGCCCGAAGCGTGTTGATGAGGGAGACCCCGTCGGCTCCTCCCTCTTCTGCGGCGGCCCCGACGGACGCAGGATCCGCCGTATTTGGTGTGAGCTTCACGATGAGAGGCTTTTCCGTTCGCTCGCGAAGGGCCGAGACGAGTGCGAGAGTCTCGGTCGGCTGCTCCCCCACGATGAGACCCGACTTCACGTTGGGACACGAGACATTGAGCTCGATGGCATCCACCTCATCGCGCTCCGAGACCCCATCGAGGAGTCGCTCGAAGCCGCCGCGGTCGGTCGCCATCACCGACACCACGAGTGGCACGGGAAGCTTTGCGAGCTCGGGCAAGTCGTGTGCCAAGAAGCCATCGAGCCCCTTGTTCGGCAGCCCGATCGAGTTGATCATCCCGCTCGGCGTCTCATACAGCCGAGGGGGCGGGTTGCCCGCCCGAGGCTCCGGCGTGATCGTTTTGGAGACGAAGGCCGAGAACGGGAAGTCCTCGAACAGCGCGTCGCCGAAAGCCCGGTGCGCTGCGATGGCGTCGAAGGTTCCCGAGCCATTCAACACGGGATGCTCGAGCTCGAGGGCGCCGATCGCGTAACTCATCTAATGCCCCGATCCAGCGACGAGCGCCGTCTCGATCTCGTCGGCTCCGACCACCGGGCCGTCGACGCAGAGGCGCATGTAGCCGCCACCCGCCAGCGGGACGGCACAGCCGAAGCAGGCGCCGTAGCCGCACGCCATCGGCGACTCCATCGCAAGCTCTGCTCGGGCGCCACGGCTGGCGCAGATCTCCCTGACGGCCTCGAGCATGGCCGGTGGGCCGCACGCGTACACCGCCGCCCCTTCGGCTTCGTTCCCCTTGAGCGCCACCTGGAGGAGATCGGTGACGAATCCCTGGTGACCGCGATGGCCGTCCTCAAAGGCGAGACCCACCTCCTGGCACGCTCCGAAAAGCTCGAGTCCGCCGGAGTGCGCCTCGTCGCGAAAGCCGAGGAGGGTTCGCATCGGGACCCCTTCGGAAGAGAGGCGGCGGCGCAGAATCGCGATCGGCGCGATGCCGATTCCCCCGCCGACGAGGATCGCTCCGCTCGCTGCCGGGTTGACCTCGCGCGGCTCCGAGAAAGGTCGCCCAAGCGGGCCGGTGAGCATGAGCTGCAGGCCGGGTTCCAACGCAGCAAGGAGTGCGGTGCCAGGACCCACCGCTTCCAGAAGAAACTCGAGTCGCACGCCTTCGTCCACGCGTTCCGCCGCGGCGACCGAAAAAGCCCGGGGCAGAAACGGCCGGCCCGCGTCCGAGCCCCAGCCCTCAGCCGAAAGCATGTAGAACTGCCCAGGCGCGGGGTCGGGCCCATTGGGGTCGAGCGCCGTGAACACCACGTAGCCGCCGGTCTCGCGCCGCGCCACCACTTCCAGGGCACGGGCACCGAAAGGAGCGAGGACGCGCGAGATCACAGGGCCTGGGTGGCGTCCCGCGCCGAAATCCCGTGAAGCTCCTGGAGGCTCCGGGGCTCGGCTCCGCGGGTGCGAACCGCGTGGATCGCGCGAGTGACGGCCGAGGCACCGGTCATCGTCGTGATGCAGGGGATGCCCCCACGCACGGCGGCATTCCGGATCGCGTAGCCATCCGACCGCGCACCGGAGCCCGTGGGCGTGTTGATCACGAGATCGACGTCCTCGTCGCGGATGAAGTCGACGACGTGGGGCGAGCCCTCGGCGATCTTGTTGATCGCCCGGACGGGGATGCCCATCCGCGAGATCGCCTGCGCGGTCCCGCGAGTGGCGATGACCTCGAAGCCGAGATCGCAGAAGCGCGCCGCGATCTGCGTGGCTGCCGCCTTGTCGTTGTCGGTGACCGAGATGAAGACCGAGCCCTCGAGCGGAAGCGCCATCCCGGCCGCTGCCTGCGCCTTGGCGAACGCGGTCGGAAAGTCACGCGCGACCCCCATCACCTCGCCGGTCGACTTCATCTCGGGGCCCAGGACGGCGTCGGCGCCGGCGAATCGCGCGAACGGAAGCACCGCTTCCTTCACCGAAACGTGCTCGGTCGGCAGCTCCGGCACATCCTGATCAGCCAGGCGCTCGCCCAGCATGAGGCGGCAGGCGATTTTTGCGAGCGGTGCCCCGATCGCCTTCGAGACGAACGGGATAGTCCGCGAAGCGCGCGGGTTGGCCTCGATCACGTAGAGCTCGCCGCGGGCGACGGCGTACTGGATGTTGATCAGACCGATCACGCCGAGCTCGAGAGCGATCTTGCGAGTGGTCTCGCGGATCTGCTCGAGCATCTCCCCGCCCAGGCTCATCGGCGGCAGAACGCACGCGGAGTCGCCGGAATGCACGCCGGCTTCCTCGACGTGCTGCATGATGCCGGCGACCGAAACGTCGGTGCCGTCGCAGAGGGCGTCGACGTCGACCTCGATCGCGTCCTCCAAGAAGCGGTCGAGCAACAGAGGATGCTTCTGGTCGGCCTTCACGTTCTGCGCGAGATACGCGTTGAGCCCTTCGGTCGAGTAGCAGATCTCCATCGCCCGTCCCCCGAGGACGTACGAGGGACGAACGAGCAGAGGGAAGCCGACGTCTTCGGCGACAACCTGGGCCTCCTCGGCCGAGAACGCCGTGCCGTAGTTGGGGTGGCGGATCTCGAGGCGCCGAAGAAGAGCTCCGAAGCGACCGCGATCTTCGGCGAGGTCGATCGCGTCCACCGGGGTGCCCAAGAGCGTCACGCCGGCCTCTTCCAGAGCCCGAGCGAGCCTGAGCGGGGTCTGGCCCCCGAACTGGACGATTACGCCCTCGGGCTGCTCAACCTCGATCACCGCCAGGACGTCTTCGACTGTGAGCGGCTCGAAGTAGAGGCGATCCGACGTGTCGTAGTCGGTCGAGACAGTCTCGGGATTGCAGTTGATCATCACGGCATCGCGCCCGGACTCCCTGACGGTCATGGCCGCGTGGACGCAGCAGTAGTCGAACTCGATGCCCTGTCCGATCCGGTTTGGCCCCGAGCCGAGGATCACGACGGAATCGTCGGTGCCGCGGCGGACCTCGCCACCGAGCGCCTCCGGGTGGCGCTCATGAGACGAATAGAAGTAGGGGGTGCGCGCCTCGAACTCCGCCGCGCACGTGTCAACGGCCTTGAAGGTGCGCGACAGGCCGTCGGTGCCGTCGCCATCGCGCTCGAGCGCCTCGAGCTCCCGCAGGAACCAAAGGTCGACATTGGTGCGCCGGTTCACCTCCTCGGGCTCGACCTCGCGGCGAAACGCCTCGGCGATGAGATCGAACCGGTCGGCTCCGGGCGTCTCGAGTCGCTCGAGGAGCTCATCGGTCTCCTCCGGAATGTCGGCAGGCTCGTCTAGCTCACGCGAGCGCATCGCCTTGGCGAACGACTCGCGGAAGGTCCGGCCGATCGCCATCGCCTCGCCCACCGACTTCATGTGGGTCGTGAGCTCCGAGTTCGAGCCGGGGAACTTCTCGAAGGCGAAGCGCGGGACCTTGGTCACCACATAGTCGATGGTGGGTTCGAACGAGGCCGGCGTGGCGCGCGTGATGTCGTTCGGGATCTCCTCCAGCGCATAGCCGACCGCGAGCTTGGCGGCGATCTTCGCGATGGGAAAGCCGGTGGCCTTGGAGGCGAGCGCGGACGAGCGCGAGACGCGCGGGTTCATCTCGATCACCACGATCTCTCCGGTTTCGGGGCTCACCGCGAACTGCACGTTCGAACCGCCCGTCTCGACGCCGACCGCGCGGATCACTGCGATCGCCTGGTTTCGAAGCTCCTGATAGAGCGGGTCGGTCAGCGTCTGGGCCGGTGCGACCGTTACCGAGTCGCCCGTGTGAACGCCCATAGGATCGATGTTCTCGATCGAGCAGATGATCACGACGTTGTCGTTTCGGTCGCGCATGACCTCCAGCTCGAACTCGCCCCAGCCGAGAACCGACTCCTCCACGAGCACCTGGTTGATCGGGCTGGCAGCGAGACCTTCCGAGACCACGCCGAGGAGCTCCGTCTCGGTCGAGCCCACTCCCCCGCCCTGGCCACCCAGCGTGAACGCCGGCCTCACGATGGCGGGCAGCTTGATCCGGCCGTCGGCAAGGCCTGCCTCAACCTCGGCGACGCTCGAGACGATTGTGGACCACGGCACGCGTAGGTTGGCCCTCTCCATGGTGTCGCGAAAGGCTTCGCGGTCCTCCGCGCGGTGGATCGCGTCGTAGTCGGCGCCGATCAGCTCGACGCCGTAGCGCTCGAGCGTTCCGTCGTCGTGTAGCGCCTTCGCAAGGTTGAGAGCGGTCTGCCCGCCAAGGGTGGGGAGCAGCGCGTCGGGCAGCTCGCGCTCGATGATTCGCGCGACCGACTCAGGCGTGAGCGGCTCGACGTAGGTCCGATCGGCGAACTCGGGGTCGGTCATGATCGTGGCGGGGTTCGAGTTGACAAGGACGACCTCGTAGCCCTCTTCCCGAAGAACCTTGCAGGCCTGGACCCCGGAATAGTCGAACTCAGCGGCTTGCCCGATCACGATCGGCCCCGAGCCGATCAGGAGGATCTTTTGGATGTCGGTGCGCTTGGGCATTAGACCGCCATCTCCAGGAACTCGTCGAAGAGGTGGCGTGCGTCGTGCGGTCCCGGCCCGGCCTCGGGGTGGTACTGCACCGTTCGGGCCGCTACGTCTTTGAGGACTAGTCCCTCGACTGTGCGGTCGTAGAGGTTGAGGTGGGAGAGCTCGGCGGCGCCGAAGTCGGTGTCCCAGCGCACGGGTTCATCGGCCTCGATCGTCTGCCCGCCGTCCGGAAGCGCGACGGCGAAGCCGTGGTTCTGCGAGGTGATCTCGATCCGCCCGGTGGCGAGCTCCTTGACCGGATGGTTGGCGCCGCGGTGGCCGAATGGGAGCTTGAAGGTGTCTAGGCCGACAGCGCGGCAGAGGAGCTGATGGCCGAGGCAGATGCCGACCATGGGCTTCTTCCCGACGATTTCGCGCACGGTCTCCACAACTCCCTCAACCGCAGCGGGGTCGCCAGGGCCGTTGGCGAGAAAGACGAGATCGGGGTCCCGAGCCATCACACCTTCGGGTCCGGTCGCCGAAGGAAGCAGCGTGACCTTCGCGCCTCGCTCGCGAAACTGCCGAACGATTGACAGCTTGATCCCGGTATCCAGTGCCACTACATGGGGGCCGTCGCCCTCTAGCTCCACCGGCACATCGGGCGAGACCTGGGAGGCGAAGTCGGCGCCGGCCATCGAGGGCTCGGCGGCGATCAGCTCGCGGGCCTCGCCCACGTCGGTCTCGGCGCCGAAGACGCCGCCTCGCATCGCCCCCTCGTCGCGGATGTGGCGAACGAGCGCGCGGGTGTCTACCCCGGTGATTCCCGGAACGCCGCAGTCGCGAAGCCAGTCGAGCCAGCCGCGCTCGGCCGTCGCCGCGTCCTCGGAGTTGCGGGCGTCGCGCATGATCGCGGCGCGAGCGTGAATCCGGTCCGACTCCATCGCCAGCTCGGCGACGCCGTAGTTGCCGACCATGGGATAGGTGAAGGTGATGAGCTGACCCGCGTACGAGGGGTCGGTGACCGCTTCCTGGTAGCCGGTCATCGAGGTGTTGAAGACGACCTCTCCCACCGCGTGCGCGCCCTCGGCACCGCACGACTCGCCGTCGAAGCGCGTGCCGTCTTCCAGGAGGACATAGGCACTCATGCGACGCCCATCGCGAACGCGCGCTGGCGGAATGCGACCTGCCCCGCGACGATCGTCATGAGCGAGCGGCCCTGAAGTTTTCGTCCCGCGAAGCACGAGTTCTCCGAGCGGCTCTCCCAGCCCTCGGCCCCGGCCTCCCCCTCGGCCTCGAGGTCGATCAGCGCGACGTTCGCTT
Source organism: uncultured bacterium (assembly GCA_963715405.1). Classification (GTDB taxonomy): domain Bacteria; phylum Actinomycetota; class Thermoleophilia; order Solirubrobacterales; family 70-9; genus JALZKA01. The sequence continues at coordinate 1,314,849 of OY970239.1, forward strand.
CGGCGTCTCGCACGAGGCTCGGGGGGTCGAAGCCGAACGCGGCGGCACCGGCGGAAAGCCGCTCGACCACCGTGGGCAGGTCGAGGATGCCTGGGACCACCAGGTCCGTGTAGAGGACTGGAAAGGCGGTTTCGAGACCGGTCACGCCCATCGCCGCCTCTTCGAAGGGCACCTCCTTGTCCTCGAGCGTGTGCGGTGCGTGGTCGGTGGCGATCGTGTCGATAATGCCCGAGCGGACCGCGGCGATCAGCGCTTGGCGATCCTCCTCGGAGCGAAGGGGCGGATTCATCTTGAAACGCGCGTCGAGCGAGCGCACTGCCTCGTCGGTGAGCGTCAGGTGGTGCGGCGTCGCCTCGCAGGTGACCTCGACGCCCCGGGCCTTCGCGGCCTCGACGACCTCAACCGACTCCCGCGCCGAGAGGTGCTGAACGTGGATCCGCGCGTTCTCGTACGCAGCGAGAGCGCAGTCGCGGGCGATCATCGCCGACTCCGAGACGGAGGGGATGCCCGACATGCCGAGCACGGCCGCCACCTCGCCTTCATGCATGGCGCCGTCGCCCGAGAGTTCAGGATCCTCCTCGTGAAGAGCGATGGGAAGCCCGGCGAGCGCCTGGTACTGAAGCGCCCGGCGCATGACGCGCGCGCTTCGGATCGGCAGACCATCGTCGGAGAAGCCCACGGCGCCGGCGTCGCGAAGCTCGGCCATGTCGGTGAGCTCGCTGCCTCGCATGCCACGGGTCACGGTGGCCACGAATCCGGCGGGGACGGTGGCGTCGGCCTGGGCGCGCTCGCGAAGCGACTCGATCGCAGCGGGCGTATCTACCGGCGGCTCCGTGTTCGCCATCCCGATGATCCCGCAGTACCCGCCCGCGGCAGCGGCGCGGCTGCCGGTCTCGATGTCCTCCTTGTCCTCGCGGCCCGGGGTCCGCAGGTGGACGTGAGGGTCGAAGAAGGCGGGGACTGCAAGGAGACCATCCGCATCGACGATCTCAGCACCGTCGACATCAGCCGAGCCCACGCTTGCCAGCTCCGCGATCCGGCCGTCGCGGATGACGATGTCGTGCGTGGCGTCAAGGCCTGCGCGCGGATCGAAAGCGCGGGCCCCTCGCAGGACGAGCGTCTCGGCTGCAGCTCCGGTCCCGCGCCAGTCGAGCGAAGAGATTGCCCGAGTCACGCCGGCTCGCCGATCGGAGTGGGCGCTGGGAGCTCGGCGTCGGGCGAAAGGCGCCCGGAGCGGCCGCGGTCACCGCTCGTGAGAAGCTCAAAGAGGATCGCCATGCGCACGAAGAGACCGTTCTTCACCTGCTCGTTCACAAGCGAGTTGGGTCCGTCGAGCGCCTCGCCCGAGAGCTCGACGCCGCGGTTGACCGGCCCCGGATGCATCAGGAGCTGGCGCGGCCCCAGACGGCGGCCGTTTACCTGGTAGTGCATCGCGTACTCGCGAAGCGAAGGCACGAAGCTCTCGGACATCCGCTCTTTTTGCATGCGGAGGGCGTAGACCACATCCGCCTCCCCAAGGCCCTCGATGTCATGAGTGACGTCGCAGCCCAGCGCAGCGGCAGCGCCCCTAGGGATCAGGGTGGGCGGTCCGCAGAGCGTGACATCGGCGCCCATGAGGCGGAAAGCCATCGCCGACGAGCGCGCGACCCGGCTGTGGAGGACGTCGCCGACGATCCAGATCCGCTTTCCGTCGAGGTCGCCGAGGCGGTCGCGAAGCGTGTAAACGTCGAGGAGCGCCTGGCTGGGGTGCTCGTGCTTGCCGTCTCCTGCGTTCACGACCGATGCTTCCGTCCAGCCTGTGACGAGCTTGGCGGCTCCCGCGTGCGGCGAGCGGATCACGATGGCCTCGGGCTCGAATGACGAAAGGGTCGCGATCGTGTCCTTCAGCGATTCGCCCTTGTCGACCGACGAGCCGGCCGCCTTGATCGAGACGAGATCTGCCGAAAGTCGCTTTGCAGCCAGCTCGAAGGAGGCGCTCGTGCGAGTCGAGGACTCGTAGAAGAGCGAGACGACTGTGCGTCCGCGAAGCGTCGGCACCTTCTTGATGTCGCGTCGTCCGACCTCGGCAAAGGAATCGGCTCTGTCCATCAGGCGCTCGACCTCCTCGCGGCTGAGGTCTGCGATCGAGAGCAGGTCCTTCATACGTCCTCGCTTTCCGCGGCGGCGCCGACCGGCATGCCCGCGCCGATCGTCACTTCGTCCACTTCGTCGTGCTCTTCGAGCCTCACGAAGACGCGCTCGTCGCGCGAGGTCGGAAGATTCTTGCCGACATAGTCGGCGCGGAAGGGAAGCTCGCGATGGCCGCGGTCGGCGAGGACCGCGAGCTGGATGCGATGCGGGCGGCCGTAGTCGAACAGCGCGTCGATGGCCGCTCGTACGGTGCGGCCGGTGAAGAGGACGTCGTCGACCAGGACGATTGTGATGCCGTCGAAGTCGAAATCGAGGTGTGACGCGTGAACGACAGGCGAGTCGCCTGGGGCGCGAGCGTCGATGTCGTCGCGATAAAAGGAGATGTCTATGTCCCCGAGCGGGACGCTATCTCCCGTGAGCTCGCCGACGAGAGTGTGAAGGCGTTCCGCGACGATCGCTCCGCGCGTGTGGATGCCGACGATCGCAAGCGCCTCGGAGGCGTTCTTTTCGACGATCTCGTGCGCGATCCGCACCAGAGTGCGGCGCAGGTCATCACGGTCGAGTACGACCTTTTCGTTCAACGCGCCCCTTCCTGGTCTCGCAGGACCTGGTTAAAGGAACCGACCTGGCGAGAGTAGCAACGGACGCGGCGGGCCGCCGGCTGCGATTCCGCTCCTTGCGGGTGGCATGATCCAGAAGTGGCGCCCTCGAAGATGCACATGCCCCGGCCGAATGTCAGGCCCCCGAGCAGGCTGCGTGAGATCGATCGCGACGTGAACGAGGCGATCGCTCGTCACTCGGCGGCCGGGCTCCGGTTCGAGGCAGGCGGGGTGCGAGCGTTCGCGCGTCAGCAGGGCGAAGGGGCGGACGTCGTGCTGCTCCACGGCGTGCCGACTTCTTCGTTCCTCTACCGGCGCGTGCTCCCCGTCCTCGCCGACCAGGGCCTGCGAGCGACCGCGATCGACTTCCCGGGCCTCGGCCTCTCCGACCGGCCGGCGCCGTTTGACTATTCGTGGTCGGGGCTTGCAGCTTGGACCGGCGAGGCGATCGACGCCCTCGGGCTCGAGCGGGTTCACCTTGTCGTCCACGACATCGGCGGGCCGATCGGGCTTGAGTGGGCGATCCGCAATCCGGACCGGGTGCTGTCCGTGACTTTGCTGAACACGGTGCTGGACGTCGACGGCTTCAAGCGGCCGTGGCCGATGGCTCCGTTCGCCGTGCCGGGCGTCGGCGAGGTATGGCTACGACTCAGCCCGCGCTTCATTTTTTCGGAGATCTTCTATTCCCAGGGGATCGCCGACCGGTCGCGCGTGCCCCGCTCCCAGGTCTACGCGCATATCGCGCTCTCTGCGCCTCCACGATCGCGGACGCGCGTTCCTCGAGATCATGCGCAGCTTCGAGCTCACGCAAGAGAAGGAGCGCTTCTTTCGCGAGGGTCTGGCCGACCGCTCGTTTCCGGTCCGGGCAGTGTGGGGCGAGAAGGACCCGGCGCTCGGCAAGGACCGCCTGGAGGCCGCGAAGGCGATCGCCGGTCTGGACGACGCGATCCTCCTCCCGGCCAAGCACTTCCTCCAGGAGGATCACGCGGAAGAAGTCGGCCAGGCGATCGCTGACCTCGCCGCCCCGTTGGGTTAGGTCGCCGGCTCCGAGCGAGTTTCGGCTTCCTCCGCCTCGGTCTGCGGGCGTTGCTTCGCGCCGCGTTCGATCAGGCGAGGCTCGCCGCGCTCGGGAAACGGGATCTCGATCACGTCGTAGTCGCGGGGGGCGAGCGCGTCAGGGAACTCTTCGCGCGCCTCTTCGAGGACAGCGCCAACGTGGTACCGCGACGAGATGTGCACCAGCGCGAGCATGCGCACCTGAGCCTCGGCGGCGAGCTTCGCCGCCTGGCGAGCTGTGGAGTGCTTCGTCTCATGGGCGCGCTGCGCCTCGTCGTCGGCGAAGCTCGCCTCGTGGACGAGGAGCTCCGCCTCGTGTGTGGCGACCAGCGTGAGCTCGCAGGGCTCGGTGTCGCCGGCGATGACGACCTTGCGGCCGCGGCGCGCCTCGCCGACTACCTGTGACGGTTCGACCCCGTTCACGCTCTCGCCGGCCTGGAGGCGCGCGAAGTCCGGGCCCGGCTCGACGCCGAGACGCTGGGCTTCTTCGGGGTCGAACCGCCCGGGCCGCTCGTTCTCGACGAGCGCGTAGCCGAATGCGCGCACGCTGTGGGCAACCTCGAACGGTCGCATCTCGTATGTCTCGTAGCGGACCGGCACAGATCCTGAGAGCTCGACCAGTTCAAGCGGGTAGGACACATTTCCCGTGATCCGGCGAAGCGCTACGAAAAGCTCCTCGAGCCCGGGCGGGCCGAGGACGCGAAGCGGCGCCTCGCGCCCGTTCAGCTCATAGGTCTTGAGCAGCCCGGGCACGCCCAGGTAATGGTCGGCGTGGAAGTGCGTGATGTAGAGGTCGTCGACCTGGACGAGTCCCGTCGAGCGCTGCATTTGGCGCTGGGCGCCCTCCCCACAGTCGACGAGGATCCGGTCGCCTCCGGCACGGATGAGCAGGCAGGCGGTAGCCCTACGGGCCGTGGGCACCGAGCCGCCGGTGCCGAGGAAGACAACGTCGAGGTCCATGCGGCGAACCGTAGCTGCGCAGAGCGATCTAGACTCGTTCGTCCCGCGCCCGTAGCTCAGTGGATAGAGCGCCACCCTCCGGAGGTGGAAGTCGCAGGTTCGAATCCTGCCGGGCGCGTTGCTTTATCGAGTCTGCCGGGTTGCGCTCCCCGCTCAGCCGCCGTGGCTCACGTGCCACCACTCGGATGGGATGGTTCCGGCCCAGCCGTAAGCGGCGCCAATCTGGTCGATCACGTCGCGCATGACCGGCTCGGCGACGTCGACCGCGGTTCCGGTCTCATGTGAGCTCGTGCCCGGTGGATTCGCCGGTGCCCCCTGTCCCGACAGGTAGAGGTCGTAGAGCTCCTGCTGCTGTTCGGTCGTCCGGTAGGCCGACGCCGGTCCCCCGGGATAGAGATCGATGCCGAAGTTCGAGAGCGAGTCGTCACGCATCGCGTTCCACGACTCAGCCGCCGCAGGCTCGAGATGGAGTTCGCCATACGGAGAGGGGATGTGCCCCAGCCCGGCGGTCGAGGACGATGCTGCGGGCACGGCGAGGACCGTGCCCTCGACCAGGATCCCCGCAGGGTCAAGGCCGTTGGCCGCAGCGAGGTCCGCGACAGTGACGCCGTTAGCGACACCGATCGACGAGAGTGTCTCGCCCGAAGCGACGGTGTGCGAAGCGCCCGTCGCGGCGAGCGTGGCTGCGGCGGGAGCAGTCGGAGATGGAGCGCCCGGAGTAACGCCGGCGCTGGCGAGTGCCACGGCGCCCTCGTCGACAGTCGGGACCTGGATCGTCTGGCCTTCGACCACCTGCGCGTCCTCGGGGAGGCCGTTGAACACCGCCACGGTGCGAGTAGTGAGGTTGTTCGCGGCGGAGATCGACCAGAGCGTCTCCCCCGGCGCCACGACATGCGGAGCGCTCGCTTGTGCGCTCGCCGTGTGCGCGAGCCCGGCGATCAAAGCTGCGCACGCGATCACCACCTGTCGTCGTCGTCCGTCCCAGCTTAGAATCCGTGTCATCGGGCTGCTCCTGCCAGTTGATGGGCTCCCCCGTCGGCCTTCCTTACGAGGCGCCCGGCCACCCTCCTCGCCGGATTGACCCCAGTTACGGGGTTTGCAATGTCACGCCCCTACGATGGGCTAATGCGCGAGCGGGAGATCGACGTCACCGTTTTTGGCGCCACGAGCGTCACCGGGCGCCAGGTCGCCGCATACCTGGCGAAGCGTGCGGCGGGCGACGGGAAGACTTGGGCCGCCGCAGCACGGAGCCCCGCAAAGCTCGACTCCACCCTGCAAAACGTCGGCGTCACCGACGCGACCACGATCGCTGCCGACGTCGCGGACTCCGGCTCGCTGAAGGCGATGGCGGAGCGCACGAAGGTCGTGCTCAACCTTGTCGGCCCATATACGTCCTACGGGCGGCCCGTGATCGACGCCTGCGTAGCCGGCGGGGCTCACTACGTGGACCTGAGCGGCGAGATGCCGTTCGTGGCGCGCACGACCCGCGACGTGCACGCCGGAGCCGAGGCAGCCGGCGTCAAGGTCGTGCAGGTCTGCGGCTTCGAGGCGCTGCCGGCCGACCTGGGCGTCGCCCTTGCCGCGCAGGTAGCAAAGGAGCGACACTCGGAGCACCTCGGCTCGGCTGAGGTGGCACTGCGCACGCTGAAGCTGCCGCCCGGCCTCCCCCGCCCCTCAGACGTCATGTCGGGCGGCACGATGCAAAGCCTCGCTCAGGCCCTCGGCGAGGACGATGCCGAGCGTCTTTTAGACCCGTCGTGCATGGTGTTCGACGAGGCGCGCTGCGAGGAGATTCGCCGCACCAGTCCGATCGCCGTCGCCCCGCGCCGCAGCGCCGGCGGCGCCGTGATCGCGCCGATGGCTCCCGCAGCCTTCATCAACCCCGCCGTCATCCACCGCTCCGCTGCACTTTCAGAGCGCCCTGTCTTCCGCTACCGCGAGGGCATGGCCATCGACGGCGGCCCGGCGACGCTGCCGCTCCGCTTCGGCGCAGCCGGCGTGCTCTCGGCTATGCAAGCGCTGACAAGCGCCGCCGCCGGTGCGCGGCCTTCGATTCGCAAGCGCACCTCCTCCGTCCTCTCGCGCATCCTCCCCAGCTCGGGGTTTGGGCCGAGCGCGGACCGCCTCGAGCAATGGCTCTGGCGAATGGACGTGAACGCCGCCACCACGAGCGGCAAGGAAATCCACGTCGAGGTCGAAGGCGACGGCCACCCCGGCTATCTCGCCACCTCACGCATGATGGGCGAGGCCGGGCTGATCCTCGCCGACGCGGCGGCGCCCGATCGGGCGGGATGCCTGACCCCCTCCGTCGCTCTGGGCACCGATTCAGCAGAGCGCTTCGACGCAGCCGGCCTTCGGTTCCGCATCTCGGAATAGGCTCCGCCAACGTGAAGTGGAAGCCCAAGAAGAAGTCGAGCGGCGATGTCATCGACCTGCGCGGCGACTCCGACCGCGCGGGGGGTCGCAGCAGCGGCGGTTTGGGCGGCCTTTCGATGCCAGGCGGTTCGATCGGCGGCATCGGCGGCACCGCGGGCGTCGTCATCGCCCTCGTCATCGTCGGTATTCAGATCTTCGGCGGCGGTGAGGTCGCTGGCTTTGATGTGGGGCAAGTACTCGGGTCGGGCGGGACGCCACCGGGCGCCGAGGACCCACAGCCACTCCCGCCCGATCAAGACCCTCAGCAGGAGTTCTACAAGTTCTCCGAGTACGTCTTCGAGGACTCCCAAGACGTGTGGCAAAGCTCATTCGACGGGGACGGCGAGAACTACGGAAACGCCGAGCTCGTCGTCTATGACGAGGCGGTGAGAACGGAGGGCTGCGGCAATGCCACCTCCGCCGTCGGCCCCTTCTACTGCCCGGCCGACTCTCGCGTCTATCTCGACCTCACCTTCTATGAGGACATGGAGCGCCAACTCGGGGGAGGCGGCGATTTCGCTTGGGCCTACGTGATCGCGCACGAGATGGGTCATCACGTCCAGAACGAGCTGGGCACGAACGATCGCGTCGCGAACCTCTCCCAGGACGACCCGGACAGCGCAAACGAGCTGTCGGTTCGCACCGAGCTACAGGCCGACTGCTACGCGGGCGTCTGGGCAGCCACCGTCTTCGCCGAGGGCGACCTCCAGCAGGGCGATCTGGACGAGGCGTTCGAAACCGCCGAGGCGATCGGCGATGACCGCCTCCAGGAGCAGGCCGGCCAGTCGGTCAACCCCGACTCCTTCACCCACGGCACGTCCGAGCAGCGCCGCGAATGGTTCGAGCGGGGCTACTCCTCCGGCGACCCGTCGGACTGCGACACGTTCTCGCCCGAATCCGTCTGAGCGAGTTCGTCCGCAACCGCGGCCTCCGCTTCGCGTTTCTCTACGGCGGCGTCCTCCGGGGCGGAGTCGCCGTTCGGGCCACGACGTCGCTCCGACCGTGAAGTCAGACGACGCATCGGGTGGAGCGCGAGGCTCAGGTCCTCCAGACGCGGCTCGAGCGCTTCGATTCGCGCCGCAACGACGTCCATGTGAGGGACGAGAGGCTCGACCGCGCTCCGCATGCCCTTAACTTCCTCGCCGAGGCTGTCGACCCCCGTTCTCATGAGATGGACTTCCTCGGCCATAAATTTGGTCTGTCGCTGAATCTCTTCGAGCGATTCGGCGACCTGAGGGAGGATCGCCACCGAGTCGCGCATCACCTTCAGCGACTCCGAGATGGTGCGCAGCCCATCCGTGATAGGCGCGAGGTCGATGGGGAGTCGCAGGTTGGCCATGCCTATCGCTTGCGCCGGCGCCTACCCGGCTCGCGGCCGGACATTCGCTGTAGCTCTCGCCCGAATGTGTCCTCGACGGTCTTGGTCATCGTCATCTGAAACATCGCCTCAAGCGCCTGGGTCGCGACAGGACGCATCCGCTGGATCGCCTCGACCACCTCCGGCCACTCCTCCTCGGGCCGGCCCTTCTCCACAAAAGGCTCCCATACCGAGGAGACGAACAGTTGTGCGAACGCCTCGGCCACGTACCCCGACGAGCGTTTCATGACCTCGACGACGTCGAGCAAGGCCTCGGCGGAGACACCACGCTCGATCATCTCGCCCGCGATCTGGAGGAGCCTCGGGCTCACCACCTCGAATGAAGCGGGCCCCACCTGCGAGACGAGCTCGAGCTTGATCGCACGCCGCAGGAGCAGCGGGGTCGCCCCATCGCCGAAGCGCTCGCGAAGCTCCGACAGCGTGAAGATCTCAGGCGTCTCCGACTCGAACGGCTCCGTTACCGCTTGGCGGAAGCTCATGATCGACTCGGAGGCCTCGCCGCTCGTACCTTCTAGGAGGCGCTCGATTCCCTTCAGGTTGAAGCCATCGGCCTGAAGTTGTGAGATCAGCTCAAGCCGCGTGACATGGTTGGGGCCGTAGTAGCCGACGCGCTGCCGGACCTCGGGCGGCGGCAGAAGCCCACGCGCCTGGTGAGCGCGGATGTTCCGGACCGTCATCCCGCTCCGGGCGGCGAGCTGTTCGACCGTGAGCATGTTTTCGGCCCGCTCGTCTTGGGGCATGGGCTCCACAACCCGTAAATCCCGCTCCATGCGTGGAAGCTAGCACTTCCCCATGAAACATCCGTCAACGTGACATGGTTTGATGTAACAATGTCGCGGGCACGGTTTATGTGCCCTGGATCGCGCCCCCGAACGGAAGGAAAAGCCCCATGAAGCGAAAGCTCGCAGCCGCCATAAGCGCCGCCTCCGGCGCCACGCTCGCCGTCCCCGCTTTCGCGCTCGCGCAGGCCACGGAGGACGCACCTCCCGCGGGCGGCGCTGCCATCGACCAAGTGATCATCGCGACCGCCGGGGCAATGTTCCTTACCGGTGCTCTTCTCTACTTCGGGCTCGGTCATCGCTCGGGCAAGGTGCCGTGGCTCGGACGGCTGGCCGGCTTCTCAGAGCGAGTGAGCGGCCTGCCCGGGTGGGCCGCGCTCCCGTCCGCCATCGCCACGGGCGCGCTCCTGCTCGCCTTCCTCGGCTTCCTCTGGGACGTTTCGATCCACATCGACACCGGCCGCGACGAGGGTCCCCTCGCCAACCCTTCCCATTACCTGATCCTCGGCGGCCTCTTCGGGATCTTCACCGCGGGCTTCGTCGCCTGCGTTCTGCCGCTGGAGAAGCCTTCGCGAAGCGCCGTTCGCATCGTCGGTGACTGGTACGCGCCGCTCGGCGGCGTGGTCATGACGGTCTGCGGAATGTTCGCGCTCATCGGATTTCCCCTCGACGACGTCTGGCACCGCATCTTCGGCCAGGACGTGACGCTCTGGGGTCCGACACACCTGATGCTGATCGGCGGAGCGGCCATGACCCTGATCGGGGTCGCGATCCTGATGGTTGAGGCTGGACGCACCGAGCGGGTGCGCGAGCGCAGAGAGCTCTCGTGGGTCACGTGGCTCCGGCGAGTGGCGCTCTCGGGCGGCCTCCTGATCGGCCTCATGGTCTTCCCCGTCGAATTCGACTTCGGCGTTCCGCAGTTCCGCATGGTCTTCGGCCCGATGCTGGTGATGCTGGCGGCCGGTGTCGCCCTGACGGCTACCCGCCTTTGGCTCGGCCGCGGCGCCGCGATCGGTGCGGTGGCGTTCTTTCTCCTTGTCCGCGGCGTGGTTTCGGTGATCGTCGGCCCCGTACTGGGCGAGACGACGCCCCACTTCGCGCTCTTCATCGTCGAGGGGCTCGTGGTCGAAGCGGTTTTCCTCGCGCTTCCGAGGGCGAGGCCGCTCACACTCGGCATCGTGAGCGGCCTCGGCATCGGCACCCTCGGCCTTGCCTCGGAATGGGCGTGGTCGAACATCTGGATGCCGATCCCGTGGACGGGCGACCTTTTCCCCGAAGGCGCGATCATCGGCTTCCTTGCGGCGATGGCCGGCTCGCTGCTCGGCGTCTGGATCGGAGAGCGCCTGGCTTCGGATGAGATGCCGCGGCTCCGCGCGACCCGAAACGGCGCGCTCGTCGGCGCGGCGATGGTGGCCGCGCTCGTCGCCTTCTCTGCCTTCAAGCCTGCTGCCGAGGGTGTGAGCGCAGAGGTCACTCTCGCCAGCGCCGGACAGGATGAAGTCATCCCGACCGTCCGCATGTCGCCGCCAGACGCAGCGGAGGGTGCCGAGTTCATCAACGTCACGTCCTGGCAGGGCGGCGGGCTCGTCATCGCGGAGCTCGAAGACGCCGGCGAGCCCGGCGTCTTCACCACGGCCGAGCCGGTTCCGGTCAGCGGATCGTGGAAGACAATGGTGCGCTTCTCGCGCGGCAACACGCTCAACTCGATGCCGATCTATCTTCCCGAGGATCCCGCGATCCCCGTCGAGGGAGTCCCTGCCTCGCCTTCGTTCACTCGAGACTTTCAAGCCGACCACGAGGTTCTCCAGCGCGAGCAGAAAGACGTGGCCGGATGGCTGACAGTCGTCGCTTACCTCGTCGTCGCAAGCATCGCGTTTGCCCTCCTCGTGATGATCGCCTGGGCGCTTCATCGCCTTGCCGTCGCGGCCGGATCGCAGCGCGCGGCCGAGCAGGAGGCGCCCGAGCCCCGCAAGGAGCGCTCGGCGATCGGGCCCGAAGTGACGGCATGACCGGGGCGCTGACCGTCCTCGCCGACCACGGCGACGCTGTCTCCGCGATTCCGTTCGTGTTGCCGGCGTTTCTGATCGTCGGCGCGATCTTTGTGATGCGCGCCATCGAGCGCAGGCGCGATACTCCCAACGAATGAGGAAGCCATCACGTAACGAAGCCCTCGTCGCTGCCGGCCTTGCCGGCGCCGGCGCCAACGCGTGGCTCACCGCCCGGCGCGCCGACCGGGCGAGCACTGTTCGGCGGGCGGAGACCGAGACCGGCCGCCCGGTCCGCGTCCGCGGAGCTGACGGCGGTTATCGCTACGTGAGGGTCCATGGCTCTGACGAGCTTCCCACGCTGGTCCTCGTCCATGGCTGGGTCGAGACGTCCGAGCTCTGGCACCGCCAGGTTGAGGACCTCTCGAGCGAGTTTCGCATCGTCACCTACGACCATCGCGGTCACGGGCTCTCCGAAGCCGCGCGCGACGGTGACTACTCGCTCGAGGCGCTTGCGGCGGACCTCCAGCTCGTCCTCGAGGCGACAGCAATCGAAGGAGATCTTCCGCTCGTCGCGGGCCATTCGATGGGGGCGATGACGCTTGCGGCCTGGGGCCAGGCACACCGCGGCTCTGTCTCGGAGCGCATCCGGGGTGCCGCCTTCATCTCGACCGGCCTCGAGGATCTCAACACGGAGTCGACCGTGGTCCGGCAACTCCCTGGCCCGTTCGGCACCGCACAGGGAAAGCTCGCCGATGCGATCCTCGCTACGCCGGGCTCCATCCGCTCAGTCCCCCTCCCCATTGCACGCGCCGTCGTGTCCTACGTCGCCCTTGCCCCCCACGCCCGCGACGAGGACATCGAGCTGGTGCTCCGCATGGCACTGGACTGCCGCCAGCGTGCGAGAACCGGTTGCTCGATCTCAATGTCCCGGATGAAGCTTCTGTCGGAGCTCGACGCACTAGACGTCCCCGCCATCAACGTCGCCGGCGAGCTCGATCGCCTCACCCCCGTCGCTCACGCCGAGCGAATCGACGAGGCCCTCCCCCACTCGCTCGGACTTTACGTGTCGCCGACCTCGGGCCACAGCACGCCGCTCGAATGCCCCGAACTCGTAAACGAGGCGCTCCGCGACCTCGCCGAGATGTCCGGAAGCGGCAAGCTCGCGAAGCGCGAGCGCGAGTTCGCGGCCTAAGCGAGCCCCTGCTCACGCTCGGACAGCGCAAGCCGCGCAGCAAGCCGGGCAACGACTACGAAGGGCTCGCGCGTGATCTGCCGCCACGTGAAGCGAAGCACCGAATAGCCGCGTGACTCGAGGTCGGCATCGCGCGCACGATCGGATTCGAACGAGGCGCGCTTTCCGTGCGTGCCGAATCCATCCGTTTCGACGATCACGCGATGCTCGGGCCAGAAGAAGTCCGCGGTGAGCGCGCGAATGGGTTCATTGGGAAGAGGGTCGGGAAGCTTCGCCGCCTTGATCAGGGCCGCCATCCGCTTCTCGGCCTCGAGGCGGTTGCGCCGGTTCTCCTGCTCGGCCTCCCAGAGCGCTCGCAGCCGGCGCGAGCCTTTGGCGCCAGCGTTGCGGGCTAATACATCCTCCATCTGTGCCCGCCGGAGGTCATGCCTGAACGCGGCCTCGTCGAACGCTTGCTCGAAAGTCGATTCCGATTCGCTCGCCGCAAGGTCGAGCATCGTTCGCGCTGCACGAGTCACTGGAAGGCCGTCGAGGTACTTGATGTCCGCCGAGGAGATGTTGCGGCCGCGGTGGACGATGATGCCCGGCCTCCCTCGGCCATTCTTTGACCTGATCGTGATGTGGACTGCGTCGAGATGGGCTGGTAAAGGGAGGTATCCATCGAGGTAGGCGGCGCTGCGGTGACTGATCAGCGAGCCGGGGCCGCACGCTAAGACGGCTGACCAGAGTGTTCCTCGGAGAGCCCACGGCGGTTGGCCGATGGCGTAAACACCTCGGTGCTCGATCGTCAATTGCCCGCAGCGAACCAAGCCGTCGATCTCATCTCCAGAGAACCCCAGCTTGAGTAGCTGCCCACGGGTGACGCGGCCCTCCTGACCTTTTGCCTCCCGCTGCATGCCGTCAACTCGCATCTCGCGACTTCCAGATTCACGAGATGCGAGTTGACCGCCCATACAACGGTCAACCCCACAACGCGCGTTTGCGCCCCCAACGAGATGCGAGTTGACGGCAGATTTCGGATCAATCGAGGGAGGACGAGTCGCTAATGGGCCTCGGAGCGCCGGTCGCCTTGGAACTTCCCTCTTTATTGCTCGATCCAGCCGGTCGAGTCATCGAAGCGCCGCACAAGCCCGGGCGGCGCTCCGGTGTCTGGCGCTTACAGCTGGCCTAAGCGTCAGGCGCGGGTGCCCAGCTCTCGGGGTGGTCGCGGTACCACGCGATCGTTCGCTCGAGGCCTTCCTCCAGCCCGACCTGCGGCTCCCAGCCGAGCGTCTCGCGGAGCTTCGAGGGGTCCACGTACTGGCGGTCGATCTCGCCCTCGGGGTTACCGGTGCCACGGACGTCCGGCTCGACCCCGGTGCCCGCCAATCGCGCGATCAACTCGATCACCTCGAGCACCGGGTACGAGCGACCACCGCCGGCGTTGAACGCCTCGCCGCGCACATCGTCGCGATCGAGTCCATCCGCGATGGCGAGGTATGCGGCGGCGGCGTCTTCCACGTAGAGGAAGTCGCGCTCGGGGGAGCCGTCCGAGCGAAGGACGGGTGCGCGGCCGTCGAGCGCGGCGCTCACCGCCTCGGGCACGAGGCGCGAGAAGTTGAGGTCGCCGCCTCCGTAGATGTTGGCGAAGCGCGTAACCGCGATCGGCAGCCCGTATGAGTGCCAGTAAGAGCGGGCGATGAGATCCGCGGCAGCTTTCGACGCTTCGTAGGGAGCGGTCGGCTGAAGGGGGAAGTCCTCGCGGTAGGGCAAGGTCGCGTGGGCTCCGTAGGCCTTGTCCGACGATGCGAACACGACCCGCCCAACACCGTGCTCCAGGCACGCCTGAAGAAGCGTCCACGTCCCGCGCACATTCGATTCGAAGCCCTGGACGGGCGACTCCTGCACCGTGGAGACGATCGTCTCGGCCGCGAGGTGAAACACGATGTCGACATCGTTCTCGTCCAAGACTCGCTCGAGCTCGTCGGCATTGCAGAGGTCGCCCTCGACCTGGATCAGATCCTCCTCGATGCCGAGCATCCCTACGGCCGATGGCTTCTCGGTCAGCCGCCGCTTGTCGAAGGAGACGACCCGGTCGCCGCGCTCGAGCAAAGCCTGAGCGAGCCAACCGCCCACGAAACCCCGGGCGCCGGTGACGAGCGATGTGTCGCTCATCGAGCTCCGGCCTCGTCGCGGCTCCAGATCTTCCAGGGCGCCTGGCCTCCGTTCCAGAGGTCGTTGAGGACGACCGCATCCTTGTAGGTGTCCATGCAGTCCCAGAACCCTCCGTGGCGATATGCCGCGAGCTCGCCCTCCGCGGCCGCGGTCTCGAGCGGCTCGCGCTCGAGCACGAGGTCGTCGGCCACCCAGTCGAGGAACTCCGGCTCACAGATGAAGAATCCGCCGTTGATCCAGTAGTCGAGCCTGGGTTTCTCCTCGAAGCCGCCGATCCGGTCATCCTCGCCGATCACCGCGATCCCCCACTGGCTGTAAGGACGGACGACCGTCATCGTCGCCGCGACGCCCTTTTCCGCGTGAAAGGCGAGGAGAGCGGCCAGGTCGATATCCGCGACGCCGTCCGCATAAGTGAGGGCGAACGTCCCGCTTTTCAAGGCATCTGCCGCCCGCGCGACCCGACCGCCGGTCGGGGTGTCCTGCCCCGTCTCAAGACACTCGATCTCGATGTCGTCGCTCCACTCCTCGGCCGCGACGAAGTCCTCGATCATCTCGCCGAGATAGCCCGTCAGGAGGACGAACCGCCGAAAGCCCTGCGCCGCGTATATGCGGATCACATGCCAGAGGATTGGCCTGCCGCCGATCTCGACCAGCGCTTTCGGGATCGCGTGCGTTTCCTCGCGCAAGCGCGTGCCCCTGCCTCCGCAGAGGATCGCGACGGGGATGTCCGCCGCTTGCAGGGAGCTAGGAGCCACCGGCCACGGCCGGGAGGATCGTCACTTCGTCGCCGTCGGAGAGCTCGGTCTCGAGCCCGTCCTGAAAGCGGATGTCCTCTCCAGAGACGTAGACGTTGACGAAGCGCCGAAGGGTGCCGTCCTCCGTGATGCGCTCGCGCAGGCCGTCGTGCTGGTCGAAGACCGCGTCGAGCGCCTCGCCGACCGTCTCCCCCTCGACCTCGAGCTCGCCTTCCCCGCCGGTCGCGGGCCGAAGCTGGCTCGGG
The DNA here is from genome assembly GCA_963715405.1 of uncultured bacterium. GTDB lineage: Bacteria > Actinomycetota > Thermoleophilia > Solirubrobacterales > 70-9 > JALZKA01. The sequence goes on from OY970239.1 coordinate 1,330,500, forward strand.
ATCTTCACTGTGACCGCCACGCGCCGAGAATCTACTAGCCGGGCAGCTAGGCGGAAGCCGCCGCCCCAAGCGCCGCGTCGAGCGCGTCGATACTTGGCTCGATCTCGTGCATGTGGTGGCCCTCGCGAACCGCGTCGAGCGTCTTCAGGCCTTCCCCGGTGATGTAGGCGACTACCCGTTCGCCCGCTGAGATGTCTCCGCGTTCTGCAAGCTTCGCCAGAGTCGCGATCGTGACCCCGCCCGCGGTCTCGGTGAAGATTCCTGTCGTTTCGGCGAGCAGGCGGATGCCGACACGGATCTCGTCGTCGGAGACCGAGTCGACGCTGCCGTCCGTGCGGCGAGCGAGCTCGACGGCGTAAGGACCGTCCGCCGGATTGCCGATCGCAAGCGACTTCGCAATGGTCTCCGGACGCTGCGGCTTGCAGACGTCCCACCCTTGTGTGTAGGCCGTTGCGACCGGCGAGCATCCTTGAGCCTGAGCGCCGTTGAAAGCGGGGAGCTCGCCCTCGACCAGGCCCACCTCGAGCCATTCTGAGAAGCCCCGGGCGATCTTCGTGAACAGGGAGCCCGAGGCGATCGGGCACACGACCCGGTCGGGAAGCGACCAGCCGAGCTGCTCGACCGTCTCATAGGCAAGCGTCTTCGAGCCCTCCGCGTAATACGGGCGCAGGTTCACGTTGACGAACGCCCACGGCCGCTCCTCACAAAGCTCCGTGCAGAGGCGGTTCACGTCGTCGTAGTTGCCTCGCACGCCGACCAGGTTGGTCCCATAGACCCCGGTCGCGAGGAGCTTTTGCTCCTCGAGGTCGGCCGGCACGAAGACGTACGACTGGAGGCCGGCGGCTGCCGCGTGAGCAGCAACCGCGTTCGCCAGATTGCCGGTCGATGCGCAGGCGACCGTCTCGAAGCCCAGCTCCTGAGCCTTTGCGACGGCGACAGCAACCACGCGGTCCTTGAACGAATGAGTGGGGTTCGCCGCGTCGTTCTTGATCCAGAGCTCGCCCAGGCCGAGACGCTCAGCCAAGCGATCGGCACGGACGAGCGGAGTGAGCCCCGGCTCGAGCGGGTCGCGCGGGCGGCCCTCGAAGGGAAGAAAGTCGGCATAGCGCCAAATTCCGGCCGAGCCGGCCTGGATCTTCCGCTTGAGCTCGGCGGCGTCAGCGCCCGCCGACTCGTACGCCACCTCGAGCGGGCCGAAGCACGCCTGGCAGAAGTACCGTGCGTCGAGGGGATATTCCTCTGCGCATTCCTTGCACGAAAGGCCCTTGGGAGCCATATGTCTTGAAATCCTCCAGTCCGGTCGGTCGTTGAACGAAAAAGACCTCTGCTTTTCGTAAACAGAGGTCCTGACCGGACTTCCGTTCACATCTCCCAGGCTTGTTGCCTGCTGGAATTGGCACCTCGCTTGGGTCCGAAGACCTTCGTTGGTTGCCGGGGTTTCATAGGGCCAGTCCCTCCACCCCTCTGGATGCAGCGGTTATGTGCAAGGCATCGTACCAATGGAGGGGACGGCATGCTCGCGGGGTAATCTTGAGGCGTTATGCCCGCGACGCTCCAAATGGAGACGGCCGATGCCGAGCCTTCCGAAGCCGAGACTACGTCGCCCAGCTCGCGGGTCGCTCGCCCCTGCGGCGGCTGAGACCGAGCGCACCCCGCGCGTCGAGGTAATCGACGGCGGCGGCTTTCGCTGGGTCAACATCGAGCGCCCGAGCCAGCTCGAGGCCGGTTGGCTCGAGGAGCACTTCGACTTCCACCCTCTCGACCTGGAAGACGTGCTGTCGCGAAACCAGCGGCCGAAGATCGACGAGTACCCGGACTACCTCTTCATCGTCCTTCACTTTCCAGTTTTCGACCGTTCCGTCGGCCGCCTCAACGCGGGCGAGCTCGATGTCTTCGTCGGGCGCGACTACATCGTCACGATCCCGAACACGCCGCTGCAGCCGGTCGAGTACCTGTTCGAGCGCTGTCGCCAGAAGGAGGAGCTTCGCGAGCAGCTCTTCTCGAAGGGCTCGGGCTTCCTGCTCTACCGGATCGTGGACGACGGCTTCGACTACTGCTTCCCGATGCTCCGCAAGATCGGCAACAAGCTCGACGCCGTCGAGGACGAGATCTTCGAGGGAGCGGCCGAGGGGGTCGTCCGCGACATCTCGAACGTAAAGCAGGAGATCATCAACTTCCGCAAGGTGATCCGCCCTCAGCGCGCCGTCCTCCGCGACCTCGAGAACTCAAAGCAGCGTTTCCTTCGTCCGCCCGAGGGTGAAGAGCTCGAAATCTACTTCGACGACATCGGCGACGCCCACGAGCGGATCTGGGACATGCTCGAGAACTACAAGGAGGTCGTCGAGGCGCTTGAGGACACAAACGAGTCCGTGATCGGCCACCGCGTCAACGAGATCCTTCGCGTGCTCACGTCGATCAGCGTCATCGTCCTGCCGCTCACTCTCATCGCCTCGATCTGGGGCATGAACGTCGGCGTGCCGGGCGAGGGTGATTCGGCGGACTTCTATGCGGTCGTCGCAGCGATGGTGGTGCTGCTCGTGGCGATGCTGGCGTTCTTCCGCCGGCGCGGCTGGCTTTAGCCACACGGTCTCGCGACTGCGCCGGACTACGATGCGGCCGTGTGGCCGAGAGGATTTGGGCGCCGTGGCGCCTCGAGTACGTGAAGGACGCATCGAAAGACTCCGAGGACGAGTGCATCTTCTGCGCGAAGCCCGCGGAGGATGACGACGAGACGTGCTTGATCGCCCACCGCGGCGAGCTTGCGTTCGTGATGCTCAATCTCTATCCCTACACGAACGGCCACCTGATGATCGCCCCGTTCGAACACGTCGGGCGGATTCAGGATCTGTCTGTGGAGACGACGGCCGAGATGATGGCTCTCTCCCAGCGGGCAATCTCCATCCTCCAGTCGAAGTACGAGCCGCACGGATTCAACGTGGGCTTCAACCAGGGTCGCGTTGCCGGCGCTGGGGTCGAGCACCACATCCACATGCACGTCGTGCCGCGGTGGGGCGGCGACACGAATTTCATGCCCGTGCTCGCCGACACGCGAGTCATGCCGCAGACTCTCGAACAGACCTACGAGGCGCTTCGCGGGACCTTCGCCGACCCGGACGACCCCGGACGCGAAGCGGAGGAGTCGGCCGGTTCTTGATCAGGATAAAGCCTGAGATCTTCAAGGCATACGACGTCCGCGGCCTTTACGGGACCGACATGGATGGCGACACGGCGTACCTGATCGGACGCGGATTCGCGCGGGTCCTTGCGGATCTCCGCGGCAAGCCAACGTCTGAGCTTCGCATCGGGCTCGGCCGCGACATGCGCCTTGAGGCGCCCGAGATGGCGGAGCGCCTCGCGGAGGGGCTGGTCGCCGAAGGTTGTTCTGTACTCGACGCCGGAATGGTGGGCACCGAGATGCTCTATTTCCTCGTCGGCTCGCGCGAGCTCGACGGCGGCGCGATGGTCACGGCGTCTCACAACCCGAAGGCCTATACGGGCGTGAAGCTCGTCCGGGAAGGCGCCCTGGCACTGTCGGGCGACGCCGGCATCGGCGACATCCGCCACGTCATCGATGCCGGGCTGCCTGCGCCGGCCGGGAGCGGCTCAATCGAAGAGGTCGATGTCTATGCCGGCTATCAGGCTCACGCCCTGAGCCTGATCGACCCTTCCCTGGTCAAGCCGATGAAGGTCGTCCTCGACGGCGGGAACGGCATGGCCGGACCGATGGCCGGGCCGATTCTCGACGGCCTCGGCCTCGAGCTCGTCAAGACCTACTGGGAGCCCGACGGGAACTTTCCCGACCATGAGCCCAATCCTCTCCTCCCCGAGAACCGGCAGTTCGTCATCGACCGGGTGCTCGCCGAGGGCGCGGCGCTGGGCATCGCGTGGGACGGTGACGCCGACCGCTGCTTCTTCATCGACGACCAGGGCGAGTTCGTCGATGGCGATTTTCTGACTGCGCTCCTCGCCAAGCAGGTCCTTCGCAAGGAGCCGGGGGCGACGATCCTCTACGACGTTCGTGCCTCTCGCGCGGTCGCCGACGTCGTGCGCGAGCACAGCGGAACACCCCAGATCAACCGCGTCGGCCACGCGTTCTTCAAGATCGCGATGCGAGAGCACGGCGGTGCCTTCGGCGGCGAGGTCTCGGGCCACTACTACTTCCATGACTTCTTCTCTGCGGACTCGGGCACCATCCCCGCCCTGCTCGTCCTCGAACTTCTCTCGGTCGAAGGACGGCCGCTCTCAGAGCTGGTCGGCGAGCTTCGGTCGAGCTATTTCATCTCGGGCGAGATCAACTCCACGGTCGAAGACCAAGACGCAAAGATGCGCGAGATCGCCGCGAGCCATCCCGAGGCCGAGGTCACGTGGCTCGACGGCGTCTCGGTCGACTACGACGACTGGCACTTCAACGTCCGTCCCTCGAACACGGAACCTCTTCTTCGCCTGAATCTGGAGTCCTTGGTCTCGCGCGAGGACATGGAACGGAAGCGCGACGACGTCTTGGCACTTATCCGTGACGCCTGAGGAGGCGCTGGAGCGGGCTCGCGAGGCCGGGGTCCACACCCTTCGCATCCCGACGCCGTTCGCCGTCGGGCGCGTCAACTGCTACCTGATCGAAGACGAGCCGCTCACCCTGATCGACACCGGGCCGAACTCGGGCAAGGCGCTCGACGAGCTCCAGACTCAGCTTGGCGGACTCGGGCACTCGATCGACGACATCGGGCTCGTCATCCTCACCCACCAGCACATCGATCACGTGGGGCTCGTGGAGATCATCGTCGAGCACTCCGGCGCCGAGGTTGCCGCACTCGACAGAGCTGTACGCCGGCTCGCAAACTTCTCCGAGGACGCGGAGCTCGACGACCGCTTCTCGGCCGAGCTCATGCTCAGAAGCGGCATTCCCGAGAACGTGGTGGTCGCGCTTCAGGGCGTGTCTCGGAGCTTTCGCGCCTGGGGCTCGCGGGCGACGGTGACCCGGCCCGTGGCCGACGGCGAGCGGCTCGAGTTCCGCGATCGAACCCTCGAGGTGCTCCATCGCCCCGGCCACAGCCCATCGGACACGGTCTTCTGGGATGCCGAGCGAAGCATCCTGTTCGCGGCCGACCATCTGCTCGCCCACATCTCGTCAAACCCCCTCATCACCCGTCCGCTGGACGGCTCTGCGGAGCGCACCCAGGCGTTGGTCAGTTACCGCGAGTCGCTTCTCGCGACCCGGGAGATGCCGATCGAGATCGTCCTGCCAGGCCACGGCGAGCCGATCACGGACCACGTCGCGCTGATCGACGAGCGGATGCGGATGACCGAGCGGCGCAAGGAGAGGATCTGGAAGCTGATCGAAGCCGAGCCGCGCACCGGCCACGAGATCGCTCAGGAGCTGTGGGGCAACGTCGCAGTGACGCAGGCCTTCCTCACGCTGTCCGAGGTGATCGGCCACGTTGATCTGCTGATGAACGAGGACAGGGTTCGCGAGGTCTCCGACGGGGAAGCCGTGCGTTACGCCCCTGTCTGCCACGATTGAGACCCCCATGGAGCCGTCGAGCACACTTTCGGACCCGGTCGTAAGCGCGCAGACCAACGGCGGCCGACCCAGGGCGCAAAAGAAGCGCATGCTCGTGATCGTCAACCCCTACGCGACGACGGTCTCGGACCGCCTCAAGAACCTGGTCGTCTACGCGCTCCAGGGGCGCTACCAAGTCGAGGCCGTCTCGACCGAGGCCCAGAACCACGCTACGGAGATCGGCAGGGAAGCGGTCGAAGGGGGCTACGACGTGGTGGTCGCCTTCGGCGGCGACGGCACCCTCAACGAAGTAGCCTGCGGGCTTGCCGGGACGGACATCCCGGTCACGATGCTGCCGGGCGGCAGAACGAACGTTGTCTGCCGAAGCCTCGGCATCCCAGGCGACGTAGTGGATGCGACCGAGCACCTGCTCGGCCTAGCCGACGACTTTCACCCGCGGAAGATCGATCTCGGGATCGCCAGCGGGCGCCACTTCGTCTTTGCGTGCGGGGCGGGTCTCGATGCGATGGTCGTAAAGCGCGTGGACGCCCACCCCAAGCTGAAGTCGCGCTTCGGAGAGTGGTACTACACGTACGCGGCGATCACCGGGTTCAACCGCCAGTACCTGATGGGCACCCCGGCGCGCCTTCGCCTTCGCTCCGAGCAGGGCGAGGTCGAGGGGATCACCACCGTGGCCCAGAACTCCGACCCGTTCACATACTTCGGAGAGCGCGAGGTGCGGGTGTGCGAGGGCGCCGCCTTTGACAACGGCACGCTCTCCGTGGCGATGCTCAAGCGTGCGGCGCTCCACGACATCCCGACGCTGATGGCTCGCTGCCTTGCGAAGTCAGGCCGCTACCGCGCGGTCAATCACCGCCAGATCGACCACTTCGAAGGCCTGCGGGAGGCCCGCGTCGACTCGCTCACAACAGACGCCGCGGGGGAAACGATCCCCTTCCCCGTCGAGGTCGACGGCGACTACATCGGCGACCACGAGTCGCTCGAGCTGGGCATCGACCCCGCCGCCCTAACGGTTCTTGCCTGACGGCAAGAACATCAGCCCATCGGTTGCTCCGCTTCGCGTCCGCACCGATGGGGTCTGAGACAGGCTGTCTCTTCTGTCGAGTCGTCGCCGGCGACGAGCCAGCTCACGTCGTGCTCGACGACGAGGTCTGCTTCGCATTTCTCGATGTCCGGCCGCTCTTTCACGGGCACACGCTGCTGGTCCCGCGCGAGCACCACGAGACGCTCGCCGACGTGCCTCCGGATCTGATCGAGCCCTTCTTCGCACGGGCGCAGCGGCTCTCGGTAGCCGTCCGCGACGCGATGAGCGCCCAGGGGTCGTTCGTCGCGATGAACAACGTCGTCTCGCAGTCGGTGCCACATCTCCACTGCCACGTCGTCCCGCGAGTGAAGAAGGACGGCCTCCGCGGCTTCTTCTGGCCCCGGACGAAGTACGGCTCAGACGCCGAGGCGGCCGAAATCGCCGAGCGGATTCGCGCCGAGCTCGGCTAGCTCGCCGCGTTCGAGCGGCGGTAGCCGATCGTGTGAGCGACGAGGCCCAGCGCATCGACCCCGCGAAACGCCGCCTGCTCGAAGCGGCGCTGCGCGAGCTCGCCCGCGATGTCACGGGCGCAGTTCACCATGCCGGGGATGAGTCCCCACTGCGGCGCGGAGCCGGGGTAGCGCTCGTTGAGCCACCGGGCTCCCGACGCATAGCGCGCGATCGCGTCCATCAGATCGAAAAGCGACTCGCGGTGGAGATGTGTAACGACAGCGGCAGGACGCCGCTCGATCCTCCACCCCGCCGCATTCAGCCGCCGGCAGAAATCGACGTCCCCGGCCGAGCGGATGCCCTCTTCGAAGCCGCCGATCTCTTCGAACGCCGACCGGCGCACGGCGAGGTTGGCCGTGGCAGCCGCATCCTCGGCTGTGTGTACGCCGGCTTCCTGGTCGAGGAAGCCGCGGTTCGTTGCGTACCGAGCGAGGAAGTGTCGCTGGCTCGGGTCAGAAACCACCGATCCCGCTAGCGCGCCAACATCAGCCGCAACCGGCTCGGCGAAGTACCCGGCAATCAACCAGGGGACCGGCACACAATCCGCGTCGGTGAAGACGAGCCACCGCGCCTCAGCACCGCGAGGGAAGGAATGTGCACTCCCTATTGGACTTTTCCTTCCCTCGGCGAGGGAACGGGCGGGGGCTGCGTTCCCTTGATCATGTAAGCCGGCCGCACGCGCCCCGGCGTTCCGCGCGTAATACGACGATCTCTCCCTGGTTGCCCTGACCACGCTGACGGCTCGGGCTTCGGAGACGCAACCCTCCTTCGAGTTGTCCACAACGATCACCTCGTCGTCGACACCTAGCTCGAGCGCTTTCAGTGACTCGACGAGCCGCGCAGCTTGGCCCGCGTCACCCCGAAACGGCACGATCACGCTGGCCGGCGGCCAGGACACGGCCTCGCTCAGGCGCCCGGCGTGACGCGGTACGCATCGAACACGCCCTCGACGTTGCGAAGGCGCGATACGCACTGGCGAAGCTGCTCGGAGTCACCGACCTCGACAACAAAGCGGTTCTTCACCATCGGGTGCTTGGTCGAGCAGGTGGCCTCGATGATGTTCACCCCGGTCTCGGAGAAGCTTCGCGACAGGTCTTCGAGGAGGCGCGCGCGGTCCCAGGCGTCGATCTCGAGCTCGACCCGATAGGAGACCGCGTTTCCGCCCTCCCATGCGACGTCGGTAAAGCGCTCGGGCGCCTTCTTCAGCGCCTTTACGTTCTTGCAGTCCTCGCGGTGGATGGTGATCCCACGCCCAAGGGACACGTAGCCCACGATGGGATCGCCGGGCACCGGCCGGCAGCACTTGGCCAGCCGAACCATGACGTCGGCCGCGCCCTGAACGGCGATTCCGTAGTCCGATGCCTCCTGGGTTCGGCGCTGGCGCTCGTCGCGGCCTTCGAGGACGCTCGCCAGCCGTGACTCGGTCTCGTCGCCGGCGACGGCCTCGCCGCCCTTGAGGCGCTGCATGACCTTGTTGACGATCGTCTTAGCCGAGATCTTCGAGCCTCCGAGAGCGACGTAGAAATCGTCGGCCTTGCGGAAGCCCGTCTCGCGGATCACGTCAGCGAGCAGCGGCGAGCCCGCGATCCTTTGCGGCGGAAGCCCCTGCTTTTTCAGCGCCTTCTGGAGTTCCTCGCGCCCGCGGCGCTCGGCGTCCTCGCGCTTTTCGCGCGTGAGCGCCGCGCGGATCTTGTTTCGCGCGCGGCTGGTGCGAACGACGCTCAGCCAGTCGCGCGAGGGTGCGCGCTCGCCCTTCGACGTCAGGACCTCGACGATGTCTCCCGACTTCAGCTGGTAGTGGAGCGGCACGATCTTTCCATTCACCTTCGCGCCCACGCAGCGGTGGCCGACGTCCGTATGGACGGCATAGGCGAAGTCGAGCGGCGTCGAACCTGCCGAGAGGTTCTTGACCTCGCCCTTCGGGGTGAAGACGAAGACCTCGTCCTCGAAGAGGTCTACCTTGAGCGACTCGAGGAACTCGGCCGGCTCCTGATCGCCCTCTTCTTCAAGGAGCTGGCGAAGCCAGGTCATCTTCTCGCGCGCGGCGTCGGCCGGATCCTTAGCGGCGCCGCGCTTTGAGCCGTTCGCCGATTCCTTGTAGAGCACGTGCCCCGCGATTCCGTACTCGGCGACGCGATGCATGTCGGGTGTCCGGATCTGGATCTCGAGCGGCCTGCCTTCGGGCCCGATCACCGTCGTGTGAAGCGCCTGGTAGAGGTTCAGCTTCGGCGTCGCGATGAAGTCCTTGAAGCGCCCTGGGAGCGGCTTCCAGATCGAATGGATGATCCCGATCGCGCCGTAGCAGTCCTTGACGGACCCGACGAGCACCCGCATCGCGGTGAGGTCGTAGATCTCGTTGAACTCGCGCCCCTTCTTGGTCATCTTCGCGTAGATCGAATAGAAGTGCTTGGCCCGGCCCGAGATCTCCGACTCGATGCCCACGTCGGCGAGCTCGGAGGCAAGGAAGGCACCCGCCTCCTCGACGTACGTCTCGCGGTCGGTCCGCTGCTGGGCGACGAGCTTCTTGATCTCCTCGTACTTGCGCGGATGGAGGCGCTGGAAGGCCAGGTCCTCGAGCTCCCACTTGATCGCGTGGATTCCAAGCCGGTGGGCGAGCGGCGCGTAGATCTCGAGCGTCTCGCGAGCCTTCTCGAGCTGCTTTTGCTTCGGCATCGCCGAGAGCGTTCGCATGTTGTGAAGGCGGTCGGCGAGCTTGATCAGGATGACCCGGACGTCCGAGGCCATCGCGACCATCATCTTGCGGTAGTTCTCCGCCTGATTCTCGTCGCGGCTCTGGAACGTGATGCCCGTCAGCTTCGTGACGCCGTCCACGAGGCCGGCGACCGCCTCGCCGAAGAGCTCGCGCACCTCGTCGAGGTTGGCCGACGTGTCTTCGACCGTGTCATGAAGGAGCGCAGCACAAAGCGTGTCCGTGTCGAGCCGAAGGCCGGCGCAGATCTTTGCGACCTCTACGGGGTGCGTGATGAAGTCCTCGCCCGAGCGCCGGCGCTGATCCGCGTGGCGCTCGCAGGCAAACGCGAAAGCGTGCTCGACCGCTCTGCGCTCGAGCGGCTCGGTGTTCTCGTCAGCGTGCTCCTCGACCACCGCAAAGAGATCGCCGAGGAGCGCGCGCTCGTCCTCGGCGAGGGTCTTCGTGAACTCGTCGTCGGGCAGCGTCGTGCGAGCGCCGCTCAAGTCAGCGCCCACCCGTGTATGGCCCGCCGGCATGGACGCGACGGGCTCCGGGTCGGCGCTGTCTACGCCACCGCTTCGAGCGGGCTCGAGCTCTGTCTCTCCGGCCGGGTCAGGTATCGGACGCACTCCTCATGGGTTTTGGAGACGAGGCGAAAGCTCATCGACGACTTAAGATCGCCTCTTGCCGAGGATACGGCCTCGAGACGGGTCGCGGTGCCGTCTCGCTCGACCCGCACGACGCCAATCTCCGCGAGAATGCGCACGGCGAGCGCGCAGGCCTCCGGCGAGCGCGAGACGCCGTTCGGGCCGCAAAGGGCCGTTCGGAGCGCCTCACCGGACAGGGATTCGCCTGCCTCTCGCAGCGCGCGGTAGGTGCTCGCCAGCACCTTCCGGTCCGGCAGGGCCGAGACCAGGGCGCTGAGCGATAGCTCGGCCTTGGTTGCCAGAAGGTGGAGGTAGCCCTGGCCTTCTCCGGCAAGGGCGGTGAGGCCAGGACTTGGAGCCGGGTCGGCAACAACGACGTGCCGGAAGCTGCCAGGAAGGTTGGGCACCAAAGATAGTGCGGCCCAGTCGGCGAGCGTGAGCGCGGCCTGCGCGCCGCGCGCCGCGGCCATGGACCCTCGCGCTGCCACGATGGCCCCTGAGGCGTCTGCGTAGCGACCGGGATGGACCGCATGCTCGACGATGCCGCGGCGCGAGATGGCGTCGGCGCAGACAACGAGTACGTCCTCCCCGCTCGAGGCGAGCTCACCGATCACAGCGAGACCGGACTCCGAGCGCCGATCGGACATCTGCCGCCCTGCCTCCTGCACCGAACGTCCCACGTTGCCCCCTACAGGGGGTGGATCGGGACGCTCGCCTGCGGAGACGCCGCCGACCAGCGGCAGCGCGCCGTCGAGGGCGGCTGCAAAGCGTTCGGCGAACTCGGCGTCGCTCGCGCGCCACGGGTCGTTCGCAGGCGTGGGCGCGGGGTCGTAGATCGATCCGAGGAGAACCCTGGGCTCGGTCGCGCCGTTCCACTCGTTGAGCTCGAGCCTCACACTCACGTCCCGGGGCCCGAGAGCGGCCGTTCGCTCGAGGGTCGAGCCGACGCCGAAGGCAACGCCGCGCGCCAGTCCTCGTCCGCCTCGGAGCGTGAAGCGCGCGTGGCGTCCTTCCTCGCCCAGCGGACGCACGTCGTCGACGCGAGCCCCCGGGACCACGAGTCGCACCTCCGGATTGCCCATGCCGAACGGGCCGAGGCGCGCCATCTGCACGGCCAGCCCGTGTCCCAGGCTTTCTGTGCCGACCACTGCGTCGATCTCCTCGACCCTCGCCTTGCTCTTGCCTTCCAAGAGCGGCGCGCAGTGCTTCGCAAAGCTCTCGCGGAACGACTCGAGGTTTGCCGCCTCGATCTCAAGCCCGGCGGCGGCGCGATGCCCTCCGAAGCGCGCCAGCGTCTCGCCGCACGCGCGAAGCCCCGCAAGCAGATCGAACCCTGGCACGCTTCGTCCGGAGCCCTTGCCGCGACCCGCTTCGTCGAGCGCAATCAGGATCGCCGGACGCAGGTGGCGCTCGGCCATGCGCGACGCGCAGATGCCGACGACACCGGGGTGCCAGCCCTCGCCCCAGAGCACGATCGCAGCACCGGGCTCGGCCTCCGCCTCGAGCTCTGCGAGCAAGCGGTTCGCATCGGCGAGAACCTCGCGCTCGGTTTCGCGACGGTCGTGGTTGGCGCGGTCGAGCTCGACCGCGATCTCCCCCGCGCGCTCGCGGTCTTCGGTGAGGAACAGCTCGACGGCGGCGTCCGCGCGGTAAAGGCGACCCGCCGCGTTGATCCTGGGCGAAAGCCGAAAGCCGATGTCCGATTCGCTCACGCACTCGGGCGCGACGCGGGCCGAGACCATGAGCGACCGCAAGCCAATGCGGGGCGAGCGGCGCATCCGCTCGAGCCCGCGCCGCACGAGCGAGCGGTTTTCGCCGTGAAGCGGAACCATGTCGGCGACGGTCGCCAAGGCGACCAGATCGAGGTCCCGTTCGGCTCGCTCGACCCCACTGAGGGCGGCGGCGAGCTTGTGGGCGACGCCGGCGGCGCAGAGATCGGGACACGGATATCCCGACACGACGGGGTGGACGACGGGGCAGGAAGGGAGCTCAGCGCCCGGGTGATGGTGATCCGTGACCACGACGTCGATCCCAAGCGCCTTGGCTTTCTCCACCTCCGCCACCGAAGCGATTCCGCAGTCGGCCGTGATCAGGAGCCCCGTGCCGCGTTCGGCGAGGCGGTCAATCGTCGCCTCAGTCACGCCGTAGCCGTCCGCGATCCGCCCTGGAATGAGCCAGTCGCAGTCGGCACCGAGGTCGCGAAGCGTCCCGACAAGGATCGCCGTGGACGTAACGCCGTCGACGTCGTAATCGCCGTGGACCGTGATCAGCTTGCCGGCGTTGATCGCTGCGCGGATGACCGAGACGGCCTGGCCGATGCCGTCGAACTCCAGGGGATCGTGGCGCTCATCGGCTGCGAGGAATCTCCGGGCGCCTTCGGCCGTGCGGTGGCCCCTGCGAACCAGCGCGACGGCGACGGGCTCGGGCACTTCGAGCGCCCGGGCGATCTCCGCCGCTTCCGCGTACGAGTAAGGAGCGAGGCGAAACCGCTTCTCGCGTTGTTCCCAGCCAGAGGCGTTCACTAACCCAGGCTAGGAACGAGAGAGGACGGAATCGCCTCCAGGTTCGCCATCGGTCGACGTTAGGCGGATCGTGCGCCCGAAACGTCGACCAGGCGCGGAAGTGGCTTAGGCCCGGCGGCCGCGCGGCGCTTCGTACGGATCGTCCGCGGGAATGTGACGCGAACCGATCAGGTACAGCACCCCCGCGCCGATCAGGGTGCCGGGCACGGCGAAGAGAACGGTCTCGATTCCGGTCTCACCGACGCTTTCGCCGATTGCGATCTGCGCTGCCGCGCCGCTGAGCATCGCACCGGTGACCGCGCCGAGGAGCGCGCCGACGATGCCGCCCCAGAAGCGGTCGGGAAAGAACACGGTGAAGTGCCAGAGCGCGACGCCGACGGTAAACCAGACGAGTACAGCCATCAGCGTCGTCTCCCGTGCTTCTTGCGGCGCTTCTGGCGCTGGCGCCGCCGCTCGCGCTCTGCGGCGCGCTCGTGTGCGACCGCGGGGTCGGCTTCCTCGCCGGCACCGCCGGTGCCATCGGTCTCCGCCGCGCCCGGTGCGCCCGTGACTGCCTCCGAGCGCCGGGGCTCGCCACTCGGCAGCGGGCCCGTCTCGGGCGCGCCCGTCGGCGGTGAAGCGTCCGGGGCGTCCCCAGGAACCTCAGTCGCGACCGGCGGCCCACCACCGATCAGGACCTTTTCGGACCCCCCGTCGATGCCCTCGCCATGGCCCTCGACCCGCGCGACGACGTTGTCCTCGGGGAAGACGGGCACGTACCCCATCGTCTCCTCGATGTGGTGGCGGCGGGCGCGGTAGGTCGCTTCGCGCTCCTTCCACTCGGTCAGGACAGGCCCTGCGATGAAGATGGACGAGTACGTACCCGAGGCGATCCCGACCATCATCGCGAAGGCGAACCCGCGAAGCGTTTCGTCGCCGAAGACGAGGAGCATGCTCACCAGGAAGACGGTCGAGAGGCCGGTGATGAGCGAACGGGTGAGAACCTCGGACATCGAGCGGTTCACGATCTGGGTGAACGCGGCGCGCGGCATTCGTGGCACGTTCTCGCGGATCCGGTCGAACACGATGATCGTGTCGTACATCGAGTAGCCCAAGATGGTGAGGAACGCGGCGACGGTGGCGCTCGTCACCTCCTGACCCGTCAAGGCATAGATCCCGCCGGTGATGAGGATGTCGTGGGCGAGCGCGATCAGGACGGGCACCGCGTACTTCGCCTCGAACCGGATCGCGACGTATACCGAGATCACGAGCAACGAGAGGATCAGCGCGTAGACAGCGTTCTCGGCGACCTGCTGACCGAATGTAGGCCCAACTGACTCGTTCTGAAAGCCCTGCTCTCCGCCTTCGAGGCCGAAAGCGTCCGTAAGGATCCCCTGAATTCCCGGCGCCTGGTCGGTCGGGATCTTGCCCTGAAGCTGAATCACGTTCTGGCCGAAGTCCTCGTTCTCGATCAGCTGGATCTCAGCATTCTCGGCGCCGTCGATGTCAGCGTCCGTGAGCGCGCTGCGTACGTCGTCGGCGCCCACTTCCTCGCCGAGGGCGGCGGTAATCCTCGTGCCCGACTCGAAGTCGATGCCCAGGTTGAGCTGCTGGGTCGAGAACGCGATAGCGCCGACCACGAGGATCGCGCCCGAGGCCGAGAAGAAGTACTTCGAGAGGCCGGTGAAGTCGAACTTCCACTCCATGCGCCGCTCGCCACCTCCGAGGAGCTTGCCGGAGCGAAGCATGGGAGAGCGGCCGAGGATGGCGAGAAACGCCTGCGTGAAGAGGACGGCCGTGAACAGCGAGACGATCGTGCCGATGCCGAGGGTGAACGCAAAGCCCTTCACGCCGGCATCCGCCAGGACGAAGAGGATGAAAGCCGTGATCAGCGTGATCACGTTGGCGTCGATGATCGTCGCGATTCCCTTGCGATAGCCCTGCCCGATCGCCGAGAGCGTGGAGCGGCCGAGCCGCAACTCCTCCTTGATCCGCTCGAAGATGACGATGTTCGAGTCGGCCGCGACGCCGATCGTGAGAATCAATCCGGCGATGCCCGGCAGGGTCACCGTGATCGGGATGATCTTGATCATCGCAAGGTAGAAAAGGGCGTAGACGGCGAGCCCCATCGCCGCTACCAGGCCGAGGAATCGGTAGTAGGCGAGGAGGAAGAGCACGACGAGCGCGAGGCCCGCAAGGGCCGCGAGGATGGCCCCGTCCAGGGCGTCCTGGCCCAAGGTCGCCGAGACAGTGGATTGGTTGATCAGCGCTAGCTCGACCGGCAGAGCGCCGATCCGCAGGAACTCGGCCAGATCCTGCGCTTCGGTGATCGAGAAGTTGCCCGAGATCTGGGCGCCCGTGTCGCCCGGGATGCCGGCCGGGTTCTCCTTGAAGTTGATGATCGGGCGCGAGACGATCTCGCCGTCGAGGACCACCGCGAACGAACCCGAGATGCTGGCTGCGTCCTCGACCGAGATCGACGCGCTTTGCGCGCCCGCGGCTTCGAGCCCGCGCTGGGCGATTCGCTCGGTGACCTCGCCGAAGGCTTCCTTGCCCTTGTCGGTGAAGTCGAAGGTGACGTTCGGTTGCTGGAACTGGTCGAAGTCCTGCTTCGGGTTGCGGATGTCGTCACCGGTCAGCTCGGGACGGTCCCGGAGGAGGAAGTAGCCGCGGACCCCGGTGTCGCTCTCGTCCGCTTCGGTCGCAGGATCGTCAGGCGGTGCCTCCTCGCGAAGGACGACGTAGCCCTGGGGGACTTCTTCGATGACGGTGCCCTCCGGCTGCTCTCCTCCGTACTGGAGATAGAGGTCCGATTCCTGGGTCACTGGCCCGGCTATGGCCTCGAGCGTGTTCTCGTCGAAGAGGTAGAACTGGCCATCGTGCGTGCAGAGCGGGTCGCCGTTCTTCTCGAAGCACTCGGGCTCTTCCTTCTGCGCCGCGAGCACAGCGTCGTATAGGCGGTTGAACGGCCGCTCTGCCGCGTTGGGAAGATCCGGGTTCTGCGGGATGACGTTGCCCGGCTCACGACCGTCAGGGCCCTCGTCGTCCGGCGCCGAGAAGTCATAGAACGAAAGCTGCGAGGTCTCCCCCACCTGGTCGATCGCGTCCTGTGCGTTCTGGACCTCGGGCAGGCTGACCGAGATCTGGGTCGCTCCGACGCGTGAGATCTCGGGCTCGGAGACGCCAAGGGCATCGACGCGCTCGCGGATCAGGTCGACCGAGCGATTGACATCGTCGACGTTGATGCTCTGGTTGCCTTGCGTGCCGCGGGCTTCGTAGACGAGCTCCGTGCCGCCTGCGAGGTCGATGCCCTGGCGGGTCGGCTTGGAAGTCACGACGTACGCCGACGCGACGATCAGCGCGAGCACAAGGCCGAGCACGATCAGGCTGCGCCTGCGAGAACCCATCGTCAGACCAGCCCTGCGGGGCTAGATGTGCCCGAACCCATGCCGGAAAACCTACTCAGGGGTCAGGACCAGCAAAAGGCCGCCGTCGTCGTCGTAAGCAGGGAAGACATCCGCGACGGCCTCAGCGGGGAGGTCGCCCTCCGCGTTCACCTGCACCCGCTTACCCAAGGACCTGACGCCCCACTCGAGCGTGGTGCCGATCGGATCTGACTCGCCGTTCTCGGATGGCGGTGCCTCGGGAACGTCGCCTGTGCCCTTCCACTCGAGCCCCAGGACGTCACGCACCGGCCGCCCGATCACGTCCTCGTCTTTCAGGCCCGTGAGCTCGAAGCCGCCCCGCCCCACGTCGAGGACCTTGCCGTCCTTGTCGCAAGTGAAGAAAGCCGCGTCAGGGGCCGGGTAATAGTCGTCGAGGAGCTCGAAGATGAACCCGGCGCCGCACTTCTCACAGCTCTTCGGCCGGTTCGAGAAACCGGCCGTTCGCGAGTTCGAGAGCTCACGATTGCCGCAGTTGGGACAAATGAAGAACGGCACGCGGGAAGCGTAGCGAGCAAAGCCGCTTGAGCCCGCCGGTCAGAAGAGCGTCGCGGCGCCCTCAGGGACCGCCAGCCCCATGTGCTCGTAACCGCGCTCCGTGAGGACTCGGCCGCGCGGCGTGCGCTTGATGAGCCCCTGCTGAATGAGATAGGGCTCATACACGCCCTCGATGGTGTCGGTCTCCTCGTCGATCGCGTCCGCGAGGGTCGTGAGGCCCACCGGGCCTCCCGTGAACTTGACGGCGATCGTCTCGAGGATCACGCGATCGTGGCGATCGAGTCCCGCCTCGTCGACGTCGAGGAGGCCGAGCGCCTCTGTGGCGATCTCCTCGGTGACGACGCCCGTGCCGCGCACCTCGGCGAAGTCGCGCACCCTCCGAAGGAGGCGGTTGGCGACGCGCGGCGTGCCGCGTGAGCGCGATGCGATCGCCTCCTCTCCACCGGCCTCGATCTCAACGTCCAGGATCCCTGCCGAGCGAAGGACGATCACGGCGAGATCGTCGGGCCCGTAATGCTCAAGCCGGTGAGAGACGCCGAAGCGGTCGTGAAGCGGCTTCGACAGGAGCCCCGCGCGGGTCGTGGCGCCGACCAGCGTGAACGGCGGCAGGTCGAGCGTCACCGTCCGAGCGCCTGCGCCCTGCCCCAGCACTACGGGCAGGCGGCGGTCCTCCATCGCCGGATAGAGCGTCTCCTCGATCGCCGGGTTGAGACGGTGGATCTCGTCGATGAAGAAGACGGCGCCGGGTTCAAGCGCAGTGAGGAAGGCGGCGACGTCGGCCTTCCGCTCGAGCGCGGGTGCGGCGGTATGAACGAGTCCCGAGCCGAGCTCGGCGGCGATGATGTGGGCGAGCGAGGTCTTGCCGAGGCCCGGCGGGCCCGAGAGCAACACGTGGTCGAGCGGCTCGCCGCGACGGCGGGCAGCCTCGATGAAGACTTCGAGCTGGTCGGTTACTGCCTCCTGCGCGACGAAATCCGCGAGTCGCGGCGGGCGGAGCGAGCGGTCGAGCTCCTCGTCTCCTTCGGCGACCCGCGCTTCGGCCATCGGCTCGGCGGCTGGATCCAGCCGCCGCACCTTCATCTCAGACGCAGCGTGGATCGAGGGATCGGGCACGATGCCGGGGCTGCGCTCCGCGTCCATCAGCCGCTCCTCGTGGCTTCGGAGGCGCGGCGAAGGGCGATCGAGATCAGCTCCTCCGGCTCTTCTGCGTCGGCGCCGTCGAGGAGGCGCTCAGCCTCCATCAGCGTGTAGCCGAGCCCGACCAGTCCATCCCGAGCGAGGAGCCGCGGCTCGTCGCCGCCTGCGGGCGATGCGGCGGGTGCGTTTTCGAGTTCGCCTGCGACCTTCTCGCGAAGCTCGACAATGACCCGCTCGGCGGTGCGCTTTCCCACTCCGGGCACTGCCTGAAAGCGCTTTGCGTCACCGAGCGCGATGGCTTTCAACAGCTCGCGCGGCGTGCCGCCGGACAGGATCGCCATCGCGACCTTGGGCCCCACGCCCGAAACGGAGTTGAGGTGGAGGAAGAGGTCGCGCTCCTCTTCGGTGGCAAAGCCGAGGAGCTGCATCGCGTCGTCGCGGACGACGAGGTGAGCGTGAAGCGTCGCCTGCTTGCCGGTGGCGGGCACCGACTTGAGCGTCTCCGCGGAGACCGACAAGCGGTATCCGACGCCACCGGTGTCGATGACGACGTGGTCGGCTCGCCGCAGGAGTACCTCCCCCCTGACCGAGGCGATCACGCCAGCGCCTTCATTCGATCGCCGGCGCGCTGGCTTGCGTCGTGGCGGGCGATGTGTCCCGCGTGGCAGATCGCGACCGCGAGGGCGTCGGCGGCGTGGTCCGACGCTGGAGCCGCCGGAAGCCCGAGAAGGGCCCCCACCATTTGCTGAACTTGATCCTTTGCGGCGGCGCCCGAGCCGCAGACGGCCATCTTCACCGCCTGGGGCGTGTAGTCGAAGCATTCGAGGCCGCGCTCGGCCGCCGCGAGCATCGCGACCCCGCGTGCCTGCCCCACGGCGAGCGCCGAGCGGACGTTCTTGCCGAAGTAGAGGTCTTCGAGCCCGACCGAGACCGGCTCGTGCCAGTCCATGAGCTCACGAAGCGCTGCGTGAATCCTGCTGAGGCGCTGTTCCGGCGCTTGGTCAGACGGCGTCTCGATGACCCCGCCATCGATCGCGCTCATGCTCGAGCCGGCTACGCGAACGACGCCGAAGCCCGTGTTCGCAACGCCGGGATCAATTCCCATGACAACCACCATCCGTACCTATTCTGGCCCCAGCCGCGGATGCCTCCCGCAGAGGCCGCTCTGGGCACAAAAAGCGCCGCGGCCGAGACCTACGCTGCGGCTTCCGCCTCTTCCAGGAGCTCGGCGGAGATGTCGAAGTTCGAGTGAACCTCGTCGACGTCGTCGTGGTCGTCCAGCGCGTCGATCAGGCGGATGAGACGCCTCGCTTCCGCGGGGTCGGCGACCTCGATGAGGTTCTGGGGCTCCATCGCGAGCTCGGACGACTCGATCTCCACGCCTGAGCCGGTCAGAGCTTCGCGAACCGATGTGAGGCTCTGCGGCTCGCAGGTGATCTTGAGCGTGTCGTCATCGACCACCACGTCCTCTGCTCCCGCATCGATCGCCGCGATCACATCGTCCTCTCCGTAGCGCGAGCCGTCTAGAAGGACTACGCCCTTCTTTTCGAACTGCCAGGCCACGGACCCGGGTTCGCCGAGGTTGCCCCCGTGACGGTCGAACGCATGGCGCACCTCCGAACCGGTGCGGTTGCGGTTGTCGGTAAGCGCCTCCACCAGGAGCGCGGTTCCCGCTGGGCCGTAACCCTCGTAGAGGACGCGCTCGATCGCGCCCCCGTCTCCCTCACCCGTACCGCGGTCGATCGCGCGTTGGATGTTGTCCTTGGGCATCGAGTAGCTCTTCGCCTTCTCGACTGCCGCAGCGAGGGTGTGGTTTCCGGCCGGGTCGCCTCCGCCTTCCCGCGCGGCAACGGTGATCGCCCTTGCAAGCTTGGTGAAGAGCTTGCCGCGCTTGGCGTCGGTCGCAGCCTTCTTGTGCTTGATCGACGCCCACTTGGAGTGACCTGCCATCCGCCGGATTCTACGGGCGAAAAATGCCGCAACTTCACGCCAGGTCGAGTGTTCGGACCATTGAAGAGCAGGGTTTGAAGGAACGGGGATGCCAGTGGCGATCGCGGTGGGCTTGGGAGCCCACCGCGACTCGCTACGCGCGCGCTAGGGCAGGACCTGCGTCTGCGGGTTGAACGTGCGACCGAGGCTGCGGACGTTGTTCGCGCCAAGTCCTGTGCCGGCCTTGAAGATGCCGACGCCGTAGCCCGAAGAGTTCTCGTTCGTATAGACCCTGTTCCTGAACCAGTAGCCGGACCAGATGTCGGGATTCACTCCGTCGGTCTGTTGGAGGTAGAAGCCCTTCTCGACCGGGGCCGATGGATCGGAGAAGTCCACGACGGAGAGGCCGCCCGAGTAGTAGGGCGAGACGGCCACGTAGCGGTCGGGGTCCTTCATCGGAAGGATCGAGTAGTTGTGGGTCGTGCAGCGGAAGCGTTCCGCCTCCGCCGGGCTGTCGACGGGCGGCACTCGCGGGAGGGAGTAGCTGCCCTCGAGCGTCGGGTTCTCGCGGTCGGTGATGTCGTAGAACCACATCGCACCCACCGGGCTCGACTGGTCGGTCGAGCAGCCACCGCCGCCCGCGGCGCCGGCGTGCTCGTCGCCGATCACCGCGTACTTCCCGTCCCACGTGAGCGCCGCCGAATGGTCGAGCTCGATCAAGGGGTTCTGCTCAACGGAGAGGGCCTCGGGCTTTGCGGGGTCTGAGATGTCGGCGATCACGAAGGCGCCAAGGCAGGCGAATGCGGCGAGATCCTTGGACGGAAGGACGCCGGCGTCGTGGCAGCCCACCGTGTCGGGAGTCGCGCCGAGCGGTGGGATGATGTCGGTGACGCCCTCGTTGCGAGCCTTCGAGGGATCACCGGTGGGGAACGAAACGATTGAAATCTCGCCCTCGGGATGCGAGAGCTCCGTGCACACGTCGGCATCGGTGAGCGGGTAGGACTGGACGTAGATGTAGGAGCGCTGAGCGCCGGGAACGAGCGTCTGGGTGTGTGAGCCACACTCGGTCTCGATGAAGCCGACCTGCTTGGGCCTCCTGGGATTCGCGATCTTGACGATCCGCAGGCCCTCCTTGCCAAGCGAGGAGTTCGATTCGTTCGTCCCAGTGTTGTTGCAGGTCTTCGAGTCCTTGTCGTTCGAGCCTGGCGAGTCCACCGAGACGAACGCGTACTTGCCCGAGACGATCACGTCGCCCTGAGCTGCGGGGCAGTTGTGAAAGCCGACTTGGCGCAGTGAGTTCTGGGTGCGCTTGAAGAGGCCGATTCCCTCGTATGCGCCGGCGATCAGGAGCCGTCCCCTGAACGCGAGATCCGAGCCCTCCGCGACCTGGTTCTTCTTGATCACCACCGGGTCCTGGTCGAGACGGCGGAAGCCGGGGGACTTCAGGTCCTCGCTCCCGCCCGCCTGGGTGATCGGCGCGGTCTCTTGCGAGCCCGGAATGGCAAGGGGCGTCGTGAGCGCGGAGCCGAGCCCGGCGCCGTAGCTGAATTCAGCCGTGCCGTAGGTGTCGTGATCTGCTGCAGCCGGCGCGGCAGCGACAAGCGCAAGGCAAAGCGCAATCAGCGGTGCTACCGACGCCCGGGCGATCCCCATCGCCCTCGTCTTCCCTCCCGCGGGCCAAGGGAAACATGGTCTACAGCTGGAAGACACCGTTTTCCTGAAGAAGCTCGCCATCGACTTCGATCCGCCCCCCTTGCCGGAGGTCGCAAACGAGGTCGGTGTGCACGGCGCTCTCGTTCTTGCCGCCCGATTCCGGGTAGCTGGCGCCGACCGCCAGATGGACGGTGCCGCCGATCTTTTCGTCGAGGAGCACGTCCCGGGTGCCACGGTCGATTCGGTAGTTCGTCCCGATTCCGAGCTCCCCGAGGCGCCGCGCGCCCTCGTCGGTGTCGATCAGCTCGATGAGGAATTCCTCGCCACGCTCCGCCGATGCGTCGACGACATTGCCTGACTCGAAGCGAAAGCGAACACCCGCAACCTCTCGTCCCGCCACCATCGCAGGGAGTTGGAACGAGACCTCCCCGTCCACTGCGTCCTCGAGCGGACCGGTGAAGAACTCGCCGTCGGGCATGTTGCGATCGCCGAAGCACGGGATGAAGGTCCGCCCCTCGATGCCCAGCCTCAGATCGGTTCCGGGACCGGTGATGTGGACCTCCGAGTGGCCCGTGGCGAGCTCCGCCAGACGCTTCGTCTCGCGTGAGGCCTCTTCCCATGCCGCGAGCGGATCGTCCACATCGGCGAGGCATGCGCCGTAGTAGAAGTCTTCGAACTCGCGCAAGCTCATCTCGGCGTCTGACGCGTAGGCATTCGTTGGGAAGATCGTGTAGACCCACCGATGCTCGCCTCGGGCCGAGCGCTTCATGACCTGGTCGATCAGGCCGCGGGTCGCCGCCTGTCGTTTCGTCTGGCGCTCGGGTGCGATCGAGGAAAGAGCGCGGGTGTTGGTGTCGGCGCCGATCACGATCCGGGCGTCGGCCTCTTCGGCCGCCCACTTCGAAAGGGGCGAGATCCACTCGAGCTGCGCATCCGAGGCGTTTCGGAAAAAGCTCTCGGGCTGGCCGTCGAACGCCATCGAGAGGACCGGCTGGCCGCCTGCTTTCAGAACCTCGCCATAGACAATTGCGACGAGGGGCTCGGCGGCGACGGGTCCTTCGATCAGGCACGTGTCGCCCTCCGACACCTTCGTCGAATAGTGCACGAGGATCTTCGCGAGGTTCGTGACGCGCGGGTCGTTCATCTCTCGTCCTCTTCCCCCCTCGCGGCAGGGTAAGCCCTCCCAGCTTCCGACGTCATCGCCATCAGCAATGCGTGGAGGCGCGGGTCGTCGGTCAGCTCGGGATGAAAGGCGCAGGCGAGGACAGAGCCTTCGCGGACGACCACGGGATGGCCGTCGATCGACGCGAGCACCTCGACATGATCGCCGTGCTCCTCGATCCATGGCGCCCGGATGAACACTGCGCGCAGGGACTCCGGGCCGATGCCCTTGATCACGAGGTCCGCCTCGAAGCTAGCGAGCTGACGGCCGAAGGCGTTGCGCTTGCAAGTCGTATCGATGAGGCCGAGGTGGTCTCGCCCGCACAGGATCATCCCGGCGCACGTGCCGAGGATGGGCTTGTTCTCCGTGTGGTGCTCGCGGATCGGCCCGGCGAGCCCATCACGCTCGATTGCCTTCGCGATCGTCGTCGACTCGCCCCCGGGGATGACCAGCGCGTCAACGTGTTGGATCTCATCGGGGGTGCGAACTTCGCGCGCGTCGGCGCCGAGCTCGGAGAGCATCCTCACGTGAGCGGCGAATCCGCCTTGGCTGGCCAGCACGCCAACGACGGTGCGGTTCG
The DNA here is from genome assembly GCA_963715405.1 of uncultured bacterium. Classification (GTDB taxonomy): domain Bacteria; phylum Actinomycetota; class Thermoleophilia; order Solirubrobacterales; family 70-9; genus JALZKA01. The sequence continues at coordinate 1,353,794 of OY970239.1, forward strand.
CCTCCCCGGCGGGCGGCACGAGCGCACGGAGCTCCAATCAGACCCCGCGGTGCTGGAGGAGCTCTCCCTGCGCGGCGAGTTCTGCGATGTCGTCACCGCGCATGGGCTCGCCGAGGTCCATGGAGGCGGCAGCGACCCTCGCGGGGTCTTGAGCGTGGGTTGTCGCCTCCACGATCGCGCGGGCTCGGCGCTCGGGATCGGACGACTTGAAGATGCCCGAGCCCACGAAGTTCCCCTCTGCTCCCAGCTGCATCGTGAGCGAAGCGTCGGCGGGCGTCGCGATGCCGCCGGCGCAGAAGAGAGGTACGGGTAGCCAGCCGGCCTCGGCCACCTCGGCGACGAGGTCGACGGGCGCCTGAAGTTCCTTGGCGGCGGACGGAAGCTCCGACGAGTCGAGTGACTGTAGTTGGCGGATTCCGCCTGTAATCCCCCGCAGGTGCCGAACTGCCTCGACGATGTTGCCGGTCCCGGCCTCGCCTTTGGAGCGGATCATCGCCGCACCTTCTGCGATTCGCCGCAGCGCCTCGCCGAGGTTGGTGGCGCCACAGACGAACGGGATGTCGAAGGCCTGCTTTTCGATGTGGTTGGCCTCGTCGGCGGGCGTGAGGACCTCGGATTCGTCGATGTAGTCGACCTCGAGCGCTTCAAGCACCTGCGCCTCGGCAAAGTGGCCGATTCGCGCCTTCGCCATGACCGGAATCGTCACGGCGGCCTGGATGCCCTTGATCATCGCGGGGTCGGACATGCGAGCGACCCCGCCATCGCGCCGGATATCGGCCGGTACGCGTTCGAGCGCCATGACGGCAACAGCGCCCGCGTCCTCGGCAATGCGCGCCTCGTCGGGCGTGACGACGTCCATGATCACGCCCCCCTTGAGCATCTCGGCAAGGCCGCGTTTTACCCGGAATGTGGCGCGTTCAGGCATACGCTTGAGCATACGGAAGGCGCGAGCTTGCGAGCGCCAAACGCTCCGCGATTGCCCTAGGCGACGCTGAGAGTGATCTCGCGGGACAGACTGTCCCGCTATCTCACCTCGGTCTTGCCTGCCTACGCCGCGCGCTCGAGGTAGACGGCGCTCTCGAGCTCCGTCCACGCGCCCGGGGTGATCCGGGTGGGCGGAGCGACGCGACGCGCGCTTTCGGCACGTTGGATCGCTTCGTGCCGCTTGCGATCGAGCGCTCGCAGCTCGGCTCCGAGATCGGCGAGGGGTGAGCGGGAGGGATCCGGCGCTCTCGGGTCGCGACGCGTCATTGCTACTTGAGCTTGAAAGCCCGGATGCGATCCTTGTAGGCGCCCTTATCGCGCGAGTACACGCCGTAAGCGAGCGCCTGGACCAGCGCCAGGAGCGAGGTGTTCGACTGGATGAAGGACGGGCTGTTCGACGAGAAGTAGAGGGTGAGGTCCGAATGCTCACCCACCTCGGAGAGCGTCGCGTCGGTGATCGCAAGCGTGGTTGCCTGGCGATGCTTGGCGAGCTTCATGGCGCGGACGACGATCGGGTGTGCGCGGCCGGCCGAGAAGGCGATGACGAGGGCACCCTCTTCCAGACGGCTGAGACGGGTGATGGAGTCCTGGCGCGGGCTTGCGACGACCTCGGCGCGGATGTCGAGGAGCGCGAGCAGGTGGCGCAGGTAGCTCGCAAAGAAGGCGAGCTGGTCCATGCCGACGATCATCACGCGATTGGCGCCGGCGAGCGCTTCCACGCACGCCTCGACATCCTCCGCAGAGAGGTTGCGCACGGTGTCTTCGAGGTCGCCGTGGTCGGCGGCGAGCGACGCCTCGAACTCGGAGTGATCGAAGTCGAAGAGGGAGCTCTTCTCCGCGGCGCCGTTCTCTGAGGGGCGGGTGCGGTACTCCTCAATCGCCGCCTGCTGAAGCTCGGGATAGCCCTCGAATCCGAGGGCTTGCGAAAAGCGCACGACGGTCGACGAGGAGGTCGACGCTCGGCGGGCCAGCTCTTCGGCGGTCTGAAACGCCGCCTCGTCGAGGTGGTCCACGATGTAGCGGGCGACGTCCTTTTGCGAGCGGGAGAACTCGTCGAAGCGCTCCGTGATGAACGCGGAGAGGGTCTTCGCCTCTTTTTTGCTCTTCGCCTTCGTGCGCGTCCCCGCTCCATTCCCGCGGGCTGCGGCGCGAGAGGTTGATGAGGACGGGCGGGTCTTCGTCGCTGTCTTGCTCACGGCGGCTTGTTTCGCCCCTCTCCACGCTTTCCCTTCTGCGCCTCCTCACGAATCGCCCGAAGCAGGATCTGTGCTTGGATCGGGCACATGGATCTCGAAGACGCCTTGCGCCAGCTCAACCGGAACATGATCGCCTTCGACCTCGTGCTGGGCACGGGCGCGCTGTTTGCGCCGCGGGCGACGCTCGCCGTGATCGGGCACGACGCCCCTTCCGAGGACGCGGAGCATCTGTTTCGCCGCTGCGGTCCGATCTGGCTCACGTTCGCTGCCGCTCATCTCGTGGCCGAGCGCCGGGGAAAGTCGCAGGATTGGTGGGCGCTGGCGTGGCTTCGAGGCACTGAGCTCGCGACGGACGCAGTCTGGTCACGCTCGCCGGCGGTAAGCCGGCCCGGGGCTGTAGAAGGCCTGAAGCTCGCCGGCGTCGCGAACGCCGCGATGGCCGCCGGCTTCGCTTGGCTTGCCTCGCGCAGCTAGGGACCGGCCGGCGGCTGAGATTGGCGCTCGAGCTCTTCGGCTGAGACGAGCGGGTCGGAGCACTTGCTGAAGCCGAGTCTCTCCGCGGTCTTCTGGCGGGCGGCCTGCTGCGAGGCGAGCCTCACCTGTGCCTCCTCATAGGCGTCCGGGTCGTCGTCGCGCGCCGCGGCGAGCCCCTCTCTCAGGATGTCGATCCCGTCTTCGCGCTCCTTCAAATAGTCGTCGACCCCCGCGCCCAGGCTCTCGGGCGGATTCAGCTCCTCGATGCCGTCGTGCTCCTCTTCGGCCAGCTCGATTAGCGCATCGACCTGCTCTTCGGCCTCGGCGGCCGTGCGCGGCGCCGATCCCTGCACGTTCAGGAACTCCTCGTGCGCCTGGGCGCAGATCTCATCGCCTTGCGAGAGGAACTCCGCGGCGCTCAGCTCGTCGTCCGAGAATGGCCCCAAGTCGAGGATCATCGCGACGAGCGTGAGCACGAGAACAACTCCGATGATCGCGGCCGCGAGGCCCGTGCGGTTCGTTCGCGGCACCTCCTCCACAGTCCGTGGAGCCTAATTGCTCATCAGACCCTGTCACGCTCATTCGATGCAGGACTTCCAAGGGCTTCCCGACTCGAGGACGAGCCTGCGCGGCCTCACCGCCGAAGGCGACGAGGCGTGGCTCATCCGCGCGATCTCCCAGAAGCTCTATCGCTGCCCCGGCTGCGGCCGCGCGGTCGAGATCGGAATGGAGCACGTGATCGTCCAGCGAGTCGCACGCCTCGGCGGGACCGAGCACCAGCACTGGCACCGCACCTGCGCAGAGGACGGGCCGATGCTCGAGTTGCGCCAGCTTCGCAAGGTGAGCGCGTTCGAGTCGCGGCCCGGGAAGCTCGCCGAGCGAGGTAAGTCAAAGGCTGGGCGCAGGCGACGAGACATGCGCCGCGGTTAGAGCTCCACGCCCCCGTCGCCGCTGTCCGGGCAGGCTTAGCGGCTTCGATCCGCGCGTTCTAGTTCTTGCGAGGGATCGTCTCGAGCACGAACACCTCGGTCGCGATTCCGTCTTTGACCTTCTTCGGGAATCTGGCGGCGATTCTGCGCTTCATCGCTTTCGCGACAACCGCGCTGGTCTCATGCTTGAACGACGTCATCGTGCGCACGGGCCCTTCCTCCTCGGCTCTGCTCGCGATGCTCTCCTTGAGCTGGGTCGCAGACGATTCGGGGACGGACCACCGCACCACGCCAGCCTCGAGCTCGACCGATGCATCGGAGGGCGCGGAATCGGCGTAGCGGTTCCAGACCGAATTGAGCGAAGCGCCGAGGGACCTCGACATCTCGCTTGGCTCGACATGCTGCGGCTCGGACATTTGAGCTCCGTATCTCGCTTCCTCGGAAAGAGCACTCGGCGGGCAGAGGAAACGAAGAGATCCCAGCGGGCAGGACTAATCGTAGCGCTTGGCACAAAGGTGGGGATGTCGTAATCCCCCCGGGCAACTCGGTTTCCGCGTGCTTCAAAGGGCAGCAAGGGCGCTATCGAGCTCGCTGCTTAAAAGCAGCGATACGAGCGTCCGCAACTCGTTCGTCGTTGAGCCCGGCTGTTGTACCAGCATCTCAAGGGTCCCGAGGGAAATCCAGGTTCCGAACGGATACTGCTTGCGGCGGTCGCCGCCGTCGCGGGTGAGAACGATTCGGTACTGCCCGCGAACACTCAGGAACCGACCTCCTTCATCACTCTGATCGATCCGGACGAGTTCGATGCTGTTGGGGGACCGGAGGAGTCGATCGAGGTACGGTGGGATGCCCGAGGTCTGGATCGAGGGACCGAACTCCCGTCGGTTGCCAAAGCCGAGCTCCTGGACCAGCGAGACAAAGACCTCGACGATGCCGTCTGCGATCCTCATGATCAGAGTGTCCGAACCGGGTCTCGCTTGCGAAAGGAACGGCTGACACCAGGTGGAGACCTCACGATCGGTAGTAGTCACCTCCCGGTATTCGACCACCTTTCGATCATCGGGGTCACGGAGGCCTCCCGGATGGAGCGTCCATCCTGGCATCGCGTCCAGGGGCACGAAGCTCCACAATATTCGCGGCGATTGTGGAATGGCCCTCCTCTCAAGGAGCCTGGCAAGGAGGTCTTCGTGCCGGACTCGATAGGAACGCGCGAGTGGCCGGGCGCGGAACAGCGGGCCGCCGCCGGCAAGCAGGGCCCAGGGCGATGTGGCGATCACCGATCGAGCATCCGTGTTCACGGTGTAGGAGCGTGCGAGGCGGTCGCGCAGGCTGGGGCCGTCGCACCACATCCACCGGTGATCCCCGCCATCGACCTCACAATCCTTCGGCAGAGCGAGAGTTGTGTTCCGGTTGAACTTCCACAGGAACGCCGAGCCCTGCTCTGAGTGAGGAGCATCCGAGATCACCGCACCGCCTGCGCGGAAGAGGTCGAGAAACCGGGTTGGTTGACCGCCGTGCTCTTGCATGTAGTTGCTCCGAGTTGCCTGGAGCGAGGGCGCGATTTGAGTGCCGCGGATGCTTCCCGGCTCTGTCTTGGCCTGCAGGAGCCACTCCACGCCTTCCCCGGCGTCGCGCACCACGAAGCCGAGCCAGCCCACCTCGGGCTGGTCGATCATCGCCTGAAGAGGACCATCGCCCCCCGCGTCTGCCGGTCTTTGCTTGACCCCGGCGATCGAGAAGAAGCGACCGGTTTCGTGGACCAGGCGTCCGCTGCTCAGTTGCCACTTCCGGCAGTCCGCGAGATCTATCTCGCGAACTGCCAGGCGACTCTTGACCCTCGCGGACTCAAGCCAGGTTTCTATGTCGGTCACTGGGACACACGTGCTTTCGCGAAGGCAATCATCTTCGCGAGCTCAGGCTGGCGATCGATGTGCTCGCCCGTGCGTCGGGCAAGCATCCTGTGGAGGAGGTTGGACTCGCCCGCCGCGGCGTCCGCCCGCAGGGACGTCAGATCGATGCCCGATGCCACCAGGATCTCGGCGGGCGCATTCCCAGGGGCCTGCACGGGCTCGAACTCGCGAGCCAGGCTCAGCGCCCGCGAGAGCCAGAGATCATCGGCCACCGAAGCCATCAGATGCGAGGTATCGCCGCGTTCTATCTGTTGCACCCAGCTCTCGGCGAACTCAGCGCTGAGTCCGTAGATTTTGGCGCCCCGTCCGGGCGCGAGGGGCGCCATACGGTCCTTCAGCACAGTGATCGGGCCACCGGTGCAGAGGCGGGTGTCCGCCCGCCACAGCCGGATGCAGTAGTCCTGTATCGGCATGAGGTGAGTGCGACTGGCAGCGGTCATCGGCCCGACTCGCTCGAGCGTTTCCCGCTTCACCACCCAGCTGCTCATCGGCTCGCTGTAGTGCGCTGGGGCATGGAAGGCGACGCTCAGGGAGCGACTGGCCGGGGCCTCCTCGGTGAAGATGGCTCGATCGACCCGCGGTCCGCGATTGGTGAAGAAAGCCGCCCGTGACCAGTACAGGTCCGCCTCGTTCTCCCGAAGGGCGCGAAGGCCCTCCTCTAGGTGGTTAGGGAGCCAGTAGTCATCGTGGTTCAAAAAGGCCACGGTGGGGCCATCCGCCAAAGCCATGCCGACCGAGTTGGGGCCGGACTGCTCACCGAATCGCTCCGGCAGGTTGATGAAACGGATTCGATCGTCACCGAGGGCAGAGACCATCGCCTCGGTCTCGTCCGAGCAGGCATCGCCGACAACGATCATCCGCCAGTTCTCGTGGGTCTGCGCCATCGCACAGCGCAAAGTCCGCTTGAGAACCTCGGCCCGGTTGTACGTCGCGACGACGATCGTGACGTCCTCAGCCATCATGCGCCACTGGAGTGGGCTCAACACGCTCCTGGGTAGGGCGAGCACCCGTAACGGGCGCCTTCGCCGTCGCTACACGGACGATCATCGGCCTGAGTTATATGGGCCGGGGTGGACTCGAACCACCGACCGACGGATTATGAGCGCGCCTTCATTTACGACACCGCCATCGGTCGTCCCTGATTCAATCCACAAGCGGGGCGAGAATCTCTCGCGGCCGAGTCATCGAGACGAAATGACCGTGACCCGGAACGAGATGAAGCTCCGCCCCCGTGATCGCGTCGGCGTAAATGCGGCCGGCGTGGGGCGGGATGACAATGTCGTCCTCCCCCTGCCAGACGTCCGTCGGAACACCTACATCCTCGAGGGCGAAGCCCCAATCCCGGACGAAGAGGCGATAGTCCTCGACCCAGCAGCGCCCGCCTGCCTGTGTGGAGACCGCGAGCAGGTCAACCCAGACATCGTGGAGCGCGGGATCGTGGACAAACTGCTCCTCCGCCGTTCCCGGAGCGGCGAGGACACGCTTGACGCGCTTGAGCGTGCGGTCGGGGTCGCGCCGGACCATTTGCCCCAGAAGGGCGAAGGAAGCGCTGAGGGCGGGCGGAAACCAGCGGGCCAACGCGAACAGGGGGCGAATTGGTAGTGACTTGTACCTGCCGCCTTCCAGCGGAGGCACGCCCGCGATCACGATCAAGCGGTTGAATCGCTCGGGTCGAGCGTAGGCGCACGCTGCCGCGTACGGTGCACCCGACGACCAACCGATCACAGGGACCGGCCCGACGCCGAGGCGGTCTGCGAGCTCAGCGAGGTCATCCGCGAAGTCGAGCAAGGTTCTGCCGCGCTTCGGGTCCGATAGCCCCACTCCAGGTCTGTCCACGGTGACGATCCGAACCCCCGCGGCGAGCAGCTCGTCCTCCGGAAATAGCCAGGTCTTGCGATACCCGGGCTGTCCATGTAACGCGAACGCGAGCGTTGGTCCATCAGGGCCCCACTCGGCGTAGCCCAGCTTGCGACCGTCAGAAAGCTCGACTTGTGCCTCAGCGCCCCCGGTCATGTCAGCCAGACTATCCGCGCGGCGCACGGCGAGCGCATCGCTTGCCAGAGCGGATCCTTAATGGACCGGGGTGGACTCAAACCACCGACCGACGGATTATGAGCGTTGGGACTCTCGCTCTGCTCGGTTGCGCTGTGCCCGATTAGCGCATCCTAGAGCCGTTCTGTTGCGCTCCGTTTTCCTCCGTTCGGTACCCGGTGGTACCTGCTTTGGTACCCGGTGTCACCAGCTGACCGAATCGCGGTGCGGTGTCCTTTCCCTAACCGAGATTGATCGTCGGGCTGTTGTCACCCTTGCAGTCGGGCGTGCCGGGTGCACGAGCGTAGTGCTTGCCGTTGAGGCCAGGCTGACCCACGGACCACCGGTACTTGCCGTTCGAAAACGAGGTGGTGTCGCTAACGCCCGTATAGACATCGTCGCCACCGCCCTGGGCGCCGCCCTTCTGCTTGTAGATCTTGACCAGACGGTCGTCGGCGCAATTGGCCACGTCCGAGCTTTTCACCGTGCCGACCGGATCGCCACCTTCGGACTTAATCGTCACCTCGGTATTCGCCCTCGAACCGGCGGTCGCGAGGGCGGCCGTAACCAGCGCGCCGCCGACCACGAGCCCGACAATCATCATTACCTTTGCCTTCAAGATTTCCTCCTGTCGATCAGCTACGGGCGTTGACCGTATCACCGGTAGAGCCCGCAGGCAAGCGTGCTCCAAGTCGACGCTTCACAATGGGCCGGGGTGGACTCGAACCACCGACCGACGGATTATGAGTCCGCTGCTCTGACCAACTGAGCTACCGGCCCGAAGTTCTTGATTATGGCTTTGCGGTGCTGTTCCTGCCGAGGGCTCTCATCTAGCCGATGCGTCGAACCAACCAGGCGGAAAGCCGCCAGTGCCCGTTAGTGCCTATTCAGGTGCTTTGCGTCCAAAGCCCACCCAAGTCCAGCCTCTTGACTTCAGGTGTGGTCCACGGAGCCGATCCATGGGCGTTGTCCTCGGTGCGGCGGGACGGGGGTTTGAGCCGAGGCCCTAGATGACCGCACCCCTTGACTCTTGACACTCCGTCGCAGCTTTGGGACCATTTTCTTCGTTCGGGGGAGAATCTATTCGGAGAGGCCTTCTCTTGCTCGCAAAGCTTCGTGGTCAGCTGACGTACGCCAATGTGCTCTCGACACTCTGCTTCGCCCTCGTCGTCGGCGGGGGTTCCGCCTACGCCCTGACTCAGATCGACAACAACAGCGTCCGCTCGGCGCATATCGTCAATGGGCAGGTCAGGACTGGCGATCTCGCACCCGGAAGTGTCAAGAACAGCCGCATCGCCCCGGGGGCGGTCGACGAGACGTCCGTCGACCTCGATGCTCTGACGGGGGCCGACATCGACGAGTCCACCCTCGAAGCTGTGCCGAACGCGGAGGATGCGAGCACCCTCGACGGCCAAGATTCGGACGCCTTCCAGGCCGCGGGTGTCATCCATCGTTCCGGCTACAAGACGCTCCCGGTTCCGGCGACCTTTACGTCGGCGAGTACCCAGGTCTTGCGGGCTGGGCCGTTCGAGTTCACGGGGATTTGTCAGTTTGCCGGACAGGAGTCCTACGCCCGGATGCGGATCACCCCGGACGACCAGGGCTATTACTCGAGCGACGCCGACAACGGGAGCACCCTGAACGGGCCCTTGACCCTCGCTAACGCAACGATTCCTGTCGGCGGCGGCACCGCCGAGGAGGGAGTAACTCGGGCCTTCACGCTGCTTAGCCTGACAAGCAACGACGTCTTTCAGGGTGAGCTCTTCTACGCGGTCGGGGAGGAGTACAACCAGTGCTACTTCTCGGTTTCGGGAACCCTCAATTGATGTCGGGCCGCCAGCTAGTTAACTAGCTTCACGAGCCGCTCGATCGATTTCTCGAGCTCGCCTTTGAGTCGTCTGGCCAGGACGCCGCCGAGGGGGCCGACGAGCGTGGGGTTCGAGAACTCGATATGGAGCTCGATGTCGGCCCCGTCGTCCGTGGCAGTGGCCGCGAAGCGAAGTGAGGCCTTCGTTCCCGCCTTGCCGTCTCCCTTGAGAGCGATGAGCTCTGGAGGGTCGTACTCCTCGACCATCCACGCGATCCGGTTTCGGACGCCCTTGAAGGAGACGATCGAGACCAGCTCGGTGCCGGTATTGATCTCCTCAGGGACCTCGGAGCGCCAGGCCTCATGGAGTGCGAGCCATTCGTCGAGCCGCGAGAGGTCTGACATGACCGACCACGCCTTTTCGCGGTCGACCGATACATGCTTGGAGACTGATACCTCGGCCACGCGCTCGGAGTATTCACCAGCGAGGCGGCGTCAGCTCGATACGTCCTCGATGGCTTGCTCGAGCTCGGCGACGCTGAATGCTCCCTCGATGCGCGTCCCCACTTCGCCGTTCTCGTCGATGACGAAGAGCCAGGGCTCTGTCGGGAGTCCGAAGGCTTCGACCTGGGGGCGGAGGTTCGGCTTCTTCGGGTCGAACTGGTTGTCCTCGTAGATCTCCATGTGAATGAAGGTGGCCTCGTCCTCGTACTCGGCCTTCACCTGCTCGGTCACGTCGACGACGGGTCCGCAGACGCGGCTCTGGCAGAGCGCGGGCGTTGCGAAGAGGAGGACGACAGGCTCCTTGCCCAAGACGTCCTTCAGATCTTCTTCGTGCATGGTCGAGGGGGGGACGCGCGTGTCGATCTCAGCGACGTCGCCGACGTCGTCGAAGGTGGGCGTGCTGACCGATGGAACGGGTTCTCCCTCTGACGGGATGTCCGGCTGCTCGCGGACCGAGACGGGGATCTGGAGGTTTGTGGCGGCGAAGTTCCCGCCATCGTCGCGGAGCACTGCGACCGCGCGCTGCTCCCCGGGCTTGTCGAAGGTCACGTCGGCGACGTAGACGCTTGAGGTGTCCTCTTCGGCGGCGCTTTCCGCCTGGTATGGCGACTGCACCTCGAGGCTCTCGATTCGAGCTGGGTGGGGACCTTCGATGGGACCGCCCTCAGAATCCTGAAAGTAGACGGCGACGTCTGCGTCGTCGATCTGCGGGCCGGCGACGTCGAAGAGGCCGAAGCCGAACCGGGCGCGCCCCGGCTCGAAGACTACGCCCGAAGGTGAGGCGACGATTTCGTTCGTCTCCCCCACCTCGGCGATGAACTCGTCGATTGTTCCGGGCCCCGGCTCGGGGAAGTCGGCTGCGGAAGGGGCATCGGTCGCGGGCTCGCCCGTGGAGGAGGGCTCGTCGTCTCCCCCGCATCCGGCTCCGGCGCTCGCGATGAGAGCTGCCGCGAGGCAGGCGAGGATGGCTCGGGGGGGCGAGTGCACGGGGAGCGATGGTAGAGGCGGCACCTAACGGGCTGAAAGGGCGGCGCTTCTCCGAGAGCGGGATAGGGTGCGCTGTCCGTGTGTGTGCGCGGAGCGAAAGCGACGAAAGGAGAAAGCGTGGCGGACCGGGCGGCGCTGGTGACGGGAGGATCGAGCGGGATCGGGCTGGCGATTGCGAGAGCGCTCGGCGAGGACGGGTATGGCGTGACGGTCGCGGCGCGGCGCCCTGAGAAGCTGGAGGCGGCGGCCGACGATCTGCGCTCGGCGGGGATCGATGTGCATGCCGTTGCCGCTCAGATGACCGAAGAGGAGGATGTGATGCGCGCGGTTAGTGAGCATCGCGAACGCTGGGGGCGGATGGATGTCTTGGTGAACAACGCCGGCGTTGGATTGGGCGGTGCGATCGAGGGCTATCCGACGAAGAAGATCGACATGCAGCTCGACCTCAATTTGCGGGCGATCGTGATCTCGACGCGCGAGAGCCTGGAGATGCTGCGTGCGGCGGGAGGGGAGCATGGAAAGGCGCTGATCGTGAATACCGCGTCGGTGGCCGGCAAGGCCGGTCAGGGTTGGCTGTCGATCTATTCGGCGACAAAGGCTGGGGTGATCGGTTTCTCGCAGGCGACGCAGTCGGAGCTTGGAGATGCGGGCGTGCAGGTGACTGCCCTTTGCCCGGCGTTCGTGGATACGCCGATGACCGACTTCGTCAAGGGTCAGGTGGAGGCGGAGGACATGATCCGCCCGGAGGACATCGCCGAGTCGGTGCGTTTCTTGCTGCGGACGTCGAAGGCGTGCCTGGTGCCGGAGATCGTCTTCTTGCGCCCAGGCGACGGCTCGGCGCTTGGGACCTGAGGAGGTTCTCTGCTCGCGCTAGGAGCGGACGGGCTCGCGCTCTCCGAGGAGCTCGGTGGCGCGCTGTTCGGAGAGTTGCTCCTCGGCGGCTGCGAGGAGGTCCTTGTAGTCGTCGAGGCGGCGGGCGGGGCGCATCCACGACCAGTCGCGGTTGAGCCGAAGCTCGCGGCCGCGGTGCCGCTCGCCGGTGTCGGCGGGCGCCTTGGTGATTGTGATCTCGGGGGAAGTGCGGGTGCAGCGGAACTGCTCGCGCTCGGCACGGATCTGGGCCGCGGCTTCGGCGAGCGAGCCGGCGCCGAGGTCGGATTCGAGGTCGAGGGACCACTCGAGGAGGGAGCGAAGGGTGCGGACTTCGCGGCGGGTGGCGCGCCGCGGGCGCTTGGCACAGGTGTAGGTGTCCCAGGCGCGGGCGAAGTTGGCGACGGAGGTGCGCGCGCCGTTCCGGTGCGCGGCGAGCATCGGGCAGATGCCGCCCGACTGGGAGTCGACGTAGGCGCCGACGATGATGCGGTTCGTCTCGATGCCGTGGAGCATGGCCTCCTTCGTGTGCTGGGGAAGGCGCTCGATGGCGATGCGAAGGTCGTATGTGGGACGGTCGCGGCGGGTTCTCATGTAGAGAGGTGTAACGGCGCGAGCGTGGATTCGCGAGGCTGGGAGCGGGTTTCGGGAGGGATGTTGCATGCGTGAGCTACGCGCCTTGATCGCGGCGTTCGGCGATCCGGGGCATACGTTTCCCGCGATTGCGCTCGCTCGTGCGCTTCAAGCGCGGGGGCATCGGGTGGTGTTCGAGACTTGGGAGAAGTGGCGGGAGGTGCTCGATGCGGAGGGGATCGAGTTTCACGCTGCCGAGGAGTACCGGGTGTTTGCGCCGCATGAGGGGGATGGGCCGGCGGCGGGAGATGCAGCGGTGTCGTTGGCGCCGCTATTGGAGGAGCTGCGGCCGGATGTCGTGGTGAACGACATCCTCACCCTGGCGCCGGCGCTGGCCGCGGAGAAGGCGGGGGTGCCGTGGGCGACGCTGATCCCGCACGTGTATCCCGAGCATGAGGCGGGGCTGCCGTTCTTTGCTTTTGGAGGTGCGCGATTGCCACGGACAGCGCTTGGGCGGTGGCTGTGGACGGCGCCTCGGCCGTTGCTTGAGGCGGGGTTGCGGCAGGGGCGCGAGGAGCTGAACGGCGAGCGGGAGAAGGCGGGGTTGCCGCGGACCGAGCGGTTCCACGGCGGGACGAGCGATGGGCTGGCGATGGTGGCGACGCTGCCGCAGCTTGAGTATCCGCGGCACTGGCCCACACATGTGCATGTGACGGGGCCGATGGAGTTCGAGACGCCGTATGAGGATGTTGAGTTGCCGGAAGGCGAGGGGCCGTTGGTGTTGGTGGCGCCTTCTACTGCTCAGGATCCGGAGTGCAGGCTGGTCCGGGTGGCGCTTGAGGCGCTGGCGGACGAACCGGTGCGCGTCTTGGCGACGACGAACGGGCACATGCCGCGCGAGGGGATCGAGGTGCCTGGCAACGCTCGGTTGTATGGATGGCTGCGCTACTCGCAGGCGATGGCGGCGGCGGATCTGGTGGTGTGCCACGGCGGACACGGGACGGTGGCGCGTGCGCTGGGTGCGGGCGTGCCGGTGCTTTGCTGCCCGGCGGTTGGCGACATGGCGGAGAACGGGGCGCGCGTCGGCTGGGCCGGCGTGGGGCTGGCGCTGCCATGGCGACTGCTCGGTCGCGGGTCGCTCCGCGTGGCGGTCAGGCGCGTGCTTGAGGAGCCCGGGTTTCGCAAGCGTGCGGGGCAGATCGCGAGCTGGTGTGGGGAAAGCGACGGGGCGGCACGGGGTGCGGAGCTCGTCGAGGCGTTCGGCGTCCGGTAACTCCGGGGGTCGGATTCGAACCGACATGGTACGCCTTAACAGGGCGCTGCATTGCCTATCTGCCACCCCGGAAGGTGTAGTCCCGATTAGCCACGCGGGACTCGTGGGAGCTGGTTTCTCAGCATTTACTCTAGCGAGAGATTGGCACCTCCGTGCTCGACTTCTGCATGGCAATTGGCGCACAGGAGATCGCACTTCCTAGCTTCCTCGCGCGACGCATTTAGGCTTCTAGTTGACCCCTTGCCGGACACTCCGAACCTCTTAGTTTTCCGGTCGCGGTGATGGAACTGAAGTGCGCCAATGAACCTGTCGTAGCCGCACCGAACGCACTTGCCGCCAGCTTCTTCGGCAAGCGTCCACTTGTTCTTCCGGCGTCGATCCGCCACCCTTTGCATTCGGCACTTACGGCAGCGGACTCTGCCGCTCGTCTCAATCACGAACACGGAGGGGCCGTGCGTTGGACATTTAGCCTCAAGCGTTCTGAACCCGGCTTCACTTGCAGCGTCCACCAATTCGCGATCGACGATGGGCCGAGGCCCCCGACGCCCCCTCGTCTTTAGGCCGTACCGATCGAGCCAATAGCGCGTCGCGGAGGGACTGCGTTCAATCGCCTCCGCGATCTCAGCGATCGTTGCGCGATTCGCGATCAGCTCCTCAAGCACTGCCTTGTCGATCGGACCCTTCGCCGCGTGCTTTAGACGCCCGTTCGGTTCTAGTCCGTACCGCTTGAGCCAATAGCTCACCGTTGTCGGATGCCGATTCTCGAGGAGTCCTATCTCCTCCAGCGACATCCCGCTGACTAGATATCGCTCCAAACGCTCCCGATCCATGCCCTCATGGTCTCAACCGGATCGGACAGAAAACACGAACGTGCGTTCGCATCACTTTCGCGACGGCTTGTTTCGGTTCAGCGGCGGGCTGGCTGCTTCGGTGGAGTCGCTGACTGGTGGTGGGCAATGCGCTCAGTGAGGTTTGCTCGGCGTTTTTGCAGCTCGACGCTCGCCTCGGTCGCCCCCGCCGCAGCGGCTTCAGCGATACGGTGCTCGATCGCTCCCTTCTCGAGCTGGAGGAAGCTCAGCTCCATTGCTTCGGGGCTTGCCGGCTCGGCCGCGGCCATCGCCGCGAGCCGCTTCACGATGGCCGCCGTCTCGACATCGTCCTCGGCCAGGCCTGCGGTCGGTTCCTCCAAGTGCCCTGCCAGCCAATCGCGCGCCCTCCCCATCGCGGGCGTCGAAAGGTGCTCTCGCGTCAGCTTTTCGATGTAGTCGCGCCCGTACGCCGGCGCCGCGATGCACATCGCAAGCAGCGCCTGCTCCCGGCGCTCATTCGCACTCAGCGCCTTCGGCGCCTCGCCGCCCGGCGCGAACGGCGACGCCTCGGCACCCTCGGCCGGCGAATCCCCGGGAGTCGACACCGCCGCCGGCGCAACCCGCGGCGCCGCCGCCATCCGCCTCGCCACCAACCCTGGATCGGCACCCAACCTCTCCCCCACACTCCGCACCAGCTCGTCCCGCGTAATCGAATCGGGCATCGCCTTCAGCACCGGCACCACCTCTTCAAGCGCTCGATCTCTTCCGTCCGGAGTCGCCAGATCCGAATCGTCGAGCAGCGTCCCGGCGTGAAAGACCGACAGATCGACCGCGTCTTCGACAAGCCCCAAAAACCGATCCGAAGCGCTCGACCCCGGCCCCTCCCCGCCCAGCATCTCCGCCGGGTCCTCTCCCTCCGGCATCGCCGCCACGCGCAGGCGCACTCGCTTGCCGCTCGCCACCGCCTGCGCTCGCAGCATCGCCACCCGCCCGGCCCGATCGGCATCGAGCGCGAGCACTACCTCGTCCGTATGGGCCGCCAAGAGCTTCACCTGGTCCGGAGTGATCGCAGTCCCCATCACCGCGACCGTCTCCTCCACCCCGGCCTGATGCGCTGCGATCACGTCCGTATATCCCTCGACCACGACCGCCCTCCCTTTCTTCGCGATCGCTCCTCTCGCTTTGTCAATCCCATAAAGCAGCCGGCTCTTGTGAAAGAGCTCGCCGTCGGGCGAGTTCACGTACTTCGCCCTCTGCTCTTGGCGAGTAGCCCTGCCACCGAACCCCTGCATCCGTCCGCGCCCGTCGCGGATCGGGAACATGATCCGCGCCCGGAAGTGATCCATCCAGCCACCCTTCTGCCCCTTCTTCACCAAGCCCGCCGCCACCAGCTCACCCTGAGAAAAGCCGCCCCGCTGCCCCCGCATCACGATCGTGTCCCACCTGTTCGGCGCAAACCCGACCTCGAACTCCCGCAAGCTCTCCTCGCTCAACCCCCTGCCAAGCAAATATTCGCGCGCCTTCTTCGCCTCGTCCGACTCCCACAGATACTTGACGTAATAGGCGGCCGTCCGGTCGAGCACCTCCCCCAGCCGCACCCGCCGCTTCCGAGCCTCCTCGAGGCGCGGATCCTCCCGCTCGCGCTCCACCTCGACGCCGAAGCGATCGGCCAGCGTCTCAACCGCCTCGGCAAACGGCAGCCCCTCCTTCTCCTGGAGGAACGTGAAGACGTCGCCCTTCTCTCCGCAGCCGAAGCAGTAGTAGAGCTTCTCTTGGGGATTCACCGAGAACGACGGCGTCCGCTCGTCGTGAAACGGGCACAGCCCCTGAAGCCGCTGACCCGCACGCCGGAGCTCCGTGTACGGCGCGAGCACCTCCGCGATGTCCACCGCGTCGCGCACCCGCTCGATCGACTCCGAGGAAAACCGCGCCATCGCGCTCGAACCTACCTCGGCTCCAGAGCCGCGCCCTAGAGCCGCGACTCCTCCGGCAGCGCGAGGCGCCGGAACGCTGCGATGCAGAACCGGTCCGTCATCCCTGCGATGTAGTCCGTAACCCGCTGCACCTCGTCCCCGTCGGCCAGCGCTCCCGGCACCACCTCCGGATGCTCGAGGTAGTGCTCGAAAAGGCCCTGAAGAGTCCGCTCGACCCGCTCGTGCTCAGAGCGCGCCTCCGGCCCCAGGTACACGCGCTGAAACATCCACTTGCGCAAGCGAAGCATTGCCCCGCCGACCTCCTCCGACTGCGCGATCTCGCCCTCATCCCGCGATCTCTCCACGATGTCACCTACGAGCGTGTCGATTCGCGCCGCCCCGGTCGGCCCCAGAAGCTCGATCTCCTCCGCCGGCAAATCGGCGGTGGTGATAATCCCCGCCCGAATCGCGTCGTCGATGTCGTGATTGATGTAGGCCACCCGGTCAACCAAGCGCACGATGCGCCCCTCGAGCGTCGCCGGCTTCCCAGACCCCGTGTGATTGAGGATGCCGTCACGCACCTGCTCGGTCAGGTTGAGCCCCTCCCCTCCGCGCTCGAGCACCTCGACCAGCCGAAGCGAATGCTCGTTGTGGCGAAACCGCCTCCCCGTCCTATCTGCGAGCGCCCGGTCAAGCGCCTCCTCGCCGATATGCCCGAACGGCGGATGCCCCAGGTCGTGGCCCAGCCCGATCGCCTCGGTCAGGTCCTCGTTCAAGCCAAGCGCCCGCGCGACTGTCCGCGCGATGCACCCCGTCTCAAGCGTGTGAGTGAGCCGCGTGCGGTAATGGTCTCCCTCCGGCGCAATGAACACCTGCGTCTTGTGTTTGAGACGCCGGAACGCCTTCGAATGGACGATCCTGTCGCGGTCGCGCTGAAACGGCGTCCGGACCTCACTGAGCGGCTCCTCGGCCTTCCGAAGCGCCGGGTAGGACGGCGTCCCCCGCTCCCACAAGAACTCTGCCTCGAAGCGGCGGGTCCGCTCCTCGAACGATTCCGCGACGCTCATCCCCGCTGAGGATAAGGGCGGAGATTGATCTCCTTACGCAAGACGAGATAAGAAAGCCATACGGCAACCGCAAAGATCGGAAAACCCATCGCCGTCTTCGCGACGCCGAGCGCCACCAGTGCGCCGGACAGATAGAGAGGAAGCTGGACCGCGAGACGGGTCACGAAGAGCGCCACCCAGATCCAGCTCGCCCGGGTGTAGACGCGAAGGAGCCTGGGATCCTTCCGCCACTCCATCCCCTCCCCCACCAACGGGCCGACGAATACGCCGATGAGCGGCCAGCGCACCGCGATCGAGATCAGGTAGGCGAGCGCGTAGCCGAGGTTGAGCAAAAGGCCGGGCAGGAAGAAGTTCTCCGCCTTTCCCGTCTTCTGCGCAATGAACGCCGCGATCGCGACCCCAACGAAGCCGGCGACCGCGAACTGGAGCGTCTCGCGCCGGAAGAGGCGTACGACCAAAAGCACCGCGCCAACCGCCACCGCCGACCAGACCGCCACTTCCAGGTCCTGCCCGCTCGCCGTGTAGGCGATCACGAAAGCCAGCCCCGGCAAGCTCGAATCGAGGATCCCATGCCCCCCGCCCATCGCCTCGAGCAGGTTGAACGGCTCTTTCGCCTTCTTCGGCTGACTCGTGTGTTCGGCCTCGCTCACCTGCAGAAGGATGACCGCTTCGCTGCGAAAGGAGGCGCGGGGGTCAGGCCGCAGCGCGAAGCTGGACGTGCGCGTGGTGCTCGAGCGTCGTCGTGATCGCCCGCTCGGCCATGCGAAGCGCGCCGTTCGTCGCCACCGGCGCCTGCGCCAGCGGCCTTCCCAACGCGTCCAGCATGAACCGGTGCGCCTCCGCCGAGATCTCGAAGCCGTCGCGCTCACATGCGCCACAAACCACGCCTCCCGCCGCACCCGAGAACGCCGTCAACCCATCCGGCTCTCCGCACCGCGAGCACGCCGTGAGCTCAGGAGCAAACCCGGCCGCGAGGGCAAGCTTCAAGCGGAACGCCAGCGCCGTTCCCAAGCCGGCGGCCCCGTCGGTCTCCCGCCCCTCGTCGCTCCCATCGAGAAGCGACAGATAGCGGCAGAGCAGGTTGTAGGCGGCAGGATTCGCCTCGGACGAATCGAGCAAGCGAAGCACGGCGTCACAACCCCGCGCCGCCGCCGCCAGCGCCGGGCCCGACTCGCGCAGGCTGGGATATCCGTCGACCGTGTGCACGCCCGTCACCGTTGCCAATTCTCCTCGCCCCTCGTGGAGCACCATGTCGAGCCGGAAGAACGGCTCGAGCCGCCCTCCGAAGCGCGAGCGCGGCTTCCGCGACCCTTTCGCAATCGCCCCGATCCGCCCGCGAGCGGCCGTATAGAGATGGAGCACCCGGTCCGCCTCTCCGTAGCGGATGGAGCGAAGAACGACCGCCTGCGTCTTGAACGAGCCCGGCATGAACCCACAATGCTCGCGAACCGACCGGACGCCTCGTTCAGCCAACTGGTCGACGTTGAGTGGCCAGGAGACCGGTAACGTCGACCAGCTGCCGGTCGCGGCCTACGTCGCGCTCCTGGTCGCGTCGCGGATCGCCTCGGCGGTCACGCTCGCCGCAAGCGCCTGGATCTGCATCACCTCGAACCGCCCGGCCGGCTCGCCCGCGCCGCTCGCCAAACAGAACACCACGTCGCCGTCCACGTCCGTGAACACCGGCTCGACGGCGCGCGCGACCCCGGCGCTCGCCGCGCGCGCAACCCGAGCGCACCCTGCCTTGTCGAGCGAGGCGCTCGTCATCACGCAAATGAGCGTCGTGTTCCGAGCCTCGAGCTCCTCGGCGGTCGGCGCCCGATCGAGCGCAGCGATGAACTCGACCGTCCGCAATCCACCGTCGCCACGTGCTCCGGCCAGTACCGAGCCGTCCGCAGCAAGCACGTCGCCGAACGGATTCGCAACCGCAAGCGCCGCCACGGTCGCGCCGAAGCCCCCTCGCGCCGCCGCATACCCCACGCCCGACGGCGTCGCGGCGCCACGGCCGAGCACCTTGCCCGCCGCCGTGCCAGTTCCAGCGCCGACCCGCCCGCGCTCCGGCACGCCCTCGCGCGCCGCCTCGCACGCCGCATAGCCCGACTCCGGCGTCGGGCGAGCCCTCGCATCTCCCTCGGCCAGGTCATACACGATCGCCGCCGGCACGATCGGCACCACCGCCGCGGGGGTCGGGTAGCCGATCCCTCGCTCCTCCAGCCAGCGCATCGCACCATCGGCCGCGGCCAACCCATAGGCACTGCCGCCCGCAAACACCACGGCGCTCACCCGGTCGGTCCCGGCAAGCGGGCTCACCACGTCCGTCTCCCGCGTGCCCGGTCCGCCGCCGCGCACGTCCACGCCACCGCGCGTCCCCTCGGGCGCGATCACGACCGTGCAGCCCGTCCGCCCGACGCCATCCGTCCAATGGCCGATCCGAAATCCGGCCGGAGGCGCGAGCAACTCGGTCATCGCTTCGGCGTCTTCGCCCGCTTGCGCCGCCTCCGCAGCCGCGTCTGACAGTCCGGGCAGAAATACGTCGAGCGCCCGCCGACCACGATCCGTTTGATGATGCCGCCGCAGCGCGGACACTCCTCACCCTCGCGCGTGTGCACGAGAAACTCGTCCTGCATCGAGCCCTTCTCGCCGCGCGAGTCGCGGTAGTCGTCGATCGAAGAGCCCCCGTGTGCGAGCCCAGCCTCGAGCGCGCCCACGATTCCTTCGACCAGCGCCTCATGATGCTCGGCGCGCATCGAGCCCGCGGGCGAGAGCGGGTGAAGCGAAGCGCGGTGAAGCGCCTCGTCGGCGTAGATGTTCCCGATCCCAGCGACGCCCGATTGATCCAGCAAGAACGACTTGAGCGGAGCCGTCCGCCCCGCTGCCATCACCGCAAGGCTCTCTGCCGTCAGCTCACCGGTGAGCGGCTCGATTCCGAGCCGAGCCGCCAGGTAGGCGCCCAGCTCGGTGCCGTCGAGCACAACGCCATGCCCGAAGCGCCGCGCATCCGTGAACCACAGCTCTGACCCATCGTCGAGCGCGAATGCCGCCCGGAGATACTTCGCCTCCGTCGAGGCCTCGTAGAGGCGGGGAGCGCCAAAGCGGGCGTCCATCAGATCGAGCGCCTCGTCACCGTCCGCGTCGGCCGGACGAAGCAACAGGTTGCCTGTCATCCGCAGGTGCATCACCAGGTTTCGCGCGCCCTCCAGACCGAGGATCAGATACTTGCCTCGCCTCCCGACCGACTCGATCGCGCGACCGGTCACTGCCTCCTCGACAACCGCCGGCCGCTCCGGTCGGGTCCAGCGCTCGTCCAGCACGCGCGCCGCCTCGATCCTCCGCCCAACCACAGCCGGCTCGAGCTGACGGCGGATCGTCTCGACCTCGGGTAGCTCAGGCACACAAAACACGCTACCCGGCCCTGCTGGTCGACGTTACCGGCGCAGGGGCCGCTCAACGTCGACCAGATGCGGGGTCAGGTCGCCCGCGGATGTGCCTTGAAGTAGACCTCGCGAATCCGCTCGGTCGAGAGGTGCGTGTAGAGCTGCGTTGTCGCCACGTCAGCGTGGCCGAGCATCTCCTGCACGGAGCGCAGGTCGCAGCCGCCTGAGAGCAAATGCGTCGCGAACGTGTGGCGGAGGGTGTGCGGGCTCATCCTTCCCTCCAGGCCCGCCGCCTTCGCATGCCGCTGGATGATCTTGTAGAGCCCCTGACGCGTCAGCGCGCCGCCGCGGAAGTTGACGAAGAGGTGCCGCTCGGGATCGCCGTTCACTAGCGCCGGGCGAGACGTGCGCAGATACCGCGTCACAGCCGCCGTCGCCGCGCTCCCGAGCGGTACGACCCGGTCCTTGGAACCCTTCCCGTGCGGCCTAACGAACCCGCGCTTGAGGTCGATGTCCACGAGCTCGAGCCCCACCGCCTCCGACGCTCGCAGACCGCACCCGTACATCAGCTCGAGCAGAGCCCTGTCGCGCAACTCGATGGGGGCGGCGCCCTTGGCGCTGTCGAGGAGCTTCTTCACCTCGCCGTGGCTCAGGACGTTCGGAAGCTTGCGGCTCTTCTGCGGGGGATCGAGGGTCGCGGTCGGATCCGCGTCGATGAGCTCCTCGCGGCGCAGGTGCCGGTAGAACGAGCGAAGGCAAGCCGTCTTTCTGCTGATCGTCGCGGGTGAG
Source organism: uncultured bacterium (assembly GCA_963715405.1). GTDB lineage: Bacteria > Actinomycetota > Thermoleophilia > Solirubrobacterales > 70-9 > JALZKA01. Next base: position 1,375,281 of record OY970239.1, read on the forward strand.
CAGGGCGGCCTGCCGGGGTCGTCGCCGTTCGCCGGCCGCCCTAGCGCGAGGGCTGCCAGAAACTCCGAGACGTCAGCGCGCTCGACCTCGGTCGCGCTCCGGCCGCGGTCGGCGAGAAAGAGCCCAAGCTGGAGCAGGTCGGTCCGGTAAGCGTCGAGCGTGTTGCGCGAAAGCCCGCGCTCGAACTCGAGGTAGGCAAGGAAGTCGAGCACGAGTGCCTCGAAGCGAGCCTCGACCTTGCGTGCCTCTTTGGGCTTGACGGCAACGGCCATGGCCGGACGCTTCTTTGCGTCGGCGCTCGCCCCTGCCGTTGCACCCGTTCCTGCGTGGCTGAGTGTGAGTATTTCGTGAGGTGCCTGGCACCGGGCGCAGCGCTATAGCTTGGCGCGGAGCATCAGCAGCCCGATCAACGACTTCGAGTCGTGGCATGCATCGATCGCGTCGTCGAGCTCGTCCAGCGGCCAGCGAACGATTTCGATCCGCTCGCTCGGGTCCGGCTCGTGGTCTTCGACCTCGGAGAGGCCCGTAGCCTCGAAGATCGTCACCTCCTCCTCGGCAAAGCCCGGGCTCGTGAAGAACCGCTTCCACTCGGTCCACGTCTCCGCCTTCAGCCCCACCTCTTCTGAGAGCTCTCGCTTCGCGCAGTCAAGACGCGATTCGCCTTCTTCGTCGAGCTTGCCCGCCGGAAGCTCGAGCAGCTCGGGATCGTCCACGGCCTCGCGAGGCTGGCGGACAAGCCAGACGATCCCGTCACCGTGCGCCACCATCGCGACCGCCCCGGGATGCGCCACGATCTCGCGCTCCGCTTCCTCACCGTCCGCGTAACGAAAGGTGTCGGTGCGGACGTCGACGATCTCGCCCTCGTAAACCGTCTCGCTCTTGACCTTCTCCATCGCTTTCTCCTATCCGGATGCGGCCGAGGCAACCCTGCGCGCGAGCTCCTCGCAGAGCGCCACGTTCTCGACCAGACGCGCCGCGGCAACGCTTTCCGAATGCGTGTGGTTCGCCTCGGTGCCGTTGGCGAGCAGAAGCGCCTCGTAGCCCTGGAGGATCAGTGCGTTGGCGTCCGAGCCACCGCCGGTCGCAAGCTCACGCGGCTCATGGCCACAGGCTTGGAGCGCCTCGCGCGCGATCTTGAGCGAGGCTGAGCTCGGCGAGATCCTGTACCGGCGAAAGACCTCCCACATGTCGACATCGACGTCGCAGCCGCCCTCGGTCGCCGCCCATGTGCAGGCGTCGACGATGTTGCTCGTCGCGCGGGCCACCTTCTCATCGTCGAGGCTCCGCGCCTCGCAAACCAGCCGGCACCGCCCAGCCACGACATTCGACGCCGTTCCGCCGTCGATCACGCCGACGTTCGCAGTGGTCTCCTCGTCCAGGCGGCCCAGCTCCATGCGCCCAACGGCGGCAGCGGCCGCCTCGATCGCGCTTTGGCCGTCCTCCGGGCGAATGCCGGAGTGAGCCTCCACCCCCTCGAAGTCCGCAATCACCCGGTTGTACGTGGGCGCGGCGGTGATGATCTCGCCGATCGGCGTGGCGTGGTCGAAGACGTAGCCGAACGGCGCGCGAAGCTGAGAAACGTCCAGCTCCCGGGCACCCCTGAGCCCCTCCTCCTCAGCCACAGTGAAGACCAGCTCGATCCCGGCCGGCGGCTGCTCGGCGACGCTCCGCGCTGCGACCTCCAACAAGACGGCAACCGCCGCCTTGTTGTCGGCGCCGAGAATCGTCTCACCCGCACTGCGAAAGACGCCATCCGCAAACAGCACTTCAACCGGCTCGGAATGCGGCACGGTGTCCATATGGACAAAGAAGGACACCCAGGCGTCGCTTCGGCCAGGGACCCGGCAGATCAGGTTGCCTGCGCCGGCCTCCGCCCGAGCGGCCGACTCGTCCTCCTCAGCCTCGAGGCCCAGCCCCCGGAGCTGAGCCACGATCCAGTCGGCCACTTCTCGCTCGTGCCCCGTCTCGGACGGAATCTCGCACAGGCGCGTGAAGGTCTCAAACAGGCGCTCGCTCACTGGGCCGGAGGCTAGATGAGGCGCGACGCTCAGGCTTCGCGGCGGACGCGCACTTCCTCTGCGTCCGGTGCCTCTTCGACCGCCGTCTCCTCGGTGGCCGGACCGTCGCTTCTCTCCGCAGCCCGCTCTGCCGCGGCACCGACGAAGTCGCGGAAGAGCGGCTCGGGGCGCGTTGGGCGCGAGTTGAACTCCGGGTGAAACTGGGACGCTACAAAGAACGGATGGTCAGGTAGCTCGACGATCTCGACGAGGCGGTCGTCGGGCGAGGTGCCCGAGGCGACCAGCCCCTCGTCCTCCAAGCGGCGGCGCAGCTGGTTGTTCACCTCGTAGCGGTGGCGGTGGCGCTTGTAGATGACGGCCTCGCCACCGAAGATCTCACGCGCACGCGTCCCGTCGTGAAGCTTCACCGGGTCGGCGCCGAGGCGCATCGTCCCGCCCATGTCCGAGACCTCCTTCTGCTCAGGCAGGAGATCGACAACCGGGAACGGCGTCTCGGGATCGAACTCGGTCGAGTTGGCGCCCGGCATGTCGCACACGTTCCGGGCGAACTCGGCGACCGCGACCTGCATCCCGAGGCAGATGCCGAGCAGGGGAATGCCGTTCTCGCGCGCGATCTGCGTTGCGCGGATCTTGCCCTCCACCCCGCGTTCGCCGAAGCCGCCCGGGATGAGGATGCCGTCTGCCCAGTCAGCCAGATCGTCCAAATCCGCATCCTCGGAACTCACGAACTCGACGTCGACGTTCACGCAGTGCTCGATTCCGCCGTGGTCGAGCGCCTCGACGACCGACTTATAGGCGTCCTCGAGCGACGTGTACTTGCCGACGAGCGCGATCTTCACGGTGTCCTCGCGAGTGTCGGCGCGGCGGACGAGCTGCTCCCACTCCGAAAGCTCGGGAGGCGGCGCCTCGATGCCGAAGTGGTCGAGCACGAGGTCATCGGCGCCTTCAGCTCGGAGAACGAGCGGCACCTTGTAGATGTTGTCGACGTCGCGGGCCGAGATCACCGCGTCCTCGTGAACCGACCCGAACAGGGCGATCTTCTTGCGGATCTCGCGGTCGAGCCCCTTCTCCGAGCGGCAGAAGATCGCGTGCGGCTGGATCCCGATGCGCCTGAGCTCGTTGACTGAGTGCTGGGTGGGCTTCGTCTTGAGCTCGCCCGCGTGCCCGATCCAGGGGACAAGCGTGAGGTGAATGAACATGCACCGCTTCGGGCCCAGCTCGGAGTAAAGCTGGCGGATCGCCTCGAGGAACGGAAGCGACTCGATGTCGCCGACCGTGCCGCCGATCTCGGTCAGAACGAAGTCGACCGTCTGAGACTCGGCCACGATCAGGATGCGCTGCTTGATCTCGTCGGTCACGTGGGGGATGACCTGGACGGTGGCGCCGAGGTAGTCGCCCCGGCGCTCGCGTCGGATAACGGAGTTGTAGACGGCTCCCGACGTGACGTTCGAGGCACGGGACGTGTTCTCGTCCGTGAAGCGCTCGTAATGGCCGAGGTCGAGGTCGGTCTCGGCCCCGTCCTCGGTGACGAACACCTCGCCGTGCTGGAACGGACTCATCGTCCCCGGATCCACGTTGATGTATGGATCGAACTTCTGGAGAGCGACCCGGAAGCCCCGCGAGACGAGAAGGCGGCCGATCGATGCGGCGGCAATGCCCTTCCCGAGAGAGGAGACGACCCCGCCGGTTACGAAGATGAAACGGGTCTCGCCAGACTGGCTCACTCTGGACGGCGAGTCTAGACGGCGGGGTGGCGGAAGCAGCGTGGCAAAAACACGGAGCTAGCGGAAAGGTCTACGCCGCGAGAAGCTCGCGTGCGTGATGCGTCGCCGCCTCGTCGCCCGCTTCCGAGCCCAGCATGCGAACGATCTCCCCGACCAGATCATCGCCGGCGACCGCTTCGACCGAGGCCGAGGTGACCCCGCCGGACACGTTCTTCTCGATCCTGAAGTGAGTCGATGCGAGCGACGCGACCTGAGGCAGGTGGGTGATGCAGAGCACCTGAGCGCCTGCGGCGAGCTCGCGCAGCCGCTCGCCCACCGCCCGCGCGGTGGCGCCGCCCACCCCCGCATCGATCTCGTCGAAGACCCGAGTCGCATCGCCTCCGCCGCCTGAGAGGCCGGAGAGCGCAAGCATCACGCGCGAGAGCTCGCCGCCGGAGGCCGCGTCGCGAAGCGGCGAGAGCGGCATCCCGGGGTTGGTGGCGATCTTGAGCTCAACGGACTCGGCACCGTTCGCGCCGAAGCCACCGCCGTCCGACACGGGCGCAAACGAGACCTCGAGCCGTGCGCCGTCCATTGCGAGACCTGCGAGCGCGTTGGCCACGGCCTTCTCAAGCTTCGGCGCCGCGTTCTTTCGCGACCCCGTCAGCTTCGCGGCAAGCACCGCGCGCTCGGCGCGAGCCTCGTCCGTCCGCTGGGCGAGCTCGCCGGCGAGCTCCTCCGCCCCCTCGAGCCGCTCGATCTCGGCGCGGCAGCGCTCCGCGTGGGCCAGGACCGCCTCGATCGACCCACCGTGCTTTCGCTCGATCCGCTCGATCAGCGCCAAGCGCTCCTCGACCACCTCGAGGCGCCCGGGCTCAGCTTCCATGCTCTCCACGTAGCCTCGAAGCTCGCTGGCGATGTCGCCGAGCTCGAGCGCCACGGTGGCCACGCGCTCGCCAAGCGAATCCAGCACGGGATCCACGCCCGCGGCGCCGCCGGTTGCACCCTCGGCGGCCGCCAACGCACCTGCTGCGCCGACGCCGTCCTCATCAGCCCCGGCGATCGCCGCGAGCGCCGCCGCCGCGGCCTCGCGAAGGCCTTCGGCATGCCGGAGGCGCTCGCGCTCGGCTTGGAGCTCCGCGAGCTCTCCCGCGTCGGGAGCGGCCGCCTCGATCTCACCGAGCTCGAAGCGCATGAGGTCCAGGTCGCGCTCGCGCGTGCCCTCTCGATCCGCCAGGGCGGCGAGCTCGCGCTCGACTGCCCTGACAGCGCGGTGGGCTGCGCGGTAGCCCTCGCGAAGCTCGAGATGATCCGAACCCGCAAATCCGTCGAGGATGTCGAGCTGCGCCGACCCGAGCGTGAGCTTTCGGTGCTCGTGTTGGCCGAAGAAGGCAAGCAGGCGGGTGCCGAGAAGCCTGAGGTCCGCCGCAGTGGCAGAGCGGCCTTGCACGTAGGCGCTCGTGCGACCCGAGGAGCCAACCCTGCGTGCGATCACGAGCTCCTCGGCATCGATGGGGAGCCGCTCGGCGAGCTCCGCGAGCTCGGGATCGGCAAGGAGGTCCGCCGGGAGCTCAAAGACACCCTCGACATAGGCCTCCGGCGCCCCGGGCCGGACTACCTGCGGGCGCGCCTTGCCTCCCATGAGGAGATCGAGCGAGTGGGCGAGCACCGTCTTGCCCGCGCCGGTCTCCCCCGTGATCGCGTTGAGGCCAGGGCCGAGCCGCAGCTCGGCGCGCTCGATCACGAGCAGGTTCTCGATTCGAAGCTCAAGGAGCATCGCTACAGAGATAGCGACCGGCGCCGACGGATTCGCCCCATCCTGTCTGGGTACGTTCCGAGCGATGCCGGCCCTCCCCGGATCCCCAACCTCGCTTTGGCTCGATGGCAAGGCCCCCGACCCGCACCCCGCGTTCGAGGGCGGCGAGCGTGCCGAAGTCGCCGTCGTCGGTGGCGGGATCGTAGGCGCTTCGACGGCCCTCGCCCTGGCAAAGGAAGGCGCATCGGTCGTCCTCGTCGAGGCACGCCGGATCGCCGAGGGCGTGACCGGGCATTCCACCGCCAAGGTCACCGCCCTACACGAGACTCAATACACCCACATCTCTCAAAGCGTCGGGCGCGAAGCCGCGCAGGCGTACGCTGAGCTCAACGTCGAAGGGGTCGCGGCCGTAGCCGCGCTCGCCTACGAGCACACGATGGAGTGCTCGCTCGAGACCGCCCCGAACTACATCTTCGCCGAGGAGTCGAGCGGCGCCGCAAAGGTCGAGGCAGAGGCTAGGGCCGCGCAGAATGCCGGGCTGGACGTCGAGATCACCGAGGAGACGGACCTGCCGTTCGACGTAAGGGTCGCCGCGCGCCTGGGTGGTCAGATCGCGTTCGACTCGGCAGCGTTCACCCGCGCGCTGGTTGCTGAGGCCGAGACGGCCGGCGCGCGGATCCACGAAGACAGTCGGGTCCGCTCCGTCAAGCACGGGTCTCCCTGCGTCCTTCGCTTCGAGTCCGGCCACGAACTGGAGACCGAACGCGTGGTGCTCGCAACCCACATGCCGCTGCTCGACCGCGGCCTGTTTTTTGCCCGGGTTCGCCCGCAGGCCTCTTATGCGGTGTCTGCCCGCGCGAGCGACGCGCCGATCGGCATGTATTTGAGCCTCGACAGCTCGACCCGCTCAATTCGCTCAGCGCCGAGCCCCGACGGGGGGCGCTTCGTAGTCGTGGGCGGCGAGGGTCACAAGGTCGGCCAGGGCGAGGGCGCGGACGCCTATCCAGCGCTTTCTGACTGGCTCTCCGAGCGATTCGACGCTGAGCCGGTCCAGTATCGCTGGTCTGCTCACGACCTCATGAGTCCCGACGAGCTTCCCTTCATCGGCCAGGTCGCGCCCCTTCAGCCACGGATCCAGGTCGCCACCGGCTTTTCGAAGTGGGGCCTTGCCGCCGGGGTCGCTGCGGGGGGCATCCTCGCAAGCGAGCTGACTGGAAATCCGGACCCAAAGCGCGAGACGTTCGATCCGAACCGGTTGAACCTGCGCGCCCAGGCACCGGATCTCCTCAAGGAGAACACGGACGTGGGGATGCGGTTCTTTAAGGGACGGCTTCGCCGCCAGCGCTCCACCGACCTGGAGCCAGGAGAGGGCCGGGTCGTAGCCGAGGGCAGACGCCAGGTCGCCGAGTGTCGCGACGAGGAAGGCACGCTCCACCGCGTGTCGGCCCGCTGCACCCACCTCGGCTGCATCGTCCGCTGGAATGACGGCGATTCGACCTGGGATTGCCCCTGCCACGGCTCGCGGTTCGGCCCCGACGGCGCGGTCCGCAACGGGCCTGCGACCTCGCCGCTCGAGCCGGAGAAGTAGCTATCCCTGGCTGGGGCGGGCGAGCTGGCCGAACTTCTCGCCGATGCGACGGTAGAAGTTTCCTCCCTGGAGCTGCGCGAGGCGACTGACGTCGTCGCGAAAGAGAATCTCCACCTCGTCGCCTGAGGCGAGCTCAGCGACGTGCTCGCCGTCGATCACCAGGTCCACCGCCTCGCGGCCGGCAGCATTGCGAAGCGTCAGGACATCGTCCGGCGCGGCGACGAGGGGACGAGCGGCGAGTGTGTGCGGAGCGATGAACGAGACGACGAATCCCTCCACGCCCCAGGCGAGGATCGGCCCGTTGTTCGCGAGGTTGTAGCCCGTCGACCCCGCGGGGGTCGCCGCGACAAGCCCGTCGCAGCGCACATGGCCAACGTCCTGATCGCCGAGTCTGAATGTGAGCTCTGCAACCCGTCCATGCGGGCGGCGGTGAAAGGAGACGTCGTTGAGGGCAAGGCGCCCGTCTCCGGCGTCGAGTCCGGGGAGCGACATCACCTCGAAGTCGCCCGTGAACGCGCGCTCGAGGCCCTCCGCGAGCCCCTCGGGGTCGACAGCCGCCAGGAAGCCGACCGTGCCGTAGTTGATCCCGAATACGGGCACCTCCGTGTCGGCGAAGAGACGAAGCGCTTTCAGGATCGTGCCGTCGCCACCCAGGACGAGGCACGCGTCTGGCGTGCCGTCGATCGACCCCAGCGGGACGAGGCCCTCCGAGTCTCGGCCGTGCTTCGAGCGCTCGGACTCACTCGCGACCAGCTCGCAGCCGTGGCGGGAGGCGATCTCCACGGCCTTTCGCACCGCCTCGGCCGTCTGCTCGGGTTGGGTGTGCGAGAGGAGCGCCACGGTCCTGATCTCGGTGGGGGCAGAGAGGCGAACGCTCATGGATCCACCTCGAGGACTGCGCGTTCGATTCCCTCGGCATCGAGGCCGACGCCACCCTCCGTCGCGTGCAGGAACGTCTCACGGTTGCCCTTGGGGCCGGGCAGCCCGGATGAGGCGAAGCCGCGTACCGCCAACCCGAGCCCCGCGACGGCGGCGGCCACGCTAAGCATTGCGTCGCGTCGCTCGGCGGCTTCCCGGACCACGCCGGCCTTGACACGTGCACGTCCGAGCTCGAACTGCGGCTTCACCATGGCGAGAAGATGGCCGTCAGGCTCAAGGCATTCCGCGACGGCCGGGATCACCTTCGTGAGCGAGATGAACGAGACGTCGACCGTCACGAGCTCGGGCGCGAATGGGAGTTCGCCCGGAGTAATCGAGCGCGCGTTCATGCGCTCAATCACGACGACGCGCAGATCGTTGCGAAGGCTCCACTCCAGCTGCCCATGGGCCACGTCCAGAGCGATCACGCGGGAGGCGCCGCGCTGAAGGAGGCAGTCCGTGAAGCCCCCGGTCGAGGCGCCGACGTCCAGGCACTCAAATCCCCTCACGTCGAGGCCGAGCGTGTCAAGCGCGTTCGCGAGCTTGATGCCTCCCCGCGAGACGTAAGGGCGGTCCTCCGTGACGCTCAACTCCGCGTTGGGCTCGATTAGCTCGCTCGGCTTTGCGACCCGCGCCCCGCCCTTGCCGATCACGACTTTGCCTGCCCTGATTGCCTCGGCAGCGCCGGCGCGCGAACGGGTGAGCCCACGGTCGGCGATCACGGTGTCTGCGCGCTTGCGGGTCACCGCTGGAAAGTAGCGTCCGAAACGAGTCCCGTGTGCGATCCGAGTGTGATCGGGCTCACACATTCATCGCACGTATGTTCGTATCGTCGTCTTCCAGATGATCCCTTTCCGCACCATCCCCCTCTGGCTGCACGCGGGTGTCGAGACTTTCGCTGCCCCCGCGATCATGGCCGCGCCGTTCTTCTTTGGCTTCGGACCTGCGGCTTCGATCATCTGCGTGATCACCGGCGCACTTCTCCTCGGACTCGCCCTACAGATCCCGGGTCCTGAGCGCGCCGTCGCCATCCGCTCGCACGCGAGCCTCGACTACGCGCTCGCGCTCTTCGCCGTCTCCGGCGGCTTGGCGGTCGGCTTCATCACCGGCTCCTGGAACGCAACGATCTTTCTGGTCGGCATCGGCGCCGCTTTGGCAGCGCTGACCGCTTCAACGCGGTTCAGCCTTCCGCACGGCACCTAGTACCGCCGACCCCCCTCCAAAAAACACATATCTCTCCTCCCTGTACCCAGAAACGGCCCCGCCCCGGCGGGGTCGTTTCTTTTGGCTTGGACAATGCCTGCCCGGCTTCCTGGGATCGACATGGCGCCTCAAGGCCGCCGGGCTCTCGGAAAGGTAGGCGTATTGCGCACCGCGCACGGATTTGCGTTTACCCTGGGGAGAGATCAAGCCTGGGAGGAGTGGCAAATGTATGGATTCAAAGGTCGCGTGCAAGCTGTTGCGGTTGCGGGGCTCGCCTGCGTTGGCCTCATGGCAGTGGCAGCAACTCCGGCTTCGGCGGCAGTCGTTTTTAACGACTCTTCGTTTGCGAACCCGGGGTGGATTAACTATTACCGCCTCAGTGAGAACATCTGCGGGGCGGACCCCTGCGGCGAGGCGAACGACATCTCGATCACCGTTTCTGGATCGAACTACGTGATCACCGATACGGCGGGGATGAGTGCCACTGGCGACTCCAATCTCTGCGACCAGGTCGACGCCACGACGGCTGTGTGTCCGACCTCGTGGTCCACGGAATGGGATGCCGACCTCGGAGCGAGCAACGACACGATCTCGGTGCGGCTTCCCGCAACCTCCTATGTCTCGATCCAGGCCGGCGAGGGAAACGACATCATGCGGCCAGGTAGAGAAAGCGACAACCTCGACGGGAGTGGCGGATTCGACACTGTGGACTATTCCTCGTCGCGCCGCGTCACCGGGACGACCGACGACGGACCCGGGACCGGAGTGACGGTCAATCTCGCCAGCGGCGGCTCGGGCGCAGGGACGTTCGCCGACGGGGACTCGTTTTACCTGGTCGATCGCGTCCTTGGCTCGGCCTATGGCGACACTCTCATCGGCGGACCTGATCCCGAGACGTTGGCTGGCGGGGAGGGGCGCGACCGGCTGACGGGCGGTGGTGCCGCTGACAAGTTGCTCGGCGGTGATGCCAATGATCGTCTCTTCTCTAACGGCGACGGTGCGAACGACATCAACAACTGCGGACTCGGCGAGAACGATCGTCTGCGCCGTGACCCCGGCGATACCGCCAATTCGTGTGAGGTTCGCCCCCTGGGCTAGCTTGCCGCGAAGGGTCGCGAAGCCGCCGGCGTCTCGGAGTAGGACGCTCACGCCGTGCCTTCCTGGGGCTGGCGCTCAAGCTCGCTTCCCTGGGGAGGGGAACGGTCCGCGCCCTCGCTCTGGCAGGGGTGAGAGCCGCAGCCTGACGCTCTCGCATCCACTCTCCGACCGCCGTGACGATGGCCCGCCGACGATGACCGTGTGCCCCTTCCGTTCAGGCTGCTCACTCATCCCAGCCCTCCACTCCTTGAAGCCCGAGAGCTTCGGCAAGGAGCTTCCAGGCCCGAAGTAAGAAAGGCCAGGACCCCGAGCGCACGGGGTAAGTGACTCGAAAGGTCCTGGCCTGAGGGGGAATAGTCCAGGGAAGCACTCCCTGGGAATGGATCGTGGAGTTTCTATTCCCGACCCCCGGAGCGTTAAACACGGTCTTGGGCGGCGCCAGCCCTGGACAGCTCGAAAGAGGGCTGGACCTCTAGATACGGGTGCTACCCCAGCGCACCGACACGGAGCGCGCTCAGGATCCGCTCGCTGACCGCCTCGCCGGTCAAACCCACCTCTTCGTGTAGAAGCGCCGGCTTTCCATGGGTGACGTAGCGGTCGGGAAGGCCGATGCGGATGACGCGGGCGCGCTCTGCGCCTGAGCCGTGGGTGTCCTCGAGGTGCTCGAGGACGGCTGAGCCGAAGCCGCCTTGAACAACGTTGTCCTCGACGGTAACGAGGAGCTCGTGATCGGCGGCGAGCGCTGCGATCAGCTCGGTGTCGAGTGGCTTTACGAACCGCGCATCGGCGACGGTCGCCGAGACGCCGTGCTCGGCAAGCTCGTTCGCGGCGTCGAGTGCAACCTTGACGCCGAAGCCGTACCCCAGGAGCGCGACGCGCTCGCCGCGGCGGAGCGTCTCCCCCGTGCCGATCGGAATCGCCTCGCCGCGATCTGGCACCGGCACGCCGATCGCGGCGCCTCGCGGGTAGCGGACCGCTGCTGGACCCTTGTGGTCGAGGCACGTGCGGACCATGTGGACGAGCTGCGCCTCGTCCCGCGGCGCCATGACCACGATGTTGGGAAGGCAGCGGAGATATGAGATGTCGAAGGCGCCGTGGTGGGTCGGGCCGTCGTCGCCGACGAGGCCGGCGCGGTCCATCGCGAAGGTGACGTCGAGCTCTTGGAGGCAGACGTCGTGGACGATCTGATCGTAGGCGCGCTGGAGGAAGGTCGAGTAGATCGCGCACACCGGCTTCGCGCCTTGAAGGGCCAGGCCCGCCGCAAGAAGCACCGCGTCCTGCTCGGCGATGCCGACGTCGTAGTACTGGCCGGGAATCTCGTCGGCGAGCTTCTGGAGGCCGGTGCCTCCCGCCATTGCCGCGGTTATCCCGATCACCTTTTGGTCGAGCTTTGCCTCGGCGACCATCGCGTCGGCGAAGACTTGCGTGTACTGCGGCGGCGAGATCGGCGCGGGCGGCGCGTCTTCGGTCTCCTGCGGCGCCTCCTTGCCGTCCTCCATCGGCGGGCGGGAGAGCGGCGTCTTCTTCTTCGGCGCCGGCTTTCGATCGACGATCGAGCCGGGCTTGGCCGCGTGCCACTGCTCCATGCCTTCGAGCCCGCCCTCCTCGGCCGGTGCGAAGCCCTTGCCCTTCACGGTCTGCACGTGGACGACGACGGGGCGGTCGGCTTCGAGAGCCTCCGACAAAGCGCGCCGCAGCGCGGGCACGTCATGGCCATCGACCACGCCGACGTAGGCGAGGTCCAGCTCCTCGAAGAGTAGGCCGGGCGCCCAATAGGCCTTGAGCGCCGCCTTGATCTCCGGGCCCAGGCGCTCGATGCGCTGCCCGAGGCCCCACGGCAGGCGCGTAAGGCGCGACTCCGCATCGGCGCGCGCCTGATAGAGGCGCCGATTGAGGCGGATCGAGTTGAAGTAGCGCGAGAGCGCGCCGACGTTCGGCGAGATCGACATGCCGTTGTCGTTCAAGACGATCACGATCGGCGTCTGCAGGCCGCCCGCGTTGTGGAGGGCCTCGAACGCGACGCCGCCGGTCAGCGCCCCGTCGCCGATCACCGCCACGACCTTGCCGTCCTCGCCGATGCCCTTGCGCATCGCCTCCTTGAGGCCGACGGCATAGCCGATCGAGGTCGACGCATGGCCCGCGCCCATGATGTCGTGCTCGGACTCCGCGATCGAGCAGAACGGCGCGAGCCCGTCGTACTGGCGGATCGTCGAGAGCTGCTCACGCCGGCCGGTAAGGATCTTGTGCGGGTAGGCCTGATGGCCGACGTCCCAGAGGATCTTGTCGCGCGGCGAGTCGCAGAGCGCGTGGAGCACGGTCGCGAGCTCGCACGTCCCGAGGTTGGCGCCGAAATGGCCGCCGATCTCGCCGATCACGTCGATGATGTCCTCGCGGACCTCCTGGGCGACCTGAGTGAGTTGAGCGTCGTCGAGGCCGGTCAGGTCGCGGGGGCCATCGATCGAGTCGAGGAGACGCGGCATGCCCCAAGTTTGGCAGCCTAGAGATTCAACGGCTCAGACGTGGCGGGTGTGGATGAAGTCCGTGACCAGCTCGAGGTCATGCGTGTCGCCCTCGATCGCCTCAAGCGCCGAGCGCGCCTTCCCGTGCGACTCCGCTGCGAGCTCACGCGCGCGCTCGAGGCCGAACAGCGAAACGTAGGTGAGCTTCCCGTGCCGCTCGTCGGAGCCGCGAGGCTTCCCGAGCTCGGCGTCCGAACCGGTCACGTCGAGGATGTCGTCGACGATCTGAAACAGCACGCCGAGTTCGTCCGCGTAAGCGCGATACGGCTGCGAGGTGTCGTCGCCCGTGCCGGAGAGGTGAAGCGGGACGAGGACGCTCGCTGCGATCAGGCGCCCGGTTTTCAGACCATGGAGGTGTCTCAACCCTTCGGCATCCACCTCCTCGCCCTGAGTCACGTCGATGAACTGCCCACCGACCATGCCCCCTACGCCCGTCGCGGACGCAAGGCAGCGCAGCGCCGCGAGAACGTCCGCGGGCTCGCCCGCCTGATCGGTCGCGAACAGGTTGATCGCCTCGGCGAAAAGCCCGTCGCCGGCGAGGATCGCGACATCCTCGCCGTGCTTCACGTGCGAAGTGGGGCGCCCGCGTCGCAGGTCGTCGTCATCCATCGCCGGCAGGTCGTCATGGATCAGCGAGTAGGTGTGGACCAGCTCGATCGCCGCGGCGGCCGGAAGGACCGTCGCCGGATCCAGCCCAGCCGAGCGCGCCGTGGCGAGGCACAGCACCGGCCGGACGCGCTTACCACCGGCGAGCAGCGAATATCGCATCGCATCGGATAGCCCAGCGGTCGACTCGTCATCTCCGAACGTCAGCCGTTCGAGATAGGAGTCGACAAGCTCACGAAGCTCGTCCGGATAACCGGCCACCCGTCTAGTCCTGGTCGGAGGCGGACTCGCGGAGGGCTCGGTCGAGGTCGTTTGCCGCTTCGCCGACGAGGTCGGCGGCTTCGCGGGCCAGCTCTTCGGCGCGCTCGTCGCTGACGTCTTCGCCCGACAGCTCGGACGCGATCTCGTTCAGCCGCTCGGTGGTGTCACGAAGGCTCGTCAACTTCCGACCCCTGCCTGGCGCGCGGCTGCTCCCAAGATCCCGTTCACGAACCCCGGCGCGTCCGCGCCGCAGAACTGCTGCGCGAGTCCGACGGCCTCGTCGATCGCGATCTCGGCTGGGACGTTCTCCGAGTGCAAGAGCTCGTAAAGCGCGACGCGGAGGATCGAGCGCTCAAGCGGCGCGATCCGGTCGAGCGACCACCCTTGCGCGAGGTTGGCGATCTCGGCGTCGATCGCCTCGATGTTCGAGTCGGTCCCCTCGGCGAGCTCGCGGCTGAACGGTTTCGCGTCCGAGAGGAGGTCTGAGAGAGCGCGATCGGTCACGTCGCGCTGGTAGAGCGCGAAGACGGCTTCCTTGCGTTGATCGGTCCGGCGCACGGCTCAAGCGTACGCGCTGTCAAGGCGCCCGGACATCGCCCCTAAGCGCGCGAGACGTACTCGCCCGAGCGGGTATCGACGCGAACGACCTCGCCCTCGTCGATGAAGAGCGGAACCTGGATCTCGACGCCGGTTTCCAGCGTGGCGGGCTTCGAGCCGCCGCCGGAGGCGGTGTCGCCCTTGAGGCCCGGGTCGGTTCGCGAGACCGTGAGGTCGACCGCGCTCGGCACCTGGACACCGGTCGGCTTTTCGTCGACGTAGAGCACCTCGACCGGGTCGTTCGGGCGCACCCACTTCATATCGTCGCCCGCCGCGTCGTGCGCGATCTCAGTCTGCTCGTACGACTCGGCGTCCATGAAAACCGCCATTTCGCCTGAGTCGTAGAGAAACTGCATGCGCTTCGTTTCGGTCCGCACCGGCCGGAACTTCTCCCCGGCGCGAAACGTCTTGTCGACGACGCCGCCATCGGAAGCGCGCCTGAGCTTGGTCCGTACGAACGCGCCGCCCTTCCCCGGCTTGACGTGCTGGAAGTCCATGATCCGGTAGATCTGGCCGTCCACCTCGATGTGGGCCCCGTTCTTGAACTGGTTGGTCGAGATCACGAACGGGGAAAGCTAGCCACCCCGCGTCGGGAGCTGCTGCGGGCTGTTACGTGCTGAGGTCCGCGAACTCGGTCAATGCCGCCATCCCGGGACCGACGGCGACGCGGAAGCGCTCAGCCACAGCCCCGAGTCCGGAATCGGCGGTGCGTCCCGGTGGAACCCTCGCGGGGTTCAGGGCCACGCTGTCGGCCCACTCCTTGATGTCGGGCTCGGCGCCGAACGCAAGTGATGCACGGCCTCCAAGAACCTGCATCGCCGCCCAATCGGTGGGCGTATTGGAGAGCGGCGACGGCATGCACACCCGGTTCTTCTCGGCATCATCGTTTCGGGTTGCCTCCACGTAACCGACCATCGCGGCCCCAAAGCAGGGAAAGCCCGCTCGGACCGGCTGGATCGTGATCCCCTCCTCGCCCCAGATCGGGATCAGAGGCGGATACTGCAGCCCGGACGCGGCGCAGTGGACTATCACCGCGTCGCTGTCGATCTTGTGATCGCCCTCGTCGAGTTCGATCCGCCCGGGCTCGATCGCGCGGACCCGTCCGAGCCGGACCACCCGCTCAATGCTGCGCAACAGGTCGAGCTCCCACTCGGCAAGCGTCGGCGTCTTCGCCATGCTCGGCGTCACCGACGGGTCGATGCGGAGCATCACCCCCGCGGCTTCCAGCTTCAGGAAGAGGTCATCCGCCGAGGATGCTGCGCTCGCCGCTTCCATGACGTCGGCAGCCATCCCGGTGAACACGGCGGGGTCGGGCTGAAGAACCGCGCGGTTGAACATCCAGGGCTCGCGCGCCCGAACCCAGCAGATCGAGTTGGGGTCGACTCCGCTCTTGAGAAGCCAGACACAGGCGTCCGTTGCCGTCTTTCCGGCCCCCACGACCACGAACTCCCGAGGTGCGATTTCCAGCTTGGGCAGGTCGTTGACCGGGATCACGCGGACACCTTCCGCAACGTCGAACGGTGGCGGGGTGGTCGCGGGGATCTCTGGAGCGAGGTAGCGGGCGTCGACGATCCGGCAATTCACGCCGGCCTTGTATCGCTGTCCGGATATCCGCGAGCGGAACGAGCCCTCACCTATGTACTCGCAGTTTGGGTGGAACTCCACCTGGCCCGAGTCGAGCAGTTGCTGCAGTACACGCTGGAAGTAGGCGCAGATCTCCGCCGCGGTCGCCCGTTCGTGCAGGCCGGCCTCTGGGCCATCACGCTGGATCGACTCCGAGCCCAGCACCGTCGAGGCCACTCCGTAGAACGAGGACGCCTGGTGCAGCCGCACGAACGGGTACGCATCGAGCCAGTGGCCCCCGGGCCCGTGCCGGCGATCGACCAAGGCCACTCGTGCGCCCGAATTCCGGATCAGGGCATCCGTGAAAGCCATCCCTGACGCCCCGGCACCGACGACCAGGTAGTCGGCCTCGAGCGCACGTGCCATCGCGGTCATTCAAGCACGAGCGGCCCGACCGTCTCGCACGCGTGGACGAAGCAATCTGACGCGGAGGGCAGCCGGCGCCGGGTATCTTGCCCGAAGGATGCGGTTTGCCACTCAGCACCCGACGGCGCCACGGAGAGTAGGCGGGCTCCTGGGGTTCGGAGTCGCGGGCGCGCTTGCTGTCCTCCTGCTCTGGGGAAGTGATCGCTTCTCCTCAGACTCCCAGGCAAACGCCGGGATCCTCCCTCCCTGCCTACCAGGAACCACGGCGCCGCCCGACGCGCTCGCGAACGTGCCCAATGCCGGGATGACCGGCCCGAACGACCCCAAGCGGCACGTCATCTTCGTCGGCAATAACTGGGAGGGCACTGCCGACGTGATCTCGACCCGGGGTGGGGAGTTCGAGACGCTCGCACGGGTCAACATCGTTCCCGATTACGAAGAGCGAGTTGCCGAGATCTGCCTCGATCCGCAGGACCTCGGGTACTTCATGGCGATCCGCGAGCTCGTCGGAGAGGGCAACGATCAGCTCGTCGACGACATGTACTCGACGCCGAACGGCAGGCTCCTCGTCGTTTCGCGGCCGAGCTTCAAGGACGTTGTCGCGCTCCATCTCGCCGGCCCGAAGACCGGCGAGATCGCTTGGCGCTTCGAGATGACTGGGCAGCGCGCCGACCACATGGCAGTCTCGCCGGATGGCAAGGAGGTCGCCGTCTCCGACTCCACCGCGAACGTCGTCCACCTGCTCGACACGACGACAGGCGAGAAGACCGGCGAGTTCGCCTCGGGCGACTCGCCGCACGAGAACACCTATTCAGAGAACGGGAAGAAGATCTACCACGCGTCGATCGGCCTTGTCTACACGCCGGGGGACGAGGCGGCCTTCGACACGGACACGAACAAGGGCGAGCGTTACTTCCAGGTAGTGAGGGCGCGGACCGGCGAGATCATCTCGCGCGTTGACATGGGCCAAAAGCTCGCGGAGGCCGGTTATCCAAACCTTTCGAAGGCCGTGCGCCCGATGGCGATCACTTCGGATGAGCGCAAGGTGTTCCTCCAAGTGTCTTTCTTCCACGGAATCGTCGAGTACAACCTGCGCAAGGAGAAGGTGCTGCGCGTCACGCGCCTGCCGAACCTGGTTCCGGAGGTCCCGCGCGAGCAGTACCTACTCGACTCGGCTCATCACGGGATCGCGCTCTCGGGCGACGACCGGCGGCTCTGCGTCGCCGGCACGATGTCGTCATACGCGACGGTGGTGAATCGCCGCGCGCTCAGAAGGCCGGAGCTGACGCCGAAACTGATCCGAAAAGGCGAGAAGCCGTACTGGTCGACCACTTCGGAGAACGGCAGGTACTGCTACGTCTCGTGGTCTGGCACCGACGACATCTCGATCATCTCCTATGGCAAGCGCCGCGAGGTGGACCACACCGACGTCGGTGAGCCCGGAGGGAATCCCGCCCACCCTCAGCGCATCCGAAACGGCGTCGTCCGCCAGAGCTTTATCGCCGCGAACCGCTGAGCGCCGCCTGACATCCTTCGCCACGTGATGGCGAGCGGGAGCCGATCGAGCGGGCGGCGGATCGCAGCGACCCTCCGCGAGGGCGAGACGGTGACGCCGCTCGAGCTCTTCTTCGACCTCGTCTTCGTGCTCGCGATCACGCAGTGCACGCAGCTCATGGCCGACGAGCCGACCTTGGAAGGGATCGCGAAGGGGCTCTTGGTCCTGGCCGTCCTCTGGTGGTCGTGGATCGGCTACGCGTGGCTGACCAGCGTCGTCGACCCCGAGGAGGGCGCGGTCCGGCTCGTGATCTTCGCGGCGATGGCGGGACTCCTGGTCGCCTCGCTGGCGGTGCCCGGCGCGTTCGACGACTCGGCGCTCGAGTTCACAATCGCCTACGCGGTCGTTCGCGCCGCACACATCGGGCTCTTTTGGATCGCGAGCTACGACGACCCCGCGCTTCGTAAATCGACGGCCGGCCTCGGCATCTCGACAGGCATCGCTGTTGCGATCCTCGTGGGCGCCTCCTTCCTCGACGGCCCGCTTCAGGGGATCGCCTGGCTCGTTGCGATCGCGCTTGACATCGGCGGCCCGTACCTCTTCGGTTCCGCAGGCTGGAAGCTCGTCCCCGAGCATTTCGCCGAGCGCCACGGCCTAATCATCATCATCGCGCTCGGCGAATCGATCGTCGCGATCGGGGCCGGTGTCACCGGCGATTTGACCATCGGCATCATCGCCGCAGCCGTGCTCGGTATCGCCCTGGCCGCGACGATGTGGTGGGCCTACTTCGACGTGGTCGCGCTGGTGGCAGGCCGGCGCCTGGCTTCGATCGAGGACCGCCAGGAGCAAAACGAGGCGGCGAGGGACGGCTATTCGATCCTCCATCTGCCGATGGTCGCCGGGATCGTCCTCGTCGCGCTCGGCATGAAGAAGACGATCGGCCACGTCGACGATCCGCTGAAGATCGAGGCGGCAGCGGCGCTTATCGGCGGGTTCTCCCTCTACTTATTGGCACACGTCGCGTTTCGCTGGCGCAACACCCACACCATCAACCGCCGGCGCCTGGGTCTCGGAATCGTGCTCTTGGCGCTCATCCCCCTGGGCGTCGAGCTGCCGGCGCTTGCGACGCTCGCGATCCTGACCGCCATCGCCTGCGCCCTGATCGCCTTCGAGACGATCCGCTACGCCGAACATCGCGACCGCGTCCGCCACGAGCTGACCGAAGCGAGCCCGTAGCTAGAGGTCCTCCTGCTCGACGTCGTCCGCCTCGCCGTAGGATTGGGCGGTCGGGTCGGACGCTTCCGGAAGGCCGGCCATATGGGTCGGATCGGGGTTCGCGTCGGCCTCGTGTGAGGCGTTTTCGACCAGCTCCTGCTCGGCGAGCTCGAAGCCTTCCGCCTCGCCCTGGCCCGCCTCGGCCAGCGCACGCTCGGACTCGTCCACTCCGTAGTCGCCACCCGGATCGCCGCCGATCGCGGCTGCCTCGCGCGCGGCCTCGGCCTCCTGGTCGGTCACGTAGTCCTCGTCGCCGTGGATGTCCTCTTCTTCGGCCATGTGATCTCCTCCGCAAGCTCGTAGGGGTCCCTTGCGGTATACCGCGCCCCGCGCATCGGGAAACGCCGATAGGTAGGTTGCGGGGCCATGACCGAGACGCCCAAGCTCCTCGACGACCTGCTCCGGGTCGCCGCGCCTTCCGGCTACGAGGCGCCCGCGAGCGCCGTCTGGCGCGAGGCGGCCACCGAATTCGCCGAGGTCCGCGCGGACGGGATCGGCTCTTCGATCGCGCTGGTGGGCGAAGGTGAGGCGGACCCGGTCCTCGCGATCGCCGGGCACATGGATGAGATCGGCCTCGTCGTCACCCACATCGACGACAAGGGGTTCATCTGGTTCGGCGCGATCGGCGGCTGGGATCCGCAGATCCTGGTGGGCCAGCGGGTCGAGATCGTAACGAAGGACGGGCCGATCACGGGCGTGGCGGGACGCAAGCCGATCCACCTCTTAGAAGAGGAGCAGCGAAAGAAGGTCGTCGAGCTAAAGCAGCTTCATATCGACATCGGCGCCGCCGACGGCGATGCCGCCCGCGAGCTGGTGCGGATCGGCGACCCGGCGGTCATCCGCTCAGAGCCGATGCGCGTCCAGGGCTCGCGCCTCGTCTCGCGCTCCATGGACAACCGGCTCGGCTCCTACGTCGCGCTCGAGGTGGCCCGCCGCTGCGCCGAGTCGGACGCGCTCTCGTGGCGGGTGGCGGGAGTTGCCAATGCGCAGGAGGAGATCGGCCTCTACGGCGCCAGAACGGCCGCGTTCGAGCTCCATCCCACGCTGGCGATCGCCGTTGACGTGACGCACGCCACGGACCCGCCGGGGATCGAAGAGAACCAGGAGGGCTCGCACCCTCTCGGCAGTGGCCCCGTGATCAGCCGCGGCTCCACCCTCTCGCCGGTGGTGTTCGACCTCCTGGCCGCGGTCGCCGAAGACTCGGGCATCCCCCACACCTTCTCGGGCTCGGGAAACCGCACCGGTACCGACGCCGACGCGATCCAGATCACCCGCTCGGGAATCCCGGCCGGCCTCGTCTCAATTCCCCTTCGCTACATGCACTCCCCGGTCGAGATGGTCGACCTCGAAGACGTCGAGGCCACGGTCGCGCTCCTCGTCGCTTTCGCTGAGTCCCTCGACGCGGAAGTGGATCTCAGTCGCTAGGCGCCGAGACGCCCTCGCAGCCTCGCGCCGTATCGAGCCCATGGTCGATTATCGCCCGGTCTCGCCTGCCCTTGCCGCACCCGACGTCGTCTGCCTCGCCGTCAGCCGCCCGGATCGAATCCACACCGTTGCCTCCTCGGAGACGATCCTCGCCAGCGCCTCCGGCGACTCGGTCGTGCCCGCGCCCACCCGCAAGGCAATCGTCTCCGGCCTTGCCCCGCACGCGATCAGCGCCGCGAGACCCATTCACCCTGTCCGGTCCCCGCGTGCCCTCGAAGCGGTCGTCGCCGCTTCCGAGACCGAACGGCGGCGCGTCCTGGCATCGAACCGGCGGCGGAGGCGGAGGCTCGCCCGAGACGGGCTCGACGTAAATCGGGCTCGAGATTGCCTCAATCGAGCCTTCACGCTGGACTTGCAGCCGGTATCGCGCATAGCCGAGCGCCGGTAGCTCGAATGAGTACTCGTTGCCGGAAGGCGGGATCGGCAGCGTGAGCAGCGGAAGAGCGTCGCGGTAGACCGCGACGTAGTAGGCCCCGGGGCGCGCCGCGCGGGAAGCGTCGAGGTTGAGGATCGTCGCATTGAGCGTGGCGCTGAAACCGGTCTGGGACTCGAGAGAGTCGCCGATGATCGCAGGCGGTGAGGCCGAGCCCGCTTCGGTCGCCTCGAGCCGCAAGTCGGGGCCGGTCTGGCCGAACGGCTTCACGTAGGTGTGCCCCGCCTCGACGCCATCTTGCACCCCGTCCTCTGAGAGCTCGTCGGCATACACCACGGTCGTGGCCTCGCCGATCGGCGACGCGAGGATCGAGTCGGTGCCCGACCCCTGATCGCCGGCATGGTGGGAGTCGCTCGACCCCGTTGCGGCGATGTGGTTGGAGTTGGTGCCCCCGTCGTCGATCGCCTCGTCCCAGAAACGAATCGCAAGCGGCGTGAACGGGTTCGGCCCCGGCCGCGGCGGCTGGTCGAGCCCGGGAGGCCCCGTCTGCACCTCGATCGCGTCGACCTTCGAGTAGTCGGTCTCAGCGGGCGTGTAGTCCCACGGGCAGCCTCGGCAGAAGGCGGAGAGGAGCGGGATCTGCGACGGGAAGATCGTCGGGTGATTGATCTGGGTGAAGCCACCGGCGGCGTGGACGTCATCGAAGATCTCAGATGCCGGGCGCGCCGCCCTCACTTGCGTCAGCGTGCCGTTCGGCTCGCGGCGCAGGATCGGCGTCGTGCGGTAGTCCACCGTCTCCGAGGCGGCGAGCGAGTTCGTATGGCCGCGGAAGGTGGTGATTTCCGTCCCGCGCGAGATCAGATGGCCGGGATAATCCGGCTGAAACCGGCCGATCTCGCCATAGGCGACGGTGTTGTTGTGATCGACGAGCTGAACGAAGTCGAGCCCCGCCCTTTCCTCCGAGACCGGCCCGAAGGCGTAGTCGAAGGTCTCGCGCATGAGCGCATTGCCGGGCTCGTGCTCGCCATGGACGTGGAAGTCGCCCGCGTACCAACCCGGCTCGGGCCGGACCGCCGAGGAGTCGTAAGCCACCGGCGAGTAGGGGTCGTCCGCGAAGCTCGCCGCCGAGGTGGTCTGAACGTCGACCCTGAAGTCCACCTCATCGTCCAGGTTCCCCTCAGACGAATTCGAGATCGCGGCGAGGGCGAGCTCTGCGACCCACTCGCCTTCGGGGACTGGCCCGGGCTCGTACGCCCGCGTCGTGCGTCCGGAGACGTATCCCTTCGGCGCCGCCTCGTATGCCGCCTCGCTCGAAAAGCCGTTCACGGCAACGGTGACGTCGCGAACAGCGCTGCCCGACGAGCCGCGAAGCTCATCGGGTCCGTGGACCGCGTTCCCATGATGAAGCGGCTCGTAGATCGACAGGTCGAGGGTGTTGTTGTTGAGCCCGTTCGGCAGCGCAATATCGGGCTGGTCGAAGCAGTAGCGCACCCGCACGCCAGTCGAGCCGGCCGGCACCGCAAACGGGATCTGCACGTAGCTCCGCTCGAGCGAGGCGTTGAAAGAGCCCGTGGTCGTCGTGACCGGGCCGAACGCGGGGTCGGCTGGCCCCGGGCACGTCGCCGGGACGTCGGCTTGGGCGGCGGGCGCCGCCACAGCGAGGGCCAAGGCACCCGCCAGCGTGCATCCCCTGCGCGCACTCTTCCCCATCAGGCGAGTTTAGGTGCGGGACGGCCGCGGCGCGCCACGTCAGGTGATGGTCCGCCCTCGATGCCCCTTCAGCGCCGAGAGTGAGATCGCGGGACACATAGTCCCGCGAAACGACTATCGGCGATGAAGTTGTGCGCAAGGCACGAAACCGAGCGTCAGCCGACGATGCGAAGGTCCTTGGAGGTAGAACTCAGATTCCGCACCCCTGAGGCCTCGACCACGACCAGATCCTCGATCCGCACGCCGAAGCGCTCCGGCATGTAAACGCCGGGCTCGACGGTCACGACGTCGCCCCCTTCGAGCACGTCCTCGGACGATTTGCCAAGCCGAGGAGCTTCGTGCACTTCGAGACCAACGCCGTGGCCGAGACCGTGGCCATAGAGATCCCCAAGGCCGGCCTCCGAGATTGGCTCGCGAGAGACGCGGTCGGCATCGGCGCCGCGCATGCCCGCCCTGATCGCCTCGAGGCTCGCCTCCTGAGCTCGGCGCACAAGCTCATACACCTCATGGGCCTCGTCGTCGATGTCGCCGGTCGCCCAGGTCCGCGTCCCGTCCGAGCAGTAGCCGTCCAGCCGCGCACCCATGTCGACAACGACGAGCTCACTCCGGCCAATCTCGCGATCACCCGGCTCGGAATGCGGCAGGGCTCCGTTCGCCCCCGCCCCCACGATGACCGGGAAGGCCGGCTCGGAACCCAGCTGCCTGAGCCGCGTCTCAGCTGCCTGAGCGACTTCGCGCTCCGACTTCCGCGCGAGTCCCCGCTCGGCCAGCCATTCGAAGACCTCATCCGCAAGCCGCGAAGCTTCGGTGATCGCCTCGATCTCGCTCGCGTCCTTTCGCCGGCGAAGCTTCTCGACGAGGCCCGTCGCCGGCACGAGGCTGACGTCGTCGCCAAGCGCCTCCGTCAGCTTGCGAAGCGAAGCTACGCTCGTCGCGTCCTCGTCGAAGCCGACCTTCCCCCGGAGGAGCTTGGCGAGCTCTGCCACGAGTCGCCCTTCGAGCGTCGCCCGGTCAAAGCCGGCGGACACCTCGGCGCGCGCCCGCTCGGTGTAGCGAAAGTCGGTGATGAACTCACGCCGGCCCTCGCCGACGATCGCGAAGCCGCTGGTGCCGGTGAACCCGGTGAGCCACCTGATGTTTGCCATCGCGTCCGCTCCGGAGTCGCCGGGCCGAACGAGGTCGCCGACCAGAAGGGCGTCGAGCTCGGCTTCGGCGACAAGAGCAGCGAGCCGGTCGGCTCTCGTCCCCTCGGCGCTCAAACGCCGAGCTCCTCCGCGATCAGATCGAGTGCCTCGCGGTACCCCTCTGCTCCCTTTCCCGAGATCGCGCCGAGCACGAGCCCCTCGAAGACGGAGAAATGACGCCACTCCTCCCGTGCCATCACGTCGGAGATATGGACCTCGACAGCGGGGACCGCGGCTAGCTCCAGCGCGTCGCGAATGGCCCAGCTGTAGTGCGTCCACGAACCCGCGTTCACGATCACCGCGTCGGCCGTCTCGGGAACGCGATGGAGCTGCTCGATGAAGTCGCCCTCGTGATTCGTCTGGAAGAAGCGGGCGTTGAGACCGGCATCGTGCGCCCACCGCTCGATCTTGCCCTCGAGCTCGGGCAGGCTGAATCCGCCGTAGTGCTCTTGGTCCCTGCGCGCAAGCATGTCGAGGTTCGCCCCGTGCATGATTTCGACGCGGTTCCTGGTAGTGGGCATCAGCTCGGCGCCTTCAACTCGTCCACGGCCTGCTGGACCCTATCCCTGGCAAGGCGCTCGCCGATGACCGGCGCGCCCGGCCGCTCGAGCAGGACGAACGCGACGCCCTCGGCATCGGCTTTCTTGTCGCGCGCGAGCGCACCCATGATCGCTTCGGTTTCAATCTCGCCGTCGAGAGAACCTGGCAGGCCATGGCGACCGAGGACTTCCCTCACCTCATCCCTGAGGTCGTCTGCCCCGGAGAGCCGGAGCGCCGCGAGCAGGCCGAGGGCGACTGCCTCGCCGTGGCGATAGCGCCCGTACCCCGACGCCGCTTCGATCGCGTGCCCGACCGTATGACCCAGGTTCAAGACCTGGCGGCGGCCGGCATCGCGCTCGTCCTCGGCGACCACGTCGATCTTCGTCCGCGCGCAGTCGAAGATGACCTCGCGAAGATCTGCAGCGGGCTCGACGATGCGCACACGCTCCCACAGCGAGCCGCCGGCGATTAGCGCCGTCTTCACGACCTCGGCAAAGCCCGCCGCCAGCTCTTCGGGCGGCAGCGTCGCGAGCGCCCCGGGCTCCGCGAGCACCGCCTCGGGCATGTGGTAGGCGCCCACGTAATTCTTCGCTTCGGGCAGATCGACGCCGGTCTTCCCGCCGTAGGCGGAGTCCACCTGTGCGACCAGGGTCGTCGGCGCCTGGACGACCGGTACACCGCGCTGATAGGCGGCGGCGCAAAAGCCTGCGAGGTCTCCGACGACGCCGCCGCCGAAGGCGAGCACCCCGTCGTCTCGTCGCGTCCCTGCCTGCGCGAGTGCGCGCAGGACCCGCTCAGCCTCGGCGAGCGTCTTGGCGGATTCGCCGCCGCCGGTTTCGACCGTCGCCTCGACGCGCGGCAGGCGCGCACGCTGATGAGCCAGCGCCCCGGAATCCGCGACGCAAAACCACCGCCGAGGACCCAAACGTCCCACGTGCCCCCCTATTGGGGGTGGTGTGGGACGTTTGCCCTCGTTGCCGAGCAGGCCAAGGGCCCCGTCGGCGACGATCGCCGGGTAGTCGCCGGAGGTGGAGCTCGCCCAGGCGAGCCGTGCCCCCTCCAATCCCGCCGCCGCACGGAGCCACGGCGCCGCCAGGCGCCCCACGCGCTCGCCGCCGTCGGTGAGGACCGCTTGCGCGAGCGATTCGTACAGCGGCTGGCGCGCCTCGAAGCGCCGCGTGAACGCGTCGCGATCCTGTGCGAGGGGACGCTCGGTGCCTTCGCAGCGCTTCCAAGCCGCGTCCTCGGTGATCCTGCACCAGACCGTGAAGCAACTCGCGAGTGCTTCCCTGACCCTGCCGGACTCGACGGCGCCACCCCCGAGCGAAACCAGGCCGCCGCCGTCGAGCGCTTCGAGCGCCAGGCGCTCTTCGACCTCGCGGAATCTCGCCTCGCCCTCGGAGCTGAAAACGTCGGCAACCGGCTTCTCAAGCTCTTGCTCGATCTGGGCGTCGACATCCGTTGCTCGCTCGCCGAGCACCGCAGCGGCACCCTTCGCCGCGCGCGTCTTTCCGGCCCCCATGAAGCCGATGAACGCGATCGTAGGTTTGGGGCCGGGCTCTCCTAGCGACGCCATCCGATGCGCTCCTCGTACGCCTTGATGGCGGCGAGGACATCGGAGATGTGATCCCCGCCGAACTTCTCGCGATACGCACGCGCGAGGACCAGCGCAACCATCGCCTCACCGACCACGCCTGCGGCGGGAACGACCGTCGAGTCCGTGCGCTCGCGCATCGCCTGGGCGGGCTGCTTGGTTTCGGTGTCGACAGAGCGAAGCGGCTTGGTGAGGGTCGAGATCGGCTTGATCGCGCCCTTTACGACCAGCGTCTCGCCGTTCGTCATGCCCCCCTCGACCCCGCCGGCACGATTCGTCTCGCGGTACCACCCGCGCTCCTCGGACCAGAAGATCTCATCATGGGACTCCGAGCCGGGCAGCCCCGCGACATCCCAAGCCTCACCGACCGCGACTCCCTTTACAGCTTGGATCGAGACAACGGCCTGAGCGAGGCGCGAGTCGAGGCGCTCCTCCCAGCTCACATACGAGCCGAGGCCAGGCGTGAGGCCGAAGGCGCGTACTTCGAAGACGCCGCCCAGGCTCTCGTTCCGCTTTCGCAAGACGTTGATCTCCTCGACCATCGCTTGCTCGATCGCCGGATCGAGGACGCGGACCGGCGACTCATCCACGGTCTCGAAATCCTCGAGGACGAGCTCACGCTCCGATTCGGCGACGACCGATGCGACCTGGAGCACGTGGCTGCGGATCTCTACGCCGAGGGTGCGCAGGAACTCCTTGGCGAGCGCGCCCGCCGCGACGCGTGCGGCGGTTTCGCGAGCCGAGGCCCGCTCGAGCACGTTGCGCACATCCTTAAAGCCGTACTTGTGGAGCCCCGCGAGGTCGGCGTGGCCCGGGCGGGGAAGGTGGGACTCCTCCACCTCGGCCTCGACCGGCCACGGGTTCATGCGCTCCTCCCAGTTCGGGTAGTCGCGGTTGGCGACGAGCACCGCGATCGGTGCGCCCAGCGTCTTGCCGTGCCTGATGCCCGAGCGGACTTCCACCGCGTCACGCTCGATCTTCATCCGCCCGCCGCGGCCGTGGCCGAGCTGGCGGCGCGCCATGTCGCGGTCGATGCGCTCCCGGTCGAGCTCAAGGCCCGCGGGCAGCCCCTCGACGATCGCCACGAGCCCTGGCCCGTGCGATTCGCCTGCGGTGGTGAAGCGAAACCCGCTCACTTCCCCAGAGACTATTCGCCCCCGAGGTGCCGGTTTACTCGAAGGCAGGCAGGATGGAGGACGTCTTTACCTGCAAACGACTGTCGAAGCTGGGGTGGTCGTACATGAACTCGAGGCCGTCGCCGGGGTTAGTCCCGCCCCTCTCCACGCTGATCGCCAGCCCGAGCCGCTCGCCAGGAAGGAGCGACACGTCGGAGTAGACGAAGTTCATCGGAACGCTGAGCTCGGTCCAGTTGTTGCGCGGCCAACTCTCCTCCTCATGGGGAAACCAGGTCGCGTCCGTGATGTCCTGGTTGACCATCGGCTCGTCGATCGGCTGGCCGAGGACGTTGAGCTTGCGCGCGAACAGGAAGACGCAGATCGTTCCCGGATGCTCGGCACCGTTCAACGTGCGGGTCCACAGGCTGAGTGTCGCTCTCCCCTCGAGCAGGAGCTCGAACCCGTCGGGGACCGGAGGCGCGAGCCACCTGTGGACCTTCTGGCTCGGCGCGCCGTCGACCAGGCTGGGTGAGAACACGCAACCAGGTAGTCCCGAGTGGCGGATCTGCAGCCCTCGGTCGTTTGCGGCTCCGACTTCGGGTTCGACATCGGTCGAGTAGTCATACAGGGGCTGCTGGTCGGCCGGCAGGTTCGGCTCTAGCGGAGCCTGCTCGGTGAACATCAGGTCGGGCGCGCCCGGCGTATCGCCCGTCTTGAGCCCCGTCGAGCACGTGCCGAGCGTGTTGTGCGTGTCGTGATGTCCCGTCAGGGTCTGGCGGGAGGTGTTGTCGCAGGGCGTGTCGGTGAGCCAGAAGGTCGCAAACGATCCGTCCTCCTCGTCTTCCCCCGGAGGGTCCGGAATTCCGTCGCCATCGTCGTCGTCGTCCTCGTCGTTGGGGATCCCGTCGCCGTCGTCATCCCCGCTGCCTCCCGTAGGGTCGGGGAGCGTGTCTAAGACCGGGTTCACATCGGGATCGACGATGTCCGTGTGCAGCTCCTGGTAGGCTGCGATCCCCGCCAGGGGCCGTCTCGTTGATGGTGGCGGCGACGATGATCCGCTTCAGGTCCTGGGCCCCCGGGCAGGCGGCGTCGGGGCATCTTGGGTCGTTGACCCAGACGACGTACCGACGAATGGTGCCGGCCACATCGCCGCTGGTGAACGGCGTTGGACTCGGCGAGATCGTGCCACCGGCTACGGTCCCACCTCCGACCTTGGCCGAGCCGTTCACAATCAGTGGGCGCAGATCGGTTCCGTTCCGCTCAAGCGCGAACTGGCCTCCGCTGACGCGCCACGCGGGATCGTCCGGATCCGTGGAGCTCGTCGGCGCCGTCGTCAGCGCCACTTCGGTGAATGGCAACTGCTTGATGCGCTCGAGCTCGGACTGGAGCTGATTTACGACCACCTGGCTCTGCTCGGCCCGGTAGTTGTTCCGGGTGGAAGCGTCGACCACGCTGAGAATCGCGAGCGACCCGAGCATGAGCAGCAGCGCCGCGACGACGACCTCGACCATCGTGAAGCCAAGCTGGGAGTCAGCTGCCTTGCGTGGTCGCTTGTTCATGACGGCGGCACCGACGCGTTTCTCATCGTCACCCCATCCGTCAAGGTGATCGAGTCGTCGCCCGCGTTGGCTGGAAACTCGAGCGCGACGCCGATGTAGTTGGGCGAGGCAGCGCTTGGCGTGTAGGTAAAGACCGGATCAGCCGAGATCCCCTTGACGACGACGACGGGGGCGGTGGCGCCCGAGCCATCGGGATTGGCCTCGGTCCTGGTGCACTGACCGCCCGAGCAGGCATAGGTGACGAGGCACGGCTGGGACGCGTCCGATGTCGCACCGCCGCACGGCAGGCTGTTCACGTTCGTCACGACGGAGAGCTGATTCGCGCTCGCGGCGGTGACCAGGCTTCCCTGCCGCATCTCGCGAGTGAGGCGCTCCACCGCGACGCGCGCTTCCTGGATGTCTGCGGTTCGCTCCGCGATCCGTGGCTCGCTACGCAGGCCCGCGGTCACCACGCCCACGCTGCCGCCGATGACGACGAGCGAGACGGCTAGCCGCCATGAGCAGCTCGAGCAACGTGAATCCGTCTGATCCTCGCGACCCTGCCGCGGACGATGCGTCAAGAGCCTTGCCATCTCAGCATCCTGCGTCCGGAGGGCTCTGCTCGGCGCTCCCACACTCAACGAAGCCACTGACCTCGTAGTGGGGCGCCGCGTTCGGCAGGACGAAGTTCTGTGCGCTGTTGTCGACGAATAGGCGTGCGTTCGAATCCATGTGGATGGACTTGGCGGCGATCGCGCCGCAGAAGGTCGAGTTGGAGTCGAAATCGACGTCGGTGCGCGGCGCATAGATCACGAAGTTCTGCTCACAGGCGCCTGCCACCTGAGTGTTCGAGTTGAGCTGGATCCTCGTCGGGATGGTGTCTGAGCCGACCATGAGGAGCGCCACGTTGGCGGGCGCTCCCCCTGTCGCGGTGATCCTCGAGTTGGAGGAGAGGTTGAGCTGGACGGTATTTGCCGGCAGGCCGCATTGCTCGGGCGAGTCGAAGTAGATGCTGATTCGCGAGCCCGGCGCCACATAGATGGCCGTGTTGCTCGACATGTTGAGGGTGCAGACGCTGTAGATCGAGCCACCAAGCGTCAGCGAAGAGTTCGAGCTGAGGCTGAGCGTGCGCGTACTCGGCTGCCAGGAGACCTTGTTGCCGCCGGTCCTCAGATCCTGGGAGAAGAAGCGGCCGTTGTCGTTCACTAGCCAGGAGTCGCCCGGGTTCACGGTCGGCAGGGTGAGCGGCTGGTTCGTCACGGTCCCGGTACCGGTGCACGAGGGGTTGGCGTAGTGCTTGGCGTTCGAGGTGAGCGTGAGCCCCCGGCCGACCCCGACCGACCCAGAGCCACAGAGCTTCGCGTTGCTGCTCAGGCTCATGTCGCCGTTGGTTGCGGCATTTGCGCGAATCTCGGCATTCGAGTCGAGCGAGATGGAGTCGCGTGACTTGACGGTCGAGCTTGAGAAGATTCCCTGCCCTGACACGGAGTCTGCGCTGACCTGGATCCGCCTCGTCACTCCGCCCGACTCTCCCACCGAGACGATCTCGATGTGTCCCGCCGAAGGAGCGACCGAATACTTGTACGTTCCCTGCGTCGTCGACCCGGATACCGGCGCGCACCAGGCCCCATTCGTTGGAGCGGCGAGAAACAGGCTGCCTTGGGACGAAACGACACATTTCGTTGCCGACGTCGTCGGAACGCGGTTATAGCGGAGCATCGCCTCGCTCGACCCCAGCCTCCGCGACCGCAAGCGCGGTCTTGGAGTCGGCGTCACGGACGGTGCCCCTCTGGGCGCTCACGGAGACGACCGCCGCAATCATGGCGACCGAAAACGCGCCGAGGATCATGAAAAGGACCGTGGGGACGGCGAATCCGGCTTCTCCGCCTGCCCAGGCCTTCTTTGCGCCGTAGAGGGCCATACACCAATACATCGGCTAACTATGGGCTGCGCTTGACCCCCGAAGCCCTCGCTCCGCCAAGCGTCCAGCTCATTCCTGCCCGTTCTGCTTGCTTCGCTCCTTGCTGACCTTGGCGAAATAGATCCGCTTCACCCTGAGCACATAACGATTACCGTCGGCGAAGTTGAGGTAGGCCGTTTCGTCCCGCCCGAGCCTTAGGAACTCGCAGTCGTCCGCGGCCGGCTTGCACTTACCGTCACCGCTGACCTTCTCGACGTCGCGGGATACTAGGAACTCGGCGTAATTCGAGTCGTCGGTATTGCCGAGGTACATGGCGACCGGTAGCTGCCGGGACGGCAGAAGGTCACCGATTTTCACATTCTCGACCGTCTGTCGTCGATCCTTGTCGGCCACGCCGACCACGACGTCGATTTGCGGCACGAGGATGACGGGCTCGGGGGGTTCGACCGGGGGTGTCGGGTCGCTTGGCACCGGATCGGCTGGCGCGGCCGGAGTAACGACAGGACCAGGGGGGACGCCTCCGGCGACTCCGCCTGCAGCGCTAACGCCGCCGCTCTCCACCGGCTCTACAAGCTCACCCGAAACGGCGGAATCCTTCACCGGCTTCGGGATCGAAGCGTCCGCCGAAGGGGTTCTTTCGCTGGAGCGAGTCGAGCCGCTCGCGGAAGTCGCGAACGCCGGCCTCCTGGACCGCAAGGACTGCGGGCTCGACCGCCACGACCGCCGGATCCTCGACCGCGGTGCGCGGCGTCACGGTCGAGTCCGCCGACTGGGAGAGAAGCGCCGGCAAAGCCACGATCGCCACGAGGAGCGCAACGGCCGGAATGATCAGGCGTCGGTCGCGCATGTCCTTGTAGAGGTCCTCGAGGAACGCCGGCGGTTTCACCTTGGAGGCACCGGTGGGTGGCGCCTGGGCCTTCCGCTTTGGGAGCTCGGGCAGCTTCATGGCGTCTCCTCGACGGTCGCGGCCGCGGGCACGCTCGCCGGGGGTGCCGTCGCCGTGGCCCCGGCGGTCAGGCCCTGCGACTCGGGCAGGACATAGGAAGAGATCGAGAGCTGGACGTCAAGCGGCTCGTCCACATCTTCCTTAGTCATCGCGAAGCCGTTGATCGTGATCAACCGGCCGCCGACGTCCACGCGTGTGGCCTTCGAAGCGATCATGTCGTCGATGCCCTCGAAGAGGTCGGCGATCTGGAAAAAGTCACCCTGGAAGCTGAGGTCGTAGGCGAGACGGCCGAGACCCGCCGACCCGACGGTCGCCCCCAGCGGAAGCGACGAGGCGGAAGCCTCGGTGGGCACGACGGGAGTCGCTTCGGCGGGGGTGGCCTCGGCGGGGGCGGCCTCGGCAGGTTCTTCCGGCTCCTCCGCCCCGTCGATGGTGGTCTGCGCGGCGGCCGCCTCAGGCTCTTCCGGGGCACTGCCCAGCTTGAGAGCGCCAAAGGTCGCCTGCGACCGGTCGGAGATCGAAACGATCTGCTCGATCATCGAAGGTGTGTCACCGTCTGCAGGCGCGGCCTTCCCGAGTGTGACCAGTGACGAGAAGTTCTGCTGGTAATCCGCTTGTGCCTGGCGGCCAGCCGCGACGATCTGCTCCTGGGCGGCAACGTCGCTTTCGAGCTGAGCAATCTTGTCGCCCAACTCCGTCGCTTCCTGGCGCTTGGGAGCGAGCATCAGGAACCAGAAGGCAGCGAAAGCGCCCGCAACCAGGAGGCCCACCAAGATGCCGCGATCGGAGGCCTTCACGGCGCCACCACCCCGGGCACGATGTTCGTCGCCTCCTTCGCCTTTTCGGTCTGCTCAGCGGCGGAGCTCTGCGCCGTTTGATCCGGCGAAACCGTTTCGGCCCCGCTGACAGGGGTCGCTTCCGACGCCGTGGCGGCCTCGGCCGCTTCGGCGCTCACGGTCGCGTTGTCGAACGCCACCGTCAGATCGAACGTGTTTGCGCTACCGCAAACCGCTGAGTCATTCTGGCTGCCAGCGGCGGGATCAACCGCGGGGGCCTCCGTCCGGCTGAGTCCTACCCGGGTGACGCCGTCGATGTCCTCGAGCGCCGCCACGAACCTGGCTACCGCCTCGTGCGAGGCTGCGCAGCCGGAGATGGCAAGGTTGGGCGCAGCGATCGGCTCGGTCGCGGCAGCTGCCTTCGGCATTCGCATAAGCGGATCCGTTGAGGTTCGTGAGCGTGACGTCCTCGGGGATGATCAAGGCGAGCTCGCGCATCACGCGCTCCCAGTCGAACCGGCTCTGAGCGAGGCTCGCGATCGTGGACTCGCGCTGAAGGCGAAGCGTCGCAAACTCAGCGAAGGGCGAAAGGCGCTGCGCCTCGGAGGTCGCGAACTCGAGATCGGCCTCGAGCTGAGCGACCTGACCCTCCTTCTCGGCGATTCCGTTGGACGCGGAGACCATCAGATACACCCCGAGGAGGACAACGCCAAGGGCTCCGACCACGATGTAGGAAAGCGGCCCGCTTCGAAGTGGCGCCTTGTCGCCGCGGCGGTCCTCGGGCGGAATCAGGTTGACCGGACGCATCGTCTACTGCTCCAGGGCCAGGCCGAACGAAAGGGTCTGGCGCACAGCGGACGCCTCGTCGAGGTGCGCGAGCGCGCTGGGCCTCGCGACGCTGAACGCGTACCCCAGCGAGCGCTGAAGGCGCTCCACGAGCCCCGGAACGCCGGTGCCCGGCCCGCAGACGACTACGCCCTCCACCGGCACCGCGCCTTCCTGGGCCGAGTAGTAATCCACGGAGACGCGAAGCTCGTCCGCCAGCCTTGCGGCGCCGTCCGCGAGGCATTCTCGTGCCGCGCTCACGTGCTCTGCGTCGCCCTCGATCACCTCGGCCGGCTGCTCCAGCCCGACGTGGGTCAGCCACTGGCGTGAGTGTTCGACCGTAAGCCTGCGCCGCTCGGCGAGCTTTTGGGCGATGCCTTCGATCCCGAATGAAGCGATCCTGGTGAACAGGCAACAGTCGCCGCGGGCTACGGCGAGGTTCGTGACATCGCCGAGATAGCAAAAGAGCTTCGCGGGCGCGTGGTTCTCGGCGACGGCCACCCCGGTCGCGCCGCCGGCATGGGCGGCAACCCGCTCCTCGTAGGAAGGCGCGGTCACGAACTGGCCCGGTCCGACTGGAGAGCCGACCTCGCGCGCCAGGGCGCGGATCATGCCGAACGCGGAATGATCGATCCCGACGGGCCTGACGCCCGCGATCGACAGCGCCTCGAGCACCTGGCTGATCATGTCGCGGCGAGCGGCCACCGCGACCACCTCGACCTTGCGCTCACCCGTCTCATCGGTGGAGTGACCGACGACCTGCCAGTCCAGGACGGACTGGTCGAGCGGCATCGGAATGTGGTCTTGGGCCTGGAAGCGGATCGCCGTCTCGAGCTCGTCGCGGTTGTCGATCGCCGGCAGCCGCATCGAGCGAACTGCGACGCGCTGGTTCGCGATTCCTACCCGCACCTCGCGAGACAGCTTTTCGCGGGCGAACAACTCCTTGATCGCCTGCCCGAGCGCAGCCGCGTCGGCAACTTCGCCCTCGCGAAAGATGCCCGAGCCGAGGGCAATGACGCCACCGCCCACGACCTCGGTCGTGCCGTTGACACTCACCTCTGTGGCAGCGATGCTTCCGGTCTCGATGTCGAGGCCGACAACGGACTTTGACTTGTGGGTCTTGATCAGGGCCATGAGTCGGGTCAGGGGCTATCCCCTGCCTACTCAATCGGCGCTCAGGCGCGATTCCTTGAGGGTTAGGAGTCGGAGGGGAAGAACTCGTCCAGATACCACTGGACGATGTCCTCTCCGACCCAGAGGCCGATGATCCCGCCCACAGCGAGGAAGGGCCCGAACGGGATCTTGGACTTCCTCGCCTGAGCACCCTGGCGGGCGATCATGACTACGCCAACGAGCGCTCCCAGGAAGAATCCGATCAGCACCGCGGGCGCGATGGCACGCCCGATGAAGAGAGCCATCATCCCGACCAGCTTCGCGTCACCCATGCCCATCCCCCGGGGATAGGCGAAGGCGAGCAGGAACATCAAGCCTCCGGCGATCGCTGCCGAGATCATGCGCGTGTCTAGCGTCTCGGGCATTGTGGCCGCGGCGATGCCGAGCGCCGCAATCGAGCCGGCAAGGACGATTTTGTTCGGGATGATCCGCAGGTCGAGGTCGGTGAGGGTGATCACGAGCAGGACGAAACACAGGACGAGCCCGAGGAGGAGCTCGCCGATCTCGTCGTCTCCCACGATCAGGTAGGTGGCCGCGAAGAGTCCGGCCAGGACGAGCTCGGCCAAGACGTAGCGGGGGGAGATCGGCTCTCCGCAGTTGCGACAGCGGCCACGGAGGATGAACCAGGAGGCAATCGGGATGTTGTCGCGCGCGCCGATCAACTCTCCGCAGCTGGGGCATTTCGACCGCTCGGAGATCCAGTTCTCGTTGCGAGGCAGCCGGTGGGCAAGCGCGGTCGCGAAGCTGCCGAGAACCGCGCCTACGACGAATAGGGCTGCTGCTATCGCTGCCACGGATGCTCCCTTCGACGCCAGGGCGGTTGGGCCCTGCCTGGATTCGCGCCATGAACGACGAAGGGCGGCCCTCCCGGGGGCCGCCCTTGTCGTCCTTACCCTGACCGTCGCGCGGACAGGATCTGGCTCTCTCTGTGGCTGTTACTCAGCCCAGAAACCGCTCGCCGGGCAACCAGCGTTCTCCGGCGTCTCGCACGGGTACGTCACGGTGCCGTCCGCTTCACGATCAATCGTGAAGACGTTGGTGGTCTCGGACTCAACAGCCACCGTGTAGTCATCCGCGGTGCTGGTGATCGTGAGGTCGTCCTCGACCTCACCGAGGGTCTCCTCGATGGCGACCAGGTCCGCCGCGGTGGGCGTCGTGTCGTCGTCCGACATGAGGTAGGAACCGTCCGGGTGGTCGGTCGCCAGCGACTCCATCGCGGTCTGGGCCGTACGAGTGGCTGCCTTGGCATCGGCGTCCTTGGCCTTGTCCCTCTGGTTGAAGAAGGACGGGATCGCGATCGCGGCCAGGAGGCCGAGGATCAACATGACTACGAGGAGCTCGACGAGCGTGAAACCGCCCTCGCCGTTGCTCCGTTCACGGAACTTCTGGACCATTAGTTACCCTCCTTGGGTTACTAGCGTTTGCGCCAGAGCCCCGTCAGCCATGAGGCCATCGGAAGTCTCACAGGACCCGGTGGTAGCTCGGCCATCTCCTCGCAGAGAGATCCGTAGCTTTGCGTCCTCGCCTCGCAGCGAGTTTGCCCTTGACACCGAGGCACTGGCAATCATCAACCCTCCTATCGGGAATACCTCAGGAAGGCTTTAGCTTTGGTGGGGTGTACATCCGTCCAAGTTGGGGGATGACCCCTAGCCGCTTCGCGGAAGGTTTGTGAAGTCTTGGCGGCCCGACGGCTGATCGCGATCCTCCTGGTCCTCCTGTTCCTCTCGTCCCTGGCCGCGGCGCTCGCGCCCGTTCAGCGGACCGAGAAGTCCGTTTCCACCACTACGTCGAGCGAGAGCTCGACCACCGACGCCGAAAACCCGGATCCTGCAACGCTGCCTGGCGCTGCCGCAGGGAACATGCCTCGGCTCATCGAACAGCAGGTAGACACCTCACGCGAACAGGCGCCCACGATCCGGGCAAGGGTCGGGGACCAGCTGCAGCTCCGGGTCACATCCCGCACGCCCGGAACGGTCGAGCTCGCTGGCATCGGCGCCACCGAGGACATCGGCGCGGCACAGCCGGCCTTCTTCGACGTCATCCTGCGCAATGCAGGGACGTATCGCGTGCGCTTCCTTGACACCGGCCGCGAGATCGCGCGGATCGAGGTGGCGGAACCGCCGGCGCAGGATCAGCCGCGCTAGCCAGCTGTCCCTGCGCGCACTATGAGATCAGCTTCGCGACTGCTTTCTCGATTCCCTCCCGGTCGGCGAAGTCATTCGAGCCTCCCGCGGCGGCCAAGCGGTCTGTCGCCGCCCTGATCGTCTTCCCGCGCTCGAACAGCGAGATCACCCGCGGATCGATGTAGGACGAGCGCGCCACGGCGGGCGTGTTGCCGAGCGTCTGCGCCACCTCCTTGACCACTTCTACGACCGCTGCGTCGCGATCCTCTTCGCCTACGCGCGCGGCAAGCCCCATCGCTGCAAGAACGGTGCCGTTCCACGTCCTGAAGTCCTTGGCGGAGTATTCCTCCCCCATCAGGTCCTTGACCCACTCGTTGATGTCTGACGAGGAAACGTCGCTCCATCCACCTCGCCCCTTGCGGTACGCCAAGAGCTCGTCGGTCGGCTTGCCGCGCCTGCGCTTGAGCGCGACAACAGTTGGCACCACCAGCGCGTCTTCGACCGTCAGTTCGCGGGCGAGGCCGCTCTTGGCCGCGTACTCGAAGCGGATTGAGTTCTTTCGCACCCTTACGTGCTGCTTTTGGATCGTCGCAAGCCCGTAGCTCTCGTTCTCTTCGGCGTAGTCCTCGCCCCCGACACGAAATAGACCTATGTCGAGAAGCCGAACCGCGCACGCCATCACCCGCTCGCGCGTGAGGCCTCTTAGCTTCAGGTCCTTCTCGAGCGCCTCCCTCGCGGGACCGACGCGTTTGGCGAACTCGGGCAGCCGCTTGAACTTCTCACGGTCGCGCTGGGCGCGCCAATCATCGTGATACAGGTACTGGCGTCTCCCCGCCGCATCCGTCCCGACCGCCTGGATGTGCCCGCGATCGTCGGCGCAGATCCAGACGTCCTTCCAAGCGGGCGGCACGACGAGCGCCTTGATCCGCTCGAGCGTCGCCTCATCCGTGATCGTGTCCCCGCCCTCGTCGCAGTAGGAGAACCCCTTCCCGCGGCCGATGCGGCGATAGCCGGGACCCGAAGGGTCGGATTTTCTGGTGCGAGGCAAGGCTGACGTCCTAGCGAAGCCCGCCGTGACCGTTCAGGCGCCGCTCCCGCTCGAGTCTTCCTGCTGGTGGCGGAGCGCTTCTTCGTCCTCGGCCGGGTTGCCCATCGGGCCTGGGTCCTGCCCGGGATCCGGCTCGGGATCAGAACCCCTCTGCGGGCCTTCGGTCGCTCGGTGGTCCCGCTCCTCCTCGCTCACGGCTGAGTCGCCATTCTCGGACCCCTGGGTT
This sequence comes from uncultured bacterium, assembly GCA_963715405.1. Classification (GTDB taxonomy): domain Bacteria; phylum Actinomycetota; class Thermoleophilia; order Solirubrobacterales; family 70-9; genus JALZKA01. The sequence goes on from OY970239.1 coordinate 1,412,884, forward strand.
CCCGCTTGGTGATCGGCCTCATCCATCGCGGCTGAGCTTAGCCCTACCCACGCTTCGCCTCCACGCATGTACCGATATTGCCCGCTGACCTGCGGCGAAAACGTCTACCGGATGTTGTCGTACATCGAGAAGATCGGCAGGTACATCGCGATCACGATGAACCCGACTCCGCCGCCGACCATCACGATCATCACGGGCTCGATCAGGGAGGTCAACGCTTTCACCTTGGCATCGACCTCGGTCTCATAGAAGTCCGCGACCTTCTCGAGCATCGTCTCGAGCTGCCCGGAGTCCTCGCCGACGGCCACCATGTGAGAGACCATCGCCGGGAATGCGTCGTTCTCCTGAAGCGGCTTGGCGATCGAACCGCCTGCCTTGACCGAGGCGTAGACGTCATCCATGGCGCTCTCGATCACGGCATTGCCCGCGGTCTGGCCTGCGATCTTGATCGCCTGGAGCATCGGTACGCCCGAGGAGATCGTCCCCGCGAAGGTCCGGGACCAGCGAGCGAGCGCGACCTTGTGGACGATGTCACCGATATGCGCTGGGAAGCCGAGCTTCATCCGATCCCACTGATGGCGTCCTTTCTCAGATGACTTCCACCGGCTGAAGGCATAGACGATCGCGGCGATCATCCCGATCAGGATGTACCAGGACCCAGTTATGAAGTCCGAGATGGCGACCACGATTCTGGTCGGTAGCGGCAGCTGGGAAGAGACCCCTGGCGTGTCCTCGGCAATCTCGATGAAGACGTTGGTGAAGACGGGAACGACGAACGCGCAGACAGCGGCCATCACCAGGACTGCAATGACCAGGACGGCCGAGGGGTACATCATCGCCGAGCGCACCTGCCGGCGAAGGGCGTCGAGGCGCTCGAGCTGGTTCGCGACCCGGTCGAGCGCCTCCTCGAGGCGCCCCGATCCCTCACCCGCCTGCACCATCGAGCGGTAGAGCGGATCGAACACGCCGGACTGGGATTCCATCGCCTGTGCGACGGAACTTCCCGCCTCGACGTCCTGGCGCAGAGCGACGATCGCCTTGGTCAGCATCTCGTCGTCGGTTTGATCTTCGAGGGTGTAGAGCGAGCGGAGCATCGGCATACCCGATGCGATCAGCGTCGCGAACTGGCGTGAGAAGATCGCCAGCGGCCGCGCCTTGACGCTCTTGAAACGCTGGAAGACCGACTCGAGCTTGAACGCCTCGCGCGTCTCGGTTACGTCCAGGACGATCAGCCCGCGCTGGCGGAGCTGCTCGCTGACAGCCGCCTTCGTCGTCGCTTCGACCTCGCCGCGGGAAGGAACTCCCGCGAGGTCAACTGCCCTGAAGACGAAGCTCGCCATGGAGCTAGACGCCCGAGCCGACGGGCGGAGAACTGATGATCTGCGGCTGACCCGTCGCGGTGCTGCCCGTTCATGCCGGGCGTCGGCCCGAGAATGCGCTTGAGCTCCTCGGGAACCGACGCTCGCGCCATCGCCATCTGCGACGTGATCTTGCCCTGGCGGACGAGTTGTGCAAGGTGAGCGTCCATCGTCTGCATTCCGACCGAGCCGGACGTCTGGATCGCCGAATAGATCTGGTGCGTTTTTCCCTCGCGGATAAGGTTGCGGACGGCGGGGCTCGGCACGAGGACCTCAGTCGCGCAGACGCGCCCGGAGCCGTCCGCGGTCGGCAGGAGCTGCTGGGTCACAATGCCCTGGAGGGCGATCGAGAGCTGCATCCGCACCTGCTGCTGCTGGTGAGGCGGGAAGACGTCGATGATGCGATCGACCGTCTGAGCGGTCGACTGCGTGTGAAGAGTGGCGAAGACGAGGTGGCCGGTCTCGGCCGCGGTCAGGGCGGTCGAGATCGTCTCGAGGTCGCGCATCTCGCCGACGAGGATCACGTCGGGGTCTTCGCGAAGCGCCGACTTGAGCGCGCTCGAGAAGTCGATCGCGTCCGAGCCCACCTCGCGCTGGTTCACGATGCACTTCTTGTGCTTGTGGAGGAACTCGATTGGGTCTTCGATCGTGAGGATGTGCTCCTCTCGCTCTGAGTTGATGAGGTCGATCATCGATGCGAGCGAGGTCGACTTGCCTGAGCCGGTCGGCCCTGTGACGAGGACGAAGCCGCGAGGCTTGCGGCAGAACTCCTCGAGCACCTGCGGCAGCCCCAGCGAGTCGAGCGACTCGATCTTCTCGGGGATGTGGCGAAAGGCCGCCGAGATCGCGCCGCGCTGAAAGAAGGCATTGACGCGGAAGCGCGCCACGTTCGGGATCGCGTAGGCGAGGTCGAGCTGCAGGTTGTTCTCGAACTGCTTTCGCTGCGAGTCGTTCAGGATCGAATAGACGATCTCACGCGTGTCCTGCGGGGTCAGGAGCGGATAGTCATCGATCGGGGCGATCTTCCCGCGCACGCGGACCGCCGGCGCGAAGCCGGGCGAAAGATGGACGTCTGAGGCGCGCACCTCGACCATCCGGGTGAGGACCGCTGCAAAGTCGATGCTCATCCCTCTCTCTTTCGGCGGGCTGAGGCTCCACCTTGAGAGGAGAACAGGCGATTATCGGGCGACGCGCGCGACCTCTTCGATCGAAGTCGTTCCAGCCATGACCTTGCGCAGGCCGTCCTCGGTCAGCGTGATGCATCCCCTCCTCGCGAGCCACCGACGTCAGATCTGCCTCCGAAGCCCCAGCGACGGTCATCTCCTTCAGCGCCTCGCTCATCACCATCACCGAGTAGAGGCCGATCCGACCACGGTAGCCGGAGCCGCCACAGCGTGCACAGCCGACGGCATCGAATGCGTCGAGGGCTCCGTCGACCTCGTAACCAGCCTCGACCAGTGCCCTTTGCGGGATGACGGTAGGCCGTTTGCACTGGTCGCAAAGCTTTCGCGCCAACCGCTGGGCGACCACGCAGTCCACAGCCGAGGCGGTCAGGAAGGATTCGATCCCCATCTTCTGCAGGCGCACGATCGCGCCTGGAGCGTCGTTCGTATGCAGCGTGGAGAGGACGAGGTGGCCGGTGAGCGCCGCCTCGACGGCTATGCGCGCGGTCTCCCCGTCGCGGATCTCGCCGACCATGATCACATCGGGGTCGGCACGAAGCATCGATCGGAGCCCGGTGGCGAAGGTGAGGCCGGCGCGGCGGTTCACGCCCATCTGGTTGATGCCTTCCAGGCGGTATTCGACGGGGTCTTCGATCGTGATGATCTTCCGCTCGATCGAGTTGATCTCGTTCAAGGTCGCGTAAAGCGAGGTGGACTTGCCCGAGCCGGTCGGGCCGGTCACCAGGATCGCACCGTACGGCTTTTGGTAGGCGGTCTCGTAGCGGACCCGCCCTTCGCCGTCCATGCCAAGATCGTCGAGGGTCCGCATCGCCTGGTCCGTATCGAGGATGCGGATCGTGGCGCCCTCACCGCGGGAGGTGGGAAGGGTGGTGATGCGCAGGTCCACTTTGCGGCCTTCGACGTGCAGCGAAACGCGGCCGTCCTGCGGGACCCTTTTCTCGGCGATGTCCATGTCGCTCATGATCTTGACCCGCGAGATGACGCCCGCGACCATCCGCTTCGGCACCTTCGCGGCCTCGACCAGCACCCCGTCGACCCGAAAGCGGACCCGCATCTCGCCCCCCAGCGGCTCGAAGTGGACGTCCGAGGCGCCGTCGTTCGTAGCCTGGCCCAGGATTGAGTAGACGAGCTTGATGACTGGCGCGTCTTCAGCAGATTCGCGCAGCTCAGTGACTTCGTCGCCGCCGTCAGTGTCCTCCTCTTCCCCCACCGCCTCGCTCACGGCCGAGTCGAGCGTGGAGAGGCGGCGGATCAAAGCGTCGATGTCCTCAGGCGCAGCCACCGCGGCACGACAGATCGAGCCCGTGATCATCTGGACGTCGTCGATCGCGATGACGTCGGACGGGTCGGACATGGCGAGAAGCACGGTGTCGTCGGGCAAGAAACCGACGGGTACCGCGTTGTAGCGGCGGGCGGCGGCGGGCGAGATCAGGCTCGACGCGCCCATGTCGACCTGATAGGCGTTCAAGTCGAGGTGAGGGAGGCTGTAGCGCTCAGCGACCGCACGCGAGAGCTGATTCGGGTCAATCACCCTTTGCTCGAGGAGGAGGGACTCTGGCGTACGGCCCGCGCTGCGCGATTCCTCCACGGCAAGGTGCGCGCGATCCCGCTCGACGAAGCCGAGCTCGACCAGGACGTCGGCGAGGGACATGCCCGAATGACCCTTCCCCAGAGGCGGCGTCAGCCCACTCGGGTCAGGTTCGCCAGCCGGGACAGGGTCGGGCTGGCGGGCCGCGGCCGCCGCTCCCGTCGGATTGGGCACAGGCTTCAGGTAGTCCGGGCGCTCGCTCACAAGGCCCCCCGGGCGGCACGGCGCATGACGTCGAGGGGCGGATCGGTGCCAGTCCACACACGAAGTGATGCTGCGCCCTGAAGGACCAGGACCTCGAGACCGTCGACCACGGACGCGCCTGCCGCCTTCGCAGCCGCGATCAGCTCGGTTTCGCGTGATCCATAGACCAAGTCCATCACCACCTCTGCTTGAAGACCATCGGTCAAGACGGGAAGAGCCTTGAGATCAGGCGCTCCCGAGCCACTTAGGGGCTTCCCCCCATTTGCCGTGTCGAGGCCGACGGTGGTGGCGTTAACGAGGATCTGCGGCGCCTCGGTATCCAGACCCACCTCGAGCTCGGCAGCCAGCGCTTCGGCCTTCTCGCTCGTGCGATTCCACACGTTCACACGCGCTCCAGCCTCGCGTAGGCCCCAGACCGCCGCTCGCGCCGAGCCCCCCGCTCCCAGCACCAGCGCCTTCTTGCCGGAGGGGCGGCTCGGCAGCGCCGTGACGATGGCCTTCGCATCCGTGTTCTCCGCGTGAATGCCGTCCTCGGTGAAGGTGAGCGTATTGGCGGCGCCGATCCCGCGCGCGGCCTCCGAGGCGCTGTCCGCGACGTCCAGCGCCCGGAGCTTGTGCGGAACCGTCACGTTCACGCCCGCGAAGCCGTCGCCGGGCAGGGCGTGGACGAGCGCTTCGAAGCCGTCTGGCGACACCTCGATCGCCTCGTAGGTCCACTCACCAGCAAGCCCCATCTCGGCGAGCGCGGCATTGTGCATCGCAGGCGATCGCGAGTGCGAGATGGGCTGTCCAAGCACTGCGAGCCGCGGCATGCGATTGAGGCTACGTGATCACTTCAGGCGTGGTCAGCGGGGACGGAAGCCCTGGAATGGCAATGCAGGGGAGCGCTCAGCACTCCGTCGGGGAGCCGCCTTCGGCTTGGAGCGCCGCTTGGTACTCGGCTTCGGCGGCTGCGAACTCTGCCTCGGTTTCGACGAACGTGTGCTCGTTGCACGAGCCTGGCTTGACGACGAAGTAGAAGAAGTCCGTCTCGGCCGGGCTCGCCGCCGCTTCAAGCGACGCCAGGCCCGGGTTGCCGATCGGGCCTGGCGGGAGGCCGGCGTTGAGTCGCGTGTTGTACGGCGTGTCCTCCTCGAGCCGCGAGAGCACGAGCTGATCCGAGTAGTTCTGGTCCTCGAAGCGGATCGTCGCGTCGATCCCGAGCGGCGAGCCGTCGTCGAGCCGGTTGTAGATGACACCGGCGGCCAGCTTTCGTTCCTCGGGCACGGCGATCTCGCGCTCGACCATCGCGGCGACGTTCACCACCTCGTATGGCGTGTAGCCGCGCTCCTTCGCGCCCTCGAGATCCACCTCGGCGGCGTTTGCCTCGAACGCTTCGAGCTGCTTCGCCACCAGGTCCTCGACGCTCGCGTTCTTGAATAGCTCGTACGTGGCAGGAAACAGGAAGCCCTCGAGGTTCTCGGCGCCCTCCGCTCCGTACTTGGCGAGGTCGAACCCCTTGACGGACTCGGTCGCCTTGAGGTAGTCGCCCTTCAAGCCCTCTTTCTTGGCCAGCTCGGCAATCTGGTTGCGGTCGTATCCCTCGGGCACGACGAACTCGATCGTCTTCTTGGCCTGAGGCGCCGCACCGGTCGCGGCGTCGTCGTCGCCTCCCCGGCTGATGACCGTGCCGAGGACCGCGACGATGACGATCAGCGCTCCCAAGCCAATGAGGGCAACCATCCGCCGGCGGTGAACGGCGTCCGTCGAGGTCCGGCGAGGAGGCGGCTGCGATGGCGGTGGCTGGGCGGGCTCCGTGGGCGTTTGCGGTACTTGAGCCACAGGCTCAGCGACCTCCCTTGGCGGGACCGGCGCTTGCGTCGCCGGCGGGTCGACTTCCTCAGGCGGCTGCACGCGCTCGCGCGGCTCAGCGGCCACCGCCTCGCCGCCAAGCTCCTCGCGCACCCGCTCACCGAGCGACTCGCGCGCCTCCTGCTCGCGGCGCCTGCGCTCGCGATCGGCGCGGCGCGCCGCGCGCTCACGCGCTGCGGCATCTTCCGCGAATGGATCCTGCCAGTCACTCATCTGCTTGGTCAGCCGCCGGTCCCGCCCGGCGCTGTAGGTATGACTCAAGCAGATGGGCCGCCGCAAGTGCGTCAGGGGCTGCCTCGGCCCCGGACCGCGCGCTTGAATCCGCCATGCGCGTCGTGAGGCGCTCGTCGTAAGTCGCCACGGGCACGTCGAGGAGCGCCTCGAGTGCGGACGCGTACTCACGGGCGCTTTTGGCCTGGCCCCCCTCCTCGCCAGACAGGGTCAACGGCAGCCCGACCACGACCATCTCCGCCCCAAGTGATGTTGCCAGTGGCGCAACCTCCGCCGGATCAGGTCCGAGTACCCCTGCGGGCGTGGCGATCGTCTCGGTCGGGTCACATGCGGCGGCGCCCACGCGGGCCTCGCCGTGATCTAAAGCCAGAATTCGCACGCCGCCTCCAGCGGTCAGACGCCGAGCGCCGAGCGGATCGCCGCCCGGGCCGCGTCGAGAGCTTCGTGGCAGCTTGTCGGGCTCGCGCCCTCCCGCCTGGGCCGAGTCGTCGCGGCCCCCGCCCCCACCTCCTACTACCGGAGCGGCCTCGCGGACGATCGCCGCCGCGGAGACGCCACGCGAAATAGCGCCGGAGGACGCAGTTGCCACCAGCGAGACCTTGCCTTCGTCGCCAGGGGCTCCGAGCACGACGACGGCTTCGCCCAGCTTGTCGCGCACGCGATTGCCGAGCTCCACCAACGCCTTTGGGTCGGGCACCGCGCTCTCCGCAACGACCACCCGCACTCCGGCAAACTCCTCGGCCGATGCGGCGAGTGCCTCGGCTTCCTGTCCGGCGGCCTCGCGCCCCGCCTGAGCCACGGACTTCTCAAGCGAGGTAAGCCGCTCCGCTGCGCGCTCAGCGGCAGCGACCGGATCCTGCGCCGAGCCGAGCAGGGCGCCGGCGCGCTCGAGGGCGAGGCTGCGCTCCCTGAACCAGTCGATCGCGGCGGGGCCTGTCAGCGCTTCGATTCTCCGCACGTTTGCCGCGCTCGATGTCTCCTGGACGATCGCGAAGATGCCGCACTCGGCGCTCGAAGCGACATGCGTGCCGCCGCAGAGCTCGCGCGAAACCCCCTCGATTTCGACCATGCGCACCCAGTCGCCGTACTTCTCGCCGAAGAGCGCCATCGCGCCGAGCGCCTCGGCCTCGGTTCGCTCCATCTCCATCGCGCGGACTGGGTAGCTCGCCTTGACCCACTCGTTGACGGTGTCTTCCACCTCTCGCACCTCCGCCGCGGAGAGCGGCTGGCCGTGGGTGAAGTCAAATCGCAGCTTGTCGGGGCGCACCGCCGAGCCCGCTTGGCGGACGTGAGTGCCAAGGCGCTCGCGAAGCGCCGCGTGGAGGAGATGCGTGGCGGTGTGATTTCGCATGGTGCGGTGGCGCGTGTCGTGGTCTACCCGCGCCTCGACTCTCACCCCGGCCTCAATGACAGGGCCTGTCGGCTCCTCCGCTCCGGGTCCGGGGCCGCCAAGGCTCGCGAGAACCAGCGCCTGGTCGTCGCCTGCCCGGATCACGTCCGCGACCGGCAACTCGCCGCCCTCCCACATAAGCACGCCGGTGTCCGAGACCTGGCCACCGCCCTCCGGGTAGAACGGGCTCTCCTCGAGCTTGACGAGCGGGCCGTCGGCCGCGGCGACGCTGGTCTCGGCGCTGAGGCGCTCGAAGCCGACGAAGTCCGTGAGCGGAGCGGCTCGGACGAACTCCAGAGCGCCCTCGCGAGCCGAGCCATCCGCGTCTTCTCGCTGACCCCTGCGAGCGCGCTCGCGCTGCGCCGTCATGTGCTCCTCAAACCCTGCGTCGGAGACCTCGAGGCCTTCCTCGGAGAGGAGCTCGCGCGTCACCTCGAACGGAAAGCCGTAGGTGTCGTGAAGGCGAAACGCGTCCTCGGCATCGATCTCGCTCGCGCCAGACGACTTCGCGTCGTCGATCACGCGCCGGAGGAGCTCGGAGCCGCGATGGAGCGTGCGCGCGAAGCTCTCCTCTTCGGCGACGACCCATGAAAGGACGGTCTCCCGCTCGGTCGCAAGCTGCGGCACGACGTCGCCCAGCATTTCGATCGCTCGCTCGGCGAAGCGGCCCAGGTAGGGCGCCTCGAGGCCGATCGCAGCGCCCTGCTGGATCGCGCGGCGCATGACTCTGCGAAGGACGTAGCCGCGGTCCTCATTCGAGGGGACCACGCCGTCGGCGAGGAGGTTCACCATTCCGCGCGAGTGGTCGGCGAGGATCCGCATCGCCCTCGTTGTCCTTCCGTCCGAGTCGTAGGCTCGGCCCGAGAGCTCCTCGGCCAGCGAGATCAGCGGCTTGAACCCGTCCGTCTCGAAGACCGAGTCGGCGCTCTGCTGGATCAGCGCCATCCGCTCGAGCCCGAGGCCCGTGTCGATGTTCTGGTTGGGCAGATCGGTAATCGAGCCGTCTGCATGAAGCTCGTTTGCCATGAAGACGAGGTTCCAGTACTCGAGATAGCGCTCGGTGTCGTCGCCGGGTCGATCTGAATCCGGGCCGTAGTCCGGCCCCCGGTCGATGTACATCTCCGAGCACGGCCCGCATGGCCCCGTGGCACCCGCCTGCCAGAAGTTCTCCGCACGCGGCAGGTGGACGATCCGCTCCTCGGGAACTCCGATCTCGCGCCAGAGCGCTACGGCTTCCTCATCGGGACCGAGACCAAGCTCCTCGTCGCCGCCGAAGACGGTGACCCAGATCAGGCCGGGATCGAATCCGAAGCCGTCCGTGGAGAGCTCCCAGGCAAAGCGCGTGGCTTCGCGCTTGAAGTAGTCGCCGAACGAAAAGTTGCCCAGCATCTCGAAGTAGGTGAGGTGGCGCTTCGTGTTGCCTACCTCCTCAATGTCCGGCGTGCGAAAGCAGCGCTGACACGAGGTGAGGCGGGGCTGAGGAGGCTCTTCGCGCTCGAGGAAGTACGGCTTGAAAGGCTGCATTCCCGCCACATTGAGGAGCGTCGACGTGTCGTCGGGCGGCGGCACGAGCGAGGCCGAGGGCATGCGCCTGTGGCCCGCCGCCTCGAAGTAGGCAAGGTAGGTCTCGCGGATCTCGGCCGAGGTCATCACGGGCGCGCTTGAGTCTAGGTAGGCCCAAGCGTGGTGCCAGGCACCGAGCGTGGTGCCTGGCACCATCGAGGCGGATCTAGCTGGCGCCCGCGATGGTGGCCCGCCCGACGACGAGGTCGCCGTCGAGGAGGCAGGCGGTCTGTCCGGGTGCCACTCCGTGCGCAGGCTCCTCCAGCTCCAGCTCCAGCTCCGCATGCTCGCCTGCCTCGGCCACCGTCGCCCGGCACGGGATGGCGCTTGAGTGGTAGCGAAGCTTGACCGAGCGGGCCCGGCCGGAGTGGCGATGGAGAAGTGCCCCGCGCAGGCGCACCCTGGTCCTGGCCAGAGCTTCGCGACCTCCGACCGTGACCCGGTTCGAGCCGGCGTCCGTGGCGACAACGTAAACCGGCTCGCCGGTCGCCACGCCCAGCCCGCGACGCTGCCCGACCGTGAACTGGTAATGACCCGAGTGCTCACCGAGGACCTGTCCGTCCGAGCCCACGACCTCGCCGCGGCGCTCACCCATCGCGCCGTGGCGCTCGAGGAAGGAGCGCTTTCCCTCCCCGGCGAGAAAGCACAGGTCCTGGCTCTCTCGCTTCGAGGCAACTGCGAGTCCCGCCTCCGCCGCCATGGCACGGACCTCGGGCTTGGTCAGCTCACCGAGCGGGAAGCGAAGCCGCGCGAGCGTCTCGGGCCGCAATCCCGAGAGCATGTAGGTCTGATCCTTCGCATCGTCGGCGGCAGCGGCGAGCAGCGGCCCGAAGCCGTCGTCAGCCAGGCGGGCGTAGTGCCCGGTGGCAAGGTGCCTGGCTCCGATCCGGTCGGCCAGCCCGACCATGGCGTCGATCCGCAGGTCACCGTTGCAAAGAACGCAAGGGTTGGGGGTCTCCCCCGCTCGGTAGCCGGCGACGAAGGCGCCGACCACCTCCCGCCGGAAAGCGTCCTCGAGATCGAGCGTGATATGCGGGATGCCGAGCGAGTGACACATCGCGCGGGCGCCGCGCACTGCCTCGGGCGAGCAGCACGCCTTCGTTCCATCCGTGCGCTCGTCCGCCCAGAGCTTGAGCGTGACCGCGACTACTTCGGCGCCCCGCTTGCGCTCTTCGAGCGCAGCGACCGCGGAGTCGACCCCGCCGCTGACGGCGACGAGCACGCGCTCGCGCACGGGCTCACTCGCAAGCGTCAGATCAGAGGACGCGAGCGCGGAGAGAGCCCGCGCCAGCGCATCGGCGACCAAGTCGGCCGCGTGCCGGCCCTGGGGCCCCAAGCCCCCTACGGAGCCGGCCACATCGGCCGCCGAGACCCCGGCCGCCTCGAGCACCGCTCCGCCCTCGACCTCCTCGCACGCCGCGGCGCCGCAGGCGCGAAGAGCGGCGCAGCCCGCGGCGTCGAAAGTCGCCTCGGCGATTCGCCCCGCCTCAAGGCGCAAGGAGATCCGAATCAAGTCACCGCAGGCAGAGCCACCCGCGCTGCCCGTGTACGACCCGTCGGGCACAGGACCCCGGCGCCGCTCGTCGCGCGCGTACTCGGCCAGGAGCTCGGGGTTTCCGTTCACTCAGAAGACGTTAGCCGCGGGCGGGGCTTTCGTGAGGGGTCAGACCCCTCGCGCAACGCTCACAACCAGCGCATTGAGCCCGTCGGCGCTCAGCCCGGGTCGTAGGCGAGCTGCTTGCCTTCGTAGAGCACGTCTTCGACGGTCTGGCGAACGCTCTCGGGTCCGCGGTAGCCATACGCGACGCTGGCCTGAGGGAGCGGCGCCTCCTGGCCCTTGGCGAGCTTGCCGTCGAGCGGATGAAGGACGATGATCGCGGGAATGCGGTCGAGGTTCACGCCCTCGGCGATCCGCGAGTACTTGGCGACGTTCTTCACGTCGGTGACGAAGACCGAGGTGCTTCCGTCTGACTCGAGCGTTTCGACGTCGCTGCGAAGCTGCTCGTCCTCGATTCCCTTCCCCTGCATCACGAGGAGGACGACCACGTCGCCGCTCTCGTGGCTTGAGACGACCTCGGCGGGAAGCCCCTTGCTCGCCGCGAAGGGAGCGTCGCCGGTGGGGGCACTCGACGGCACTGCCTCGGGGGTGACCGCGGCTGGCTCAGCGGGCACGGCAGCGTCTGGGGCAGGGGCGCCGGTCGCCGGTGCTGTCGATGAAGCAGCTGCGGCTGAGTCCGCGGTCGCCGGCTCCTCGGGCGCGGTCGAGGATCCGCCGCCCATCTGCGACATGAAGACCACAGCCACGAGCACGGCCAGGCCGGCGAGGAGGCCGATCTGGACGATGGGATTCCCGTTGATCGCCTTGCGCATCAGGAGAGCCCGTCCGAGGTAAGAGAAGGCCCCGGCTTGCCGTTACCGCTCGGCCTGCGAACCTGAGTAAACAGGTGGGTGCCTACCGTCTGGGGCACACGGGCCCCAGCCGAGATCAGCTCCCGGGCCGGATGTGTTGGCTCACAATATGAGCGGCTGGCGAACAAGCCAGGGCCATGAAGGACAATACCCATCGCACCTTGATTCGGCCGCGAGGGCGGAAGCCTTGAGCGTAGTTACGGCGCCGGGTCTTGATCTCCCACTTGGTTTCCGGCTTGGCTGCGCCCCCCGAAGACGCTGGCGGCGATCGCGACGCCCGCTAGGCCCAGGAGAATCAGCGGCCAGCCGACGACCGATCCGGCCGGCGAGTCGTCGTCGAGGTCGCCTCCGACCAGGAGAATGAAGACCGCGAGGCCTGCCCCTCCGATATAGACCGGACCGCGTGAGCCCACCAGGCTTCCAGCCCCGATCAGCGCAACGGATCCGACCAGGAGAACCAGGTCCCACAAGAGCGACGGCTGACCTTCGGCCGCACCGGAGGCCCCGACGTCAACGGGCACGAAGAGTCCGCTGAACACCCCGGCGAGGCTCACGAGCCCCGCGCCCAGGACGAAGACGAGACCCGCCGCAGTGACGAACTCAGCAGCCTCGATGCCCTCGCGGCCGCGGCGTTCGATTACCGCTCCGAGCACGACCAGGCCGAGGGCGGCGATCATGCAAAGCCCGCGGAAGGTGCCGATGTCGTCGCCGACGCCGTTCTCGAGAATCTGATCCCAAAGCGACAGCCAGACGATGACAAGCGCGACTCCGGCCACGAGCCAACCGAACCGCACGCCGGCGAAGACCGCGGCGGCCGCGCCGGCCGCAGCGACCACGCCAACGGTCCAAGCCACGTTGAGCGGTGCCTCCGCGTTCGCGTCGATCAGCTCGAGGAATTGCCGCAGCGTGGCGTAGATGAAGACGATCCCGAAGACGACCCAGACCGAATGCCAGTGCTTTGGCGTGGCGGCCCTCGCGGCCGCAAGTCCGCCGCCGTAGAGGACAAGCGCGGGAATCAGCAGGCTCACGAAGACCACGAAGTCGCCCCACGGATCCTCGAATGTGCTTCGGCGAAGGAGAAGGACGAGCATGCCGATCCCGAACAGCAAACCGCCCAGCGCGCGGAGCGCCTCGGCCCTGCTGTCGTCGTTGGCTTGCAGCTGACGCAAGTAACCCATGCTTCTTACCTCCCCTTTTGAGTGTCCACCCGTAGGCCCAATTCTCGTAGCTGCGTCGGATCGACTGGCGCTGGTGCCCCCGTAAGGGGGTCTGCGCCTGACGCTGCCTTGGGGAAAGCAATCACATCTCGGATCGAGTCTGCATCGAGGATTCGCTGAACGATGCGGTCGAAGCCGTAGGCGATGCCGCCATGCGGAGGGGCCCCATAGCGAAACGCCTCGAGCAAGAACCCGAAGCGCGCCTCCGCCTCGGCATCATCGATGCCCATCGCCGCGAACGCGAGCTTTTGCACACCGGGATCGGAGATACGGATCGAGCCTCCGCCGATCTCCTGGCCGTTCCAGACGATGTCGTAGGCCTGCGCGCGCGCCGCGCCGGGGTCGGCCGGGTCGAGCGCGCCCTCAGGGGCCGTGAAGGGATGGTGGAGCGGGTCCCAAGAACCGGTCTCCTCATTTCGATGAAAGAGCGGCCAGTCGACGATCCAGCAAAAGGAATGGCTCTCGGGTTCGATCAGATCGAAGCGTGCCGCCAGATCCAGCCGAAGCTGAGCGAGCACCGAGTTGGCGGTCTTGGCTGCGTCGGCCACGATGAGAAGGAGATCACCTTCCTCTGCTCCGAGCTCGGCGTTGAGCGCTGAGAGCTCTTCGACGGAGAGGAACTTGGAGGTCGGCGAGCGCCAACCGTCGCCCTCGCGAAACGCCCACACAAGTCCCTTTGCGCCGAGCTCCTGCGCACGCTCGATCAGCCCGTCGAGCGCCGAGCGAGGCATATCGCGCTTGCCTGCGTTCAGCCCCTTGACGACGCCGCCCGACCCGAGCGCGCCGGCGAATACCTTGAACTCGGTCTCGGCAAGCGCTCCCGAGAGATCGCGAAGCTCCAGGCCGAAGCGGAGGTCCGGGCCGGTCGGTGCCGAAGCGCGCGAGCGCCTCGTCGTAGCTCAGGCGCTGCAGAGGCAGCTCGACCCGGGGGCCGCCCACCTGCTCCAGAACGTGGGCGATGAGCCGCTCGTTTATCTCGAGGACGTCTTCGGCCTCGACGAACGACATCTCGATGTCGAGCTGGGTGAAGTCGGGCTGGCGGTCCGCGCGCTGGTCCTCGTCGCGAAAGCACCGAGCGATCTGGTAGTAGCGCTCGAAGCCACCCACCATGAGGAGCTGCTTGAAGAGCTGCGGCGACTGCGGCAGCGCATAGAAGGATCCGGCCTCACGCCTCGCGGGGACCAGGAAGTCGCGGGCGCCTTCCGGCGTCGAGCGCGTGAGGACGGGAGTCTCGATCTCAAGGAAGCCCTCCGAGTCGAAGAACTCGCGCATCGCCCGAGCTACTGCCGCCCGGGCTGCGATGGCGCGCTGGAGCGGCTCACGGCGGAGGTCGAGATAGCGATGGCGAAGTCGCATCTCCTCCCCCACCTCGCCCGAGAAGCTCTCGATCTCAAACGGCGGCGTGTCGGCGTCCGCAAGCTGGTCGGCCGCTCTGACCCGGACTTCGAACTCGCCGGTCGCCATCTCAGGGTTGATCGTCTCCTCGGAGCGCCGGACGACCGGTCCCGACACCGAGACCACATCCTCGGCGCGGAGGGTGTGCCCCAGCGCGAAGGCCTCTCCCGACTCGTCGGGGTGAAATACGAGCTGAACGAGTCCGGTGCGGTCGCGAAGGTCCACGAAGACGACGCCCCCGTGGTCGCGCCGGCGGTGGACCCACCCGGCTACCCGCACGTCGGAGCCCACCGTGTCTTCGAGAACCCCTCCGCACCAGGCGTCGCGGTAGCGGTTGGCTTTGATCGCCGGAAGCTCGCTCATTGATCTGCCCCAGCGCGTTCGCGCTTGATCTCAGACGTGATGTCATTGAGGTCGAGAGGGCGCTCGTCGCCCGTCTTCATGTCCCGCAGGAGAGCCGAGCCATCGTCGGCGAGGACCACCGCACGCTCGGCCCCCGAGCGGTTCGCCTGCTTCATCTGCCCCTTCTCCGAGCGCTCGGCGAGATCCAGGTCGACACACGCTCCGGCGCGGCGGGCCTCCGTAGCAAGCTGGAGCGCACGTTCGCGCTGGCTTTCGGGCGCCACGATGAACGCGTCGAGGCGAGGCTCTTCGGCCGGCGCGTCGAGCGCCAGCATGATGCGCTCGATCCCGGCGGCCCATCCCACGCCCGGCACGTCAGGGCCGCCGAGCTCGGAGATGAGCCCGTCGTAGCGCCCGCCGCCGCCAAGCGCCGACTGAGCGCCGAGCACGTCCGACGTGAACTCGAAGACGGTCCGCGTGTAGTAGTCGAGGCCGCGAACCAAGGTCCCGTCGAGCTCGTAGGCGACCTCGGACTGGTCGAGCAGGGCCTTGACCGACTCGAAATGCGCGGCGTCCGCATCCGAGAGGCGGTCGAGCATGACCGGCGCCTCGCGCATGACTTCCTGGGTCGGTCCGTGATCTGAGTCGAAGGCGCGAAGCGGGTTCTGATCGATTCGCGAACGCACCTCGTCGGAGAGCTTCGATTCGTTGGCGTGGAGGTAAGCGACCAGCTCGTCCCGGTAGGCGGCGCGCGTCTCAAGCGAACCCAAGCTGCCGAGGCGAAGCCTTACCCCGGGCACACCCAAGTCGGCGAAGATGTCGGAGAGCAGGATGATCGTCTCGGCGTCGGTCAGGGGCGAGTCGGTGCCGATCGCCTCGAGATCGATCTGGTGAAACTGCCGGAAGCGCCCGGCCTGCGGGCGCTCGTGGCGAAAGTAGGGACCCCAGGACCAGAGCTTCACCGGCTGTGGGAGCCGGTGCATGCCGTGCTCGACGTAGGCGCGGCAGATGGACGCGGTCGCCTCCGGTCGCAGCGTGAGGCTTCGCCCGCCCTGGTCTTCGAAGGTGAACATCTCCTTTTGCACGATGTCCGTGGACTGGCCCACTCCCCGCGCGAAGAGCTCCGTGTCCTCGAACGCGGGCGTCTCGATCCGCCCATAGCCCGCCCGCTCGAACGCCTGGACGGCCGCCACATAGATACGGGCGCGGACGGCGGAGTCAGAGGGCAGGACGTCGAACGTCCCGCGCGGGGCCTGAAAGCGCGCTGGCATGCGGCGAATCTAACGCGCCGCCACTACAAGAACGGACCCCCGGGGACGGCTCGCCGACATCTGGCTTCGGATACCGAAGCCGGATGCAGTCGTGATCGCTGTTTCGGGCCCTGGAACCGGCGTCACTAAAGGGTCAGGCTCTGTGGCGCACTATCGCGGAGCGCAGATCGCGAGCCGTCGCTTCGGCTTTGTGGTCTATCTGCTCGGAGCCGTATCGGATGAGCTCGAAGCCGGCGCCTCGGACGGCGAGCTCCCGGCGCCTATCGACGACCACCGCGGCGGGTTTGCCATGCTCCTCGCGACCGTCGAGCTCAATCGCGAGGCATAGGTCAGGCCATACCGCATCCACCTCGTAGCCAGCGATCTCGTAATTGACGTGCGGGAGCGCAATCCCACGCTTCTCGCAGAAAAAGAGGAATCGGTCCTCGAGCGGGCTCCGCGTCCTCGCGAGCTGCGGCATGTGCACCCGGATTGCCTCGCGGACCGTCGCGCACCCGCGGCGCCCCGAGCTGGCGAGCGCTTCCATCTCCTTTAGTGACATGAGCCCCTCGCCGTCCGCCAGCGCCACAGCCCTTCTCAACCCCGCGAAGGAGATCATCGGAGCGATCTCGAGCAGAAGCTGCGCCACCGGCGCCACCGGAAGGCCAAGATGCCACTCGCGAACGACACGCTGAGGGTGATGGATCTGAATGCTGGGCCTGGAACGTCTCGCGCCCGGCGCGCTCACGTGCACCACCGAGCCGGCGAAGCGAATCAGACCCCGCCACCAAGCGCCAGTCATGTGAGTGAGCGCAGCGCCGGGGCCGCCGATGAGGAGCGCCTCGTGAAGAGCCGTCTCTTCCGTACGGCCACTATGTCCCAGGGCGTACAGGCCCTCGGCCACTCGGATGATCCGGCCGTTTCGCTCCCAGCGGACGACCGCTGACTTAGACAACCCGCACCGCCGTAGTTGCGCCGTTGTGATCCGGCCGCCTTGCCTCGCGGCAAGCCTCGAGACCTTGCTCGTCGACATTAGGCTCCGGATACCGGAGCCCGATGCAGTCGTGTTGGCCATGACGCGAAGCGTCTCGCGCTTCGGCGCGCGTGTGGCACACGGAGTGTGCTGAAAGTGCGCCGGAGGCGCGACGAAATGGGCGCTACGCCGAGCTGGCGAGCTCGCGCAGGAACGGATTCGATGCGCGCTCGGCCCCGAGCGTCGTGATGCCCATGTGGCCGGGGTAGACGCCGGTCTCTTCCGGGAAGGTCTCGACCAGCTCGCCAATCGAGGCGAGGAGCGTGGGCCAGTCGCCGAACGGCAGGTCCGTGCGCCCAACCGAACCCTGGAAGAGGACGTCGCCCGAGAACAGGATTCGCTCGTCCGGGATCGAGTAGGTGACGTGCCCGGGGCTGTGGCCCGGCGTAAACAGCACGTCGATCTCAAAGCCGGCGAGCTCGAGGTGCTCGCCGCCCTCGACGGTCTGCTCGGCGTCCCAGCTCTCGTACGGGCCGAAGCCGTCCCAGGGCACGTAAGACATGATGTCGGCGAGGACCGACACCTCGAGCTTGGGGCAATAGACAGGGGCGCCAGTTGCGCGGGCAACGGGTGCGACCGCCCCGACGTGGTCGAAATGGGTGTGGGTGAGAAGGATCGCCTCGAGCTTCGAGATCCCGAGCTGCTCGAGCGTCCCGAGGATGCGCTCGGCCTCGTCGCCGGGGTCGATGATGAGCGCTGTATCCGAGTCCTCCTGGCGAAAGATGAACGAGTTCTCGGCGACCGGGCCGACGGTGAGCATGTAGATGTCCATCGCGCTTAGCGGCGGTCGCGGCCGGTTGCGGCTGCGCGCTGGGCCTTGCGCGCCTTCTGCTCCGCGGCCATGCGCCGCCGGTAGAGGAAGCGCTCGAGGTAGTAGCCCATCGGCGTGTAGATGGCGACCATGACGATCGAGATCGAGGCGGACGCCGCGATCGGCTGGCCGACGATGAAGGCCATGAGGATGAAGAGGATCACCGACATGATGAGCGCACGGTTGAACGCGCTCTGCCAGCTCGGAGGCTGGTTTCGGCGAAGCTCGGAGTTGCGGCGGGCCTGGGCGCGCGCCTCGTCGCGGTTGCGGGGGCGCCGGTTCGAGCTCCGGCTGACCGAGCCGCCCTGCGTGCCGCGGTGCTTGCGCTTTCGCTTGCGCTTCGTCTGGGCCATGCCTCAATACTAGGAGCGACTCGCTGCGAGGCGCTTCTCGATCACGCCACTCGCCCGGTCGAAACCCGGCAGCGGCACGTCCTGCGGAAACCCGGCGAGCGCTCGCTGGGGAACGAGGCCCACGATCTCGGCCGCACGGATCTGACCTGCGTAGGGCTCCGCAAGCTCGCGGGCGCGGGCGACGACTTCCGCCAGCGGTATCGCGATCGGGTCGTGCACGTTGGTCGAGACCTGTGTCACGTCGCCGGGCAGGGCGAGCGCGATGGCTCGCACGCCGGGCCGCCCGCCTCCGGATTCGCGAAGCGCGGCGGCGACGGCACGAGCCTGGGTGAGCGTCATGCCCTCGAACTCGAGGTTGAAAGCGGCGAGCGGCGGACGGGCGGTGACGAGCGTCGCCCCGGCCGTGGGGTGAGGCAGCTCGGGTCCGAGGTCGGGCTGGAGGTCCCCGCTACCCATCCGGGAACGGAGCGCCGTTAAGCCCCCGGTTCGGAAGTAGGCACGCTCGCGGCGTTCGGGGATCGATGCCAGCTCGCCGTAGAGGAAGACGGGGATGCCGAGCTCAGCGATGCGCTCGGCCGTGTCCAGCGCCTGATCGCGTGCTTCGTCCTTGGCGTCGGCGGCCAGATACACGACTGGCGCCACGTCGAGAGCGCCGATGCGCGGGTGCTCCCCTTCATGGCTCGAGACGTCGATCGCCTCGAGCGCAGCACGAGCACCGCTCGCAAGCGCCTCGACGACGCTGCCTTCTGTAGGCGCGAGCGTGAAGACGCTGCGGTTGTGGGTGGGATCGGTATGTGTGTCAAGAAGGGTCGCGCCGGCTGAGAATGCTCGAGCGAGATCTCCGACCGTTTGTTCGTCGCGGCCCTCGGAGACGTTTGGCACCGCGAGCAGGCGCGGCGTTCTCGGCGACTCGCTCAAACCTGAAGCTCGCCCTCGCGGATGAGCGCGCGGCCGTCGGCCTCGACGGTGGGCTTCATGACGACGACGTCTTCATGGATCGGGACCTGAATCTCGCCGCCGATCCCGGCCGAGGCACCGAAGGCAACGTGGCACGTGCCGAGGATCTTCTCGTCCTCAATCAGGTTGCCGGTGAGCGTGGCGCATTCGTTTGTGCCGATGCCGAGTTCTGCGAGAAACGTGCCGCCCTCCCCCGCTCCCCGCAGAAGCTCGAGGAAGCGGGCGCCGTGCTCGCCGGAGGCTTCGGTCAGCGTGCCGCCTTCGACCGTGAAGGTGGACGGCTCAGGTGGCAGGCCGAGCGAGCCCATGGAGCCGTCGACGACGAGGGTGCCGTCGCCCTCCGTATGTAGGGGCGAGATAAAGCCCTCGCCGCACGGCAGGTTGCCGAAAGCGCCCGAAGCCGAGAGATCGCCGTCGTCGGAGATCGCGGTGCGCCCGGCCAGGCTCAGGCGGAGGTTCGAGCCGTTCTCACACGTGATCCGGACCTCCTCCGCGTTCGTGAGGATCTCGGCGACCGCCCGCCCCCGGCGCTTGAGCTCGCCCATGTCGGCGAGCATGACGCGGCCAAGGATGTCCTCGGTCACGTGCGGAAGCGTGCCGATCCGAGCGCCGGCCTCACACGCCTCGCGGCGTGCAGCGGTGTGGGAGAGCGACTGGGCCGTCGGGCACAGGACGACCTCGGAAGCCTTCATCGCGGCGCCGATCGCCGCGGGCGGCTCCGTCCCGTGCGTGGAGCGCTCGGCCATCATCGCGAGCATCGCGTCCGCACCCGCACGCCCCGCCGCGCCCCTCAGGCGCTCGCCCAAGCCGAGCGTCGACGGATTGCAAACGACCAGCGCCTGCTCGCCCTCTCGGACGGCCATGCAGTCCTCGATCACGGTGGTGACGGCGTGGTCGATATCGGCCATGGCTTGAGCGTATGGTGTGCCACGCCAACCCACCACGGAGGAATCTCATGCGCAAAGCAGTCTTGGCGACGATCGCCGTCGCAGCCCTGGCAGCGCTTCCAGCCGCCGAAGGAGCGGCGGGCGGGAACATCGACACCGACGTGGAGGTCGAGGAGGCCATTGAAACAGGGGGTCAGCTGATCATCGTCGGCAACATCCTCGCCCCAAACAAGTGTCAGAAGTTCCGCGCGATGGAGCTAGTCGCGGACGGGCAGGTGGTTGACGAGGGCTCGTCAAGCAGGCGGGGCACATGGGCTCTCGCGTTCGAGGACAAGAGCGAGCTCGAGGGCCCAAAGAGGGTGAGGGCACTCAGGTCGCAAGCCGGTGGGGCCACCTGCAGTGCGGACGCTGAATCGTTTGCAGTGCGTTGACCGGATGGCGCGCCTGATTCGGAAAGCTGTGCGTCGTTTCTGAGATCCGCCTCGAGATGGAGCTGGACGCGCCCATCGAAGGCGTGTTCGAAGCGATGTCTGACCATGGCCGTTACGACCGGTTCCGCGTGATCTCGGAATCCCAGCTGATTCATGAGGGGGAGGCCGATCGAAACGGCGTGGGCGCCGTGCGACGGCTCCGCGCCGGGCTCCTCCGCTTCGACGAGGAGATCACTGCCTTTGAGCGGCCTCACCGCCTCGACTATCTCATCCGCAAGGTGAACTTCCCGCTGGACCACAACGGCGGCTCGATCAGCTTCGAGCCAACCGCCTCCGGCGGGACCCGCGTTCTCTGGACCTCAACCTTCCGGATCACGGTACCGCTGCTTGGCGATGCGCTCGGCGCGGCGTTCGCCGTCGGGCTCAAGCGCTCATTCACCCGGATGCTCGAGGACTCAGCGCGCATCGCATCTTCGAGCCCCTCGGCGGAGCGTCAGACTGACGGCGCATCTCTCTAGGATCGAAGCCCCGCCGGAGTAGCTCAGCTGGTTAGAGCAGCGGAATCATAATCCGCGTGTCGGGGGTTCAAGTCCCTCCTCCGGCATCGCAGAAGGGGTGAATCTTGCGCGCCTCGCGCCTTGCCCCGGCCGGGTGTACTCTCGCACCAAAGGGCTCCCGTTACCAACCAAAAGGAGGCCAGAGATGGTCTTGAGCACGGTAAAGGTCGAAGACTTTGATCGCTTCTGGGAGGTGTTCTCCACTAAAGGGGCGGAAAAGCGAAAGCAGCACGGCAGCAAGGGGTCACGCGTCTTCCGAGACCCCAATGAGGACGGCCGGCTCTGGGTGATCTTCGATATGGACGAAGCGGGGTACCAAGCGCTGCTGAGCGATCCCGAGATGCCCGCAATCTTTCAGGAGGCCGGTCTATTGGGAAGGCCAGAGGGAGCTGAGCTGGCCAGAGAGCACGAGGCTTAGGCGCTTTTCGAGACTCCTCAAAACGCCCTCGAAGCCGCCGGGCCGTCGGAGTAAGGCGCAAGCGGGCACGTCCCTTCTACTCGTTCAGCAGAACGTGAAGCTCGTCCTGGTTGTCGTTCGCGATCGCCATGTCGATCTTGCGGTCGCGGTTAAGCCGGGAGGCCGCGACCCAGACGGCTCCAGCCTCAAGCGGGTGGTCGACTTTGGAGCGGAACGTTCCGTCGCCTTTGCCGTCTAGAACCGAGACATCGCCGTCGCCGGCGTTCGTCACCGCCAGGTCGAGCTTGCCGTCGCGATTGAAGTCGGCCGCGGCGATCGAGAACGGGTTGTCGCCGACGCGGTGTACGCGCGCCGGCCTGAACCCGCCGCTGCTCTTCCCGATCAGCACGGAGATGTCGTCGTCTTCGTTATTCACGACGGCGATGTCCGCCCGGCCATCAGCGTTAAAGCGGCCGACAGCGAGGCGGCGCGGCGCGTTCCCGACCGGGTAGTCATCTTTCCGGAAGCTGCTGGGCCCATCGTTCGTCAGGACTGTGAGGTCGTCATCAGCATTGTTCGTGACCGCTATATCCGGCCGGCCGTCATCGTTGAAGTCGCCGGTCTCAACCGAGAACGGATCGTTGCCCGCCTCAAAGTCAAGCTTCGGCCGGAACGTCCCGTTCCCACGTCCGCGCAAGACGGTTACGAGCGCCGCATCGCTGCTGTCGGCGACGAGGTCGAGGTTGCCGTCGCGGTTGAAATCGGCCGTTGCCAGAGATCCGGCTCCGCCCGTTGTATTGAATTGCCTCGGCGGGCCGAACGTACCTTCCGGTCCCCCGAGAAAGACCATGATGGTCCCCTCGCCGGCGACGGTCACGGCCAGATCGAGGCGGCGGTCGCCATCTAGCCGGGCTGCGATCACCGCGGTGGGGTTGAGGCCAAGGCCGTAGTCGTCCTCGAGCGAGAACGTTCCGTTGCCGGCTCCATCCAGAATCTGAAGGGTCTCGAGCGAGTTGTTCACGACGGCGAGGTCGCGGTCACCGTCGCGATCGAAGTCTCCGGCCGCCACGCCCACCGGGGTGCCACCGAGTGGGTAGTCCACCTTCGGGCTAAACGAGGCCCACGCGCCTGCCGCAGCGAAAACTACGAAGAGCGTCAGGAGCCCCAACGTTCGCATGGCAACGCCCCTTCTGCGGCCCCCGAGTGCTTTGATCCGCGCCGACATCCGAGGGCGAACATTACTTCTCTCCGAATGCGGGCGTGTAGTGCTCAGAACCGTTTAGGCTGATCAAGATGAAACGCGTGAAGCGCTGGCGACTTCTCCGTCGCGGCGTCGAGCCCCGAGACCGCTGGAGACAAGCCGGTTTCGCTAGCCGTGGGCGACATGGACACCGACGGCGATCGCGACCTTGTCACGGCCAATCAGCAGAGTCACACTGTCAGCGTGATGCGAAACGACGGCGCCGCCAACCTCACGGCGCTGCCGCAGGAGTCCACGGGCGGCGTGTTCCCTCAAGCCGTCACGGTCACGCGGATCAACGCAAACAAGACGCCCGACGTCGCGGTCGCGAATCAGGGCACAGACGACGTCAGCATCTTCCGGAACACTGGCGACGTTGACCTCGTCCTGCTTCCGTCGAGCCCGGAAGACGTTGGCGATACGCCGCTCGACGTTGTTGCCGGTGATTTCGACCTTGACGGCGACCGCGACTTGGCGACGGCCGACCGGCTGGGGAACACGGCAACGATCTTGAGCAATAACGGCCGCGGCAACTTCAGTGAGCCGGGCTCAAGCCCCGAAGCCGCGGGTGCGAACCCATCCGACCTCGTCGCCGCGCAGTTTGACCAGAGACCTGGCGTCGATCTGGCTGTAGCGAACAGTGCCGCGAGCTCGGTGACGATCCTCCGCAACCGCTGAGGTCGCCCGTTAATCAGTCGCGCGCAGCTTTTTGGCTGCTATAGCAACCAAAAGGCTGCGGACGCTTCTCCGTCGGCTTAATCCCCCGGCCAGGGGCGGTTGAGGCCCGGCGAGACGACGCCGGCCAGCGCCCGCGCAAGGCTGACGAGGATGTCGCCCCAGTCGAATGAGTCGCGCCAGACGGCGATCTTGCCGTCGCGAACCTCGAAGCGGCCGTAGACCCAAAAGCGCTGCTCAAAGCGGCCCATACCAAGCGCATCAACGCGCTCGGTCAAAACGACACCGTCCTCCTCGGCCACGTTGTGGAAGTGGACGCGGAAGTTGCTGCGGCCCTCAAGGCCGCGAAGGAACCGCTCGATGCGCTGCTTGCCTCGAACGGTTGGCAGCGAGACGTTGATCCACACGGCATCCTCGTGGAGATTCTCCATCGCCGCAGCGATGTCGCTTGCGGCAAGCGCCTCCAGCATCGAGACGACGATCTCGCTGGGGCTCGTAGCGGTGTGAGGGGCGGGTGTCGTGGCGGCTTGTGTTGCGGACATCGTCCCCACAGTACTGCGCGCCTTCGCGCTCTGCGATCGTGCGCTCCAATGCCCGATGTCAGGGTCACTCACCCCGAGAAGGTTCTCTTCCCCGACACCGGCTTGACCAAGGCCGAGCTGGTCGCCTACTACCGCAGGGTCGCTCCGCTCATGATTCCGCATGTTCGAGGCCGGCCGGTCAGCATGCAGCGGTTTCCCGACGGAGTCGGCTCCAAGGGTTTCTTTCACAAGGACATACCTGGCTACTTCCCGGACTGGCTCGAGCGGGGGCGCGTGGCGAAATCCGGTGGGTGGGTGACACATCCGGTCATCACGAACGTGGACTCGCTCGCCTATCTCGCCAACCAGAACACGATCACGCCGCACGTCTGGCTCAGCCGTGCAGACAGACCGCGGCGTCCCGACCGTCTCGTGATCGACCTCGACCCCTCGCGCGACGACTTCGCCGAGGTGCGGCGGGCAGCGCGCGACATCGGCGATCTCCTCTCAGAGCTCGGCTTGCCACGGTTCGCGATGGTCACTGGCTCTCGCGGCATTCACCTGTGGGTTCCGATCCGACGGGACCGCGACCAGCGAGACGTCCGTGCCTTCGCCGAGCAAGTCGCTGCTCTCGCAGAGGAACGCTGGCCCCAGCGGCTGACGACGGCGTTTCGAAAGGAGAAGCGCGACGACAAGATCCTCGTGGATGTCGCGCGAAACGGCTACGCCCAGACGGTTGTACCGCCGTACGCGGTGCGCGCGCGAGCGAATGCATCGGTCGCGATGCCGCTCGAGTGGCGAGAGCTCAGCGACTCGAAGCTCCGGCCCGACCGCTGGACCGTGCGAAACGCGTTCCGGCGGATCGGGCGAAAGGGAGACCCGTGGACCGGAATGACCCGGGCTGCCGTCTCTCTTGCGCGGGCCGAGCGAAAGCTCGCGGAGATATAGGGTCCGTCGCGCGATCTTCGAACCCCGACCGAGGAGGAGCACGCATGGGCATCCTGGACAAGATCAGTGGCCGCTTCAAGCAGGCGGTTGGCGACGTGACCGACGACGCCGAAATCCGCCAGCAGGGCGAGCGCGAGGAGCGCAAGGGGGAAAAGAAGGACGAGCTTCGCGACGCCGAGGCGAAGGCAGACGAGAAGGCAGCCGAGGTCGCAGACCTCGAGCGCAAGACCTGACTACGTCTGATTCTCGAGCGCGTTTTCGGCCGCCTTGTAGCCGAGCTGCATGAAGTCGGCGACGGTCTCCGCGGTCAGGAGGAAGGTCATGAGGCGGGTAAAGCGAGGTGCGCCCACGTAGCCGACCGCGATCGCGCCCGCCACCCACTGGCCGAGGCAGAAGGGGCAGACGAGTAGCTCACCCGTCGCGAGCCGTAACCCGCTCCCGCGCGGCACCTCGCTCACCTCGCCGTACCCGTCCTTCCCCTCGAAGCGGACGAAGGGTGCGCGGATGAAACTCGTCACCTTGTCCTTGGTAATGAGTCGAGTGAGCTTCTGAGTCGCAGCGCCGGCCGTTACGACATCCCAAGCCCCGAATCGCTCAGGGAGGGCGCCTTGCTTCCGGTAGGCGGCAGCGAGCGACCCGCCAAGCCCCAGGGCGAACGCCGCACTCAGCGCCGAATAGCCCGCGAGCGGGCGATGATCGTGTGAGCCCTCGGTCACCCGAAGCACCTACCCCGGCGCTGCGCGTGTCAAGCAAGGTCAGGACTTCTTGCCGGCGCCGAAACATTCACGAAATGTTTTCGGTGAGACGCCGGATCTCCACCGCCAACCCCCTGTCCGGTGGCTAGGTTGAAACGCTCATGTCCGGCGAGCTCGCAATCGAGGCCGAGGTCCTCGCCAAGACTTACAAGGACGTCGAAGTAGCGGACGTGTCGAGCTGAGCGCGCCCGCAGACGCACGACGCGGGCGGGAAGGCTCGCGCGGGACGGCCATGGCCCTCGTCCTGGGCGCGATCGTCTCGATCCAAGTCGGGGCGGCGATCGCGACGACCCTCTTCGACGAGGTTGGGCCGGGCGGGGCCGTCTTCCTGCGGATCGCGTTTGCCGCGATGGTGCTAGTCGCGTTGTGGCGGCCGGCGCTGCGTCCTGCTACTGGTGGACGCGATGTCGTCGCGCTCGGCGTGCTCCTCGGCGTGATGAACCTGACGTTCTATGAGGCGCTCGACCGGATCCCGCTCGGGATCGCTGTGACGCTCGAGTTCGTCGGGCCGCTGACCGTCGCGGTCCTGGGCTCGCGGCGCCGGCTCGATCTCCTATGGGTGGCGCTGGCCGCCGGCGGACTGGTCCTGCTCGCGCCCGTGCCCGGCTCGGACCTGGACGTCCTCGGTTGTGCGTTCGCGCTGTTTGCCGGTGGTTGCTGGGGCCTCTACATACTCGTGACCGCTCGGGTGGGCCGAGCGCTTCCGGGTGGGTCCGGGCTGGCGCTCGCCATGGTGATCGCCGCCCTCGTGACGATGCCGTTTGGACTCGCCGACGGGGGCGCCGACCTCATTGACGCCGAGCTTCTGGCGATCGCCTTCGGGGTGGCGATCCTGAGCTCGGCCATCCCGTACTCGTTCGAGATGGAGGCGCTGCGGCGCCTGCCTGAGTCGGTCTTCGGGGTCCTGATGAGCCTCGAGCCGGCCGTTGCGGCGAGCGCGGGATTCGTTTTGCTCTCGCAGGCCCTGGCGGCAGACGAGCTTGTGGCGATCGCGCTGGTTCTCGCCGCCAGCGCGGGAGCGCTGAGTTCGGCGGGGTGGCCAGCGAAGGACGTCTAGCGCGGCCCGGTGGGCGCTTCGGCCTCCGGGCGCTCTTCGTAGCCGGCACATGTGAGCACCGGCAGGCGCGGGTAGCGCGGGTACCGGGGGTCGTCGCGGGAGCGGCCGCACATCGAGAACTCGGAGCCGCGGGTGTTGCGGATGAGGCGCTGGTGCGCGCAGGTGTCGCAGAGCCCGGCCGGAGGTTCGGTGGCGCTCATGGCCTCATTATCGCCTCGAATGTCCCCGCTGGCGCCAATACTTCACTTCGTATAGTAGGTGTCGATGGCATCGCTCTGGCGACTCTTCGGCTTTCTTCGCCCATATCGCCGGGCGGCGCTGGCCTCGCTGGGATTCGCCTGGCTAGCGATGGGCGTGACGGTCTTGATCCCGCTCCTGATCGGAAACGCGGTGGATGCGATTGCGGGGGCGGAGATCGACAAGGGCGCTCTGTGGCCGCTCGCGCTGGCAATTCTGGGCGCCGGCGTCCTGCGCTTGGGCCTCACCGTCGTGCGCCGGATCATCGCGGGCAGGGTGTCGGTGGCGGTCGAGTTCGACCTGCGCGAGCGGATGTACGCGCAGCTTCAGAGGCTCGAGCTGGGGTTCTTCGACACGCAGCAGACGGGGCAACTCATGTCGCGGGCGACGGTGGATTTGCAGTCGATCCGGTTCTTTCTCGGCTACGGGCTCATCTTTCTGACGCAAAACCTGTTGACGATCGTGCTCGCGAGCATCGTGATGTTCGCGATCGACCCGGTGCTGGCAGCGCTAGCGCTCGCGCCCGTGCCGATAGTGGTCGCGACCGCGGCTCGCTACAGCCGCTTGAGCCGCCCTGCACTTCAGGAGGTGCAGCAGCGCCTCGCTGAGCTGACGGCCGAGGCCGAGGAGAGCATCTCGGGCATCCGCGTGGTGAAGGCGTTCGCGCGCGAGGAGCACATGCTTCGGCGCTTCCAGCGCTCGGTCGGGCGCGTGTTCGACCAGAACGTCTACTCGACGCGTCTGCGCGCGTTCTACAACCCGCTGATGGGCTTTCTGCCGTCGATCGGGCTGGGAGTCGTTCTCTTCGTCGGCGGCCACTCGGTGATCGACGGAAACATCACACTTGGCGAGTTCACCGCGTTCTACGCGTACGTGATCATGCTGACGGGGCCGATGCGGATGCTCGGCACGTCGCTGGGCATGGCGCAGCGGGCCGCGGCGTCGGGGAACCGGATGTTCGAGATCTTGGACCGCGAACCTCGGATCGAGAGCGCCGAGGGTGCCCCGCCGCTGCCCGATGGGCGCGGGCAGGTCGAGCTTCACGACGTGACCCTTCGCTATGGCGACACGGGTGCGAAGCCGGCGCTCGAGAGCGTGTCGATGGCGGTTGAGGCCGGTACGACGGTCGCGTTGGTCGGGCCGACGGGGTCGGGCAAGACGAGCCTCGTGGCGCTCTTGGCGCGTCTCTATGACCCGTCTTCGGGCTCGGTTTCGATCGACGGCGCCGACCTGAGTGACGTTGATGTGGCTTCCGTGCGCCGCTCGGTCGCCTTCGTTGCCGACGAGAGCTTTCTGTTCTCGGCGTCGGTCGCGGAGAACATCGCCTATGCGAAGCCGGACGCTACGCAGGAGGCGATCGAGAGCGCGGCGCGGATCGCGCAAGCGCACGGGTTCATCGAGCGGTTGCCCGACGGTTATGCGACCGTCGTTGGCGACCGGGGGCTGACGCTCTCGGGCGGGCAGCGCCAGCGCGTGGCGATAGCGCGCGCCGTCTTGGCCGACCCCCGGATCCTGATCCTCGACGACGCGACCTCGTCGGTCGACGCGCGGACCGAGGCGGAGATCAAGCGCGGCCTCAGCGAGGTGATGAAGGGTCGCACGACCTTTGTGGTCGCTCACCGCTTGTCGACGATCTCGCTCGCCGACGAGATCGTGGTAATGGACGCCGGCCGGGTTGTCGATCGCGGTACCCATGAGGACCTGCTCGAGCGCTGCGAGCTTTACCGCGAGATCGCCGAGCACGGGTGCGACGATCAGGTGTTTCTCCAGCGCGATCTGGAAGAGCGCGAGGAGGTGGCACGCCTGTGAGCGAGAACGGATCGCGAAACGGCGACCCTCGCGACGAGCGACGTGACGCTCCCGAGGCGCCGGGCGCAACGAACGGCGTGCCCGACGCGGTCCCGGTCGCCGAAAGCGGACGCGTCCAGGGAACGATCGCAATGTTCCGCGACCTCTGGCGCCTGGTGCGCGGCGAGGATCAGCGCGGGCGCAAGGTTCGCTGGATGCTCGGCCTGCTTCGCCCGTACCGAAAGCAGGTTTGGCTGATGATGGGCGCGCTGCTCGTCGCGACGGCGGCAGGGCTCGCGCCCCCGTATCTGGCGGGCCGAGCGATCGACGATGGGATCACGGCCGGTGACGGTGGTGCGCTGACGACGATTGTCCTCGTCTTCCTCGCCTCGGCGGCGCTTTTCTGGGGGGCGAGCTACGCGCAGACCTACCTGGTGGGCTGGGTTGGGCAGCGGGCGCTCCAGGACTTGCGGACGCGGATCTATCAGCACCTTCAGGCGATGTCGATTGGGTTCTTCACGCGCCGCAAGGCTGGCGTATTGATCTCGCGCTTGACGAACGACGTGCAGGCGCTCGACTCGCTCGTCACCGACGGGATCGTGACCCTCTTCCAGTCGACGCTGACGCTCGCGGGCGTGGTTGTGATCCTGCTTTTGCTGGATGTGCCGCTGGCTCTCGTGGTGTTCGCGACGTTCCCGCTCCTCTTCGTGGCGAGCGTCGTGTTCCGGATCATCTCCGCGGACGCGTACCGGTTGACGCGCGAGAAGATCGCGAACATCACGGCCTACCTCCAGGAGTCGCTCTCGGGCGTGCGCGTGGTGAGGAGCTTCGGCCAGGAGCGCCGCCACATCGGCCGGATGACTGAGCTCAACGCCGAGAACCGCGAGGCGAACATGCGGACCGTTTACCTGAACGCGTCGTACTTCCCCGCGGTCGAGCTGCTCTCGGCGATCGGGACGGCGGCGATCATCCTCTACGGCGGCTATCAGGTGATCGAGGGCGACATCGAGGTAGGGATCGTGATCGCGTTCATCGGCTACCTCAACCAGTTCTTCGACCCGATCCAGCAGATCTCGCAGCTCTATACGACCTACCAGCAGGGGATGGCGGCGCTCGACAAGATCTTCGACCTGCTCGACACTCGCCCCGACATGTCCGATAAGTCGGACGCGGTCGATCCCGGTGAGATCAGAGGAGATATTCGCCTCGAAGACGTGTGGTTTTCGTATGCGGGCGGTGGTGACGCGCGCGAGGTGGGGCCCGACGACCAGTGGGCGATGCGCGGAATCGACTTGACGATCCCGGCGGGCCAGACCGTGGCGCTCGTGGGCGAGACGGGCGCGGGGAAATCGACGCTCGCAAAGCTGGTGGCGCGCTTCTACGACCCGCAGCGCGGATCGGTCTCGGTGGATGGGAACGACCTCCGCGACCTCGACTCGTCGGCGCTTCGCAGCCAGCTCGGCATCGTGCCGCAGGAGGGCTATCTCTTCTCGGGCACCGTTCGCGACAACGTGGCGTTCGGGCGGCCGGACGCGCCGGATGCCGACGTCGAGGCGGCGGTGAGGGCGGTGGGCGCCGAGCCGTTCGTGGCGAGGCTGCCGGACGGTCTCGATACCGAGATCGGCGAACGTGGCGTGCAGCTGAGCGCCGGGCAAAGGCAGCTTGTCTCGTTTGCGCGGGCACTCCTCGCCGAGCCGCGCATCCTCATCCTGGACGAGGCGACGTCGAACGTGGACGTGCGGACGGAGCGGGTGATCGAGCGGGCGCTGGAGCGCCTCTTGCACGGACGCTCTGCGATCGTGATCGCGCACCGCCTATCGACGATCAGGCGAGCGGGAAAGATCGTGGTGCTCGAGAACGGCGAGATCGTCGAGGCCGGCACGCACGACGAGCTGATCGAGGCGAACGGCGCCTACGCACGGCTCTATGGCGCGTGGGCCGAGCTCGCTGCTTAAGGGGTGATGCCGCCGCCGGTGTCCGGCGGAGCCGGCTCGGTCGGCGTGGTGGGCGCCGTGGGTGCTGTCGGCTCGGTGGGCGCCGTGGGAGCTGCGGGGGCCGCGGGGTCAGCCGGTGCGGTTGGCGCGACTGCAGCTCCGCCGCCTCCGCCTCCGCCCGACGAACCCTCGCCCGCGTCGAGGAACTGGCCGCACTCGCTGAAGCCGGCGCGCTCGCCCGCAGCGCGCGCGTCGACCTCGGCGGTGTCGATCTCAAGCTGAGCTGCGTCCTGGGCTGCGATATCTCCCGATTTCACGGCCTGCGCTTTGTCCTTGAGCCCGGAGACGACGGCGCTCAGGTCGGCGAGAAAGCGCTCGATGTTCGGCGATGGCTCGGCGAGCTCGAGGGCTTCCAGGCTGGCGAGCTCGT
The DNA here is from genome assembly GCA_963715405.1 of uncultured bacterium. Lineage (GTDB taxonomy): Bacteria > Actinomycetota > Thermoleophilia > Solirubrobacterales > 70-9 > JALZKA01. Next base: position 1,443,877 of record OY970239.1, read on the forward strand.
CGCTTGTGATGGCGAACTCGTCCTGGGTGGCGTTGGTGTCGGTTGGATCGAGCGAGCCGACCTGGTCGTTCGCCGGCCCGCAGATTTCGTCGGCCTGAAGGATGAAGTCTTCTTCCGAGAGCGCGGCGCCGGTCGCTCCGGTCGTCCCGGTTAGCGGTGCGGTGGAGACGGGCTCGGCCTCGTCGTCACCCCCGCAGCTCTTGACGAGCAGCACGAAGAGGATGAAGAAAAGCACCAAACCTCCCAGCGCCACGAGGCGCCGGCGCATATAGATGTCCATCTCAGCCATCTAGAGATCCACCGTAACGCGTAATTTCAGCGTACGACGCCATTCTCCTGCGCTGACGGGCGGATCTGTGCGGCGTCTCCTAGAGACTGGCTTCAGGCGGCATTGCGCCTTCGGTGCCCGTTTCGCCCGCCGTATGTGTCCGTTTGGGAATGGCAGTTGGCGCAGAGAAGTTCGTGGTTCTCGATGCGGTGATCCGTACTGTCGCCGTTTATGTGGTGAACCTGCATGCTCAGCTTGCGTCCCTGCCAGTGAGTAATGCCGCAGCGTTCGCAGCGATCTTCCTTGATTCCCGCCGCGATAAGGCGACGTTTGCGGTTCGCGCGCCCACCTCTCGAATCAGTCTTCACGAAGAGAAGTTCCAACGGCATCTCACGCGGTCGCGCGATCACGGCACCTCGCTGAACTGCCTTGTGCCAGCTGGCGAGAGAGAAGCCGAAAATCTCAGCGCATTCCCTGACCGAATGTCCTTCATCGTAAACCCGCTGAATCTCGACCCAATCATGGCGTTTCGCAAAGCGCGCGTCTGCGGGCACGCCGAGTCGGCGGGCGTGATAGGCCACATTGCTCTTCTTCATGTTCAGCTTCTTTGCGATCTGCGAATAAGAGAGTTCTTCCGCTCGCAGTTCCGCGACCAATCGCCTTGTTTCTCCTGGCGCTCTGATGGGACCACGGCGTGCCATACGAACGCATGTTCCCAATCCGATCGGACGGAAATTTCACTGGGGACCAGGGATTTGAACCCCGACTAACTCCTCCAGAGGGAGTCGTGCTGCCGTTACACTAGTCCCCAACGGGGCTGCCAAACATAGCGGCGCCGGCGCCTACGAGTTGACAGATTCGAGTTCGGAATCCGGGTCTCCGAGCTCCGCCCTCCGAGCGCTGACGTCCCTGCCGGACTCGATCAGCGCTCGCGCGTGGATGAGGTCCTCCGAGCGGCCCACCGCGAGCGCTCCGCCAACCTTGCCGTCCCTCAAGTACCACGCCGAAAACTCGCCGTCGTCAGTCGAGCCGCGGAACACGACTTCGTCCCAATCTCGCGCCGGGCCGACGTATTCGAGGCCCGTCCAGTCCGAGAGGTCGCTGAAGAAGTACGGGATCACCCGGTACGGATCCGTCTCGCCGAGCATGGCCTTCGCCACGTGCCTTCCCTGCTGAAGCGCCACGTCCCAGTGCTCGACGCGAAGCCGCCGGCCGTGGACCACGCTCTCGTACGAACAGCAGTCGCCCGCCGCGAAGATGCCTTCGACCGAGGTCTCCAGCCGCGAGTCGCAGGTGATCCCGTCGTCCACCTCGAGCCCCGCGCGCTGAGCGAGCATCACATCCGGCCGCACCCCCGCGCCGACAACGCAGAAGTCGCACTCGAACTCGCGGCCGTCCTGAGTGATCACCGCACCGATTCGCCCGTCGCCGCGAAACGAGCCCAGCGCCGTACCGCCAACGAACTCCACCCCCTTCGACTCCAGCACGTTCTGGAAGAACCTTCCCGCCTTGTCGCCGAAGCCGGCGGAAAGCGCCACCTCCTCCTGCATGACGATCGTGCACTCCACCCCCATCTCGACCAGCGACGCTGCCACTTCGCAGCCGATGTAGCTACCGCCAATCAAAACAGCGCGCTCCGCCTTGGCCGCTTCCGATCGGATCGAGTCCGAGTTGCCGAAAGCGCGCAGGTAGTGAATCCCCTCCAGTTCCGCGCCATCGACGCGAAGGATGTTCACCATCGCACCAGTAGCGAGGAGCGCCTTGCCGAAGCGCACCTCGTCTGAGCCTTGAATCTTCACCACGCGCTCTCCCGCATCGAGCGACATCACGCTCTTGCCGCACTGAAGCTCGACGTCGTTCTCTTCGTACCACTCGGCGCCGTTCACCACCGCATCGGCGCGCTTCGCTTCACCCCGCAAATACTCCTTCGAGAGCGGCGGGCGCTCATACGGCGGGTCCTGCTCGCGGCCGACCAGAAGCACGGACCCGTCCGCCCCGCGCCGCCGAAGCTCCGAGGCGCAGTACGCGGACGCCATCCCCCCTCCCACGAGGAGGAAATCGACCTCTCTCATCCGCCGTTCTGCGAACCGGGCGACGCGCCGAAGTAGGCCGTCACATCGTCCTCGATCTTGGGATCGAGGACGGCAAGAATCTCGTCGCCCGGCTCCAGCACCGTGTCGGCGTTGGGAATCAACCCCTCCGAGCCGCGGAGGACCGAGATCAGGAGCGTTCCCTCGGGAAGCTGCAGATCGCCCACCCGCTGCCCCGTCACGTGCGAATCCTCGGGCAGGAGCAGCTCGATGATCTCGAGGTGCTGCTCGGGCAGGTCGAGCAGGTGGACGAGGCCGTACTCGGGCACCTCGTGCTCGATCAGCCTCAAGATCAAATCCGTCGCCGAGACGACCGGGCGAATCCCCAAAAGCTCGAAGTGCTCGAGATTCCGCGGGTTGTTTACGCGGGCGATGATCCGGTCAACCAGGTACTTCTCCTTCGCCACCTGGCAGATCAGCATGTTGTCCTCGTCGTCGCCCGTCACGGCGATCACCATGTCTGCGCGCTGGACCCCCGCGCGCTCGAGCACCCAGAGCTCCGACGCGTCCCCGTACTGGATGTTGTGTTCGAGCTCCTGCTCGACCGTCTGGTAGCGCTCGCGGTCGTTCTCGATCAGCGTCACCTCGTGGTCCTTTTCGAGCAACTCACGCGCGATGTTCCAGCCGACCTTGCCGGCTCCAATCACGATTACGTACATCTTCTTTGCTGCCATCGGGTTCCTTAGATCTCGTCGTCCTCGTGGTCGGCAGAGCCGGCCTTGGGTGCCGTCCCCGCCGCGCGCTTCGCAGCATCCCGGACTTCCGACTCGAGCATCTCGATCGCGATCCGGGTCGGGCAGATCGTGTGCACCCCCTGGCGGTCGTACCACTCGGCGCGAAGCGGATCGAGGATCCGCGCGATCACCGTCGGCACGTTGAATCGCCGCTTCGCAAGCTGAGAGATCACGATGTTCGTGTTGTCCCCGTCGGTCGAAGCGACGAACACGTCTGCCTTTTCGATCCCCGCCGCGGTCAGCGCCTCCACCTCGAGCGCCGCGCCGACCGTGAACTGGCCGCCCATGTCCTCCCACGCCTTATCGAGCCCGATCTCAAGGCGAGCGTGCGCCTCGGAATCCTCGTCGAGGCACGAAACCTCGTGCCCGTCCTTGAGCATGGTTCGCGCAAGCGAGGAGCCGACCCGGCCACATCCGACGATGAGAACGAACATGAAATCGTGACTCTATTCAGTGGCCTCGTCGGTGGCTAGGTCGCCCATCGGCGCCGTCACCAGCACGCGGCACGGCGCCCGCGAGAGCACGTACTCGGTCACCGGCCCAATCTCGGCCGGCCGGTGCCCGCCGATGCCGCCAAGCACCGCACCGCCCCTGATCTTCGTTGGCGGCTCTGCGCCCATCACGATCATCTCCGCTCCCATCTCCCGGGCCGCCTGGACGATCCCGGCCCCGACGCTCCGCGCCCGTACGACCGTCACCTGCACGTCCACGCTCTCGTACTCCTCCGCGACAAGCCGAGCTCGCTCGAGCGAAGCGTTGGCGAGGTCCATCGTCGTCGCCGAGGGCGGTGCCGAAAGTGGCACCGTCAACGGCAGACCCACGACGAAGACGACGCGGAGCCGCGGTGGATGCTTCTCGTCCTTCGACGCAGCAACTGCCAGGCGCCCGGCGGTGCCGACGATGTCGTCGTCGAGCTTCGTGCCGAAGATCGGCACGAGGATGTCCTCCGACTCGACGTCGACGGCCTGCTTTTCGAGCGCCGCGGCAGGCACCTCGACGCGCCGGGTCAGCGTCGTGCCCTCGAACCCCTTGCGATAGATCACGTAGCCCACCAGGCCGAACGCCATCCAGCCACCGCCAACCCAGCGCGCTTCGTCGTGGTAGACCAGGACGCTGACCCATGCGAGGGCGGTGAGAACGAAGCCGGCGATGGCGGGCAACGGAAAGCCCGTCCCCCCCAACTTCACGTCGAGCGGCACCCGGAACGGGCGAGCCACGTCCGGCCGCTTTGCTCGCAGACGCAGGATCGCGGCGTGGGCGATCGCCATCGCCAGGGTCGCGCCGAACGCATAGATCCCGGCCAGCACCTCGATGTCGGCGGGGATCACCAAGCCGACCGCGATCAGCGTCGCCAACGCGATCGCCACTGCCGGCGTCTGCCGGCGCGAAAGCCTGCCGAGCCAGCTCGGGATCTGCCGGTTCGTCGCAAGCCCGTAGACGTGACGAGAGAGCCCGAGCATCGCCGTCGACGCCGCCCAGATCAAGACTGCGGGCGCCACAAGCACGACAGCAACCTGCATCAGATCCGAGACCCAGCCCGGGTCGAAGCTCTGCGCCACCCCCAGGATCGGCGCTTCGATGAACTCGTCGCCGAGTTCCGACTCGGGACCGTTCGGCGTCACCATCACCGGCACCGCCATCAGCGCGACCGCCGCCACGCCCGCGTAGACGATCGGCAGGAGCGCGGCGCCGGCCGTCACCGCCCTGCGGAGGTCCGGCACGTCCCAGTCCAGGTCGGGCGCCAGATCCGAGGCCGCCTCGATCCCCGCGAAGGCAACCGTCGCGATTACCAGCGCGTAGATGGCATCGGCGCCGCTGGGGCTGTCGAAGAGGTCCAGGTTCTGAGTCAGCGCAGCGGGATCGAACGCCACCGCCAACCCGACGGCGATCAAGAGCATCTGCACGACGATGTCTCCGGCCGCAAGCGCCACGAGCAGTCGCCTGCGCCTGAATCCCCACCACCCGAGGGCGTTCACCAGCGCCGCCCCGACCACGATCGCAACCGCCGTCAGCACCTCGCCCGAGCCGTCGCTGAAGCCGTCCCAGATCGGCGAGAGGTAGTGCGGCGCCGAAACCGCCGCGAGCGCGACGATCACGATGAAGTCGATCAGGAGCGCCCATCCCGCGATGAAGCTCACCAGCTCGTTGAACGCGTACCGCGCGATGTTGGACGAACCCCCGCGCTCGGCGAACATGGACCCGCCTTCGGCGAACGAGAGCGTCGCCATCACGAACATCAGCCCCGCTCCCAGGAAGAGGAGGGGCGTCAGCCCAAGCCCGTAGTCGGCGACAACGCCGAGCGAGAAATAGAGCGAGAAGCCCACCGCCGAGTACGCGACGGCGAACAGCATTGCGCCGCCAGACGTGCCGCGGGCAACTCGGCCGGAAGCCTGTGAGCCAGGTGCCTCGCTCATGCCCGCAGCGAGAGGTAGAGCCTGCCCGCGCCGAGGCCGCAGAACACGAGCCCGATCCACAGCCCGGTCGCCGCGATGCCGCCGCCGCGAGCAAGCGTCAGAGCGACGATCAGGATGCCGAACGCAAGGATCACGACCGCCATCACGCGCGTCGCGCCGCGGTAGACCTCGTCGGGGCGGGGAGTCGCCATGGCGGCCAGACCCTACGCGGGCGCCGACGGGATCATCCCGGCGCGTGCCGCCTCAGGACTCGCCGTCACCAAGACGCGGCAGGGGCGTTTCGCCATCACCGCCTGAAGCGTCTTTGAGAACACCGGGGCACCTGCGCGGTACTGGAGCTGCATCACGATCGCCGTCGCTCCCAGCTCACGCGCATATTTCACGATCGCCGCGGCCCCCTGGCCCGGCCGTACCCGCAGGATCGATCCCGTCACCCGCTGGCCGCAGATCAGCTTTGCGCGCTCGATCTTGGCCTGTGCCTCGCGCTCCTCTCGCTCGAGCTCCGCGTCCAGCGGCAGGTGCGTCGGCACCGTCATCAAGGACAGCACGTGCATCGCCCGTCGCCGGTTCGCGGCAAGCGCCTTCGCCGTAGCCACGGTCGCCTCGCTGAACGGGTCGCTCTCGAAGGCGACAACGACGCTTCGGTACTCGGGATCCTCCACGCCGAGCGGATCCAAGTGCGCCACCTTCACCGTCTTCGTCAGCGGCAGCCCCTGGTTTCGCCGGTAGAGCACGTAACCCGCCATGCCGCTCAACATCCAGCCGCCGCCGACGGCGAGCACCACCAGGTCGAGAACGCACGCAACCACGAACGCGGCGAAGGTCCCCAGTCCGCCCAGCACGGCCAGCAAAGGGACCTTCATGCCGCCGATCGTCACGTTCCCCGGGGACAGCCAAAGCCGCGAGCCGTCCGGCGCTTTCGGCCTCTCCTCTACGGGGCGAAGCTTGCGCAGCCGGATCAAGGAGATGTGCGCGACCGTGAACGAAAGCGTCGCGCCGAACGCATAGATCGTCCCGAGGAACGTCGTCTGCCCGGGAGCCATAACGAGGATCGCCACGCCCGAGAAGACGATGAGCGCCACATACGGCGTCTTGAATCGCGGATGGATCTGGCGAAGCGCCTCGGGTAGCTGTCGGTACTGGCCCATCGAAAACGTGAGGCGCGAGAGACCAATCAGCGCGGCGTTAGTCGCAATCAGGAGGATCACCGCGGCGAGAATTCCCACGTAGACCTCGAGAACGTCGGAGAGGGCAGCGCCGAGCCCGAGATTCTCCACGATGCCGAGCACTGGGTCGTCGGCGTACTCCGTGCCGAGCGCAGTCGTGAACTCGCCGTTCTCCTCCGTCACGGGCATCGCCGAGAGCGCGATCGCAGGCAGGAGGGCGTAAAGGCCCACCACGGCGGCCACCACGTACCCGGTTCCGAGCGGGATCGTTCGATGAGCCGACTTCGCCTCCTCGGCCATGTTCGAGATCGTCTCGATCCCCGTGTAGGCGACCATTCCAACCGCGATCCCAAGTGCGAAGTCGCCGACCGTCGGCGCGACCCCCAAGTCGATCTGGCTGAGCAGAAGATCGCCGTCGAAGACGAGCGCAAGCCCGATTCCCACCAAGACGACTTGTGTCAGGAGGTCGGCCACGGCGAGCACAAGGTTGAGCCGCGCCGACTCCTCGGTGCCCTTGATGTTGAGGAGCGCGAGCGCCACGATCAGGCCGACGCCGAAGATCACGTCGCCCGGGCCGTGGCCGAGCGGCTCCCAGAAGACCGCGAGGTAGTGCGGCACGAAGAACGCCGAGATCGCGACGGTGACGATGTAGGTGAGCATTTGCGCCCATGCGGCCAAGAAGCTCGCGAGCTCGTTGAACGCATGCCGCGCGAAGCTCGACGAGCCCCCCGCCTCCGGGTAGAGCACCGTTGCCTCCACGTAGCTCGCCGCCGTGAACGCAAAGATGAGGCCCGCGATCATGAACGTCACCGGCGTCAGGCCGAGCGCGTAGAGCGCGACCAGCCCGAGCGCGTAATAGATCGACGAGCCGACGTTGCCGTAGGCGGCCGAGAACAGCGCTCCCGTGCCGTGAACCCTCCGAAGCGCCGCCTCCCTCGGCTGGCGCTCAGCCATGCGTCCTACTCACGAATCCGAGTCTAGGGCCGCCGCCGAGCACGAGGATATGTTTGAGCCATGGCGCCTGAGCTCATCCACACCTGTTATCGCATCACCGACATCGACAAGTCCGTCGACTTCTACGAGAAGCTCGGCTTCGAAGAGTTGCGGCGAATGCCGATCGGCGACGACGAGGCGACCAACGTCTTCATGGGTCTCCCAGGCGACGGCGCCCGCCTCGAGCTCACGTTCAACCATCACCAGAACGGCCCGTACGAGATCGGCACGGGCTACGGCCATATCGCGATCACCGCGGAGGATCTCGACGGCACTCTCGAAAAGCTCGCCGAGATCGGCATCGAACCCGAGAAGCCGCCGTACCAGGTGCGTGAGGGCGGTTCCCGCCTCTGCTTCGTCCGCGACCCTGACGGCTACAGAATTGAGATTCTTGAGAAATAGAAACCCGCTCAGGGGCCGTCATCGGATCTTCGGCGGGCGCTATCTCGCCCGGCAGGCCCATCGGCGGGCCGCCGGTCTTCGTATTCGACCTCGAGCAGGTCCGACGCTGACAGACCTGCTACATCGAGGATGCGGGCAACTCGCTCTCGCACCCCTCGCAATCGCAGGGTCCGGTTCTGTTCACGCAGGCGAATCGCGGCCCTCGCGAGAACTGCGATTCCGGTCGAATCGACGAAGGGGCACGCCCGCAGGTCGATAACGACGGGCCCGGGCCGATCTGCAATCGAATCGACGGCCTCAGTGACCTGATCCTTTGTCGCGAGATCGAGTTCGCCGAAGATCATCACATCCGTGCCGCCGTCATCCGTGGGCGCGACGTGGACCGAGAATTCGGTGAACGGATCTGGAGGCTTCCGTGCTCCTTCCATCTGTAGGAAGCCACTACCCGCCCTGCGAATTCGCCTAACCGCCCCCGCGGCCCACTGACGAGCATAAGCCCGCGACCCGGACGGCTATCGCATCGAGATGATCGAGAAGGACCCCTCAGGCGGCTGAGTCAGTCGCCGTACGAGTCGTGGTACTCGAGCCATCTCCCGGTCGGCGTCTGCGGGTAGCCCTCCGGCGAGTCCTCCCACTCCTCCTGGCGCCCTAGGGCCGTCACGTCGAGGTAGCTCCACGTGCTTCCCAGTGCCTCGTCGCCGCGTGCGTCAACGAAGTATGTGCGATAGATCTGGTCGTCTTCCCGGATGAAGGCGTTGTGCCCGTGCCACTCGCCCACTCCGAAATCGGCATCGAAGTCGTCGGTAAGCGTGAACCAGGGGATGTGCTCCCAGCCGTGGCGCTCCTTCAGGCCTTGAATCTCGGCCTGCGGAGCGCGTGAGACGAAAGCAAGCGCTGTGTCCCGGGCATTCAGGTGGGCGGGGTGCGCGACCTGATCGGCGACCATGGAGCAGCCAAGACAGGCCCGTTCCGGATAGGACGTACCTCGCGCGGTCGTTGTCACCTCCGGTCCGTAATACGCGCGATAGACGATCAGCTGGCGCCGGCCATCGAAGAGGTCGTGCAGGCTCGTCGGTCCGTCAGGACCCTCGAAGCGATACTCCTTCTCCACCGCCATCCACGGCATCCGCCGGCGCTCGGCGGCGAGTGCGTCTCGAGCGCGGGTCAGCTCCTTCTCCTTGACCAGCAGCTTCTCGCGGGCGGCAGTCCACTCCTCGGGTGAGAGGATCGGCGGTGTGTTCATTTCAATCTCCTTTGTGGGTGGGCTGATGCCTAATCAACGGGCTCGGCGCCGAAGCCGATCTCGTTCCCGTCGGCATCGCGGTAGGTCGCCTTGCGTACCCCGTTTCCGTAGGTCTCTCGCCTAGCGGGCTCGATCCCGCGGCTGGCGATCTCGTTCACCGCGACATCGAGATCGTCAACGACGACCGTGAGCAAGGCGTTTCCGGCGCGCTCGGCGTCCTCCACGATGTAGATGAAGCGATGCTTCGCGAGCTCCCAGACGCATTCCGTCTCGTGGGGAACGAAGGCGGGCTCGGAGCCGAAGAGACGCTCGTACCACGGCTTCGCAGCCTCGTAATCGCGGACGGGGATTCCGGCGAAGAGTTCCACGCGTCCCAGAATCTACGGATAGAAAGCCACCATCCCGCCGAGAACCCCCAGGTAGATTCTGCCCTTGGACCCGATCGTGATCGGCGCGTAGTTGTTGTTGAAGCCGAGGCCTTCGCCCGCGAAGCGCTTCCATTGCGTCTCTCCGGTCTTAAAGTCGAGCGCGGTCAGGTACCACGGGTCATCCGAACCCGTTCCTTCCGGCTTCGTGTACGTGTAGACGAGGCCCGTTTTCGCAGAAGCCTTCGGCACGGCGGAGGGCGCGATCTCATCCGAGCGCCAGACCGTGCGGCAGCTACGCCTCTTTCCGATCTTGATCCGCTGAATTCCCGGTTCGCTGGTCCCACCCCCCTCCGTCGCCGCGATCGTGTAGCCATAGTTGTTCTCAGCGATGATCGAGCGGCCAGCTCCGATCAGGCTCTGGTCGGTCGCGGATGCGCCCTCCTCAAAGACCGGCTCCTTGCAGACGAGGCGCCGTCCGCGGGGCTGGACCGCTCGCTTGTATGCGAGCACGTTGACCGGATCGGCGTTGTCGGCAATCGCGACGAACCTGCCCCCGTCGAGCAGCGTCGGCGTCGTGCCGGAGCCCGCCTGGGTCTGCCCCGGCTTGATCTCGCCCGTGTTCGGGTACTTGCGCCGCCACTGCTCGCGAACCTTCCCCTTTCGCGCCCGCAACCGATAGAGCGCGGCGTCGGTGACGATGTACACGGAGCCCAGTTCGTCGATCGCGAACGAGTTGCTGATTGGCTCCGACAGTTCCTTCGAGTGGATCTCGCCCGAGCCGGGCGAGATCCAGCCGACCACTCCGTCTACCGTCGCGAACCAGATCCGGCCACGCCAGTCAGGGAGGGCGGAGATCACCTTGTCGTCTGAGGCGACGGCCCCGTTCAGGTCGTAGTCTGCGACACGCTCCAACCCTGGCTCCGCGGTCTGCGCGATCACGTAGACGTGGCGATCAGTCGTCGGCATGATCGCCCGGTCTCGATTGTCCAGGTAGAAGTAGCCGCCTCCCGAGAAATCCGTGAACGGGTTGCCACCTCCGCCCGGCTGGCGGGGAGGGAGCTCGTAAGTCGCAAGCGGGACCAGCGTGACCGGGTCGAGCAGGGCCAACACGGGCCGGTCGAGGCCAACACAGATAGTCATGATCCGCCCCTGCGAGTCGAAGGTGATCGACGCGCACTCCTTTGCGAAGAAGATCGAATCCGTGGTCGTTTCCCCCAGCGGCCCGCGGTTCGTGTTCACGTCGGTTTGGTACGCGTCGACATGGATGTTCGAGAGCCCGTTCGGCGCCATGTGTGGATGCTCGGGAGTTGGCGGAAACGCGAACGGATTGGAGTCCGCTGCCTCCCCCTCGAACTGGTCAAAGCCGGAGCCATTCGGGCTGGGGATCGGCCCGGGGTCGACACCCGGAAGGATGACCTGCGCGCTCGCCCGCGAGGCTCCGAGCCCGGCCGCAAGTGCGATCACGGCGCTGATCGAAACGGCCAGCGCCAAGCTCCGCGTGCGGCGAGCGAACATGGCCCGCAGGCTACCGCTGAATCAGGTGATCCGCGCAGGTGCTCGCTGGACATGCGCGCGCGTCACGTCCGCAGGCGCCCGGCACCCCAGCAGCGCGAGACCGAGTTCGATCTCGGCCTTGAGGATCTCGAGCACCTGGCGAACCCCCTCCTCGCCGCCGACGGCAAGTCCCCACAGCGCGGGCCGGCCTGCGAGAGCCGCGTCGGCTCCCAGCGCGAGCGCGACCAGAACGTCGGTGCCCCGCCTGATCCCACCGTCAACCAACAGCGGTATTCGCCCTGCAACCGCTTCGGCTACGGCGGGCAGGGCGTCGATCGTCGCGGGCACACCGTCTAGCTGGCGCCCGCCGTGGTTTGAGACGACCACGCCGGCAGCTCCCGCTTCGATCGCGAGCTCGGCGTCAGCCGGGTGCATCAACCCCTTGAGGACCACTGGCAGCTCGCAGCTCGAGACGAGCGACGCCAGATCGTCCCAGCTCAGCGAAGCGTCGACCAGGCCGAACACCTCTCGAACGCTCACGGGCCGATCCGAGCCGATCGCGGCGGTGACGCTCGGCGCGTCAACGTCCACCTCGAACCCTGCGCGCAGATCACGCTCGCGCCTGCCCGCGAACGGAGCGTCAACGGTGAGGAAGATCGCCTCGTAGCCCGACTCGACAGCCTCGGCGAGGAGCGCCTCCGTCACCGCCCGGTCGCGAAACACGTAGAGCTGGAACCACTTCGGGGTTCCCGGAGCGGCCGCTGCCACTGAGGCCGGCGTCGCAGTCGCGATCGTCGAGAGGCACATGGCCGTTCCGGCCTCCCCCGCCGCGCGCGCCATCGCCTCCTCACCGTCCTCGTGGACCAGGCGCTGAAAGGCCACCGGCGCGACGGCCAGCGGCATCGAGAGCTTCGACCCGAACAGCTCAACCGACGCGTCAACCTCCGAGACGTCAACCAGGACCCGCGGGATCAGCTCCCACTCGCCGTACGCCTCGACGTTCCGCCGAAGCGTCCGCTCGTCCCCGGCCCCGCCGGCGAAGTACCCAAGCGCGCCGGCCTCGATCCGCTCGGAGGCCAGGCGCTCGAAGTCGGCGACGTTGACGGGCTGCTCCGTCACGCCACCGACCTTACGAGCTAAAAGTTGACGATCGGGATGATCAAAATGGCGACGATGTTCGCGACCTTGATCATCGGGTTGATCGCGGGCCCGGCGGTGTCCTTGTAGGGATCGCCCACCGTGTCGCCGGTGACCGACGCGGCGTGCGCCTCGGAGCCCTTGCCGCCGTGGGCGCCGTCCTCGATCAGCTTCTTCGCGTTGTCCCAGGCGCCGCCGCCGACGGTCATCGCAAGGGCCATGAAGAGGCCGACGATGATGACGCCGATCAAGAGGCCGCCGAGCGCCTTCACGCTGATGATTCCCACGACCACCGGGATCACGATCGGGATGAGGGAGGGCAGGATCATCTCGCGCTGCGCGGCAGCGGTGACGATCGAGACGGTATCCGCGTAGTCGGGCTTCTCGGTGCCCTCCATGATCCCGGGCTTCTCCCGGAACTGCTTTCGCACCTGTTCGACGACCTCGCCGCCCGCGCGGCCGACGGCCTCGATCGAGAACGCGGCGAAGAGATAGACCATGATGCCGCCGATCAAGAGGCCGATGAGGACGGCCGGATCGGAGATCGAGAACGGAGAGCCGCCGGCTTCAGAGAAGAAGGCGGCGCCGCCCTCTTCGCGTGAGAGCTCGATTTCGAACGCTTTGAAGAGCACGAGCGCCGCAAGGACCGCCGAGCCGATCGCGTAGCCCTTGGTGACGGCCTTGGTCGTGTTGCCGACCGCGTCGAGCGGGTCGGTGACGTTGCGGACTTCCTCGGGCAGCTCCGCCATCTCGGCGATGCCGCCCGCGTTGTCGGTGATCGGCCCGAACGCGTCGAGCGCGACGATTAGACCCGTCAGCGAGAGCTGAGCGACCACGGCGATTGCGATGCCGTAGATCCCCGCGAGCTCGTTCGCGCCCAGGATCGCGAGCGCCAGCACCAGAGCGGGAGCAGCCGTGCCTTGAAAGCCCTGCGCCAGCCCCTGGATGATGTTGGTCGCGTGGCCCGTTTCCGACGCCTTGGCAATCGTGCGCACCGGACGGAAGCGGGTCGACGTGTAGTAGTCGGTGATGACGAAGAGAAGCGCGGTCACCGCGATGCCGATGAGGCCGCAGAGCCAGAGGTCCGTGACGCTCACGTCCGTGCCCGAGAGCGCGTCCTCCATCAACCACTGGGTAATCGGGTAGAACGCCGCCGCCGAGATGACGCCCGCGAGGATCACCCCGCGGTAGAGCGCGCCCTCGACCCGGTCGGTCGTGGTGCGGACGATCAGCGCTCCGGCGATGGAGGCGAGGATCGCCACGCCGCCCAGAACCAGCGGGTAGATCGCAACCTCGCGCGCGGCCTGCTCGAAGGAGAGGACGCCGAGAAGCATCACTGCCACTGCGGTCACCGCGTACGTCTCGAAGAGGTCCGCCGCCATACCGGCGCAGTCGCCCACGTTGTCGCCGACGTTGTCGGCGATTACGGCAGGGTTGCGGGGGTCGTCCTCGGGGATGCCCGCCTCGACCTTGCCGACGAGGTCAGCGCCGACATCGGCCGCCTTGGTGAAGATGCCACCGCCGAGACGAGCGAAGACGGAGATGAGCGAGCCTCCGAAGCCGAGGCCGATGAGGGCGTCGACCGCCTCCTCGTCGCTCTCCCCCGCGAGGATCAGAATTCCGAAGTAGCCCGCCACGCCAAAGAGCGCAAGCCCCACGACGAGCATGCCCGTGACCGATCCTCCCTTGAACGCGACGTCGAGCGCCGGGGGCACCCCGCCGCGCGCCGCTTCGGCGACGCGGGAGTTCGCCCTGACCGAAAGGTTCATCCCGATGAACCCCGCTGCGCCCGAGAGCACCCCGCCGATCACGAAGCCGATCGCGACCGTCGCGGACTGAATGACGAGCAGGACGAGCACCAGGGGCACGGCGACCGCGGCGATGATCGTGTATTGACGGGTGAGGTAGGCCTTGGCACCTTCCTGCACGGCGCCCGAGATCTCTTGCATGCGGTCGTTGCCGGCGGGGAGCGCGAGCAGCCGCTGAGTGATGATCAGTCCGTAGGCGACGGCGGCACCCGCGCAGACGAGCGCGAGCACGATGCCGTAATCGGTCAGAAAGTCAGTCAAGGAAAAGGAGCCTCCGGTTTAGGGTTCTTCGGGGGGTATTCGTGAGGAAGCCGCCCGCACGCGGACGGCCGAAAAACGGCGGCGAGTTTAGCTAATCCCTACCCGGTGTCCAGAGCTTTGGCGGTGGCTCCGCGGCTTTCGGCGCTTCCGCGGGCGCGTCATCCTCCGCGGCGCCTTCGCTCGCGGGTCCCTCGAGCGGTTCGCCGCGGCTGGCCCGCGCGTAGAGGATCTGCAGGTCCGAGAGCGCCGAACGGATCTGGCCCGCGACCTCGCCCTCGACGAGGTCGACCAGCGCTCTCACCGCCTCGATCCCGATGCGTGCCTGCTCGAGATCCTGCTCGTCGGGCTTGGCGATCCGGCGGACGGTCAAGTTGACGATCGAGGCGGCACTCTCCACAAGCAGGTCCTCGACCCGGACCTGGCGAAGCTGCTCTTCGAGGTGCGCGCGGAGCTCCTCCTCAGACGGCTGTTGCCCTTCTGGGGTCGTTCCTTCCATGAGTGCGGGAGCCTAACGCGAGGAGCGCCTCTCCTATGCCGCCCCGCTCAGCTCGGGTGCATAGGTGCGGCGGGTTTCTTCGACCGAATCCCTGTAGATGTCCCCGAGCGCTTCGCCGTCGGCAAGGGCCTGCAGCGAGCGGCTCGCCCCGTTTCGCTCAGAAAGCGACGGCACGGCCTTGATCTCCGCCGCGGCCGGCGCGCTCCACTCAACGAGGCGCTCGACGAGCTGACGCGCCGGGACCAAGTCGCCGGAGCCGCGCCAGTCGATCATCTCTCCGTCGAGGCCCCAGCGGATCGCCCGCCAGAGGTTCTCCTCGATCTCGCGATCGGCCATCGGATCGGGCAACCCGCCGTCGTCGAAGTCCAACGCCGACTGGGCGATGCAGGCTGCGATTAGCCCCGCGAGCGAGAACGACTCATCGCCGTCGGTCTGGGCATCGCAGATCCGGAACTCGACGGTCCCGAAGCGATGATGAGGCCGCACGCTCCACCAGAGTTGCGTCGACTCGACAATCGCACCGACGCTGCGCAGCCGTTCGATGAACCCGGCGTACTCCGCCCAGGTGCCGAACGGCTCGTGGATTCCGCACCGCGGGAACATCCGGGTGAAGATCTGGGTGCGGACCGAGTGAAGGCCCGTCTCGTGGCCGTCCAAGAAAGGCGAGTTCGCCGACAGGGCCAAAAGAGGCGGCGCGAGCTCGCGCAAGTGGTCGCACACGGCGATCGCGCGGTCTGCGCCGCGGATGCCGACGTGAACGTGATTCGACCAGGTGTTGTTGCGGAGCGCCACCCATTGGAGCTCCTGGCGGAGCCGGTTGTAGTGCTCGGTGTCAATGATCTGCTGGTCGAGGTAGCTCGCCCAGGGATGGGTCCCCCACGACGCCAGTCCCAAGCCCATCCGGTCGGCCAAGGCGAAGAGCCGCTCCCGGTGGCCGGCCTGCATCCCCGCCGCATCCGCGAAGTCCTTGCCCTTGCCGGAGCGGATCTCGATCTCGGTGTCGATCAACTCACCGGCGGCAGCCGTGGCCAGGACCTCATCCTCCTGGCACGCCTCGATCATCGCGGGGAACTCGTGCGCGAGTTCGAGCGAGTCGGGGTCGACGATCGCAAACTCCTCCTCGAGACCGACGGTGAAGTCCTCGGACCCCTCGAAGACCTCTCGCGCACGTTCGAGGTCGAGCCCTGAGTCCTCGCTCATTGAGGTCGGCTACCCGCTCTCAGGCGAGGTAGAAATAGAGCGCGTAGAGCAGGTCCACGGCCGGGCTCGACGTGTGAACCGTCACCTCCGGCGGCACCTGAAGGAGCTGCTCGGAGTAGTTGAAAATAATCTTGACGCCTGCTTCGGAGAGGCGGTCGGCGACGTCCTGCGCCGCGTCGTTCGGCACGGCCAGCACGCCCACGACGACCTCCTCATCGGATACGACCCGGTCGAGCTCGGAGAGATCGAGCACCGGCACGCCTCCGATCTCGGTGCCGACGCGATCCGTGTCGACGTCGAAGACGGCCACGATCTGAAAGCCGTGGTCGGCGAAGATGTCAGAGCCGGCGATGGCCTGCCCCAGATGGCCCGCTCCGAAGAGGGCGATGTGATGCTGGCCTGACGTCCGCATGATCTTGCGGATCTCGGAGATCAGCGAATCCACTCGGTAGCCCACCCCCCGCTTCCCGAACTTGCCGAATCCGGAGAGGTCGCGCCGGATCTGCGTCGAGTTGATGTGCGTCCACTCGGCGAGCTCCTGCGAGGAGATCGTGTCCTTTCCCATCTTGCGCGCCTGGATCAGGACCTGGAGGTAACGTGAGAGCCTGGCCGCGACGCCGAGGGAAAGGCGCTCGGCATCCGCCGACGGTCCGCCGCGAAGATGGCTGTCGTGCTCTGGGCCTTGAGCGGTCATCGCGCAGCAGTGTTTAGCAGGACGTTCCTGAGGGCCTCGGGGTCCGGTACCAGCTCGCCGATCACGAGGCCGTCGAGCTTGATCACCGGGATGCGCTCGAGGTATTCACGAAGGAGGTGGTCGTCGTCTTCGATATTCCGCTCCTCCAGCTCGGCGTCTCCAACCTCGGTCACCAGCCGTTTTAGGATCCTGCGCGCCTCGTCGCAGAGGTGACAGTCTGGACGCCCGTAGAGCACGACGGTTCTCATATCACTGCATCCCAGCTGAGGTACGCGGGATGCGGCGCGGGATCGAGCCACTCGGCAGCCGCGCCGATCATCGCCGCGTTGTCAGTGCAGAGCTCGCGCGCGACGAGCTTCAGCCGAAGGCCGCGCTTGGAGCAGATCTCGGCAACCCGGTCGCGCAAGTGGCCGTTGGCGGCAACACCTCCGCCAAGGGCGACGGCGCGCCACTCACCTCCGTCCAGGGCGCGTTCGAGCTTCGCCGTCAGCTGTCCGACAACCGCAGCCTGAAAGCTCGCGGCGAGATCGGCGCGGCGCTCGGCCACTCCTTCGGCGCCCAGCTCTCGCGTCGCATAGACAAGCGACGTCTTGAGTCCCGAGAAGCTGAAGTCGAGGCCCGGGTCCCGCGCCATCGCAACGGGGAACGCGAAAGCGCCGGGATCGCCGTCTTGAGCGGTGCGCTCGATCTCGGGGCCACCCGGATAGCCGAGCCCGAGCGCCCGAGCGGCCTTGTCGAGCGCCTCGCCGGCGGCGTCGTCCAGCGTCTGGCCCAGCGTCTCGAACCCGCCACGGTCCTTTACGCCGGCGAGCAGCGTGTGCCCTCCACTCGCGATCAGGCACAAGAACGGCGGCTCAAGCGGATCGGGCTCGAGGAAGTTGGCCGCGACATGACCGTGGAGATGGTCCACCTCGACCATCGGCAGCTCGCGTGCGGCAGCCAGCGCCTTAGCCGTGCTCACCCCTACGAGCAGCGCGCCGATCAGGCCCGGGCCGCGGGTCACTGCAACCGCGCCGATGTCGTCGAGCGTGGCGTCCGCTTGGAAAAGCGCCGCGTTCACGATCGGGTTGACGAGCTCAAGATGATGGCGTGCCGCGACCTCTGGCACCACCCCTCCGAACGCCGCATGCGAGGCGGCCTGAGAGGAGATGACGTTCGAGAGGATCCGGCCCTCCTCGACGACCGCGGCGCAGGTGTCGTCGCAGCTTGTCTCGATAGCCAGGATCATGCGGGTAGATCTCGCCCAGCCCCTCGAGAAAGCTCCATCACGAGCGCGTCCTCGCCGTTGTCCTGGTAGTAGCGGCGCCGGTGGCCGGCCTCCTCGAAGCCGAAGCGCCGGTACATTTCGATCGCGCCCGAGTTCGAGCCACGCACCTCGAGCATCACCTTGTCTTGGGAGTCGATCTCGCCGAGCAGATGCGCGATCAAGGCGCTCGCAATCCCCTCGCGGCGCCTCCGCGGCTCCACCGCGACGTTCATGAGATGCCACATCTCCGCGTATCGAGAGCAGACGAGATAGCCGCAAAGCCCGTCGTCGTCCTGCGCCGCCAGGCAGATCCCCGAAGGCTTGGAAAGCTCGAGTACGAACATCGCCATCGACCACGGCGTGCCGAAAGCCCGGCGCTCGATCGCGAGCACGCCTGGCAGGTCCGCGTAGGCGAGGCCCCGGATCTCGATGGGCGCCGCGCGCTCAGGGAGTGCTTTTAGATTCGCGATCTCGCTCACGCCAAAGCTCCGCGTCGGGTCGTCTCAAATACGTCGGCTTGATTTCTTCGAGCGACCCCGTCTCTGACAGGGCCGCGAGCCGGCAGAGGTGCCGCGCACGCAACCTGTGCAGCGGATCCTCGTTCGGCGGGACCTGGGCCCCTGAGGCCTCGAGCTCTTCGCGAAAGCGTACTGCGCCGTCACCCACCGCAAGCACCGGTTCGGCGCGCTCGGACACCCGCTTCGCAAGCTCGCTCGGCGCTCCCACCCACGGCTCCCAAAGCTCATGTCCGCCACGCTCATAGAGCGCGGCGAATGCCTCAGCTCGCTTCGCGTCGAGGATCGAGAGCACGTCGGTCCCGCCGTTTGCTCCTGCCGCCAGCGCCCGCAGCGACGAGACGCCCGCAAGTGGCAGTCCGCGGGATTGCGCGAGCGCGCGGGCGGTCGCGATTCCGATCCGAAGCCCCGTGAAGGTGCCGGGGCCGAGGCCGACCGCTACACGCCCCACGGCGGTCCAGCTCCCGGCTTCGCCGATCACATCCTCGACGGCCCCCATCAGCTCTCGGGCGTGGCGCGGCCGGCCGGTGGGATCCGGCGAAATCTCACGCTCGGCGAGGACGTCTTCCCCATCGGTCATCGCGACCGTGAGGTAGGTGGTCGAGGTGTCAAACCCAAGCACGCGTTCCACCTGGTCAGCGTACGATCCAAGGCGTGAGATTCGCCACAAGAAGGCCGCGGCAATGGACGGCTCGGGCGACTTTTCTTACCGAGCTCCTTCGGCTCGCCCCTGCGCCCAGACGATGCTGACTTCCCGGTCGTCGCCACCGGCGTGGCTGAGCGTCACCTGCGCCGCGGGGTCGGGCAGCTCTGTAGCAGCGACTGCCGGCCACTCGACGAATGCCACCGCGTCCGGCGTCAGGTAGTCGTCCAAGAATCCGTCTTCCTCAGAGGCCACGTCGGCCACGCGGTAGAGGTCCAGATGCGAGATGGCGGTGCCCGTGGGCGTGAGATATCGCCTGCCGATGGTGAACGTGGGCGAGGTGACCGGGCCGTCGATCCCCAGTGCACGGCAGGCGCCGCGGACGAAGGTCGTCTTACCCGCGCCGAGCTCGCCCCTCACGAGCACCAGGTCGCCCGGCTCAAGAAGCGCCGCCAGCTCAGCACCCAGCCGTTCGGTATCGGCGGCGCTTCTGCTCGAGACGCTCATCCGAAGAGGTCGAGCTGATCCGCACGCTCCCCTTCAGCCACGTCGAGCGGCTCGGGGCGCTCGGGCTCAGGCAACGATTCCTCGAGGAGCGCCGGCAGCTTGGCGAAGTCGGCTCGGAGCGTCTCCTTCATCGCGGGCGTTCGAAGCGCCGCGGCGGGATGGAGGAGCGGAAACAAGAAGACGACGCGTCCTCCCAGCTCGTGGACCTGCGGCGTACCCCGAACCCGCGTGATTCCCGTCGGGTTACGACTCAGGAGCTTCGTCGCGAAGTTCCCGAGGCTCGCGATCACCTTCGGCTGGATCAGCGCAATCTGCTTCCACAGGTACGGCTGGCAGGCCTCGATCTCAGCCGGCATGGGGTCGCGATTCCCGGGCGGACGCGATTTCAAAACGTTCGCGATGAAGACGTCCTCCCGGGTCAGGCTGATCTCGCCTAGGAGCTCGGAAAGGAGCTGGCCCGCCCGGCCGACAAACGGCAGGCCCTGGCGGTCCTCCTCTGCGCCCGGAGCTTCGCCGACGAACATCAACTCGGCGTTTGCGTTGCCGGCCCCGAAGACCGTCTTCGTGCGCGTCTCGGCGAGCGGGCAGAGCGCGCAGTCCGAAACCTCCCGGTAGAGCTCGACCAGCGCCTCGCGCCGGGCCTCGGCGTCGCTCATGGTCCTCCTGAGCTGCCCCCGCCGCCCTCTTTTGCTTCACGGGCCTTGCGCCTCGTCTCCTTGAACTGGGCCTTGGTCGCCGAATGGAGCTTGGCGTTTTGCGCCTCCTGCCGGCGGGCAGAGCCCCGAGTCTTGACCAGCTTCCATGGCGCTCCAGGCGCGGACAGGACCCGCTGGGTCTCGCCGGAGCCGCAGAGACGGCACTCGGTCGTCTGCGTGCCTGCCGGGACGAGGTCCTCGAAGCGCTCGCCGCAGGCACCGCAGTCGAACTCGTACATCGGCATGCCCCAGAACCTACATCCACGGGATGTCGATTTACGCCGCCCGGGTTGGGCATAATTACGGAGCGCCGCGACCCCCTGGGCGCGGACGACGACCGGACCAGGACCCAGCTTCCTCGGACCCTTACCGTCTGGATTCTCCCCATGAGAGAACTGGAACGCGACCACTTCGACGCCACCCCCTCCAGCGCCCTCCCCTTCGAGGGCCGCCTCGCGATCCTCGGAACCGGTCGCGCCGGCGGCTCGATCGCCGGGGCGGCTCGGAGCGCTGGCCTGGACGTCGAGGCGGACTCGCGCGAGATCTCCGCAGCGGGTGCCGGCGCCGTGCTCATCTGCGTGCCTGACGCCGCGATCCGCGAGACGTGCGCGCGCGTCGCGGGCACCCTCGAGTCCGGCACCTTCGTCGGCCACGTGAGCGGGGCGACGGGCCTCGATGCGCTCGAGAGCGCCGCCTCGGCGGGGTGCCCGACGTTCTCGCTTCACCCCCTTCAGACCCTCCCGACGAGCAAGAGCGATCTCTCTGGCGCCCCGTGTGCGATCTCCGGTTCGAACGGCGCCGCCCGGAACGTGGCCCATGCGCTAGCCGAGAGGCTGGGAATGCTGCCGTTCGAGGTGCCGGAGGACGGCCGCGCCGCGTATCACGCGGCGGCCTCGATGGCCTCGAACTTCCTGGTCGCGCTCGAGGAAGCGGCTGCCGAGCTGATGGAGAAGGCGGGCGTGGCGGGCGCTCGCGACGTCCTCGCGCCTCTCGCTCTTCGCAGCGCGGCCAACTGGGCCGACGCCGGGGCCGGCGCGCTAACCGGCCCCATCGCGCGCGGGGACGAAGAAACTGTCGCGCTTCATCTGGAGGCGATCGCCCGCACGGCGCCGGAGCTGCGCCCTCTCTACGAGGCCCTCGCCGAACGAACTCGCCGCATGGGAGAAACGCCATGACGGTCGAGGTGGTCCGCACCGTCGCCGATCTTCGCGCCGCGCTCGAGCCGGCCCGGCGCGATGGTGACATCGTCGGCCTGGTGCCGACGATGGGCGCGCTTCACGCGGGTCATGTGAGCTTGATCTCTGAGGCCCGGCGTCGCTCGGACCTGGTCGTCATGAGCCTCTTCGTCAACCCGGCTCAGTTCGGCGAGGGAGAGGACCTCGACTCTTACCCGCGCGACGAGGCCCGCGATGTCGCAATGGCGGCCGAGGCCGGGACCGGTCTCGTCTTTGCCCCGTCCGCCGAGGAGGTCTATCCGGCGGGCTTTTCTACCCACGTCGCGGTTGGCGGTCTCACGGACGTCTTGTGCGGCGATCCCGAGCGCCGCGGGGCCGAGCATTTCCGGGGCGTGACCACGGTCGTGGCGAAGCTCCTCAACATGACACGCCCGGATTTCGTCTTCTTCGGCCAGAAGGACGCCCAGCAGGCGATCGTGGTCGAGCGGATGGTCCGCGACCTCGACTTTGCGACCGAGGTGGTTGTGGTGCCCACCGTTCGCGAAGCGGATGGCCTGGCGCTCAGCTCGCGGAACGCCTACCTCGATCCGGACGAGCGCGAACGCGCCGCGGCGCTGAACCGGGCTCTGGAGGCCGCCTGCGCGGCCCGCTCCGAAGGCGTCGACGACGCTCTGGAGGCTGCGAACGCGGTGCTGCGGGACGCCGGGATCGAGCCGGAGTACCTCGAGGCCCGCTACGCGGACGACCTCGAGTCGGCGCAGAGCTTCAACGGACGGCCCGTTCTCGTGGCCGTCGCCGCGCGGGTCGGCAGGGCCCGCCTCATCGACAACGTGCTTATCAAGCCCTCCAAGGAGCATTAGGAGACCCATGCAACGCCAGATGCTGAAATCGAAGATCCACCGCGCGACCGTCACCGGATGCGACGCCGACTACGTCGGCTCGATCACGATCGATCCCGAGCTGATGCAGGCCGCGGACCTGCTGGCGCACGAACAGGTCCACGTCTGGGACGTGACCAACGCGTCCCGCTTCGTCACCTACGTGATCGAAGGCGAGCCGGGCTCGCGCACCATGCAGGTGAACGGAGCCGCCGCCCATCTCACACGCGAGGGACACACGATCATCGTCGCGTCGTTCGGCGCCTACGACGAGCAGGACCTCGAGGGCTACTCGCCGATCGCCGTGCATGTGGATAGGCGGAACGAGATCTCGCGAATCGACTCCCACCCCGAGGTCCTGCTCGACTCGCCGCTCGCAAGCGAGGCGTCGCTGTGAGCGCGCGGCCCCAGCAGGGCGCAACCCCGCCGGCCGATCGCAAGCCGGTCTCTCTGCCGCAGCTCGGCGAGATGAAGGCGCGAGGCGAGGCGATCGTGATGGTCACCGCCTACGACCACCCCTCGGCACAGGTCGCGGAGGAGGCGGGCGTCGACATGGTCCTCGTCGGCGACTCGGCCGCGATGACCGTCCTCGGCTACGACTCGACCGTCCCGGTCGAGATGAACGAGATGCTGATGCTCGCTCGAGCGGTGAGGCGCGGCCTCCGGACACCGCTTCTCGTCGGCGACCTGCCATTCGGCTCGTATGAGCGCTCGAACGACCAGGCGGTGGAAAGCGCACTTCGCTTCGTAAAAGAGGCAGGCTGCGACGCGGTCAAGCTCGAGCGCGGTGGCGCATCGGTTGACCGCGCGCAGGCGATCATCCGTGCGGGCATTCCGGTCATGGGTCACGTGGGGCTCACCCCGCAGACGGCGACCCAGCTCGGCGGCTTGAAGGCGCAGGGCAAGACCGCCGAGCGCGCGGCCCAGATCGCAGAGGAAGCGCAAGCCCTCCAAGCAGCGGGCTGCTTTGCGATCGTCTTCGAGGCCATGCCTTCGGCCATGACCGAGGCGCTCATGCCGAAGATGGAGATTCCGGTGATCGGAATCGGTGCGGGCCTCGGCACCGACGGACAGGTCCTGGTCTTCCACGACCTCCTGGGCATCTTCTCCGGCCACGCTGCGAAGTTCGTCAAGCGCTACGCCAACGTTCGCGACGAGATGATCGCCGGGGTCCGGGCCTACGCCGAGGAGGTGCGATCACGCGAGTTCCCGGGTCCCGAGCACATCTACGCAATCGATCCGTCCGAACTCGCGGAGTTCCGCGCCTATCTCGACCAGGCTTCGCTGACCAGAGACGCAGGTGGGACGTTCAGCCACTCAGACTGGGACTGGGGCCCGTAGGCGCCGATTTGCAGGCATTTCGCCCGTAACCGGCGAGGGCGAGAGGTGTAAGTACTGTGCCGTCTCGCACTCCGCGAGACCTATAGATGAAGCCTCCGGCGGAACTCACGCTTGTTTCGCGCAGAGCGCTCATCAGATCTAAAGCGAGGTATCGCTGATGGAAACCCTCAAGAGATTCGAGCCGATCGCTCTTCTCCTCATGTTCCTCGGAGCCCTCAACTGGGGCATCCTGGGCATCACGGACGGTGAGACCAACGTCCTCGCCGAGGTGTTCGGCACCGGGACGCTGATCGACGTGGTGTACGTCGTGATCGGAGTGGCCGGGCTCGTGATGATCCCCCGCCTGATGGACGCCTTCCACATGGGTCACGGCGCCCACCCCCGCGGCGTCTGACCCAATCCGCATCCGTAGCGCACCGAGCCGGGCCTTCGGGCCCGGCTCGTTACTTCTTGAACTCGATCTCGCGGATTACCTTTGCCGGCGCGCCCGCCGCGATCGTGCCGGCTGGAATGTCCTGCGTCACTACTGAGTTGGCGCCAATCACGGCGCGGTCGCCGATCTTGACGCCGCCGGTGACGACGCAGTTGACGCCGAACCAGCAGTTCGATCCGATCTTGACCGGCCCGCGCGGCGTGAAGCCCTGCCATGTGATCGGGACATCGGGGTCGTCGTAGCGGTGGTCGCCATCGCCGACGAAGCAGCCGTTGGCGAACATCGTGTGGTCGCCGATTTCGATCAGCTCGATCGCGGCCAGCATCGTGCCGCGATTGAGAAAACAGCCTTCGCCGATCCTGATCTCGGCCTCCGGCCCCAACGTGACCCAGCAGCCAGGCTCGAACAGGGTCCCCTCCCCCACGCTGACGCGCCCCTCGTCCAGCCCGTCGAGCATCTCTCCCTCGTGCGGGCGGCGGACGAAGAACCCGCTCTTGGCGGCGTGCCGGTCGAGCCGCCGGCGCCGGCTCCGCGACGAATTCCGCTCATACCAGGCGCGCTTTTGCCGCCAGAGCTTCCACTGTTCGGGCGTGGGCATCGCCCCACAGACTTCCAGACTCCGTTGATCCAAGTCGGCCCGCCGAACGGAATCTAAGCCGCAACGGCCTCGCGCTTGCGGGAGCGTGAAGCCTTGCGAACCGTCGGCGCCTCTGGCTCCACCAGGTCGCTCAAAAAGCGGCCTGTGTGTGAGCCGGGGACGCCGGCTACCTGCTCAGGCGTTCCCGTGGCAATTATCTCGCCGCCCGCATCGCCGCCTTCGGGGCCCAGGTCGACGATCCGGTCTGCCGACTTGATCACGTCCAGGTTGTGCTCGATCACCAGCACCGTGTTGCCCTGGTCGACCAGGCGGCCAAGCACCTCGAGGAGCCGCTCGACGTCGGCGAAATGGAGCCCCGTGGTGGGCTCATCGAGGATGTAGAGGGTGCGGCCGGTCGCGATCTTCGAGAGCTCCGTAGCAAGCTTCACGCGCTGCGCCTCGCCTCCGGAGAGCGTCGTCGCGGGCTGGCCCAGGCGGATGTAATCGAGCCCGACATCGTGGAGGGTCTGCAGGCGGCGCTTCAGCTTCGGGATCGGTTCGAAGAACTCAAGCGCTTCGGCCACAGGCATGTCGAGGACGTCGGCGATCGACTTCCCCTTGAAGCGAACCTCGAGCGTCTCGCGGTTGTAGCGGCGGCCGTGACACTGCTCGCAAGGCACGTAGACGTCGGGCAGGAAGTGCATCTCGATCTTGATCTGACCGTCGCCGCGGCAGACCTCGCACCGTCCACCCTTGACGTTGAACGAGAAACGGCCCGGCTTGTATCCGCGCGCGCGGGCCTCCTTCGTCTTCGAGTAGATGTCGCGGATGACGTCGAAGAGGCCCGTGTAGGTCGCCGGGTTCGAACGCGGGGTCCGGCCGATCGGCGACTGGTCGATGTTGATGATCTTGTCGATCTGGTCGATCCCCTCGACGCCGTCATGAGCCCCTGGCCGCGAGCGGGCGCGGTGAAGCCGGTTGGCCGCCGAGCGGTAGAGGATCTCGTTGACGAGCGTGGACTTGCCCGAGCCCGAGACGCCGGTGACGCAGGTGAAGGTTCCGAGCGGGAACGAGGCGTCGATCCCCTTCAGGTTGTGCTCGCGCGCGTTGAGCACGCGAAGCTCGCCGGTCGGACGGCGGCGCTCTGAAGGGATCGCGATGGAACGCTTGCCGGCGAGGTATTGACCGGTGAGCGAGTGCGTGACCTTCTTCACCTGCGCGGGAGTGCCCTCGGCGACGACCTCGCCCCCGTGCTCGCCGGCACCGGGGCCCAGGTCGACGAGGTGGTCGGCGGCGTTCATCGTGCCCTCGTCGTGCTCGACCACCATCACGGTGTTGCCGATATCGCGCAGCCGCTCCAGCGTTCCGATCAGCTTCTCGTTATCGCGCTGGTGGAGGCCGATCGAGGGCTCGTCGAGGATGTACATGACGCCGACGAGACTGGAGCCAATCTGCGTCGCGAGCCGGATCCGCTGCGCCTCGCCGCCCGAGAGCGTCGACGCCGCTCGTTCGAGCGAGAGGTAGCCGATGCCGACCGCCTCCAGGAAATTGAGCCGCTCTTCGACCTCACGCAGGATCAGCCGGGCGATCGCCAGCTCGGTCTCGTTCAGCTCAAGCTCGCGCACCCATTCGAGCGCAGCCTTTGCCGACTGGCGCGTGAACGCCGAGATGTCGAGTCCACCGACGGTCACCGCGAGCGATTCGGGCCGCAAGCGAGCGCCCTGGCACGCGGGGCACGGCTGCATCGCCATCAGCTCTTCGACGCGGTCGCGCGTGTTTTCGGAATCGGTGTTCTCGTAGCGCCGCTCAAGCGAGTCGAGCATGCCCGGGAATCGAACGTTGTAGGTGCGCCGGCGACCGAAGCGGTTCTTGTACGAGATGTGGTGGCGTTCCGAGCCGGTGCCGTGCAGGAGAAGATCGCGCTCGGCCTGGGTGAGCTCGCGCCAAGGCGTCGACGTGTCGATTCCCGACGACTCAGCCACAGCTTCGAGCAGCCGCCGGTGGTACATCGAGGCCGCCTTCGTCCACGGGTCGAGGGCGCCCTCGTGGATCGAGAGAGTCGGATCGGGCACGATCAGCTCGGGATCGATCACCCGCTGAAAGCCGAGGCCGTGGCAGCGCTCGCAGGCGCCGTGCGGGGAGTTGAAGGAAAAGATGCGCGGCTCGATCTCAGGCATGGACGCGCCGCAGTTAAGGCAGGCGAAACGCTCGGAGTACACCTGCTCTTCACCCGTGTCGGGATCCTGAATTGCGATGAGCCCATCGGCCAATTGCGCCGCCGCTTCGATCGACTCCGATAGGCGCTTTCGAATCCCCTCTTTCATCACGAGGCGATCGACCACTATCGAGATATCGTGCTTGAACTTCTTGTCGAGCTCGATCTCTTCGTCCAGACGACGAAGCTCACCGTCGATCATCGCGCGCGCATAGCCCTGCGAGCGCATCTCGGCGAGCATGCGCCCGTACTCGCCCTTGCGCCCTCGTACAACCGGCGCCATCACCATGAACCGCTGTCCGTCCTCCATCGAGAGCACGCGATCGGTGACCTGCTCGAGCGACTGGCCCTGGATCGGCTCGCCGCAGTTGTAGCAATGCGGCTTGCCGATCCGCGCCCAGAGCAGGCGCAGGTAGTCGTAGATCTCGGTCACGGTGCCGACGGTCGAGCGCGGGTTGCGCGATGTCGTCTTCTGGTCGATCGAGATCGCGGGCGAAAGGCCCTCGATCGAGTCCACGTCCGGCTTCTCCATCAGACCCAGGAACTGGCGTGCGTACGAGGAGAGCGACTCGACGTAGCGGCGCTGCCCCTCGGCGTAGAGGGTGTCGAAGGCGAGGCTCGACTTACCCGAGCCGGAGAGGCCCGTGATCACGATCAGGGCATCCCGCGGAAGCTCCAGATCAATGCCCTTGAGATTGTGCGCCCGGGCCCCCGAAATGACGATTTTCTCGGAGCGGGCCATACGTTCCCAAAGTCTAGGGAGGCGAACGGATGTTCCTACGCCTTTGCGAGGCTCGTGCGGAGTGTTCTCGCCTGCATTTGGCTCCGGTTACCGGAGCCTGGTGCAGGCGAGTGAAGTAACGAGGGGCTCAGCGCTTGGCGCGGGCCATTACGTCGTCGAGGAGCTTGTCCGAGCTGTCGATGTCGTAGCTCGAGCTCAGATGGTCCGCGATCTCTTCGCGGGAGGCGCCGTCGAGCGCCATCTTCATGGCCACGATCCGGGCCGCGGTGGCATCGTGGGAGCGCTCATTCGAAAAGCCGTTCGTCAGCTGCGGAGACTCGCGGTCAGGCTGGGCCGGCGCCGGCGGCTCGATCTCGGGGTCGGGCGGCATCGGCTCGGGCTCCGCCGGTGGCTGAGGCTCGGGCTCCGCCGGGGGCGAAGGCTCCGGCTCGACCGGTGGCATCGGCTCGGGGACCTCGGCCGGGCCGGGATCGACCTCGGACGACGGTGAGCTACTGAAGTTCCCCTCGAGGGCCGTCAAAGCTTCGCGAACCTTGTTCAGACGCTCCTGCGCCTCGGACTCGGCGCGCTCGCGAATCTTCTGAGCCTCTGCCTCGGCGTTCGCGATGACCTCCTCTGCCCGTTCCTCGGCGCCCGCGACGATCTCGCGCGCTTTCTCATCTGCCTCGTCGAGCGCTGCGCGCACGCGACCTGTCACATCTTCGAGAACCTTCGCTGCATCCATGCTCATCAGGCTACCGCTACGGCCCTGCCGACGGCGCCGCTCAGCGCCATGATCGAAACCTGAGGGTTGACGCCGGGGCAGCC
Organism: uncultured bacterium; assembly: GCA_963715405.1. Lineage (GTDB taxonomy): Bacteria > Actinomycetota > Thermoleophilia > Solirubrobacterales > 70-9 > JALZKA01. The sequence continues at coordinate 1,472,419 of OY970239.1, forward strand.
GGGAAGGATCGAGCCGTCCGCGACCCACACGCCCTCGACGCCGCGCAGGGCACCGGTCGGCCCCACGGGATGCCGTGCCGGGTCGCCTCCGGCGGCTGCTGTGCCCGTCGGATGAAAGGCAGCGAGGTGCATGCTCTTCGGCTTGAGAGCCTCTAGCGCCGGACCGACCTCCTCCGGGGAGCGGACCACGCGAGTACCCGACCCGAGCTCGACTTCCTCGGCGCCCGCGGCCAGCATGATGCGCGCCATGGCGTCGAGCGCCTCAATCAGGCGCCGCCCGTCGTGGCGTGCAAGGCGATAGCCGACCACCGGTGTGCGCGAGCCGAAGACGCGGCCCGAAGGAGCGTCCGCGATCATTGCACCGATCGCGGCAACGTGATCGGCATCCGCGATCCGCTCGACGAGCTCGGCGCCGAACCCGGGCGTGAGCATGGAGCCCATGCCGGGCGGCGTAGAGGTCGCTTCGATGAGGATCCCGCGCTTCGCGTGAAGCTCCTCCACGCCCGCGCTTTGCAGCACGCCGTGCCAAGCCACGACCGGTTCGGCAAAGCGAGCAGCCACCCCGATGGCGGGATGAACCGAGAGGCCGCGGCCCAGGCGGGGATGGCGTCCGAGACCGCTGCGCCGCAGGAGCGTCGGGGTCTCAAGCGCGCCCGCCGACACGACGACCCTGGGCGCCCGCAGCTCGATCGAGCGCCCGTTCGGCCGCCGCGCACGGACGCCGGTCGCCCTGCCGTTTTCCGTCAGGACCCGCTCGACCCGGAGTCTCGTCGCGATGGCCGCGCCGTGCTCGCAAGCAGCGGGCAGCGCGTTCATGTGGACCCCTGCCTTGGCGTTGTTCGGACAGCCGATCGCGCACTGGCAAGAGCCGCGGCAGCCCGGTGCGTTCCGCCGAAGCGGCGCGTGTTCCCAGCCGAGCGCAGCTGCGCCCGCCAGGGCAAGCTCGCCGTTTCGCCCCATCACTTCCATAGGGACCGGAGCAACCCCGATCATCTCCTCGACATCCGATAGGCGCTCCTCGAAGTCGTCTCCAGCGATCTCGAGCCCGGCGCCGCGCCAGACGTCTACGACCGGCCGGGGAGGGCGGTAGCACGTACCGGAGTTGACGACGGTAGTGCCGCCCACAGCTCGCCCGGTCGGCAAGGCGATCGGGGGAAAGCCGAGCGCAATCGTCGCGCCGGCATCGCGGTAAAGCGACGCAAACCGCTCCAGCGGGTGGGTCGCGCGGAGGCGACCCGATGTCCAGCGCTCGCCTTCTTCGACGATCAGGACGTCGAGGCCGGCGCGGGCAAGCTCGAGGGCTGCAAAGGCGCCGCCCGCCCCGGAGCCGATCACGATCGCGTCGAAGGACTCGCGCTGGCCGACGTCGTCGGGATCTCGGAGCGTCAGCGGCGGATCAGGGTGCGACGGCGGGTAGAGCGCGCCCGTGCTGCGAATCTCCCCTGAGAACTCGTCGCCGCCCGCGGCCATGAGGACCAGCGTCTTGAGGGCGTCAATCGCGGCGGAACCCACCGGCCCGGAGCCCGCGATCCGCTTGACGAACCGCGCGCGATCCTCAGGGGGCCGGCGGGCAAGACGCTTGCCCGAGGTTGCGACGGAGCCGCCTTGGAGCGCGGCGAGCCCGGCCGCGATGGCGGCACGCTGGCCGGCTGGCATCTGCTCGAGCAGAATTTGGGCGGCCGCGGCGACGCGCCGCGGATCTGGTCCGCCTGCCTCGGGCGGCAGAAGCGCTGCCGAGAGGTCTGACAGAGCGGACACTGGCGCGGACCCTATTTCACCCATCTCGCCGATGGACGGTGCTTTTGATCCTCATTCGGGGTACAAGTAGCTCGTGCCGACGCCGAAGGAGATCAACCCGCTTTACCGCGCTGTGCTGCTTGCGGCCGGCCTCCTGGTGCTCGGGCTCCTCTTTCGCGAGCTTCTGACGCTCGTCGTCGCGATCTTGATCACGGTGATCCTTGCGATCCCGCTGGCCCTCGCGGCCGACAAGCTCGAACGACGCGGCGTGCCGCGCTACCTCGGAGCGCTCGCTGCCCTTCTTGCCGGATTGCTCCTCGTGGCGGCCCTCTTCGCCATCGTCATCCCGCCCTTCGTCGACCAGACGGAGGAGTTCGTGGACTCCGTTCCCGCGACGCTTCAGGACCTTGAGGGGCAGGCGGCCGACGCGTTCGGCATCTCCCCCGCGGAAGTCGGCGACAACGTCCAGGAGTTCCTCCAGCGCTACACCGAGGATCCGGGGAGCCTGATCGGGCCGCTCGCTCAGATTGGCCTGAGCGTGGTTGGGATCATCGGCGCCCTGATCTTCATGCTCCTGACCGCCTACTACATCGCGGTCAACCCGCAGCCACTCGTCAGGGGCATGTTCTCGCTCTTCCCGCCAGGGCGGCGCGAGGCGGCGAACGAGATCACGCTTCGCCTCCGTACGGCATGGGTTGGCTGGCTCCAGGGCGTGGTCGTGGACATGGTCGTAACCGGCGTGCTCCTCTACGCGGGCCTGGTCCTGATCGGTCTCGACTTCGCGATCTTCTTCGCGGTCTTCTCCGCGTTCCTTGTCGTAATCCCGTACTTCGGCGCGGTCATCGGCGCCGTTCCTGTCGTGCTGTTCGCCCTTGCGGATTCTCCCTCCAAGGCGCTCCTAGCGCTCATCGTCTACGTCGTCGTCCAGCAGATCGAGGGCAACCTGATCATCCCCCTCGTCATGGCTCAGCGCGTCAAGCTCCACCCCGCTCTGATCGCGATCGGCGTGATCCTCGTCGGCCAGCTCTTCGGCTTCATCGGCCTCTTCGTCGCCGTGCCGATCCTCTCGGCAGTGGTAATCCTGATCGACGAGCTCTGGGTGAAGCCGATCCAGGAGGAGCGGGGCGTGGAAACCATCGCTGAGCGGGAGGTGCCGGCGCTTCTAAGCGCCGAGGGCCTTCCCCAACCGCCCCCCGCTACGCCTGCAGCGCCTCCAGGTCCCGCCGCAGCTCCTTGAGCTCGTCGCGGATCCGCGCCGCCTCCTCAAAGCGGAGCTCGTCGGCGGCGACGATCATCTCCTCCTCCAACTCTACGATCAGCTTCGCCAGATCGTCCGGGCTTGAGATCTCTTCGTCGCCGATTCTGACCCGGCGGCGCCGCTTGGGTGACGTCTTCGACTCCATCGAGAGGAACTCGGAGATGTCGGAGATCCCCTTCTGGACCGTCTCGGGCGTGATCCCGTGCTCCTTGTTGTAGGCAAGCTGGATCTCGCGGCGGCGATCTGTCTCGGCGAGCGCCAGGCGCATCGCCTGCGTCTCGCGGTCGGCGTACATGAGGACGCGCCCTTCCTGGTTTCGCGCAGCCCGGCCGATCGTCTGAATCAGGCTCGTTTCTCCGCGCAGGAATCCCTCCTTGTCCGCGTCGAGGATCGCGACGAGCGACACCTCCGGCAGGTCGAGCCCCTCGCGGAGGAGGTTGACGCCGACGAGGACGTCGTACTCCCCGAGGCGGAGGTCGCGGATGATCTGGATGCGCTCGAGCGTGTCCACCTCCGAGTGGAGATAGCGGACGCGGAAGCCGTGCTCGAGGAGGTAGCCAGTCAGGTCCTCGGACATCTTCTTCGTGAGCGTCGTGACCAGCGCTCGCTCGCCCTTGTCGACCGTCTTCCGGACCTCGTTCATCAGGTCGTCGATCTGGTTCTTGGTCGCGCGAACCTCGACGTCGGGATCGACGATGCCGGTCGGGCGGACGATCTGCTCGACGACGCGAGAGGCCTCCGACTGCTCGAACTCGCCCGGCGTCGCCGAGACCATCACAAGCTGGTTGATGCGCTTCATGTACTCGTCGAAGCGAAGCGGCCGGTTGTCAATCGCCGATGGCAGGCGGAATCCGTGGTCGATCAGGGTGCGCTTTCGCGATGCGTCACCCTCGGCCATCCCGGAGATCTGCGGGATCGTCTGGTGCGACTCGTCCACGAAGCAGACGAAGTCGTCCGGGAAGTAGTCGATCAGCGTGTGCGGCGGCGAGCCTGGAGGCCGGTTGTCGAAGATGCGCGAGTAGTTCTCGATGCCGGACGTGAAGCCGAGCTCCTTGAGCATCTCGATGTCGTACTCGGTGCGCTGCTGGAGGCGATGTGCCTCAAGGAGCTTGCCGCGCTCGTTGAACCACTCGAGCCGCTCTGCGAGCTCGCGCTTGATCTCGATGATCGAGCGCTCCATCGCTTCGTCCTCGGTCACGTAGTGGCTCGCGGGCCAGACAGCGACGTGGTCGATGTCGTCGAGGATCTCGCCCGTCAGGGGATCGAAGTGGTGGATCGACTCGATCTCGTCGCCGAAGAGGTTGAGACGGTACGCCGACTCGGCGTAGGCGGGATAGATCTCCATCAATTCGCCCTTGGCCCGAAAGGTGCCGCGCGTGAGCGCCGTCTCGTTGCGGTTGTATTGCATGCGGACGAGCTTCTTGAAGAGCTCGTCGCGGTCGATCTGCTCCCCGACCTTGAACAGCTCCATCTGCTTCGAGTAGAGCTCGGGAGAGCCAATTCCGTAGATGCAAGAGACCGAGGCGACGATCACGACGTCGCGGCGGGCGAGGAGCGCGGCCGTCGCCGCATGCCGCAAGCGGTCGATCTCGTCGTTGATCGAAGAGTCCTTTTCGATGTAGAGATCCTGCGCCGGCACATAGGCCTCGGGCTGGTAGTAGTCGTAATAGGAGACGAAGTACTCGACGGCGTTATCGGGAAAGAACTCCCGGAACTCGTTGCAAAGCTGCGCGGCCAGCGTCTTGTTGTGCGCGATGACGAGCGCCGGGCGCTGCACGCGCTCGATCGTGGCCGCCATCGTGAACGTTTTGCCCGTGCCCGTGGCTCCCAGAAGCGTGAGGTACTTCTCCCCCTGGCCCAGGCCCTCGGCAAGACCGTCGATCGCCTTCGGCTGATCCGCAGTCGGCGTATAGGCGGGGTTCAGCTTGAACGAGGGCATACCTTGGAGCTTAGGGTCGCTTCCAGCCGTCAAGAGCCGAAGCTGGCCCATTCCTCCTCGCCCGAGCTCTCCGCTTCATGAGAGGAAGTCTCACGTTCCTCTCATGCACGAATCACGCTTGAGATAGAAGCTTCCGCCGAATCAATGGTGCATCGGGGGATGTTCAAGAGAGCTGGAACGGGGATCGCACTCGCTGGGGTCCTCGCGCTAGGTGCTGCGCCGGCTGCCTCCGCCCAGGATCCCGGGCAGGTTGGATCGTGGGGGGCCCTTCAGCAGTATCCGGTCGTCCCGGTCTCGATGGGGGTGATGCCGGACGGCAAGATCGTCGCCTGGGACCAAGCGAACCAGGCTCCCAACTTCGGCCCGGTTCCCAACAACGGCGCGGCCATGGTCCTCGATCCCGCCACGGGCTCTATCACCCGCTCCGCGAACATCGCTCCCCGCCAAACCTTCTGCAGCCTGATCGCCTCGCTCCCCGACGGGCGCCTGGCAATCATCGGAGGCGGCGTCGACTCCGGCAGCGGCGCCACTCCCGAGTTCCAGATCTTCGACGGAGAGTCGAAGACGTTCTCAGTCGCGGGTCAGATGAACTTCAAGCGCTGGTACGCCGGGGGCACCCTCGACCGGGGCGGTAACCCGATCGTCACCGGTGGCTCCAGCAAGGGAATCGAGAGGATTGATGCGTTTACCGGAGCCAGCACGATTCTTAACTCGAGCTTCCCCGCCAACTGGTACCCAGACCTGATCCGCACGCAGGAGGGCAAGTTCGTGATCGAGGATGTGGGTGACAACGCGGCCGCCGGGCCGGGCCGCTACCTCCTCAATGGCACGAGCCTCAGCTCGATCTCCAACACTTCCAACTTGAAGGCACGGCTGCGCGGGGTCCGCACGATGATCGGCCCCTACACGATGTTCTACAACTCGGGCGGCACGTCGAAAGAGAGCATGATCCTCGACGCGTCCGGGGCATCGCCGACCTACACGCGAGTCGCTGACAGCCGCTTCCCTCACATGACCGGCAGCGCAGTGACTCTGCCGAACGGCGAGGTCCTCGCCATTGGGGGAAACAGCAACGGCAGCATGACCCAGGGCCCGCCGGTGATGACGCCTGAGATCTACTCGCCCGCCACGAACACCTGGACGAGCATGGCAAACACCGCCCGTAGGCGCTCCTACCACTCGGTCGCCGCACTCCTGCCCGACGGACGAGTCTGGTCGGCTGGCTCGTCTTTCAACGAGATCCAGGAGCCGAACGGCCAGTTCTTCTCGCCGCCCTACCTCTACCGCAAGGACGGCTCCGGCCAGCTCGCCACCCGCCCAACTGCCACCGACGCGCCGTCGAGCGTCGCGGCGGGCCAGAGCTTCTCGATCGCAACTTCCAACCCCTCGAACATCTCCCACGCCTCGTTCATCCGTCTCGCCGCCACCACGCACCAGGTGAACGCGGGCCAGAGCTTCGTGAAGCTCCCGGTGACCGTCCAATCGGGCCGCGTCGGTATGACAGCGCCCTCGGTCGACGAGGCGCCGCCCGGCTATTACATGGTCTTCCTGGTCGACAAGCAAGGTGTGCCCTCGATCGCTCCCGTCGTCCGGCTCGAAGCGACGGCCGGCGCCGCCGCCCGCCCGCGCGCGACGCAGAGCTCTCAGCATGCTCTCACGACGCCGGCTCAGAACGCGTTCGACGGGGATTCCTCGCAAGGCGCAGGCTCCAAGTTCAGCCGCACGCTCTCTGAGCCGGAACCCTGGTGGCAGGTAGATCTGGGAGCGAGCCGCGACCTCGCAAGCGTTACCGTGCGCTTCCGCACCGACTGCTGCGGGCCTCAGAACCGCGACCTTTGGGTCTTCGCGTCCAATACGCCGTTTGGCTCAACCTCGGTCAGCGGGCTTCGCGCCCAGCCGGGCGTCTCGGCCGTCAGGCTCCAGACGCCCAGCGGCGACGTGAACACGGCACCGCTCAACCGAAGCGCACGCTACATCCGCGTTCAAAGCGCGGTCACCGGACCTTTGGCCCTGACCGAAGTGACGCCTAATGCCCCGGTCACCAACCGGCCCCCGGCCGTCTCGATCACCTCCCCCGCCGATGGAGCCAGCTTCGCCGCCCCCGCGAACTTCAGGATCGACACGAACAACTCGGACTCCGACGGCACCGTGCAAAAGGTGGAGTTCTTCCGCGGCTCGACTCTCTTCAAAACCGACACTAATCCACCCTTCTCCGGGGGCGTCCGCGACCTCGGGGCCGGCTCCTACTCATTTACCGCGCGGGCGACCGACGACGACGGTGCCAAGACGACGAGTGCTCCGGTTGGCGTCACCGTGAGCGGAGGGCAGACGAACTCGCCACCCACGATCTCGATTACCGAGCCGACGAGCGGAACGACGTTTGCGGCCCCGGCAACCTTCAGGATCTTCACCGACAACTCAGACTCCGACGGAACTGTCACGAGGGTCGACTTCTTCCGCGGCTCGACCCTGCACAAGACGGACACGAACCCGCCGTTCTCAGCCGGCGTCTACGACCTTGGCCCGGGCACGTATTCCTTCACCGCGAAGGCGATCGACGATGACGGCGCCACGACGACGAGCGGAGCAGTCTCGGTCACCGTCGCACCCTGAGCTGCTCGCGCCGGTCGTCCTGGTTCTCCTTGCTTAGATCCCGCTCATGACGGATGAGCGCATGGGTCTTGCGGGGACGCTCGCGCTTCTGGCTGCGACGGTCTCCGTGCTCTTTACCGTGGCGCTCAGCGTCGACGAGGGCGCAGGGGCCAATGCGTTGACCAATGTCGGCGGAGAGACTGACAGTGCCAACCCCGCGGCGACTCTCGACTCTGACGAGCTCCTGAAGCTGAGCCTCGCGCGCACGCCCGTCGTCGCTCGGCGCGTGGCGGAAATCCGCGGCGTCGAGTTCGACGAGGTCCCGGAGCCCCGGGTAACCGACACCGAAGCGCTTCGCGCCCTGGCCGAAGAGGAGATCGCGAAGCCGAAGGTCGCCGACACGCTTGCGGCGGGGGACGCGGAGCTGAAACTGCTCGGCCTCCTCGAGCCGGAGGCGAGCCTGGCCGACGTGGCGACGGAGGTGACCGCGGGGGCCGCGGCCTACTACGACCCAAAGGAACGAGAGCTCTTCCTGCTGGGCGATGCCGTACCCGCCGGCCCGGCGCTAGCGGAGTTCGTGCTCGCCCATGAGCTGAACCACGCCGTCGAAGATCAAAAGTTCGGCCTGCCGGTGTCAAGCGCGTCGAACGACGACCGGGTCCTTGCCGAGAGCGCGCTCATCGAAGGCTCGGCCACTGCGCTCATGATGGAGTACGCAGCCGAGCATCTCGCGGTCTCCGATCTCCTCTCCGAATCGGCAGGGCTCGCTCCGGAGACGCCGGGCCTGCCGCCGATCGCCCTCGCTCAGGTGACGTTCGCCTACTTCTCCGGGCAGCGATTCGTCGACGAGCTTCGCGAGGCGGCCGGTGATGGCTGGGATCTCGTGGACTTCGCGTACGAGGCGCGGATGCCCGAATCCACCGAGCAGATCCTTCACCCCGAGAAATACCTGGCCGACGAGCAACCGCTGCCCGTCGCCGGGCCGCCGGATCCCGGGCCAGGGTGGGAAGAGACGGACGCCGGTGCCGTGGGCGAGTTCTTCACGCGCGAGATCCTGCGCCAGGACTCCGAGGAGCTCGGCGCTGACGAGGCCGCCGCCGGCTGGGGTGGCGATCGCTACCGCCTCTTCAGACGGACCGGCGCCGACGAGTGCTCGGACGACTGCCGTTCGGATCACGCGCTCGCGATCACGTGGCGAGGCGACGACGCGAGCGAAGCTCGGGAGCTTCGAGCCGCCCTCGAGGACTTCGCCGAGCGCTCGCTCGGAGGTGCGCACATGGCCAACGGCTCGTTCGAGCTGGAAGGCGGCTGGGCGGCGGTCTCGGGCGAGGGCGACATTGCGACGCTTGCGCTCGCTCCCGACGAGGCGCTCGTGCTTCGACTGGCTCGGCCCCGCGTCAAGTAGCGTCGGGCGCCTTGACGGCCTCTCAGAAAGCCCTCACCGCCTTCTTCTCATTCACGGGGATCATGCACTTCGTGATCCCAAAGACCTACGAGGCGATCGTGCCGGACTACGTGCCCATCAGCCCGAAGGCAGCGGTGATCTATTCCGGCTGGGGCGAGATCGCAGGCGGGCTCGCCGTCGTCCCGCCTCAGACCCGGACCTTTGCGCGCTGGTGGCTGATCGCCCTGCTCGTCGCGGTCTTTCCGGCCAACGTCCACATGGCGGTGAGCCCCGAGCAGATCCGCGGCCTCGACCTGAGAAGGGTCCCGCGCTGGTCGCTCTGGGCCCGCCTCCCCCTCCAGTTCGCCGCCATCGTGTGGGTCTGGCGGGCGACGGACGCCCAGTGACGCCTTGACGGTGCAACAGCACCGTCAACCCTTCACTCACGGCTCGGAAGCGCCTCAATCCAGTCCCAGGCGAGGTTGCAAAGCTCCCGTCCGGCGGACGCTTTGACCTTCACGAGCTGAGACCGCGCGTTCGGGCCTGGTCCGATCGCGACAGAGCCGTAATCGCTCGAAGCGCCGGTTCCAGGCGCCAGGTCCCCTTCACTGACCTCAACCCTGACCTCGTGGGTGCCTGCCGTGAGATCCTCGACGGCCAGCTCTGCGTATAGGCCCTCGTTGTTGAGGGCGTGAGGGGCCGATGAGACCCTCTCCCCGTCGATCAAGACCCGGGCCTCCCCACTGAACGAGCCCTCGAGCCAGATCGACTGGCTTCCCCCGTCGAGCTCCACCTCCTTCGCAAGGCCTTGGAGGAAGACCGGCGCCTCCGATTCGGCTGCTACCAAGGTTCCGCCTTTCACACGTCGCGCGAGATCACGAACTTCCGAGCACGATGGCTCACCCGTGGGTGCCTTGCCGTCACCAAGCGCTAGGCGCGCGACCGCGACCGGAGTCTCCGGAGCTCGGGTCCATACCTCGTAGAAGGCTCCGGACCACGCAAGCGAGAACTGGCCGGGCGGCCGCGACTGCTCAGGCGAGCGGCGGAGGACGAGCGCCTCATAGGGTTCGAAAGCATTGGCAAGAAAGTCGTCCGTGTCGGCCCAAAGGCCCTTGGCGAGCGACGAGCCGTCGGCCAGGGGCACGAGCCGGCGACGAAGCTCGGACGCGCCTTCGGGCTCGGCGTCGCGCAGAAAGTGCCGGACCCCGTAGGGCTGGTACTCCGTCATGAGAACCGGCCCCTCACCGGCCAGCATCTCTCCGATCTCCTCGAGCTCTATGAGCTGCTCGCGCGGCGCCAGGTTCACCTCCGAGTACGCGAGCGCGTTGGACCAGACGACACCCGCTCCCAGCAGGACGGCAACGCCCGCCCCGACGATGAGCCGCCGTTCGCTCCACGCCCACGCACAGCCGAGGAGCGCCGCGAAAAGGAGCACCGGCGAGACGATCGCGAACGCCTTGCCCTGCACCCAGGGCGAACCGACGAGCGCGATCGCAACAGCTGCGAGGGGCACGCCCACGAGGTATGCGGTCAGGTCCCAGCGCCGCTTGTGAAGCGCGATCACGGCGCATCCGATCGCCGCCGCGACGACGAAGGCGCAGATCGCGATCGTGATGCTCTTGGCATCAGGGTCCACCCGGAAATCCCCGGCGGGCCAGACGCCGAGCGCTTGCAGGGGCGAGAGCGCCTCGATCAGGTTGCCGCGCGCGTCGGGATCGTCAAGCGGCGAGGAGGTCGGCGGCAAAAGCGAGCCGCCGAGAAGCACCGGGGCGATCATGAGCGCGACGAGGGCTAGCAGCGTCGCCGCCCGGATCGCCGTTCTCCTCACGGAAGACTCGCCCAGCGCGGCCACGAGCGCGCCGAGGAGCAGCGGTCCCACCCACACCGCACCCGCAAGGCTGAGACAGCCGACGAGCGCTGCGACGGCAAGCGCGAGCGGCACGAGCAGCGGGAACCCATCGGGCCGGGCCACTCGGAACGCCAAGCAGGCCACCAGCGCGATCAGTGCCGCGGCGGCGAGCTCCTTGATCCCTCCCCAGAGGTAGTAGCCGTAGAGGAGCGCGGGCTGCGCTGCCAGGACGATGACAAGCGCTCGAGCGCGCCCGCTGCTCATCAGCCGTCCACTGAGGTCCCAGAGCGCGAGCGCGAGAAGGACCGCCAGGAGGGCCATGTAGGGCTGAACCAGCCATGCGGCATCCAAGCCGACGAGCGTCTGTCCCACGCCAAGCGGGATGAAGGCGCCAATCGGGTAGCCGTCCGCGAGGTTGAACGCGAGGGTCGCCTCGTAAGAGGAAGGCGGGAGGCCATCGAGGCTCCGGCCCGCCTCCATCACCCGGTCGGTCAGGGCGAGCCACGTCGCCGTGTCGTCAAGCTTGATGTAGCCGGCGAAGGTCGCCGAGCCCGAAAGAACGATAGGCGCGGCGTACACAGCGAACACCACCGCCAGCGCCCCAATCAGCCATGCCGAAGGCCACCCGGCGCGCCAGGGCTTACCGAGCGCGAGACCACCGAGGGCGAGCAGGACAACAACAGGGGTCGTGAACTCGGCAAGCGCCGGCACCGCAGTCGAGAATCCTCCGACCACAACTACCACGCAGAACCCAATGGGCGCCACCAAGGCCCAGGGGGTGGTCGGGGACGCCCCCTCCAGGAGGCTAAGGAAAGACCAAGGCCCACCCGCCCCGGCGCGAGAGTCCAAATTACTAGGCCTCCTGGAGGGGGCGGCCCGACCGCCCCCGGCGCACGGCACCATCCGGACGACAAGCGATCCACAGCCGAACCAGAGCAACAACTGGATCGCAGGGAACGCGACCCAGGCAACCAGGAGGTCAAGCATCAGTCGAGCCCGAGCTCCTCCGAATAGCTCGTGGCGTACTGCCTGCGCTTTTCGAGCACCGACTCCACATAAGCGCGGGTCTCCGCGAACTGGATGCCCTCCAGCTCCAGCGCCGATCCTCCCCAGGCCTCTGCGTTCTCGGGCCCGCCGTTGTAGGCGGCGAGCGCCGCGATCTCGTTGCCACCGAACCGGTCAAGCAGATGGTCGAGGTAGAACGTCCCGTAGCGGATGTTGAGATCGGGGTTCGCGAGGTCTTCGAATACGAACGTTTCGCCGCCCGACAGGGTCTCGATCGTCTCGGCCGTGTCGGGGGTGATCTGCATCAGGCCGCGCGCGCCGGCGCTTGAGGTCTGGTCGACGAAGCCGGACTCCTGGTTGATGATCGCCGCGATGAGCGCCGCATCGAGATCGAACCGCTCGGCCTGCTGGCGGATGATGTCGTCGTGGCGGAGCGGCAGCGTGAACTCCCTGACCGTCTCACCAAAGTCGATTCGTGAGATCGCGAATGCGGCGGCGCCCGCCACTACGGCGATAATCAGGGCAAACCGCAAGAGCTTGCCGCGTCGCGTGGCGCTCACCGCTCGGGATCGTCCTTCGCGGCGACGAGCTCGGGCCAAATAGCGGCCAGCTTGGCCTCCAGGTCCTCGAGCGTGCCGTCGTTTTCCACCACCCAGGTCGCCCGCTCGGCCTTTTCAGCCTCGGTCAGCTGGCGCCCGGAGCGCCCCTCGACTCCGGCGTCCCCCCTGGCTTCGAGCCAAGCCTCTCGCCGCTCACCGGCCACCACGACGAGCACCCCGTCGAAGAACGCCTGCATGTCGGCTTCGAAGAGAAGCGGGACCTCGACCACTCCGACCTGGACGTCCTCGCCCAGCCCCGCTTGCCACTCGGCGACGCGCTCTGCGACCTTGGGATGAGTCATGGATTCGAGCCATCGCAGCTCGTCGGGATCGGCAAAGACGATCTCCCCCACGCGGCTGCGGTCGACCGCCCCGCCGAGGGCCACCTCCGGTCCCCATCGCTCAACCAGCCGGGGCAACACGTCTGGGTCCCCGAGCGCTTCGTGGGCGGCCTCGTCGGTTGAAAGCGTCGCGGCCCCAAGCCTGGCGAGCGCTTTCAGGGCTTCGGACTTGCCGGCGCCGATTGCCCCGGTGAGACCGATGAACGCCGGCTGGAGCGCCGCCAAGGCGCTGCACCTAGCCTTCGTCTGAGTCGGAGGGCGGCGCCTCTTCGGGCGCGGGCTCGACGGGCGCGTCGGAAAACACGTCTTCCGAGAGCCCGAGGTCCGGTACGTCGTCCGAAGGCTCCTCGGCGGCGGCCTCGGCGGCCTCCTCGGTGCCCTCGGGCGCCTCGGCCGGCGCTTCGCCTGATTCGGCCTGCGGCGCCTCGGCGTCGCCTGCCGCCGGAGCTTCGTCCGCCGCCTCGATCTGCTGCTTCAGATCGTCGGGGATCAGATCGGAGAAGGCGCTGTTCTGGGTCTTCTCCGCGCGCTTGATCGAGAGCGAGATGCGGCGGCGCTCCTCGTCGATCTCGAGGATGCGTACCCACTTCTCCTCGCCTGGAGTTACGACCTCGCCCGGCGTCTCGACGTGGTGCTCCGCGAGCTCAGAGATGTGGACGAGCCCCTCGACGCCGGGGACGATCTCGATGAACGCGCCGAAGGCGACGACCTTCGTGACCTTGCCCTCGAGCACGTCGCCCTGGCGGTACTCGTTCAAGACCTTCTGCCACGGATCCTCTTGCGTCTGCTTGAGGCCGAGCGAGATGCGCTGGCGGTCGCGATCGATGTCGAGCACCTTCACGCGCACCTCCTTGCCGATCTCGAGCACCTCGGACGGGTGGTTGACGTGGCTCCACGAGAGCTCTGAGATGTGGATGAGGCCGTCGATCCCCTCGAGGTCGACGAAGGCGCCGAAGTCGACGATGTTCGAGATCTTCCCTTCGACGATCTGGCCCGGCTGGAGGCGCTCGAGAATCTGCTCGCGCACCTCCTTGCGCTCCTCTTCGAGGACCGCGCGCCGCGAGAGGACCACGTTGTTTCGCGAGCGGTTGAGCTCGATGACCTTGCACTCGAGTGTCTGGTCGCGGAACTCCTCGAGGTTGTGGACGCGGCGGATGTCGACCAGGGACGCGGGCAGGAAGCCGCGGACGCCGAGGTCGAGGATCAGGCCGCCCTTGACGACCTCGATCACGGAGCCCTCGACGGGCTCGCCGGTCTCGGCGGCCGCCTCGATCTTTCGCCAGGCCTTCTCGAAGCGCGCACGCTTCTTCGAGAGGATGAGGCGCCCTTCCTGGTCCTCCTTCGTGAGGACGAGCGCATCGACGATCTCGCCCAGATCGACCTCGTCGGCAGGGATCCACAGAGCGCCGAATGGACAGCTCGTGAGCGGGGATTACGCCTTCGGACTTGTAGCCGATATCGACCAGGACCTCGTCCTTGTCGATTCGGACGACTTCGCCGTTGACCACGTCGCCTTCCTCGAAGGCTTTGATAGTCGCCGCGTAATTGGGTACGAGCTTGCCGTCCACCTCGATCATGAGGTCGGACGAGCCGTTCGAGGAGGGAGCCTCTACGGCAGGGTCGATCACGGTCTCAGGCGTGGACACGACCGCTGAGCTTACAACGGGGCGTAACCTCATCCTCATGCCCATCCGCTCGACCAAGCGCGGCGCGGACCGCACCCCCCTCGAGGGCGATTACGACGTGATCGTCTGTGGCGCCAGCTTCGCCGGGCTGACCGTGGCGCGCCAGCTCTCAGGCTCAGGCGCTCGAGTGTGCTCCTCCTCGACCGCTATGACGTCGGCGAGCGCCAGACCTCCGCCTGCGGCATCCCCACCGCGTGGCTCCAGGCGATGGGCCTCGAGGACTCGTCCCGCCAGGAGTTCGGCTCGCTCGTCGTCCACACGCCGCACGGCACCTCGCGCTACGACCTGCCGTGGACGTTTTCGACCTTCGACTACCGCGAGCTCTGCCAGCATCCTCTTCGACGGCTGCGACGCAGAGTTCGAGACCGCAAAGGTCGGAGGGGCGAGCCCCTCCTGCTCACGAGGCAAGAGTCCGAACGCTCGGGCCACGGATGCGCTGGACGTTGTCATGTGGCGACCGACCGGGGCGAGGTTTCGGCGCCGCTCGTGGTCGATGCGCTCGGCTGGCGGCGCGTCCTCGCCTCTGCGGGCTACCAGCCGCCCGACGCGCCGCTCTCCCGCGGGCTCGAGGTGCATCCGCCGGGCCCCGGCGAGGACCTCGAGATCTGGATCGACCGCCGCTACGTGCCCGCCGGCTACGGCTGGTCCTTCCCGGCCGGCCCGGAGACCCGGATCGGCGTCGGCTCATTCGACCCGCGCTTTCACGTCAAGGACACGACCGTGCTCCTGGCCGACGACCTCGAGCGAGACGCCGTGCGGTACCAGGGCAACTGGATCCCCCACAAGCTCCGCCGCGGCACCGAGAACGGCGTCTTCTTCTGCGGCGACTCGGCCGGCCATTGCCTGCCGCTCACCGCCGAGGGCATCCGCACCGCCTTCTACTTCGCGATCGCGCTGGGCGAGGAGCTTCGGGGCGTGGTCGAGGGGCGCAAGACCCGCGAGGAAGCCCTCCGCGACTACGCGGCGTTCAACGACTCACACGAGTGGAAGTTCAAGTGGATGCTCCGCGCCCAGCGCACCGTGCCGCGCTTTCCGGCGCGCGCACAGCGGGGCCTCGTCGCCGCTGCCGGCCGCAAGCGCTTCATCGACTGGTCTTTCGGCCATACCTGGAGATCGCCCACCCGCGCTTCGCCGAGGAGCACGCGCGCCTCGGCGAGACCGCGCGCGTACCAGTGGCTGCTGCGAGCAAGCTCTTGCAAGGTGCCTGACACCTTGCAAGACGCTAACGGACGATCAGGAAGGTCCCGGCGAGGAGCAGCGCGACGCCGAGGATCCGGTCGAGCGAGATCGGCGTCTCCTCCAGGCCCAGGAAGCCGATCCTGTCGAGGAAGATCGAGAAGGTGAGCTGGCCTGTGATCGTCGCCGCGGCGACGCCGCCGGCCCCGATCGAGCTGACGGTGACGAGCGCCGAGAAGACGTAGGCCGCGCCCAGGACACCGCCGAGGAGGAGGTACCACGGGACGCCGGTCGCCTCGCCGACCCCACCCGTCTGCCCGGCCAAGCGCGACGATGACGGCAAGGACCAGGGTGCCGATCATGAAGGAGACCAGGGCTGCGGCGATGTTGCCGGTCGCCTTGCCCAGGCCCGAGTTGACCGCCGGCTGCATGGCGATCAGGCCGCCGGTCAGCGCCATGAGAGCTACAGCCAGCCCGCGGATCCATCCCTACTTCACCGCAGAGCCAGTCGGGGCCTGACGCCCGCGTTCACCTCGAGCGGCGGATCGAGCTCGAACGCATCTGCGCATCTCGCGTACCGCGATCTCCTCGGCGCGCTCGGATCTCGGCCTCGGGCCCCTCGAAGAGGAGCTCGTCGTGGATCTGGAGGATGAGGCGTGGTTTCGAACCCGGCGTCTGCGAGGGCGCGATGGCAGCGGACCATCGCGAGCTTGATGATGTCCGCCGCGGTGCCCTGGATGACCGTGTTGACCGCCAGCCGCTCGCCCAGGCCCCGGCGCTGGCGCTGGTTGGAGCGGAGCTCAGGAATCCGGCGGCGCCGGCCGAGAAGCGTCTTGACGAACCCTTCGTCGGTTGCGTGGGCGATCGTCTCGTCGATGAAGCGGCGGACGGCCGGGAAGCGCTCGAAATAGCGCTCGATGTACTCGCCAGCCTCCATGCGAGAGATTCCAAGCCGGTCGGCCAGGCCGAAATCGGTCAGCCCGTAGGCGATGCCGTAGTTCACCATCTTCGCCTTCGAGCGCTCAGACGGCGTGATCGCGTCGGGGTCGGCGCCGACGATCCCGGCCGCGGTTGCCGAGTGGACATCCTGGCCCGTCGCGAAGATCTCACGCAGGACGTCTTCTGATCGCAACGTGGGCGAGCACCCGCAACTCGACCTGGTTGTAGTCGCAGCTCAAGAGCAGGTTTCCCTCATCGGCGACGAAACATCCACGGACCGGGCGGCCGACCTCCGAGCGGATCGGGATGTTCTGAAGGTTGGGGTTCGTCGAGGAGAGGCGGCCGGTCGCCGCCGTCACCTGGTTGAAGGTCGTATGGATGCGGCCGGTTTCGGGGTCGATCAGGCCAGGCAGCGAATCGAGGTAGGTGTTCTTGAGCTTTGTGAGCTCGCGCCACTGCTCGACAGCGGGCACGATCGGGTTCTCGTCGCGGATCTGCGAGAGAACACGGGCGTCGGTGGAGTAGCCGGTCTTTCCGCGCCGCTTGCGGGTCAGGCCCAGCTCGACGAAGAGCACCTCTCCTAGCTGCGATGGCGAGCCGATTGTGAACTCGCGGCCCGCGGCCTCGTAGATCTCGGCCTCCAGCTCGTCGATCCTCGCCTCCATGCCCTCGCCGATTGCCGCGAGGCGCTTCGTGTCGAGCTTGAGCCCCTCACGCTCCATCGCGACGAGAACCTCGACGAGTGGCAGCTCGACCTCCCGCATCACTCGCTCGAGTCCGAACTCCGCAAGCTGGGCGCGTTGGCGCTTGGCGAGCTCCCATGCGAGCCTCGCATACACGGCCGGGTCGCCGGCCGCTTCGGGATCCTCGCCCAACGCAAGCTGGGCGTCATCCGAGACCGGCTCGGCCTCCGCGCCGGAGCGAACGGCGATGCCGGCGTCGGCCGCCAGCTCCTCGAGGACGTACGTGCGCCGCGCCGGGTCGACGAGATAGGCGCCGATCAGCGTGTCGTGATCAATCTCGATGCCCGGCGTGCTCGCGAGGAGCCCGTGGCGTCCACCTCCGAGGGCCTTCGCATCGTGGACCACCAGCGGCCGGCCCTCGAGGTCCCCGGCAAGCGGCACCGAGTTCCGCCGCGTCACCCATTACCACCTTGGCGCCGTCGGTTGCGGCGAAGCGCCCACCTTCGATCGCAAGAGCAGTCGGACCCTCGGCAAGGTCCTTCGGCGAACCCTCGGCCGCCGAGAGCTCGATCGTCTCGTCGACCGCACGGCTCGGAACGGGGCCCTTGTACTCCTCTTCAAGCCGCTGGATCACCGCGCGGAGCTCGAACTCCGCGGCGAAGTCGCGAAGCCTCGAGAGATCGGGTGCCGTGTCCGGGCGATCGAGCAGGTCCTCGGGGACGTTGACGTCGAGCTTCATCGTCGCGAGCTGCTTCGAGATCCGCGCGTCGCCGGCGTGGTTCGTCAGGTTCTCCTTGCGCTTCGCGCCCGAGATCTCGTCGACCGAGCCGAGGACTTCCTCGAGCGAGCCGTACTGCTGGAGCAGCTGAGCCGCCGTCTTATCGCCGATGCCGGGGACGCCCGGAATGTTGTCGGAAGTATCGCCCTTGAGCCCGATCAGGTCAGGCACGAGCTCGGGTGGCACGCCGTATCGCTCGACGACGCCGTCAGCGTCGTAAACCTTCGTATCGGTCACGCCCCGCGACGTCGTCATGACCCTGGTGCCGTCGCCCACCAGCTGGTAAACGTCGCGGTCGCCCGAGACGATCATCACAGGGCGGCCCTGCGCTCTTTGCGCGCGTCGCGAGCGTCGCGATCACATCGTCGGCCTCGTAGCCCTCCACGTGGACGTTGGCGAACCCGAAGGCTTCGGCGAGCGGCTCCAGGTGGGGCCACTGCTCGCGAAGGAGATCGGGCCGGGACTTGCGCCCGGCCTTGTACTCGGAGTACTCCTTCTCGCGGCCTGACATGCCCTTGTCCCAGGCGACGATCACGCTGCCCGGGGCATAGTCGATGAGCAGCTTGGCCATCATCGAGGCGAAGCCGTAGATCGCATTGGTCGGGCGCCCGTCGGCCGTCGCGATCGACTCGGGCAGGGCGAAGAAGGCGCGGTAGGCGAGCGAGTTGCCGTCGATCAGGAAGAGCTCGCCGTCGACTGGCTTGGGATTGGCGGGCACGGGTGACCTTCGATCTTATGGGCGGCGGATCTCGCAGCTCGAGTCGATTCTGAGCAGCCGAGCCAGGCGCTCGCGGTTGCCGGCTACGGCTCGGTAGACCCGGTCCGTTGGGCCGGGTAGCGCGCGAGCGAGGCCGGCGAGTGGGCGGCCCCCCGGTAGGAGCGTCGAGCAGGGGCGCGGCCGCATCTCCTGCCGAGCGCACCGTGCCGGAAGACTCAACCAGGTGCCATGAGTCGAGTCGCCGCTCCTCCGGGACCGAGGCGAGGAGCCGCTGCCCCTCCGCGCTCTGGATCGCAATTGGGCGCAGGGTGCGCGAGCGATCCCAGGCGAGGATCTTGTCCAGGCTCCACTTGCAAAAGCCGCAGTCCTGGTCGTAGAGCACAGCTGCTTCCGTGCCGCTCATGAGACCGCGAGCGTAGCCACGAGGCGTCACACTAGAGACGCGATGACGAGCACGGAGACCGGCTGGCAGCTTTTCTCGCAGGCCGACTGGGAGGGAGCTCGGCAAGCGTTCGAGGCAACTCTGCGCGAGGACCCCAACGATCCGGACGCTCTGGATGGCCTGGGCCAGGCCCATTGGTGGCTGGGCGAGCGTGACCTTGCGATCGACCGCCGCCGCGAGGCATACGCGGAGCACATGCGCCGAGGCGACACGCGCCGAGCGGGCGGCCTGGCCGCGTATCTGGCAGGCGAGTCCCGAATCGACGGGCAAAACGCGGCATCGGACGGTTGGCTGGCGCGATCGCGTCGCCTCTTGGCCGATGAGGGCTCAGTGCCGGAGCGCGGATGGCTCGCGATCGAGGAGGCAAAGCAGGCCAAGGACCTGGCCGTGACGGAGGAGCACGGCCGTGAGGCGCTCCGGATCGCCCACGAGGGTTCGCTGCCGGACATCGAGTGCATGGCGCTTGCGCAGCTTGGCCGAGCTGTGGTCGGACAGGGGCGAGTGGAGGAGGGAATGTCCCTTCTGGACGAAGCGATGACGGTGGCGCTGGGAGGTGAGACGGACGATCCACTCGCGTGCGGGGATGCCTGCTGCACGACCCTCCATGTCTGCGACGGCATGGCAGACCTAGAGCGAGCCGCCCAGTGGTGCGAGGCGGTGGTCGAGTTCACGGAGCGCCGGCGCTTCCTGCCGGTGCAATCCTGGTGCCGCGCGATCTACGCGACCGTGTTGGTGCGCTCGGGAGATTGGGACCGGGCCGAAGCCGTTCTCTCCGAGGCGCTGAAGAAGAAGGCAGAAAAGAGGAAAGACAGCGGGCGCGGGCTGTCCCTGGCGGTCCTGGCCGACCTGCGTCTGCGCCAGGGGCGGACCGAGGAGGCGGAATCGCTCCTGTCGGGACTCGAGGACCACCCCGCGGCCCTGATTCCGCTCGTCGAGCTCCATGTCGAGCTGGGTGACGACGCATTGGCCGCCGCTCTTCTCGACCGCCGTCCGGCTAGCGACGATGCCGAGGACGGCGAGCCCATACTGCTTCGAGGGGTCCTTTTCCTCAAGGGAGGACAGCTCGAAGCCGCCGAGGACTCTGCCGTCCGCGTGGCCAGTCTCGCGGAGAGAGTCAGGCGCCCCGATCTTGCCGCCGGTGCGGCTTTTCTCGCGGGTCGTACCGCCGCCGCCCGCGGCGACTCGGCCGCGGCGGTGACTTCGCTCGAGAGCGCGTGCGCGACGTACGGCGAGCTCGGCTTTCCGCTGGAAGAGGCTCGCGCCCGGATCGTGCTCGCCACGGTGCTTGCCTCCTCCAACTCACCGCTGGCCGTCTCCTCGGCACGCTCTGCCTATGGCGCGTTCGAGCGACTCGGGGCGCGGCGCGACGCCGACCGCGCAAGCGCCCTGCTTCGCGAACTCGGGGTTTCGGGCCGGCGCACGACACGGGGCGAGCGCGACGAACTAACCGCGCGTGAGCAAGAGGTCCTGAATCTGGTGGCCGCCGGCCTGTCGAACGCCGAGATCGCTGAACGGCTCGTGATTGCGCCGAAGACAGCCGAGCATCACGTCAGCCGGGTCCTCGGCAAGCTCGGCGTGCGCAGCCGCGTCGAAGCGGCCGCGCACGCCGTCCGCGAAGGCCTTTAGCGCCTAGCCGATCCCGTTCCCTGCGAACACGCCGTCGGGGTCATAGCGGTGCTTGATCTCGACGAGCCGCTCCCAGATACCGTCCGCGTAGGCCTCGCGGACAGACCGGCCCGAATCCAGCGCGTTCACGTACACGCCCTCGTCCGCGAACCGGGCAGTGCTCTCCCACACGCTTCGTACCCATTCGGCCGTGGGCCCAATCGGTTCGTCGCCCGAGCATCCGATCAGCCAGGTGAGCGCGTTCGCACGCCTGTGACCGAAAGCGGTCTCACCCGAGGCCACCTCGTCGATCGCACCCCCCAACCAGCCGGTCATCACATGGGAGTGAGGGGTTGTGACTTCCTCGAAGCCTGAGAGGAGCGTGTGAATGAACTCATCGCTCACCTCCGGCAGGTAGTGGGCACGGTCGTAGTAGTGGAGGCCGTGGGGCGCCGTGTGGTCGAGCATGCTCTGGAGTGCCAGGTACGGCATTGGTGCGATCAGATCGACCGCCGGCGGACACGCTGACCGCAAGGTGCCGACTACGCGCTCGCCCTCCTCGAGATCACCCGTCCAGGCCATCGCGACCGCGAGTACCGGCCCGCCCTGTACCTCCGGTGGGAATGGATCCGCGGGCGGCGCCGTAATCAGCGCCACGAACGTGGTCAGCTCCTTGGGTGCGCCGGCCATCAGGTCGCGGACCGCACGGAAGGCCGCGGGCGCGCCGGCCCAGGGATACACCATCATCCCCCCGAGAATCATCGGTCCCACTTGGTAGGCGTGAAACTCGAAGGTCGTGACGGCTGCGAAGTCTCCGCCGCCGCCTCGGAGAGCCCAAAACAGGTCCGGGTGGTCGGCCTCGGTGGCGCGGACCTTCTGGCCGTCGGCGAGGACTACTTCGATCGCCTCCAGGGAGTCGATTGTCAGGCCGTGGTGGCGCATCAGCCATCCGACTCCGCCTCCCAGTGTGAGGCCGCCGACGCCGGTATGCGAGATCTGGCCGCCCGGCACCGCGAGGCCGTGCTCCTGAGTCGCGGCATCCATCTCGCCGAGGAGGGCGCCTCCGCCGACCCGGACGAGTGCCGTCTCAGGATCGACCTCGACGGCATTGAGCCCCCGGATGTCGATGCAGATCGCGCCGTCGCGGATCGACCGTCCCGAGACCGAGTGGGACCCGGCCCGGATCGTGAACGCCTCCCCTTCGGCGCGGGCCGCCGCGATGGCGGCAGCCACGTCATCGGCGTCGCTCGCAAAGGCAACCGCCGCCGGCGTTCGATCGACAGCTCCGTTCCAGCAGGCGCGAGCCTCCTCATAACCGTCTTGAGCCGGTTCAACGATCCGACCGACAAAGCCATGGTCGCGCAGCGCGACCGCAAGTCGTGAGGTGGATACGGACAGTGGTGATGTGGTGGTTTCGCTCATGACGCCACCATCCCGCGCTTCCGAGCCCGGCGCGTCGGGGAACTCCCCCTATTTCGGCCCCTATCTTTGCCCGCCCGGCCACTGAGCCTATATTTGCCGCCCCGTGGCCTCGTCCGTCTCCGCCCAGTTTTCAGTCACCGTGCGCGTCGAGCTCGACGCTCGCCAGGAGCCGCTCGGAAAGCTCACGGCGGCGATCGCCGAGGCCGGCGGTGCGCTTCAGTCAGTGGATCTCGTGCCCGGGGCGGGCGCCGAGGGCAAGCGGGTACGCGAGTTCACGATCGACGCTCGCAACCGCGAGCACTGGGAGGACATCCTGCGGGCGATCGGCTCGACGCGCGGTGCACGGGTCCTCGACTACGTGGACCGCACGATGGCGATGCACCGCGGCGGCAAGATCGAGCAGCACAACAAGTATCCGCTGAAGACCCGCGACGACCTCTCGATGGCCTATACGCCCGGCGTCGCACGCGTGTGTCAGGAGATCGCGGCGGATCGCCAGAAGGCGTTCGACTTCACCATCAAGAAGAACACGGTCGCGGTTGTATCCGACGGCTCGGCCGTGCTCGGATTGGGCGACATCGGACCCGAGGCGGCGATGCCCGTGATGGAGGGCAAGGCCATGCTCTTCAAGGAGTTCGCCGACGTCGACGCCTTCCCGATCTGCCTCGACACCAACGACCCGGACCGGATCATCGAGGCCGTCAAGCTGATGGCTCCCACCTTCGGCGGGATCAATCTCGAAGACATCTCCGCCCCCCGCTGCTTCTACATCGAGGACACCCTGAAGGACGAGCTCGATATCCCGGTCTTCCATGACGACCAGCACGGGACCGCCGTCGTGACCATGGCAGCGCTCTTCAACGCGCTCAAGATCGTGGGCAAGCCGATCGAGACGCTGCGAGTTCTCGTTGTCGGGCTCGGCGCCGCTGGCGTCGCGGTGACGAAGATGATGGTGGCGTCGGGCGTCGAGCACGTGATTGGCTGCGATCGCCGGGGGGCGCTTTCCACCGAGCGAGAGGACTACCAGGACGGGACCCTTTCGGAGATCAAGCGCTGGTACGCGGAGAACTCGAACCCGGACAAGCTGGCCGGGGGGCCGAACGAGGTGATCGACGGCTGCGACGTATTCGTCGGGCTCTCGGGGCCCGGGATCCTCGAAGCGCAGTCTCTCGCGCGGATGGCTCAGGATCCGATCGTCTTCGCGATGTCCAACCCGACGCCCGAGGTGATGCCGGAGGACGCCGAGCCCCACGTGCGGATCATGGCTACGGGGCGTTCGGACTACCCGAACCAGATCAACAACGTCCTTTGCTTTCCCGGCGTATTCCGCGGGGCGCTCGACGCCGGTGCGGCTCGCATCACCGAGCCGATGAAGCTGGCGGCTGCCCATGGAATCGCCGAGGTCGTCGCGGACGAGGACCTTTCCGAGGACTACATCATCCCTTCGGTGTTCGACCGCGACGTGGCACCCGCGGTGGCGAAGGCCGTGGTGGAGGAGGCGCGCCGGGAGGGCATCGCGCGCGTCTCAGAGGAAACCGGCACGTTCTCGACCCTCGAGTAGAAGGACGAAAGGCAGGTATCTGATGAGAGTTTTGGTCACGGGGGCCACGGGCGCCATCGGCTCGGCGGTGTGCGACGCGCTGCTCGCGCGCGGTGACGAGGTCGTCGGGCTCAGCCGCGACCCTGACAAGGCACGCCAATCGAACCCCACCGTGACCTGGCACGCGTGGGATTCGATCTCGGAGCGGCCGCCGTCCATGGCGTTCGACGGAGTCGACGGGGTCGTCAACCTCGTCGGCGAGGAGATCAACCAGCGCTGGAACGACGAGGTGAAAAAGCGAATCCGCGACAGCCGCATCCGCTCGACCAAGAACCTCGTGGACGGCATGCTGGCCGCCGATCCAAGCCCGAGGACCCTCGTCTCCGGCGCGGCCGTGGGCGTCTACGGGCTCTCCAACGGCGACCGCATCCTCGACGAGGATTCAGCCACGGGCGACGATTTCCTCGCGCAGGTGGTAGTCGATTGGGAGGCGGCGGCGAACGAGGCGGCGAAAGGCGGGGTCCGCGTCGCCACCGTGCGCACCGGCCTGGTGCTCGATCCGGACTCGGGCCTTCTCAAGCAGCTCCTCCCAATCTTCAAGCTCGGCGGCGGTGGTCCCTTGGCGGGCGGGGACCAGTACATGCCCTGGATCCACATCGACGACGAGGTGGGGCTGATCCTCTGGGCGCTCGACACACAAGGCGCCTCAGGCCCGATCAACTCATCGGCACCGAATCCAGTGACCAATCGCGAATTCTCAAAGACGCTCGGTTCGGTGCTCGGCCGGCCGGCCGTCTTCCCGGCGCCAAAGTTCGCGGTGGCGGCGCTTCGGGGAAGCGAGGTGGCCGAGTTCGTCACCGCGAGCCTTCGAGTCATGCCGCGCCGGCCGCTCGACAAGGGCTACCAGTTTCGCCACACGAACCTCGAGCCGGCGCTGCGGGACCTGCTTGGGAAGTAGGAACGTCCGGCCGGGATCCGCTCAGCGGATCTCCCGGCCCCCGGCTGGGACCAGGCGACCGTCTGCGGCGACCGAATAAGCCGCGAGCGGCCCGTCGAGCGTGGTCTCCCCTTCTTCGGTGATCGAATACTCGCCGAGAACCGAGTCGCGCTCGGTGCCGTCGAAGTACGCGGCGATAACGGACGATCGGGAGAGCGGGTCGTCCGCGCGGTCGATCGCGGCGAGAACCGATGCCATGGCCTCGTAGCCGTAGGCGGCCCAGGGACCGGGCTCGCGCCTCTGCACCTCCCGGAAGCGACCGAGCATCTCCTGGCCCGCCGGCGGCAGGGCCCGCGGATCGGCCGGCCCAGAGATGAACTCCTTGCCAAGTTCATTCGCAACGTCCTCGTCCGAGGGCAAGACGCGGGCGAAGGTCCGCTCACCCGTCGCCTGTGTGTCCTCTGGCACGGAGTCGTCGAAGGTCTCTTCGACGACGAGGTCTGTCGCGCCCGAGCCCGGCGCGACCTGGAGGATCCCGGCGGAGTTGGTGATCGGGACCGAGGTGCGGCTCGTCTGAGAATCGAGCTCGCCGATGTATGCGATCGAGGCCGAGTCCTCGGTGGCGGTGCGGGCGTTCCGGCCTGCCGCAACGGGATCCGAGCGGCTCTCGTTGCGCCCGGCGACGTCCAAATACTCGGCGCTCACGGCGATGCCGCCCGCCTCTGCGCTGGCCTCGTCAAGCGCGAGCCTGGCGCCGTCGGCGGCATCTTGGCCCTCGGCGCGCGCAGGCCCGGAGAGCGGAGCGCTGACGTAGATCGTGAGCTCTGGTTCGCCCTCGGCCTCCGGCTGCCCACAGCCCGCAAAAAGGGCAATTAAGAGGAAGCTCGCAAGCGCGGGAAAGACCCTGCGCGCGCCTTTTTTCAATCGAGTGGAGGGTTGTCCGTGTATATGACGTAGAACCCTCCACTCGTTTTCGGATCCGCCGGTTTGCACTAGCCGAAGAAGACCTCAGCCTCGCGGTAAAGCTCCAGCGGAACGAGCTTCAACTCCTTGGTTGCCTCCGCCAGGTCCACCAAGACGATGTCGGTAGCCCTCAAGGAGGTCATCTTTCCCCAGGCTCCTTCGTGCGCGGCATCAATCGCGTGGATCCCAAAGCGCGTTGCCAGCACGCGATCGAACGCCGACGGCGTGCCTCCGCGCTGAACGTGGCCGAGCACGGTCGCGCGCGCTTCGTGCCCGGTCCGGGCGGCGATCTCGCCCTCGAGCCAGGTGCCGATCCCGCCCAGCCTCGCGTGGCCGAAGGCATCCAGCGCCGATTCGTCGGCCGAGGGCATGCCGCCCTCCGGCAGAGCTCCCTCCGAGACGACGATAATCGGCGCGTACTGGCTCTCGAAGCGGCGCTCGATGTAATCGCATACGCGCTCGATCGAGAACGGGATCTCGGGAATCAGGATCACGTTCGCGCCGCCCGCGACACCTGCGTGAAAGGCGATCCAACCCGCGTGGCGGCCCATGACCTCGACGATCAACGTGCGCTTGTGACTCTCCGCCGTGGTGTGGAGGCGGTCGATCGAGGTCATCGCGATGTTCACGGCCGTGTCGAACCCGAACGTGTAGTCGGTGGCGCCGAGGTCGTTGTCGATGGTCTTCGGTACACCGACCACGTTGAGGCCTTCCTCGTGGAGGCGCGTCGCAACCCCCAGGGTGTCCTCGCCGCCGATTGCGATCAGGCCGTCGACCCCGTCGCGCTCGAGCGTCTTGCGCACACGGTCGATTCCCCCCTCCTCCTTCACGGGGTTCGTCCGCGACGAGCCCAGGATGGTCCCACCGCGCGGCAGGATGCCTCTCACGTCAGCGATCTCGAGCGGGCGCGACTCGCCCTCGAGGGGTCCCTTCCATCCATCCCGGTAGCCGGCGAACTCGTGCCCGTACTCGGCGACGCCCTTGCGCACGATGGCGCGGATCACAGCGTTAAGACCGGGGCAGTCGCCGCCGCCAGTGAGGACACCGAGCTTCACTCGGCCGATGCTAGAGGTAGTGGCGGAGCTAGCGCTTGAGCGCTTCGAGCATCGGGTCCAGCCAGCGAAGCATGACGCCGTTGAACATCACGAAGAGGTAGAGCATCGCGGCGAGCGTGCCACCGGCGCCAAAGGCGTAGGCGATGACGGCGAGCATGATGCCGACCGCGTTGAAGATCATCAGGCGCATCGGCGGCGAAGATTATCCGACAGCGGAGCGGCTCATTGCCTCTCGCGCAGCTTGAATGAAGTCGCCGACTCGTTGCGCTGCATCGGAGGCGCTGTCCGCCTCTCCGGCCTCTCGCACCAACCGCGACCCAACGATGACGCCGTCGGCGATCGTGCCTACCTCAGCCGCCTGCTCCGGTGTGCCGATTCCGAATCCGACCGCGGCGGGGACGCTCGCGTCCGCCTGGACTGCGTGCACCAACTCGCCGAGCTCGGGCGGCATCTCGTCGCGCTCGCCGGTCGTGCGTGTGTCGGAGACGACATAGACGAAGCCGGTCGCCTCCCGGCAGATCTCGGCGCGGCGCTCCGGTGGAGTGGTCGGAGCAATAAGGGGGATCAGCGCGAGGCCTTTGGCGGCGAGCGCATCACGGACCTCGGTCGCCTCCTCGGGCGGAAGGTCGGGGATGATCGTCCCGCACGTCCCCGCATCCGCCAGCCTCGCCGCGTATTGCTCGGCACCGCAGGCGAGCACCATGTTCGCGTAGACCATCGGGATCACCGGCACCCGCTCGGCGACCGTCTCGCCGATCGAAAGGACCGATTCGAAGGTGGCGCCGCCGGCGAGGGCCTTGGTTGCCGCGGCGTGGATCACGGGGCCGTCCGCGAGCGGATCGGAGAAGGGAACTCCGAGCTCGATCAGGTCGGCTCCTGCGTTCGCGTAACCCTCGATCGCGGCCAGGGAAGTGGTCTCATCCGGAAATCCGCCCATCAGATAGGGCATGAGCGCAGCGCGCCCGTCTCCCCGAGCCGCCTCGAACGCCGCGGCGATCCTCTCGGTCCCGGTCACTGGTTATCGAGCTTGGCCAGCCGCTCCGTGGCCTCGGCGAGGTCCTTGTCGCCGCGGCCGCTGAGCGTCAAAAGGTCGTAGCCCCCATCCGGCGGATCCTCGTCCGCAAGCAGCCAGGCGATCGCGTGGCTCGATTCAAGCGCGGGGATCAGGCCCTCGAGGCGCGCCGTCTCGCGGAACGCCAGGAGCGCGTCGGTGTCGGTGACCGAGACGTAGCGCGCACGGCCCGTATCGCGTAGATGAGCGTGCTGTGGTCCCACCCCGGGGTAGTCGAGCCCGGCCGAGATGGAATGCGCCTCGAGGATCTGCCCCTCGGCGTCGGCGAGGACGGCTGACAAAGCGCCATGGAGAACTCCCGTGGTTCCTGCGCTGAGCGAGGCCCCGTGCTTGCCGGAGTCGATGCCCTCTCCCCCGGCCTCGACGCCGATCAGCTCGACGCCCGGATCGTCGAGGAAAGCAGTGAACGTGCCGATCGCGTTCGAGCCGCCGCCCACGCACGCGATCACACGAGCGGGCAGCTCGGCCTCGACCGAGAGCACCTGCTCGCGCGCTTCGTCACCGATCACGCGCTGAAGGTCGCGGACAAGCGCGGGATACGGCGCGGGGCCGGCGGCCGTGCCCAGGATGTAATGGGTAGTCCGCACGTTGGTGACCCAGTCGCGAATAGCCGCGCTGACCGCCTCCTTGAGGGTCCGAAGGCCGGCCTCGACGGGTTCGACGGTCGCGCCCAAGAGCTTCATGCGGTCAACGTTGGGAGCCTGTCGGCGCATGTCCTCGGTGCCCATGTAGACGACGCACTCGAGGTCGAGCAGTGCGCAGGCAACGGCGGTCGCGACGCCGTGCTGGCCCGCGCCAGTCTCTGCGATTACGCGGGGTTTCCCCATCCGCTTGGCGAGCAGCGCCTGCCCGATCGCGTTATTGATCTTGTGGGCGCCGGTGTTGGTGAGGTCCTCGCGCTTCAGGTACACGCGGCGGCCAACTCGCTCGGAAAGGCGGTCGGCGCGGTAAAGCGGCGTCGGCCGGCCGACGAAGTCGCGCAGCAGGCGACCGAGCTCAGTTGTGAACTCTTCGTCGTCACGCGCTTCGACCCAGGCGGCGGCAAGCTCGTCGAGCGCCTCCACCAGAACCTCGGGAACGAAGCGGCCTCCGTACTCCCCGAAGCGTGTTTCGAGCGCGTCGCTCACGTCTCGACCCGTGGCTCGGCGGAGATGGGAGTCTGAACAGTCGCCACGTCTCCGGCGCTTGCCTGAGCCTCGGCGGCACGCTCGGCCGCTTCCGCTTCACGCTTGGCGATGTCCTTCTCCATCGACTCGACGAAGTGGTCTGGCTCGTGGAGCGGTGGCGGGCCGGTCGGGCCACCAGCCTCCTCCGCTGCTACAGCGAAGGCAGTCATGAGCTCGTGGTCCTTGATCCCCGGAGCGGATTCGATCCCGCTGGCGACGTCGACCGCCCCCGGACGAGTCAAGTCGATCGCCTCGCCAACGTTCTCGGGAGTGAGGCCACCCGCCAGGATCAGCGGAACATTGGAGCGGCGACGCCGAAGGAGCTCCCAGTCGATCGTGTGACCCGTGCCGCCTGGCATGTCCTCGCGGTAGGCGTCGAGGAGATGAAAGTTGACGCGGAACGAGCGCGCGAAATCGATGTCGGCGGAACTCCGAACCCGAATCGCCTTGATGACCCTGCAACCCGTCCGCCGGGTGACCTCATGGCAGAAAGACAGGCCCTCATCTCCGTGGAGCTGGACCATTGACAGGTGCTCGTTCTCAACCGCCCGGGCGATCTCGTCGAGGCTCTGGTCGACGAACACGCCGACGATCTCGAGCTTCCTGCGAAGTCCAGCGCCGATCTCAGCCGCCACCGCGTGGTCGCAGCGCCTGACGCTGCCCGCCCAGTGGTTCAGGCCAATGGCCCACGCGCCAAGCCGCGCCGCGTGCTCGGCATCGTCATACCTGGTTATGCCGCAGAACTTGACGCGCATCCTCGGTCAAGGATGCCACGCGACGCCTGTCGCGAACACGCGGTCATCTTCACGGTGGACTTTCGTTCACTCCCGATACGACCGGTGCGACGGTCGCGAGGAGTGGGGGACGGAGGCGGTCCGGTGCTCCTCCCGGATGACGGTGGCGATGCCGACTCGATCCCCTTGCTCGTGCTTTTCGTCCAAAGCGAGACTTATTTAGGAGCGAGTCCCGCAGCCGCCAAGGCACGTGGGCGTTCGGGATATAGCTCGGACCGAATGATCTCGCCGTTCCTAAACGTCAAGACGTTCCACCAACGGCCTTCGGTAGCAACTCGGCTTCCGCGGAAGTGGCCACGCTGAATAATTC
This sequence comes from uncultured bacterium, assembly GCA_963715405.1. Classification (GTDB taxonomy): domain Bacteria; phylum Actinomycetota; class Thermoleophilia; order Solirubrobacterales; family 70-9; genus JALZKA01. Next base: position 1,502,408 of record OY970239.1, read on the forward strand.
CGACAACAACCTTGTCGTCGGCGTCGAGGATCTCGATCGCTTGCATCGTGAGTCCCTCGGAAATCGACTTGACCCATGCGGTGGCCCATAGCCGCGCATCCTCGCCGCTGTACGCCCCGGCATCGGGTACGTCGGGGCTCGTGACGCAACTCGAAGTCATTTCTCCGAAATCCGTAAACGAGCCGAAGTCCCCGCGGGCAAACCTCTCGTATGTCTGGCGCGCGAACTCGACGTTCTCCTTTGACACAAAGTGAAATCTAGCTCCGCTGACTTAGGTGCTTTCCATGCAAAGCGTCTCAACCATGCCCGTACAGACACCGGGGCGCGAGCGCACTCACCAAGATCGAGCGACCAGATTAGGGTTCCCTGAGGACACGTTCGCAACTCTCGAGGTCAACACGATCGACGGCATCAGCGACGACAGATCCTGGCCGGGGCCCAGATTGCCAAAGCACGATCGTCTATTCGACTCCTAGCGGTCCTCGCACCTAACGAAGGTGTTGTTGTCCCCTCTGAGATTATCGCCGCTATCGTCGAAGCAGTCGTCGACCTCCGTGCCGCCGTCGTGGGCGTCACTGCCGTCGCCTCCTCGAAGCTGGTCGGTGCCGGGACCGCCTGCAATGTCATCGTCGCCGGCATCTCCGAATAGGCCTGAGCCCTCACCGCGGGACGCCGAGGGCGGCGAACCACCGTCGTCTCCTCGACGCCCGCCGCGCACATGTCGTCGCCGTTGGCACCATGGATCGAGTCGAAACCGTCGCCGCCGCGAAGGCGATCGTCGTCCTCGGCGCCGGCGATGCCGTCGTCGCCATCGCCGCCGCCTACCCGGTCGTTTCCGTCGCCGCCAGCGATCAAGTCACCGCCGCCGTTACCCCTGATGTGATCGTTGCCGGCGCCACCGGCAATCAGGTCGTCGCCCCCGAGGGCGCAGATGAGGTCGTCGCCGCCCACTCCGTCGATCGCGTCTTCTCCCTCGGAACCTATGATCACGTCGTCGCCCTCGGAATCCACGATCGAGTCGCCGCCGGGCTCCGCGACGATGGTTGCCTCGCTCTTGTTGCATGCGGTTGGCTTGGTGCCGCCGGCATCGCCGGCGTCGCTTGCCGTTGCGGTGAAGAGCAGGAAGAGCGCCAAGCCGATTAGGGCAAAGCTTGCCCCGGTGATGGAGAGTCTTGCGCGTCATGTCCCCTCCGATGGTTTGCTTGCTGGGCCACCCTATACCGTGGGCCCGCCCGGCTGCAAGCGGGCCGCGCATTCCGCGTCCGCCTTCTCTGCTTGAGCCACTTGCTGTTAGGTGCTTTGGACGAAGAGCACTAGCGCGCCTCGCGCCGTGAAGCGCTATAAGTGCCTAGCTGGGCCAAGGTCGATCATTGGCTGGCGACATAGTCCACACGACCCGGGGGAAATCTACGACCGCTGTCCATGAAAGGACACACGATGCAATCCAAAGGTGTGACCGTTTCGAAGCGACTAGCGCTCACGTTATGCGTGGTTGGGATGGCGGCAACTGTCGTTCCCCTCGCTGAGGCACATATCAAGAGCATTCCTTCCCAGCATCAGATGGGCTTCACGCCGGATGTAGCGAGCGACGTCTTCACTGGGACCGTGAGTTCGGCGGCGGGGGCGTGTGAACGCAATCGGTCAATCAATCTTTTCCGGCAAGGTCCGGCGACGTCTCCGTCCCTGACACGGCTGTTGAAACGGCGGTCACGAACTCGGATGGCGTCTGGTCACGGGGTTTCAGTAACGTGCTGGAAGGCCGCTACTACGCCGTGGCGGCGAGAAAGGTGGTCAAGCGCCCGGGTCATAGGGCACATCTGCGACGCGGCGAAGTCGAACACGGTCACCGTCGAGGTGGACCCGGCGGATCAGGACGGTGACGGTGACGGCTTCACGCCGAACCAAGGTGATTGTGACGATGCTGACATAGAAGTCTTTCCCGGCCAGACCGAGATTGAGACCTCCATCGACGATCGATATGCCATGGCGATGTAGACGAGCGGCTCTTTAACCGGCTCCCAACACCCCGAAGAACCGAGCGGTCAGTGCGCTTCGGGACGTATAGACGAAGTCGCCGGCCGCCATTAGGGCTAGGAGTAGCCGAGCTCGACAAGCAGGTCGCCGGCCTCGGCCTCGAACCGTTGGCGATCTTCCGGCGCCATCTCCGTACGCCACCTCCCGACGCGATCGAGCCGCGGCGGACCGGCCGCGGTGGCGTGCTGGCTCGCCTCGCGGCGGCACTCACGGCCAGGTGCCCGTCGCGACCATGGCGGTCACGCTCCAGGGGCCTCAAGCGCTCGGAGGCTCCCTCGTGGTGGCGCAGCATCGAATCATTCCACGGCAGCTCGATCAGCTCCGCGATCTCCCTGAGCACGCGTTGCGGCTCTCACGACCAGCTCCTCGTAGCGAACCTCCATATACCTGCCCGGGTCCAGCTCGGCTGCCGCGAGCCGTCCCGCGCGGATCAGGCCGGCCCAAGTTCGCGCGGCCTCAGCGGCGTCATCGGTCCCCCAACTCACACCGGCCAGGGAGACGGCCACGTCGCGCCCGTCGCGAATGAGGTGCACAAGCGGGCCTCCTCGAGCGTGGAGGCGATCGTGCCCATGTGCTCGAGGTATGCCGGCGTCTTGTCGCCCCAGCGCTCCTTGCCGCGGTCTCCGGGCATGCACCACGTACACCGCGCGCGCCGCGTCGCCCAGACGGATGGGAGCCAGCGCAGCCAGGTGCTCGCTGAGCTCGGCCGCGTCGATCTCCAGGTCCGGCCAGCGGGGGTGCCCTGTGATCGTACCGGACCAGGGCCCTGCGGCGGCCTGGTTCCGGCACCCCCCTCTCCTCCAGTCAGTCGCCAACGTGCGATCAGGCGCGGGAGGAAGTGGGTTTCCGCCGGGATCGCGAGCTCGGGGTGGGCGTCGAGCATCAGGCGCAGGAGGGTCGTTCCCGAGCGAGTTCACCCCGACGATGAAGGGCGCGGGCGGCGCTGTGGCTCATCTCCTCGCGGCGGGGACGGGACTAGCGAGAAAGCTTCGAGGAAGCCGGTCCAGCGCTCCTCGAAGGCCGCGAGGCCGAACTCCCCTGCAGTTCTGCCGGCCCCGCGCGCGATGCGGCCGGCGTGCTCGTCGTCGGTGAGAACCCGCGCGAGGCGCTCGCAGAGCTCCTCGAGCGCCGGATAGGCAACCGCCTCGCAGTTCTCGCCCGGGCGCATGAACTGGCCACCTCCGCCGCCGTGGAACCCGACCACGGCGCAGCCCGCCGCCATCGCCTCGACCGGCATGAGTTCCGAATCCTTCGCGCGGCGAAAGGGAGAGGAAGTAGCGGTGCTCAGCCATCCGCTGCATGAACTCAGCGTGCGCAATCGGTCTGAACCGTGCCCGAAGTGGTGCTGGACATGCGGGTGGTCGCGGCGCATCAGCTCCTGCGTCCTGGCGAGCAGCTCGGGCCCCATGGACTTCGTGACGACCAGCACCTGCCCGGGAGGCCGCTGCACTCCATGCGGGCCCCTCGGGGATGCGGTCGAGGTGCACGAAGGGTGGGATCACGGGCGCCTCGATCTCAGACACGGTCCGCAGGAGGTCGCGCAGGAAACCCGACGCACACACGTAGCCGTCGAAGAACCGTCCAGCTCGAGAAGGCGGCCGAATCCCTGGACGTACATCAGCTTGCGCCCCGGCAGGCGCAGGCCGAACTGGTGGCTCCAGAACGAAGGGTTTGCGATCAGGAGGTCGGCCTCGGAGATCTCGAGCTCCATCTCCTGGAGGCTGACCTCGGGGAAGGCGTCGGGGTAATCCCAGCGCCCGTGGTCGGGACGCTCGCCGTTCAGGGCCACCACGCGGCATTCGTGGTCGAAGCGCTCGGCGACGATGCGGCCAAGGTGGTAGGCCATGTACGCGCCGCCCGGGCAAATAGCCGCCCGCGACGTAGACAACCGGACGCCCGCCGCGCCTGCCGGCCCGCCCGCGGGCCGCCTGCCGCCATGGGGTGTCCGGTCAGCGCCGCGGGGGCCCGCGGCGAACGCGACGATTGACCCGGGCCAGGCGGCCCTTGGCAGGCGCGCGCCGGCCGCCCCCCAGCTCGGCGATTTGCGCACGCATGCCGCGCTCCTCTCGGGCGAGCTCGCCGACGATCCGGTCCTTCGCGGCCGCCCCGTCGCGAGCTTGCGCCGGCCAGGAGAGCGCGGCCTCGACTCGCCGCACGTAGGGCCTCCACTCGACCTGGGCGCGAGCCGTCTCTTGCGCCCTGGCCGCGAGATCGGTCAGCTCGGCGGGGCGGGCGAGAGAGAGCGCGAATCGCCGGCGCCATCTCCTCTATCGACTCGACCAGCACCGCCCCGCCCTCTGAGCCAAGCCCCTCCGCGAAGCGGTTCGTGGAGAGCGCGACCGGCACGGTTCCCATGGCCCGCGCCTCCACCTGAATCCGCGAGTGGCCCTCGACTCGCGAGGGCCAAACGAGGACCCGAGCGGATCCGATGCCCCGAAGCCCCTCGGTCGTTGGGGACGGTCGGGATCCGCAGGAGGCTGTGCCCCGCCTCTGAGGCCACCTGGAGAGCCAACGTGGCCCAGCGATTGTCCTCGAGCACCACGATGTCCGACTCCTTGCTCCCCGGCGGCGGCGGGAACGTATGGGGCTCGGCCCGAGCCGATGAACGCACACGCCACCCCCGCCTCGAGCGCGGCCCCCTGAATACCCTTCGAGTGGGTCCACATCTCGCAGCCGAGGCCCGCGATCGCGCGGAAGTGCTCCGGTCGCCCTACGCTCGCGGGATCGACCGTAAGCGGGTCGGGCTTCTCCCGGCGCTCCTCGGTGTAAGGCCACCGGCGAACCCGGGGGGCCGAGCAACATCATCACGCAGCGGGCGCCGGACAGTACGTACGGGGCATACAGGGGGTTCGGCCACCCTCGGCAAGGATGACGGTGTCCGCCGCGGTCGGCACCGGGGTGCCGGGTCGAGGTCGGGTCGCGCGCCGGCGGCCTCGCAGATCTCCTCGAAGACGTCCCGGTCGATCGTCCCCCGCAGCTCAACGCGCCGGCCGGTGGCGGCGATCGCGGCGGCGAGCTCGTACATAGTGCGCACTGCCGCCCTTCACTATCGGGGTCGGGCGCCGGCGAAAACGGGAGCCCGGGCAGCTCCCAGCTCACGGGGGCCCGCGCCGCCGACGCGAACGACGATCATTAACGGCCCGGAACGCCGAGCGACGCGCCGCTCAGGGCCCACTCGCACTGAGCTGCGAGCCCGTCCGCCAGCGAGACCTCGGCCACGAAGCCGAGCTCCACTCGGGCGCTATCGACGTCAGCCCAGGTGCTCCACGCGTCTCCGCGCGCTGGGGCCCGTAGCTCCAGCGTCGGGGTGGTCTCGAGCACCTCACCGAGGAGGCGAGCCACGATCCAGAGCGAAGCGGGAGCGCCGGCGCCGACGTTGTAAGTCGCCCCCGGCGGCCCCCGCTCAGCTGCAAGCATTGTGGCGCGCACGACGTCTCCGACGAAGGTGAAGTCGCGGCGCTGGTGCCCGCCACCGAAGATCCGCAGCGGCTCTCCCGCGGCCGCCTGGGCGATGAACGTCGCCAGCGCCATGTCCGGCCGCTGGCGCGGGCCATAGCAGGAAAAGTAACGCAGCACGATTGCTGGCGCAGCCTGCCTCGCCCGGCCGCCCGGACCTGAGCCTCCGCGGCGACCTTGCTCTCCCCGTAGGGGCTGAGGGGCCGAAGCGGAGCCGTCTGGGGCGTTGGCAGCTGCGCGGGTGCTCCGTAGACAGTGGACGAGGACGCCAGCACGAAGATCTGGTGGCGGATGGCCGGCCGCCTCCGCGAGCAGGCGCTCTGTCGCCGCCACGTTGTTGCGAGCGCTTACAGCCGCCCCCGAGCCAAAGCTCTGGCGGGCACCAGGCTGGCCGGCGAGGTGGAAGACCGCATCGACCCCGTCGGTGAGCCCGGCGATCGAATCGACGGCAAGGTCGAGCTCGGCAAGCTCGAAGCGGGACTCGTCGCGCAGCCGCTCGAGGTTGCGCTCTTTCACACCCCGCTCGTAGAATTCGGTGAAGCAGTCGACGCGACGACCTGGCCAGTCCGCGTCGAGGAGGCACTCGCTGAGGTGTGAGCCGATGAAGCCGGCGGCACCCGTGACGAGTGCTCGGCTTGCAGGAAGCATCGATCGCGGCCGTTCCGGTGTCATTCGACCGTCGATCCCCGGCAGGGACGGTCTCGCCTGCGGCGCGGTGAGAGACGAGTCGGGCGTAGATGGAGATGGCAACGTATACCTGCGGTCTCACCAAGTGTTACTGCCACTGCCATCCACTCATCGTGTCGGGTTCGGTCTTCACCAAATCTTCACCAAAACCTATCGGCCGGAGAAACACGCTGGTTTCTGACAGCTCCGGACCAACCGGGTGGGGGAAGCGGTGAATCAACGCTGCAGACGGTGCGTCATTAGATTGTGGCGCCCGCGCTCGTAACCCATTTGTAGTGCATGCAAAGCACCTGAGTCGTGACGCTCGAACGGTTATGGGTTGCGGGTCTGTGGGCGGGGGTGTTCGGTATTAGACCCCTTCATCGCCTATCCCCCCACCCCGACAGCCGGAGGATTGCTAGTATGGGACCGCTCTTGATTCGCGGATAGCACCCGCTTCCGGGAAACTCGCCGACCTGAATAGAGATAGGTGCTTTCCATTGCAAAGCACGAGCCTCCAGAGGGCTGGAAGTGCGCAACGGGCGGGCCAGCTACAAAATCTCGTGCTCGCGTGTGAGCATGTCGTCGCCCGCCAGGTCGCGGACGGCTTGCTCGGGATCGCCGGCTCGCATCAGGGCTTCGCCGATCAGAACGGCGTCCACCCCGATCCGCTCCAGCTCGTCGATCTGGTCGCGGCTCGAGTAGCCGGACTCGGCGACCACCGTCTTCCCGGCTGGGACGTCGGTGATCAGCTCATCGGTCGTGGTGAGGTCGACCCCCATGTCGCGCAGGTTGCGGTTGTTGATGCCGATCACGTCGGCGTCGAGCTCGAGCGCCACCTCCAGATCGTCCTCGTCGTGAACCTCCACGAGCGAGTCGAGGTCGAGCGATTGTGCCTCGTCGTAGAGCTCGGCAAGCTGGTTCGGCTCGAGTGCGGCGACGATGAGCAGAACGGCGTCGGCGCCGAACACAGCGGCTTCGATGAGCTGGTAGGGATCGACGACGAAATCCTTGCGGAGGATGGGCAGTCCTGAGCCGGCCCGCGCGGCGAGAAGATCCTCGAGCGAACCCCCGAAGCCGGAGTCCTCGGTCAGGATCGACAGTGCGGCGGCGCCCCCGGCCTCGTACGCGCTGACCATGTCCGGGACTTCGGCGCCCGGCCGGATCTCCCCGGCACTCGGGGAGCGGCGCTTGAACTCGCAGATGACCGAGACGCCAGGCCGAACGAGCGCTTCCTTGAACGGACGGTCCTCGGCGCGCGCCTCGAGACGCGCCCGCAACTCCTCCATGGGGACCGCCCGGCTGCGCTCTCGCACCGTGTGCCTGGCGGCATCGACCAGCTCGTCGAGCCTGCTCATCCGCTTGTGGAGGCTACAGCGCGAAGCTTGTCGAGGACGCCCTTGGCGGCCCCACGGTCGATGGCTTCGCGCGCCCGGTCCATTCCGTCGCCCAAGTCGGTCGCCGAGCCGCTCGCCAGGATCGCGGCTCCTGCGTTCAGGACGACGATGTCGCGTGCCGGCCCTTCGTCGCCGTCGAGAACCGCCTCCACGAGCGCGGCATTCTCTTCGGGCGAGCCGCCGGCGATCTCCTCCAGCGGCGTTTCCGCCAGGCCCACGTCGGCAGGGGTGACAAACCACTCCTTCGTGGCGCCGTCCTCCACCTCCACGATTCGGGTAGGACCCGAGATCGAAAGCTCGTCGAGACCGTCGTCGGCGCTCACCACGAGCGCTCGCTCACAACCGAGGGCGAGGAGCGCTTCGGCAATCGTCTCCTGATAGCCCCTGTCCGAGACGCCGAGAAGCTGCCTCGTCGCCCCGGCCGGGTTGGTCAGCGGGCCGAGAAAGTTGAAGATCGTTCGCACCGCGAGCTCCTTGCGCACGGGGACGACGTGCTTCATCGCCGCGTGATGGCGCGGCGCGAACATGAAGCCGAAGCCGGTCTCGTCGATCGAATGGGAGACCTGGGCGGGATCCAGATCGATCGGGACGCCCAAGGCCTCCAGTAGGTCCGCCGATCCCGAGCGACTCGTGTTCGAGCGGTTTCCGTGCTTTGCAACTGCGCAACCCGCGCCCGCGGCGACGATGGCGGCAGCGGTCGAGATGTTGAACGTGGACGGTCCTCCCCCGGTTCCCGCGGTGTCGACCAAGCCGTCACGCGAGGTCTCGACCGACGCCGCTAGGCGCCGCATCGTGCGGGCGAGTCCGGTCAGCTCTGCGACCGTCTCGCCCTTTGCCCTCAACGCAATGAGGAACGCAGCCGTCTGCACTTCCGACGACCGCCCTTCCATGATCTCGTCGAGGACCGCCGAGGCGTGGTCCGAGGTGAGATGGGTGCCTGAGGCAACCGAGTCGATCGCGCGGGTGACGACGTCGTTGGGCATCAGCGCCCGTCTCCTTCCAGGAAGTTCTGGAGAAGCCTCTTCCCATCGGGCGTGAGGATGGACTCGGGATGAAACTGGACGCCCTCCGCCGGCAGCCCGCGGTGCCGCACGGCCATGACCACATCCTCGAACGTGGCGCTTACCTCGAACTCGTCCGGCAGGTCGGGATGCGCGATCAGGGAGTGGTAGCGACCTGCGGCAATGGGACTTTCCAGGCCGGCGAAGATCGTGCGGCCGTCGTGCTCCACCTGCGCGTCCTTGCCGTGGATCGGGTCCCCGACGATGACCGTGCCGCCGAAAGCCTCGACCATTGCCTGGTGCCCTAGGCACACGCCCAGGGTCGGAACCCCCGCCTCCGGAAAGGCGCGCGATGCCTCGACCGAGATTCCAGCGTCGACCGGGGTGCAAGGGCCGGGCGAGATCACCAGCCGATCGGGCTTTCGGTCCAGCAGCTCGGGAACGGAAGCCTTGTCGTTTCGAACGACGTCGAGCCCCGCGCCGAGCTCCCCCAGGTACTGGACGAGGTTGTAGGTGAACGAGTCGTAGTTGTCGATCACGAGCACATTCATGCCCAATCCTCCTGCTGGGCCGCCAGCTCAACCGCGGCGAAGACCGCCTTCGCCTTGTTGACCGACTCGCGGTATTCGAAGTCCGGCTTCGCGTCCGCGACTGTGCCACCGCCCGCCTGTACGTGGGCAACCCCATCCTTCACAACGACCGTGCGGATGTGGATCGCGGTGTCGAGGTCGCCGTCGAAGCCGAGATAGCCGATCGCGCCTCCGTAGGAGCAGCGCTTGTGCGGCTCGAGCTCGTCGATGATCTGCATCGCGCGCACCTTCGGCGCGCCCGAGAGCGTTCCCGCCGGCAAGCAGGCCCGGAGGGCGTCCATCGCGCTCACGTCGCCGCGAAGCGTCCCGGCGACGCGGCTCACGATGTGGAGGACGTGCGAGTAGGTCTCGACCACCATGAGCTCCTCGACATCTACCGAGCCGTACTCGCAGACCCGGCCGAGGTCGTTCCGGCCCAGATCTACGAGCATCACGTGCTCCGCACGCTCCTTGGGGTCGGCGAGAAGCTCCTCGGCATTGCGGCGATCCTCCTCTTCGTCCGAGCCTCGCGGGTAGGTCCCCGCGATCGGCCGCGTCTCGACGCGGCGCCCCGACACCTTGATGAGCGGCTCCGGCGAGGCTCCGGCGATCTGAAAGTCTTCGAAGTCGAGGAAGTACATGTAGGGCGAAGGGTTGACCGTGCGAAGGCCGCGATAGATCGAGAAAGCCTCGACCGGGACCGGGCTCGAGAAGCGTTGCGAGGGCACGACTTGGAACGCGTCTCCGGCGTGGATGTATTCCACGATGCGAGAGACGTTCGCCTCGAACTCCTCGCGAGTGAGGTTCGACTCGAAAACGCACACCGTCCGCGGAGGCTTCAGCCCGGCTTCGGGCGCGCGGGATCGGTTGCGCCAGCGCCGCTTTCGCGTTTGCGATCAGCTCGCGGTTGTCGAACCCCTCGAAGGGGAAAGCGATCATCGAGAGCTCGTGCTTTTGGTGGTCGAAGGCGAGCATGAGCCCGCAAACCATGAGCGCCATGTCCGGGAGGCCGAGCGGATCCTGGTTCGGCTCACCCAGCGGCTCGACCGTGCGCACGAGGTCATAGCCGAAGAATCCGACCGCCCCGCCGTTGAACGGATGCGCGGGATCGAACTGCGCGACGTCCTCGTCCCCGACCAGCTCGTGCGCGAGCGCGTATGGGTCGCCGCCATCGCCGAGCGACCACCGAGCGTGCGGTGGGGGGCGAAGCCGAGATACGAGTACCGCCCGAGGCGGCCCTGCTCGGCCGACTCGAGCAGAAAGGCGGGCCCCTCGAAGGCGGCCCGCAGCTTGAGAAAGGCGGATACCGGGGTCTCGGTGTCGTCGATCAGCCGCTCGACAACAGGGGCAACGCTCTCAGCGGCGGCGGCCATCGAGCACCTCGAGCACGTCGGCGAGGGCCACGTCCCGCGAGCGAAGGAGCACGGAGAGGTGGTAGAGGACGTCTGCCGCCTCTTCGCCCACCCGTTCTGCTGACTCGGAGTCGGCGGCGCGCGTGACCTCCTCGGCCTCCTCCCGCACCTTCTCGCCGATCCGTCCAGGGTCTGCGAGTAGCTCGGCCGTGTAGGAGCCCTCGGGCCGCTCTTCCTGGCGCTGCGTCAGCGTGCGCTCGAGAGCGGGCAGCGTCTCGTGGAGCGCGGGTTTCGGTGCCTCACCCGACTCGGCGTCGCGATAGAAGCACGAGCGCTCTCCCGTATGGCAGGCAGGCCCCGCCGGCGTTACGAGCGCAACCAACGCATCCTCGTCGCAGTCGATTCGAAGCTCGTTCAGAGCAAGCGTGTTCCCCGACGTCTCACCCTTTCGCCACAGCTCCTGCCGCGAGCGGCTCCAGAAATGGACCTCCCGCGTGTCGAGAGTGGCCGAAGGGCATCGGCGTTCATGTAGGCGAGCGTGAGCACTTCGCCCGTTCGCGAGTCCTGGGCGACACACGGCACCAAGCCGCCATCGTCGAATCGAATCGCCTGCGTAAGCGGTGTTTCGGGCATCGAGGCATCTTACGATGCGCTCCGACGGGGTAAGAATCGGGCCAGAGATGCAGGAGTACCTGCTCGAAGCCCGCCAGATGCAGGCGCTCTCCCTGGGCGTCCACATCCCGCTCGTCTGCTTCGGGATCGCCTTCCCCGCGATGGTGCTCTTCGCTGAAGGCCTTTGGCTTCGCACGGGCGATCCCGCCTACAAGGCGCTCGCCAAGCGCTGGTCGAAGGTGATGCTCATCCTGTTCGCAATCGGGGTCGTGACGGGGACGATCCTCTCGTTCGAGCTCGGGCTCTTGTGGCCCCGGTTCATGGAGCAGTGGGGTGAGGTGTTCGGCGTCGCCTTCGCGCTCGAGGGCGCGTCGTTCTTCGTCGAGGCGATCTTTATCGCGATCTACGTCTACGGCTGGGATCGCCTCTCCCCCCGCGCGCACATCTTGTCGGGCATCCCGATCGTCATCGCGGGCTTCACCGGCGCCGCGTTCGTGATCTCCGTGAACGGCTGGATGAACAACCCGTCGGGATTCGAGCATCGTAAACGGCGAGGTGGCGAACGTCCGGCCGCTCGAGGCACTCTTCAACTCGAACGTCTGGCACGAGCTGATCCACATGTATCTGGCGGGCTTCCTCGTCGCCGGATTTCTCGTCGCCGGCGTCTACGCCTTCGCAGCGCTCAAAGCGGCAAACGCGGTACCTACTACCGCGCCGGGCTCGTCATCCCGCTCGCGATCGTGGCACTCGCGGCGCCCGCGCAGATCGTCGTCGGCGACTGGGCCGCGCGGACCATTGCCGAGGAGCAGCCGACGAAGCTGGCGGCGATCGAGGGACTCGACAGGACGACAGACGGCGCGGACCTGTCGGTCGGCGGCATCTACATCGACGGCAGGGTTTACGGAGGGGTTGAGATTCCCGAAGCTGCTTTCGCTCCTCGCCTTCCACGACCCGAACGCAAAAGTCGAGGGGCTCGACGCCGTGCCCCCAGAAGACCGGCCGCCGATCGCGATCGTCCGCAACTCGTTCCAGGTCGATGGTCGGAATCGGCACGTTCCTCGCGCCGTCTCCGCTCTGGTTTCTGTGGGCGCGCTGGCGCCGGGGAGAGCTGCCGGGATCGAAGTGGTTCCTGCGCGCGGTCGTCGCCGCGGGACCGCTCGCGGTGGTGGCGTTGATCGCCGGCTGGATCGTGACCGAGGTCGGCCGACAGCCCTGGATCGTCTACGAGTTCATGCGGACCGAGGAGGCCGTCACGGGCGCCGACGGCATCCCGGTCGGCTACGCGACGCTCGTCGTCGTCTACGTCGCCCTGTGCGTCCGCGGCGTTACGTGCTCTTGCGGCGAATCGCACGCGAGGGGCCCGATGCGGAGCTTCGCAGAGGGCGTGGATGCGAGGCGCTTCCCTGATGCTGCCCGAGCTTGCCGCAGTCGCTCCTCGTCGTCGGCCTGACCGCATACGCCGTTCTCGGAGGGGCCGACTTCGGCGCCGGCTTCTGGGACCTCACCGCGGGCGGAGCCGAGCGGGGGTCGCGCGTTCGCGGGATGGTGAAGCGCTCGATGGGACCCGTCTGGGAGGCAAATCACGTCTGGCTCATCTTCGTGCTCGTCGTCATGTGGACTTGCTTCCCGCCCGCGTTCGCCGCGATCATGGAGACGCTCTACGTGCCGATCTTCCTGGCCGGCGTCGGCATCATCCTGCGGGGCGCCGCGTTCGCCCTTCGCGGAGAGGCGGCGACGATCGGTGAGGCGCGTGCCCTTGGCGCGATCTTCGCGCTCTCGTCCGTGCTCACGCCGTTCTTTCTCGGCGCCGCGATCGGCGCGGTCGCCGCAGGCGAGGTACCGGTCGGCGAAGCGGGCGACGCGTTCGGTCGAGCTGGACGGGCCGGTGTCGCTCCTCGCGGGCGTAATCGCCGTCGCGACCGGGGCCTTCTCGCCGCGGTCTTCATGGCTGCCGACTCGGTGCGCGCCGAGCTCCCCGACCTGGTCGCCGCCTTTCGTGCTCGCGCGCTGGGCGCAGGGATGGCTGCGGGCGCACTCGCGATCGGCGGGCTCTTCGTGATGCGCGCGGACCTGCCGGAGCTCTTCGACGGGCTTACCGGGGCGCGGGTCTCGTCGCAGTGATCGCCTCGGCGGCTCGCGGGCCTGGTCACGCTCGGCTCATTGTCTGGACCGATCGCTTCGCAGCGGCTCGCTACTCGGCGCGTCGGTCGCGGTTGGCGCGATGCTCGTCGGCCTGGCGGTCGCTCAGCGCCCGACTTCCTGCCGGGTGAGCTCACGTTTGCCGACGCGGCAGCCGGCGATCCCACGCTCGTCGCGGCGCTCATCAGCGTCGTGATCGGCCTCGCGTGATCGTGCCGTCGCTCGCCCTTCTCTTCCGGCTGACGCTTGCGGGCCGGCTCGACCCCGAGTTCCACCCCATCGGCTCCCGCGAGGATGACGCGTGAGCCGCGCCGCAGCCGTCACATTCCTGCTTGGGGCGGCGCTGATGCTCGCGTTCGACGTGACGATCACGCGGATCGCTGGCGTGCTGTTGCTACTGGCGGGATCGGCATCGGCGCGTTCGCGATCGCGACGCCAGAGTTCACCCGAGAGGATGAGGCTAGGAGCTCGGCACTCCCGTTTCGCTCATCGCCCTGGCCGAGATCGGCGGCACCGGCCACGACACCGGCGATCACGGCGAGCGCGAGGATGGCGAAGATCGTGGCGGCAATCGTCGTCGCCAGACTGAGCCGCTCGCCCTCGGGTTTCACGTAAGCATCGACGATCGCAGCGATGGCGGCAGCGCAACCCAGAGCGCACCAGAGCGCGAGGATGATCGTCGCAAGCGTCTGCGAGTCAAGGAGCTTCTCGAGCTGAGAGCCGGCGAACGAGGCGATCACCAGCGAGAACAACGCCCCGAGCGACAGCAGCGATCGCGGTCGCGGGCTTGGTTCGAATCTCGGGCGTCATTCGGGATACCTACGAGCACTCATATCGGTTTCGCACCTAACGTGCTCATTCAATGCCTAGCCTGTCAAGGAGCCCCTCGTCCCGCCGCCAGCGCTCGCGCACGCGAACCTGGAGGTCCAGAAAGACCTTGCCGCCGAGCTCGCGCTCGAGCTCGCGCCGGGCTGCCGCGCCGACGTCGCGCACCATTCGCCCGCCCTTGCCGATGAGGATCGCCTTCTGGGACTCCGTCTCTGCCCAGACTTGGGCGCGGACCTCGAAGAGACCGTCGTCGCGAAGCTCCATGCCGTCGACGAAGACCTCGACCGCGTGCGGCACCTCCTCGCGTGTGCGCTTCAGGATCTGCTCGCGGATGAGCTCGGCCAAGTGGACCTCGGAAGGGGAGTCCGGATCGGTCTTCGGGCGGGTACAGGAGAGGTCCTTCGGGCATCCCGGAGACGAGCTCCGCGACAAGCGGGTCGAGGCCCGATCCCGTGCGCGCGCTGAGCGGGAAGATCTCGTCGGCGATCTCCAGGCCGGCCACGCTCGTTCAGCACTTCGGCGGTCTTAGCCTTGTCGAGCCGATCGCACTTGTTCACCGCCGCCACGACCCGGGTCCCTCCGCCGCGCTCAAGCAGCGTCTCTGCGATGAAGCGGTCGCCAGGTCCGATGCCCTGCTCGCCGTTGACGACGAAGAGGACGGTGTCGGCGTCGGCGAGCTCGCGCTCGACGCGGTGCTGCATGCGCTCGGTCAGCGAATCGCGAGGACGCTGGACGCCAGGGAGGTCGATCAGGATCATTTGCCAGCCCGCGTCGAGGTCGGTGGCGATGCCGCGCACGGCGCGGCGCGTGGTCTGGGGCCGGTCGGAGATGATCGCGACCTTGACCCCCACGATCGCGTTCACGAGCGTGGACTTGCCCACGTTCGGCCGCCCCGCAAGCCCCACGAAGCCCGAGCGGGTCATCGTCTCAGCTCACGCCATGACGCGCTCCTGGAGCGCGAGCATCTCGCCCGAGTCGGTCTCGTGGTCGAAGCCGCACAGGTGAAGCACGCCGTGGACCGTGGCCTCGACGACGTCGCCGGTGTGCTCGGGGCAGATCACGACGTCGCCGAGCTCCCGCGGGCCCGGCGACCTCGCCCGTTCCGTCGATCGGAAACGAGAGCACGTCCGTCGGCTCGTCGCGGTCGCGGTGGTCGCGGTTGAGCTCGGTGATCCGAGCCTCATCCACGAGCTCCACGGAGAGGTGGCCGTCGGCGACGCCCGCCGCTTCGAGCGCGGCGGAGGCAGCGTCGCGGAGCTCGGAGGGCACGTCGGAGAGGTCGGTCACTCCCCCGGGCTTCGCTTGGGCGATGCGCTGGCCGTGCGCGTCGTAAGCCGCGACGATGCGCTGGACCAGCTGGTGGCGGACGACGTCTTCGCCTCCGAAGCGAACGAACGAGATGTCCTTCACCTCGTCGAGGATGTCGGATACGACAATGAGCCCTGAGCGCTGGTCGCGCGGCAGATCGACCTGGGTGATGTCGCCGGTCACCACCATCCTCGACCCGAAGCCGAGCCGCGTCAGGAACATCTTCATCTGCTCGGGGCTCGTGTTCTGCGCCTCGTCGAGGATCACGAAGGAGTCATTGATCGAGCGGCCGCGCATGAACGCCAGGGGCGCCACCTCGATCACGCCGTTCTCGAGATAGGCCGCGACCCTTTCCGGGTCGAGCATGTCGTAGAGCGCGTCGAAGAGCGGGCGGAGGTAGGGATCGACCTTTGCCTGAAGATCGCCGGGAAGGAAGCCGAGCCTCTCCCCCGCCTCGACAGCGGGTCGCGTGAGGATGATGCGGCTGACGTCACGTCCCTCGAGCGCCGCCACCGCCGCGGCAACGGCCAGGAACGTCTTGCCGGTGCCGGCGGGACCGATGCCGAAGGTGATCGTGTGGCGGCGGATCGAATCGACGTAGCGCTTCTGGTTGACCGTCTTCGGCGCGATCCGGGTCTTCCTGTGTGCCCAAACTACGTCCTCGAGCACCCTGGCGGACGACTCGCCGGCACCGAGCGCGCCGGTCACCGAGTCGATCGTCTGCGGAGCCAGCTCATGGCCGCGCTCGATCAGGCCAACCAGCTCGTCGACGACGGTGGCTGCCTGGCCGACGTCGCCTTCCTCGCCGTCGAGGGTCAAGACGTTGCCACGCAAAAAGACATCGCATCCGATCCGCTCCTCGAGCTCGCGAAGGACGGTGTCCCCGGAGCCCGCGAGCTCAGCCGCGACTTCGTTTTCAAGGGTGAGCTGGCGCCTGGCCAAAGTGGTCAGCTTCCCGCCAAGCGGTCGCGGACGAGCGCGCTGACTCGCTTGCCGTCGGCGCGGCCCGCGACCTTGCCCATCGCGGCACCCATGACCTTGCCCGTGTCCTGAGGTCCCGAAGCGCCGGTGGACGCGATCGCTTCGCCCACGATGGACGTGAGTTCTTCGTCGGAAAGCTCGGCAGGCAGGTACGTCGAGATCAGCTCGGCCTCGGCTTCCTCCGCTTCGGCGCGCTCGGAGTCGCCGCCCGAGCGGTAGGCCTCAGCGGCCTCGATCCGGCGCTTGCGCTCCCGGCGAAGCACCGCGACTTCATCATCGCCTCCGGCCTTGGAGTCCTTTTGCAGGGCATCGGCGATCAGCCGCAGCGCGCCCACGCGCGGTCTTTAAGCCGGCCTTCATGGCCGCTTTCGTATCGTCCTGGATCTGCTCGAGCGTGGATTGGGCCATCGGCGGAAGGGTACGCAGCTTCCCGGTTGAGGCATCGCTCGTATCTAATCGAGCCAGGCTCGCCGCGGACCCGCTCCTGACGCCCTGTGACGACCGGAGGCCCGGACGGAGCGCGCCTCTGAATCGAGCGGCCACGGGTTGGCACGGCACCCCTGGAGCCCGTACGTCTGCTGCTGCATGACCGGCGCTTTCTTCCCGGAGCCCGGGCACTCGCGATGGCCCTGGCCGATCCGGTGGCCGATCTCGTGGTTGGTGAGCATGCGCCTGTACTTGAGCAGCGAGTCGAAGTGCGGGACGGCCTTTCGCCACCGGTCGAGGTTGAGGATCACCGAAGAGCCCTGAGTGCAGGACACGTACCCGTCCGTATCGAGCGGGGCGCAGAGCCGATCCACGAGCTTCGGGCTGGCCAGGATCACTTTCGTGTCCGCCTGTGATTTCGACTTGACCTGCTTGAACGACACCTCGCCGGTCTGCTTCCAGCTGCGCTTGTCGCCGAGCGTGGCCGCGATGTCCATCGCGAATCCCTTGCGATCGATCTTGATCCCGTCCTCGACGTACACCGCGTAGTCGTAGCGGCGGCCGCCGCCCCCGGAGAACGCGTTGCCCGGGACAAACCCGAGCGAGCCCTCGAAACGCTCGGGTGAAGTTGGCACCTTCTCCTCAGCGGACTCCTTCGCCACGGTGTAGGAGAGGCTCGTGACTTCCGCCCTGGCGCTCAGGCGGCACTTCGCGTAGTGCTTGCAGCGCTTCTTCAAGTCGTCGGCGGCGATCTGGAGCTTTGCGGGACCCGTTTCGTCAACGTCTTTGGCCTCGTTCCAGGTCTTCGCGGTCTCGTACGACTTCTCGGCGGGATACTTCCCTTTGAGCTTCAACTCAAGGCTCGCCTGTACGGGGCCGCGCGCCACGAAGGTGAGGACGGCCTCGCGGCGATCGCCTCTACCGCTGACCTTGAGCTCCGTTTCCCCGACGACCGGTTCTACGGGTCCTTCGGAGACGTTGGAGAGCTCGACTCCCTCCGTCGTCGCCCGGATCTCGAGCTGCCCGTCCTGCAGATCGGGCGGGAGGATCGCCTGCCAGGTCTTCGTGGTCTCATCGCGCGAGATGATCTCGACCGAGTCCACGGGGGTGCGCTCGGCTCCCTGGAGCAAACGAACCTCGAGCGCACGCGCGCCAGCCGGTCCGCGGTACTGGATTCGCTGCGGGGAGATCCAGGGCGGAGGATCGAGCAGGCAGAGCTCGAGGGTGGAATCGCAGGCGGAGGGTCCCGCCGTGCGTTGCGGCTGCGCCGTCGCCGATCCGAGCGCGCCTGCGCAAGCTGTCGTAAACACGCCCATCACAAAGAGAAGCCTCGTCCCCTGCATCCGAAGGCAGAAGGTACCGGCTCGAAGCTGATGCCTCGAGGGGAGCGTGTGCCGATCTCTAGCCTTAAGCGGGTGCGGGTGAATGGACGGAGGATCTTGATCGGCGCGGTCGGCGGTCTGGCGCTCGCTGCGACGGTTGCGGCCGCTCAGGAGCCCGGCGGGCCGGCGATCACCACCGCCCCCTCGGCAGCCATCGAGCGGGAGGCGAAGAGCAGGATCACGTTTGGCCGCTCGGTTGAGGACAGGGCGCTTCGCGTCGTCCGGTTCGGTGACGCCGAAGCGAACCGAGACGTCCTCGTGGTGGGCTCCACTCACGGAGACGAGACCGAGGGTCACGAGATCGTAAGGGAGCTGAAACGCAGCTACGCAGACATCTCTGGCGTGGAGTTCTGGGTCGTCAAGACGATGAACCCTGACGGGGTGAAGCACGATATCCGCAAGAACGCACGGGGCGTGGACTTGAACCGGAACTTCTCCTACCGGTGGAGCGACGCGGAGCCGCCTTCCAGCGGCTACTACGGGGGACCGAAACCGTTCTCTGAGCCGGAGTCCCGCGCGATCAAGGACCTCGCCAAGCGCATTCAGCCGCGCCGCACTCTCTTCTATCACCAGCCGTGGAACGCGGTTCTTGTTCCATGTAACGGCAGATCGCCGGTTCAGCGCGACTACGCCCGCGTGGCCGGCATGGAGACGAGTTGCCGTGGCGACGGCCTGCCCGGCACCGCGACGAGCTGGCTCAACCACAACCTGGCGGGACTGGCGTTTGTGATCGAGCTGGACGGTGGCGAACTGGGCGACCGGGCGGCCGCCCACCACGCGCGGGCGATCGCAAGCATCTCGAAGCCGGAGCAGGCGTCGCACGCCGCGAGCCGCTCGCATGAAGCGCGTGCCCGAGGCGAGGGATTCAACCGCCCGAAGATCAAGTGGGACCCGATCCCCTTTGGGGGTAAGCGCAAGCGGCAGACCGCCGAGTACTCCAAGCGCCACTACGGCAAGTCTGAATGGCGCCTGCAAAATCCGAAGCAGATCGTGATCCACTACACGGTGACCTCGACCTATCCGCCCGTCTTCAACACGTTCGCCGCAAACGAACCTTCGCTCGGCGAGCGCCCGGGCGTGTGCACACAGTTCGTCGTCGACAAGGACGGGACGATCTATCAACTGGTTGATGCCGAAACACGCTGCCGCCATGCGATCGGGCTGAACCACCGCTCAATCGGCATCGAGATCGTCCAGGAGGCCAACGGATCACCCGAGCGTTCGATTCTCAACCGGCGCCGGCAGCGCGTCGCCGCGCAAAAGCTTGCGGGCTGGCTCGGCGAGCGCTACGAGATCAGGACTGACGACGTGATCGGGCACGCGATGGTGAACGACAGCCGGTACTTCGAGGATCGCCAGGGCTGGCGAAACGATCACACCGATTGGAGGAGGCGCTACGTGAAGGAGTTCCGGCGCGGGATCCGGAAGCTGGCGGACTAGCGACGTCGCTCGTCAGATCTCGGCGAGCTCGACCTCGCCGAGGGGCAACTGGAGAAAACGCGTTCCGAGCTCGCGAAAGCGCTCTGGCTCCGCGGTGCAGACGAAGCTGTAGGACCCCTCGGAGCGACTCTCGGTCGCGAGGTCGCGGCTCTCGAGGATGCGCTCGACGTTTGCCGCCATTGCATGACCCGCGGTGACGAGCCGCACGTTACGGCCGAGGATTCGCTGAAGGAGAGGCCGCACGAGCGGATAGTGCGTGCAGCCGAGGATCACCGTGTCGACATCCCCCCGGTGGAGGGGAGCGCAGTAGGAGCGCACCGTCTCGACGACAGCCTCGGAGAAGGGAAAGCCGCGCTGGATGATCGCGGCGAGGTCGGGCGCAGCTACCTGGGTCACGGTCAGCTCGCGGTGTTGTGCGGCGAGGGAGCGTAAATAAGCGCCGCCCTCGACCGTCGCGAGCGTCGCCAGTACCCCCACCCGGCCGGAATCGGTGATCGCTGCTGCGATCTCGGACTCGGGCTTGATCACAGCCACGATCTCCACCCCACGCTCGCCGGCGATGCGGCGCGCCTCGCCGAGGCCCGCGCTTGCGGCCGAGTTGCACGCGATCACGATCAGCTTCGCCCCGCGGTCGAGGAGGAAGCGCGTATTGCGCTCGACACACTCGGCCAGCTCGTCGAGGCTGCGGGCGCCGTAGGGAAAGCGCGCGTCGTCGCCCAGATAGAGGTAGTCCTCTTCCGGCAGCGAGACGAGGAGCTCGTGAAGGACCGTCAGGCCGCCCACGCCGGAATCGAACACCCCGATGGGGGCGTTGGGTGCGGGTCCGTCGGTCACGCCGGGTCCGCTAGAGGAACGGCTTCGCGGTCATCACGTAGATCGTGATGATCACGAGGAGGCCGAGGAAGGCGCCGACCTTTCCGATCTGCTGGCCCAATGCCTGGGCCTCGGCCTCCTGCCCCTGCTCGAGCGCTGCGATCACACGCTTCTCCCTCGGCACGAAGTACGCGTGCGTGAGCCCGAGGATGATGAGAATTGCGATGTTGCCCCAGTTGACGAAGAAGTCGGAGAATTCGTACGGGCCGTCAGCAGCCATGTAGTGGCCCGTGACGAGGAGGAGGACTCCACCGATCGTGACGGCGATGCGGTCCCACTTCGTCATGACGCGCACCGCTTCGATCATGGCCTGCGGACCCGCCTTTGCCGCAGCCGCCATGAAGAGGCCGTAGCCGTACGTCGGCCCGAAGGCGATGAGGAAAGCGACTACGTGTAGCCAGAGGACAACGTCGTAGAAGGCGACTGCGATGGGCATGTACGCACCATACCCCGAGCGGAGGCTGAATCCTCCCTCTAAGTCAGGCGGTGAGGAGCAGCGCGGACCAGTCGCCCGAGTCGAGGCGCTCGGCTGTCCTTAGACCGTGAGGACCGAACTTGCCCGCCACATCATCTGCCTCCCCCGTGAGCAGGCCCGAGAGGATCAGCGCTTGCGGGGGTTCAGCCATGTTCGCGGCCACGTCTCGCAGGACCGGGGCAGTGAGGTTGGCGACGATCGTGGGAGCCGACGGCGGCGGGCTCGCGCGCAGGTTGATGCGCTCGAAGCTGATCTCGGCGCCGTTGAGGCTTGCGTTTTCGGCCGCGGCCTTGATCGCCGCCTCCTCGTGGTCGACGCCGAACACTGGCGAGAAGCCCAGCTTGGCCGCGACGATCGCGAGCACGGCCGAACCGGTGCCCAGGTCGGCAAGCGCGCCTCGAGCACGCCCCTGGTCCGCGAGCCAGACGAGCATGTCGACGCACATGCGAGTCGTGGGGTGAGCGCCGGTGCCGAAAGCTTGCCCCGGGTCGATCACAATGTCAAGGCTTGACGGCTCCTCCGCTTCGCGTCCGGGGCCGTCAAGGCGGGATTCAGGACGGGCTTCATGCTTGCCTGGAGACTCTCGCCAAGACGGCCGGATCACCACGCGGCCGTCAGCCACCACGGTCGGCTCGTGAAAGTCGCGCCACCGGTCCGCCCAGTCGTCCGGGATGCGCTCGGAGGTGATCTCGACGAGGTCCTCGCCGGCAGCGGCCTCGACGTCGCCGAGATCGGGTAGCTCGCCCTCGGCGCCATAAACCGCGTACTCGACCCAGCCGGTCCCGGACTCCTCCTCGACCCCGCCGGGTGCGAGCTGGACCAGCTCCGCCAGCACGAGCTCGGCCTGCTCCGGCCGGCAGCGCACCGCCAGGCGGATCATCCCGCGGGGTGCGGATCGTCGAGGAGCGCGTCCAGCTCCTCGGCCGCATGGCGCTGCTTTCGGTTGAGCCTGCGCGGGATGACGACGTCCAGGATTACGATCTGATCGCCGCGGCGGCGTCCGCGGAGCGTGGGCAGGCCCTTACCCGAAAGGACGAGCTGCTGGCTTGGCTGCGCGCCCTTCGGGATCTCGAGGTCGTGCATTCCGTCGAGGGTCGGCACCTCGATCCTGCCACCGAGCATCGCCCGGGTGACGCTGATCCGAGCGGGAAAGACGAGGTGCTCGCCGTGGCGCTCGAAGCGGTCGTCGGGCTGGACCTGCACCTCGACGTAGAGGTCGCCGGCCGGCGCGCCGGTCTCGCCCTCGTGGCCCTTGCCCGCGATGCGGATGCGCTGGCCCGACTCGATCCCGGGGGGCACGTCGACTTCGTACGTTCGCTCCTTGCGAAGCCGGCCGAGACCGTCGCAGACCTCGCACGGCTCGTCGGGGATCTTGCCCTCGCCGTTGCACGTCGGGCACGCCGATTGGCGCATCATCTGGCCGAACGGCGTGCGGGTCACCTGCTGGACGGCGCCCTCGCCGCCGCACGTCTCGCAGGTCCGGATCGGCGTACCGGGCTCGGCGCCGTTCCCCCGGCAGTGCTCGCAGCGCGTGACCGCCTGGAATGAGACCTCTCGCTGGGCGCCCGAGACGACCTCGGCGAGGTCGATGGTGACGCTCGCGGCGATGTCGCCGCCCGGGGCCGGGCCGCCGCGTCCGCCTCCGAAGCCGAAGATGTCGCCGAAGGGGGAGTTGCCCTGCCCGAAGAGGGAGCTCAGGATGTCCTCGAGCCCTCCGGCGGCGGCCTGGGAAGCGAAGCCGTTCGAGCGAAGCCCCTCGTGACCGTAGGCGTCGTACGTGCGCCGGCGCTCGGGGTCGGAGAGGATCTCGTAGGCCTCGGCCGCCTCTTTGAACTTCTCCTCGGCCTCCGGATCGTGGCGGTTGACGTCGGGATGGAGCTCGCGCGCGAGCTTCCGGAACGCCGTTTTCAGCTCGGCGTCTTCAGCTGAGCGCTCGACGCCGAGCACCTGATACGGATCGCGGGCCATCTCTACCTAGGCTCGTAGACCGACTCGAAGTAGCGCGAGAGCTCAGACGCCGCCTCGCGAACGGATGCGATCGCGGTCGCGTAGTCCATGCGCGTAGGCCCGAGCACGCCCACGGTGCCGAGGTTGCGATACCCCAGTCCGTAGTTGGCGCCGACCACGCTCACCGAGCGAAGCTCGGGCGCCGGGTTCTCCTCGCCGATCCAGACGAACACCGATCGCTCGTCGAGCGCGGACTGAAGCACGCGAAGGAGGTTGGCGCGACCCTCGAGGACCCCCATCAGCGATTCGACCTCGGGAAGGTCCGGCGCATGCTCGTCGGAGAGCAGCCGGGAGGCGCCGTCCACGTAGAGGTCCTCGCCGGCCCGGCGCTCGAGATCCGTGAAAGCCGCGCCGATCTCAGTCAGAAAACCGGCCTCGGCAGGCGAGAGGCTCGGATCGGCCAAGCGGTCGCCGGTCATCCGGGCTCCGAGGGCCAGGCCTGAGAGGCGCTCGTTGAGATAGCTCGACGCCCACTCGAGGAGGCCGGGATCCAGGCGGTGCTCGAAGTTGAACACGCGCTTGGCGACGGCGCCGTTGGTAGCGATGACAACGACCATCGCGACCGAAGGCTGGAGCTGCAACACCTCAACTCGGTGAACCCGCGCGGCGCTTGGCGGAGGCGCGGTCGCGACGGCGAGGAGGTCTGTCATCTGCGACAGGGCCTGAGTGGTCTCCCGCATCGCATCCTCGACCTCCCGTCGCATGCGCGTGAGCTCGATCTCCTCGGGCGCCTCGCCGGAGTGAGCCGGAGTCGCGGCAAGAAGAGCATCGGCATAGAAGCGATAGCCGCGGTCCGTCGGGATCCGGCCAGCCGAGGTGTGCGGGTGCGTCAAATAGCCCTCTGCCTCAAGAGCGGCCAGCTCATTGCGGACGGTCGAAGCGCCCCAGGAGACATCCTCGCGCTCGGCGATCGCCCTGGACCCGATGGGCTTCCCGCAGCGCAGGTACTCCTCAGCCACAAGCTCCAAGATCCGCTGTCGCCGCTCGGAAATCACGTTTCAAGTCTAGGCGTGGCGAAACAAGAGCCGAGGGAAGGAATCTGCATCCTCTATTGAACTTTTCCTTCCCTCGATTGGATCCCGGGCTGTGAGCCGCTCGCCGGCTAGTTAGAGACCTCGCGCTCGTGCGCGATCTCGAGCGCTCTGTCCTCGTCGAGCGTGAGCTCGAGGTAGGTGGCGAGACCCTCGTCGTCCACCTCCACGACTTGGCCCATCTGGTGGTCGAGCTCGATGCCGCTTTCGCGCCCCCTGCCCTTCGCGTGCACGCGTGCCACGACGTGGCGCTCGCCGACGGCTCGGACCTCCTTCAGCTCCAAGGACCACTCCTCCCACGCCTCGTCCCAGGCGCTGGACCACTCGAGGAAACCTTCATGGCCTCGGTACGTCGCGGGATTCATCCAGTCGGGCGCCCCCGCCTCGACGTCTCGCGAGTAGAACGTGAGCGCGCGCTCGATGTCGCCTGAAGCCCACGCCTCGAATCCCTCACGAAACCGCTCTTCTCGCTCCTCCGGCCTCACAGGGCACCGACCGCCGAATCCCGGTCGGGGTGAATTTCAAAGCGAATCGCCTGTTTGCCCTCGAAGACGACGAGGAACGTGACCTCCCCCTCGACGGGCACTCCCGATCCTGCGCCGACAAGGGACTGGCCCGTGTGGACGAGGCTGGCCGACTCATCCACGTGCTCGATCTCGCGAAGCTCGATGCGCTGGTCCGACCACGCCTCGCTCCAGTCGGCCATCATCGCCCCGAAACCTTCGAGGCCCTCGAAGCTGCCCGGGTTCCCGAGGCCCTCGGCGACCCGCGAGCGCACCTGCGGATGAATGAACTCGAGCAGCCCGCGCTACGTCAGCGTCGTTGAAGGACGAGATCGCGTTGCGGATCAGCGGATCTCTCGGATTCTCGCTCATTGATCGAGCTCCAGCACCGCCAGGAACGCCTCTTGCGGGACCTCCACCCGCCCCACCTGCTTCATCCGCTTCTTCCCCTTCTTCTGCTTTTCGAGCAGCTTTCGCTTTCGCGTCACGTCGCCTCCGTAGAGCTTCGCGGTCACGTCCTTTCGAACCGCCTTGACGGTCTCGCGCGCCAAGACCCGAGAGCCGATCGCGGCCTGCACCGGAACGTCGAACTGCTGGCGCGGGATCGTCTTTCGCAGCCGCTCGACGAGGACCTTGCCGGCCTCATACGCCTTGTCGCGGTGGACGATGATCGAGAGCGCATCCACGGGGTCGCCCGCCAGGAGCACGTCGAGCTTCACGAGGTCGGACTCGGCCATCCCTGTCGGCTCGTAGTCGAGCGACGCGTATCCGGCCGTCCTGGACTTGAGCTGGTCGAAGAAGTCGAGGACGATCTCGCCAAGCGGCAGGTCGTAGCGGAGCTGGACCCGCTCGGCCGAGAGGTAGTGCATATCGACGTGCGAGCCCCGGCGCTCCTGGCAGAGCTCCATCACTGCGCCGATCTTCTCTGACGGGCAGAGAACGCTCGCGCGGATGTACGGCTCGGAGATCTTCACGATCGATCCTGGGTCCGGAAGATCGACCGGGGAGTGCACCTCGATCACCTCGCCACCGATCATCTCGACCTCATAGCTCACGTTGGGCGTCGTCGCGAGCATCTCGAGGTCGTACTCGCGCTCGAGGCGCTCCCGCACGATGTCCATGTGTAGTAGCCCCAAAAAGCCGCAGCGAAAGCCGAAGCCGAGCGCCTGAGACGTTTCGGGCTCATACGAGAGCGCCGCGTCGTTCAGCGAGAGCTTGTCGAGCGCCTCGCGGAGGTCCTCGTAGCGCTCGGTCTCGATCGGAAAAAGGCCGCAGAAGACCATCGGCTTCACCTCGCGGTAGCCGGGAAGCGGCTCGGATGCCGCGCTGCCGTTGATGGTGAGGGTGTCCCCCACTCGCAGCTTCGAGACGTCTTTCAGGCCGGTGATCACGTAGCCGACCTCGCCGGCCTCCATCCCGGGCGCGGCGGTCATCTGCGGCTTGAAGAAGCCGATCTCGTCGATCTCAGCCTGAGTGCCCGTCTGCATCGCGCGGATCGCCTCGTTCTTGCGAAACGCGCCGTCCACAGCCCGCACGTAGGCGATGACGCCGCGGTACTGGTCGAACTCGGAGTCGAAGATGAGCGCTCGGGGCTCGGCGCCGGGCTCGCCCTGAGGCGGTGGGATGCGCTTGACGATCGCTTCCAGCACCTCCAGCACGCCCTCCCCGGTCTTGGCCGAGATGTGGAGCACGTCCGCGGCGTCGCCTCCGATCAGGTCGAGGATCTCGCCCGTCACCCGCTCGGGCTCAGCACCCGGCAGATCCACCTTGTTGAGCACGGGGATGAGCTCGAGTCCCGCCTCGATCGCCGCATACGTGTTGGCGACCGTCTGCGCCTCGACTCCCTGCGCGGCATCGACAACGAGCAGCGCGCCCTCGCACGCAGCAAGCGAGCGCGAAACCTCGTAGGAGAAGTCGACGTGCCCCGGAGTGTCGATCAGATGCAGGTGGTAGGTCTCACCGTCGGATGCCGCGTAGTCGACGCGAACCGCCTGAGCCTTGATCGTGATGCCGCGCTCGCGCTCGAGGTCCATCGAATCGAGCATTTGCGGAACGTGCGTGCGTGCGTCGACCGAGCCGGTCAGCTCGAGGATGCGGTCGGCGAGCGTCGACTTGCCGTGGTCGATATGCGCGATGATCGAGAAGTTCCGGATGCGCTCCATGGAGGGCTGAGTATGGCGACGGGTTGCCCTAGAGAGGCTTCGGAATGGATTCCCAGTCCTTGAGGTCGGGCAGGGGGTCGCGTGCCTCGCCCGTCATGCCCTTGCCCTTGCGGATCTCGAAGTGCAGGTGATCGCCCGAGCAAGACCCCGTGCATCCGACGCCACCGAGCTCAGCGCCGGCATCGACCTCGTCGCCGGCCTGGTGCCGGGCCGGCTCGATCATGTGCATGTAGATATAGGTCAGGTCGCTCTCGTGGTCGTAGAGGTGGACGTAGTTGCCCTGGCCCCCGTCGGAGCCCGCCTCGACGATGACACCGTCGGTCACCGCCACGAGCGGCGTGCCGGCCGGCGCGAACATGTCGTGGCCGGAATGCACATGCCCGGTGCGGGCCGCGCCGAATGCGTTCGCGGAGGTTCCGTAGTCGACCTTGCCGATGACCGGCACGAACGGTCCGGGATTGCGACGAGCCTCGCGGGCGGCCTCTTGCTTCCGCTGCTCTCGCTTCAGTCGCGCCTCGCTCATCGCCAGCGCGGCAGGCGACCCCGGCGCAACGACGCGCAGGGGCTCGGCAGGAGGTGGGTTCGGTGTCTCCGCGGCGATCGCGGGACTAGCCACAGCAACGGCGGCTGCAGCGGTCGCAAGAACTCGGGTTGTGGAACGCGTGAAAGCCATGAGTGGCGGTTACCTCTCTTGGTGTCTGGGCGCGGAGAGCGCCATGGGCGCCGGTCTTGGCGCCCTGAGCGCCGGGATCGGCGCTCAAGTCCCCCGCGGCGCCTGCCTGAGGCAGATCGCGAAAATGCGGGTTAGCGGAAGTACACCTTGGCTGAACCGAGTAACAAGTGTGTGACCGGAGTCACACACGCTTTCCTTGCAATCGAGCGCCCGGGTGGGCCCGCTATCGCGCGCTACGACTGACCGCGGAACAGGCCCATGACCTGTTTCATCTCTGGCACGCGGAGGAGAATGAGCGCCACCCCGTATGTGATCGCCCCCGCGGCCAGCGCCGCGCCCAGGGAGACGATCTGCCCCCCGAGGCCTCGGCCGAGCGCCTCGTCGAGCGCCTCCCAGGCGAAATAGGAGACGCCGGCCAGCGCTATGGCCGCCAAGAGGATTCGCGAGCCGGACCAAATCATCTGTCCAAGCTCTAAGCGTCCGAGCGCGCGGTGAAGGATCACTCCGCCGACCACCACGCTCGTGATGGTGGCGATGCTGGTCGCGGCCACGATCCCGCCCACCCCGTAAGGCTCGTAGAGAAGGAGCGCCGCGACGGCCGTGATCACGAGGTTCGCGGCGCCGACCAGAGTAGGCACCCATGGGCGCTGGAGGCTGAAGAAGGTTCGGGTCTGAAGCAGGAAGACGCCGCTAGCCGGCAGTGAGAAGGCGAACCAGAAAAGCGCCTCGGATACGAGGTCTGTCGAAGCGGCGTCGAACACGCCGCGCTCGTAGACGAGGCGCGTCATCGGCTCGGCCAGAACCAAGATCGAAGCTGCCGCGGGGACGAGGAGAAGCAGGATCTGGCGGATGCCGTTCGCCATGGTGGAGCGCAAGCGGTCGAAGTCGGCACGCGCCGCGAAGCGAGCGAGGGTCGGAAAGAGCACCGTCGCGATCGCGACCGAGAAGACGCCCTGGGGAAGCATGTAGATGCGGAACGCCTTGTCGATCGCCGCCGGCGCCTGCTCGGAGACGAGAAACCCGATCGTGGAATTGATCAGCAGATTGATGTTGATAAGGCCGAGCGAGATCGTCACCGGCAGCATCAAAAGGAGGATGCGCCGGACGTTCGAGTCGTGCCAGTCCGCGCGGCGAAAACTCGCAACCGCGGCAAGGGCGCGGCGAAGGCCGTAAGGCGTCTTTCGCAGATCCCACACACAGATGGCGAGCTGCACCACCGTCCCGGCCAGGACCCCGATCGCGTACGCGTAGATCTGATCCTCCTCGGGGAACGCCGGCGCCAGGCCGACGAGGACCCCGATGATCACGACGTTCCAGAAGAACGGCGCGATCGCAAGCGCTCCGAACCGGTCGAAGGAGTTGAGGATCCCGACGACCATGCCGGTCACCCCGAGAAGCAGGATGATCGGGAAGAGCAGGCGGGAGAGCGAGACGGTCAGGTCTGCCACGTCCGCGTATTCGCTCGGGACGAAGAGCGGCATGACGACGGGTGCGAGCAGGATGAAGAGAGCCGTCAGCGCGCCGAGGATGAGCGCGACCAGGAAGATGAGCGAGGACGCGAGCCGGAAGGCCTCGCGGCGGTTCCCCTGCTCGAGCTGCTCGGTGAAGACGGGCACGAACGCCGCCTGAATCGCGGCATCCGCAAACAGGCTGCGGACGAGGTTCGGCACCTGGAAGGCGATCGTGAAGGCCGACATCTGAGCCGTGACGCCGAAGTAGGACGCGGCCACGATCTCGCGCACCAGGCCGGCGATCCGCGAGAGCCCGGTCGCCGCCGAGAACATCGCCGTCGAGCGGGCAAGACGCCCGGCGCGCCTGGGCGTTCCGGGCTCTTCCACGTCCGCCATGGCCTCTCCAGGCACGGCCTCGTCGAGGTTTCGGTGCTCGCTCACGCCGCTAGATGTTCGATTCGGTCGGGCTTACTCATCTACACTTCGCCGTCGCCCGATGGCCAATATCGCCTCACAACGCAAGCGCAACGCCCGCACCATCCGCGAGCGAACCGAGAACCGCCACTTCACGAGCGCGGTCAAGACGCATTTCAGGCGTCTTGAGGCGGCGGTGGCCGGTGGCGACTCGGACGCTGCCGACTCCGCCCATCGCGAGCTCGTCTCGAGAATCGACAAGGCCGTGCAGAAGGGCGCTCTTCATCGCAATACCGGTGCTCGCAAGAAGGCCCGCGCTGCCCGCCTGCGCGCCGGCTCCTCCTCCTAGCAGCCACCTGCCGGGTTTCAACCGTTTTCGCGCGTGGCTCTCGCCACGGCGAGCGCCAGCGCGACCTCCTCCGGGTAATCGGAGCCCCCGCGTGTCCACCACTCGAGATCCGCAACCGCGCAGGTGGAAGCACGAAGCGCCGTCGTGGTCGCACCCTTGACCCGGCGCAGCAGGAGCTTCGCCGCATACGGATGCATCGGGAGAGATCCCTCGAGCTCACGGGCGCTTCGGCCGGATTCGAGCCCGGCGAGCGCCAGGCGCGCCTCGCGAAGGCGCTTTGCCATCTGGTAGACAAGCGGCGTCACCGATTCGCCCTGCGCGTTCAGCCGAGCGGCGGCTGCGGCTGCGGCTGCTCGGTCGCGGTCGACGATCGCATCCGAGAGCGCCCACATGACCTCCTCCGAGGTGTCGGCGACCATTGCCTCGAGATCGTCGAGGGTGACCTCGCCTCCCTCCCCCGCCCACATCGCGAGCCGGTCGAGTTCGGTCGCGAGCCGGAGCGTTGAGGTGCCGAGTCGCTCCACCAAAAGGACGGCTGCCTCCGGCGCCAGCGTGAATCCGCGGCGCTCGGCGTCCGCGCGAAGGCGGGACGGGAGGTCACGAGCCTTCGGAGCGTCGCACCGGCGGACCTCACCGCCCGCCGCCTTGCCGACAGCGTCGATGAGCGCCTTTGGTGCCTTGGGTTTGGGAGAGCTTTCTCGGGCGACCAGCACGATGGTCAGGTCCGGGGGCAGTGCCTCGAGCGCCGCGGCGACTGGCTTTGCCTGCGCCGCGCTCCAGCCCTCCACTCCGTCAGCCAGGAGAAAGCGCCGAGAAGCCGTGAGCGACATGGCCGGGATTGCGCCAACGAGGGCTTCTGGGTCCGGGACGCCGTCGGACCCGAACGACTCGAGTGCGCCTGGCCCGCCCTCGCGCTCGGCACGGGCGCGAAGGCGCGCGAGCATCGCGTCGATCTTGCCGGAATCGTCGCCGGCGAAGAGGTAGACGGGGGCGAGGTCTGGCACGCCCTTGACCCTACCTGCGCTTGTGGCGGCAACGAGTCAGGGCTCAGCCACTCTCCATGAGTCGCGATTGACCTCGATCACGAGCTCGCCTACCTCGTCGGTACGAAGGATCGGTACTCCGTGCTCAGCGAGCGTGTTAATCGTCTCGGGCGTCGGGTGGCCGTACGAATTGTCGCCGACCGAGATCGCAGCGAGCTGAGGCGAGGTGCGCGTCAAGAGCCGGTCGAGCCCGGCGTCTTCGCTGCCGTGGTGGGCGACCTTTAGGAGATCCACCGGCCCTGCGCCGTAACTCGCGACCTCGGCCTCGGCGTCGCCGCTGAGGAGCGCGTCGAATTCGCCGGATGAAACGCGGAGGACCAACCCCGTGTCGTTCGGATTCTCGGCTGCGGGGGCATTCACCGGCGGCCAGAGGACTTCGACACGCGCCGGCCCCATGCGAAACCCAGTTCCCTCGGATAGGCGGCTCACGGGCGGGCAAACGAGATAGCGACAGCTCTCCGGAGTACGGGCGCTCACCAGGAGGCGCCGCACCTCCGTACGAGCGAGGACGCTCGCGAGACCACCTGCGTGGTCGAGGTCGTCGTGTGTAACAGCGATGGCGAACAGCTCGTCGACACCAAGGTCGCCGAGCTGGGCTCCGACGTCAGCGTCAGGGGGGCCCGTGTCCACAAGAAGCGGCAGATGACCGCGCGGCTCGACCAGGATCGCGTCGCCCTGGCCGACGTCGAGTATCCGGATCGCGAGAAGGGGCCGCCGCCCGGACTCTTCGGCAGAACCGGCGGCAAGTGTGATCGCCGCTACCGCCAGCGAAACGCCGAACCCAAGTCCGAGTGCTATTCGGCGCGGCGCACGCGGTGCTGGCTGCAGCGCTTCTCGGCGCTCGATTGCGAGGCAGGCGAGTCGCGCCCCTCCCACCAAGACGAGCGTCCACATGACAGCGGTGAGCGGCCCGGGCTCGGGGATGTCGAGCTGCGCCCATCCGGGTCCAAGTGCGTGCGCCACCCAGCCGATGAATCCGGCGCAAAGACCGCCCAGCCAGCTGAGCGGCTCGGCCGGCGCGCCGGGAATCTGGCCAACGGCTCCCGAGAGCATTCCGAGCCACATCGCCGGCGCGATCGCGGGCAGCGCCACGAGGTTGGCAGGGATCGCCGTCAGCGAAACGGTGCCGAAATGATGCGCCGCGAGCGGCGCGGTGGCGAGCGACGCAGCGAGGGTCATCGCAGCGCCTTCGGCGATCGCGCGGCGGATTCCCCCGCCGTTGCGGCTTCCGATCCGAATCAGCGGCGGCGCCAGCACGAGCAACCCCGCGACGGCGGCGAAGCTGAGCTGCCAGCCGATGTCCGCCGTCGCTCGCGGATCGATCGCAAGCGTGATGGCAGCGGCGAGGCTGAGCGCATACCAGCGCGCTCTCGGCCGAGATGCCAGCGCGGCAACGAGACCGGCCATACCCATGACGCCGGCGCGCTGGATCGAAGCGCCAGCCCCCGCGACG
This sequence comes from uncultured bacterium, assembly GCA_963715405.1. GTDB lineage: Bacteria > Actinomycetota > Thermoleophilia > Solirubrobacterales > 70-9 > JALZKA01. The sequence continues at coordinate 1,534,433 of OY970239.1, forward strand.
GGAATGTAGATCGCGATGATCGCCCCGATCGCGATCAGCCGAGCGCGAAGGGGCACGCCCGCCAGCGCCAGAAGCGGGGTGGCGAGAATCGCAAGCAGCATCACGTTCTGGCCCGACACAGCCAAGACGTGCGCGAGCCCCGACCGGCGGAAGTCCTCGCGGACGTCCTCGGCAATCCGATCGTCCTGCCCGAGGACGAAGCCGCGAAGGAGCGCAGCGGCCGGTTCAGGAGTGCCCTGTTCAAGCGCCGCTTCAGCTCGGCGGCGAACGTCGTCGAGGGCGCCTCGCAGGCCGCCGCGAGACGCGCCCGTTCCCTCCACGCGCTCGGCGACGAGGACAAGCGAAGCGCCGGAGCGTTCGACCTGCGAGCGCTCCCAATCGCCGGGCTCACGCGCCACACCCTCGACAAGGACCTCGGCGCCCTCGTCGATGCTGCCGAGAGTAGGAAAACCCTCGCTATTCGAGGGAATTCCTACTCTCGGCGAAGGGTGGTGGGACGCGCGGGCCTCGACGGCGATCCGGCCCTCGGGCGTTTCGAGGGTGAAGCGCGTGAGCTCGCCCGAGGCGCGCAGAGCCGAGACGACGGTCCCACGCAGCTCGAGGTACGAGCCCGGCTCGGCCGCGAGGCGGCCCGAGTCGATCGCAGCCAGGCGAGCGCCCCCGACCAAGAGGCCCGCCACGGCCGCCACGGTCGCGACCAGGGAAAGCCATGGCACGATGCCGGCGTGTCCGGGGCGCGGACGGGTCACGGCTAGCGCAGCGGTCAGCGCCGCAAGTGCTCCGAGCTCCCCAGGCACTCCGACCCCCTTTATTGACCCGTCTGTCGCCATCCCCTCGAGTCCCAGCGGCGCCGAAATCGCCAATCCGGCCACGAGCCCGGCGAGCGCGATGACACGCCAGGCGTACGCGGTGGGGAAAGCGCGCATTGAGAGGCTCTACGGCTGCAGGCTTGCCCTGAGCGCCTCCATCGTGGCGGGACCGATGCCGCTCACCTGGTCGAGGTCGTCGACCGAGGACACTCCGCCGTTCTGGTCCCTGAATTCCAGAATTGCCGCGGCGGTGACGGGGCCGATGCCCTCGATCGTGTCAAGCTCCTCGACCGTTGCGGTGCCGAGGCTGATCGGTCCATCGCCGGTGGCCGGCGAAGTGGCGCTCGCGGCCCCGCCTGCCGGAGCCCTCGCCGGCACCTGCACCTGCTGCCCGTCGGCAAGCGGAGCGGCGAGGTTGATCGCGTCGGCCGCCGCCTCTCCAGTCGTGCCACCTGCACGCTCGATCGCGTCGGTTACACGCGATCCGGGCGGCATGCGAAAGACCCCCGGGTCGCGCACGGCACCGGCGACGTGAACCACAAGGTCGCCGTCAGTGGGCTCGAACGAAGCAGCGCCGGCGCTCGACTCGCCAGCTGCGCCGGACGCCTCGCCTGACTCGAACGCCGGCAGGCCCGACGACGCCGCGGCGGACTCACCTCCACTGCGGATCCACCTCGAGCCGAGCATGAGGGCGACAACGGCAAGGGCGGCATACACGGCAAGCTGCACTCGGCTGAGCTCGGGCATGAACCCAGCGTGCCCGGCCCGGGCGCACACGTGTCACACCGTTTGTGTCAACTCGGAAACAGAAAGGTGTCAACAAGCGGCGGGGTGGTTGGGCACGCCCCCTCCGGGAGGCTAAGGAAAAATCAGTGGAACCCGGACCCGGCGAACGAGACCAAATCACTAGGCCTCCTGGAGGGGGCGGCCCGACCGCCCCGCCGCGGTGCGGGCTACTCAATCGTGAACCGAGTCAAGCCCTCGGGCTCCTCGTCGCGGACTTCGACCCGCTCGACATCGGCGCCGGACGGACCCTGCTTGCAGAAACCGAGGAGGGCCTCGATGTCGGCCTTTCGCCCTTCAAGGGCGGCTTCGACGGTGCCGTCGCCGCGGTTCGTGACCCAGCCTGCGACGCCGCGCGCCTCGGCGCGCTTCCTCATCGTGTCTCGGAAGAAGACGCCCTGCACGTGGCCGTGGATGACGACGCGCTTTCGCCGCGTTGGCCCCGTCCCGCCCGCGATCGGCCTACTCGTCCTCGTAGGCGTCGTCGTACCCGGCCGCCTGCGCAGCGAGACGGATAGAGAAGAGCTCATCAGCGGAGACGCCGGGCGACTGGACCGAGACGAGTGCGAGCGTTTCCGACCCGTTATTCGAGACGGAATGCTCGGTCGCGGGAGGGATCATCACGAAGTCGCCGGGTTCGAGTGCCTGCCGGTCGCCAGTGGCTGACATCTCGCCTGATCCGGCGACGACGACGTAGGCCTGCTCTGCCTCCTCGTGGGAAACGAGCTCCTCGGAGGCGCCGGGTGGGACCTCGATCCAGTTGACCGAGAGGTTGCGCGAGCCCAGCTCGCCGGCGTCCATGAGGATGTGCGAGCGCAGGCGGTGCACCTCGATGGTGGGCGCTTCGGCGAAGCGGCGTACGAGCACGGGGCGGTTTTAGCAGAACCTTCCCCAGCGAACGTCCTGCAGTAGGCCCCATTGGGCACAGCGTGGGACGCTCGAGGCGGAGTTTCAGCGGACGACGAGATTGACGAGCCGGCCCGGCACGACGATCTCCTTGACGATCTCGCCGCCGTCGAGGTGGCGCACGACTGCCTCCGATTCGCGCGCGAGGCGTTTGAGCTCGTCCTCGGAGGTGTCGGCCGCGACCTCGATTTGGTCGCGGCGCTTGCCGTTGACCTGGACGACGAGGGAGATCGTCTCAGAGGTGAGCATCGCCGGATCAGCTTCGGGCCAGGGCTCCTCCCACACCCGCGTCCCCTCGATCGCCTCGTAGAGCTCGGCCCCCAGGTGGGGTGCGAAGGGGAAGACGAGCGATGCTGCGGTGGCCGTGGCGAACCGAACGGCTTCGTCGCCTTGGGGGGAGCCGTAGAGGTTGTCCTTCAGGCGATACGCGTCGTTGACCAACTCCATGACGGCCGCGATCGCGGTGTGAAGGGCAAAGTCAGTCGAGATGTCTCGCGTGACCTTGTCGATCGCCCAGTGCGCTTTTCGTCTCAATGGTTCAGGGTCACCGGAGCCGGAGCCGTTGCCTCCTTCGACTACCTCCTGGCCCAGCCGCCACAGACGTGAGAGGAATCGGAAGACGCCCTCCACCCCTTCGTCCGTCCAGTCGCCGCCGCGCGCGGGTGGACCGGTGAAGCAGATGAAGGTGCGAAGGGTGTCGGCTCCGTAGCGCTCGACGTACTCGCTCGGGCTGACCGTGTTGCCCTTCGTCTTCGACATCTTCGCGCCGTCGCGGGAGATCATGCCCTGCGTGAAGAGGTTGGTGAAAGGTTCCTGGACGCCGATCAGGCCCATGTCGGCGAGCGCCTTCGTAAAGAAGCGCGCGTACATCAGGTGGAGGATCGCGTGCTCGACGCCGCCGATGTATTGGTCGACGGCCATCCAGTGGTCCGCTACCTCGCGGTCCCACGGCGCCTCGGAGTTGTGGGCGTCGAGATAGCGGATGAAGTACCAGGACGAATCGACGAAGGTGTCCATCGTGTCCGTCTCTCGGCGGGCCGCCCCGTCGCAGGAGGGGCACGTGGTGTTGACCCACTCCTCGACGGCGGCCAGAGGGGACTTTCCCTTCGGCGCGTAGTCAGTTACGTCGGGCAGCTCGACGGGCAGCTGGTCGTCGGGCACGGCGACGATGCCGCATGAATCGCAGTGGACGACGGGGATGGGGCAGCCCCAGTAGCGCTGGCGCGAGAGGAGCCAGTCGCGCAGGCGGTAGTTGACGGTGGGCTTGCCCCGGTCCTCCTTTGCGAGCATGGCGACGATCGCCTCCTTCGCCTCGGGCGAGGTCATGCCATCGAAGTCGCCCGAGTTGACGAGCCGCTCGTCGTCGGAGTGGGAGATGAACGCGGTTTCAGGGTCGATCTCTGCCTCGTCGCCAGGCGCGACGACCTGGCGGATCGGGAGGCCGAACGCTTTCGCAAAGTCGAAGTCGCGCTCGTCGTGGGCAGGCACGGCCATGATCGCGCCGGTGCCGTAGTCCATGAGGACGTAGTCGGCGACGAGCATTGGAATCTCTTCGCCGTTGACGGGGTTCGTGACGGTGCGCCCGAGCGGCACGCCCGTCTTCTCGCGGTCCTCGGCGGCGCGGTCCTCGGTGGACTTGCGAGCCGCCTCGGCGACATAGGCGCGCACCTTCTCCTCGTTCTTGGAGCCGGCGGCGAGGCGGTCGAGATCGGGATGTTCGGGAGCGAGGACGAAGAAGGTGGCGCCGAAAAGGGTGTCCGGGCGGGTGGTGAAGACGGGGAAGTCGAGACTGAGCTCTGCGCAGGTGAAGATGACCTCGGCACCTTCAGAGCGGCCGATCCAGTTTCGCTGCATGGTCACCACGTGCTCGGGCCAGGACTCGAGGATCTCGAAGTCGGCGAGGAGACGGTCGGCGTAGTCGGTGATCTTGAAAAACCACTGCTCGAGCTTCTTTTGCTCGACGAGGGAGCCGCAGCGCTCGCAGCGGCCGTCGATCACCTGCTCGTTGGCAAGCACGGTCGCATCGACGGGACACCACTGGACGGGTGCCTCTGAGCGGTAGGCGAGCCCTTTCTCGAAGAAGCGAAGAAACAGCCATTGCGTCCAGCGGTAGTAGTCCGGGTCGGCTGAGGAAACCTCGCGGGACCAGTCAATCGAAATGCCCCAGCGCTTGAACTGCGAGCGAAAGGCCTCGATCGACTTGCGGGTCGCTTCGGCGGGGTGCTCCCCGGTCCGGATGGCGTTGTTCTCAGCTGGGAGGCCGAAGGCGTCGTAGCCCATCGGATGGATGACATCGAAGCCGCGGCGGCGGCGGAAGTGGGCGATGGCGTCGCCGATGGCGTAGTTCTTGAGGTGGCCGACGTGTGGCTCGCCCGAGGGGTAGGGCAGCATCTCGAGGACGTATGACTTGGGCTTTGAGGCGTCGAATCCGGCCTCGCCGGGATTGGGTACTTGCCACGTGCGCTCGGAGTCCCAGACGGACTGCCAGCGCTTCTCGATGGCCTGGGGGTCGTAGCGTGCCGGCTCGTCGCTCACGGGCGGCAGTCTAGGGGCGCTCGGAGACCCTCTCCGAGCGTCACACACCGGCTTGCCGCCACGGCGTATTCTCAGAATGGAATCGACGAGGAGGTCTCATGGGACGCTTGATCAGGCTGGACAGGACGGGACACACGACTCTGGCGGAGTGGACTGCGCACGACGAGGTGGCGGCGGGACGCGCTCGCGATGCTTTTGCGCTTGAGCTGGAGCGGGGCTTCATCGCCTCGGCGACGCTTGGCGACGGGACGGCCGAGGTCGTCCGTGAGCTTCCGGTCGATGCGGAGCTGGTGACGCTTCGCCGGCCGATCGTGGGCGGCTGACGTCCCCCTCTGACATATCGGCCGAGGCGGTCTCCCGCCCCGGCCTGCCCGAGGCGGAGCAGCTCGGGTGGAATCGGGAGCGCGCGAACGAGCGGACGCTTCGGCGCGACGGCCGGCGCTGGACGATGTGGACGGTATGGGTGGTCGGCCTGTTCTCGGCGCCGGGCGTGGCGCTGCTGGTTATTGAGCCTCTGACTCTGCCGGTGGCGCTTCTGTGCTTTGCGCACGCGATCGCGATACCGACCCTTCAGGCGCGACGCGGAGCGCGAGCCATTGTGGCAATCGGATCGGAAAAGAGTGCCGCTTCGCGCGATGGTGAGCCGAAGGGCCCGGAGCGAGTGGCGCTCGGACTGTTGGCGGACCTGGTCGGACGGGACGGCATCGATGTCGTTCGGGAGAGTGGGCTGGCGCCTTTTCGCGGACAGCTTGGGTTCTGGCTGGTGGGCGAGCAGGGTGCGTATCTCTCGCGCCGCGGAGTTGTCGGCAGGCGCGTGTTCTCCTGGTGCGTGCGCGTGGGCGAGGAGGACGGGTTGCCGGCGGCGGACCGGGTCGCCCACCTCCTCCTGGCGCTGCGCGAGGACGAGGAGGGCTTCGCGACGGTCGCGAACCTGAACTTCTCAGGCGCGGGCTGGCGCATGAGCCGGCACCTTCCGCCTGCTCAGCGGGCCGCCCTTCGCGACGGCTAGTCGGGCAGCGAGTTCACGAAGTCGACGAACTTCTTCGTGTCCCGCACCGGAGGCCCGTGACCGAAGAGAACGAGCTTGGGCTCGAGCGCGGCGAGCTTGCGAGCGGAGCGGCGGTTCTCGGCGGGGTCGGGGGTGAAGTAGGTGCGGGGCTCTCGAAGGCCGGGGATGAGCGTGTAGACGTCGGCGGAGTTGAGGACGTCGCCGAGGACGAGGACGCGGTCCGATTCGCGCCAGAAGGCGACGTGCCCCGCGGAGTGGCCGGGGACGTCGATCACGCGGAAGGACGCCACTTCGTCTCCATCTCGCAGAGCGCGGTCGACGCGGTGGCCGGGCCCCGTCATGGTCTTGGCGAAGAGCTGGGCCATGAAGTGGTCGGGCTGGCGCTCCCCGATGAGCTTCGGGTTCTCGGCAGCAGGGACATCCTTTTCGCCCACCCAGAACGGGACGCCGAAGCGCTCGCAGACGGCGTGCGAAGCACCCTGGTGGTCGGGATGGGCGTGCGTAAGGGCGTGAGCTGAAAGGGGTTTGCCCTCCAGCTGCTTGAGGATGCTCCGGGTGGCGAAACGCGCGGATGCGTCGATGAGAACGTCGTCGAGGAGGAAGACGTTGATGGCGTTTGGCGGGAAGCCGGAGAGTTGCCAGACGCCGTCGGCGTGCTGCTTCATGCGCCGCAACCTAGCGGCTGGCCGTGTGCGACGTCAGTGAAGGCGCGTTCCGTTTGAGTCGAGTGGCTCGTCCCAGTCGAGCTCATCGTCAAGCTCTTCGTCGTCCTCGTCCCACTCTTCATCGAAGGCACCTGGCTCGACGAGGACGAGCTCGTCGGCGATCGTGCGGCCCGATAGGCGCAGTAGGTCGGTGGCCCGCTGGACGTCGCGCTTGCTCGCCCGGAAGCGGCGCTGGAGCGTCTTGGCGACGAGGTCTCGCAAGATCTCCGGCGGCGGCCCGCCGGATGAGTGCTCGTTGGTGGCTTGGAAGCGGTACATGTGGCCGAGCATGGTCGAGAGCTGAACTCCAACCTCAACCATCTCCTGGACGTAGTCGCGTAGGTGCTGGGGTGCTTGTGTTTCTTTCATGCCTCCTCTAGGTCCGAGAGGTGCGTTTCTCGCCCCTCCTCGTTGGCAGGGTCGGCATTCTCGGCTGACGAGAGGGTCACGAAGGGCTTCCCGCGGCGGGTGACGTGGAACGTCTCGCCCGCCGCGGCGCGGTGAGTGATCGGACCTAGACGGCGCCGGAGTTCCTCGGATCCGATGTGATTGGGACCGGTGAGGGAGTGGAGCTGGTCGGACTCGAACCGACGCCCTTCTGCGTGCCACGCAGACGATCTAGCCAACTGATCTACAGCCCCTAGCTCATACTGAGCTGCCATTCTAACGCCGACTTGCTGACCGTTCAACGCTCCCTTTGTGGTTTGAGTCTCCGATCGCCACGAACGTAGGTTCGCACCGGGAGATTAGAAAAGGCGCGCCGAAGCATGCCGATTGCGTGGCGAAAGTGGGACTTCTTAGACGAGGCAGCTCGGTCGAGCTGCTACTGGCCGTCCACGTCGAGGATCACGCGGTCGTCTCGCGTGTCCCTCACCGTGAACTCGAACGGCGAGCAGTCCTCGAGCTCTGAAAGGAGCGCGACTGGCTCCGACAAGTTCATCTCGAGCGTCGCGCGGCCCTGAGCGAACCGCTTCACCGTGATCCCGTCCGTCGCGCCAATCCCGCTTGCCGCATCCTCGAAGCTCGCTAGCTGCTCGAAGTCCGAGAGCGGCCCAACCTCCACCTCGATCAGGCCCGCGAAGATCTCGGCCGCCTCGTCAGCGCCGGCACCGCGGCCATTCCCGGCGATCGCATCGCTCGCAGTCTCTGCCGACGTCGCTTCGCTGTTTCCCTCAGACTCGTCCTCCTCGGTCTCACGCAGCGTGTCGAGCGTTGCGTCGAGCCGCTCCGTCAGCTTCGCGATCGCCCGCTCGCGCTCTACGACACGAAGTGCGAGCCGATCGGCCACCTGCTCCAGCGCGCTCACCCTGCCCGCCAAGTCGAGCGAAGCCCGTTCGAGCTCGCCCGCTCGCATCACAGCATCGTTGGCCCGCCTCGTTTCGTCGTTGATCCGCGCGGTCAGGATCTCGGCGCGGGACACCGCCTCGTTCGCGCGCCGCGTCTCCTCGTGAAGGGCGATATCGCGCCACGCGATCGCCTCGTCGACGTCCTGGCGCCGGTAGCCAAACAGCGATCTCTTGAAGGCGCGCGGGGCGATGGCCGAACCTTACGTCGATTTGCGGACAGACGCGTCACGCCCGCAGCGCACCAGCGCCCAGATTCCCGCTAACTCCTCAACTTTTTAGCTCGAGCCGTGGCGCCTCGCCCCACAGCTGCTCGAGGCGGTAGTGCTCCCGCGCTTCCGGCACGAACACGTGGAGCACGCAATCGAGATAGTCGAGGAGCACCCAGCGCGCCTCCTGTACCCCCTCCGTGCGGGACGGCAGGAGCCCCTCCCCCTTCAGCTGCAAATGAACGTCGTCGACGATCGCCTTAGCCAGCCGCTCGTTGCGAGCCGTCACCAAGATCAGAAAGTCCGTGTAGCTCACGAGCTCGCGCATGTCGAGCACCACGATGTCCTCGCCGAGCTTTTCGTCCGCCATCGCCGCGATGCGCCGCGTCAGCACCTCCGACGCGTCCGGAGCCTCCTCCCGCGCCTTCGCGACCGCCGCCTCCCGCTTGCTCATCCCCTGTAGAGCCCCCTTTCTGAGATCAGCTCGCGGACCCCATCGGGCACCAGGTACCGAATCGACCTCCCCGCCGCCACGAGCCGGCGAGTCCGCGTGGACGACACCTCGAGACCCGGCATCCGCACGGCCTCATACCGGCCGTGCGCGCCAAGTCGCTCCAGCGCCTCCTCCGCCTCGTCGAAATCCGCCCCCGGCCGCCCGGCCACCCCCACCGTCGCCAGATCCAGCACGCGCGTCGGCCGCTTCCACGAGCCGAGCGACGCCGCCACGTCGGCACCCATCAAAAGCGTGATCTCATCCTCGGGGCGCTCGTCATGCAACCTCTCGAGCGTAAGGAACGTAAAGGACGGCTCCCCGCTTCTCACCTCGACATCAGACGCCTCGAGCAGCTCGTCGGCCTCCACCGCACGGCGCACCATCTCCAAGCGCACGTCAGGGCCCGGCTCCGGGTCGATCTCCCGATGAGGCGCGACGCCAACCGGGATCAAGAGCACCCGCTCCAGGCCGAGCTGGTGAGCCGCCTCGTGCGCCAGCACCAGGTGGCCGATGTGGGGCGGGTTGAACGCGCCGCCCAGGACGCCGATGCGCGAAGCGACAGCCCTACCCCCGGATCTGGCCGGTGCCGCGCATCAAGTACTTATAGGTCGTCAGCTCTCGCATCCCGATCGGCCCGCGCGCGTGAAGCTTTTGCGTCGAGTTGCCGATCTCGGCTCCCATCCCGAACTCGAAGCCGTCCGTGAAGCGAGTCGAAGCATTGACGTAGACGCAAGCCGAGTCGACGCCAGACTCGAACGCCTGAGCCGCCGCTTCCGACGACGTGACGATCGCGTCGGAATGGCCCGTCCCATGCCGGTTGATGTGCTCAACCGCCTCGTCCACGCCATCCACCACGCCGATCGACAGCTTCAAGTCGTGATACTCCGCCGCCCAGTCCTCGCCAGTGGCCTCGTCCATCTCAACGCCTTCCGAAGCGCGGCGCGCGCGCTCGTCGCCGACGAGCTCTACGCCGGCATCCGCCAGCTCGCGAGCCACGGCCGGCACGAAGTCCTTCGCAACCGCCTCGTGCACGAGGAGCGTCTCCGCGGCATTGCATACGCCGGGACGCTGCACCTTCGCGTTCACGGCGATCCGCGCCGCCATCTCGAGGTCGGCTTCCGCGTCCACGTAAACGTGACAAACGCCCGCCGCGGCATACATGACCGGAACCGTCGCTACCTCTTTGAGCGCCGCCTTCAAGCCACCGCCACCCCGAGGGATCACCAGGTCCACCAGGCCGTCAGCGGTCGCCAGCCCTGCCAGCTCCTCCCGGTCGCCGGAAAGCAGCTCGACGCAGGCCTCAGACAACCCGGCATCCGCCACCGCCTCGCGCGCGAGCGCCGCAAGCGCACCGTTCGAGCGCTCGGCATAGGTCGAGCCACGCAGCACGATCGCGTTTCCCGACTTGAGGCAAAGTGCCGCGCAATCAATCGTCACGTTCGGGCGCGCCTCGTAGATCACCGCCACCACTCCGAGCGGCACCCGCACCTTTCGCATCTCGAGGCCGCTCGAAAGGACGCCCGTCTCGATCTCCTCCCCCACCGGATCTGGCAGCCCCCTGATCACCTCGACGCCCTCCGCCATCGCCTCCACCCTCTCGGCGGTAAGCGTCAACCGGTCGAGAAGCGCCTGAGTCAACCCCGCCGCACGGTCATCAACCAAATCCGCGGCATTCGCCTCGAGCACATCACCTGACCGCTCCCGAAGCAGCGCCGCCAAACGCGTAAGCGCCTCATCCTTCTGCGCGGCCGAAGCACGAGCAAGCTCAAGCGACGCCGCTTTAGCGCTCCGGAGAGCGTCCTCGATTGTGCGCTCAGTCGTGGCCATAGCCCCAAAAAGCGTACTGCCGCTCACTGCAGGACGAACTGGTCCCGGTGGACAGCCTCATCGGCCGCATGCGGCATCAGCTCGCGCACTGCCTGCGACTTCATCCCCTTGATGCGCCCTAGCTCCCCCGCCGAGTAGTTGACAATGCCCTTGCCAACGAGCCCGCCCTCGGCGACGACGTCGACCGCATCACCAGCCTCGAAGTTGCCCTCGACCCCCACCACTCCCACGGGCAAGAGGCTCGAGCCCTGCTCGCGAAGCACACGAGCGGCCCCCGCGTCGATCCGCACGATGCCGCGACTCGGCTTCGCGTAGCGAAGCCAAAGCTTGAAGCTCGGCGCGCGCGCTTCGCCAGCCTGGAACACGGTGCCGATCCGCTCGCCTGCCGCCGCTTTCGCCAAGCCGTCATGAAGCGTTCCATCGCAAACCACCGTCTCGATGCCGGCCGCAGTCGCCATCTCTGCTGCAGCCACCTTGCTGCGCATCCCACCCGAGCCGAACTGTGACGTCCGATCGCCGATCTCGTAGCGCTCGAGCTCGCCGAAGTCATCTACGTGGGAGACCAGCTCGGCCCCGGCGTCGCGGCGCGGATCCGCCGTATGCAGTCCCGCCGTGTCCGTCAGGAGGACGAGCATGCGCGCGCCCAGAAGCAGAGCCACCTGCGCCGCCAGAAAATCATTGTCCCCGAAGGTGATCTCGTCCGTCGCCGTCGTGTCGTTTTCGTTGATCACCGGCACCGCCCGCCACTGCAAGAGGCGCCTGAGCGTCGCGCGAGCGTTCAGATAATTGACGCGCGTCGAAACGTCGGAGGAGTTGAGGAGCACCTGCGCCGCGTGTACATCATGCGTCGCAAGGCGTGACTCATACGCGCGAAATAGCGACCCCTGACCCACAGCAGAAGCCGCCTGGAGCTCGTCCACCGCCCGCGGCCGCGCGTCGAAGCCCATCAGCTTCATTCCGAGCGCTATCGCACCCGACGTCACCATCACCACGTCCTCTCCGCCGGCGTGGAGCGCACCAACCTGCGCGCAGACACCGTCGAGCACGTCGCCGCGCACGTCTCCCGACGGCTCGGCGACGATCGACGAGCCCAGTTTCGCCACCACGGTCATATGCGGGCGATTCTAGGTTGAGATCAGTTCACGTCGCGGCCGAGTCGCACGCGCTCGCAACCGCGCACGTCATCGCGGTTGCCCACGATCGCCACGTCTTCACCCGGGCCGCAGCGCAAGAAATCGGCGCCGCCGCCGTTCGAGAAGAGCCGGTCGTCGCCCTCGCCACCGAGGAATCGATCGTCGCCGCGCTCGCCGCCGATTCGGTCATCGCCGGCGCGGCCACGCAGCACGTCCTCGTGGTTGCCGCCGTAGAGGCAGTCGTCTCCGCCCCCACCGTCCATTCGGTCTGCGCCGTTGAAGCCGGTCAAGAGCTCGCTTAGCTCGGTTCCCCTGAGGACGTCGTCGAGCGGCGTGCCCGGGATCGCGACCTTGCACCGCCCGGCGGGAGGCGGCGGATCGGGGGGATCGCCGCCATACACGGTGTTCGACGAGGCGCCGTTGAAGTTCTCCCACTCATCAAGTGCGCCCTGGCGCTCAACCACGGCCAGCTCGCCGGGCTCGAGGGTCTCCTCCGTGGTCCAGCGATCACCCTCCTTCGTCGCCGGCACGCGCTCCGCGTTGCCCTCGTCGTCGAAGATCGTCACCTCGGCCTCCGAGACGTCGCCGGCGTCGAGCCACGGCCGGAACGAGCAGCGCAAGCAGAACCACTCGAGCTTGGATGGATCGGCGGGAGCGGCCGGATCGCGGTACGCGGTGCGCTTGAAGTCCGATGAATCGCACGTCGGTCTCGTAGGTGTCGGGATAATCGACCGGGCCGATCTCTGCCTGGATCGGCGGGCCCGCCGCCTTGCGTCTCGATCGTTCGGGTCCGCCGCCGCCACCGTGTACGTCGTCCGCGGTCCGATCGCGAAGGAAAGCGTGCGGTCGCCCTCAAGGCGCAGGTCCTGCGCCGTGATGCCGCTCCACGGCGCTGACCTCGAACTCTGCCGACGTCGATCTCGTATGGAACCGTCTGCCCGCCCTCGCGCCGCTCGCCCTCGACGGCGAAGCGGTAGGTCCCCGCCGGCGTCGCCCGCGGGCGGTCACCCAGGTCGAAGGTCGAGACGAACGTCTCGAAGTGAGCGGTCCAGCGCCACCGCTGTCCGCCCGTGAGATAGCTCGGGGTCTCCGTTCCCTGCGGGAATCTGAGCGTCACCGGGAACTCGCCGGACTGGTCCGCGAACTCGACCCAATCCGCACCGTCATGGCGCTCGACGACTACGACCGGGTTGTCGATGAAGTTCGAGCCACCGTTCCAGGTGAATGTCGCCGACGTCCGAACCGCTCGACGTCCGCCGGCTCGGCGATGGCCGCACTTGGTCCGCCTTCGTCCGGGATCCCCGCCTCATACGCCTCGATCGCCCCGCCGCCGACCGTCGCCAAGGGCAGTCGCGCGCTGGTCGTTCACCGCCGTATCGAGCTCCGCCTTCGCCGCCAGGATCGCCTCCTGCTGCTGGTCGGTCGGCAGGATCAGGTTCGGCTGCTGTCAGCCGCCGTCCCATCGTGACGAGCCGCGATGCCATGTAGTCAGAGGAGTGCGGACCCCAGGCCGTGAGCGCTTTGCGGTAGTGGTCGCCGCGCTGGTACTCGCGGTAGGTCGCGATGTAGCCGTTGTAGTCGTTCGCCATCCCGATCGGCACGGTGATCCCGTAGCCCATCGCAGCGGACGGCGAAGTCTGGCCCGGCAGGCAGGGCAAGTTCCCGGCACCAGCGGGAGGACGCCGCAGCGGTCGTCGTGGGAGTAGTTGCCCTTGATCTGGCGTGGGTCGGTCAGGCTCCGACTCCGCCATTCGCGGCATTCTCCGCGTTGTTCCAGCCCGTGGCGTCGTTCAGCACCTGCGCTTGCATCTTCTTGAACTCGCGATCGTATGTGACCGGGGGCAGGTCTTGCGACGGGTTGCCGGGGTTCGGGCACAGCCAGTTGCCCGTGCCGGTCCCATCCGGCTTGTACGTGCCGTCATTTCGCCGGCTCGCACTGCTCCGACCAGTCGTAGCCGAGATACTCGTTGCCTTCGATCCGGTCCGTGCGCGTGCGGATGTTCTCCGACTGGTCCTTCCACTGCTCGCACGAGCACATCGTGAGCAGGATGTCGCCGAGCCTGATTGCCTGGAGGTGGACGTCAATGTCCTCTTGAAGCCCGCCGTAGCCGGGAGCCGAGTAGTTCCGCGGCACGTCAATACCCAGCGCCTGCGAAGTCGTCTGCGGTCAGTCCCGGGTCGATCGCCGGAACGTCATCTGTCGGAGGCTCGGGCAGGCCGGTCAGGTCGGAGAGCGAGTTGAGCCCGCCCAGGACACCCTGGCAGTCGGGCAATCCCACCACCGGTAGCTGCGGATCGCCTCCGAGCCCCTTGTCCGTCTTGCAGTTCGATACGCCTGGATAGGGATGCGAGAACGGGCCGGGGAACCAGCGATCGTCGCTTTGGACTGGGAAGTCGTCGTCAAAGGCGACGAAGCGCGCGGGATCCGGGGGCGTGCCGGCCTCGATGTCGTCAGTCAAGCCCAGCACCGCGTCGGCCAGAAGGCGCGCGCCGAACTCGGCCTGTGCGTAGTCCTTGTGGGAGAACTCGAGGCGCTCGTGGATCGAATGAGTCTCAGAACGCTCCGGCTCGGCCGTACCAACCGATGCCTGCGCGAAGATCGTCACGGCATCCGAGCCGCGATCCACCATCCGCTCGAGCGGCCCGATGTAGTCCGCCGAGATCAGATCATTCCCTTCGAGGAACTCGGGGTGGCCCGACCAGTTGACGAAGTTCGCAAGCGGCTGCGGATCGCCCGGGTCGGAGATGTCGTCGAAGCGGATGACCGTCAGGTCCGTGTCCGTATCCGCCCTCGGATAGCCCGCCGGCGTGCCGTCATCGGCGATCGCCGGGCCGAACGAGTGGCGGTGGGTCTTGTCGAATTGACCGACGGCCGCGCCAACGCGCACGGGCACCAACTCGGCGCACGCCTCCTCGACCGCCGACGCCATGCGTTGCGCCATGTACTCGAAGAAGCGCACGTCGAACACGTCCTGGAACGCCCAGACGCCGAAGCTCGACGATGAGTACATCGGCGAAGAGTGGTTGTGCGACGAGACCATCGTGAGCGTCTCGCGCCCGATGCCGCACTCGCCGTCCTCGAGTAGCAGCGCCGTGCGGCGCCAGAGGAGGTCCTGCGGGATGTAGAGGTCGTTCTTGACGATCGCGACCCGATGACCGTCGGGGCCTTCGATCACAATGGCGCGCGCCTCGAGGCGTGATTGGATGCCATAGGACGCCTTGCGCCGGTAGGAGTGAACCGTCGGGTCGTAGTTGCCCTCTGCCGGATCGATGAAGCTCCCGTCAGACGCGTATTGGCCAGCCGAGGCACCCACATGCCACGACGCGTCGACAGCCGCCGCTCCTGCCTTCACCTCGGCGTGCGCTACGGCAGGCGAAAGCGCGCTTGCAGCGAGCACGAGTGCGAACAGAGAAAACCTCCGACCCATCCCTGCCGGGAACTCTAGACAGCCCGCGCGCGGCACGCGCCAGTCAGCCAGGGTGGAGCTCGAACTCCTGATCGCCGATGCGCACGTCGTCGCCCGGCTCGAACCCGGCCCGCTCGAGCGCTGCGATCACCCCGATCTCGCGCAGACGATCCTCGAGGTAGGCGAGAGCCTCCGCGTTCGAGAGGTCGTGGCGCGCGACAAGGAGCTCGATGCCCTGCCCGACGATGCGGAACGCCTCGTTCTCGCGCACGACCTCAAAGCCCTGATCGGCCGCCGGCCGGTAAACCATGTGCTCTGCCTCGAACTCGCCGCGGGACTCGGTCGAAGCCGGTTCCGGGCGCACCTCCGCCGGCACCTCCCCAAAGAGCGCACGCACGAGCGCCTCGAGACCGTCTCCCGTCGCCGACGACACCGCGACAACGCGAGACGGCTCTGCGCCTACCGACTCAGCCAACTCCCCCACCCACTCGTCTGCGCCATTCGGGGGTAACAAGTCCAGCTTCGAGAAGGCGACTATTTCGGGCAGCTCCGTGAGTCCTGCGCCGTAGGCGTCAAGCTCGTCCCTGACCGTCCGATAGGCCTCGGCGGGCTCGGGCGCCCCTTCTGGCGGGTCAACCTCGACGACGTGGACGAGCACTCGGCAGCGCTCGACGTGGGCCAAGAACTCATGCCCCATCCCCGCGCCCCCGGCCGCCCCCTCGATCAAGCCTGGGATGTCCGCCAGAACGAGCTGGCGTTCCCCATCGTCGATCGTGCCGAGGATCGGGTCCACAGTGGTGAACGGATAGTCGGCGACCTTGGGCCGCGCGTTCGTGAGCCGCGCAAGCAAAGACGACTTGCCTGCATTGGGCAGCCCCACTAGCCCGGCATCGGCGAGGAGGCGAAGGCGAAGCTCGATCCACCCCTCTTGCCCCGGCAAGCCCTTCTCGGCAAAGCGGGGCGCCTGGCGAGTGGACGTCGCAAAGCGCTTGTTCCCGTGGCCGCCCGAGCCGCCCGCCGCGACAACGGCGCTCTGGCCCGCCTCGACGAGGTCGTAGGAGGTGCCATCGATGCCCTCAGCAGAGGTCCCAGGCGGAACCGGGATCTCGAGCGCCTCGCCTTGCGCCCCATGCCGGCGAGCGCCCTCGCCGTGCCGCCCTCGTCCCGCCCTGAAATGCCGAGCTATCCGAAGAGCCGCAAGATCACGCCGGGACGGATCACAAACCAACACCACATCTCCCCCACGCCCACCATCCCCGCCATCAGGCCCACCACGAGGAACATGCGCCTCCCGGCGAAACGAAACCACGCCGTTTCCCCCAGCACCCCCCTCGACCCAGATACGCGCACGATCGTGAAACACGCGATGAGTCTGGCAGCGACTTAGGCGAGCTGCGAGAGGATCCGCTCGCGAAGATCAGGATCTAGCGACTCCTTGCGCAGTCCGCGAAGCGCGGCGATCGCCTCGAGCATGACGCGGCGGTCGCCCTCTGCAACGGTGCGATTACTCCGCTTCGGCGACCGAGACGATGCGGCCCTTGCGGGCTGGCTTGAACTCGACCGTGCCGGGGCGCGTGGCGAAGATCGTGTGGTCACGCCCGATGCCGGCGCCGTCGCCGGGACGGAAGCGCGTGCCGCGCTGGCGCACGATGATCTCGCCCCCTCCGACCGCCTGGCCGGCAAAGACCTTGACCCCGAGCATCTTGGGGTTTGAGTCGCGTCCGTTCCTGGAGGAGCCGAGCCCCTTCTTGTGGGCCATTAGGCGTCCGCCTTCTTCTTCGCAGGCACCTTCTTGGCCGGAGGTTTCTTCGCTGCGGGCTTCTTTGCGGCAGGCTTGTCGGCCGGCTCAGCCTTCGCGGCAGGCCCCTTCTTCTCGGCGGGCTTGCGCGTCAGCATCTTCACGTCTTTCACTTCGAGCTTCGTGAGCGAGGAGCGATGGCCTCGGCGCTTCCGGTAGCCCTTCTTCGCCTTGTATTTGAAGACCTTGATCTTCTCGCCGCGGAGGTGCTCGACCACCTCGGCCTCGACCTTCACCTTCTCGAGATCGGAGCCTCCACCGACGAACTTGTCGTCGCCCGAGAACATCACCGGGCGAAGCGTCACCTTTGCGCCCTCGTCGTCAGGCATGCGATCGACGACCAGCACCGTGCCCTTCTCGGCGCGGTACTGCTTGCCACCAGTCTCGACTATCGCGTAGGTCTCAGCCATGAGCAGCCGACGATTCTACCTAGGCGAAATAGCCGAGCTGAGCCACGGTTTTGGCGAGGCGATGTCGCTCGCGCCCGACTGTTGGGCGTGAACGACATCGGTCGAGACCGGCCCTACGCAGCCGGCGCCGATTCGTCCCGGGGGGTCGAGCGGCCCCGCCCTCCTCGCCTGCGGCGCTGCCTGGGCGCTGACTCGTCGCCTTCCTCGCTTTCAGCCGAGCGGTCCTCCTCATCGTTGCGCGAGCCGTTCTCGGAGCCCCCATCCACCAGCGACGCGCTCGCCTGGGAGCGCGCGACCTCGTCAATTCGAACCAGGCGGCGCTCGCCGACGAACTTGCCGCCGCCCGTCACCGAGACGATGTAGGAGTCAACTCGGGCGATCGCGTCGTCCGCCTCGTACATGTGCGGCTCCTCGATCGAGACGAGCACCTCGTCGCCCACCGCGAACGGGAGGGCGCGCCGCTCGATGTCCTCGCGGCTGCCCTCCTCGGAGACCTCGTAGGTGTCCACCGCAAGGGCATCGCCGCCCTCGAAGTGGAAGTGCTTCCCTGACTCCTCCTCGATCTCGTGAAGGCCAGAGCCCTCTTCGGTCAGCTTCGCCGCGACCCGCGGATTCACCCGGATCAAAAACGCCTCGGGCTCGGGCTTCTCGGCGACCAGCTCGCGGAGCTTGCGGATGACGTCGATCGCGACGGTCTCCTCGGAGAGGATCACGCCCTCTCCCTCGCACGTCGGGCACGTCTTCGTGAGGATCTCGCGCACGCCGTCAGTGACGTTCTGGCGCGTCATCTCGACCAGGCCGAGCGGCGAGATCTCCACCACATAGGTCTTCGTCTTGTCCTCGTCGAGCGCCTCGCGCATCGTTTTCAGGACCTGATCGCGATTGCGAGCCTTCGCCATATCGATGAAGTCGACGACGATGATGCCCCCGATGTCCCGCAGGCGAAGCTGGCGCACCACCTCCTCTGCCGCTTCGATGTTGACGCGCGTGATTGTGTCCTCAAGGCGGCCACCCTTTCCCCGGCCGGTGAAGCTGCCCGTGTTGATGTCGATGACCGTGAGCGCCTCGGCGTAATCGATCATGAGGTACCCGCCCGAGGGCAGGTCAACGCGCCGCGTCAGCGTTGAGCGCACAGCCTCCTCTGCGCCCTCGCGCTCGAAGAGCGGCTCGGCGCCGTCGTAAGTCTCGACCTTGTCCACGAGCTCAGGCGCGGTGCGCTGGAAGAAGCTCGTCACGCGTTGGTGCTGCTTCGGGTCGTCGATCACCGCCTTGTCGAATTCGGAAGGCAGGACGTCACGAAGCACGCGAATCGAGAGGTCGGCCTCCTGGAAGACCAAGTCGGGGCCCTTCACCTCATCGCCGCGGCGCTCGACGACCTCGGCCAGCTTGTGGAGATAGTCGAGGTCGCGCTCGAAGTCCTCTTTTTGAGCGCCCTGGGCGGCAGTGCGAACGATGACGCCGCCGTCGCCCTTGTGGATCTTGTGGAGAAGCTTTCGCTGGCGATCGCGTTCGGCGTCGGGAAGCCTGCGGCTCGCTCCGACGCCCGCTCCCTGCGGCATGTAGACGAGATAGCGCCCGGCGATCGAAAGCTGCATCGAAAGACGCGCGCCCTTCGTCTTGAGCGGATCCTTCACCACTTGGACGAGGACCTCTTGCTTCGGCTTGATCAACTCGTCGATTCGCCGGCCCTTGCCGTGGCCGCGCCGCGGCACCTTCTCACCGCCGGGCAGGACGATCTCGTCGACGTGGAGAAAGCCGTTTCGCTCGAGGCCGATGTCGACGAACGCGGCCTCCATTCCTGGGAGGACGTTGTCGACGACCCCCTTGTAGATGTTGCCGACGATGGAGCGAGAGCCGCGGCGCTCTACATAGAGCTCGGCAACGCGCGACTTGGCGTTGCCCTTCTGCTCGAAGACCGCAACGCGGGTCTCGCCGGCGTCGACTGATACGAGAATCTTTTTCTTCAACGGTTAGCTCACCTCAGGAGCGGGGTGCCCCGCGAACCTGAGGAGAGCTGCGACTGAACATGAATCGACTGGAGCAGTCCGAGCGCCAAGAAAGTGACGATGACGGACGAGCCTCCAGCACTCATGAGCGGCAACGGGATGCCGGTGATCGGCGCAATCCCGATGTTCATGCCCACGTTGACGAAGATCTGGAACAAAAAGGCGACGGCTATCGAGCCGGCGATGATGGTCCCGTAACGGTTCTTCGAGAGCGTCATGATGCGCAGCGCCCGCCAGATGAGCAGGGCGTAAAGGGACAAAATGAACGCGGCGCCCATGAACCCGTAGCGCTCCCCCACGACCGCAAAGATGAAGTCGGTGTGGCGCTCGGGCAAAAAGCCGTCCCGCGTCTGCGTCGCCTCGTCCCCGCGGCCGGTTTTACCACCGGCGCCGACGGAGATCAGCGACTGATTGATTTGATAGCTGGTGTCTGCCGCGTCCTCGCTCGGCGAGAGGAAGGCGGTCAGGCGATCCTCCTGGTAAGGCTGAAGGATCGGCTGGTTGGCCGCTGGGGCCACCACCAGGACGACCGTCACGGCGAGCGCCGCCAGGGTGCCGATAGCGGCGATGTGCTGCCACGGCGTGCCGGCGATGAAGAGCACCGCGAAGGTGATGACCCCGTACACCAATGAGGAGCCGAGGTCGGGCTGTAGGAAAACGAGCGCGCCGGGGATCGCTCCCAGGCACACGATCCGGCCGGTCTTCCGCCACGACGATTCGCCTTGCGCGCGATCGATCACGACGGCCGCGAGGACCAGGATCAGGAGCACCTTGCCCAGCTCGGAAGGCTGGAAGGTGAAGAACGGAAGCTCGATCCAGCGGTGCGAACCGCGGGTTGCCTCGGCAAAGACGAAGACGAGACAGATCGAGAAGACCATCGCCGTGTAGATGCCGACGCGAAGCTCGCGAAACCGCGAGTAGTCCACGCGCGCGACCGCCAGCATGAGCGCGATGCCCACTGTGGCGTAGATCGACTGGCGGATTACGTAGAAGTATGGATCTCCGGGGACGTCCCCGGCCGTGGCCTCTCCGAGGGTGTAGATCGAGAATGCGATCAGGCCGATCGCCCCTAGGAGAAGGGCGAAATCAAGCCTCAGAATCCCCGCGCGCTCGAGCAGGCTCTCGCGCGGCTCGGCATAGGGCCGAGGCCGAGGCTGAACACGCGGCCTTGGTCCACTTACTACTGCCATTACTCAGCCACCACGGTACCTGTTGCGGGCGGCGGAGTCGCCGCCGCCTCATCGATCTGACGGCCAGATACCGAAAGGAATTTCCGTGCGTACTCCTCGAGGATCTGCTTGGCGGCGGGCGCCGCGCTATCTACGCCGAAGCCGCCCTTCTCGACCGTGTAGACCACCGCGACTTTGGGGTCGTCTGCAGGCGCAAGGGCTGCGTACCACCCCTGGTCGTAGGGAACACCGTCCACGATCGTCTCCGCGGTTCCCGTCTTGCCTGCGATATCCACCGGGAACGAGCCGAAGACCGAGTACGAGGTACCTTCCGGCTCCATCGCCGCCGCGACGAGCCCGTCCATGATGGGGCCACGCCACGACTCCGGGATCTCGACCTCCCCTGCCGGGGGCGGCGCGATCTCTTGGACGAGCTGGCCTTCGGGATCCTCGGTGCGAAGGCCGACGTGGGGCGAAACGATGGTCCCGCCGTTGCCGATCGCCGCGTATGCGACCGCAAGCTGGAGCGGCGCCGCGAGGAGGTCGCCCTGGCCGACCGAGAGGTTGATGTTGTCGCCGACCGACCACGGTCGGTCGGTGTCGCCGCTTTCGAACAGATCGTTTCGCCACTCGGGGGTCGGCACCCGGCCGAGCGCCTCACCGGGTACGTCCACGCCCGTGACGTCGCCCATGCCGAGGTCCATCGCCCAGTCCTGGATGAACTCCCCGCCTCCCTCGTCCATCGTCTCCTGAAGACGGGCACCGAGCGTGTAAAAGAAGACGTCTGAGGAGACTTTGAGCGCCTCGCGGAGGGCGATGGGCCCGAAGATCGCATCTCCGGCGTTGCGGAATTCCTGCGTGCCCACCTGATAGAGGCCATCGTCGTTGATGATCTCCGACGGCGTCAGCTTGTCCGCCTCGAGCGCCGCGAGCGCGGTGATCGGCTTGAAGGTCGAGCCCGTCGGATAGCCCGCGGCGATCGCGCGGTTGAAGGCAGGCGCTCCGGTGCCGGTGTCCTCCGGATCCCCGAAGACCTCCTTGGCGGTCGCCTCCGAGATCTCCGGCTTGGCGAGAACCGAAGGATCGAAGGTGGGAGCCGAGCCCATCGCAAGGATCTCACCGGTCTCTGTGTCGAGCGCCACGAACGCGCCGCTGCGGCCGATCAGGCCGTTCTCGCCCGCAGCCTGGAGATCGGAGTCGATCGAGAGCACCAGGTCGTTTCCCTGCGACGGCTGGCGCACGCTGGTCGGGCGGCCTGTCGGGGTGCCGGAGGCGTCGACCGCTACTCGTGTTGCGCCGTTCACTCCCCGAAGGACGCTGTCGTAGGTCAGCTCCACGCCGTCCTGGCCGATTTCGTCGCCGGGCGCGAGCTCTGCGTACTCGGGCTCTTCGAGTTGCTCGGCGCTCACCTCCTTCACGTAGCCCAGGAGATGAGCGGCGAGCGAGCCCTGCGGGTACTGGCGCACGTAAACGCGATCGACCGAGACGCCCTGAAACCGGGCCTGGTTCTCCCGCACGAAGAGGACGACGCTGGCAGGCACGTCGCGCTGAAGGGTCACGGGGCTCGAGGGCAAAAGCTCGGTCTGCTCGTCGATCTCCTTGCGGACCTTCTCGAGGCCTAGGCCGGTGATCTGAGCGACCTCTTTCAGCACCTTCGCTCGCGCGGCGGGGTTCTCCGGCAGCTCGTCGCGGCGGACCTGCAGGGCTAGTGCGGTGCGGTTCGTGACGATCGTCTCTCCGTCGCGGTCGAGGATGTCGCCGCGCGGAGCCTGCACGATGACCTCGCGCACGCGGTTTCCCTGCGCTTCCGCCAGGTAACGATCGCCTGAGAGCACCTGGAGGTACCAGAGGCGGAAGAGGATCACGCCGAAGGCGATAAGCGCGATGCCTCCGAGGATCGCGATCCTTCGCTGAAGCGCCGCGGGATCGCGGCGTTCCTTGTTCCAGCTGCCATCGCCGAAGCTCATGTACCCGCACCCCCCACGACCCGTCGCATCCGCGAGCCCGGCGTCCCGCGGCGGCGAGGCTCGGCCTTCCGGCGCCGGAAGACCGGGCGGCGCGCAGACGCCTCCTCGAGAACCAGCGCCGAGCGGAGGGTGCGACGGATCAAGGGATATACGGGGTAGGCCAAGAGGAACGCCAGGAAGCTCTGGACGATCGCTTCGCCGACGATCGCTCCGCTGACGGGCGTATCCACCCCGAGCGTGAGCTCCAGCGCCGTGAAGCCCGCAGCCGCAAGCAGCGCAAGCGCGCCGGTTACCGCCGCGGGCGCGAAGACGTTCTCGATCTCAAAGCTCTCGCGGTAGCGCCCTGCGAGATAGCCAACCGACAACAGCACCAGCGAGGAGACACCGAGGGTCTCCAGAAGCACCACGTCCAGGAGCATCCCCGCGGCGAATCCCGCAACGGCGCCGACCACGGCTCCGCCCAGAAGGCCGATCGCCGCAATCGCGACCGGAACCACGTCAGGGGTCGCGCCGAGGATCGAGATGTAGCTGAAGAACGCGACCTGGAGGAGGACCGCGACGAGCACGATCAAGCCGAGCCGGACGTTGATCCACCGCGTAAGGATCATTGGTCTATCCCTGGGCGCTCCGGCCCGCCGGTCAGGATCTGGACGTAGGTGAGCTCCGAGAAGTCGACGAAGGGAGTGACGGTCACCTGCTGGAAATCGACGCCGGCGGCGGACGCTTCGGTAACCGCTCCGACCGCGATCCCGCGGGGGTACGCGGATGAGAGCCCCGTGGAAGGATCGGACCAGCCCGCGGTGACGACGTACTGGTCGTCCGAGACCTCGTCGTCATTGGACAGAAACTCTAGGACGAGCTCCTCCGGTTCGCCGGCGGTGGCAGAGACGATGCCCTGCGGCCCGCCCGGCTCGGCCACCTCAACCGAAACGCCGTTTCGCGGATCGGTGATGAGCTGCACCTGGGAAGAGGCAGACGTCACCTGGCTCACGCGTCCCACGAGGCCATCTGCTGCAACCACGGCATCATCGACCTCGACGCCGTCCGCCGAACCCGCGTTCAGGCCAACGGTCGAGTTGACGAGGCTCGCCGATCGAGTGACGACACGAGCCGTGACCGGATTGAAGCCAAAGCCCGCCAACTCGTCCTTCTGAATGCCAAGGAGCCCTCGGAGCTCGTCGTTCTCCGCGTTCGCGACCTCGGCCTCGATGAGCTTCTCGCGGGTCTCGGCCAGCTCTTGGGCGAGCTCCTCGTTATCCCCGCGCGCCTCCCAGGTCTCGTCGAACCAGTCAATGGCGTCGCGAGCTGGCTTTAGCACTGCGTTCGCCACCGACTCGAGCGGCGAGAGGATCGTTGCCGTCGCCCGCTGAATCACGTGGAGCGGTCCCGACTCCGCCTCGGAGAAGTGCGCAGAGAGAAGAACCAGGGAGCCGACGATCAGGCCGACCAGAACGGCGCGTCGGCGTCGAACCTGCTTGCGATACACGGGCGTTCAGCCCGCCCCGGGATTTGGCGAAGGCAGCATGCGATGGATGGCGCGGGACCTCGATCCGATGGGCCGTCCGAGGTTTCGAGTGTAGCGCGGCTCCCGGAAGCCGCAAGCGTAAGTTGAGGGTGGCCGAAAACCCTAAGGCTATTCCTTCGCCTTAGGGTTTTTCGCTGCCTCGCCAGCCAGTGCGGGATGAAGCTCCAAGAGCACACGGATCGGTAGCCCGACCACGTTCGAGAAATCACCTTCGACTCGCTCGACCAATAGCGAGCCGAGCCCCTGGATTGCGTATCCGCCAGCCCTACCCCGCCACTCCTCGGAGTCGAGATACGCCGCGAGAGTGGATTCGTCGAGCTCGCGGAAGGCGACCCGCGAGCGCGAGACGCCCGATCGCTCCCTCAGGGGACCCCCGGGGATTCCGGCGGCGCGCGGCCCGATCAGGCAAACGCCGCTGAGGACCTCGTGCTCCCTGCCCGCGAGCGATCGAAGCCGTTCCTCCGCGGCGGCGCGGTTGGCGGGCTGCCCGAGCATGCGCCCGTCGAGGAAGACGTCGGTATCCACCCCGAGAACGACGGCGTTGCCGGGCGATCCAGCGGCCTCAAAGCCCGCGACGGCCTTAAGGCGGGCGTTCTCGAGCACGAGGCTTTCGGGATCGGAGCCCTCATGAAGCTCCTCGACGTCCGGCTCGGCTGTTTCGAACTCGACTCCAAGCCAGCCGAGGATCTCACGGCGCCGGGGCGAGCGGGAGGCAAGGATGAGGCGCGGTGCTAGAGCTCTGGGAACCAGATTCCGATCTCGCGCTCGGCCGATTCGTCGGAGTCGGATCCGTGCACCATGTTGAAGGTGACCTCAAGGCCGAAGTCGCCGCGGATCGAGCCGGGCGCAGCGTCGACCGGGTTCGTGGCGCCGATCAGCTGGCGCGCGGCTGCCACAGCCTCGGGTCCGTCAAGGACCGCGGCGACGAGCGGCCCACCGGTGATGAACTCGACCAGCTCACCGAAGAACGGTTTTTCTGAATGCTCGGCGTAGTGCTCGTTGGCAATCCCCTCGTCTGCCTCGACGAGCTTGAGCGCCTTGATGCGAAGGCCCTTGCGCTCAAAGCGCGCGAGAACCTCGCCGGTGAGGGCGCGCTCGAAAGCGTCGGGCTTTACGAGGATGAGCGTTCGGGACACGCGGGGAACCTAGCTGTCAGTCGGCTTGGCGCGGCGGCGCGGCGGCGGCTGGCTGGCACTGCGTGACGCCGGCTTGCGCGGCTCGGGCCGGGTCGAACTCGCGCGCTGGGCCGGGCGCTTCTTCGGAGCCTCGCGAGGCTCGGCTGCGTCGGAGCGCGCGACCGGGCGGGTCGCTCGCGTGGTCCGCGAGGTCGTGCGGCGCCCGCGGCGAGAAGGAGGTTCGGGCTCCTTGCGCCGGGTCGGCGTCTCGCAGTAAGGACAGAGGCTCCAGCGCGGATCGACCGGCTTCCCGCATGACTCACATGGATCCTTGATCCTCGCGCGGCAGCTCGGGCAGCGCAGATACGTGCGCTCGACGGGATGCTCGCAGTTCGGGCACGAGTTCTCTTCGAGTTGGCGAACGCGGAGCTCTGAAGCTCGAATCTCGAGGTCCCGCTCGCGGCGATCCTCCAGGAATTCCGGCGGGCGAAGGATCGAATAGACGATCACGCCCAGGAAGGGAAAGAGCGCGGCAACGGTGGCGCACCCGACGAGCACCGGGTCCTCAAGCCGGCGTTTCGCGTCGAGATACGTGTACGCGATGAGCGCCAGATAGACGACCACCAAGAACAGGATCAGGAGGTTGATCGCCAGGTTGACGCCATCGTTTTCGATGCCGAAGATCGCGAAGGGCATGGCCATGAGGATCGAGCAGTCTACTTCTGTTTGAGCAGGCAAAAGCCTTTACGAAGCGGCTTGCACGCGAGGTCCCTAAAGGAAAAGACGCCCGAAGAGGTAGCCGAGCCCGAAGAAGACGAGAATGACCACGGCAACGACCGCGGCAACGAGGCCCATCATCTGAAGCAGCTCTGAGCGCGCGTCCGGGTCCATCAATACGACAGAAGGTAATGCGATCCGGCGATCAGTGCCACCCCGTCTCGTTCGCGAGCGAGCGCGAGCGCTTCCTCGATCGCCTCTTCTGGTCCCGCGAAAATCGTCGCCGGCACACCGGCTGCCTCGAAAAGGCCAGCAAGCTCGCCGGCTGCGACCGAGCTCGTCCCTGGACGACCGGCGCCTTCGAGGCGCTCCGGCGGAATCTCCGTGCAGACGGCGGCAACGAGCACCGGCGCAAGGGCACGCACGATGCCTGAGGCGTCCTTGTCGCCCAGGACCGCGAGGCAGGCGACGATGGGCCTCTCCCCCAGCTCGGATCTGAGTGCCTCCGCGAGCGCCGCCGCGCCGTCGGGGTTGTGCGCGGCGTCGCGGATCTGCGGCGGCTCGCCGGGCACGAGCTCGAAGCGGCCCGGCAGCTCGAGGCCGTCGAGAGCACTCGAAACAACGGCATCACCCAAGGGACTGCCCATGAACGCCTCCGCCGCCGAAACCGCGACGGCCAAATTGCGCCGCAGGTAGGGCGCTCGCGAGAGCGAAACGTCCCGATCGCTCCACACCAGGGGGTCGGCGCTGGACGTTTTGGTCTGCGGTGAGGGGCTCGATGACCCCGCAGTCTCGGTCGCGGGCGAAATCGCGCGCTTGCGCGGCGATTCCGGGTCGAGACGTCGCCCAGGATCAGGGTCGAGCCCGGCTTGAGCACCGCGAGCTTCTCGGCCGCGATCTCTTCCTCGGTTTCCCCCAGCCACTGGGTGTGATCCAGGCCGATCGAGGTGAGGACCGTGACTCGCGAGTCGAGCACGTTCGTCGCGTCCAGGCGACCGCCGAGCCCTGCCTCGATCACGCCGACTTCGACCTCGGCATCTCGGAGCGCTACGAATGCGGCAGCCGTCGCGGCTTCGAACTGCGTTACGCGCTCTTCCCCTTGGAAGCCCTTCTCGACCTGGAGGACCACGTCAGCGACAGCGCGGACTGCGCGCTCGAAAGCCTCCCCGTCGATCTCGGTGCCACCGATCCGCACCCGCTCGGACCAGCGCTTGGCGTGGGGCGACAGGTACGCCCCCGTCGAGCGGCCCGACTCCTCAATTAGCGCCGCGGTCATCAGCGTCACCGACGATTTGCCGTTCGTGCCGACTACGTGAATTGACTCGAACTCCAGCTGCGGGTCGTCAAGCGCGGCAAGCAGCGCCTTGATCCGATCGAGCCCGAAGCGCCACCCGATGGGATCGAGCGACGCGAGCCAGTGCTCAGCGTTCAAGCTCGGTCAGCTCGGCGCGGTAGCCGTCGAGCTTCGCCCGTTCGGCCTCGACCACTTCGGCCGGCGCCTTGGCCACGAAGCCTTCATTCGCGAGCTTACGCTCACCGCGCTCGACCTCCGCGCGAAGCTCAGCCGCCCGCGCCTCGATCCGCCCGGCGACCTGCGCAGGGTCGACCTCGTCCGAGCCGAGAAGCTCGAGCGTTCCGACCGCGGCCATCGCCTCGCCGCCGCCGCCATTCAGCTCCAGCCGGGCGAGCCTTCCGACCAGCTCGTGGGGCTCGGCACCGTTGCCGGCCACGCGTGCCGGTAGGACACTGGCGACGGGGACGCCCGCGAGGTCCCGCCAGCGCCGGACCTGGCGCGTGAGCTCGATCGCCGCCTCGATCTCGCGCTCGGCTTCGGGATCGATCCGAGTCTCGTCGGGTTGCGGGTAGCTCGCCAAGATCAGCGGACCACCGACGCTAGCGGGCAGGTAGCTCCAGATCTCCTCGGTCACGAACGGGACGAAGGGGTGGGCCAGCGCCAAAAACCGCTCCAAGATCCACACGAGATGGCCGGCGACATCGGCCTCGCCGTCGTAGAGCCGCGGCTTCACGATCTCGAGGTACCAGTCGCAGAGCTCCGACCAGAAGAATCGGTAGAGCTCCGCAACGGCGCCCGCGAAGTCAAAGCTTGCGACCCGCTTGGTCACGTCCTCAACAGTGCGCTCGAGCCGCGAGGCGATCCACCGGTCCTCGACCTCCTTCGCAGACGGCGCCGCCTCAGCCTCGCCCGCGTTGAGGAGGATCAGGCGTGACGCGTTCCAGAGCTTGTTCGTCAAGTCCCGGCCCTGTTCGATCTTCGCCCCGGAGTAGCGGACGTCCTGCTTCGAGGACATCGCCAGGAGGCCGAAGCGAACCGCGTCGGCCCCGTGCTCGCCGATCGCGTCGAGCGGGTCCACCCCGGTGCCGAGGCTCTTCGACATACGCCGGCCGTCGGGCGCCTGGATCACCGAGTGGATGTTCACGTCGGTGAAGGGGACGTCGCCCGTGAACTCGAGCCCCATCATCACCATCCGCGCGACCCAGAGGAAGATGATGTCGCGGGCCGTCGAGAGGACGTCGGTGGGATACCAGGCCGAGAGCTCAGGTGTGTCTTCGGGCCAGCCGAGCGTCGCAAACGGCCAAAGGGCGGACGAGAACCACGTGTCGAGGACGTCCTCCTCGCGCCGGAGCTCGCCGTCGCAGGCGCCGCAGCGCTCGGGCGCCTTCTCGGCGACGTAGATCTCCTCGCACGCGTCGCAGTACCAGACCGGAAGCTGGTGGCCCCACCAGAGCTGACGCGAAACGCACCAGGGCCGGATCCCCTCGAGCCAGTCGAGGTACACCTTCGTCCAGGGCTTCTCGGGGTGAAAGCGGACGCGGCCGTCGCGAACGACTTGGATTGCGGGCTTCGCGAGCTCGGTCATGTCGCAGAACCACTGAAGCGAGATGAGCGGCTCGACTCGCCGCCCGGACCGAGCGGAGTGAGGCACTTCGTGCTCAAAGGGCTCCTCGGCCGAGATCAACCCGTCAGAGCGAAGCGCCTCCACCACCGCCGCGCGAGCCTCGTCGGCCTCCATGCCGGCGAAGGGCTCGCCAGCAGCCTCGGTCATGCGCCCGTCTTCGCCGATCGCCGAGATCTCCTCGAGCCCGTGGCGGCGGCCGATCTCGAAGTCGTTCGGGTCGTGCCCAGGGGTGATCTTGAGCGCGCCGGTACCGAACTCGGGGTCGACGTAGTCGTCGGCGATCACCGGCAGGCGCCGGCCGACGAGCGGCAGCACAACCTCTTGGCCAACCAGCGCCGAGTAGCGCTCGTCGCCCGGCGAGACCGCGACCGCGGTGTCGGCCAGCATCGTTTCCGGGCGCACGGTGGCGACGGTGATCGAGCCGGAGCCGTCCGCGAGGGGATAGTCGATCGAATAGAGGGTGTCCGTGAGCGTCTTTTGCTCGACCTCCAAGTCCGAGATCGCCGAGCCGAGGCCGGGATCCCAGTTCACCATGTAGTTGTCGCGGTAGATGTGGCCCCGCGCGTGAAGCTCGACGAAGACGCGTGTCACGGCCCTGGCGTACGCGTCGTCCATGGTGAAGCGCTCGTCCTCGAAATCCGCCGACGCCCCGAGCCGCTTGAACTGCTCGATGATCTGCGAGCCGTGGCGCTCGCGCCAAGCCCAGACCCGCTCGACGAACGCCTGGCGGCCAAGCTCTCGGCGCGACTTGCCTTCGCTCGCAATCTCCTTCTCCACCTGCGCCTGCGTTGCGATGCCCGCGTGGTCGGTCCCCATGATCCAGCGCGTGGGCTTGCCACGCATCCGGTTGAGCCTGATCAGCGCATCCTGGATCGAGCTGTTGAGCGCGTGGCCCATGTGAAGAATGCCGGTGACGTTCGGCGGCGGAACGGCGATCGAGAAGTTCTCAGACGACTCACCAGTGGGCTCGGGGCTGAACGCGCCCGACCTTTCCCACCGCTCGAAGATGCGCCGCTCGACCTCCGAAGGGTCGTAGCGAGTGGTCTCCTCGAGCGTTCTCCTTGCTTCCTCGTCCACCCCAGGCGATGTTATTGCGGGCTGGGCTAGCTTTCGGACGGTGACCGACCTCGGCCGCAGCGCGATCGGAACCTGGAGCGGCGGGCGCTACATGCGCTTCGGCGAGCCGGTTGCCGACGACCGCCTCGAAGCTCTCTTTCGTCCCGGCGAAGGCATCGACACCGTGATCACCGCGGACGTCTACGGCGAAGGCGAGGCGGATCGGAAGCTCGGACGAGCACTGGCCGGCCTCGACCGCGACTCGTATCGCATCGCGGGCGCCGTAGGCCACGACTTCGTCCACGGGGAGCGCCAGGGCCCAAAAGGCTTCCCGCGGTTCACAGACCCGGCATTGCGCAGCTCCGATGGCTACGCCTCCTATCTGCGCGAAGCGACCGAGCGAAGCCTCGAGGCCATCGGCATCGATCGCTTCGACGTCCTCCTTCTACACAACCCAGACCGCACGGGCTATGAGTCGCCCGAGGTCTGGGAGGGGATGGCGGCCCTTCGCGATGCGGGGCTCGCGAGCGCGGTCGGAGTTGCCCCCGGCCCCGCGAACGGCTTCACGCTCGACCTGATCGCCTGCCTCGAGCGCTTCGGCGACGTGATCGACTGGGCGATGGTGATCCTCAACCCGCTCGAGCCGTGGCCTGGAGAGCTTGTCCTCGACGCCGCGGCGGCTCAGAACGTCTCCGTGATCACGCGGGTCGTGGACTACGGCGGACTTTTTTGGGGCGACCTCGAACCCGAGACGCCGATGCACGAGCACGATCACCGCCGGTTTCGCCCCGAGGGCTGGATCGAGCGCGGGCTGGAGCGCATCGAAGCGATGAGGCCGGTAATGGCAACAGCCGGTCTAAGCCCGATGGGGCTCGCCTGCCAGTGGAACCTCGCCCATCCCGCTGTGGCGTGCGTCGCCCCAACGTTGATTCAGGAGGCTGGCCCCGAGGCCCGGCCCATCGAGGAGAAGCGCGCCGAGCTTGCGAGCGTGCCGATTGACCTGAAGCTCGAGCCCGAGCAAGTTGCCAAGGTGCGCGAGATCGGCGACAACACGGGCTCGATGAAGCTCAAGGGCGCGAGCGCCGAACACGAGGGCGACGACGCCCCCGATCGCTGGGCACTCTCACCGGATCTTGTTGAAATCGCCGCGCGCCACGGGATCGCGCCCGAGCGCGACCTCGCCTACGCGAGCTAAACGCCGGGTCAGGCCGACTCTTCGCCGAGCTCGCCGAGCTCCTCCAAGGGCCCGGGCTCGTCGGCCACCGCTTCGGTGACCAGGGTCGGCTGGCGGCCCTCGGCGATCGTCTCGCGTGTCACGACGCATTTGCGGACGTCGCGGCGAGACGGAAGCTCAAACTGAACGTCCATGAGGGTCTCCTCGAGGATCGATCGCAGGCCGCGTGCGCCGGTTTCGCGCTCGAGAGCGCGGTCGGCAATCGCGGCAAGCGAGTCCTCGGCGAAGACGAGCTCGATGTCGTCGAACTCGAAGAATCGCTGGAACTGGCGCGTCAGCGCGTTCTTGGGCTCGGTCAGAATCGTGATCAGGTCATCCCGGCTCAGCTGGTGGATCGCTGCGATCACAGGCAGGCGGCCGATGAACTCGGGGATGAGCCCGTACTCGACGAGGTCCTCGGGCAAGACCTTCTCGAACATCTCACCGAGGTCGTTCTTCTCGCGGGCCGAATCGATCTTCGCCCCGAAGCCGACGCCGCGGTTGCCGATCCTCTTTTCGATCACCTTGTCGAGCTGCGCGAACGAGCCGCCGCAGATAAAGAGGATGTTCGTCGTGTCGATCGTCAGGAACTCCTGGTGCGGATGCTTGCGGCCACCTTGCGGTGGCACCGACGCCGTCGTGCCCTCGAGGATCTTGAGAAGCGCCTGCTGGACGCCCTCGCCTGAGACGTCGCGCGTGATCGACGGGTTGTCGGCCTTGCGGGCGATCTTGTCGATCTCGTCGATGTAGATGATCCCCGTCTCGGCCTTCTTCACGTCGAAGTCGGCGGCCTGGATCAGCTTCAGGAGGATGTTCTCGACGTCTTCGCCGACATAGCCGGCCTCTGTGAGCGCGGTCGCATCGGCGATCGCGAACGGGACGTTCAGGATCCGTGCGAGCGTCTGCGCCAGGAGCGTTTTGCCGCAGCCAGTCGGGCCTAGCAGCATGATGTTGGACTTCTGAAG
This sequence comes from uncultured bacterium, assembly GCA_963715405.1. GTDB lineage: Bacteria > Actinomycetota > Thermoleophilia > Solirubrobacterales > 70-9 > JALZKA01. The sequence continues at coordinate 1,566,450 of OY970239.1, forward strand.
CTCGATGTCCGAGTCGCCGGACTGCTTGATCTGGACCCGCTTGTAGTGGTTGTAGACCGCGACGGCGAGCGCTCGCTTGGCATTCTCCTGGCCCACCACGTACTCGTCGAGGACGCTGTTGATCTCAGAAGGCTTCGGCAGGCTCTCGAGCTCGAACGAGGGCGGAGCCGTCAGCTCCTCGTCGATGATCTCGTTGCAGAGGTCGATGCACTCGTCGCAGATGTAGACCCCAGGGCCGGCGATGAGCTTTTTGACCTGGCGCTGCGACTTGCCGCAAAAGGAGCAGAGGAGCTGTTCGTTGGAGTCGGTTGGGCGTGCCATCGTCGTCTTCTACTCGCCGGGCGTGATCGTCCCTTCCCGCGGTTGCGCGCGTGCAGGTCAATTGCAGGGTAGCTCCGCTCCGATGACCCCGCAAATGGGTTAGACGAGACGATGCGAATGGTTCTGGCAAGGGGAATCGCCGCAGGGGCGACGCTCGTCGCGCTGGCGGCGGCGGGCTCGGCCCTGGGCGGAGGCACTGAGCCGAGGACCTACTTGGGCGAATTTGAGCGCGGTGGGCAAGTTTCGTTTCGCCTGAGCGCGAACTCGAACAGGGTCGACGAGTTTCTGATCGAGGACATCACAGCGGACTGCCAGGGCGGGACAGGCAAGCTCGACTTCGAGATCTACGGCCACACGCCCCGGCTCCCCAACCGCACGTTCGAGGTCCGCTCAGAAGACCTCACCGGGGGCAAGGCGCTCATCAAGGGCAAGTTCTCGCGCAGCTACCGGCGCGCCACCGGAGTCGTGCGCGTATGGGGGAGGTTCCGGTTTCCGGCTCAGGGCTCGACCAGATGCGACTCGGGGAAGCAGGCTTACGTCGCCCGCTGAGGCGTATGATGCTCCCGGCTGGGGGAGCAAGCTCCAGGCCGGAATCTCGAACTAGGAAGGCAGCATGAAGAGAATTGCCCTGATCAGCGTCATCGCCGCGGGTGCGATAATCCCGGCGTCGTCGGCCGCAGAGGCCGACCGCAGCACGAGCGCCCGGGGAGGAAACGACTTCTTTGTCAGCTTCGACATCGCCAACGACTCGAATGGCAACCCCAGGGTCATCCGCAACTTTCAGTTCTCGGGATTCACGGTGCCGTGCAACAACGGCATCATCCATCTCAGCGGACAAAAGCCGCGGATGCCGGTGAACGGCGACGGCGAGTTCAGCGGCGCAATCACTGAAGGCCGCGGCACCGTCCTTATCGCGGGTGATTTCCGGCGAAACAACACGCAGATCGTCGGTTCACTCGATGCAAACGGCAGGTTCGGTCAGGGGAGGGGCTGCAGCCGCTTTGGCCGCTGGATCGCGGAGTAGTAGCTAGCGCTGCTCGAGGACGCGGTCGACGATCGAGTACTCGACCGCCTCCTCGGCGCTCATGAAATAGTCGCGATCCGTGTCCTTGGAGACGCGCTCGAGGTCCTGGCCTGTGTGGTGGGCAATGATCTTGTCGAGCCGCTGGCGGACATCGATGATTTCCCTGGCGTGGATCTCGATGTCGGTTGCCTGGCCCTGAAAGCCGCCCGAGACCTGGTGGATCAGGATCTTCGAGTTGGGGAGCGCCATCCGCTTCTCGGCCGTGCCTCCGGCCAGGAGCAACGCGCCCATCGACATCGCCACGCCGACGCAGATCGTCTGCACGTCGGGCTTGATGAATTGCATCGTGTCGTAGATCGCAAGGCCCGCGTAAACCGACCCGCCCGGCGAGTTGATGTACATCGAGATGTCCTTGTCGGGATCCTCCGACTCGAGATGGATCATCTGCGCGACGACGAGGTTTGCGATGTCGTCGTTGATCGGCGTGCCAAGGAAGATGATCCGCTCGTTGAGAAGCCGCGAGTAGATGTCGAACGCGCGCTCGCCGCGCGACGTCTGCTCTACGACCATTGGGACGAGGGGGCTCATCGGCGGCGGAGTCTAGCTACGGCCCAGGCGTCCAAAGCTTGCCCGGAGCCTCCGTTTCGGCCCCGGTTGCAGCCGCGGTCTCACCGCTCGCCTCGTCCTTCTCGGGCGTCCAGATCGCCTCGCGCGCATCGGCCTGGGCGACCGGGATCGGCTTCGCGGTCTCCGCGATGAGCTCGGCGGCCTTCCGCAGGCGCACCTCTTCGCGGAGGAGGGCGTCGCGGCCCGTCTCGCGAAGGCGTGCGAGGACCTTCTCCGGTTTCTGCTTCCCGTCGGCCGGGCCGAGAGCCTCGATCAGCTCCTCGTCGGTCGGCTCGATCTGCTCCGCCTCGGCCACGGCGGCTAGGGTCGCCTCGCGCCGGAGCGTCTTCTCTGCCGATTCGTCGCCCTCGGAGATCATCTCGTGGCGGTCCTTGCCCTGCATCTGCGCGTACATCTGCGGATCGATGCCCCGGGCCGCAAGCGTGCGCTCGAAGCGCTCCCAGAGCTCGTGTGCGCGAGCGTGGATCAAATCGTGGGGAATCTCGACCGTGGCGTTTGCCGCGGCGGCGTCCACGGCAGCGTCGCGGAACTCCATCTCGCCTCGGCGCTCCAAAACCTCGGCCATGCGCGAGCGGATCTCCTCCCGTAGCTCGTCGAGCGTGTCGAATTCCGACGCCGATTGCGCGAAGTCGTCGTCGAGTGCGGGCAGTTCCTTCTCGCGGACCTCCTTGACGCTCACCTTGAAAACGGCGGTCTTGCCCGCGAGGTCCTCCGCGCCGTAGTCACCAGGAAAGGTCACATCGAGCTCCGCCTCCTCACCCGCGTTCTTTCCGACCAGCCCGGCCTCGAATTCGGGCAGGAGCCGCTCGGATCCGAGCTCGACGGTCGTGTCGGTGCCCGAGCCGCCCTCGAAGGGTTCGCCATCAACCGTCCCTTCGTAGTCGATGACGACGACGTCACCCTTGGCCGAAGGACGCTCGACCGGGTTGAGTGAGCCGAAGCCTTCTCGCAATCGATCGAGCTCCTCGTCGACTGCTTCGGCGGGCACCTCGATCTCCGGACGACCGACTTCGAGGTCTTTGTACTCGCCAAGCGTTGCCTTCGGCCGCACCCCGATCTCAATCGTGAAATCGAGGCCTTCGCCTTCTGCAGGGAGGTCTTCGACGTCGAGCTTCGGGTCACCCACGGTGACCACGCCCGCGTCCGTGATCGCCTGCTCGTACCACTCCGGAAGGGAGTCGCGGATCGCCTGCTCGACCACCGCCTCGCGCCCGATCCGCTGGATCACGAGCTGCGGTGGCACCTTGCCCTTGCGAAAGCCGGGCATCTTCATCTCGCCGGCGAGCTGCTTTGCCGCGCGGCCCATGCGCTTTTCGACGACGTCGGCCTCGACTGAGACGTCGAGGCGCACGCGCGATTCAGGCAGCTCGGTCAGCTCGACATTCAAGGTTTGCCGAGCCTACTCAGCATCTCGCCGGAGCCCGAGGCGCCGGAGCGCCCAGCCGCCGAGCGCCGCTCCGAGGTCGCCGAAGAACGCGACCACGCGCCCGACCGGTCCGGTGACGAGCCACGCGAAAAGCCGATCCGATGTGGCCAAACGTCCCACGCTGCCCCCTATGGGGGAATAATCGGGACGTTTGGGTGGGGGATTGGGCGGTCCGCTCAATTGTCGCCCGCGTAGCCCAGAATCGAACGGTCGATCAGCCACTCGACGGGGGCCCGGTCGTCGGTGTAGACCTCGCCGCCCGCGAGCAGCTCGCCGAACCGAGACGCCTCCATGGCGCCGAGGTTCGCGACTTCGCGCGGCAGCTCGGCGACGCCGGCCCGGATGCTCTCGGCGCTGAGCTCCGCCTCGCTGCCGACGAGCAGGGTGTTCGTCGGCTCGATCGGATCGCGCATCACGTTCGGGAAGACCTCGGACATCGTCCGACCGAGCACCTTCTCCAGGTCGTCGTTTCCCTCGGGGTGCCCTGCGTTGACGACGATCACGCCTCCCGGCGCCAGGCGGTCGCGGACGAGCGAGAAGAACTCCTTCGTCGCGAGGTAGAAGGGGATGTACGGCTGGCGGTAGGCATCGACGAAGATCGCGTCGTAGCCCCCCTCAGATCGGCGCAGCCAGGGGCGCGCGTCCTCGGAATGGACCTCCAAGTTCTCGTTCGAGGCCATGTCGAAGTACTCGTTGCCGACCTCCTCGAGCTCGGGGTCGATCTCGACGCCGTCGATCTCGGTCTCGGGCAGGTACTCGCCGTAGCTCCGAGCGGTGGTGCCGGCCGCGTTGCCGAGGATCGCTATGCGCTCGGGGGGCCCATCGAGCCCTGCGAACGGCAGGACCAGATAGCCGTCCCACACGTCGCCGGTGAGCGTCGAGTTGGAGCGAAGTAGCGAGTGCACCGCTTGGCCCTCGTTCAGCTCCAGCAGACGGTCGCCGTCGGCTTCCTCGATCACGCGGATGTACTGATGCTCTGAGTCCTTCTCGAAGAGGACCTCGCCGTCCTCGGTCGACTTGATCGCCCCGACCGGGATCGCGAGCGCCGCGGCGATGAGCGCGGGCGCGAGGAGGTAGCGCTTGCCCAGCCCGAGGGCGCCGACGAGCGCCAGCATCGCTCCGAACGCGATGAAGGTGCGCTGCGTGCCCGCAAATGGGATCAGCAGAAGGGCGGAGATCATCGTGCCGAGTAGCGACCCGATCGTCGAGATCGCGTAAAGGCGCCCCGCGACCGCTCCCGCGTTCTCGACCTCGTCGACGCTCAGGCGAATCGCCCAGGGCGAAACGGTGCCGAGCACTGCCAGGGGAATCGCGACGAGGATCAACACGGCGAAGAGCGAGCCGACGAACGCCCCCGCCTCGATCTCGTCGAGCGCGGAGATCGCGACGTCGAAGAACGGCTGCGCGATAAAGGGGATCAGGGTGAGTAGAACGGCGCCGCCGATCACAACCATCGAGAGTCGGCGCGGATCCGGGTAGCGGTCGCCCAGCTTGCCGCCGTACCAGTAGCCGACCGAAAGCGCGACCAACACGACGCCGATCGTGTTCGCCCAGACGATCGTCGAAGCGCCGAAGAACGGCGCGAGCAGGCGCGCCGCCGCGATCTCGGCGCCCAGTATCGAGATCCCGACGATAAAGACCGTCAGGTACAGGTATCGGTTTTGGCTCACGACGGTTTTGCCTCAGCGCCCCTGATCCGCTCCTCGAGCCGCGCGCCGTGGCCCGCCGTGACGGCGCGCTCCGCCCGCTCCGGAGTGAGCTCGACGCCGCGCTCGGCGGCCAGCTCCAGGAGGCGCTGCTTCTCGGTGTCGCGCGCGGCCCAGCGAAGGAGGGCCCAAGCGAGCACGGCCAGGGTGACGATGCCTCCCTCGGCCATCATGATCACACCCGCGATCCCCTGGTCGGTGACGGGCGAGATGTTCCAGTAGGCCTGTCCGGCCGCGTAGCCGGTGAAGAGAACGGCGCCCGACCACATGAGGATGTTGCCGAGGCCCGCGCTTGCCAGCCGGGCGACGACGGTGTAGCCGACCTGCGCGCCGCCACCGAACCACGCCGGCACCGGAAGCGGGCCGGCGACAGGCATCCACATGAGGATTCCGAACGTGATGAAGCAGGCGTGCTGGAGCGCGTGGAGCCACTCGTTCGTGACGGTCCCGTCGTAAAGCGCGGGGATGTGCCAGATGTAGAGGTTCGCGATCCACAGCGGCAGGGCGATCATCGGAAGCGTCAAGAAGCGCAGGCGGTCGAATGCCTTGAAGGCCATTACGGGCTGGAGCACCGAGCGGGTGAGGCCGAGGACGATGAGAAGGGCGGCGATGTCGCCGACCAGGAGGTGCTGGATCATGTGCGCCGTGACCAGCTCCTCGCCCAAATGCGCCAGTGGCGAGACGAACGCGACCGCGATCAAGGCGATTCCGGAGAAGTAGGAGACGACGCGCCACGTGGGGACCGGCCGCCCCTCGCGCGCCAGGTTCGCCGACCGGATCCCGTAGGCCGTGCCGAACGCGAACAGGCCCGCGATCTGAAGCGGCTCGAAGACGCCTGATGAGACGTGCGCGAGCATGCCCATGCCGGGATCAGCGTACCGGCGGCTCCATGCTCCGGCCAGGCGTGGCGCGCGCTCCGATCAGCGTGAGAGACTGCGCGCCATGCCGAAGGAGGCCACGCGATGAGCACCGCCGCGGAGGTGCCCGAGACCCGCGGGCTCGAAGGCGACGACGCGGTCGAGACCCTCAGGGACGTGGGTATTAAGCAACTCGTCCGCGACTCGTTCGTACGCTTCCGCCGTGCTGACGCCTTCAGCCACTCGAGGGCGCTCGCGTTTCAGCTCGTGCTCACGCTCCTCCCCGCGCTGATCGCCGTCGTTGGGCTCGCCGGCGTCCTCGACCAGGAATCGTTCAGCCGTGTCCTCGAGGACACGTTCAAAGACCTCGCTCCGGGCCCCGCGGGCGACGTCTTGACGCAGACGATCAAGTCGGGCACGAGCGGCGGAGGACTCGCCCTGTTCCTGGGCCTCGCGGTCGCGATCGTCTCGGGCGCGACCGCAATGGGCCAGATCGAGCGGGGCTCGAACCGGATCTACGGAGTGGAGCGCGACCGCCCCACCGTCGCCAAATACATGCGAGCCACCATCCTCGCCCTCACGGCGGGCGTGGCGAGCATCGGTGCGCTCATCCTCGTCATCGCGGGTTCCGAGCTGGGTTCCGCCCTCACCGACAACGGCTGGAGCGACGCGCTGGGGACGATCTGGTCGATCGGCCGCTGGCCGCTCGGCGCGGCGCTCGTGATCGCCGCAACCGCCCTGATGTTCGAGAAGTCGCCCAACCGCTCCCAGCCCGAGCCGACTTGGCTCGCCTTCGGCTCGGGACTCTCCGTGCTCCTGTGGTTCGCGTTCACCGGGATCCTCGCCGCGTATCTGGAGGTCTCGAAGGACTTCGGCGAAACCTACGGGCCGCTCGCCGGCTTCATCGGCCTGATGCTTTGGGCGCTCTTGACCTCGCTAGCGCTATTCGGCGGCCTGGCGGTCGCGGCTCAGCTCGAGGCGATCCGAGCCGGCAAGCCGAACCCAGACGACGGCAGCTCGTAGGCCTAGTCAGCTAGAGCCAGTCGATTCGCTTGAAGAAGCGGTAGAGGCCGACGATCGCCACCGCCATCAGTGCCAGGGCAGCCGGGTAGCCCCAGGTCTCCGTGAGCTCCGGCATGTGCTCGAAGTTCATCCCCCAAATGGAAGCGAGGAAGGTCGGGACGGCGATGATGGCCGCCCAGGCCGAGATCGCCCTCACGACCTCGTTCTGCTGCACGCCGAGGAGGGCGAGGTTGGCCTCGAGAATCGAGGTGAGCAGCTCCCGCTGGCCGGCAACCTGCTCGTCGACCCGGCGCGCGTGATCGTGGACGTCGCGAAAGAAGCGCCGGAGCTCCTCGCTCACGCCAGGCTGGGCGCCGTATTGAAGACCTTCGAGCGGCGCGAGCAGCGGGCGAACGGCACGGTGGAACTCGATGACCTCTCGCTTGAGGAAGTAAATCCGCTGGGTCGAGTCGGACCGGTGCCCGAAGATCTCGTCCTCGACCTCCTCGATGTCGTTGTCGATGCCTGCCACGACCGGCGCGTAGTCGTCGACGACCTTGTCCACGATCGCCCAGACGACGGCTCCCGGCCCGCTGCTGAGCAGATCGTCGCGCTCCTCTAGCCGGCGGCGCGCGGGGCCGAGCTCGGACGCCTCGCCGTGGCGGACCGCGATCACGTAGCTCGAGCCCACGAAGAGGTGAATCTCGCCGAACTCGACCTCTTCGGCGGCGTCGTCGTAACGCGCCGTGCGAAGCACGATGAAGAGCGAGTCCCCGTAGTCCTCGAGCTTCGGGCGCTGGTGGGCCTTCATCGCATCCTCGAGCGCGAGTGCGTGAAGACCGAACGCCTTGCCAACGCGGTCGAGCTCCTGCGCGCTCGGCTCCTTGAGCCCAACCCAGGCGAATCCGTCCTTTCCGTCGCCACAGAGCGCGGCCGCTTCGTCAATCTCGATCGGAGCCTCGTGCTGGCGTCGCCCGTCGGCGTAGTGGGCGCAGTCGACGATCACGCCGTCGAGTCTCGGTCGGCCTCGAATGCGCCGAGCTCAGCGCGCAGCTGGGCGGCGAGGTCGAGGCCGGGATGCACGCGCTCGATCATCTCAAGGTCGCCGCGCCAGACCCGGAGGCGAACATCGAGCGGCGCGTTGAACCGCGAGGCGGCGCCTTCGCCGATGTTCGCGTAGAGGGTGCGCATGTCGCGAAGATTGGCGATCTTGTCGGCGGCATAGATGAGGACCGCGTCGCCGCCCGCCGCCTCGACGTCGTCGCGGTGCTGTTCTTTCTTTGCCTGCCACGGCTCGACATCCTTGTCCTCGGACATCGCGTCGACCAAGTCTCGTACGCCCTTGCCGAAGCCGTCCTCGATCTCATCAAGCGTCGTATCGGTGTCCTCGACGACGTCGTGGAGGAACGTGGCGGCCAGGAGCTCCTCGTCGTCGTGACCGGCGCGGTGGAGGATCCTGGCAAGCTCGACAGGATGGTCTATATACGGGGAGCCATCGCCCTTTCGCGCTTGTCCCTCGTGCGCGTCACGGGCGAACTCGTACGCCTCGCGCGCAAGACCCGGACCGGCGAGGAATTCGGGTGCGTGCTCCTCCACCGATCCGGTGCCCGCCGCTCCGGCTAGAACGAGACCTGGACGGGCTCGCGCTCGGCTGCGTTCGTGATCTCGAAGAACTCGCGCTGGGTGAAGCCGCCGGTCGAGGCGACGATCGAGTTCGGGAAGATCTGGATCTTCGTGTTGTAGGCCTGAACGTTCGAGTTGTAGATGCGGCGCGAGGCCTGGATCTCGTCCTCGAGCTCCGAGAGGTTCCGCGAAAGCTGCTGGAAGTTCTCGGTCGCGCGAAGGTCGGGGTACTGCTCGGCGACGGCGCGCAGATCCGTCAGCGCGGCGTTGAGGAGGCCTTCGGCTGCGCTCGACTCGGCCGGCCCTTGAGCCTGCATGGCCTGGGCGCGCGCTTCGGTGACCTTCTGGAACGTCTCGCGCTCGTGCGTCGCGTATCCCTTGACCGTCTCGACCAGGTTCGGGACCAGGTCGTGGCGCCGCTTGAGCTGAACGTCGATACCCGACCACGACTCGTCAACGCGGTTTCGCGAGCCGATCATCGAGTTGCGAATGAGGATGTAGATCAGCGCCAAAACGATGAGGACGCCGACCGCGATCAAGACTGCAGTCATCTTGTGATTTCTCCTTCGAGAGTAAGAACGGAGCGATTATCCATTAGTTGGCGGTCGGGAGGTGTCCGAGTCGCTCGAGAGCCGACTCGACGAGCCCGGTTGCGAGCTCTTCGGCCTCCGTCGCATCGAGGCGGCCGAGCTCGTAAGCGAGCGCGACCGCGTCGTTTCGAGCCGCGGCGGATTCGATCGTTCGGGCGTACTCGGCCGGGGCTGGGGTGTCCTTGGCCGGCCGTCGGAGCTCGGCGAGCTCCGAGCGCATGGAAGTCAGCGAGCCCGGTCCGAAACCCGGAGCCGGGACTGGCGCTCCCAGCTCGAGCCCCGGCATGGGCACGGGCGGCTGGGTACGAGGGGGCTGTCCCGACGGCGTGTAGTCGCGCGGAAGCACCCCGCGCTCGCGAAGGCGCTCGATCTGGAGGTAGACCGCGTTTCGCGAGACGCCGAGGTCGGTCGCAATCTTCTTGACGGGAATGTCCTGCTCGAGCCGTTCGAGGATCTCGTGCTGGCGCTTGGTGAGGTTCTCATCGATCATCCTTGACAGCCTACTTGACTGTCAAGTTGATGTCAAGCAAACCGCAGGCACGGGGGTGCCAGGCACCGTGACCGGTGCCTGGCACTTTGTCAAGGGCTTGGGCTATCGCGAGCCCTCCAGCTCGAGCAGCCAGCGCTTGAGCTCTGGCCCGCCGCCGTAGTTGCCGGGGTATCCCCCGCCCGCGCGGACGACGCGGTGGCACGGGACGACGATCGGTAGCGGGTTGATGCCGACGGCGGTGCCCGCCGCCCGATGGGCTCGCGGGTTGCCGGCTTCGCGAGCGACGTCGCCGTAGGTCATCACCTCGCCGTAGTGAAGCTTCGCGGTGACCTTCAGCACCTTGCCGTAGAAGCCGCCTGGGACCAGGGTCCAGTCCAGGGCCAGGTCGAACTTCTCGCGATTGCCTGCGAAGTACTCGTCGAGCTCGCGGCGCGCCTCGTCGAGCTTTCCCGGGGCCTCGACGATCCGCGGCGAGATCTCCGCCGCAAGGCGCTCGACGAAGTCATCGAGCGGCTGATTGGGCAGACCGACCGAGACGATCCCGCGTTGAGTGGAGGCGACCGACGTGGTGCCGACCGGGGTGTCGACCCTCGCGAACGCGACCTCAGCCTCACCGCTCTCGGCGGCAAGCTCGGCAAAGCGGCGCGCGAGCTCGGCGGAGTCGCCGGGCGCGGCGCCCTGGCGCAGCTGCCTCTCGAGCTCGGCTTCGACGCCCTGCTTTGGGCCCGTAGCCCGACGCCTTTCGGTCATCGCTCCTCCTTTGAGACCCGTTCACGGAGCTTCTTTAGCCCCTCGTGGACGTTCCGGCGCGCGGCCTCCTCGGACGTGTCCATGGCCAGCGCGATCTCTCGATAGCGCAAATCTGCCGCAAAGCGAAGTCCGACCGCCTCGCGCTGGCGATCCGGAAGCCGGGCGACGACCCCCCAGAGCTCCGGATCCGGCGCGGCCCGCTCGGGAGCGGGCACGTCCGGCAGGTCTTCGCCCTTGGGCACGGGTCGCCTGCCCGCCGCGCGGTGGTGATCGATCGCCTTGTTGCGCGCGATCGTCATCACCCACGCCCGTGGGTTCTGCCCGTCAAGTCTCTCGTAGCTCCTGAGAGCGGCCATGAAGGTCTCCTGAAAGCAGTCGTCGGCGTCGCTCGGCCCAACCATCGCCCGCAGGTACGCGAGCACCTGGGTGCGGTGCTCGTCGAGGAAGGCGTGGAATGGCCGGCGCGACATTTCTTCCATCTTCGTATCTTGAAACGAACAAGAAGCGCAAAGCGTGAGAAAGAAAGGGACAGCGGTGAAGAAAAGGTTGTTGGCAGGCGGAGGCGTCGCAGCGATAGCCGCGGCGGCGGCATTCGGTGGCATGGCGATTGCGGGCGGCGGCGATTCGCGCGATCTGGAGCGGACGATCGTGGCAAAGCCGGTCGCGACGGAGAAGGCGGGCCCAGCCGTGCGGGGTGCCGGCGGTCAGGTGGTCCAGACCTTTTACGTCCAGAACAAGGTGGTCCCGGAGAACCGCGACGACCCGGTCTTCGGACCGCGGTGCCCACGCACTGCCGGGAGCGCGATCGACGGCGGCGCCGCGACCGAGCAGGGGATCGACCTCATCTACATGTCCCAGCTGAATCCCACCAATCTGGAGTCAGCGCCGCGCACGTACTACGTGGGCATCGAAGACGTCAGCAACTCCAACAGCGCGAACGCGGGCGCGTATCTCGAGGTTCAGTGCGCGAAAGGGATCACGGTCAGGAAGTAGGCGAGCGCCTGAAGGGCCCGGTCACCTCGTACGTGACGCCGGCCCCGAAGGCTCGCTGAGAGGAGAAGTAGAGGCGGTCTTCGCGCGGGTTGAAGCAGACGCCCGCGACCTCGGAGACCGCCTCGGTCGACGGGTCGCCGTGTTGCGGGCCGGTGAGCTTCATGAAGCGCGCGACCCTGGGGGCAGGCCTGGTTCCCAACCCATCGGCGCGCTGCGGTGTGATGATCGCAATGTCGAACGGGTCCTCGCCGCCGTTGTCCTCGCACACGTAGAGGTCGCCTGAGCGCTTCGCGACCGTGACGTTGTCGACGTCGGTGAGCGGCGGATTCTCGATCCTCGCGGGGTCGTAGAGCACCTTGATCCGCTCCTGCCGCGTCGAGTAGGCCCAGATCCGGCTGTCGCCGGTCGTCGCCAGGTAGACCGTGCCCGAGTCGTACCAGATGCCCTCGCCGCGCTCGAACCGCGTGGCGCCGGGGACCTGATCGCGGGTAGGCGCAGACGCCGCCGAAGGGTCGGGCACGCGGTTCCAGTCGACCTTGCCGCGCTCGCCCACTATCGCCACCTCGAGCCGGCCCCTCGAAAGGTCGCCACGCTCCTTGGGACGGAAGCGATAGAAGCACCCCTCGCCTTCGTCCTCTGATAGATAGGCAAACCCGGTCCGGCGATCGATGCACGCAGCCTCGTGCTTGAAGCTTCCGAGCCCTGGATGCACAACCGCCTCGGTCTCGCCGGTCGGATCGCATTCCCACACCTGCCCCGTCTCGGTCTCCTCGCATGAGAGCCAGGTTCCCCAAGGTGTCGGACCGCCGGCGCAGTTCGAGGTCGTGCCCGAAAGGATGCGATAGGCGTCGACGATCTCGCCGTCGCGATCGAAGCGAATCGCCGACGCGCCCCCCTCGCCCGGATTGCCGATCGGTGGATCGATCGGCAGGTCGATCGGCGTCGGCACCTCGGAGTTCGAGACGAGGATCCAGCCGCCGTCCCCGGTCTTATAAGTGGCGCCGCCATCGGGGAACATGTGCCAGACGTATCCGGTGCCGGCGACCGGTTTGAGGCCCTCGGCGATGACGCGCGAGGTGAAGCCGTCGGGCAAGCGAAGGCCGTTCGAGTCCGGCGCACCAATCTTCCCGTAGGGGCTCTTGCCGCGTTTCGCTGGGCGCGCCAAGGCCTCCCAGAACTCGGGGCCGAGCGCGAGCAGGCCCGCGGCCGTGACGCCGGTCCCGACCAGCTCGCGCCGGCTCAGACGACCATCGAGCGGCTCGGTCACGCGAGCTGCACCTCCGGAACGCCGGCGGCGACCTCGAAGGCCTGAAGCGTCTCGACTTGCGACTTCGGCTCGAGCGTCGTAACCGGCGAGCGGTACTCGACCTCGAGCTTGTCCCCGCTCGCCTTCACCACGCCGTAACCCCGTCGCTCCGTATTCGAGTAGGCGAAGTGAGGATTGTTCCCTCTGAGGGCGGCCGAATCTGCGATCAGCGCCTGGATGGCGGGTGGTAGCGGCACCCCGGTCGTCGCGTTGATCGTCTCCGGAATGCCAAGGGAAGTCGCTGAGCCGGCGACGAACTCGGTCGCAAGAGAGGCAGGAACTCCGGGCGCCGACTGCCGCCCGGTCTCAGAGACCTGACCGGCAAAGAACGTGTGGATGTCGCCGGTCAGAAACGAGACGTTCTCGATCTCGTGCTGGGCGATGTGGGCCATGAGCTCGGCCCGATTGGCGCCATAGCCATCCCATTGGTCGACGTTGATCGGCTGGGTGGCCGGTACGTCGAAGGCCATGATCATCGCCTGGTTTCCGACCAGCTTCCAGGTCGCGGTCGAAGCGCGAAGACGGCGCTTGAGCCAGGCCATCTGTTCGGTGCCGAGATAGGTGCGCGACGGATCGTTTCGCTCCGCGTCCGTGCAGGGCGGTGTGGGAGGAATCGTGTCCCCGCATGGCTGCTCGTCGCGGTACTGGCGCTGGTCGAGGAGAAGGAGCTCGGCGGTTTGCCCGAGCTTGATCGAGCGGTAGATGCGAAAGCGGTCGCCGGGCTTTCGGTGGCCCGCCGGCGCGAACGGCATGTGCTCGAAGTATGCGCGGTAGCCGTTCTTACGGCGCTTGAGGAAGGGGATCCGGGGGTCGAGGGTGGCCTTGCCGGGCTGCTCGTCCGCGTAGTTGTCCTCAACTTCGTGGTCGTCCCAGATCGCTGCCAGAGGCACGCGGGCGCGGAGCTTCTGGAGATGTCTGTCCGAGTGGTAGAGCGCGTACTTGTCGCGATACTCCGCAAGGGTCTGGACCTCGCCGTCGCCGTTTGCGCCGGTCGTGTCGGGGCGCTGCGGCTCGTAGTACTGGCGCTCGTAGATGTAGTCGCCCAGGCAGACGACCAGGTCGAGATCCTCGCGCACGAGGCCGCGATGGGCGGTGTAGTAGCCGGCGACGTAGTCCTGGCACGAGAAGAGGCCGATCCTGACGGGCTCGCGCGAGCCGGGCGGCGGCAGCGTGCGAAACTCACCAACGCGGGAGCTTCTCCCGTTCGCCTCGAAGCGGTAGAAGTAGCGCTCGTGCGGGTCGAGTCCGGTGACCCGCGTCTTCACTGCGTGGCCGGACTGCTTTCTCGCCTGGACCTTGCGGCGCTCGACCACGCGGTCGAAGCCGGGGTCCTTGGCGACCTCAAGAATGAGCGAGCCCTGGCGCTCCACGTCCGAGAGCTTCGTCCAGAGCGTCATCGAGCGGTGAGTTGGCTGTCCCGAGGCGACCCCTTGGCGAAACGCGCCGCCGCGGACCGGGCGGAGCGCGGCCTTGCCCGCAGCCGTCGCGTGCGAGGGCAGCTGCGTCGCCGCCGCTGCGCCAAGCGCCAGCCCAGCCGCACCCTGCAAAAACTCCCGTCTGTCGATCCCCTCCGTCACGTGCCAAGCATTATCGCGCAGACGCCCTCGCGGGGTGAAGGTTCGGTTACGGGCCGCCGGCGCGAACGAACCCGGCTGTCAGGTGCGCTGCGTGTGCGGGAAGCGTGGCGGGGGTGTGCCGAGATGCGCAGGCGTGAGAAACTGCGGCCGATGGGCAACGATTCGGCGCTCAGCCTCTGGTGCGAGGACTCCTACCTCTCGATCGCCTCGAAAGGTTCGCTGCTCTCGATCGGCTCCGTGGGCTCGGTCCTCTCCATCGGCTCGGTCGGCTCGGCCGCGTCGGCGCTCTCGGTCGCCTCTGCGGCTTCGTTCGGCTCGGCGATGTCGGCGGCGTCGTTCGGCTCCGTTATGTCGGCAGGCAAGAGCGGCGCCGTCATGCACGAGGAGGAGGCGCGGGCGGGCCTCCTGGCCGCGGGCATCCTGGTGGTCGCGGGCGCGATATCCGCTGCCGCGATCTGGCGCGCGAGCCGCTAGCAGCCCGGTCCTTTCCGTGCTAAAGCCACCCGGCCGGGCTTCCTCGAAAGCGGATTAATGCCGCGGGCTTCGGGCATCTGACTCGGAGCTGTAATCGACCGAAAGGAGCGTCATGGCCAACGAACTGGACGGAAAGAAGATCGCGATCATCGCCGCGGACGGCGTCGAGCAGGTGGAGCTCGAAGAGCCGCGCCAGGCGGTCGAGGACGCAGGTGCCGAAACCGAGCTGATCTCGCTCGAGGAGGGCGAGATCCAGGCGATGAACGAGGACATCAACAAGGGCGACACATTCGAGGTCGACACGGTGATCGGCGATGCGAACGTCGACGACTACGACGGCGTCATCCTGCCGGGCGGCACGATCAACCCGGACAACCTCAGGGAATCCGACGACGTGATCTCCTTCCTCCAGGACTTCTTCAAGACAGGGAAGCCGGTCGGGGCGATCTGCCACGGCCCACAGACGCTGATCGAAGCCGATCTCGTCCAGGGGCGGACGCTGACCTCCTATCCCTCGATCCGAACCGATATCCGCAACGCCGGCGGCGAGGTCGTGGACGAGGAGGTCGTGGTTGACGAGGGGCTCGTGACGAGCCGCAACCCGGACGACCTGCCGGCGTTCTGTGCGAAGCTCGTCGAGGAGTTCGCCGAAGGCGAGCACGAGGTCGCCCAAGCGGGAGCGACCGCGAGCGCGTAGCCGTCAGGCTGCGGGGCGGACGGCCGACCCGAGGATGGTCGGCCGGACGCTTGGCGGCGCCATGGGCTGCTTGCCGCGCTCGAGCCGCTCGATCTCGAGCTCAGACTCGGCAATCGTCTCCCAGGTTCGCCGGTTCGGGTGGCAGCCCGCAGCGATGTAGCGGTGCGGAACCTCAATCGCGTCCTGAAAGCGGCCCAGCATCGTCCCCTCGCCGGCGTGGACGTGCTCGAGGAAGATGTACCGGCCGCCTGGGCGAAGCACGCGCGCGATCTCGGCGAGAGCTGCGGTTGGATCGGGAATCGAGCACATGATGAACCCGCCGGTGACCGTGTCGAACGACGCATCTTCAAAAGGCAGGATCTCGGCGCTCGCATCGGCCAGCTCCCACGAGCCGACGGGCGGCGGGTCTGCCTCGAGCCGCTCTCGCAGGTGTTCGCGCATATGCGGACTCGGTTCGGATATCACGAGCTCGGTCACGCGGTCCGTGTAGTGGGGGAGATTGAACCCGCTGCCGGCCCCGATCTCGAGCGTTCTGCCCGACGCCTGAGAGAGAAGGTCACGCCTGGTCTCGGCCTGCCCTGAGCGCTCGGCGAGGCCGACGACCTTCGGGTAGTACCAGGCGAAGAAGCGCTCGTTTAACCCGAGGGGATCCCTCATCCCGCGAGCGTAACGTCGAGCTCTTTGCTTAGCACCGCTCGTGCCTGATGGATCGCTACACTGGAATCCTGATCGAGTTTTAAGTATTTAGACCTCAAGGAGGACAACATGGCGCTCACCATCGGCGACACCGCCCCCGACTTCGAAGCGGAGACGACCGAGGGGCCGATCAGCTTTCACGATTGGATCGGCGACGGCTGGGCGGTCATGTTCTCCCACCCGCGCAACTTCACGCCCGTCTGCACGACTGAGCTCGGCTACATGGCCTCGATCAAGCCCGAGTTCGACAAGCGCAACACGAAGATCATCGGCCTTTCGGTCGATCCTCTCGAGAACCACGAGAAGTGGGCCGAGGACATCGCCGATACTCAGGGCGCCGAGGTCAACTACCCCCTGATCGCCGACTCGAAGTACGAGGTCGCGAAGCTCTACGGGATGCTGCCAGCCGATACGGAGGGCGACCCGACCGAGCGCACCCCCGCTCAAAACGCGACGCTTCGCAACGTCTTCGTTGTCGGGCCAGACAAGAAGATCAAGCTCATCCTCGTCTATCCGATGACGACCGGGCGCAACTTCGACGAGGTGCTGCGCGTGCTCGACTCGTTGCAACTCACGGCCGAGAAGCAGGTCGCGACTCCCGCGCAGTGGGAGCCGGGCGACGACGTGATCATTGCGGGGTCGGTCTCAGACGACGAGGCGAAGGAGCGCTACCCCGACGGCTGGGAATCGCCCCGCCCGTACATCAGGATCGTCCCGCAGCCTTAGGGACCACCTGCTCCCGCGAGCCGTCGAGGCGGTGAACCGGCGGGCGCGACTTCAGCTCGAGTTACCGCAGCCGTCGGTAACCGAGACGCTCTGAACTGTCGAGTCGGCGGGTACCTGGGCTTCGAAGCCAAGCCGGTTGGCGTCGGGCGTCGCGGTGACCTGCGCACCGCTTGTGAGCGTGATCGTCGCCGTACCGTCGCGGACGCGACGAGGTAGCGCGACCAACGGATCGCCGGGGTTCGGGTAGCGGGCGATGACGCGAGCCGTCGTTCCATCCACACCGGATTGGACTATCTCGATAGGTGACGTCGGGCCGAGCTCAAACGAGTCCGACGTGACGGAGTAATCCTCCGGTGCGGCCCCTGTGCTGCGGACCGCCCGGCCGGTCACCCGGAAGCGGTAGGTCCCAAGCGGATCACATGCGGAGAACTGCCAGGTCTCGGTCCAGGCGTCGGTTGCCTGGTCGAAGGACGTCGTGTCTCGGGGTCCGTCCTCGGTGCCGACGAGCCGCCACTCGTCACCGGCGAGTCGCTCGAGGCGAATCAGCGTTTCGCCGCGGGGAGCGTCGACGGTGCCCGGGTCGCCGCCGAGCCACGAGAAGGTCGCCTGCGCGTTTCGGCTGACGGTCGGCGGCGGCTGAGTGACAGGGTCGCCCGCGTCCGGCGTCGCAGTAGCCGTCGGCGCCGGGCCGGTGCCGACGGCCGTGGGCGGTGGCTCGAGGTCCGAGGGTGGCGCGGGCGCATCGTCGAAGACGGCCGGGGCTAGCGAAGCCGCGATCTGCTTGAGGAACGGCCCCTGTTGGCGGCCGAAGAGGGTGAAGCTGCCCTCGTAATGGCAGGCGTCGTACTCCTCCGGTGTCGCGGTGTACGACTGGTAGCCGTTGGTCAGGCCGGCGATGACCGCGGCGTCGACGTCGCCACCGGCCGCGCCCTCGACCTCACCGGCGATGCGTCTGCCCATCTGAGTGGTGATCTCGAACGGATAGGAGGCGATCGCAAGCGACCCGATCCGCCACAGCGAGACGGGCGAAGTCTGGGGAATGAGACCTACCCCGGCGATGATCGGCTGCTTCATTCCCTGCCCGGGGATGTCAACCGGAGCGCAGGTGCCATCGTCGGCGACGATGCCGCCGGCGCCGAGCGCTTCCAGGGGCCCCACCGGCTCACCGTCGACGAGGTCGCCGTCGAACGTGGCGAACGTCTGGCGCGAGCCGATGACGGGCGATTCATCGAGGTTGGCCTCCGCCTCCCGCCAAGCTTCGAGGACGCCTTCGGCGACCTTACGGCCCGCAAGGTTGGCTCCGGCCGCGGAGCCGTTTGCCCACTCGAGGGTCTCGGACTGACGACCTGGCGGAAGCGCCGGGTCGGAGATCCCGTCAGGGTTCGTCGAGCTCCCGTCCGGCGAGACGTCGCCCTGCGCCCCGGTGGTCCACGCCAGCACCGGCCCAGGCTCCGCTCCCGGCGGGCCGGGTACGGGCGCGTCGAGTCCCGACTCCCGCGCAACTCGCCGCTCGACGATGCGCTCGGTCGTCGCCGCGTTGTCGCCCGAGATCAGCAGGTTCTGAGCGCCGAACGAGGTCTGGTGGACGGCGAAGTTCGACCAAAGCCCGATGGGATCGCCATCGAGCCCGTCGATGCGGAGGACCGTGACCTCCCGGTTCAACGACGCCTCGCGAGCCTCGGCCTCGGTTAGCCCCAGGACCTCCTCGTTCAACGTGAACGGCTCGAAGTCGCGGTTGTTGGACGCGCCGCGGAGCTCGACCGAGCCCATTCCCGCCTCCGCCGGCTCGAGGCGGCCGTCTGCGGTGACGATCGCCTCCGCGATGCCGTCGGCTGTGAGCTGGAAGACACGCGGGTCGAAGAAGTCGCCCCCCAGCAGGTTGTAGCCGCCGCTGTCGGCCGGCCAGATGGGCCCCGTGGATGAGTGGGAGTGAGTCGCCGAAAGCAGCAAGTGCTCGCCGTCGATCCCGGTCGGGGCGATCTGCTCAAGCACCTCCTGGACGAGCGCGTAAGGAACGCCCCCGAGGTCGGCTTGCACGAGGGCAAACTTCTCGCCCTTGCTCTCGAACACGATGGCGCTGGCGCGGACACGGGTGTGAATTCCCTCGCTGGGCTCGAAGGTCTTGGCGTAAAAGTCATCGTCGGCGTCGGAGATCACCTGGATCGCCGCCTCTGGGTTGGTGAGGGGGTCCGGGTCCATCGTCCGCGAGCGGGCGGTGTAGGCGAACATCGGAGTTCCCACCGGCGGGGTGATGTCGGCCGTCGCCGCACCCGCTTCGAGATCCGGCTCGGTGGGAGGCGGATCGGGATTCACGGTCTCGCAGTTGGTGACTTGGTCCACGTGGCCCACGTGGGCCGTGTCGTCGCCGCCGCCGCAATCGACCACGTCCTTCCCCTTGCCTCGCACGCGGATCAGGTCGTCACCCCTGCCAGCCCAAACGCGGTCCCTGCCGCCGCCACCGCCGATCACATCATCGCCGGCGCGGCCCTTGATCCGGTCATCGCCGCCGCGGCCGCGGATGCAGTCCGGGCCCTCCGTGCCCTCCAGCTTGTCGTCCCCGCGCTCGCCTTCGATGACATTGCAGGTGTCGCCTCCCGCCGCACCATGGCTCGGATTCAGCGCCGCCTGCGCTCCTGCCGGAGAGGCGCAGATCGCGACAAGCACGGGCAGGCTTACCCTCGCAAAACTCCTCGCGCTGAACACGTCTCGGCTTACCTCTCCCTCGCCCGCTTCAAGCCCGTCACATCCTGGGATCGCGAGGTCCCACTGTACCGCTCGCGACGAGACCCCGTACCCGGTTATCCGGCGACCACAGCGAAGGTCTCCCCGAGGGTGAGCGAGGGGACTCGAACCCCCGACCACCTGGACCACAACCAGGGGCTCTACCAACTGAGCTACGCCCACCGAGGGGTTCCAATTTAGCTTGATTGGCGGCGATGCGATCCGAGGCCGCGCTTACGATCCGGATCATGTGGTCCTTCGTGCGGCGGGAACCGTCCGCGGTGCTTCTGGCGGGTCAGCTCGCGGGGGTTCTGCTCTATCCGTTCATGGAAGGAAGCGACGTCGGCCGCGCGCTCTTCAGCTTGTTCGGCATCGCGATCCTCGGACTGGTCGTGCTTGCGGTCCGGGCGACGCCAAGCCTGACGTGGGTGGCGGTGCTGGTCGCCTTCCCGGCCACGGTCCTGCTTCTGATCCAGGCGGTGACTGGCGACAGCGACCTCCTGCCTTACTCGTCGGCACTCGAGGCGATCCTTTACTTCTACGCCGCCGGTGCTCTGATCAGGCAGATCGTGGCGGACCACATCGTCACGCGGGACGAGCTGTTCGCGGTCGGAGCGATCTTCACCCTGGTCGCTTGGGCTTTCGCCTATACCTTCACCGTCTGCCAGGCGATCGAGCCGGGCAGCTTCACCGCCGCGGTCGATGCTGCCGGCGACCGGACGTGGATGGAGCTTCTGTTCTTGAGCTTCACCGTACTTTCGAGCACCGGGTTGAGCGACGTCGTTCCGGTCGAGCCGTTCGCGCGCAGCCTGGTCATGATCGAGCAGATCGCGGGCCTTGCCTTCATCGCGGGAGTGGTCTCGTATCTCGTCGCCCTGAGCGTGCTTCGAGGCCAGCGGCGGTGACGCTACGCCCCCGGCAAGATTCGAACTTGCGACATCCGGCTTAGAAGGCCGGCGCTCTATCCAGCTGAGCTACGGGGGCTCAGGGGCAGAAGGTAGCCCTACGGAGCCTTGGGGTCGGGCTTCGGGGAGGTATCGGCGACAGGGCCTGCATCGGCAGCCGGCTGCGCCGGATCCTTGGCCCCGGACTCCTTCAGTGCCTCGGCAGCAGCCTTCGCCTTTTCGGAGAGACTGCCCTTTCCCTTTGCAATCTCGCGGAGCTCCGCGGCGTCTTGCTTGAGCGCGTCCGTCCCACCTCGCTTCTCGGCCAGGTCCTTGGCGCGATCGCTCAGCTTCTTGAAGTCAACCATGTTCAGTACCTCCGTGTTCGTCGTTCGCTGCGCGACTACCCGGAACGCCGGATCGTGAAGCTCACCGGAGCGACAGGGGTAATTCGAGACCACCCCTGGGCCCAGATTGCCTCAGAACGCAGCTTGCCTAGACTTGGCTGCCTCGGGGTGTGGCGCAGCTTGGTAGCGCGCCTGCTTTGGGAGCAGGAGGTCCCCGGTTCAAATCCGGGCACCCCGATGTCTGGCGGCATTGCTCCCGGTTCCGAAAGGGACTTCGCCGCCTAGTCCGGCGTCTGCTCCGGGTCCCGGCGGACGACCGGGAGGATGAACCAGAGGCTCAAGAAGACCACTGCGCCAATCGCGGCGGAGATGAGTGCGGTTGTCGAGCCATAGATGAAGTCCGCGATCAAAGCCACCGCGCCGACGATCGAGACGCCCACAAAGAAAAGACCGGCGATGGCAAGACCGTTCGATGTGCGGAGCATCTGCTCCTTGTCCTTGGCTCGGAAGTTGATGCGGTGGTATGCGGAGGGGGCTACGAGGAGGGCGGATGCGATCGCGGTCGCGCAAAGCACGCCGAAGAACAGCGTTTTCTGAAAGCTCGTCACGTCGGCAAAGCCTTGGGCGAACGGCACTGCGAGGAGGAACGCGAATAGGACCTGGACGCCGACCAGCGCGACCCGGAGCTCGTTGATCAGCTCGATTACCTCTCGGTTGATCCGCTCGGAGCTCGATTCGTCACCGCCTCCCGGCGACTTCCCCGTTGCGGAATCCGCTCCTTCGGCCATCGTTCTGGACACTACCCGAGCCCGAACGCCTACATCAGCCCGCATCGCCGCCGGTGCTTTCGGGTAGAACCCTCCCATGCCCGAGGTGATCGTCGGCCCAATGCTGCGCTACGCAAGCGACACCGAGGCGACCGTCTGGGTTGAGACGGACGAGGCGTGCGAGGTCGAGATCCTCGGCTTCACCGAGCCGACGTTCTGCGTAGAAGGACATCACTACGCGCTCGTCTGCATCTCCGGCCTCGAGCCCGGCACCGAGAACGCGTACGACGTAAAGCTCGACGGCGACGTCGCCTGGCCTGAGCCTGACTCGGACTTGCCCCCGCCCTGCATTCGCACCCTTGACGAGGACACGGACGTCCGCGTCTCGTTTGGCTCCTGCCGGATGGCCGTGCCGCACGAGCCACCGCACACCCACGCGCAGGATGAGCACGACGAGGGTCGCGAGGTCGACGCACTCCACGTGCTCGCCAAAGAGCTCATCCGCGACCCGCACTCGCGATGGCCGAACCTCCTGCTCCTCCTCGGCGACCAGGTCTACGTCGACGAAGGCTCGCCAAAGACGCGTGAGTTCATCCGCTCGCGCCGAGACATCTCGAAGGAGCCGGGCGAGGAAGTGCTCGACTTCGAGGAGTACACGCACCTCTACCGCGAGTCGTGGACCGATCCGCTCGTCCGCTGGCTCTTCTCGACGATCCCGACGGCGATGGTCATCGACGACCACGACATGTCAGACGACTGGAACATCTCGCGTACCTGGGTCGAAGAGATGGAGAAGAAGGAGTGGTGGCAGGTCCGCCTCATCGCGGGCTTTTCGACGTACTGGCTCTACCAGCACATGGGGAACCTTTCGCCCTCGGAGCTCTCAGACGACCGGACCTGGAACGGGGTGCGGGAGAATCGCGAGGACGCGACCGAGGCGGTCTTCGACTACGCGCGCCGCGCCCATCACGATCGAACCGGGATCAAGTGGAGCTTTCACCGTGACCTCTGCCGCACGCGCGTGATCGTCATGGACAACCGCGGCGGGCGCGTCCTTGAGAAGGACCGCCGTTCCATCTTCGACGACGAGGAGCGCGAATGGGTCTGGGACAAGGCAAGGGGGGATTTCGACCACATCCTCATCGGCGCCTCCGACCCCTTCCTCCTCACCCGCTCGTTCCACTGGCTCGAAGCCTGGAACGAGAAGATCACCGAGGGCAAGGCCTGGGGCTCGTTCGCCTCCAAGCTCGGCGAGAAGATGCGACGAGCGGTCGACTTCGATCACTGGTCGGCCTTCGGCTTCTCATTCGGGAAGATGACCGAGTTCCTTCGCAAGGTCGGCTCGGGCGAGTTCGGAGAGCCGCCCGCCACCGTGGTCGTCCTCTCGGGCGACGTCCACCACGCCTACCTCGCCGACATCGCGTTTCGCCCCTCGGACGGCGTAAAGAGCGCGGTCTACCAAGCCGTCTGCTCGCCCTTCCGGAACCCTCTGAACCCGAAGGAGCGGCGCATCATCCGGCTGGCAACGACCAAGCCGGCCGAGGCGATCACGCGCGCGCTGGCGAAGGCCGTCGGCGTCCCGGACCCCGACCTGCGCTGGCGCTTCGTCGAGGGCCCGTTCTTCGACAATCAGGTGGGCACGATCCACCTTGACGGCCGAAAGGCCGAGCTCACCCTCGAGAAGACGAAGCCGGGCGAGACCGAGGAAGAGTCGCTCGAGACCAGCTTCACCCGGCGCCTCGCCTAAAGCGGCCACGAACGTCCAACACGGGGCGCTATAGCGCCTAGCGTGGGACGTTCGGCGGGGGCGCCCAAATAACCTGCCGCGCCCATGGCCGACGTCCGCCCGCTCCGCGCGCTCCACTACTCGCTCGACTCCGTATCCGCCCTCGGCGATGTCGTCGCGCCCCCCTACGACGTGATCGACGCCGACATGCGCAAGGGCCTGCTCGAGCGCTCGCCGTTCAACGTCGTCGAGATCGACCTCCCGGAAGCCCCCGCCGGCCGCGACCCCTACGAGCACGCCGCTGAGACGCTCGAGGCATGGACCCTGCAGGGAGTCCTTGCGGCCGATCGCGAAGAGGCGCTGTGGGCGCTCGAGCAGGAGTACGAGGGGCCCGACGGCTCTCGCCACACCCGCCGCGGGTTCCTCTGCCGTGTGCGGGTGACGGATTACGGTCCCGGTCTCGTCCGCCCGCACGAGCGAACGCAGCCCGGGCCGAAGGAGGACCGCCTGCGCCTGACCCAGGCGACCCGGCATAACCTCTCCCCCATCTTCTCCCTTCACGAGGGGGACGCCTGGCCGCACCTCGAACCGGCGACGGTGGAGAAGCCGTGGGGCGAGGCGACCGACGCGGACGGCACGGTGAACCGCGTCTGGCGGATCGCCGATCCCGCGGTGATCGACGCCGTCCGGCAAGCGCTGGCCGATTCCGAGCTCCTCATCGCCGACGGACACCACCGCTACGAGACCGCGCGCACCTACGCGGATCAGGTCGGCGGCGACGGCGAGCACCGCTACACGCTGATGGCGCTCGTCTCCCTCGAGGACCCAGGACTGACGGTCTTCGGCTACCACCGCCTCCTCACCGATCTCTCCGAGTCCGCCAAGCAGGAGGCGCTGGCGGCAGTCCTTCGCGAGCACTTCGAGATCGAGGAAGTGCCGCTGGACCGGCTCGACCCCGCCGGCGAAGATGGGATCGGCGTCTTCGGCTACACCGACGCCCATTTCAGGCGCGGGTTTCGCCTCCGCCTCAAGGACACCGCCGCGGTGGACTCGGAGCTCGGGAGCTATTCCGAGGACTACCGCCAGCTTGACGCGGCGATCCTTGAGACGCTCGTACTCCGCGGCGCTCTCGGGATGTCGGCCGAGGACGTCGAAGCGAAGCGAGGTATCGCTTATACCGCCTCAGCCGAGGAGGCGATCGGGCGTCTCGGCGCGGGTGCCGATGCAGTCTTTCTCATGCGCCCCACGCCCGTCGAGCAGGTGCGCGCCGTCGCCGCGGCGGGCGAGACGATGCCGCCCAAGTCGACCTACTTCTACCCCAAGCTTCTCACCGGTCTCGTCTTCAACCCGCTGGAGTAGCCTCGCCGTCGTGACGCGGATCTACACCCGCAAGGGCGACGACGGCACCACCTCGCTCTGGTACGGGGGCCGGGTCGCAAAGGACGACGGGCGCACCGACGCGTACGGAACGCTCGACGAGGCGAACGCCGCCCTGGGCGTCGCCCGCTCGCTCACAGGAGAGGACACAGAGCTTGCCGCTGACATCTTGAGAGTCCAGGACGAGCTCTTCATCGCCGGCGCGGAGCTGGCGACGGCGCCCGAGGCCGCCGAGCGCCTCGAGGACGGCGTCAGCCGAGTCACGGCGGAGATGGCGACGGAGCTCGAGCAGCTCATCGACAAGTACATGGGGCGCACCGACCTGCCGCCGAAGTTCGTCCTGCCCGGCGGCACGACGCTTTCGGCGCAGCTCGACGTTGCGCGAACCATCGTGCGCCGCGCCGAGCGCCGCGTCGTCACCCTCGATCAGGCGGGCGAGCTCGCTTCCGAGGACCTCCTTCGCTTTCTCAACCGCGCCTCGGACCTCCTCTTCGCCATGGCCCGCTACGCGGATGTCGACGAGCCCGAGCTCTTCGCCGGGCGCGGAAAGGGCTGACCGGTGCGCGTCGTCGCCCGCAGGCGTGAGGGCTTCACCCACGAGGTCGAGATCGAGGGCGGCCACACGATCATCGTGGACGAGCCCACCGACGCGGGTGGCGCCGACGAAGGACCCTCCCCCACCCGTCTCCTCGCCGCATCGCTTGCCGCCTGCACCGCGATTACCGTCGAGATGTACGCGGAGCGCAAGGGGTGGGACGTCGGCGCGATGGAGGTCAGCGTCGAGACGACCTATGAGGGCTACGCGCCGGTTCGTTTCGACGTCACCCTGAAGCCCACGTCGCAGCTCTCGGACGAGCAGATGGAGAAGCTGCGCTTGATTGCGGGCAAGTGCCCGGTGCACAAGGCTCTCACCGAAGACGTCACGGTCACGATCCTCGAGGACCGGGTCCGGCCGGAAGTCTGATGGACCTCGGCCTCGAGGGCAAGGCCTGCATCGTCACGGGCGCGAGCCGCGGCATCGGAAGAGACGTTGCCGGGCGCCTTTGCCGCGAGGGCGCGTCGGTACTTCTTGTCGCGCGCGGCGAGGACGACCTGGCCGAAGCCGCCGAGGCGGCGCAGGCTGCCGGAGAGGGCGCGGCAGCCACACTCGCCCTTGACGTAACCGCGCCCGGTGCCGCCGAGCGGATCATCAGCTCCGCGTCCGAGCGCTTCGGGCAGGTGGACGTCGTCGTGAACAACGCCGGCCAGGCGAAGTGGCGAGCGCTCGAGGACGTGCCCGACGAGGATTGGCAGGCCGCGTGGGACCTCAACGTGATGGCGCCGATGCGCTTGATGCGTGCGGCGATCCCGGGCATGGCGGAGCGGGGCTGGGGCCGCATCGTGAACGTCTCTTCCACGGCGGGCAAGCGGCCGTCGGGCCATATGCCCGAGTACTCGGTCGCCAAGGCGGCGCAGCTCTCGCTCTCGAAGGTCTTTGCGCAGGCTCACGCCTCGGACGGAATCCTCGTGAACGCCGTCTGCCCCGGCCCCACCGCCTCGGAGATGTGGATGGAGCCCGGAGGGCTCCTCGACCAGTCGCAGGAGCTGTCTGGCGCAAGTACGCGCGAGGAAGCGCTCGAAGAGGCGGGCGCGTCGCGTCCCATCGGACGATTGGCAGAGCCCGCGGAGATCGGCGCCGTCATCGCCTTTCTTTGCTCGGAAGCCGCCTCATACGTGAGCGGCGTCGCGTGGGGTGTCGACGGCGGCACGGTCCAGGTGATCATCTGAGCGCCGCGGCGGAGGAGCGGCCGGGCCCAGAGGCCGCCCGGGCCAAGTTGACCAGAGCTCTCCTGCCCCTGGAGGAGGCGGCCGAGATGGACGCTTCTGGCGGCGTCGATGCGGCGGTCCTCGTCCCGCTGTACGGCTGGCCGGAGCATCCAGGGCTGGTATTCACCGAGCGCCGCCACGACCTCCGCCGGCACGCCGGCGAAATCTCGTTTCCCGGGGGCCGGCAAGACGCGGGCGAGAGCTATCTCGAGACCGCCCTCCGCGAGGCGCACGAGGAGATCGGGCTCGACCCGGATGCGGTGGATGTGCTCGGGGCGCTGCCGCCGATCGGCACCTTCGTCACGAACTACAAGGTCCACCCGATCGTCGGGCTGATCGAGGCCGGTCTCGAATGGGTCGTGAGCCCCACCGAGGTCGAGACCGTCCTCGCGTTTGAGCTCGAGAAGCTTCGCGAGGGCTTCGCGATGCGCCGGCTTGTCCGCCGCGGAGTGCCGATCCGCACTCCCACCTACGTCGCTGACGACCACCTCATCTGGGGAGCGACGGCGCGCATCCTCGGCGAGCTCATCGAACGCCTGCCGCCCGCAGGCCCAGTTGGGACTGGCGGATAGCCGCTTGGCGGGTTAGAGTTCCAAGACGTGGCCGAGGGCAGCGAGAAGAACCTTGACGATCTGACCGTCGCGGAGTTGCGCGAGCGGGCATCTGAGCTCGAGCTCACCGGGCGCAGCTCGATGAACAAGGAAGAGCTCCGCCAGGCAGTCGAAGACGCCGAGGAGCAGACGGCGATGATGAGCTCGGACGACGCCGCCGAGTCGGGCGACGAGACCGCCGAGGGCGCCGATTCGGACTCGGAGTCTTCAGGTGTAGACGCCGACACGCCCGTTGAAGACCGGCCCTGGCGCGAGCGCGGCTCCTCAGAGGACGACGAGGAGAACGTCTCCGGTATCACCGCGCCCTCGATTGGCCCCCACACCACGCTCGAGCACGTCCCGCCCGAAGAGCGGCTCGACTTGGACAAGATTTCCGACGTTGACGCGATGGGGCTCGACAAGCGCCGGCAGATCGGCGGCAAGCGCTACGGCGCGTCCCCGGCGAAGCAGGCCGCGGTCTACGGCGGTGCGCTCGCGGTCATCGTGGGTCTCTTGATCGGGGGAAAGCTTCTGACGGATGAGCTCGACAAGGCGCCGCCGGAGGGAGAAGGGCCGGAAGCCCCGTGGGCCGACGCAAAGGACGACAAGCCGCCGGGCCCCATCGACTTTCCCAAGGCGACCGAGAAGTAACCCAGCTTCGGCGCTCAGCCGGGCGCCGCTATGAGCCCGTTCACGGCATCGGCCATCGCCGCGACCCACTCTTGTGGATACTCGCGTGGCGCGCTCACCACGCGGGCCGGGATTCTCCATGTTCGTTCAGCCGCTGCGACGAGGTTCAGGGCTTCGTGCGCCTGATCAGGGGCTTCGAGCACAAACCCGCGCACCGGCGTGTCAACCAGGCGCTCGAGCATGCGCTCGAGCCGCGGGCCATTGACATCTGCCGCGCTGGGGCCATTCGCGACCGCCAGCGCCCAGATCACGATCGCGACGTCCGCAACCTGCTCGAGCACCTCTCCCACGCGATCCGGATCGGCGACCACGCCCTCGAGTCCTGAGTCCTCGATCCGCGCGGCGCCTTCGCCGGTGCGGGACGTGCCCCGAACCGCCCACCCACCGTCCACAAGGCGCTGCCCCAGCTCAGTGCCGAGGCAGCCGCAGCCGACGATCAAGGCTCGCGCCACGCCGTCTCAGCGCACCGGCTAGACGCCGAACTCGTCCTCGAGCTCGTCGAGGCGCTCGTCGTAGCTCGCCCGCGCCTTCTCTCGCAGCGCGTTGTCCTCTTCGGCCATCCGGTTGGCGTCGTCCTCGGTGAGGTCGGGCACGCCGCGCTTCCTGCGGTAGACGTTCTGCGCGTCGATCATCTGCTGGACGTCGTCGAGCTCCAGCATCGCCTCGGTCTCATACGAGCGCGTCGGCTTCCAGTCAAGGAGATCGGCGCCGCTGCCGGGGTAAGCGCGAGCCAGGAGCACGAGTACGACGACGAGCGCAGCAACCAGTCCGAACGAGATGAGGATGAACTCCACTAGATCACTGATCCCTGTCCGACGTGCGTCCCAGGCCGTGCGGAACCGAGCCGGGCGAGGACGTGGGACGAAGCCTGTACTGGAAGTACAGGCGAGGAGCGCGGCCCCGATCCCGCGACGGTATCCGTGCGGCTCTGGGCGTGCGTTCGGGTGGGGATCATTGATCTCGGCCACGTAAGTTAGACGCCCGTGCCAGAAGCCTTCATTGTTGAAGCCGTCCGGACGCCGATTGGCCGGTATGGCGGCGCGCTCGCCGGGGTGCGCCCCGACGACCTCGGCGCCACGGCGATCGAGGCTGCGGTCGAGCGCTCCGGCCTCGACCCCGAGCGCCTCACAGACGTCTACTGGGGCGCCGCGAACCAGTCGGGCGAAGACAACCGCGACGCCGCGAGGATGTGCAGCCTCCTCGCCGGCCTGCCGGTCGAGGTGCCCGGCGTGACGGTGAACCGCCTCTGCGCCTCGGGGCTCGAGGCGGTAAACGCAGCGTCGCGCGCGATCCGTCTCGGTGAGGGCGACCTCTACCTTGCTGGTGGCGCCGAGTCCATGAGCCGCGCGCCATGGGTTGTGCCGAAGCCGGAGAAGAGCCTGCCCCGCGGTCCGCAGACGATGCACGACACCGCGCTCGGCTGGCGCCTGGTCAACCCGCGGATGGAGGAAATGCACTCAACCGAGTCCATGGGCGAGACGGCTGAGAACGTCGCCGAGCGATATGAGATCTCGAGAGAGAACCAGGATGAATTCGCGGTCCGGAGCCACCAGCGCGCCGTCGCCGCGAGCGATCGGGGCGTCTTTCGCGACGAAATCATCCCAGTCGAAGCGCCTCCCGCGAAGAAGGGGTCAGACCCCGTCGTGGTCCAAGAGGATGAGGGTCCCAGGCCGGACGCGTCTCTCGCGAGCCTCGCAAATCTTAAGCCGGTCTTTCGCGAGGGAGGGAGCGTGACGGCCGGGAACGCCTCGACCCTCAACGACGGCGCAGCCTGCCTCGTCATGGCTTCGGAGCGCGGCGCCGAGGCCCTCGGCAAGGAGCCGCTCGGACGGATCGTCGCAACGGGCGTCGCTGGCGTCGATCCCGCGGTCATGGGCGTCGGCCCCATTCCGGCCATCCGCAAAGCGGTCGAAGCGGCGGGCCTGACGCTCGATGAGATCGACCGGATCGAGATCAACGAGGCGTTCGCAGCCCAGGTCCTGGCCTGCCAGCAAGAGCTGGGAATCGACCTCGACCGCCTGAATGTGAACGGCGGCGCGATCGCAATCGGGCATCCCCTTGGC
This sequence comes from uncultured bacterium, assembly GCA_963715405.1. Taxonomy (GTDB): domain Bacteria; phylum Actinomycetota; class Thermoleophilia; order Solirubrobacterales; family 70-9; genus JALZKA01. The sequence goes on from OY970239.1 coordinate 1,596,306, forward strand.
TGCTCGGGAGCCCGCCTCGCCGGCACCCTGGTCCGGGAGCTCCGCCGCGAGAACCTCCGCTACGGGGTCGCCGCCCTATGCGTCGGCGTCGGCCAAGGCTTAGCGACCGTGATCGAGAACCCGGCCGCTTAGGCCGGGGTCGGTCAGCCCGCTCAGTCGACGAATTTGAGCTCGTTGATGAGCGTTTGGGCTTCGAGAGTCGATGTGGTCGGATCGGTGAGCGGCGTGTATGCGACCACGAGATACGCCTTCTCCTTGCCTTCGGCCGTCGTCACGAGGATGCCCACGTCTCGCTCTTCGGAATCGACGGCCTCGATGGTGCTCGCTTTGCCTTTGAGCCCGCCAACTCGCGACTTCTCTTTCTCCTGGGGGACCTCTACGTCCTCGTAGGTGTCTCCGAACTCGCCGAGGAGCTCGTCGTGGAGCTGCTCGGAGTCCTCTGCGGGGCCGGGTGCCGAGACCGCAACTTGCGCCTGCCGATCGGCGCTTCGGAGCATGATCACCTCGCCCTCACGCTCGGACTTCCATCCCTCGGGGAGGCGCAGCTTGATTCCGAGATCACGCTCGAACTCAACCGGCCCCAGTTTGGGCAGGTCGGCGATGATCGGGTCAGGCGGAGGGGGGCCGTCGTCGCCGCGGATGATCAGCGTCACCGGCACTGCGATGACCAGGCCCACCACCAGCATCAGGACGACGCGGCGGCGCCAGATCGTTGCGTTGTCAGGCAGAGCGGATCCCTAGCTTTGATCTTCGCCAGCCTGGCGCCGGCGGTCGGCCAGCGCCATCAGGCCGAGGCCCAATCCCATCACGATCGCTCCGATCAGACCGAGCGTTCCGACGTCGGCGCCCGTGAAGGGGAGGCTGTCGCCCGCCGGACGCCGAGGCCGAGGCCGAGGGGCCGCCCGGGCCGTCGGGTCCCGCGGGACCATGGGAATTGTGCAGATCATGGGGATTCGGCGGATTCGGCAGACAGTCCGGGTTGGTGGGGTCCGGGCACTCGTCGATCGGCGGACAGTCCGGGTTGGAGCGGTCCGGGCACTCGTCGACCTCCTCGGGGGGCCGAGCAAGCGACTCGGAAGGCGAACCATCGAGATCCAGCTGAACGCCAAGGATGCCGAGGACGTCCCCAAGGACCTCGATCTGGATCGCCGTGCGTGTGTTGTAGGGCGCGTCGGCCTGCGTGCCGTTGGTGTCGTCGCCGTTGCAGATTCCCTCAACCACGAGCGGGATTCCGAAGTCGTCGTCGACCGCGGTCGGGTCGCAACCGATGAGGCTGAGCGGGTCGAGCAACTGGAGCGCGCCGAGGTCGATGACCTCGGAGTCGCCCGTCGCCGTCGACGTGCCGTCCTGGCAGGCAGTTGACTCGGATGAGCTCTCCAGGGCGTCGGCACTGATGGCATCGCCAGCGACTCCAACGTTCGTGGCCGTCGACGAGCTGTCCGCGGTCTGGCACTCGCCGTCGTCGGAGATATTGCCGTCGGACTCGACGACCCCGGCCTCGACGACATCGCCCAGCACGCTCGCACGGGCGGCGGAGAACCTGTTCTTGGACCCGTTATTGCCCGTCTTCGACCTGTAATCGAGCAACGCCAGGCACACGTCGGCCGCCGTGCATACCTGGTCCAGCGAGTCGTTAATCGCCCCGATCGGGCTCTCAGCGGTCTCGCCCTCGTTCGTCTCGACTCCGATGGACTGGTCGCCGATGAGGGGAAGGTTGTCCAGAACGAGAATGTTGACAACACCGTGGTACGACCCGTCGGGGTTCTGCTCGCCGCGCGACTGGCCGACGGTGACGCCGATGGGATCACCCAGGGGATTCTCGATGGTGGTTTCGACGACCTCGCCCTCGCCGTGGGGATCCGTTCCGTCAAGCTCGGGCGTATCGGTGGCGTCCTGAGGCGTAGGCGTAGGTCCCGCGACGGGCGCGGGGGCCGGGACGCCGCTCGAGCCGCTTGAACCAGTGGCTCCACCGCTGCTCCCGCCTCCGGAGTTGCCGAGCACGCCGTTGACCGTTGACCCGACGGTGTCTTGGGCGTTTCCGACGGCATCGCCAAGAAGCCCTGCGCTGGCGATGGTCGGCGCGGCGAGGGCTGCCGTCAGCAAGAGGCCGCCGAGGGCCACGCCGAGGCGCCGTTTGCGTCCTGCCACCTGATCTCTTCTCATACGCCTGAATTACCCCTAACCCCGGAAGGTCGTGCCCCCGGATGATCGATCTACCTAATTCTGTGGAGAGGGCATACCCCATTCATGCATTTTCCATACGCCTATTGGCTGGCCGGCCAGCCCCGCTTCTTGCAGCGCCGGTCCGGTAGCGTGGCCCGCCGATGGGCGTGCGTGAGCTGGCAAGCGTGGATGGGCGGATCTGCCCCACCCATGAAGCGACCCTGCCCCTTCCCGATGACGGCCTATACCGCGGCGACGGGGTCTTCGAAGTCGCCCGCCTCTACCGAGGGCGTCCGTTCGCGATGGACGAGCACTGGGATCGCCTCGAGCGCTCCGCGGCGTCGATCGGCCTGCCGGTTGATCGTGCGGCCCTCGAATCGGAGCTCGAGCCGCTCCTCGAAGAGGCGGGCGAGGTCGAGGCTAATCTGCGCGTCGTCGTGACCCGGGGAGGCCGGAGACTGCTCCTGATCGAAGAACCATTCCCCTACGCAGACTCCGCGTCGGTCGCGACCGTCACGTACCAGCCCACCGTAATCCTCGACCGCGTGAAGTCGCTGAGCTACGGCGCGAACATGCACGCGACCCGCATCGCGAAGGAGCGGGGCGCCGACGAGGCGATCTTCGTCACGCCGGAGGGGGTCGTCTTGGAGGCCCCCACGTCGTCGGTGTTCTGGGCCGGCGCGGACGGCGTTCTCAAGACACCGTCCCTCGACAATCCCATCCTCGATTCGATCACGCGCGACCGCGTGGTTCGCGACGTCGAAGTCACCGAGGGCGTCTTTGACGTGTCGGACTTCCAGGCTGCTTCGGAGGCGTTCATGGCCTCGACTGGCCGCGAGGTGCAGCCCATCTCGGCGATCGACGGCCGCGCGCTCGAATGGCCCGGGCCGCACACGAAGGAGGGGAAGGAAGCGTTCCGGCGCGCCGTTGAGCTTGAGCTGGGCGCTCCATCGGCGGGAGGGGCGCTTTGAATCTCGACCTCTCCGACGAGCAGAAGCTGATCTCAGAGACCGCGCGCGATTTCGTCGACAGCGAGGTCATCGAGCGCGCACGTCAAAACGACCGCGACGAGAAGTTCGACCGCGAGCTCGCGATGAAGCTGGGCGAGATGGGCTACCTGGGTGCGCCGGTCTCCGAGAAGTACGGAGGTAGAGCGCTCGACTACGTGAGCTACGGCCTGATCGTCGAGCAGATCGGCCGCGGCGACTCAGCCGCGCGCACGGTCGTCTCGGTCCAGACCTCGCTCGTCTGCGGTTCGATCGAGCGATGGGGCACCGAAGAGCAAAAACAGCGCTGGCTTCCGAAGCTGTGCTCGGGCGAGCACCTCGGCTGCTTCGGCCTGACCGAGCCCGATACCGGCTCAGACGCGGCGAACCTACGCACCCGCGCAGAGAAAACGGACGGGGGCTGGCGGCTCACGGGGCAGAAGATGTGGATCTCGCTCGGAAACCACGCCGACGTCGCGATGATCTTCGCCCAGACCGAGCCGGGCTCGGGGCCCAAGGGGCTCGCGTGCTTCCTCGTGCCGACCGAGTCTGCGGGCTTTGAGACCCAGGAGATCCACGGCAAGCTGGGCCTCCGCGCCTCCGACACCGCTTCCATAGCCCTCGACGGCGTCGAGGTGCCCGAGGACTGCCTGATGGGCGAGGTCGGCGAAGGGTTCAAGGTCGCGATGACCGCCTTGGATTCGGGCCGCTACTCGGTCGCCGCCGGCTGCGTTGGGATCTGCGACGGCTGCGTCGAGGCATCCGTCTCATACGCCAAAGAGCGAAAGCAGTTCGGCGTGCCGCTGGCGCGCTTCCAGCTCGTCCAGGCGATGATCGCGGACATGATCGTCAAGCGCGATGCCGCCCGGCTTTTGGTCTTGCGAGCGGGGATCCTCAAGGACGAGGGAAAGCCCTCGACGCTCGAGACCTCGATCGCGAAGCTGTACGCGACAGAGTCGGCCATCGAATGCGCGAACGACGCCATCCAGGTCCACGGCGGCTCCGGCTACGTGGACGACCATCCGGTCGAGCGCTATCTCCGCGACGCGCGGGTCACAACCCTTTACGAGGGCACGTCGCAGATCCAGAAGCTGATCATCGGGCGAGATGCCACCGGCATCTCGGCGTTCCTGCCGACCGACTGACGATTGGGGGCGCTTCGTGGCTGAGCTGATCGCCGAGGAGCGCCACGGCAACGTCGCGCTCGTTCGCCTCAATCGCCCCGAGGCGCGCAACGCCCTCTCGCCCGAGATGATGGAGGAGCTGGGCGCTGCGCTCCAACGTCTCGACCACGACAACGAGGTGCGCGCGATCGTGGTCGCGGGCTCAGATGAGGTGTTCGCGGCGGGCGCCGACATCCGGGCCCTTCGCGACCGCACTTTCGGCGAAGCCCTCTTTCACCCCGCGGCCGTCTTCTGGAAGCAGGTTGCGAGCTGCCGCACTCCTTTGATCGCGGGGGTCTCGGGATTCGCCCTCGGCGGAGGCTGCGAGCTCGCGCTCGCGTGCGACATGATCGTGGCCTCCGAAACGGCGGAGTTCGGCCAGCCCGAGATCACGCTTGGAATCATCCCCGGCGGCGGTGGCACCCAGCGCCTCGCACGCGTCCTCGGCAAGCAGCGGACGATGGAGCTGGTGCTGACCGGCAAGCGTTTCTCCGCCATGCAGGCACTGGAATGGGGGATCGTGAACAAGGTTGAGAACGCCTGGCTCAACGCAGCGATCGACCTTGGCCGCACGGTCGCGTCAGGTCCGCCCGTCGCGGCCAAGCTGGCCAAGCAGGCGGTCCTTGCAGCGGACGAGTCCGGCCTCGCGGCAGGGCTCGACCAGGAGCGGCGCCTCTACGAGCTCGCGATGGCAACCGAGGACAGGGTCGAGGGCATGTCCGCGTTCCTCGACAAGCGCAAGCCGGACTTCCACGGAAAGTGAGCGGTGTCAGGCACCTCTACTCGGCTGGCTACCGGCTCTGTGAGGGTCATGTGAGGTGCCTGACACCATGACGGTTGAGCGGCTCGGCGTCGTCGGCGCCGGCACGATGGGCGCCGGGATCGCACAGCTCGGGTGCCTCGGTGGATTCGGCGTCGTCCTCCACGATCCCGATCCCGTCGCTCTCGCATCCGGCGCCGACCGGCTTCACGCCGCGCTCGCCAAGGGCGCGGGGAAGGGACTTTGGAGCGCCGAGGAGGCCGCGCGGGCGGCCGGCGCGCTCGAGACGGCGGGCTTCGAAGGGCTCGCTGGATGCGATCTCGTGATCGAGGCGGCACCCGAGAGCCTCGAGCTCAAGCGAAAGCTCTTCGCCGGCCTCGCGGGGATCTGCGAGCCCAGCGCGGTCCTCGCGACGAACACCTCTTCGATCCCGGTGTCGGAGATCGCCGCCGAGGTGGACGGGCCCGAAAGGGTTTGCGGCATGCACTTCTTCAACCCGCCACCCCTGATGAAGCTGGTCGAGATCGTCGCGGGCGAGCGCACCGGCGAGACAGCGCTCGAGCAGGCGACCGAGGTCGCTCGTGCCATGGGCCGCGAGCCCGTGCGCGCCGCCGATGCGCCGGGCTTCATCGTCAACCGCTGCAACCGGCCTTACGCGCTCGAGGCGCTGCGGATGCTCGGTGAGCGCGTCGCCAGCCACTCTGAGATCGACCGAGCGATGCGCGAGAGAGGCGGCTACCGCATGGGGCCGTTCGAGCTCATGGACCTGATCGGGATCGACGTGAATCTCGGCGTCGCCAAGTCTTTTTATGCCCAGCGCGAGGTGGCGCGGTGGGAGCCCCACAAGATTCAGGAAGAGATGGTGGCCTCGGGTCGCCTCGGCCGAAAGGCGGGTCAAGGCTTCTACGAGTACGAGGACGGCCGGAAGGTCGAGGAAATCCCGACGCACGTGAGCGAAAAGACGAAGCGCGCGATCTTCGAACGCGTGGTGAGCTGCCTCGTCAATGAGGCATCGTTCGCGGTCGAGGAGGAAGTCGCCACGCCGGCCGACATCGACACGGCGATGAAGCTTGGCCTCAACCACCCCAAGGGTCCGTTCGAGTGGCGAGATGAGCTGGGCGTCAGTCGCGTCGTCGCGACCCTCGACGCGCTTGCCGAGAGCGCACGGAGCGAGCGCGAAGCCGAGCGCTACCGCGTGGCGAACTCGCTTCGCGAGCTCGCGTAGCCCTGGCCCGCCGCTAGATACGAGCCGCCCAGGATCAAAGCGAGGCCGGCGATCGTGGCGCCACTGATCGGTTCGTCCAGGAGCGTCGCGCCATAAACGATCGCGAAGCCCGGCGAGAGATAGGTGACGATGAACGTCCGCGACGGCCCGATTGTCGTCATCAGCCCGAAGAAGATCGCGAAGGCGAGGCCGGTACCGACGATGCCGAGCGCCGTCACGGCCGCAAGCGGGCCGAGCCCGGGAACGTCATTCGGCGCGTCGGCGATCGCAAACGGCGTCAGGAGGAGCGTCGCGGCCACGGTGATCCAGGCGGCGACGCCCGTGCCAGGCGCGCCCGGAAGCTTGAGCTTCGTGATGAGACCACCCAGGGCGTAGCCGAGGCTCGCCAGGAGCACGAGCCCGCCTCCAACCGCTTCGGCCGTCGTGCCGCTGAGATCCACACCCAGCAGCAGGCCAACGCCAACGAGGCCTGCGACCACGCCCCAAAGACGTGACCCCTCCGAACGTTCGGCCGGATCGAGGCGGATCGCTAGGAGCGCTGTGAACAGGGGCGTGGAGGCGACGAGGATGCCCGAAAGCGACGAAGTGATGTCTTCCTGGCCGCGAGCGATCAATGCAAACGGCGCAGCGACCTGGAAGGTCGCGAGCAAGGCGATCAGCCCGACGCTCGCTCCGCGAACGCGCAGCTCGCCCCGATACCAGGCGATCGGTACCAGAACCAAGGCGGCAAGCGCGACCCTCGCCCAGGCGACGACGAGGGGGCTCATGCCCCGGAGGCTGATCTCGATGAGGAGGAAGCTCGCGCCCCAGATCGCCCCCAGCGCCAGCACCAGAATCCACGAGCGGCGGTTCATTTGGCGAATCTAGTGCCGACAACCTCGGCACACGTCCCGCGTTCCCCTCCTGTGGGGTGCGTTGGACGTTTACAGCTATGCGCGGTACTCTCAAGCGAGATGCAAGCGGGGCGGTCAGGGACGATCGGTGCAGGGTGCGTGGCTTTCGCTGCGACGGTGCTCAGCCTCGGTGTGCTCGCCGCGCCCGCGTCCGCCGCCCACCCCCTCCAGCCCGACCTGGTCACCCGCGTCCTGACGCAAGACGATCTCGTTCTCGAGCAGGGCGGCACCGCCGCCAACCCCAGGAGCATCCTCAAGCTCGAAAACGAGGTCGGCAACCGGGGAGAAGGACCCCTCGAGCTCAGGGCGAGCGAGGCCTCCCCGCAATGCCAGAACAACGGCGCCCCCGGCGAGGTCCTGGACGCGGACCAGCGGATCTACGAGGACGAGGGCGACGACGGCTTCGACCGCGAGACCGACACCGATTACACGGACAGCAGGATCGGCTGCCTCAAGTACCACGCCGTCCACTCCCACTGGCACGTCCTCGATTTCTCCCAGTACACGCTCTTCAGCGAAGAAACCGGCCAGCCCGTGGACGGCACCAAGGCCGGCTTCTGCCTCGGCGACTCGCCGGGGACCTTCCAGGGGCCGGGCGTCGCTCCTGACCCCTTCTACAAGTTCAACGGCTGCGGCTTCGGCGGATCTTCACCCACGTTCATGGGCATCTCGGTGGGCTTTGCGGACATCTACACCGCCGGCACGCCGGGCCAGCGGATCGTGGTGAGCGGCCTCGATCGGGGGCGCTACTGCCTGCGCTCGGAGACCGATCCGTTCGACAAGCTCACCGAGCTGAACAACGACAACAACGAGACCGACCTGCGCATCCACCTGAACCTGCGCCAGGGCACCGTCCGCGCCCTTGCGGGCGGCTGCCAGCTCCCGATCTAGGCCGTAGCTTCGGCCACCTCGGCCGGGTCCTTGGCCCAGTGGGCCGTCGGGTCAGGCGGTGAGTCGCGCAGGTACCACTCGGCGTCGAGCGCTCCCATGCATCCAGTCCCGGCAGCGGTGACGGCCTGGCGGTAAGTGTGATCGACGAGATCGCCGATCGCAAAGACCCCGGTCAGGTTGGTGCGGGTCGACTTGGCGTCCGTACGGACATAGCCGTCCTCGTCGGTGTCTAGCTGGCCGGCGACGAGCTCGGAGCGGGGAATGTGCCCGATCGCGACGAAGGCGCCGCCGACCTCCATCTCCTCGGTCTCGCCGGTCTCGGCGTGCCTGAGGCGAACTGCGCGGAGCCTGCCGTCGTCGCCCTCGATGAACTCCTCCGGGACGAACGGCGTCTTGAGCTCGATGTTCTCCGTGTCCCGAGCGCGCTCGAACATGATCTTCGAGGCCCGGAACTCATCGCGCCGGTGGACGATCGTGAGCTTCGAGGCGTACTTGGCGATGAACATCGCATCCTCCATGGCCGAGTCGCCGCCCCCGATCACGATGACCTCCTCGCCCTTGAAGAAGGCGCCGTCGCAGACGCCGCACGTGGAGACGCCGCGGCCCGAGAGCTCCATCTCGCCGGGCAGGCCGAGTCGGCGCGGCTCCGCGCCCATCGCGAGGATGATCGTCTTTGAGACGTGCTCCTCCGAGCCGAGGAAGACCCGCTGGAGCCCGCCGTCGGAGAGCTCGACGCGGTCGGCATCGTCGGTCACGAAGCGGGTTCCGAAGCGCTCCGCCTGCGCTCGGAACTGATTCATCATCTCCGGGCCCATGATCCCGTCGGGGTAGCCGGGATAGTTCTCGACGTCGGTCGTGTTCTGGAGCTGGCCGCCCCATTGAAACCCTTCGATCACGAGCGGCTCGAGGTTCGCTCGGGACGCGTAGAGCGCAGCCGTGTAGCCGGCGGGCCCGCCGCCCAGGATGATCACGTTTTCGGTCTTTCGCTCGTTCATAGCTCCCTCATGATGATACTTTACTTTTTGAAGTATTGGCAGCGGCCAAGAGCTCGCGCTCCTGCGGCAGGGCGTTGACGTCGCCGCCTCGGTCCGCCGGGCAATCGTCCTCCTCCTCCCAGCGCGCGATCGTGCGCCGAAGCTGGAAGAAGGCCACGATCCCGGGGGGCAACGGCAGCCAGAAGGCGATGAACCGGTACATGAGGACGGCGGCAAAGACCGTCGCGCCGTCGAGTCCGAAGAGGACGTAGGTCCCGATCATCCCCGCGTCGACGGCTCCCACGCCGCCGGGAGCGCCGGGGATCAGGTTCGCAACCATTCCCACGAAGAAGCCTTGAACCACGACAGCGCCCGGCACGTCGAGGCCGAAGGCCTCGAAGCTTGCCCACATGATTGCGATGTTCGCCGCCCAGAACCCGATTGCGCCGGCGACCGCGAGCCAGCCCCGGCCCGGCGTCTTGATGATCTCGATCGCCATCCGGGTCGACGTTGAAACGGTCGCCGGAACGGTCGCGAGCCGTACCCCGAGGCGGCCGAACCATGTATCCGAGCTTGATTGGGAGAGCCTTCGCTGGAGATCGCCCGGCACGAGGGCAGCGAGTAGGAAGAGGGTGATTACGCCTCCAGCCAAGGCGGCCGGCACGATCGTAAGGCCCGGCGGGTTCGCGCCCGCGAGGACTCCTGTGCGAAGCAGGATCCCGCCGATGAGCAGCGCCAGCATGTACACGGCGTACATGACGATGAGAAAGGCGACCATCCTCGCGGCGGACTGCTGTCGGGGCATGCCCGCCTTGCGAAGCGCCCAGTAGGTGAGGAGGATGCCCCCGGCGCCGCCGGCGGAGAAGAGGCGCGACGCCGCAAGGCTCGCCATGTTGATCTTGTAGCTCTCGCCCCAGGTGAGGCGAAGCACGTCGCCGCCGACGATGCCCTTGAACTGTGCGATCTGCGCGAGGAACATGACGAAGCAGAAGCCGACCGCGACGGCAATCCAAAACGGCTCCCCCTCATCAAGCTTCGCGAGGCCGTCCTCGACGCCGACGATCGCCGGAAAGAGGAAGTAGATCGCTGCGATGAGGACGACGACCGAGCCGATCGTAAGCGCGAGGCGCTTCGGGTCCTGAAAGAAGTGTGGCTCTTCGCCCGCGTCGTCGTCGCCGTCACTTCCGAGCGGGTCCAGGCGCGACGTCGCGCCAAGCCCCCCTTCGCCTTCGCTCCGTTGAGACATCCAGAGCGCATATTCGCAGGGACGATGGCGGAGGGTAGGCCCCGAAGTGTGAGCAAAGCGTTAGGTGCCTGGCACCGGGGCGCGGCGCGGCGGCTTATCCGGCGGCGATCTCCTCCAGCCGCTGGATTGCGGCGCTGACCTGCTCCATCAGGGGCTCCAAGGCGGGATCGCCGAGCCTGACGGCTGCGACCAGAACGGCACCCGCGAGTAGGTCGGTCACGTAGTGCTCGCCCAGGTATACGAGGGCGAACCCGAGGACGGCGGCGTAGGCGCCGCCGACCGCTCCGGCCTTCGGCCCCGTCTCACGAAGAAGCAGCGCTCCCGTCAGGGATGAGGCAAAGTGAAGCGAGGGGAACGCCGCCCAGGGATTGCCGTTGAACGAGTCGTAGAGCGCCGGCCAGGCTCGGCCCCAGACGCTCTCGCCCACGTCGATCATGAGGCGGCGCACCGGCTCGGAGAGATGGCCGTTTTCGGCCGCCCACCAGGGGGGAGCGGTCGGGACGGCGTGATACATCGCGCACCCGAGGTCATAGGTTGCGGCCATCTGGCGCGCGGCGCGTGGAAAGCGAAGCTCGGCTTCGCTCCGCTCGTCGTCGCGAAGGAGGATGTAGGCGACGGTCGCGTGCGGCACGAAGAACCACGCCCAGTGGGCGATGGTGAGAACGCGGTCGAGGGCGTTCGGTTCGGCCGGGTTCGCGAGGGCGCGCTGAAGGCGGATGTTCGGCAGCTCGCCGCCCCCGAGAAAGCGATCCGCGCGGATTGGGTAGTCGACCCGGAGGCGACGCCTGAGCGACCCGGGATCGTCATAGGGGATCTCGTGTGCCATCACGAACCCCCACATCTGAAGCGCATACAAAAAGACGTCGCGGCCGCGGGTGCGCGGCCAGAGCACTGCCACCGCGGGCGGGCCGGCGACGGAAACCGCCACGGTCGCGGCGGCAGGCATCCTGAGCCTCTTACGAAGCGGCGGAAGAACGATCGAGGCGGCGATCGCTGCGGCGGCGCCGCCGCGCACGGCGGCGCGAAGCGTGGGGCTGGCGCGGCGGGATGAGCGCGCGAACGAAGGCAAGGGGCGGCGAGTATAAGAAGCGATTCGGGGTGGATCGGGAGCGGCGCCGTCCCTTCGGATTAGAATGCGGCGCTCGTGAGGTCGCCCACGTTTCGTCTCGCCCTATTCGCGTTCGCAGCGCTCACCGCGCTGACCCTCGCCGCGCCCGCAAGCGCGGCGATCGCACCGGACGCAGCGCACTCTCCGAACGCCGACGACATGCGGACCGCCTTTTGGGTCATGCTCGGCGTCGGCGCGCTCGTCGTCATCGCGCTCATCGCCGGCCTTTTGGTCGCGGTCGGGCGCTTTCGGAGCACCGGTTCCGGCGACGAGCCGCGCCGCCTTGAGGCGGGCCGCGGCGTCGTCACCAAGATCGCGGGCGGCCTCGCGGCCTTGGTGCTCATCGTCTTCATCTTCGGCGTGATCGTCTCCGACGGGGTCAAGGACGCAACCGCCGAAGAGGGCACGGAAGAGATCGACGTCAAAGCGGTCGCCCAGCAGTGGCTCTGGCGCTTCGAGTATCCGGAGCAGACCGAGGGGAGCTTCTCCGAGGGCATCGCCACGATCTTCAGCTACGGCGAGCTGGTGGTTCCCGCCGACACGAAGGTGAACCTCTCGATCGACTCCACCGACGTAATCCACTCCTGGTTCGTGCCCGCCCTCGGTCCGCAGGTCTGGGCCGTCCCCGGTGAGATCACCGAGACGTCGTTCATCGCCGACTCCGAAGGTGTCTATCGCGGCCGCTCGACGGTGTTCTCCGGCTCTGGCTATCCGACGATGCGGGCCGCCGTGCGGGTCGTCTCCCCCGACGAGTACGAGGACTACATCGCTCAGCTCGACGCCGATCTACGGGAGGGACAGACGGCAGTTCAAGGCACAGACACTTCCGAGAGCGCGGAGGACGAGGAGTAATGGCGCCCCCCACGATCGCAGAGCGCCGCCCGGAGGTCGTGACGCGGCGCGTCGCCGCCGGCCGCGAGGGCTGGAGCACCTCCGCGACGAGCGCGGACCACAAGGAGGTCGCAAAGCTCTTCATCGGCACGTCGCTCACGTTCCTCGCGGTCGCGGTCATCGCGTTCGTCCTCACCCGCGTGCACCTGATCGTCCCCGACTCGACGATCTTCAGGCCCGAGATCTTCAGCCGCATCTCCACGGCCTCCATGGCGCTGATCACCGTGTTCTTCGCGGTCCCGCTCGTCCTCGGGGTCCTGGGCTACATCGTGCCGCTTCAGATCGGTGCGCGGGGCGTTGCGCTGCCGCGCCTCAACCAGCTCGCCTATTGGCTCTACGCGGCCGGGACGCTCGTGTTCTTCGTGGGCTTCCTCTACACGGTGCCCGAGGTCGGCCTCTTCCCGCTACCGCCTTTTGCCGACGACGTCTTTTCGCCTCAGAACGGGATCGAGGCCTGGATCGGCGGCGTCGGGCTCGCGACGCTCGGCTTCGTCTGCTGGGCCGCGAACATGGTGGCGACCCTCAAGAACATGCGAGCGCCGGGGATGGCTTGGCGCCGCGGACCTGTTCTGGCGTCGGCCGCCCGCGTGATCTCTTACGTCGTGCTGGTCACGGGCCCGGCGATGATCGCCGGCCTCGTGATGCTCGCCATCGACCGCAACTTCGGGGGCGTCTTTTTCGACGCCGGCGAGGACGGAGAGCCGCTTCTTTTTGCGCACCTCGCCTGGATGTACTTCACGGGCATCCACACGATCATGGTCGTGTTCGCGCTGGCAGTGATCTCCGAGATCATTCCCACGTTCTCGCGCAAGCCGCTCTTCAGCCACACCGCCGTGACGACGTCGCTCGTCGCGGTTGGCGTACTCGGGACGCTCGCGTGGATGCAGAACCTCTACGCCTCGCCGGTCGCCGAAGGATTCGCCTACTTCGCGATGCTCATGGCGCTCGCGCTCTTGGTGCCGATCGGCCTGATCTTCGTGGTCTGGATGCTGACGATGTGGGAGGGCGCGGTTTCCACCAGGGCGCCGCTCCTCCTTGCCATCGCCTCAGCGATCGCGCTGGCGCTCGGGCTCGGCGGCCAATGGGCGACGTCGGTCGTCGGTTCCGGCCTCTTGCTGGAAAACACCGTCGCGGCCCAGCAGGACACGATCATGACGATCGTCGGATTCGTGCTCGCCGGCTTCGCGGCGCTTCACTACTGGATGCCGAAGCTGACCGGGCGCATCGTCGCCGACGGGCCGGCTAAGGCGGCGGCAGGGCTCATCCTGGTAAGCGCCACCATCTACGGCTTCGCGATGTTCTTCGCGGGCCTCGCAGGCCAGCCTGTCGACACCTACCGCTACTTCGAAGATGACGGCGTCTCGACGCTCAACCTGATTGCCACGATCGCCTCGGTCTTTCTCATGCTCGGTGTCTTCCTCGAGCTGGCGAATCTCGTCCGCGGCTACGGCTCGGGCCGTCCCGCCGGGCACGACCCATGGCGCGGCTCGACGCTCGAGTGGTTCGCCCTCTCCCCTCCCCCGCCGCACAACTTCGACGCTGTGCCGGACGTCCGCAGCCCCGAGCCGCTTCGCGACATCCGCGAGGCGATCCGCGCGCGGGAAGCGACCTTCGTCCCGCCCGAGCCGCTGCCCGCCAGCGCCCCGCCCGAGGTGGGCGTTCCGGATCCCGGCGACGACGCGGGGATGTCCGACCAGGCGGCCTCGGTCGACGCTCCAACCGCTGACCCCGGCGACATCGTCTCGGGCGAGGCCGACGACGTCGAGCCCGCCGACGAGCCACAGCCCGAATCGGGTCGCGGCGCCGCGGACGAGCCCCACGAAGGCGCGTCCGACGCACCCGAGGCGGGGTCTGACCCCTCTACTCGCGAGGCTGAAGACACACAACACGCCGGCGAGGGGTCTGACCCCAAGGACGCCACCGACGGCGAAGACCCGCCCGTATCCTGAGCCCGATGGATCCGGCTGCCGATCTGGCGCGTTTCCGGCGCCTCGTCACCGCCACGATCGCCGCCACCTTCATCCTCATCCTGGTCGGCGGAATCGTTCGCGTGTCGGACTCGGGCCTGGGCTGCGGGCCCGCCGGCTCGGGCACGCACGGCTGGCCGCTCTGCGAGGGCGGCGTGATCCCGGCCGCGTCGGCCGAGTCCGTGATCGAGTACTCGCACCGCATCGCGGCTGGCATCGTCTCGGTCCTCATGCTGATGGTCGCCTGGCGCGCGTGGCGAAGCCTTCGCGAGTACCGGTGGATCGTCGGCCTGTCGGCCGTGTCCGGGGTCCTCGTCCTCGCCCAGGCGGGGCTTGGCGGCCTGACGGTCGAGGAGGGCCTCGACGAATACCTCGTCGCGGCTCACCTGGGGCTCGCGATGATCTTCTTAGGCGCTCTCTTCGCGCTCCGGCGCCTCGCCTCCGCCGCCAAGCCGTCGCCCGCAAGCGGTAGCGGCCTGCTTCGCAAGCTCTCGGCGCTCACCGCCGGCCTCGTCCTGGCCACGATCGTCGCTGGCGGCCTGGTCGCGGGAACCGAGGGCGAGGGGACGCCGACGGAGCCCGTGGTTGGCGCGCATACGGCGTGCGGTGAGCAGTTCCCGGGCTGCCTCGACAGGTTCATGCCGTTCGGGCTAGACCGACTCGTCGACATACAGCTCGCTCATCGCCTCTTGATGTACCTGACTGTCCTCGCGGTCCTCGCGCTCGTGGCGGTGGCGATTCGCCAGCGAGCTCCAAGCCGCTCGTTTGCGGCGGTGGGAGGACTCGTCGCGGCGCAGGTCCTCCTGGGCGCGGCGAACGTCTGGCTCGGCAAGCATGCCGGCCTGATCGTCGCCCACCTCAGCTTGGGCACGATCGTCTGGGCGACCGTCGTCTATGCGAACACAACCCTGATGCGAATCCCCGCCCCGGTGCCAGGTACCTCACACCGCGCTAACACTTCGCCTTCGCGCTCCGACGGCGAATCGGAGGCGGTGGCTGCCTGATGGAGTCAGCGACCGCCACCAGAGACGCAGGGCTCGTCGAGCGCTACGCGGCCGAGGCGCGGCCTTCGCTCCTCGCCCACGTGCGCGACTACATCGCGCTGACGAAGCCCCGCATCATCTCGCTTCTGCTCGTCACGACGGTCGCGACGATGGTCGTGGCGGCGCCCGAGAGCCTCGCGCTCTCGACCATCCTTTGGACGATGCTGGGCGGGTATCTCGCGGCCGGCGGTGCCGGGGCGATCAATCACTACCTCGATCGCGACCGCGACGCGCGCATGGCACGCACACGCTCTCGCCCGCTCGTCGCGGGGCGCATCGAGCCGGTCCACGGGCTGATTTTCGGCATCGTCCTGGGCGTCCTCGCCTTCGTGCAGCTCGCGCTCACGGTCAATCTCCTCTCGGCGGCCTTGGCGATGGCGGGGCTCCTGGGCTACGTCTTCGTTTACACGATGTGGCTGAAGCCGCTCACGCCTCAGAACATCGTGATCGGCGGCGCGGCGGGCGCGGTCCCGCCGCTCGTGGGATGGGCAGCGGCGACGGGCAGCCTGGCGCTGGACGCGCTCTATCCCTTCGCGATCGTCTTCATGTGGACGCCGCCCCATTTTTGGGCGCTGTCCCTCCTCATCAAGGACGACTACGCCCGCACCGGAGTGCCGATGATGCCCGTGGTGAAGGGCGAGGCTGCCACGCGCCGTCAGATCGTGCTCTACGCGGCGCTTCTGGTCGCGCTCACCGTCGCTCCCGTC
The DNA here is from genome assembly GCA_963715405.1 of uncultured bacterium. Lineage (GTDB taxonomy): Bacteria > Actinomycetota > Thermoleophilia > Solirubrobacterales > 70-9 > JALZKA01. The sequence continues at coordinate 1,612,323 of OY970239.1, forward strand.
GTAACGGGCCTCTTCGGTGGGATCTACCTGGTCGCGGCGCTCGCGCTGGGCGGCGTTTTCCTGGCCTTGGCTGTGACGCTGGCGCTCTCGCCCTCGCGCCGCGCCGCGCTTCGGCTCTACCTCTCATCGCTTGCCTATCTCGCTCTTCTCTTTGGCGCGATGGCGGCCGACCGGGCGCTGTAAGGTTCCGGCCCGTGGACAGACGCCTCGCCGACAAGAACCTTCGCACCGGCCTCTTCGCTGCCGCGATAGCCGTCGGCGTCTTTGCCCTTGCCTTCGTCTTCGCGACCTTCTACCTGAGTTAGATGGCCGACGAGACGCCCGAAGCGACCGAGTTGGTCTACGTGCCCGAGCCCTCGTGGGACCCGGCGCTCCTCGCGCTGGGCCTGGGCCTCATCGTCGCGGGGCTGTTCGTGTGGTGGCCATACGGCGTGATCGGTGCCGTCGCGGCGCTCGCCGCGGTCGTGCGGATGGCCCGCGGGACGTCGGACGAAGTGGCGCGCCTCCCGCGCCGCCAGAAGCTCACGACGGCCGTGTTGCCCGCCGTCCCGCCGCGCAAGCCGAGCTCGTAACGCGACCTGCCGCGCCGAGAGTGAGCAGCGGGACACACTGTCCCGAGAGATCACTCTCAGCGATTCCTAAGCCCGCGAGGCTTCCGACTCTGGTGAGGTCATGCTGGACGTCGCTCCGTCCGAGGTCCAGACGCGCATGATGTCTCGCATCGAGAGGACGCCGACGAGCTCCCCGCCCTCGACCACCACGAGGTGGCGGATGTGGCGGCGGGACATCTCCATCGCCGCGCGCTCGAGGCTCCAGTCCGGCGAGGCCGAGATCACGGTGTTCGAGAAGTGATCGACGACGCGCTCTGAATCAGGATCCTCTCCCCTCCCGAGTGAGATCAGGATGTCCCTCTCGGAGAGCACGCCCGGAGCGGGGAGCTCGTCGTCGATTACGACTGCGGCCCCCACCGCGCGCTCGGTCATCTTTTGCGCCGCCTCGCGCAGTGTGTGGCCCGGACCGACGGTCAAGACCACCCCAGACATCCCGTCCCTGACCTCCATCTGTGCTTGCCCCAGCTCCTTTCGACGCTCGTTAGTGCGGATCGGCTCGAAACATATCTGAGGCGGGCTTCTCGTGCGTAAGTCGCAAGGGCTCGCCCGCCTCGCAAGATAGGATTGCGCGCGTGCCAGGCCTCGTGTCAGTCGCCCGCGGGAAGGCAATCATCGCCACCTCGCTTGCCCTCATCGCAGGGGGCTTGGCGTCGGGCTGCGACACGCAGGAGGAGGCAGACCTCGAACGCGGCCGCGACCTCTTCACGAAGGGCTGCGCCACCTGCCACGCGCTTGCCGAGGCGCGGGCGGGCGCTGTTATCGGGCCCGACCTCGACGCGTCATTTGCCCAAGCGCGCGCCGACGGCATGGACCAGGACACGATCGAGGGCGTCGTCGAGAAGCAGATCGCAAATCCACGCCCCGTCGACGAGGGCGACGCCGACTACGACCAGCTCTACATGCCGCAGGACATCTACGTAGGCTCAGACGCTCAGGACGTCGCCGCCTACGTGGCGAGCGTCGCGGGGGTGGAGGGGATCGAACCGCCGCCACTTGGAGACGCAGCCAACATCTTCACCCAGTCCTGCGGTGGCTGCCACCAGCTCGAGGCTGCGGGCACGGCAGGGACGGTCGGGCCCAACCTCGACGAGGTGCTGACCGGCGACGACGCCGCGACGATCGAACAGTCGATTCGGGACCCCCAGGCAGAGATCACCGAGGGGTTTCAGGAAGGCGTGATGCCCTCCTTTGACGAGAACGCGATCCCCGAGGAGGACCTCCAGGGCCTGATCGACTACCTGATCGAGTCCACCGGCGGCGCTAAGTAGGCACGGCCGGGGCCTGGATCAAGCCCTTCTCCTGGAGGATCCCGACGATCTTCAGGTGCACATCCTCAACGCTCAGGGGAACTCCCTCCTCCTCGCAGTCCACCCGGACCAGGTCGTCGCGGTCGGCCGCGTGCTGCCTGAAGATCTCCTCGACCCTTGATTGCAGGGCGAGATCCCGCTCGTAGACATCGTTTGCGACCGCTCCCGGACTGCCCGCCCGCGATGAGGCGACCCGCTCTGCGAGGCGCGCCTCGCGCGCTTCCCGGGGAACATCCAGGTACAGGGAACAGGCGGGAGCTGGGATCGCAAAGTGCCCGAACTCCAACTCTCTGAGCCAGCTCTCGAAGGGCTCAATCTCGGCCTCGCTCTCGAGCTTTGCCCCCTGGTAGGCGAGGTTTGAGTAGAAGTAGCGGTCGCAGACCAAGATCTTCCGCTCGGCAAGTAGCCGGCGAAGAGCCGGCGCCTCAGCGCCGCGGTCGCCGGCGAAGAGAAGCGCGACCAGTCGGGGGTGGACGTCATCGGCCGCTCCCAGCTCCCCCGCCAGGAAGCGGCTGATCAGATCGCCGAAGACCGGATCCTCGTAGCGCGGGAAGGAAACCGCCAGCGTTTCGAGCCCCATCGCGCTGAGCGCCTCGGCGAGGAGGCGGACTTGCGTCGTCTTGCCAGAACCATCGACCCCCTCGATCGCCAGCAGGGTGCCCTCCCCCTGCGGGGCCGAGGTCACTCAGCCGCCTCGCTCTCGAGATCTACAACCACGTGTGTCACGGGCTGGGGCAGCTCCGCGCGCGCCCTCTCGATGACGCCGGACTCGAGCCAGCGCGAGCGCTCGGGCGGGTGGGTCGAGATCACGACCTCGTCGGCCGGGAACACCTTGAGAGCGTCCTCGATCGCCTGGTTCGGGTCGTGGTGGTCGCCGAGGCGGCCCGACACGTTGAGCCCGCGCCTGCGCATCGCCGCAAGCGACGCTTCCAGGCGCTCTCGAGCCTCGGGAATGAACTTGTCGATGTCCGACGACCAGTGCTCGGCGGCTGAGCCGGCAAGCGGCGGGCAGATCACGAGCACCTCGCTCTCGGGTTCGCCCTCGAGCCGCTGTTCGAGCTGCTCGCGAAGCGAGCGCCCTCCAACCGTCTGATTGGCCACCACGAGCACGCGATGCACACCATCATCGGGCACCCGCGCGACCTCGGCCGGTTTTGGCGGGGCCGAGCGCACGCGCTGAATGAGGTAGCCGATCGCCGCCCCGACCTCGATCCCGAACAGGATCGCCCCCGCGATCGGATCGACGATCGCGGCAAGCAGGATGACCGGGATCATCGCAACCCCCACGACCACAACGACCCGGAACATCTGCGGCTCGGTGATTCGCATGAGGGGAGTATTCCGCAGCGGGGCGTGTGACTCGATGCGCTTGCTGCGAATGCTGCTCACCACGCGTAACGCGGAGCGCTCACCGGGGCAACCAAGGGGGCTGCCTCAGTGTTCCTGGCCCGCTGAACGATCCTGCAGCCTTTTGGTGGCTATAGCAACCAAGATGCTGCATTAGTTTCCCGACCCAGGCCCTGAGAGGCGCGAGAGGCAAGTGTGGGTAGGACGAAGCTGGTCCGGCGAAGCGAGCGTACGTACGAGTACGTGAGTGAGACGGACCAGCGAGGACACCCCCACGCGCCGCCTATCGCGCCTCTCAGAGGATGTAAATGGTGGTGTAGACGATGATCCACATGACATCTACGAAGTGCCAGTAGATGCCTGAGACTTCGACGCCCAGGTGGTCCTTCGCGTCGGTGCCGAAGTGACCGCGGTAGGCGCGGATGTTGGCGAAGGTCAGGAGCATCAGGCCGACGAAGACGTGGGCGCCGTGGAGGCCGGTGAGGCTGTAGAAGATCGAGCCGAAGGCACCATCGCGGGCCGAGAAGCCGATGTGGACGTACTCGTTCATCTGAATGAAGAGGAACGTCGCGCCGAGGAGCCAGGTCGCCGCCAGCCCCATCTGCATCGCCCGGCGGTTGCCGCTGCGAGCGCCCTCGAGCGCCCAGTGGACGGTAAAGCTCGACGAGACGAGGATCGCAGTGTTCACTCCGGCGACAGCGACCGGCAGCTCGTACGGCTCGGGCGGCCAGGGCCCCTGGTTCGCGACGACGCGGATGAAGAAGTATGAGGCGAAGAATGCGCCGAAGAGCATGACCTCCGAGACGATGAAGAGGAGGATGCCGAGCGTCTGACGGTCGATCCGCGAGCTCGCGTGAGCCTCGGGCGGGCCGTGATGGTGCTCGTGGACGGCGGTCGAATGGCCTCCGGCTGAGATCGACGCGGACTCCATCAGTGAGCCTCCCCTGCGGTGTCCCCTACCGCCACACCCTCGTGCCGGTCGTGGCCGGTCGCCTCTTTCGCGTCCTTGTCGGGCACCGTCGCGGGCGCGACGTCGCCGCCCGCCTCGACGTGCTCGACCGGCTTGTCGGTGATCTCGTGGACGCGGTCGATGAGCCCCTCCTCGAGCCACACCGACTGCTCGCCGGCAAGCGTCGAGATCAGGATCTCGTCAACGCGGTAGTGCTCGATCGCGTTCTGGACCGCTGCGAGCGGAGCGGGGCTCATCGGCTGGCCCGTGGCGTCGATGTCCGAGCGGTACATCTCGGCAAGCGTGCGGGCGAGGCGCTCGCACACCTCCTCGCGCGAGATCTGCCCCGAGCGCGGGCAGATGAACGTGTAGCGGTGGGCGCTCTCCTCCGCTCGCGACTTGAGCCGGCCGAGAAGATCTGCGCTCGCGACCGTCTGGGTCGCGACGACGAGCGTGTGCGTCACATCCCAGCGAATGGCGTCGTCGTCGATACGCACGGGCACATGGGTGATCGGCACCTCGAAGTGGCCCGTTGCCCACTCGACGAGGTCGCGGCGCATCAGCCCGTAGCGCGACTCGGTGAGGCACGAGAGCAAGACCTCGGCGGGCTCGTAGGCGCGGATCGCGTCGTCGAGCGCCAGGAGCGGATCGGGGTCCATGACCGACCCCTCGGCCTCGATGTCGAACTCGGCGAAGACGGATTGCGTCACCTCGACGCGGCTCCGCGCGGCGTCCGCGAGCTCGTCGCGGTCGACGATCTGGCCCGCGACCGGCTGGTTTTGCGGCGCCACGATCGCGATCCGCCCAGCGCCCGCATCGATCCGCTCCCGGACCTGGGCGAGGAGCCTGCGGCCACCCGCGACCTCGTTCAGAAAGACAAGGACGGTTCCGCCCGCGACATCGGGCGCCTCGGGCTCGGAGCCGTTGTGAGCTACGTCGGTCACGTTGTCGCGCCGGACGTGGTGCCCACCGTCGCGGGCTCGGGCTCTGCGACCTCGTGGCCCTCCTCGCCGGCCATGATGGCGTGGCGAGCGCCGGGCACGCCGAATTCGTACGGCCCGCCGACGACCCGCGGGATCTCGTCGAAGTTGAACACCGGCGGCGGCGAAGAGACGAGCCATTCGATCGTCTTCGCGCGCCAGGGGTTGTCGCCCGCCTTCGGCCCCCACTTCCAGCTCACGACAACGTTGTAGATGAAGATGAGCTGCGCCGCGCCCAGGACGAACGAGAAGATCGAGATCACGAGGTTCCAGTCGCCGAACTGCGCCGCGTAGTCGGCGACCCGGCGCGGCATCCCCTCCAAGCCGACCCAGTGCATAGGCACAAAGGTGCCCAGCATTCCGGTCAGGGTGAGCCAGAAGTGCGCCCGGCCCAGCCGCTCGTCGTACATCCGCCCGGTCATCTTCGGGAACCAGTGGTAAAGGCCGGCGAAGATCGTGAAGACCGAGCCGCCGAAGAGCACGAAGTGGATGTGGGCGACGATGAAATAGGTGTCCGACATGTGGATGTCGAGCGGCACCATGCCCAGCATCACGCCCGAGATGCCGCCCACGGTGAAGGTCACGATGAACCCGAGCGCGAACAGCATCGCCGTCGATTTCAAGTGGAGCACCGAATCGAACAGCGTCGCTAACCACGAGAAGATCTTGATCCCGGTCGGCACCGCGATCAGAAGCGTCGTGATCATCATCGGCACGCGCAGCCAGCTGAACATGCCCGACACGAACATGTGGTGCGCCCAGACCGTGTAGGAGAGGACGACGATCCCGATCAGTGCGAGCGCCATCAGGCGGTAGCCGAAGATCGGTTTTCGCGAGTGGGTGGATAAGACCTCGGAGATGATCCCGAACCCGGGCAGCATCATGATGTAGACCGCCGGGTGGGAGTAGAACCAGAAGATGTGCTGATAGCTCAGAACGTCGCCGCCGGCCGCCTCGTTGAAGAAGTTCGTATGGAGCGCGCGGTCGAAGAGGACCATGAACTGGACGCCCGCGATGAACGGCGTCGCCGCGACGACGAGAAGCGAGGTTGAGAGGTTCGCCCAGACGAGGAGCGGCATGCGCCAGAACGTCATTCCGGGCGCACGCATGGTGATGATGGTGACCAGGAAGTTGAGCGCAGTGGCAATCGACGACGCGCCGGCGAACTGCACTCCGAGGTTGAAGAACGACTGGCCTAACGGCGCCCCGGTCGAGAGCGGCGCGTAGCCCGTCCAGCCCGCGTCGAAGGCGCCGCCGGGGACGAAGTAGGAGGCGAGGAAGAGCAGGCCCGCCATCGGCAGCATCCAGAACGACAGCGCGTTCAGGCGCGGGAAGGCCATGTCCGGCGCGCCGATCATGAGCGGCAGGACGTAGTTCGCGATCCCGGCGAAGATCGGGATGATGAAGAGGAAGATCATGAACGCCGCGTGCGTCGAGAAGAGGCCGCCGAAGAAGCCCGGATCGACGATCTGCGTGCCCGGCTGGGCGAGTTCGGCGCGGACGGTCATCGCGGCGAGGCCGCCGACGATGAAGAAGAAGAACGTCGTGCAGATGTACTGGATGCCGATCACCTTGTGATCGGTGTTGAAGCGGAAGTAGTCCTTCCACTCCTTGGCGCCGTGCTGCGAGTGGTCGTCGGGGATGGTCGGAGCGCCGCCGGCCCAGCGGAACCAGTAGCTGAAGCAGCCCATCCCGACCAGGAAGCCGAGTGGAGCCGTGATGCCCGGGACGATCACGTGTGGGTAGCCGGTCTGCTCGGTCTGGAAGATCTCGAGGCCCGAGATCGCCCGCAGCCCGACCACGAGCCCGAAGCCGAGCGCGCCACCGACGAACATGCCGAAGAGCGCCCGGATCATGCCGGGGTTTCGCCACAGGATGCTCATGAGTCCGCCACCTCCTCGGACTCGGTGCCGGAAGCGCTTTCGTCAGCGACCTCGCCCGAAGACGACTCCTCCATCGCTGCTTCCTGCTCGTCCATCCAGGCCTCGAACTCCTCTTGCGACTCGACCGTCACGCTGGCGCGCATCGTCGCGTGCCCCCAGCCGCAGTACTCGGTGCAGATCAAGGCATAGGTGCCCTCGACGTTGGGCGTCACGCGGACGACGTTGTCCACGTCGGTCGGGTTGCCGTCGGCGATCGGAACCAGATCGCGCTTGATCCGCCATTCGGGAACCCAGAAGGAATGGAGCACCTCGAGGGCCGACAGGCTGAGCTCGAGCTGGGTGTCGACGGGAACGTGGAACTCGTCCGAGACGACGCCCGTCTCCGGATACTCGAACGTCCACTTGAACTGCTGCGCGGTGACGTTTACGGGCATCTGGTTCTCGGACGCCTCGGCCTCGATGTCGTCGAGGATCACCCACGAGTAGGCGGCGGCGAAGAGGACGATGACGGTGGGGATCACGGTCCAGGCGATCTCGAGCTTGGTGTTGCCGTGGATCGGCTTGCCGTCGGACTCGTCACCGGGCTTAGCGCGGAACTTGAGGAGGCAGTAGCCGAGCATCACGAGCACGATCGAGAAGACGAACGAGGAGAGCACGATCATCACGTCGAGGAGAAGGTCGATGTCGTCGGCCTCCTCGGAGCCCTGCATCCCGTTCCAGTCGGGGATCAGCATGACCACGGACTGGACGACCGTGAGGGCCAGCATGACGCCGATCATCTTCATGTAGGTGGCCCGGGTCACCGCGGCGGCATTCTATTCAGCAGAGGCGGCGTCTGAAGCGTCGATCGGCACTTGTGTTTGGCCGGCTGAGGCCGCGATCACTTCACGCGCTACTCCCTCCCAGCCCCAGAGGCGCTTCGCGGTTTCGCGGAGCGCGATTCGCGAGGCCCAGCGCTGGTCCGGATCGAGGCCGAGCCAGATGTTGAGCCGGGCCCCGATCGCCTCGATCGCACCCTCGTCGAGGGGAAAGGTGACGAGCCCGGCCGTCTCGTCCGGCAGGCCGGTCTGGAGCGCCTGGCTCACCTCGAGCGCTCCGGAGTGGGCGGCCGAGACCGGCAGGACTCCGGCCGAGGCGGCCTCGGCAGCGACCATGCCGAACGCCTCCGGATGGGTCGAAGGGAAGACGAGGGCGTCGCAAGCGGGCACGAGCCGGCCAACCTCGTCGTGCTCAAGCCGTCCCGCAAGCGCGATCGAGCCGCGCGCGGCTCGCGCGGCGGCGGCGTACGACGCGGGCGGATCGGCAAGGAAGGAAGACAGGAAAGGAAGCGGCTCCATCGGCCCGCCCTCGATCGCCCGGCCCTGGTGCGCGATCTCGCGCGCGCCCTCGATGTCGCCTTCGCCCAGCGCGAGGATCAGGTTCTCGACGCCTTCGCGGTAGGCGCCGAAGCCGCACAGGAGAAGGCGAGCTTCCGGGTAGTGCACGCGGACAAGGGGCCACGCCGCGACGAGCAGGTCCACCCCCTTTGAGACGATGAGCTTGCCGACGAAGACCACCCGCGGCCCTTCGGTCTCCGCCAGCCAGCGGACGGCCCTCGCACCTTCGCGAGGGTCGCGCGTCCACGAGCTCTCGGCTTCGTCCTCAGCCTCCTCGATCGACTCGAGCGTCTCGGCCAATTCGAGGAGCCTCGCCGGGCCCTCGTCGCGCGGGATGGCGCGGAAGAGCTCGGTGTCGACGCCCGGAGGGCCGCGCCGCACCTTGGCGTTCACCTCGGGCTCGTCCACCGCCTGGCGCAGTCGCTCGGCGATGTGGTCCGAGCCGACCAGGATGCCCGCGGCCGCCCTGGCGCCTTCCCGCGCCATCGGGCCGAAGCGGTCGAGCTCGGGGAGGACGGTGTAGGAGAGGTCCGAGCCGTGGACCTTGACCGCGAACGGGATGCCGGCTCGTTTCAGGATGAGGGGTGCCGTCACCAGGTGGTTGGCAAGCGCGGCATCGGGCTCGCCCGCGCGAGCGATGACGTCTTTCACCGCAGCGGTGTTCTGGGCGACGTAGTGCTCGACCTCCTCGTCCGTCATCTCGGCGAACGTCTTCACCTCGAAGCCTGCGTAGCGGTCCCGCACGAACACCGGCAGGAGCCCGCCGATGTCAGGCGTGTAGACGGTTACCGAGCCCGCATCGGCATCCGGCTCCTGCCCCGCGCCATTGACCTCGAGCTCGCCCGAGTCCCACTCACCGGTTGCGTCGACCCACTCGTGAGCGGCGGAGTCGCGGTCCTGGCAGAGCAGATGGACCTCGTGGCCAAGCGAGCGCATCGCCCGCGCGAGGCTCGCGTTATAGACATTCGAGCCGGTCCCGCTCAGGAGGTAGCCATGAAAGATGAGGACCCGCAAGACGCCCACCCTACGCAGTGTGAGCGTTGCGTAAGGTGCCTGGCACCGTGCTTTATGGCGACCACTACCGCGCGATCTACCTCAAGGGCCTCGCGGGCGAGAAGCCCGAGTTGCCCGTGGCGTGGGAGGACCTCGAGGCGGCCGCCGAGGAGGCGATGGAGCCCGCCTCAGCGGACTACGTCTACGCGACGGCCGGCACGGGCGACACGTACGTCGAGAACCGCGACGCGTTCAAGCGCTGGCGGATCGTCCCGAGGATGCTTCGCGACGTCGCTGAGCGCGACCTGACCACCGAGCTCTTCGGCCAGACGCTCCCGGCGCCCGTCGCGCTCGCTCCGATCGGCGTTCAGACCGCCGCTCACCCGGACGGCGAGCGGGCGACGGCACGTGCCGCGGCGACGCTCGGTCTGCCGATGGTCATCTCAACGGCTTCGGACACGTCGATGGAGGACATCGCCGAGGCCGCGCCGGAAGCCCCTCGCTGGTACCAGCTCTACTGGCCGTCAGACGAGGGCGTCGCGCGGAGCCTCGTCGACCGCGCGGAGGCCTCCGGCTGCGGGGCGATCGTCGTCACCGCCGACAACTACATCCCGGGCTGGAAGCCGCGCGACCTCCAGCGCGCCGAGCTCCCGTTCATCAAGGGCATCGGGGTCGCGCAGTTCTTCTCGGATCCTGTGTTCCGGGCGGCCCTGGAGAAGACGCCCGAGGAGGATCTGGGCGCGGCGGTCGGGCACTACCTCGGCGTCTTCGTCAATCCGTCGCTTACGTGGGACGACCTCGAGCGCCTGCGCTCGTGGACCTCGCTCCCGATCGTGATCAAGGGAATCCTTCACGCCGACGATGCGACCGAAGCTCGAGAGCGCGGCGTGGACGGCATCGTCGTCTCAAACCACGGCGGCCGCCAGGTTGACGGAGCGATCGCCACGATCGATGCGCTGCCGGCAATCGCCGACGCCGTCGGCTCGGATCTCGAGATTCTCCTCGATTCGGGCATCCGCTCGGGAGCCGACGCGTTCCGCGCCCTGGCGCTCGGCGCCGACGCCGTGCTCCTCGGGCGGCCCTGGGTATGGGGTCTCGCACTCGCGGGTGAAGCCGGCGTGGAAGAGGTGCTCCGGCGCTTCCTGGCCGAGCTCGACTTGACGCTGGCGCTCTCGGGCTACACGCGTCCCTCCCAGCTCTCGCCCAGCGCGCTCCACCGCCACTCGCTTGGGTAGGGTTGCGCCGATGAGCGAGCGACAGACCTATCGCCTGCGCGCCGCTGCCTCGGGCCGGGAGGCGATTTCGCCCGCGGACGAGGACGGCGTCTACGTCGATGCGGTGACGGGCGAGGAGATGCAGCCGGTCGCCCGCACGCTTCCCCTCGCCGAGGGGCCATCCACGCTTCTTCGCACCCCCGAGAACCTCCGCATCTGCTCGCGCTGCGACCAGATGATCGGCGTGGACGTCGCGGACTGCCCGTACTGCGGCAAGCGCCAGGCACCGCTCGGCGAGCCGGCTTAGCACTCGCAACCGCCTGCCCAGCGCCTGGTCACCCGCAAAGTGCCCGCAAACCGGGGTACTACCATTGAAATCTCGCCCCGGAGCCGCAACCTGGCCTGCCGGAGCGTGTTGGAGACCCTTAGATCCCCAGATGAAGACCCCTCGGAGCATCCCCCCCATTGCGCGTGCCTTTGGCGCGCTCGTAATCGCGTTCGCCTGCGTGGCGTTCGGCATCCAGGCTGCGATCGGCGCCAGCAACAAGCAGCTCGGAAAGACGAAGGACACGCCATCGCCCCAGTGCCCCGAGCGAGACGGCGGGTCAAAACAGGATGCCTGTCTGGTCACAGGGCAAGTCACGGGCTACCAGAGGAGCGCCGACGGCGAGAAGGGCCTCTTCAAGGTCCCAAGTGACGGCGAGATCGTGGCCTGGAGCGTCGACCTCTCAAAGCCAAGCAAGTCCGAGCGCAAGACCTTTGGCGAGGCATCTCAGACCAACGACCACGGCAAGGCGCCCACTGCGGGCATCTCGATAATTCGCTCCAAGGAGGGCAAAGAGTTCAAGCTCAAGAGCTCGTCGCCGGTCCTCAACATGCGCGGTTACTACGGAGACAAGCCCGTCTTGACGCTCAACCAACCGCTCCCGGTCAGAAAGGGCGACATTGTCGCGCTTACCACCTTCACCTGGTTGCCGGCATTCTCTGCCAGGGGATCGGCAAGCGACACGTGGGTCGCGCGGGCGCAAGGAGAAGAACTGCGAAATACCCGAAGGGCTCAGCGGCCCAGAGGCAATCGAGTGGTACTTCTCCCATAACTCCCCCCACCGCAAAGACGGCAGCGAACGGCCTTACGCGTGCAAGTACGAGGGTGAACGGCTCCTCTACTGGGCCTACTTCGTCCCGGGCAACTAGCCAGCCGCTGAGGGCCGCTCAAGCCTCTCCCTAGACTCGGCCTCAGATGGCTGCGATCGAGGTCCGGGGGCTCCAAAGGAAGTTCGGCGATGAGGTTTTCGCCGTGCGCGGCGTCGACTTGGACGTTGCCGAGGGGGAGATCTATGCCTTCCTAGGCCCGAACGGCGCGGGGAAAACGACGACGGTCCGCATGCTGACGACTCTCCTTCGGCCGACTGGCGGCACCGCAAAGGTCGCGGGCCACGACGTGGTCGAAGAGGCAGGCGAGGTCCGCAAGTCGATCGGCGTTGCCCTTCAGGAGGCCGCGCTCGACCCGCTGATGACCGGGCGCGAGCTCATCCGCCTGCAGGCGACCCTCCACGGCCTGTCGCGCGCCGATGGCCACAAGCGAGCGGAAGCGCTGCTGGAGCGGGTCGGGATCGAGTACGCAGCCGACCGGCGAGTCGGGACCTATTCGGGCGGGATGCGCCGGCGGCTCGACCTGGCGTCGGCGCTCGTCCACCAGCCGCGCGTCCTGTTCCTCGATGAGCCAACGACCGGACTTGACCCGGTCAGCCGAAAGGCGATCTGGGAAGAGGTCCAGGCCCTGAACGACGACGGAGCGACGATCTTTCTCACGACCCAGTACCTCGAAGAAGCGGATCAGCTCGCCGACCGCGTCGGCATCATCGCTGGCGGGCTCCTCGTCGCAGAGGACACGCCTCGGGCGCTCAAGGCCGAAGTCGGGAGGCCGCACCTCGAAATCGCCGTTTGCGACGGCCGCCAGGACGACGCACGGAAGGTCTTGGCGGATCTGGGCAGGGAGTTGCCCTCGAAGGACGGACTGCTCTTGATCGAGCTCGAATCGGGCGCGTCCGGCGTCGCGCCGGTCGTGCGCGCGCTCGACGAGGCGGGCCTCGCGGTTGAGGGCCTCGACCTGGTCGAGCCGACTCTCGACGACGTCTTCGTGGCGAAGACGGGGCGCCACCTCGAGGGCGACGACGAGAACGCCCCCGAGGCCGAGCCGGCGCCGGCAGAGGCGTAGTGAGGACGCTCGCGCAGAACGCCCGCGTGGTGGCAGCGCTCGGCCGGCGCTCGATTCGCCAGACGTTTCGCCGCCCGCAGCTGATGGCGCCGATCATCATCTTCCCCACCCTGCTCCTGGCGGTGCAGACGGGTGGCGCGGGGCGCGCGGTGGACCTTCCCGGCTTTCCTGAGGTAAACGGCTTCCTCGACTTCATGCTGGCAGGGGCGATGATCCAGTCCTGCCTCCTGGCGGGAAACAGCGGCGGGATCGCCCTCGCGGTCGACATCGAGATGGGCTTCACCGACCGCCTCCTCGCGGCGCCGATCTCTCGCTTCGCGATGGTCCTCGGACGCCTTGCGGGAACGGCAGCGCTCGGCGCGTTCTCGGCCGTCTATTTCATCGTGATCGGCCTCATCTTCGGCGCGCAGATCGAGGAGGGCTTGCTTGGCATCGTGCTCATGATCGCTTTCGTGACGCTGTCCGCGGTGGCCTTCGGCGGGATTGGTGCGGCAATCGCGCTTCGGTCCGGCTCGGCCTCGGTCGTCCAGGGCCTCTTTCCGCTGGTCTTCGTGATCCTTTTCCTCAGCTCGGCGTTCTTCCCCTTCGAGCTCATGCAGGAACCCGCCTCGACTTTCGCCGAGTACAACCCGGTCTCGTTCATCGTGGAAGGCGTTCGCGATCCAGTGATCTCCGCGCTCACCGGCGAGGACGCGTGGAAGGCGTTCGCGTCGATTATTGGAATCGGCGCGGTGAGCATGGCGCTGAGTGCCGGCGCCCTTCGCCACCGCCTGAGGACGGGCGGCTGATGACGGCTGCAGCGATCCAGGCGGGCTGGCCCACGGTCGCCGCCCTCGTCCGCCGCTCGGCCAACGAGCTGATTCGCGTTCCCGGCGCCGCGATCCCGGGGGTTCTCGCGCCAACGATCTTCTTCTTGGGCCTCACCTCGGTCTTCGGCAGCCTCACGAATCTCGAAGGGTTCGGGACCGACAGCTACGAGAGCTTCATCATTCCCGTCTCGCTGCTTCAGGGCGCGGGCTTCACCGGTGCCGCCACGGGCGTGAACCTGGCTCGCGACATCGAGCAAGGCTGGTTTGACCGCCTCTTGGCGTCCCCCGCCCCCCGCCCCGCGCTACTTGCCGGACTCGTCTTCTCCGCGTCGGTGCGCGCACTCGTTCCGGCCGTCGTTCTGCTCAGCGTTGCGCTCGCGATCGGCGCTCACTGGCCGGGCTTCCTCGGTCTCGCCATCGCTTTCTTCGGCGTGATGGCGATGGGTACCGCTGCGGCGCTCTACGGCTGCGCGCTTGCCCTCAAGTTCCGCACCCAGGCCGCCGCGCCGCTCATGCAGGCCGGGATGTTCGTCGCCATCCTGATGACGACCTCGTACGCGCCGCTCCACCTGCTCGAAGGCTGGCTTCAGACCGTCGCCGAGATCAACCCCGTCACCCAGGTGATCGAGATGGTCCGCCAGGGATTCGTAATGGATGGGGTCACCTGGGGCGAGACGTGGCCGGGGCTCTTGGCCCTCGCGGGCATGATCGCGGTCTTCGCCGCGTTCGCCCTGCGCGGGATGAACAGGATGGCCGACGAGTGAGCCACCGCCGGCCTCCGCCAGCATGTCAGAGGTCCGGATCACGGAGTTCACGGACCCTGGTTGCCCGTGGGCCTACAGCGCCGAACCGGCACGCCGGCGCCTCGACTGGCTCTACGGCGAGGGGCTCGAATGGCGCGTGCGGATGGTCGGGCTCGCCGAAACCCGCGAAGAGCAGCGCGAGAAGTTTTCGCCGGAGGAGATGAGCCGAGAATCTTCAAGAGGATCTCCAGCGACCATGGGATGCCGATCGACACCCGAGTCCGTAACGACCTTTCTGCGACCGATCGAGGCATGCCGAGCTGTCGTTGCGGCGCGCCTCCACGCGCCGGGGTGCGAGCGCGGGCTCCTTCGTTGCCTTCGCGTCGAGTACTTCGCGGGCGGCATGCTCGACGATCCCGAGCTGATCCGCTCGGCGGCCGAGACGGCCGAGCATCGAACCCGGCGAGCTCGAGCGCTGGGTGGCGGACCCGGAGACTGAGCGGGCTCTCCGCGAGGACATGGAGCGGGCTCGCGAGCCGATGCCCGCGGCGCGGGCGCTCGACCACAAGCTTGCGAACTGGTCGGGCGGACTCCGTTACACGTGCCCGAGCTATGAGATCGAGCGCCTTACCGACGGCGTAAAGATCTCCGTGCCGGGCTTCCAGCCCTTCGCCGCGTACGACGTTGTCCTGGCGAACCTCCTGCCCGATCTCGAGCGTCGCGACCCGCCTGAAGACGCCGCGGAGGTACTTCAGTGGGCAGGCACGCCGCTCGCTTCGCAGGAGGTGGCCACGATCATGGACATCTCCCGCCCCGACGCACGCGAGGCGCTTGGTCGAGTTGCGGAGGAGCGCCACGTGGGCGCCGAGGGCTTCTGGACGCTGGCGTAAGCGCGGCCGCTACTTGTAGCGGTAGGTGATGCGGCCGCGGTCGAGGTCGTACGGGGAGAGCTCGATCTTCACCCGGTCGCCGGGGAGGATGCGGATGTAGTGGCGGCGCATCTTGCCCGAGATGTGGCCGAGGACCTCGTGGTCGTTGTCGAGCTTCACCTTGAACATGGTGTTCGGCAAGGCCTCGAGGACCTCCCCCTCCATCTCGATCTTTTCCTCTTTTCCCACGCGAGAAAGCCTACTTCCCCTGGAAATCCTGGAACTTCCCGGGGCCTTCGGAAAGGAACGATTCGACCGCTCGCTTTAGGTCCTCGGTCTCGAAGAGCTCGGCGAAGACGCCAGGCGTGACCTCGTCGGCCCGCTCGATGCCGCCGTCGAGATAGGCGCGGACGATCTTCTTCGTCATGCCGTGAGCAACGGTGGGGCCTGCCGCGAGCTCTCGCGCGAACGTCATCGCCTTCTCGGCGATCTCGGCGTCAGCCAAGACGCGGTTGACGACGTTCCAGCGCTCGAGCGTTGCGGCGTCGTAGAGGCGGCCGGTCATCACGAACTCGCGCGCTCGCGCGGGCCCTGCCCGCTCGGCCATCCGCTGCGTGCCGCCCGCTCCGGGCGTGAGGCCGACCACCCGCTCGACCAGGCCGAACTTCGCGGACTCGGAAGCCCAGATCATGTCGCAGCCCAACGCCACCTCGAGGCCGGCGGTGAGGCAGAGCCCGTGGCAGATCGCGAGCGTGGGAATCGGCAACGCCTCGAGGCGCTTGATGGGACCAACCAGCGAAGGAAAGCCCTCCCCCGCCTCGGCGGCTTCCTTGAAGATCTGAACGTCCACGCCTGCCGAGAAGACGTCACCGTCCGCGCGCCAGACCGCGGCGCGGACGTCCGAGTTCTCGACCTCGCCGACGCATTCCTCAAGCTCGTGGAAGGCATCGGCACTGAAGAAGTTGAGGTCGCCGTTCGAGAGCGTGATGACGCCTACGTCGCCGTCTCGCTCATACGTGATCGCGGCCATCAGCCTTCGCCCCTGATCTTCGCGGCGGTCGCCTTGATCTCCTCGGAATCACCCGGCTGTGGAATCCACGGCAGCTTGAGGGGATCGTCCGAGTTTCGCGGCACCACGTGGAGATGAAAGTGAAAGACCGTCTGCCACGCGGCCTCGCCGCAGCAGTTGAGGACATTGAAGCCCTCGGGGTCGATCGTCTCCTCCATCTTGCGAGCGAGGCGCCGCGCCGCGAGCGTGCAGGCGGCGAGGTCGTCGTCGGAGATATCCATCAAATCCGCCGAGTGTGTCCGCGGGATCACCAGCGCGTGGCCTGGTGTAGCCGGGTTGATGTCCATGAACGCGACCGTGTGGTCGTCCTCGTCGATGATCTCACCCGGCAACTCGCCCGCGACGATCTTGCAGAAGATGCAGTCGGGGTCGGGGTGCGCGCCTTCGATCTCGCTCATGGCGGTGAGCCTACGTGAGGGCCTTGCGGGCGTGCTCGACGACCTCGGCGCGACTGGAGACCTCGCCGGCGAAGAGCGCTGCTTGGACTTCCGAGATGAGGCGCCCGAGGTCCGGTCCCTCGGCGATTCCCACCTCGCGCGCCAGCTCGTCACCCGGCAGAGGGAGCGTGGGCGGGCCCGATCGCTGCCACTCGAGCGCGTCCGGAAGCACCTCGCGGACGAGGTCGAGGTGGGCCTGAATCATCTCGGGCGCGGCGACGGCGCCTGAGCCGCGCGCCGACATCCGGTCGGCCGCGGTGAGCAGGGTCACGTCGGGAGCCACATCGCCGCACTCGCGCAGGTAGTCGAAGAGGCGTCGCCGTGGCAATGGGCGCTCGTGGACCATGAATCCCAGGTGGAGATGGTGCCGCGTGAGCCCTGAGACGTAGCGGCGAAGCGCCGCGCTCGCCTTGAGGCGCGCCAGCGACTTGTCGACGATCTCCGCCCCAACCGAGTCATGGCCGATGAACGTCACGTAGCCGTTGCGATCCCCCTTTGTCGCGGGCTTTCCAGTGTCGTGGAGGAGCGCCCCGAGCCGGAGGCCGTCTCCGCGCGTGAAGTCGTCGCCGAGCGGTTCGGCGAGCAAGGCCCGGACCGCCTCGGCGCTCTCGCCCGCGTACCTCTCCAAATCGCTTTCCACCACCAAGAGCTGGCGAAGGACCTCGATCGTGTGCCCGTGGGCGTCGAGGTGGTGGTTCGGGTTCTGCTCCACCCCCCGCAGCGCCTCAAGCTCGGGGAGTACGCCCGCGGTTGCGCCCAGCTCGTGTAAGAACTCGAGCGCTTGCAGAGGGTCCGGAACGCCGATGAGGAGCCGGAGCTCAGCGAGGCGCCGCTCGCCGGCCGGCTCCGCGGCGCGGCCGGCCTCAGCCCTAGCGAGCTCAATGGTGCGAGGCTCGATCTCGAGCTCAAGCGTGGCGGCGATCCGCGCTGCGCGGATCAGGCGAAGCGGATCGTCGGCGAATGCTCGTTCGGATGCGACGCGGAGGACACGAGCTTCGAGGTCCTTCGCTCCCCCGGTGGGGTCGATCGGCGCGCGCATCGGGAGCGGCGAGCGGAACGGCAAGGGCGTTGACGGTGAAGTCGCGAAGCGCTCAGGTCCGCTTCGATGCCGTCGGCCCGAAGGCGCGTAACGTCGAGGTGCCAAAGGCGATCCGGCGAGATGACCCGCCAGGTCCCGAACCGCTCAGAGAGCGGAAACGCGACTCCGCCGGCCGAGGACGCGATCGCTCGGGCCGTGATCTCGTCTGCACCCGGCTCGACCGCCAGGTCTACGTCGACCACCTCGCGGCCCATGAGCGCGTCGCGCACCGCCCCGCCGACGACCCAGCCGCTCACGCCTTCCTCGAGCGCCACCGAGATGCCCGGCGCTCGCCGAAGCGCCTCGCCAAGACCGCTCACGAGCCGCTCACGTACTCGCGCTCGACGCGCGGAAGAAGGCCGGTCGTCACTTCGTAGTTGATCGTCCCCAGCGCTCGCGCCACCTCCTCCGCGAGGATTCGCTCGCCGCCTCGCTCGCCGATCAAGACGACCTCATCGAACGCGCCGACGTCTGTTTCGGGTCCGAGGTCGACGGTGATGTTGTCCATGGAGACGGTCCCGACGATCGGGCGGCGATCGCCGCCGACCAGGGCGTCGGCCTGGTTCGAAAGACCGCGCCGCCAGCCGTCGCCGTAGCCGATTGGCACGGGCGCGACCCACGTTTCCTCGGAGGCGGTCCAGGTGCGCCCGTATCCCGCGCTCGCGCCAGGCTCGAATCGCTTCCGGTCGGCGACGTAGGAGCAGAGCTCGAGCGCGGGCTTGAGGCCGTGATCTCGCGGGTCGCTGCCCGAACGGATCGAGGCCGTAGATGGCGACCCCGCAGCGAACCAGGTCGAAGTGGCTCGCGGGCTCGCGAAGCGTCGCCGCGCTGTTGGCCGCGTGCAAAACGATCTCCGGGTGACGCTCTTTCGCCGGCTCGGCGACCGCGCGAAAGCGCTCGAGCTGCTTGTGCCATGAACTGCTCGTCATCGTCGGCGGTCGCGAAGTGGGTCCACACGCCTGCGAGCTCCATCCGCTCGTCGGCGGCGACGGCGTCGATCAACCGTTCCACCTCGCCCGCATCGCTGAGGCCGAGCCGCCCCATGCCCGAGTCGTACTTGACGTGGACTCTCGGGACGAGCCCCGACCGGGCGGCCGCCCTGCCGAGGAGCTTCGCGTGTCGCGTCACGCCAGATCGAGATCTCGGCACCGCAGGCGAGCGCCTCGTCGAGCTCTGAGTCCGCGATCGCGCCCATGACGAAGATCCGCGCGCCGGTGAGCGCCCCGCGAAGGCACTCCGCCTCCGTCGACCGTCGCCACGGCGAGCATGTCGGCGCCACCGCGCAGCGCGGCCTGGGCGCTCTGGAGCATGCCGTGGCCATAGCCGTTCGCCTTGACGACGGCGCACAGCTCCGCCCCGCCTTCGAGCCCCACCCGCAGGTGAGCGACGTTCGCTGTGATCGCGCCGAGGTCGATTCGGGCGACGGCGCGCTTCACGGGAGTTCGAGGCCGGCGGGCAGGGCCTCGATGACGTCGCTTGCGATCACGGACTCGGCGGCGCCGACCCGCTCGGCCGCGGCCCGCCCGGCGTTCGTGTTCGCCCACACACCTGCGCATGCGGCCTCAAACGGCTCGAGCCCCTGAGCCAGGAGGGCCCCGATCGTGCCGGCGAGGACGTCGCCGGTGCCGGCGGTCGCGAGCGCGGGCGCGGAGACCACGCTGACGGCGCACCGGACCGTTCGGCTGCGCGACGATCGTGTCGTCGCCCTTGAGGACGACGACACAGCTCCCGAGCGCCGCGGCCTCGCGCGCGCAGTCGAGCCGGTGCTCACCGATCTCATCCGAGTCTTTTTCGAGGAGCCTCCCGAGCTCGCCTGCGTGCGGTGTGATCACGGTCGGCTCGGACCGCGAGGCGAGGCCGTCGAGCCCACCCGCGTGGGCGTTCAAGCCATCGGCGTCGAGGACGAGCGGCAGCGCCGCCTTCGACGCGACCGTCGCGGGCGACCTCGAGTGCCGCGTCCGAGCGGCCGAATCCCGGGCCCAGGACGAGCGCCGCCGCCTTTTCGCATGCGTCGAGGATCTCGTCCGCCGCGCCGGTGGCGAAGGCGCCTTCGGCAGACGCGCAGCCCTGGCTCATCACCTCGGTCAGCTTCGCCTCGAAGATCGGTTCGAGCTCCGAGGGAACCGCGACGGTCGCGTAGCCCGCTCCCGCGCGGATCGCCGCGCTCGCCGACAGGACGACCGAGCCGGTCAGCCCGCGCGAGCCGCCGGCGACCACGACCTGCCCGGAGGTGAACTTGGTCGAGTCGGCCTCGCGCCGCGGCAGGCGCTCGAGAACGCGCGTCGGTGATCGTCCCCGCCGGGGGGCTCGGTCCCGACATCGGCCGGGATGCCGATGTCCGCGACGCGGAGCTCGCCGGTCGATCGCTTGCCGGGGGCGATGACGGTGGCCGAGCTTCGCGGCGTGAAAGGTGACGGTGACGTCCGCCTCGGTCGCAACGCCCTCGACCTCGCCGGTCGAGCCGTCCACGCCCGAGGCGATGTCGGCCGCGACGATCGGCGCACCGCACGCGTTCATCGCTTCGATCGCCTCCTTCGCCGGCGAGCGAGGGGCGCCGTCGAATCCGGTGCCGAAGATCGCGTCGACGACGCAGCCCGAGCCTTCGAGGGCGCTGTGCGATCTCCTCGGTCGCAACCTCGCGGCCGGGATCGGGGAGGCGCGAGTGGTTCTCGGCCGCGTCGCCGGAGAGCTCTCCGGCCGGCCAGAGCAGAAGAGTCTCCGCCTCGAAGCCCGTATCGGCGAGGAGTCGCGCGGCGACGAGCCCGTCGCCGCCGTTGTTGCCCTTGCCGCAGACGATCGCGCACCGGCCCGGGCCTGGCGACCTCACGGACGGCCTGGGCCACCGCCTCGCCGGCCGTCTCCATGAGCTGGAGCGAAGGGATGCCCCGCTCCTCGATCGCCTCGGAATCGGCGGCGCGCATGCTCTCGGCGTCATGAAGCGGGTCGAGCCAGTCGGGGAAGCGCCATCGCCCGCAGGGTAACTCGGTGCCAGGTACCTAACGCGTTGCTCACATTCAAAGCACTCGTCGCTAGGCACACATCGCCCGAGCTCAAGTCTTAGCGCTCTATGAGGTACCTGGCACCGAGCGCGGGCGGGCGACGACGACCGCCGCCGCGAGCTCGCGCGAGTGCGTCAGCGAGACCTCGAGGTCAATGCCGCGCTCCGAAGCAACGCGTTCCGCCGAGCCGCTCGGACGGAGCGACGGGCGCCTCGTCGCCGACCGCCCTCGACCTCGACCTCGTGGAGGCGCAGGCCGCCGAGGCCGAGCGCCTTGAGCGCCGCCTCCTTGGCGGCGAAGCGCGCTGCCAGGTGGCGTGCGGGCCGGGCACGCGGGCGCAGCAACTCGAGCTCGCGCCGGGTGAAGATACGCTCGGCGAGCGTGGGCGCCGCTCGAGAGCGCGCTCGACACGCGTCGATCTCGATCAGGTCGATACCGGTGCCCTGAGCGGTCACTCGGCGAGCTTGACGACGTGCCGGGTGATCACGCTCGTCCTCGAAGCGCTGGCCGAAGGCGACCACGCCGAACTTGTCGGCGAGGAACGGCCCGCCAGAGTCCTCGGGCGAGCCGCCCCGAGGCGTCCGTGACTCGAGCCCGCCGACGAACTCGTCGAGGATCGGCCGCAAGGTCGATCGCGCCGATGTACTCGAAGTCATCGCCTAGCGCCTCCTGGCCCGCTGCATAGGCCTCGGTGTCTGAGAAGTCGCCCGGCAGAGCCGGGGTCGGAGGCTGCGGCCGCCTCCTCGTCGCGGAAGAAGCCATAGCGGATGACGTCGCCGTCGAGCTCGATGTTCGCGAAGGGCAAGTCGGCGTGCGCTGGCGACCGTCTGGTGGGGACGCAGCCGTCAGCGTCGCCGCGCCGATGCAGTCGGTCGCGTCGAGCTCGAACCGGCGATCTCGTCGACGGTTTCGTCCTCGAGCGCGGAGAACCCGACGTCGGAGCCGCCCAACAGGCGGTCCGATCTTCGCGTCGCCCTCTTCGCGAGCCTTGGCCTCGGTCGCGTCGATCAGCTCGGCGGCGGTCTCCGGGTCGGACGTCTCGATCTCACCGTTGACCTCGATCCGTCGGGTAGCTCGCCGCGAACCCACAGGCTTGCGTCGCCGAACGCGCCGGCCGCATCGTCGAGGGCGACGCCCGTCTCGCTCTCGAAGGCGGCCGCGATGCCTTCCTCGGGAAGTCCTCGAGGTCGGCACGCCCTCCTCCTGGGCGCGCTCGAAGAGATCGACGATCGGGCCGGACCGAAGGCGCCGAGGTCGTCGAGCGCCGAAAGCGCCGAGCGAGTCGCCGGGCGCGGTGCCCAGAAGGGGGCTCGCCGCCAGCCTCGGGCTGGCCCTCGAAGAGTCGGGACGGAGTAGTCGACGTAGATCTGATCGTAGGCCGAGACGCCCGCCGAGACGGCGATCGCCGCCCTCGAAGAGCTCGGGCACGATCGCCTGCGCCTGCGCGAACTCCTCGGCGTCCTCGGGATCGAGTCACGAAGTCCTCGTACTGCGCGAGGTCGAAAAGAACGTGGCCAGGCCGTCGTCTTCGAAGTTGCCGAGGCTCTCGGTGCCAGCTTGTCGCTGGAAGCCGAGGCTTTCGCCGCCGGAAGCGTCCACCGCCGCTTCGAAGTCCGCGGCGGGCGCAAGAACGACGTGGCCGTCGAAGGCGCCGAGCCGGTATCGAGTCATCCGGCAGCAGCGAAATAGGTGACGCCCTCGTACTCGCCCTCCTCGTAGGTGACGGGTCTTCCCTGCGCCAGGAGGCTCTGGATCGACTCGAGCGCCTGCTCCTCGTCCGTCGTCTCGACGGCAGCGACGAAGCTCGTCTTCGCCCTCCGCGTCTTCCGTAGCTCCGAGAAGCCGGCCTTCTCGCCGAGCCAGGGCTCGATGTCTTCTGCATAGGAGAACTCGACGCCCGCAGTCGGCGGCCTCGGACTCGAGCTGCTCGATCGCAAAGTCGCCGCGGATCGCCCACGTCGCCAAGCAGCGGCAGCTCCCCAAGCTCGGCGAGAAGCGCGTCGAGGTTCTCGGCCTGCTCGCCTTCGGGCCGGATCGTAGAACTCGACGTAGAACGCGCATGTCGGCGGGCATGACGCTCGCGGGCCCCGAGAGCTCTCTGGAGTCCTCGTCGCCGCAGCCGGCGACGGCAAGAGCGAGAGCAACGGACGCTGAGAGAAAAGTCGTCTTCATGGGCCGCCTAAGGTACCGGGAGGCCGCGTTACTCGACCGTGACCGTCTTCGCAAGGTTTCGCGGCTGGTCGACATTCAGGCCCTTCATGCGCGCGACATGGTAGGCGAGAAGCTGGAGCGGCAGGATCGCGAGGATCGGCTGGAGGATCCAATCGGTGCGCGGCACCTCGATCGTGAGGTCGGAGGCCTCGGCGACCTTGGCGCGTTCCCT
The DNA here is from genome assembly GCA_963715405.1 of uncultured bacterium. GTDB lineage: Bacteria > Actinomycetota > Thermoleophilia > Solirubrobacterales > 70-9 > JALZKA01. Next base: position 1,635,588 of record OY970239.1, read on the forward strand.
CGGTCGCAATCGAGATCACGTCGGCGCCGCGAGCCCGTACCTCCTCGACGTTCGAGAGCATCTTGTCCAGGATCGGGCTGTCGGTTGCGACGCAGACGACCGGCGTCGAATCGTCGAGGAGCGCGATCGGGCCGTGCTTCATCTCGCCGGCCGCGTAAGCGTCGGAGGGGATGTAGGAGATCTCCTTCATCTTGAGCGCGCCCTCGAGGCAGACCGGCAGGCCGATGTTCCGGCCGAGGTAGAGGAAGAAGCGCCCCTCGTGCTCGGCGCGGGCGACCTCCTCGACCGGCCCTTCGACCATGTCCAGCGTCTCCTGAATCGCGTGCGGCAAGGACTTGAGCTCGGCGATGAGCTCTGCGAGCCGCGCCGCTTCGATCGACCCGCGCTGCTGGGCGACCCACAGGCCGAGGAGATACATCGCCGCGACTTGGCAGGTGAAGGTCTTGGTCGCGGCGACGCCGATCTCGAGGCCCGCGCGCGTGAAGAGAACGGCGTCCGAGTCGCGAGTCGCCTGGCTTCCCATGATGTTCGTGAGCGCCATCACCTTCGCGCCGCGCTCGCGTGCGAGGCGCATCGCGGCGAGGGTGTCTGCCGTCTCGCCCGACTGGGTGATGCCGATCACGAGGTCGTCCTCGTTCACCACCGGGTCGCGGTAGCGGTACTCGGAGGCGATGTCCATCTCGACCGGGACGCGCGCCCACTGCTCGATCGCGTAGCGGCCGACGAGCCCGGCGTGATAGCTCGTCCCGCAGGCGACGATGACGATGCGGCGCATCCTCTGGATGAACTCGGGGTCGATGTCGAGCTCCGAGAGGTCCACCCGGTCGGCGTCCGCCAGGCGGTCGGCGATCGTCTCGGCGACGGCGTCCGGCTGCTCGTCGATCTCCTTTCGCATGAAGGTCTCATAGCCGCCCTTCTCGGCGGCGTCCTCGTCCCATGTCACCTCTTCTGAGTCGCGCTTGACCGCCGCGCCATGGACATCCGTGACCTCGGCGCCGTCGGCGCTGACGGTGACGATCTCGCCGTTCTCGATCGTGAGCGCCTGGCGCGTCTCCGCGAGGAAGGCGGGGATCGCCGAGGCGACGAAGGTCTCGTCGTCCCCGAGCCCCACGATCAGCGGGCACTCCTGGCGCGCGGCAACCAGGACGTCCGGGTGGGCGGAGTGCATCGCACAGAAGGCGTAGTGACCGCGCAGGTCAGCGAAGGCTGCGGAAACGGCCTCGGTGAGATCCCCGTCGTAGTGCTTTTCGATCAGATGAGCGACGATCTCCGCGTCCGTCTCGGAGGAGAAAACATGGCCTTCCTCTCGGAGCTCGGCACGGAGCTCGGAGTGGTTCTCGACGATCCCGTTCAGGACGATGTGGACCTCGTCCGAGCAGTCGCCGTGGGGGTGAGCGTTCTCCTCGGTGACCCGGCCATGGGTCGCCCACCGCGTGTGGGCGAGGCCGATCGTCGCCGGCGGCGCCGCGACCGCAACCGCACCGCCGCCGTCGCCATTAGAGCGATCGTCAGCTGCCACGGCCTCGCGAAGGTTCTGAAGGTTGCCGACGGCGCGGATGCTGTCGATGTGCCCGTTCTCGAGCAGGGAGATTCCCGCTGAGTCGTAGCCCCGGTACTCGAGCTTTTGAAGCCCTTGGATCAGGAGGTCACGGCACGGCCGCTTCCCCACGTAGCCGACGATGCCGCACATGGTCTCTAAGGGTAGAGGGGGTCAGCCGACCAGCTCGACCTCGCAACGGATGCCGGGCGCTGACGCGAGGCGGCGATCGGCGGTAACCAGGGTGCCGCCAAGCGCCTCGGAGAGGGCGATATAGGAAGCGTCGTAAGGGCTGACGTTATGGCGAAGATCCCAGATCCGCGAAATCAAGGTGGCGTGAGTCCAGCGATCAACGGGTGCCGTTGCCAACGCGACGAGTGCACTCGAACAGCGCTCGTCTGAAAGGAGTTCTGCTCGCCGAAGCCTGCGAATCCCCGCGACTACCTCGAGGTCGATGATCTCTGGAGCCGCGAGTGGTCCGTAGGCGATCGCCTCGCGCGCAACTATTCCGCTTGCTTCGTCGTCTGCCACGGCGCTCACCAGCACCGAGGCGTCTACGACCCTCAATGCGACTCGCGATCCTCGCGGATCATCTGCACGACGAGCTCGGTGGGCGCTCGCCCGCCTGTGTGTGACGAGACCCTTTTCAACCATTCCTGCCGGGTGGGTACCCCTGCCTCCTCAATCAGCTTTGCCAGGAGGTACTCCTGAAGAGACTGGCCCGCCTCGAACGCTCGCCGCTTCCAAATGCGATGGACGTCATCCGGCACGTTCTTGATCTGCACACTCGGCATGCACCAAGTCTAGCGCCATTTTGGCGCCAATGGCGCCACATTAGCGCCAAGCTTGTGCCTTTTCGCGTACGGATGACCTACGCAGCGCCCAACTCTCGTTCAACCGCGCTCGAAAGACGGCTCGCGACCGAGTCGGCCTCCTCCTGGGTGGGCGCCTCGACCATCACTCGCACCAGCGGCTCGGTGCCCGACGGGCGGACCAGCACGCGGCCGCGGCCCTCGAGCTCCTTCTCTTCGCGCTCGACCTCGCTCCAGAACGCCTGTCGCGTCTTCGAGCGCATCCCGATCGGCGACACGCACGTTCACGAGCGTCTGCGGCAGCTTCTCCATCGGGATCGCCTCGGCCAGGGAACGACCCGCCAGCGCGCGACAGGCGAGGAGCGACGCGGCGATCCCGTCGCCGGTCGGCGCGAACTCGGTCCAGATGAGGTGGCCGGATTGCTCGCCGCCGAGCATCCAGCCACGGCGGTTAAGCGCTTCGGAAACGTGCTTGTCGCCCACAGGCGTCGTCGCCACCTCGATCCCGGCCGCTTCCATGGCCTTGTGAAAGCCGAAGTTCGACATGACGGTGACCGCGACTCCGCCGCCGAGCTCGCCGCTCTCGGCGAGGTGGCGCGCGATCAGGACGATGAGCTCGTCGCCGTCCCGGAGCCGGCCGTCCGCATCAACCGCGATCACGCGGTCGCCATCGCCGTCGTAGGCGAAGCCGACGTCCGCGCCAGAGGCGACTACGCGCTCGGCCAGGGCTTCGGGATGAGTGGAGCCACAGGATTCGTTGATGTTGCGGCCGTCCGGCTCGGCGCAGAGAACCTCGACTTCGGCTCCGAGCCGCTTGAAGATCTCAGGACCCGCGGCGTGGGTGGATCCGTTAGCGCAGTCGAGGACGACCTTGAGGCCCTGGAGTCGCGAGCGGAAGGCACCTTCGAGCTCTCGGAGGTAGTCGTCGTGGGCACCATGAAGAACCCGGACCTGGCCGACGGCACTCGGCGGTCTCAGGTCGGCAGCCACCGCTGCCTCGATTCGCTCCTCCGCCTCGGCGGGGAGCTTGGCGCCGTCGCGGCCGAAGAACTTGATGCCGTTGTCCTGCCACGGGTTGTGGGAAGCGGACACAACCACGGCGAAATCGAGGCCGAGGCGTCTGACGAGGATCGATGCAGCCGGGGTGGGAACGACTCCCGCGATAAGCGCATCTCCCCCACCTTGTGCGATTCCGGCGGCAAGCGCGTCCTCGAGCATCGGCCCCGACTCGCGCGTGTCGCGGATGATCAGGACTTGGGGCCGGTCGGCTCGCGCCTCGTCGGCGGCTGCCCGGCCGAGCGCTACCGCCAGCTCAGCCGTCAGAGCCTCGCCGGCGACCCCGCGGACGCCGTCGGTTCCGAATAGCCGCTTAGCCACGCAGGAGTTCTAGCGTTTACTGAACTGCGGCTTCTTGCGCGCCTTCTTGAAGCCTGCCTTGCGGCGTTCCTTCTCGCGCGCGTCCCGGGTGAGCATGCCGCGGCGCTTGAGCTCGCCGCGAAGCTCGGGATCGATCTCGATCAGGGCTCGCGCCGTCGCGTGGCGAACCGCGTCGGCTTGGCCGGAGACGCCGCCGCCGTGGACGCGGACCTTGACATCGACCTGGCTGTCGTAGCCGGAGGTCGTGAGCGCCTGACGCGCGATCGTCTGGTGCAGGCTGCGGGGAAAGTAGTCCTCGATCGTCTTGCGGTTGACGAGGAACTCGCCGCCGCCCTTGACGATGACCACGCGGGCGATCGCGGTCTTCCGCTTGCCCGTGGCCTGGATGCGGGCGTCGTCGGAAAGGTCGAGCTTTGCGCCCTCGCGCAGAGCGGGCTCGTCGGCGACGATGTCGGATTCCGCCGCGGCGGCCTGGGCGGCTTCCTCCTGCTCTGCCTCGAGACGGGCTCGCTCCTCGGCGGAGAGCTCGCGCTCTTCCTCGATCAGGAGCGGCTCGAGGTCGGCGCCGGGCGTTACGTCCTTGCGCGCGCGACTCGGTGACGGGCGCCTCGGCGGGCTCGGCGTCGCCTTCGTCCGGAGCGCCGGCGTCTTCGGCGGGCACTTCCTCGGCGGGTGCCGGGTCCGCGGCCGGCGGCTCGTCTCCAGCGGGCTCGTCGGTTGGCGACTCGTCAGGCGGAGCGGCCTGCTCTGAGGGCTCAGGCGCTCTCGTCGCGTCGTCGCTGAAGCGGATGCCTCGTCGGCGGGCGTCTCAGCGGGAGCGGACGGGCCGACATCCGCCTCGTCGGGCACTTCTGCAGGCGAGTCTTCTGCGGGGACGGGCTCGGGCGCGCCCTGCGTGTCCTCCGCGGGAGCGGCTCTCGTCGCTTGCCTCGTCCTCGGCGGGTGCGTCGTCCTGCGTGGGGTCGTCGCTCAAGTTTCGATCTCCAGTGGCTTCGGTTGCTGAGCCTTGTGGGGGTGGTCGGGTCCGGCGTAGATCTTCAGCTTGGTGATCTGCGCTCGGCCGAGGCGGTTGCGCGGAAGCATGCCCTTCACGGCCTTGCGGATGACCTCTTCCGGGCGGCGGTCAAGCTGCTCTCCGAGCGTGCGCTGGCGCAATCCGCCGGGATAGCCCGAGTGCCGGTAGTAGGTCTTTTGCTCGAGCTTCTTGCCGGTCACCGCGATCTTCTCCGCGTTCACGACGACGACGAAGTCGCCGGTGTCGCAATGCGGGGTGTATTCGGGCTTGTTCTTGCCGCGGAGCTGGTCGGCGATCTGCGTCGCAAGGCGGCCGAGCGTCTTTCCCTCGGCGTCGACGAGCACCCAGTCACGCTGGCGATTCTCGGGGGTGGCTACGAAGGTCTTCATTCGCTCGTTTGGCGCGCACTTACGCGCGAAACCGCGCCCGGCAATGGTGCCGCAGCGCGGGCGGATGAGGATAGAGGATGGGGCGCTATCGACGAATCGAGAGAGCTCGGCGCGGGCTCTCATGTCCGGGACGCATTCGACTCGGCCGCCGAGCGTGCAGCGTCGCCACCGAGCCGAGGCCATCTCCTTGGGTTCCTTGCATTGTGGGTGCCATCCCAGACGCCCCACTCTTCAAAGTCACGCCCTGCCAGCTCACGGAACGTCAAGAGACGACCTCGTTGTATCGAGCGCAAGCCCCGGCTACGGTTCCGTCCGTGGCAACCCAAGCGGCCCAGGAGGCACGCGAATACGGCCGCGCCGCGAGCCTCCTCACGATCGCCCTTGCGACCGCAGGCGCGCTCACGTACGTGTTCTTTGCCGTCGCCTCCCATAGCTTGAGCGAGGACGAATACGGCCGAATCGTCGTGCTCTGGTCGGTCGTCTTCATATCGGTGTCGGTCCTGTTCAGACCGGTTGAGCAGCTGCTGGCACGGACGGTCGCGGACCTCTCTGAGCGCGGCCATTCGGTTCGGCACGCCTGCCGGGTGGCGGCGACCATTCAAATGGCCGTCGCTGTCGTGTTCTTGGTGGTAGCCCTGGCGCTGCGCTCCGTCCTCACGGACGAACTGTTCGACGGTAAGGACCTGCTTTTCTGGGTGCTCGTCGGCTCTGTCCTCGCGTTCGCAGCCAGTTACTTCGCACGCGGGTTCTTTGCCGGCAGCCACAGGATGGGCTGGTATGCCGCCCTCCTCATCGTTGAGGGCGTCGTTCGGCTGAGCCTCGCATTTGTGGTTGCCGTCGGAATCTCCGAGGGCGCGGGTCTGGTCGCGATCGGAATCGCCGCCGGACCCCTCGCGAGCCTCGCAGTCGTGCCTTTGGCACTTCGGAGGACCAACCGAACGGATGGCTCTCCCGTCGACGTCTCCACAACGCCTCCTAGACCATCGGCCGACGCGGCGTCGCCGTTCACGCTGGCACAGGGTGGAGGCTTCGCAGCTGCCCTCCTATGCGTCATGTTGAGCGAGCAGGTCCTTCTCAACTCGGGCGTCCTGTTTGTTCGAGGCGCTGAGGGAGCGGCCGCCGCCGGATTCATCTTCAACGTCCTGATGGTGGCACGAGCACCCGTAGTGCTCTTTCAGGCAGTCGCCGCCAGCCTGCTCCCGCATCTCACTCGGCTGCGCTCACGCGGCGACAGGTCAAGTGGCGAGGCGTTCGCGCTGTCAGTCAACCTGACCCTCCTGGTCGTCGCGGGCTTCACTGCCGTCGTTCTGCTCGGCGTGCTGGCCGTGGGGCCACCTGTGATGCAGATCGCGTTCGGCGACAACTTCGACTACGACCGCGTCGGCCTTTCGATCGTCGCAGTCGGAATGGGGTGCTACCTCGCGGCCGCGACCTTCAGCCAGGCGACGATTGCTCAAGGCAAGGCCACCGCAGCCGCCGCGTGCTGGCTCGCGTCGGGCGCAGCATTCATCGCCATCAACCTGACCTCGGTGTCCGACGCTTTTCGGCGTGTCGAGGCCGGTTTCGCCGCAAGCGCCCTCCTCTTACTGGTGGGGCTGTTCCTCGTCTATCGGAGCCGGGCTCGCGGGGCCGCGCTCGAGCCGGGATCCTCGCGGGAACTCGAAGCTCAGCTCGCGGCTGCCGACGAAGCCGTCTGACGGGAGCCGGCTCCTTGCCGGCTCATTCCCACTCGATCGTCGCGGGCGGCTTCGATGAAATGTCGAGCGCGACCCGGTTGACGCCGGGAACCTCGTTGATGATGCGGTTGGAGACGCGCTCCAGGAGCTCGTAAGGAAGGCGCGCCCAGTCTGCGGTCATAGCATCTTCGGAGGTGACGGCACGGATCACGATCGGATAGGCGTAGGTACGGCCGTCCCCTTGGACGCCCACTGACCGGACAACGGGCAGCACGCAAAACGATTGCCAGAGTTCGCGATAGAGCCCGGCTGCTCGCACCTCTTCCTGAAGAATCGCGTCCGCGTCACGAAGGATGTCGAGGCGCTCCTTGGTTACCTCGCCGCCCACGATGCGGATGCCGAGACCCGGGCCGGGGAAAGGCTGGCGCCAGACCAGCTTGTCGGCAAGGCCAAGCTCCGATGCCACGGCGCGCACCTCATCCTTGAAGAGCATCCGAAGCGGCTCCACAAGCTCGAAGTCGAGGTCGTCGGGGAGGCCCCCCACGTTGTGGTGGGACTTGATCGTCGCCGCGCCGTGACCCTCCCCCCCGGACTCGATCACGTCCGAATAGAGCGTTCCCTGGACGAGGAACTTGGCGTCGGCGAGCTTTCGGGCCTCGTCTTCGAAGACGCGGATGAACTCCGTGCCGATGATCTTTCGCTTCGTCTCGGGGTCGGTCTCGCCTGAGAGCCGCTCGAGGAACCGGTCCTCCGCGTCGACGTGGACGAGCTTGATCCCAAGCCCCTCGCGAAACGCCTTGACGACCTGCTCGGCTTCCCCCTTGCGCAATAGCCCGTGGTCGACGAGGACACAGGTGAGCTGATCGCCAATCGCCCTGTGGACGAGCGCGGCGGCCGTAGCGGAGTCGACGCCGCCCGAGAGCCCGCAAATGACCTCGGCGTCCCCCACCTGCGCCTGGATCTTCTCCACCTGCTCTGAGATCACCGAAGCGGGCGACCATCGCTCCTCGCAGCCGACGATCTCCCGCAAGAAGCGCTCGAGCACCTCGGTTCCGTAGGGGGTGTGAACGACCTCGGGGTGAAACTGGATTCCGTAGAGGCCTTGCTCCGCCGACTCGAAAGCTGCGACCGGCGACCCCGGGCTCGCGGCCAGGGCATCGAAGCCTTCGGGCGCCTCCAAGACGCAGTCGCGGTGGCTCATCCAGCACTGCTGCTCGGCAGGCAGATCGCGCAACAGCCTGCCGCCGTCGCCCGTCAGCGTGAGTGCCGTCCGGCCGAACTCGCCCGCCTCTGCACCTTCGACCTTGCCGCCGAGCTCAAGCGCCATCGCCTGCATGCCGTAGCAGATGCCAAGCACCGGAACCCCGAGCTCGAGAAGCTCTCGGCGCAGGCGCGGCGCGTCATCGGCGTAGACGGACGCGGGTCCGCCAGAGAGCACGAGCGCACGCGGTGCGCGATCGCGGATCCGCTCGATCGAGACGTCGGCCGGCAGGAGCTCGGCGAAGACGCCGCATTCGCGGATCCGCCGTGCGATCAGCTGGGAGTACTGGCCGCCGAAGTCGAGGACAAGCACCTCCTCGCGCGCCGACTCGGGAGGCTGAACGTCGACCGTCTCGGGGGCGGCGGGCTCGCCCTTGACGATTTCACGAGCGGCCGTGGACGAGACCGGGACTCCCTCGTGGTGCTCCGGGCGCAGCTCGCCGTCGGGCGGCGAGACGATGCCCGAAGCGGGATCAGCCATCGGCGACCTTGACTCCGTTCTCGTGTGCCGCGGCCCCGTTCGACACCGCCGACTTGCCGTTCGCGCCCATGCCGACCGCCTGGGAGCGCTGGAGCTGCTTGCCCTCGGTCTGGAGCGCCGGCGCGACCATGACCTCGGCGCGCTGGAAGTCGCGAATGTCCTCATAGCCGCAGGTCGCCATCGACGTGCGAAGCGCGCCCATCAGGTTGAACGTGCCGTCGTTCTCGTGGGCGGGACCCATAAGGATCTCCTCGAGTGTCCCGTCCTGGCGGGTCTCGACCCGAGTCCCGCGCGGCAGCGAGGGATGGAAGGTCGCCATGCCCCAGTGGTTCCCGCGACCGGGAGCTTCCTTGGCCCGAGCGAGCGGTGATCCGATCATCACAGCGTCAGCACCGCAGGCAATCGCCTTGGAGATGTCGCCGCCCGTCCGCATGCCGCCGTCGGCGATGACGTTGCAGTATTCGCCCGTTTCCAGCATGTGCTGGGCGCGGGCGGCCGCCACGTCGGCGATCGCCGTGGCCTGTGGGACGCCGAGACCAAGGACGCCGCGGGTGGTGCACGCGGCGCCGGGGCCGACGCCGACCAGGACGCCAACGGCGCCCGTCCGCATCAGGTGAAGTCCGGTGGAATAGGAAGCACAACCACCCGCTACGACCGGCACCGGCACCTCGGCGATGAACTCTTTCAAGTTGAGTGGCTCGGACTTCGTCGAGACGTGCTCGGCCGAGATCACCGTGCCCTGGATCACCAGGATGTCGAGTCCCGCCTCGAGCGCGACCTCGTAGTAGTCGGTCACTCGCTGGGGCGTGAGCGAACCGGCGGCAACCACCCCGGCGGCCTTGATCTCTTCGATCCGCTTGGCGACCAGGTCCGGGTCGACAGGCTGCTCGTAGATCTCCTGCATGAGATGGGTCGCGCGATCGGGCGGCGCCGACGCGATCCGCTCGAGCTGCTCGTCCGCGTCCTCGTAGCGCGACCAGATGCCCTCGAGGTTGAGTACTCCGAGGCCGCCGAGCTTTCCGAGGCCGATCGCCGTCTCCGGGGAGACGACGCCGTCCATCGCCGAGGCGACGAGCGGGAGTTCGAAGCGGTATGGGCCCAGGGTCCACGAGACGTCGACGTCGTCGGGGTCGCGCGTCCTGCGCGACGGCACGATCGCGATGTCGTCGAACCCGTAGGCCCGCCTGCCCTTCTTGCCCCGACCGATCTCGACTTCCACCCTCGCTCAGCTCCTTCTTTCGTGAGCCCTCAGGCTAGGTCCGCAGACGGACGAAAAAAGCCCCTCGGAAAGGGGCTTCAAAGTCGCAATTTGCGGTTGCCTGACCCGGTACTCCAAGGTCCAGTCGAGGATAACAGCGGTCAACCCGCTTAGGCGACGCCAACCGAGACGTCCAGCTCACGCACGCTCACCCGCGAAGCGATCCGCTCGACCTCCCGTGGGTCGAGTGTTCCCGCGCCGAAATGCTGAGTGGATTCCGCGCCGCACGCGACCCCGTATGCAAGGCATTCTTGGGCGGACCTATCCTCGAAGCGCGCCGCCACGTACCCGGCCAAAAAAGCGTCGCCGGAGCCGACGGCCGAGATCGGCTCCATCTGGTCTATCGCCACCTCATAACGGCGGCGATCGGGGCCCTCGCCCACGATCGCAGCGCAGCCGTCGGCGCTCGTGATGATCGCCTCCCTCGCGCCCATCTCCATGAGCCCGCTCAGGGCCATGACCCGGTCGTCCAAGTCGTTGAACTCGTACCCCACTGCCTCCTCGGCCTCCAGCACGTTGGGCACGACCACCGTGGGCTCCGCCCGCAGCCCGGCGCGCATCTGCTCGCCATCCGAATCGAGGACCGTGATGACGCCGAGGCCCTTCAGCGCAGAGACGAGGCGCGCGTAGACATCGGGGTCGCAGCCCGGCGGAATCGAGCCCGCGAGAACGCAGATCGATGCGCCCTGACCCAGGTAGAGAAGCTTCTCGACGAAGCGGTCCACCTCCTCGGCGCTCACCTGTGGGCCGCGTTCGTTGATCTCGGTCTGCTCGCCGGTCGTGGGATCTACGACAGCCAGGTTCGTGCGAGACTCGCCGGCGATCTGGGTGAAGTCGTTCAGGATCGCCTCCTCACCAAGGCGCTCCACGATGCGAGTTCCGGCCGACCCTCCCACGAGTCCCGTCGCGATGACGGGGCGGCCGAGAAGCTTGAGAGCCCTCGCAACGTTCACGCCCTTGCCCCCAGCAACGGTGCGAGATTCGACCGCGCGGTGGCGCTGGCCAAGGCGGAAGTTGGGGACCGCGACCGTGCGGTCGATCGCTGCGTTGAGGGTGACGGTGAGGATCACGTCGGGGACTCGAAGCCTACCGCTAGTCGCGCCGGTGGGCGGAGATTGCAAGCGCTGCCAGCACCGCTGCAACAAGCCCCGCGCCGGCGAACACGATCCACGCCCACGAGGGGAGGCCCGCGCTTCGCTCCTCTGCCTCGGCCGTGACGGTGCGAGCGGCGAGAGCATCCACTGCGCCCACCTTGCGCCCGTCAAGGAGCACCTCCGCGGTGCCGATCGTCTCTCCTTCGTCAACTGGAGCGTCGAGCGGCGCGACCTCCGGCAAGCTCACCTCGACCTTCTGATCTGCGCGCGAGACCTCTTCAATGCCGGCTCCTGCCCGAAGCGGAAGCCTCCCGCCTTCGGCCAGCCGCACGAAGCCAAGGGCCTCTCCCCTCTCGACAAGGAGCCTCCTCTCGTACAACGAGAACCCGTACTCGAGGAGCGCGAGGGTCGCCGCGTCCCGAGACGCCTCATCCGGCGAGCCCAGGACGACCGAGGTGAGCCCGACCCCCTTCTCTGTGCCCGAGCCCACGAGGACGTAGCCGGCGGCCAGCGTGGAGCCGCTCTTGATCCCATCAATGAACGGCTCCTCGAGCACCAGAGAGTTTCGGTTCACGATGCGAACGGGCTCCGCGGTTGAGCGCAAAGTGGTCCGCTCTGTATCCACAATTTCTCGGAAGAGGTCTTGCTCTTGAAGCTCGGTCGCGAGCGCGACCAGATCGCGCGCGCTTGCAACGTTCCCGGCGCCGAGCCCGATCGGGTCCGCGTAGGCGGTCTCGGCAAGACCGAGCTCAGCAGCAGCAGAGTTCATTTGCGCAACGAAGCCGGCCTCCGATCCGGAGGCCGCGAGCGCAAGGGTCATAGCGGCGTCGTTGCCAGACGGAAGCATGAGGCCATAGAGGGCGTCCCTCACCGACAGACTGTCGCCCGCCTCCAAGCCGGCCAGGGACTCCCCGCTGGCTGCGTCGTACGGGGCGGCAACAACCTCGTCCCCCGGACGCAGCCGCTCGGCCGCGACGTAGTAGGTCATCAGCTTGGTCGCGCTCGCGATCGGATACGCGGCATGCGGATCCTGCGCCGCGAGAACGTCGCCCGACTCCGGGTCGACGAGGATCCAGCTCGACGCCGGAAGCGCCACCGGAGGTTTGGGCGCGGCGAGTGCGCTCGGTGCCCACGCGCCGGCGAGTGCCACGAGCGCCGCGAGCAGGGCGCGCGAGCGCGTCAGCGCCGGCCGGCGACCTGCCCAGACTGCTCCGAGCGGCCCTTCTTCTCGCTCTTGGAGTCGGCGCCGCCCGAGCTCTCGGTGAAGCCCATCACGAGGAAGTAGATCGCGATTCCGCATGCGACCAGCGCGAGCAGCGCGGCGATCCGCGCGACGATCGAGCGCCTTCCTAGCGTGGATGAGTATCGGGGCGCGCTTGCCATCGAGTTGGAGTGCACCAGACTCGCGATCGTACCCCTGCTGCATCGCCCGCCTAGCCGGTATCGAGAGCTCGGCAAGCGACGTCCCAAACCTCCTGGCGGAGCCGCTCGGCGGCCTCCGCCGGATCCTCGGCGCCTGCGATTGACCGGGACGCAGTCACGATTGCCGAGGCCGGGTGCGATCCGAAGGCCGGTCCCAAGTCCGCCGCGGCGCCACCTTGGGCGCCGACGCCGGGAAGGAGAAAGGGCGATGCTGGCATCAGCTCGCGGAGACGGGCGAAATGAGCTGGCTCCGTCGCACCTACGACAGCGCCCAGGCCCGAGAGTCCCGCGTCGCCTTGGAGCGCCGAACCGAGCTCGGCGACCATCGCAGCCAGCCGCTCGTGGAAAGGGGCTTCAGGAGCTGGCTGGTCGAGAAGGTCCGAGGCACCAGGATTGGACGTGCGGACCAAGACGAAGACACCCGCTCCCGCGGCAGCTGCCGCCCCGATCAACGGTGCGAGCGAGTCGCGCCCAAGCGTGCCGTTCAGCGTCGCGGCGTCCGCGCCGAGACCCGGCACATCGCCGAACGGTGAGGCGGTGGACCCGAACAGCGCTTGGGCGTATGCCGATGCGCTGACCGGCACGTCCCCGCGCTTGCCGTCGGCGATCACGAGAAGTCCCGCATCGTGAGCGACGTCGATGACGTGGCTAGCGCGTTCCAACCTGGCGCGCCCGAGCCGCTCAAAGCAGGCGAGTTGCGGCTTGACGGCCACGCATGACGGGGCCGTCGCGTACAGCGACGCGCTCGCACCAACGAGTGACCGCGTCGCCCGCACGCTCGGCGGGCGTCTCCCCAGCTGCATCTGGGAACGCTTCTCCCGCAACGGCGGGGTCTGGGTCAAGTCCGACGCAGATCTGGCTCGAGCGCTCCTCGACGAGCGCCGCGAGCCGATCTGCGAAGGCGGTACGCGGTGCCTGGGTCAGCTCCCCTTGACCTTGCCCTTGAGGCCGGCGCCCGCGGAAAACTTCGGCACCTTGCCGCCGGCGATCGTGATGCGCTCGCCTGTACGCGGGTTGACGCCTTGGCGGGGGCCGCGCTCGGCGACGGAGAACTTCCCGAAGCCGGTGAAGTTGACGTCCTCGCCTGATACAAGCGAACTCTCGATCCCATTAAGGACCGTGTCGACCGCGTCGGCGGCCGCCTTCTTCGAATCGAACTCTCCGGCAACCTTCTCGACGAATTCAGCCTTGGTCACGTGGGAACTCCTCCTTCGTAAGTCAGGAACGGCGCGGACCCTAACAGCGGCGGTGGTCAGATCGAGCGGCTCGCCCTCTAGCGAGGAAACTGAAGGGTCGCGGCGCTCGTCGGGTAGTAGCGAGTCCGCTGCTCGAAAAACTCGTCGACCCGCCCCGGCGGGCGCGAACCCGGGTCGCGACGCCGCAGCCATTCCCGAGGTGTCCTCGAAAACCACCAGGGACTGGCGAAGTTGTAGAAGTTGTGCCGATACGAGCGCGAGAGATCAGGGTTCTTTACAGGCTCACGGTGCCTCAGGCCGCGCGCGAAGCCGGCGAGGGTGTCACGAACTGCCGAGAGTGGGGCAACTTCGATCCTGATCGCGTGCCTGACGTTGGTCGCAAGCAGCGCGATTAGGGCCTCGCACGCATCTCGGAGGCGCAGGTGCTTCGCCGCGACGTAGCCGAAGTTCCGGGCATTGACCCGGTAGGTGGGCGAGCCGTAGTAGCTGAACCCAGGGAGGGTGTGCGGGTCCTTCATATGGATGGCGGTTACCTCCGGTAGATGAAGGTGCCGAAAGCCCTTGTCGTAGAAGCGGATCATGAACTCCACCTCGTGGGCCCAGACGAAGATCTCCGGATCGAAGCCGCCGACCTCGTCGATGGCCGAACGACGGATCAGCGCAGCGCACCCCCAAAAGGTGAGTAGACCCGTCTTGTAGCCGAGGTCGAAGCGGTGCTCGGGGTCGTCGGCTGCGATCACAGAGAAGGAGACCATGTCCGCCCCGTGCTCTTCCATCGAGGCGATCGCCCGGCGCAGCCTGTCGCCGGGGAGGTAACAGTCGTCGTCAAGCACCAAGACGAGGTCGCCCTTCGCGACCGCAAAGCCGTCGTTCCAGCCGCTGATCCCGCAGTTGACCTCGCGGCGGATCAGCTGCACCTGCGGGAACTCAGCGCGGACCATCTCTGCGGAACCGTCCTCGGACGCGTTGTCGACAACCACAACGTCGATCAGGTCCGAGTCGTAATCGCAGCCCTCCAGCATCTCGCTGAGCGTCCGCCGAAGCTCATCGCGCCGGTTGTAGACCAAGAGGACGATGGTCACTGTCGGCAGGTCAGATCGGCGCTTCATCGCTCCAGCGTCGGTGGCTGTAGAAGTCATGGCGGAAAAGATAGATCGACTGGCCGGTAGGACCATCAGCCATCCGCCGGCCGGTACCGGACGACTCGGGCGATCAAGCGTCGGCTCGGAGTTGGAGGCGTGCGTGAGTACGAACGTTGCCTGGTTCCTTGGCCGCGCTGGTTGAGATCTGTGCTGGTCTTCCCAAGCGTCATTTGGCTCTCGGTGAAGGGGCTCGCGGCTTGATCTACGACCACGACTGCGGCGCCCAGGGGAATCTGCAGGGGTATGCTCGCTACCAACTGAAATCCCACGTCCATACGAGCGTAGGAGCCGGAGACGCGCAGCGTCGAGGCTGAGCTATGCCAGCCTCGTGGATCCAGGTGCGGGGGCGTCCAGCTGAACCCAATCGCGCCGTATCTTGAGGCATAACTGTCTGCCACCGGTGTTCGAATACTACGGTGCCGCCGTAGCAGGAGGCTCGGATGGCATCAAGCACTCGTCGCGCCCGCCCATGTGCTCAAAGGTGTGGTTGAGGATGACCACATCGAATGCCGAGATCTCGTCGAGGGCTCTCGGCTCGAGACGGAAGGCAGCAAAGGACGGCTCTTATCGAGATAGGATCGATCCCCAGTAGGCGGGTGAATCCGTGCCGTGCCATCTCGGTGAGAAGACCCCGCTCCCGCTGCCGACATCCAAGTATTGAAGATCGAGTGCTGAGTCGGCGACGAGCAAGCGACCGGGGAAACTCGGGGGACGTGTCGGCTTCCACGAGGAGGTCGACCAAGCGACGGGGGATCTCAAGAGCAGATTCATCCCGAGGCGCCGGATCGAGACGAGAAAGTTGCGCTCCCGGGTCGGGAGACTCAGCCAGCGAGTAGTAATCCGGCGGGTAGAAAGGGGTCCATGCTCTCCGGGATGTCAGCAGAGCAAGCGCCTCACATCGGACGCAGCGGCGTACCGGAACTGTCCCCCCATCCGAACATCATCTCTCGCGCTAGCAAGGACTCGCCCTCAAGCGGACCTTTACAGAACGGACACTCAAAGCTCATGACAGGGCGACAGTCAAGCTATGGCGGGACGCGCCGCGCGACGTAGGTAGCCAAATGCCTCCTTCAGCAGAACCCGCTCGGTCGCCCAGGTGGCCACCAGCGCAATCGCTGCAAACGCCGAGAGCTCCGCAGCGGTCCGTAGCGCACCGCCGCCGGAGGGAAGCATCGCGCGACCGAGCAGGACGACGCCCGCCGCCAATATGGTCGGGATAACTGCGCCCATCACGTGGCGGACCACGTTGAGTGCCGGAAACAGTCGGGTCAGATACACGAGGCGAACACCAGTGCGACCAGGGTTCCCGCCACCGATACCCAGGCGTAGCCTGAAAGCCCTTCGAGGAGGAGCATGGGTACCCCGACGCCCAGAACGGCAATGAAGACGAGCCCGCTCTCGACCGCGAGGATCCGTGTCTCCCCGCGCGCCATCGCAAACGCGGTCCAGTTGAAGCCAATCTGACCGATTGCCGCGGCCAGGCCGAGCACCTGAATGAGTGGTACGGCAAGCTCCCATTCCTCGCCGAGCACGAAACTCCACCAGTTCGCCTGCGAACAGCGCCGCTCCAACGCCGACTGGAAATCCCCACAGCACCGCGAGCCGATTGGACTTTGAGAAAGACTCGAAAAGGAGATCCCGCTGGTCCTTAGCCGCGCAGATCGCCGGATACAGCGCATGCGTCACCACCTGGTCCACACGGCGGGTGTATTGCGTGATCTGCGCCGTGAGCGTGATGGCCCCAATGGCCGCCGTGCCAATCGTGCGGGACACGATGGCGGCCGGCACGTGAAAGGTGACGGCTGTGACGAATGAGCTCACCAACACGGGCCAGGAGAAGCTCGTGTATTCCCTGACCGCACGACGCTCGTATCGGAGCCGCAGCTTGTACGGCGAGGCGACTACGGCGACAACCGCCCCGGCGACGACACCGGCGATGCTGCCGATGACAAGTGACCAGAAACCTACTCCGGCGGCTGCCAGCGGAATGGTGATCACAAACATCACGACCGGCCTGACCGATGCGAGAAGGCGGGTGCGGGCAAAGTTCATGCGGCGGTAAAAGACCCAAACCGGGGCTTCGAGTGCGATCAGCGGCATTGCGAGTGCAGTAAGCAGGCCTGGCAGCACTATCTCGGGTTCCTCGTAGAGGAGCGCGCTCAGTGGAACTGCCGCGAGGGCTATGAGTGCAAAAAAGGTGCACAACAGCGTCTGCAAGGTGAAGGCAATCTGAAACGCTGCCTCTTGGTCCGGGTGATCCTGCTGGATGTACTTGTCGTTGAGACCGACCGAGGCCAGGTAAGACAGCGTCCCGAAGATGATGAGCAGCAGGCCCCAAAGGCCATACTCCGCCGGCCCTAAGAGGCGCGCGGCGAGCAGACCCTGGACGATCGTCAGCGCGTTGATAAAGACGAGGAACAGGGTGTTGACGATCGTGCCCCTGGCGACCTGATGCCTGAGGGGGCCCTCCCCTATCTCGGCGCGGCGCCGTGGTGCAGCATCAGCGTCGAGGAGGGGTCGTCCACCGCGGGGGGGCCTGCATCTCGCTGCACGCGACCTGATGCTAGACCCCCGTCTACGGCTCGGCGCTGGCTGCCGCCGGCCTTGGCAGGGCGGGCGTGGCCGTAGCATCACGCCCGTGGGCCGCATCCTGGTTGTCATCCCGGTGTACGGCGAGCATGCGTTGACACACGCACTGCTCGATGACCTTCGGGGCGAGGCTGAGCCACTCGATGTCACCGTGGTCGACAACCGCGGCGACTATTCGCAGCACGCTGGCGAAACGGTGCTTCGACCCGAGAGGAACCTCGGCTGGGCGGGTGGGACCAACTACGGCACGTCGGAAACGATGTCGTCGCACCACACGGCTGTCGTGTGGCTGAACAACGACACTCGCCTCTCAAGCGGCTTCATCGGAGGCCTGATCCGATCCTGGCAAGAGACCGGAGCCGGGCTGGTCGGCCCCTTTTACGACTGCTACTGGAACCATCAGCGCCCCCCGCACCCGGTCGATGTAGCGGCTTACCGGGCGCAGGACCGCCACTTCACCGCTCAATTCGTCGACGGTGTGTGCATGTTCGTTCCATCGGAGACGCTTGACGCCGTCGGCATGCTCGATGCGGAAACCTTTGCGCCGGTCGGATACGGCGCCGATTTTGACTACGGCTTGCGCGTCCTCTCAGCCGGCGAATCCGTGGTCGTCACCGGGCTCTCATACCTTCATCACGAGAAGTCGGTAACCGCAAAGGCGATGTTCGGCGAAGGATTGGCGGAATACGGAACCCACGGCGATTCCGTCATGGTCGCTGGCATGGCCGCCAAATGGGGCGAGGATTGGTGGCGGCTGGCAGGGATAGACCCAGCCACGAAGCAAACCTCGCCGCCCAGCTGGCGACGCCGACACCCGTCGGGCCCGCTCTCGGTGTTCAACCGGATTTCTGCCAGCAGACGCCATAGCCGTCTATCGCTTGGACGTCAACTCGCAATTAGACTGCGGGAGGTGGAAGCGTCGAACGGCATGAGCGTTCTCATGCGCCGCCTCCGACGGGCGGGGGCATGGGCAGCACCGCACGGTCTCATGGCACCCCGTCGCGAACGGCAGGAGGCCGAGCGACGACAACAGGAGGCCGAGCGAGAGGCCGAGCGGGTTGCGGCGGCGGTAGTCAAAGCCCAAGCGGACAGGCAACAGCTACTGAGAAGCGTGCCCCTGCCGACCGAAGCGGCGATGCCGTTCAACTTCGAGGCCGCCGTTGCATTCTTAGTGGAGAACGGCGTCAGCGAGGTCCAGGTACGCGAGGGCTCGATACCGAGCGCGTCCCTCGACTTCATCAGCAAGACACTCACCGAACATCTGCCCCAGAGACCCCTCCTGGGCCTTCACGTCGGGAACTTCGTCGGCGTCTCGCTCGCCCACCTGACCGCGACCATGCGCGAGATCGACGAGGATGCGCTGGTCGTATCCATCGATCCCGGTATGCCCCATCGGGGGATCCACGCTCCCGACCGCCTCGCGCTAGGTCTCCTCGACCGGTTCGGCCTCACGGCACACAACCTTCTCGTCACCGGGTTCTCCCTAGGGAGGAACGTCCGTGACGACGGATACGTCTTCGCGGAAGATGCTCTGCTCGCAGCGACCCCTCCTTCTGTCGCGGCGACTGCACTCAGAGAGGATGCTGCTTGCGAGCAGGTTCTCCCCAACCTCGCTCGCCTGCTCCCCGACCGCTTCGATGTGGCGTTCATCGACGGCAACCACGACGGCGATTACCTGCGTGAGGAGCTCCGTCACATCGATGTCGCTCTGCGTCCCGACGGCATGCTCATCGTCGACGACATCGGGACCGCGTTCTGGGGCGGGGTGAAAGCCGCATTCGAGGACTTGTCCACCGAAGGCGGTGGATACACCCAGCTGGGCAGCGACGGGCGAGTCGGGGTCGTGGCTCGAACCACGTGACCAAACTGCATGTTTCCTGTGCCGCGGAGGGTGAGTACGTCGTCCACAGCGCGGCGATGCTTCACTCGCTGCTCTCCTGTCACACGCCCGAGTCCGTGACGGTCCACTATCTGCATGGGCCCGAAATCGCGAAGCAGACCCGAGACGGACTGCAGGAAATGGTCCAGCGAAGCGGTGGCCAGATGAAGTTTCACGAAGATTCCCGACGCGAGAGTCGCTGGCCTGCCCACCGAGGGATTCACGCGAAAAGCGACCTGGTACCGCACGTTCCTGCCCGAGCTTTTGCCCGACGTGCCACGGGTCCTGTATCTCGACGCCGACGTGCTCGTGCTCGAGTCAGTGGCGCCACTGTGGGAACTCGACATGACCTCGAAGCCGGTCGCGGCGGTCACCAACGTGTTGAGACCCGAATCCATCGACCGTCCGAACGCCTCTGGACATCCCAGTTCCCAGGGCTACTTCAACGCCGGCGTGATGCTCATGAACCTCGATCTGATGCGGCGGGAGGAAACGTCACGGGCCGTGCACGAGTACGGAAGAGCGCACGCCGACGAGCTGATATGGCGCGACCAGGATGCGTTCAACGTCGTCGTCGGCGCGAGACGCGAGGTCCTGCACCCGCGCTGGAACTGCATGAACGGCATGCTGGTCTTCCCGTGAGAGCGCCGACGTGCTGGGGGCCAAAGCCGTTGCCGAAGCGATCGAGAACCCCGCGATCCGGCATTTCGAAGGGCCCGGCCCATACAAGCCGTGGCACTACCTCTGCGAGCGCGAGTGGCGCGACCTGTACCGGCGACACCGGCGGGCAACGCCGTGGCCGCGCGTGCGACTTCAGGGCAGGAACCCGCGAAACATGTGGCGGCGGGCACGCGCCGCCTCACGGGCGCCGAGCGTCGGGTTCATCGATGCCCCATCCTTGGCAGATCGCTGAACTCGGCCCATCATTGCCGGCACGGCAGGGCAACGCGACGCGCTAGCGGCAGAGCGCCCAAGTCGACGGCACGCCGAACGGTCGCCAGACGAGGTGAAAGGCGAGATGGCGACCCCACGGGGTGGGCCATCGCCACGGAGCGATCGGACCGAAGGGCTGGTTCCTGCGATAAGGGCCGAAACGCTGAAATAGCGGGAACTGAGAGTCCACGATCTCAAAGCCTGAAGCCCTCAACAGGCGTTTATGAGCGGCGAGGTTCGGTGTCCACCATTCTTGAGCGCCGTCCTGGGCCGCCAGCTTTGCGCTGGGAGTGCGTGGGTGCAGGAGCGAGAGAGTGAGAGAGACAACCTCAAACGAAAGAAACGATCCCGCGGTAACGCTCCGTGCTGCTCGGAGCGCTCTGGCGGGATCGGCGAGGTGGAGGAGGATGTTGCCCATGAAGACGAAGTCAAACTGACCGAGTTCCTGGGGATTCACGTCATAGATGTTCATGTTCACGCGCTCCACATCCAAACCCAAAGCGGAGCTGGCAATCTCGAAGGCGCTCCGAGCTCGTCCCTTACCCCCGCTTCGATCTATCCCGTCGTCGCCTTCCTGCCAGTCCTGCTCAGCTGTGTCGTCGAGATCGACACTCCATACTTTCCCCCCGCGTCGCGCCATCTCGAACGCAAACATTCCATCCGAGGAGGCCAGATCGAGACACCGCTTGCCGGCCAATGACTTCGGGAAGGGGAACTTGTCGAGGATTCCTCGGTGGTCGTAGAAGCCTTCGGTGACAACTCCCCCGGGAAACTCGAACGTGTGGTACCAGCCGCCGGGGAGTTGCTCGACCCTCGTCTTCAGATCCGCCCTCACATCTTGCTGGCCCCCGGACACGAGTCGAAGTCTATGAGCGGGCGACCGAGTCAGGACGTCCGTTGGAGATAGCCGCCCGGGTGGCAGGACATCCCGTAGAGCTCGAGGTCTCGTCGAACTTGAAAGCCCTCTCCGTCTGACGTGGCAAGCCAATCCGCGACAGCCGGTAGGACGCCGCGTGGCCAAAAATCGTTGAGGCGCATCTCCTCGACATCGACGCACCCGTCCTCGACGACGAGATAGCCGCCGATCGGGACGAAACGCGCGAAGCCCAGCAGCGCTGCGTAGGTCGTCTCGTAGACATGGGCGGAATCTTCGACGACGAGGCACCGCGCGCCCTGAGGAAGCTGTCGTGCAACCCGCTCCGGGAGCGCTGAATCCCGAACGTCCGCCTCCAGGAATGTGATTGTCTCTTCGTAGCCTGGATCGGCGGCGAGGACCCCCGCGACCGCCTCCTTCTGGTCGATGTCGATCGAAACCACTTGAGGGGCGGCGATGCGACCGTAGGCTCGCAACGTCCGAAGCCGATCGCGAAACCAGAGTGCGCTCCCTCCGAAGCGAGTGCCGATCTCGATGACCACATCGGCTCGCATTTGCCAGAGCAGGTGCTCGTAGGTCCGCAAGTCCTCGGGAAACTTCTCCATCCGGACGCCGGCGTAGGAGTCAGTCGTGTGCTGCGAGGCGCGCGCTATCCAGAAGTCTCGAGCACGTGACTTCAGATCGAACTCGACTTTCGACGGAAGCCCGGCTTCACGGTTCGTCATTGCCGTGAACCTACTCGCGAGGCCGCCACACGACCAGCCCGCTGGAGCGGTCGGTCCCGGCAGGCTGAAAGCCCCTGAGACGAAGCCGTTGCCGCAGGCCGGCCCAAATGGGGAAAAGGGTTCCGTCACCGATGAACACGGCGCTTCCTCCGGCATCTCGAAGGTCGTCGACCAGGTCGTCGAGCTGAGTCGGAAAGACGACATGCAAGGGATCACCGATCAAGGAAGTGTTCTGGACGTCCGCCTCTCTTGCGAGAAGGTGCCCATTCTCCCGAAGGATCAAGCACTTCCTCCCCCTCCTGTGTTTGCTCAGCGACGAACCGCCCCGCGTCCGGGATCACATCGAATGCGGACGTCCGGTCGCTGTCGTCGGCGATCCTCTCCGCTTGGGTCCAGGGCGCTGGGGCGTCGATCAGGGCCGTAGTTGCCAGGCCAAAGCCGACAAGCGCGGTCGCCGCGAGCGCACCGATTGGTGTGACCGCGCTGCGCCAACTCCCGCCCCTGCAGGCGAAATCATCTGAATGCCGCCCAGGTGAGCAACGCGAGTGTGAAGCCCAGCGCCGGGAAGAAGAGCGAGCATCTGGACTAAGACCGAGCGGCCCGCGTAGTAGACTCCGGCGAACAACCCAAAGCATCCCGCGTACGCGAGAAGGCCCGACAGAGTGTGATCGCTCGCGCCAGCGCGGTGGCGAGTTGCGGCGAGAAGTAGCGCGCCCGCGAAGCTGACGTAGACGATTAGGTGGAACCCGAGCGTCGGCATCGGCAGGAGTCCGAAGCCCTGGGAGGCGAACAGCCGCGAGTAGTACGTGAGGAGTTCAGGGTTCGGGAGCGACCCACTGCGAATCAGCGTCATCGCGGCCACGAGTGCGGCGGCTGCGCCAACTCCGGCCACGAGTCGTCCGATCAGCGAGATCACAGCTGCTCGAGATATACGTCGCGGGCGTCCCGATCAACAGGGCAAAGAAGGTTGCGAGCAGGCATGGCCCCCCGAAATCCGGGTTGTTGAGAAGGGCCAAGCCACCGACCACGAAAAGGGCCAACGGCGCTCTCGGTGAGAGCCCACGCAGGTGGCGAGCACACAGCCAGGCAAGTAGGCAGGGAAAGAGGTACCGCTCGGGCAGGATCTGTAGGAGGCTCGCGTTCGAGTCGCGCTCGTCGCCCACCTCAATCGTGGGTCGAAGGCTGAGCGCGAGAACTGGCAGGTACAGCAGGAACCCACCAATCTCGTTGCGGACGGTCAGCGCAAGCGCACGCCAGAGCGCAAGCAGTGAACCTACCGAGAGCACTGCCATCAGCCCCGTGAAAACGGCAGGCGAGTAATCGAAGGGCGCCAGGACCGGGTGACCCAACCAAGGAAGCAGGCTCGAGTATTGGCTGGCGAAGTCCGCCAGTGGTGTTGCACCATTGCCGAAGGCTGCGAAATCAGCGAAAGTGGTGGGCAGGTGCGAGGAGCATCAAGCCCGCTGCATCCGGCAGGCTGGACGTCCGTGTAGACAGCCGGCAGCATGAAGATCACCGTCGACGATGACTGCGGCAAGACCGCTCACCGTCAAAGCACCGCGAGCCGCCATTCGCGCGAAGTAGCGCGGTCCGCACGCGCGAGCTCGTCGAGGCGTCGGAGGCGACGAAGAGCGACAAAGAGGATCGCGGCGGCTACGAGCAGCGCGATGGCTAGATCGCGCTCGCCAAAGTAGTTCGGGTCGAGCCCGAAGCTCAGTGGCTCCGAGCGCGTCAACCATCCGACCACGACGACGCTGAGAACAGCCAGGGTGCCGACGAGAGGCAGGGCGCCGGCCAACCTCGATTTCAACAGCCCGCTCCTGGGCTCGCCCGCGAAGATGAGGGCGGCGGCAGCGATCAGAGGAGTGAAGACCGCGATTCCGAAGCGTGCGAGCTCGGTGGGCTCGGGCGACATGAGGGTCGTGACGATCCGGCCAGGTCTCGAGCAGCTCGGGCTCCATCAGCTGGCCGAGCGTTGGGGCAAGCAAGACCCCCGCGATCACCGCTAGCACGCCGAACACACTCACGACAATCCAAGCGAGCGTCGCCGCCGCCGACGAGCCGATTTTGCCGTTTTTGCCCGGAGAGCTCAGACGGCTGCCCTCAGCTCGCGGTAGACAGCATCGATCTCGTCTCCGTGGCGGGCCATGGGTTTGATGATGTTGTCGCGTGTCGGCGAGGATCCGTTCATTCAGCTGCGCGACCTGTTCGGGGCTTTCGACTGATGTCGCCCATGATGCGGGCCAGCTCGAGTGCCGAGCAGGAGCGGTTCAGCCAGCCCGTCTCGCCATCACGCGTGTATTCCGGCATGCCGCCAATTGCGTTGGCGATCACGGGGATCCCCTTCGCAAGGAACTCGGGGCCGACGAAACCATAGGCCTCCTCCCAGATCGAGGGGACGATCCCGACATCGACATCGTCGAGCACAGAGTCGAGTTCGCTCATCGGAGAACGGACCGGCGGCGCCCACCTCGATCTCCTCCAACTTTTCGACGTCCGCCGCAACGGCCGGATCGATGGTCCGAGCGCAATCAGCCTGAAACTTCCGGCCGGGGCGGACTCCGAGAGGAGCCGCGACCGCATCGACGAGCAGCCGTGAGCCCTTCGCGTGAGACGACAGCCCCGCGACGGTCGCGAACCGCACGGGACCGTTGCTCTGTCTTCGGCGCGGTGTGCAGACGCTCGATGCGCGTCAGGGTCAGGTGGATCGTGGACATCCTGCTACGGTCGACGCCAAGCAGCGAGTAGATCTCAGCCACGCGCTCTGACATCGCGATCAGCCGATCGGCGCGGTTGAGCCGCTCGACGTTGACATCGCGTCGGTTCTGAAAGGCTTCGGGGCCAGCGGGAGCAGGGGCCTGGACTCTCGCTCCGACCCTCCGGGACAGCTCCACCTTGCGCTCGTCCGGCATTCGGCGCAAAACAGCGTCGCCTGAAGAGTTCGTGTCGCGCCGTCGCTTCGTAAAGCAGTCCGGGCTCGCGAGTATCGGCGGCGATCGTGGCCACGCAGTCTGCTCCGATCTCGCGTCGAAGGCATACCCGTCCCTCCGAGTCAAGCAACTTGAAGGCTGGGCACAGAGGAAAGTAGTCCGCAAGCGTCATCACGGCCGGCGTATCAGCGCGACGCGACGAGGTCGAGGAGTGAGGACGGCAGTCCGGCGAGCTCGTGGAAATGGACGACGTCGGGGCTCAACTCGTCGATGACGCGCTCGAAGAGCCGCTCAGTATGCGGCTCGTCGAGCTCGAGCTCGGGCTGGCGACCGTGATCGTACAGGGGCGAGTTGATCACCTCGAACATCGTCACCCCATTACGGCGCCAGCGCTTGAGGAGAGGTCTGATTGGAATAGGGGAAGTAGCGCCCGGAGAAGAAGTACGCCACGTCATCGCCGCGACGGACCTGTTCGTGCATTAGCTCCTCGATGTACGCGACCAGCCCGCCCCTCCGCAGGGGGCGAGACCCGGACCCGACATGCAGCACTCGCATGGGCTGGAGCCTATGAGGTCCGGGTACTGCTATTCCGCCGGTTTGCGTATCCACATCGCGGACGGAATCCACGTCTTCAATTCGGGGACTCCGGAAAGGGGCTCTCCGGGGTCCACATCCTCCTTGAGGCTTGGAATCAGCTCGGCAAGCTCGTCATGCCGATCGCGAAACAGGGCGGCAAGGGCAAGCTCGACCCGCCATGGGCTGCCGGTCAGGAACGCTTGCAGCAGGTACTGCTCGGTCAGATACCCGGCGAGCAGGAAGTAGTAGTGCGGATACTCGTAAGGAAGGTGGATGTCGTGCAGGTGCACCCAGACGCCGGGAGCCAAGCGCGGTAGCACCTCGAGGAATGAGCCAGTTGACCTCGCTGTCGAGCTTGACTATGTGGCTCGTATCGATAAACAGGACGTCTCCCGCTTGAAGCGCCTCGAATCGGGCCGTAGGGAGCTCCCGGCAGTCGACGCGCTCAATGCGCGTGAGGCCGTCGATCGGTTTCTCGAGTCCCGGAACCTCATCCAACCACCAGCCTTCCGCTCCACCCTCTTTGCGAGTGGTCGCCTGCATGTCCAGGGCGATGGTGGGTGTGGGATCGACGGCAACGAGGTCGCCCGGAGATCCCTCGCGCCTGTTCGCTGCCATTGCTGCGGCTGCGATCAGCGTCGAGTTGCCGGAACCGATCTCCAACACCTGCTTCGGTCGCTGCTGGCGCAGCAGCGCATAGAGCACCTCGGCATCCCCGCCCTTGTAGAGCTTGTTCCAAACGTCAACCCCACGCCCCCTGACATCGCGCTCGAATTCTTTGATGTACTGGACGAGGTCTTCCTCGATGAACGCAAGCTGTGAGGTGAGATCGAACTGAACGCCAGTAAGGGAGCTACGCCGCGACCAGATCGGATCGTCGGCTTCGGGTATCAGCGGAATTGGGCTCCCTGGCCCATGGGCGATCAGCGAGTAACCGTGCCGGTTCGCGAGGCTCCTCAGGAAGTCACCCGCGCGTCCTCGCAACAGGCGGGGCCGTGACCGGATCCGCTCTAGCAGGCGCTTCAGCAATCTCGCTCACGAGTGCGGGACGATGAAGGCGCCCCTGGATCCGCGACATTTACCCGCTTGGCGACCAGGTAGAGGGGCCGCTGCTTGACCTCGTCGTAGATTCGCCCAAGGTACTCCCCGATGATCCCAATGGTGATCAGCTGAACGCCGCCGAGAAACAAAACGGCGAAAAGAATCGTGCTTATGCCTGGTAGCTCCGTGGCACCGACAAGGCGCAAGACCACGACGAGCGGCAACCCGAGCAGGGCGATGCCTGAGACGATGAAGCCCGCGGCCATGGACAGCTGCAGGGGCACGTGCGAAAACGACGCGATCGCATCGAGGGAAAACCGCACCAGGTTGCGTAACGAGTACTTGGTTGCGCCGGCGTAACGGGCATCGCGGTTGTATGGGATGCCGAGTTGTTCGAAGCCGATCCACGCACTCATGCCGCGGAGAAACCGGCGGCGCTCCGGCATCGCCAACAGAGCCGCGAGCGCGCGCCGGTCGAGCAGCCGAAAGTCACCCGCGTTCTGCGGAACGTCGAATTCGGTCAGCTTCGACAGGAGTCGGTAAAACCAGCGCGCGGTCGCGA
Source organism: uncultured bacterium (assembly GCA_963715405.1). Taxonomy (GTDB): domain Bacteria; phylum Actinomycetota; class Thermoleophilia; order Solirubrobacterales; family 70-9; genus JALZKA01. Next base: position 1,662,356 of record OY970239.1, read on the forward strand.
GCTTGAATCGAGATTCGCCGAGCCTGTTTGCGCGTACCATGTAGACGACGTCGACGCCCTCCCGCCAGCGCTCAACCATGTCCGGAAGTAACTCAGGAGGATCCTGAAGGTCACCGTCAAGCATGGCGATCGCGTCTCCGCGAGCGTGCTCGAGCCCTGCCGTCAGCGAGGCCTGATGGCCGAAGTTGCGCGACAGGAGAATCACTCGAACGCGCGAGTCGCCTTGCGCGAGCTCTTCGAGGCGATCGGCGGTGCCGTCGGAGCTGGCGTTGTCCGTGAAGATCAGTTCGAAGGGTGTCGACCCCAGGCTGGTGACCAACCTCTGGTACAGCTCGTCGAGCACGTCTCGCTCGTTGAGAACAGGAATGACGACGCTGAGTAGTGTCAACTTGCGTAGCGGCTTCGGCTCGGACTGACTCGCCGGCGGCTTCACGCGAGGTATTCGAGCAGAGTGGCAGCGGGATCTCGAACTCGCTGGCGCTACCGGTAGGCTTTCACTCGGTGGGCCCAATCACTTCGGCTTGATTACGGTGCCGCAGGCGATGAAGAGATCGAGGGTTCTAGTCACCGGCGGAACGGGTTTCATCGGACGTCAGGTAGTGCCGCTGCTTCAAGCGGGCGGTTGCGAAGTGCACATCACCAGCTCTCGACGGGATGTTGCCTCAGTTGGGTCGGCCGAGATGCACCATGTTGATCTCTTCGATGGCGAAGCTCGAGCTGCTCTCGTAGCTGATCTGGCTGCTGACCGACTGATTCATCTCGCCTGGTACTTGGAGCCTGGCCAGGTCTGGAGCTCGCTCGAGAACATCCGCTGGGTCGAAGCCAGTCTCGGGCTCGTTCAAGAGTTCGTCACCGCAGGCGGGCGGAGAGCTGTACTGGCCGGGTCGTTCTCGGAGTACGGCCCGGGCGCCGGGCGTTGCGTCGCCGAGACAGCGCCTCTAGTACCCAGCAACCTTTATGGAGCCAGCAAGAGCGCCCTCGGTCAGGTCGCTCTCGCCGCCGCAGACGTGTGGGGTATCGAAGTCGCCTGGGCAAGAATCTTCTCCGCCTATGGGCCCGGCGAGCATCCGAAGCGTCTGGTCGCGTCAGTCGTGGAGAATCTCCTGGCGGGGCGCGAGGCCCCGTGCTCGCATGGACGACAGATTCGCGACTACCTCTCGACGATGGATATCGCCGACGCGCTCGTAGCAGTGCTCGACTCCGACCTCCGTGGCCCGGTCAACGTCGGCTCAGGCGAAGGGGTGACGCTGCGCAGCCTGGTCGAGACGGCTGGCGAGATCGTGGGGCGTCCGGATCTCCTCCGCTTCGGCGAGGTCGTGCCCCCGCCGGATGATCCGCCCTGCCTGGTTGCCGACGTGGCGCGCTTACGGGACGAGGTGGGATGGTCACCGCGGTTCAGCCTTCTAAAGGGCCTCGAACAAACCGTCGATTGGTGGCGGGAGTCAGGCCCCCGACGAGACTCTCTTAAAAACGGCGAGAATTGAGAGACCGGCCGGAAGACGGACACCGGCTGCGAGCATCCGCGCCTCGACCCGAAGCGGCCATTCGAGCAGCTCGTTCAGCACGGGCGACGTAACCGCAACGTCGGAAGTGGTCTCGTCACTCGAGCGCCTTTGGTCGATGAGCCGGCGCACGCCTGCGACCGGGAGCAGAATCGAGTTGAAGTGGCTCACAATTAGCGGCGTCCAACCCGACGCCTTGGCGGCGGCAATCAACGTTCCGCGCACATATCGGCGCCTGTGCTCGTTGGCTACGTCATGAGGGCCCCAGAGCCGGGGGTAAGCAGGAACCGTTACGAGCAGGAAGCCTTCGGGCTTGACAACCCGCCGTAGCTCGGCCAATCCCGCTCGGTCGTCGTCCAAGTGCTCGATTACGTCGAGAGCCGCCGCCACATCGAATTCACAATCGTCGAAAGGCATCTCCTCGACCGTTCCTTGCGTCACTCTGCCCACTCCCCGCGCGCGCGCCACACTCAGTGCGTGCTCCGACGGCTCGAGTCCCACCACCGCTCCGAAGCGTGCCAACTCGGGAAGGTTCACTCCACCGCCGCAGCCCGCATCCAGGCACAAGGCCGGGTTCGGCAACGGCATAGACTCGAGCGCCGCTCTGACGACACGACGTCTTCCCTTGTACCACCAGTGCCGGTCCTCGGCAGCTAGCGTTTCATCGCGGTAAGCGCTTTTCACGGCTCCGCGCTGACGCTTACACCTTCTGGCTGCGGTTCGTAGATCCTGAACCCGTCGACTACGGCCAGGGGAGCCTCCTGCTTCAGGCACCCTCCGACCGAGTAGCCGATTGCATCGACCCAGATCTGCTCTTCGCGGATGATCACCCAGCCATCCGTCACTAAGCGAGCAACGTCCGGACAGGGCAATTTGGCCGGAATCAGTCTCACGTCGTGTTGCAGCTGATCGCCAGCCAGCGGTCCTGCCAGCAACGGGGCCATATAGATGGGCTCATCGCCGTCCCGAAAATCGTCCCGCGCTGACAGATACTTGGCAAGGCCAGAGTCGAAGTTCGCTCGGTGATCACCATGATGGCTAACCCAGTTGGCCGCCGGAAGTGCGAGGAGGGATGCCGCAACGGCCACCATGCCTGCACTGACCAAAGGGCTCGGAAACCGAAGCCGACCGCGGAGGCTTGTCGCGAGTACGGCACCGACTGCGGCTCCCGCCAGCGCCCCCATGACGATCGCGAGTGTCGGGGGCGTCGTCGGAAAGGCCCCAGTGAACACCTGCGCCAGGTTCCAGACGAGCGCAGCTGACAGCAGAAAAAGCGCGAGCAGTTCGAATTTGCGGCTCCCTCGGCTTGCAAGCGCAACCACCACGGCGGCGAGGCCGATGGCGGGGAGCAGATAGCGGGTCTGCGAGACCGAGCCATCGAAGATCGCGGCCTTTGCGGTGCTCGGCGCCGAAGCCCATAGGAGCAGCAATCCGAGCAGGAGCGCGCCCATCCACCTGATGCTCCATTTCTTCGTAACGACGGCGAGCGTCAGCGCAGCAAGAAGCAATACGACGGCACCCGCCATCCAGCTGGCATACAAGCCGAGCCTTCCCTCCAACGTAGAGCGCGGGGAGCCCAGTAGTGACGAGTAGGTCTCCCGCAGGAACTCGGGAACCGGATCGCCCCACGGCGACGACGACCAAGGCCAGAAAGGTGAGCCGTGTTCGATGAAGGTCCGCGCGTACCAGAAGCAACCAACCACGGCAAAGACTCCGAAGCCGATCGCCAACGGCTTAGCCATCGGTCGCAGATTCCGCCGGTGCAGGATGAGGCCCCCAGCAAGGATCACGACGCCCAGCGGTAGGGCGATCGTCTTGGTTCCGATTGCGAGGCCGATGGCAACCACAGCCGGAATCAAGAGCCGGGGGGCCTCCTTGGAGCAGACGATCAGAGCCGCGCCGCACGCAAGCCACGAAAGCGCGGGCAGGTCGTTGAGCGGCCCGGCGAGCTCGATCAGGGCGACGGGCGTGGTCGCGACCGCCAGAATCGCAAGCAACCGAACCGAACTCGAGAGTTCAAACCGTCTGAGCCCAATCCATCCCGAGAGAACCAGCACGGTCATGCTGACAATCGGCCAGATCGAGATCATGACCATGCTTCGAGATATGCCAAGACCCCACGTCTGGGCCACGGCGTTTGTCAGCGGGTAGCTGCCAACCCTGAAGATGTAATTGATGATGTCGTCCGAACCCGGCGTTCCGTCATGGATCCAACGGATCATCTGTGGCAAGTGGTAATAGACGCCGTCCACGCCGACCACGGGCGACCAAAGCGCCCAACCCAGCCACAGGACACCGACTCCAACGGCAGTCGAGACACCAACGACATTCGGGGTCGGCGTGCGCTCAAGCCAATCGGTGAATTCGTCGCTGAGCTTGACCTCTGGCCGTGGGAGGAATGAGAAAGCCAGGAAGCCAGTCGCGACTGCGGCCAGAACGAGCGCAGCTGGGGTCGCCCCCAGTCTGAAGATTCCAAGCACCATCGCCTCGACCACGATGGCCGCGACGAAGAAGGTCATGGCCACGAGAATCCGCTCGAGCCCGCGCTCGACGAAGGTCGACGCCAGGCGAAACGACGCGCCCCAAACCGCGATAGCGGCGATGCCCAAGAGCAAGTGATTCACGACGCTCACGACGAGCAACCCACGTTATTGTCTCGGCAGCCGTGTCGGGAGCGTTGAGCGGTCGTGCTGCTCTCCGGTCAGACGGCGCGCCGTCACGCGTGTCAATTCCTCCTCGACGGCCTGGTTGAAGAGTGCCTCTGTGTGTCTCGAAGCGGTCTCGAGGCCGCCACGACGAAGGCGAGCGCGGAGCGCGTCGTCGCGTTGCGAGCCGGCTGAGCGCTGCCGCCAGAGCCTCGGCGTCGTCCGCGCTCGAACAGCAGGCAGTTGTGCTCGTCGCGCAGGTACTCCGCCGACCCGCCTCGGCCCGTGGCGACAACCGGCCGGCCCCTACCCATCGCCTCGAGCGGGACGAGCCCCCATGGCTCGTCCCAGCGGACCGGAAACACGACCGCGTCGGCACGTCCGTAGGCCTCGACTATCTCGGCCCGGCCACGTTGGCCGGCGAAGTGCACGCGCTCGCGACGCCGGCATCTGCTGCGAGCCTTCGCAGGCGCGCCTCCTCGGCAGCTGTCCCAGCCCCCGATCACCTCCAGCCGCGCCTGCGCGGGCAGGTGCTCCATCGCCTCTACGGCGGTATCGATCCCCTTGTTCGGGTCCAGGCGTCCGACGTAGAGAAGGCGCCATTGCCACGACGCTTTCCGGCGCCGGGTCGAGGAAGTCCAGCGTGAATTCCCGAGTGAGCGACTCCCGTATCGCGCAATCCGAGGCCGAGGGACAGCGCGTGCCGGCGGGTGTGCTCGCTTACGAATACGTACCGCGCCGCCTCCGCGAACTTCGGCTCCACCGGTATGCGCGTGAGTAGTTCGACGAGCGGGACGAGCCGGGACCTACGGCCGCGAAAGGCGTGCGTCCAAGGGTCGGCCCAGCGACCCCAGTCGAGCCACTCGGCGTGGACGAAGGCGACCGCCGGCAGGCCGCGGCGCCGCGCGGCGTCGAGCAGTCCCAACGTCAGCCCGCCCATCGCCCACCAGCTGACCACCTGAGGGCGGAACTCGTCCAGGTGCCGCGCCAGCGTCGCGGTGATTGTGGCGCGCGAGGCTCGAGGCCCTGCGAAGGCCCAGCGGCTCGATCCTGCCGTCGCGCAACGTCCAGCGCAACTCGCGGTGAACGTCCTCCTCGTCCTCGGCGTCGGGCGCATCCGGTGCGCGTGTCGGTCGTGAGGACGCGGACATCATGACCGCGCGCGCGCAGGTGCTCGACCGCGGAATGCCACACGATCTCGTACCCGCCGAAGTGGTGCGGCGGGTACAGATTTCCCACCGTGAGCACTCTCACGCGGTCAGCCGGTGGCGGCCCGGTCGGGCTCCGAGGGACGTGGCAAGGGGCGCCGAGCGTTGAAGGAGCGTGATCCCGCAGCGCACCGTCTGCCGCGAATGGAAATGGATCTGGGAGAACTCCGGGTGCTCGTCGAGCAGCCAGTTCAGAAACGCTCGCTCGTCGGGCATCACCTCCCGCTCGTCGTCAATCCAGCCGACTCGCTCTCGAGCCAATAGTGACCCGGCAGCACGAAGCGGCGGGGGACCGTGCCGGTGTCGTGCACTGCCAGGATCGCGTCCGGGGCCATCAGCGGCAGCAGTCGCGAGAATGTCTCGCGGTTCAGGTCGAGCTCGTGGGAGGCATCGAGGAAGACAAAGTCAGCTTCGCGACCGTCGATGTCGTCGGGCGTCAGCTCGGCCTGTGAGCGGGTGCGAAACGTGAACCTGGGATCGTGACCGAACAAATCGCGAGCGCGTCCGGCGCAGGTCTCGTCCAGATCGAAGGAGTAAAGGCGCGCGTCGGCGTCGAGCCCGCACAGGAAGTTGAGCGCGCTGCGGCCCTCAAGGAAACCAATCTCGACCACGGTCCGAGGCCTCATCACCCGCAGGAGCGAGTAGAGAAACAGCGCCTCGTCGCGTTGAACGGGGCCGTCCGCCACCTCGCTGAAGATGGACAGGTGCGAGATATCGGGGGCCGGGCTCTCCTCTGACCCCAGAGCGTCCGGGAGCGTTTGGCCGCGCATGTCAGGCCAGCCTGTGGCCGCAACGGCCTTTCTGACCAGGGGGCTGCGGTAAAAGGATCGCTGGACGGCTCCCCGAAGCCGTCCTCGCCGCCCGACTACGGAGATTGCGGCCGCGCATCCTCGCGATCGTAACCGGGGGGCCCGACCGCGATGGCGACCGTCTCATGCTGAGTCGCACCGTTCCTTGACCGGGTGGAGGGCCAGGGCGCCGTCGCGGGCGAGCCGCGTCGCCTCGTCTTGCGCATACGGCGGTCCGAAGCGCACGCGGTCGAACAGGCTCGTTCCTGCCGGAGGGCCCAGCACCCGATACCCGAGGTGGTAGACGACGGTCGGTACATAAGCCTCCATGTACCGGGGCAGGTCGCCCGCCTCGCCGGCAGAACTCCTCCAGGGCCTGCCGTGCGATCGTCATTCCGTTGCCCAGCCCACCCCAGATGCTTGGCACTTCCTGGTCGCGAACCGAGATCTCGCGGAGGCGCTCCTCGAACTCATGATCGTCGAGCAGGTCGATGCCGTGGCACCAATTGACCAGGGTGTGGTCGGCGCAGCTCGCGGCGAGCAGCCCCACTCGCTCCTGCCGCCATGACCTCGAGCAGCTCCTCCTCGTAGCGCGGCGAGAGCACGACGTGGTCGTACTCCATGAGGTGCACGCAGCCGTACCTTGAATCGGGCGCGACGAGCCGCTCCCAAACGAGGTCCAGCACCTCGTTGTACGACTGCCCGGACCTGCTTCGCAACGCGGGATCCTCGATGAAGAACGCGTCCGGCGCGATCGCGCAGCCCTTCGAAGTCTTCACGCGTGCCGCCGTAGCAGACGACGCAGCGGCGGCCTGGCAGCACCCGCTCGAAGTCCTCGAGGTATGCCAGGACCTCGGGTGCCGGCCGGTGGGTGAGGAGGACGTAGAGGATCATCGCCGTTCACATTCGGCAACTCGAACATGCTCGAAGGCCAGTTCGTCTTCGGCCGTCCACCGGACCCTTACCGTTCCGTCGAAGTCACGGAGGTGCACGCGGCCATCGCGGAGCGTGACCCGCGCGTGCCCAAGGGTTGCTCCGCACCGGCGGCAGACGATCGGGTGCCGGCGAATCCCTGCCAAGCGCTGAGCCAACAGACGCGCGCGGTTCACCGCTGTTCGCGGTTGACCAGGAACGAGCGGCCAACCCAGTGGAAGTCCCGGTAAGGGACCAAGCTGATCTCGGGATTGGCCTCCAGCCATTCGCGACACGCGCGCTGTTCTCCCCGGTCGGGTCGCCCGTGGAAGCAGAACCAATCGTCGAATACGAGCACGGACCCGTCCTGGAGCTGCGTCGTGAGAAAGTCGAGCACCGGGACCGTGGACTCGTAGAGATCGCAATCCACCCAGGCGACGGCGATTTTGTGCTTATCGGCCCGCGGGAGGGAGACGTCGAAGAGACCCTCGGTCACCGTACGCCGCTCCGCCGGGATCTTCCGGGTTTCAGCGTCGAACACGCTCCTGGGGCTGCGGAACTGCCCGGCGCTGAAGGAGCCCCCAGCGTCAACGTCCTGCGGCGGTGGAAGCCCCTCGAACGAGTCGTATGCGTGCATTGACACATGGCTGAGCCCGTAGCGCTGGATCGTTTCCCAAGCCGCCGAGAACAACCGCCCTTCGAAGACGCCGAACTCGGCGTAGTCACCTTCCACGCCCTCGTACCCGACATAGTTGAAGGCGTTGTTGAGCATCCGGGTGGCTTCCCACTGGTACGCGTCCTCGGTGTTGAGGTGGCGCCCCAGTGGGCGCGCAAGCAGGCTTCAGCAGCCGGGGCGGGAACGCGCGGGCATACCTGTCCGACCATCGCTGACGCCACGACGTCATCGCGCGTCGCTTCGGTCTTGCGCCAGCCGCCGCAGCCGGCTCGAGGTTCTCATCGCGTCGAGCGTAGCGGTGGTTCAAGCGCTCGGGTCGGTGGCGGTCCGCGGATAGCCTGAGCGCATCTCTGCCCGCTACGAGACCCTCGTCGTAGGCGCCGGGTATGCCGGTTCGATCATGGCGCGCGAGCTTGCCGACAGGCGCGGGGAGCGCGTGCTGGTCATTGATCGCAGAGATCACGTTGCGGGAAACGCCTATGACTACTACGACGAAGCAGGGGTCCAGGTCCACCGATACGGCCCTCACATCTTCCATACCAACTCAGCAAAGGTTGTCGAGTATCTGTCTCGATTCACGGAGTGGCGCCCGTACGAGCACCGGGTGCTGGCACGGGTCGAAGGCCAACTCCTGCCGATTCCGATCAACCGGACGACGATCAATCTCCTCTACGGCCTCGACCTCAACGAGGAGGCGGAGGTCGCAGACTTCTTTGGGAAGCAAGCGGAACCGGTTGAGCGGATCGAGACCAGCGAGGACGTCGTCGTTTCCAAGGTCGGTCGCGACCTCTATGAGAAGTTCTTCCGGGGGTACACCAGAAAGCAGTGGCAGCGTGATCCCTCCGAGCTCCACGCGTCCGTGTGCGCCCGCATCCCGGTCAGGACCAACACGGACGACCGCTACTTCACCGACACGTTCCAGAACATGCCTGCAGCCGGTTACACGGCGATGTTCGAGAGGATGCTCGACCACGAATTGATTGACGTGACACCTCGAGACCGGATACGCGGACGTCGAAGGAGAGGTCGAGTACAACCACCTGGTTTGGACCGGGCCGATTGACGAGTTCTTCTCCCACCGCCTTGGGCGCCTTCCCTACCGGTCGCTCGAGTTCGAGCTCCGTACCCAGCCGACTCCCAGAGGCGAGCACCTACAGCCGGTGGCGCAGATAAATGAGCCCGGCGAGGAGGTGGCATACACGCGAACGACGGAGTTCCGCCACCTGAGCGGCCAGGACCGGCACGAGTGCTCAACCGTCGCCATCGAGTACCCCCGAGCCGAAGGGCATCCTTATTACCCGGTCCCAAGCGATGAGGGCCGCGAGCTCTATCGCCGCTATCAGGCTCTAGCCAACGACGTTTCCAATGACGTCACGTTCGTCGGGCGCCTCGCCAGGTACCAGTATCTGAACATGGATCAGGTCGTCGGGCAATCCCTTGCGACCGCAGAAAAACTGATCGCTCGGCTCGATGGCCGGGAGGCTCAGTCCTGAAACTCCAGGGTCGCGGCCGTGTCGGGGTGATAGCGATTATCGAAGAACTCGGTCCGGCGGCGAAGCGTGTCACCCCGCGGGCGAACGAACTCGATCAGGGGCCTCGAGAGCCTCCACGGGCTCGCATAGCTGACGAAGTGCCGGCGGTAGACGCGCGAGATCTCGGGGTTCAAAACCGGGGACCTGACGGACAATCCCTTCCCGACGCCTGCCAGCACGTGCGGGATCGCCCTTACGAATCTGCGATCGTCGCGAATCACATCGCGAGCGAGGTTTGCCAAACGCGCGAGCAGCGCGCCCCCAGCGTCGCGAGGGCGCAACAGCTTGGCGGCGATGTATCCAAAGTTGCGCGCGTTGAGCAAGTAGGAGGCAACGCGATCACCCTCCCCTTTCATGTGCACCGAGACCACCTCCGGCATGTGCAGATGGCGAAAGCCACGGTCGAAGAAGCGGAGCATGAACTCGAGCTCGTTCGCCCAGACGAAGATGTTGGGGTCATACCCCCGGAGCTCGTCGAGCACCTCGCGGCGCATCAGAACTGAGCACCCCCAGAAGCTCAGGAGCCCGGTCCGATAGTTCCTGTCGAAACGGACCTCGGGGTCGAATGCGCTCACGACCCCGAAGGAGGTCAGGTCAGCATGGTGTTCTCGTGCGGCGGTGATCGCACGCTTCAACCCGTCCGGCGGGAGATAGCAATCGTCGTCAAGGGCGAGTACGTAGTCGTTGGTTGCCGCGGCGAACCCGTCGTTGAACCCACTGACTCCGCAGTTCTCATCTCGGACGATCAGCTGGACCTCGGGAAACTCCGCCTTCACCATCGCTGCGGAGCCGTCCGTCGACGCGTTGTCAACGACGATGAACTCCAGCTGATCGTGGTCGTAGTCGATCGCGTGCATGCGCCGCAAGCTCTCGCGCAGCTCGTCGCGCCTGTTGAAGACGAGAAAGACGATGCTCACCGAGGGCGAGTGCTCGGACTCAGGGGGCTGCGCGCTCACCTCGTTGGCACTGACGGCTTGGGACAGCATGATTTCGGCTCGGCACGTTAGCTAGGGCTCCTCGGCGCTCGTCGAGCTAGCGGCTACCGTTCCGAGCCGTGTCTCACCCCCGCGCACCCGATGTCTCGGTCGTCGTTTCGACCCGCAACCGCGCATCCGATGTGGCGGCGCTTCTCGCTGCGCTCCCCGGCCAGACGCTCGTGTCCGAGCGGTTCGAGGTCGTCGTGGTCAACGACGGATCCACGGACGGCACGCAGGCTCTCCTCGACGAGGAGGCCGCCCGCGGCGCGCTCGCGCTCCGAGCGCTACACCGGCAGTCATCGGGAGGGCCCGCCGTCGGCCGCGACGAGGGGTGGCGGGTTGCCCAGGGGGCGGTGATCGCTTTCACCGATGACGATTGCGTCCCTGACCCGGAATGGCTCGAGCGCGGCCTAGACGCCTGCAGCGCGAACCCCGACGCCTTCGTGCAAGGACGCACCGCGCCCCGCACGGATCAGCTCGAGCTCATGGGACCCTGGTCGCGGACCATGGATGTGGCGGAGCTTGGCCCGGACTTTCCGGGGACCAACCTCTTCTACCCGAAGGACGTTCTCGAGGCGCTGGGCGGACTAGACACTGATGCGTTTGCGGAGACCTCTGGGGGGGAGGACACCGACCTCGCCTGGCGAGCGATCGAGTCGGGCGTGCGGCCTGTCTATGAGCCTCGGGCGCTCACCTTCCATGCTGTGCAGCACGTCGGCGCGCGCGGCAGGCTTCGCGTCGCCGCTCGTCGGGGGGCGGTGTTGCCCTTCGCCCGTCACCGCGGGGCCCGGCGGGATTTCGTCCTTGGGGTGTTTCGCAAAAGGGTTCATCTCGACCTCACGCTTGCTGTGGCCGGACTGCTGGTCCCTCGCCGCTGGCGCTGGTTCGCAATCGCACTCTCGATCCCCTACCTCCGCTCGGTGCGCGCACGCGGGATCATCGAAGGCGGCGGCTTCCGCGTCTGGCCGTTCTTCGTACTCCACGACCTGGTCGAGGTCTACGCCACCATCGCGGTCGCCGTGAAAACCCGGCGCCTGATGATCTGAGAGCCGCTATCGCTGGGATGCGACCCTGCGCTGCCTCATCGCCTGAAGACGGGCGGCGAGCATGATCAACTCCCGCCGGAGGCGTAAGGCCGGCAGATCTGCTCGTCCCATATGGACTTGAACCCACTCGGATGAGAAACGCCTCCGTTTCGCCCTCAGTCGCAAGATCGGAGCCTTTGATGGTGGCGACAGGTTCTCCAGGGGAAGCGGGCCTTTCACTCGCTGAAAGACGCCGGTGATCCCGAATCGCCCCAGGAAGCGGCATTCGTGTGTCATCCAAGACAGGTGGACGCCCTTCCTGACCTGGGTCCAGTATGCGTCCGCGTGCTGGTAGCCCTCGTAGTCATGCATGGCGATGATCCCGCCTCGGGGAACGATCTCGTACAGGACCTTGAGATCGCTGATGACACCCCACAGCGTGTGATCGCCGTCGACGAAGGTAAGCATCGGCCTGAAGTCCGGCAGAGCTCGAACTAGATCCCGAACCCCGCCCTCCACGAGGGTGACGCGGTCAAGTAGATCCTGAGAACCCAGGTTCTCTCGAGCCTGGTTCAGCGCATCGGCGTCTACGTCGAGTGAATAAACCGGTTGAGAATTCCCTGAGTCGATCAGGCCTCTCGCCATCACGGCCGCAGAGAGACCGTGAAAGGCGCCGATCTCAAGAATCGGCCCAGGGGAGAACCAGGCAAGCTCGTAGAGCTTCAGGGCGTCCTGCGGGTACATCAACCCGTCGATAGGCGGCATCTCATGCGGCAGGAGGCGGTGCCTATCGCCTAGATACTCACCCCCCCAATCCCACGTGGGCGCGTAGTCCACGGTGTGCTTCTCGGGGCGGGCGATCAAGCCCTCCGTTACGTCGTGCAGCACGGCCTGCCGCTTCTAGGCATGGTTCAGTCCATTCACAGGGGCAGCTTAGAGTTCGGCTGTGCGAGCGCTCTCGGCCCGGCCCACCGCCCGCGCGACTAGCCTGGACCGGTGCCGCACCGCATATGCCTGATTCGCACTCGCGCTCGTGGGCATCACCCTCGCGATGGGGGGCTGCGGCAGTAGCCATGATGACTTGCCTGAGAGGGTCCGAATCGACCGCGAGGCGTTCGGGGTGAACGGCCACCTGCTGCGCGCCCTCTCGGCGGGCGGAGAGGGAGACCTTCTGGACGCTCACCTGCGGGAGATCGAGGCCGGCGGGCTTTCATTCGTGCGCGCGAACGTCGACTGGGGCAAGTTCGAGCCGACCCCCCCGGTTGAGGGAGAGCACCGGTTCGACTTCGGTGGCACCGACGCGTGGGTTGAGGCTCTGGCCCGTCGGCGCCTGCGCTGGGAGGCGATCGGCATCGGCGCGTCGACACCCGGGTGGGCTGTCGATCAATCGGCGGTGGCCGCAGGCTGCGGTGGCCGTGCCCCGCCGGCAGATCCGGAGCTCCTCGCTGCGATGCTCGCTGCCGTTGCCGAACGCTATGGGGCCGAGGGCACTTTTTGGAGGGATCACCCAGAACTGCCGGAGCTGCCCATTCGCCATTACGAAGTCTGGAACGAGCCCAATCACGGCGCGTTCTGGTGCCCGGTGCCGGATCCCGCCCGCTTTGCGAGTTTCCTCGCCGCAAGCTCGGATGCCGTGCGCGGCGCTGATCCTCGTGCCCGAATCGTGCTCGGAGGCCTTGCACCCTTCCACGCCACTGAATCCGGTGGGCCAGGCGTAGCCGCCAAGGCCGACGTGCCCTCGTTTCTCGAAGCGCTCGCGAGCGCTGAACCTCGACTGACCGAGGCGATCGACGCGATCGGGGTTCATACCTACGGCGACCCGTCGCTGATCGCCAGCGACCTCGCATGGTTTCGCGCGAGCATCGATCGAGCGGGCTTCGAGGGGCTGCCGATGAGGCACAACGAGGTCGGCTGGCCCACCCTCGGCGGCACCGACCCGGTCGGCGAGGAGGAAAGGACGGACTTCATGCGCGAGATCGCGAGTCGATCCGTTCAGAGCGACTGCGGAGTCGAGGCCATCGCCCCGCACACGTGGATCACAGAGGAAGCGGATCCAACAGACGCTGAAGAGTGGTTCGGGATCGCTGACCCAAGGACGGCGGATCCGTACCCCGTAGCACTCGCATACTTCGATGAGGCGAACATCGCACGGGCCGCCGGCGCAATCCCACCCGAATCGGTTGCGGTCGTCTGCGGATAATCAGCCCTCGCAGGAAATCAGCCGGTTCTTCCCCGGCCCGCCGCGGCAAACGTCCCGTCCCGCGCCGCCGACGATGATGTCCCGGCCGGCTCCCCCCACGATCGTGTCGGCGCCGTTGCTCGCGCAAACGAGATCATTCCCGCCACCGGCTGAGACTTTGTCGTCCGCGTTCAGGGCGAGGATCACGTCGGGACCGGCAGTGCCCTTGATGACAGACGCGGTCTTTTTGCCGATGATCGTGGCTTCGCGGTTCCGGCACGATGGTGCAGGGTCCGGAGGCGAGTCCGTTACGACGAACGATCGCGAGCCGGTGTCACCCAGCTTGCCGGTGCCCCCGACCCCGCGCACCTCAAAGACGTGAACGCCGGGGAGGAGCGGCTCGGGCGGGACATGAGCGGCGGCTTCCGAGCACGGCCCGAAGGGAGCATCGTCAAATCGGCATTCCATCGCAGCAGCGAACTGAGCTGCGAATTCAAATCGTGGCGATGGGCCCGTCTCACCCATCTCGGGAGGACCAAGCGTGACCTCCGCGGGCCCAGGTTGCGTCCGCACCTCGAACTGGCGGTCAGCCGGTGATGGATCGGCAAGCCCAGCGGCATCCACAGCAGCCAATGTCAGATTGTGCGGGCCGTCTGCCAGGCCGGAGAACACGCCGTCGGCCGGACACGAGGCCCATGCGGAAGCATCCATCCGGCACCAGAACGAGACGTCACGCTCATCGCTGGAAAAGGTGAACTTCGCGGAGTCGGTCAAGACCACCCCCGTGGGCCCCGAATCGAACCGGGAGTCAGGGGCTGCTGAGTCGACGACGGATACGGGGGCCGACACTGCCGGCCCTGCCACGCCAGTGCCCCCGATTCCTCGAACATAGAAGCGGTGACTGCCATGCCGCAGCGGCTCCGACGGAACGTGAGCCTGCGCCTCTGAGCACGGCGCGAAGGGTTCTTCGTCGTAGCGGCATTCGTAGCGCACTGCGAAAGCGGCCTCGAAGGTTGCCCGGGGCCGTTGCCCCGGCGTGCCTGTGATCGACAAGATCGAAGGCAGTCGCGGAACGGTTCGGGTCTCAAACATGCGCGCTGCGTATGCCGGGCTCGCGTTGCCTGCCCGGTCGACGGCCAAGACCCTGAAAACGTGAGTGCCGTCTGCCAGTCCCGACAGCCGCTCGGAGGGTCCGCACTCGCGCCACGTGCTGGCGTCGTGCTGGCACCAAAACGTGCCGGCTTCGTTTGAGGAGTATGAAAAGGTCGCGGTGTCCCGAAGGATCAAGTCACTGGGACCCGAATCGATCGCCACGCTTGGCGCACGTGTGTCGACCTCCCAGCGCTTTTCTGAAGGCTCGCCGACAACGCCGTACGCGTCCAGGCCTCGGACCACCAACGAGTGTTGGCCGTCGCTGAGCTGTCCCGTTGTAAACGATGAACCGCAGGCGGACCATGAGCCGCCGTCGAAACGGCACTGATAGCTCACGGCGCGTGATGCGGAGTAGGTCAAGGTGGCGGTGCGTGCGGCCGACGGATCCGCGGGCCCGCCGGAGAAGGAGGGAACCGCCGGAGGCGACGGCGGGGTCCCCTTTTGCGCAGGGTCGAGCGGATGGGAGTCAACCGAATCCGGTGCGCCGTCTCCATCGCGGTCCAAGGCCTGCCGGTAGCAACCGTGGAGAGCGGCGCGCGGCGGCTCGACGGAGCCGTATCCACGAAAACTGCGTGCGACGTCGCGAAGGGACTCGCCTGTGGGCGTGAGCGAAGCATCCGAAAGGCGCGCGACGCCATACCAATCGAACGCATTCAGGGGATCCTCGGACCTCGTCGCCCAGGCATAGGCAAACATGCCGTCGATCTGACAATCCGATCGTGGCAGGGCGCTTGCGATCTCTCGAACCATCGCCGCGCGTTCAGCCTCGGGCATAGATCCCTCGCCTTGGGTCCACGCGCCGAACCCGAGATAAAGCTTCGCCGACCCATTACCCGTTTCTTCCAAGGCAAGGCGGACGTCGGCCGCGGTCGCTTCGGCCTCAGCCGCTGAACGGGCCTCGGCCGCCATCACATACACGCCGTCGATGCGGCCTCGCAAGCCCGTGTCAGCGGCGACCATCCGGCGGATGAATTCGCCCGCGTACACCCCCTCTGCCTGGTCGACGAGGCTTGCGATCACACGCGCATTCGGATCTTCGGCACGGACCGCCGAAGCGGTCGCTGAGTAGGTCCGCGCGTACTCAGCGGGAGAGGGTGAGCCGTCCCAGGCGCCCCAGCGCGCGTTACCTGCCTGCCAGACCTCGTAGTCGCGGACGGCGAGGCCCCGGTCGAGGTGGCCGTTCTCCTCCCAGTAGGAGCCCTGGCTGCCGTAGCGAGACGCAAGGGAGCGCATCAGGGCCGCGTAGTGGCTGTCGACTTGAGCGCCGCCGCCGGTCGTGCCGGCCGGAGGGTTGATCATGACGGGGGCCATGCGCAGCCCTCGCCGCACCAGCGCAAGCGCACGCCGGTCGGTCTCCGCCCACTCATACTGACCCTCGCCTAGGACTGGCTCGACGTTATCCCAGATGAGTTGTTGACGGATGGCGCCCAGACCGGCCGCCCGCATCGCGTCGTAGTGAGCCTGGCGAGCCGGTCCCTCTTCGGGCAGCCATACGTCGGTTGCTCCGAAGAATTCGTCGCTGACGGCGGCGGGCCTGGACCGTGGCTCGGGAGGCGGGCCGTCCGGCTCCGGAGGCGGCTCGTTCGCTCCGGTGTGCTTGGCGGGATCGAATGGATAGTCGTCGTCCTCGTCGGGCCAGCCGTCGCCGTCTTGATCCAGCGGAGGGGCGTTGCAGACGCTGAGTACGTCCCGGGGGGCGGGGGTCGCGCCCAGCCCAGCCCACCACTTCACCATCTCGGCAAAGGCCGCGCCGCTCGCGTAGGGCTGAGCGGTCTGCGGGTCGGTGATTCCGAACCAATGCTCAGGGTCGGCGACATCCGACTCGAACGTGAACCAGCTATGCGGGGCAATGCCGCTGAGACCGCAGTCTGTCCGCGGCAGGATGCGCAAGAACTCCCGGTAATTCTCGGCGCGATCCGCCTCTGAAACCGAGCCGGGCCCGACCGTCGACCAGCCGAACTCAGTGATCAACAGCTCTGCATCTCCGAGCCCGACCCCTCCGAGGGTGCGCCGAAGCCAGCCCAAGAGACTCAAGTTGTCAGCTGGGTCCGGCTCGTAGAGGTGGATCCCAACCGTGTCGACAAGGCCGGCGAGCGCCGGCTCTGCTTGGAGCAGGCGCTGGAGGAACGTGTCGGTCGCCATGCCCCGGAGCCTGCCGTCCGGGAATCGCACATCGTCCTTGATAGTTGCAAGGCCGCCCAAGACGACCTCGGCTGCCGCATCAGCTCGTCTGACCCCCCGCGCTCCCGCCGCGAGGATCTGTGCAAACGCCTCCGGATTCGGCGCGGGACACCAGGAGCCGTGCCAGTTGGGTTCGTTCCAGACCTCGACCCGCTCGATCGGCTCGTACGGAACCTGCGGGTTGTGCGCCCAGTAGGCCCCTCCGCGGCCGTACCGCCGGATGATTGCTTCCGTGTATTGGCCAAACGCCAGGGCATATGACGAGGCCACGGCAGATTTACTGCCGCAACCGGCGAGAGTGGCCTCGAGCTCGCGGGCCCAAGGGGGGGCGCCGACCGCGTTTGGAACGATCGCTACGCCGTGCCGCGCGAACGCCGCGACAAGGCGGTCACTCCAAGTCCAGTCGTAGACGTGTATCCCGGCGACCGGTGGTGTGAGTTCGCTCAGGCGCCAATCGAATGTGACTCTGGCCCAACCGAGCCCTGCGGACCCGACGGCCTCTGCGTGGCGCTCGAGGCGCACGGTCTCGGCGTTGCGAGCCAGCTCTACCGTTTCGGGAGCGCTGACGCCGAAGTAGCCGTCCGGCACTCGGGCCTCGAAAGCGCCTGCGGGCGTTGATCCGCAGGCGCCGATCGCAAGGGCGAGGATCGCCACCAGTCCGGTGCGGAAACGCCACGGCTCGCGCGTGTTGCTGTGCTCATCCACTCCCCTTTAGATCGGCAGGGGGAGGGTTTCTCGCGAGGGGGCCTCTGGACGAATATTCGAGCGGCCCCGGAATGTTCAATCCGAGGAGCCCTTCGCGGTCTTCATCGAGGTCCTGATAGGTGAGGGCAGCAACTTCCTCTGGGGTCAGATCGACGCTCGAATCGGACGTGCCGGGACGAACGACGCCGATCCCGAAGTCAGTGTCGAGCACGCGGACGTCGAGGTCCTTTCGGGTGGCGCGAAGGTGGACGACCGCTTTCCACACGTCCCCACACCAGGCGCGATGACCTTTGGCTTTGGCTTCCTCTGGATCGCGCGCCGCGACAGCCTCGGATGTGGGATTGCAGTCGTGCATCAAAACCACGCCGCCCGGAGCCAGATGGGCGAGCGCGCTTTCGGTATCCCGGAGGGCCTGCTCATAGAGGTGCAATCCATCGACGAAGACCACGTCGAATTCCGTCGTCGGCTCGAGCCGGGCGAAGTAGTCATCGCTTGGAATTTCGTGAAAGCTCACGCCGGGCTTCCTGGCAGCGCGCACGCGCTTGAGCCTCGGCACGCGAATCTGGGGATCCACTGCGACCTTCGTTTGCGCTTCGACGTGGAGAAAGACGAGACCGTCGAAGATCCCGATCTCGAGATATCGAGGCTTCTCGAAACGATCCAGCTCGGACTGGATGATGGACACGCGCGGCGGCAATTCTTCGCTCATCGGAGTCTCACAGGGTCGTGATCAAGGATCGCAAGCGGTCGAAATAGTGGCGATAGGTCCATTCCCTGGCTCGCTGGATCGCGGAATCGCGCAAGACCGCACGACGGCCCGGGTCATCCAGCAACGAGTCGATGGTCGACCGGAGCGCCGCATGGTCGCCGGGAGGGACGAGCAGCGCAGTCTTGGTGTCGACGACATACTCGCGCAAGGCCTCGATGTCGCTGGCCACCACCGGCACGCCGTTCTCAACGGCGGACATGAGGCGTACGTGACCCGCGCTCACCCCCCGCTCGCGCATCGCCATCACGTACACGTCGCTCGCTCGCAGAAGCTGGTCATGCTCATGTCGCCCGATCTCGCAGAGCACCCGGGCTCGACCGCCCGAGTTGAGCCAGGCGACCCGCTCGGCGTCAAGCCCTGAGCAGACAATCGTGAGCGACCACGTGGCGTCCTTCGAGGCCGCGAACAATGTCTCCCAGTCGCTCCCGGCGCGTCCCGACGAGAAAACGCTTGTGCCGTGTTCGGAGATGGCGGGACTCTCGGTGGTCCCGCCCCGGCAAAGCGGCCACCGCACTCGGATGAAGCGGTCTTCCTCGATCCGGTAAGCCCGCGAGTACTCGCCACGCTCGCGCTCCGTGAGGACGTGTCCGAACGCCATGGCGTGCCTAAGAGCCGGAGCTTCCCAAAGCCGGCGAACGACCTCGCGCGCCTGCGCCCGCAATTTCGAGCGTGAATCAGGACGGTGGATGAATTCGAGCACGATCAGGCGCCTGCCCCGCGCACATAGAGCGCTGGTCACAAGCGAGCTCATGAACCCCGGTGTGCCCTTGACCACCGCAAGTGTCGAGCGTCGGGAGATCCAGGCGAGAGCGACGCCTCTTGCGGTCGTACTCCGACCTGCCGCGATGCGCAGGAAGCGCGGGCCCCTGGCGAGTGCGGCTTCGTATGAGATCACCGGCGGACCGATGCCATCGGCGTACCAGCCGGGTGCGACGACCTGACCTTGATCGAGCTCAGCCATCTGGCGACTGGCTTGCGGAGATTGATCCTGCCCCTTTGACGGATTCGACCTCGTCGGAAAACAGCGCATCGAGCTTCGCAATCGAGCGATCCGGATTTCCGTGCTCGAGCACCCACTCTCGTCCCAACCTGCCCATCTCAGCCCGCCGGGCCGGGGGAAGGTCGAGCAGCTCCGCGATCGCGGTCGCAAGCGCGTTCGGGTCGCCCGGGGGCACAAGTCTGCCCCAGGGAGGGCGAACGACCTCCGGCAGCCCGACCAGGTCACTTGCGATGACGGGCACCTCCATCGCAAGCGCCTCGTAGCTGATGACCGGCAAAGCGTCGCGATCGCCGTCGCCGGCAAGCACCGCCGGGATCACAAGCAAGTCCGCAGCCTCCAAGAATGCGGCGACCCCGGCTGCGCCCCAAACGTTGCCTCGCAGGTGCACGAGCTCGGAAACGCCAAGATCCTCAATGAGCTCGGCATGCCTTGCGCGCAGCGGACCCTCCCCTGCGATCTCGATTTCATCTAGGAGGTCATGACCTTGCAGAAGTCGCGCGGCTTCAATCAGCACCGGGAAGCCCTTTTTTTCAACGTGCCTCCCCACCGCCACAACACGTCCCCCGCCCGGATAGGCACGTCGCCGTTTGAACAGAGCGCCATCCACGCCCGTTGCGAGGCGGTGGATATTCGGCCTGTGCTCGGGCGATACGAGCGCCCGCATGTGGTTGACCGTGTAGTCGCATTCGCCGGCAACGAAGGTCGCGCCCTCGAGCTTTTCCGCGAGGTTCCTCGGCTTCTGGAAGATGTCATAGGCATGCGCGGTGATGCTGTAGGGCACTGACAACAGCCTCGAAATCCGCATCGCGTGCAGCGCGGCCCCCGCAGCAAAGTGCGCGTGGATATGCCGGTCGCCGGACTGCGCAATGCGGCGGGTCGCAGGGGCGATCGAGCCAAGGGGCCAGGCCTCCTCCTCCGCAGACAACCGGCGTCTCGCAAGCACGTCCTCGATGGAGCGGATCGGGTGGCGGAGCAAGAGCCAGATGAGATCGCGAGCCTTCTGCCGCGGCGAGTCGTCCTCGAGGTAGGTCGGATCGAGCTCGCGCGCAATGGCTCGCTCGACGTTCGCGGGGCGCACGCTCGACTCCATCCGAACCGCCCGACCCAGCGAGCGGAGCCCTTTCACCTCGTTGTACACGAAGGTTTCCGACCGCGCCGGAAAAGCCTCCGTCATGATCGCGATGCTTGCTCGCCCATCGGTTGCCCGTTCGACGCGCTCGGCGACCTCGGCGCGCGCAGCGTTGTCTCCCATGTACCAGCCCCAGCCTGCCGCTGCGATCGACACGGAATCGATGAGCTTGAAAGCAGCTCGCTCGAACTGCCCCATCAGGGTCCAAGCCACCGCGCCAGCTCCGCAGCGTGCAAGCGGCGTAGCCAAACGAGGCCGAGACACTGCGCCGGGGTAGCGTCGTCGGAGCCAAAGTCGCCCTGCGTGATGGCGAGCAGATTGCGCTGCGAGCTCGCGCAGCCGGAGCAGGTGGCGATGCTCGACGCGCGCCTCCGGCCTGTGCTCGAGAGTCCAGCCCGAATCCTGGATTCGCCAGCAGAGCTCGACGTCGCCGCCCGAGCGAATTCCTTCCTGAAAGCCGCCCAAGCTTTCCCACGCTTCGCGACGCACGAGCAGGTTACCCGTGATTCCTGCTGGGTGAGGGGCTCCCGGTGGCACACGTATGTGATGGTCCTCGCTGAGGTGGCGGCGAGACCGCGCCCACCGCGCCAAGAGCTGGCTCTGGTCAGCGGCTCCGACCACCGCGCCCGCGACAACTCCACACCGATCGCTGGGCGCTGGCTGGAAGTAGGCATGGAGCAAAGCGGGGTCGGGAACGCAGTCCGCGTCGACGAAGAGCAGCCAGTCGTTGGTCGCCGCTTCGGCACCCGCGTTGCGCGCGTAGTACGAAGTCCTTTCGCGACTTGCGGCCACCACCTCGATCGGACCCTGCGAGAGCTGGACGCCGAAGCTCAGTCGGTTGTCGGCAACGATGACCTCGTCGCCCTCGATTAGCCGAAGCTGCCCGAGACGCTCGACCAAAGTCGCCGCGTCCCGGTCCCCGCCAAGGGGAACGATCACGCTGATCGGTGGCCTCCCCGCAGCCGGCGACCCGTTCCTGGCTGACATCACGTCGATCATAGGCAGCGACAATCCCTACCCTTTCGCCTCGTGGAGGGGAGCACGACCGGCCATCCAGCCCAGGCGGCGATTCCTTCGCCTCATAGCTATCCAAGCCCGCCGGTTGACCCCAGTCGTCAGCGAATCCAGCGGACGAACATCGCGGCCGCAATCAGCGTCGCCGGCATCGCCTTGATACTTCTTTTGAGGCTTGCGGGAGCCCCTCTGGCGACCATCGCTGTCCCATGTGCGCTGCTCGGCGCGATGCTATGCGTCGCAAAGCCGGCTGCGACGGTTTCATTCGTCGTATTTCTCTCCGGATTCATAGGGACCCTGATCGCTCACCTTGGAATCCCGGCGGAGAGCTTGGCTCAAGCCATGCTGGTGTGCCTGTGGATCGCAGTCGTTTACCTATACGCGACGGGGCGGGCACGCGGGCGGCTGTGGTTTTGGCCCGGTCTTGCGCTCCCGGCGCTTTACGTCGTGGTTACCGTCGTCGGGATCCTTGCCGCGGACAATCCTGGAGCGGCGTTCGCGGGCTTCAAGCTCTCGGCTTGGTACATGGCGGCTTTCCTGCTTCTCGCGATCGCTCCCTGGCCACCCGCCACGCTGACTCGAATTGTTCGCGGTGTCGCGGTCGTGGCCCTGGCCGTAGGCGCGTATGCGCTTCTCAGGAAGATCATTGGCCCGTCGAGCCAGGAAATCGAGCTTGCGTATCAATCAACCGGCGTCCGGCGCAGCGAGTCGATCCGCTTCTTCGGTTCCTTTCTCGGCCCGCAGCAGCTTGCCGCCTGGGGAGCTGCTGCGATTCCGTTCTTCCTCGCGATGACGCTCGCCTGGAAGGGTCGGTGGCGACTGATCGCCCTCGCCGCCATGGGGCTGTGCGCGTTCGCGGTCATCGCCTCGGATATTCGAACGGGCATGGTTGGAGCCGCCGCCGGAGTGCTGTTCGTTCTGCTCCTCTACCAGGTTTCCAGCGCGTTCCGGGGGCCTCGCCTCGCGGTGGGACTCGTCGCGGTCCTGGGCATCGTGGGGGTAGCCGGAGTCGGCTACTTCGCCACCCTCGCGGACAGCGCATCCTCGACCGATCGGCTTGAGAACCTGCTGAACCCGGACGATGACTTCGCCTACCAGCAGCGGACCGCACGATGGGAGGAAGCGATCGATGACATGAACGAGCGGCCGCTCGGGTACGGCCTTGGCACCGTCGGCACTGCCGCAGTGTTCGAGAACCCGTCGAACATCGCCGGTCCCTACAACCTGGACAGCTCCTATCTGAAAGTCGGACTCGAGCAGGGGTATCCCGTCCTGGTCCTCTTCGTCGTCGGTCTCTTGGCGCTCCTGGGCGGACTTGCCAGAAGAACCGCCGCCAGCCCCGATGCGTGGCGCGCAGCGCTCGGATTAGCCGCCTGCGGGACACTGGTTTCTCAAATCTTCCTCTACTACGGAAGCACCTATATCGAGGGGATCCCGGCGCTCTTCGCGTGGGCGTTGATCGGGTTGGGCGCCGCTCCGTTCACCTTCGTCGCCCGCGATGACCCGGGTCCAGATGTCGCGCCGCCAGTCCCGGCGGTCGCTTGAGCGAAAAGCACTTGCGCGTCCTGTCGGTGATCCACGGTCCCGCCTTTGGCGGGGCGCACAATCAGGCAAAGGTCTTGCTCGAGCCGCTCCGGCGGCGCGGGATTGAAACCCTCGTCGTCCTGCCTGACGAAGCTTCGCGGGCCGCGGCGCTCCTCCGGGACTCTGAGGTTCCCGTCGTGACGGTTCCACTCCACCGTCTGCGCGCCTCCATCGACCCGAGGACGCAGTGGGGCTTCGTTGGTTCGATCCGAAACGAGGTACGGAGGTTGGCGGCGCTCATCGAGCGCGAGGAGATCGACGTCGTGCAGTCACACGGCGTGACGAACCCCCACGGCGCGCTGGCTGCGCGCCGTGCCGGCGTCGCGTCGCTCTGGCAGATATTCGACACCCGCGCGCCAATGCTGCTGCGACGGCTCACGATGCCGGGGGTGCTCGCCCTCACGGACGCTTCCACGGTCTGGGGTCGCCAACTGGCAGAGGTCCACCCCGGTCTGACGGGGCTCGGCAGCCGGCTCACCGTCGTGTTTCCGCCAGTCGAGCCCGAGCGCTTTCGTCCAGACCCCGCGATCCGCGCCGAGGCGAGACGGGAACTCGGCATCGCCGACGGGGAGTTGCTGGTCGGCAGCGTCGGGGTCCTCAATCCCCAAAAGGGGCATGAGTTCACCATCCGCGCGGCCGAGCTAGTTCACCGTGCCCACCCCGACGCACGTTTCAGGATTCTCGGCACGGACAGCCCGGCGCACGCTCGGTACAAAGCCCGGCTTCGCTCCGAGATCGCAGAGCGGAAACTCACGGACATCATCGACATGCGAGATCCGGGGGCCGAGGTGGCGCGATTGATCCAGGCCTTCGATCTTTTTCTCATGACTTCGGTCCCTCGCTCCGAGGGCATGCCCACAGTCATCCTGGAAGCCATGACCTGCGCGAAAGCTGTCGTCGCGACGCGAGTCGGCGCCGTCGACGAACTGGTCGAGCACGAAGAGACCGGACTGGTCGTAAGCCCCTGCGACGTGGGCGAGATCGCCGCCGCAATCTCAGCCCTGCTGGGCGACCCCGCACGTCGAGAGCTCTTCGGCGAGCGCGCTCGCGCCCGCGCCCAGGGACGCTTCAGCCTCGAGCGGCTGGCGGACCTCCACGCGGGTGCATATGAGTCAGCGCTCCGTCACCGGGCGACCCGCACTTGAGCCCCTCGGGCGAAAACCCGGGTGCCGCCACGCGAACGGTGCTTTGGATCCTCCACGGCGAGGAAGTAGGTGGCGCCTCCCTGTCCCTCCTGCGGCTCGCGCCGCTGCTAGAGGACCTCGGCTGGAGCCCGGTGGTGTGGGCACCACGGCCCAGCGCCCTCTTCGATGAGGTCGAAGGGCGCGGCCTCCGTGTCCGTGGCGCACCGCGCCCCTTCCCGGGGTACAGCTGGGAAGCCATCAAGATCCCGCCCGGGCCAGCTCGAAGGTTCGGGCGAATCCCGAGGTATTACCGGGGCCTGGCCGAGACGATCCGTCAAACCGGGCCCTGCCTTGCGCACTGCAACTCCATGTACACGCTCGATGAAGGCACGGTGGCTCGCTGGCTCGGGGTGCCGACCATGTTCCACGTCCACGAGATGATCGGCTCGTCGCGAAAACACGCAATGGCCCGCACCCTTATCCATAGGGTCGGGCACCTTGCCGTAGGGGTTTCTCAAGCAAGCGTCGACTCGCTCTCGTTGCCTTCGAGCCCGGCGATTCTCGTCCGCGAGGGGACGGACGTCTCGGTCGAGCCGCCTGACCGGTCGTCGCCGAACCGCCCGTTGCGGGTGGGCATGGTCGGGGTGATCGCCCGCCGAAAGGGACCCGACGTCTACGCGGAGGCTGCTCGACTCGTTAAGGCGCAAGACTCGTCGATCGAGTTCTCCCTCGTCGGAGCTCCGACCGACCCACTTGACACCGCCTGGGCCGACGATGTGCTGGCGATGGCGTCGGCGAGCGGGGTCAATTGGACAGAGAGTGCCGACGTCGAGGCACGAATGCGTGAGTGGGACATCTTCGTGCTCCCGTCGCGCGTCGATCCCTTCCCCATCGTGGTGCTCGAAGCGATGGCCGCCGGTCTGCCCATAGTCGGCACCAGCATCGACGGGATCAGAGAGCAGCTGGGCGACGGATCTGGGCTGCTCGTGAGCCCGGACGATCCCGAGGCGCTCGCAAGCGCCATCCTTCGCCTGGCCGGGGACGCCGAGCTACGGCTGACGCTCGGACGCTCAGCGCGCAGGCGGGCTCAGGCGCGGTATTCGCTGGATCGCCAGGCCGCGGGGATCAGCGATGCATACCTCGACGTTTTGGACCGCGCGGCTAGCCGCGCTAGCTAGCGCCAGTCAAGAGCTCGTCTGAGACCGCGAGCATCGATCGGGTGAAGTTCTCGGGGGCGAATCTTTCGACGCTCCGTCTCATCCCGTCTCGTTCAAACCGGCTCTCGTCGAACGATCGAAGCGCAGCAGTGAGGCTCGCGGCGCTCTGCTCTTCGAAGAACGAGCCGTTGATCTCCTCGTAGACGATCTCAGTGGCGCCTCCCGCGCGAAGGGCAAGCACAGGCGTCCCGGCTGCGATGGCCTCGACCGTGGCAATGCCGAAGTCTTCAACCTGCGGGGCT
Source organism: uncultured bacterium (assembly GCA_963715405.1). Lineage (GTDB taxonomy): Bacteria > Actinomycetota > Thermoleophilia > Solirubrobacterales > 70-9 > JALZKA01. The sequence goes on from OY970239.1 coordinate 1,687,917, forward strand.
ATCAACACCCGAGCGCCCTCGACAAGGCGATTCTTCTCCCCTTCCGAAACCCAACCACGGAAGCGGACCGTGGGACCGGCGAGGGCCTCGAGTCGAGGCCGATCGCTTCCTTCTCCGACTATCTCAAGCGGGAGCCGTAGAGCGTTGCAGGCCTCGATGGCCAGATCCACTCGCTTATACGGATAGAGCCGAGCGAGGACCAAGGCGTATTCGCCCTGCTCGGCGCCAAGGAGCGGACGGTGAATGTCGACAGGCGGATATACGACGTCCGCATCCTGGTCGTAGTAGTCCCTGATGCGGCGAGCTACGTGGGCTGAGTTCGCGACCCAGCGGTCCACGCCGTCCGCGGCACGGAGATCGACACGTCTCAGATATCCCGAGAGCCCACGAACCAAAGTCTTCGTCGCCCTCGAGCGAGGCAGCTCCGCGATCAACTCATCGCGCAGATCCCATAGGAACCTGGGAGGCGTATGGCAATAGCAAAGGTGCGGCGCTTCAGGCGCCGGCCTGACCGACTTGGCGAACATCGCGCTCGAGCTCACGACCAGGTCGTAATCGCCGAAGTCGAGCCCCCGGAACGCTCGGTCGTATAAGGGCAGAAAGTAAGAATGGGCCCGGCTCAAGGCGGGAACCCGCTGAAGCCGTGTCGCCTTGACCCCCTCGAGACCATGTGAGTCGACCAAGTTCTGGTCAAAGGTGCTCGTGTAGAGGTCCGCTCCCGGCCAGGTCTCGCGAAGCGCGAGCGCGACGCGCTCCCCGCCTCCCCACTGCCAAAGCTTGTCGTGGACCACGGCGACGCGCAGGGTGTCTCCACGCGGCCTGCCAGGCGGCGTCTGAGCACCTTCCGCGGATCGAATTCGATTCAAAGCTCACACGGAAGGTATCCAGCCTCGTCGTCGGGTTGCAGCGCCGCTGCTCGGCTGCTTGAGTAGCCTGTCGAATCCGATGGTTGCCCTCTTTCTGCGCGTTCGGCGCAGAGAAGCAATGGGGATCCGGGGACTTCAACGATGACCGAAAAGGGACCGCGTTATGCGACTGTTGGCGACTACCTGCGCGTTATGCGCCGACAGCGGCTGCTCATCACGATCGTGCTCGTCTTATCGATTGGGAGTGCCCTTGCCCTGTCTCTCTCGGCAGAGGAGGTCTATACGTCGCAGTCGCGTGTCTCTTTTCGCGATCCGCTCCAGGACCTGGTCCTCGTCGGACAGGGCGCCCAGATCTTCCCCGATTTGGCACCGGCGCAGCGCTCAAACATCCAGGCCGACCTGATCACGAGCGAGAATGTTGCTCGTCGGGTGCGCAACCGGCTAGAGGTCGACTCGAAGCCCAGCACTCTCGCTGCGGCGATTACCGCCGAGGTCGACCCGCAGACCAACCTTGTTGAGATCGAGGCCTCCTGGAGCGACCCAGACTTCGCTGCGGATCTCGCTAACGCCTACGCGGACGAAGCAAAAGCACTCGGGAACGCCGAGGCTCAAGAGCGGCTCGGAGAAGCGGAGGCGGCTCTTCGCGCCGACCTGCAAGATGCGAAGTCGCAGAAGCCTCTACCGGGCATCCGCATCTCGATCATCGAAGCGAACCTACAGCGGCTGGTGGCTCTCAAGTCGATCGCGGAGCCGGCGGACATCGTCCAGGAAGCCGAAGCGGCCGGTGCGCCGACTTCACCCCAGCCGACGCGAGACGCTGTCATCGGCGGCATCCTCGGCTTGGTGATCGGAATCATTGCCGCCTTTGTACGGGACGCGCTGGACAGGCGCCTCCACAACGCGCAGGACATCCACGACGAATCGGGGCTTCCGGTCCTGGGTCGTGTGGCGCAGTCCTCGTTCGCGTTCTCCGGGCTGGTCTCCAATGGCCATCCGATTCCGACCGAGACCGATTTCGAACCGTTCAGGGTCTTGCGCATGAATCTGGGCTTTCTGGCGGGCGAGGGAAAGGCGCCGCGCTCCGTTCTCGTGACGAGCCCTCTGCCTCAGGAGGGAAAGTCGACCGTTTCCATTGCGCTTGCCAGCGCCGCAGCGCTGGCCGGTATGAAGGTGCTGCTCGTTGAGTGCGATTTGCGAAGGCCTTCGTTCTCCAAGCGTCTACCGGTCGAGCGCGAGCCTGGCCTGACGAACTACCTCCGCGGCGAGGTGAAGCCGGCGGACATCCTGCGGGTCGTGGATCTGGCACCTCCACGCAGCTTCGCCGTCGAGGAGCAGTCGCGAAACGGGGATGAAACGTCGCAAGCGAGTGGATCAAAGATCTCCATGGTGGTGATCCCAGCGGGAGCGGCTGTCACCAACGCTCCGGAACTCCTTCAGGGTGAGCGTTTCGAGCAGTTTCTCGAAAAGGTCACGCGCGCCTACGATCTGGTGATCCTCGACGGAAGTCCGCTCCTCTCCGTCGCAGATCCGCTGGAGCTCGCTTCAGAAGCGGACGCGGTGCTTCTGTGCGTGCGAGTACAGCAGACGACACGCGATCAGGTGCGAGCGGCCAGATCTGCCCTTGGCCACATCCGGGAGAGGCCCTCGGGCGTCGTCGTTACCGGCATCCGGCCCGGGGATGAGACCTACGAGTACTACTACGGCTACTGATTCCTTCGACGCCGCGAGCGTCGTCATTGCGCATGACTTCGCCGAGGCGTATGGCGGCGCTGAGCGTATTGCAGCCGAGATCGCCGAGATCTTCCCCAGAGCCGAGGTCTGGACGATCTTGGGTCGACCTGCGGTCGCTCGTCGGATGGGCGTTGAGGACAGGTTTCGCTCGATCCTGCCGCCCCGCTCCAGGCTCCTGCACAGCTACCGACTCCTGGCTCCCGTGTTTCCGGCTCTTGTGGCGGCGAACCGCCTCCCGGCTTGCGACCTCCTCATCACCTCGAGCTATGCGTTCGCGCACGGCTTTCGCACGGAGAACGACGCGCCGCAGCTCTGTTACTGCTACAGCCCGCTGCGCTTCGCTTGGTCGATGACGGAGGACTATGCCGGCCGGATTCCGGGCGGCGCTGTCGGAGCCGTTGCGCTGAAGAGCCTGGCGTCAGCGATGCGCATAGCCGACCGCCGCGCGGCCGCGCGGGTAACCACGTACGTGGCCGAATCGGAATTCGTGTCCGCCCAGCTTCAGCGGAACTACAACGTTCAGAGTCGCGTCATCTGGCCGCCCGTGGATTGCCGGCGGTTTAGCCCGTCGGTGACGGGTGAGCACGACGATTACTTTCTCTTCTACGGCCGCCTGATCGAGCCGTACAAGCAGCCGACGCTGGCGGTGGAGGCCTTCCGCGGGCTCAGGCACCAGTTGGTCGTCGCGGGCGACGGCCCCGCGATGTCAGACCTTCGACGCAGGGCTCCAAAAAACGTCACGTTCGTAGGCCATCTCGACGATGGTGACCTCATCCCGTTGATTCAAAGGTGCGCCGCCGTGATCTTTCCGAGCCGAGATGATTTCGGGCTCGTGCCAGTCGAGGCGATGGCTTGCGGGCGTCCCGTGCTCGCGTTTGCCGGGGGCGGCGCGCTGGAAACCGTGGTCCCTGGGGTCACCGGGGAATTCTTCGACGCTCAGGACAGCGCGACGCTACGGTCCGCGCTCGCGTCCTTCGATCCCGACGCGTACGCCCCTGATGCGATCCGGGCGCATGCGGAACGGTGGCGCCCCGAGCGCTTCCGGGATGAGCTCCTCGAGGCGGCCCGCGAAACGCTTCGCCGTTGACACTGCGCCAGCGCGTGTTGTTATCGTCCCCCCCGCCGGAACGGGCTGGACCCTCGCCGGGGTGGACCTGATGAGATTACGAATGCAGCCAAGGCGCCCTCGATGGCGCCACTTTGTCGGGCTTGTCGCGATGCTCGTCGTGTGCGCGCCAGCACCAGCCGCCTCGGCCGAGCCCCTCTTCGGATTCAACGATTCGTTCGCGGTTCCGCCCGCCGCAGACGAGGATCGGCTGAACCTGCTCGAGGCCAGAGCCGGCGCCGAAATCTCCCGCCTGACGGTTTCGTGGGCGGACGTGGACCACGATCCGGATAAGCAGGAATGGGCGATTTACGACCGGCGGATCCAGTCGATCCGGGATGCGGGCATGAAGCCGCTGATAATCCTCCAAGGATCTCCGGCTTGGGCTCGGCCGGGCCTCCACTGCTTTTCCCGTCCGATCTTTTGTCCACCCGACGCCGCCCATCTAGACGACTGGGAGCACTTTTCCTACCAGGTAGCCGAGCGCTATCCCGACGCCGTTGCGTTCGAGGTGTGGAACGAGCCGAACTGGCGCGGGGCTTGGCAAAATTTCAACGGACCTAATCCTGAGCACTACGCGGCGATGTTCAAGCGCTCGGTCGGGGCCGTTCGCTTCGCCGTCCCGTCAATGCCAGTGCTGATCGGGAGCCTCACCTATTCACTCAGGGACGTAGAGCGCGGCAACATGACGATCCCGACCTGGCTCCGCCGATTCGCACTGGCGGGAGGCGCCTCGTTCCTGAGGCCGGGCGATGGGATCGGCATTCACGCCTACCCGTGGACTGACGAGATGGAAACGCTTGACACCCAGTTCGCGGCGATCATGAAGCAGATCAGGGAGCAACGCAATGCGTGGACGCCAGGGGCTGAGATCTGGGTGACGGAGACTGGTGCGACCACCACGGGTCCGCATCCCGTGACGGAACGACAGCAGGCACGGACCATTGTTCACATCCTCAACGCCCTGCTCGATGACAACCTGGGGGCGGTGCTCGTCCATACTTCGGTAGAGCCAACTCCCAACCCGGCGCACCCCGCGGAGGAGGGTAGCGGGGTCCTCAAATGGGAGACGTTTGCGCCGAAGCCGGCGTATTGCGTCCTTTTGGCCCGGGCCGGAACCTACAACCCGATCTATCCAGGCTGCCCGACGAGCATCTTCGATCAGATCGGGATGACTCCCAAGGAGGTCGGGGGGATGGCCGATGACGAAGATCCACCCCGGTGCCTGCTCGGGATCCAGCGCGTGATCGAGCGTCTCCAGGGGTTGCAGAAGAAAAAGGCGCACTGGAAGTCTTTGGCTCGAGCCGGGGACGAGGTCGCCAAGCGAAGGCTGAGAGCCATACGCGTTCGGATCAAGACCAAGGCGGACAAGCTGGCGGCACTTCGGGCCTCGTGCCCGAATTAGGGTCGCGCGCCGCTACGGGAGGGCGAACGGCTGATTGAACGCGGAGGCGGCCAGCGCCCTGGCGGCGGCCTCGTCGAAAACCGTGTCAGGTAGCGGGCTGAGCTCGCGTGCCTCCTCGATCGCCTTGAGCGTTCGATCCGTGTCACCCTGGAGCGCATATACCTGTGAGAGAAGGAACCAGTGTTTCCAGTTCGTCTCCTCACGGTCGAGCGCCGATTGGACATCGCTACGCGCACCGGCGATTTCTTCGGCTCCGAACTTGGCCAGGGCACGCTGCGCGTACGGCGTTGCGGCCCACGGCTCGGCTTGAATCGCCTCGGTGGCCTCTCGCTCAGCGCCGGCGTAGTCGCCCACGACGAGCTCGGCAGTGCTCGCACGTACCCGCTGAGTAGCCACAAGGCTCGGGATCTGGACGACGCCTGCGAGGATCGCCGCCGCCACGGCCGCCACCCGAGCCCACGAGAGCCTCGACCGGCGGTGATCGGGGGATGAACCGGATGCTGCCGCAATGCCGGCGGCCCCGAGGCCGAAAATCGAGATGGCCGGGATCTCCCATAGCCAATCGAACCCAGCAACTACCAGAAAGACGACGAAGGCCGAGACCATGGCAGCGAGAGCGCTTGCATCTCCAGTAGACCTCGATCGCCTGAGTTCGTGCGCAGCCGCAAACAGGAGAGTCCCCAGGAAGGCGAGCAGGCTGACCACTCCGAACACTCCCAGCTCGGCCGCAACCTCGATGTATAGGGAGTGCGCGTCGCGTAGCGACTCCTCTTCGCCGCCGTCGCGATTCCACCAGTACCCGAAGCTTCCGGCACCGATTCCGGTGAGGGGATCGGAAGAGAACGCACGTGCGCCCGACGCCCAAATTTCATAGCGCGTGGTATCGAGACTTGCCAGGCGCGCGGCTGGATCCGCTCCCTCTGTCGGGTAATAGCGCGGATCAGCAGAAGGTTGGGCAGTCGCACCCGCGCCACCTATCGCCAGGGCAGCCACGACCGCTGCTCCCCCCAAAGAGACTACGATCGCGGGGCCCCAGCGCCCGATTTGATTTCCGCGTTTGAAGCCTCGATCCCCGCTCCGCGTCGCGACCCATCCACATAGAACCGAGGCGCCGATGAGCGAAAGCAGAACGAGCCCGGAGCCCGAATCACCGCTTCCGTCCGCAACCTCCGGATGGCCTCGGACGGCGAACACGCAAGCGGCCGTCGTAAGGACCGCTGCGGCGGCGTGCACGCCTGCTGAGCGACGGTCGCGGCTCAGATAGATAGACACGACCAACCCAACCAAGGCGGCAAGGATCGCGCCACGTGAGTAAGTCAGATAGATCGCAACGCCGGCCCACGGGGTAACCGAGAGGGCTGCCACGCGCCATCCGCCTGCGCGCGGACTGACGCTGTAAGTGACGGCTATGGCCAGCGCCATCGCGCTCCAGGCGCCAATCGCGTTCCAATACCCGAGCGGAAACAGGAGCCTTCGTGACGGCCACGTGTCGACGCCAAAGAGATTGAAGACATCAGGCACCAACCGACTTAGGACGGCTGCGACGGGAACGACGAGCGCCGCTGCCGCCAAACCGGCCGCTGCCGCCCTCCAAGAGCGAGAGCTCAAGCCGAACGCAATGAGCACGACGATGCCTCCGTAAGCGACCACGCGCGCCAGCTCGACCGCGCTTTGCTCAATGCTCTCGGTAGAGGTCGCACTCAGAGCGGTGAGTGCAAAAAAGAGGAGTCCAAAGGCCATGACCCGCCCTAGAGCGCGTGAGGGGCGGGCACGCGGCAGCACTCCGAACGCAACCGCGAGCGCGATTCCCCAGAGCAAGAAAATGCTCATCTCCTGTCTCGCAACGAGGTCCGCCCCGCCGCCCCGGAAGGCAACAACGAGCAGGATTGCGAACGGAATGCTCCCCACGATGAAGGGGGTGCTCGGCGCTCGCTTCCTCACGCGTGAGCGTGAGCGCGCTCGTGGGCGGCCCGGACCTATGGAGGGCCGATTGGGCCTGGGGCCGGCGTCGCTCGATCCCGGGCCCAAAAATTCATTCACGCGACATATTAAATCGGAGTGAAGGATCGGCGAAGCCGGGGGGGAAACCGCCCATAACGTCCGATTCATGGTTATAGTGGTGCGAGCCGATTAGAAGAACCGGCGATGGGGAACAAGGTCAATCACGTGACAATCGAGAATCTGGGCAGGAAGAATTTCGTAGTCTTGGGCGCACTCGCAGCGCTTGTCGTCAGCTGTCTGTGCCTTGCATGGGCCGGCTCGGCGAATGCGCAGCTGCCGAGCGGCTGCGTCGAATACGACGACCCGTGCATCGGTCCCATCGACGAAGTCGATGAGGATGGTGACTTCGGTCCTGGCTTCGGAGGCGGTAACAATCCCGGACACTTCGGAGACGGAGACGGACTCGCCCATGGTGGATCCGGTGACGCCGACGGCAACCTTCCCTTCACCGGGTATCCCTTGACAGGCCTGATCCTCCTGCTTCTGGTCCTGCTGCTCGCAGGTCTAGCGATACGCAGCGTCGTCGCGGCCCGCGAGAAGCTCGCGGCTCGCGCACCCTAGCTCGCAGTCGCCGGAAAACTCGCGGCCACTCCGGCGGTTGCCTGTTGCAACTCGCGGCAGGTTTGTCTAGATTGGCTGCTCAGCCAATGGGTACGGGCTCCGAGGGTGGAGACCTGCCGAATCTTTGGCCTCGCATGAAGACAACAATCGAGACTGACGAGATTCCGGCCGAGCGGCCGGCCATAGCGCCGGCTACCGAGCGTCTCGTCACGGCGCGGAACGATCACGATGCCCGCCTGAAGCTGGCTCGGCGCCGCGACGCGCTGTTCCGCCGCTCACTGGCGCTGGCGGACATGAGCGCCGTGATGCTGGCTGTCGTCGCAGCCGTCGCTATCGATCCGGCGGACGGGCTCCACCCGGCCGTCATCGGTGTCCCAGTCGTATTCGTCGCGGTGGTCAAGGCGATGGGCCTCTACGACCGCGATGAGCATCTGCTTCACAAGTCGACTCTCGACGAAGTCCCGTCCCTGTTTGGAATCGCGACCCTCGCGGCGCTCCTTCTCTGGCTCGCCAACGGGTCGTTCGTCGACGGGGGATTGGGCCGAGGCCAAGTGCTCATGGCCTGGCTGACCCTCTTCATAGCCGTCGTTTGCTTCCGCTCATTCGCTCGCGCCATCGCCACCCGTCTCGCTCCAGTTGAACGCTGTCTACTGGTCGGCGATCAAGACGCGGCGGACTACCTCCGCGAAAAACTCGCGATCAGCTCTTCTGTCAAAGCAGAGCTCGCAGGGGTGGTAGCCCCTGTAGTTGGCGCCTATGGCGGCAAGGTAAAGCCGCCGCCCGACCTCGGATCAATCGTCAACCGCCATCAGGTCGAGCGCGTGATTCTTGCGACCGAGGCGGATTCGCGCGACGAGCTTCTCTACATGATCCGGGAATTCAAACGGATCGGCGTAAAGGTGAGCGTCCTGCCCGAGGCGTCACGAGTCGCCGGTTCCTCCGTCGAGCTGGATCACCTTCACGGCGTAACGCTGCTTGGAATGAAGCGTTTCGAGTTCACCAGATCGTCCCGCCTCGTAAAGCGATCCCTCGACCTGGTGGGGTCGTTGGCGGGGCTGACCCTCCTGTCTCCTCTTCTGCTGGCCGTCGCCGTGAGCATCAAGCTTGACTCTTCGGGTCCGATCCTCTTCCGTCAACGCCGTGTGGGCCGGGACGGAAACGAATTCTCGATGTTCAAGTTTCGCAGCATGGTCAACGAGGCGGAAGCCGTCAAGGAGGATCTCGACCACCTGAATCATGCGGCCTCAGGGCTTTTCAAGATCGCCGAAGATCCGCGACTCACCCGTGTGGGGCGAATCATCAGACGCTGGCAACTTGATGAGATTCCCCAGCTCTTCAACGTGTTGCGAGGCGAGATGAGTCTCGTCGGCCCTCGGCCGCTAATTCCCTCGGAAGACCGTCAGATCGAGGGTTGGTACCGGCGCCGACTCGACGTGCCGCCGGGAATGACGGGGCACTGGCAGATCCTCGGATCTTCAGCGCATATCCCGCTGGACGAGATGGTGAAGCTGGACTACCTCTACGTGGCCAACTGGTCGCTTTGGGGAGACGTGCGGCTCCTGCTGCGGACCATTCCGTTTGTCTTCGGCCGCAGAGGGCTCTAAGCCCCCTACATCCGGTCGGGAGCGCTAACGCCAAGCAGCTCGAGGCTCGTTGCGATCACGTGCTGAGCCGCCCTGCAGATCGTGAGACGCGCCGACTCGAGCCCTTCCACGCCCGACTCAGCATCGGCGCCCACGACTCGGCAGTCGCGGTAGAACGCGTGAAAGTCAGCGGCTACGGCGCCCGCGTAGGCGCAAAGCCGGTGCGGCGCGCGCTTCTGTGCTGCCTCTCCGATGACGTCCGGGAGCTCCAGAATGCGTCGAATCAAAGCGGCTTCCGATGCGTCCACCCCAAGTGTCAGGCCGGCTGAAGGCTCCTCCTGGGCGTTTCGGAGAATGCCGGCAAGCCGCGCGTGGGCGTATTGGACGTAATAGACCGGGTTGTCTTGCGAAGTGGAACGAGCGAGGTCGAGATCGAGATCGATAACCGTGTCGTGTGAGCGCTGGAGCAGAAAGAACCGGGCGGCGTCCGCGCCGATGTCTTCGACGAGCTCATCGAGCGTGACGAAATCTCCCTTTCGCTTGGACATCCGCGCTCGCTCTCCGCGCTCGACGATGTTCACCATCTGCATGATCGGAGCTTCGTAGCGGTCAGGATCGCCGCTCAGCATCGCTACGGCGGCCTTCATCCGCAGGACGTAGCCATGATGGTCGGCGCCCAAGGGGTCGATCATGAGACCGGCCTCGCGTTCGAGCTTGTCACGGTGGTAGGCGATGTCGGCGGCGAAGTAAGTGGGCTCGCCGTCCGAGCGAATCAGCACTCGGTCCTTGTCATCGCCCCATGCCGAAGTGCGCAGCCAGAGCGCACCGTCGGATTCATAGGAGTGTCCGCCGTCCGCAAGCACCTTCAGGGTTTCCTCAAGCGCCCCAGCCTCGTGCAGTGCGAGTTCTGACGACCAGGTGTCGAACTGGACCCCGAAGCGCGCGAGGCTCGCCTCGATTCGCCTTCTCATCGCCTCCACCCCCTCTGTCGCCAGCGCTTCGAGGTCGTCAGGTCCCAAGCCGGCGGCCTGAAGCTCCGTTGCGAGCTCTCCTACGTACGCGCCGGCATACCCGTCCTCCGGTGGGTTCTCTCCTTGCATGCGGGCGGCGATTGAGGCTGCAAAGCTTCGGATCTGCGCGCCGGTGTCGTTCACGTAGTACTCGCGCTTTACATCGTGGCCGGCCCGCTCGAGAATCCGTGCGAGCGAATCGCCGTACGCCGCCCCTCTTCCGCCCGCCGCAGTCAGTGGTCCGGTCGGGTTGGCCGAGACGAACTCGAGCAGGACGTTGGGCTCCGCTGGGGGGCCTGATCCGAACGCTTCGTCCGACTTGATCGCCCACGCAGCTTCGCGGTGCCATCGCTCGGACATGAAGAGGTTGACGAAGCCGGGACCTGCGACCTCGATTCGCGTGACCCGATCGCCGAGCGACTCTCTGAGCGCGCCGCCAAGGCGTTCGCCGATCTCGCGTGGAGGCTCGCCGAGCGAAGGAGCCATGAGCATCGCCGCGTTGGTCGAATAATCGCCCTGATCCGCGCGCCTTGGCCGATCGAGCCCAGCTTCCTGAGTGAGTACCGCACCCAGCGACGACACGGCTTCGGCGACTGCGGCGCGCAGGTCCGTGTGCGAGTTCAACGGCATGGCCGCGAGTCTACGAACAGGTGTTTAGGCTGAGCCGATGCGTGTGCTTGTGTCCGGGGGTGCCGGATTCATTGGCTCGAACCTCGTGGATGCACTTGTGGCGCGGGGGGACGAGATCACTGTGTTGGATGACCTCTCTTCTGGGAAGGCGTCAAATCTCGAGTCGGCGTCCGCAGCGGGTGTACGTCTCGTCGAGGGGAGCGTGGCGGACCCCAGCGCAATCTCGGAGGCGTTCGCGATCACTGAGCCCGAGCAGGTCTTTCACCTGGCGGCGCAGATCGACGTCAGGGTGTCTGTTGACAACCCGGTATTCGACCTCCAGGTGAATGTCGCGGGCACGATCAACCTGCTCGAAGCATCCGTGAAGGCCGGGGTCAAGCGGTTTATCTTGGCTTCTACGGGTGGAGCGATCTACGGCGAAGGTGATGGTCGCGACCTTCCCCTCGATGAAGAAGCAGCGAGGCTTCCGGAGGCTCCATATGGCCAATCGAAGCTGGCTGCCGAGGGTTACGTAGACCTGTATGCCCGCTTGTACGAATTGAGCGCGGTATCTCTGCGGCTCGGCAACGTTTATGGGCCGCGACAGGATCCTCATGGCGAGGCCGGCGTCGTCGCGATCTTCTGTGGGGCGCTCCTCGACGGCGTCAAGCCCAAGGTCTTCGGCAACGGCCTCCAAACCCGCGACTACGTCTACGTGGGCGACGTGGTGAGCGCCTTCCTGGCGGCATCCGAGTCGTCTGTGACCGGCGCGTTCAACGTCGGCACGGGCCGCGAGAGCACCGTCCTTGATGTCGGCAAGGCGATCGCGTCTGCCTATGGCGGCTCGTTTGACCCCGAGATGGCGGACCCTCGAGCCGGTGAAGTCCAACGGATAGCTATTTCTCCGGCGAAAGCCACAGCCGAGCTCGGCTGGCAGGCGCAAACTGGTTTTGAGGAGGGCTTGGGCCTCACCGCTGACTGGGCGAAGGACAACAGCGGGCGTTAGGCTGCGGGCGGAATCATGGTCACCGTCAATCGGTTCGACGGTTGGGACGTGACTTCCCCGGCCTGACCGTGTTTAATGTTGTCGTCAAGGTTTATGAACGAAACGCGGAGGGCGCATGTTGAGTAGGCGAACCAAGTGCAGGATCAGCGCCGGCCTCGCGGCTGGATGCGCAACGATGGGGCTGGCGTTGCTTTCGGCGCCTCCCAGCATGGCTGGAGGCTGCGCGAACGCCAATGCGAGCTTCGGCAGCCTAAGCAAGAGCCAAGCGCGCGCCTCGGTCACCTGCTTGTTCAACCAGGCCCGTAGCGCCAACAACCTCAGCCAGAACGGTGATCTGCAAAGGGCGGCACAGGGTCACACCAACACGATGCGCTCTCAGAACTGCTTCAGCCATCAGTGCCCCGGCGAGCCGAACCTCAGGCAGCGAATCAACAACACGGGCTACTTCAACGGCGCCGGGCAAGCGGCAGAGCTCATCGCGTTCGGCGACGCAGACGACACAACTCCTCCGCCGGAGGACACGCCGGATGCGATCGTCGACAAGTGGCTCGACTCAACGGACCACCGCAACGTGATCCAGAACCCTGTTTACAAGCACGTGGGCGTCGGGGTCAACGTCCAGAACGGAACCGCCTTGGTCACCGCCATCCTCGGCAAGCCATAGGCGACTAGCTAACGCTGTAGCCCCGACCAAGCCCGCGCGGATCCGATCCGCTCGAGTGTGGTCGGGTGAGTGCCGAATAGAGTTGTCACCCACCCGGGCGGATCGACGTCAGAGAGATTGCGCTCGGCGAGGCGCACCTGGAGATCGGTCAAGGCTTTCGGGTCCTGGGTGATCCGAAGCGCAAACGCGTCCGCGCTCGCTTCGACCTTTCGGGAGAGTTGGTTCGCGGGTACGTTCGCCACGAAAGAGACGAGGGCGATCGCCAGGAAGAGGGCCGGCACCGCGGGCGCGGAGCCGGGCTCTGCGCCCGAGCGCCAGGCGAATGCCGCCGAAAGCTCACGCACTCCGATCAGTCCGATCGGCGTCACGAGCGCAGCGAAGAGGATGCCCCGCGGAATGTCCTCGTGAGCCTGGTGGGCGAGCTCATGGGCGACGACCGACTCGAGCTCCGGCTGCGGCGCGCCGTCAATCAGCGTGTCGTATAGAACCACGCGCTTCGTCGGGCCGATGCCCGCCACATAGGCGTTGAGAGCGCTGCTGCGGCGGCTGGCATCCACGCGGTAGACCTCCCCGATCTCGACGCCTCCGCGGTCTCCCAATTCCAGCACGCTCGCCCGCAGCTCGCTGGACTGCGGAAGCGGGTCGAAGTCGTTGAAAAGCGGGGCGATAACGATCGGCGCAGCCAAGCTCGCAACCGCTCCGTATCCGACGACCACTGCCGTTCCCGGCACCCACCAGCGCCGCGGCGAGCGACGGATCAAGGCCGAAAGGGCAGCGGCGCCCGCTCCCGCGATGACGGCACCGATGGCGAGCGCCTTTCCCTGGTCGGCAAGCCACGCGCCGAGCGACTGGGTCGAAAGCCCGACGTCCGCCGAGCGCTCATGCGCCGCCAGGGAAGTCGGAAGCGACACGGCCTCGGCGACCACTACCACCACGACTCCGGCCAGCGCAGTTCCCAGAACGCCGCGGGTGCTCAAGCGGCCGAGCAGGTCGCGGGCCGCCCGCGGGCGCCCTACCGCGAGCGCACCAACCGCCACCGCCTGCGCCGCGAGGCCGATCACCAGGAGCAGCCGCTGCCCGTCGCGGTACTCGGAGGCACGCTCGAGCGCGGCCGCATCGAAGAACTCGGCCGCCGAAACCGCCTCGGGCGGGATCCCTTCCTCGGAAGGCGCGAGAAGGAGCACCGCTCCCTCGGCAACCACGATGAGCGCGGCGAAGCAGAGGCCGGCGCGCGCCGCCTGAGAGCCAGAGATTCGCTGCCGAAGGCCCTGCGCCGCCATCCGCACCTACGATAGTCCGCGCGATGCGCCTCGCTGTGATCTCCGACATCCACGCGAACCTGCATGCGCTGGAGGCCGTTCTCGCGGAGATCGACCGCGATCCCCCGGACGAGCTCTGGTGCCTGGGCGACGTTGTGGGCTATGGCGCCCAGCCGAACGAGTGCGCCCGGATCGTCGCGGAGCGAGCCGACTTGTGCCTGGCCGGAAACCACGACCTTGCCGCCCTCGGCGAGCTCGACATCTCCGCCTTCTCGCCCGCTGCGGCAGAGGCGGCTCGCTGGACACGCGACGAGCTCGAAGAGGAGCCACGGAAGTACCTGGCAGGCCTGGAGACGACGGACGAGTCACGGGACATCGCCCTTTATCACGCGTCGCCCCGAGATCCGATCTGGGAGTACGTCCTGACGCCCGAGCAGGCCGGCGAGTGCATCGCCCGGCAGTCGAAGCGGGTTGCGATGATCGGCCATTCGCACATCGCGCTCTGCTTTCGCGCGGCGGACGACGGAGACGTCGACGCGACTCAGGGCGCACAGGTGACCGGCGGAACAGAGCTCGACGTCTCGGACGGGCGCTGGCTGCTCAACCCCGGCAGCGTCGGGCAGCCACGCGACGGCGACCCGCGCGCCGCCTGGCTGGTCCTCGACACTGAGACCTGGACTGCCTCCTACGAGCGCGCGGAGTACGCGGTGAACGACGCGGCGGAGGCGATCATCAAGGCCGGCTTGCCTGAGCACCTCGGTCGCCGCCTGGCGGTCGGCCAATGAGGCTCGGGGCGTTACATACACTCGCCGGAGTGCCGGGGATGCGCAAAAGATTTGGCGCGATGGCCGTTTTTGCCTGCGTAATCGCGCTAGCGGCCTGCGGAAGCGGAGGCGACGATGTCGAAAGCACGATCCCTCAAGACGCGGGCGCCGAGATCTTGGCTCAGCTGGATCAGATCGAAGCGGAGGTCGAAGCTGGGGAGTGCGAAGCCGCGCAGGCCACGGCGGACGAGCTCAACACCAGGATCGAAAGCCTCCCCGAGGACGACGTCTCGGGTGAGCTGCGCGAGACTTTGCTGACCGCGAGCGGCAGGCTTCAGGAGCAGACCCGCGACCCGGAGCAATGCGAGGAACCTGAACTACCGCCGCCCCCGACCGGTGCGACTGGGGAAACCGGCGTCCTCGAGGAGGATGAGGGCTGATGGCTCCCCCCGGCGGCAGCATGATCTCCGACCGCTACGAGCTGGGCGATCGCCTCGGCTCGGGTGGCATGTCCACGGTCTACGGGGCACAAGACAAAGTCCTCGAGCGGACCGTCGCGGTGAAGGTCCTCGCCGAGCATCTCTCCGATGACGAGAAGTTCGTCGCGCGCTTTCGCCGCGAGGCTCTGGCCGTGGCCCGCCTCATTCACCCCAACATCGTCCAGGTCTATGACACAGGGGTCGATACGGACCGCCACTACATCGTCATGGAGTACGTCGAGGGCCGCTCCGTCGCCCAGCTCCTTCAGCGCCGGGGCAGGCTCGGCTCGGAGGTCGCCGCGCAGATCGGCATCCAGGCCTGCGCTGGCCTCGAGTACGCCCACCGTCAGGGGATCATCCACCGCGACGTGAAGCCGGGCAACCTGATGGTGATCGGCGGGCCCGCCGGGCCGGAGTCGGCGTCGCCACACCATCCGCCGACCGATGAGATGACCGTAAAGCTCACGGACTTCGGCATTGCGAGGGCCGCCGAGCAGACCAGGCTCACGCAGGTGGGATCCGTCGTCGGGACTGCGGCATACCTGGCGCCTGAGCAAGCCCGTGGCGACGTGGCGACTCCTGCGTCCGACGTATACGCGCTCGGTGTTGTCATCTACCAGATGCTCACCGCCCGCCTTCCTTGGGAGGGGACGAGCCTTGCCGAGCTCGCGATCCGGCGCGAGTCGGAAAGTCCGCTGCCACCCACTTCGTACGACGCTTCTGTGCCTGAGACGCTCTCGACCGCGGTCCTTCGTGCCCTCGAGGGCGATGTGGCCGACCGCTACACGTCGGCGAAGGAGCTCTCGGCGGCGCTTCGCGCCGGCATCGCGGGTAGGCAGCCGCCCGTCGCTTCCGACGAGGCACCGACCCGCGCGATGGGGGGCGGCACGACGGCGGCCACGCGCGCTATGGACTCGCCGGACATCGCGACGCCCGTCTCGCCGGCGCCCGCCTACCGGCCACCCCGCCGCGCCGCGCCCACGCCCGCGCCCGCGCCTGTCCCAGCGCCGGTCCGGCCGGCAAAGGCTTCGGGCGGCTCTCGCTTCCTTCGCGCCTTGGGCGTCCTCTTCCTGGTCGGGATCCTCGCCGCCCTCATTGCCATCGCCGTCCTCTCGCTAACGGACGCCGGTCAGAACACGGACCTTGGCAATTTCATCTCGGACGAGATCAACGATCAGATCGACAAGCTGAAGGAGCTCGTCGAGGACAACACGCAGTAGCTCAGGCCTCCCACGGCGCAGCTCCGTCCAACCCGCACCGCCGGTATTCGGCATACCGGCCCGCCGCGATTGCCTCGCGCGCACCGCGCACCAGGCGCTCGAGATAGACCAGGTTGTGCACTGTAAGTAGGCGGACGGCCGTGAGCTCCTCAGCGCGCGCGAGGTAGTGAAGGTAGGCGCGTGTATGGCGGTCACATGCGGGGCAAGGGCACCCGTCGACCAGGGGGCCCTCGTCGGCCTCGAGCGCCCGCGAGCGCACGTTCATCCGGAAGCGGTCATCAGGTAGCGGCGCAAGGGCCACGCCATGGCGGCCGAGGCGAGTGGGTACGGCGCAATCGAACATGTCGATGCCGAGGCCGATGAAGTTGAGGAGGTCATCGGGCTCACCGATCCCGAGCAGGTGCTTGGGCGCGTCCGCGGGAAGGCGCGGAACCGTGAGCTCGAGGACGCCCGCCATCTCGTCCTTGTCGCGCCCGAGGGTGCCACCTATGGAGATGCCGTCTATGTGGGCCGCACCGACCCGCTCGGACGAGCGCCGCCGAAGCTCCTCGTGGACGCCGCCCTGAACGATGCCGAAGACCGCCTGGGCGGCGGGCCCGTGCTCGCCGTGCCACGTAAGGCAGCGGTCGAGCCAGCGGTGCGTACGCTCGGTCGAGCGAGCGGTGTAGTCAAAGTCCGCGTGATACGGGGTGCACTCGTCGAAGACGAGCGCGATGTCGGAGCCGAGCGCCGCCTGGATGCCCATCGACTCCTCGGGGCCCATGAAGCGCTCGACCCCGTCGAGGTAGGAGCGAAAGCGCACGCCCTCCTCGGCGATATCGAGGATCGCGCCATGGTTTCCCGCGTTTCCTCGCCGCCCCTTGATCTCGTCGGCGACGTTTCCGTGTGCGAGCGAGAAGACCTGAAAGCCGCCCGAGTCGGTGATCGTTGCGCCCTCCCAGCCCATGAACTCATGCAGGCCTCCCAACGACTCGATCCGCTCGTGTCCCGGGCGGAGCGCGAGGTGAAAGGTGTTTCCGAGGACCATCTCGTAGCCGAGCGCGGCGACCTCGTCCGTATCGAGGCCCCTGACCGCGCCGGTCGTCGCCAGCGGGATGAACGCCGGTGTCGAAACGTCGCCGTGAGACGTGCGGAGCCGCCCGGTGCGGGCGGCTCCGTCACGCGCGCCGATCTCAAAGCTGAGCCGCTCAGGTTCAGTCCGCACGGCTAGTCCTCGAGCAGTGAGCGGCCGGTCATCGCCTCCGGCTTCTCGATTCCGAGGAGCGCCAGCGCGGTTGGGGCCACGTCGGCGAGGATGCCGCCGTCGGAGAGCTCGATGCCCCGAGCCGTGACGATGAACGGGACGGGGTTCGTGGAATGGGCCGTGTTGGGTGACCCATCGGGCTCGAGCATGTTGTCGGCGTTGCCGTGATCGGCTGTGACGATCATCGCGCCGCCCGAGTTGTGAATCGCTTCTGCGACGAGGCCGAGGCACTCGTCGACCGCTTCGATCGCGCTCACCGCGGCCGGGATCACTCCCGAGTGGCCGACCATGTCGGGATTCGCGAAGTTGAGGATGCCGAAGCGTGGCGAGGCCTCTTCCCAACCGGACGTGAACGCGTCAGCTGCGGCCCGGGCCGACATCTCGGGCTTGAGGTCGTAGGTCGCGACGTCTTTCGGCGAATCGACGAGCCGGCGCTTCTCGCCCTCCCACTCCTCCTCGCGACCGCCGTTGAAGAAGTAGGTGACGTGGGCGTACTTCTCGGTCTCGGCAACGTGGAGCTGGCCGGCGCCCTCTGAAGCGAGTACCTCGGCGAGGGTCGTCTCGGGGGGGTGGGGTGGAAACGCGGCGGGGTAGGTCCAGCCCTCGCGGTAGCGCGTTAGCGTCGTCATGGGGAACTCTGGCGCGCCCGAGCGCGAGAACTCGCCGAAGCCCGGATCCGCGAGAGCACGGACGAGTTGGCGCGCGCGATCCGGCCGGAAGTTGAAATGAACGAGCGCGTCCCCGGGCGCCATGCCGTCGTAGTCGGAGATCACAGCAGGCTTGATGAACTCGTCCGTCTCCCCCGTGCTGTGGGCCGTCTCGATCGCCTCCTGCGCCGAGGACGCCGGGACCCCCTGCCCGTGGACGAGCGCGTCGTAGGCCAGCTTCGTGCGCTCCCAGCGGTTGTCGCGGTCCATCGCGTAGTAGCGCCCTGAGATCGTCCCGATCCGCCCGGCTTGGCGAAGCCACCGTTCGAGCTCTTCCACGTAGCCGGCCGACGACTCGGGAAGCGTGTCGCGGCCATCGGTGAAGACGTGGACGACGAGGTCGGGGACCCCCTCGCGGGCGGCGAGCTCGACCAGCGCCTCGATGTGCTCCCAGCCCGAATGCACGCCGCCGTCGGAGACGAGGCCCATCATGTGAAGGCGCCCGCGGGGCGATTCGCGGGCGGCCTCGCACGCCGCGATGAGAGCCTCGTTCTCGAAGAACGAGCCATCGGCGATCGAATCGTCGATCCGAGCAAGGTCCTGCTTCACCACGGACCCGGCGCCGAGGTTCAAGTGCCCGACCTCGGAGTTGCCCATCTGGCCGTCGGGCAGCCCGACATCGCGCCCCGAGGCGGAAAGCTGGGTGTGGGGATAAGACCCCCACAGCTCGTCGAAGACGGGCGTCGTGGCAAGGGAGACCGCGTTGCCAGGTCCGTCGGGCGCCAGTCCCCACCCGTCGAGGATCACCAGTGCCACCGCAGGCACCGGCAGCTCGTCAGGTCCGGGCGGCAGCGTCAAGCCGCTTCGCAGATCGCGAGGAAGTCCGCCGGCTCGAGGCTCGCGCCGCCCACCAGGGCGCCATCGATCTCGTCACGGCCGAGCAGTTCCTCCGCGTTATCCGGCTTGACCGAACCCCCGTAGAGGATCCTGAGTCGGTGGGCCGCCTCTTCGCCGCGCTCGGCAACGACCGAGCGCGCGAAGGCGATCGCCTCCTCAGCCTGCTCGGGCGATGCGGTCTTTCCCGTGCCGATCGCCCAAACCGGCTCGTAGGCGATGACGATGCCGGCGAGGTCGTTGTCGGCGACGCCTGCGAGGTCGGCTTCTAGCTGGCGGCGAAGGACGTCCTCCGTCTCGCCTTGCTCGCGCTCCTCCTCCGACTCGCCGACACAGAGGATCGGCTCGAGCCCGGCGTCAAGCGCTGCCGTGAGCTTGAGGGCGAGCGCCTCGTCGGTCTCGCCGAAGAGGGTCCGGCGCTCGGAGTGACCGAGGATCACCGCCTCCACCCCCTGCGCGGTCAGCATGGAGGCGGATATCTCGCCCGTGAACGCGCCTGCGGAGGCCTCGTGCATGTTCTGCGCCGCTACCCGGACCGCGCTCCGGCGACAGCGCTCGACGGCAGCGGCAAGCGCCGTGAAGGGCGGGCAGACGACGATGTCGGCGTGGTCCAGATCCCCGATATCGCCGAGGAAGCGGTCGAGAAAATGTTCGGTCTCCTCGACGGTCTTCTGCATCTTCCAGTTCGCGGCGAGATACGGCCGGCGTTCGCTCATGCTGCCTCCTCGTCTTCCGCGCTGCCGTGGGCGAGCGCGACTACACCGGGAAGATCCTTGCCTTCGAGCAGCTCCAGCGAAGCGCCGCCGCCCGTCGAGAGCCAGTCGACTTGCCCGTCGAGCCCGAACGCGACGAGCGCCGCAGCGGAGTCGCCGCCGCCTACCACCGTGTGGCCGGGAGCGGACGCAACCGCCTCTGCCACCCCGCGAGTGCCGGCCGCGAACGGCTCTAGCTCGAACGCGCCCATCGGGCCGTTCCAAAGGACGGCGCCGGCGCCGGCGATCGCCTCGGCGTAGCGCTTGGTCGTCTCGGGGCCTATGTCGAGGCCCATCCAGCCATCCGGGACCTCGATCCCGTCGAGCTCCTTGCGCTCGGCGTCGGCGGAAAACGAGTCGCCGATAACGAGGTCCGTGGGCAGGCGCAGCTCGCAATCGGACCGCTCGGCAGCTTCCAGAACCTCCTCGGCAAGCGCGACGCCCTTCTCTTCCACCAGGGAATCGCCCGTTCCGACGCCCCTCGCCCGAAAGAAGCTGAAGCACATCGCGCCGCCGATCAGCACCTCGTCGGCCAGCTCGAGGAAGCGCCGGAGGACACCCACCTTGTCGGAGACCTTCGCCCCGCCGAGCACGACGACAAGCGGGCGCTGGGGATCGTCGCGAAGCGACGTGAGCTCGGAGAGCTCGCGCTCGAGCAAGAGCCCGGCGTAGGCGGGCAAGACGTGCGCCACGCCCTCGGTGGTCGCGTGGGCCCGGTGCGCGGCGCCGAACGCGTCGTTCACGTAGAGATCGGCTAGCTCGGCGAGCCCCCGGGCAAGCTCGGGGTCGTTCTCGGTCTCCCCCTCTTCCCAGCGGCTGTTCTCGAGCAGGAGGATCTGTCCCGGCTCGGTTGCTGCAGCGGCTCGCTCGACCTCGCTGCCCGCGACTCCAGGTGCCAACTCGACTGGCACGCTGAGATGCCGAGCCAGCCGATCGCGCACTGGGCGCATCGAAAGCTCGTCGCGGCTCTCCGGGCGCCCGAGGTGGGATACGAGGATCACCGAGGCGTCGCGCTTCAGAAGGAGCTCGATCGTCGGCAAGGCGGCCTTGATCCGCGTTTCGTCGGCCACCCCGCCCTCGGCAAGGGGGACGTTCAGGTCCGAGCGCACGAGGACCCGGCGGCCCTCGACCGGCGCTTCCCGGACGCTGCGAAAGGCCTGCGCCAAGCTCCGGTTACCCGAGAACCTTGGTCGCCAGCTCGACCACCCGGTTCGAGTAGCCCCATTCGTTGTCGTACCAGGCAACGGCCTTCACCATCGTGCCCTCCATCACCATCGTCTGGCCCGCGTCGAAGATCGACGAGTGGGGGTCCTTCACGATGTCGGTCGAGACGATCTCGTCCTCGGTGTAGGAAAGGATCCCTTCGAGCGGACCCTCCGCAGCCTCCTTGACGGCGGCGTTGATCTCTTCCTTAGACGTCTCCTTGCCGACCTGCGCGACCAGATCGACCACCGACCCGGTTGCCACGGGGGCGCGCATGGCGAAGCCGTTCAGGCGCCCCTCGAGCTCGGGCAGGACGAGGCCGACGGCCTTCGCCGCGCCGGTGGTGGTGGGGATCAGGTTGAGAGCGGCGGCCCGCGCCCGGCGAAGATCGGAATGCGGCATGTCCTGGAGGCGCTGGTCGGCCGTATAGGCATGGATGGTCGTCATCAGGCCATGCTCGATGCCGACCGCCTCGTGGATCACCTTCGCGAGCGGCGCCAGGCAGTTGGTCGTGCAGGAGGCGTTCGAGATGATGTGGTGCTCGTCGGCGTCATAGGAAGAATCGAAGTTGACCCCGAGAGCGACGGTCACGTCAGGCTCGGTCGCGGGAGCGGAGATGATCACCTTCTTGGCGCCGGCGTCGAGATGCTTCTTCGCGTCCTCGCGCTTCGTAAAGAGGCCTGTCGATTCGATCACGACGTCGACACCGAGGTCGCCCCACCCGAGATCGGCGGGGTCGCGCTCGGCGAGCACCTTGATCTCGTTGCCCTCCACCGTGATCGAGCCGTCGCCTTCGGCGACCTCGCCCGGGAAGCGCCCCAGGATCGAGTCGTACTTGAGGAGGTGGGCGAGGGTCGGCACGTCGGTGATGTCGTTGACCGCCACCACGTCGATGGCGGCGTCGGACTCGTGCGCGGCCCGGAAGAGGTTGCGACCGATACGCCCGAAGCCGTTGATGCCGACCTTGACTGGAGCCATGCTTTCTGAGATTCCTCCTGGTTGGTTTCTACGCGTTCAGTGGGCGCCGACCGCGATCTCGATGCGGTTCCCGTCCGGGTCCATGAGATACGCGGAGTAGTAGGTAGCACCGTACTCAGGCCGCTGGCCCGGAGCGCCGTCGTCCGACCCTCCCGCCTCGAGGCCCGCTTCGTGAGCTCCCTTCACGCCCGAGATGCCGGGGGATGCAAGGCAGACGTGGCCGTTTGACTCACCGGGCGAATGCCGAGTCGACGCGTAGAAAACGGGCCGCACGATGCCCCAGCCGATCCGGCCCTCCTCTTCGACGTGGCGGCGCCATCCGAGCGCGCCGGTGACCGCGTCGTAGAAGAGCCCGCTTCGCTCCAGATCGGAGACCTCGACGCTCACGTGGTGAATCATGCGGCGCCCAATCTATTGGGCGCCCAAAGCCTGACTAGCGCCGCGGCGCCCAGCGGAAGAACTTGATGGCAAGGGCGAGTCCGCCTACGCCCCACAAGGCCACAACACCCAGGTGGCCCCATTCGAAGCCGGCGCCGACCGTATTCGGGTCGAAGACCGTCAAGAGCGCTTCGAAAAAGTGGCGGATCGGGAAAATCGATGCGAAGTCGAGCACGCCGTCCGGGATCTCTGTCTCCGGAATGAAAACGCCGGAGAGGAAGTAGAGGGGCAAGACGGCGACGTTCGTGATCGGGGGCGCCGCCGTCTCGGACGGGATTACCGCCGTGAGCGCAAACCCGAGCGAGGCAAAAGCGAACGTGCCGATGACCAGAGTGACGAGCAAAGCCGGGATCGTGTTGTCCGGCACCTCGACGTCGTAGACGAGGTGGCCGATCGCGGTCACCACGACCACCATCAAGATCGATGTCACGAGTGCGTTACCCACGCGTCCTGCCACGAATGCCCAGGTCGGAAGCGGCGTTGAGCGAACGCGCTTGAGCCTGCCCGACTCGCGAGCCTCCACCAGTCCGATCGCGACACTCACCAGCGCGGCGGAGACGATGGCAAGGGTCATGATGCCCGGCACGTAGTACGTGGCGACGGTGATGCCGCCCCGCTCCTCGATCCGCTCCGAGCCGAAGATCGACGAGAAGATGAACAGGAAGATGAGCGGCAGGAGCACGGTGAAGAAGACCGAGGCCGGGTCGCGCCAGAAGACGCGCTGGTCGAAGCGGAACTGATGCCAGGCGATGGCAGGAGCGCTCACGACTCGTCCTTTGCAGTGAGGTGGCGAGCCCCCGAAGGGGAGGTGAGCTTGCTTGTGAGCTCTAGGAACACGTCCTCGAGTGAAGGCTGGGAGACGGACAAGCCCTGAAGCTCGATGCCGCGCTCGAGCGCCCAAACGGTGAGGTCGTTGAGAGTCTTGGTGGGTTTCGTTGTCGTGATCTCGACGAACCCTCTCTCGCGCTTCATGGCGCCCTCAACCTGCGGCAGCTCGGCACCATCGGGCAAGAGAAACACGATCTTCGAGGCCGCCTCCGCTCGCCCTCCGAGCTCCGACGGCTTGCCCTCAGCGACGATCTGACCGTCGCGAATGATCGCGACGCGGTCGGCGAGGAACTGCGCCTCGTCCATGTAGTGCGTCGTGAGGAAGACGGTCTTTCCGAGGTCGCGGAGGCTCGCGATCACTTCCCATGCCTGGCGCCGCGCGGAGGGGTCGAAGCCAGTGGTCGGCTCGTCGAGGAAGAGGAGCTCAGCGTCGCCGATCAGGGCGACCGCGACATCGAGACGGCGCTGCTGGCCTCCGGAGAGTCTCCCCGCCCGCTCGTCGGTCTTCTCTTGTAGGCCGACGAGGCCGATCGTCTCGTCGACCTCCCTTGGCGCGCGAAAGTAGCCGGCGTACAAAGCGAGTGTCTCGCGGACGGTAAGAAGCGGTTCCATCCGGCAGTCCTGGAGCACGATCCCGATCCGCTCACGCCATGCTCTGTCCCCGTCACGCGGATCTCTGCCGAGCACTTCGACCTCACCTGCACTGCGCTCGCGGTACCCCTCGAGGATCTCGACCGTGGTCGTCTTGCCAGCCCCGTTCGGGCCGAGGAAGGCGAAGACCTCGCCCGCCTCAACCGTCAGATCTACTCCGCGAACGGCGTCGTTCGAGCCGTAGGATTTCCGCAGGCCTGACGTCTGGATGGCGGGGCTCGGCACGGCGGAGAGTATTACCGCGAGTAGGCACTCGGCATGATTTAGGGGTGTCGAGAGTCGCTGCATCCAGCACGATCCTTGTCGCGTGCTTCGCAGGGATCGTCATCGCGCTCACCGGTCTCGCAGACGGCGGCTGTGGCGATGGCTGCGAGGCCCAGACCAAGGTTGGGGTGACCTGCGGCGCACTCTCCGAGCGTGATCGCAATCCCAGGGACCGGCTCGTGCCTCCGACCCGCGAACGTTCGTTGATCCGGACGAACGGGCGAGCACCCATCGCTTTTGGCTTCAACGACTCGGCGTTCGTCGCCGGGCAGATCGACCTCGCCACCACCCTTCGTCTCCACGAGCAGGCCGGCTCGACTGTCTGGCGGCTGCCACTCGACTGGGGCACGGTAGAGAGGACTCGCGGTCAGTTCGACTTCTCCGCCATGGACGAGATTTACTGTCGGGCGGTCAACCGGGGCATCCGACCCCTCGTCCACCTGACCGGGATCCCAAACTGGGCGGCCGAGTCGAACTCGCCCTGCATGGAGCGCCAATGCATCCAGCCACCGGCCCCCGCTTACCTTCCAAACCTGACCGCATTCGCCGAGCGGGTTGCGGTCCGTTATCCCGGCCTCGCGGCGATCGAGGCATGGAACGAGCCGAACAACCGCGCTTTCTGGCCGGAGCCCGACCCCCGGGCCTACGTGGGCGTTCTCGCCGCGGTCTACGAGGGGGTCAAGGCTGGAAATCCCCAGGTGCCGGTTCTCGGGGGAGCGTTGTCGACAGGCTCGAAGGACAACCCGGCCGTGGGCAGGGTTTCGCTCCAAACGTTCCTTCGCGGCATGGCGAGGGCCGGCGCCGGCAGGCACATGGACGGGCTGAGCCTGCACCCCTACCCAAGGCAGGATCTGAGCGCAGCGGGTGATCTGTTCGGGGCGGCGATCGAGACAGCAAGACGATTCACCAGGGTCAGGCCTGGCTGGACCGATCGGCTGTGGGTGACCGAGACGGGAATCGCCACGGTTCGCGGGTCCGGGTTTTCCGCGCCGGTCTCGGAGCACGAGCAGGAGCGAACCCTTCGCGCGATCTTCACACGCCTCGTGAGCGCCAACGACGTCGACGCCGTCCTCTTCCACACCCTGATCGATCCCAGGCCCCCGATTCCCGGCGGGCCAGGGTTCGGCTGGCTGACCTCCCCAGCCGCGGGGCTGCGGGCGAAACCGGTGTTCTGCGCGTTCTCCCGAGCGTTCGGCCGTGGAGACGACGGATCTAGTCCAGCCGCGTGTCGCGGTGCACGACCCGCACCGCGATCTCCTCGCGGTCGGCGAGGTGCCGGGCGATCCGGTTCGCGACGGTGATCGAGCGGTGCCGCCCGCCGGTGCAGCCGATCGCGATCGTGAGGTGGGTCTTGCCCTTCCGCCACGTAAGCGGGCAGGAGGAAGTCGAGGAGGCCGAGGACGCGGCGGTAGAACTCGTCGCGCGAGGTCGCCGGCCTCGACGTGCTCGACGACCTGCGGATCCATGCCCGGTGAGCGGCCGCAGGTCCTCGCGGTAATGCGGGTTGGGAAGGAAGCGAACGTCGAACATCAGGTCCGCGTCGCGGGGAGGGCCGTTCTTGAAGCCGAAAGTGAGCAGCGTCAGCGCCAGGCGGCGGCGCTCGTCCTTGGGCCCGAGAAGCTCGTTCGCGATCCGGCGCCGGAGCATCGCGCCGGTCAGGTCCGACGTGTCGACGACGACGTCGGCGGCCTCGCGGAGCGGCCCGAGCACCTCGCGCTCGGCCCTGATGCCGTCCACGACCCGCCCATCAGGGGCGAGCGGATGGCGCCGGCGCGTCTCCTTGAAGCGGTCCATGAGCGTCTCTTCGCCCGCCTCGAGAAACAGGACGTTCAGGTCGAGGCCGTCGTGATCGAGCTCTGAGAGCACTGCCTGGAGATCGTCGAAATAGCCACGCCCCCGCACGTCGGTGACGACCGCGGCGTGGCGGACCATCGAGCCCTCGTGGCGGAAGAGCTCGCCCAGCGAGCCGATCATCCGCGGCGGCAGGTTGTCGACGCAAAAGAATCCCGAGTCCTCGAAGGCCGCGATCGCCTCCGACTTGCCGGCGCCCGAGTAGCCGGTGATGACCCAGAGCTCGACGGGCTCGGGAAAGAGCTCGGACTGCGGCTTCATCCGGACTTGTTCAGCTGGCGGTGGATGTCGCGAGCGATCTTGCCAGGGATGCCGGGAACCGCCTCGATCTCCTCGCGCGTGGCGGCGACGATCCGCTCCGGCGAGCCGAAGTGGCTCATGAGCGCGCGCTTTCGCGCAGGGCCGACGCCGCGGAGCTCGTCGAGGAGCGAGCGCGTCATCGCCTTGTCGCGGCGGTTGCGGTGGAAGTCGATCGCGAAGCGGTGCGCCTCGTCGCGCACGCGCTGGAGCAGGTGCGATGCCGGCGAGTCCGGGCTCGATCTCGAGCGGCGCCGAGCGGCCGGGGACGTAGATCTCCTCGAGGCGCTTGGCGAGGCTGATCACCGTCACGCCGCGGTCGGTGAGCGTGCCGATCGCCTTCATCGCCCGCCGAGAGCTGGCCCTTGCCGCCGTCGATCATGATCAGGTCGGGCATCGCCGCGAAGCTCGGGTCGCGCTCGGCGTCGTGCGGCGAGCGGTCGTCCTGCTCGATCAGTCGCGAGACGCGGCGCGAGAGCACCTCGTTCATCGAAGCGAAGTCGTCGGGTCCGCCTGTGCGGTCGCCGCGGATTCGAAAGCGCCGGTAGTCGGACTTCTTCGGCGCGCCGCCTTCGAAGACGACCATCGAGGCGACCGTGTGCTCGCCGCCGATGTTCGAGATGTCGAAGCCCTCGATCCGGATCGGCAGGTCCTCCATGTGGAGCGCCTCCTGAAGCGCCGACACCGCGTCCACGCGCTGGGAGCGGCGGCGCTCGGAGCGAAGCTTGTCCTGCTTGAGCGCCAAGCCGCGCGTTGCGCTCGGCGAGCTCGCGGACCCGGCGGAACTCGCCGCGCTCGGAGGCGCGGACCTCTACCGAGCCGCCGCGCCGGATTGCCAGCGCGTCGGCCAGGACGCCGATGTCCGCTCGCGTACCGCGTCGCCGACGATCACCAGCCGGGGGATGGACGGCGCCGCCGAGTAGTACTGGGCGACGAACTCCTCGATCACCTCGCCCTCGTCGCGGCCGCCCGCGTTCGTCATGTAGAAGCTCTGGCGCTCGGCGAGGATGCCGTCGCGGACCTGGAAGACCTGGGCGTTCGCGGTGTCGTCCTCGGTCGCGACCGCGATCACGTCGGCGTTGTCCATCGTCTCTCCCGCCACGCTTCGGCGCTCCATGAGCGAGCGCACCGCCTCGAGGCGGTCGCGATAGACGGCCGCGCGCTCGAACTCCTCCGACGCCGAGGCCTCCTCCATCTTGCGCGCGAGGTCGCGCTCGACGTCGCGGTAGCGGCCGGACAGGAAGCTCGCGATCGCGTCGATGTTCCGGCGGTACTCCTCGCGATCGATGTAGCCGACGCAGGGCGCCTGGCAGCGCTTGATGTAGTAGTCGAGGCAGGGCACGCCCGAGCGGCGGCCGGGCTCTGGGCCGTCGCAGGTCCGGTACTGAAAGAGCTTGCCGAGGATCTCGAGCGTCTCGCGCGTCCGCTTGGCGTTCGAGTACGGGCCGAAGTAGAGGCGCGCCGAGCGGTGCCGCTCGCGGGTGAAGTAGACGCGCGGGAACTCCTCGTCGAGCGAGATCGCGATGTAGGGATACGACTTGTCGTCGCGCAGGCGGATGTTGTAGGTCGGGCGGTGGCGCTTGATGAACTGCTGCTCGGCGAGGAGCGCGTCCGCCTCCGTGTTCGTGACCAGGAACTCGATCGAGGCCGCCTGCTCGGTCATCGCGCGCGTCCGGGTCTTGCCCGAGAAGTGGCCCGCGACCCGCTTTCGGATCGAGCGCGCCTTGCCCACGTAGAGGACCTTGCCCTCCGTGTCGCGGAAGATGTAGACGCCCGGCTCGTCCGGCAGCGCCCGTGCGCTGCTCGGCGATCGAGGCGCCCTTCGCCGGCTCGAGCTCCTGCGTGATCTCGATCTCGGCCATGTCCAAAGGTTAGGCGGGGCTCCAGCGTCTGAAACGCACACGTGAGCCGCCCGCGTGCGCGTGTTCAAGTATTTAGACTGGCCGTGTCCCCCTGAGAAAGGATCTCTCCGTGAAGAAGAAGCTTTCGATCGCCCTGGCCATCACCGCTATCGCTCCGTTCGGTCTCGATCGCGTGCGGGGACGACGATGACGAGTCGTCGGACGACTCCGCGAGCACGACTGAGGAAACGACGACCGAGGACACCGCCAGCTCGGGCGGCGGCAGCACGGTTTCGTTCACCGCAGCCGAGGACGGCAGCCTCGCCTTCGAGGAGGCTTCCGCGGAGGCCGAGGCGGGTTCGGTGACGGTTGAGCTCGACAACCCTCGTCGACCCCTCACGACGTCCGGATCGAAGGACCGGACGGCGACCTCGGCGGCACCGACACGATCACCGGCGACACGACGTCGGCCACGGTCGAGCTCGAGCCGGGCGACTACACCTTCTACTGCTCCGTCTCGGGCCACCGCGACGCCGGCATGGAGGGCGACCTCACGGTCGAGTAGCCGAGTCCGCCCGGCCCTAGCGCTGCGCGGGCGCTCAGCCCGCGAGCGCGCGGCCGACCGACTCGGCGACGCAAACGGGCTTGTCCTGGCCCTCGCCCTCGAGGGTGAACTTCGTGACGGACTGATACCAGCCGCCGTCGAGCTCGTCGATCGAGACGAACTCGGCGGTCGCGCGGACGCGCGTGCCGGCCGGGACGGGCGCCGGGAAGCGCACCTTGTTCCAGCCCATGTTCACGCCGAGCTTCACGCCCTCGACCTTGATGAGCTGGATGCGGAAGCCGTCGATCATCGCGAGCGTGAGGTTGCCGTGGGCGATCGTCGTGCCGAACGGGCTCTCGGTCTTCGCCCGCTCGACGTCGACATGGATCCACTGGTCGTCGCCCGAGAGGTCGGCGAAGGTGTCGATGTCGGCCTGGGTGACGTCGCGCCACTCGGTCGGGCCGATCGTCTCGCCGACGAGCTCCTGCATGCCGTCGATGCCGCTGATCGTGACTGGGTAGGTCCATCGCCTGGAGGCTATCCACCAAGCCTTCACCTAGCCCACCAGCCGCACCTCCAGCGCCGGCGGCGCGATGCGCCCCCACCCCGCCCATGAGGCCGAGGATCCGGGCCACGTAGGCCTGCGTCTCGGGATAGGGCGGGACGCATGAGCACGCCTGAACCGGCGCGGGGCCCGCGTTGTAGGCGGCCAGGGCGAGCGAGACGTCGCCGAACTGCTCGATGAGGTCCGACATCAGGTGTGCCTGCGCGTCGATCGCCTCATCGGGGTCGAAGGGATCGCTCGAGCCCGTAGGCCGCGGCGGTGCCGGGCATGAACTGGGCGATCCCGCTCGCGCCGGCCGGCGAGACCGCGAGCGGATTGAAGTTCGACTCGGCAAGGAGCTGCGCCGCGAGGACGTTGCCGGGCACGTTCCAGCGCGAGGCAGCGCCGCGAGATGGCGTCGCGGAACTCGCGCCGGGACGAAGGAGGGCAGCGCCTGCCGCGAGCTTGCGCGCCGTCGCCTCCGCGCTCTGACGCGCCCACCTCGTCGCCTGCCGCCGAGCACGGCGCGGGACCCTGCGTGTAGCCGTAGTGCCACGCCTCCCAGGAGTAGCGCTGAACGAACCCGAAGCGCTCGGCGTTCGCGCCAGCCAGCCGTACGCCGAGGGTGGCCCGAGGTCGAGCTCGGTCCCGCAGCGGTGAAGGGACGTTCCGGGGCGGGCGACC
This sequence comes from uncultured bacterium, assembly GCA_963715405.1. Lineage (GTDB taxonomy): Bacteria > Actinomycetota > Thermoleophilia > Solirubrobacterales > 70-9 > JALZKA01. The sequence continues at coordinate 1,717,839 of OY970239.1, forward strand.
ATGCGCGGGTCGGGGTTGGCGGCAAAGAGCGCTGCCTGCTCGGCGTCAGAGCGGAAGGCGGAGTTGATCAGCAGGGCATGGCCGTCTTGCCTCGCCGCGGCCGCCATCGCGTCGAATGCTTCCGCTACGTCCGGACGCATGCCCTCTCCCTGGCGCATTGCAAGCGGGCCCGAGTAGCCGCCGCCGCTCGCCATCTCGGTGCTCGCCGTCGGCGCGAGCGGGTATGCCTCGGCGACCGCCTTCACCTTCGCTTGAGACCCCGAGGTCTCGCCGTCGACGACGGCTGTGCCCTCGAGCGCGACGCGGACCTGCGTCGGCGCAAAGGACGAGCCGGGAAACGTCACCGCGCGTCCGCGACTCGCTGGCGCCATTCCGCTCGATCGCCTCGACGCGCCGCGGCAGTGGCTCGCTGCCGGTACTCGGACTCGCTCAGGTGCGCCGGATTGGGCACGCCGCTAGGAAGCGCGGCGGGCAAGAACAAGCGGTGGTGGTCGTCGCGCATCGACCGGGCCGCCGAGATAGCGCCGAGGTCGGCCGCGCGCTGGAAGCGAGACGCGCCCGTTGCCGCCCCGCCGAGCACCGCCAGGAACACTCCGGCCACGACCGTCGCGAGCGTGAGGAACAGCGTGATGGGCATCGCCTGTCCTCCCTGGGCGCCCAGGAATCGCCTCGCCATCCTCGCCGCTCGAGCGCCCAGATCACCGCCGGGCTCGATCCCTGCCAGCGCACGCCGGGTTGCCACGACGCCGGGGGCTCGCGTCACCACGCCGGTCGGCAGGCCTTGGGCGATGAGGTCGTGAGCGGCCATCGCCGTCAGCGACCGCTCCGAGGCGACGTCGGCGCGCAGGACCGCGGCGTCGGCCTCGCCCGAGTCGACAAGCTCTCTCCAGACGCCCGGCCGGGCATGAATGACCACCGAACTTGCCCCGGCGGCGCGGCATAGATCAAGCGCATCGGCGAGGTGAGCCTCCGCCGCGGTGACCGAGCAGAGCGCCCCGCGCGCTGCGGCAGGCAGGGCCCCGGCCAGCCTCGACTCGAGCTCCCTTGCGGATCCCGACGAGACGAGCGTGGGCCGTCGGCGTCCCTCGGCCTCCGTGTCGAGGACGACGACGCCAAGCGACTCTCCTCCGGCGCTCCGGGCCATCGCCACGCCGAGCGCGGCAGCCGTGGCGGAGCCGCCACGTGAACCCGGAAGGGCGGTGACTGCGAGCAGGGTTGCGCCCTCAGCCACCCTCTGCGCCCTTCGCCCAAGCGCTCGCACGCATCTCAAGCGCGGCCGAGATCGCCGGCAGCGGAGCCGGCGGGCGGACCGTGACCTCTACGTGCCCCTCCTTCGACTCAACCTCGAAGCTATCTTCGGCCCAGCCTGGTAACGCGGCTGCGGTCGCTGCCTCCGGGTCCTGGCCGGCCGCGAGCGCGAGCGCTCCCGCCTCCGCTGCGCCATCCGCGAGGTGAAGCGAGTAGCCCGTGATCGCGAGCTGGAGGACGATCATGGCGCCGAGGACCATGGCCGGCACCGTCGCAAGGAGCTCGATCGACGCCTGACCGCGCGCCCGGCGAGCCGGGCTCAGCATTTCGCGCGCGCTCAAGGGCCGCCACCCTCGGGATCCAGCGCAGCAGAGGCGGCGACGGGAATCTCCGGCACGCCGGGAAGCAGCGCGGGTGCCCTGACCTCGACGCGGACGCTCGAGCCTTCGACGTCGACCTCCACCGGCTCGAGGAGGTTCGGGAGCGCCTCGCCTGCCGCATCCTCTGCGTCACCGCCGACGTGTGCGATGCGTGCGGCCGAGCGAGCGGCCTCCCCGGCGCTCAGCAGCGCCCAGCAGGCGACCAGCGCCTGCGCCAGCGCCACCGCGCTCACGAGCAGCAAGGGCACGATCGCGACCAGCTCGGCCGACGCCTGCCCTCGCTCTGACGCCGATCGCTCCATCGTGGCCGACGCTAGGCCGCAAGAGCGCGCGCGTGGGTGACCGCCTGTGCCGATTCAGCGCCGAGAAGTCGGCGCCTAGGCCGAACGGGCCTCCATCACGACCGTGAAGATCGCGAAGAGCGCCGAGGCCGATCACAGCGAGGAGGATGAAGACGCCGCCGGGCCAGTCCACGACCACGTCGGCGCCCGCGATGACGAAGACGATCGCGCCGGCCGAGCCGAGCAGGACGCCGCGGCTTCGGTCGGGGAGCGTCATGTAGGCGAAGCGGTTCTGGCGGTAGACGAAGTAGCCGGTCGCGGCGATCGCGACCATGAAGGCGACGCGTGAGCGCGGCGAAGATGCCGTCGGCCACGTTGCCTCCGCCGGGAACCTCGGCGACGATCAGCGCCAGGAGCATGATGATCGCGATGTTCCGTGCGGCTCGCATCGCGATGAATCCTACGCCGCGTAAGTCAGTCCGGCAGAGGCCGCGCCCTAGCCCGACGTCATGACGATGACGCCGAACACGATCGCGCGCGACGCGTCGCGAGCATGCCGAACAGCGCGAGCGAGCCCGAAGGCGATCGTGCCGAGCAGTCCGAGCTCACGCGAGCCGTCCGTGAAGCTGCGCCACGCCGAGGATCCCCAGCGAGAACGTGAACGCCACGCCGACGCCGGAAAGGAGCGCGGCGAGCACGGTCTGGCCGAGGGCGCTCCAGTCGACGATCGTCGCGAGCAAGCTCATGCCGGCACCGGCGTCCTGGCGCGGCGGACGAAGGCCATGATCGAGCAGGAACGAGCCCGCCCGAGAAGATCAGGACCGGCCCGACGACCTCGTTGCCGAAGATCTGGGTCACGCCGTAGGTGAGCGCGCCGATCGCCGCCGCCATCGGAAAGGTGAGAATCCAGGCGGTGACCATGTTGCCCGGCGACGCCCCAGCGCACTGCGGAGACGCGCTTGGCCGCCCCCGCCCCCATCACGCCGCCGGCGATCACCTGGGTCGTCGAGAGCGGGTAGCCGAAGTGGCTCGAAGCCAGGATCACGGCCGAGCCGGCGCCCTGCGCCGAGAATCCCTGGGCGGCGTCCATCTTGATGATGCGCGTGCCCATCGTCCTGATGATCCTCCAGCCGCCCATGTAGGTGCCGAGCGCGATCGCGGTCGCAGCCGAGACGATCACCCAGGTCGGCGGATCGGCGCCGTTGTCGAGGCTGCCGTTGGCGATCAGGGCGAGCGCGATTACCCCCATCGTCTTCTGAGCGTCGTTCGTGCCATGGGCGAGCGCGAGCATCCCGCCCGAGACCACCTGCCCGAGCCGGAAGCCGCGCGTCACGGGGCCCGGCCGCTGCCGGCCGACGACGCGGTAGCAGACGACGATCGCGAGGCCGCCGACGATGAAGGCAACGATCGGAGCGATGATCGCGGGCACCAGGACCTTGCCGATCACCCCGTCGGAGAGGATCGCCTCGCTGCCGACGGCAGCGAACGCCGAGCCGACGACGCCGCCGATCAGCGCGTGCGATGAGCTCGACGGTAAGCCGAAATACCAGGTCGTGAGGTTCCAGGCGATCGCGCCGACCAGGCCCGCGAAGACGATCGTCGGGCGTGATCACGTCGCCGACCACGACGTCCCGCGCGACGGTCGCCGCAACCTCGAGCGAGATGAAGGCGCCCACGAAGTTGAGGATCGCCGCATAGGTGACGGCGATCCGCGGCGACATCGCGCGGGTCGAGATCGAGGTCGCGACCACGTTCGCCGTGTCGTGAAAGCCGTTCGTGAAGTCGAACGCGAGCGCCGTCCCGACCACGATGTAGAGAATTACATCGGCTTCTGTCATAGCCGGGCGCCTGCCTCAGGCGTTCTTGATCGCGATGCCTTCGATGATGTGCGCGGCGGTCTCGCGTGGCATCCACCGCCCGCTCGAGGACGCGTGAAGAGGTCCTTCCAGCGGATCACGACCATCGGGTCGATGCCGTTGGCGAAGAGCGAAGCGACCGCGTCGCGGTAGAGGCGGTCGCCTTCGTTCTCGAGGCGGTGGATCTCGATCAGGTAGGGGTCGAGGTCCTTGAAGCCGCGCAGGTGCTCGAGCGCTTCGCGAGCTGCTCGCACGCCTTGACCAGGACGCTCGGCCATCCCGACCGCCTGCTCCATCGGCGCCTCGATCTTGTAGAGGACCATGAAGTCCGAGGTCTCCTCGATGTAGTCGGTGATGTCGTCGAGGGCGGAGGCGAGCCCGTAGATGTCCTCGGAGTCGATCGGCGTGACGAAGGTCGAGTTCAGCCGCTGAATCAGCTCGTGGGTGATCTTGTCGCCCTCCTGCTCGGCGAGCAGGATCTCGCGCGCCAGGCCCTCGGAGGCCGGCCACCCCTCCAGCATCTCGAGCAGCATCCGTGCCGACCGAAGCGTGTTTTGCCCCGACCGGTTGAAGAGGTCGAAGAAGACGTTGTCCTTGGGAATCAGCGAGGGCAGCTGCCATCGTCGCGGAAGCTACCAATCAGCGAGGAGGGCAACGATGCGCTCAGCCGCATGCCCATCCCATAAATCCGGACGTTGCGGGGATGCGTTGGCTGCGGTCGAGCAGAGCCGGGATCTCCGCGATGCGCCCGGGATCGAGACCAAGCAGGGTGTTGGTGCCGGCCCGGACCGTGACCGGGCGCTCCGTGTTGTCGCGAAGCGTGAAGCAGGGAATGCCGAGCCACGTGGTCTCCTCCTGGATCCCGCCCGAGTCGGTGAGGACCGCCCCAGCATCGGCTTCGAGCGAGAGGAAGTCGAGGTACCCCGCGGGTTCGGCGAGCGTCACGCCGGCCTGCGAGTCGAGCCCGAGCCCTGCCAGGCGCGCTCGGGTGCGCGGATGGACCGGGAAGAGCACCTCCATCTCACGGCCCACCTCCGCCAGCGCGGCCATCGCCTCTGCCAGGAGCGGGCCATCCACGAGGGCGGGGCGGTGGAGCGTCACGAGGAGATACGAGCCTGGGGCCAAGCCGAGTGCGCCGGCCGCATCGCGCGCGCGAATCGCGTCCTCGAGCGCGACCAGCGTGTCGATCATCGTGTTCCCCACGAAATGCGCGCGCTCCGGCGGCACGCCCTCGGCCTCGAGGTTCTCGCGAGCTTCGGCGAATGGGTGAAGAGGAGCGCCGAGAGATGGTCCACCACGATCCGGTTGGTCTCCTCGGGCATCTCGCGGTCGAAGCTGCGAAGGCCCGATTCGACGTGGGCGACCGGGACACCCGCCCGCGCTGCGCACAGAGCCGCGGCCAGCGTCGAGTTGACGTCGCCGGGCACGACGACCAGATCGGGGCGCTCGTCTCGAAGGATCGGCTCGAGCCGCTCGATCACGCGCGCGGCCTGCTCGCCGTGGGATCCCGACCCCACACCCAGCATGTGATCGGGCTCAGGCACGCCGAGCTCGGAGAAAAAGACGTCTGACATGGCGCGGTCGTAGTGCTGCCCCGTGTGGACGACGACGTTTGAGTCCGCGCCGAACTCGGCGCGGCACGCGGCGATCACCGGCGCCATCTTCACGAAGTTCGGCCGCGTGCCGACGACGTGGAGGAGCCGCGTCAAGTGGCCTCGAGGTGCCTGGTCAGGAAGGCGATCTGGTCGGCGACGGCGCGCTCGAGGTGCTCGCCGCGGTAGATGTCGAAGTGGCCGAGCCCGGCATAGACGATGAGCTCGCCTTGCGGCGCCTTGCCGGCGGCTTCGATCGCAGGCCCGGGAGGCGTGATCGCGTCGGCCGAGCAGACCTGCACCAGCACCGGACACTCGATTTCTTCGGTGCTTCCGCCTGGACGGTACAGCGGCATGGCGAGAATCACCCGCGCCGCGAACGTCCTCTCGCCATTCGAAGCCCTCGTCGTAGAGCGCTCGGTATCCAGGCTCGGCGTCGGGCGTGGTCATCCCACCGGTCGTCCCGGGCGGGCCCACGATCGGAATGCGGTGGGGCTCGCGGCCGAGCGCGGCGGCCGCGAGCGTCGCGAAGGCCGGCGACGGTCAGGCGCGCGACGCGCTCGGGCCCGAGCCGCTGCAATGTCTTGATCCCGTCGATGTGTGGAACCTGGGAGACGACCGCCTTGATCCCGCGGTCCTCTGCGGCCAGGACGAGGACGTGACCGCCCGAGAACGACGAACCCCACAACGCGAGGCGCTCGGGATCGACGCCCTCGAGCGTTCGCGCGAAGGCGATCGCAGCTCGCCAGTCGGCGAGCTGACGCTTCGGGTCGATGAGCTGGCGGGGCTCTCCACCGCTCTCGCCGAAGTAGCGATAGTCGAACGCGAAGCCGGCGATACCGGTCTCTGCGAACCGCTCGGCCGAGCGAATCGGACCGCCCTCCTTGAGCGCCCCGAATCCGTGAGCCAGAACGACGCAGGGAAGCGTTTCCGTGGTGTCGGGGCGGATGTAGACGCCCGCGCACTCCGTCTCACCGGAGCGGAAGCGGACCTCGGTGCGTGTCAGTGCCGCGGCGGCCTCAGGCGAGACCATCGATCCGCTCGGCAAGCTCGAAATCGCTGGCCGTGAGGCCGCCTTCGGAGTGCGTCGTGATCGTCACGGCCACCGTGTCCCACGAGATCGAGAGGTCGGGGTGGTGACCCATCTCCTCAGCGGGACCAACGATCGCCTTCACGAAGTCAACGGAGCCGACGAAGTCGTTTCGCTCGAACTCCTTGCAAATCGCGTCGCCGGAGCGCTCCCAGCCCTCGAGGTCGGCGAGGCGAGCTTCGATCTCGGAGTCGTCGAGCTTCTTCATCGGTGGAACCCTAGAGCCCCTAGACGCCGGGGGGCAGCGTCGGTACAGCGGCGTTCGCTGCGATCACGCAACCGGCCACGAGCGCGGCCGCGGCCGCGACGATTGCGCCGACCTCGGCCGAGCGTGTGTTCCCGCTCCCTGAGCGGCGAATCTGAGCGAGCAAGAGCGTCAGGGCGGCTCCCGCGACGAGCCCCCCGAGGTGCCCACCGATCGAGATGTTCGGGATGCTGAAGGTGAAGACCAAGTTGAGGACGACGTAAAAGCCGATCTGCGACGCCACATCGTCAAGCCCGCGGTCCCTGGCCTCAAGGAACGCCGCCGCCATGAGCCCGAAGACGGCGCCCGACGCCCCGACGGTGAGATCGTCCGGCGAGAGGATGAGGGCGCCGAGCGAGCCGCCGATCAGCGACACGAAGAAGACGCCGGCGAAGCGCCACGGGCCGATGGCATTCTCGAGCAGGCGTCCCAGGAAGTAGAGGGCCAGCATGTTGAGCGCGAGGTGGATCAGGCCCGAGTGAAGGAGCCCGCCGGTGATGATCCGGTAGTACTCGCCCTCGGAGACGCCGATGAGGGTGAGGGGCCGCGCTTCGCCGATGCCGAACCCGAGGAGGCCGTAGTCGATCGTCACGCTTCCGGGCGGGCTGCCGTCCATCAAGTCCATGCCCCCCGCGAGCTGCGCGACGAACCCGGCAACGCAGAGACCGATGAATCCCATCGTCACGGGCGCCGCGCCCGACATGAGCCCCGTGGGAGCGCGGTGGACCCGGGTGCGCTGGCGCGCGCAGTCGGGACACCGCATGCCGACCGGAGTCGAGGTCATGCAGTCGGGGCAGATCGCCCGCCCGCAGCTCGAGCAGGCAACGTTCGTCTCACGCCCGGGGTGGCGGTAGCAGGTGGCCATCGCGGGCGAATCTACTCAGGGAACAGAGTTCACGCGTGGGGTCTGACCCCACTCAGGGGGTCTGACCCCACGTGCGTCTTACGAGATCTCGGCGCCCATGATCGGCTCCTCGGACGGCGACTCCGAGCCGCCCTCGGGCTCGCGCGTGATGTACACGCCTTGGGCGCCCTCGAGCGAACCGTCGATCGTCACGTCGCCGTCCTCGCGCACATCAAAGGTCGTCGACGGCTTCATCTCCCCGTCGCGCTGGATCCACGCCTGATAGTCCTGATCGGGGCCAAGCCCGGGGAGCCTGACAACATGAAGCGTGCCCTCGTCGCCCTGGACCTCGAGGTTCACCTCCATCTCGGGACCGATGTTGGCGAGGCTCTCCCCTTCGTAGAGGACGCTCTCCGGCTCGTCGCCGCGGAGCGCGTAACCCACGACCGCGCCTGCCACGAGGACGACGGCGAGAACGCCTGCGGTCACCGGCTTCCAGATCACGCCCCACAGCCCGGTCTCGGCACGCTTGCGATCGCGCTCGGCGCGGCGCTCTGCCTTGAGGTCGTCCTGGACTGCGCGCATCAACTCACGCTTGACCCCCGCGGGCGGCGTCAGCGGGTCGACCGCGGCCGGCAGGAGGTCAACCGCCGGATCGAGCCAGTGGAGGTACTCACGGCATTCGTCGCAGCCTGCGACGTGGCGCTCCACCTCGAGCTCTTCGTCGCGTGTCGAGCGCGCCCAGGGCGTAGGCGGCGAGCTCGTCGCGGTATTCGCTGTGCTCGGTCATGGCAGCGCCTCGGATGAGTCACGGATCCCCATACCCTCGGCGAGTAGCAGCCTGACCTTCTCGAGGCCGAGGCGCATTCGGCCCTTCACCGTACCGAGCGGCATGCTGAGCATCGCGGCGATCTCGGAGTGCGTGAAGCCGCCGAAGTAAGCGAGGCCGATCACCTCGGATTGCTCTTCAGGAAGCTCGCGGAGCGCGCCGCGGACGCGCCGCGCCGTCTCGCGCCGGATCGCCTCGGAGTCCGTGAGCTCGCTCGCGTGCTGTGCTTCGAGGGTCGCATCGTCGTCAAAGTCGAGCTTGGGCGCCTTGCCGGACTGACGGCGAAGCGAGTCGATCGAGCGGTTCCGGACGACGCCGAGCGTCCAGGAGCGGACGCTGCCCCTGGCGGAATCGAAGCGGGCGCCGCTACGCCAGATCGAAAGAAACGACTCCTGGACGACATCCTCAGCGGCCTCGGGACTGCCCACGATGCGGTGCGCGAGCGAGTAGGCCGCACCGCCGTGGCGGTCGTAGAGAACCTCGAACGCTGCAGGATCCTTGCTCTCGACCAGGACCATCAGGTCCTCGTCGGCAAGTGCCTTTAGCTCTGCGCGCTTCATGAATCAGTCTCAGTGTGCCCTCTTGGGAAGACCGTTGGGCCCGCAACCCGGGTCCCGCCGCCGGGTTACGAGCCTCCACGGGTCTTCGAGTGCATGTATCCATACGCAGGCGGGCGCGCGGCGGATCACGTCCGGCCCGGCGGAGATAGTGGTGATTCCGTGGCTATGAAAACGCCTTTCCGGCTGGATCAGATGAACGAGGCGACCCCCGCGAGGCTCTACGCCACGCTGGTGGGTGGAGCGCTTGTGATCGCGGGGATCCTCGGATTCTTCTACAGCTCCAGCTTCGGGACCGACCGGGCGGTCGTGAGGGAGTCCGAGGAGGTCCTGGGAGTGCTCGCCGTCAACGGCTGGCACAACCTGATTCACATCGCGACCGGCCTTCTGGGCCTCGCTGCGGCGGCCTATGCGGCACGGACCTACGCGCTCGCGCTCGGCCTCACGTACCTCCTGGTTGCGATCTGGGGCTTCCTCGTCACCGACAACGGCTTCGGGGCTCTCCTTTCGACGGTCCCGGTCAACACGGAGGACAACTTCCTCCACCTCATCCTGGGCCTCACGGGCCTGGCCGCGGGCGCCGCTACCCCGAAGCGGGCGACTGCAGCGAAGCGCACCGCAAAGCGCCCAGCATCCGCGCGCCGCCCCCGCGAGCCGGCTGGCTAGCGCCGCAGCTCGCCGCCCAGGTCGGAGATCAGGCGGCTCGCGTTCGCGCGAAGGCCCGTCGGTTTGCGGCGGCGGCGGGCTTCGACGATCACGAGCGCGCCGGCGGCGACGCCTCCGATCGCGACTGCCGCGACGGGGCGCACCCAGTTGCGCGGGTCGCGGAGCGACTGGAGCTCGGAGTCCGAGAGCTCCTCGGCCCAGCTGCCCAGTGCCGCCGCGGCCTCCTCGGTGATCGCAGAAAGCGTCGTCTCGACGCGGCCCACGACCTTCTCAGGCGGCTCGATCGGCCTGAGCGCGTCGGCGAGGAGCGACTCCAAGTCCATGCGTCCGGGCTCACTCATCGCGTCCCTCCCCTCGCTCGGCGTCCATGAGCTCCTCCAGTTGCTTCAAGGCGCGGTGGATGAGCACTTTCGTGGCGCCGTCCGTCTTCCCCATCGCGCGCGCGATCTCGCGGTTGTCCATGCCGAGCGCGAAGCGCATGATCAGCGCCTCGCGGCGCTCGTCCGGCAGCCCGTCGAGCTTTCGGATCAAGAGGCGCAGCTCCTCGCGGCCCTCGACGACCCGCTCGGTCGAGTGCGGATGCGCGGGCGGCTCGACCGCCTCGATGTTCGACTCGGGCCGCCGCGAGCGGTCGCGGTAGAGGTTCGCTGCGAGGTTGTGGGCGATGCGGATCAGCCACGGGCGCATCGGCCGGCCGCCTGACTCGCGGCGAGCGCGCTCGAAGTGCCGGTAGGCCTGAAGGAAGGCCTGCTCGGTCAGATCTTCCGCGTCGTGGTGGTTTCCCACCCGGTAATAGGCGTAGGAGTAGACGTCGCGCAGATGAGCCTTGTAGAGCTCTGAGAACTCGCGGTCGAGCTCGGCCTTGGAGGTCTCCTCGGTGTCCGCCGGATTCACCGCGCAAGCCTAGAAGTTCCGGGCGTCCTCTCATGCCGCCCTCCGGGTTCGCTGGGCGCGGCGGAGGCCGGCGATCCACTCGCCCGCCGTGATCTCGCCGGCGATGAGGGAGGCGAGGCCGGCAAGCCGCGGCGCGTCGAGGCCCGAGCGAAGCACGGTCTCGGCGATCAGGGGGACCGAGTCGAGGCCCTCCGACGCCTGCCCGATCTTGCCGGGAATCTGCTCGGCCGGCACGCCCTTCCCCAGGAGCTCGCCTGCCCGGCGGTTGCGGCTGCCGGGGGCGAGGATCGTCGCCGTGAGATCTCCCACGCCGGCGAGCCCCGCGAACGTCTCCATGCGCGCGCCGCGTGCGACCCCGTAGTCGATGCACTCGTCCCAGACTCCGGCCGCGGCAATGCCCGCCGCGTTCAGGCCGTGCGGCTCGGCGGCAGCAGCGGCCAGGGCGGCGGCGTTCTTGGCGACTCCCGCCATCTCGACCCCCACCACGTCGTCCGTCCGCTCGCACACGAGGCCCGCGCGGTCGAACACTTCGCCGAGCTGCACGCGCAGGTCGGCGTCGCTAGAGCCGAGGACGAGGGCAGCCATCCCCGCAGCCGCCTCGCGTGCATGGGCCGGGCCTCCCAGGCAGGCGATCGCGCGAGCCCGCACTCGCTCGGAGACGTAGTCAGTCGGGAGCAACCCCATCGGCTGGATCAGCCCCTTCGAGAGCAGGAGCACGGCCGCGCGCGAGCCGATCCGGTCCGCATAGGTCCCAACCGCTTGGGGGATCGCCTTCGAGGGCACGGCGAGACAGACGAGGTCGCAGCCGGCGAGCTCGATGTCCGCGGCTCGCTTTACCTCGACGCCGTCGGGGATCTTCACGCCCGGGAGGTACTTCTCGTTCTCTCGCCGCTTGGAGATCTCCGCGGCCTTCGCCTCGTCACGCGTGCCGAGCTGGACCTCGAGGCCGCCGCGGGCCAGGAGCGCGGCGACCGCGGTGCCCCAGCTGCCCGCACCGATCACCGCTGCCTTACGAAGGGGCGGCAGCCCGCCGAGGTATTCCCACTGAAGCTCGATGTTCGGCCAGATGCGCTCGGTGACCGTCTGCGCGAGGCTGGGCGACGGCCGCTCGGTCTGCGGAAACGTCAGCGCGCTGCCAGCTCGCAGGCGCACCTTGCGCGGTCGGACCTTCCAGCCCCGTCGCACGTGCTCCGTGCCGATCACAGCCACGGGCATGACCGGAGCGCCGGTCTCGAGCGCCAGGCGCCCGACCCCGCGCTTGGGCCGAGCGAGGGAGCCTTGACGGATCCGGGTCCCCTCGGGGAAGATCACGACGGTGCCGCCGCGCTCGACCGCGAGCTTCGCGGTTTCGACCGCGGTCTCGTCCGACTGGCCGCGCCGGATCGGGAAGGCGCCCAGGCGGTTGAGGAACCAGCCCTGCCAGCGCTTTTCGAAGAGCTCGATCTTGGCGACGAACTGGATCGAGCGGCGCCAAGGCAGGAGCGAAGCGATCACGAACGGGTCGAGAAAGCTCCGGTGGTTCGAGGCGACGATGAGTCCACCTTTCGTGCGCGAGTGCTCGCGACCCTGGCGCTCGAGGCGGAACCAGAGGAGAAAGGCCGGCATGAGAATGCAGCGAGCGACGAAGTAAAGGAAGCGGTTAGTCCCATGCTCGCGCGCGAAGCGGTGGTACGCGTCGAAGCGCTCTTGGGAGATGACATCGTCGGCGCGCGGCGGCCGCGACGCTCTGGGGCGATCGTCCATCCCCATGCCTACACGCCTGGGCGTGCGCGGTTACCAGGCGGATTCGATGATTCGGCGAAGCTCGCCGCGGTCAGGCGGATTGGGCGTCATCTCAAGCTCGCCGCGCGCCTCGATCACGTCGAGCGCGGAATCCAGCTTTTGAGCATCCGCGCCCACTTCGCCGAGCGTGCGGCGGCCTCCCGCAAGGGCTTCGATCCGCCCCTTGAGGCCGTCGCTCGTCGTGCCTAGAGCATCCGCCAGCTCGCCCATCTCGATGGGTGCGCGCGGGAGTAGGGCTTCGAGCGCGACCGGCAAGATCGCCGCGTTCGTCTCGGCGTGCGGAATGCGGAGGACGCGCACCAGGCTCTGGCAGATCACGTGATGAAGCGAGAACAGCGCGGAGTCGATCGAATAGCCCGCCAGCAGCGAGCCGAGCGCGAGGTCGCGCCTGCGGCCATCCTCAACGCCGGCCGCGATCAGGCGCGCTCCCTCAAGTGCCGCCATCCGGGAAACGGGATGGGCGAGAGGCGTGTAGAGGCAGTCGGCCGCGTGCGCCAGCGCGTTCATCGCCGAAGCGCGGCGCTCGCGCTCGGCCTGTGCGGTCATTGCCGCGGGGTCGGCTATGACCAGGGTGGGGCGGTTGAGGCCGTCTTTCGCCTCGTGCCCGTCCGGCAGCTTGTGGATGCGCGTCATCTCAGCACCGGAAAGCGTCGTCGGGATCGCCGCGACCCGCGCTCCTTTGACGGCGGCGATCGCCTTCGCGGTGTCGATCACCCGCCCGCCGCCGAAGGCGACGAGGCGATCGGACGCAATCTCGCTTATCTGCTCCGCGGCGATCTCGTTAACCGCACCGGTACGCACGGTGTAGATCTCCGCCGCCTGCTCCGCGAGCGCGTCAGGCGCTCCGGCCAGCGCTCGCTCGGTCGTGAACAGCTCGTACGAGTCCCAGCCGTTTGACCGAAGCGTCTCCGGCGCGGCGCCGAGCGCGTCGTCGGCAAAGAGGATCGTGCGCTCGCCGTCCCGCCAGGTGATATCGCTGCTCGTCAAGAGCCCAGGGCGGGACTCGAACCCGCAACCTCCGCTTTACAAGAGCGGCGCTCTACCAATTGAGCTACCCGGGCGTGTCGCCTACCCAGTATCGCGGGCCGGGGCCGAGCCTTGCCGCTCGGTCGCCCGGGTTCGCAAGCTTGCAGCGGTCGAGCGAGAGACATCCGCACCCTATGCACTCGGTGAGGCCGGCCTTGAGGCGCTCCATCTCGGCGATGCGGGCATCGATGCGCTCCGTCCACCCTGCCGAGAGCTTCGACCAGTCGCGCTTTGTCGGCGCCCGATCGGGCGGCAGCTTCTCGAGCTCCGCCCCGATCTCGTCGAGCCTGAGCCCGACGCGCTGGGCGAAGACGATGAACGCGATCCGGCGCAGCACCGTCCTTGGGTATCTGCGGTGGCCCGAGCCGTGACGTTCCGAGGTGAGGAGGCCTCTCTCCTCGTAGAAGCGAAGCGCAGAAGCAGCGACGCCGCTTCGCTTCGCGACATCGGAGATGGTCATCAGTTCTTGCACTTGACTTCAAGTTTACTTGAACTTGTAGCCTTGTGCCCAAGCTAAGCAAGGGAGCAACGAATGACGGAGACACAGGCTAAGACGGCGTTCGACGTAATTGATGAAGAGGTCTCGTCCTGGCCGGGAATCGAAACCGTCACGGGTTCGCGAGGCGAGTACTCATTCCGGCTGGGCAAGCGGGAGATCGGACACCTCCACGGATCCAGGGTCGCCCACTTCGGCTTCCCCAAGGACATATGGCACGAGCTCTTCGACGCCGGGCGAATCGGGTACCACCCCGTCTTTCCCGGCAAGCCTGGTTTCGGCGCGCGCGCGATCGAGTCTGAGGAGGACATCCAGGACGTAATCGCCCTGATGCGCCTCAACTACGACCGCAGCGTCGCCAAGCACGGCCTTCCCGGCTGAGACGAGCCAACGTCCCACACCCCGCCCTATACGGGGGTGCGTGGGACGTTTGCTTCCCTACAGCAGGACTTCGCGGCCCGAGATGTGTGCGGAGACCTTGCGCTTCACCCGCTGGAGCGCGTTGTCGACCGTCTTCGTGTCGCACTCGAGCCGCTCGGCGACTACCTCGTAGCTGTAGCCGTCGAGGTAGAGCGCGAGGACTTCGCTTTCGAGCTCTGAGAGCACGTCGCCAAGGCACTCGACCAAGCTCGACAGCTCCTCTGAGGCGATCACCCGGTCGGCGGGATCGTCCGAGATCGGACCCGGCAGGATCTCCTCGAGCGTCGTGTCCGATTCGCCGGCCGCGGCTGGCGTCTGTGCGAACGAGACGTACTGGTTGAGGGGAGCGTGCTTGTTCCGGCTCGCGGTCTTGACGGCAGTGATGATCTGGCGCGTGATGCAGAGCTCGGCGAAATTGCGAAAGCTCGACTCGCGATCGGTCCGATAGTCGCGGATCGCCTTGTAGAGGCCGACCGTTCCTTCTTGGATCAGGTCGTCCGAGTCGCCCCCGAGCAGGAAGTAGGACGAGGCCTTGAGCCGCACGAAGCCGCGATAACGGCGGATCAGGCGATCGTACGCATCCGCGGAGCCACGCTTCGCGAGGGCGACGAGGTAATGATCATCAAGCTCGGGTTGAGCCTCAGATCGCGGCGCCCTGGCTCCGGCAACGGCTGCAGGCGCTGACGACGAAACAGCATGGGGGGTGGGTGAAATGGCCACGCGAATACCTCTCGGTTGAATTGCGTGGCGCCACTCCTCCCCGGGGGCGCCTATGACTTAGGGATCACCATCGGTCATTGACTCTCGACCTTTAGTTCACCCTTACTGAGGCGTAAGTTTAGGCAGGTCGGCGTAGTTCTGTCAACCCCTTCGATCGAATGAAATTCTCGTTGCAGTTTTCGGGCTCCATCCGACCGCCTGTCTATGACCCCCGCTGGCGAGCTGCTTCGAACAAGAGAATCGCCGCCGCAGCCGACACGTTCAACGAGGCGGCCTTCCCCTGAAGCGGGATCGAGATGAGCTCGTCACAGACGCCGGCGACACGGGGGCGCAGTCCCCGCCCCTCGCTCCCGAAGACCAGGACGACCGGGCCTGTCAGCTCCACCTCCGTGTACAACGCGGCGCCATCAGCCGCTGCGCCGTAAACCCACAGGCCCTGGCGAGCCTTTGCCCGCCCCAGCCAATCGGCGAGGTTTCCGACCCTGGCGATTTCGAGGTGCTCGACGGCGCCGGCAGACGCCTTGCAGACCGCGGGTGACACCCCAACCGCACGGCGGTCGGGAATGACGACGCCGGTGGCCCCGGCAGCTTCCGCCGAGCGACAGACCGCGCCGAGGTTGTGCGGATCCTGAACTTGGTCGAGGGCGACGACCAAGGCGTCTGGCGCCGAGACCAGCTCGTCGGCGCCCGCATAAGGGAAGGGCTCCACCTCGGCGACGATGCCCTGGTGGTTGGGAGACCCCGCGAGGCGGGTCAGCTCGTCAGCACTCGCATCGTCGGAGGTGACCACCCGAAGGACGCGGCGCCGGCCTCGCTGCGCCTCGGCGACAGGCCTGCGTCCATAGACGACGTCAGCCACGGCGGATGAGCTGCGAACCCTCGGCGGAGTCGCGGACCTCCCAGCCGAGCTCGGCCAGGCCGTCGCGTGCGCGGTCGGCCCGCTCGAAGTCGCGCTCGGCGCGAGCCTCATCGCGCTCGCGAAGAAGCTCCTGCGCCTCAGGACTGGGGACATCCGGACCGGTTTCGATCAGGCCTTCGAGCCCCAGCAGCGGCAGCGTCCGCTCGAGGGTGGCCCGGGCGCCCGCCACGTCGCGCCGATTTGCCTCCGCGATCAGCTCGAAGATCGAGGCGAGCGCTCGCGGCGTATTGAAGTCGTCGCAAAGCGCCTCCAGGCACGCCTCCTCGCGCTCACGGGCGAAGCCATCCT
This sequence comes from uncultured bacterium, assembly GCA_963715405.1. Taxonomy (GTDB): domain Bacteria; phylum Actinomycetota; class Thermoleophilia; order Solirubrobacterales; family 70-9; genus JALZKA01. Next base: position 1,733,971 of record OY970239.1, read on the forward strand.
CTCCCTCGTCGGCGGGCTTGCGCATGAAGTTGCGGATCCGCTCCACGCGGGCTTGCGCCTCCTCGAGCGCGCCGTCCGAGAACTCGAGCGGCTGGCGGTAGTGACCCGAGACAAGGAACGCCACCACTGCGTGGGCGCCGTAGCTGTCGATCGCCTCCCGCAACCCGAAGATGTTGCCCACCGACTTAGACATCTTCTCGTCGGCGATGCGGATCATCCCGTTGTGCATCCAGATCCGCGCGAGCGGGAGGTCCCGCGCGCCCTCGGACTGAGCGACCTCATTCTCGTGATGGGGGAAAACCAGGTCCACCCCACCTCCATGGATCTCGAAGTCGGCGCCGAGCACCTTCTCGGCCATCGCCGAGCATTCGATGTGCCAGCCCGGACGGCCCATCCCCCATGGGCTCGCCCACGCCGTGTCCTCGCCGGGCTTCTGCGCTTTCCAGAGCGCGAAGTCGAGCGCGTCCTCCTTGAGGCTCTGCGTGCCTGCTTCCTCCCCCTGGTCCATCTCGTCCGGATCGCGGTTCGAGAGCTTTCCGTAGCCGTCGAAGCTCCGCACGCGAAAGTAGACGTCGCCACCAGACTCGTAGGCATGCCCTCGCTCGATCAGGGCTGTGATCATCTCGATGATCTCCGGCACCGTTTCGCTGGCAAGCGGCTCCGAGTCAGGACGCCCGAGGCCGAGCAGGCCGGTGTCCTCGAAGTAGAGCCGCGTCATCTCGGCCGCGTGCTCTGCCGAGGGCACGCCGAGCTCCTTGGCCGCGTCGTAGATCTTGTCGTTCACGTCGGTCACGTTCATGGCGACTGTGGTCTCGTAGCCGACGTGGCGCAAGAGCCGGCCGAGCAGCATGAAGACGACGTAGGGACGAGCGTTGCCGATATGGATCCGGCCGTACACGGTCGGCCCGCAGGCGTAGATCCCGGCCTTGCCGGCCTCGCGAGGCTCGAGCACCCGCACCTCACCCGAAAGCGTGTCCTTGATCCGCACCTCGCGCACGCGGCCCATCCTAGGTCGAAGGAATGAAAGTGGCGCTTAACCCGAGATGCCAGGGCTTGCGATGCGTCCATCCCCCCGCAGACGCCGCAGGCCCGAGCCGCTGCACCGTTCGCCGGCATTCACCAGCTCACCAGGACTCACTGTGCCGGTGAGGCTCGCCGTCCCGCCGGCGGCACCCTCCAGCGTAACTTCGGCCACCCCGGGCGTCCGACGCTCCGTGAGGCTGACCTCGATCACTTTCTTGCGGCCGAAGCGCTTGCGGCGAACGATTATGCGTCCTTTCCCGGTGGCGGTTCCGCCAAGGCAGGAGAGCTCGCCGGTGGGTCGGGCCTTGTAAGCACCGGGCGCGCCCTCGATTTGACGAGTGCGGCCGCGCCGATTCGTGAGCTCTCCCGAGCAGGTGCCGGTGAAGCTGCCGCGTACCTGTGTGGGCGCGGGCGCGTTTGTGAGCGGCGGCTCGTGAAGAATCTCACCGCTCATTTCGCACGTTCCGCTGAAGGTCTCAGCGCGAGGGGCACTCGCTTCTGCCCCTCCGCCCAACGAGAGCATCAAGGCCATGACCCCCGCGAAACTCGAAGCCACAACGGCCAGCGGCGCGACCATGCTTGGTTTAAGACGGTGTGCCACCTCACTCATACAGTACGCCATCGGCCCTACTGGGCCCGCGGGGCATAGAATCGAAATATGGCCTCCACGCCCAAGCCCGCATCGAGCGTGTCGACGAACGGGCACCACGCCGCCACGAACGGCGATGGACCGCGGGTCTCGGCGCGCGGAACCTCCGACGGCCTCGCCGACTCGATCGGCCGTGCGACCGGCGAGACGGTGCGGCTCGGGCAGCGCATGGCAGGCCGCGCGCTCAGCAGTGCGGGACGGTCGCTCGCGAGGCGCCTCCAGGCAAACCTCGACGATCGCGATCCCGACTACATCCGCGAGAACCTGCCGCTTTCGTGGCTCATGGCGACGATCTGGTACCGCGCCGAGGTCCGCCACCTCAAGAACGTGCCCGAGACGGGACCGGTGCTTCTGGTGGGCAACCACACCGGCGGCAACATGTCGCCCGAGACGATCTTCTTCACCCTGGCGTTCTCGACCTACTTCGGCGTCGAGCGCAGGTTCCATCAGCTCGCCCACAACCTCGTTCTCGCTTCGCCGCTCGGCCCGTTCTTGCGCAAATTCGGAACCGTCGCCGCGTCGCATGAGAACGCGCTGGCGGCGCTCGATGCCGGCGCCGCCGTCCTGGTCTTCCCGGGAGGCGACTGGGAAGTCCACCGGCCGAGCTGGCAGAGCTCGAAGATCGACTTCGGCGGGCGGCGGGGATTCATTCGCCTGGCGCTCGAAAAGGATGTGCCGATCGTCCCCGTGGTAACGATCGGCGGGCAGGAGACCGCGCTCTGGCTCGATCGGGGCGCATGGCTCGCGAAGCTCCTTCGTCTCGACCGCACCGCACGGCTGAAGGTTCTGCCGATCCTGATCGCGCCTCCGTGGGGCTTGACAATCGGCGACTTCTTGCCGCGCATCCCGCTCCCGGCGAAGATGACGAGCGAGGTGCTTCCGGCGCTTCACGTCCGGGAGGAGTTCGGCGACGAGCCGGACATCGACGAGGTCTATGAGCACGTGACATCCCAGATGCAGGATGCGCTTGACGGCCTCGCCGCAGAGCGGCGCTACCCGATCATCGGCTGATGAGGCTTTCGGAATGCGTCGTCGTCGGCTCTCCGCCCCGCGTGGTGTGGAGCTATCTCGAAGATCTGGACGCCTGGGACCGGTTCATGTCCGGCATCACCCGCTGGGACGCCGAGGGCGAGGCGACGAGCGGCCTCGGTGCCCGGCGGCGCATGCTGATCAAGGTCGGCTCCGCAGAGGTGGGCGGCCTGATTGAGATGGTTGAGTGGGACGAGCCGAACGACATGGCGTGGAGCTCGGTCACCGGCATTGATCAGCGTGGCCGCTTTCGCTTGCGACCCGTTGGCAACTCTTCGACGAAGGTCGAGTTCCGCTATCAGTACGGGGTCGCCGGCGGGGGCTTGACGGGATGGCTCTCGGAGCGCGTCTCCGCACCCGCGCTCTCGAAGCACCTTCGCGTCTCGCTTCAGCAGTTCAAGCGGCTCGTGGAATCCGAGCGCCGGCAACGCGTAGCGGCCGGCGCCGAGAAGGCTGAGGCTTAGGGCCTAGCTCTTCCTGCCGTCGACGGCCCTTTGAAGCTGGCTCTTCGACATCGAGGAGCGGCCTTCGACGTTCATCTTCTTGGCCTCGTTCATGAGCTGGTCCTTCGTCCGGCCCTTCGGCTTGTTCGTACCTGAGCGCTGGCCCCCGCGCTTGCCCGACGACTTGTCCTGCGTCGAGGTCTTTGAGGCCGTTTGAGATTCGCCCTTCCGTGCCTTCTCCTTGTTCACGGTCCGGGCGGCCACTTCCTCGGCCTTTGATTCGGACGCGCCCTGATCCTTTTGGGACTTCTTGACGTGCTCGTACTGACGGGCGCGCTTGGTGCCCTTCTTCACTCCGCGTGGTGGCATGCGGCGTGGCTACCCGCTAGGTGTCAGAGGAATCCTCTTCGGAACCAGCGTCGTCGGAGCCATCTGACTCGCTCGATTCCTCATCATCCTCTTCCAGCTCGCGCTTCAGGACCTTGCCCGTGGCGTTTCGCGGCAGCTCGTCCATGATCACGACCTCGCGCGGGACCTTGTAGCCCGCGAGGTTCTCCTTGACGTGCTGCTTGGCCTCGTCTTCCGAGATCGAGCCGACCACGAACGCCTTGAGCGCCTGGCCGAACTTCTCGTCGTCGACGCCGAGCACGGCGACCTCTTCTACGGAGCTGTGGCCGGCCAGGAGATCCTCGACCTCACGCGGGAAGACGTTCTCGCCGCCCGAGACGATCATCTCGTCGTCACGGCCGTCGATGAAGAGCCGCCCCTCTGAGTCGAGGTGCCCGACGTCGCCGGAGCTGAGAAGGCCGTCGATGACGTCCTTGTTCCCGCCTCCGGTGTAGCCCTCGAACTTCATCTCGTTGCCTACGAAGATGCGTCCGGTCTCGCCCTGAGGCAGCTCCTTGCCGTCGTCGTCATAAATCTTGAGCTCCGTGCCGTGCGGGATGCGTCCCGCCGTCCCGGGCGCGTCGCGAAGATCCCCTGGCGTCGCGATGGTCGCCCACGCGACCTCGGTCGAGCCGTAGAGGTTGTAGAGGTTGTCGCCGGTGGCGTCCATCCACTCCGTCGCAAGCTCTCCGGGTAGCGCCGAGCCCGACGCGCAGGTAGCTTTGAGCGAAGACAGGTCGTACTTCTCGATCACCTCGTCATCGAGCTGGAGGATGCGCTGCATCATCACCGGCACGACGATCAGCGCCGAGGCCTTGTTCTCGGCGACCAGCTCTAGAGTCGCCTCAGGGTCGAACTTGCGCCGCAGCACGTAGGTGGAAGAGAGCGAAAGCCCGATGGAGAAGTGCGCAAAGCCCCACGAGTGAAAGAGCGGGGCTGCGATCACCGTCGTCTCACGTGCCTTGAGCGGGATCTTCTCGAGCAGCGCAGCGATCGGCCCCAGCGTGTCGGGCTGGCTCCGCTGAGCCCCCTTCGGGGTGCCGGTCGTGCCCGAAGTGAGGACCACGAACTTCGACGACTTCTCGGGCGGCTTGGGCTCTGACGCGTCGCCGGTTGCCTCGATGAGCGACTCGATGGTGGGATCGTCCGTCTCGCCTTCGTCCTTCCATGCGACGAAACGCTTGAGCTCGACGTCGGCCTTCTCCATCACACCGAGGAACTCCTCGTCGTAAACGACTGCCTTCGGGTCCTCTCGCTCGAGAACGTCGACGAGCTGTGGCCCGGAGAACATCGTGTTCATGAAGAGGCAGTTCGCCCCGAGCTTCGACGCGCCAAGCACCGTTTCGATGAAGAAACGGTGGTTGCGGGCGAGGATGGCCACGCCATCTCCTTCCGAGATCCCCTCCTCGGCAAAGGCGTTCGCGAGCTTGTTCGAGCGCTCCTGCACCTCGGAGAACGTGAGCTCGCCGATCTCGTCGATGATCATCGTCTCGCCGGGGTAGCGGATCGCCGCAGCCCCAACCCCCGCCGCGGGCGAGGCGCCCCAGCGGCGCAGCTCGCGAAGGACGCCCGCGAGCCGGTCGGGACGCGTGGGTCTCACGACGCCCGCGTCGATGAGGACCTTGACGTTGAACGGGACGTCGGGCAGGAGGCCGAGCGAGCCCACCTGAACCTTTCCCAAGCGCTCTTTGATCACGCGCGCCAGCTTATGCGGTTGGTGTCTGGCTTGGTGTCAGGCACCTCTATTCATCCGCTCTGGGTTGAACATGAGCGTTTCATGAGGTGCCTGACACCAGGGCCACCGCCAGGCACGCGATGCCCTCGCCGCGGCCGATCCAGCCCATGCCCTCGTTCGAGGTGGCCTTGACGCTCACCGGCGCGCCGGCGGCCTCCGACAGAACGCGCTCCATCTCGGGGCGATGCTCGCCGAGGCGCGGCTCTTCGCAGATCACGGTCACGTCCGCGTTCACGACGGAGCCGGAAACCATCGACACCGCGGTTCTCAGGAGCTCGATCGAGTCCGCGTCACGCCACTCATCCTCCGAGGGCGGGAAGTGCGTGCCGATATCGCCGAGCCCCGCGGCGCCAAGCACGGCATCGGTGACCGCGTGCGCGACGACGTCCGCGTCCGAGTGCCCCTCGAGGCCACGCGCATGCTGCACTTCGACTCCGCCGAGGATGAGACGCCCGCCCTCCTCGGCGAAGCGATGGGAGTCGTAGCCGATGCCGACGCGAGCGCTCAACCGATTTCCTCCAGACGCCGCTCCCTGCCCTCGAAGACCGCGATCTGGGTGACGCCCCAGCCGCGCATCGCCTCGACGGCACGCCCGTACTCGAAGCCGACGTGCTCCGGCACGTGTGCGTCGCTTGAGAGCGCGAAGGCGGCGCCCGCGTCCACGCACATCTCGGCGAATGCTTCGGCCGGATAGAGCTCGCCGACGGGCTTCCGGAGCCCCGCGGTGGACACCTCTACCGCCGTGTCCGAATCCGCGATCGCCTGCACCAGCGGCTCGTAGTGAAAGCGCGGATCGCGCCGGGGCGCGGGGCGCCCTTCGCCCCAGACCTTCACCAGATCGGGATGGGCGCAGATGTCGAAGATGCCGGTCGCAACACCCTCCGCAAACGTCTCGAAATAGAGCGCCCAGACCTTGTCTGGGTCGGCGACCTCCTCCCATACGTCGAAGGCGTCGTCGTCAACCGCCTTGTCGCGGATGAAGTGGACCGAGCCGACCACGTAGTCGAGCTCATGGCGGTCGAGCACGTTCGCGATCTTGTCCTCGCGCCCGGAGACCCAGTCCATCTCGATCCCCGCGCGAAGCCCGGCCGAGCGCGCGAACTCGAGGTACTCGCTCATGTCGTCCATCGCGTTCTCGCGCCAGAACTCGTGATCCCAGATCTCGAGCGCATCGGTGAAGCGATGGATGTGCTCGGAGACGCCGAGCTCCGAGATCCCCGCCTCGGCGGCCGCCTCCAGGTAGCGGTCGGCGTTCTCCTGCGTGAAGTAGTCCGCAGCGTCGGTGCCTGCGTCATCCGGCCGGAGGTGGAGGTGATAGTCCGTAAGCACAGACCCAAACCTAAAGAGTGGCTGACACCCTTTACGTTTGGGCGATGGTCCATTTGCGGATCGTGGCGCCCGACGCCGAGGCGAAGAAGGCGCTGGCGCTGTTCGAGAACACGGACTCCGTCTACAACATCATCGTCCTCGAGGACGCGGCGCGAAAGCCCGCCGGCCACGCGATCCTCTGCGACGTCGCCCGGGAGGACGCCAGCGTCGTGATCGCCGACCTCAAGGAGATCGGGATCCACAAGTGCGGCTCGATCGCCATCGAGGACATCGATTCGCAGATCTCGGAGGTGGCGGTCGCCGCCGAAAAGGCCGCGGCCGGGCTGCCCTCGGACGCGGTGGTGTGGGAGGAGGTGGAGTCCCGGACCTCCGAAAACGTCGAGCTCTCGGCCAGCTTTCTCGCGTTCATGGTCGTCGCGACGCTGATCGCGGCCGTCGGCATCTTGACCGACCAGCTCATCCTGATCATTGGGGCGATGGTCGTCGGGCCCGAGTTCGGACCGCTCGCCGGCCTGTGCGTGGCGCTGGTCCACAAGCGACGCGACGTCGCCAGGCGGTCCCTCATGGCGCTTGCCGTCGGGTTCCCGCTGGCCATCACATGCTCGTTCGCCCTGACGCTCCTGCTCGATCTCGCTGATCTCGTGCCCGACAACTTCTCGCAGGAGAATCACCCCTTCACCGACTTCATCGCAAGCCCCGACGAGTTCTCCGTCATCGTCGCGGCACTGGCAGGTATCGCCGGAATCCTCTCACTCACCTCGGCAAAGTCCGGAGCTTTGGTCGGCGTGCTCATTTCCGTGACGACGATTCCCGCAGCGGCCAACATCGGCGTGGCGGCCGCCCTGGGCGACACCGACGAGTGGCTGGGGGCGATGGGCCAGCTCGCGCTCAACCTCACGGCGATCGTCGCCGCAGGGGTCGCAACCCTCTTCATCCAGCGCGTCCTCTACGTGCGCCGGAAGGAAAAGCACCGAGGCGACGAGGGGCGAAAGGCGGCGGGCCTACCGGCCAAGCGCTGAGTCGTCGGAAGACTTGAGCCGCCTATATCGGCTTAACCCTTCCGTCGACCTCGGAGCAGCGCTTCGGCAACGCTGAGATCGGCTTGCGTGGTCACTTTCGGGTTCGGCTCGTCCCACGGGAACAAGCGCACCACGCCTCCCGCGGCTTCGATGAGACTCGCGTCGTCAGTTGCATTGGCAAGAGCTTCCGGATCCACATCGAGCGCCCCCTTTAGTGCCGCCGTTCGAAACGCCTGAGGCGTCTGTACAGCCCACAGCTCATCCCGCGGCACCGTCTCGATAACCCGGCCCGCAAGCGCCCGCTTGAGCGTGTCGGGCACGGGTGAAGCTGCGACGAGCGCGTCGCATTCAGAATCGCTCGCCAGTTCCTCAACGACGGCATCGAAAAGCTGCGGCGGTGCAAGCGGCCGAGCGGCGTCGTGCACTACGACCAGCTCCGAATCGACCTCCGCCAGCGCGTTCGCGACGGATTCCGAGCGAGAGTCGCCACCCGCGACCACCGCTGCCTCCCCGGCGATCGCGCGCACCTCCTCCTCACGCCCTGTCGGCGCTGCAATCACCACGCGGCCAACGGAGCTCGGCCTCCTCCAACGCCTCCAAAGACCACGCGAGCATCGGCCTTCCCCCCACCTCGGCCAAGGCCTTCGGGCCGCCGGCTCCGAGCCTCTCCCCCGAGCCGGCGGCCGCGATCACGGCCGTCGAGAGCGCCTCAGCGCCCACGTCTTGTCCGCTCAGACAGTTGCTTCGGCGAAGCGGTCCTCGAGGAGCTCGTCGAGATACTCCTCGGCCCCATCCTCGTCCTTGTCGAGCGCGTACATGAACTCGGACGCGAGGATCTTCTTGGCGCGCGTGTACATCTGCTTTTCGCCGGTCGAGAGGCCCTTGTCCATCTCGCGGATCGCGAGGTTTCGGACCACCTCGGCGATCTCAAAGATGTTGCCTGTCTTGATCTTCTCGCGGTTGTACTTGAACCTGCGGTTCCAGTTCTTCGGCATGTCGGAGAGCTCGCCGGTCAGGACGGCGATGACCTCTTCGACCTGCTTGGGATCGATCACACGGCGAAGGCCGGCGAGGTGCGCGTTCTCGCACGGAACCATCACGGTCATGTCGTTGTGAAGGATCTTGATCGTCAGATAGTCACGGTTTTCCCCGAGAAGCTCCTTGGCTTCCTTCCGAAGCACGACTCCGGCTCCGTGGTGCGGGTAGACGACGTGGTCGCCTTCTTCGAACGTGCACTTCTCGACGGGGGCCAGCTCTGCCTCGAGCTCGACCGGGTCCTCCGTAGCTAGTTCAGGAATGGGGTCCTCCTTTTGGGGTGCGCCCGCTTCCGCGTGCGCGTCGTTGGCTCATGGTTGGCGGTCGACGGCGTCGACTTCTTCGGTCCGGCGAAGGCTTTCTCGGATCTCGCTCGCGCGAGCCTCCCCCACTCCGTCCACCGCGGCCAGGTCGTTATCCGTGGCCGAGAGGATGGCCTCGAGATCGCCGAACCGGCCGACGATCTTCTGAGCCACCAGGCGGGGAAGCCTCGGCACGCGGGAAAGCGCGCGAAAGCCTCGCGGTTCTACATGGAAGTCAAGGGTGTTCGTCTTGCGGTCGTAGCCGAGGTGTTCGGCGAGGCGACCGAAGTCGAGGAGGTCGTGGTGGCCGAGCTCCGCCAGACCCGTCGTCGCGCGTTCGAGCTCGGGCTCGGAGTCTGCGACGGCGTAGTCGCGGATGAGGGCCGCGCGCTCGGCGAAGACGCCGTGGACGAGCTCTTCGAGCTGCATCTCGATCAGACGACCCTCGGCGCCGAGCTCGATGATCCATCGCTCGACCTCGGCCGCCATGCGCGTTACGAGCTCGAGGCGCTGAAGGACCGAAAGGACGTCGTGAAGGACGGCGCCGCCCTGAAACTCGATCTGGGTGAGGCGGGCTGAGACCTGGTCGAGGCGAGCGCGGTACTTCTCGAGCGTTGCGAGGCCCTGGTTTGCTTTGGAGAGCACCCTCGGGATCTCCTCGAGGATGTACTTGATCCCCTCGACGTAGAGCGAGACGACGTCACGGCGCTGGGAGATCGCGATGACCAGCGCCTTCGACTGCTTCGAGACGCGCTCAGCCGTGCGGTGCCGCGTGCCAGTCTCCATCGAGAGGATCGTGGGGTCCGGCATGAGCTGCACGTTCGCCCACATGATCCGGTAGCTCTCAGGCTCGAGGACGATCGCCCCGTCCATCTTTGCGAGCTGGTAGAGGAGCGCGGGCGAGTAATCGACGTCGAGCCTGATCCCGCCCGAGAACATGAACGAGACTTCCTCGGGATCGCCGACGAGGATCAGGCCGCCGGTGCGGGCGTGGACGATGTTGTCGATGCCCTCGCGAAGCGGAGTTCCGGGCGCTACGGTGTCGAGCGCACGCAGGAGGCGCGGGTCCTGTCGCGCTTCCAGCTCGTTCTTCTCATCCACGGGAGGAAGCGCCATCGCTCACTCAAGGATGACACAAAGCGCCTGCAAGTTAAGCCGGAGTTAAATCCGTGTGGATAGATCGGAAAGCGCTTTGTCAAGCGAGTCCGGGGCGGTGGCTACTCGCAGATCGCGATCGTCTTGTATGCCGACGCGTTCCCGAGGAAGTTCATTGCGGCGTACCAGTACTTGGGAACGTCGCCGAGGGCGGTCTGCGTCGCCGTCATGCTCTCGTCGAGAGGGCCCGTTGCCGCGATCACGTTGAAGGGGCTTGTCGGTCCTTTGTGAAGGACGCCGCCGCCGAGCGCACGCTGCGCACCGTTGCAGCGGGCTTCGTTTTGCGACAGCCCTTCCTCGGGAGGGTGCTCGGTCGCGACCTTCATCGTGGCGTCGGTCCGCTTGGTGCAGACCGCGACGACCTTGAACTCGTCGCGCGACTCCTGCGCGGCGAACGTGGCGCGCCACCCCGTTGGCACGCTCCCAGACCTGATCGCACTGAACCCTTCCCCGCTCACGATCGGAGCGGACTCGGTCACATAGTCGAAGCCAGGTGCTCCCTGCTGAAGCGCGCCACCGCCTACCGCCCGCCTCGATCCAGGGCACTTCACCTCCTCGCGATGCTCACGGAAAGTCGTGCCGGTGAAGTGCCTCACGGCCAGGGTTACGTTCGCACGCGCGCAGACGACGAAGACCTTGAAGGTGGCAGGACTTGCAGCTCCCGAAATCGAGGCGACCCATCCGATCGGCCTCTCCCCCGTCTCCGCGCCGTATTCGTCATCCGGATCGCTGACCGGGCCGCTCTCACGGAGGCTGGCCTCGGTTGCGGATCCGGACTGGACAATTCCACCCGACAGCGCCCGCGTGCCGTCGGGACAGAGCGTCACGGCCCCCTTCACCTGAGACGGATTCACGGTAAAGGTCTTGACAACGCCGAACTCGGCATCGTTCGTGGCACCGGCAGCCACACCGGCACAAATCGTGCACGCGATCACAGCCGTTGCCGAAACTCTCCCCGCCTTGGACCTCACCACGCCTCACCCTCGCATACGTCTCATGGCCTGTCAATCGCGCTCTCAAACGACTGCTCAAACGCTCCCGGTCTAGGCTGCTCGAAACAGTTGCCAACCCAGAGGAGGCCCCATGTCAACCGCGACCCCAGACTCCGAGCTCAAGGCCCGCCACAAGAAGATGTGGGCGTCGGGCGACTATCCGTCGATGGTCGAGACCTTTCTTTTGCCGCTCGGACCGCGGCTCGTGGAGGCGTGCGGGATCGAATCAGAGATGACAGTCCTCGACGTCGCCGCCGGCACAGGAAATGCCTCGATCCCAGCGGCGCAGCAGGGGGCGAAGGTCACGGCCAGCGATCTGACGCCTGAGCTGCTGGCGGCCGGGAAGGAGCGCGCGGAGGCGGACGGCATCGAGCTCGACTGGGTCGAGGCCGACGCCGAGAACCTGCCGTTCGAAGACGAGTCGTTCGACGTCGTCATGTCCTCGATCGGAGCGATGTTCGCTCCGCACCACCAGGACGTCGCCGACGAGCTGGTCCGTGTCTGCAAGCCGGGCGGCACCATCGGAATGCTCAACTGGACGCCCGAAGGCATGATCGGCGTCCTGTTCAAGACGATGGGTCAGTTCATGCCCCCGCCTCCCCCCGGTGCCCAGCCGCCGCCGCTTTGGGGCTCGGAAGATCACATGCGTGAGCTCTTCGGCGACCGCGTGGATTGGCGGACGCTCGAGCGCGAGGACCTCGACATCACGGCGTTCGACAAGCCGCACGACTACGGCGAGCATTTCAAGGAGCGCTACGGCCCCACGATCGCCGCTCGAGCCAACGCGGAGAAGGACGGCCGCGAGGGCGAGCTCGATAAAGCGCTCGACAGCTTCTGCGATGAGTGGAACCGCGGCACCGCCGAGGACGCCCGCTTCGCGCAGGAGTATCTGGTCGCGGTGGGGACCCGGGCGTAGCTCAGGCGGCCTGGGCGGCGCTGCTGCGGCCAAGCGCCGCGGCCAGCGCCGCTCGGATCGTCGCCTGAGGTGCGAGGCCCTTCATCGGCTCGCGCTCGGCAGGTCCCAGGACCGGCGTGAGGCCGAACTTCGCGGCCTCCGCCAGGCGGCGATCGGCGTGACCGACCGAGCGAAGCTCGCCCGTCAGGCCGACCTCGCCGAAGCAGGCGAGTGGCGTGCCCGACGCGTCAGCCAGAGGCTCGCCGCGATGCGCCGAGACGACCGCCAGCGCAACCGCGAGATCGGCGCCCGGCTCATCCACGCGTACTCCCCCGGCGATGTTCACGAACACGTCGGCGCTCGCGAGCCCCGGTCCACCGTGGCGGGCGAGCACGGCAAGGATCATTGCCAGGCGGTTACGGTCGACGCCGTTCGCCACGCGGCGCGGTGGAACGATCTCGGTGGGCGCTACGAGCGCCTGCACCTCTACCAGCAACGGGCGCGTTCCCTCCATCGAGCAGAGGACACACGAGCCCGGCGCAGCCGACGCCTCGCCGACGAAGCGCGCCGAGGGGTCCTCGACCTCGACGAGCCCGCCGCCCCGCATCTCGAAGACTCCGACCTCGCTGGTCGCGCCGAAGCGGTTCTTGAGCGCACGCAGCGTCCGGAAACTCCGCTCGCGCTCACCCTCGAAGAAGAGCACGCAGTCGACGAGATGCTCGAGGACCCGTGGTCCCGCCACGGCACCCTCCTTGGTCACGTGCCCGACCAGGATCACGGCCGAGCCGATCCGCTTTGCGACCTCGAGGATCGCGTTGGCCGCCTCGCGCACCTGGCCGACCGAGCCAGGAGCGCCCGTCATTCCCTCGGCGTGGAGGGTCTGGATCGAGTCGATGACGCACGCGTCAGGCCGCTCTGCTTCGAGAGTCGCGAGCACGTTCTCGAGCGAGGTCTCGGTGACCGCGGGGACGCTCAGCGCACCGTCGCCGAGGCGCTGGGCTCGCATCCGCACCTGAGCCGCCGACTCCTCGCCGGAGACATAAAGCGTGCTGCGTCCCGCTGCCGCCATGTTCCCGAGCGCCATCCCGGTCAGCGTCGACTTACCGATGCCCGGCGAGCCGCCCAGGAGGACGAGCGAGCCCGGCACGAGGCCGCCACCGAGCACCCGGTCAAGCTCGTCGATGCCGGTGCCGAGGCGCTCGGTCTGAGGCGCCGAGACGTCGCGAAGCGCGACCGGCTTCGCTGCCGCGCCCTTCCCACGTGCCGTTCTCGCGCCGGGTGCGGACTTAGCCGGCTCCCGTGGCGCCTCGACGAGGGTGTTCCACTCGCCGCACCCCGCGCACTGACCCGCCCAGCGGAGCGCCTCGTGCCCGCAGGACTGGCAGACGTATGCGGTGTTTCGCGGCATCACCTAACCCTAGGCACGGAAGCCGACGGATTCACCCCCACCGGCGCGTACTGTCGCTCCGTCATTCATTATGGATGCGTGAAGGGGATTTCGCCGAGGGGACGGATCGTGGCAGTACTGGCATGCGCCGTGACGCTCGTCATGCCTACGATCGCTCAAGCCTTCGATCCCGAGCTCGAGGCAAAGAACTTCGCGAAGATCAACGAACGAAACGAGCACATCGTGCTCACGCCTGAGTTCCAGACGCGCCTCACCCAGCAGTCGGTGCAGGACAACATCGACCTCGTCGACATTCAGGCGCTCGAGTCCACCGCTGATCTCGAGGATCGCCGGAACTTCTTCGGCAACGTCTGCTTTCAGCGAAAGCAGCAGTGCTCTGGCGACGTCCGCTTCTACGACTGGAACGGCACGGCCGGCACGCGCACCCCGGTGCTCTACACGGCACGCTCAGGCGCGACGATCTCGGGCAACGTGTGGGCGACTGAGGAAGGTCCGGCTGAGCGACCGGCGATCGTCGTGACAAGCGGCTCCGTCCAAGCGCCTGAGACCCTTTACTGGGGCTTGGCCGCAACTCTCGCGTCCCACGGCTACGTCGTCATGACCTACGACACCCAGGGCCAGAGCCGCTCGGACACCATGGGCGAGGGCGTTGACGAAAACGAGAACGTGCCTGCCCAGCAGCCGTCGAACTTCGTCGACGGCACGGAGGAGGCGCTCGACTTCATGCTCTCGACCGAGGCTGCCCCGTACGTGCCGCGGGTCAGCTGCACGACTGGCACCAGCCACGCGGACAAGCAGGAGCGCCGTGTCGACGACGGCCTCAACGCCGCGTTCAACCCCTTCTGGGAGCTGGTCGATTCCGACCGCATCGGGGTCGCCGGCCAGTCGCTCGGCGCCTCCGCCGTCTCGTTCGTCGGCCAGAAGGACCCACGCGTAGACGCGATCGTCGGCTGGGACAACCTGCGCGGCGCCGACAAGGTCTCGGACTGCGCCTCGGCTCCTAACACCCGCACGGACGCGACGATTACGAAGCCCGCACTCGGCGTCTCGAACGACTACGGGATCACCCAAACGCCGTTTACCTCGGATCCCGATCCGCAGGGCCGCACCGGCGCCTTCCTCGAGTATCAAGCCGCGGACGTCGATTCGATGCAGGTGAACATCCGGGGCGGCACCCATTTCGAGGCCGCTTTCATCCCCGGCAGCTTCACCCCGCTCCCGCTCGGCGCCGCGACGCTTCGCGGCAACGACCTCGCCGCCTGGTACACGACCGCCTGGTTCGACAAGTACGTGAAGTGCCCCGGCGAGGCGAACCCGACCGCTTGCGAGGAAGACGCCGACGCCCGTCTCCTCACCGATCGCTGGCGCGACGACGCGCCGAGCGCGGCGGTGGATCAGAACTCGGACCCGAACGTCTTCTCGTTCTACTTCCGCTCACGCTTCGACTTCACGGACGCCGGCGGCGCGGACCAAGTCTGCGATGACATGCGCGCCGGCTGTCCGAACATGGCGCCCGACGGTGGGCCGGTCCCCTATTCGTTCGTGGCCGACGCCTTCGATACGAGCGGCGGGCCCCCGCCCGGCGGCAACTGCACCCTGCCTCAGCAAGGCGGCACCGGTCGCGACACACCGATGACGCTGCCGCCCTCCTCCTCCGGCGACGCGATCCGCGGCGGAGATGGCCGCGACCGGCTCCAGGGCGCGAAGGGCAACGACTGCCTCTACGGCCAGAAGGGCCGCGACCGGCTGGCCGGGGGCCAGGGCACCGACCGCCTGTTGGGCGGACCCGGCCACGACCACCTCAGCGGCGGGCCTGGAGTCGACACGCTCATCTGCGGCCCGGGGTCCAAGGACATGGCCAAGGGCGATGGGGAGGACACGGTTAAGCCCTCCTGCGAGCGCGTCCGCGGCCTCCCAAACTGACGAAACGTCCAACGCTGGTGGCTATAGGACCTACCGCTGGACGTTTGGCAACTATCTCGTCGGGATGCTCGACTGGGAACACCTCGTGTTCGGCGAGCCCATGCCCGAATCGCCGGTGTAGCTCACGCAGGACGAGTAGCGGATCTCCTCCGCCGCGAACGGCAGGACGATCGACGCCTCGCTCAATCCGGGCCTTGTCTGCTCGATCCGGTCCACCTGGATGAAGTTGAGCTTGCCCGTCGCCTCGGCGTCGGCAATGGCTGACGCGTACGAGAAGAAGCTCGAGCCCTGGATCGAGCGCTCGTCGGGGTGGCGGAACACCGTCGTGTAGCGGGTGCCACCGCCGGCGGGCTCGACCTCGAGCTCCCTCCGGGGCTCGACGAAGACGAGATGGTCCGGGGAAGTGGTCTCCGAGAGCTCGCCGGCAGCAACGCGGTAGGCGGTGTTGGCCTCGGGGCTCGCCTCGAACTCGAACCCGCCATCCTCGTCCGTCTCGATCGTTTCGAGCTCTTCGAAGTCGCCCTGGAACGGATAGGGGTCGGCTTCGAGCACCACGGTCTCGCCCGAAAGCTCCTCATCGCCTTGCGTCAGCCGTCCCTCGAGCCTCGTGCTCTCGCCCCACTCGAGCACCCGCTGGGCAGTGCTCAGCTCGAGCCCAGGCGGAACCCGGTCCTCGAAGCTGGGCGAGACGTCCTCTCCTTCGCCGCACCCCGCTCCGAGGCAGGCGAGGGAGGTGATCAGAACTGCGGATCCCAGTGCGCGCGAGCGCAAGCCGCTAGCTGTTGGCCCCGGATCCGCCGCCTTCCGAGCCGCCGCCGCCTTCGGAGCCACCGCTGCCCTCGGTCTCTCCGCCACCGGCATCTCCGCCGGCGCCGGCGTCGCCACCGCCGCCGATGTCGAGGCTCACGCCCAGGAGAACCAGCGGCCAGAGCAAGACCGCGAGCAGCATCTCGATGATCGCTTCGAGGCTGTCGAGATCGTTGAAGTAGTTGCGCTCGTCACCGATCACGCTGCCCGCGACCAGCAGGCCGATAACGATGTAGATGGTCGGAAAGAGCCCGAAGCGGCGCACGGCGCAACCCTACATCGGATTGGGAGGTCGTGCACGTTCAAACGCCTTCTCAAACGCCCTAGCGGATAATCGACCGCGGATGCTTGAGATCCAGCTACTTGGGAGCCCCGAGATCCGCCGCGACGGCGAGGCCGCCGCGGCGGTCCGCGGGCAGAAGGCGTGGGGTCTCCTCGCATACCTGGTCCTGAGCGAGCTGCGAAATCCGTCGCGCCAGCACCTGGCTGAGTTGCTCTTCGCGGACGCCGCTGATCCCCTGCGCTCACTTCGCTGGAACCTCTCCGAGCTGCGGCGAGCCCTCGGCAAGGACGTGCTGGGCGCACGAAGCGCCGCATTGGCTCTCGATCCCGCCGACCGGGTGGATGTGGACGTCCTCGTCCGCGGAACGCCGCAGGAGGCGCTCGCGCTGCCCGGGCTCGGGCGCGAGCTGCTGGAAGGGATGCGCTTCGACCCCTCCCCCGCCTTCGACGAGTGGCTCGCGCACGAGCGCCGCCGGCTCGTCGGCGCAGCGTCAGCGGCCCTTCACGAGGCGGCCCTGGACCGCCTGGCTGACCGGCGTCCTAAAGATGCTCTGCCGCTCGCTCGCCGGCTGGTCGAGCTCGACAACTACGACGAAAACTTTCACGAGCTTTTGATTCGCGCCTATTCGCAGGCGGGCGATGCAGCCTCGGCCAAGCGGCAGCTCGAAGCCTGCCGCGCCCTCTTCCGCGACGAGCTTGGGCGTGAGCCCGCCGAGTCGTTGGCGGAGGCCGCGGAGGAGGAGAGCGCAGACGCGGAGCCCCCATCCACCGGCCTCTCCGTCCGCCACGCCGCGGGCGCTCTGATCGAGGCAGGCGAAGCGGCGGCGGCTGTCGGGGCAGTCGACACCGGCCTTGCGAGCCTTCGCCGCGCCGCGCATTTGGCACACGAAGCAGGTGCGCGGGAGCAGGAGGCCGAGGCTCTGCTTGCGCTGGGCTCCACGCTGGTGCACGGCGTGCGCGGGCGCGACGAAGAGGGGGCGGCCCTCCTCCGCCGCGCGGCATTGCTCGCGCAGGAGGAGAACATGCCGGAGGTGGAGGCGGGCGCGACGCGCGAGCTCGGCTTCGTGGATTTCCTTGCGGGGCGATACGGGCGCAGTGCCACGCATCTCGCCCGCGCCGCCACCTTGGCCCAGAGTGACGCCCAGCTCTCGGCGATCGAGACGATCCGGGCGGTGGCCGCGGCCGACGTCGGCGCGCACGCGACTGCGCTTCGCCTCGCCGTCCGCGGCGCGGAGCTCGCGTTTGCGGCAGGCGATCCCAAGCGAAGTGCGCATGCGCTTGTCGTGTCCGGGCGGTCGCGGTTTCTCACCGGGGACCTCGACGGAGCCAGGATCGACGGCGAGCGCTCGCTCGAGGCCGTCAAGGAAGCGGAGTGGCTTGCCTTCGCGGCATGGCCCGAATCGCTCGTCGCGGAAGTTGACCTGGCTCGGGGTGAGCTCGACGCGGCGCGTGAGCGGCTCGAATACGCCTTCGCGCTCGCATGCGAGTTCCGGGACCCCTGCTGGGAGGGCTTCGCCTGCCGTGGCCTCGGCCTGATCGAGGAGCAGAACGGAAACACGGCTGCCGCGCTACGGCAGCTCGAGGACGCGCGCCAGCGCGCGGGCCGGACCACCGACGCCTGGGTGTGGGGCGAGGCATATGCGCTCGAGGCGCTGGCGCAGGTCGCCGTCAGAGCGGAGTCCCGCAAAGCAGAGTCGCTGGTCGAGGACCTCCGCTCGCTGGCGGGACGAACGGGAATGCGAGAGATGGCGGCCAGGGCGCTCCTGATGCGCCACCAGCTAGGCGATCCCGACGCACTGGACGCTGCGCGGCTCATCGCCGCAGAGGTGGAGAACCCCGCCCTCGACGCCGCGCTCGCCTGAAAGGGGCTCAAACGTTCGCTCACACGCTGGGGGGAGATACTTCCGCTTGAAGTCAACAACCCGAAGGGAGCAACAGAATGGACCTGTACACGATCGTAAGGCGCAACGCCTGGAAGACGCCGGAGGAGCTGGAAGCGGCAGCCGAACGCTCGAACCGCGTGAATGAGGAGATGGCCGACGACGTCCGCTGGATCCGGAGCTACGTCCTTGCCGAAGACGGCGGCGCGTCCGGTTCGGTGTGCATCTATGAGGCGACGGGTCCCGATGCGATCCGCGAGCACGCTCGGCGCTCGGACATGCCCGCCGACGAGATCATCCCGATCGCCGACACGGTGGTCGTGAACGAAGACCCGCAAGCAGCGGTTTGAGACGCGTCGGCACTCGCTCGGCGATCTAGGAGCTAGGACTCGACTCGTTTGCCGGTCTTATTGGGGTGTGGGATGATCGAACGGTGACCGTTCGAGTCCCACTCCGCTCTGGGTGTCGCTACACGGGCCTTGTTATCGCGACCGGGTGGGCATTTCTGACCATCGCGGACGCTTCTGTCGCTGCGCCGCTGCCGGACCTGAAGGTCCCGGATGTCGCACCAGGCTCTGCCTCGGTCATGGCTGGCTCCGAGCTGACGATCGAGGACACCACGTCCAACGCCGGCACAGCGCGAGCTCTCCGTTCGACAACCCGGTTCTACGCATCGCCCGGCGATAGGCGGAGGGGCGGCGACACACGACTAAGGGGCAAACGAGCCGTAGCGCGGCTCGACCCCTCGGGGCAATCGGAGGGTGAGAGCACCGTGGCCGTCCCACTCACCGCTCCCCGGGGGAACGTTTACATCCTGGCGTGCGCTGATGATCTGAGGCGGATCGAGGAAAGGCGGGAGAACAACAACTGCACGGCGAGCGATGCTCCGGTCTCCATCGAGCTGCCGGAGCTGTGTGCGGATCAACTCACGGCCTTGCGGATTGAGTCCGAGCCCGGCCCCAGCAGACCGGGCGTGGTGGATCCGGTCACCGTGACGCCGCCGATCAACGGAGTCACGTACAGCGGCCAGACCGGTGACGACCTCTTCATGGATTGCACCCTCGCCGTTGCGCTCCACGCGATGGGTGACGAAATGGCAGCCCGAGGCCTCACCCATGTGGAGCACGCGGGCATCTACAACTACCGCTGCATCGGAGGAGAAACACCGCCCGATTGCCCGTCTGGACTGAGCCGGCATGCCAATGCCGATGCGATCGACATCGTTGAGCTCCGTTCAAGCGGCGGGGAGACCTACAACGTGAACGACGACTGGGTGATCGACCCCGATCCAGAGGAAACCTGCACGGCTCCAACGGCTGGCGCCAAGGACGCGCTGCTCCATGCCTTCGCCTGCGCTCTGAACACGAATGGCACTTTTCACATCGTGCTCACGCCCAACTACAACGCGGCTCACCGCGACCACTTCCATCTGGACCTGACTCCCGGCGCCTCCTTTATCGAAAGGCGGCCTGCGCCGGAGGGCTAATCGCCGGCGGTCTCGCCGTCGGCCGGCTCGTCGTCCGAGCCGCCGCGGCCGCCCACGCCCGCCGGTTCCTTCGCCTTCTTGCGGGCACGCGGCTTCTTCGGCTTGACGAGCTTCAGTTTGAGCGGGAGGTCGTCCTCGTCGCCGGCCTCGTCGCGCTCGACCAGAACGGTGGTGCCGGTCGCGATCTCGCCGGCGCGGAGCACCTCGTCGGCGAGCGGGTCTTCGATGTAGCGCTGGATCGCGCGGCGGAGCGGCCTGGCGCCCATCGACGGATCCCAGCCCTTGTCGGCGAGGAGATCCTTTGATTCCTCGGTCAATTCGAGCTGGAGGTCGTGCTCGGCGACCTGCGTCCGGACCCGCATGATCAGAAGGTCGACGATCTCCTTGATCTCCTCGCGGGAGAGCTTGTGGAAGACGATGACCTCGTCGATGCGGTTCAAGAACTCTGGGCGGAAGACCTTCTTGAGATCGCCCATGATCTTGCTCTTCATGTCGTCGTAGGACGTGCCGGACTCGTCGTCGTTGGCGGCGAAGCCGAACGAGACGTTCTTGGCGATGTCCTTGGCGCCGATGTTCGAGGTCATGATCACGATCGTGTTGCGGAAGTCGACCGTGCGGCCCTGAGCGTCGGTGAGACGCCCGTCCTCGAGGATCTGAAGCAGGATGTTGAAGACGTCGGGGTGGGCCTTCTCGATCTCGTCGAGCAGGAGCACTGAGTACGGCTTGCGGCGCACGGCCTCGGTGAGCTGGCCCCCCTCGTCGTAGCCGACGTAACCGGGCGGCGAACCCACCAGCCGCGAAACCGCGTGCTTTTCCATGTACTCGGACATGTCGATTCGGATCATCGACTCCTCATCGCCGAAGAGGAACTCGGCGAGGGTGCGGGCAAGCTCGGTCTTACCGACACCCGACGGGCCCAGGAAGATGAACGAGCCCGCGGGCCGCTTGGGGTCCTTGATCCCAGCGCGCGAGCGGCGGATCGCCTTCGAGACAGCCTCGATCGCGACGTCCTGGCCGATTACGCGCTTGTGGAGCTCGTCCTCCATGCGAAGAAGCTTCTTCGTCTCGGCCTCGGTCAGCTTGAAGACGGGGATGCCGGTCCACATCGAGACGATGTCGGCGATCTCCTCCTCGCCCACCTGCGGGCGCTCGCCCTCGTCGGACGTGGACCACTCGTCCTGCATCTCGCGCTTTTTATTCGTGAGCTGGCGCTCCTGGTCGCGAAGGCTCGCGGCCTTCTCGAACTCCTGCGCCTCGATCGCGGCTTCCTTCGCGCGGCGGGTCTCCTCGATCTCCTCCTCCAAGTCGCGATAGACCGGCGGCGAGGACATCGACTTAATGCGAAGGCGCGAAGCGGCCTCGTCGATCAGGTCGATCGCCTTGTCGGGGAGGAAGCGGTCGGAGATGTACCGGTCGGCGAGCTCCGCGGACGCGCGCAGCGCCTCGTCCGTGATCTCGACGCGATGGTGGTCCTCGTAGCGCTCGCGAAGGCCCTGGAGGATCTTGAACGTATCGGCGGTCGAAGGCGGCTCCACCTTGATCTGCTGAAAGCGGCGCTCGAGCGCCGAGTCGCGCTCGAGGTACTTGCGGTACTCGTCGAGCGTCGTCGCGCCGATCGTCTGGAGCTCGCCGCGGGCGAGAGCGGGCTTCAAGATCGAGGCCGCGTCGATCGCGCCCTCGGCGGCACCCGCGCCCACCAGATTGTGTAGCTCGTCGATGAAGAGGACGATGTCGCCGCGCTGGGTGATCTCCTTCATCACCTTCTTGAGGCGCTCCTCGAACTCGCCCCGGTACTTCGAGCCGGCGACGAGGGCGGCCAAGTCGAGCGTGTAGATCTGCTTGTCCTTCAGGAGCTCCGGCACCTCGCCCGAATGGATGCGCGTCGCGAGACCTTCGACGATGGCCGTCTTGCCGACGCCCGGCTCACCGAGCAGGACGGGGTTGTTCTTCTGGCGGCGCGAGAGGATCTGCATGATCCGCTCGATCTCGGTCTCGCGGCCGATCACGGGGTCGAGCTTGCCGTCGGCGGCGAGCTTGGTGAGGTTGCGGCCGAACTGGTCGAGGAGCTTCGAAGACTTCTTGCCCTCACCGGTCCCGCCTTGGCCCTGCCCCTGGCGGCGACCGCCGGGGCCCGAGAGCATGCGGATGACCTCGTTCCGGATCTTCTCCGAGTCGGCGTCGAAGTCGAGCAGGATGCGCGCGGCCACGCCCTCGTTCTCGCGCACGAGGCCCAACAGGATGTGCTCGGTGCCGATGTAGTTGTGGCCGAGCGACAGAGCCTCGCGGAGGGCGAGCTCCAAGACCTTCTTTGCGCGCGGCGTGAACGGGATCTGGCCGGAGGTGACCTCTTCACCGGAGCCGACGATGCGCACGACCTGGGCGCGAACGCGCTCGACGGTGATGTCGAGTGACTCGAGGACGCGGGCGGCGAGGCCTTCCTCCTCGCGAAGGAGGCCGAGCAGGATGTGCTCGGTGCCGATGTAGTTGTGCTTGAGCGTGCGCGCCTCTTCCTGGGCGAGGACCACCACCTGCCTTGCGCGCTCTGTGAATCTCTCAAACACTCTTTGCCTGCCTTTTAACTCTCTCGCCTAAGTATCGCTGTGCCAGTGGTCGTAATCGTGGCGCCGCATCCGGGTACGGACGGGCGCCGCAGGCTCCCAATCCATTCATCGGCGGTGGCGTGCCTTCGGATTAGGACCTCCGGGGGTTGTGGGACACGAAGCCCGCCGAAGTATATCCGCGTGCCTGAGGGTGGCTACTCGCGCATAGCCGGGAAGAGCACGACCTCGCGCAGGTTCTTCGCGCCCGTGAGGAGCATCACGAGGCGGTCCATGCCGAGCCCGACGCCGCCCGTCGGCGGCATGCCTGACTCGAGCGCCTGGATGTAGTTCTCATCCATGGGCTGTGCTTCTGCGTCGCCCCGCCTGAGCTCTTCGGCCTGCGCCTCGAAGCGCCGGCGCTGCTCGTCGGGATCGTTCAGCTCGGTGAACGCGTTGGCGATCTCGAAGCCGCCGACGTATGCCTCCCAGCGCTCGACCAGTCCCTCCTCGGCCCGGTGCGCCTTCGCGAACGGCGACATCTCGACTGGGTAGTCGGTGATGAAGGTGGGCTGGATCAGCTTCGGCTCGACGGCCTTGGAGAGGAGGTCGTCGACGAGCTTGCCCCAGCCGTGATCCTGACGCGGCTCGACGTCCATGGCCTTCGCGAGGGAATCGCGGTCGTGATGCTCCATCACGTCAATTCCCGTCTCCTCGCGGATCGCGTCGCGAAGCGTGACTGCGCTTCCACGGCGGCGCGAGGTCGATCTGTGCGCCGTCGCGCTCGGCGGTCGTCGTCCCGAGCACGGTCTGCGCGACGTGAGCGACGAGCTGCTCGAGTCGCTTCGCCGCGTCCGTGTAATCGGCGTAGGCCTCGTACCACTCGACCATCGTGAACTCGGGGTTGTGCTTGAACGAGACGCCTTCGTTCCGGAAGTCCTTGCCGAGCTCGTACACACGCTCGATCCCGCCGACGATCAGCCGCTTGAGGTAGAGCTCGGTCGCAATCCGCAGGTAGAGGTCGCGGTCGAGCTCGTTGTGGTGCGTGGTGAACGGACGGGCGAGCGCACCGCCGTAGAGCGGCTGCAGCACGGGCGTCTCGACCTCGACGAACCCCTCGGAGTCGAGCCACCGGCGCGTCTCCGCGATCACCTTCGCACGGAGCAGAAAGCGTTCGCGCACGTCTTCGTTTGCGATCAGGTCCTGCTCGCGGTGGCGGTAGCGAGTGTCGACGTCCTCGAGGCCGGACCACTTGTCCGCGGGCGGGCGCAGGCTCTTGGCGAGGAGGGTCCATTCCGTGACGCGGAGAGTCAGCTCCCCACGGCGAGACTTGAACGCGGTGCCCTCGATGCCGACGATGTCGCCCAGGTCGAGGCCCGTGAATGCCTCGTGCCCGTCGCCGAGGTCGGCTTCGCGCGACTGGAGCTGGATCCGCCCCGAAGCGTCCACCAGGTCGAGGAACGCGACCTTCCCCATGTCGCGGTTGGCGGCGATGCGTCCCGCCACGCGGTAGGCCGAGTCGGTCTCCTCGCCCGCCTCCAGGCCGTCATGCTCGGCGCGCACCGAGGCGATCTCGACGCGCTCCGGGAACTCGTGCGGAAACGGCTCGACGCCGCTTTCGCGCAGGCGCGCGAGCTTCGCGCGGCGCTCGGCGATGATCGCCGGCTCGTCGCGCTCAGGCTGGGTTTCTGGCGTCTCCGCCACGCGGCGGCGAGCCTATTGGCTCGCCGGCGATGCGTGGCTAAGCCGCTTCGATCTTGGTGATCTTGAGCTTCTTCTTGGGTCCGCGCGGGACATCGACGGCGACGATGTCGTTGCGCTTGTGGCCCAAGAGCGCGCGGCCGATCGGCGACTCGTTCGAGAGCTTTTGCTCGGTCGGGTTCGCCTCGGCAGGCCCGACGATCTGAAACTTGCGCGAGTCGCCGGTCTTCTGATCCTTGACGTGGACGATCACGCCGACCGAGACCGCAGCCGGTGTCGAGCTCCTTCGCGTCGATCAGGACCGACCGGCGCAGGCGTCTCCTCGAGCTGCATGATCCGCTGTTCGAGCAGTGCCTGCTCGTTCTTCGCGTCGTCGTACTCGGAGTTCTCGGTGATGTCGCCGAACTCGCGCGCTTCCTTGATGCGCTGGGCGACCTCGCGCCGGCGCGACGGTGGAGAGCTCCTCGATATCGGCCTCGAGCTTTTCGAGGCCTTCCTGTGTGATTGGTATCTCGCGAGCCATGGTTTCGAAATGTCTCCTTGACGCAAAAGACGCCCGATTCGCGAAGCTCTAAGCGAGCGCGCGGGTCGGGCAGAGACGGCGATTATAGCGATCGGCCGCAGGGCCTCAAACGGGGCTCGAAACCGCCATTTCGACCCATCGAGAAGTTCGCGGACCTCATCGAGGTGGGTCGTCCGCTGAAACGCGTCGGCGCCTTCGATCCGTGGACGTCGAGGCGCTCGAGATACCACGGATAGAACTTGCGCAGGTTGCGCGCCGCGCGCTCCTCCCCCCAGTGCTCGGCGGCGCGGTCGAGTACCCAGCGAAGCTCCGCACGACCTCGTCGAGGCCTCGGGCGTCGCCTCGCGCCGCCCGGTCAGCTCCTCGAAGATCCAGGGGTTGCCCATGCCGCCGCGAGCGACCATCACCGCGTCGGCGTTCGAGGCTTCGTAGGCGTGGCGCGCCTTCGCGGCGTCGCCGAGGCCACCCGAGATGATCACAGGGCAGTCGAGGCTCGCGGCGCCGAAGCTCGGCGACCAGCTCGGCAGCCAGCGCGTAGTCGGGGCGGCCCTTGTGATGGACGGTCGCGGGCCGCGGATGGAAGCCGATCGCGGCGACGCCTGCCTCCTCGGCGAGCCGGAGCGCCAGCTCGTATCCCGAGCGGTCGCCGGGCCTGAGGCCCGAGCGGAGCTTGACGGTGACGGGCAGGCCCGAGCCTTCTGCCGCGGCCCGGGCGACCTCAAGCGCCAGGTCGTGATCGTCGAGAAGCGCCGCGCCGGCGCCAGTCTTCAGCACCTTGCGCACCGGGCAGCCCATGTTGATGTCGAGGAGGTCGGCGCCCGCTTCGGCGACCAGCGACGCGGCCGAGCGCATCGCCTCGGGGTCGGGGCCGAAGAGCTGGACCGAGACCGGATGCTCGTCTGGGTGGATGCGAAGAAGCTCCCGCATCGTGCGCTCGTTCCGGTAGTGGAGCGCGTAGCTCGAGACCATCTCGGAGACCGCCAGGCCCGGCGCCGTGGCGCTTGGCCTGAAGGCGGACGAACCAGTTGCCGATGCCGGCCAGCGGCGCCAGGAGGACGCGGTTCGAGATCTCGACCGGGCCGATGTGGAAGGGATCCGTGAGGGTGACGGGGCACTGCGGAAAGCGTAGAGCGGCTCATCACTCTTCAGAGCGGTGACGAGCGGCATCGACTCGCCCGGCGCGAGCACGCGGAGTTCCACGTCAGGGGCGACGTCCGCCATCTGGCGCCGCGAACTCCTCGCGCGGGGCGGTCAAGCAGCTCGTCCTTGCGGCCCTCGAGCCCTGCTCGCAAGCAGCGTGCCCCAGTGGATCGGCACCACCGTCCGCGGGCGCAGGCGACGCGGCCGCCTCGGCGGCGGTGCGCGGGTCGAGGTGATGCTCGGTCCGCAGGTTCGGGCCCCAGCCCGCGATCGGCAGGAGCGCGACATCAGCGCTGGGAAGCGCGCTCATGTCAAATGGCGCGGTGTCGCCCGCGAAGAGCACGTTCGCTCGAGCCCTCGAGCTCGAACCCCAGCGCTTGAACCTCTCGCCCGAAGGGGAAACGGCGGCCCGTCGTGCGCGACCGCGAAGGCCTCGGATGCGGACCGAGCCGACCATGCTCGAATCGCCCGGCGCGAGCTCTGTCGACGTTCCCGAAGCCCGCGGCGGCGGAGCACGCCGCTCGAGCCGGCGCGGCGCGAAGATCGGAGTTTCGCGGCCGAGGCTTCGAAGCGACGGCGGATCGAGGTGGTCGGGATGAAGATGGGAGAGCAGAACGCAGTCGATGTCGTGCGTCACGCCCGGTTCGGGCGGACTGGGCGACGCGGCGGATGTGGAGGATCCGGTCGCGAAGCACGCGGGTCGGTGAGGATTCTCGCGCCGCGCCATCTCGAGCAGCACGGTCGAGTGCCCAACGAAGGTCAGGCTCTCAGTCAGCGTTCCGCTCCCAGATCAGCCGGAGGCCCTTGAGGGTCAGGAGGTGGTCGACCTCCGAGATCGTCTCGCAGAAAGGCACGATCGCCTTGGCGAGCCCGCCGGTGGCGATGATCGGCGTGCCTTCGCCAAGCTCGGCGATGATGCGGCGCGCGACCCCGTCGATCAGGCCGGCGAAACCGAAGACGACGCCGGACTCGATCGCCGAGCGCGTGGACTTGCCGATCGCCGCCGCCGGGCCGCGCCAGATCGATCTGAGGGATCCGGGCGCCGCGCTGCGCCAGCGCGGTGAGCGAGATCTCCACCCCGGGGGCGATCGCCCCGCCCAGGTACTCGCCCTGCGCCGAGACCGCGTCGAAGTTGATCCCGGTGCCGAAGTCCACGACGACGCAAGCGCCGGCGAATCGCTCGTATGCGGCGACGGCGTTGACCAGCCGGTCGGCGCCAACCTCGTAGCGGATTGTCGATCCGGATCGGCATCCCGTCTTGATGCCGGGGCCGACCAGGAGGCACTCGCCGCCGTCGAGGTAGCGCTTGCAGAGGGACTCGTACTGGGTTGCCGAGGGGCGGAACGACCGACGAGACGGCGAGCGGCATCGACGTCGCGGAGGGTCAAGCCGCTCAGCTCCATGAAGCCCGAGATGCGCTCGGCGAGCTCGTCGCTGGTCATCCCCGCACGGGTCTGAAAGCGCCAGCTCTGGCGCAGCTCGGATCCGTCGAACGCGCCGAGGTGCGTCTGGGTGTTGCCGACGTCTACGGCGAGAAGCATGAGCGAAGTATGGGGTCTGACCCCATAGGATGCCGCGGCGTGTCGCGCGCAACCCTCTACGTGATCCCTGGCTCCCATCCCGCGATGGCGGCGCGCCGCATGCTCGAGCACAAGGGGATCGACTACCGCGCGCGTCGACCTCATGCCCGTGGTCAGCCGCGGCGTCCTCAAGATGCTCAGGTTTCCCGGCGTCACGATCCCGTCGCTCCGGATCGACGGCCGGCGAATCACCGGCTCGCGCGAGATCTCGAAGGCGCTCGACGAGCTGGAGCCCGACCCACCGCTCTTTCCTTCCGATCCGGCCGAGCGCGTACAGGTCGAGGATGCCGAGCGCTGGGGTGACGAGATTCTCCAGGACGGGGTGCGGCGAATCCTGTGGAACGCGATCAAGCGCGACCGCAAGCCGCTTCGATCCTTTCTCGACGGCGCCGAAGATCGGCGTGCCTCACGGGCTTGCCGTCGCGACCGCGGCTCCGATCATCGCCGGCGAGCTCAGGATCAACGACGTGACCGACGACGCGGTCGAGGCGGACCTTGCCGCCCTTCCCGGCTGGCTCGACCGAGTCGACGATTGGATCGCCGGCGGCGTCCTTGGCGCAGAGCCCCCGAACGCCGCCGACTTCCAGATCGCTGCCGCCCTGCGGCTCGCGATGACGATGGACGACCTCCGCCCCGCCATCGAGGGGCGCCCCTGCTGGAGAGCTGGCGAAGCGCCTGGTCCCCGACTTCCCCGGCCGGATCCCGCCCGTGCTTCCAGCGGAATGGCTCGAGCAGCTTCAGCCCGCGGGCGCTACGGCCTGAGCTGATCCACGCGCTCGACGCGCGGCCCATCGCGAAGCGCATTCGCGTAGGCGTCGGCACGCTCGCCGTTCGGCAGCTCCAGATCGGGTTCGAGCTCGAGCAGGGGCTCGAGGACGAACCGCCTGGACCGGTCATCCTCGGCGTGCGGGAGCGTCAAGCGCTCGTGATCGAGCTCGACGTCGCCGAGAAGGAGAACATCGACATCGATCGGGCGCGGGCCGTGGCGGGGACCCGCGAACACGCGCCCGAGTTCGATCTCAATGGCCTTGCACGCGTCCAGGAGCTCGAGCGGCTCTAGTGCGGTCGAGATCCGCACGGCCGCGTTCAGGAAGTCAGGCTGGTCGAGAATCTCCCCCACCGGCTCGGTCTCATAGAGAGATGAAACGGCCAGCGCCGTGGCACCGTGTGCGGGAAGGAGCTCGATCGCGCGCGCGATGTTCTCGGCGCGCTCGCCGACGTTCGAGCCCAGGCCGAGGTAGCCGATCCGCTCGGTCAAGCGTCGTCGTCGTCCTCGGAATCGTCGAGAGGCCGCTCAACGATGACCTCGACAGCGACCTCCTCGATGGCCAGCGGGAGAGGAGGCTCGGGCTTGGTCGCACGAACCCGGACCCTCTCTGATCCGTAGCGCTCGATGAGGCGCTCGCCGATCACGTGGGCCAGGCGCTCGAGCGTGCGGTAGCTCCGCTCGGTCGCAGCCAGGGCGACGATGTCGGCAACGACCGCGTAGTCGATCGTGTCCTCGACGCGATCTGTGAGCACCGCGTCGCAGTCGGGCACGTCGAAGCTGACGTCGAACTCGATGCGCTGGCCGACCTCCTGCTCGGCCTCGGAGACGCCGTGATGCGTGTAGAGCGAGAGGCCGCGAAGCTCGACGTCGACCGAGACGTCAAAGGGATTGCCGCCGGCCTCCATGGCGCCAATCTACCGCCAGCTGGCGCGCCCAAGCAGCACTTCCGCGGTGTGCAGCGCGTCGTGAACCTCGGCGACGTCGTGGACCCGGAAGGCATCCGCCCCCGCTGCGAGCGCAAGCACGTTCGAGGCGACCGTGCCGCCGATCCGCTCGTCCGCCTCGCGGCCGGTGATTGCGCCGATGAAGCGCTTTCGCGAGGTGCCGACGATGATCGGCCTCCCCAGCTCCCGTAGCTCGCCCAGGCGGCGAAGCAGCTCCAGGTTGTGCTCGAGCGTCTTGCCGAAGCCGATCCCGGGGTCGATCCAGATCCGCGCCTCCGCGATCCCGGCCGCAACCGCCTGCTCGACCCGCTGGGCAAGGAATGCCTTCACGTCGTCAACGACATCGTCATAGCGCGGATCCTCCTGCATCGTCCGAGGCGTCCCGAGCATGTGCATGAGCACCACGTCGCAATCACGTTCGGCGCAGAGCTCCGCAAGGTCCGGGTCGCCGCGAAACGCGGTGACGTCATTAACGATCGCCGCGCCGGCGTCAAGCGCCGCCGCAGCAACCGATGCCTTGGAGGTGTCGATCGATACGGCGTGCCCTGCGTCCGCAAGCGCCTCCACCACGGGCTCGGTCCGCCGCCGCTCCTCGGCCGCATCAACCGCTTCAGCACCGGGACGCGTGGACTCCCCACCGACGTCCAGAACGTCCGCCCCCTCAGCAGCGAGCTCGAGCCCGTGAGCGATCGCCGCCCCGGCATCCAGATACAAGCCACCATCCGAAAACGAATCAGGCGTCACGTTGACAATGCCCATAAGGCGCATCGAGCTGACCGTACCCGGCCCTCCGGCCGCGAGCTGCCGCTACCGAGACTCGACGCAGGGCAGCGCGGTCTCGGACAACCGAAACCGGCTCAGGAAGTCCCACGAAGCCTTTGCGGCGCTTGGTCCGGAAGGGTCGCCGTAGCCCGCGACGGACGGATCCCTCGATCCACCCGACCAGAAGTGGCCCATGCCGTGGACCCGCCAGCTCTCGCCGGCGAGACAGCCGTCCGGATCGCGGTACTGGCTGACGGTGTAGCTGCGCCCGCCCTCCTTCTGGCGCTCGGAGACGGACGCCGGCTCGATCGAGATGGGCTCGGTCTGACTGCCGCTCAGCACCAGGTTGTTCGTCCGCAGGCCGGAGAGGAGTGCCTTGTTCGTACACGACCAGGCAAACGCGAGGTCCGCATCCCCGCCGAGGACCATGCGGGGAACGACGCGGGCGTATTGACCCATCACCGTATGTGCGAGCTGCGCACTCGCCTCGGCCGGGATCCCGACACCCGTCGTAAAGCACGGCCCGTCCGCGTAGCCCGCCGACGACATGATCGCCACCGCGGCGTAGAGATCCGGATAGGCGGCCGCCAAGATCGAAGTCATCAGCCCCCCGCCGAGATGCCGGCCAGGTAAACCCGCTCGGGATCGATCGACCGCCTCTCCATCGCGAAGCGCGTCATGTCCGCGATCGCCGCGGCGTCCCCGGTTCCCCGGAAGTATGAGGTCGGGTCGGGGAACTTCCAGCAGTTCTTGAGCGGCCCCGGCAGCGCCCGGCCCGCAGCGTCGACATCCGGGTAGAGGACGACGAAGCCCTTGCGCTCGGCGAGCCGGTTGAAGAGCGAAACCTTCATCTGCTGCTCGGCCGTGGTCCCGCAGCCGTGGGTCATGACGAGGAGCGGTGTCGCGTCCCGAGCCCGGTAGGTGCTCGGCGTATAGATGATGAATCTGAAGTCGTTGCCGTTCGAGGTGACGACGCCCTTCGTCGTCCGTCCGGGGTCTTCAGCGGCCGGCGACAAAGACGGCCAGCACGCGAAGGCGGCAAGCGCTATCAGAAGCGCCCGGCGCAGCACGGTTAGTCGTCCGAGCGCATCTCCGTGCCGCCGGCAAAGCCGGGGCGCGGGCGGGGCGAGGGGCGCGGCCCTTCGCGGGAAGCCGACTTCTCGGCCTCCGCCTCGGGCTCCTCGGGCACGGCGGGAGCACCGGACTCCTCGTCGTCGGGGCCGAAGACCTCCTCCTCGGTCTGGCCTTCGAGCAGCGCGACGAACTCCTTGGCGTCGATCGTCTCGCGCTGGAGCAGGATGTTCGAGACGCGGTCGAGATCCTCTCGGCGCTCGGAGAGGATGTCGCGCGCGGACTGGTGGGCGGACTCGACGATGCGGCGGATCTCGTCGTCAATCTCGCGGGCGATCTCGTCGGAATAGTCCGGTTCGGAGCCCATCGAGCGGCCGAGGAACGGCTGCGTCGTGTCGTGCCCGAACACGCGCGGGCCGAGCTTCTCCGACATGCCGAAGCGCATGACCATCGACTTGGCGGTCGCCGTGACCTTCTCGATGTCGTTCGACGCACCGGTCGTGATCTCGCCGAAGACGATCTCTTCGGCCGCGCGCCCGCCAAGCGTCATCGCCATCGTGTCAGACAGCTCGGCGCGCGTCGTCAGGAACTTGTCCTCGCCGGGCAGCGAAATCGTGTATCCGAGGGCCTGACCGCGGCCGATGATCGACACCTTGTGCACCGGGTCGCAGTTCGGCAACACGTGCCCGACGATCGCGTGGCCCATCTCGTGGAAGGCGGTGACGAGGCGCTCCTTCTCCGACATCACTCGCGTCTTCTTCTCGGGGCCGGCGATCACGCGCATGATCCCCTCCTCGAGCTCGTCCATCGTGATCTCGCGCTTGCCGGTCCTGGCGGTCAGGAGCGCGGACTCGTTGATCAGGTTCGCGAGGTCGGCGCCGGTAAAGCCCGGCGTCTGGCCGGCGAGGGCATCGAGGTCGATCTCCTTGGCGAGCGGCTTGCCCCGGGTGTGGACCTCGAGGATCTGCTTTCGGCCCTTGCGGTCGGGGCGATCCACCACGACCTGGCGATCGAAGCGGCCGGGACGAAGCAAAGCCGGATCCAGGATGTCCGGGCGGTTTGTCGCTGCGATGAGGATGATGTTGTCCTTCATCTCGAAGCCGTCCATCTCGACGAGGAGCTGGTTCAGCGTCTGCTCGCGCTCGTCGTGGCCACCGCCCATCCCCGCGCCGCGATGGCGCCCGACGGCGTCGATCTCGTCCATGAAGATGATGCAGGGGGAGTTCTGCTTGGCCTGCTCGAAGAGATCCCGCACGCGGCTTGCTCCCACGCCTACGAACATCTCGACGAAGTCGGAGCCCGAGATCGAGAAGAAGGGCACGCCGGCCTCACCCGCGACCGCGCGCGCCAGCAGGGTCTTGCCGGTGCCGGGGGGGCCGTAGAGGAGCACGCCCTTGGGGATCCTGGCGCCGAGCGCCTGAAACTTCTTCGGGTTCTCGAGGAACTCCTTGATCTCGTGGAGCTCCTGAACGGCCTCATCGACGCCGGCCACGTCGCGGAACGTGATCTTCGGCGCGTCCACGGACATGCGCTTTGCTTTCGACTTGCCGAAGCTCATGACGCGCGAGCCGCCGCCCTGCATCTGGTTCATCAGGAA
This sequence comes from uncultured bacterium, assembly GCA_963715405.1. Taxonomy (GTDB): domain Bacteria; phylum Actinomycetota; class Thermoleophilia; order Solirubrobacterales; family 70-9; genus JALZKA01. The sequence continues at coordinate 1,766,374 of OY970239.1, forward strand.
GATCCAGAATCCGAGGAAGAGGAGGAACGGGAGGATGTAGGTGAGCGCACCGAGGATGCCGCCACCTGTGATCGGGTCGATGTTGGTCTCGATCTCCGCTCGCTCGAGCGTGTTGATCAGCGTGTCTTCCTGCTCTGCGAGGTAGCCGGTCTCATACTCGGTCCCGTCTTCGAGCGTGTACTTGAGCTTGTTCTGCTTCTGCTCGAAAGTGACCGTCTCGATCGAGTCTGGCTCTGAGTCAACTCGCTCGACAAACTCGTTGAAGGTCGGGATGTCCTCAGGCTCGCCCGGGCTGATCACGCGGCTCGCGAAGAACGCGAGGATCAGCACGATCATGATCGGGAACGCGGCGCTGCGGAAGAACCGCCTCATGCGAGGACCCCGGCGCTCATGTCAACCGTGCTGGAAATAGGCATGAATAAAGGAGTTCGTGGTCCCGCAGCTCTCAGATCAGAGTAGCAGTGGAAAAAGGGCCGATTAGCCGTCCAACGCGGCTACGTAAGGAAGGTTGCGCAGGCGCTGCGCGTGGTCGAGCCCGTACCCGATCGCAAAGCGGTTCGGGATCTCGAAGCCCACGTAGCGGATCGGCAGATCGACGCGCCGGCGCTCGGGCTTCGTGAGCAGCGCGCACACCTCGAGCGAGCGGGGACTTCTCGCCCTCAAGTTCTTCATCAGGTAGTGGAGGGTGAGCCCGGAATCGATGATGTCCTCGACGATCAGGACTTCCCGGTCCTCAATCGGCGCATCGAGGTCCTTCAAGATCCTCACGACGCCGGAGGAGTCGGTCTCGGAGCCGTAGCTCGAGACGGCCATGAAGTCGATCTCGCAGGGGACGGTGAGCTCTCTCATGAGGTCCGCGATGAAGAGGACGGCTCCCTTGAGCACGCCGACCATGAAGAGGTCCCGGCCCTCGTAGTCGCGGCTGATCTCCGCGCCGAGCTCCGCCACGCGGGCGCGCAGATCCTCCTCGGTGACGAGGGTCTCGCCGATCGCCGGGTCGCTCACCGGCGGAAGACTAAAGGGGGCGCGCCGTGATGACCGCCGCGGCGGTCGTGTCGGCGCCGAGGCGGAAGTCGTCGGAGACAGCGACCCCGGCCACCCACGCGACGCGGCCGCCGCAGGTGACGATCGGGACACGCGTCCTTTGCGATCGCGGAACTCCGCGGTCGGCAAAGAGGTCGCCAAGCGTCTTTGAGCCCTCCATGCCGAGGGGCCGGATGCGGTCGCCCTGCTGCCAAGTGCGCACGTGAAGCGGCTCGCCGAGCGACGCGGCGTCGAGCGTCGCGAGCTCGGGGCCGGCGGGTGCAACGGGCGCGGGGTGAAGCTCGGCTCGGACCTCCCACTCGCCGAGCTGGCAGCGACCCGGAAGGGTCAGGAGCCCCGGCGCGGGCGTCGGCGCCGCGTCGAGCGGGTCCGCGACCCGGAACGAAACGACGCCGGACTCGCAGATCGCGCTGATGCCGCCTCCAAGCTGGACCTCGCCGCCCTCGGGATCTGAGGCGATCCGGGCGATCTCCGTAGCGCGAGCGCGGCCGAGTGCAACCTGGCGGCCGGCGGCCCGCTCGGCGAGCGAACGGAGGGCGAGGCGCTGGAGCGCGGGCTCCCAGACGCGAAGCGATCGCACGTCGAGCGAGGTCTCGGCGGGCCCGGTGCCGGCACGCTCAAGGGCGTCGTAGGCAACCCGCTCCAAGAGAGCGGCTTCCTCTGAAAGCTCGGCTCGCGTCTCCGCGATGTTGCGCTCGGTCTCGGGGCTGAGCGCGGTGAGCGCCGGCAGGACCTCCGCGCGAATGCGGTTCCGGGCAAAGGCAGTGTCGAAGTTCGTCGCGTCATCTGTCCACGGAAGGCCCGCGGCACTCGCGAGCGCTCGCGTGTCCTCCCGGGAGAGCGAGAGCAACGGGCGAATCACACGGCCGGAGCGCGGGCTCATGCCGAGCAAAGCGCGCGAGCCCGGTGACTTGGCGAGGCGATACACAACGGTCTCGGCGACGTCCGAGCGGGTGTGGCCCGTCGCGATCCAACTGACCCCAAAGCGGACGCGAAGGCGCTCCGCCGCCATGTAGCGCGCGGCGCGAGCGGCGGCTTGGAGGTTGCCGGGGCCGAGCTGCTCGCGGCCGACCCGCTCGACGTGAAGGTCCATGCGAAGCGCTGCGCAAAGACGCCGAGCGGTCTGCTCGTCCGCGTCGGCCTCGGGACGCAGGCCGTAGTTGACGTGAAGCGCGTGAAGCTTTTCCGGGCCGACGACCTGCGCCAAGCCCGCGGCCGCGCATGCAGAGTCAGCGCCGCCTGAGACCATCACCACGCCGTCGGAAGCCGCATCGACAAGGTCTGACGCCTCGACGGACTCGCGAAGTTTCTCAAGCGCCCCTTCCTTTGTCACGAATGAATCGTACGCCGCAGGGAGGTCGAATCCTGCTTGATGAAGCCGTCCGGCTGAGGCAAGACCTCGGTGCGGGGTCGCCCTTCTTCACTGAGAGTGAGATAACGGGACACATAGTCCCGCGAAACGACTCTCGGCGAGAAGTTGCGCCTCACTCACGGATCGGGCGGATTCGCCCTCACCGAGAAGAGATCAATCGGCTGCCGAAAACCCTTGAGGCCCACCTTGCCGATCGGGTCGAGGTCGAGGTAGCGCGAGTTGCCGATGGCGTCGGCCACGGAGCGCGTGATGAGCACCTCGCCGCCCAGCGCCCTCGCGACCACCCGGTGGGTCAGGTTCACGTCCGTGCCGAAGTAGTCCCCGTCGCGGTAGACGGAACGGCCGAGATGGATGCCGACTCGCGGCTGCGGTCGCTCGGCGAACAATGCGAGAAAACCCACGGACCACTCGGTGAGCGTCACGGGGTCGGGTGAGACGATCATGACCTCGTCTCCAATCGTCTTTACGACCAGCGCCTCGGAGGGCAGGGTCGCCTCGACGGTGTCGACGAACCGCTCAACAAGATCAAGCGCCTCCTCGTCGCCCTCCTCCTCGGTGAAGCGAGTGAACCCGGTCAAGTCAACAAAGCAGAAGGCCATGACCACCCGCCCGAGCGCCTTCGTTCCGACCAACTCCGTTTCCATGTGGCCGACGACGTCCTGCTCGGTGTAAAAGCGCAAATATCGGTTGTGGATGTAGTCCATCAGCGGGCCCGCCGTGGGATAGAGATCGCGGGCGAGGCCTTCCATGTCCTCGGCCATCTGGAGCGCATCAACGCCCTCGGCGATCAGGGGCTCATGGACGAACAGGTGAAACAGGCGCACCTCGGCCTCCGCGATCTTGCGAATCGATTGCGCATAGACCCGGACGAGCTGGAGGAGGGCGACGAGCGGGAAGCCGGAGTCGAGGACCTGAACCATTATCTTCAAGGCATCGACGTCCTGCTCGGTGAGCGTGCCTTCGATCGCGGTCGGGGTGCCGAGCAGGCCCATCACGCGTTCGATCAGCTCCTCCTCCAGCCCCGTCGCGGCGGCGGCCTGCTTGCGGGTGAAGCTCCGCTCGGAGCGCGGAATCAGGTCCTCGACGTACCCGAAGGCGAGGCGGCCGTCGCGAGCGGCCTGGCGCAAGTCGTTGAGGGAATGCCCGCGCTCGCGCATCCGCGCGACAACCCTGGCCTGCGCAGCGATCGCGCGCGTCCAGCGCCCGCGCTTGACCGGCAGCACCTTCGCGTCCGCCCAGCGCTTGAGCGTCTGCGCGGAGACGCCCGAGATGCGGGCTGCCTCGGCGATCGAGATCTCTCCGTCGGCCATCCAACGATCCTCGCATAGGCGATAAATGAGGACGACGGGGTCGAATCGGCCCCGTCGCCCGTGCAGGCTCTACGGCCCGCTAGGTCGGCCTACGGCGCCCTCTTCCGAGCGTCTCGCGAGCGCCTTCTCCAGCCCCAGTCGCCGGGGGCTGAAGGCAGCGACCACTGCGGCCTCTTGCCTTTGTTGATGGGACCGACACTACGCCCGAGAGCCCGCCGTGTCAAGCGAATCTTCGTCTAGGCCGGCCTAGGCCTTTGCGTCCGCGGCGGAGAGCGCGAGGTGCGGATGAAGCCGCGCTACCCAGCGCCGGTAGGGCTCGACGAAAAGGCGCATCGCCGGCAGGCAGACAAGCGCTGTCCGAGCGTCGCCCGAGCACCGGACCCGCCCGCGCGCGATCGCGACGGGGAGGCTTTGGGAGCCTTGGAGATACGCGTTCACCGTCGCCGAATCCATTTCGAGGACGAGTCCCGCCTCGGGCTCTCCGTCTTCGGCGAAAGCCCAGGCCAGGTGATGCGCGCCGTCCTCGGATGCCCGGACGCGAATGCTGAGATCGAGGTCGGTGATCTCGAGACGGACGCTGAACCGCGCGGCGCGAAGGAGCGAGCCGCGGCGCTCGTCCAAGTCGAGCTCCGAGAAGACGTGATCGATCAGCTCGCGTAGCTCGCCCGCGCCCATGTCGCCTCCTGCTCCCACGCGGCGAGTCTATGCGCCAGCGCCCCCTAGATACCCCTCACGCGCGCCTTCGGCGCTTGCACCTGCGTCTTTCTTACCCAAGCGCTCATCATTCAAATGAAGGCGCCGCCCCTGGCAACCAGGTTCTCGTAGATCTTCGCCTGGATGGTCTCGCGCACCCGCTCCGAGATGTCGAAGACGAGGCCTCGGTCATCCGCTGCCTCAGGTGCGTGCTCGGTGACGTCGATTGGCTCGCAGAACTCGATCCGCCATTTGGACGGGAGCGGTATGAGGCCCAGTGGACCCAGCAAGGGAAACGTCGGGGTGATCGGCACGAAAGGCGCGCCGACCGCCCGGGCGAGGGCCGGAGCGTCGGCGATCTTGGGATAGATCTCTTCTGAGCCGACCACCGCGACCGGGACGATCGGCGAGCGCGTTTTGAGCGCGACCTCGACGAAGCCGCCGCGGCCGAAGCGCTGCAGGCGGTACCGCTCGGAGAATGGCTTCCCGGTTCCCTTCACGCCCTCGGGAAAGACCATGACGAGCTCGTCGCGCTCGAGTAGGGCAGTTGCGTTGTGCGGCGAGGCGGGGACGCCGCCGACGCGCCGCATGAAAGTAGACAGGAACGGGAGCACGAACGCCCAGTCCAAGACCATGAACCGCGGCCAGCGCGGCAGCGGGTGCTCGCGCATCACCGCCATCGTCATCATCGAAGCGTCGAAGGGAAACAGCGAGCCTGCATGATTCGCGACGAGGAGGCCGCGGCCGTGCGCCGGCACGTTTCGAACGCCGGTGACGTCGACCCTCCACCAGATGTCATAAAGAAGCCGAAAGAAGGGGAACACCGCTTCGGCGAAGTCCTCGTCGAAACCCCATTCGTCTTCTGAGTACTCGCCGCGAAGGCGCCGCAGGATGGTGTCGAGCGCGTCCCGCACGGCCGAGGGAAGGGAGCCCGCAGCCTCTCCCGCCGCGGCGATCGGATCTGCGCCGGCCTCTACCCCTTGGCGAACTTCCTTGAAGAAGCGCGCGAGCGCCTCGGGGCCCTCTCCCGTGACTCCGGTCTCCAAGCGCCGCTCCTCGCCGCTCATCGTCCCGCGAGCCGGCCGAGGAGGGCGCCGAGGTGAAGCGGCGGTCCGACGCGGCGCCCGTCGAGCGTTCTCATCAGTTCGCGAATCGTCTCGACGGCGTCGCGCGTTGGTTCGAAGCCGAGCTCTCGCCGCATGCGCCGGTTGTCCACTCCGCGTCCGAACCGGAGCAGGCGCACCGCGTCGCCGACCAGCGGACCGGCGCCGAGGCCGCGGCCGAGCCGCTCGAGCGCCGGCCCGAAGAGCGGATGGGGGATCGGGATGGATGGCCGGCCGCCGAGACGGAGGATGCGACTCAGCGAGAGCGCGCCTGACGGAGCCACGTTCACGGGCCCTCGGACATCGCTCCACACCGCCGCTTCAAGGGCGCTCGTGGCGTCGTCCGCATCGAGGAGCTGAAGCCTAGGGTCGTAGCCGAGCTGCGTTGGGACTGCCGGGAGGCTCAGGTAGCGGACGAGCGGAGCATCGAGATCAGCCCCGACTTCAGGCTGGAAGCGAAGCATGCAGCCGGAGATTTGCGGGTGCCGGCGGGCGAAGTTCTCGAAGTAGCCCTCGAGCTCGGACACATCCCGCTGAAACCGGGTCCGAAGCGGCAACTGCCCGGCCAGGTCCTCGGTGAAAAAGAGCGGCGACGCGCCTTCGCAGCCGTAGATGGCGGCCGAGCCCCGGACGACGACGCGGCTGAGCGTCGGCGTGCGCTCGCAGGCGGCCAAGAGCTGGAGGGTCCCGATCACGTTGAGGTCATGCAGCGTCCGCGCGGGCTTCTCCGGCTCGGGATACCAGAGGATCCCGCAGTGGACGACTGTGTCGACCTCGGTCTGGGGCAGGAGGCGGGAGATCACGGCGCTCCTCAAGTCAGCTTCGATGAAGTCGACCTCCCCCAGGTCGGCCGGCGGGCGGCGCGAATCGATGCCCGCGACGTACTCAACGCGGGTGTCCCTGGCAAGGCGCGCCGCCAGTTCGCCACCCCACCGGCTCGAAACGCCGGTCACCGCGACTCGACGCGGGGAGCCGAGGCTCATCTAACCCTCTACTTCAGGTTTAGACTGTGCGGTTGACTCGCCTGCGGCGGGGTCTCTGTCGGCTTGGGCGGAGCGGAGCCGATCCTCGACCGATGCGAGCCGCTTTTCGAGCGAATCGAGCTGTGAGCGAAGCTCCCCGGTGGCCTCGAGCCCCCGCCGTGAGAGCGCCTCCCGCGCCTCCTGACCAAGCCGGGCTATCTCGGCCCCCGCTTCCTGCCCACGGCGTGCGAGCCCCTCGCGGGCCTCCTGCCCGCGCTTGGAGATCTCGTCGACGATCTCACCCGCGCGGTTGCGCGTCTGGCCCGCGGCCGGAGCCGTGGCAGCCAGGGTGCGCTCAATCGCCGCTCGGAGGGCATCGGTGATGCGCCCCTCGTCCCCTTGAGCTGCCTGCGGTGAGTGGTCTTGTGACATGCCCTGAGCTTACGCCCGCTTGAATGATCGCGCGATGCGTTCGTATCTCCATCCGACCGCGCCAATCGCAGGGGATGCGGTCCTTACCGACGACCCCAAGGGCGCCATGGACCTGGCGGTCGCGCTTTGCGATTCCCCTCGCATGAGCAACCTGGCTCACGGGCTCTGGGGCTACCACGGCAGAACGCCCGAGGGGCGCGAGCTGACGATTCAAGCCATCGGGATCGGCGGACCGAGCGCCGCCGCCGTGGTCACAGATCTGATCCGGCTCGGCGTGGACAGGCTCGTTCGCATCGGATCTTGCATCTCCCTCGACCCAGCGCTCAAGCCGGGATCGGTCGTCGTCGCCGGGGAAGTCGAGCCTTGTGACGGGGTGGGCAGAGCCCTCTGCAAGCAGGCGAGGATGGCGCCGGACGCGAAGCTCACCCGGGCCCTGCTTTGCGCCCACGGGGTCACGGCGGGGGCCACGGTCCGCTCGGTCGACCTCTATTCCGGCGCGCCGGAGCCAGAGCAAGGGATTGCGGCGCTGGATCTGAGCTCGGGCGCCGTCGCGGGAGCTGCCACGTCCCGGGGAGCGGTTTGGGCCTGCGCCCTGGTCGCGGCCGAGACGGCCGGCGGCGAGACGCTGGGAGATGACGATCTCCACGCCGCGCTCCTCGCCTCAGGAAAGCGTGCGGGAACGTTGCTCGGATCGCTCCCTCAGGCGCCGGGGCCCTGAGTGCCCGAGCCCTGGTCCCGGTTCTTCGCGGCAGCGAGCTCGTCGCGGAGGTCGTCGATCGAGTCCTCGATCGCCTCCAGCCTCGAGGCGAAGGAGCGAAGCCTCAGCTCGAGTCGCTCGAAGTCTGAGGTCGAGGCCAGGTTGAGCGCTCCCAGCGCCTGGCGCTGGGCAACGGCGGCCCGCTCTCCGGCACCCAGCGCGCGCGCCAGCGCACCGGCTACGAGGGGGTTCTCGGCAAGGGCCTGGGCAAGCTCGGAAAGCGCTTCCTCACCCCGCGCCCGGACGCCAGTGTCGTGCTCGTCCGTCATCTTGGGAAAACTTACGGCAACTGGGTTTCAAGGCACGCCTTGAACGTGCCGATGGGACACCGAGTTGGCTTCATGCGAAAACAATACTTTTCGGGTAGAAGCTGCGGTAAGTTTCCCGTGCGTCGGTTGGTCGTTGCACGATTCGGGCTGAACAGGTAGCGTCCTCGAGGCTCGAGTGCAGGCAGAAACGGAGTTTGTGTCTGCGCGGCGGGCCGGGTAAAGAGAGATCGAGATTTCAGAGGGATGAAGAGGCAGCTTCAACTGGTCGTAGCGCTCGCCCTGTTCGGGCTCACTCTGCTTGCCGCAAACGCCGTCGCAGGCGGCATCAACATCGGCAGCGGCCAAGGCAACGTGAACATCGACCTGCCCGACGGCACCGACCTTCCTCCCGTCGGCGCTCTCCCAGCCTGCTCGAACCTCGGCGACGACGACGGCGACGGCCTGGCGGACCTGAGCGACCCGGGCTGTTCAGGCCCAGGTGATGGCGACGAGAGCAACCCGGCGCCTCCCGTGGACGAGCCTCCCGTCGACGAGCCTCCCGTCGATCCTGGCGACGGCGGTGGGGGCGGCGGCGGCGACGACGGCGGCTACGAGGAAGTGCCCGGTCAGCCCGGTCAGGGCGACGGCGGCGGCGGCAAGGGCGGCGGCAGGGGCGATGACAACGGCGGCGGTGGCGGCGGCGGCTCGGACAAGCCTAAACCTGGGGATGAGCCTAAGGATCCGGATGAGCCTCAAGGTCCACCTGAGCCTCGCGACCCCGACGGAACCCCGACCAACACGAACCCGTCGGTGACGATCGCGGACTTCGGCGCCGCTCCCGTCGGCGTTCCCAACTTCGTCATCGATCAGTTCACGATCCCGCCCTTCCTCCTTCCGATTTACCAGGCCTGCGGAACCCAGTACGACGTGCCGTGGGAGGTGCTCGCGTCCATCAACCGGATCGAGACGGCCTTCGGCACCAACCTGAACGTCTCCTCGGCCGGCGCCCTGGGGTGGATGCAGTTCATCCCGTCGAGCTGGGAGGCTTACGGGGTTGACGCGAACAACGACGGGCGCGCGGATCCCTATAACCCCGTTGATGCGATCTGCGCCGCTGCGAACTACCTCGACGCCGCGGGTGCGGAAGAGGATCTGGCCCGCGCGATCTTCGCCTACAACCACGCCGACTGGTACGTGGACGAGGTCCTCCTCTATGCGCGCCAGTACGGCAAGATCCCCGACGACCTCGTCGGCTCGCTCACGGGCCTGACCGAGGGCGCACACTTCCCGGTCGCCGCAGACGCACGCTACGCGGACGACATCTCCGAGCGCGAGGCACTCAAGCGCGCAACCCCGAGGAAGGGCGCCTCGGGCAACGCCGCGGACGTGATCTCAAGCTCGCCCACCGATCGCGGCATCAACATCTACAGCCGCGAGGGGGCACCCGTCGTCGCCGTCAACGACGGGGTGATCAAGAAGATCGGCGAGTCCAAGCGCCTGGGCCGCTACCTGATCCTCGAGGACGCGTACGGGAACCAGTTCACCTACGCCGAGCTCGGCGAGGTCGCGAAGGCCTACCCGGTGCCCAAGCGCCCGGAGAACCCCATGCGCGATCTCTTCGTCGAGTCCGAGGAGAAGCCCGATGAGCCGGCTTCGGTTTCGGCCCGGGCGAAGGACGGAAACTCCGAGAGCGACGCCAAGCAGCCGAAGGCCGAGCGGGACGCTGGTCCCGCCAACACCGAAGACTCGCGTGCCCGCCTGTTCGCCTTCCCCGAGCGTGAGGCGAACGTAGACCGGGCGAGCCTCACAGGCCAGCTGGATGACCTCCTCAACCGCCGGATGCCCGGGTACGAGGGCTTCAAGTCCTACTTCTCGAGCGTGCTGCGGTTCGACGAGCGGAAGATGGACCTCGCTCGACTCGAGAAGGGTTCGAAGGTCGTTGCGGGCACCGTTCTCGGCCGCATCGGCAAGACGAACGAGCTCGCTCCCCATCTGCACTTCGAGATCCGCCCGACGGGTCGCGGCGCACCGAAGATCGACCCGAAGCCGATCCTCGACGGCTGGAAGCTCCTCGAGGCCACCGCGATCTACCGCGCGGCGGGCAAGGATCCCTTCGCCGCCAACAGCGCGACGGCCGGCCAGGTCCTGCTCATGTCCAAGGAGCAGCTGGTCAAGCGAGTCCTCGTGAACAACCGGCTCGAGCTCTCCGAATGCGACCTCGACTACGTGCGGGGCGGACAGATTGATCAGCGGATCCTCGGCGCCATGGAGTACCTGACCGCGCGCGGCTACCGGCTCACGATCACCTCGATGCTGTGCGGCCGTGAGAGCAGCGTCACCACCTCCGGCAACGTCTCGCACCACTCTTACGGCAACGCCATTGACATCGCACAGGTCAACGGCATCCCCATCCTCGGCAACCAGGGCTCCGGCTCGATCACCGAGGCAGTTGTCCTCGACCTGCTCGAGCTCCAGGGCACGATGCTTCCCGATCAGATCATCACCCTGATGGAGTTCGGCGGCCCCACGTTCGCGATGGGCGATCACCACGACCACATCCACGTCGGGTACTCGCCGACAGTCGGTCCGGGCTCATCACTCGACAAGCAGTTCGTCCAGCTCCTGAAGCCCGACCAGTGGCAGCGGTTGATCAGCCGGATCGGTGAGATCGACAACCCGACCGTTCCGGTCAAGCCGTCGAAGTACTCGCTGCCGGCGAAGAAGAGCGACCGCGCATCCGCCGCTCACGTCGGCGAGTAGTCGACCGCTGAGCCTCTTCCCCTTCGTCCAGTTCGAGCTCGCCGGGTCGTTCGGGATTGCCGACGGCCGCTACCCGGCCCGCGAGGCCGGCACGGTCGCAGCAGGCCGCCCCGAGACGCCGCTGGTCCTCGTTGTCGAGACCCACGGCGCCCCCTCCCCCGGGCGACGGCGACTGCGAAAGGCGAAGCCCCGGCAGGCAAGCGAAGAGACTGAAACCGTCGTCCCCCTCACGCGGCTCACCGTCGTCGACGCAGGCGAGATCGAGGATGACCCCGAGGCATGGCTCGAGCGAATCCGCAAGGACTCAGAGTCGCGCGATGCCCTTGTCGACCGGGCCCTCGCCTGCGCAACTAGGGCAGTGGCCTCCCAGCGCGTGGCCGCCGTCGACGGCAGCCTCGCGGATCCCTCGCTCGCAGCCGCCGTAGCGGTGCGGTTGGGGTTCGGCGAGGGAGACGAGTTGGTCGAGGGCCGCTGGGACCAGGCGATCGAGCTTCCACGCGAGGCGCGCAGGCGCACGCGCGGGGAGGCGATCCGCCCTCAGGAGCGCATGGCGGCCTTTCTTGGCGGGCGCGAGACGCCCCTGGTCTGCGAGGAGCTCCTCATCCGGGCACGCTCCGACGTGGACGGCGGGCGCATGCGCGAGGCGGCGTTGCAGGTGCGCGTCGGGCTCGAGGCGCTCTTGGCGGAGCGGGAGAGGCTCTCGGGGGCGGGTCAGGCCGACGACTTAGCGGCGCTCGATGGGCGTCGTTCGATGACGGGAGATGCTGCGAACGACGCACTAAAGGGAGAGCTCAGGGATGAGCGAGCTGCCGAGGTCGAAGAGACGCTTCGGATCTGCGAACGCGTGCTGCGGCGCCGCGCAGCCCACGGTTAGGCCGCGGCTTTTCGCGATAGACCACGCATACGGTGGTCCAACGGGAAAAGCCGCCCGGTGAAGCCCACGGAGCCCCCGTTGGTTGCCCGCGAGCGCTCCGCGGCACGACTCCGCCGGCAGGAAGCGGCTAAAGCGCGGCCAGGACCGCCTCGAGCTCGTCCACCACGTCTCCGTCGAGCCGGACCGAGGCGTCGCGGTCGTACGGCGTCGGGCCCTGGGTGACGATGGCGAGGCGCGCGCCGCGGTTGAGCGCGACGCTCGGCAGGCCGGCCACGGGATAGACCTCGAGCGAAGAGCCGACGCAGAGGACCAGCTCCGCCTCCTCGCAAAGCGCGGTCGCCTCCGCCATTGCCTGCTCTGGGAGGAACTCGCCGAAGAGAACCACGTCCGGCTTCACCTTGCCGCCGCAGCCCCGGCAGATCGCGATCTCCTCATCGCCGAAGAGGGCCTCGACATCCTCGATCGCGACCGATTCGCCACAGGCGGTGCAGCTCGACGTCTCGATCGAGCCGTGGACCTCGATCACGTGCCGGGAGCCTGCGGCGCGATGGAGGCGGTCGATGTTCTGGGTGATGACCGCCTGGACGAGACCGAGCTCCTCGAGCCGTGCGATCGCAAGGTGCGCGGGATTTGGCTCCTTCGAGCCGAGCTCGTGGAAGCGCGGGCGGTAGTAGCGCCAAAAGCGGGCGGTGTCCGCGTGGAAGGCGTCGATGTGGGCGACCTCCATCGGGTTGATCTTCTCCCAGCGGCCGGTGCCGGGGGTGCGGAAGTCCGGGATGCCGGACGGGACCGAGACGCCGGCCCCCGTGAGGACGACCGTCGACGCGGACTCGCGCAGCATCCCAGCGAGCCGCTCCGCCCCATCCTCGGCGAACGTCCCGCGCTGGGCGCTATGACGCCCAGCGTCGGACGTCGGCGGGCTGGAAGGCGCCCGGTTCACTCGCCCTTCCACTGCGGCTTGCGCTTGCCGAGGAAGGCCGAGATGCCCTCCTTTGCGTCCTCGGTCTGGAACGCGTCGGCGAAGCCTTGCTTCTCTGCCTCGATGCCCTCGTCGAGGTCGCCCTTGTGCGAGACCTTCTTGATCTCCTCGACGGCCAGCGGCGCCTGCCCGGCGAGCTTCCGCGCCCATGCGAGTGCCGTGTCGAAGAGCTCGTGGTCGGGCACGACGCGATTGACGAGACCGTGCTCGAGCGCGGTGTGCGCGGTGATCGCGTCGCCGACCAGGTTCATCTCGAGCGCCTTTAAGGGGCCAACAAGGCGCGGGAGGCGCTGCGTGCCGCCGAACCCGGGGATGATCCCCAGCTTGATCTCGGGCTGGCCGAAGATCGCCGATTCGGCCGCGATGCGAAAGTCGCAGGCCATCGAGACCTCGCAGCCGCCGCCGAAAGCGAGCGAGTTCACAGCCGCGATCGTCGAGACGCGGTTCTGGCCGAGGTCGCGCAGCAACGCGTGGCCCGAGTGGATGAGGTCCTCGCCGCCCGCTTCGTCCATCTGGGTAAACGCCTTGATGTCGGCGCCCGCCGAGAAGACGAGCGGATTGGCCGAAGCGATCACCATCGCTCCGATCTCCCCCGACGACTTGACCTTCTCCCAGACCGTTCCGAGATCCTTGACCACATCGGGCGAGACTGCGTTCATCATCCCGTTGGCGAGCCAGGCGATCGCGACGTCGCCGCGCGTCTCGAGCTTCACCGTCTCGGTCTGATCCCCCTCGTCGGCCTGCGGATAGGCGTAGAAGCCCTGGCCCGCCTTCTGGCCGAGCCTGCCCTGAGCGACGAGGCGCTTGAGCGTGACCGGCGGCGCGAAGCGCTCGCCGTGCTTCTCCTCAGCCGCTTCGAGCTTTTCCAGAATCTCGTCGAGCCCGGTTAGGTCGGCCTTGGTGAACGGCGGAAAGATCCCGCGGCGGGGATCCATGCCGGCGCCGGCCATCATCCCCAGGTCGATCTCACGTACTGTCGAAACGCCCTCCTCAAGGACGAGGCAGGCCTCGACAAGCGCCTTGAGCGACATCAGCTCCGCGAGCTCCTCGCCGTTCGGCTCGGCGTCGCCTTCGATCTGTGGCTCGCCGTTCTCGTAAAAGCCGGAGCCGCCCGTCTTGGCGCCCAACTTGCCCTCTTCGACGAGCTTCTTCATGCCCTGGTGGACGTAGAAGGAATCGCCGTAGGACTCGTTGAGGTGCTCGGCAACGTGGTACACGGTGTCGAGCCCGAGCAGGTCCACGAGGAAAAACGGACCCATCGGCGCGACATTCTGGGCGCCCACGGCCTCGTCGATCTGCTTGATCGAGAGACCCTGCTCTTCCTGCGCGCGCCAGATCTCACCGACGGCCGAGTTCAGGATGCGGTTGACGACGAAGCCCGGAACCTCCTCGCAGACGATCGGCTGCTTGCGGATCGTCTGGGCGAAGTTGACGGCAGCCTCGATCGTCTCCTCGTCGGTGACGCCGGCGACGATCTCGACGAGCGGCATCACCGAAGCCGGATAGAAGAAGTGGAAGCCCACGACCTTGTGCGGGCGGAGCGTCGCGTCAGCCATCTCGGCGATCGAAAGCGACGACGTGTTCGAGGCGAGGATCGCGTGCCCGGGCGTCACCGCGTCCAGCTCCCTGAAGACGGTCTGCTTGATCTCCATCTTCTCGGGCGCCGCCTCGATCACGAAGTCCACATCGCCGAAGTCCGAATAGTCGGTGGTACCGGTGATCCGGCCCATCACCCGCTCGAGCTGCTCGTCGGCCTGCTCTTGGGTCAGCTTCTCCTTCTTGACCAGTCTGCCGAGCTGGCCCTGGGTCACCTCGCGCGCCTTGTCGAGCCCGGCGTCGACGAACTTCTGGTCGATGTCCTTTAAGACAACGGGGATCTCGGCTGCAGCGATCGCCTGCGCGATCTCGCCGCCCATGGTTCCGGCGCCGACAACGGCGGCCTTGAAGACAAACAAAGTGAGGCTCCTTCGGTAAAGGTGATTCTCGAGCGATTGAGAGCGCCGAAACCTATCGGGGCGTCTCTGCGACGTACGCTCGAAGCCCCGCCAGCGAACGCTCGACCGAACGTGCGACCTGCGAGCGAACCCAGAGCGCTCCGAGGAAGGCAAAGACGCCACGCTCGGCGAGGCGGTACTCCATCGCCTGCGTCACCCGCGTTTGGTCCTTCTCGATTTCGAAGCGCGTCTCGAGGCGACCCGTCATCGTCGGGTCGGAGAACGAGACGGCGTGAAGCGAGCGCGGCTCGTGCTCGGCCACCTCCTCAGTCACTTCGCCTCTCCCCGCGGCGCCCGTGCGCCAGACGAGCCGTCCTCCTTGCTCCGGGTAGCCGTCCATCGCGACCACGCTTGCGAAGGCGTCAGACCATTCGGGCCAGCCCGCCGGATCGAAAAAGGCTGCCCAGGCATCGGCGAGCGATGCCGGTACAACGGCGCTCGCTTCAACCCTCGGCATCGCCGTAGAGCTCTGCCTTGACGAGGGTCATCGAGCGGATCGCCGAGTCGACGATCGGCTCGAGCCCGCCGCGGAGCCGCTCGAGCTCGGCTTCTCCCGCCTTCGTTATCGAATAGAAGCGGCGCGTGCGTTTGTCCGGGTGCTCCCATGCGCCCTCGATCAATCCCCGCTCCTCCAGCGAGCGAAGCAGTGGATAGACCGTGTTCGGGTTGATCGAAAGGACGCCCTCGGTCAGCTCCTCGATGCCCTTCATGATGCGGTTCCCGTAGACGGGCTCGTCTCGCATGAGGTGAAGGACCAAAGCCGGCACGAGGTCGCGCCTGCGCACCTCCTGGCCGAGGAGATCGCGGGGCGCCTCCTCACCGCGCGGAGACCGGCGGCCGCGCGCAACCGCCTCGGAGACCGGTCGGGAGAGCTTCTCCGCCACCCCCCGAGTCTAGGCCTGCTAGACGGCGGCTGGCGCCGTCTCTGACTCCTTGGCCGCTGCGTCGGTCTGGCGCGAGACCGCTTCGGGAATCGGCTCGTTCACGTTTCGGCCCATCAGGACCTCCTTCGCGATCACGAGGCGCTGGATCTGCGAGGTGCCTTCGTAGAGCTGCATGATCTTCGCGTCGCGCATGAGCTTCTCGACCGGGTACTCCTTGATGAAGCCGTAGCCTCCGTAGACCTGAACGGCGTCAATCGCGATCTCCATCGCCGAGTCCGCGGCGAAGCGCTTCGCGTGCGAGCAGGCGAGAGTGTTGCGGATGCCCTGGTCGAGCAGCGCGGCTGACTGCCAGGTGAGAAGGCGTCCCGCCTCGACCTTCGTCGCCATGTCGGCGATCATGAACGAGACGGCCTGGTGCATCGCGATCGGCACGCCGAACTGAACGCGCTCCTTCGAGTAGTCGCATGCGAACTCAAACGCCGCCCGGCCGATGCCGACCGCCATGGCGGCGACGCCGGGACGGGTCCGGTCGAGGGTCATCATCGCGAGCTTGAAGCCCTTGTTCTCCTCGCCGAGGAGGTGGTCGTCGGGGACCTCGGTCTCGTTGAACACGACCGTCGCCGTGTTCGACGCCCGCTGGCCCATCTTGTCTTCCTTCTTGTCGATCGTGATCGTGTCGTCGCGCGGGACGACGAAGGCGGAGATGCCGCGGTGGCCGGCGTCCTTGTCGGTCTTGGCATAGACCGTGTACCAGTCGGCGTGGCTGCCGTTGGTGATGAAGCACTTCGAGCCGTTGAGGACCCACTTGTCACCGACCTTCTTGGCGGTGGTCTTCATGCCCGACACATCCGAGCCCGCGTCGGGCTCGGTGAGGCAGAACGAGGCGAGCTTGGGCTCCTCGGTGAGCATTCCGAGGTACTCCTTCTTGATCTCCTCGGTGCCACCGAGCGCGACGGGCGTCATCGCGAGGCCGTTCGCGGCGAGGGAGGTGCCGATGCCAGAGCAGCCCCAGCCGAACTCCTCCTCGATCAGACAGCCTGAGAGAAAGTCGAGCCCTGGACCGCCGTACTCCTCCCCGACGTGGGTGTTCATCAAGCCGATCTCCCAGGCCTTCTCGATGACCTCCTGGGGCCAGGTCCCCTCCTTGTCGTACTCCCAGGCGACCGTACGGATCTCCTTCTCGGCGAAGTTGTGCGCCAGCTCGCGGAGGTCTTTCTGCTCGTCGGTAAGGGTGAAATCCACCGGATGATCCTTCCTTGATTGACTCGTCAGTCAGTTGCCGAAGTGCGGTAAGGATAGCCCCTCCCTACGCTTGACGTCATGCTTTCGATCGCGCTCTCGAACGGCGAGGCGATCCTCCTGATCGTCCTCATCGCGATTCCGATCGGAGCCATCAGCTTCATCGGCTCGGGCGAAGCTTTCAAGCAGATCGGTCGGGGTCAGTTCTCGATCGAGCAGGACTTTCCGCAGGGTCCGGCGGGCGGCCCTTCGGCCCCGGTCTCGCGGGAGGTCCGGGAGGCTGAGATCCGTCAGTTCCTCGAAGCCAAGTCCTATCGCCTCGCCTCTCGTGGCGAAAAGCCCCTAGATATCGACGCGGAGATGGATCGCATCCTCGCCGACGAGCGATCGAGCGGCGGCTCGCTCATGCGCGACGCGCAGCTCGTCTCGGAGGTTCGCGAGCTGGTGGAAGCGTCAAATGCCCGGCGCATCCGGATGGGGCGCGAGCCGCTCGACGTCGAGGCGGAGGTAAAGCGCCAGCTCACAGAGCTCGAATCATTGGGGCAGTAGCAGGTGGGTCGTACTGCGTAAGCCGAGGGACAGGTTCGCAGAACCTGTCCCTCCGAGCCTTCGGCTCGGCCACGCCTGGCTGTAAGGTGCCGCTTTCATGACCGGCGAGAACCTCGATCTGGACGATCTGGCCGTCAGGCCGGGCACCTATTTCAACCCTCAGACCGAGGTCGTCGTGATCGTCGACGACTCCGCCTCGATCGACCAGGAGGTCTTCAACCTCGACGACCTCGACTCGGACTGGGTCCACGTCTCCGACGACGTGCCGGTGGACGAGCAGGCGCTCGAACAAGCGATCGAGGCCTTTCAGACGAGCTACCACCCCGTCTCACGCGACGCTGTCGAGGCAACCAGCGCGGAACACGGCGACGACGAGATCCACCCGGACGAGGACATCGATGACCTCGAGCCGGACCCCGATCCTGAGGATGAATAGCTACCGCGCGGCGTCGATCAGCCGCGCCGCGGCCAGGAAGAGCTCGCGCCCTGCTTCCGTCTCGGCGGAGTGCGTGGCGCCGCCCCCGCCTTCGGTGTAGACGCGGGCGAACGGCTTACGGGTCAAGCGCCGGCGGCGGACATAGGCGGCTGCCTCGTCGGCGTAGCCCGACATGCGATCCAGCACCAAGCGGTGGGGCTTTTGCATCAGGCTGCCTCCTTTATAGGCGCCGCACCCTTTGAATCAAGCGTCTGGCGGAGCGCCGTTCGCATGTCCGCGAAGACGAGCGAGGCCAGGGTGAACCGCGACGCAACTGTGATCATCGCGAACTCGCCAGTGCGAACCGCGAAAACCTCACCTTCCTCCGTAGCCACGTGCGCATGGGTGGCCGGAGCGCCCGCCGCGCGGTCCGCGGCGTCGAGCAAACTCTGGCCCGCTTCCTCCCATCGAGACTCATCTCCCGACGCGGCCAGGACGCCGTCAGGGCCGAGAATCGCGCCACCGCGAATCTCACTCGTGCTCGCGAGCAGACTCTCGACGGCGGCGAGTGCGGATTCTTTGGAGGCGGTCGAAACTTCTCGGTTGGCGCTCTGAGCCGCGAAGGGGTCCGCCATCGCCTGACAAAATAGCGAGCGTGAACGCGTCGAAGTTCTCGTGGCTCGCGACGGTCGCCATCTGCGCGGTCGCCGCGATCGTCCTCGCCTTGAACGGATACACCGGCTATTCGCTGACGGTGGGCGCGGTGGGCCTCGCGGCCGCCGTCAATTTGAGGTAGGGGCGTCTCCGCCGGATGTCGAGTGGCGCAGCGGGCTGTCTCCGAGCTCGCGATGCGAACTCTCGGGCTCAACATGGATGAGGACGTCTGAGCGCGGAAGATCCGCGCGGATCGCGTCGCGCAATTCGTGCGCCGCCTCGTGTGCCCGCTCGAGGCTGGTCCCCTTCCGGAACTGGACGTGAAGGTCGATCCACCGCCGGGCGCCCGCCCTCCTCGCGCGGAGCTTGTGGTAGCCGAGCATCTCGGGCGGCATGAACGCGGCGATCGCCGCTTCAATTCGATCGAGCTCCTCGGGAGGCGGCGCCTCGTCCATGAGGACGCTTCCCGAGCGGCGCATGATCCTCACCCCGGAGACCACGATCGCCACCGCGACCGCCAGCGCCGCGATCGCGTCAAAGGCGGGTTCATCCGTGATCTCGACCAGAGCCAGGCCGGCGAGGACCCCGAGGGAGGTGAGGGCGTCTGCGCGAAGGTGGGCGGCATCGCCTTCAAGAGCCGGCGAGCCGAGGCTTTCCGCCCGGCGCGAAAGCAGACCCGAGACTCCGAAGTTCACCACGGCCGAGAACGCGATCACCGCGATCCCGATGCCGAGCGAATCGACCTCGGCGCCTGTGGCGAGCCGCCGCGTCGCCTCGAAGATGATGATCCCGGCGCCGACCAGGATCAGCATGCCCTCGATCGTGGCCGCCAGGTTCTCGGCCTTCTCGTGGCCGTAGGGGTGGTCCTCATCCGGGGGCACGTCGGCTCGCCTCACCGAGATGAGTGCAACGAACGACGCCATCAAGTCGATGGACGAATGGATCGCCTCGGTCAGGATCGCGATCGAGCCGGTGATGGCGGCGGCGGCCAGCTTGAGGCCGATGAGGAGGGCGTTGGAGAACACTGACAGGAGCGCCGCGCTCGACTTCGTCTGGATCATGCTGCGCTCCCGAGCCTGAGCTTGCTCGCCAGCGCTCGCGCCGCCCGCCCGCGATGACTGATCGCGTGCTTCTCGGCGTCGGAGAGCTCGGCCATCGTCCGCTCATCGCCGGGGCCCGTGTCGTCGGGCACGAACGCGGGGTCGTAGCCGAAACCCCGGCTGCCGCGGGGCTCCAGCGTCAATGTTCCTTCGCAGCGCGCCTCAACCACCGTTTCGGCGCCGTCGGCATCCACGTGGGCGAGCACGCAGACGTAGGCGACAGCGCGATCGTCGCGGCCGCGAAGCTCCGAGATCAGGAGGTCGAGGTTCTCCTGGTCGGTGGCGTGCTCGCCCGCGTAGCGAGCGGACCGAACCCCCGGCCTGCCGCCAAGCGCCCGCGCGGCGATTCCGGAATCGTCGCCAAGCGCGGGTTGCCCGCAAGCATGGTGCGCTGCGCGCGCCTTGATCAGCGCGTTGTCCTCGAACGTCTCACCGTCTTCAGGCGGCAGCTCGACTCCAGCCGGCAACGGAACGAGCTCGGCGACGTCGAGGATCTGCTCCAGCTCGCGCAGCTTGTGGACGTTCCGGGTGGCCGCGATCAGGCGCATCACGCCTCAGATGATCCATCTCCTGCGCAGGCGGCCGTCTGGGCCTCGCGAAGCGTTGCCATCGCCGGCTCGGCCAGAACGAGCAGCTCGTCAAGGCGTGCCTTGGTCACCGGCGTCTGCTCGGCCGTGGCCTGGACCTCTACGAGGCCGTCGATCCCCGCCATGACGATGTTCGCGTCGACCTCGGCGCGGGAGTCCTCGGAGTAGTCGAGATCGCAGAGCGCCTCTGAGTCCACGATCCCGCAGCTGATGGCCGCTAGCTGATCGGTGATCGGGTCCCCCTCGAGCTCGCCGGACTCACGCAGGGAGTCAAGCGCGAGCCGGAGAGCGACCCATCCCCCCGTAATCGAAGCGCAGCGGGTGCCGCCGTCGGCCTGAAGCACGTCACAGTCCACATACACGCTCCGCTCGCCGAGCACATCCAGGTCGACGACGGCCCGAAGCGAGCGGCCGATCAGCCGCTGGATCTCCACGCCGCGGCCGTCCTGGCGGCCCTTGCGCGAGTCGCGCTCCTTGCGCTCGCCGGTGGAGGCGGGGAGCATCGAGTACTCGGCGGTCACCCAGCCACGGCCGCGGCCCTCCATCCAGCGCGGGACCTTCGCCGTGACCGAGGCGGTGCAGATCACCCGGGTTTCGCCCTGCGAATAGAGGCAGGAGCCCGTCGCGGTTCGGACGAAGCCCGGCTCGATCTCGATGGGACGCGGCTCGTGCGAGGCTCGGTCGTAGCTGCGGATGGCCATGGCGCCAGTCTAGAACTGGCGCCATGGCCCCGGTCCTGGTCTCAGTCGTTGAACGTGATCGCCTGGACCGCGCTCTTGATCTTCGAGACGATGACCTCGGCGATGTCGAGTCCCGACTCGCCCGAGAATCCCTTCATCGCGGCGACCATGCCGACCATGAGGAGTGAGACGAGGAGGATCAGGCCGACGTACTCGACGGTGCCCTGACCGCGGGTCGAGACGAGGCGGGCACGCGCAAGCCGGGCGGCGTGAGTGGCGAGTTCGAGCATGGGTTCCTTTCCGTTGAATTACGGAACGGATGCTCCAGCGCCGGGTCTCACCGAACAAGACCCAGGCGTGCCAAGACACGAAAATGAGGGAAACGACACTGTCGCGCGCGCCATTTCGTAGAGTCCTCGCCGATGGCAAGACGCCGATTCAGCTTCCGTCGACGCAAGGACGCCGACACCGCGGACGCTGGCACGGAGCCTCAGAGCTCCGGGGCCGACGGCGCGGCCGACCCGTCGGCGCCCGCTTCTGAGCCTCCCCCGGGAGGAGGCACTGCCGACGAGCCTTCCGGCGAGCCGCAGACGACCGTACAGCCAACGGTGAAGCCCGAGGGGACGCCTGCAGAGCAGTCAGGTGAATCGCCCGAGGCCACCGATGAGGCCACGACGGGGCTCTTCGACCATGCGGCCGACACCGACGATTTCGCACCCGCCTCCCCCGCGCCGCTGCCCACGCCCACGCCCGAGGCGAAGGAAGAGGACTTCATCCCGGAAGGCACATCCGCTCAGGCTTCCGGCGCCCCGGCCGCAGACGACAGCCCGCCGACTCAGGAGTGGCAGGTGGACACGGGCGCCAAGCCGGAGCCGCCCTCGGAAGAGCGCCCCTCGACGCCCCGCAGCTTCCTGCCAGCCCAAGCCGCCGAGCCAAAGCCGGAGCCCGCCCCGGAGCAGCCCCCCGAGAGCTTCCTGCCGCCCGGCGTCGAGCCGGTGCCCGCCGCCCCCCCCGCCTCGCCGCCACCGGAACCCAAGCCCGAGTCAGACGTCGAGCGGCGGATTCGCGAGGCCGAGGCCGCAGCCGCACAGGCGGCCGAAGAACGCGCGATCGATGAGATCGTCGCCCTCGAGGAGGATCTCGAGCGTGCCAAGCGCGAAGGTGCGACGCAACTCGAGGCAGCGCAAGCAAGGATCGCCGAGGCGGAGGCGCGCGCCGAGGCGCGCACCAGGGAGGCTCAGGAGAGGGCGCTGAAGGAAATCGCCGACGCGGAGGCACGCTCGAAGGCCCAGCTCGAAGCCGTTGCGGGTGAGGCCGGCGCGGCGAAGGCTCTCGAAGAGCGGGCGCGAGCCGGCGCGGCGCGGTGGTTGCGCGACCAGGTGAAGCAGATTGAAAGCGGCACGGAAGAGCGCATGTCGGCCGAGGTCAAGAAGGCTCGGGCCGAAGGCGAGGAAGAGGCACGTGAAAAGGCTGCCGCAGAGGTGGACTCCGAAAGCGAGAAACGCTGGGCGGCCGAGGTCGAGCGGGTGCGCAAGGAGAACGAAGAGCGAGTGGAGGCCGCCGAGAAGCGAGCGGCCGAGGCCGAGGAGCGCGCTCAAACGGCCGCCGCCGAAGCGGAGGAGCGCGCACAAGCTGCTGTGAATGACTCCGAGGAGCGAGCCGCCAGGGCCGCGGCAGAAGCCGAGGAGAAAGTGGCGCAGGCCGAAAGCGACTCGGAGAAGCCGCCCGCTGAGCTCCAAGCCGCCCTGGAGGCCAAGGAGTTGACGGCCGCCGAGCTCGAGTCCGCGATCCGTTCGCGCGACTCGGCAGCGGCCGAGCTCAAGAACGCAAACGCTGAACGCGACGCAGCGAAGGCCGAGCTTGAGTCCGCCGTTCGCGCGAAGGAGGAGGCGGAGGCACGAGCCCAGAGGGCCGAGGAGGAAGCCGCGGCCCGCGCCAAAGCAGCCGAAGAGGCGGAGGCGCGCGCAACAAGCGCGCCCGCCGCAGATCCCAACCGAGTGGACACAGCGGTGCAGGAGGCGCTTACCCAAGCCCAGGAGGCGGAGGCGCGTGCGACCCAGGCGCAGATGGCACGAACCGAGGCCGAGCGGCGAATCCGCGAGGAAGCCGAGCAACGGATCGAGACGGAGACGGCGGATATCCGCTCAGAGCTGGAGAACCTCAAGGCGAGCCTGGATGACCGCGTCCAAGAAGAGGCGGGAAAGATCCGCTCCGAAGCCGAGGCCAAAGCCGACGAGCTTGTGGCTGAGCGTGCCGAGGCCGCCTCCGCGGAGGCACGCCAAGAGATCGAAGCGATGGCTCTTCAGTCGGCGGAAACAACCCTCAAGCAAGTCGAAGAGCGAGTCCGCGGAGAAGCCGAAGAGCGAGCCGCCGCCGACCTCGACCGGTTCCGGAAGGAAGCCGAGGACCGCGCGCGCGAAGAGGTTGATGCAGCGCGGGCGGCCGCCAAGGAGCGCTACGAAGCGGAGCTTCGAAAGCGCGACGAGGAGCTTGAAGCGGAGCGTGAAGAAAAGACCCGGATCCTCGAGAGCTCGGACCGTCGTCTCGGCGAAATCGAGCAACGTGCGCTCGCGGCGGCCGAGCGCGTCGCCGCCGCCGAGGCGGAGCTGGCCCGCGAGGCCGAGCGCCTGCGCGCGAGCGCCGAGGAGCGCATCGCCGACGAGACGGCTCGTGCCGAGCGAGAAGCGACCGACGCAGCCAACGCACGCCTCGCCGAGCGCGAAGAGGAGCTGCGCAAGGCCGTCGAGGAAACCGAGCGCGAGAAGTCAGCGGCCGCCGAACGGGTGCGGGAAGCGGAGAAGAGGGCTGCCGACGAGATCGAGCAGATCCGCACCGACGCCGACGCCCGGGTCACGAACACCGCGGCCGAGGCGCGCGCCTCGACCGAAGAGCGCGTCCGGGCCGAGGAGCAAGAAAAGCATGCTGCCGAGATCGAGCGGGTGCGCGCCGAGGCGGCCGAGTCGGCCCGCTCGGAGGTAAACGAGGTAAAGGCCGAGCGCGCAAAGGCTCTCGCCGAGTCCGAGCGCAGCCTGCAAGCGGCCGACGAGCGGGCGAGAGAGGCCGAGGAAGCGGCGGCGAAGGCGCAGGTCGATGCGCGTGCCGAAGCGTCGGAGTGGCTCGAGAGCCAGACCGATCAGATCCGGGAGGAAGCCGAGAGAACAGCCCAGGAGCGCGTGCGGACCGCGGTCGCCGAGGCCGAGGCGAAGGCTCGAGCCGAGCACGAAGAACGCCTGACCGCGGAGCTCGAGCAGGTGCGCTCGGAGTTCCACGAGAAACTGCAGCGCGAGCTCGCCGCCGAGAACACCGCGGCCGAGGCCGCGACACGCGACCGGGTTCGCGAGCGCGAGGAAGAGCTCTACCTCGAGCGCGCTCCGCTCGAGGAAGAGCTGGCGATCGTCCGTATGCAGCTCGAGGAGGCCGTCGACCGAGCGGAGGCCGCCGATCACCGCGCGGCCGAGGCAAACGAGCGAGCTCGCCAGGAGATCGAGCGCGAGCGCGAGAGCCGGTTCCAGGAGATGGAATCCCGCATCGACGAGGTGATGGGCCAGGCGACCGCCTCGGCCGAGCGAGCGCGCTCTTCGCAGCTCGCGCCGGAGCCGGAACCCGAACAAGAGCCAGAGCCCACCCTAGAGCCGGAGCCCACCCCTGAGCCCGAGCCGGGGCTGGAGCCGGAGGCGCGCACCGGCGAAGACGACGAATCCGAGCCGCCGTCCTGGGTGACCGACACAAGCGTCTCCGTCGAAGCAGAGCCGGAGCCGGAGCCGCCCAAGCGCAGCCTGTTCGGCCGGCGCAAAAAGAAGGAGTCAGAACCCGCGCCGGAGCCGGAGCCCGAGGTCGCGTTCGAGCCCGAGCTAGAGCCGGAGCCGGAACTAGAGCCAGAGCCGGAGGACGAGCCGGAGCCAGAGCCGGAGCCGGAGGACGAGCCGGAGGACGAGCCGGAGCCAGAGCCGGAGCCGGAGGACGAGCCGGAGGACGAGCCAGAGCCGGAGCCGGAGCCGGAGGACGAGCCGGAGCCGGAGCCGGAGGACCGGAGCCGGAGCCGGAGGACGAGCCAGAGCCAGAGCCGGAGGACGAACCGGAGGACGAGCCAGAGCCGGAGCCGGAGGACGAGCCGGAGGACGAGCCGGAGCCGGAGCCGGAGGACGAGCCAGAGCCAGAGCCGGAGGCCGAGCCCGAAGCCGAGGTGATGCGTGATCCGGCGCCCGAAGGGACGCTCAGCCTCAGCGACGCGTCGTTCGACGAGCTCCGGGACCTCGGCCTTTCGGTCACGCAGGCAAAGCGCGTCATCCGCTACCGCGAGGAAAACGACGGCATCCGAGACGTGAACGAGCTCGACCGGGTCCCCGGCTTCCCAAAGGCCTTCCTCGAGTACGTAAAGGACCAGGTCGTCCCGTAACCCAACGCTGAGAGTGCGACAACGGGACACATTGTCCCGCGAGATCACTCTCGGCGAGCGTGGGTGCTAGAGCGTCCAGTGCTCCCCGAAGCGCTCGCGGTACGGCTCGGCAAGCGACGCGTCGGACGCGCCCGGCGCTTCCCCGTCATGGACCGCGGCCAGCGTTGCCACGACCGACGCGCCCAGCGCCCCGGGGTCGTAGCCACCCTCGAGGCAGATGAGTAGCGGCACCTCGAGCTCAGCTGCAACACCGGCCATCGTCGCCGCCATCGCCCGGTAGCCGTCTTCGGTCACCTCGCAGGAGGCCAAGGGGTCGGCAAAATGCGCGTCGAAGCCGGCCGAGATCGCAATCAGGCCGGGCCCAAAAGCGCGGGCGACCGGAACGACGACGTGTTCGGTCAGGGATGTGAACAGGTCATCGCCCGACCCGGCGGGGACCGGCAGGTTCAAGGTGAAGCCCTCCCCCTCCCCCTCGCCGGCATAGGCGATGTCGCCAGTGCCCGGATAGAGCGGCCAGCCGTGAATGCTGGCGTAGAGGACGCTCGCCGACGCCTTGAAGATCTCCTCGGTGCCGTTGCCGTGATGGACGTCCCAATCGAAGACGAGTACGCGGTCAACCCCGCGCGAGCGTGCATGCTCCGCGGCAACCGCAATGTGGTTGACCAGGCAAAAGCCCATCGACTTGGAGCGCTCTGCATGATGGCCGGGCGGGCGAAGAGCGCAGAAGGCCGCGGAGTCCTCGCCGGCCAGTAGCCGGTCAACCGCATCGCACGCTGCACCCGCCGCGCGCAGGGCCGCCTCCCAAGACCCCTCGGAAGCGATCGTGTCGAGGTCGATCATGCCGCCGCCCGCCTCGCAGAAACCGGCGATCGCCGTGAGGTGCTCGGGATCGTGCGCGCGGCTGAGCTGCTCGAGTGAGGCGCGAGGAGCCTCGATCTCCGCCACGCCCGGCAAGGACGCAGCTTCAATTGCTGCCTCGATCGCCCTGATCCTGCCCGCGTTCTCGGGGTGGGCTCCGGTGTCGTGCCCGTACGACGCGGGGTGCTTGTAGAGCAGGGTCACAGGCGGCAATGTTGTCAGGCGCCCTCGCCCCTGTGCCAGGCACCATGCGTGGTGCCTGGCACCGGCGCAGGGCTCGATCTGCGAGAGGCGGCTACGGTTTCGCGCTTGACCTCGTCTGCTTCCAGCCAGTTGCCCGTCGTCGTCGTCGGTGCGGGCGCCGCGGGGCTTTACGCCGCGATCAGGGTGGCCGAGCTGGACGTGCCCGTCGTGCTCGTCTCGAGGAAACCGCTTCATGAGAGTTCGAGCTACTGGGCGCAGGGCGGCCTCGCCGCTGCCCTCTCAGCGGACGACTCGCCCGAGCGCCACGCAGCCGACACCGTCGCCGCTGGAAGGGGTCTCTGCCGGCTCGGAGCCGTCCGGACGCTCGTCGATGCCGCCCCCTCGGCGGTCGAGTGGCTGGTCAGAAACGGGATGCGCTTCGACGAGGACACCGATGGCGCGCTGGCGCTCGGTCTCGAGGGAGGCCACACCGCAAGGCGCATCGTCCACGCGGGCGGCAGCCAGACCGGCCGTGCGCTGACCGACCGTCTCGCCGCCATGGTGGCCGCTGACGATCGGATCGAGGTGCAGGAGGGAAGTTCGGCGGTGGCGCTCTGGGCCGACGGGTCGCGCTGCTTCGGCGTGGTACTGTGAAGCCGGCCCGATGCGGGGCCGGGCGGTCATCCTCGCCACGGGCGGCGGCGCGGCGCTGTGGGAGCGCACTACGAACCCCTGGGGAGCGATCGGCGCCGGTCCCGTCCTCGCCCACCAGGCCGGTGCCGAGCTTGCAGACCTCGAGTTCTGCCAATTTCACCCGACCGCCCTCTCTGCGCCCGGAACCGAGAGCGACGGCTCGCTCATAACCGAGGCGGTGCGAGGCGAAGGCGCGACGCTCCTCGACGCCGCCGGTAACCGCTTTACCGACGAGCTCGCGCCGCGCGACCAGGTGGCGGCCGCGATCGGAGACCGGATGCTGGCGGACGGGACGCCGCACGTCTTGATCGACCTGCGCGAGATCGAGCCCAGCCGCTTTCCGAACGTCTTCGCGATGCTGGAGCGCGCGGGCCTGAACCCGCGCAACGACCCGGTTCCCGTCGCGCCGGCCGCTCACTACCTCATGGGGGGCATCGTGACCGACACGGAAGGCCGCTCGAGCCTGCCCGGCCTCTACGCCGTCGGGGAGTGCGCCTGCACAGGACTACACGGTGCGAACCGGCTCGCCTCCAACTCCCTGACCGAATGCTTCGTCTTCGGCGAGCGCGCCGCCGGCGCCGCGTCCGGGGAGGAACCGCGGGGCCCGGACCCGCCGACGCCGACAAGCTGGCGCTTCGACCCGCCCACGCTTGCGACCCGTTCGGCGGTGTGGGAGCTGGCCGGCCCGTCGCGTGACGCCGAGCGACTGAGCCGCCTGGCGGATCAGCCCTACCCGCTCGCCTCGCTTCTCGCGCGCGCCGCCCTTGCGCGACCCGAGTCGCGGGGCTCCCACAGACGAACGGACTTCCCGCTGCCGAGTCCCGAGCTCGACGGGGTACACCTGGTGTTGCGGGACGGGGAAGACCCGGTGCGCGAGGTGTGGACCTGATCGTTCAATCACGCCTCCTCCGATCGAATGAGGCGACGCTCCCTCGTTCGGGTTAACACGGCCTTAACGATCGTCCGCTCGCCCTTACCAAAACGGGTGTAACAATCTTCACACCTTCCGGTCAGTCGGGGCAAGAGGCCACGTCGGAAGCCAATGGAGACGGGACTTAAGGAGCGTACGAAGGGATATGTACCGCTTTAGCCGATCGATCTACCGCGACCTCGCGCCGCGCGTGGTCGAGGATCACAAGGACGAGACGGGCTGCCGCAACCGGCAGAAGCTCCTCGAGGCATGCGAGGGCGCCATCCGCAGGATCTCCACCGACCGGCGCTATTTCGCCCGGCCGTCGCGCTCGCTCTTCAACGAGGTGCGCATGCACTTTGCGATGACCGACCAGCTCTACGTGTGGAACGTGATCGACACGAACATCTCGCTTGCGCTCGAACTTCTCGAGACTGCGCCCGAGCTGCTCGATATCGAGGGCGGGCCGCGCGAGTGCCGCGCTCACACCCGCAAGGGCACGCCGTGCCAGCGTGAGCCGCTCCCAGGACGCGATTACTGCCCCTCGCACAAGCACCTCGAGGAGACCTTCGAGGAGGCCGAGCTCGGCATCGTGTTCGACGAGCCACTGGTTCACGCCTAGCCCAGGTAGCTCGCGCAATAATCCCCGGGTGCTGCTCGGGGTCGATGTCGGCGGAACGTTTACCGACGCTGTCCTCTTCGACGGCGCTGCCGTGCACACGGCAAAGTCGCCGACAACGCCCGGCGAGGAATCCGAGGGCGTCCTCGCTGCGATCTCGGCGGTGATCGAGTCGGCGGGTGCGTCCACCGCGGACGTCAAACGGTTCGTCCACGGCATGACCGTGGGTACCAACGCCCTCCTCGAAGAGCGCGGCGCGCGGACGGTGCTCGTCACCACTGACGGCTTTCAGGACGTGCTCGAGATCGGCCGCCAGGACCGCCCCGAGCTCTACAACCTCTGCGCTCCCAAGCCGGCTCCGCTCGCCGCACCTGGCGACCGGGTTGGCGCCGGCGGGCGGATCGGCCCCGAAGGCGAGGTCGAGCCGCTCCCGCAGGATGAGCCGGGCCGCATCGCCGGGGCGATCGAGGACCTCCATCCGGAATCCGTCGCCGTCTGCCTCCTCTTCTCCTACGTCGACCCCTCGCACGAAAAGCGCATCGCCGGCGAGATCAGAGATCGCCTCCGCGACGTTCACGTCTCCGTTTCTCACGAGGTCCTGCCACGCTTTCGCGAGTACGAACGGACCTCGACCACGGTCGTGGACGCCTACCTCTCACCTCTCCTCGGCGCCTACCTCTCCCGCCTCGCGGACGCTGCCGGCGAGGAGGGCCTGCCCGATCCGGAGATCATGCGCTCCTCGGGCGGAGTCGCGCCGTGGCGCGAAGCTGCGAGCCAAGGCGCTTGGAGCGTGCTCTCGGGACCGGCCGGCGGCGCTGTCGGCGCCGGGCTGGTCGCGCGCCTTTCGGGCGACGGTGACGCCGTCGGCCTGGACATGGGCGGTACCTCCTGCGACGTCTGCGTAATCGAGGAGGGTCGCGTTCAGGTCACCGAGACCCGAGAGATCTCCGGTCGCGTGATCCAGCTTCCGATGGTGGATGTCCATACCGTCGGTGCCGGCGGCGGGTCCGTCGGCTGGGTCGACCACGGGGGCGCGCTTCGGGTCGGGCCCCGCTCGGCGGGCGCCGACCCTGGCCCCGCTTGCTACGGGCGGGGCGGTACAGAGGCCACGGTCACCGATGCGAACCTCGTCCTGGGCCGCCTCGCTGCCGAGTCGAGCCTCGCCGGCGGTGTCGAGCTCGACCCGGACGCGGCCGCCCACGCTGTCCGGGCGCTGGGCGAGAGGCTCGGGCTCGGCGAAACCGATGCGGCGATGGGGATCATCACCCTTGCGAACTCCGAGATGGTGCGCGCGCTGAGGGTGGTCACCGTGAACCGCGGCATCGATCCTCGCGACTTCGCGCTTCTGCCGTTCGGCGGCGCGGGCCCTATGCACGCCGCCGAGCTCGCCACCGAGATGGGGATGAAGAGGCTGATCTCGCCGCGTGCGAGCGGAGTCCTCTCCGCCCTAGGCCTCCTCGCCTCCGCACGCCGTCGCGACACCGCGCGCACGGTGATGATGGGCGCCGATGAACTCGATGAGGGCCGAATCGCCGAGGCCGTCTCGGAGTTGCGCCGCACGGTCGCAGAAGGAATGGCGAACCCAGCGGAGACCGTGTCCTACGAGCTTCGCTACGAGGGCCAATCGTTCGAGCTTTCGGTCGAGGCCGGGCCCAAACCCGAACGCGCTGAGCTGGTGGATGCGTTCGCCAGGGCGCACGAGGAGCGCTACGGCTTCAAGGTGGCGGAGGCGCCGGTCGAGCTGGTCGCGATTCGCCTCGCGCTCTCGGAGGACGCCTCGGAGCCCGCGCTCGTTGCCGGCGAAGCCGATTTCGAGGAAGGCTCGCGCCGGGTCTACCTCGGCGGAAAATGGCGCGATGCGTTCGTCGGCCGGGGCGAACCCGCTGAGGCCGCGACCTTCGAGGGTCCTGCGGTACTCGAGCTCTTAGAGTCCACGCTGGTCTTGCCTCCAGCCTGGAGGGCCGAAGTGGACTCCCATGGCTCGATCGTCGCCGAGAGGAGCGTCGATGGGTGAGCTCGACCCGATCGCCCTTGGGGTTCAGGTTGGGCGCCTTCGGGCCGTCTGCGACGAGATGGGCGCGGTCCTCATCCGCTCGGCCCACTCGCCGAACATAAAGGAGCGCCGCGACTGCTCCGCCGCACTGTTCGACCGCGGCGGCGAGCTCGTGATGCAGGCCGAGCACATCCCGGTCCACCTCGGCTCGATGCCGGACGCCGTCGCGGCGATCATGGAAGAAGAGCAGCGCCCGGGGAGCTCGTGGATCCTCAACGACCCGTTTCGCGGCGGCACGCACTTGCCCGACATAACCCTCATAACGCCCGTCTTCTCTGGGTCCGAGCTCGCGGGCTTCGTCGCGAGCCGCGCGCATCACGCGGACGTAGGGGGTGCCGAACCTGGCTCGATGCCGGCCTTTTCGCGCGCGCTCTCCGAAGAGGGCGTCGTGATCTCGCCCACCCGGGTCGTAGAGCTCAGCGACCTGGACGACCTCACATCCGAGATGCGCAACCGCCCCCAGCGTCTGGCTGACCTGCGCGCGCAGTGGGCCGCGAACGAGCTCGGGACCCGGCGCTTCGACGAGTTGATCGAGGCGGGCGGACTCGAGGAGACAAGGGCGGGGATGAGCGAGATCCTGGACTACGCCGAGCGCCGTACTCGCGCCCGCCTCGAAGACCTTCCCGACGGCGAGTGGGAGGCCGAGGACGTGCTCGAGGGCGGCTCCGGCGCCGCGGACGACATCACGCTTCGTGTGAAGGCGGCGATCGCGGGCGACGAGCTCACGCTTGACTTCGCGGGCAGCGCCGAGCAGGTCGGAGGAAATCTCAACTGCCCGCTCTCGGTCACGCGGTCGGCCGCGTTTTTCTGCGTCCGGGTTCTGCTCGACCCCGAGGCCCCTCCGTCGGCGGGCGCTCATCGCCCAGTCGGAGTCTCGGCACCCGAGGGCTCGGTCCTCAACGCGCGCGACGGCGCTGCAGTTGCAGGAGGCAACGTCGAGACCTCGAGCAGGGTCGCCGATCTGGTCTTCTCCGCCTTGGCCGAGGTCGCAGACGGACCCGCGCAGGGTCAGGGCACGATGAACAACCTCACCCTCGGCGGCGTCGAGGGATCTGACTGGACCTATTACGAGACGCTGGGCGGAGGCCAGGGAGCATGCGCCCATGCGTCCGGCCCGGACGCGATCCACGTCGCGATGTCCAACACCCTCAACACCCCGGTCGAGGCGCTAGAGAGCGAGCTGCCGCTCCGGGTCCGCGAGCTCTCCATCCGGCGCGGCTCAGGCGGAGAGGGTGAGCACCGGGGCGGTGACGGCATCGTGCGTGAGCTCGAAGCGCTCGATCCGATGCGCTACAGCCTGATCACCGAGCGCCGGCGCCACGCCCCGCGCGGGCGAAACGGCGGCGGGAACGGCGAGCCCGGAAAGAATCTCGTGAACGGCGACGAGGTGCCGGCCAAGGCGACGGGCGAGCTCGCGAAGGGCCACACACTCAGGGTCGAGACGCCTGGCGGAGGTGGGTTCGGCGTTGCGTCCGAGGAATCCGGCGACTGACGGCGAATTTCGCAACTTCTCTCACATACTTGGCAAAACCGCGAAAATTTCGTAACCTGCCTCGCCTCAGCCCTGCCTCAGCGCCTGGAAGCGCCCCCGAGGCCCGGACAACAATCCCTCTCCCTAGCTCCGACCCTCCGACCACCACCCGCGACATGCCGATTGCCTTCAAAGAATGGGCCGTGACAGTGCGCGCCCTCGCCGAGTGCGAACAGCTCATCACCATGCGGAAGGGCGGAATCCGCGAGGAGAACAAGCATTTCGAGCTCGAGCACGACCAGTTCTTCCTTTACCCCACCTTCGACCATCAGCGGAACGACCTGGTCCGCGAATCCCATCATCCCGAGCTTCCCCGAGCGCTCGAGGAAGGCGTGTGGCCCGACGACGAGCCCACGCCCAGGGCGCTCCTTCAGGACGGAGGCATCCCCCAGCCCGACCGCGTCCGGATCCGGGCGTGGGCCGAGGTGACGGACCACTGGACGACGGATGACCCTCGCGTCGTCGACGCACTCTCTCCTTTCCACGTCTGGACCCCTGACTACGCGATGAAGCGGCTCGGCTGGAAGCGCCGCCACCCGCTCCACGTGATGTTGCTTCGGGTCTACCGGATCCCGCGCCCGGTGACGGTCCGCGTCCGCGACGAGTACCACGGCTGCCGTTCCTGGGTGGACATCGAGCGCGACCTTCCCTTCGAGGGCACTCCCGTCATGGCCGACGAGGAGTTCGACCGCGCCGCGGAGATCATCCGCGACGTCGCCGGCCAGTCCGAAGCCGCGCTGGTCTGACGCGAGCGCTGGTTCTCGGCATCGGGGGAGGCGGCGATGCCGTCGGCTCGATCGCGGTCGCTCGCGCGCTCGAGACACAGAACGTCGAGGCCGTCCTCGGCGGCGTGGCTTGGGAGCGGATCGTCGTCGATCCGCATCCAGGGCCACGAGCTGTGTCGGAGATCCACGGCGGCGAGGCGCTCGATGGCGCCGTGGTCGTAGACCCGGCTCAGGGATCGACGACGCCCGAAGGCGTCCACTTCTGCGAGTCGCGCCTGGCGCAGCATCTCGGACACAGCACCGTCTTAGTAGACGTGACTGGAGGCCCGGCCGGCGCCGCCCGCGGCATCGATGCGGCCTGTGCGGAGCTGGGATGCGATCGTGCGGTGCTCGTCGACATCGGCGGCGACGCGATCGCCGACGGCTCGGAGCCGGGCCTGGCGAGCCCGCTCTGCGACGCGGTGATGATCGCGGCGGGCGCTGCCGCAGCTGTTCCCTGCCGGCTCTGCGTGCTCGGCGCGGGCTGCGACGGCGAGCTCGAACCGCACGAAGTGCTCGGACGGGTCGCGGCGCTGGCCCGCGCCGGAGCATGGCTCGACACCTTGGGCGTCACGCCCGATGCCGCAGCCGAGATCGAGGGCGCCGCCGCGGTCGCCGTCACCGAGGCGAGCCTGCTCGTCGCGCGAGCAGCTCGCGGCGAAGCCGGTCCGGTCGAGATCCGCAGCGGTCGGCGAACGGTGGACCTTGGGCCAGTCGCTGCTCTGGCGTTCGTGTTCGACCTGGAAGCAGCGCTGCCCGCTCTGCCGCTGGCACGGGCGGTCGCGGGCGCGAAGACCATCGAAGCCGCCCGCGACGCTCTACAACGAGCTCGGCGTCTCAACCGAGCTCGACTACGAGGAGCGCGCGATACCGCAAACCAGGTAAAGGGGTCAGACCCCGAACCGGTACCGGGTCTGACCCCTTACATTGAGCGCCCATGTGGGTCGAGACCGAATCGCTCAGCTTCACGGCTCGGCACGAGGAGGCCGACGAAGAGTCGGCTCAGCGGACGCTTGACGCCCTCGAGGACCTGCGGCTGAAGCTGGAGGACCGCTTCGACGAGGCGCCCGGCGACGTCACGGTGGTCGTTCATCCTTCCCCCGCCTGGCTGAACGCCGCGCACCCATTCCTTCCCGCCGCCCGCATCGCTGCCGCTCCCGCCGGGCGCCGCTACCTCGCCGGCTGGGCGATGGCGCGGGAGCTTCACGTCTTGAACGACGACTACCTGGATCGCCGCGCGGCCGGCGAGGATTCCCTGGCGGCGTTGCGGGGGACCGCCGAGCGCCTTTACGCCCAGATCGTGATCGGTGCCAACAACCGGAGCCTGCCGCCCCCATGGGGCGTGCGCCGCTTCACGCGCTATCTCCGCTGGGGCTGGCTCGTCGAGGGCGGCGCTCAGTACTTCGCGGGCCAGGTTCCGCTCTTCCGGCCAGCGGTCCAGACCCGCATGCGGGCTGGTCAGACTCCGGTTTTCCCCCCCTCGGGACGTGACGCGATCATCCTCGGGGGCACGGTCTTCGACCTCCTCGAGCGCCAGCGCGGCCGTGACGCGTGCAGCCTTCTCATCTCGCGCACGCGCAGGGACGGCCCGGAGCGGGCGATCCAGATCGCTTTCGGCGAAAGCGCCCACGACGTTGGGCTCGAATGGCGCCGCTACCTCCGTGAGAACGTCCCTCGCGCCGGCTCACCGGACGCGCTGGAAGAGCTGCATTGGTGAGCCGTGGGGTCAAACCCCGGCCTCGCTATTCGATGTGCAGTTCGACTTCTTTCACGCTGCCGTCGCGCATGTCCCAGCCGCGGACTACTGGCTCATCGGGATCGGCGAGCGACACGATCAGCCACACCGGATCGGGCCAGAGCTTCGCCTGGTTGCGGTCCTGCTGGGAGGGCTCGGCCGGGCTCTTCGTGTGCGAGTGGTAGATCGCGGCGATCTCCTCGCCGCGCTCCTCGATCGTCGTGTAGATCCCGATTTGATCGGCAGCCTCCATGTCGAAGGAGAACGGGCTCGCGAGCGCATTCCGGGCGCGGAAGACCTCGGTCGCCGTTCCGTTCGACCCCGAAACCATCCCGCAGCACTCGTTCGGCCGGTCCTCCAGCGCGTGAGCGACGATTTCACTGATGAGGTTCTGAGCGATACGCATCGAATGTCGAAGGCTAACCACGCGGGTTCCTCCCTATTGAACTAGTTAACTAGCACTGTGGTACGGTCGCTCGGTGATCAGATCGGCCGCCGATCGAGCCTTCCTTCCCGCCAAGTCGTACTTCGAGCAGATCGGATCGATGATGATCCTGACCGCCAAGACGATCGTCTCGGCCGTCAGGCCTCCCTATCCGTACGGAGGGGAGCTTCTCTCGCAGTTCATCTTCGCCCTCCAGCTCTGCTGGTTTCCGATGGCGGTGTCCATGGTCGCGGTTTCGTTTGGGGCCCCGGGTCTCCAGGCGGCGAACTTCCTCTCTCTCTTCGGCGCGCTCGACCGGCTCGGCGGCTTCTTCATTCTCGCGTCGGTCCGGGAGTTCGCGCCGTTCGTGAGCGCGATCATCGTCGCGGGCGTCGCCGGCACCGCGATCACCGCCGACCTCGGCGCCCGCAAGATCCGCGAAGAGCTCGACGCGCTTCAGGTGCTGGGGGTGGACCCGATCAAGAACGTCGTCGTCCCGCGGTTTCTCGCGCTGATGATCCTGACCGGCCTGCTCGACGTCTACGCGATCATCTTCGGCATCTCGGGAGGGCTGCTTGCCGAGATCATGT
Organism: uncultured bacterium; assembly: GCA_963715405.1. Taxonomy (GTDB): domain Bacteria; phylum Actinomycetota; class Thermoleophilia; order Solirubrobacterales; family 70-9; genus JALZKA01. The sequence goes on from OY970239.1 coordinate 1,801,766, forward strand.
ACGGCCAGCCTCTCGGCGGCTTCTTCGCGACGCTCTTCGCCAACGCCTCGATCACCGACCTCTTGGGTTCGCTCCTCAAGTGCTCCCTCTTCGGAGCCATTGTTGCGATCGTCTGCTGCTACTACGGGATGAATGCGTCCGGCGGCGCCGAGGGCGTGGGCAGGGCGGTCAACCAAGCGGTCGTGATCGCGCTCCTCGCCGTGTTCTTCTTCAACTACGTCTTCACGCAGGTCCTCCTGGCGACAAACCCCGAGATCTCGGTCATCAAATAGCGGGTGTGCCACTTGACTAGCTCACTAGATCTCTGCTAGCTTGGAGGCACGATGCGGGCTACGGATCACTCGATTTTGCGGGTTGACCGCCACTCTGATTTGCCCGTTGGAGTACAGGTCGCCTGGCGACTGCGTGCCCAGATCGCAAGCGGCAAGCTGGCGCCCGGGGACAAGCTCCCCAGCGTGCGCGAACTGGCGGAGGCGGCGGGCGTAAACGCCAACACCGCTCGCGCGATCTATGGCCGGCTCGAAGCCGACGGGCTCCTGGTCACGAAGCACGGCCTGGGCACCTTCGTCGCCAGCGATACCCGCGCGTCGGCCGACCTGGAGCGCATCGCCGCCGATGCCGTGGCGGAAGCCCGTCGCGAGGGCATCGCGCCAAGTGACGTCGCGCGTGCCATCTACGCCGCGGGATGGGCGGGGGACGGCGTGCCGACACCCGAGGGAGAGCTTCCCGACGTCGGCGCCGAGGCCGACGAAGCCGCAGCTCGCCGTGAGCTCCGCCGCCAGATCGCGCGTCTCGAGGCAGAGCTCGCCGCATACCCGGACGCGCGCTCCGACCGTGAGATGCACCCGGCCCTTCGCCCCAAGGGCCACCTCCCCACCTTCGCCGAGCTCGCCGCCACCCGCGACGAGCTCATGGACCGGCTGAAGGACGCCCGCGCCAAAGCCGACCGAAAAGGCGAGCTCCAAGCTCGCTCACAGGCTCGCCGCGAGCAGATCATCGGCGACCCCGAGCACCATCGCTGGGAACGGGTGGGTAACGAAGAATGCGGCGACCCGGGATGCGGCGAGACCCGTGCGGTTCCACGGTTCGGTCCGATCGGTCGCGCCATGAGCTGGTGGCGGGTCAAGGTTTCGTCGGGATGTCCGTTAGCCGGGCCGCTGGCGGCGGCACCCATCTAGAGGCCTAGAGAGATGGTCAGATCAGCAGCCGACAGGGCATTCCTTCCAGCAAAGTCGCTCTTCGAGCAGGTCGGAAACATGATGATTCTGACCGGCAAGACGATCGTCGCCGCCGCCCGTCCCCCCTACCCCTACGGGGGCGAGTTCATCTCCCAGTTCCTGTTCGCGCTCCAGCTTTGCTGGTTTCCGATGATGATCTCGACGATCGCCTTCGGCTTCGGAGCGCCCGGCCTGCAGGCGGCGAACTTCCTCTCCTTGTTCGGTGCGCTTGACCGCCTCGGCGGCTTTTTCATCTTGGCCTCGGTCCGCGAGTTCGCCCCGTTCGTGACCGCGGTCGTGGTCGCCGGCGTCGCCGGCACCGCGATCACCGCCGATCTCGGCGCCCGCAAGATCCGCGAGGAGCTCGACGCGCTCCAGGTGCTCGGGGTCGATCCGATCAAAAACCTCGTCGTGCCGCGCTTTTTGGCGCTGATGCTGATCACCGGGCTGATGGACATCTACGCGCTCCTGTTCGGCATCTCGGGCGGGCTTTTCGCCGAGATCGCCTACGGCCAGCCGCTCGGCGGCTTCTTTGCGACCCTGTTTACCAACGCCTCCGTCACCGACCTCTGGGGATCCGTCCTTAAGTGCACGATGTTCGGGGCGATCATCGCGATCGTCTGCTGCTACTACGGGATGAATGCGTCCGGAGGCGCCGAAGGCGTGGGCCGAGCGGTCAACGTCGGCGTCGTGATCGCCTTCCTCGGCGTCTTTGCCTTCAACTACGTCTTCACCCAGACGCTGCTTGCGACCCATCCTGAGATCTCGGTGATCAAGTGATCAGACGGCGGCTTGCAGCGGGAGTGGTTTGCCTCGGCATCGCCGTTCCCGCTCTCGCGCTTGCAGGCGGTCCAAACTCGCGCCAGGACGCCACGTACAAGCTCACGCAGACAAAGCCTTCTTCCCCGACCGCCGAGAGGTTCAAGTTCGACTACGTGAACCCCGACGACCCGGAGGCAAAGCCGCCCGCGGTCGAGAAGGTCATCACCAAGCTGCCGCCCGGCGGGCGCTTCGATGCGTCCGTCCCCGGCTCCTGCACCGCCACTGACCCCGAGCTCATGGCCCAAGGAGCCGACGCCTGCCCCAAGAACAGCCTCATCGGCGGAGGGGTCGTCACCGTTGACACGGGAGTGCCCGGGCCGGGCCGGATCGTCACCGCCGATGTCGTCTTCGCCAACAACGCCGAGGATCCCGACGGCGAGTTCATCTACATCAACACCGTCCGCGACGGTTCACTGGCAAGGACCGTGATCCGGGCGGACGTTCGAAGGTCCAAGACCATCACCTCGGCCGGAATGCTGCCTGGCACGCCGCCCGACGGTGGCTCGATCGACACCGTCGACCTCAGGGTCGACTCGGTCACAAGGGGAAACAAGAGCTACGCGACCACACCTCCACGCTGCAAGAGGGGCGGCTGGATCACCCGTGTCCGGTTCTTCTACCCGGACGACGTGAGCCAGGTCGAGAAGACGCGAACTCCATGCTTCGGAGTAGGCCGCTAATGGGCTGGCTCGCCCTCCCCAAGGAGTGGATGGGAAACCTCGGCACGATCGCCCGCTTTTGCGGGCGCGTGATGGGCCTCGTCTATTCCGGCCGGGTCTTCCGCTTCTTCGGCGAGGCGCTTCGCCAGGCCGGGATCCTGATCTTGGGCTCGGCCTTGGTGATCTGGGGCCTCACCTTCATCTTGGGCCTCCAGTGCGGGATCGAGGGCGCCTACTTCTCGAGATCGGTCGGTGCTCCGTCGAACGCCGGCGTCTTTGCCGCCTGGTGCGACTTAAGAGAAGTGATCCCCTATGCCTTCGGCTACATGATGGCGGCCAAGGTCGGGACCGGGATCGTCGCCGAGATCGGCGCGATGCGGATCTCAGACGAAGTCGACGCGCTCGAGGTGATGGGGGTAAACCCGATGATCTTCCTTTGCGCGACCCGGCTCCTGGCCGCCTGGATGACCCTGCCCTTCATCTACCTGGCCGGGATCGGGGTCGGCTTCTTCGCTTCTTACCTGGCGGTGGTCCAACAGGTCGGCGAGGTCTCTGCCGGCGGCTACTTCTTGATCTTTTGGATGTTCCAAAACCCGCCTGATTTGATCTTCAGCGTGATCAAGGGGATGTTCATGGCGACCGCGATCGTCCTCGTCGGCTGCTACTACGGCTACACCGCCTCGGGCGGGCCGGTAGGAGTGGGGACCGCGACCGCGAAGTCGATGGTCTTAAACATCGTCTTGGTCCACATCATCGGGATGATGGGCACCCTCGTCTTTTGGGGGGCAAACCCACGCGCGCCGATAGGCGGATAGTGCATAGCGTGGACGCCGTGGATACGCGGGCTGACCTGAGCGCAGGAGACCGCGTGGTGGCCGCCTTCCTCTGGATCCTGCTGGCGCTCGGGAGCGTCGCCATGTGGGTGGGCGTGCCCGCCGGCTGGCTCTACGTCGCGGGGAAGATCACATCGGATCCCGCTCAGCACATCATCTTGTCGGTGATCGGCGTCCCGCTGGCGATCATCATTTGGGCTCGCGGCCTCTTCTGGCTCAACCGCCTTCACATGCGGGTGACGATGCCGCGCCTCATGCGCGAGATCGAGGAGGCCGACGAAGACGAGGAGCCTCGAGTCATCCGGGGACCACTCGAGCCGCTCCTGGTCGGCTCGCTCGCCGTGGCGATAGGGGTGATGGTGGTCTGGTTCTTCTTCTTCGCCGAGCGCCCCCCGCCCACACTTTCGACGTCCTAACTTCCTACGCAGGCTGGGTCTCGCTCTCGCCCTTGGCCGCAATCCTGTCCAGCGCGGCGAGGAGCGCATCCACGACTTCCTGGTAGAACTGGGAGCCAGCGCACTTCCGGAGCTCTGAGGCCGCCTCCTCGTGGGTAAGGGCACGCTTGTAGACGCGGTCGGTTCGCATCGCGTCGTACGCGTCCGCCACAGCGAGGATCCGAGCTTGCAGGGGAATCGTCGCCTCGTCGGCGCCGTACGGATAGCCGCTCGCGTCGGGCCGCTCGTGATGGGCCAGCACCCATGAGGCGATGTCGTCGAGGTTGGAAGAGACGAGGAGATCGGCGCCGATCTGCGGGTGGCGCATCACCTGCTTCCACTCCTCGGTCGAGAGCGGCTCGGGCTTGCGCAGGATCTCGTCGGCAACTCCTACCTTGCCGACATCGTGAAGTTCGCCCGCGAGGGCGACGCGCTCTACCTCGTGCGGCGCCAGCCTCAGCTCGCGCGCCGTAAGAGCGCAGTAGCCCGCGACTGACCTGCCGTGATGGGTGAGATCCGAGTAGCGCTCTTCGAGCGTCTGCGTGAGGACGAGCAACGGCTTAACGGCCGGGTCCTCGCGCCGGTCGGATACGTCGACCTCGTGTGTGTCCGTCTGCCCGCCATTGGCGTCGGGGCGCGCGCCCTCCGGCAGCTCGAGGGTGTCAGTCTCGGGCACCCAGGCGTTCGGCGCGGTCGGTGGCACCGAATGTGCAGCCGCAAGCTCAGAGTCAGACCTGACGCGCTCGGCCGGGTTCATCTAGCTCCGCTTCCCCCATCGAAACTACCTGGAAACATGGACTTTAGGTCCTATGGGGCGAAACCACAACCGCCGAGTCGCTCAGTACCAGGTACTGCTCTCATCACGCGGTGGCTCGCGCAGGCCCCCCGCAGCGCTGCCCAGGAGGTCCGGGTCGTCACGGCCGAGCTCCCAGAGCATGTCGTCGAGCACGGGCGGGCTCATCTCGATCATCGCGGCAAGCTGCTTGAGCGCGTCGCGAGTCGCGCCTCGAACCTCGGCGAGAGCGCCGTCTTGGACCAGGCCCGAACGAAGCGCAAGGCGCATCAGAACGTTGTCGGCCGATACTTCCCAGCACGCGGGATCGCGAACTTCCAGCCATCCGCGGCGCTCGGCGATCTTCGCGAACAAGAACGACTTCTTGGCGAGCGGGTCAGAGAATGCGCGGTACGTGCGGAGGCGGGCGACGAGCCCGCGATCGCCTGCGAGATGGCCGTCGGCTCCGTCGAGCAGCTCTTGAGCCAAGCCCTGGTAGTCGCGCATAAGGCCCGCCGCCAGGTCTCGCCAAAGGGCCGCGCGGCGCTCGGGGTCGCCCACGGTCTCGCCCCCGATCCGAAACCACTCGGCCACCTCGCCCGCTGCCGCGAAGCGAAGGCGCTTGGCGGTGAGCAGGCCCGGATCCGCCAGGGCCGCCCCGAGGCCCACCGCCCACATCAATTCGGACCCCTTGAAAGGCCCGTTCCCTTCCACCTCGTGAGGCTCGGCGTAACCGGTCTTGTGGTCGACGGCGCAGAGAAAGATGGCCGCGTCGGCGTCCGGGACGTGGGCGAAATCAGGTGGCTCGTAGGAGCGCGCCAGCTCGCGAACGCGCGCCGCGGCTCGCTCGAACGCGGCGTCGCCGCCTATCGGCATCGGAGGGTCAGACCCCTACCACCAGACTGTGGAGTCCAGGCCTTCCAGCTCGTCGACGGGCTTCGTATAAACGCCCGAAGAGAGGTACTTCCAGCCGTCGTCCGGAACCAGGAAGACGACGTTGCCTTCGTCGAGCTCAGAGGCGATCCGCACGCAAACCGAGGCCACCGCCCCCGCGGAGACTCCAGCGAAGAGGCCCTCCTCGCGAAGGAGGCGCTGAGTCCAGACGATCGCGTCGCGGTTGGAGACCATGATCTTGCGGTCGAGCACCGACAGATCGATGATGGGCGGGATGAACCCGTCGTCCAGCGAGCGAAGGCCTTGGACCAGCTCGCCCTGCATGGGCTCGGCGGCGACGATCTTCGTCTCGGGATCGTTCTCCTTGAGGCGCCGGCCGACCCCCATGAGCGTGCCGCCGGTGCCGAGGCCCGCGACGAAGGCGCTCACTTCGGAAAGCTCGTCCAGGATCTCGACCGCGGTCCCGTCATAGTGGGCACCCGGATTTGCCGGATTGCCGTACTGGTAGGGCATGTAAACCGACGAGTCGCCGTCGGCCAGGTCGAGCGCCATCTCGACAGCGCCGTTCGAGCCCTTGGCCCCCTCGGAGTAGACGATCTCGGCGCCGAACATGCGAAGGAGCTCCGAGCGCTCCTGGGTCACGTTGTCGGGCATGACAACGCGGAGCGGATACCCCTTGCGGCGGCAGATCATCCCAAGCGAGATGCCGGTGTTGCCCGAGGTCGGCTCGAGGATGGTCTGCCCCGGCTCGATCGCGCCCTCCGCCTCGGCGGATTCGATCATCGCCTTGGCCACCCTGTCCTTGACCGAACCGGTGGGGTTGCGCCCCTCGAGCTTGGCGAAGATGCGCACGCACGGCGACTTGGGCGAGAGCGTCGGCAACTCGACGAGCGGCGTGTTGCCGACTTCTGAGACCAGGTCTGCATAGCGCCCGCCACACGGCCGGTTGAGCGTCGGCTCTACCACTTCAATAAGTGTAGTAAGGGTCGAGCCCCGGGCACGCTTTGGTCCCTTCGCTTGGGATACCTTGCTGTCGATGAGCGAAGAGGTGGCCGTGAGGGACGACTCGAAGGACGTTCCGCTCGATCGCCGAGAGTCGATCTTGGTTGCCGCAGCGCACCTGATCTCGATGCGGGGAGTGCGCGGGCTCCGCGTCGAGGAAGTCGCCTCGCACGCGGGCGTGTCGCCGCCGCTCCTCTACTACCACTTCGGCAGCCGATCGGGCCTGATCCGCGCGGCGCTCGAGCACGCGTCCGAACAGGCGCCGTCGACCGCATTACGGCGCTCGCCCACCGGCAAGGACGGCTACACGGCTGTGCGCGCTGCGCTCCTGGCCGAGCTCGGAGATGACCGGGCAACCCGCGAAAACGCCGTCGTCTGGGGGGAGATCAGCGCCTCCGCCGTTTTCGAGCCGGCGCTCAGCGACGACGTCCGTCGGGTCTTCGAGGAATGGTGCGCGAACGTCGCGGACGGAATCAAGCGCGGAACGGACGACGGCTCGATCACGATTCGCGCCGAACCCGACGAGGTCGCGCAGATCCTGATCACGCTCGTTGATGGCCTCTGCGCGCGCTGGCTCTCGGGGGCGATCGAGCGCGAGCGCGCCCGCGAGCTCCTGGGCCGCGCGATCGAGCGGATCCTGCGCTGATCCGAGCTTTTGGGGTAACTTCCCTTAACTTCGCGGATCGCCTTAGGTCCGAAGTCCACAAAGAGGGAGATGCGCACAGATATGAGAGGAACTCGACTCTGGCTCGCGATCATGATGATCGTCGGCCTCCTCGCTACCGCATTCGTCACGGGTTGCGGAGACGACGAGGAAGACAGCGGCTCAGGCGATACGAGCGGAAGCACGGACACCGCCGACCTCGGGCTGATCGAAGAAGGCACGCTCATCGTCGGCTCGGACATCCCGTACCCGCCGTTCGAGCAGGGTGACCCGCCCGAGTACGAGGGCTTCGACATCGACCTGATCAACGCGGTCGCCGAGAAGCTCGAGCTGGAGACGCAGATCGAGGACGCGCCGTTCGACCTCATCCTCACGGGTGGCGGCGGCCAGTTCGACCTCTCGATCTCCGCGACCACGATCACGCCCGCACGTGAGAACCGGGTGGATTTCTCCGACCCGTACTTCATCTCCTCGCAGGGCCTGATCGTCGCCGAGGACTCTGACATTGCGTCAATCGACGACATCTCCAGCGACCACATCGTCGGCGCCGAGGACGGCACCACCGGTGAGACCTACGCAAACGACAACTCCGAGGCGGGCGAGGTCCGCGGCTTCCCGGCGGTCGACGATGCGTTCAACGCGCTTTCGGTCGGACAGGTCGACGCTGTAATCGCCGACGGCCCGGTCGTCGAGAAGGCCGCCGAGGACAAGGAAGGGCTCGAAGTGGTCGAGATCTTCCCGACCGACGAGCAGTACGGGATCGTCTTCCCGGAGGGCAACGACGCTCTCGTCGAAGCGGTCAACGAGGCCCTTCAGGAGGTCAAGGACGAAGGTGTCCTTGAGGACCTCTACGACGAGCACATCGGCGTTCCCGCGCCGGAGGAGCTCAACACGGCGACCCACGAGCCGAGCTGATCCGCCGAGGAGGATCACGAAAGAAGGTATGAACGAAGGGAGGGCGCCTCACGAGGCGCCCTCTTTCGTTCGGGTTTCGATAGACATCGGGGCGCGAATGGAATGGGTGGCGTAAATGGATCGGATTCTCGAGGAGTACTTCGACTTCGATGTCATGTTCGACCCGGACAACCTCGACAAGATTCTCGAGGGCTTCTGGTTCACGCTTCGCCTGTCCATCATCGCCGGCATCACGTCGCTGATCTTCGGCCTCTTCCTGGCCGTTCTCCGGCAGACGCCGGGCAAGTGGGGAGCGATCATTCGCTGGCCGGTGATCGCCTACATCGACGTCTTCCGCGGCGTTCCCGCGCTGCTCACGATCCTGATCGTCTCGCTCAGCCTCGGCGCTCTCTCCGAGCGAGCGGACGGCCCACTCCCCGAGTTCATCGCAAACCCCGAGTGGCTGGGGCTCCCATCGCCGTTCTGGTACGGCGTCTTCGCTCTGACGCTCACCTACGGCGCTTACCTGGCTGAGGTGTACCGAGCAGGGATCGAGGCGGTGCCCCGAGGGCAAACGGAGGCTGCCCGGTCGCTGGGCATGTCGCACGGCCAGACGATGCGCCACGTTGTCGTTCCCCAGGCCGTGAGCAAAGTGATCCCGCCCCTCCTCAACGACTTCATCGCATTGATGAAGGACACTACGCTCGTCAGCGTCATCGGCTTGGCGGAGGTCGTTCAGGTCGGCCGCGACATCCAGAACGTCGAGTTCAACAGCTCGGCCCTCATGCTCGGCGCGATTCTCTTCATCCTCGTGACGATCCCGCTCGCGCGCCTCGTGGACTACCTCATCGCCCGCCAGCAGCGAAAGACGCAGCGGACGGGCGGTAGCGGAGACGATGACGACGAGCCTCAGCCCGTCGCGATGCAGCCTCTTCCCACAGGCGGCTCGGGACTGGGAAGCACGTGATGGAAGCTCACGACGCAACGACCCAGGTTGCGGCCACCGAGGACGGCGGCGCAGTCCTCCGGCTCGAGGGCGTCAAGAAGCGTTTCGGCAAGCTCGAGGTGCTCAGCGGCGTCGATCTCGAGATCAGGAAGGGCGAGGTCGTCTGCGTGCTCGGCCCGTCGGGCTCGGGCAAGTCGACCCTGCTCCGCTGCATCAACCTCCTCGAGCCGCCTGAGGCGGGGCGGATCCTCCTCGAGGGCAAGGAAATCACGGGCGACCACAACGAGGAAGGCGTCGACTTCGTCCGCCGGCGGGTGGGGATGGTCTTCCAGCAGTTCAACCTCTTCCCCCACATGAACGCGGTCCAGAACGTCTGCATCGCTCAGAAGAAGGTCTTGGGGCGCTCCGACGACGAGGCGAAGGAAAAGGCGGAGGCGCTCTTGCGGCGCGTGGGACTCGGCGACAAGCTCGGGGAGTACCCGGACCGGCTCTCGGGCGGCCAGCAGCAGCGCGTCGCCATCTCGCGGGCGCTCGCGATGGACCCCGAGGTGATCCTCTTCGACGAGGTCACGTCCGCACTTGACCCAGAGCTCGTAAAGGAAGTGCTCGACGTGATGAAGGAGCTCGCCTCGGAGGGGATGACGATGGTCGTCGTCACCCACGAGATGGGCTTCGCGCGCGACGTCGCCAACAAGGTCGCGTTCATGGACGGCGGCGTCATCGTCGAATACGGCCCGCCCTCAGAGGTCCTGGAACACCCCAAGCAGGAGCGGACGAAGAAGTTCCTCGGCCGCGTGCTGGAGCACTAGCGCCAAACGCCGCCCGGCAGCCCCCGCCCACGCTTCCACCCTCTGGTCGACGAAACCGGCGCAGGAAGCCGTGAACGTCGACCGTTGAGGACGCCGGGGCCGCCCTTACCCCAGCCGCGGCGGGCGGTCGACGAACCGGGCGCAGGACGCCTCTAACGTCGACCGGCGAGGTCGAGGAGAAGCCTCAGCTCGCGTGCAACCTTGGCTGGCTTATTCAGGTCATCCCAGGTGTACCGAATCACTCGGTAACCGGCTAGGGAGAGGGCTCGATTGCGCTCGTTGTCCCGGCGCAGGTCCGTCGGGAGCTTGTGAAATTCGAAGCCGTCCAGCTCCACGACGACGCAGCGATCATGCCATACCGCATCCACCATCATCGCCTCTACGTCGCTGTTGATCTCTGGTAGCGGGATGCCGTGTCGGCGCACGATCTCGATGAACCGGAGTTCAAGCTCTGACAAGGCTCGCATCTCAGCCGTGAGGTCGCGGCCGAGGATCGCGCTGAAGAGGCGTCTCCCCTTACGACCTGTACTGCGGGCGCAAAGCGCGGCTGCCTGCTCATGATCGAACTCCCTACGCCGGGCAGCCTTGATGACGATTCTCTCGGCCGACCGCCCCTCGAATAATCCGCACAAATGGAGGCATGTAAGTCCGAGGGATGTAACCGGGATGCCATCGATCTCCGCTCGGTCGTCCTCGTGCATATGTCTCATGCGATGGACGCGGAGGTCCTTCGTGCTGCGCAGGGCGGAACCGGGCACCACGATCTCAGGCAGCGTTGGGTCGAAGCCGATCAGATCCCACAGGCGGCCACCCGAGAGGTGGCTCGACAGCGCGTCCGGTGAGCCGGCAAGCGTCGCTGCCTTGGAGCACGCGCGCCCAGCGATCCGCTTTCGGCCAACCGCATAAACGCCGCGGTGAATACGTGTGAGTAAGCCGATCCTGATCCGATGCTTGATCTCATCGGGGGTGAGGCCGAGCCTGAATAGCTGTGAGATCTCGACGAGCCCATGCTGAAGGTCGGCGAGACGGATGATGTATTCGTCAATCGGGCCATCTGGACGACGAAACCGGTCCAGAAACCGCTCAACGTCGACCAGCGCGGCCATTGCGCCCAATATCGGGGGCCCGGGCTCACGCGTGGCGCGCGGAGTGTGACGTTTCTAGGCCGATTCAACGCCGAAATCGGCGCGTTCTGTCGCGGCCTAGCGCCCGCCGGCCATGGCCGGCAGGATGACGACGGTGTCCCCGTCGTCGATCGCGGTCTCGAGGCCGTCGAGGACCCGGACGTCTTCGTCGTTCAAATAGACGTTTACGAAGCGGTTGAGCTCGCCCTCTTCAGAGAAGAGCTGCCCGCGGGTATCGGGGTGGGCGTCCACGAGCGACTCGAGCACCTCGCCGACGGTCGAGCCGCCCGCGTCCACCTGCGACTCGCCCCCGGTGTGGGTGCGAAGGACGGGCGGGATCTTCACGGTCGCTGACGGCACGGGCGGTGAATCTAGCGGCGCGCGTTACGCCACCGGCGACGGCTCGCGGGCGGGTGCGCCACAGAAGAGCTCGTAGTCCGGGAACTTGCCCATCTCTTCGACCGGGATCTCGGGCGCGTCATCGCCGCAGATCGGGCAGGAGGGATCGCGCCGGACCTTGAGCTCCGTGAACGTGGTCCCGAGCGAGTCGTAGAGAAGAAGCCGCCCCGAGAGCGTGTCGCCGATGCCGACGACGAGCTTTACGACCTCGTTCGCCTGCAGCAGGCCCATCAGCCCGGCCATCACGCCCAGCACGCCGTTCGCGCCGCACGAGGGCGCGAGCTCCGGCGGCGGAGGCGTCGGATAGAGGCAGCGGTAGCACGGGCCCTCATAGGGGACGAAAGTCGAGATCTGGCCCTCGAAGCCCAGAATCGAGGCCGAGACGACCGGCTTGCGAAGCCTCACGGTCGCGTCGTTCAGGAGATAGCGGGTGGGGAAGTTGTCGGCGCCGTCGACGATCACGTCATAGTCCGAGATCAGGTCGAGGATGTTCGAAGCGTCGAGGCGAGCGTTGTGCTCGACGACATCTACGTCGGGGTTCAGCGCCTCGATCGCCGCCTTCGCCGATTCGGTCTTCGGCACGCCGACGCGATCGGTCGTATGGATGACCTGGCGCTGCAGGTTGGAGGCATCGACCACGTCATCGTCGACGATCCCGATCGTGCCGACGCCGGCCGCGGCGAGATAGAGCGCCGTCGGGGATCCGAGGCCCCCGGCACCGAGCAGAAGCACCTTTGCGTTGAGGAGAGCGACCTGACCCTCCACGCCGACCTCAGGCAGGAGCGTGTGGCGCGAGTAGCGGTTGCGCTGCTCGGGGGTTAGGCCTTTCGCATAGACGAGCGGGTAGCCCGCCTCCTCCCACGCGACGATCCCGCCCTGGATGACGGGCGTGTCCTCGTAGCCCAGCTCGCTCAAGAGATCCGCGATGCGGGCGGAGCGATTGTCGGTGCGGCAGTGGAGGATGAGGCGCTCCGAGGTGTCCGGCGCGATCTCGTCGATCCGCTCGGCCACCTCGGCTTGCGGAACGTGGATGGCGCCCTCGAGGTGGGACTCATCCCACTCGTTCTGTTCGCGGACGTCGATCACCCGCGCGCCCCGTGAGATCTCCTTCTGGGCGTCCGAGACCGGGATCATCTCGATCCTCGCCTTGATCTCGTCAAGCGGTTCCGTTGCGCTCGCCATCCTCAAATCATCCTAATCTCGGTCGGGATTAAGGGGTTACTTCAGAAAGTGTAGCGACCCCTCGTCCCTGCCGGGTGGGTAGAGCGGGCGATCAGAGACCGGGCTTCAGGACCATGTCGAGCACGATCAGGATGAGCAGGGTGAACTCGATCCTGGAAAGGATGACGACACGCCTGACCCGCGCCTGAACCTCAGGATGGTCGGGCCCCTTCTCATCGGAGATCCGTCCGATCCGTCCGGTTTCGGGCCCGAGAAAGGCGGCTCCGGTCACGGCGGAGACGAGGAACATCGCCAGCGCCGCGGTGATCCAGAACTGCGAGAACTCGTAGAAGTCCGAGTCGATCACGAGGAGGACGCCGAAGATGACTACGCCCAGCGAGGCCGGATTCAAGACACGCAACCCGATCCACTCGACGTCCTTTGCGAACTGCCCGACCGCCGCAGGCCCGGCGGCACGAGCCCGCAGGTAGAACATCTGGATCATCAGGTCGCCCCCGACCCACAGCATCGCGGCGATCAGATGCCCGAAAAGCAAGAACTCGAAATAGCTCACGGAGTGGACCCTAGACCGCCCGGCGGCAGAACCAAAACGGGCCGGCTAGGCCGGCCCGTTCTGGGATGATTGCCAGTGCCCGGTGACCCGAGCGCTGGACGTTTTAGCCGAGCGTCGGGCGCATCTGGCGGAGGCGCCGCACGCGCTCTTCGATCGGCGGGTGGGTCGAAAAGAGCGCGGCCATGCCGCCGCCTGCGAACGGCTTGACGATGTAGAGCGGCTCCGCGGCGGAGTTCACCTGCATCGGGATCTCCTGCGCTGACTGCTCGAGGCGAAGGAGCGCGCTCGCGAGCGACTCGGGGTTGCCGCAGATCTCAGCTCCGGTCGCGTCAGCCGAGTACTCGCGCTGGCGCGAGACGCCGAGCTGGATGAGCGAGGCCGCGATCGGCGCCAGGATTACGAGCGCAAGCGCCGCGACCAGGCCGAGCGGCCCTGAATCCTCGTCGCCGCCGAACCAGAGCAGCATGTAGCCGAGGTAGGTGATCGACGCGCCGATCGCCGCGGCGACCGACTGAAGGAGCACGTCGCGGTTGCGGATGTGGGCCAGCTCGTGGGCGATGACGCCGCGGAGCTCGTCCTCGGAGAGGCGCTTCATGATCCCGGCAGTTACCGCAACCGCCGCATTCTTGGGGTTGCGGCCGGTCGCGAACGCGTTCGGCTGCTCCTGCGGGATCACATAGAGAGACGGCATCGGCAGATCGGCGCGGGTGCAGAGCTCGCGGACCATCTGGTAGAGGCCGGGGGCCTGCTCTTCCGTGACCGGCTTTGCGCCGCTCATCTTGATCGCGATCTTGTCGGAGAAAAACCACGAACCCAGGTTGATGAGCAGGGCGATGCCCAGGAAGAGGGCGGCCATGTCCGGCCCTCCGACGAGGGCGCCGATGCCGACCAAGAGGCCACCCAGCGTGGCCATGAGGAGCACCGTCCTGAGCCCCGCAGAGAAATTGGACTTACGAGTAGTAGTCATGGTTGTGCTTGATTCTCCTTAGATCCGATGCCAGGGCGTCCAGCCCGTTGTCAAAGCCATCCATGACCTTGTTGATGCCTATAAGAATGATCGCAGGTGGACGAAAGTTGGACATGAGGTCCAGTCTTCATTCATCCTGGGGTCCAGACCCAGCACGCGAAACCCGATAGGTAACCCATATGAGGCGCTCACGCACCCTGATGACGCAGGTCCTGGCGGTGAACCTGCTCTTGATCATCGCCGCCGTGGCCGCAGCGACCCTCGCGACCAGCCCCCGCTTCGAGCTCTCGCCCGGAGCCGGGCTCGTGCTGGGCCTCGCCATCTCCCTAACCGTGCTCGTGAACGTCTTTTTGCTTCAGCGCCGGATGCGGCCGCTCGAGCAGCTGGTCGACGCGATGGAGCGCGCCGATCTCGCCCGGCCCGGTGCCAACGTGAGCGATCCCGCCGGTAGCGGCGAGCCGGAGGAGGTCGAGCGGCTTCACAAGACGTTCCGCCGCATGCTCGAGCGCCTCGAAAGCGAGCGCCGCCGTGCGTCGAGCGCCGCGCTCGCCGCACAGGAGGAAGAGCGTGCCCGCCTCGCGCGCGATCTCCACGACGAGGTCAACCAGTCGCTGACCGGGCTGCTCCTGCGCCTCGAGGCGCTTCGCGAGCAGGCGCCGTACGAGCTCGAGCGCGAGATCGACGACACCAAGGCGCTCGCAAACCAGGCGATGCAGGAGCTCCTGAGCCTGGCCCGCCAGCTCAGGCCCACCGCACTTGACGATCTCGGGCTCAAGGCGGCGCTCGCGGGGAACGTCTCGGAGCTCAACCAGCGAAGCCCGCTTGACGTGTCGTTCACGTCGGACGCCTCCACCTACTCGGACCTCTCCGCCGACGCTCAGCTCGTCGTCTATCGCGTCGCGCAGGAGGCCCTGTCGAACGCGGCCCAGCATGCCGAGGCCAAGGGGGTGAAGGTCGACCTCTTTCGCAAGGCCGGCTTCGTCGAGCTCACGATCGAAGACGACGGCCGCGGCTTTACCTTCGACCAGGCGAGCCGCGGCCTCGGCATGGGAGGCATGCGCGAGCGCGCCCTGCTCGTGGGCGGAGACCTGCGAATCGAGTCGCGGCCGGGCGTCGGCACAAGGGTTCGGCTCCGTGTGCCGATAGAGAACGTGGATGGAAGCCTCCCTCCAGCCAAGCCCAACGCCGTCTCCCCCCGCGTCGGTCGAGCCGCCGCCCACTGAGTCCATGCGCGTCGTGATCGCAGACGACCATGGAATCGTCCGCTCGGGCGTACGGATGCTGCTCGAGCGGCAGGCCGACATCGAGGTGGTCGGCGAGGCCGAGAACGGCGCCGATGCCCGCGACCTCGCAATCCGCGAGCGGCCCGACCTGGCGATTCTCGACGTGAAGATGCCGAAGCTGACCGGTCTTCAGGCGACGCGCGAGATCAAGGAGCAGGCCCCGGAGATCTCGATCCTCATCCTCTCGATGTACGACGACGAGCGCTATCTCTTCGAGGCGCTCAAAGCCGGCGCTTCCGGCTACGTCTTGAAGGCCCAGGCCGACTCGGACCTGATGGCGGCCGTTCGCGCCGTCCAAAAGGGCGAGCCGTTCCTCACCCCCGCCGCTCAGCGCGCGCTGATCAAGGACGTCCTGGGTGAAGGCGAGGCGCGCTCCGACGAGCTCACCCCGCGCGAGCAGGAGGTCGTAAAGCTCGTCGCCGAAGCGCACACGAACAAGGAAATTGCTGAGATCCTCCATCTCTCGGAGAAGACCGTCGAGAACCACCGCTCGAACGCGATGAAGAAGCTCGGCATGCGCGACCGCGTGGAATTGGTGCGATACGCGATCCGCAGAGGCCTGATCGAGCCCTAGTGTGAGCGTTTCGCAAGGTGCCTGACACCTTGCAGAATGCCAATACCCACCTCCTCGCTAGGATTTCTACCGATGTTGTTTTCGACTAAGGCCGAGTATGGGGTCAGGCTGATGGTGGAGCTTGGGCGCCGCACGGACGGCGCCACTCCTGAGGAGTCCACGCCCATTTCGCTGACCGCGGTCGCGGAGGCGGAGAACCTCCCCCTCTCCTACCTCGAGCATCTGGTCGCGAAGCTTCGCCAAGCCGGGCTCGTCACCTCGGTCCGCGGTGCGCACGGCGGCTACCGCCTCGCACGCCACGCCTCGGAGATCGCGATGCTGGAAGTAGTCCAGGCGCTCGAGGGGCCGATCGCCCCGATGGAGTGCTTTCACGCTGATCGCGAGGGACGCGTGCTCTGCTCGCACGAGATCGACCCCGACCCGTGCGCGACGAAGCTTCTGTGGACGCGCGTTCACGGCGGGGTAACGAAAGCCCTCGCGGGCACCACCCTGGCTGAGCTCGTCGAGTTCTCCGAGAGCCAGACGCCCACCCTGACCGTCGCCTGAGAAGCGGCGCCCACCCCGAAGGAGCTTTTATGGCAGACCTGGAAATCCGCGACCTGCACGTGACCGCCGAGGACAAGGAGATCCTGAAAGGCGTCGACCTCGAAGTCTCCAAGGGCGAGATCCACGCCCTGATGGGGCCGAACGGCTCGGGCAAGTCCACGCTCGCCAACGCCGTGATGGGCCACCCCGCCCTGGAGGTCACGCAGGGCTCGATTCACTTCCTCGGCGAGGACATCACCGAGGCGGACCCCGAGGAGCGCTCGCGGATGGGCCTCTTCATGGCCTTCCAGTACCCCGTCGCGATTCCCGGCGTCACCGTCGCGAAGTACCTGCGCATGGCCGTGAACGCGCACCGCGACGCCCGCGGCGAGCCCGAGATCAAGCTGAAGGACTTTCGCAAGACGACCGAGGAGGCGATGGAGCTCGTCAACATCCCGCGCGAGTTCTCAAGCCGCTACCTCAACGAGGGATTCTCGGGCGGCGAGAAGAAGCGGATGGAGATCCTCCAGCTCGCGATGCTCCGACCGCAGATGGCGGTGCTTGACGAGACCGACTCGGGCCTCGACATCGATGCCCTCCGCGTCGTGTCCGAGGGCGTGAACAAGTTCGCCGGGCCCGAGATGGGCTCGCTGATCATCACCCACTACCAGCGCATCCTGCACCTGATCGAGCCCAGCCGGGTCCACGTCATGTACCAGGGCCGGATCGTGAAGGAAGGCGGGCCCGAGCTGGTCGCAGAGCTCGAGGACAAGGGCTACGCGCCGATCATCGCCGAGGTCGAAGGAGCCGCCGCGACGGCCTAGCGGCCGCCGGGCGCCACCCACGATGGCAACGCCCACCGCAGCACATCCGCTTGCCGGCGTCCGCGACGCCTTCCCCGCGCTTCAGCGCGAGGTGAACGGCAAGCCGATCGCCTACCTCGACTCGGGAGCTTCGGCTCAGCGCGTGCTCGCCTCGATCCAGGCGGTCGACCGCTACGAGCGCCGCCACCACTCGAACGTCCACCGTGGCTCGCACACGCTCTCGGCTGAGGCGACCGCCGCTTACGAAGGCGCCCGCGCCACGGTCGCGGACCACGTGGGCGCTGCCGACCGGCGCGAGGTCGTTTTCGTGCGAAACGCGACCGAGGCGATCAATCTCGTCGCTCGGGCCTGGGGTGACGCGAACGTCCGGGCGGGCGACCGGCTCGTGCTCACCGAGATGGAGCACCACTCGAACATCGTGCCCTGGCAGCAGCTCGCCGCGCGAGCCGGAGCTGAGATCGACTGGGTCGGCGTCCTCGACGACGGCTCGCTCGACATGGACGGCTACGCGGCTGCGCTCGAGCGAAAGCCGAGGCTCGTTGCCGTCACGCACCTGTCGAACGTCCTCGGCACCCTGAATCCGCTCGCCGAGATCTCCCAGCTCGCTCACGAAGCGGGAGCGCTCGTGGTTGCCGACGGCGCCCAGGCCGCTCCGAAGCTGGGCGTGGACGTGGCCGAATCCGGCGTCGACTTCTATGCGCTGACCGGGCACAAGGCATACGGGCCGACTGGCATCGGCGTGCTCTGGGGCAGGCTCGAGATCCTTCGCGAGATGGAGCCGTTCCTGGGCGGCGGCTCGATGATCCGCAAGGTGACGAGGGAGGGGACCACCTGGGCTGACGTGCCCGCCCGCTTTGAAGCCGGCACCCCCGCGATCACGCAGGCGATCGGCCTGGCAGCGGCCCTCCGCTGGCTCGACGGCATCGGCATGGAGTACATAGCTGCGCACGAGCGTGAGATCACCGGTTACGCAATGGATCGCCTTGCCGAGGTGCCCGGCCTCAAGATCTTCGGTCCGGCTGCCCATCCCGAGCGCGTCGGCCCAGTCTCCTTCGAGCTCGAAGGAGTGCACGCTCACGATGTCTCGGAGATCCTCGACCGCCACGGCGTCGCAGTTCGGGCCGGACATCATTGCGCGCAGCCGCTGATGGAGCGCCTTGGCGTCGCCGCGACCGCGCGCGCAAGCTTCGGCGTTTACACGACGCGCGACGAGATCGACCGCCTGGTCGATGGGCTCGAAGATGCACGCAAGATCTTCGCGGCCTGACGGCGCTCGCCGAGTACGCGGCAGAGCGCAATCTCAGCTGACGTAGGCCTTTCTCGACCTGTCGCGGTTGCCCTTCTTCCGGGAAGCTACCGTTGAAGGCGGCGCTTGTAGCGCCATCCGATGGACGAGCTTTACCGAGAGAACATCCTCGATCACTACAAGCGGCCCAGGCATTTCGGGCGTTTGGATGACTTCGACCTCGACTTCGAGGACACGAACCCGTTTTGCGGGGACGAGCAGCACGTCTACATCAAGCTCGACTCGGACGACCGCGTCTCAGGTGTGTCGTTCGAGGGCAAGGGCTGTGCGATCTCGACCGCCGCTACGTCGATGTTGGTCGATGAGCTCGAAGGGATGAGCCGCGAGGAGCTCCTTCGCATGCCGAAGGAGACGGTCCTCGACCTCCTCGGCATCGACATCTCGGCGACGCGCATGAAGTGCGCGCTCCTCGGGCTAAAGGTGGTCAAGTCCGCTTCGCTCGGCAAGCTCGCCGACTGGGAGGACGAAGGCGAACGGGGCGACCCCAGCCTCGCGGAGCAGATCTAGGCCCGTCCGGCGCCTGCCTCCCAGCTAAAATCCGACTCGTGAGGTTGGATTTCCTTCATGCCTGAGATGACCGTCTGCACGATCGATGAGCTGCCCGAGGGCGAGATGCGGCTCGTGGTTGCCGATGACGGGCGCAAGATCGGCGTCTTTCACTGCGGGGACGGAGAGCTTTTCGCGATCGAGGACCGCTGCTCGCACGACGACGGCCCGCTCGCCGAAGGGGAGTTCGACCAAGCGTCGTGTACCGTGGAATGCCCCCGTCACGGATCGCTCTTCGACCTGCGGACGGGCAAGCCCAAGTCGCTTCCAGCCTACATCCCGGTAGACACGTTCGAGGTCAGGCAAGACGACGGCGAAGTGAAAGTGGAGATCTGAAGATGAAACCACCGCCCGAAACCGCCACCAAGGAATCAACGAAGGTCCTCACCGAGGCCGAGGCCGGCCTCAAGGACATCGGCTCCGACTACAAGGAGCGCTTCGGCTTCTCAGACCCCGAGACGGGCTACTCGTACAAGGCTCCGAAGGGGCTCTCGCGCGAGCTCGTCGAGTCGATCTCGGAGTACAAGAACGAGCCCCAGTGGATGCGAGACTTCCGCCTCAAGGCCCTCGACCACTTCCAGGAACGCCCGATGCCCAAGTGGGGCGGCGACCTCGACCAGATCGACTTCGAGGACATCCACTACTTCGTCCGCGCCTCCGAGAAGGTCGGCCACACCTGGGAAGAGGTCCCCGAGGACATCAAGAACACCTTCGACAAGCTCGGCATCCCGGAGGCCGAGCGCCAGTTTCTGGCCGGCGTCGGCGCTCAGTACGAGTCCGAATCCGTCTACCACCAGGTAAACGAGCAGCTCGAGGCCCAGGGCGTGATCTTCACCGACATGGACACCGCTCTTCGCGAGCACGAGGACCTTATCCGCGAGTACTGGGCAACCGTCATTCCGCCCAACGACAACAAGCTCGCCGCGCTCAACTCGGCCGTTTGGTCCGGTGGTTCGTTCGTTTACGTGCCGGCCGGCGTCAAGGTCGCGATGCCGCTCCAGGCCTATTTCCGCATCAACACAGAGAACATGGGGCAGTTCGAGCGCACGCTCATCATCGCCGAGGAAGGCGCCGACGTTCATTACATCGAGGGCTGCACCGCCCCTGTGTACTCGACCGACTCGCTCCATTCGGCGGTCGTCGAGATCGTCGCCAAGCCGTCGTCTCGCGTCCGCTACACCACGGTTCAGAACTGGTCGCAGAACGTCTTCAACCTCGTCACGAAGCGCGCGATCGCGCAGGAGAACGCGACGATGGAGTGGGTCGACTGCAACCTCGGCTCGAAGCTGACGATGAAGTATCCGTCGATCTACCTGCTCGGCGAGGGCGCTCACGGCGAGATCCTCTCCATCGCCTTCGCCGGCAAGGGTCAGCACCAGGACGCGGGCGGCAAGATCATCCACGGCGCGCCGAAGACGACCTCGTCGATCTTCTCGAAGTCGATCTCGAAGGACGGCGGCCGCGCCACATATCGCGGCCTGCTCGAGGTCGCGAAGGGTGCTTCGGAGGCAAAGTCGAAGGTCGTCTGCGACGCGCTCCTCCTCGACCCCGACTCCCGCTCGGACACCTATCCGACAATCCGGATCGACGAGTCGGACGCGAACGTCGGCCACGAGGCCTCGGTTTCGAAGATCGGCGAAGAGCAGCTCTTCTACCTCCAGTCGCGCGGCCTCGACGAGGAAGAGGCGTCAAAGATGATCGTGAACGGCTTCATCGAGCCGATCGCGAAGGAGCTCCCGATGGAGTACTCGGTCGAGATGAACCGACTGATCGAGCTTCAGATGGAAGGCTCGATTGGCTGACGGCGCGACTCAACCGACTTGGCTTGAGGAGAGGCGCCGCGAGGGCGCCTTTCGTGCGAAGGGGCTCGATCTGCCGCACCCCAAGGCGAAGGGCTGGGAGTTCACGGACCTTTCTTCGCTCGACCTCGACGCATACGCGGAAGCCGCGGGCGGCGACGGCGCCTCGGCCGAGTCAGCCGCGCCTATCCTGCCCGCTCCGGACGGCTCGAGCTTCCTTCGCCAAGTCGACGCGCTGACCCTGGGTGCCGAGCTTCCCGAGCCGTCGGGCAACGGCAAGCCTTCAGCGCCAACGGTGATGCCACTTGCCGACGCGGCCGCTCGCTATCCCGAGCTTGTGCAGCAGCATCTCGGCTCGGTCGTGCCCGCCGATGACGTCTTCGTCGCCCGAAACGAAGCGAGCTGGACGGGCGGCGCGTTCGTCTACGTCCCGGCCGGTCAGCGGTTCGATATGCCGATCGGCCTCTCCGCGATCCAGGGGGCCGCCGGGTCGGCCATGGGCTGGCGTTCCTTGATCGTGCTCGAGGAGGGCGCCGAGGCCGAGGTCTGGGAGCAGTACCTCGCGGGCGATCCGAGCGCCGACGCCCTCTTCAACGGCGTGACCGAGATCAGGGTGGGCCAGGGCGCCAACCTTCGCTTCGTATGCGGTCAGGACCTCTCGGACTCTGCGTGGGTCTTCGCAACCCAGCGCGCCGAGGTCGAGCGCGACGCATCGCTCGACTGGCTCGCACTCGGCTTCGGCTCGGCGCGCGGGAAGGTCCGCATGGAGACGAAGCTCGCCGGCCGCGGTTCATCCGCGAAGGTCACCGGCGCCTACGCCGGGCTCGGTACCCAGCATCTCGACTACGACACGACGCAGGAGCACGCCGCCGCCGACACCGTCTCCGACCTCGCCTTCCGCGGCGTCCTCTCGGGACGAGCCACGTCGGTCTGGCGCGGCATGATCCGCGTCGATCGCGACGCCCAGCACACCGACGCCTTCCAGGAAAGCCGCAACCTCCTCCTCTCAGACCGCGCCCACGCCGACTCGATCCCCGGACTCGAGATCGAGGCCGACGACGTCCGCTGCACCCACGCTGCGGCTGTCGCTCAAGTCGATCCCGAGCAGCTCCACTACCTGCGCTCGCGCGGCCTCGCCGAGGCCGATTCCAAGCGCCTCGTGATCGACGGCTTCCTGCAGGAGCTGGTCAACCGCACGATCGAGGGCCCGATCCGCGACGCGCTCGCGGGCGCGCTCGAGCGCCGCCTGGGCGAGCTCCTCGCCCCGGCCTAGCCCGCCGCTGCTGCTCCGGGCAATCGTTCGGAGACTTGTGGGTCTATACGACCCTCAACTCTCCAGACGTTTACACCGTGGGGCTTTCGCCCTCGCGCGCTTCGCGCCGCTCACGCCTCACCGTGGTGAAGACCGAGGCCAAGACGACAAGCACGGGCACCGCGTAGAGGACGTACATCGACCAGTGGCCGACGTGAGCGACCGGCTGGAATGATGCGAGCGCGGTCACTCCCGAAACGGTAGCGCGGCTAACGGAACGCGCTGCGCTTGAAGGCGGCCTTCATCGGCGTTCCGGTGCTCTTTCTTGGAGGCTTGAGGCCGAAGAGGCCCATCACCGTCGCCGCTACGTCGTTGTTACGGGCGCGGGCGAGTCCACTGTCGGCCGCGACCGTCCTGGTCTTGATCTTCGGAGAGCCGCCCACTACGGACATGAAGTTGTCGGCGGTCTGCGGCGCGCCGTGATTGCCGAGCAGAGGGTTGTTCGAAGGGCCCGGCTCGGAGAATCCGTAGCCGGGCTCAGCGGTTGCAAAGATGTCGCCCACTCGCGGGCCCCTAGCCCACGTTGGATGGAGTTTTCGAATCAGGTGTGCCCTATCACCATCGGCCCGGTTGGGATTGCGATACATCACCTCGGCGACGCCGGGCTCCGCAACTGCGAGCTCGCGCATCGTGGCGAGCAACTCGTCGCGCTGAGCGCGGGGTGCGGTGCGATCGGCCAAGTAGAGAAAGTCGACGCTCCCCTCGTTGTTAAGCGCGACGAAGGAATCTTCCGGCACGCCGCCGTCGGACAGGGCCGACGTGAGATTGACCTTCTGGGGGACCGTGTCCATCGAGTGATCAGAAACGATCATCAGCGTCGTGCGGTCCCACTCGTCCCGCGCTTTGAGGGTCGTGACGAGCCGCTCGATCTCCATGTCGGCTTGGGCCGTAGCGATGTCATACGCCGGAAGCGTGCGACCGAAAGCATGCCCCGCCGAATCGACCTGGGGCAGATTGACGAAGGTGAAGTCAGGCCGGCTCGTCGTGCCGCGGACTGTGATCCCTTGCTCAGCCGTCTCTATCACCTCATCCATGACCGTCTTGTCGTCGACGGCATATCCGGTGGCCGGGTTCGTCGGCACGTCCTCGCAATAGCGGTCGTCGTCGGGCGTTTCGTCCGTGCACGGAGCCCAGATATGGTCGGCTGCCGGGCGGCCTTTGTAGGTGACGTCGAAGATGCGCCCGAGCTTTGGCTTACCCATGATCACAGAGGTCGTGGGGCGCTTAGGCGCCGGCTTGACGGCGGACCGCCTCAAATACCGTCTCGGCCCGCGGGCACGTTGGGCTCTCCCCTGATGTTTCGCTTGGCAGCATCGAGAGATCGAGCGGACCTGTCGTCTCGCAGCTGTTCTCGTCTACCAGAGGCGCGTAAATCGCGAAGGTATTCGCTGGAACCCCCGATTTGGCGGGTGTCGCGCCGGTCATCATCGCCGTGTGATTTGGGTTCGTCTCGGCGGGTATCACCGAGCTTGACTCCGGAAAGTACGTCCCGTTGCCACCGTCACCCGCGAGCAGCGACGAAATGAACGGCGCCTTCCCGGCTTCGACTGCGTCGCCGTCGAGACCGTCGATCACGACCACATAGACGATGGGCTTCTCGGCTGCCGCCGCGACTGCGGGCAGCGCCGCGAGGCACGCGAGCGCGCTCACACACCAAGCCAATCCCCGCACACCGATCCTGCTCACGAAGGAATCGTAACCGCCCCGACAGCCCGAGGCGTCACTCACTTGTTACTCGTTTGCCGCCGAGAGCAACAGCAGGCCCACGACCGTGAACGTGACCATCAGTGCCAGCATCCAGTACTGCGACTGGGTCGCCCGGCGCAGGTTCTTGTACACGGCGAGGGCCTTGTCGTGGCCCATCGCGAGCGCCGCGATGTGCCCGATGACAAGCGCCCCCACCTGCACGTACCAGACCTGCTCGGAGCTCACGGCGCGCAGATCGACGGTTCCGGACGCCGTGCCGAAGTAGTCCGACCCGTTGCCGAGCGGATCCGAGAGCAGGTAGGTGAACTGGGCCTGCTCCTGAAAGACCACCAGCGAGAAGTAGTGCGCGAGCGTGTAGGCGAACGCAATCGGGATGAAGCAGTGGGCGAACGTCCGGGCGAGGTCCCTCGTCGACGTGATCGCACTGCCCTCGCGCCCCATGCCCTTGATCCCCGCCCAGAAGATCCCGAAGACGAGGCCGAAGGTGAGAAGCATGAACGCCGAGGCCGTCACGCGCCGCGCCAGGACGTCTCCCTCGGCATCCGCCCCCCCGTTGATGAGCTCGTAAACCGAGTCGATCAAATCGGCGAACACGCCTTCTGATGCGCCGTCGAACGTGGTCCCGGCGATCGAGATGAGAACGAACGCGATGGAGCCTGGCACAAGCCCCCAGCCCACCGCACCGGAGAACCAAGGGCGAGTGCCAAGCCGCCCGTCTTTCACCTCGAGCGGCGAAATCCGGGAGAACATGTTGAAATAGACGGAGAAGGTCTCGCCCCGCTCGCACCACTTCTCCACGCCGAAGAGGGCCATGCCGATGAAGGTGAGCGCCGTGTAGATGAGCGCCGCGATCGCCACCGACTCGGGGCTGATCAGGATCACGGGATCGAACTCCACGCCGTAGGCGAGCTCGAACCACAGGAAAGTGACGAGACCTGCGACGGCCGGCCAGCGTCCCAGCCACTCGGGATAGGCGAGCGGCGCGGGAGCCGAGCGGCCTGCGACGAGGCTGAACACTCCGCCGATCACCCGCCCGATCGCCCGCCAGGGATTGAACGCGCGAAAGAGATCTCCCAGGAAGATGCTGACGATCGCAAGGCAAACCCAGAACGTGACGAACACGAACGTCACGTTGAAGTTGGCTGCCGAGTTGGCCGTTCCGTAGAGGCCGCTCCAGACCACGACGCCCAAGAGGAAGACGCCGAGCGCGCCCGCGAGGACCTCCGTCACCGGGTTGACGACGATCCGCGACAGCAGGTCACGCGGAGTCCATTCCCTGTCCTCGAAGCGCGGCTCGAGCCAAGATGCCGACAGCGCCACGAATGAGATGACGAGGACGGCGGCGGCGGCCCACGCGAACGCCTCTTCGGGGATCGGCAGGTCCTCCTTCGGGGCAAGGAGCCCGTGCGCGAAGAGCATGGCCGGGGTCAGCCGGGTACTACTGAGATCTCGGCCAGGAGCGCGCCGGTGGTGTGCGATTCAAGCTCGTGGATGCCGCCGATGTCGGCTTTCTCGACCACCAGCTCGTTCTCCTTGCCCGGCTCGATGTCGAGATACACGTCGTAGCCGTGGAAGTGGAGCTCATCCGCAGCGTCGGTCGTGATTGCCACGCGCAGCTCGTCGCCCTCCGTCACTTCGATCTCCTGGACCCCGCCGACCGGCTCGCCACCTCGGATTTCGATCTCGGGGATCTCCGGCTCCGCGGGCTTTGAGGGCTTCTTCGGCTTGGGCTTGTTGTCGCCGGTGCCGGGGGCGGGCAGGGTGACGACGTCTTGCTGACCAGAGTTTTCCGTGTCCTCGTCGGACGTGTCGTCATCGCCGAAGGCGAAGAAGACCGCAATCGCGATGACGACTCCCGCCAGCGCGATCAGTGCAGGGATCTTCCGGTTCTCCATGGCGGCAAGTCTAGGAAAGCTTCCGAACGCCGGCTAACGCTCAGGTTGCGAGCGCTCCGACTGACCCGTCTCGAGCTGGGACGAATCGATCGCGTCCTCGGAGAACACGAATACGAAAACGGCGACGATCGCAATCCCGACGATGATGCCGAGCACGATTCCGAGAGCGCGATCGCCGCGCGACATGCGGCTCGGAAGGTCCTAGACGCCGTCGAGAAGTCGCCAGTTCGCCTCGTACGCGCTCTCGGCAGCCGCGACCAGGCGGTCGGCGTCCTCGTCCGAGGCGAGCTCTGAGATCAGCTCGCGGACCTCAGCGGCGTGCTGGACGTCGCGGCCTTCGTGAACCCGGAAGTACGCCGTGCCCGAGCCCTCTTCAAATCCGTAGCGGTCGATCAGGCCCACCCTCTTCGTACGCGAGATCGCGGGCTGCGAGGCCTCGACGGCATAGAGGCGCGAGAGAAGCTCGAGGGCGTCTCCGCCGGCGGCCCACGTTGAGGCGCATCCGGCCGTCTCGGGGGTAGGGGCGGCGTCGGTGTCGCCGCCAACCGCTTCGACGAACCCGTCCCAGAGGCGAACGTGGCCGAGCTCTTCAGCCGCGTGGCGGCGAAGCTCAGAGCGCTCCGGCAGAGCGTCAGCAGCAGCTCCCGAGAGGGAAGCGATCGCCTCCACGGCGTGGCGGTATTGACCGGAGTAGCGAGCCAGCTCTCCGCGGGTCAGATCGCCATCGGACCAGCGCTGGTAGAAGGGATGCTCGAGCACGTTCCAGCGGCGGCGGCTCGCTTCGATTCGGTCCCAGATCTTGGCGTCCAAAGTCCTCTTCCTCTCAGGCGGATACGGGGCGACTCAGTCTACATCGAGGCTGGGCCGGTCTCCGGTCTACGCTTGCCGCTTGAGGCCGGAGCGAGACGACATCGGCGCGCCGGAGCTGCCCGGGCGGATCAAGTGGCTCAACCGCTCGGAGCCGCCCTCGATGGCCGCGCTGACCGCAGCCGGGCCAGTGCTCGTCCACTTCTTCGACCCGGCGCAGCTCAACAGCGTCCGCGCCCTCCCCTACCTCGCCGAATGGACCCGCCGCTACTCCCCGCTCGGGCTGACCACGCTCGGCATCCATGCGCCTCGTTTCGGGCTTACCTCTGACGCGGTCGTCGCGACCGAAGCCATCCGCCGCCTCGGGATCGAACACCCGGTGGCGCTCGATCTCGACTACGCGATCTGGCACGACTACGGCTGCAAGGGATGGCCGGCGCTCTTTCTCTGGGGACGCGGTGGCGCGCTGGCGTGGGCGCACAACGGCGAGGGCGAGTACCGGGAGACGGAGGGAGCAATCCACGAGACGCTCCGCTTCGAGAACGTCGCGATCGAGCTCCCGGGCGCGATGGAGCCCCTGCGCGCAACGGACGAGCCCGGGATGCTCCTCCCCGTGCCGAGCGCCGAGATCTTTCCGGGTGGCTCCGCGGCGGAGCCGTGGGAGCCCGGCCCCGAAGGCTCGGTTCTCGAGATCGCCTACGAGGCGGGCGAGGCGTGGGTGGTCGCCGACGGTGAAGGCGAGATGAGCGTCACGGTGGACGGCGAGCCCGGCGTTCCGATCGCGGTCCCTCCGGCCGGCCTGTCCAAGCTGGCAGGCAACGGAAGCCACGAGGCGCATAGCGTCGAAATCGCCGTCCCGGCGGGCGTGCGAGTGTGGGCGATCAGCTTCGCCCCCGGCACGCCCTAGCTTCGGGCCGCGAGCTCCGTGCGGATCGTCTTGGGCAGCATGAAGCGGACCGACTCGTCCACCGTCTTCAGCTCGGCGATGTCGTCCGTGCCGCGCTCGCGGAAGAACTCGACGAGCTCTGCTACGAGCTCCTCGGGCGCGGAGGCTCCCGACGTGATGCCGACGGTCTCGGCGCCTTCGAGCCACTCCTCGCGTACCTGCGATGCGTTGTCGATCAGGTGCGACGCCGCGCCGTGGTCGCGAGCCACCTCGACCAGGCGATTCGAGTTGGACGAATTGGTCGAGCCGATCACAAGAACCAGGTCGCACTCGGCGGCGAGCTGCTTCACCGCGATCTGGCGGTTTGTGGTCGCGTAGCAGATGTCCTCGGACTTCGACGAGACGATCTTCGGAAAGCGCTCGCGGAGGCGCTCGATGACCTCGGCCGTCTCGTCGACCGAAAGCGTGGTCTGGGTGATGAAGGCGACGTGGTCAGGGTCTGGCACCTCGACGGAATCCGCGTCCTCGACCGTCTCGACGAGCGTGATTTCGTCAGGAGCCTCGCCCATCGTGCCCTCGACCTCCTCGTGACCCTCGTGGCCGATCATGATGATCGTGTAGCCCTGCTCGGCGAACTTGCGGGCCGAAACGTGAACCTTGGTGACGAGCGGGCACGTGGCGTCGATCGTTCGCAGCCTGCGCGCCTCCGCGTTCTCGTGAACGGCCGGTGAGACGCCGTGGGCGGAGAACACGACGAGCTCTCCCTCGGGCACCTCGGTCTCCTCCTCGACGAAGATCGCGCCGCGCTTTGCCAGCTGCTCCACCACGTGCTTGTTGTGGACGATCTCCTTGCGCACGTAGACCGGCGGACCGTGCATGTCGAGCGCTTTTTCGACCGTCTCGACGGCTCGGTCGACACCTGCGCAGTAGCCGCGCGGCGCGGCCAGGCGGACACGTTTTGGGGTGTTCAGGACGGCCGTCGGCACCCTCCAAGGGTACTCCCGGCCCGGCTCAGCGAGGCACTTGCGAGAAATTGCAGCCGAGGAGCGGGCAGTCCTCGATCCAGCCGTAGAAGCTCTTGACCGCATCGCCGAAGTAAGGCGAATAGACCGTGTTCGGATCGATTTGGGGATAGCCGTAGGCGACGTTGCCGTTCACGGTGTCACCGTTGATGACCCAGCCGCCGCCGCTTGCCCCTCCCCGCATGTCGCAATCGATGCCGATCGGAGCCGGCGATCCTTGCCGAGGGTCCGTCTTTTTCAGTTTGCCCGTACAGGCCTCCAGGTGCTCGCCGTCGAAGCGCGACTGCGGCGTCACCGGATAGCCGTACGCGGTCCAGGTCTGATTCGTCGGCTGGTTGAAGGCGATCCCGCGTGAGCCGACCTTGTCCTGGATCGTCGTCGCCGAGCGGTTCTTCTCCTTGCACTGGCCCCTCCTCGGGGGGTCCAGTCGTGAGCAGTTCTTCTGCGCGGGATCCGTTGCCATGAGCGCCGAGCCGAAGTCCGAGCTCTCGGGACCGCGCCGCGTCCACTTTCTCGAGACGTAAAGCTGCTCGGCGGCCCAGGTGCCGAAGGGTGCTTTGCCCTCGTCGTAGGCCGGAACGAAGATGAGGTCCTTGACGAACTTCTGCGACCGCTGCTGATACAGGCAATGGGCCGCGGTCCAGACCGTGCTCTCGTTCTGAGAGCTCACGACCGTTCCCGAACAAGCGAACAACCTGCCCTCGAGCTTGAAGAAGACCTTGCCGTGCGTGCGGATGCCCACCGGGGTGGTGTCGCCGATCGTGACCGCGTCGTCGTAGGCGGTGGGGACGGTCGAGCGAGTCGGAAGAACGGCTACGGGCGGGCCCTCGGGACTCGATGGAGTGGACCCGAGGCGAAACGCCGCGCTCGGGGCCGGCAGCGAGAAGCCATCGGCGGGCCGAGCTTCTCTCAGTCGCTTTTGCGTCCAAAAGTCACGGGCGTCTGTCGTGGCGGAACCATCGCTCGAAACGACCCTGGAGTCGGCCATGGCGAAAGTTGGCATGCCGCATGCGACCGCCAGCGCCGCCACATATGTCGCGATTGCTTGCCTTGTCCTCATCGTCCTGCCCCCGCTGATTCGGCCTGTCGAGATTACCCGTCCTCGAGCACGCGGACTGCGGGCTCCCCCACAGCGTCAAGGCTTTCGGGGCAGACCTTGTCGAGCGTGTCCTCGGTCGTGTGCCAGTACGGGCCCGGCCGATCGTCCGAGCCGTAGGTCAAATCGATCAGATCGACGGCGGGGATGCCCGCCGCGAGGAACGGGGTGTGGTCGTCGCCGATCGCATCGGCCTCTCCCTCGAACGGCGCGGACGAATCCGTGCCGCTGACCTCACGAGCAGCGTCAGCGAACTTGTCGTAGATGGTCTCGTTCGAGCTTGCCTCTCGCGGGATCTCGAGCTCGCAGTCGCCGACGAGGTCGAAGAGGATCATCGATTCGATCTCGGCGAGCGGTGGCGTGCCCCGGCCTCCTCCCTCCTCGGCGAGGCTCACGTACTGCTCAGAACCCCTCGTCCCGTCCTCTTCGAACGGCAGGGCGCCGCGCGCCTCCTCTGCGTCGAAGAGGGCGATCGAGACGGAAGGGCCGGCGAGGGGCGCATCCTTTGCCAGCACGCGGGTCAGCTCGAGGACTACCGCGACGCCTGACGCACCGTCGTTGGCACCCAGGAAGCCCGGGATGTCCTTCGTGTCGTGATGGGCGCCAACGACGACAGTGCCTTCCCCCCGCCCGGGAATCGTCGCGACCACGTTGCGCCACGGGCGCTGCACTCCTACTTGCTTTGCGCCTGCGTCCTCGAGTCTCGACACGAGGAAGCGGACCAGCTCGGCACTCCCGGGCGTGCCCGACGGCCGGGGCCCGATCTCGACCTGGGCCTCCAAGTCCTTGAATGCGCGCTCGGAGTTGAAGCGCTGCGGCGCCGGCGCGCCGGGGTCGTCCGAGCCGCAACCGGCCACAACCACCGCGATTGCGAGGAAAAAGGGTACGAAAAGCACGCAGAAAGGGTAGGTTCTCGACATGTCCCAGGGTCACATGGACCGGCTCTCGGCCCTCGACGTCTCGTTTCTTACGAACGAATCGTCCTCGGCGCACATGCACGTGGGGGGCGTGATGATCTTCGAGGGCCCACCGCCCGCCTACGAGGACATGCTCGAGCACATCCGCTCGCGACTTCATCTCGTGCCTCGCTTTCGCCAGAAGCTCGCCAACCCGCCGATCGAGACCGGGCGCCCCCTCTGGGTGGACGACCCCACCTTCAACCTCGAGTACCACGTTCGCCACTCGGCGCTGCCTTCGCCGGGCTCAGAAGAGCAGCTTCGGAACATCACTGCCCGCGTGTTCAGCCAGCAGCTCGACCGCACGAAGCCGCTCTGGGAGCTGTGGCTCGTGCAGGGCCTTACGCGTAAGCGCTTCGCGATCATCTCGAAGACGCACCACGCGCTGGTGGACGGCGTCTCTGGCGTCGACATAGCGACGGTCCTCTTCGACGTAAAGCCCGTCCCGGAGCCAATCCGCGCCGAGCACGACTGGATCCCCTCCCCCTCGCCATCGTCGGCGCAGCTCGCCGCCAAGGGCTTCGGCGGCCTCGCGAAGATCCCGCTCGCGCTGGCGCGCAGAGCCGAGCGGGCAGCTTCGCACCCCCGCGAATCGATGGCTCGCGCCGGCGAGCTTGCCAGCGCGGTCGGAGAGGTCGCGTGGAACTTCGCGAACCCCGCCCCCACGATCCCGCTCAACGTGCAGATCGGCTCGCATCGCCGTTTTGTCTGGGTCCGATCCGACCTCGCCCAGTTCAAGGGGATCAAGGACGTCCTTGGCGGCACGGTGAACGACGTGGTGCTGGCCGTCGTCGGCGGTGGTGTTCGCGACTGGCTCCAGGCGCGCGGGATCAAGACCGAAGGCCTGGAGGTGAGGGCGCAGGTTCCAGTCTCGATTCGGGCGAAGGACGAGAAGGGTCGCCTCGGCAACCGGATCACCGCAATGCGCGCCGCCCTGCCGGTCTACATCGAGGACCCCGTCCTGCGCCTCCAGCGGGTGCGTGAGCAGATGCAGGACCTGAAGGATTCGCGCCAGGCGCTTGGCGCCGAAGTGATCTCACGCTTCAACGACTTCGCCCCTCCGACGATCTTGGCTCAAGCGGCGCGCATCAACTTTTCGACGCGGCTCTTCAACATGGTCGTGACGAACGTCCCCGGCCCGCAGCTTCCGATCTACCTCCTCGGGCGCGAGCTCGAAGACGTGTTCCCCGTCGGTTTCCTTCCACCCGACCAAACGCTCTTCGTCGCGATCATGTCCTACAACGGCGCTGTCAACTTTGGCCTCCTCGCCGACTACGACTCGATGGAAGACGTGCAGCTGATCGCCGACGGCATCGAGGGCTCGCTGGCCGACCTCGCAGCGGCGGCCGAGGAGGTCCGGCGCGAATCCGAGGCTGCGGCCGCCGAAGAGCCGGCCGCAGCAGAGGCGTAGGTAGCTGATGGAGGGCGGACCGTTCCGCTACCACCTCGAGCTGACCCCCGAGCAGCTCAAGATCGTCCATACCGCCCTCAAGAGCCTGCTCGACGACTTCGGCCACGACGAGCCGGAAATCCACAGGATCATCCACGCCTTATTGGACAAGCTCCCGGACGAGCACGCGATCCGAGCGATCCGAATCGGCGAAGACGGAGCGCCGGCGCCGGTGGTCGACATCTCCCGCCCGAGCGAGGAGAACCCGGACCCGCCGGGGCCTTCCGGCCCAACGGGCCCGGCCGCGCCGCTGGAGCCGGCGCCGGGCGACGACAGCGCCGCCTAACGCGCCAGCCCACTCCCTGGTCGACGTTGAGCGCCTCAGGGACGCATAACGTCGACCAGTTGGCGTATCCGTAGCCTCCGGGGCGCGTGTCCGTCTCGGTCCAGATCGGCCTCTTGCTCTCGCTCGCGACGGCGTTCGCCTCCGTGCTCGGGTTTCTCTACAAGCACCGCGGCGCGATCGCGATGCCCGAGGTCGACATGCGAAAGCCGCTCCGGACCTCGTTCGCACTCTTCCGTAACCCCTGGTACACGCTCGGGATCCTCACGGCGACGGTGGGCTGGGGCCTCCACGTGGGCGCCCTCGCGCTTGCGCCCATCTCCCTCGTCCAGGCAACGATCGCGGGCGGGCTCGTCCTCCTCACCGTCACCGCCGATCGCCTCTTCGCGCACGAGGTGACCCGCCGCGAATGGATCGGCGTCGCGCTCGCGGCGCTCGGCCTGGCGTTCCTCGCCGCGACCATCGGCGACACGGCGGCCGAGGCGCACTCGGACTATGAGAGCACGAGGCTCGTTCCCTTCCTGATCATCGTGACCGGCGCCGCGCTCGTCGTGGCCTGGCAGGCGCCGGGTAAGTCCCGCGAGGGGATCATGTTCGGCGTCGCCGCCGGGCTTTTCTGGGCCGCATCGGACACCGCGATCAAGGCCTTGAGCGACGGGCTTGGCGAGGAGAGCGCGGCGGCCATCCTCCTCACACCGCTCGCGGCCCTCATCGCGCTCGCTTCCCTGGCCGGCCTGGTCGTCTCGGCGCGAAGCCTTCAGGTCGGAAAAGCCGTACCGGTAATCGCACTCACGAGCGTCGCAGCGAACACGCTGACGATCGCCGCGGGCCCGATTGTCTTCGAGGAGCCGTTGCCTGACGACCCGCTGGGCGTCGCTCTTCGAATGGCCGCTTTCGTGTTGGTGATCAGTGCCGCGGCGCTGACGCCGGCACCGGTAGGCGCTGCGAGAGGCGGTCGAGAGCGCCGAGGTGACTCGCGCCCGGACGGGCGTCGGAACCGGCGTGCCCAGCGCCAGCCATTGATACCTTCGCGCCCATGTGGATCGTGGCGCCTTTGGTTGCGATGGCTGTGGCCCTACTCGTGCCGAGCACGGCCTTGGCGGCCAAGGCGCCGACTCCGATCATCTTCGTCCACGGCAACTTCGGCTCAGCGCAGCAGTTCGAGACGAATGCGATGCGGTTCACCAGCAACGGCATTCCCCAGGACCACCTCTACGCCTACGAGTACGACACGACTGGCCCAAGCAACGAGCTGGCGATCGCAAATCTCGAGACCTTCATCGATGACGTGAAAGCCGACCACGATGTGAAGAAGGTCGACGTACTGGCGCACTCGCGCGGGACGACCGTGATGCACGCCTACCTAGGCGATCCCGCACGCGCCGAGTCCGTCAAGCACTACGTGAACTTCGACGGTCGCTCGGCGGAGTCGCCCCCGGGCGGCGTCCCCACCCTCGCGATCTGGGGCGAGGGCGACCAGACACGCGAAATCGGCGGCGCCAAGAACGTGTACTTCCCGCAAAAAGCCCACACCGAGGTAACGACGTCCGCCCCCGCATTCGGCCACGTATACAAGTTCCTGAGGGGCCGCAAGGCGCGAACGAATCAGGTGAGACCCGAGCAGCCCGGGAGGGTCACGATCGCCGGCCGCGGCATCGTCTTCCCCAACAACACGGGCAACGCGGGCGCCCTTCTCGAGATCCACGAGGTCGAGGCGAAGACCGGGCATCGCATTTCCGAGACTCCGATTCACTCGCTGACTCTGCCTGCCGACGGGTCGTTCGGCCCCCTCCCCGTGAATGGCCGGAAGCACCTCGAGTTCTCCGTCGACCTACCCGGGCCGGCGCCTCAGACGATCCACACCTACACCGAGCCGTTCGAGCGAAGCGACCACTTCGTCCGCCTCCTCGATGCCCCAATCCTGCGCCCGTTCGCCGAGTACAGCCCGCAGAGCTCCGGGGTGGTTGTCCTGCGGATGCACGAATTCTGGGGCGGTCAGGAGAACCCGGTGATGAACGACGTCCTTCGCATCGGCGGGCTCAACGTAATCAACGAGAACACGACGCCGCGCGAGCGGCGCGTCCTCGCCGTTTTTACCTTCGACAAGAACTCCGACGGGAAGAGCGATACGTCCCAGGCCCTCCTCCCGTTCAGCGAGATCAGCTTCCTGACCGGGGTCGATGTGTTCAATCCGTCGAGCCCGGATGGCAGCGACACGGTGCCGGTATTCACAAAGGTCCGCGGCGAGCGCCGCCACCAAGAAACGATCAACGTCCCGAATTGGTCCTCGCTGACCGATATCAACGTGACGTACTTCAAGGACTACGCAGCGAAGCGGTTCCGAGCGCGCTGAGCGCGCTGGTTCCCTGGGCCGGACCGACCTTTAGAACCCCAGCGCGAACTTCGCGTCCTCGGACATCATCTCCGGGGACCACGGTGGGTCGAAGGTCATCTCGGGGCGGACGCTGGAGACTCCTTCGAGGTCGCCGACGAACTCGATCATCTGCTCTGAGACCTGCGGGCCGATCGGGCAGGCCGGCGTTGTCAGGGTGAACTTCACGTGGACGTCCTCGGACTCGATGTTCACGTCGTAGACGAGGCCGAGCGAAACGAAATCGAGCCCGAGCTCCGGGTCGATTACCTCTTCGAGCGCCTCGTAGACATCTTCTTCGGTGACCATTTGTCAAGGGTACCGGCGCCTCGGCCGTGACCGGGCGCGGGAGAACCGGCGCAAAGCAGGCTTTCGTCTCCTACGATGCGCGCTAGGAGTAACCGGAACCTCGATTAGGGAGCTTTACTTGAACGTCGTCAGCACTCGCAAGGGCATCGCCCTTGCCGCCACTCTCGCCGCAGTCACCGCCTTTGCCCAGAGCGCCGAAGCCGCCACGCTCACGGCGGATCAAGCGGTCGATGCCGCTTGCTCGACCGGAGATCGCTCAGGCGAGAACGGAGTCGCCACGGACGCCGTCTCAGTTCCCGGCGTCTCGACGGTCTCGGCAACGCTTTCGGGCGCCGAGGGCAACTGGGACCTGGCGGTCATCGACAAGGCATCAGGAGCCGTCGTCGCTGCCTCGTCTTACGCCGACGGCGATGAGGTCGCTCAGGGCTTTACGTCGGGCGCGGGCGACCTCATCGTCCAGGCTTGCCGGCGCACGGGCGACGATCCGACGGCCGAGGT
The DNA here is from genome assembly GCA_963715405.1 of uncultured bacterium. GTDB lineage: Bacteria > Actinomycetota > Thermoleophilia > Solirubrobacterales > 70-9 > JALZKA01. The sequence goes on from OY970239.1 coordinate 1,837,386, forward strand.
GAGCGTCGAGACGAACGAGTTGACCGAGGAGGCGCCACGCGCTCAGATCGTGCGCGTCTCGACCCCCGACGAGGCGATGAAGGGCGAACTGGCCTCGCTCGGCCTCGACCTGATCGAGAGCGGGGGCCCCGGCTACATCGACATCCTCCTTCGCAACCCCGCCGAGGGGGCACTGATCTCCGACGAGGGCTTCGACTACGACGTGCTCGAAGAGAACCTCGCTGAGGCGACGCTCGCGGATCGCGCCGAGGAGGCCGCGATGGCGCGCCAGCTACGCGGCGGCTCCGACCTTCCGAGCGGCAACGCCGGCCCCAACGACGGGACCTACCGCCGGCTCTTCGACTATTCGGAGGAGCTTCAAAAGCTCGCCGACAAGAACCCCGGCCTGGTCCGCTACTTCACGCTTAAGAAGGAGACGTACACCGGCCGGCCGGTCGAGGCGATCGAGGTCGGCAAGAAGGTCGCAAAGAAGGACGGCCGGCCTACCTTCCTCCTCACGGGAGCCCATCACGGGCGCGAGTGGCCTTCTGCCGAGCACACGATGGAGTTCGCCTACGAGCTCGTCAATGGCTTCAAGCAGGGCAACACGGCAATTCGCAGGCTCCTCGGCAAGACGAAGGTGATCTTCATTCCCACGGTGAACCCCGACGGGTTCAACACGTCGCGCGAGGCGGGCGAGACCAACGGCTCCGCGGGAGGCCGTCCTGCCCCGGCGGGCGACGAGACCGCAAACCTCACGATCCCATACGAGTACCAGCGAAAGAACTGCCGCGTGGTGACGCCGGAGCCGACGAGACCACCAACCGCCAACTGCATGGGCGCGCCGAACCTTGGCATCACCCAGTTCGGGGTCGATCCCAACCGCAACTACGGCGGCTTCTGGGGCGGGCCGGGCGCTTCCAGCGAGGAGACGCTTCCGTACGGATCGACCGCTCAGGACTACCGCGGAACCGGCCCGTTCTCAGAGCCTGAGACGGAGAACATCCGCAAGCTCATCTCGAGGAATCAGGTGGTGACCTTCATCACCAACCACACGTTCTCGAACCTCCTCCTGCGCCCGCCGGGCCTCCAGGCCAAGGGACCGCCGCCTGACGAGAAGGTCTACAAGCGCTTCGGCCAGTCGATGGCCAAGGAGAACGGCTACGCGAACCAGAAGGGCTACGAGCTCTACGACACAAGCGGCGGCGCCGAGGACTGGAGCTACTACGCCACAGGCGGGCTGGGCTTCACGTTCGAGATCGGCTTGACCGCGTTCCATGACACGTTCGCCGACGGCGTCATCGCCGAGTACAACGGGACGAGCGACGCATCGGGCCCCAATGGCGGCGGTAACCGTGCCGCCTACTTGACGGCGCTCAGAAGCACGGCGAACCCGAGCCGCCATTCCCGCATCACGGGCTCGGCTCCTCCCGGCGCGCGGCTCGTATTGAAGAAGTCGTTCCTGACGCCGACGTCGCCCGTGATCGACGGCGAGGGCAACGAGGGCAAGATCCGCCTCTTCAAGGACAAGCTCAAGACGAAGCTTCAGGTTGGCCCGAGTGGCCGCTTCGACTGGCACGTCAACCCGTCAACCCGGCCGCTCGTCGATCCGCGACTGCCCGACTTCGGCGCGAAGCCAGGCCAGCCGTCGGACCCGGTCGATTTCACGGGCGGGCCCGGTCCCAGCGCGATCCCGTGCGGAGACGCCGACTCCGAGGACGAAGAGTGCTTCAACGACCATCCGTTCAGGGTGCCGGGCGGCCAGAACGTCGACAACGGCAAGGCGACGGTGCGGATCACGTGGCCCTCGCCCACGACGGACTGGGACATGAAGGTGTTCGCGGACACCGATGGCGACAAGACCTCCGAGGGAGAGACGAAGGTCTTCGGATCGTCCGCCACGGGCCCGAGCAACGTCGAGGAGACGACGATCGCAGGGCCGCAGTTCAAGCCCGGCAAGTACGTGGTCCGCGTGGTGAACTTCGCCGCCGTGGAGCCGTACGACGGCACGGTCACCTTCAACAAAACCGAGAAGTCTCCGATCGAGCAGGGGCTCGAGAAGTGGACGCTTCTGTGTCGCCGCAACGGCCTCAAGGCGACGGAGCAGGTGCTGGTCAAGCGCGGCGAAGTCGCCAACCTGGACCTCTCGAAGAGCTGCAAGAAGTAGGGCCCGTGTCAGAAGGGAAGGCGCGCTCGGGGCGACTCGGGCGCGCTTTCACGTTCCGTAGGCTGGGAGGGGCGTGCTGCCGCTCCTCTTCATCCTCTTTATCGCGATCCCGATCGCGGAGCTCTGGCTCATCATCGAGATCGGTGGAGCGATCGGGATCCTGCCCACGCTCGGCCTCCTGATCGTCGACAGCCTCGTGGGTGCGGCGCTCGCCCGCTCGCAGAGCCGCGCCGCGTGGGAGCGGTTCAACACCGCTCTAGCCGAGGGTCGTGTGCCCGGCCGCGAGGCTTTCGACGGCGCGATGATCATCCTGGGCGGCGCCCTCCTCCTCACGCCCGGCTTCATCACCGACGCCTTCGGCCTCATCCTCCTGATCCCGCCGACACGCTCGCTCATCCGCGGAGTGCTGAGCCGGATGGTGACCAAGCGCGGTGCGGTGGCGTTTCGAGTCGCGAAGTTCGGCTACGCGAGGCGCCCTGGCGCTCCGTTCCCCCGCACCGATCGAAGCTATGACTACGAAGGATCGGCTAGCGAGGTGACCGAGCCTCAGTCCGAGCTCGGCCCGCCGGCCTCCGGGGAAGGCCCACGTGGCTGACGGAGTCTCGCTCGAGCTCGAGGACGGGTTCCGCGTCGCATGGGGCGACCCGGACGGGCTTCGCGCAAGCCTTGCCGCTCCGGAACCGGCAGCCGAGTGGCACGCGGAGGGGGAGCTCGGCGATGGCCACTCCGCTCTGCGCGTGTTCACAGGAGCCACGGGCGCCGGCACGCTTCTCCTCCTCGCCGGTGCCCGCCCCGCCCAGGCCCCCGGCCACGACGGCGAGGCATTCCAAGCCGTGCTCATCGCTCCCTCGGGAGAGGTGACCGCGATCGGCGAGGCTCTGCTCTCCACCCAGTACGGAGCGAACGGGCAGGTGGAGCGCGTCGGGCTCGAGCTCTACGCGGTGGACGATGACTACCCCATTCGCGGCGCCGGGGACGTGAGGAGCACGACGGCCTCCGATGAAGAAGCCGGGCGCCGCGAGCGCACCACGCTCGACTTTCGCCTCGACGGCGAGCCGGGCGTCGCGATCCTCGACATCGTCGGCACCTAGCTCGTGGCGATCAGGGCTGTCATCTGTGACTTCGGCGGAGTGCTCACGACCCCGCTCGTCGGCTCGTTCATGGCCTTTCAGGATCAGACGGGTATCCCAACCGAGGCGCTGGGCTCGGCGATGGGCCGGATCTACGAGCGCGACGGCGCTCATCCCTTGTATGAGCTCGAGAAGGGGCACGTCACCGAGCACGACTTCCTCGCCACGCTTCGTGTCGAGCTCGCGGTCGAGCTGGGACACGAGCCGGAACTCCACGACTTCAAGGAGATCTACTTCCGCGCGCTCAACCCGAACGAGGACATGATCGCCGAGATGGCTGCCGCTCGCGACGCGGGCTACCGCATGGCGCTCCTGACCAACAACGTGCGCGAGTGGGAGCCGCTTTGGCGCTCGATGCTGCCCGTTGACGAGATCTTCGAGCTCGTCGTCGACTCAGCGTTCGTCGGGATGAGAAAGCCCGAGCCCGAGATCTACCAGCTCACCCTCGATCGCCTCCGGGAGCTCGATCCAGGGTCGCTCGGTGACCTCGAGTTCTCCGAATGCCTCTTCATCGACGACGTCGAGGTGAACTGCGCGGCCGCGCGCGAGCTCGGCATCCACGCGGTGCGCTTCGCCTCGAACGAGCAGGCCGTCTCGGAGATCCGCGAAGCGCTCGGCAGCCGAGCCAGTCGCGACATGACACGCGAGGAAGCAGAAGCGCTCTGTGCGCGAAACGCCGCGGAGCATCCCGACCGAAGGATCGCCCAATGGCGAGCGCAGGAGGGTCCGGATGGAGAGTGGACCGTCGTTCGTATCGGGCTGCCGCCGTCGCCGGAGACCACAACCGAGGTTCGCGCCGACGAGCGCCCGCCCGAACCGCCGGATCCGCGCCCGGACGTGCCGCCGACCGTCGGTCCGATGTTCTAGAACGCAGAGTGATCTCGCGGGACTATGTGTCCCGTTATCTCACTCTCGGCGAGAAAGAGCGCATGGGCTAGAGGTCAAGGGGGATGGGCTCGGGGCCTTGGCCGCGGAAGGAATCTCGGAAGGCTTGGACCGCGTCCAGGGTGGTCTCTCCTTCGAAGCTCTTGCAGCCGATGAGATTTGTCCACGCGGTTGCGGCGACCTCGTAGGGCATGTCGGGATTCGGGAAGAAGAGCACGCCGGCGGGATCGTCGTCGAAGACGCCCTTGACGGCGAGCTGCTCCTCCTCGGAGAGGTCGGGTGAGTACTGGATGGCGACCCGGCCGTGCTCGAGCGCGTGCACCACGCGGCCAAGCGGGGGGTCTTCGAGGTAGGCCCCATCGGCCAGCGCTCCGGATAGGACCTCGGTTCCATCGCCGTAGTGATCGCCCGAGGTCGGCGGATTCGTCCGATAATCAACGTCGGCCGCGTCCTCGTCGCCGATATGCGTATTGCCCTCGTCGGGCAGGCCGGTCTGGAGATCGCAGCCCGCAGTCTCGGCCGCCGCCTCGAGGTCGCTCTCAGCCGGTTCAGGCGGCGGCGTACCCTCGCGGCCGTCGAGCGCGATGCCATCGGGCACCACGCCGAGGTCGGGCTGGATGTGAGCGTTTACCGGGAAACCGTTGTCGTCGAGCTCGGTCTCTCCGGTTGAGGTCGTCGAGCTTGACGTCGTGGGTTCCTCATCACCGCCACAGCCCGCGAAGACGAGCACGCCGAAAACGCTCGTTGCACAGACGAGCGCACGCACAGTTTGGAGGCCCCTGCTCACCGCCGAGACGTTAGCCGGGTGCCCCGGCGCAGACGGTCAGTTATCGGAGCCGGCGCGGTCCCAGACGTAGAGCTCCACCGCTTCGAGCGCGAGCTCCATGAGGCGCGGCCCCGAGAGCCAATCGAGCACCGTGTCGAGGGCGCGTTCCTCTGTCACGCCGCGGTCAACCGCCTCCTCGCCGCGAAAGCCCGCGGCGAGCTTCAGAGCCTCGCGGCGGTGTTCGCCGAGACCTGAGAACGAGCGCATCAGAAAGTCCCGGTTGGGGAGCGGGTGGCCGATCTCCATCGACGCGTGCCATGCGGCAAGCATCGAGATGTCGTGGTCGTCGAGCTCGGAGATCGCTCGCGCGTAGTGCGACTCGAGCTCATCTTCGGGGATCTCGTCCACCCACGCGCGCACTGCTTCGCCGAGGAGCTGGCGGCGCGCCTCACGCCCGACGGAGTCGGCGATGGCGCGGATCGCGTCGGCTGGATCGATGAAGCAGAGTGACATGGGGGCTAAATCAACCTCTCGGAATGGGGGTTGGCGCGACGGGGACAAGGTACGGGCGCCTGCGGACGGCATCCCGGCGCCTGGAAAAGCGGTGTTTCCGGCTTGCCCGAGCGGCATCGCGATCGTTGTCAGCTATCCGCTTCCATCCCGACCTAGGATCGAAGACGTGACCGACGATGACGGGAACAGCAAGTGGCGCTCGAGCTGATCGTCGGGCCGCCGAACTCGAACCGGGCCCGCGAGGTGCTCGCTCGCCTTCGTGCGGCGCTCGACCGCGACCCGCTCCTCATCGTGCCCACCGGAGACGACATCGCTCGCTTCGAGCGCGACCTGTGCGGGGAAGGCGGCCCCCAGATAGGCGCGACGATCCGCACCTTCGGATCGCTCTTCGACGAGATCGCGAGCATCACGGCCACGCCGGTGCCGCCGCGCCTCTCCCCTCCCCAGCGCCTCGCCCTGGTACGCGCCGCGATCGCTTCGACGGATCTGCGCCTGCTCGGCCGCTCATCGCGCTCGCCCGGCTTCGCGCCGGCCCTCGACACCCTCATCGCCGAGCTGCAAGCGGCGCTGGTCTCCCCCACGGACGTCCTTGCCGCCACCGCCGTGGTGGACGGCGACGCAGGGCAGGAGGAGGAGCTTGCCCGCCTCTACGCCGAGTACGAGCGATTGCGCGACGGCGCCGGGCGCTCTGACGCCGGCTCAGTTGCCGCAGCTGCCGTCCGTGCGCTCCGCGCCGATCCCGGCGCCTGGAACGGCGCCCCGGTGCTCATCTACGGATTCGACGACTTGACCGAGGTTCAGCTCGAGCTCATCGGCGTCCTCGCCGGCGTCTGCGAGGTCACGTTCGCCGTGAACTATTCGGATCGCGATGCGCTCGCGGCGCGCGCGGGCTTGCTCACGCGCTTGAAAGAGGCCGGCGGCTCGGTCGCCGAAGAGCTCGAATTCGACGCGAGCTATACCACCCGCCGCTCCCTCGCCCACATCGCACGGAACGTCTTCGAGACGGAATCCGCGACGGTCAACCCGCTCGACGGCGGTCTCGCCTTCCTTGCCAGCGCCGGCGAGCGCGGCGAGGCCGAGGCCGCCGGGATCGAGGTCGCACGCCTCCTGGCGTCCGGGACGAGCGCGGACGACATAGTCGTCACGCTTCGGCGGCCCTCGGTGGAAGGTCCTCTGTTCGCATCCGTCATGCGTGAGATGGGCATTCCCGCAACGCTCGAGGCGCACTTGCCACTTGCTTCGACGGCGGTCGGCCGGTCGCTCCTCGCACTCTGTCGTGCGGCCGCGGACGATGGCGAGCCCGCCGACGTGATCGCGCACCTTCGCGCCGACACTGCGTTTCGGCCGTCGCGCGCCGACTGGGCCGAGCGTGCGATCGCACGGGGTGAGGCCGCCACGGTCGAAGCTGTCCTGGAGCGCTGGGGCGAGACGCCACCCGTGCACCTCCGGCGCGTGTTCGAAGCGCGCGGCGCGGTCGAGCGCGTGCGGGCAGTCGCAGTGAGCGCAAGGCGCATCGCGGAGGCGGCTCATCGCGAGCAGGCGCCGCTCGCGGGCGAGGACACGGCCGGCGTCCCGCTGGACCCGATCGAGCTCCGGGCAGGGGTCACGGCCGCGGAGCTCCTGGAGGAGCTCGCAGAGGTTGCAACGCTCCCCGGCATCGATCCACCGGACTTGGCCGACGCCGCAGACGCGATCGAGTCCGCAACGGTGCGCTCATGGCAGGGCTCTGCCGAGGGCCGCGTGCGGATCCTCAGTCCCTACCGCGTGCGAGCCGGGCGCGTCAAGCATCTCTTCTGCTGCGGCCTGCAAGAGGGCACGTTTCCCGGTCGCGGCGCGGCCGATCCGCTCCTGGGTGACGAGAGCCGCGGCCGCCTGGGCTTCCCGGCGCTACGGCGCGGCGAGCAGGATCAAGAGGAGCGCTACCTCTTCAGCGTCTGCGTCTCGCGGCCTACCGATTCGCTCACGCTCAGCTGGCGCTCCTCCGACGACGAAGGGCACCCCGCGGCGCGCTCGCCGTTCGTGGATGAGGTGATCGATCTCTTGCAGGGCGACGCCGAGGCGGTCGAGGATGCGCTCACCACCGAGCGCGGTCTCGCCAACCCGGTTCCCAGGCCGTCCGAAGCCACCACGCCGCGTTCGCTCGCGCGGGCCATGACCGCGTCGCTCAGCCTCGACGTCGAAGCACAGCGTGCCCGTCTCGACACGATGGGCGCGGACCTGAGTCTCGCCGGGCCGGTGCTCGAGTTGATCGAGGGCGTCGCGGACCCGGAGTACAAGCCGAAGGGGCTCCACCACCCCGCGGTGCTGGGCGCCATCCGCTCGCGCGAGGCGCTGAGCGCCGGCTCGCTCGAGGGCTGGATCGAGTGCTCGTACCGGTGGTTCGTAAACCACGAGCTCTCGCCGCAGCGTCTCGAGCCGACCGCGGATCCGCTCTGGCTCGGCGGCCTTGTCCACAAAGCCCTCGAGAGGCTCTATTCAGAGCCTCCGGGTTCTGATGCGATCCCCCGCCGGGGCGACCTCGCCCGCTGGCAGGCGCGCTTTTCCGAGCTCTTGGACGAGCTCGTCGCGGAGGGATCGGACGGCCGGCTCAACGCCGAGCGGAGCATCGCGATCGCCCGTGTGAAGATCCAGGTCGAGAAGTTCCTCGAGGACGAGGCGGAGCGGGATATCTCGTTTCGGCCGAAGCCGGACCTGCTCGAGCGGAGCTTCGGGTTTGGAGAAGAGCGCGACGACGATCCGGGCCCGCTCGACTTCGGCGAGTTCAAGCTGCGGGGCTACATCGACCGAATCGATGTCGCGCCCGACGGCCGGAGCGCGATCGTCCGCGACTACAAGACGTCGAAGGAGGTTCCCGGCCGAAAGCAGATCGTCGACCAGGGCAAGCTGCAGCTCCCGCTCTACATGCTGGTGGCTCGCGACCTGCTCGGCCTCGATCCGATCGCCGGGCTCTATCACCCGCTCGCCGCCTACGAGAAGCGCTCCGGTCGCGGCTACGGATTGAAGGAAGAGACCGGCGAGGGTGGCCTGCTCGAACACGCGGGTGTGGACGTCGGCACGGACAAGGTGACGCGCGAGGATCTGGACGACGCGCTGGACGCGGCGCGCGAGCGCGCCAAGGCGAGCGGCCTTCGCATGCTGGCCGGCGACATCGACCGCGACCCCCTCAAGGGCAAGTGCAACAAGTACTGCGAGTATCAGCCGATCTGCCGCCTCGAGCGTGCCGTGGGACTCGAGGACGAGGGCGAGAACGGCGGCCCCGAGTGAGCGGAGGCGACGCAGAAGCGCGGCCCGACGCCCGAGCAGCGGGCGGCAATCGAGACGCGCGACCGCGATGTCTTCTGCGAAGCGGGTGCCGGCACCGGCAAGACTCGCGTCCTCGTGGGCCGCTACGTGGGAGCCCTGCTCGACGACGACGTGAAGATCGACGAGATCCTGGCCTTCACCTTCACCGAGCGCGCGGCCGCGGAGCTTCGCCAGCGGATTCGCCGTGAGCTCGCTAGCCGCGGCGAGCGGCGCCTGGCGCGCGACACGGAGGGCGCCTGGGTCACCACCATCCACGGCTTCTGCCGCCGCCTTCTGGCCGCACACCCCGTGGCGGCCGGCCTCGATCCGCGCTTCCGCGTACTCGACGCACCCGAGTCCCAGCGCCTGCTCTCCCAGGCGGCCCGGGAAGCGGTCGAGGCACTCGTGACCGCCGGCAACGAGACCGTCGCGCGCGTCACCGCTGCTTACCGGCCGTGGCGAATTCGCGACATCACCCTCATGGCGCACGAGCGGCTGCGAAGCCAGGGGATGGCCGCGCCGCGCCTGCCAGAGGTGGGCGAGCCCAAGCGCTCGCAGAAGGACGACGATCGTGAGCTGAGCGTTGACGAACGGCGCTTCGCACTCGAGGCGAGAGCCGCGTTCGACGCGGTGCTCGAGGAAACGACCCGGCGGTACTCGGAGCTCAAGCGGATCCGCTCGGGCCTCGACTTCTCAGACCTCGAGATTCACGCCGTCGAGCTCCTTCGCGCATCCCCCGCCGTCAGCGACGTCTGGCGCGGGCGCTTCACGCACCTGATGGTGGACGAGTTCCAGGACACGAACCGCGTCCAGCTCGACCTCGTGGAAGAGCTTCGCGGGCCCGGTACGAGGCTCTTCACGGTGGGCGACGAGCAGCAGTCCATCTACCGCTTCCGAAACGCCGACCTCGAGGTCTTCCGGGCGCAAAGGCGGAAGGCGGAGGAGTCGCCGGCAACAGAGGTTCTTCCCCTCCGCGGCAACTTCCGCTCGCGGCCGCCGATTCTCGGCGCGGCGAACGCGTTCGGCGACACGCTCCTTGAGAACTTCACCCACCTGAGCGTCGGAGAGGGCTCCGATCAGGCCGTTCCCGGCTCGCCCGAGGTAGAGCTTCTCCTCACCTATCAGGAAGGTAAGGGCAAGGATCACTTGAAGTGGAAGGACCACGAAGCGCTCATGCGGCTGCCTCAGTCGGAGGGCGACCCGGCGATCGTCGCGCAGGCGCGCGCCCTCGCCGAGCGGCTGCGCGAGCTGGTCGACGACAAGGAGGTGAAGCGCGGCGACATCGTCGTCTTGCTCCGCGCTTTCACCCACGTGGACGCCTACGAGGAGGCGCTGCGGCGCTTCCGGCTCGAGCCCTACGTGGTCGGCGGCCGCGGCTACTGGTCCCAGCAGCAGGTCGAGGACATCCTGCGCCTCCTCGGCGTGGTCGCCAACCCGCTCGACGACGAGATGCTCTTCGGCGCGCTTGCCTGCCCGGCCGTCGGGGTGACGCCCGACGGCCTCTGGCTCCTCCGCGCCGCGGCGGGCGGTGGGCACGTGTGGCCCGCGCTCGAGGCCGGCTTCGGCAAGGCGCCTGGCGAAGAGTCGGACTTCGAGCTCGCCGAGCCGGAGCGGCTCGATGAGATCGAGGAAGGCGATGCCGAGAAGCTCCGGGGCTTCTGCGTGGAGCTCGCCGCGCTGCGCGCAGAGGCGCCTCTCTTGCCGCTCGACGTGCTGGTCGAGCGGGCGATGAACGCGTTTTCCTACGACCTCGCGCTGCTCGCCAAGAGCCAGCCGGCCGGGCGCATGGCGAACGTCCGCAAGCTGATGCGGATCGCAGCGGAGTTCGAGCGAAACGAGGGGCGAGACCTGCGCACATTCCTCGTCCAGGCCGCCGAGTCGACCAAGCGCGACGAGCGCGAGGGGCTGGCGCCGGTACAGGCGGAGGATCACGACGGCGTGCGCATCATGACGGTGCATGGGGCGAAGGGCCTCGAGTTCCCCGTGGTCGCCGTCCCCGAGCTCGACCGTGCGCTCCAAGCGGGCCACAGGAACGCCGACATCTGGATCGGGCGGGTCTCCGACGAGGGCGAGCCCTGCCGGTTCGGCCTCCGCCTCGCCTTCCCGACCGCCAAGTCGTTCGGCGTATGGGAGCTCGAGGAGCTGAACTCCGAAGAGAAGGAGGCGGAGGCCGAGGAGTCGTGCCGTCTCGTCTACGTGGCGATGACGCGCGCGAAGGACCGCCTGCTCCTCTCGGGCCTCTACAAGGACAAGGACTGTGTCGCGGCGGAGCCAGAGCCGAAGGACAACGTGCTGAAGCGCGTGCTGCCTCAGCTCGTCGACGCAGGCTGGGAGGAAACGAGCGGGCTCGTCCGCGGGCCGGTGCCTCTCCAGGTGCGCGTTCAGCGCCCGAGCGAGGAGCGCGCGAGGGCACTGACGCCGGCGCCTGCTTCCCCCGCGCTACCGCCCGAGGACGTCCTGGGGGCGATGCCGCCGATCCTCTCCGAGGGCAGCTCGGCCGTCCCGCTCGGGCACCTCTCCTACTCCGCGCTCGACGCCTTCAAGCGCTGCGGCTACCGCTTCTACGTCGAGCGAGTCCTCGGCGTCCGCGCCGGGCTCGTGACCGCCGCGGCTCCGCGCGAGGACGACGGCGACGAGGTCGAGGACGAGGCACGGGCGTCAGATGAGCTCCACGAGCCTGAGGAAAGCGAGGCGGGTGTGGGTGGCACGGGCCCCTCCCCCGCCCTCGCGCTCGGCAACACGGTCCACGCCGCGCTCGAATGGAGCGCGCGGGCCGGCTGGGAGCACCCCGGCTCAGAGCGGCTCGCCGCGCTGCTCGCTCGCGAGGGCGTGGAGGACGAAGAGGTCTTGGGCCGGGCGACGCGGCTTGTGGATGGGTGGCTCCAGAGCCCCCTGCGCCAGGAGCTCGAGGGGTTCCGGCTCCGGCCCGAGGCGCCCTTCGTCCTGCCCCTTGGCGGGACGGTGCTTCGCGGCAACATCGACCTGTTGGCGTCCCGGAACAACGACAGCGATAACGGGGATGGTCCTGTCGTGGTTGATTTCAAGACTGATCGGGTCGGCTCGGGTGGAGTCGAGGCGCTGGGCGAGCGGTATGCATCGCAGCGGGCGGTTTACGCGCTCGCGGCGGCGGGCGGCGGTGGAGGCGGGGTCGTGCGGACCGCCCACGTGTTCCTCGAGCGCCCGGACGAGCCGGTGGTCGAGGACTTCGACGACTCCGCGCTCGCCACGGCGCGTGCGAGCCTCGAAGGGTTGGTAGCGCAGATCCGCACGGGGTCCTTCGAGGTGACGCCCGAGCCCTACGCCGCGCTGTGCTTCGGCTGCCCCGCAGCACCGCGCCTTTGCCCGCGCCCGGCCTGGCGCCCGAGCCGCGACGCCCCCGCGCCAGTCCGATGACCCCACAGACCACGAACGTCCCGCGTTGAGCCCTATAGGTCACAGTGTCGGACGTTCGTTCGCCGAGACGCCCAGCGAACGTCCCGCGTTGAGCCCTATAGGGGGTGGTGTCGGACGTTCGCCTAAGGAGAGGCTTGCGGTCTTCGGGTATGGGTCGCTTGTGAGCCGCGTTTCGATCGCCGAGACGCTTGGGCACGAGGCGCCGCCGCCCGTGCCGGCGCGGCTTGCCGGCTGGCGCCGGCGCTGGTCCATCTACCGCGTGAATACAGCTCATGAGAAGGTGTTCGAACGCGTCGATGGCGAGCCGTTCGAGCACGTCGTCGGCTTGAATCTCGAGCGCGCGCCCGACGCGGCCGAGGAGGAGTGGCCGAACGGGGCGCTGATCGAGCTGACGGAGGCAGAGCTCGAGCGCCTTGACCTACGGGAAGTGCGCTACGACCGGGTGGAGGTGACGGAGGGTGTTAGGGCTCGCGGCGTGAGCTTCGGCCGGGTCTACGCATACACGGCCAAGGCGGCCCACTTCGCGCGCGAGACTCCGCCGAACGCGATCGTGATTGCGTCGTACGTGCAGGCATGCAGGGCAGCATTCGAGGAGCTCGGGCCGGGAGCCTGGGATCAATTCATGGCAACCACGGGGGAACCTCCGGCGCCCATGGTCGACGCCCGCCTCGTCGCGGACGCTATCCCCGAGGGCAACCCCCGCGCCTGGTAGCGCTAAGTGGCCTCGTAGCGCAGGTGCGTGACGGCCGGGCTATCGATGACCCTTGTCACACGAAGGTCTCGCGCGCCTTCGAGGTCGCCCTCGAATAGGCGGGTGCCGCCGCCGAGGAGGACGGGGGCGATGTGGATCTGCATCTCGTCGATCAGGCCTGCCGCCAGGTACTGCTGTGCGACGTTCGCGCCGCCAGAGATCTGGATGTCTTCTGAGCCCGCGGCGTCGCGCGCTCGCTCGAGCGCCGACTCGATCCCGTCAGTGACGAACTCGAAACGGGTCTCGCCCAGCTCAAGGGTCTCGCGAGGATGGTGCGTGAGGACGAGGACCGGCACCTTGAACGGCGGATCGTCGCCCCACCAGCCCTTGAACGGGTCGTCGCCCCAGGGACCGTCCTCGCCGCAGAACATGCGCTTTCCCATGATCACGGCCCCATGGCTCGCCGTTGCCTCGGCCATCACGTCGTCGTCTGCGCCGGTCTCCCCCTCCGCGGGGTCGTAGCCGTGCGCCTCCTTCCAGCTCGCGGCGCGGACTGCCCACTCGTGGAGCTTCTCACCGCCGGCTCCGAGCGGCTCTTGGAGAGTGGGCCGGGGCCCTGCGATATAGCCGTCGAGGGACATCGAGATGTCGAGCTTGAGCTTGCTCATGGTGCCTCCTTAATTCGTTGAGAGCGCGGGCTCCCGGGTCGCCTCAACTTCAGAGCCTGCCCGCTCGTCGCTTCCTTGCTCCTCGGCCGGCACCTCCGCAGGCGCCTCGATCACGAAGGCGGCGACCGCGACGCCCACCGCGACCAGGGCGGCACCGACCCAGAAGGCGACGTGATAGCCGCTCACCAGGGCGGACGCCTGGCTTGCGCCCTCGCCGAGCAGGTTCTCCGTCCGGGTCGCCGATAGCGTCGCCAGCACCGCGAGGCCCAGGGCCGCTCCCACCTGCGCGGTGGTATTGACGAGGCCCGAAGCGAGCCCGGCGTCCTCCTGCGTTGCGCCCGACATGGCGAGCGTCATCAACGCCGTGAACGAGACGCCGGCTCCGACGCCGAGTAGCAGCATCGGCGGCAGGACGTGTTCGACGTAGACACCGTCGACGGGGGTGCGTGTGAAGAGCGCCAGCCCGAGTCCGATCAGGGTCGCGCCCGGGATCAACACGTGCTTAGGACCGAAGCGATTGATTAGCCTGTCCGAGTAGCGAATGGACATCACGCCCATCGCGAGCGTTGCCGGCAAGAACGCGAGCCCGATCTCGAGCGCGTCGTAGCCGAGCACCTCCTGCATGTAGAGGGAGCCGAGGAAGAACATCCCGAACATGCCGGCGACCATCAGCGCCTGGACCACGTTTGCGCCTGACACATTGCGCGAGCGGAACATGCGCAGCGGGATCAGCGGGTTCTGGGCACGCGCCTGGCGCAGGATGAACGCTGCGAGCAGGGCCGACGAGATTCCGCCGAGAAGGAGCGTCGAGCCGCTCCCCCAGCCGTCTTCTGCCGCCGGCCCGACGATCGTGTAGACGCCGAGCATCAGCGCGCCCGTGATGAGGACTGCGCCGGGAATGTCGGTGCCCTTGTCGAAACCGAGCCCCTCGTCTCGCTCGACCAACCGGTTCGCCGCAAGCGCGGTGGCGATGCCGATCGGCAGGTTGATGAAGAAGATCCAGTGCCAGTTGATGGCCTCGGTCAAAATGCCACCGGCCAGAAGTCCAATTGAGCCGCCGGCGGATGCCACGAATGCGTAGACGCCAAGAGCCTTAGCCTGCTCCTTCGGCTCGGTGAACATCGTGACGATCATCCCGAGGATCACCGCAGATGTGAGCGCACCGCCAACGCCCTGGACGAAGCGTGCGGCCACCAGAAGCTCCTGGCTCTGCGCGACACCGCATACGAGCGAGGCAGCCAGGAAGATCGCCATCCCGGCCATGAAGACGTTCTTTCGCCCGAGGAGGTCACCGAGGCGACCCGACAAGAGGAGAAGGCCGCCGAAAGCGATCAAGTAGCCGTTGACCACCCAGGCAAGGCCCGACTGGCTGAATCCGAGGTCATCCTGGATCGCGGGCAGCGCGACGTTCACGACCGTCATGTCGAGGACGATCATCAGAAAGCCCGCACAGAGGACGTAGAGGGCGATCCAGCGGTCTCGGTCTGTTGAGGAATCGGCGGTCATCGGTCTCCTTTCGTTGGGTGGAGACACCATACCATACAGTCCTAAAAAAGGACTCCTGCCTTCTAAATCAGGACGGCAAGGACGCCTTCTCCGCTCCACTCCCAAACTTACGCACCGCGGCGTAATTGATCGCCCAGAGCACGAGGCCGATGCCGATGAGGATGCCCGCGCGCGCCCAGTCCTCCCCGGCGACCTGGGTCATCAGGGTGATTGAAACGGCAACGCCCAGGACCGGAATCGGCCACGGCACCACGAAGTGCTCGTAGTCCACGCGGTCGCGGCGCAGCACGAGGACCGAGATGTTGACGACGGTGAAGACGAGCAATAGCAGCGCGACCGTTGTCGCAGCGAGCTTCTCGAGGTTGGCCTCGATGATGAGCCCCGCAGCAACGAGCGTCGTGAAGATGATCGCGACCCACGGCGTCCGGCGGCCTGAGTGGACGGCCGCGAAAGGCTTGGGCAGGACGCCCTCGCGGGACATTCCGTATAGGAGTCGCGAGGCCATGATCATGTTGATGAGAGCGCCGTTCGAGAGCGCGAGCAGGCCGATGGCGGAGAACAGCTTCGTATCGATGCCAAGCGGGCCCTGTTCCACCACTTCCAGCAAGGGGCCGGACGACTTCGTCAGGTCCTCTGTCGGCACTACGGCCGAGGCGCCGATCGTGACCAGGAGATAGACCACCCCCGCGATCGCAATCCCGGCGAAGAGCACCTTCGGATACACGCTGGTCGGGTTTTTGACCTCCTCGGAGATGTTCACCGAGTCCTCGAAGCCGATCAGCGCGTAGAAGGCAAGCGCGGCTCCCGCGAGCGCGGCCCCGAGGAGCGTCGCGTCCTCCTTCACCTCGAACGAGCGGCCCAGATCCGCGTCGCCCTGCCCCACGGCGACGATGGAGATGAGCACGATGAGGAGGAGGCCCCCGATCTCGACGAGGGTGAAGCCCACGTTCAGTTTCACCGACTCGGAGATGCCGCGGAAGTTCACCAGCGCGATGAGGACGATCAGGCTGAGCGCGGCGATCACGACCTTGATGTCGACGAACTCGCGCAAGTAATCGCCGCCGAACGCACGCGAGAGCGCGGCGGCAGAGGTGATCCCGGACATCGCCACCGCGAACGCGACGAGGAACGAGATCAGCGACAGGTTGAACGCCTTGTGGACATAGAGGCCGGCGCCGCCTGCGCGCGGGTACTTCGAGACGAGCTCCGCATACGAGCCGGCCGTGAAGGCCGCCATGACGAGCGCGAGCGCGAAGGCGATCCAGATCGCTCCACCGGTCTCGCCGCCGACCTCACCGACCAGCGCGTAGATGCCGCCGCCGAGAATGTCACCGACGATGAAGAGGAGCAGGAGCTTCGGCCCGATCGCCCTTCTGAGCTCGCCCTCCCTTTCGCCCGGGCTGCGACCCGCAGCGTCGTCCGTGGCCTGGGAGCCCTCCATCATCCGGACAATACCCCGCCGGCGCGAGGCTCACACTCCGGGCTCGGCGCGCGAGCGCCTACGCCGCACAGGGGCCGGTCGCGGCGCCGTCGAGCCTGCCTTCCAGCGCTTTCGACACGAGCTCGTTCGGGACGCCGAGCCCGCTGGGAGGCCCGTTTGTGATCGAAGACGCGAATACGGTTGCCAGGACGTTTCCGTCTCCGTCGACGATGGGCCCACCCGAGTTGCCGTTGCGGACCTCGCCGCGAAACGGCGTCATCAGCCGCTCTACCGGGCCCTGTCCGTACGAGTCCTGGCTCTGGACGGTCCCGGTTCTGCCGAGCCGAGTCGCGGTGAGTGCGAGCGGCCCACCTTCCGGATAGCCAGCCGCTGCGGAAGCCGTCCCCTTGCGCGGCTTTGGGACCAGATCCAGCGCTTCGCCCACAAGACCCGGAACGCTCAGTACCGCGAGGTCATTCTCCGGCTCGTAGTGAAGCGCCGTGGCGTCGAGGGTCGTGCCGTCAACTGTCGTCACCTCCGTGTCGTCCTGTCCTGCGATTACGTGAGCGTTGGTCACGACGATCTCGGGCCCCGCGATCCAACCCGAGCCTGTGACGCCGAGCCCGCAGGCGCTGCCGGTGACCCGCACGACCGAGAGCCCGGCGGCTTCGACCTCGGGATCGTCAAGAAGCGCCGAATCAGGCGGTCCAACGTCCGCCTCCGGTCCGCGAACGGCGCGGGTCGGGTCAATGCGCCGTAGCGCGTTCAAGAACTCGCCCGACGGGGGTGCGATGTCGTTGAGCGAAACGAGTATCGACGAGCGCTGGACTGCCTCCCGCAGTTCGCGCGCGTTCTGACCCGGCAGGTTGAGCGCGACCGCGCCGAACACCCATGCGATCGTCAGCGCGAGCGCTCCGAAGAGGGCGGCGCCGCCGAGCGAGTCGGCACGCCGCGCGAGATCTCGCCGGGCGAGACGATCGCTCAGGGACCTGCCCACGCCCTCGAGAGCGATCGCACCGAAGAGCCCGAGCAGGATCCCCCCGGCCGCCGCGATCGCGGGCGCGTATGGCGACTGCGCACCGCCTTCGAGCAGGGAAGGGGCGAGTCGCGCGCCGACCGCGACCCCGGCGACAAAGCCCGCCAGAGGCAGCGCCGAAAGGACCAGGCCGCGCTCCCACCCGATCGCAGCCATTGCGAGCGCGAAGACGACAATCCCGATGTCAATGGGGCTCACAGGGGGCTCACCCGGCTTCCGGTCACTATTTTTCCTAGAATGAGCGACCGTCCGCCTACTTCGGCCGCACGGGGCGGGCAACGGTATCGGAAGGGTGGCTCGCCGCAGCGGCCCGCGCCTCGCCCGGTCACGTCGGAGCGCCAGAGCCGCATCGTGGGACGCGCTCTGCCACTCGTGGTGCTGTCGATCGGCGCTTTCGCGGTCGGCGTGGCCGTCGGTGCGACGGACTCGACGTCGGAGGCCGCCCAGAGGTTTGCCGACGCCTGGGAAGAGCAGGACTTCGAGGCGATGCACGCCGAGCTCTCACCCGGATCGCAGGAGTCGTACCCATTCGAAGCGCTGAGTCGCCACTACACGGATGCAGGGGCGACCGCGACCGCGGTTGACGTAATCGCCGGAGAAATCTCGCAGGAGGATGACGTTGCCCGTTTTGCCGCCATCGTCGAGACACGCGCGTTCGGTGATGTCGAAGGGGAGATGACCGTGCCGCTTGACGACGAGGGAAAAGTGGTGTGGGAGCCCCATCTGGTCTTCCCGGGGCTTGAGGAGGACGAGACGCTTGGCCGCGAGACGCGGCTGGGCGAGCGCGCCGCGCTCCTCGCGGCCGACGGCTCGCCACTGGCTGAAGGACCCGCCGAAGCGCGCACCTCGCCCCTCGGGGATTCAGCCGCCTCCATCGCAGGCTTGGTGGCATCGCCGACCCGCGAGCAGGACGACGAGCAGTACGCGCTCGGCTTCCCGGCGGGAACGCCCACGGGCACGAGCGGCCTCGAGCTGGCGTTCAACGCACGCCTCGCCGGCCAGCCCTCGGGCGAGCTGTTCGCCACCGGGGGCGACGGCGGAGAACGGATCCTGGCGACCGGCGAGCCCACTGCGGGTGAGCCGGTCAAGACGACAATCGATCCAGACATCCAGTCGGCGACCGTGAGCGCGCTCGGCGCCCAGTACGGCGGAGTGGCTGTGATCGACGCAAGCTCCGGAGACGTGCGCGGCGTGGCGGGACTCGGGTTCTCGGCTCCGCAGCCTCCGGGCTCGACCTTCAAGATCATCACCGCGGTGGCGGGGCTGGATGCAGGCGTGGTCGCCCTCGACGACGAGTTCCAGGTCGAGACCTCGAACACGACGATCGGTCGAGAGATCTCGAATGCGCATGACGCGGCGTGCGGGGGCACCTTCGTCCGGAGCTTCGCCGACTCGTGCAACACCGTCTTCGCGCCCCTCGGGGTCGAAGTGGGGGTGGAGAAGATGGTCGAGACAGCCGAAGCGTTCGGATTCGAGTCGTTGCCCTCGCTCGCCGCCCCGGAGGCGCTCGAAGCCCTTGCGCTGCCGCCTTCGAGCCTTGGCGAGATCGAGAGCGACGTGGCGCTGGGCGAAAGCTCGATCGGACAGGGCGAAGTTCTCGCAACCCCGCTCACGATGGCCTCGGTCGCTCAGACGATCGCGAACGGCGGCGTTCGCTCGCCAACCTCGATCGTGAAGACCGAGGATCTGCGACCGGACGCAGAGCCGGTGGAGGTCACCTCGGAGGAGACGGCGGCAAAGCTCGAGGGGATGATGCTCGAGGTCGTCCGCTCGGGCACGGGCACAGCGGCGCAGATTCCCGGCATCGAGGTCGCCGGCAAAACCGGCACTGCGGAGCTGGGCCCCGCGGCGCTCGAGCCCGGCCAGGTCTTGGCACCTGGAGAGGATCCGCCGCTCGAGGAGAACGCCTGGTTCGCCTCATACGCCCCGGCGAAGAAGCCCGAGCTTGCGATCGCGGTCATGCTCCTGAACGCGACCGGGGGCGGCGGGACCGTCGCCGCGCCGATCGCGCGAGACATCTACGCCTCCGTGCTCGCCGACTGAGCCCCGCCGGCTACTCGTCGTACTCGAGCTCGTCCGCGGGGAATCCGATCGCTGAGCCCACGACGACCAGGACGCCGCCGATCACGGCGATGAGGCCGCCGACGGTCTCGGCCAACTCGGAAAGGGCGGCGCCGATGGCCGACAAAGCCGCGCCGGCGCCGAGGATCGTCCACCAGCCGCTGCCCTTGCGGCTTCGCTCGCCGGCGGTAACCAGTGTCGCTGCGACGATCACGCCCAAGGCCACGTAACCCACGACATCCGAGAACAAGCCCGCGAGGATTACGACCGCGGCGAGGGAAGCTACGACGAGCACGGTGCGCAGCGCGGACTGCGAGAGGCCCTCGGCCACGACTTGGCGACTGGCGCTCAAATGTCGAGCTCGATCAGGCCCTCGCCGTCGACGACCGAATCGACCTTGAGCTCGAGCGGGCGCTCCTCGGAGACATCGTCATCGACCAGGAAGAGAATGAGCGCCCCCTGGGTCGGACCGGCCGAGGCAACGGTGTCGGGTGCCGGGAGCTGAGCGTCGGGTGGCACCGGCGCGCCAAGCTCCAGGGTGAACTCCGTCTCGAGGTCGAACGGCCGGTAGACGCGGTGGCTACCGTCGACGATCGAGTAGTTGTTCGCGCTCGAAAGCTCCTCGTCCGTCTCGTTCTTGATCGTCATGAAGACGCCGAGATAGGTCATGCCCGGAGGCTCTTCGGGCGCCCCTGCGAGGTAGGCCGAATCCTCCTCGATGTTCGGATTCAGGAAGCGCGTGATCGCGACGTTATAGATCAGCTCGCCCACGTGAAGCGGCTCTCCCTCGACAGCCTCGGGCGTGCCCTCCTCATCGTGACCGCAACCGGAGATGGGGATGGCGAGCGCGAGTAGGGCTAGGAAGCCGAGGACGGGGGCGACTGGGGTCCGCATGCGGGCGAGAGTCTATAGCTGAAGCCGATCGCCGCCCGCGACTTCAATCCGCTCCGGCGGGGCGCCGCTCTCGGCCACCTCGCGGAGGCGCTCGAGCGCCTTTTTGAGGCCTTTGCCGAGGCGCCGCTCAGAGGCTTTCGCGTCGCGCATCTTGTCGAGCGGGTGGCTTGGTTCGGTCCAGAAGGTGAGGGTGACCTCGCAACCGTCCGGCCCGGCATCCGAGAGGAGCCACTCGGTCACGTTGGGCACCCGGTTGAGGTATCCGCCCCGCCCGCGCTCGACCAAGCGGTGCGGTGCGTCGACCTCATCGACGATCGAGTCGACCCAGCCCGGGCCTTTGAGATGGAATCGCGCCCCGGCCCCCTTGCCCACCGGCTCGATCCGGAGCAGGCGATAGCTCTCCATGAAGTGGTCGGTGAAGGCGGGCCGGGCCGAGAGGTCGGCGAGGATTCCGAACACCGCCTCTCGGGGCGTGTCGATGGAAATCTTCGCGGAAATTGGACCCATTTAGCGCGATTCTATGGCGCGGGATGTGATTAATGCGGGGCAGGAGGGTACCTTCCATGTGCAGTTCGTAGCTTTGTCTTGCCGAAGGGACTCCTGAGATATGACCATCGCTGTCCGCGCCTTGGGGGGGCTTATCTGTACCGGCTGCGGCTATGCGATTTCACCCACGGTCGACGACTCATTGCCCGACTGCCCGGCCTGCGGCGGCGCTTCGTTCAAGCGGGCCCGCGCTTTTGACCGGGCGACGATCGACATCGAAACCGTTCCGCACGCCGACAGCAAGCCAAGTTGGCTGAGCGATGCCCGGCAGCGAATCGCCGGTTTGGGACCGCATGTGGCATGGAAAGACGGCGACGAGCTGCATACAGAACCCATCCCCGAGGGGTGGGCGAAGGTGGGCCGTTCGAGCTGCGCGGACGTCTGCCTCGACGATCCCACCGTCTCGCGGCGCCACGCGCTGATCGTCCGGACGGAGGACGGCCGGCTGAAGGCCCTCGACGACCGCAGCCTCAACGGGCTGTTCGTCAACGGCGAGCACGTCGAGTGGACCGCGCTCGCCGACGGCGACGAGCTTGAGATCGGTCGTTTCAAGCTCTACGTCTTGGCCTAGCGCCACTCGCCCCGGCAAACACCTAACGGCACCTGCTCCCGCGTTGCCGTTCGGCAAACGCGTCCCATATATGTTGGGCGCGTGGCGACCACGATCTCGATCCTCTCCCAGAAGGGGGGCACCGGCAAGACGACCATGACCCGGACGCTGGCGGACGTCTTCGGCCGCCTGGGGCTCGATGTGCTCGCCATCGACGCAGACCCGCAGGGAAACCTCTCCGACTACTTCGACACCCCACCGGACGCGGAGCCGACCCTGGCCGACGTGATCGGGGGCCAGACCCGAGCAGCCGACGCCGTCCACGGCCAGGTGATTCCGGCAAACCTCAGGCTCGCCGAAGCCGAGCTCGCGCTCGCCGGAAAGATCGGGCGCGAGGTCACGCTCCGCAACGCGCTTCGCGACCTCAAGAGAGAGCGGGACGTGATCTTGATCGACTGCCCGCCGACTCTCGGGCTTCTGACCGTCAACGCGCTCGTGGCCTCCGAGCACGCGCTGCTCTCGACTCAGGCTCAGTATTTCTCGCTCCAGGGCGTCGAGCAGGCGATGGAGGTCGTGAACCTCGCCAAGGACAGCCTGAACCCGGACCTCGAGCTACTAGGGATCGTGCTCAACATCGCCAACATGCGAACGAAGCACGCACGCCACACGCTCGACGCGCTCCGGGAGGAGTTCGGTGACAAAGTCTTCAGAACCGTGATCCGCCAGTCAGTCGTCTACGCCGAGTCGGCGGAGCGAGCAGTCCCGATCCTCGACTACCGGCCTGGCCGGGGGCAGGACTACCTGTCGCTCGCCGGCGAGATCCTGCGCCGCATCGGCAAGCCGGACCTGCTCGAAAGCCTCGACGAGCTGAGCGTGGAGATCGTGCCGGCGGGCGCGCGCGCCTAAAGCTCCGGGACGTCCGCGCCTTCCGGGCTGAAGGGGACGCGAAGCACCTGAGCCCACTCGCCCGCCCATTCCCCGAGCGCGGCGACGACCTTGCCGGTGTCCTGCCAAAAGCTCCACACGAGGACGGTCGGCCCCGCGCCCGAGATCGTCGCGCCGAGGGCGCCCATCTCACCCGCAGCGCGGACCAGCTCCATCGAGCGCGGGTAGAGCCGCTCGCGGTGCGGTTGATGAAGGCGGTCGTTGAGCCCGCGGCGGATCAGGGCGAGATCGGAGCGCTCGACGCCGAGCGTGAGCTGCGACGCTGCGGCAACGTTCTCGATGGCGTCGGCGAACGTGACCTCGGCTGGAAGCGCGGCTCGCGCCTCGGCGGTCGGGCCCTCTTCCCCCTCGGGGACGACCAGGATCGCCTCGACGCCCTGCGGCGGCTCGAGCCGGACCGGAGCGGGTATTCCGCCTGCCTCAGGCCGCGGGCACAGGGCGAAGCCTCCGTAGAGCGCGGCCGCAACGTTGTCGGGATGACCCTCGATCTCGACCGCCTTCGCGTAGATCTCCTCCCGGCCGAGCGCGAGCTCGTACATGTGGTCGGCGGCCATGAGGCCGGCGACGATCGCCGCGGCGCTTGACCCCAGCCCACGGGCGAACGGGATCTGCGAGGTGGTCTCGAATCGAACTCCGTCGGCAGGATGCAGCGACTCGAACGCCCTAACGCAGAGGTTCGTGCGGTCGGCTGGAAGCGCTTCGCCGCCGGTGTCCACGGCGAACTCGCCCGTTTCGGAGACCTCGAGCTCGAGGTGAATGGCAAGCGCTGCCGCCATGACGTCAAAGCCTGATCCCAGGTTGGCCGACGTAGCCGGTACGCGGACAAGCCTGCGCCGGAGCGTCATAGATACGACCCGCCGGTCAGCGAGCCAGAGCGCCCGGCAATGGCCCCCATCAGGTAGGCGCCATTGGGGATTTCCGCCCCGGGCAAGAGCACGGACGACTTGATGAGTGCTCCATTACCGATTTGTGCGCCATCGCCGATCACCGCAGGGCCGTCGATGCGAACGCCGCGGCCAACCTTCACTTGACGGCCAACGATGACCCTCCCATGCACCTCGCAATCGACGGGGAGACCGCCTCGCTCGGAGCCGAGGGGATGCTCGCCTGGCTCGCCTGGGTCCGCATCGGCCTCGACCAGCTCGCCCATCCACTCGACGTTCACCTGCCCGGCGGCAACGTCCAGGTTGCCTTGGAGGTACTCGGGCGGGGAACCCACGTCGTTCCAGTAGCCGTCCGTCTCATGCACGTAGAAGGGAACGTCCCCCTCGAGCATCGCCGGGAAGACGTCGAGGGCGAAATCAGGGGCGGCCAGGTCGGGGAAGTGGTCGAACACCTCGGGGCTGAGCACGTAGATCATGCAGTTCGCCAGATCAGAAAGAGCCTCGGCCGGTTCGGGCTTCTCCTGAAACCCCTGGATCCGCCCGTCGGAGCCGGTGACGATCACGCCGTATTCGCGCGTGTCAGCCACCCTCGTCACAGCGAGCGTCGCGAGCCCGTCGTGGGCCACATGCGCTTTGGCGAGCGCGGCGAATTCGATGTCCGTCAGCGCATCGCCGGCCAGGACCAAGAAAGGCTCGTCGCCGAAGAAGTCGCGCACATTGCGCACGCCCCCAGCCGTGCCGAGCAGCTCCTTCTCATGCGAGTAGGTAAGAGCGACGCCGAGATCGGAACCGTCGCCGAGCCTGTCGGTGATCGTTTCGGGGAACCAGTGGAGGTTGCAGACGATCTCGGTGATCCCCGCGTTCGCCAGCGAGCGCAGAATCAGCTCGATCACCGGCCGGTTCGCCACGGGCACCATCGGCTTGGGCACCTCGTAGGTGAGCGGGCGCAGCCGCGTACCCAGCCCCGCCGCCATCACCATTGCCTTCATGGGGCGATCAGGCTACCCAAGGCCACAGAACTCGGTGCCAGGCACGACGCCTGGTGCCTGGCACGACGCCTTGTGCCTGGCACTAAGCCAGGTGCCAGGTACCAGGGTGCGCAGGTACCCTTGACCGCATGACGACGCCTGCTGAAACCGCCGCTCTCCCGACCGTGGCCACCGACGACTTCAAGGTCGCCGACATCGGCCTGGCCGAGTTCGGCCGCAAGGAGATCAGCCTGGCCGAACACGAGATGCCCGGTTTGATGAGAACGCGCGAAGAGTTCGCGGACGCGCAACCACTCGAGGGCGCGCGAATCACCGGCTCACTCCACATGACCGTCCAGACCGCCGTCCTGATCGAGACGCTCGTGGCGCTGGGCGCCGAGGTCCGCTGGGCGTCGTGCAACATCTTTTCGACCCAGGACCACGCCGCCGCGGCGATCGCCAAGGCCGGGATCCCCGTGTTCGCCTGGAAGGGCGAGACCCTCGCCGAGTACTGGTGGTGCACCGAGCAGGCGCTCACGTGGCCCGACGCTGACGGGCCGAACATGATCCTCGATGACGGTGGCGACGCCACACTCCTCGTCCACAAGGGAGTCGAGTACGAGGCGGCCGGTGCCGTTCCCGATCCCGCCGGCGCGGATTCAGAAGAGATGCGCGTGATTCTGGACACGCTCGAGCGCTCGCTCACAGAGGATTCCCAGCGCTTCACGCGGATGGCCACGGGTTTGATGGGCGTGACCGAGGAGACGACGACGGGCGTCCTTCGCCTCTACGAGTTCGCCCGTGACGGCAAGCTGCTCTTCCCCGCCATCAACGTCAACGACTCGGTCACGAAGTCGAAGTTCGACAACCTATACGGCTGCCGTCACTCGCTGATCGACGGGATCAACCGGGGCACCGACGTCATGATCGGCGGCAAGGTTGCGGTGATCTGCGGCTTTGGGGACGTCGGCAAGGGCTGCGCGGAGTCGCTCCGTGGCCAGGGCGCGCGCGTCATCGTCACCGAGATCGACCCGATCTGCGCGCTCCAGGCCTCGATGGAGGGCTACGAGGTCCGAAAGCTCTCAGAGGTCGTCGGGAGTGCCGACATCTTCATCACCGCGACGGGCAACAAGGACGTCATCACCGTCGCCGACATGGCGAAGATGAAGCACCAGGCGATCGTCGGGAACATCGGCCATTTCGACAACGAGATCGACATGGCCGGGCTCGAGAACTCGGGCGCCGAGCGCGTCACGGTGAAGCCCCAGGTCGACGAGTGGACCTTCTCGGACGGCCACTCGATCATCGTCCTGTCAGAAGGCCGCCTGCTCAATCTCGGTAACGCGACAGGGCACCCGTCGTTCGTGATGTCCAACTCGTTCACCAACCAGACGATCGCCCAGATCGAGCTCTACACGAAGAACGACGAGTACTCAAAGCAGGTCTACGTCCTACCCAAGCACCTTGACGAGAAGGTCGCACGTCTCCACCTCGACGCGCTTGGAGTGAGCTTGACCGAGCTGTCGCCCGAGCAAGCCGCCTACATCGGGGTGCCCGTCGAGGGCCCGTACAAGTCGGACCACTACCGGTACTAGGCCCCAGGGCGCGACGGACTTGACCGGACAACCGCCGCAGATAGACGGCGTCCGCCGGTCGACGGTCCATGCGCGTGGGGTGGATTTCCACGTCACCGAGGCGGGCTCGCCGGACGGGCGAGCGGTCGTGGCGCTCCACGGGTGGCCGCAACACCACTACCTCTACCGCGATCTCCTCGCGGATCCGCCGACAGGCCTAAGGATCATCGCCCCGGACCTTCCGGGATATGGCTGGTCCGGACCGGCGCCTCATCGCTGGGCGAAGGAGGAGGTCGCATCGGACCTCCTGGTCTTGCTCGACGCCCTCGGAGTCGACAAGTCGCTGCTAGTCGGGCATGACTGGGGCGGCTACCTCGGGTACTTGATGGCGCTCCGGGAGGCGAAGCGATTCGACGGTTTCGTAGCGCTGAACATCCCTCACCCGTGGCAGACCTTCCGCTCGGCTGCGCCCCACGTCTGGCGCTTCATGGGCCACATGCCGCTGGTTGCCACGTTCGGCGTTCGCCTTCACCAGCGAACGGCGTTCGTCGAGCGCGTATTCAAAGCCGCCCTCACAGATCGCGGCTCGATGAACGCCGACGAGATCCGTGAGTTCTCAGAGCGCTTTCGCGACCCCGTTTGCGCGGAGACCGCCCGCGATACCTATCGCACCTTTCTCACAAGGGAGATTGCAGCAGGCGTTCGCCGTCCGGAAACGCGGCGCCTCTCGATCCCGATCCGAGTGCTCCACGGCGTCGACGATGTCGCTATTCACCCCTCGCTCGCCTCCGCCGAAACGGCACTCGCCGACGACTACGAGGTTTCCTATGTCGAAGGAGCCGGCCACTTCATCGCCGACGAGCGCCCAGATCTGGTTCGCGACCGTTTGATCGCCCTGGCCGAAGCGACCTCCGCTTGAGTCATCCTGAGGCATGGCCTCGCAGGACCTGCGCATCTCTTCCGGGCTCACCATCCCGCTCTCAGAGGTCGAGCTTCGCGCAAGCCGCTCGTCGGGGCCCGGAGGCCAGCACGCGAACGTGACGGCGTCGCGAATCGAGGCCGTGTTCGAGATCGAGGCGTCCTCGACGCTAAGCGCCGAGCAGAAGGGGCGGCTCGAGCGGCGCTTCGGAAGGCGCGTGACCGCCGTCGCGCAGGATGCTCGCTCCCAAGCGCGTAACCGCGACCTCGCGCTCGAGCGCCTCGCCGAGCGCATCCGCTCGGGACTGGTGCGCCGCCGCCCACGCAGGGCGACTAGGCCCAGCCGCTCTGCCCGCGAGCGGCGCCTGGCGGACAAGCGCCGGCGCGGCGAGCGGAAGCGCGACCGCCGCCGGCCTGCGGCGGAGGACTGAGGCATGGGTCGCATCACTCTTCGCCAGGGCGACATCACGGCCGACGACGCTGACGCGATCGTCAATGCCGCCAACTCGAGCCTGCTCGGCGGCGGGGGCGTTGACGGCGCGATTCACCGCGCGGCCGGCCCATCCCTTGTGGAGGAGTGCCGCCTCCTCGGCGGCTGCGAGACCGGCGACGCAAAGATCACGGCCGCTGGCGAGCTCAGGGCGCGCTACGTCATCCACACTGTCGGGCCGGTATGGAAGGGCGGCGACCACGGCGAGCCCGACCTGCTCGCGCGTTGCCACACGCGGTCGATCGAGCTCGCTGCGGAGCACGATTGCCAGACCGTCGCCTTTCCGGCGATCTCGACCGGCGTTTACGGCTATCCCGTGGCCGAAGCGGCAGACGTTGCCATCAGGACAACCAGGGAGGCGCTCGCCGAGCACGCACGGGTCGAGGAGGTGCGCTTCTGGCTCTTCAGCGGCCAGGCCTACACCGCCTTCGCGGCGGCCCTCGAACGCACCTAGCTCCCTGCCGTAGTCCTCCGTCGGCGAGGGAAGGAATTCGCACTCCCTATTGGACATTTCCTTCCCTCGACGAGCGGGGTGGCAGGCGCCGGGCGCCCTACAGGGTTCATTCGTAAGAGATCGCCTGGATCACGTCGAGTCTCGCCGCTCGGCGAGCCGGCAGGATGGCTGCGATCAGTCCCAAGACGATGCCCGCGATCGCCACGGCGACCATTGCGGTAACGGGCGGCCTGTAGGAGACGCCCGGCACGCCGGAGGCCAGCCCTTGGAGCAGTGCGTAGCCGAGGCCGGTGCCAACGCCCACGCCGAGGAGCGCACCGACCAGCCCGATCACGACGCTCTCCGAGGCGACCTGACGGCGGATCTGCCAGCGCGACGCGCCCAGGGCGCGAAGGACCCCGATCTCGCGCGTCCGCTCCAGAACCGACATCGTGAGCGTGTTGATGATTCCGAACAAAGAAGCGAAGATCGCGACGCCGACGATCGCGTAGAAGGTCGCGAACTGCTGATTCACCTGGTCTTCTACGTTCGCCTTGAGCTGGGTGTTCGAGAGCACCGCGAGGTTGGGATAGTCCTGGCGGACGATGCGCCGGACCTTGTCCTCGAGCACGGACCGGTTCGCCTCCGAGGTCGCCTTGAGCGCGAGCTCTGAATCGCCGGTCACGCCGTAGACCTTGCGAAGCGTCTCAAGCGACATGCCCACCGTCTGGCCGCCGAAGAGAACCGTTTCGACGACGCCTGCCACGCCCGCCCGGCGCTCGCCCGACGGACCCTCGAGGCGGAGTGTGTCCCCCACCTCGATGTCCTCCTCGTCGGCAAAGCCTTTCCCGACGGTCACCTCGCCGCGCTCGATGCCGCGGAAAGCTTCCTCGCGCGTTGCGCCCTGGATCTCGGTGGTGTCCACTTCCTCGTACTCAGGCGGATCGAAGCCGAAGATAAGACCGTCCGACTTGGTCTTGCCCTTGGGGCCGGGGAGCTCCGTGGTGAAGAGGAAGCGCTCACGCGCCACGACCGCGGCCTCCGGGATCTTTTTCAGGCGGTCCGAAAGGCGCTTGCCGATCGTCTGCTGCGGGCCCTGACCAGGCGAGAGACCGGATGGCTGAACGGTCAGATCGCGAGCGAAGGCGCGGTCGAACTCGTCGGAGATCGTCCCTAGAAAGCTCGACCCGAGGCTGTTCACGGCGACCACGAGCGCAAGGCCGATCAAAAGCGCCGTCGCCGTGGCGGCGGTTCGCCCCGGGTCGGTGCGGGCAGCGTCCGCAGCCAGCCTCCCCTCGACCGGCATGAGCTGCCGCACCGGCCAGGAGACGAAGCGCACGAGCGGGCGGACCACGAACGGCGCGACCATCGCGATCCCGAAGAAGATGGCGACTGTTCCTGTCATCCCGGCGGCTGCGACGATCGCGGTCGTCTCCTCCGCAGCGCCGAGCCAGAACGCCCCGGCCAGGCCGGCCAGGATCAGCCCAGCGCCAACCGCGGCGCGGCGTGGGCGCGGCGTCGGTCGCAACTCGTCCGAGCCGAGCACCGCGCGGATCGGCGAGGTCCGCCCGGCCCGGCGGGCTGGCATGAAGGCGCCGAAAACGGCGGTTAAGAGCCCAGTCGCGACCGCCGCGACAGGCGCCCACCAGGTGAATACCAGCCGGCCGACCGGAAAATCGAGAGCCCGCACGAACTCGGCGAGAGCCCATGCAAGCGCGAACCCCAGGCCCAGACCCAAGACGGCGCCAACGAGGCCGAGCAGCGCC
Organism: uncultured bacterium; assembly: GCA_963715405.1. Lineage (GTDB taxonomy): Bacteria > Actinomycetota > Thermoleophilia > Solirubrobacterales > 70-9 > JALZKA01. The sequence continues at coordinate 1,866,851 of OY970239.1, forward strand.
GCCTCGCGCAGGACCGAGCCGGTGATCCGCCGCCGCGGCGTGCCAAGAGTCCGGAGCATCCCGATCTCACGCGTGCGCTGGAGCACGGTCATGTTGAAGGCGTTGAAAATCAGAAAGCCCCCGACGAACAGGGCCATGGCGGCGAAGAAATAGAGGATTGCGTTGAACGCCTGGAGCTGAGATTCGACGTCCTCGGACTTCGTCTGCGGTGTCTCGACGTCGACGCCCTTGCCGAATCGCTTGTCGAGGCGGCGCTCGAGCGCGGCGATCGTCTCTTCGCCACCATCCGCAATGACATCGATCTCGTCGAACGATCGCTTCTTGTCCATCACTTGGCGGGCGGCGTTAAGCGGCATGACCGCAAAACCTTCGCCGCCGAATTCGAACCCACTCTGAAAGCGGAAAAGGCCGACAACCTCGAAACGCCGCTCACCGTCCGGGGTGGCAAGGGAGATCCGGTCACCGGCGCGGATGTCGTTCGCGTCCGCCCAGGAGTCCTGGATCGCGATCTCGCGCCCCCGCTCGGGATCCCGGCCCGCGACGATCTCCGAGTCGGTGACGTCGGCAGCGTCGGGGTCCTGGCCGGCGACGTTCAACTCGCTGCCCGCGTCGGGCGGCTGGGCATCGTCCTCGATCAGGCTGAAGACGCTCTGCACCCGGCCGACCGCCTCGCTCGTCCCGGGCGCTTCTTCGGTCTTCCGAAGGGCATCTTTCGGCAGCGAGTCCTCGCCGCCGCCGGAGACGATCAGGTCCGCCGACCCGTAGACGGAGTCGTAAAGATCGGTGAACGTGCGGTTGATCGTCGCCGAGAGCAGGAGGACGCCGAGGATCATCCCGACGCCAAGGACGATGCCCGCCGCGGTTAGAAGCGAGCGGGCGCGACGCGAGCGCACCTGCTTGAGCGCCAGAGAGCCGAAGCTGCGCATCGGGCCTCTATGCCTGGTGCGCGGTAAACGCCGCCGAGATCTCCTCGCGCGAGCCGCCGGTCTCTTCGCCTGCGACGCGGCCGTCGCGGAGGAAGACCACCCGGTCGGCGATCGCCGCCGCGCCAGGGTCGTGAGTGACCATCACGACGGTCTGGGAGTGGGCATCCGAGAGCCTGCGAAGGAGCGCCAGAATCTCCGCGCTCGAGCGGCTGTCGAGGTTGCCCGTGGGCTCGTCGGCAAGGATCAGCTCGGGCTCGCGAAGCAGTGCGCGCGCGATCGACACACGCTGCTGCTCGCCCCCTGAGAGCTCCGAGGGCAGGTGCGCCGTCCGCTCCGAGAGGCCCACTACGCCGAGAAGCTCGCGAGAGCGCGACCGGGCGCTGTCACCGGTGTCGCCGGCGATCAGCGCGGGCAGGAGCACGTTCTCCTCTGCGTTCAGGGAAGGCAAGAGGTTGAAGAACTGAAAGACAAACCCGATCTGGTCCCGGCGGATCCGCGTCAGACCGGCGTCGTCGAGGCCGTCATAGCGCTCCCCTCCGAGGCTGATCTGCCCCGCAGAAGGCGTCTCGAGTGCGCCGAGAAGGTGGAGCATCGTGCTCTTGCCCGAGCCGGAGGGACCCATGATCGCGACGATCTCACCCCGCCTGACCTCGAGCGAAGCACCGTCGAGCGCCCGCACGACCGTCGAGCCCTCTCCGTAGACCTTCGCGAGATCCTTCGCCACGAGCACGACCGGGGCCGGCGGCGGCTTCGGCGGCCCGGCTTCCAGCTCGGGCCGGTCCCCATTCCGCCCGAGCGCGACCAGCGCCTCACCGGCACGCCCGATGCCGCCGCGAACGGCGCCTGCGATGTCGTCGAGGAGGGGCACGGATGCCCACCCAAGGGTACCGCTGGCCACCCGGCCAGCCTCCGGCTACGGGCGCCCCAGCGCGTCTTTCAGCCGCTCGATGACCGCGACGGGCGACGGGTCGACGCCGCGCTTTGCCGCAAGCACGAGCGAGACGAGATCGCCGAGCATCACGGACCAGAGCATGCGTGCGGCGCGGGTCTCGCCCTCGGCCTCGATATGGATGAGCCCGGCGGCGGAGGGCTCGATCAGGCCCGCGGTCAGGTCGAACCGCTGCCGGGCCCGAGGATGCTGGTCCGGGTCGTCGAGAAAGATCGCCGAGAAGTGCTGAGCGCCGCCGTTTTCCTCCCAGCCCACGAGCTCGTTGTGGTCCATCTCGGGAAGCGAGTGAGAGAAAGCGGGGATCTTGGCATTCTCGTTGATCTGCGTCTTCCAGCGGTAGGCAACCGGCGTCGTGAGGTCGGCGCCGTAGATCACGGGAACGGAGTCGCCGATTACGTCCGCGATCACGGTGGCGCGCTCTATTAATGCATCGCGAGAGGCCCGCAGATGCTCGACTGCGCCGTCGATCTCGGTGCGAATGACAGGCGCGGCGCCGGCCAGGGCTGCAACTTCGGCAGCCGCCACGAACATGTAGCCCACCGCGGCGCGGGGCTGAAGCGCCGCCGGGATCGGGATGACCGGGACATCGGCCTCCCGCGCGGCGTCGCCCAAGGCGCCCCCGGTAGTTGCGACCACCCGGCGGGCGCCCACGGCCGACGCCGCTTCGAAGGCGGCAAGGGTCTCCTCGGTATTGCCCGAGTAGCTCGCGCAAAGGACGGTCCGCTCGGGCGACGTCCACGGCTCGAGTCCGTAGTCGCGCACCGTCGTGAACGGCAGGGTGGTCCGGCTTCCGAGCACCGCGCGGGCCAGATCGCCGCCGATCGCCGAGCCGCCCATTCCGCAGACCACGAGCCCGTTTGATTTTGAAGGCGGTATCCGAGCCGACTCGACGCGAAACAGGGCGTCGGAAAGATGGTCCGGCAGGGCCAGGACATCGTCGAGCTGGTTTTGAGAATCGACCGCCCGGACGGCCTCGAGGGTTTCGCTCACGCCGCAACCATGCCAGGTTCGACGCGGGAGTCGTGCTCAAGCCGCCCGCCAGGCTCGATCCTCGCACCCTCGCCGATGACCCCGCCGTCTTCGACAACAGCGTTCTCGCCGACCTTGACGCCCGCGCCGAGGATCGACCCCTCGACCCGGGCACCCGCTGCAACTACGCAATCGGGGTAAAGCACGGACCCGACCACAACGGCCCCCTCCCCGACGCTCGCGTCCCGGCCAATCACAGCGCGCGGACCCACGTGGGCGCTCCCCAGGACGCTCGCGCCCGTGTCGACGAGAACCGGTTCCTCGATGTGGGCCGAGCCGTCGACGTCGGCGTGCTCGTCGACCGCGACGCCGCCCGAGCCCATCTTGGCGGCGACCTCGGTTTCAACCCGCCCGGTCAGGATGTCCCAGCTCGCCTCGAGGTAGCGCTCGGGCGTCCCGATGTCCATCCAGTAGCCCTCGAGCCGTAGGCCGAAGAGGCCCTGGCCGACCAGCCGGGGGAAGATCTCGCGCTCGATCGAAACCGCGCGGCCGGCCGGGATCAGATCGGCAACGGAGCGCTCGAGGACGTAGGCCCCTGCGTTTACCTCGTCAGCGTCGATCTCGACGGCCTCTGGCTTTTCTAGAAACTCGGTGACGGCGCCCGTGCCGGCGTCCGTGCGGACCAGCCCGTAGGTCGTCGGGTCGTCGACCGGGTAGAGCGCGAGCGACGCGACGGCTTGGCGCTCCGAGTGGACTCGCATGTGTTCGGTGAGATCGAGGTCGGTGAGAACGTCACCGTTTAAGACCAGGAAGCGCTCGCCCAGAAGCCCCTTGTCGGCTGCGAGGCGAATCGGGCCCGCGGTGCCGAGGGGCTCGGCCTCTTCGAGATAGCGAACGCGCTGTCCCCCGGGGAGCTCGTCGCCGAGAGCCGAGCGAAGGTCTTCAGGGCGAAAGCCGCAGGCCATTATCACCTCGGAGACCCCGTGGCGGCCAAGCCACTCGGCCATGAAGCGGATGAACGGCCGGTCGACGAGGGGCAGGGCCGGCTTCGGCTGGGTAAGCGTGAGCGGGTGCAGGCGAGTCCCCTGGCCGCCGACGAGGACGAGTGCCTGCATCAGGCGCCGGTCGACCCGTTCGGCCGCCCGATCCCCTCGTAGGCGAAGCCCGCCGAGCGAAGCTGGTCTTCGTCGAGGTAGTTCCGCCCGTCGATCAGCACCGCAGACGCCATCGACTCCCGAACCGACGCCCAGTCCAGCTCGGCGAACGCAGGCCACTCGGTAACGAGCACAGCCGCGTCGGCGTCGGCGAGCGCCGCCTCGGGTGATTCCGCAAGCTCCACGGCGGGGAGGAGCGAGGATGCTCCATCACCGGCGACGGGATCGAACGCGACGACCTCGGCGCCTTCTCCCTGAAGGCGCGCCGAGAGGACCAAGCTCGACGCCTCACGCATGTCGTCCGTATCGGGCTTGAAAGCGAGGCCCAGCAACGCGATTCGCTTCCCGGCGAGCGAACCGAGATGCTTCTGAAGCTTCGCGATCACGCGCCGCTTCTGGAGCTCGTTCACCTCGATTACTGCACTCAGGAGCTGAAAGTGGTAGCCGGCGTTACCGGCGAGCATCTTGAGGGCGTTCACGTCTTTTGGAAAACACGAGCCCCCATAGCCAATGCCGGCCCGCAGGAAGCTTGCGCCGATTCGCTCGTCAAGGCCCATGCCACGGGCGACCTCGATGACGTCGGCGCCCGTCTGCTCGCAGACGTTTGCGATTTCGTTGATGAACGAGATCTTGGTCGCGAGGAAGGCGTTCGAGGCGAGCTTGATCATCTCGGCGGAGGCGACGTCCGTGCGGACGATCTCGCCGCCGAGCGGCTCGTAGAGGCGCTCGACGCCGTCGGCCGCTTCCTCGGATCCCGCGTCGGCGCCGATCACTACGCGGTCGGGATGCATGAAGTCCTGGATCGCCGAGCCCTCCTTCAAGAACTCGGGACAGGAGACGTAGCGCAGCTCCGGCTTGTCACGGCGCACCTGCGCGCCGGTGCCCGACGGGACGGTGCTCTTCATGACCAGAGCGTGATCCGAGCTCTCGGGGAGCTGCGAGACGACCGATCGCACGCGCGAGAGGTCCGCGTCGCCTGAGTAGGTGGGCGGCGTGTCCACGCAGCAGAAAAGGAGCCGCGAGGATTCGAGAATGTCGCCCATCGAGGTCGTGAACGTGATTCGCTCGGCGTTCTTTTGCAGGAGCTCGGCGAGGCCGGGCTCGTGGATCGTCACCTCGCCGCGCTTAAGCGACTCGACCTTCTCGGCGTTCACGTCGAGGGCCACGATCGGGTGCCCCAGCTCGGCGAAGCAGGTCGCCGTCACGAGGCCGACCCAACCGACGCCGACGACGCCTACCGATTCGCGCTCAGCTGCCATGGACCCGAACGCTATTTACCTGAGTCCAGCTCGCGCGCGGACGTGGCGATGCCTAGCATCGCTTCCTCTGACAGCGAGTGGGTGAGCGTGTTGTTGACCCAGTAGGAGCCCTTGGACGTCTGCCACCCGACCAGGCGCAGGCGGTCTTGCTCCCAGTAGAGCATGTACTCGCGACCGTCGATCGTCCGGTACTCGCTCGGGTTCTTGAGGATGGGCGGGTCCTCCCAGTTCGTTCCGCTCACCCCGTAGTAGGCGACGCCGAAGGTGTCCTGATAGGGCAAGACGTACTTGTACATGTAGTAGAGGTCCTTCTGGCTTTCCCCGACGAGGACGGCAGCGCGCGACTCCTCCGAGATGGCGGTTAGGGCGGATCCGACGAGCTTCGTGGGAAAGAAGACAGGCAGGTCGGCCTTCTTGTCCTTCAGGAACTTGGCGAACTGGGCGGCCTTCTCCTGAGAGGGGCCAGCGAAGTCGACGAGCCCCTGGTCGGGAGGTGAGGAGGGCGGCTCATCCTTCTTTTCGTCCTTGTCGCCATCGCTCTTCGTGGGAGTAGGGGCAGAAGATGGCGCGGGTTCTTCCGCCGGCTCTTCGTCGATGTCGTTGCCGAGGAATTGGTTGACGGCGGCCTCGACCTGCTCACGGCTGGCGGTCACACCGCCGTCATTCGCGAGTTGGCCCAGCGTCACCTGGCGAACCGGCGCATCGCGGACGTCGACGAACGACTTCATCATCGAGATGATCGTCGGGACGTCGTTGATGTCGGACGAGGTGTTCTTCGTGAAGATGTCGATCAGCTCGTCCCCCTCGCCGAGCCAGGGAAGAAGCTCACGGGGAGGTATGCGCTGGCGCGCCTCGCGGATGAAGTCCTGCTGGCGCGCCCCGCGAACCAGGTCGTTGTCGCCGTGGCGGTAGCGCACGTACTGAAGCGCCTGATAGCCGCAGAGCTTCTGGTAGCCCGCTTCGACGTCGATCTCGGCATAGAAATCCGGGCTCCCCTCAAAGACGCCCTCGTTCGAGTGAAAGTAGTGGCGATCGACATCGACATAGACGCAGCCGATCGCGTTCACGGCCTCGTAGAAGCCGCCGAAGTCGACGTTGACGACGTGGTTGATCGGGATGTCGAGGTACTCGTTAATCGTCCTGATCGCGAGCGTCTCGCCGCCGACGCCTGATCTGCTCGCCGTATGTGTAGGCGGCGTTCAGCTTGTCCGTGCCGTGACCAGGGATCGGCACGTAGAGGTCGCGCGGCATGGACATAAGCGAAAGGAACTCCTTGTCCGGGTCGACGCGAAGCAGGATCGCGGTGTCGGAGCGTCCCGGATCTCCCTGCGTCGTGTCGCGCTTGTCAGACCCAAGCACCAAGATGGTCTGGGGGGCCCCGCCCTCGACGTCTTCGAGCTGGGCGCGCGCTGCACCGAGGCTGCCGTCGTCGTTGAGGCCCTCGGCGATGTCCGAGAGGAAGAGCAGGAACGAGACCGCCGTCGCGGCCGCCATCGAAGAGACGATCACGAACGCCGCGGCGACGAAGCGCAGGCCGATCCGGCGTTTCGGCGGCTCGCCCACGCCTTCCGAGTCGCCCTCGCCAGCCACGAGGGCGGGGGCGGCAGCGGGCGCCTGCGGCTCGGGCTTGGCTTGAACCTTGTGCGCTCCGGTCGTCACCTCGTGGGAGAAAGAGGACTTTTTGGCCCGCGCGGCGAGCCCCGCATGCGCCGCCTCCCGCGCCGCTTCGACTTCTGACAGCGCGAGGGTGTCGGCTTCGACGGTTTCCGAGCTGGGCGGGGGCGTAGGGCTTTCGGCGACCGGGGGGTCAGGCACCTCGCCCGGGCTCGCGGTGACTGGGGGGTCAGGGGTGTCGGCGGCTGTGGGGTCAGGCGCCTCGCCGCTGTGCGGGCTGGCCGCAGCTGTTGGCATAGAGGAGTCAGACCCCGGCTCGGGAGTTTCGAGATCGTCTTCTGCTTCCTCGAATGCGAACTCGTCCGGCGGTTCCTCTGCCTCGTCCGCTTCGAGGTCGTCGAAGTCGGCGCTCAGCTCGTCGGCGAGGCCTTCGAACTCCTCGGTGATCCCGTGGGAGTCGCGCTCCGTCTCGCCTTCGGCCTCGGCTTTGCGCGCCTTGCCGGCCCACGTGGACGGGGGCGGGAGATCGGCCGGGTCCCCCTCTGAGCCCGGCGTCTCGGCGTCCTCAGGAATCTGCTCGTCGGTCATGTGGGCGGACCCCCGTTCATCCGGGCCGGAAGCGACGAGACGAAGTCGGAGATGGTGCGCCGGTAGCTGGCGAGCGACGGGATCGACACCCACTCGTCGGGACCATGATGGCCTGCGCCCGAAGGGCCGAACTCGACGGTGGGGATTCCCGCCTTCAAAAAGGACACGGCGTCTGACGCCCCGTGACGGCCGATGGTCGTGACTTCTTCTGGGTGGTGAGGAGATGCGGCATCGCGCAGGGCGCTGACGAAAGGTGACTGCGGGTCAACGAGGGCCGGCGGGCGGTGGAACGTCGAGACGACCTCGACGCCATCGATCGCCTCGACCTGACCGAGGATCGACTGCGGCTCTTGCTCAGGCAGATAGCGCACGTCCACGTCGATCACGCAAGCGTCGGGCACCTTGTTCAGAGCATCGCCCCCCAGGATGCGTCCCAGGTTGATGGAAGGCCGGTCATAGAGCGCGGAGCTCTCCTGCGCGAACGGTAGCGCTTCGATCTCACGGAAGATTTCGATCGCTCGCAGAATCGCGTTGCGCCCGAGCCAGGGGGTGGCGCCGTGGGCGGCGTGGCCAGCCACCTTCACCCGCATCGCGAAGACGCCCTTGGCCGCGACTCCCACCAGCATGTCCGTAGGTTCGCCGGTGATCGCGAAATTTCCGCTGAACCCCTCGTCGATCAAGAGGTCGGCGCCACGCTCCTGCTCTTCTTCGGATTCCTCGTCGGGCACGATGCCAAGCCGGCACCGGACGCCCTCGATTCCCTGCAGGTCGGCGATCGAGAGCATCAGCGCGGCCAGGCCGCCCTTCATGTCGTAGGCGCCGCGCCCGTAAAGGCGCTCTCCTTCGGTGCGCGGGTCGAACTGCTCGGCGTGGCCGGGCACCACGTCGATGTGGCCATGAAGCAGCACGGTGAGCGGCGCGTCGGCGGGGCCGGCGTCAGCCACGAGAACCGGCAGATCGCGCACCGTGAGCTCATGCACGGTCACATCGCGAGCCTCGAGCCAGCCACGCACAAACCCGGCGCACAGGCGCACTCCCTGGGCGCTCGAGGAGTCGAAGCCGATCAGCTTCTCGGTCAGAAGTCGCTCATCCATAAGGGACGAAAGAATCTAGTGGTCGAGGGGGGCGCGGAAATCGATGGTGGGGTTGAACCGGTTATGTCGGCTCAAGTCTTCCGTCGATCGCCGGACAGCCTCATAGGTGCCCTGGCTAGGCGTCAACACGGGGTTGTTTCTCACGCGCAGCTGATTGCCGCTGGCCTCTCGCGGCACCAGATTGGCTTGCGGATTGGTGACGGACGCCTTCGCATCCTTCACCGCGGCGTGTATCTCGTGGGTGCCATCCCCTCCGAGCACGCGTACGCCCAAGCCGCTCTGCTGGCCCTGGGAGAACGAGCCGTGCTGAGTCATTTCAGCGCCGCGAGGCTCTGGAACCTTCGCGAATACGCAGGAACGGCTCACCCATGGGTGACTATCCCTCGAACCCAAAGAACAGACCGTCCTCGAATCGAGGTCCGGCACGCCGAGCTTGCCCCGTTTGACGTGCGGTCTCGGTACTCGATGAGCCTCACTAGCCCTCCGCGGACCGTCCTCGACTGTGCTTGTGTCATGGACGACATATACGAAGTCGAGGCGCTGATCGCCGAGGCGCGCTTCCGCCACCTCGCTCGCGAAACCGAGATCGAAGATCAGCTCGAGCGCAATCCCAGAAAGCGCGGCATCGGCGTCGTCCGAAAGGTTCTCGACTTGCCTGGGGGACCTCGCCGAACGCGCTCAAAGGGGGAGAGAGCATTCCTTCGCTTGTTGCGCGAGGAGGGGATCGACGGGTACGCGACGAACTCGGAGGCATTCGGGCCGGAGCTTGACTTTGTGTGGCCAGAGCTCCGGTTCGCCGTCGAGGTCGACGGTTGGGACGGGCACTCAGGGAGTGTGGCCTTCGAACGCGATCGGCTGAAAGTCGCTGAGCTGCAGGCTCAAGGCGTTGAAGTGATGCCGGTAACGGGGCGCCAGATCCGAGACGATCGCCACGGAGTTTCGAGGCGCTTGGTTGCGGCGCTGGCACATCGAAGGACCTCCCCCGATCGACGGAAGACTTAAGCCGCAATAACCGGCTCAACCCTTCCGTCAACCTGCACCCCCCGAATCTTCCCCCTTTAGTGCCCCAATCGGGCGGCCGCGGCGCCGCGAGGCTTGCGACAGCGCCCAAGCGCAGCGCGGCACGTCCGAACCGCCTACGCCCCCTCGGCGATCTCGATGAACGCCTCGGCTCGCGCCTTGTCGCGTTCCGCCTGCTCTTCGGCGGCTGAGCCTTCCTCGGCCTCTTCCAGGCGCTTCTCTGCGTCCTCGAGCTTTGACTTGAGCTCCGACGTGTCGAGCTTGTCCGGCTCGACCGCCTCGGCGATCAGGACGCGCGCCCGGTTCGCGAACACCTCGAGCCAGCCCTCGCCCTGCGCGTAGCGAGAGTCCGGCTCGTCGCCCTCGGACTCATAGAGGCGCAGCTCGTTCGGCACGAGGCGCGCCACGAGCGGCGCATGGCGGGCGCGGATGCCGACTTCGCCGACCGACGTGCGGGTGGAGAGCTGCCAGAGCTCGCCGCGGTAAATCTCACCTTCGGGGGTGAGGACCTCCGCCTCGAATCGATGCTCGTCGGCCACGGACGCCTAGCTCTCGTCCGAGGGGTCAGACCCCGCGTCGGAATCGTCGCCCTCGTCGGCCTTACGCTCGGCATCCTCCGCTTCCTTCTCCTTGCGCTCGTCGGACTCGGCTTTCTCGCGCTCGACTCCCTCGTCCTTTTCGCCCTTCTCCTCGGTCCCGGTCACCTGATCGATGCCGCCCTTCATGTAGAAGGCACCCTCGGGCAGGTCGTCGTGCTCGCCGTCGAGGATCGCGCGGAAGCCGCGAACCGTGTCAGAGATGGAGACGAACTCGCCGGAGCGGCCGGTGAAGGCCTCGGCGACGAAGAACGGCTGGCTCAGGAAGCGCTCGATTCTTCGTGCGCGGTTCACCGCCTGCTTGTCGTCGTCGGATAGCTCGTCGATCCCGAGGATCGCGATGATGTCCTGAAGCTCCCGATAGCGCTGGAGGGTCTCCTGCACATCGGTCGCGGTCTTGTAGTGCTCCTCGCCAAGGATGTCGGGCTTGAGGATGGTCGAGGTCGAGTCGAGCGGGTCCACCGCTGGGTAGATCCCCTTCTCCGAGATCGAGCGTGAGAGCGTGGTGGTCGCGTTTAGGTGCGCGAACACCGAAGCCGGCGCCGGGTCCGTGAGGTCGTCCGCCGGTACATAGACGGCCTGGATCGACGTGACAGAACCCTTGGTCGTCGATGAGATCCGTTCCTGAAGCTCACCCATCTCGGTCTCGAGGGTGGGCTGGTAGCCCACCGCCGAGGGCATGCGCCCGAGCAGCGCCGACACCTCGGACCCCGCTTGCACGAAGCGGAAGATGTTGTCGATGAAGAGCAGCACGTCCTGGCCGCCCTGCTCGCGGAAGTACTCGGCCATGGTCAGGCCCGACAAGGCAACGCGGAGGCGCGCGCCGGGAGGCTCGTTCATCTGACCGAAGACCAGCATCGTCTTGTCGATGACGCCCGACTCCTTCATCTCGAGCCAGAGGTCGTTGCCCTCGCGCGAGCGCTCGCCCACGCCGCAGAAGGCCGAGAGGCCCTCGTGCTCTTCCGCGATCGAGCGGATCAGCTCCTGGATCAGAACGGTCTTGCCGACGCCGGCGCCGCCGAACAGGCCGACCTTGCCGCCCTTCGCGTATGGCGCAAGGAGGTCGATGACCTTGATGCCGGTCTCGAGCATCTCCTGCGCGGGCGCGAGATCCTCAACAGAAGGAGCCGCGCGGTGGATCGGCCAGCGCTCCTCCGACTCGACGTCGCCGGCATCGTCGATCGGCTCCCCGAGGAGATTGAAGATTCGTCCGAGCGTGTTCTCACCCACCGGCACGGAGATCGGGCCGCCGGTGTCGATTACGTCGTCGCCGCGCTGAAGGCCATCGGTTGCGTCCATGGCCACGGCACGGACCCGGTCGTCGCCGAGGTGCTGCTGCACCTCGAGGGTGAGATCCATCCCGGGGCGCTCGTCGGACTCCTCGACCTCGATCTTGAGGGCGGAGTAGATCTCTGGAAGCTCGTCCGGGAACGAGACGTCGACGACTACGCCGAGCACCTGGTCGACGGAGCCGACCCGGGTGCCTCCCCCGTTCGAGGATGCGCCGTTCGAGCTCTGGGAGCCCTCGGTCTCGGTCGCCGTGCCGCCGCCGTTCTCGGTCGTCTCGTCGCCGTTCGTCCCGTCCTCAGCCTGTGACATTCGTTCCTTTCCTTAACCGAGCGCCTCGGCGCCCGCGACTACTTCAAGAATCTCCTGGGTGATCTCCGCCTGGCGCACCCGGTTCATCTCCCGGGTCAGGTCGTCGATCATCTCCTCCGCGTTCTCCGACGCCGAGCGCATCGCCGTCATCCGCGCGCCCAGCTCCGACGCGGACGACTCGAGCAGCGCGCGATAGACCGACAGGTCCACGTACTCCTCGATCAGCATTGGCAAAAGCGTCTCCGCGTCGGGTTCGTAGATCATGTCCGAGCGCTGGTGCGCCTCGGCCAGGTCCTCATCCGCGTAACCCTCCGGATCAGGAATGCCTTCACCGAACACCTCAGCCTCCGCCATCGGCAGGAGGGTCTGGCGGCGCACGTACTGCGTCAGCGGCGAGACGTAGCGGTTGTAGACGAGATCGACCTTGTCGACGTCGCCATCGCGAAAGGCGGTGGTCAGGTCGCGCGAGATGTTGCGCGCGTCGGCGAACGACGGCCGCTCGGTGAAGCCCATGTATGACTCCACCACGTTCTCGCCGCGAAACGTCATCGTGGACGATCCGCGCCGGCCGACGACCCGGTACTCGACGTCAGCCGACTCCTCGCGCTTGTACTCGCGCTTCAGGCGCACCCCTTCGCGGATGATCTGCGTGTTGAACGCCCCGGCCAGGCCGCGGTCGCCGGTGACGAGCACGACGCCGACTGTCGAGACGTCACGCGTCTCCATCAGGGGAACGCGCTTCGCCATGGTCTCGGCGTTCTCGGCAACCTCCTGGGTGAGCTTGCGGATCGCCTGCGCATACGGGCGCATGTTGTCGATCCGCTGCTCGGCACGCCTCAGGCGCGCGGCCGCGACCATCTCCATCGCCCGCGTGATCTTGCGGATGTTCTTGACGGAGTTGATCCGCGCTGTGACTTCTTTGCGCGTGGCCATGGTTAGCTCTTGGTGCTCTCGTCTTCCTCAGCGTCGTCCGGCTCGGCGGAGTCTGAGGGGTCAGACCCCTCATCGCCGTCGGCGGAATCCTCAGGCTCCGGAGTAGAGGGGTCAGACCCCGCGTCTTGGTCGTCGGAGTCGCCCGTGGTCGAGTCGTCGGTGTCCTCGTCCCCGTCGTCGGCATCCTCGTCGTCTGAGTCGTCGTCCTCATCCGAGTCGCCCGCGCCGGCCGTGCGGCCCTCCTTCTCGCGTTCCTCCTCGGACTTGATCCGGTCGGACTCGCCCTCTTCGAGCGGCTGGCCCTCTTCGTCGAGGTCGGGCCCGAAGTCGTCAACGGACTCGGCGAGGGCCTCGTCCAGTTCCTTCTCCTCTTCGTCGCCCCACTCGCCCTCGCTGAGGCGCTTCATGAGGTCCTCGTTCTCCGACTTGAGACGGCTGATCGCCGCGTCGAGGAAGTCGTGGACCCGCTCGGTCTTGAGGCGATCCAGGTGGCCGCCGGTCCCTGCGTAGATCGAGACGACCTGCTCTCCGACGGAGAGCGGCTTGCGCTCGTTCTGCTTCAACATTTCGACGAGGCGCTCACCGCGGGCGAGCGACGCCTGAGTCTCGGGGTCGAGCTCCGAGCCGAACTGGGCGAACGCTTCGAGGTCGCGGAACTGGGAGAGCTCGAGCCTGAGCTTTCCGGCGACCTTCTTCATCGGCTTTGTCTGGGCGTTGCCTCCGACCCGGGAGACGGAGATGCCGACGTTGATGGCCGGACGCACGCCGGAATAGAAGAGGTCCGACTCCAGAAAGATCTGGCCGTCCGTGATCGAGATGACGTTCGTCGGGATGTAGGCGGAGACGTCGTTCGCCTGCGTCTCGATGATTGGAAGCGCGGTGTGCGACCCGCCGCCGAGGTCGTCGTTCAGCTTGACCGAGCGCTCGAGCAGCCGCGAGTGGAGGTAGAAGACGTCGCCGGGGTACGCCTCGCGACCCGGCGGGCGCCTGAGGAGAAGCGACATCTGGCGGTAGGCAAAGGCGTGCTTCGTCAGATCGTCGTAAACGCAAAGCGCGTGCTTGCCGTTGTAGAGGAAGTGCTCGCCCATCGCGCAGCCCGCGTACGGGGCGATGAACTTGATCGGCGCGGCCTCGTCGGCCGGGGCCGCGACGATGATCGTGTTGTCCATGGCGCCCGCGTCTTCCAGGAGCTTTTGAAATTGGACGACAGTCGACATCTTCTGACCGATCGCCACGTAGATGCAGACAACGCCAGAATCTCTGTTGTTGATGATCGTGTCGATGGCGACCGCCGTCTTTCCGGTCTGGCGGTCGCCGATGATGAGCTCGCGCTGCCCGCGGCCGATCGGGATCATCCCGTCGATCGCCTTGAGCCCAGTCTGAAGCGGCTCGATGACCGGCTGGCGTGAGACGACGCCCGGTGCCTTGAACTCGGCGGGTCGCGTCTCGGAAGCATTGATCTCGCCCTTGTCGTCAAGAGGGCGGCCGAGCGGGTCGACCATGCGGCCGAGGAGCTCGTCGCCGACTGGAATCTCGAGCAGCTTGCCGGTCCGCTTCACCTCGTCGCCCTCGACCACCCGGTCCCACTCGCCGAAGAGCACTACGCCGACGTTGTCCTGCTCGAGGTTGAGCGCGAGGCCCGTTACGTCGTGCGGGAGCTCGAGCATCTCGAGTGCCATGCAGTTCTCGAGCCCGTGGACGCGAGCGATCCCGTCCGCGACCTGGAGGACCGTGCCGACTTCCGAGAGCTGCTGCTCGTCGGTGTCGAAATCCTGAATCCGATCTCGCAGGATGTTGCCGATCTCGTCTGGGCGAATCTCCACTTTTTCAGCTCCTTTTCACGGAATCGCGGCGCCGTCAAACGGCTTGCGCGACTTCCTTTCTCAGTCTGTTCAGCTTCTCGCGCAGGCTGGCATCGAGCACCATGTTCCCCACGCGAAGGACGAGCCCGCCGAGGATCTCCTCGTCGACGTCGGCCTCAAGGTCGATCTTGCGGTCAGTCTGGCTCTCGATCTCCTCGCCCACCCTTTTTACGACGCCCTCCGAGAGCGGCACTGCGCTGGTGATGCGGACCTCGAGGCGCTTGTTCTCCTCGGCCCATAGCTCGTCGTAGTGACGGCGGATGCGAAAGATCGCTGGCATCCGGTGCTTCTCGGCGAGGAGCCCGAGAAAGTTCTCGAACTCATCAGAAGCCCCGTCGATCGCCTTCTCGATGCCTTCCCGCTTTTCCTGTGAGGAGAAGTACGGGCTGAAGAAGAAGACCTGCAGGTCGCGGTCTTCCTCAAGCGCATCGGCGAAGTCGCCGAGCTCCGAGCGGATCTCGTCGGTCTTTCCCTCTTCTTGGGCGACGTCGAACAGGGCGTCGCCGTATACGCGAGCAATCTCCTCCAAAGCGCCTTCCTACTCGGATCTTTCCGCGCCGGCGAGCGCCGTGAAGTCCATCTCCGAGAGCGCCTCCTCGATCAGGCGCTGGTGGTCCTCGTCGGTGAGCGACTTCTTCGTGACCTTCTCCGTCGCGATCACGGTGAGGTCAGCGACCTCGCGGCGGATCGAGTCGAGCGAGCGGCGGGTTTCGGCCTCGATGTCCTTGCGCGCCGCGGCTACGAGCTCCTCGCGCTTGGCCTTGCCCTCGGCCGTCGCCTCGGAGACGGCGTTCTCGGCCGACTTGCGAGCGCGGGCGGAGATGTCGTCCGCCTGCTCGCGCGCCTCTTTGAGGCGAGCGCGGTACTCCTTGAGGATCTCGTCCGCCTCGGCGCGCTGCCTCTCAGACTCCTTGATGTTCTCGCGGACGGCGTTGGCACGCTTCTCCAGCGCCTCGCCGATCCGCGGGAACGCCAGCTTCTTGAGGATGTACATCGTCACCCCGAAAGCGATCAGGGTCCAGACCATCAACCCGAGCGCAGGCGAAACCAGGAACGAACCGCCCGAGTCCTCGCTCGCCCCTAAGGGCAAGAGCCCGCCAATTTGGGTCAGGAACTCCACGTGGCCTAGAGGAAGAACGCGATGAGTCCGAAGATGAACGTGTAGAACGCGACAGCCTCGGTCAACGCGAAGCCGAGCCACCGGATCGACTGGAGCTCATCCTTCATCTCGGGCTGGCGGGCCACAGCTTCGATCTCCTTGCCGAAGATGATGCCGATGCCGATGCCGGCGCCGATCGAGCCCAGTCCCGCGCCGATGCCGAGGGCGATCGACTTGAGGCCGTCGTCCGTAACGCCTGACTGCGCCAGGGGGATCAGGAAATCCATGGTGTTGCTCCTTTTCTGTTGGACATACAGACTGTATGTAGCATACTTAGTGACAAGTTGTTACTTAGTGCCTTTCTGCGCATGACTAGTGGATATTCCGTTGCCACTAGGGCAAAGTTTCTTTCGCGACAAAGTCGCTCATCAATGACTCTCAGCCGTAGCGCCGCCGATGTAGATCGCGGTCAGGGTGGAGAAGATGAAGGCCTGAAGCGTCGCGACCAGGCCGATCTCGAACAGGAAGAAGGGGATCGCGAGGAGCGCGGTCGTCGCGAAGCCGAGCGCCGCGAGCCCAAGAATTACGGCAAGGCCGCCGGCCATGAACAGGATCAGGAGGTGGCCGGCGAGGATGTTCGCGAAGAGCCGCACCGAGAGCGAGATCGGTCGGACGAGGTGTGAAACGGCCTCGATCATGAAGATCGCCGCCTTGCCGAACGGGTTCATGTCTTCGAGCCCTGACGGGAGCCAGCTCGCGAAATACTTGAAAAAGCCTTTCTCGCGGATTCCTTCATAGTGGTAGGCGAAGGTCGAAACCAAGGCGAGAGCGAGCGGGATCGAAATATTGGCGGTCGCAGCGTAGATCGCGAGCGTCGGCACCTCCAAACCGAAGATGTCAACCGTGTGCTCCGAGTTCAGCGGTAGCGGCAGATAGCCCAGCATGTTGGAGAACCAGATGAAGAAGAAGAGGCCGGCGAGATAGGGGAACCACCGCTTGGCGAGCTTCTCGTCCGGAATGTTTCCGCGCGTGATGTTGTCGCGGGTCAGGTCATAGGCGAGCTCTACCGCCATCTGCACCCGGTTCGGCTCGCGCTGCATGCGCCTGGCGATGTAAGTCATCGTCCCGATCGTGAGCGCGCTCGTGGCAAAGAGGTAGAAGACCGCCTTCGTGATCGAAAGATCTACGCCGCCGATCTCGATGTGGATCCAGGGCTCGAGCAGGAACTCGTTCTGGGGCTGGAACTCATCGTTCTCCCCCGCGCTCCCGAAAGCGACGTAGAGCACCACGATCGTGGCGAGGTAGATGAAGATGCTCAGGAACACCCAGCGCTTGGTGGTCATGCCTGCTCCCCTCGACGCCTGACGCCACTCGTCGCGAGCTGAACGGTGAACAGGGCCGTTAGGAGAAGCGCCGCGGCCAGCCCATCCTCGCGATCGGCGAGGAGGCCGACGAGAAGCGCCGCGATCGAGACCATCCACACACGTCCGAGCCCGGAGATCGCCGTGGTGCGAAAGGCGTCGCGCCGGTCGCCCGCGGCGAGGCTGCGAGCGGTGCGGGCATCGGTGTAGGCGAGCAGGGAGCGCTGGGCGACCCACGCGCCGGCCGCCACGGCATAGCCGAGCATCGGCCAATCCGCCGCGACAAACACCGGCAAGGCAAGCGCGAGCAGGATGAGGTCCAGGTGGCGAAGGATGGCCGAGGCACCCGCGCTCGCGCGCTCAGATTCGTCTAAAGCGAGCGTGGACAAGGACCATTCCCGCGACGATTCCAACGAACAGGCCGGCGATGCCCAAAGGCACGGCTAGGCCAACCAGCGAGCCGAGCCCGAACCCGGCGGCCGCGCATCCCACCATCGCTCCGACCAGCGACATGCCTGCGGTGGCGGCATCCATCCTCGTGGGGGGCTCTTGACTCATCGGAGTCCGAAGGGGTGGGGGATGGCACTTGTCTCGTTAGGGATTTGGGGCGTAAAAGAAGCGGATAGCCGCTCCGGGGGGCGCCTTGCGCCGAGCCGGTGCGGCCGCGGACGAATATATCCAATAACGGGGGTAACCCTGGCGGGTTTTTTCAGGCGTTCGGGGGCGGCGGCAGCGCCTCGAACTCGCCTGTTTCGGGATCGAGGGCACGATACTCACCCGAGTCCGGGTCGATCGCCTCGAAGCTGCCGGTCTCGAGCTCGCGAGCGACGCCCTCGTCAACCGCTGACGGCGTGAGCACTTCGCCTGGCCGGGCCGCGGCGAGCTGGCGAAAGCGGATGCCCCGCAGCTTGAGGATCTCGAGCACGACCACGAGGTAGACGCTTGCAGCCAGGGCGATCACGAGGAAGACCACCATCAGCGCGGTCCACGCGGCGTCGAAGTTTCCGTGGTCGTCCGAATAGGGCACGAACCGCAGTGCCAGCGCGAGACCGGCCATGACCAGCGCCCACCCGTACAGGTACGCGAGCGTGCGGCGCTGAGAGAAGCCCATGTTCGCCATTCGGTGGTGAAAGTGAGAGCGATCCGCCTCGTAGATCGGGCGCCGGTACTTGATCCGCTTCGCGACCACGAATCCCGTGTCCAGGATCGGGACCATGAGAACGATCAACGGCAGGAAAAGGGCCACGACGGCATTCGTCTTAAGGGCTCCCTGGATGGCGATACACCCCAGGAGGAAGCCGAGAAGGTTCGAGCCGGTGTCCCCCATGAAGCTCGACGCCGGCGGGAAGCCGTGGCGCAGGAAACCGAGCGCTCCGCCGGCCGTGAGCGCGGCCAGAACGCCCGCCGCGTTGCGATCCAGGGAGAGCGCGATGACCGCGAGGGCCGCAGCCGAGATGACGCAAACGCCCGCGGCAAGCCCGTCTACTCCGTCGGTCAGGTTGATCACGTTCACGATCGCGACGATGCCGAGAACGGTCAGGACTTCGCCGAGGTCTACCAAGCCGATGAGCTCAACCCCCGAAGGGTCGACCCGGCCTAGGAACGGGAGGGTGAAAGCCGCGACGGTGACGCCTGCTGAGACCGGGATGACCGCTGCGGCAGTTTGTCCGGCGAGCTTGACCAGGGCGTTGAGGTCGAAGACGTCGTCGAGCACCCCCACGGCGGCGATCGCGACCGCACCCCCCAGGATCGCCCGCGTTTCCTCCCCGCGCTGCCCGTCGCCCATCGGCAAGAAGAGAATTCCGGCGACGAGGACCCCGACGAGGATCGCCAGGCCGCCAAGCTTCGGCGTCGGCACCAGGTGAAGGCTGCGTTCGTTGGGGACGTCGATCGCCCCGATCCTCCGAGCGATCCACTCGGCGGCGGGGACGAGAAGAAGAGCGAGGACCGCCGCGACGCCGAAGGCGAAGACCGCGTCGATCGTCTCTGGAACCGGGCCGACCAGCATCTAGGCGCTCACGGCTCCGAGGATCCCGTCGAGGAGGAGGCCGGCATTGCGGGGATTCTGAACGCCCGCGGGGCTCGCGCGCTTCTCGAGCTCGAGCGCGGCTGGATCGTCGAGGGCAAGTAGGAGGCCCTCTGCCATGAGCTTGGCGTCCACCGCACCTAGCTTGCCGGTGAAGATCGTGTGGACGGGCGTGCCGAGGGCGACGGCTTCGCGGTTCATCGTTCCGCCCGCTGAGACGACAAGGTCCGAGAAAGCGATCAGGCTCTGAGCATCGATGGCTCGCCGCGGCACCACGACGGGCTCACCTCGGAGCGATCGACCCGTCGCTTCCTCGCGCTGGCCCTCCGTACGGGGAATCACGATCGCAGTCACGTTCGGCTCGCCCGCAACGCGATCTAGGAAGGCGTCATAGAGAGAGTTATCAGTGTGGTACGCGGAGCTTTCCGGAGGAGGGCGGACAACTACGAGCACTACTGATGGATCGAGATCGAGCTCCCCCAGAACCGCCGGGTCGGGCTCGAAGTCGGCGAGGTAGTAGTCCTCTTTCAGTCCCGGGTAGCGGACGAGCTTTTTCTCGGCGGCCCCCGCCTTGACCATCGACTCAACCGGGATCGCGTCGGGCACAAGGACCCGGTTTGCGGCCCGCCAGGCGAGGCGGCGTTGGAATCCGGCGTGCTCGTAGTCCTGCATTTGGGCCGAGGGAATCCGCAAGAGCGCCGAGACCACTGCGAGGTCGACCGAGCCGTGAGCGATCGCCAGGTCGAATCGCCTCGGCCGCGCCCAGCGCACGAGCTGAGCGCTGCGACCCGCAAGCGCGGCGCCCTTGGCGAGCGTCGAGCCGCCACCATGCCGCCCGACCACGGTGTGGTCGAGGCCTAGCCGCTCGAGGATGCCGACGGTCTGTCCGTACTCGCGCGTTGTAATCGACACGTCGTGGCCGCGGTCGCGCAGACGTTCGACGATCGGCCGCAACACGAGCGGATGCGCCGCGGCAGTGCAGTCGACCCAGACCCGCATGGGCTGAGCCTAGTTCGGGATGGGGACGAGGGGTTAAGCGGCGGCGAGCGGCGAGAGCTGCGGGTAGAGCGGGTAGCGCTCCATCAGCGCCCGGGTGCGCTCCGCGAGCGAGTCCTTCTCGGCGTCGAAGCGATCGGTGAGCGCGACGGCGATCACGTCGGCGATCTCGCGCATCTCATCTTCCATGAGGCCGCGCGTAGTTAGTGCGGGAGTGCCGATTCGAAGTCCCGAGGGGTTCATCGGCGGGCGCTCGTCGAACGGGATCGCGTTGCGGTTGACGGTGATCCCGACCTCTTCGAGGCGCTCCTCTCCGGTTTTGCCATCGAGGCCGGTCGGGTTGAGGTCGACGAGGACCAGGTGAGTGTCGGTGCCGCCGGTCAAGACCTCCACCCCGCCCTCGATCAGCCCCTCGGCGAAGGCGCGCGCGTTCGCAACCGTCTGGCGCTGGCGCTCGCGGAACGGCTCGGTCGCGGCGATACGCAGCGCCACCGCCTTCGCGGCGATGATGTGCATGAGGGGACCGCCCTGCTGGCCGGGGAAGATCGAGCGGTCGATGTCCTTCTGGAGCTCCTCGCGGCAGAGGATCAGGCCCGACCGCGGGCCGCAGAGCGTCTTGTGGACGGTGGTTGTGACCACGTCGCAGTGTTCGACCGGATTGGGATGCTCACCCGCGGCGACGAGGCCGGCGAAGTGGGCCATGTCGCACATGAGCGTCGCACCGACCGAGTCGGCGATCTCGCGGAACCGAGCGAAGTCGAGCTGGCGCGAATATGCCGACCAGCCCGTGATGATCAGCTTCGGCCGCTCCTCCTCGGCGACGCGCTGAACCTCGTCCATGTCGATTCGGTAGTCGTCCTTCGAGACGCCGTAGGCGACGACCTCGTAGAGCTTGCCGGAGACGTTCAGCTTCATCCCGTGCGTGAGGTGGCCGCCGTGGTCGAGCTTCAGTCCCATGATCTTGTCGCCCGGGTCGAGAAGCGCCATGTAGACGGCGTTGTTGGCCTGGGCGCCAGCGTGGGGCTGGACGTTCGCGTGCTCAGCGCCGAACAGCGCCTTCGCCCGGTCGATCGCGAGCTGTTCGGCGACGTCGACCTCCTCGCAGCCGCCGTAGTAGCGGCGCCCGGGATAGCCCTCGGCGTACTTGTTCGTCAGCACCGAGCCGGCCGCATCCAGCACCGCCTGCGGCACGAAATTCTCGGAGGCGATCATCTCGAGCGTGTCCTGCTGGCGGGCGAGCTCGCGATCGAGCACCTGCGCGATCTCGGGATCCACCTCGGCGAGGGGAGCGGTCTGAAAGTCGTCGGGAAGTTCGGTCAAAGGGGGCTCCTGGTCGTGTCATCCATCAGGTTGACACGTTACGGCTACGCCGCGACGGAGCGCGGTCGCACGAGCGTGCCGAGCGGCTCAGTGGACGATCGCCTTGAGGGCGACCATCACCATGCCCAGTGCCGCGCAGCCGGCGGCGGTCGCAAGCACGCGGTGCCAGGGCAGGCCTTCGCGACGAGCGACGCCCGCGCCGAGCAGGGCCAGCTGGCCGACGCAGGTCCAGATCGCGACGTTGATGGCGGTCTCGTCGGATGCGCCTACCGCGTCTGCGAGCCCAAGGGCCGCGAGCGGAGCGATCGCCGATTCGATGATCGGGAGCTGGTCTCTCAAGCATTTGAAGAACCCGTGACCCACAACGCCCGCGGCCCGGAAGCCGAGCGAATGGGCCCACCCGTGTGCGACCCAGAACACAACCACGGTGGCGAGGATGTAGACGGCCGCCTCCACTGCATCGAGCGGGTCGTCCACACCGCCCGAGACCGCGAGAACGCTGGCTCCGACGATGGTGCCGTGAACCGTTCCGATGAGCCTCTGCGCGCGCTCGTCCGCGCGGATCCGTTCATCCTTGGTCGGCGTGTGGCTCACGCGCGGAGCCTAAATCACAATGTGTTTGACTATTTACTGATCGTATGGTAAATAATGTCGCCGTAACCCTTCACCAGGCAACGAAAGGCAAGTCAGTGAGCGACACGGCGACCAGATCGGAAGAGAACGGAGCGACCACCGAGACTGAGGACGAGGCCCTCCAAGTCCTCATGGACGGCGACATCGACAAGGTCATGTCGGGCCTCGACCGGATCGTCGAAGCCGCACCCTCGTACGAGAAGCTGTTTACCCGCTGGCAGCGCCAGCACTGGTCGACGGAGGACTTCGACTTCACCGAGGACGCTCGCCAGTGGGCGGACCCGGACATGTTCACCGACGAGGTGCGCAAATTCCTCGCCTTCGGCTTCTCGGAGTTCTTCATCGCCGAGGACCGGGTGACGGTCGAGCTCCTTCCCTTCGCGATCGCCGCCCCGCACAAGGAAGCGCAGCTATTCCTCACCACGCAGATCTCTGACGAAGCGAAGCACGTCGTCTTCTGGGATCGCTTCTATCGCGAGGTCTTCAACTCCGACGCCGACGGCATCGCCGAGCAGCTGAACCAGCATCGCTACGTGGTGAACAAGGACTGGGAGACGATGTTCGACGACATCCTCCACGAGTGCGCCGAGGATCTCCGCAAGGATCCGACGGACTTCCCGGCCCTCGTCCGCGGCGTGACCGTCTACATGATCGTGATCGAGGGAATGCTCGCGCTCACGGCGGCCCGCTTCATGATCAAGGCGCTCAAGGACAACGGCTGGTTCCCCGGCTTCGTCCAGGGCTTCACCGCGGTCAACCGAGACGAGTCCCGCCACGTCGGCTTCGGCGTCAAGTTCCTCGCCGACGCGATCAAGGAGGATCGCAAGAACGCCGACATCGTCGTTTCGACCTTGAAGGAGTGCCTGCCGGTCGCTCCGCTCGTGTTCGTGCCGCCGTGGGTGGACGATCCCTACGACTTCGAGACGCCGTTCTACCACTCGTCCGAGATCTTCGCCTACGCGACGAAAGCGCTCTCGAAGAAGCTCGCGGCGATGGGCCTCGACCCGGCGATGCTGGGCGAGCCGGCGGCCGCATAGGGAGAGGATGGAAGCCGCGACACGCACCACGCGCCCCGGCCCGGGGCGGCCTTCGACGGGCGCCCGCGAGCGCATTCTCGCGGGATGCCTCGAGGTCCTCAAGGCGAACGGCTACGCCGGGCTTTCGATCGCCAAGGTCGCGGCCGCCTCGGGCGAATCGAAGGCGCTCGTCTCCTACCACTTCGGCTCGAAGGCCGGCCTCGTCGCCGCCGCAGGGCGCGAGCTCGGCGAGGAGATCACGCGCGAGGTTCTCGACGGGCTCGAGGGGGCCACCACGGTCGATGAGATCGTCGCCGGCGCGGCCGGCGCGCTGTGGCGCCTGATCGAGCGCGACGAACGTCTTCCCCGCGTTTACTTCGATCTCAACGCCGTATCAGTGGTCGATGCCGGCGTGCGCGACGTCCTGCGCGAGATCAAGGCCGCTTGGCGCGACGTCCTATCCCGGCTTCTGCGCGAAGCGAGCCCGCCCGTCCCTGCCCGTGACGTCGGCGCGGTGACGACGCTCGTCATCGCCGGCTTGGAGGGCCTCACACTCGAGCGGATCGAGCGAGGAGAGACTCGCGAGCTGGGGCAGGCGCGAAAGCTCTTCGTTCGCTCGATCTGTGAAGTCGCCGGCTAGCGCTACCACTCAAAGACGAGCCTGAGCTCCACGCCGCGGTCTGAACCGTCAGCCGCCGCGTCGAGCCAGACCTCGACCAGCGTGCCCGCCAGCTGCGGGTTCTCCGCCCAGAGCGTTGTCGCGTCCGTGATGAGGAGCGCGTAGCCGTCGTTCACCGCGTCGAGGTCGCGCAGGCATTCCTCGAGCGCATCCCAGTTCCGCCCGAACCAGTCGGGGAAGCCGAAGCCCTCGGCGATCATGTCGAGCAGCTCCTCCTTGCCGGAGACCGCGCTGCCATCGATCCTCAGGACCTCGAAGCCGTCGAGCTCGGGCGCTTCGTCGGTGAACTTGACGGCTCTCACGGCACGTAGTCGTCCGGGTCGATTTGGGTGAACGAGGCGTAGTGGTCCGCCGTGTAATAGGTCTCGCCGCCTTCGCCAATCACGAGGCGGCGTGCGCCGCGATCGGGTGAACCGGGCGTCTCCACCGTGTACTCGCGGTAGTAGCCAGTCGGTTGCTGGGGCAGGAGGCCCTCGCGGTTCTGGAACGTCTGGCCGTCCTCCTCGTGGGGCAGGGGATCGCCGGATTCGATCGCTGCGAGGGTGTTCGCGATCCCGGAGGCTTCGGACTCCTCGAGGGGGGCCGAGACGGAGTCGGGCGCGGTGGACGAGTCGGAAGCCGCGCTCTCGGACGAAGTCGCGGAGCCAGGAGAGCGCGGCGGGCTCTCCTCACCCAACCCCGGCAGGACGAGGCCCGCCGTGGCGAGCAGCGCGATAACGCCCCCGACCGCCGCCTTCGCGCGAGCGGAGTTGAGTAGCGAGCTCAGGGCTTTTCGCCGCGCTCGACGGCGGCGATCTGATCGACGCGGCGCTCGTGGCGCCCGCCCTCGAACTCGGTTTGGAGAAACGTTTCGACAATCGGTCGCGCCTCCTCAGGCGTGAAGCGCCGACCGGCGAGCGCGAGCACGTTCGCGTCGTTGTGCCGGCGGCTCATCTCGGCCTCCTCGGGGTCGTGCGCGTTCACGGCGCGCACCCCGTCGACCTTGTTGGCAACGATCGATACCCCCACTCCGGATCCGCAGACGACAACCGCGCGCTCGGCCTCACCGTCGGCAACCATTCGTGCGGCGTCAGCCGCGTGGCGTGGGTAGTCGGTCGATTCCTCGGAGTCGGTGCCGACATCCACGATCTCATGGCCCCCTTCTTCGAGGAGCGGGCGGACGAGCTCCTTGAGCTCGAAGCCGGCGTGGTCCGATCCGATGGCGATCTTCATCTCGGCCGAAGATACCGCCGCGAGCGGCGCGGTTTGATGAGTGATCCCACGGCGTGATGTCGTGGGGATCACTCATCTAGGCTCGAAAGCATGGCGAGCGATGACGTCGAGCTCGTGCGGGACGCCTTCGAACGGCTCGCGCAAGACGGACACGAAGCGATGGTTCCGCTCATCCATCCCGAGTTCGAGATGGAGACTCCCGCGGACCTCGCAGCCGAGCCTCAGCGCTATGAGGGACTCGATGGCTTCAGGCGCTGGTGGACCTCGTTCCTCGACGTGATGGAAACGGTTGAACTAGAGGCGACGGGCGTTCATGAGATCGGCCCGGACCTCATCGCCGTCGAGACAGTCATGCGCGCCGTGGGCGGTGCGAGCGGAATCGAGACCACCCAAGAGGTCGTGATGGTCGTGACTCTGCGCGACTCGCAAATGGTCCGCATCGACTTCGCGATCACGCTCGAGAACGCAAGAGCCGGCCGCTTCGCTTAGCCCAGGCGGCGCTCGACCTCGGCGGCAGGCATGCCGCCCTCGCGCAGGATTCGCCAGCCCTCGCCTCGCTCGAGGCCCGTCACATCTACGACCGTGGAGGGTTGACCGGTGAGCTCGCCGCTGTCGATCGCGAGGCCGGCTCCCTCGATGATCTCCCGCGGAACGTCTTCAAAGCGCGCTGCCGGAGGCTCGCCTGCGAGGTTCGCCGAGGTCTGAAAGATCGGCGTCGCCACTCCGGCGAGGGGACCGTCGATCAGGCGGATGCCGAGCCGCTCCGGATCCTCGCGGCAGGCGAGCGGATAGTGCCGCTCCGGGTTTGCGACGACAAGCGTCACCGGCCCGGGCAGGAGCGCGCCGAGTGCCTTTCGGGACTCCTCGCCCAGGCTCGGGAGCAGCTCGCGCAGGATGAGCGGCGAGAAGAAGAGCACTGCCGAGGGCTTCCCCTCATCGCGCCCCTTGAGCGCGTGAAGGCGCGAAATGGCGTCAGCGCGGAGCGGATCGCACGCGAGCCCGTAGAGGCCGTCGGCGGGGAAAACCGCCACTCCACCTGCCGTGATGGTCGCGGTCAGCGCCCCGCGCGCACGCTCGGCGCCATCCTCGGCGATCGAAACCACGTCCGTCATCGGTCAAACGTCCTACGAGGTACCCCATAGGGGACACCGCTGGACGTTTCGCCCCCTTTTGCACTACGCATGGCCCACCACGATCCGCTCGATCCCCGCCAAGTCGTGGCGGATCTCCGTTCGCCCAAATCCGGCGCGTCTGACGAGGTCGGCGACCGTCTTGGCCTGCCCCTCCCCCACCTCGAGGCCGATCGCCTTGGCGCTAGTCGACGCCGAGACCGAGAGCTCGCCGAGGAGCGAGTCAATCGCCTCGAGACCGGTCGGTCCTGGCACCAGCGCACCGCGGGGCTCCCAGTCGCGAAGTTCGGGCTCGAGCCCTTGCCAGTCGCGATCCGTGACGTAGGGAAGGTTGGCGACGAGGAGGTCGAACGATCCCGCGGCGAGCGAGCCCTGTGTCAGGCCGACCCTGCCTTCTGCGCCCAGCCTGGCCACGTTTTCGCGGGCGACGTCGAGCGCGTCCGGGTAGATATCGGTGGCGACGACACGAGCTTCGGGCAATTCGTCGGCGATCGCGAGCGCGATCGCGCCGGAGCCAGTGCCCACGTCGAGGACGGAGGTGGCCTCGAGCTCGAGCGCCAGCTCGACCAGAAGCTCCGTCTCCGGCCGCGGGATCAGGACGCGGCGGTCGACGTGAAGCTCGATCCGCCGGAAGCCCTTCCGCCCGGTGATGTAGGCGACGGGCTCGCGGCGAAGCCGGCGGCGGACGAACTCGGCGTAGGCCCGCGTCGCGACAGGATCTACCGGCGTCTCGGGCGACGAGATGATCTCCGCGCGGGAAGCGCCCGTCGCGTCGGCGAGCAGCACCTCGGCATCGAGGCGCGGGGAGTCGACGCCGGCGGCGCGGAGCGCGTCGGTCGCGGCCTCCAGCGCGTCGCGGGCGGTGCTCACTCCGAGGACGGCGATGCGATGCCTCCGGCAGCCTGCGCCGCGAGCAGGGCTCGCTTCTCCTCGGCCGAGAGCGCATCCGTGAACTCGCGCAGGTGGCCGTCGAGGATCTCCTCGAGGTTGTGGGCGGTCAGCTTCACGCGGTGATCGGTGACGCGCCCCTGCGGGAAGTTGTAGGTGCGGATCTTCTCCGAGCGCTCGCCCGAGCCGACCTGCGACTTGCGATCGGCCGCGATCTCGGCCTGCTGCTCGGCCATCTTTCGCTCATAGAGCCGGGCCCGTAGGACGCGCATCGCCTTGTCGCGGTTTTGAAGCTGCGACTTCTCGTCCTGCATCGAGACCACGATGCCCGACGGCCTATGCGTGATCCGGACCGCCGAGTCCGTTGTGTTCACCGACTGGCCGCCCGGCCCGGACGAGCGGTAGACGTCCACCTGGAGGTCGCCCGGGTCGATCTCGACCTCGACCTCTTCGGCCTCGGGCAAGACGGCCACGGTCGCTGTCGAGGTGTGGATGCGCCCCTGCGATTCCGTCTTCGGCACCCGCTGCACGCGGTGCGTGCCCCCTTCGAACTTGAACACGGAGAAGGCGCCGTCGCCCTTGATCGCGAAGGTCGCTTCCTTGAAGCCGCCCATGTCCGCTGCTTGGAGCGAGAGATCCTCGGTCTGAAAGCCCCGCTCTACCGCGTAGCGCGTAAGCATCTTGTAGAGGTCGCCGGCGAAGATCGACGCCTCGTCCCCGCCCGTGCCGCCCCTGATTTCGACAAGCACGTTCTTCTCGTCGTTCGGATCGGCCTCGACCATCGCGAGGCGGATGGCCTCCTCTACGGCTTCGATCCGGGCCGGAGCCTCGTTCATCACGGCACGGAGCTCAGAATCCTCGCCGCCTTCGTCCAACAGCTCGCGCGCTCCCTCCAGATCGTTGCGAAGCCGTCGCCACTCCGCCGCGAGCTCGTGCGCCGCGCCAAGCCGGCGGTACTCGCGGCCGACCTCGGCGTAGCGCGCCTGATCCGAGATCACGGCAGGGTCCGACATCTGGCGCTCCAGGTCCGAGAACCGTCCTTCGATCTGTTCGACGAGGCTTTCGATCACAGTTGGGTGAGTTTGGCGGAACCGCGTGACGATCCGCCGCCTCGGCCGTAGTGGGGACATGAAGACGAAAACGAAAACGCGCACGTTGTCCCTCCTGGCAGCGGGTGGCGCAGCTGGGGTCGCGCTCGCGACGGGAATCTTCGGCGGCCCGGGCGGGCTCGGGGACCCGGACGAGGCAGCCGCGGCCACGCTTAAGCCGTTTTCCTCGTGCGAAGAGCTCCTTGACTACGCGCGCGACCACCGCTGGGCGCGGAACGCGTATCCGTACATGGAGGGTGACGTTGCGTTCGCTGCCGGAGGCGACGAGATCGCCATGGAGGACGGGGCGGCGCGAGCCGCAGCGCCGATCGAGAACTCGGGCGCCGTCGGCCCGAGCGAGACCGGCACAAACACCCAGGAGGCCGGGATCGACGAGCCTGACATCGCGAAGCTGTCCGGCACGACGCTCTTCCACGTCCGCAAGAAGACGCTCACCTCATACGACGTCTCGGGTGACGAAGCAATCGTCCTCGACGAGATCGAGATCGAAGGCGGCTCTTATGACTCCCAGCTCCTGATCGCCGCCGAGCGCGCCCTCGTCATCTCGACCGGCTACGACAACTCGCGCCAGACGTCCACCACCACGATCACCGAGCTCGACATCTCCGACCCAAGCTCGATCACGGCGCTTCGCGAGCTCGAGGTCGAGGGCGCGCAGGTGAGCGCCCGCCTCCAGGGCACAACGGCTCGCCTCGTGGTGGAGTCCCAGCCCGCCTATCCGGGCCTGGGCAACGAGGATCCCAATCCGCTTCCGGAGGAAAGCGAGCCGCCGACGGGCGCCACAGGCGAGACCGGCCCGACGGAAGAAGACGAGCCCGACTGGCTTCCGCGGGCATCTCTCAACGACCTGGAAACCGGCGAGCGAACTGACAGCCCTCTCGTCGCTTGCGAAGACGTTTCCTTCCCCGATGAGTTCTCGGGCCTCGGGCTTCTTTCGGTCCTCACGATCGACCTCGGCGAAGGCCTCCTGCCCACCGATCTCGATGCCGTCATGACCGACGGCACGACGGTGTACGCGTCCGCGTCGAGCCTCTACGTGGCGACGCCGACGATGCACCGACCCAACGGCGGAGTTGGTGACGCGATCAGCCGCTTCATCGCTCCTGACTCAACCACCATCCCGGTCGAACCAAGCGGAGAAACCGCAATTCACAGGTTCAACACCGCCGCCGGCGAGACGACGGAGTACTCAGCGAGCGGCGAAGTCCAAGGCACCTTGATCGGCCAGTTCGCGATGTCGGAGCAAGACGGAGTCCTGCGCGTTGCTTCCACCACGCCCGAGACCTTCGCGGGCGACGCCACGAGGCGATCCGAGAGCTTCGTGACCACGCTCGCCGAGGACGATGGCTCGCTCGAAGAGATCGGGCAGGTGGGCGGCCTCGGTCCCGGCGAGGACATCTACGCGGTCCGCTTCATCGGCGACATGGGCTACGTCGTTACGTTCGAGCAGACCGACCCGCTCTACACGGTGGATCTGTCCGACCCGGAGAATCCCGAGACAACAGGCGAGCTCAAGATCCCCGGATATTCGGCCTACCTCCACCCAGTCGCCGACGGGCGCCTGCTCGGCGTCGGCCAGGCCGGCACGGCGGCTGGGACGATTACCGGCGCCCAAGCGTCGCTTTTCGATGTGGGCGACGCGGAGCAGCCCGAGCGCCTTGACCAGCTCTCGCTTTCGGATGGCAACTACAGCTCGACGGCGACCGAGTGGGACCATCACGCGTTCCTCTATTCGCCGGAGCATGAGCTGGCGGTGGTGCCGGTGAGCGGCTACGGCCGCGGTGCGCTGCGCGGCGCCGTCGCGATGCACGTCGATGCCCAGGAAGGCCTCACGCGCATCGCCGAGCTCGAGGACGAAGGGCAGATCGAGCGGATGCTCGTCGCGGGCGAGAACCTGGTGTCGGTTTCGACGCGCGGGGTGGCGGTACGCCCGATCGACGAGCTCTAGGCCGCGACCTCGATCCGGTCGCGCGCGGCTAGCTCGGCCGGATTTTCGACCCGAAGCACCGCCTGGAGCGCGGCGATCGCAACCTCGAGGTGCTCGCGCTCGGGCTCGCGCGTGGTGAGGCTCTGCAGCATGAGGCCGGGCCACATGATCGCCCGGACCCAGGCTCGCTCGCGGTGCCTGCCGGCCCACTTGATCAGCTCGTAGGCGAGCCCCGCCACGAGCGGGATGCCGAGGACGCGCGAGGCGACGAGCCAGTACCAATCGGGGAGTCCGAGCGGGGCGAACACGAAGACCGCGAGGACCACGAGGAGCAGCAGGAAGCTGGTGCCGCAGCGAGGGTGGTGGCGCGAGTAGCGCGCGGCGCGCTCGGGGGTGAGCCGTCGCCCGCCTCGAAGCACGAGATCGTCTTGTGCTCGGCGCCGTGAAACTTGAACAGGCGATCCACCTGCCCGATGCGGCTGATCGCGACGATATAGCCGATCAGGATCGCGACCCGAAGGGTGCCCTCGACAAGCCAGAAGAGGACCGCGGAGCCGAGCGAGTCCTTGAAGAGGCTCGTAATCCCCACGGGAACAACGAAGAAGAGCCCGACCGCAAGCGCCAGGGCCCCGATCACCGTGAGCGCCCAGGCGAGACCGCCGATCTCCTCGATCTCGTCCTCTTCGGTGATCTGGGAGTTGGCGGCTATCCGCATAGCGCGGAAGCCAAGCTTCAAGGACTCGACCAGAGCCACGACCCCGCGCACAACCGGAAGGCGCAGCACCCGGTGGCGCTTCGCCCAGCTCACGACCGGCTCCGAGGTGACTTCGGTCGTGCCATCGGGTTTCTTCACGGCTAGCGCCCAGGTCGAAACGCCGCGCATCATCACGCCCTCGAGCACCGCCTGGCCGCCGACCGGGATGTCCCGCGAAGCGACCGGCAAGCCGTCCGGCATGCGCGCGTCGGCGATCTGTAGCTCCCGAGCATTCATCGCCTCACCATCGGCGCAAGGCAAGCGAGCCTTGACGTCCCGCGAGAGAAGGAATTTGCACTCCCTATTGGACTTTTCCTTCCCTCGACGCGGTTGTTGCGCTCGCGGGCGGGGCGCGGGGCGCTAGTTGGAGCTGCGCGCAGCGCGGCGGCGGAACCGCTCGACGCGGCCACCGGTATCAACGAGCTTCTGCTTGCCGGTGTAGAAGGGGTGGCACTCCGAGCAGATCTCGACGTGAAGGTCGGACTTCGTTGAGCGCGTATGGAAGCTGTTCCCGCACGAGCAATGGACGTGTGCGAGGACGTATTCGGGATGGATACCTGCCTTCATCGTGGCTCTGAGTTTAACCGGGCGTTTCCCTCGGCTGGACGAGCTCGAACTCCGCGGCGCCGACCTCCTTCAGCACCCCAGTTTCGTGCTCGCCGATGCCGCTGGGCGGCAGCGGCACCTCGATCACAAGCGAGGATCCCTCGAGCTTGACGGCTTCCCGCGGGCCTAGCGAATCGAGCAGGGCAAGCATTGGAGCGTTGTCGTGGAGGACGTTGGCCTCGAAGCGCTCAACTCCGACGGCCCGGGCCCGCTCCGCGAGCATCCGCAGCATCGCCTTGCCGAGACCTGAGCCCTGCCAGGCGTCCACGACGATGATGGCCGCCTCAGCGACATCCACGTCCTCCAAGCGCACGAATCGAGCCACACCGACCGCCTCGCCCGAGTCCTCATCGACCGCAAGAAGCGCCTCGTGATCGCGATGGTCGACCTCGAGCAGATACCGAAGCTCGGACTCGGAAAGCCGAGCCACCGGGGTCATGAAGCGCATGTAGAGCGATTCGTCGCTCATCTTCGAGACGCCGCTGAGGTAGCGCTGCCGGTCGTCTGGATGGAGCGCTGCGATCAGCGCGACACGACCGTCCTTGAGCGTCACGCGCTCGGTTCTGGGGGCGCCGACGGACACGACGTCAAGGTAGCGGCGCCTCTATGCTTCGTGTGTGACGCGACGGGCTGCGATCGGAATCGCTGCATGCCTGGGAACCCTTGGGTTTCTGGCGCCGCCCGCCGGCGCTGGAACGCAAGGCCCAACTGTCAGCCTCGGAACGGCCGGCACAATCGAGTACCTGCGCACGAAGTACCCCGAGGTCGTTACGCAGGCCGGCCCCGTCACGAACTGCACCTCGGGCGACTTTGCCATAGGCGGCGGAGCTTCGATCTCGGGATCGGGAGCCATAAGCCACCTGAACGCGTCCGCCCCTCTGAATCCCGGACAGGGGTGGGTCGCCGAGGGCCGCACGCTTGGCATCGGCGGGCGCACCGTCACGGGGTGGGCGATCTGCAGCGGGGCTCAGCCGAGCCTCACTTCGGCCACGGAGGGATTGGATCCGGGAGCGAGCCTGAACTCTGGATTTTCGTGCCCGGCGGGTCAGAGCATGCTCAGCGGCGGCGCGGAGGCGCAGGCCGGCGACATCGTCATCAACGGGATGTTCCCAAGGCTCGAAATTAGCTCATGGACCTACTCGATCGAGAACCTGGGCGCTTCTGGTGCAACCGGGCGCGCTTCCCTCCTCTGCGCCGAGGTCGACCAGAGGTTCCGCGCCAAGACCGAGCCCGTCGAGCCGCAACGCGCCTCGACGGTGATCGCGACATGCCCCGTTAACCAGGTCGTGGCAGGAGGCGGCTTCAAGATGGCGCGCAACGGGGTCTGGCAACACAACGTCTGGGCGCTCACCACCCGGCCTTGGGATTCGCCAGACGACGCTGACAAAGTTCCCGAGGACGGCTGGCTCATCAAGTCCTACAACGACACGGACAACCGAGTCGCCCTCACGGCTTACGCATCGTGCCTCAAGCTGTAAGCGCCGCGCTAGGAAACCGAGTCAGCTAATTCGCCGCGACGATACCCCGCGCTAACGCGGTGCGCATCAGTAGTTTCCGCAAACTTACGTTTCCTGGTAGAGGGGGCCGTCGCCACCCTCAGGGAGCGTCAGGCGCCCGCCCTTGGCGGTGATCGCGCCGCACTGGACGCAATTTGAGGCCGTGACGTTCACGTCTACCGTGGCCTCGTTCGATTCGAGCTGCGCCTCGGGGATCTCGTAGACCTGCGCCGGGCACATCGAGACCCACGTCTGTGCAATTTCGCGCGGCACGTGGCGCTGGATGCGGACGTGGTTCGGCGCGTCGTCGCGGGTCGCGTTACCCGATAGGAAGACTGAGGAGAGCTTGTCGAAGATGTACTCGCCGTCCGGCTCGGGGTAGTCGTCAGCCGCCTTGCCCAGGAACGTCTCGACCTCCGAGTCCGGCTCGGTCTTCGAGTGCCCGGTGGGAAACAGGCCGTTTGAGAGCAGCCAGGCGTTCGCGATCGCGCCGAACGCGACGAACCCCTTGTCTCCGTGCTGGCGCACGTTGCGAGACTTGAAGAGGTCGTTCTCGATGTAGGAACCACGAACGCGCTCCTCATAGCCCTGAAAATCCACCGACTCGGGGTCCCGCTTCAGGCTCTCAACGATCGCCTCGGCGGCGAAGATCCCGGCGTTCATCGCGTAGTCGATTCCTTTGAGGTATGGGATGTTCACCATGGAGACGTTGTCGCCGCACATGACCATGCCCGGCACGGCAAGCTTTCGCGGCATCGACCAGTAACCGCCTGACGGAATCGTCTTCGCGCCCCAGCCAATCCGCTTGCCGCCTTCGAGGAGGCCCTTGACGAACGGGTGCGTCTTGAGCTGCTGGAGCAGGTCGTGGCAAGAGAATGTTGCGTCCGTCGTGTCCAGGCCGACGACCATCCCGATGCAAAGCTTGTCCTCGCCCATCGGGTAGATGAAGGAGCCGCCGAACTCGTTGTACTTGGGTCCCGGCCGAAGCGGCCAGTTCATTGTGTGGATGACGCGATCCAGCGGCTCCGGGATCTCCCAGACCTCCTTTACGCCGATCTCCCAACGCTTCGGGTCGCCCGCCAGGTCGTAGTAGCTGACGGCGGCGTCGGTGAGGTGTCCGATGGTCCCTTCTGCAAGCACGGTCGCCTTCGCGATCAGGTCGTTGCCCGGCTCGAAGTTCGAGCGCTCGTTTCCCTCCCGGTCGCGGCCCTTGTCGCCCGAGCGAACACCGCGAACGATCCGGTCTTCAACCAGGAGCTTGTCGGCGGCGGTCTCGGTGAGGATGTACGCACCCGCCTCCTCCGCCCGGTCGGCGAGGAACCGGCTCAACTTGGCGACCGAAGTCACATAGTTGCCGTGATTGCGGAAGTTGGGCGGCGGCGGCTTGAGCGGAATCGCGCGCTTCTTGGTGAGCAGGTAGACCGCGTCCTTCTCCACCTTCTGGTAGACCGGCCAATCGTCCGGATCGAGGTCCGGGAAGAGCTTCTCCATCGCCGACGGGCGCATGTTGGCGCCCGAGACGTTGTGCGCGCCGCACGCCTTGCCCTTCTCGAGCACGGCCACCGGGATCTCGCCGAGCTGCTCGGTCAGCTCGGGCTCGTCCTCGAGCAGCTGCATGACCTTGTTCGCGCAGGCGAGTCCGGCGGGCCCCCCGCCCGCGATGACGATGCCCGCCTCCAGCCGCTCCTCTTCGGGGTCGGTCGGCGGACCGACGAAGTCGCCGGGATCGAACGGCGGCGGATACTCGCCCGGCGCTACGGCCATGGCTTTCGCTCAGCCGCCCTTCTTTGCCCTGATCGCCTCGGTCAGCTTCGGCATGATCTTGTTGAGATCGCCCACGATGCCGAGGTCGCAGAATTCGAAGATCGGCGCGTTCTGGTCCTTGTTGATCGCGACGATGTTCTCGGCGTTCTGCATGCCGACCTTGTGCTGGATCGCGCCGGAGATGCCCGCTGCGAGATACAGCTTCGGCGCGACGGTCTTGCCCGTCTGGCCGATCTGCGTCGCGTAAGGCGTCCAGCCGGCGTCGACGATGGCCCTGGTGGAGGCCACGGCACCGCCCAGCGACTCGGCGAGCTCGTTGGCGACGGAGAGGTTGTCCGCGTCGCCAAAGCCGCGACCGGCGCCGACCAGGAAGTCGGCATCCTCGATGTTGACCGCACCCTCGTCGCCGACGTCACCGCGAGTCTTCATGCGGGCCTTCGTCGACCACTCGGAGAGCTCCACCTCGATATCGACGACCTCGGCGTCGCCCGAGCCGTTCTCGTTCGCATCGAACGCGTTCAGGCGGCCGATGATGATCCCGGGCTCAGAGACGTAGCCGACGTCGACGATCGCCGAGTCCTGAAGGACCGGGCGCTCCGCGACGAGCTTTCCGTCAGCGACCTTGACTGCCGTGACCTCCATGGTCACGCCCGCGTTCAGGCGGGCGGTCAGGCCGGCGCCGATCTCGAAGCCGAGAAGGCCGCCGCCGAAGAGCGCGTAGGAGTAGTCCTCGTCTGAGATGACCTTGGCCATCGCGTCGACGATCGGCTGCGCCAGGCCCTCTTCGACCGACTTGGCCCGGTAGACCTTGGCGGCGCCGTACTTGCCGAGAGCGGCACATGCCGCGTCGTCGACTTCGCCGACCACGAGGGCGGCTGCGTCGCCGCCAATATCTCCGGCCAGCTTGGCCGCCTCGGAGACCGCTCCAAGCGAGTTGTTGTTGAAGTTGCCCTCGTCGTCATGGAGGGCGTAAACCAGAATGCCTGCCATTTCAAAAAACCTCCGTTGACACTCGGTTGAACCTGCTTTCGCGCTTTACGTCGCTCATCAGATCAATTTCCTCTCGTCGAGCCACGCGACGATCTTTTCGACCGTCTCGTCCGTGTCCTCGTCCTCGATGATCTCGCCGCCCGCCTTCTCGGCCGGGGGGTTGATCTCGAGCACGGCAGTCTTCGAACCGCTCTCACCCACCTGATCGGACTCGATGCCGACATCGCCGGTGGCCTTCGTGTCGAGCTGCTTCTTTTTCGCCCCCATGATCGCCTTGAGCGACGGGTAGCGAGGCTCGTTGATCGCGTCGCCGACCGAGATGACGGCGGGCAGGTCAACCTCGACCGTGTCGTAGCCGTACTCGGCCTGACGCTGGCAGGTAAGCGTGCCCTCGGCCACATCGACCTTGATGACCTGCGTCAGCGAAGGCATCTTGAGGTGATCCGCCACGACCGCTCCGATCGTGTAGCACTCGCCGTCGTCGGACTGCTGTCCGAGCAGGACGAGGTCGGGCGACTCCGATTCGAGCACCTTGGCGAGGGCGTAGCCAGTCGCGCAGACGTCGGATCCTTCGAGAGCCGAGTCGGTCAGGTGCACGGAGCGATCCGCACCGAGGGCGACGGCCTTGTGGAGCGCGCGGACGGCGCTCTCGGGGCCCATCGTCACCGCAACGATCTCGTCGACGTCGACGACACCGCCCTCGCGGATCTGCATGGCTGCCTCGATGCCGTGCGTGTCGAACGGGTTTAGGTTCTTCTCGCCCGAGCGGTCCAGACGCTTAGTGCTTTCGTCGATCCGTTTCTGGACCGCAGCGTCCGGAACCTCCTTGACAAGACAACAGATCTTCAAGTCGGAAGCCTCCTTAGAAAATGGAGCAACCCCGGGGAGTTGGGTGGGGTGCGCCGGGCATCTTACCCAGTGCTGCTGCCCACTGATTGACTAGTCAATCACGCGCGAGTAGGAACGCTTGTTCGCCTGACGGCGCCCATGGAACCTAGGTCGCCAGCATTTCCTCCGAGCGGGCGTGTTGGCAGTGGTTGCCCAACCGCGACACATCGTCGCCGACCCTCGCATAAAGCGCGTTCTCTGTCTGCATCGGGATCTCCACTGCGTACTTGCCCTTCTTGGATGCGCGCGTCTCGGTGATCTTCTGGTTTGGGCCTGGGGCGACCCGGAAGATCTTCACTTCACGTCGCGCAAAGCAGTCCCTGGTCCCGGAGAACACCCGTCCCTTGAACTTGGCTTCGTTTTGATCTGACTGGCGAAACGTCACCTTCGACGGGAAGACGTTGCCAGCTTGAGCCGGCGTTCCGAGGCAGATCGTCAAAACGCACGCGAGGGCGAGCATCGCTTTCGACTGTGTGAAGTTGCTTGCGTGTCTCATTCGGCGGCTCACGGGGATTCTTACATCAAGCGGTAGAGCGCTCGCCGACCGCGCCGCGGATGAAGTCCACGATGGCGTCAGTCGGTGCGCCGGGCGTGAACACCTCGGCGACGCCCAGCTTCTTGAGCTCGGGCACGTCGTCGGCGGGGATCGTGCCCCCCACGGTTACGACGACGTCGTCGACGCCTTGCTCTGACAGAAGCGAAACCACCTTCGGCACGAGCGTCATGTGCGCGCCCGAGAGGATCGAGAGACCGACCGCGTCGGCGTCCTCCTGGACCACGGTCGCGACGATCTGCTCGGGCGTTTGATGAAGCCCGGTATAGATGACCTCCATGCCGGCGTCGCGGAGCGCCCTGGCGATGATTTTGGCGCCGCGGTCATGGCCGTCGAGGCCCGGCTTTGCGACGACGACGCGGATGGTGCGCCCGGATTCGGCCTCGCTCATGGCGCGGAGCTTATTTCGTCTTCGGGCAGACGGTCAGCTGCCGAAGCCGGTGATGGCCGCGATCGCGCCGACGACGATGATGATGAGGACGATCGTCAGGAGCAGCGCGCCACCGCCAAGAAAGGCCGGCTTGACGCCGGTCCGAGTGTCCTCGATTTCGTGAACGTGCTCCGTGTCCACTTCGACAGGCGCATCCCCGACGTCACCGACCCGCTCCTCGTTCGAGCGAATCTCGGCCGCGGCGATTGCCTCTTCGCGGGTCGGGTGGTTGGAGAGCGCCAGACCCTGGTCCTCACGGACCACGTCCCACCCGTCGACCTCGTTCTTGATCACCTTGAGAGCCACGGCGGGATCGTACCTCGGCCGCGCGACGTGCGACCCGTCTCGCGCTCCCAAATCTCCTCGAGCTGGGCGAGGTGCTCGTCCATGACGACGTCGATCAGCTCGAAGTCCGCGGAGCGAATCGCCGCAAGCGTTCGCTCGTGGATCCCGATCACCCAATCCGGCACAGTCGGCGCGTGCATCGCCATGTCGCGCGCGATCTCGAGCCGGCCGAGGAGCGATCGCATCATCTCGACGATGGTCGCATTGCCGGTGGCGCGGGCCATCGCAAGATGGAACTTGAGATCGAGCTGAAGGAAGAGGTCCTCTTCTGAGAGGAAATCCTCACGGGCCGCGACCTCGCGCTGGCGGTCGATCACCTGCGCCATCGCGGTCAGGTCTTCCGGGGTGGCCTGGCTCGCCGCAAGCTGGGCGACCCGCGGCTCGATGAGCCGGCGGGCCTCGAGCACGCCTGCCACCTCGCCCACCCTGAGCTCCGAGCGGGACCGCACGAGGTCGACCGGGATCAGCTCCGAAACCACGAAGATCCCGCCCGCCTGACCGCGCCTCACCTTCAGGACGCCGGCCTCCGACAGGACCTTGATCGCCTCGCGCAGGCTGGGACGACTAATCCGCATCTGGCTCGCGAGCTCGCGCTCAGCAGGAAGCCGTTCGCCGATCTCAAGGTCCCCTGCGCGCACCCGCTCGGCGATCTGCTCGACCGCTTCCTCGAAGGTCCGCCGCGTCGCGACGGGCTGAAACGTGGCCCCCATGCCGCGAGTATAGGCGCGCGACAAGCGTCGGCCGTCAATGGTAATCTAACTTGACCATTTGGTTGCACGCATGCGTGGAGAGAGAAAAGGCTTGGTCAAGTGAGTAGACCGATCGAAACCCTGAGCGCTCTGCCAGGCACGGTGCCCGGCACCAAGCGGTCGCGCGGCAGCCGCCCGGCGACGCGGCGAAGGAGTTATGGGACCGTTGCCTCACGGCCGCCCAGACTCGACGACCGCTATCTGCTCGAGCGGGGGCGGATTCTTCTCACGGGAGTGCAGGCACTCGCCCGCGTACCTCTTGATCAGCACCGCGCCGACCGGCGTGCGGGCCTCAGGACCGCGACGATGGTGTCGGGCTACCAGGGGTCTCCCCTCGGCGGGTTCGACAAGGAGCTCCAGGCGCACTCGGAGATCTTCCGCGAGCACGACGTCCATTTGGTCCCCGGGCTCAACGAGGAGCTTGGCGCGACGAGCGCTTGGGGCAGCCAGCTCGCCGCAGCGTTGCCTGGGGCCAGGTACGACGGGGTGCTCGCGCTCTGGTACGGAAAGGCGCCCGGCCTCGATCGCGCGATGGACGCCCTTCGCCACGGGAACTTCGTCGGCGTCTCGCGGACGGGCGGCGCGATTGCCGCCGTTGGCGACGACCCGAGCTGCAAGTCCTCGACGATCCCGAGCGCCTCCGAGTCTGCGCTCGCGAGCCTGCACATGCCGGTTTTCTACCCAGGCGACGTCCAGGACGTCCTCGACCTCGGCCTCCACGCGTACGCTTGCTCGCGCGCGTCCGGCCTTTGGAGCGGCCTCAAAATCGTCACCAACGTCGCCGACGCGCTCGCCTCGGCCGAGGTCTCCCCCGCCCGCGTCTCGCCCGTCCTGCCCGCTCCGATCGAAGGCGAAGGCCATGTGCCGAGCGGGCACCTGCTGGCGCCGCAGTCGGTCGAGATGGAGGCGTCGCTCTTCGGCGCCCGCCACGAGCTCGCGCTCGCGTACGCCCGCGCCAACCCCGTCAACCGAATCGAGGGCGCGCGGTATGGATGGCTTGGAATCGTCGCCGCCGGCAAGAGCTATTTCGACTTGCGCCACGCGCTGCGCCTGCTCGGGCTGGGCGATCGCGAACTCGAACGCGCGGGCGTTCGCATCCTCAAGCTGGGGATGATCTGGCCGGTCGAGCAGGAGATCACCCACCGGTTCGCCGCCTCGCTCGACGAGATCCTCGTGATCGAGGAGAAGCAGCCGTTCATCGAGTCGCAGCTAAAGGAGGTGCTCTACGGCGCGCCCCACGCGCCTCGCGTCGTCGGCAAGCGCGACGAGCGCGGCGCCGAGCTTCTGCCCGGCACCCTGGAGCTCGACGCCGACGTGATCGCTCGCGTCGTCGCCGCCAGGCTCTCGCAGCGGGTCAAGCTCGACTCCGCCGAGGCGCATATCCGCCACCTCGACGAGATCGCAAGCCGTGACGCTTCCTTGCCGATGGCGTCGCGGACGCCGTTCTTCTGCTCGGGCTGCCCGCACAACACGTCGACCGCGGCGCCCGAGGGCACGCTCGTCGGCGCCGGGATCGGCTGCCACACGATGATCCTCCTCAACCCCGAAGGCAAGGGCGAGATCACCGGGCTCACCCAGATGGGCGGCGAGGGCGCTCAGTGGATCGGCATGGCTCCGTTCACCGACGACGATCACCTCGTCCAAAACGTGGGCGACGGCACCTTCCACCACTCCGCTTCGCTCGCGGTCCGAGCCGCTGTCGCCGCGGGCGTGAACGTCACCTACAAGCTGCTCTACAACGAGCACGTCGCGATGACGGGCGGCCAGGCCGTCGAGGGGCAGATGAGCGTTCCTGAGCTCACTCGCTGGTTCGAGGCCGAGGGCGTAAAGCGCGTCATCGTCACGACCGAGGATCCCAGCCGCTACAGGGGCGTGAAGCTGGCCGGGATCGCAGAGGTCAGGGATCGCGGCGAGCTGCTCGGCGCTCAGCAGGAGCTCGCGGTGGTCGAGGGCGTGACCGTCCTCATCCACGATCAGGAGTGCGCGGCCGAGCTTCGCCGCAAGCGCAAGCGGGGTAAGGCCGTTGAACCGGCCGAGCGGGTCTGGATCAACGAGCGCGTCTGCGAGGGCTGCGGCGACTGCGGTGAGAAGTCGGGCTGCCTCTCGGTCCGCCCAACCGAGACCGAGTTCGGCCGCAAGACCCAGATCCACCAAGCGTCATGCAACAAGGACTTCTCGTGCCTCGAGGGCGACTGCCCTTCGTTCCTCACGGTGATCCCCGGCAAGAAGGCTGAGCACGAGGCGCCTTCGCCGCCGCCGGATTTGCCGACGCCCCCCGCTCTTACGAGCGATGAGTGCTCTATTCGGATGATGGGGATCGGCGGGACTGGCGTCGTCACCGTGAACCAGATCCTCGGCATGGCGGCGCTGATCGATGGGCTCCACGTCTCGGGCCTCGATCAGACCGGCCTTTCGCAAAAGGGCGGCCCCGTGACCTCTGACCTCCGCATCACCTCGGCACCCCTCGCGAGCGCAAGCAAGGCGCCGGCGGGGAGCGTCGACGTTTACATGGCGTTCGATCTCCTGGGCGCGACGGCGCCGAAGAACCTCCTGGTCGCCCATCCCGACCGCACCGTCGCCGTGGTCTCGACCAGCGAAGTCGCAACCGGGAAGATGGTCTTGGACACGAGCGAACGCTTTCCTGAGCTTTCAGGCCAGCTCGATGCGATCGAGCGGGTCACGCTGCTCTGACCGGAACGTCTATCTCGATGCGCAGGGGCTCTCCGAGCGCCTCTTCGGCTCGGACCTCGGCCAGAACATGCTTGCGCTCGGCGCCGCGTACCAGTCCGGGCTCCTCCCCGTCTCCCTCGAAGCACTCGAGGCCGCGATCCGGCTCAACGGAGCCGCTGTCGATTCGAACCTCGCCGCACTTGCTTGGGGCCGTGCGGTTGTCGCGGCACCGGATGCGGTCGAGGCGGCTACTCGCCCGGCCACCGAAGAGACGGCGGAGCCGGACCTTTCCGGCGCGGCCCTCGAGCTGGCCGAGCTCGCAGCGGGATCGAGTGATCCCGAGCTTCGTCGCGCCGTCGAGATCCGAGTCGCGGAACTCATCGCTCATGGAGGCCTGCACTACGCGCGACGCTACGCGGATGCGGTCGCGACGGTTCGTGTGGCAGAGAACGAGCGCGCGCCGGGCAAGTCCGGGCTGGCGCTGGCAGTCGCGAACGGTCTCCACAAGCTCATGGCCTACAAGGACGAGTACGAGGTCGCGCGGCTTCACCTCGACACCGTCGAGCAGGCGAAGCTCCGCGGGGAATTCGGGCCGGGAGCGAAGGTCTGGTTCAACCTCCACCCGCCCTTCATGCGAGCGCTCGGGATGAAGCGAAAGCTCCGGCTCGGCCGCTGGTTCCTTCCGTTCTTCCGGGTGCTTCGCGCCGGGCGCCGGCTGCGGGGTACGCCGTTCGATCCGTTCGGCTACGCCAAGGTGCGGAGGGTCGAACGCGAGCTGATCCGTGAGTACTCCGAGGCGGTCGAGGAGGCGTGCGAGACGCTGAGCCCCGACTCGCACGCCAGCGCTGTCGAGCTGGCAGAGCTACCGGACATAGTGCGTGGCTACGAGGAGATCAAGCTCAAGAACGTGGTCGTCTTCCGAAAGCGGCTCGCGGCGCTGCGCAAGCGGCTGGCGCGAGAGCGCGTGTCTCTGACCGCGGCGACCTAGCGCTCAGAACTGCGGGTGCTCGGTGTAGGTGCCGAAGACGCCCTGGAGCGCCTCGACCATCTCGCCTTCGGAGACCCGGGCGCGGGCGCAGTCGAGGATGAGCGGCATCAGGTTCGCGTCCCCCCGAGCCGCCTGGACGAGCGCCGCGATCGCGGCCTCCGCGGCCGCGCCGTCGCGAGCGGCGCGCGTTCCCTCGAGGCGGGCGCGCTGACGGATCTCGGCCTCCGGGTCGGCCCGGTGCAGCGCGGGGTCGACCTCGTCCTCGAGCACGTAGTCGTTCACGCCGACGATCGTTCGCTGCCCCGACTCGACCTCCTGCTGGAAGGTGAACGCGGCGTCGGCGATCTCGCGCTGCGGGAAGCCGGTCTCGATCGCGGCGACCATGCCTCCCAGCTCGTCGATCTGGTGGAAGTACTCGTACGCTGCCGCCTCCATCTCGTCGGTGAGCTTTTCAACGAAGTAGGACCCACCTAGCGGGTCGGCGGTGTTGACCACTCCGGTCTCGTGAGCGATCACCTGCTGCGTGCGGAGCGCCACGCGCACCGCCTCTTCGGTTGGGAGAGCCAGCGCTTCATCGAAGGAGTTGGTGTGGAGCGATTGGGTGCCTCCGAGCACGCCCGCGAGGGCCTCGATCGCGGTGCGGACGATGTTGAGGAGCGGCTGCTGAGCGGTCAGCGAGACGCCTGCGGTCTGCGAGTGGAAGCGCATGAGCATCGAGCGCTCGTCCTTCGCCCCGTAAGTGTCTCGCATCTCACGCGCCCAGATCCGGCGTGCGGCGCGGTACTTCGCGATCTCCTCGAAGAAGTCGATATGGGCGTTGAAGAAGAAGCTGAGGCGCGGAGCGAATGCGTCGACGTCGAGGCCGCGCTCGATCGCCCGCTCGACGTACGTGAAGCCGTCCTTGAGCGTGAACGCGAGCTCCTGCTGGGCGGTCGAGCCTGCCTCGCGGATGTGGTAGCCCGAGATCGAGATCGGGTGCCAGCGCGGCATCTCGGCCGAGCACCACTCGACCATGTCGGTGACGAGGCGCATGGCCGGCTCGATCGGAAAGCACCACTCCTTCTGGGCGATGTACTCCTTGAGGATGTCCGTCTGGATCGTGCCGCCGAGCTTGTCGGGCGAGATCTCCTTCTCTTCCGCGGCGACGACGTAGAACGCGAGCATGATCGCCGCGGGAGCGTTGATCGTCATCGAGACGGTGACCTCGTCGAGCGGGATCCCGTCGAAGAGCGTCTCCATATCGTCCACCGTGTCGACGGCCACCCCCTCGACGCCCACCTCGCCGAACGAGCGGTCGTGGTCGGAGTCGAGGCCCATCAGGCTCGGCATGTCAAAGGCCGTCGAGAGCCCCGTTTGCCCGTGGTCGAGCAGGTAGCGGAAGCGAGCGTTCGTCTCCTCCACCGTGCCGAAGCCCGCGAACTGGCGCATCGTCCAGAGGCGCCCCCGGTACATCGACTCGTAGGGGCCCCGCGTGTACGGGAACTCGCCGGGACGGCCGAGGTCGCGCTCGGAGTCCCAGCCATCGAGGTCTTCGGCCGTGTAAACCGCCTTCACCGGATGCCCGGACATCGTGTCGTGGAGGGTCCGTGCCTTCTCGGTCGCGCCCATGCCCGCATTCTGGCGGATGGGGCCGTCGAGGTTCTAGATTTGCGCCATGCCCGTCACATGGCCGGATGATGTGGATGAGATCCTTGCCGGCGACCTCGCGGCGGGCCTCGCATACGTGACTCCGGCAAAGGGCGTGGTGATAACGCCCATGGCACCCCTAGGCATTCGCGACCGCGAGGCGGGGACGATCACGCTCTCCAGCTCGCTGGCGCTCTGGAAGAAGCTCGACCGGATCCGGCGGCACCCGGGCGTGGCGATCGCTTACCACGCGCGAGAGCACGGTTTCACCGACCGCCCCGGCTACGTGCTCGTCCAGGGCCGCGCTGCGTTCGACTCCGAGCCGGATCGCCAGTGGCTCGAGTCGATCACCCCCGAGTGGGACC
Organism: uncultured bacterium; assembly: GCA_963715405.1. GTDB lineage: Bacteria > Actinomycetota > Thermoleophilia > Solirubrobacterales > 70-9 > JALZKA01. The sequence continues at coordinate 1,911,034 of OY970239.1, forward strand.
GGTTCCTGGGGCCACGGCTCACGGGGATCCGCGGCAGGCTCCTCAACACTTACTACTGGGAGCGGGTGGCGATCACGATTGAGATCGAGCGGATCGTGAGCTGGCCCGCGACCGACGCGACGGGCACGCCTCAGATTTACGGGCAGGCGCGACCGGCAGGCCCGCGACCGCAGAAGCCGCCGAAAGGTGGGACCTCGCCGCGCGAGGACACAGCGAAGCTGGCCGCGGACATCGATCACCTCCCCCACACGCTGATCGGCTGGTGCGGCGTCGATGGCATGCCCGAGGTGGCTCCGGTCAGCCGCGCATCCGCCACCGACCAAGGTCTCGAGCTCGAGGTTCCCGCAGGCACCGTCCCTGACGGAGGCCGCCGCGCGGGGCTCACGTCGCACTGGTTCAAGCCGCGCATGGTGGGCCAGGAGCAACGCATCCATACGGGCTGGGTCGAGGTGGGAGATGGCAAGATCGTCTACTCACCCCATACTCGCTCGGGCTACAAGCTGCCCGCCTCCAAGACGCTCATGACGCTCGGCTCAGCGAGCCTTGCCACCCGCATGGGCAAGGCCCGAGCCGCAGGAATCGCCCGCTGAGATGGCTGCCTATATCGCGCTGCTGCGAGGGATCAACGTCGGAGGCAAGAACCTCATCAAGATGGGGGACCTTCGGGGGTGCTTCTCGAAGAACGGCTTTGAGGACGTCTCGACCTTCATCGCAAGCGGGAACGTCCTGTTTCGAGCCCCCCGACAGGGCCAGGCGAGCCTCGGCAAGGACATCGAAGCGATGCTTTCGCGTGAGTTCGGCTACGACGCTCGGATAGTTGTGGTCACCGAGGCCTCCCTTCGAAGAACCGTGCGGGACGCTCCTCGCGGCTTCGGCAAGAAGCCGGACACCTTCCTCTCAGACGTGATCTTCCTCAGGCCGCCCCTGACCGCGGCCCTAGCGATGAACGAGCTGTCCACCCGCGAGGGCGTCGACGAAGCCTTCCCGGGCAGAGGCGTTGTGTACTTCACGCGGCGAAAGGCCGAAGCCACGCGTAGCCGGCTCGGAAGGATCAGCCAGTCGCCGATCTATCCCGACATCACCATCCGCAGCTGGAGCACGACCGAGAAGCTCGTTGGCAAGCTCGACGAGCTCAAGCGACAGGCGTAACCCTCATCGAGCCGATCCTCTAACGGCGCTCCTGCGGCGCGCGACCGTCGCGGCGCCTCCCCCCACGGCGAGAGCGGTGAGAGTGGCGGCAGCGACCGCCAAGCGCCTCCCGAGCTTTTCGAATCGCATGACCCGCCAACCCTCGGCGCGCGCTACTTCGGCGAGCTCGGTGTCGGGGTTGACCGCGACGGCCTTGCCCACCGCGCGGAGCATCGGCAGGTCCGAATGCGAATCCGAATAGGCCCACGACTCCGTGAGGTCGATGTCGTGCGACTCGGCGAAGTTACGGATGCCTTCGAGCTTTCCCTTCCCGTACATGAACGGCCCGTCAAGCTCCCCGGTGAAGTTGCCGTTCGCGTCAATCTCATAGCGGGTTCCGACCCCGCCCTCCATGCCCAGGACCCGTGCGACGAGCTCGACCAGATCGTTGCCCGCGGCGCTCACGATGAATGTCGCGCGGCCCTCGTCGCGATGGGAATAGACCTCGTCAAGCATCTGCGGGTAGATCCGCGGCAGGACCTCGGCGAGCACCCGCGGCCCGAGCCGTTCGAGCTCGCGCGCGGAAGCGCCGTTCAAGACCTCCTTGATCCTCTCCATCGCGTCCTGCGTGGTCTCGTCGGTCGATCCCCGCAGGCGAAAGACGAGTCCGTCGCGAGCCCACCGCAGCATCTGCGAGCGGGAGATCAGCCCCGCCTCATAAGACGCCTTGACCCAGGCCATGCCGGACGAGCCGGCCATCAGCGTCCGGTCCAGGTCGAAGAAGGCAGCGGAGCGGGCCATCAGGCCTCGTCTTTAGCCCGAAACTTCAAGGACTATCGCGTCGCCCTGTCCGCCGCCCGAGCAGATCGCGGCACAACCGAGACCGCCACCGCGGCGCCGGAGCTCGTGGACGAGAGCGCCGACGATGCGAGCCCCCGAGGCGCCGATCGGGTGGCCGAGGGCGATCGCTCCACCGTTCACGTTCACGTTGTCCTCGGAGACGCCAAGCATGTGAAGCGAGTTGAGCGCTACCGACGCAAACGCCTCGTTGATCTCCCAGAGGTCCACGTCCTCCGCTGACTTGCCGATCTTCTCGAGCGCGAGCTGCGCGGCCTTCGCCGGGGTCTTTGCCAAGTATGGGAAGTCGTCCGCGATCTGGCCGTAGGAGACGACCGTCGCGAGGACGTCCTTGCCGTTCGCCTGCGCCCACTCGTCGGAAGCGACGACCACCGCGGCGGCTCCGTCGTTGACGCCGGGGGCGTTCCCGGCGGTATGTGTGGCATCGGGTCCGCCGATGGCCTTCAGGCCTGCGAGCGACTCCTGCGTCGTGTCTGCGCGGATCGCCTCGTCGGCCTCAACCTCCGTCTCGGCCTTCCGCGACTTCACCGTGACGCCCACGATCTCATCAGCCAGCCGACCCTCGTCGGTCGCCTTGGCGGCGAGCTGGTGTGAGCGAGCGGCGAAGCGGTCCATATCGGGCCGCGTGATCTCAAGCTCGTTCGAGACCTCTGATGCTTCGTTGATCATCTGCTTGTCGGTGAACGGGTTGGTGAGGCCGTCGTGGGTCATCGCGTCTACCGCGGAGACGTCGCCCATCCGGAAGCCGAAGCGGGCGCCGGGCAAGAGGTACGGAGCGTTCGACATCGACTCCATGCCGCCGGCCACGCCGACCTCGAGCTCACCCGCGCGGATCGAGAGATCGGCAATGCCGATCGAGCGCATCCCCGACGCGCAGACCTTGTTGACGGTCTCCGATGGCACCTCCTTTGGGATCCCGGCCTCGATCTGGGCCTGGCGCGAGGGGATCTGACCCTGGCCCGCCTGCAGGACCTGCCCGTACACCACCTGCTGGACCTGCTCGGGATCGACGCTCGAGCGCTCGAGCGCCGCGGAGATCGCTGCCCCGCCCAGCTCCGTCGCCTGCTTGGAGGCAAGGGACCCGCCCATCTTGCCGAAGGGGGTGCGAGCGGTGCCGAGGATCACGGTCTTTGCCATTGGGAAGCTGCCTTTCGAAGCGGAGGAAGGGAGGGCACAATCGTATTGCGGACGCATTCCGGCGATGGCGAGCGGCCCTAGACTCGCTCGGCCAATGGAGGTCGGAGCACAAGCCACGCCGTTTTCGGACCTCGAAGCTGACCTTCATGCGATCGCCCTCTTCGACGGTTCAAGGCTCCCGGGCGAGCTCGCCCACGCGCCGGGGGCAAGCGATGCCAACGCCGCCTTCAAGACGCTCGTAGTCGCGTTCCCCGAGCCCGGCCGGCGCCTGGCGATCGTTGGCCTCGGGAAGCCCGAGGAGCTGAGCGCCGAGCGCCTGCGGGTCGCAGGCGCGCTCGTCGCAGGAGAGGCGTCGAAGCGCCGTGCCGCAAGCATCGCCTTCGACCTCGCCTCGGTGGAGCCCGGTGAGATCGAACCGCACGGCGCCGCCGCTGCCATCACGGAAGGCGTGATCCTCGGCAGCTACCGCTTCGACCGCTTTCGCTCTGAAGATCCCGACGAGCCGACTCCTCCCGAGCTCGCGCGCCTTGTGTTCGGCGGCGTTTCCGATCCAGGCGAGCTCGAGCCGGCGCTCGGCGAGGCTCGGGTCGCGGCCGAGGCTCAGAACCACGCCCGCGAGCTTCAGAACCTGCCCGCCAACCACGCGACGCCTACGGCCCTCGCCGAGCGGGCGCAAGAGCTCGCGGCGGATCACGACTCGCTCACCTGCGAGGTGCTCGGCCGCGAGGAGATCTCAGCGCGCGGCATGGGCGGGCTTCAGGCGGTGTCCGCGGGCTCCGACGAGGAGCCGCGCCTCATCACGCTTCGGCATGACGGCGGTGGCTCAGGCGAGGTGCTGGGGATCGTCGGCAAGGCCGTCACGTTCGACTCGGGAGGCATCTCGATCAAGCCGTCGGCCGGCATGCACGAGATGAAGATGGACATGTCGGGTGGCGCTGCCGTGATCGAGGCGATGGGCGCAATCGCGGAGCTCGGCATCGACCTCGACATCGTCGCGGTCGTGCCCTCGACCGAGAACATGCCCTCGGGCCACTCGATGCGCCCGGGTGACGTGATCACCCAGCTCAACGGCAAGACCGTCGAGATCAATAACACCGACGCGGAGGGGCGCCTCATCCTGGCCGACGCGCTTACCTGGTGCGTCCGCGAGCAGGGCGCGGCGAGGGTCATCGACCTCGCAACCCTGACGGGGGCTGTCTTGATCGCGCTCGGCTCGACCTACAGCGCGCTGATCTCAAACGATGACGACTTCGCGCAGACGGTCGAGGCCGTGGCCGAGCGCACGGGGGAGTTGGCCTGGCGCCTCCCTCTCCACCCCGACTACAAGAAGCTCACGACCGGCACCGTCGCAGACCTGACCAATGCCGCATCCAAGCGAGAGGCCGGCACGATCTACGCCGGGTCCTTCCTCGAGGAGTTCGTGGACTCGAAACCCTGGGTCCACCTCGACATCGCGGGCACGGCGTGGGATTCCGAGCGCGAATACGCCGGCAAGGGGCCGACGGGATACGGAGTGCGCCTGCTGGTCGCGCTCGCGAAAGAGCTCGCGGAGGCTTAGGGGCCGGACCCCTCAGGTCAGGACGTCGATCCAGGCCGCGGGATCTCCGGCGGGCGCAGCCTCCGGCGGCTTCGCGAAGCGAGCCTCCGGCACGTCGATCCGCATGAGCTCGAGCATCGCGCGCGCGAGTCCGAGATTCCCGGAGAGGCGGATCTGTCCTCGCGCCATCCTCTGAAGCACGGCGCGCCCGCGCGCGTTCACCGGACTCGGCATCCCCATGCGAAGCGGAGCCGTCGTGAGGAGGACGACGTCGGCAAGCCCCGCGCTCACCGTGAGATCGGGGCGCTCGAGCTCGCCGTCCCTCACCTCGATCCGCCCCGGCTCGAACACCATCGCCACCGGCGGATAGCCGTCGAGAAAGCGGAGCTGGACACCACCGTTGACCGCCGCCGCCAGCTCGGGTCGCTTGAGCACACCGCGCTCGACCAGGCCGTAGATCGAGGGTGCGATCCCACCCCGAAGCGTGCGGCCGAGGCGAAGCGTGGGCACCTGAGGCTGAGGCATCGCGAGCAGGTTAAGAGACCGTAGGTGCGCCATACACTCGGCGCCGCCAATGGACTTTTCGCTCACCGACGAGCAGCGGCTGCTTCGCGACACGGTTCGCGACTTCGCCCGGAACGAGGTTGCCCCGGTGGCCGAGGAGCTCGATCGCACCAAGTCGTTCCCCTACGAGCTCGTCGCGAAGATGGGCGAGCTGGGGCTCATGGGCATCCCTTTCAGCGAGGAATACGGCGGCGGGGGGGCGGACACGCTCGCCTACGCGCTCGCCGTCGAGGAGCTCGCACGGGTCGACTCCTCGGTGGGCATCACCCTCGCCGCCCACACGTCGCTGGGGACGATGCCGATCAGCCTCTGGGGAACGACCGAGCAAAGGGAGGAGTGGCTGCCTGAGCTGTGCGCGGGCCGGAAGCTTGCCGCCTTCGGCCTGACCGAGCCCGACGCGGGCTCGGACGCGGGCGCAACGAGAACGCGCGCGAAGCTGGAGGACGGCGAGTGGGTGATCGACGGCGCGAAGCAGTTCATCACCAACGCGGGCACCGACATCTCGGCCTGCGTGACGATCACAGCGGTGACGGACTCGGGCAACGGCAGGCCCGAGATCTCGAACATCATCGTTCCGAACGGGACGCCCGGCTACGAGCCCGGCGAGCCGTACCGGAAGATGGGCTGGAACGCCTCAGATACCCGCCCGCTTTCGTTCGACGGGGCGCGGGTTCCCGAGGAGAATCTCCTTGGCCGTCGCGGCGACGGCTTCAAGCAGTTCCTCCACATCCTCGACGGCGGGCGAATCGGCGTCTCGGCGATGGGTGTCGGCCTCGCCCAAGGCGCACTCGACGAGGCGATCGCCTACGCGAACGAGCGCAAGGCGTTCGGCCAGCCGATCGGCAAGTTCCAGGCGATCCAGGCGAAGATCGCGGACATCTCGGCGCAGCTCGAGGCGGCGCGTCTACTCACCTATCGCTGCGCAATTCAGAAAGACGCCGGCGAGTCGTTCACGCTCACCGCGGCGCAGGCGAAGCTGATCACGGGCCGGCTCGCGGTCCGCGCGTGCGAGGAGGCGGTGCAGATCCACGGCGGCTACGGCTACATCGAGGAGTACCCCGTCTGCCGCTTCTACCGCGACGCGAAGATCCTCACGATCGGCGAGGGCACCGACGAGGTGCAGCAGATGGTGATCGCGCGCGGCCTTGGGCTGTAGGCGCCGGCGCCGCAATAGAGCCGCCACCCCGGGACGACGGGCACTAAGGGGGCGAAATCCGGAGGCTTGAAGCCTTGACAGGGCTATAGCACTGCCAAGTTTTCAAGCACGGTCCGCCGCGGCATGGGCTCTCGCTGCGAAGCAGTTCTGGGTAATCACCAGGGCTCAGTTGCTTGACCTTGGCTTTACCCCGGACGCCATACAGCATCGGCTAGATACGGGGCGCCTTCGGATCGTGCATCGCGGGGTCTACGCCGTCGGCAGGCCTGAACTGAGCAACCAGGGGAGGTGGTTGGCGGCGGTCCTTGCGGCGGGCGATGGGGCGCTGCTCTGTGGACAAAGCATGGCCGAGCACCTGGGTTTTCGCGATCCTGCGGGGGGCAGGATCGAGGTCGTTATCCCGGCTCGGTGCGCACGGCGCATTAGTGGTCTGCGGGTCCACCGCTCCAACATTCCCGCCGCCCACCAGATCGAGCACAAAGGAATCCCCGGTGTGTCCGTCGTGGTTGCCCTCCTTCAGATCGCGCCACGACTCTCGCTTGGCGAGCTCGAAAGGGCGATCAACCAGGCGGACAAGAAAGACTTGATTGACCCCCAAACCTTGCGAGCCGAGCTCGACGCGTTCGCTGGCGTGGTCGGCGTCCGGCCGCTTCGTGAGGCGCTCGACCGTCGCACGTATGCGATGAGTCGCTCGGAGCTCGAGCGGCGCTTTCGGCCGATCGCGCGGCGGGCGGGATTGCCCATGCCGCAGACCTGCGTCATGCGAAACGGCTGGGAAGTGGACTTCCTATGGCCGGACTTGGGCCTGGTGGTCGAAACCGACGGCTTGCGCTATCACCGGACCCCAGCCGAGCAGCACCGCGATCGAAGACGCGATCAGGCTCACCTCGCCGCCGGTGACACCCCGGTGCGATTCACGCACGGTCAAGTGCGCTACGAACCCGAGCTCTGCGAGCGCATCCTCCGCAAGATCGTTACCTGGCTCAAGTCCGAGCCTCGCTCGAAGCGTTGACAGGGCTATAGCCCCACTAACCCTTCGTGCGGCACGGATTTGGCCCGACGTGCGCGGCTACGACGTGTTGGTGGCGGCGAGGCCGTAGTGCTCGATCGTCGCCTGCATGACCTCGGCTGGCGGTGTGCCGCCGGAATCAACGCGGGGCGCGCGACGGATCTGATCGCGCGTGAAGGGAACCCAGACTCGCTCTATGGCGACGACCGCGTCTTGTGCCGGCACGAGGCAGTAGTGGCCGAAGCGGCCCATTCGTGCGATGAACCACACCGGTTCGCCGGTCGCCTCGTCCAGGAGCGCGCGCTCCACCCGGCCTACCTGTGCCCCACCCATCTCGTCGAGCTTGTGGCCCTTCCAAGCGAGCGACGGATCCTCGCCCGGCGTGCCATCGGTCTCTACGACCGGAGTCTCCTCGGCATTCTCTGGCGTGCTCTCGGCATCGTCTGCCTGCTCGGGCGCCGCGTCTTTCTCCTCAGCCATCGAGCGACTTTTCTAGCAGCTTGCGAGCGGCGGTGGCGGGGTCCGTCTCGCGCCGTACGACGCTCGCGAGAAGCTCCGCCCACTCAGGGTCCTCCTCGGTTCGCCGCTCCAGCTCGCGGCGCATCCGCGCTGCGGCGATCCCCAGCACCTCGGCGCGCAGGTTGCGAGCGCGGCGCTCTTCGAGGGTTCCTTCCTCCTCGATGTGCGCGCGGTGCTCCGTGATCGTCTCGAGCAGCTTTTCGATGCCCTCGCCGTTCGCCGCCTCGGTGCGGACGACAGGCACTCGCCACGAACGCTGGGGTCCAAGCGAAAGCACTGCGCGCACCTCGCGCATCATCGTGTCGGCCTGGGGGTGGTCCGCCTTGTTCACGACGATGATGTCGGGGATCTCCATGACGCCCGCCTTGAGCGCCTGGATGGAGTCGCCCGATCCGGGCATGAGCGCGAGAACGATCGTGTCGGCGTGATCGACGACGTCGATCTCGCCCTGACCCACACCGACCGTTTCGAGCAGGACGTCGTCCTTGCCCGCAGCGTCCATCAGGAGCGCCGCCTGAAGTGCCGCCTCGGCCAGGCCACCGAGCGCTCCGCGTGAGGCCATCGAGCGAATGAAGACCCCCTCGTCGAGGAAGTGGTCAGAGAGCCGGATGCGATCTCCGAGCACGGCGCCGCGTGTGAACGGGCTAGAGGGGTCCACGGACAGCACCCCAACCGTGCGCCCGCCCTCGCGAAGCAGCTTGGTCATCGACCCGATCAGAGTGGACTTGCCCACCCCGGGCGGGCCCGTGATGCCGGTCACGCGCGCCTTGCCCGTTCGTGGAAAGAGCTCTGCGACCAGCTCGTCGCCAGCTGGATCGCGGTTCTCGACCAAGCTGATGGCCCGGGCCAGCGCGCGCCGATCGCCTGCGAGAAGGCGTTCGTGGAGCGGTTTTCTTGACGTGGAGGCCTCGGTCATCCGGTGGCCGAGTCTATGAGGGGCGCAGGGACCTCACGGGGCGTCAGAGGGGTCAGGCACCTCACGGAATCCTTAGAGGCTCGGCCCGGTGGAGTAGAGGTGCCAGACCCCAGGTAGAGGTGCCAGACCCCATTACAGTCCCCGCCCCATGAGGTTTCTTGCCTTTGCCCGGCGCAACGGGATGCTGAATCGCCGCTACGCGGTGCTCCTCTGGCGCTATTTCTGGCGGCGCTTCTTCACCCGCGCGGGCTGGCGCTGGGAAACCGACGGGCCCGTCTTTTTCGGCAAGCGGCTCGAGCTTCAGATCGCGAAGCGCGGGACGATCAAGTTCGGCCGCTTCGTCTGGATCGGCGACGGCACGAAGATCCGCTGCCACGAGGGCGAGGTCGAGATCGGCCGCAAGACGGTGATCGGCCAGGACGCGACGATCTCGGCTTACAAGCGGGTCTCGATCGGCGAGCAGTGCGTGATCGCCGATCGGACCATGTTCATCGACTTCGATCACGGCATGGTCGAGGTCGAGCGGCCGATTCGACTGCAGGGCATCTACAAGCGCGACGTCGTGATCGGCGCGAACGTCTGGATCGGCTACGGGGCCGCGTTCCTGCGAGGCGTCAAGGTGGGCGACAACGCCGTCATCGGCACGAGCGCGGTGGTCGCGCGCGACGTCCCGGTAAACGCAGTCGCCGCAGGCATCCCCGCCCGGGTCATCCGCATGCGCGAGGCCCCACGCGAGCTCACGTGGCCCAATCCGGTCGAGCCCGACCCGGAAGGGCCGCGGACCCTCAGGCCGCCCGGCGCCGAAATGTGAGCGGGGACTGTCCCCGCTTAGGCGCGGCCCACGCCGGCGAGCTCCGCGTAGAGCTCTGCGGTATCGGCGGCGACGTCGGCCCAATCGAAGCTGCGGATGTGGTCGAGGCCCTCGGCGATCAGGCGCTCGCCCAGCTTCTCGTCGCGAAGGACTCTGATCGCGCCGTCCGCGAGCGCTTCCGGGTCGCGGGCGCGGAAGCGAAGCCCGGCCGCGTCGTCAGGCACGACCTCGCGCAGACCACCGGTGTCGGCGACGATGCAGGGGCAGCCCGACGCCATCGCCTCGAGCGCGACGAGGCCAAAAGGCTCGTAGATCGAGGGCACCACGCAGACGTCGGCGATCCGGTAGAGCGAGTGAAGGACGTCGTCGCCGATCCAGCCCAAGAAGGTGCCGTGCTCGGTCAGCCTGAGCTCCTCGGCCTGCTTTCTGAGCTCGTCCTCGTGCGTGCCCGAGCCGGCGACCAGGAAGCGGGTACCGGGCGCCTCGGCGATCACGCGCGGCATCGCCTCGAGCGCGAGCTGGAAGCCCTTCTCGTAGACGAGGCGCCCGATCAGGAGAACCAGCTTCTCGTCCGGCTCGGCGAAGGCTGCCCTCATGCGCGCCAGCTCCGGCTCTTCGCCGTAGCGGAGGTCGCCTGGGTCAATCCCGTTCGGGATCACCGAGATCCGCTCCTCGTCGACGCCGAAGATGTCGGCGACCTGCTCGCGCATGTAGTAGGAGCAGGCGATCACCCGGTCGGCCCGGTTTGTGATCCACCGCTCGACGCCGTGGATATAGGACTGCGGGTGCTTGTCGACCCAGCCCTGATGGCGGCCGTGCTCGGTGGCGTGGATAGTCGTCACGAGCGGGCATGCGAAACGGCGGGCGAGGTGGTCGCAGGCCATCGCCACGAGCCAGTCATGACCGTGCACGAGGCCGAACTCGAAGCGGTCACCCAGCTCGACGCCCGCGGCCAGCATGTCCGAGTTCATGCGCTCGACCCAGGCGACGAACTCGGTGAGCTCCGTCGGGCGCTTCGGCTCGATCACCCGGTGGATGTGGACACCGCCGACCACCTCTTCGGCGGGCGACTCCTCCCCGCCGCGCGTGAGCACGTGGACCTCCGTGCCGCGGTCGACGAGAGCTTCGGAGAGCTTGCGGACGTGGCGCGCGAGGCCACCCTCGATGAGGGGCGGATACTCCCAGGAAAGGATGAGGATCCGCTGCGTTGAGTCTTGGGTCATGGGGCGGTCAGCGTGGCGAGGCTGAGATCAGGCGCCAGGTTTCGGAGATTCGGCGCTGGAGCGGGCGCGGAGTGTATGGCGTCGAGGAGTGCCTGAGCATGATCGGTTACGCGCTCGTAGGGGTAGTCCCCGGCCTGCCGGCGCTTGTCGAGGAACGCCCAGTCGCTCGCCTGAAGGGCAAGCAGCTCTCGCGCCGCACGCTCGGCGCGCTCCCTGGGGACGTCGCGCCTCGCCAGCTCGCACAAGAGCCGCAGTTCGAGGCGCCGCGCGCCCCAGACCAGGTCGGAAACCGCGGGGGAGTCCCAGGTCGAAAGGTCCTTTCCCTCCCCCCAGCTCGACCTAGCCAACGGACGCGCCCTCGGCTCAACCCGCTCGAGCGCTTCGGCAAGGGTCACGAGCTCGATTCCGTGGGCATCGGCCGCACGCACCACCTCGGCGAGCCACTCGGGTCCCTCCCACCACCAGTGCCCGAGAAGCTCCGTGTCGATCGCGAACACGCACAGACCTGCCGACCCCGCGTGCTCCCGGTGTTCCGCCAGCCGTGCCGAGACGGAAGCGAGGAACTCGCCGGCCTGCTCGCGCGCTCTTTGGGCCGCCGCCTCCGGATCGCGGACCCCGCCGCCGATCGACCACACGCGGGCGCCCCGAAGAGACTCACGGTGAAAGTCGGTGTGGACGGGATCCGAGGGGTATCCCTCAAGCGACCACAGCCACGAGACCGCCTCCCAATCGATGGGGAAAGCGACGGGACCGGCCTCTGTTGCGATCGGGCGGAGCGCGTCGAGCCCGTCCATGTGAGCTGACTGGTCGACGCAGAAATGACTCAAGCCGTGACGCGCGACGAGATCCTCGAGGCCAGACTCGTACGCGCACTCGGGAAGCCAGATTCCCTCCGGCTCTCCGAACCTGCGCCGGTGCGAGCGAGCGCCGGCATCGATCTGAAAGTCTCGCGCCGAGTCGGTCGCCAGCAAGGGCAGCACCGCATGGGTGGCGCTCGAGGTCATGAGCGAAACGCGGCCCTCCTGGTTGGCCTCCTGAAAGACGCCCAAGGGGCCATCCGCTTCGCCGAGACGCGAAAGTCCGCGCCGGTAGCGCTCCACCTCGTCAAGGCAGGGGGCACGAAAGTCCCCGTCCTGCTCTGAGGCGTCGGCCAGGCATGAGCGGAGGCGAAACTCCTCCGCGAACGCGCGCAGGCGCTCCGCGAGACCAGGCGCTTCGAGCTGGTCGGCAAGCACGGGCGTCACCGTCATCGTCAGGCGATCAGCGACGTCCAGCACGGGCAGGTAGGAGCGAAGGACGGCGTCGAAGAGCCATTCCTCGCCGAACGGATAAGTCCCAAAGCCCTCGACGTAGGGCATGTGCGAATGAAGGACGAGGGCGAGCATTCCCCTCGGGCGCCCGGCTGCGACGCTCACGTTCTCAAGACGGCCAGGAAGTCGAGTGCCTTATCCAGGTCGCAGCCGGCTTCGTCGCGAAGAGCGAAGTCGCTTGCGGCGATCGCAGGGGTGAAACGGCCATAAAAAGGCTTGGTCAAGCCCACCGCCTTGTGGACGCGATCCCAGCCAACCCCGAGCGCGAGTTCGTGTAAACGAAGCTTGCGCGCGTGAAAGAGGCCGTAAAGGCGCACGTCTGAGAAGTGCGGCTCGCAAAGCTCGCGGTATTCCGCGGCGGTGTACTCGCGAAGATGCCACGGGTTCTCCGACTTCTCGGCGCCCTCGGGCGCAAGCGTCAGGCGGTTTGGGGTCGAGACATATGCCAGCGGCGCCGCCTTGGCGATCTGAGCGAGCAGAACATCGGGCTCGTGGACGTGCTCGATCGTCTGAAGGAAGACAACTGCGTCGCAGGGCTCTGAGAAGTCTTCAACGAGCCTCCGCTCGAAGCGCAGGTTGGAAGCCGTGTAGCGAAGCCGGGCGTGCTCGAACGCCTCGGGATTGGCGTCGACGCCCACCACCTCCGCGGCGGTCCGGGCCAGCGTCGCGGACCCGTAGCCCTCGCCGCACGCCAAGTCGGCCACGCGCAAGCCGCGGGTCCGCTCGGCGATCCATTCGTACACGGCCAGGTGGCGCCGGTACCAATAGTTCTCCTCGGGCACGTCGGGCAGAGTGCGCTCGCCGGTGAGGGCAAGAGGCGGGACGCCTTCGGGTTGGTCTTGCTGGAAGTAATCCACGGCGCGCCGATCGTATGGGGGTACCCTCCTGCCCATGCCGGCCTCTCCCACGGCGACGCCCGAGCACATCCTGGACGTCAACGAGCGCTACCACGACGCCGCGGCCTCCTCCTACGACGCGAAGTGGGGCATCGACTTCGGCGACGTGGGTCGCGACCAGACGCTGCAAAAACTCCGCAAGGCCCTGGGCGAGTTGCCCGGCGAGGCCTTTGGGGATGCGCTCGAGATCGGCTCGGGAACCGGCTACTTCTCGCTGAACCTCATGCAGGAGGGCCTGATCGAAAGCCTCGTGGCGACCGACGTGTCTGCAGGGATGCTCGCGAGCCTCTCCGCGACAGCGGCCGAGCTCGGGCTTGCCGGCCGGGTCCGAACGGAGCAGGCCGACGCCGAGCGCCTCCCCTTCGAGAACGAGAGCTTCGACCTCGTCCTCGGGCACGCTGTCCTTCACCACATCCCCGATCTCGCGACCGCCTTCGGGGAGTTCAACCGCGTCTTGCGGCCGGGCGGCGCGATCGTCTTCTGCGGTGAACCGTCCCGGCACGGCGACCGCATCGCGGCTGTGCCGAAGCGAATCGGCAGCGCGAGCGCCCCGGCGTGGCGGGCGCTCTTGGGGGCCAGGGCGGCTAACGGCCACGACCGGGACGAGGCGTGCGGCCACGACCACTCGCTTGAGAGCGAGGTCGACGTGCACGCGTTCGACCCCGGCACGCTCAAGGCCTGGATGCGGGAGACGGGCTTTAGCGAGGTTCGCGTCCAGGGCGAGGAGCTCCTGGCGAACATGTACGGCTGGGTCCTGCGATCCCTCGAAGCCAGTGCCGAGCCCGAAGACGTGCCATGGAGCTGGCGGCTCTTTGCCTTCCGCAGCTACCTCGCGCTGCAACGGGTGGACGTCGCGCTGCTCGAGCCGCGCCTGCCGCCGCAGCTCTTCTACAACCTCGTCCTGAGTGCCCGCAAGCCCTAGCCGAAGGTGAACGCATAGCCCGCGATCCCGCTTAGATCAATGAGCGCACCGGAGCGAGCGGACGTCGTCGTCGTCGGCGCGGGCATCGCGGGCCTCGTCGCCGCGCGGCGGCTCGCAGCGGGCGGAGCCGGGGTGCGCGTTCTGGAAGCCCGCGACCGCGTCGGCGGACGCACGGTGAACGAACCCATCTCGGACTCCGAGAGCACGGAGATGGGCGGCCAGTGGGTCGGGCCCACGCAGGACCGGATCCTCGGCCTGATCGCCGAGCTGGGACTCGAGACGTTCCCAACCCGCACGGACGGACAGAACGTGATCGAGAGGGGCGGCCGGCTCCGTCGCTACCGCGGCACGATCCCCAGGCTCTCTCCCCTCGTCCTGGCAGACGTCGCTCTCGCGCGCTTCAAGCTGGGACGTGCGTTGCGAAAGGTCGATCCGGAAGCGCCATGGGATGCGCCGGGAGCTTCGGATCTCGACTCGGTGACGCTCGGTGACTGGCTCAGGGCAAACGTGCGCACGAGCGCCGGCCGTGAGTTGATCGAGCTGAGCACGAAGACCGTCTGGGGCGCGCATCCGGATGAGCTGTCGCTCCTCTGGGCGCTCTCCTACATGGCGGCGGGCGGCGGCTTCGAGAAGCTCCTCGACGTCGAGGGCGGCGCGCAGCAAGACCGCATCGTGGGCGGGTCGGCGCTCATTGCGGAGCGCCTCGCAGCCGATCTCGGCGACCGCGTCACGCTCGGCTTCGGAGTGACCAGCTTGAGCTGGGGCGGTGATGAAGTCGAGCTCGCGGGCACTGGCGGCGGAGTCGTCCGCGCTCGCCAGGCAGTGATCGCGGTGCCGCCTTCGCTGCTGGGGCGGATCGCGTTTAAGCCCGGCCTGCCCGAGGCGCACGCGGCGCTCGTCCGCGCGTGGCGTGGCGGCAACCTGATCAAGGTGACGGCGACGTACGCGGAGCCGTTCTGGCGCGAGAACGGCCTGAGCGGTGAGGGCGTCAGCGCTAGGGGACCGGTGAGCATCACGTTCGACAACGCGCCGCCAGCAGGCAAGCCGGGGGCCTTGGTTGGCTTCGTCGGTGGCGCGGACGTCGCGTCGTACAAGGCGCTTCCCGACGCCGGACGGCGAGACGTGGCCCTCGACACATTCGTTCGTTTGTTCGGCGCGCCGGCTCGTAACGCCGAGCGATTCCTCGAGCGCGACTGGCACGCCGAGGAGTGGTCGCAGGGCGGGCCGGTCTCGAACCTCGGCCCGAACGTGCTCGCCCGCCACGGCCATGCCCTGCGCGACCCCGTCGGCCCGATGCACTTCGCGGCCACGGAATACGCGACGAAGTGGTGCGGCTACATGGACGGCGCCGTCCGCTCGGGCGAATCCGCCGCCGAGGCGATCCTCACCGCGGCTTAACCGCAAACGTCCCGCGTTACCCCCTCCTGTGGGGTATGTGGGACGGTTGGCCTCATTCGGGGTCGGATTCGGCCGCCGGGCGCGCCCTGAAGAGCTTCTGCTCGCCTTCGATGCCCTTGAGGCGCCTCGCGCCGGCGAACGACCACTGGTAGCCGTCCTCGCCGATCTCGTCGTACATCGCCTCGTCGCAGACGACGCTTCCAGCGCGCGCCAGGTTGGTGATGCGGCTGGCGAGGTTGACTGGCCGCCCGTAGTAGTCACCGCCCCGGGCCACGACACGGCCGTGCGCGATGCCCGCTCGTAGGAGGGGGAAGCCCTCGCCCTTCTCCTCGGAGGCCTTCACCAGCTCCAGCGAAGCATCGAGAAGGCACTTCGCGTCCTGAGAGGTCAGCATCACCGCGTCTCCGATCAGCTTTACCAGCCGCACCGGCCCGCCGGCGACCTCGGAACCCATGTCCGAGAGCTCTGCGGTCAGGTCGCCGATCTCGGCCGGGTCGAGCCGCTCGCCTAGCTTTGTGAACCCGACGAGGTCGGCGAACGCGACCGAAATCTCCTGGCCCGCCTCGACCTCGGCCGAGATCTCGGCGGACGCGAAAGCGTCGTGGCGAATCTGCTCGCGCATGTGAAGCTGAAGCGCGTATTCGAGGATCGAGCCGAGCAGGGGCCCGACGCCCTCGGCGATCGCGGCGAACCGCTTGCCCACCTCGAGTTCCGAATCGCCTTCCTCGGCGAACACGCGAACGCCCAGCCCTCGGTTCGCCGCCGCCAACTGGGACATCGTCAAGCCGATCACTCTCGAGACCTGGAGCATCTCGTCATCGGGGATGCCGATATCGCGAAGCTGCTTCACATACTTCCCAGCCTCGACGTCGCGCTCTGTGAAGATCTTCTCTTCGCCTTCCGGCGCAGACATGCCGAGAGCGCGCCAGTTTCGCTCGAGGAACTCAAGTGGGACGCCCGACCTCTCCGCGACTTCGCCCTGGGCCAAGCGGGGCCCGTCGCCTGCAAGCGCTTGCTCGAGGGGCAGCAAGACCAGGCGCCCTTCCTGAACGGCTTCGCGAAGCTCTTCCAGCCCCAGTCCGGATTCGTAGAGCTCTGAGAGGAGCTGGCGACGGCCCTCGCGAGCCTTGCCCTCGGTGCCCTCGAGGAGGCCTTCGGATTCCCAATCGACGGACATTAGGCGCCATTGTGTCTGACGACGAGGTGCGCCCCTGGGAATCCGCGTCGCGCTTACACTTTGCGTATGGCGGACGACCCCTCAAAAGAGTTGCCGCTGTTCGAGCTGCCCGTCGTTCTGTTGCCCGGCGAGCTCATGCCCCTTCACATCTTCGAGGAGCGCTACAAGCGCATGATCGGGCACTGCCTCGAGATGGAGGAGCCTTTCGGCATCGTCCTTCGCGATGACGACGGCAGCGCCAGGCGAATCGGCTGTACGGCAGAGGTGACCGAGGTGCTGGAGCGCTTCGAGGATGGCCGCATGGACATCGTCGTCACAGGCGTCGAGCCGTTCAAGGTCCTGGAGCGCTTCGACGGCACCGATTACCCGGCCGGCGAGGTCGAGGCCGTGCCGCTCTCTTCCGGCGAAGAGTCCGGAGACCCTGAGGCTGCCGACGACGCCCGCGAGACGTTCAGTGACCTTGTCCGCCGCGTGTCCGGGACCGAGCCCGAGCTGGAGGGCCTCGAGGACAGCGATGCCTACGCGATCGCGGCCCGCGTCGAGCTGCCCGTGCTGACGAAGCAGCGCCTCCTCGAGCTGCGCTCGGAAGCTGAGCGGATGAAGCTTCTGGGTGAGGCGCTCCACGACCTCGTCGGCATGCTCAAGCGCTCGCGTGAGATCGCCGAGCGGGCCAAGATGAACGGCAAGGTCAGCTTCGGTTAAACGAGGCCCTGGGCCGCCTTAGGCGTAAGCGACGGCGCCGCCGCGGCGGGGATCGCCCGCCGCGCTGAGCTCGCCGGTCTCGGGATCCCGGGCGACGGCCTGGACGCCTCCGAAGAACATGTTGCGCTCGGTCCAGCGCTCGACAGCGATGCCGCGCCTCTCGATCCGGGTCAGGGCCGATGCGTCAGCGCCCGGCTCGGCATGGAGCGCGCCGGACTCGAAATGGACGCGCGGCGCTTCCACCGCGTCGGTCACATCGAGCTCGTCTGCCACCAATCGCAGGATCGTCTGGAGGATCGCCGAGCGAATGCGATTCGAACCGGCGCTTCCCAGTCCCGCTTCGAGCTCGCCGTCGCACAGGATCAGCGTCGGCGACATCATCGAAGGAAGGCGCGACCCCGCCTCCCATCGATGGAAGCCCTGGGGATTCAGGTCTTCCTCGCCCAGCATGTTGTTCACGTGCACGCCGGTGCCTGGCACGATGAGGCCTGAGCCGGTCCCGTTCGAGCAGGTAACGCTCGCGCAGCCTCCGTTGGCGTCAACCGCTGTGATGTGCGTCGTCGAGCCGAGTCGGCTCGACGCTTGCCGCGCTGCCAGGTCGAGCTGTGCGGGATCGAGAAACTCGGCGGTAAATGTTTCGCGTGCCAGGTCCGCCGTGAAGCTCTCGGAACGAGCGTCTTGCGCGGCGGCCATCACGGCAACCGTGTCTTCGACCCCGGCCGAGCCGAGCCGCTCAAGCAGCTCAAGCGCGTACGCGATCAGCGTGCCGCCCGACGACGGGGGCGGATTCGTGAGAACTTCGCGCCCCCGGAACGTTGCCTTCACCGGCTCGCGCGCGATCGGCTCGTAGGCCGCGAGGTCGTCAGGTGCCAGCGTGCCGCCTCGCTCTAGCACCCACTCGGAGATCTCGCGGGCGATCCCGCCTTCGTAGAACGGCGCAGATCCTTCGGCTGCAAAGAGCTCCAGCGCGTCGCCGAGCTCGGGAAAGCGGAACGAATCACCCTCGCCGAGAAGGTTTCCGCCCGGAGCGTAGATCTCCGCCGCCTCGGGACCATGGGTCAGGATCGGCGAGAGGATCCGGAACAGGTACGCCTGGGTCGCGCTGACCTCCACGCCCTCGCGCGCCGCCGACACCGCGGGCGGGATGAGGTCTGCGAGGCTCATCGAGCCGAAGCGCCGGATCGCCAGCTCAAGTCCTGCCGGGTTTCCGGGGACCCCGCACGACGCGGCGCCGATGTTGAAGATCTGGGTGACTGAGTCGGTGAATGCCACGGGGGCCGGCACCAGCTCGGACACGCGCTTCGTGCCTGCTCTGCCGGGCGCTTCGACGAAGAAGTCGAGCACATCCGAGCGCCCGTCTTGATGGACGAGCATGTAGCCGCCCGCGCCGAGTCCCGTAAGCGGGCTTTCCGAGGCGAAGGACATCAGCACCGCCGCTACGGCGGCATCCACCGCATTTCCCCCTTGCCGGAGCGCCCACGCTCCCGCCTCGGCCGTGGCGGGGTGACCGCCGGCGACGACTCCCTCGCTCATAGCGCGCAGCTTAGGCTCGGCGGCGGCTGCCGGGTACGAAGTGACGTCTCTCGCGACCGACCGTTGGGCCCAGACGACATCGCTTTGCGTAATGTGTAATACTGAACTAGATGGTTCAGTATCAACGAGAGCGAATCGACCGGGCCTTCGGCGCGATGGCAGACCCGACGCGCCGGGCGGTTCTCGACCGGCTGGTCATTGGCGGCGCGACGATCTCAGAGCTCGCGGCGCCCTTTGGCATGTCCCTTACGGGCATGAAGAAGCACGTTGGCGTGCTCGAAGAAGCCGGTCTCGTCCGGACGGAGAAGGTCGGGCGCGAGCGACGCTGCTCGCTCGACCCGGCTGGCCCAGATCCGGTCGAGTGGTGGATGGAACGCCACCGCGCGGCCGTGGAGGAGCGGCTCGATCGCCTCGGAGGACTGGTGGAAAGTCAACACAACCAACGGCACAACGCTGCTTTCGCTGCTAAAGCAGCTCAAAAGACAAAGGAAGGAGCTCACGATGAGTGAGACGCAGAGCGGAAGGATCCAGGTTGAGGCCATAGGCGAGCGCGAGCTCAGAGCTGAGCGGGTGTTCAACGCGCCCCGCGAAAAGGTGTACGAGGCGATGACGAACCCCGACCTGATCCCGAGGTGGTGGGGCCGGCGCCAAGACACGACCACGGTCGAGGAGATGGATGTCCGAGTCGGAGGACGCTGGCGCTTCGTCACCGAGGGCGAGGACGAGTCGCACGGGTTCAGCGGCGTGTTCCGCGTGCTCGACAAGCCCGAGCGAGTCGTCCAGACTTTCGAGTGGGATGGCATGCCCGGCTACATCTCGGTCGACGCGGTCGAGCTCGAAGACCTCGGCGACGGGCGCACGCGAGTGGTAGCCACCTCCACGTTCCACTTCCCTGAAGAGCGCGACGGCATGCTCGGCTCCGGCATGGAGGTCGGAATGAACGAGACGTACGACCGCCTCGAGGAGCTCTTGGCCGAGCTCTAGTTGCGGCCGGGAACGAACTCGGGTACGTCGAGCTCGAGGTCGCGCGGGCGCGACTCGAACTCCGGCGCGGTGCCTACCCGGCGCTCGGGTGGGCGCCGCGTCGAGGTCGAAGTCGTTCCGGCCTCGCGCTTCAAGCCCGCGGAGCCGTCGGCGCGGCGGCCACGGCCGTCGAAACGGGTGGCGATGACGGTCACCCACACCTGGTCTTCGAGCGACTCGTCGATGTTGGCCCCGAAGATGATGTTGGCGTCGGGGTGCGCGGCCTCCTGAACGACCTTTGCCGCGTCGGAGACCTCGAGCAGCGTGAGGTCCGGGCCCGATGTGATCGAGAGGAGGATCGAGCGCGCGCCGGTGACCGACGTCTCGAGCAGCGGCGACGAGACGGCCTTCTCAGCCGCGGTCACGGCCCGGTTGTCGCCGCCGCCCATGCCGATGCCGAGCAGTGCCTGGCCGGCGTCGCGCATCGTCGTCCGCACGTCGGCGAAGTCGAGGTTGATGAGGCCAGGAAGGGTGATCAGCTCTGAGATTCCCTGCACGCCCTGGCGCAAGACGTCGTCGGCGACCTGGAAGGCCTCAATCATCGTGGTGTTGGTCGCCAAGACCGAGAGGAGCTTCTCGTTCGGAACCACGATCAGCGTGTCGACCTCCGAGGCCAGTGCGTCCACCCCGTCGTCGGCCTGGGTCGCGCGGCGGGTGCCCTCGAAGCGAAACGGCTTGGTGACGATGCCGACGGTGAGCGCGCCGACATCGCGTGCGAGGCGAGCGACGACCGGCGCCGCACCCGTTCCGGTACCGCCGCCTGCGCCGGCGGCGACGAAGACCATGTCTGAGCCCTTGAGGAGGCGCTTGATCTTGTCCTGCTCCTCGAAGGCCGAGCGGTAGCCGAGCTCGGGATTCGAGCCGGCACCGAGTCCCCGGCTGGCACCTGTGCCGAGATGCACAGTGACGTCGGCCAGGGACTGCTGAAGCGATTGGAGGTCGGTGTTGATCGCCATGAACTCGACGCCTGGGATCCCGGCCTCGACCATCCGGTTGACGGCGTTCACGCCGGCGCCGCCGACCCCGACGACGCGGATTACCGGCGCATGGGGGCCGACGGTCTCCGAGCTTCGGGTGTAGTCGGGCTCGGCGCGACCGTACATCGCGGCTGAAGGCTCGGCGTCCTCGGCGAAGATCCGCGACAGGCGCTCCTTTGCGCCCGGCGCCGTCGATTCGACGACCGGGTCATCGTCCTCGATGTCGAAGATCGGCGGTCGGGCGGATGAGGGGTCAGAGGTCGCGTCCCCTGTGGGGTCAGACCCCTCGCCGCTGTCCTGCTGGGCCGACGGCGTTGGCTTTGAGGGGTCAGACCCCGGCTCGGGTACCGCGGGCATTACGCGCGTTTCATCGTTTCGTTCGCGCTCGTCGGGGCGCGGAGGAAGCGCGGGGGCTTCGGGTGGATCCTGCGGCTCCTCCGTGGAGCGAAACAGGTCGGCGAGGGGACCTTCCCTCATGCTTGCCCTCTTACGTCGCGCCATGGGTCAAGACCTCCTTGGCGAGCTCCCGGTAGTAGTCCGCGGCGTTCGACTTGGGATCGTACTTCAGGACGCTGGCGCCGCGCACCGGCGCCTCGGCGAACTTGATCGCCTTGCGGATCCGGGACTTGAAGACGAGCTCCCCGAAGTTCTCTTCGAGGATCTCGACTGCTTCCTTCGCGTGCACCGTGCGGGAGTCGAGCATCGTGGGCAGGATGCCCTCGATCTGGACCCGGGGGTTGAGATTCTCGCGGATCATGTCGAGCGTGTTCTGGAGCTGCATGAGCCCGCGCATCGAGAGGTACTCGCACTGGACCGGCACGATCACCCTGTCCGAGGCCGTGAGCGCGTTCACGGTCAAGAGACCGAGGCTCGGCGGCGTGTCGATGCAGATGAAGTCGTAGTCCGACTGGATCTCGCGGATCGCCTTCTCGAGCGAACGCTCGCGACCGATCTGCGTCGACATCGCGATCTCTGCACCGGCAAGATCGATCGACGCGACGGCGATGTCGATCTCACGATGCTGGATCACCTCTTTGAGCGAGACGTGGTGGACGAGGACGTCGTACATCGACTTTTCGACCTTGTCGGGGTCGATGCCCTGGCTCATCGTCAGGTTGCCCTGGGGGTCGAGGTCGATGCAGAGGACTCGATGACCCGACTCCGCGAAAGCCACGGCAAGGTTCAGCGTCGTCGTGGTCTTTGCAACGCCGCCCTTCTGGTTTGCGAACGAGATGACCTTGGCACTTCCCGTCGGGCGCTCCGCCGGAGCGTCGTCGGGAGTGCCGGCGCTGATCGCCCCACGCCGCGGGGAGAGTGCGTCCTCGAAGTTGATGCGCCCGGCATCAGGGTCTTCGGCGACGGTGGGGTCAGACACCTCGCCGGCGCTGACGGGAGCTGTAGCCGTTGGCATAGAGGTGTCAGACCCCGCCCTCGAAAACTCCTTCACCTCGACCTCCTCGGGCTCAGTCTCCTCAACACCTTCAAGCTCTTCGACGACGTCGTCCGGAGCATCCGAGCCGGGGTCTGACCCCTCTATGGCGAGGCCGTCGGCCTCTCCGTGCGTGGGCGAGGGCTCTGACCCCTCAGTCGCCACGGGCTCTGACTCCTCAGTCACCTCAGGCTCTGACCCCTCAGTCGCCACGGGCTCCGGGTGCTCGGGCACGACCTCCCCCAACTCGGCGAGTTCGGCGCCGAGGTCGGCGTCGTGCGTTGATTCGCGGCCTTCGGTCGCCGGACCGTGTCCGTCGCCGTATCCGCCCGAATGACGAGATGCACGATTAAAAAGACCCATACGCTCGCGACTATTCGCATCTACTCCGGCCTTTCCTTCCCGTGCAAAGAAGGACGCGTGCAAGGATCGCCCGGCACCGATGCCACGGGACCTTCTCGACAAGCGGCTCGTGATCGTCACGGGAAAGGGGGGCGTGGGCAAATCGACCGTCGCCCTCGCCCTCGGCCTCAAGGGCGCTGAATCGGGAAAGCGCACGATCGTCTGCGAGGTTGCCTCGCAGGAGCGCATATCGCATGCCTTTCACCGTGGCAGGGTCGGCTTCAAAGAGACCGAGCTACGCCCCAACCTCTTCGGGATCTCGATCGACCCGGACGAGGCGATGCGCGAGTACGTCCTGCTCGCACTCAAGGTGAAGGCGATGCGCGACCTCCTCTTTCGCTCAAAGCTCTTCACCTACCTCGCGGCCGCAACGCCGGGGCTGCGCGAGCTGGTCACGATCGGGAAGATCTGGGAGCTCGCGCTCGACGAGCGACGAGTCAAAGGGACCGATCCCTACGACCTCGTGGTCGTCGATGCGCCGGCGACGGGCCACGGCGTCGGCTTCCTTCAAACGCCTCGTACGTTTGCGAACGTCGCCCGCGTGGGACCGGTCGCGGCTCAGGCTGAGACGCTTCATCGCTTCATCACGAACCGCAGAAAGACAGGCGTAGCGATCGTGGCGCTGCCCGAGGAGATGCCGGTGAACGAGACGGCAACGCTCGAGCGGGAGCTGGCACGCACCGTCGGCGTAGCCGTCGATCGCATCTTCTTGAACGGCCTCTATCCCGAACGCTTCGCGCCCCCGGACTCCGAAACGCTCGATGCCAGCCTCGCGAAGGCTTCGGGCGCTGCGCGAGACGCGATCGCGGCAGGACTCGCGGTCTCCCGGCGCACAGCCCACCAGCGCGAGCAACTCGCGCGCCTCGGCGCCAAGACGCGGGCGCCCATCACCACCCTCCCCTTTCTCTTTGCGCCCGAGCTGGAAGCGGACGAGATCCGCGTGCTCGCCGAGGCGATGGGGTGAGCACCGTTGGAGACCTCATCGGCGGCAAGCGCGTCGTGATCTGCGCGGGGCCGGGCGGCGTTGGCAAGACGACCACTTCGGCCGCCATCGCGGCGGGCATGGCGGCGCGCGGGCTGCGGGTCGCCGTTCTCACCATCGATCCGGCGAAGCGCCTTGCCGACTCCCTCGGCCTACCCGAGCTAGGGAACGTCGAACGCCAGGTCGACCCGGAGCTCTTTCGCAAGGCGGGCACGGAGCCCGGCGACGGCGAGCTGTGGGCGATGATGCTCGACTCGAAGGCGACGTTCGACGAGGTTGTCGCCAAGCACGCGCCCGACGAGGAGGCTCGCGACGCCGTGCTTTCTAATCGCATCTACATCGAGGTCTCCTCGGCCCTCGCGGGCTCCCAGGAGTACATGGCGATGGAGAAGCTCTATGAGATCTGGACGGAGGATCGCTACGACCTGCTCGTTCTCGACACGCCGCCGTCGCGGAACGCACTGGACTTCCTGGAGGCGCCCAACCGCCTCCTGCAGTTCATCGAGGGGCGCTCGCTACAAGTCTTCCTGGCTCCGACCGGGCTCGCCGCGCGCGTTGCGGGGCGCGGCACCTCGATGATGTTCTCGATCCTGAAAAGGATCACCGGGGTTGACCTCCTCGAGGACCTCTCAGAGTTCTTCGGCGCCTTCTCGGGGATGGTTGGCGGCTTTCGGGAGCGGGCCACAAAGGTGAATGAGCTCCTCGCGGACGAGCGAAGCACTTTTCTCGTCGTCTGCGGGCCCCAGTCGGAGGCGATCGAGGAGGCGGTGTTCTTCCGTGGCAAGCTTTCCGAGCAAGGCCTCCCGTTCGGCGGGGCAATCGTGAACAAGGTGCACCGCGCGGGAGCTGTGGCTGTTGATGAGACTCAGGAGGAGCTCGCGCGCTTGCTCGGCGCGGACCTCGCCGAGCGGGTCGCCGCGAACTACGAGGACTACCGGGCGCTCGCGGAGCGTGACCGCAGGAACATCGCACGGCTCACGTCAGAGCTCGGCACGAACCTGGTCGAGGTCCCCTACCTGGACGAGGACGTGCACGACATCGCAGGGCTACAGGAGGTGAACGAGTACCTCTTCGGCCCGGCCTCCAGCCGGTAAGACGGCCTTTCGGTTCCCGGGAGGGGTGTACGTCCTCAGGACGTCGAAATCTCCTCGGAAGTGGTTTCTTGCAATCGACAGAAGACTTGTGCCGCTTATATCGGCATAACTCCACCGTCGATTCGACGCGTCTGCGACACCGGCGCAGTATCGCTGAGAGCTACCCGGTGGGGTCGTCAGAGCCCGCCTGAGATCGGCCCCGCTTGCGGTCGTAGCCGACCTCGGCTACGGACCACTCGGTCGTCTCAGGGCGCGGGAAGAGGTGCGAAACGCGGCTCGCGACTTCCTTGCGGTGGCTGTCGGAGTCCGCGATGAGCGCAGCGACGGGGCCTTCGTCGGGCACCGCGTGGAGGATGCGGCCCTCGTTGCGGGTCTCCACGTGCTCCTCGGGCTCACCTGCCGCGGACTGCACCTCAACTCCGGGGTTGCGCTCGGGAAGCTTTAAGCGCGGCTCGCGATCCGGCTCGCGCTCGGAGCGCGGGGCCGGCTCTGACCACTCGAAGTCCGGATCGACGCCCGGCGCGAGATGGTCGTGGATCAGGTTCTGCGCGCGCACGAACTGGGGAGCCTCGACGACTGTGGGGTCAGACCCCTCACACGCCTGGTCGAAATCCGACAGCGTCGGATTTGAGGGGTCAGACCCCGGCGTTGGCATTTCGGCGACCGGGGTGGCTGTAGCTGTTGGCATAGAGGCGTCAGACCCCGGCTCGGGGATCTCGCCTGCGAACGGTGATTCTTCGACCATGGACACGTCGTAGTCCTCCGGTTCTTGGATGGCTCCGCCCCACTCCGCGGTCTCGCCGCGCACGTTGTCGCTCGTTCCCTCGCCCACTCGCAGCCCGTCGCCGAGGAGGACCTCGTCGGCGGTCGTCCGGAGCTCCGAGCCCAGATGGCCCAAGGAAGCGTCTTTCAAGATCGCGCGGGTCATGTCCTCGACCTCGGCTGCGACGTTCGCGGGCAGGGTGCGGCTGTCGCCGACCACGGGCTCGCCCGACCAAAGCTCACGCTCGAGTGCGATCGCGCGGTCGATAACGGCTTTCACCGCCGTGCGGTCGTCCGGCTCGGCGCAGAGCGCAGCTACGCGCATCGACATGCTGAGCGATGCCGGGCCGCCGCCTTCGAGCAAGAACCGCAGTGTGAGCAGACAGTCGTTGAGGGCCTCAACCGTGAGAGGCCGCTCGAGTCCCGCCTCGAAGCGCGACAGGGCGCGGGAGAGGATGGCCGCAAAGCCGCCCTCGCCCCTCGCCATGCGGTTGAAGGGCGTCGAGTGATGCGCCAAGCCGCGTGAGAGGGCGGAAAGCTCGCCCACTTCGGAGTCGGCCAGGCGGTAGCCGCCCGGCCTGGGCTTGCCTGCGCCGGTAGAGATTCGCCGCCAGCGATCGCCGCCGGTTTTCACCCATGCGTGCGGGCCGAGAGCCACGCCTCCGGCCTTGAAGAGCCGAAGCGAAGTGACTACATGCTTGAATGTCGCGACCGCGCGGACTCCGATGTCACTTCCGTCGTCCTCGGCGCCGATCGCGTCGATGCGCGCCACGACCAGGAACGAGGGCTCCCAGCCCGCCCCGCCCATTCCGTCGCTGCCTCGCGCCTCGGGGGGCACGTCGACGGTGTCGGAGCGAACGATGGTCGCGCCGGCAAGCTCGAGCTTTTCGAGCTCCATCTGAAAGCCGCGAAGCGGGACGGCGATCTCGACCTCGCCGAGCGATGCCTCGCCGCAGTCGAGAAGCTCTTCGATGGTCTCGGTCAGCTTCACGTCGTCAAGTGTGAAATCGGTCGAGCCCTGCCAGAGGCGGCAGAGGAAGACGACGCCCGCGAGCTCGGCTCGCCTGCGCGAGTCGGCTGGGATCGGGACGCCCATCTCGTGGAGGTAAGGAGTGGCGAGGTCGTCGGACTCGATCGCAGCGCAGGTGGTGCCGTAAGAATCAAGCGTCGCAAGCTGCGCGGAGTTGTCCCGGATGAATGCCGACGTCTGGGGGACGTACTCGGCGAGCGGTGACCCCGCTCCCGTCTCACGCACCTCGTAAGGCACCTCAACCCCCGAAGCCAGGAGGTCCCGAAGGAGCAACGCGGCATCGCCCGCCATCGTTTTCAGCCCCTCGCGGAGCACCAAGTCACGCATGCGTGAGGAGTTCTCGCGATGGAGGCGCGCTCCTGCTACGCAACGGGTGTTGCAGGCGACGCTTAGGCCGCGGCGGGCTGGCGCTTCCCGGCGTCGAGCCAGGCTTGGCCGTAGGCGCGCATGTCGTCGATCAACGGCACCAGCGCCTCGCCCTTGTCCGTGAGCGCGTACTCGACGCGCGGGGGAACCTCGGGAAAGGTGTTGCGCTCGACGATGCCGTGCTCCTCAAGGCAGCGAAGCCGCAGCGAAAGCGTGCGGGGGCTGATTCCGGCGAGCGAGCGCTCGAGCTCGCAAAAGCGCGCGGGTCCTCCGGCGAGGTCGCGAATCACGAGGAGGGTCCACTTGCCGGAGATGATCTCGGCGGTTCGGCATACAGGACAGGTCGAATCCATCCAATCCGAAGCATAGCCAAAGCTTCAACTAATGAAGCGTTGGCCGGTACCGGGTGAAACCAGGGTGCCCCTACTGGCCCAGAAGCTCGCCGACGGGGCGGGCGGGGGCTTCGACAGGCGGGTCTTCGGGCGGCGCCGGCTCCTCGCCGTTGCCGTTGGCCATCACCTGCTCGATGCCCGAGGCGCGCTGACCGCCCGCCTGAAGCATCAGCTTGAAATCGTGCGGGCTCGAGGCGCCGGACATGGCGTCTTCCTCGGTGATGGTGCCCGCCATCACGTGCTTGAGAAGGGCCTGGTCGAAGGTCTGCATGCCGTAGTACTCGCCCTCCGAGATCACCTCGGTGATCTTGCCCGTCTCATTCGGGTTCAGGATCAGGTCCTGGACGCGCCCGGTGACCACGAGAACCTCGCAGACCGCGACGCGGCCCCCGCCGACCTTCGGCATCAGGCGCTGACCGACTACGCCGCGAAGAGTCGAGGCGAGCATGACGCGCGCCTGTTGCTGCAGGTGGGGCGGGAAGAAATCGATGATGCGGTTGATCGTCTCGGTCGCGTCGAGGGTGTGAAGGGTCGAGAGGACGAGGTGGCCGGTCTCAGCAGCTGAGAGCGCGGTTCGGACGGTCTCCTCATCGCGCATCTCGCCGATCAGGATCACGTCGGGGTCCTGGCGGAGGACGCGCTTCATGGCGCGCGCGAAACTCTCGGTGTCCTGGCCAACCTCGCGCTGGTTGATGATCGAGCGCTTGTCGCGGTGGAGATACTCGATCGGGTCCTCGAGCGTGACGATGTGCTCTGGCTGGGTCGAGTTGATCTGGTCGATCATCGCCGCGAGCGTCGTCGACTTGCCCGAGCCCGTGGTGCCGGTGAGCAGGATGATGCCGCGCTTCTGATCGGCGAGGTCCTTGATCACCTGGGGCAGGCCGAGGTCGTCGATCGTCCGCACCTGGAAGGGAATCGCACGGCAGACGATTGAGACGTGGCCGCGCTGGTGGAAGGCGTTTACCCGGAAACGCGAAAGGCCCGGGACCTCGTAGGAGAAGTCGGCCTCACCCTCCTCGGTGAACTCAGCGAGGAGAGCTTGGTCGTGGAGGATGTGCTCGAGCGCGGCTTCGGTGTCCTCGGGGGTGAGCACCTCTGTCCCCGGGATCGGGTCGAGGACGCCGTGAACGCGCGCCATGGGGCGTGCGGGCACCTTGACGTGGAGGTCCGAGCCCTCGTGCTCGACGACGTAGCGCAGGGCCTGATCGATGTCGAAAGCCATCACCTTGCCTATCGGGCTGCACGCACGGACCCTTTAGCGCGGCGAAGCCCGCTCAGGCGCGCGCGGGGCCTCAAACGTTTGCTCACACGGGGGTGGATTTCACTGCGGCGCATGATCTCCACATGCCTAGCCCGCCTGATGCGCGGAACGATGCTGCTTCTGATTCCGGCGCTGATCGGACTCGGCACCCCGGCCAAAGCTGCGACGCTCACGGTCGACTCGCGCGGCGACCGCGCCGACTTGGAACCCGGGGACCGGCGGTGCGACTCCGCGCAGACCAGCGGCGTGCAGTGCACCCTGCGGGCAGCGATCGAGGAGGCCAACGCTCTCACAGGCACCGACGTGATCAGGTTCGACATCGGCGGCCCGGCCGCGGTCAAGACAATCACCCCGCGCAGCAAGCTGCCCGAAATCACCGGGGCGGTGGCGATCAATGGCTACTCCCAGCCGGGCGCCCGCGTCAACACGTTGCAGACCGGAAACGACGCCGAGCTTCGCGTCGAGCTGAATGGTTCGCTGATTCCCGACTCCAATGGTCTCAAGATCACGGCCGGCCCGAGCGTCGTCCGTGGACTCGTGATCAACGACTTTTTCCAGGGAATCGAGCTGCGCGATTCCGGCTCCAACAAGATCCTCGGCAACTTCATCGGCACGGACCCCAGCGGTTCCGTAGGCGAAGGAAACAAGGTGAACGTCGCCGTCGCCAACAGTTCCTACAACCTGATCGGCAGTTCGGCGCCGCGCGACCGTAACTTGATCGCCGACAGCGAGTTCGCTGCGATCTCACTCGGAGGGGCGAGCGAGAACTCGATCGCCGGGAACTACATCGGCACCGACCGCAACGGCACCGCCGACCTCGGCAACGCGACCCGCGGCGGGTACGACGGAATCCGCGTCAACGGCATCTCGACCGGCAACCGGATCGGCGGATTGACCCCGGGGGCCGGAAACGTGATCGCCCACACGGATGGCTACGGCGTCAACATCATCGGCGACGCCAGCGTCGCCAACGCCATCCTCGGCAACTCGATCTTCGACAGCGAGAGGCAGGGGATCAATATCGCCGGCGAAGGCATCAGCATCAACGACCCCGGGGATGCCGACACCGGCGGCAACCTGCGCCAGAACCATCCCGTGGTCACGAGCGCGCAGGCGAGAGGCTCCCGCCTCGACGTCGCCGGCACCCTCTCGAGCGCTGCGGGCTCCACGTACACCGTCCAGTTCTTCTCGAACCCGGTGGATGAGGAGATCGACGAGGGCCAGCGCTTCCTCGGGCAGACGACGGTAGATACCAACGTCTCGGGCGACGGCTCCTTCGCCGTCTCGCTCTCCCCCGGCCGGATACCGACCGGCTCGGTCGTAACGGCAACGGCCACCGACTTCGACGGCAACACCTCCGAGTTCTCCCCAGGCCGCGTCGTTACACCGCGGCTGCCCACGCGAGGCCGTTAGCGCGCGGGCAGCCTCGGCGCTTACTTCCCGGGCGTGAAGGAGACGAGCTCCTCGCGGCCTTCGCCGCCCGAGTGCTTGATCGCGAGCACGAGACCAACGCCCTCGGCGAAGAACTTGTGCTCTGAGACCTTCGGCTCAAGCGGGTTTGTATCCCGGGTCATAAGGGTCTCCGGGTAGAAGCCCGTGGGCACCTGCGCCATCTCGTCGAGGCTCAGGACCTTGCCCTCGTCTTCTGCCTCGCCCTCGTAGTACTCCTGGCGGTAGGTCATCCCGGCCTCTGGGTTCGCCGGCATGATGACGCCGGCCTCGGCACCGTCGACCCCGGCCTCGAACGAGCCGCAGCGGCAGACGCGCTTGCCGTCCTCGTACTCGGCCGTGTCTTCACCGAGGTACCAGACGTTCCCCTCCGAGTCCTGAGCGAACCAGTCGTCGGTCAGCTCGACCAGCTCGCCGCCCTGGGTCACCGTGTCGCGCACCACGAGCGCCTCGACGCCGTTCGCGATCGTCTTGGTCTTGCCGCTGACCTCGACAACGACCTTCTGATCAGGTTCTGAGTCCTCGGTCTCGCGGTAGACCCACCGGCTGCCGACCGCGAACGGCAGATACGGGTTGTCGATCTCGGTAGAGAAGTCCGCGGGATCGAGGTCCGCGGGCTCGGAGCCCTGCGGCAGGCCGGCCGAGACGTCGCCTGTCGACGTCGTCACCGACTCGTCGCTTGAGGCAGACACCTCGTCCGGACCGTCGCCTTCGCTTTCGCCCTCGCCGCCGCAGGCGACCAGAGCGATCAAGGCCATCAGGGTTGCAACGAGCGTTCCGGTCTTGGTGGTTGTCTTCATGAGGTGCTCCTTTGGTGGGTTGACGCTGCCACCGTTGCGAGGGAGGATGAAAGCTCTGTGAAATTGCGCCATCGCCTTTCATCTGACTTTCACGTAGGCCCGGGAGCCTCCCTCGCGCCATGAGAATCTTGATCGCCGAAGACGAGCGGAAGCTCGCGAGCCTGCTCAAGCGCGGCTTTGAGCGCGAGGGCATGGCGGTGGACGTCGTGGGCGAGGGGCCCGAAGCGCTCGCGCGCGGCCAGGCCACCGAGTACGACGCGATCGTGCTCGACGTCATGCTGCCGGGTCTCGACGGCTTCAAGGTCTGCCGGGCGCTCCGTAAGGCGGGCGTCTGGTCGCCCGTCTTGATGCTGACCGCGCGCGACGCCGTCCCCGATCGGATCGCCGGCCTGGACGCCGGCGCCGACGATTACCTCACCAAGCCGTTCTCCTACGCCGAGCTCCTGGCGAGGCTTCGCGCACTGGTGCGCCGCGGCGCGCCCGAGCGCCCAACCGCGCTCGTCGCCGGCTCACTTCGGCTCGATCCCGCTCGGCGATCTGTGCGACGAGGCGAGACAGAGATAGAGCTCTCGGCAAAGGAGTTCTCTTTGCTCGAGACGCTGATGCGAAATCCCGGCCGGGTGATGAGCCGCTTCGAGCTCCTCGAGCACGCCTGGGACTACGAGTACGACAATCGCTCGAACGTCGTCGACTCCTACGTCCGGTTCCTGCGGGCGAAGGTGGACAAGCCGTTCGGGGTCTCGTCCATCGAGACCGTGCGGGGCGCCGGATACCGCCTGCGCGAGGACGGCGGCGGATGAATCGCCTCTCCGTCCGGCTCAAGATCACGCTTGCCTTCACCGCCGCCATGGCGCTGGTCCTCGCGACCTTCGGCACGTTCCTCTTCCTCCAGACGCGCTCTCAGCTCGACGAGTCGGTCGACGACAACCTGGAGCAACGCGCGGCCGACGTTGCGACAACGGTGGGAGTTTCTGACCCCCGGGTAGACGTCCTCGCCTTTCAGGACCTCGACCCGGAGGACAGCTTCGCTCAGGTCATCAGTGCAAGCGGCGAAGTCGTCTTTGCGACCGGGCAGGTGGACGACGAACCTGTCCTGCCCTTGACCGAGATCGACCGCGAAGAGGCGCAGACGGTTGAATTGGAAGCCCTCGAAGGGATCGACGGGCGAGTACGGATCCTGACGACTCCATTCGAGGCCGGCCAGAGAAATCTCATCTCGATCGTGGGCGCCACTCTTGAGGATCGCGATGAATCTGTGCGCAACCTCGCTCTGCTCCTCGTCATCGGCGGGCCGATCTCGTTGCTTCTCGCCGGCTTCGGCGGCTGGTGGGTGGCAGGACGCGCGCTCGATCCACTCGAGCGCGGTTACGCGCGGGAGCGGCGATTCGTCGACGACGCGAGCCATGAGCTCCGCACGCCGCTGGCCCTGCACAAGGCCGAGCTGGAGGTGGCCTTGCGATATGGGGAGGACGAGGCCGCCCTTCGCACCGCGATCGAGTCCGGCATCGAGGAGGTTGATCGCCTCGCGCAGCTTGCCGACGACCTCCTGGTGGTCGCCCGCTCGGGCGAGGGAGGTCTTCAACTTCAGTTACAGGATGTGAAAGTGGCGGACTTGTTCGAGGCTGTCGCAACCCGCCTCGACTCGCGCGTCCGTGCGGCCAACCGCTCGTTCGCGATCGCGGGCGAGCCCGGCCTGCTCGTTAGAGCAGATCAGCTGCGGCTCGAGCAAGCCCTCACCAATCTGATCGAGAACGCGATTCGCCACGGTGCGGGCCGGATCGAGCTTTCCGCGGAAAGTGGAGACGGACGCGTCCGGCTGCACGTCAAAGACGAGGGCGTGGGCTTTGATGATGATTTCCGCGACCGCGCCTTTGAGCGCTTCACCCGCGGCGATGCTGCCCGTGGGCGAGGGGGTGCGGGCCTCGGGCTCGCGATCGTCGAGACAATCGCTCAGGCGCACGGTGGCAAAGTTCGGATCGCAAATGACAGCGAAGTGGGCGCCGATGTCTGGATTGAGCTTCCGAGGGCGGAATAAGCCTTTCATCGCCGTTTCACGCGACGCCGGTACAACTCCTCCATAACCTGAAAACAACTGCGAAGGTGGGCTCAAGATGGAAACCAAGAAGAAGATCGGCATCGGCGTCGCGACGGTCCTGGCAGCAGGCGCCGGCGCAGCGGGCATTGCCGTAGCGGGCGGCAGCGATGACAATGAAGCCCCGATTACCGGCTCGGCGCTCGAGCAGGCCGAAGAGGCAGCTCTCGCCGAGACGGGCGAAGGCACCGTGTCCGAGACGGAGACCGGCGACGAGGAGAGCTACTACGAGGTAGAGGTGACGCTCGACGACGGCTCAGAGGTCGACGTCCAGCTCAATCGCGACTTCGATGTCGTCGGCTCAGAGCCCGAGGACGAAGGCGAAGAGGAGTCGGGCGCGGACGACTGAACCGGCCAGAAACCGAACGTGAGCGAGGCGCCAACTGGCGCCTCGCTTCGTTTTCACAGTTACTCTTTCCGTCGAAGTGACGGGAATGGGGTTTGGAAGACGGCTGGGTTGCGCGGCGCTGACGGCGATCGCGGCGCTTGGCCTGGGTGCGTCGGTCGCCGCGGCGGACAACACGAAGAGCGACGCGTTCGTCCTTCGCGTGCTCTCCAATCGCGCTGACCTGATCTCCGACGACAACGCGCTGCTCGGCCTGACCCTGCCCCGGGGGCAACCTCTCTCCGGGGTCGAGGCGACGCTCACCCACGACGGCACTGACAGCGACGTCACCGACAGGTTCAAGCAGCGGGGAAACGGTCAGATCTTCAGTCTGCTCAAGGGGCTCGAGCTCGGGCGCAGCGGGGTCGAGGTGAGGCTGCCCGGCGGGCGCTCTCGCTCCGTGGCCTTCACCAACCACCCGAACGGCGGCCCGGTCTTCTCCGGCCCGCAGGTCCAGCCGTGGTTCTGCCAGGAGACGGCGCAGGACGCGCAGTGCAATGAGCCGCCGACGTACGAGTTCTTCTACAAGTCGACAGACCCGACCGCCAGCGGCCTCCAGCCCTACGATCCCGAGAGCCCGCCGTCGGACGTCGCTACGACCACGACGGACGAGGGAGTCGAGGCGCCCTTCATCGTCAGGGAGGAAACGGGCTACCAGGACCGCGACCAGTACAAGATCGCGACGCTCTACCAGCCGGACAAGCCGTGGAAGCCGTGGAAGCCGCAGCCGCAATGGAATCACAAGGTCCTGATTACCCACGGCGCGAGTTGCGGCATCACGCACGAGACCGGCTCAGCGCCGGGCGTGACGGATCAGGAGGACCCGCTCAGCCGCGGCTTCGTCGTCATGTCTACCGCGCTCGACAACGCGGGGCACAACTGCAATATCGCAACGCAGGCGGAGTCGCTCGTAATGGCGAAGGAGCGGATCGTCGAGCAACACGGGCGTATTCGCTACACGATCGGCACAGGATGCTCAGGCGGCGCGCTCACGCAGCAGCAGGTCGCAAACGCCTACCCCGGGATCTACCAGGGGATCCTGCCTCAGTGCTCGTATCCGGACGCGATCTCAACGGGCATCCAGTTCGCCGACTACCACGGCCTCCTTCTTTACCTACAAAGCTCTGAAGCGATAGCCGCAGGCATCACCCCCGTCCAGTGGGGGCCGATCCTGGGCCACCTCTCAGGCGTGAACGCGGTCGCGGCCGACGAGGCCTTTTTCAAGAACGCCACGAACCCGCAGGGTCCCTGCGTTCCAGAGGACGTCCGCTACCACCCCGAGACGAATCCCGGTGGCGTTCGCTGCTCGATCCTCGACTACATGATCAACATCTTCGGCCCGCGGCCACAGAGCGTCTGGAGCCCGATGGAGGAGGCAGCTGGCAAGGGCTTTGCAGGGCAGCCGATCAACAA
The DNA here is from genome assembly GCA_963715405.1 of uncultured bacterium. Taxonomy (GTDB): domain Bacteria; phylum Actinomycetota; class Thermoleophilia; order Solirubrobacterales; family 70-9; genus JALZKA01. Next base: position 1,945,687 of record OY970239.1, read on the forward strand.
CGTGGGCGTTCAATACGGACTGGGAGCGATGCAGGCCGCGCCTCCGCTCCTCACCCCGGAGCAGTTCGTGAGCATGAACGAGGACGGGGGCGGACTCGATATCGACATCAACCGGACGACCGAGCGATCTGTGGGCGACCGCCGAGCGCTCCGAAACGCCTACCGAAGCGGCGCGATCAACTCCGCGAACCACATGGACGAGGTCGCGATCATCGACCTCCGGGGTCCCGACCCCGCGATCGCCCACGACGCGTATCGAAGCTGGGAGCTCCGGGCCCGGCTCGACCGCGAGCACGGCACCCACGCAAATCAGGTGATCTGGTTCGGCCCGACGCCGCTTCTCGGCAGTCCCACCTTTGCCGGAGAGGCGCTACTCGAGATGGACGAGTGGCTGAGCGCGGTCGAGCAGGACAAGTCGAACAAGCCGCTCTCACGAAAGATTCTCGACAACAAGCCCGCGGACCTGCAGGACGAGTGTGAGCCGACAGGCCTGATCGTCAACGACGACTGCGAGCTGATCACGGGACCCCATCGCTACGGGACGCCGCGAACGGTTGCCGGGGACGCGATCACGACCGACAACGCGGCCTGCCGCTTGCAGCCGCTCGAGGACTTCGATTACGGCGCAATTTCGTTCACGGAGGACCAGATGGCGCGCCTCGAGGCCACCTTCCCCACCGGCGTGTGCGACTTTTCGAAGCCGGGCATCGGTCAACAGAACACGATCGCGTGGCAGACGTACCAGCGCGCGAACGGCTCCGTCATCTACGGCGGCAAGTCGCTCGGAGACGCACCGAACAACTCGGGGGCCGGCTGGACCTCGGAAAGCTTCGGCGGCTGGGTCGAACCCCCGCAGCGCTGAGCGGCGCTAGCGCGCTGAGCGCTGTTCAGGCGACGTCGCGGAGCTTCTGTGCTTCGGCCAGGCTCTGGAGCTTCTTGAGCGACTGGTTCTCGATCTGGCGGATGCGCTCGCGCGTGACGTTGAAGGTCCGGCCGACCTCGTCGAGCGTGCGAGGGTGCTCCCCGCCGAGCCCATAGCGGAGTTCGAGGACGCGCCGCTCGCGATAAGAGAGGTTCTCGAGCGCCTCGCGTAGCGCCTCCTTGGTGAGGAGGTCGGCCGCCCGGTCGAACGGGGACTCGGCCTTCTCGTCGGCGATGAACTGGCCGAACTCGGATTCCTCCTCGTCACCGACCGGCTTTTCAAGCGAGACGGGTGCCTGCGCCGAGCGCTTGATCTGGTCGACCTCTTCTGGGTCGATGCCGGTCACCTCGGCAATCTCGTCGGGAGTGGGCTCGCGGCCGAGCTCGGTCACCAGCTTTCGCTCGGCGCGACCGATCTTGTTGAGCTTTTCGACGACGTGAACGGGGATCCGGATCGTGCGCGCTTTGTCGGCCAGCGCGCGAGCGATCGCCTGGCGGATCCACCACGTGGCGTAGGTCGAGAACTTGAAGCCCTTGCGGTAGTCGAACTTCTCGGCGGCCCGGACGAGGCCGAGGGTGCCTTCTTGGATCAGGTCGAGGAAGGGAAGCCCCTGGTTGCGGTAGTTCTTCGCGATCGAGACGACCAGGCGGAGGTTCGATTCGACCATCTTCTGCTTTGCGTCGAGGTCCCCGCGTTCGATGCGCTTCGCGAGATCCACCTCTTCCTGAGCGGTGAGGAGGCGGACTTTGCCGATGTCCTTCAGGAAGAGCTGAAGGGAATCGGTGGTCATGTCGGCCTTCAAGTCGAGTGAAGGCGCTTTGCGGCGACGGCGCTTGGTGTCGGCCCGCTGCGACTCGGGACTCTGCTTTTGCGCCGGGTCGACGTCGTCGACCAGCTCGACCCCCTGGCTCTCGATGAAGCCGTAGAGCTCCTCGATGTCGCCCTCGTCGACGTCCACCTCGCGCAAGGCGGTGGCGACGTCGCCATAGGCGATTACGCCTTCTGCCTGGCCCTTGCTGACGAGGTTCTTGACCTCTTCCAGCTCCTGCAGCTCCGCGGCAACCATCAGATCGCGTGCCTCTCCTGTCTCCTAATCACCTGTCTCCTGATCCCCAATCGATCACAACTCCACTCATTCATCTTTATCGGACGCTGAGAGGCGACTGATTAGACCTGCGACGATCGTAGCCAGTGGGATAATCCTTCTTCGTTGGCGGGTAGATTCCCCGAAGACATGGCTAACGACGCCTCAGACGCGGCGCCAGGCGGCGCGGATTCGCCCGAAGGGGTCTTCGGCAACCTGCCATCGACGCGCCCGGGCTCGCGGAGCCCAAGACGCCGCGGCGCTTCGGAGGCCGGCGAGAGCACTGCCGAGAAGACGCACGCAAAGGCTGCCGAAGAGACACCTCCCGCCGCAGACCCCGTAGTGGCCGAAGAGCCGGACGAGTCATACGAGCCCGAGCCCCCTCAGCCTTCTGAAGACCCCCTGGCACCGCAACCCGGGATCCGCGGCGTGGAGGACCTTGCCTGGGCCGGCGTGGCGGTTGTGGCCCAGACAGCGACCGCCGGGATTCGATTCACGAGCAGGGCGCTCGAGGCAGCGCGTAAGTCGATCGACAGGCCTTGAGTTGAGGTCGCGGTCCCGCGACTGGCTTCGCGCCTTCTGGCACCGGGCCTACCGGGAGAACATCACGGGCATGGCGGCGATGGTCGCCTACAACCTCGCGCTCGCCCTGTTCCCGTTCGCGCTCCTCATCCTCTTCGTGTTCGGAAAGATCCTTCAGTCCGGCGACGTGGAGGAAACCGTGATCAACGACCTCCAGGGAATCTTCCCCGCGGTCGAGCAGGAGGAAGTCGAGCGGGCGGTGAATCGCATCCGCGACAGCTCGACCACGATCGGCGTCGCCGCTGCGGCCGGCGCGATCTGGATCGGCGCCTCCTTTTGGGGCGCGATGGACACGGCCTTTTGCCGGATCTACCACGTCGAATGCCGAAGCTGGCTGGCCCAGAAGCGGTTTGCGATCGTGATGCTCCTCGTCGTGACGCTCTTTCTCGCCGCGAGCGTCGTTATCCCGCTCGCAGAGAATCTCGCGCTCTCGAGCGCTGACGACCTCCCGTTCGGCCTCGACGAGGTGCAAGGGCTGCGAAGCGTTGTCGTCCTGTTGCTCGCGCTCATGCTCACCTTCGGCCTGATCAGCCTCATCTACTACGTCGTGCCGAAAGGCCATGTGCCGTGGCATGGCGTCTGGCCAGGCGCGCTCTTCGTCACGGTGACGACGGCGCTGGGCAACGCCGTCTTCCCGGTTTACCTCACCTCCATCTCCGATCTCGACAAGATCGGCGGCGCGCTCGGGTTCATCCTGGTCGCGCTCATCTGGTTCTACCTCCTCTCCTTGGCAATCCTTGCGGGAGCCGTGATCAACGCACTCAGATACGAGCTTCGCGACACCGGAAGCCTCGACCTGCCGGGGTTCAACGAGGGAGCGGCGTGAGAAACCCGCCTGCACGCGTGAGGGTCCTGCCCGATCCCGAAACCGGCCCTATCTCCACCTCCGGCGCCGTCAAGTCGGTCCAGGAGGCGACCGTCGAGATGCCCGCGGAGCTCTACCGGCAGATGTGGAAGCCGGAGTACCTGGAGCGCCTCGCTCGCTCCTACTGGGCCTTCTTGACGAAGATCTCCCTTGGAGCGATCCGCGTCGTCTACGAGCCGTCGTCGCGAACGGTGGTCTTCGTCTCGAGGCGACTGCCGCTCCTTCGCTTTCGCAAGCCTGAGTACACGGTCGGCCCGGGCCTCGGCCAGGTCACGTGGCGAATCGAGCGAGGTCTTCTGGTCGCGCCGAACGGGCGCGGGCAGGGCATGTTGCGGATCACGGTGCGGAGCTCAGCCCCCACGGAGGACTCAGAGGACGCCTGCGTCAGGGTCCGGACCGAGGTGTCGAACTTCTACCCCTTCCTTCGCGGAGGCGGCTGGTTCGCCCGCATCGGCATTCAGATCTATTCGGCGACCCAGGTCCGGATCCACACCTGGGTCACGCACGGCTTCCTGCGTTCGCTCGCCCGCCTGGATCTCCCCCGCTCGCCCGTCGGAGCGCTGGCGCCTAACGACGGCGAGAGCGTCGAGGAGCTCGAGGCGATGGAGGGCGAGGGCTCGGCGTAGGGGCCGGATCTCGGAGCTTGGGCGGGCATTCGTGGGCGCGGTCGTGGTGCGAGGTGCTTGATTGGGCAATAAAGGGGAAACGATCGGCGGCCTGAGCGGCTCAGGCATCGTTCGCAGCATTGTGGTGCCTATAGACACTCTCAAGGCTTCGAGCGCGGCCAACACTCCCCCTTTAGTGCCCCGCGCCGAAGGCGCGGCAATGCGCTCCGCGATTGGGGAAGCGCCGCGGGCCGAGCGAGACGTGACGCGTCGCGCTTGGCGAGGGCTCGAGCTACTCCCCCGCTCGCATCTCCTCCAGCGCCGTGGACATCGCTTCGTCGATGTCCATTCGCTCGAAGCCGAAGAGGGCCATGCCGGACGGGTCTTTCACGATCGTTTCTACCGCCATCCCGTGGATGAGGGGCTTTGCGACGCCGACGTCGACGGGTGTGACCAGGCCGACCCAGAGCGACGAGAGGCCCGGCGACAGCACCGGGACGCCGAGCCGGGGCCGCGGATTGATGTTCAGGGCCCGTGCCATCGCGTCCATCATCCCTCCGTAGGTGGTGACATCAGGGCCGCCGATCTCGATCTCGCGGCCGTGCGCTGCTTCTTTTTCGGGAATCTCGGCCAGGAAACGAAGCGCATCCGCGATTGCGATGGGCTGCGTCTTCGTCCGAGCCCAGCGAGGGGTGACCATCGCCGGGAGCCGCTTGACGAGGTAATAGGGGATGAGAAACGACTCCGAGCCACCGCCAATGACGGCCGCGGCGCGTACGTAGGTGACGGGCACGCCGAACTCCATCAGGATCTCCGCGCTCTCGTGGCGGCTCGCGAGGTGATCGGAGCCCTCGTCGGAAAGACCGCCCAGGTAGATGATCAAGTTCACGCCGGCGGCTTTCGCGGCGGCGCCAAAGTTTCGCGCGCCCTTCTTATCGCGCTCGGCGAAGGAGTCGTCGCCGGCGCCCCGGCCCATCGAATGGACGAGGTAGTAGGCGATGTCGACTCCGTCCAGCGCCTCGCGGAGTCCTTCGTCCTCGAGCACGTCTGACTTGGCGATTTCAGCTCCCGCCTCTTTTAAGTCCTCGGCTTTCTCGGGCGAGCGCGCGATCGCCCGCACCTTCTCGCCACGCTCGAGCAACTCGAGCGTGAGCTTTCTACCGATGTAGCCGGTAGCGCCTACAACGCCAAGCATCAGCCGTAGCGCCCGCCGGTGATCTCGCGGAGCTTCGCCTGGTCGTGGCGTGCCTGCACCGTGCGCACGGTGCCGGAGCGCGAGCGCGTGACCAGCGATTCGGTCGAAGCCTGGCCGGTGCGCGGGTTTCGCACGCCTTGAAGCAGCTCGCCGTCTGTCACGCCTGTTGCGGCGAAGAAGACGTCATCGCCCGAGACGAGCCGGTCGGCGTCGAGCACTTCCGAGAGGTCATAGCCGGCGTCGATCGCAGCCTGGCGCTCCTCATCGTCGCGCGGCCAAAGGCGGCCGAGCATCTGCCCGCCAAGGCACTTGATCGCCGCGGCCGAGATCACGCCTTCCGGCGTGCCCCCGATCCCCCACAGAAGATCGACCCCGGTCGACTCAGACACGGCGAAGAGGGCGGCCGAGACATCGCCGTCGGAGATCAGCCGGATGCGGCCGCCCGCCTCCCGGATCTCGGCCATCGCGTCTTGGTGGCGCGGGCGGTCGAGGATCATCACCGTGACGCCGCTCGTCTCGGTTCCCTTGCGCTCGGCCACGCGCTCGATCACGGTCGCCAGCGGCTCATCCAGCGAGAGAAGGTCGGCGACCTCGGAACCACCCGCGAGCTTCTCCATATAGACGCACGGCCCCGGGTCGAACATCGTGCCGCGCTCGGCGAGAGCGATCACCGCCAGCGCGGACGGCATCCCCTTCGCGCACAGAGTTGTGCCTTCGAGTGGATCCACCGCGATGTCGACCTGCGGCGGGCTCCCGTCGCCGATCTTCTCGCCGTTGTAGAGCATCGGCGCCTCATCCTTCTCGCCCTCGCCGATCACGACGATGCCGTCCATCGGCACGGTGTCCAGGAGGAGGCGCATCGCATCCACCGCTGCCTGATCTGCGGCTTCCTTGTCGCCGCGGCCTGTCCAGCGCGCGGCAGCGAGCGCCGCCGCTTCGGTGACGCGGACGAGCTCCAGCGCAAGGTTTCGGTCCGGCTTCGTCGAGTCGCGGACGTCGTGAGAGATGACTCCCATGACGTGCGAGCCTACCCCGGGGGTGGTGCCTAAACCGTGCCCGGCGCCTTGCGCTGCTGGCGGCCACCGGAAACCTGCGAGCGCAGGAAGCCCACGATGCCGATCACCGCCGCCGCCAGGAGCGCGACCCAGTAGCCGATACCGAGAGTCGTTCCAAACTCTACGCCGCCTGCTGGCTCGGGTTTGAACAAGATGCCGTTGTAGGCGATGAGAACGACGGCAGCAAAGCCGGCGACCATCGTCATCTCGCCCGGCGGGTAGGAGAGCTTGTGCCCGCGCATCAGGATGTAGCCGAGGATCGCAGGAGCAAGCGCAGCCAGGATCAACAGGTAGCGAAGGATGTCGAACGTTTCCCAGCCCGTGCAAGAAAAGTCCTGCTCGCCGCAGAGCCACGCCCCTCGATCTTCCCGAGCCTGCGTGTCCGTGAGCGCATACCACTCCAGCAGGAATAGGCTGCCGATCAGCGCGATCGAAGCGAGCGCACCCGCGATTGTCCTGCCGCGATCCAGGTTCGAAAGCTCCATCCCGGCGCGAGCCTATATCAATAGGTTCGAGCGATGACGCGCTGGGGACTAACTCTGCCACTGCCCATGACCTCCGTCGCTGGCCAGGTCGATCTGGTCAAGCGAGCGGAAGCTGTTGGCTACACCGATCTGTGGTCCGGCGAGACGGCAGGGCCCGACGGCTTCACGCCGCTCGCCTTCGCGGCGGCCCACACCAAGAGCATCCGGGTCGGCACCGGCGTCGTTGGCGTCTTTCAGCGTGGGCCTGCGCTGCTTGCACAGCAGGCGGCGGCGATGGCCGATGCCACGGGCGGGCGCTTCGCGCTCGGCATCGGCGCCTCGTCAGATCGCATCGTCGAAGGCTGGAACGGCATCCCCTTCGAAAAGCCGTACTCGAAGGTGGCCGAGACGGTCGAGTTCCTCGAGGTCGCCTTGGCCGGTGAGCGCACCCCGAACGGGTTCAAGCTCGAGGCAAAGCCCCAGCACGAGATCCCCGTCATACTTGCGGCGCTTCGAGGGCGCATGCTTCGCCTCGCCGTGAAGCGCGCGGACGGTGCCTTCACGAACTTCCTGCCGATCTCTGGGCTGCCACAGGTGGTGGACGGGATCGAAGGCGCCCCGGATGGCTTCGAGCTACTTTGCCGCTTCTTTTGCATCCCCGGCACCCGCGAGGAGGTCGAGCCGATCGCCCGCTTCATGTTCTCCTCCTACATCACGGTCCCGGTCTATGAGGCCTTCTACCGCTGGCTCGGCCACGGAGATGCGATCGACCCGATGGTCGAGGCCTGGCAAGCGAAGGACCGCCAAAAGGCTGCGGCCGAGGCGCCGTGGGAGTTGATCGACGAGATGTTCATCCTGGGCGAGCCCTCAGAGATGCACGAGCGCCTCGCTCGCTTCACCGAGGGCGGAATCACCCTGCCGGTCCTCACGCCGATCACGAGCCCGGACAAGCTCGGCGACTTGATCGAAGCCTTGGCTCCCCGCTAGGCCGGTCGCGCCAGCGACAGGCCGTAGAGGCCGTCGGGGTCCGTCCACCAGCCCGTCATCTCGAGACCGGCCTCGGCGTAGATTCCCTCGAGGCCCTCGCGCCGGAACTTGGTCGAGATCTCGGTGCGCATCTCTTCGCTTCGCTCGAAGCCGACCGTGAGGCCGAGCTCTGCGATCTCTACGAGCTGTCGCTTCAGCGAGCGCAAACGGATGTCGACGAAGAGGTTCTCGTCGTCCCAGAAGGCGGCGTGCCCGAAGGCGTTCAGATCAAAATCCGCCCCGAGGCGCTCGTTGAGGACGGTGAGCACGTTCAGGTTGAACGCAGCCGTCACACCGGTCGAGTCGTTGTAGGCGGCCTCGAGCGTCTCACGATCCTTGATCAGATCGGTGCCGAGGAGGAAATGGTCCTCGGGGCCCAGGAGGTTGGCGACGCGGGCGAGGAACGAAGCGCGTTGTTGCGGCTCGAAGTTGCCGATCGTGCCGCCGAGGAAGGCGATCACGCGGGGTCCGCCGAGGGGCACGCGCTCGAGATCGCGCTCGAAGTCGCAGACGAGGCCCCGCACCTGGATCCCGTACTCGCCGCCAACCTTCGCCGCGGTGTCGCGGGTGATCTCTTCGGAGATGTCCACGGGCGCGTAGGCACGCAGCCCTCCTGCGTCCCGCATCGCGTCGAGGAGAACGCGGGTCTTGAGCGCTGATCCCGAGCCGAGCTCGATCAGCGTCGCCGGGTTGCCCGCCGCATCGACGATCTCGGCAGAGTCGTTTTCGAGGATCGCCCGTTCTGAGCGGGTGGGGTAGTACTCGGGAAGCTCGGTGATCTGCTCAAAGAGCTCTGAGCCGCGCTCGTCGTAGAAGTAGCGGGGCGAGAGCTCCTTGAACGGCTTCGTGAGCCCGATCCGGACGTCCGCCGCCATCCCCGAGAGCGGACCGCCTGGCGGCAGACGCACCTCGACCTCGACGTCCGGGGCTGTTTCGGCAGCGGGGGTCATCAAACATCCCTTACGCAGCGAATCCCCGAAAAGATCTGCCGGCGCTGGGGCAGGTCCCAGTTTCGAAAGCTCGGCCGGATCACGCCCGAGTGCGTCGCCCACGAGCCGCCGCGAAGCACTTTGTACTCGGAGCCGAAGAAGACCTTCGAGTACTCGTCGTAAGGAAACGCCTCGAAGCCGGAGTAGGCGACGAATTCCGACGACGTCCACTCCCACACCTCGCCCACCATCTCGAGGGCATCTGCTCGCGCGGCGGCCTCCCACTCGAACTCGGTCGGCAGCCGCTTGCCCGCCCACTCGGCGAACGCCGTCGCAACGACGTGGTCCACGTGGACGACGGGCCACCAGAGATCGACCTCGCGCGTCTGGCCCATCGCCGTTCGAGCCCAGCCGCCTTCTCCGTCGCGATGCCAGTAGAGCGGCGGCTCGGCGCCAGTGGCCTCCATGAACTCGATCCACTGCGCATTCGTCACAGGGAGGCGATCGATCTCGAACGCCTCCAGTTCCACGGTGTGGCATGGGCGCTCGTTGTCGTAGGCAAAGCCTCCCGCGGGCGCGCCGATCTCGTACTCGCCACCGTCTATGAGCAAAGTGTTAGGTGCCTGACACCTTGCGGAAAGCTCATGCTTGTCGGTGGGGCCGATCGGCTCCGGCGACTCGTAGCGCTCGACCATCTGCAGGAGCTGAAGCATGGTTTCGTTGTGCTGGTGCTCGTGCGCGAGGATCAGCTCGTAGACGAAGCCGTCGCGAAGCAGGCGGTCGCTGGTGTCTTCGAGCGCGACCACGTCGAGCACCTCGAGCGTGCGGTCGCGAACCTCGGCCATGTAGGCGCGCAGCTCGTCGCCGCGCAGGATCGGCAGCTCGTTGCGGGTCGCTCGCGGGTTCTCGATCGCGTCGTAGAAGCGCCCAAGCTCGCCGTCCATCGGTGCGCGATCGCCGATCGTCTGGACGAGCCAGAGCTCCTCGAAGTTCGCGATGTGTCCGAGGTCCCAGGCAAGCGGCGAGAGGATGTCCGAGTAGGCGGTGTTGAGTTGCTCGTCGGAGAGCGGCTCCACCAGGCGCAGGGTCGCGCTCCGCGCCTCTCCGAGGCGCTCCGCGATGCTCGACTTCAGATCGGTCGTGGCCGGGGAGGTCGCGATTGTGAAACCCTAGTCACCGGCACCAACCGGGCGTTACGCCCCGGATACTTGACAGTAGGCTCCCGCGCCCATGGAAGTCGAGGGACAAAGTGCGCTGATCTCAGGCGGGGCGTCAGGCCTCGGCGAGGCGACGACTCGGAAGCTTTACGAGGCCGGCGCGAGCGTCGTGATCTCGGACCTCAACGCCGAGAAGGGCGAAGCTCTCGCCTCCGAGCTCGGAGACCGAGCGCGGTTCGTCGAAGCGAACGTGATGGAGCCCGAGCAGGTCGAGATCGCAGTCGATGCGGCAGCCGAAGCAGAGGGCGGGCTTCGCATCTCCGTCTGCTGCGCAGGGATCGGCTGGGCCGAGCGCACCTCGTCCAAGCGCGGGCCTCACAACCTCGAATACTTCTCGAACGTCGTCAAGGTGAACCTGATCGGAACCTTCAACGTGCTCCGCCTTGCCGCGACCGCGATGTCGGAGAACGAGCCGGATGAAGGCGGTGAGCGCGGCGTCCACGTCTCCACGGCGTCGATCGCCGCCTTCGACGGTCAGATCGGGCAGACGGCCTACTCGGCTTCGAAAGCGGGCATCGTCGGCATGACGCTTCCCGCGGCCCGCGATCTCGCGGGACGGGGCATCCGGGTCAACACGATTGCGCCCGGCCTCTTCGACACGCCGCTACTCGCGGCGCTGCCCGAGGAGAACCGACAGGCGCTCGGCGCCGGCATCCCGTTTCCCTCCCGCCTCGGCGATCCGGCGGAGTTTGCGCACCTCGCGCTCGCGATCATCGAGAACCCGATGCTGAACGGCGAGACGATCCGCCTCGACGGCGCGATCCGCATGCCGCCGAAATAACGGCTAACGCTTCGCGGAGGTCAGACCCCGGCGTTGACCTTCTCGCGCTCCGAGACGGCTCCGGCCACGCCCAGTGTCGGGTCCTGGCCCTCGAGGCCGCCGTTCGCGGGATCGGCCAGGCGGAGTGCCTCGTGAAGATGCTTGCTTCGCATCGCCCGCATCTCGGTGAGCGGCTGCATGATGCCGCGAATCGCGAGCGCGCCGCCGACGAAGCGCGGCGCCCAGAGGCGGCCGGAGCGTCGCTCGATACCGCGCTCGATGGCATCCACCGCCGCGGAGATCGGCACAGACTTCCGGATCGGCGCAGGCATCAGTCCCTCCATCGCCTTGGTCGAAGGGTGCTCGAAGCTCGCCTTGACGAGGTCCGTCTCGATGAAGCCGAAGTACGCGCAACCGGCGCGCGCGCCGGTCGGCGCCAGCTCGACCCGAAGCGAGTTGGTCAGTCCCTCGACGCCCGCTTTGGACGCGGCGTAGGGACCCATGAGGGGGGCGTGCGCCGCGGCCGCCATCGAGGCGATGTTGAGCAAGTAGCCCTTGCGCTCGATCACGTGCGGGAGGACGGCGCGATCCGTACGCCACACGCCCATCAGGTTCACGTTGATCGTGCGTTCGATCTGCTCGGGCGGAGCGGTGATGAGCGAACCCACGGTGTGGATGCCGGCGTTCGCGACCGCGACGTCGATGCCGCCGAAGCGCTCGACGGTGCCGGTCACGGCGCGCTCGAGGGCTTCCGTGTCAGTTACGTCTGCCTCGAACCAGGCTGCGCGATCGCCGAGCTTCGCCGCTCGTTGCTCCAGAAGGTCGGGCTCGAGCCCGACCAGGGCGACGTTCGCCCCCTTTGCGTGCATGCGCTCGACGACGCCGCCGCCGATGCCCCTCGCCGCGCCCGTGATGAACACGGTCCGGCCGTTCACGTCGAATCTGCGGCGGGCCATCAGGCCACCTCGGCGAGCTGGTGGCGTTCATCTACAGCGGGCGCTTTGGCGTTCGGCTTCATCCACTCGTACTCGCCTGGGTCGAGCTTCCTGGTCGCCTCGTAGAAGCGAAAGGTCTCGTCGGGCCAAAGCGTGATGTTGCGCCCCTGCGCGTCGAGGTACCAGCTCTTGCAGCCGCGCGACCAGACGGCGCCCGAGAGCGCGGACTGCATCTTCGAGTTGTAGGCGTCTTGGGCGCTCCGAGTGGGCGCAACCGACACCTCCTTGCGCCGCGCCTCTGCGATCGCCTGGGTGACCAGGCGGATCTGGCACTCGATCATGAACACGACTGAGTTGTGCCCCAGCCCGGTGTTCGGTCCCAGGAGGAAGAAGAGGTTGGGAAAGCCCGCGATCATCGTGCCGCGATGGGCCTGGATGCCTGTCTCCTGCCAATGCTCGGCGAGGAGCTGGCCGCCTTGCCCCTTGATCTCGACGGAGGACGCCATCGCCTGGGTGTCGAAGCCGGTGCCGTAGATGATTACGTCCGCCTCGCGGGTCTCGCCGTCGGCCGTGGTGATCGAGCGGGGTCCGACTTCGGCAATCGGCTCTGCGATCACGTCGGAGGTCGGGAGATCGAGGGCCGGGTAGTAGGTGTTCGACATCAGGATCCGCTTGCAGCCGAACTCGTAACTGGGCGTGAGCTTTGCGCGCTTCACCGGGTCCTTCACCTGTCGCTGAAGGTGCTTGCGGCCGGCCTTCTCGAACAGGCGCCCAAGGCGGCGGGTGGTAATCGCCCGGTACATGACGAGCTCGAGGTACCAGTAGAGCCCGCGGCGGTAGGCCCGCTGGAGGAAGGGGAAACGGCGATAGAGGCGGCGCTCGAACTTCGGGATATGCCGGTCGAGCTTGGGCAGGACCCACGGCGCCGTGCGCTGGTAGAGGTCGAGCTGCGCGACCTCTGAGGCGATTTCGGGAACGAATTGAATCGCCGAGGCGCCCGTGCCGATTACGGCGACCTTCTTACCCCTGAGATCCACCGAGTGGTCCCACTCGGCCGAATGGAAAGCGGCTCCCTCGAAACCCTCGAGACCTTGCAGATGCGGCTTCGCCGGCACGTGGAGCCCGCCGATCCCTGAGATCAGGAACCGCGCCGTCATCTCCTGGCGACCCTCGGCGGTCTCGCCGACGCAGTGCCAGACGCCCGCCGCTTCGTCCCAGGTTGCGCTTACGGCGCGGACGCCGAGGCGCAGGTGCGGGCGGATGCCGTACTTGTCTGTCACCCGCTCGAGGTAGTCGCGGATCTCCTGCTGGGGCGCGTACATCTCGGACCAATCCGGGTTCTGCTCGAACGAGAACGAGTACATGTGCGAGGGCACGTCGCAGGCGCAGCCGGGGTAAGTGTTCTCGCGCCAGGTGCCGGCCACCGCGTCCGCCTTGTCGAAGAGGACGAAGTCGTCGATGCCTGCCTCCTTCAGCTTGATGGCGGCGCCGATCCCCGAGAAGCCGGTGCCGACGATAAAGACCTCGTGGTCCACGGCGGTCTCGGAGGCACTTGCGGCGGGGCTGACGGCTGTGGCTGGCATCTTGAAGTCTCCTGCTTTGGAAGGTAGTTGTCTGGCGTGGTCTACCGGTTACACTACTGTAAGTTACACTGGTGTAGCCTAGCACAGAACGCCGAGAGTGAGATTCCGGGACACATTGTCCCGCCAAACGACTCTCGGCGCGGAAGGACCCAAGCGATGAGCGCCGCAGCCACCACCAAATCCCCCCGGCTGACCGGGCCTGAGCGGCGGGAGCAGATCCTCGACGCGACGAAGGAGCTCGCGGGCGAGCGCGGCTTCCACGGCGTCTCGATCGACGCGGTGGCCCGGCGTGCCGGGATCACCCGCCCGGTCGTGTATGGCCACTTCGACGATCTCGCAGGTCTTCTCCGCGCGCTCGTAGACCGCGAGGGTCAGCGCGCCGTAGCCCAGCTCATGGAGCTCGTCCCTCGCGAGACCGACGCCGCGAACCCCGGCGCGATGCTCCTCGGATCCCTTCGCGCCTTCCTCGAAGCCGTAGCCGACGACCCGTTCACCTGGCGCCTCGTGCTCGTCCCCGTCGAGGGCACGCCCGAGATCCTGCGCGAGCGGGCGATTCAGATTCGCGCCGCGGTCACCCAGCAGCTCGCGGCAGTGGTGCCCCACGCCCTCGCCGACGGATCAGGGCCCCCCTCCCCCGACCCCGAGCTGACGGCGCTCACGCTTCAGGCCGTCTCGGAGGAGGGCGCGCGCCTCATCCTCGAAAGCCCCGAGGACTTCACGATCGATCGGGTCACACGCCACGCCGAGTGGATGCTGGGGTTGCTGGGGCTCGACACCTCGCGGCCCTAGCCCGACGTCCCCTTGTCCTCCGGGTCGTAGAAGACGTCCTTGAGCCACGCCGGCTTGTGGTCCGGGCTCCCGACGTAGTCGTCCCACTCGTCTGAGAGCGACTCGATCGGAATGACGTTGACGTCGCCGGGTTGGGTCCAGCGGTGCGGCCTCCGCTCGACGGAGCTCGGGCGGCGGATCCGCTTGTCGGCCGGATGGGTGCCCACCTGCCCGGCGTGGCTCCCGCTCGAGATCGAATAGCGGCCCGTCGCTTCGGTCCAGGCCGACTTGCCCGGTAGCCAACCTGTGTCGTTGACCGGGTCCCCGCCTTCTGAGTTGTAGCCATGGTGGGAGCTCGCGCGCTCCTCGATGCCATCCGGGCCAACGCGAACCTGGAAGGACTCCCAGTCGTCGGGGTGGTAGCCCGCATCACCGAAGGGCGCTGTCGCGGAGTCCGGGTAGTAGGCCCAGTACTGGAGGTAGAGGTTCCCGGCAGCGTCGCCGTTGCAGGCCGCTTCGGGCGGAATCGGCGCCGCGGGGTCGCGGCAATCGATGACGTGGGAGAAGAGCGTGATCGGCTCGCCGGTGTTGGTGATGTTCACCCTGCCGGCCTCAGCCCCTTGAGCGCACGCGGCCTCGCGGCACTCGCGGTAATCGATCGGCAGCGCGAGCATGCCTTCCTCGTACTCGAGCAGAGGGACTCGGTCCGCGACGAGCTCGGCCACCTCCGGCCCGTACTCGAGCACGAGCGCCGAAGGCTCGCCTCCACACCCCTCGCCCAGGTTGACCGCACATACCAAGCGCTCGGTGATTGCTCGAGCCAGATCGGCGCCCGGAAGATTCACGCCCACCGCGACCATCGCGCCGAACACCACCGAGACCAAGAGGACGACGCCGAGCCACTCGGGGCTCGCCTGCCCGCGCTCTGATCGCACCCGGCGGCTTCCCACGTAGACGAGAAGCCCGCGACACGTAACGAGTCACGAAAGCCATGCGCCGATACGGTGTCGGAATGGCACGGGATATCTCAGAGCTGCCCAAGAAGGAGGGCAGGGGCTGGAAGTTCTATGCGTTCGTCTTCGCGGCGATCCTCATGGCGATCCTCATCCTTCAGAACCTCCAAGAGGTCGAGGTGCGCTTCCTCTTCATCAACACGACGATCCCGCTGATCTTCGCGCTCCTCCTCGTCGGAGTCCTCGGCGCCCTGGTGGGCTGGGCCGCACCGCGCGTCCGCCGCGGAGGTCCGGACCGCTAGCTGGCTCCACACCCTCGAGGGAAGGAAAAGTCCAATAGGGAGTGCAAATCCCTTCCCTCGACGGGGCTAAAGGTCTTCGATCGCCGCGGCGATCTCGCCCGCGGCGGCCTTCGCGTCGGCGAAGAGCATGTCCGTGTTCGGCAAGTAGAAGAGGTCGTTGTCGATGCCCGCGAAGCCTGGGGACATCGAGCGCTTGATGACGATGACCTGCTTTGCCTCACTGGCTTCGATGATCGGCATGCCGGCGATTGGCGAGTCAGGGTCGTTCTTCGCGGCGGGGTTCGTGACGTCGTTTGCGCCGATGATGACCGCGACGTCCACCCGGGGCATCTCGGGGTTGATGTCCTCCATCTCGCGGAGCTTTTCGTAGGGCACGTCGGCCTCGGCGAGGAGGACGTTCATGTGGCCCGGCATCCGCCCGGCGACCGGGTGGATCGCGTAGTTCACATCCACGCCGCGCTTTTCCAGCTCGTTCGCCATCTCCTTGACGGCGTGCTGCGCCTGGGCGACCGCAAGGCCGTAGCCCGGGACGATCACGACCGAGTCGGCGTAGGCAAGCTTGATCGCTGCATCCTGCGCGCCGATCGAAGTGTGCGGCCGCTCCTCGCCGGGCGCGCCCGATGCTGCGGGCGCGCCGCCGAAGCCCGCGAACAGGATGTTCGGGATCGAGCGGTTCATCGCGGTCGCCATCTCCATCGTGAGGATCGTTCCCGAGGAGCCGACGAGTGTGCCGGCGACGATCAGCGAGACGTTGTCGAGCGAGAATCCCGCCGCCGCGGCTGAAAGCCCGGTTGCCGCGTTGAGGAGGGAGATCACGACCGGCATGTCGGCGCCGCCGATCGGGAGGACGACCAGATTTCCGAGGAGGGCGGCGCCGACCAGGACGCCTATGAAGAGGCCCTCCGAGGGGTCGTCGGACGAGGCCAGGATCACGCAGGCGGCGACCAGTCCGACGAGGAGGAGCGCGTTGATCACCTGCTGGCCCGGCACGGCGATGGGTTTGGTGGGGATGAGGTCCTGAAGCTTCGCGAAGGCGATGTTCGAGCCCCAGAACGAGACCGAGCCGATCACGGCGGCGAAGAGGATCGGGATGAAGGTCTCGAGCTCAAACCCGGTCTCGTGGCGGAACTCCGACCACGCGATGAGCGCGACCGCGCCGCCGCCCACGCCGTTGTAGAGCGCCACCATTTGCGGCATCTCGGTCATCTGGACGCGGACCGAGGCGATGTAGCCAACCGCGGTGCCGACCGCGAGGCCGCCGATGATCACGCCCCAGTTGTCGATCCCGTCGAGGAGGAGCGTGGTGACGACGGCGATCAGCATGCCGCCGGCCGCGATCAGGTTGCCTTTCTTCGCGGTGCGGGGATGGGTGCCCTGCATGAGGCCGAAGATGAAGAGCGAGAACGAGAGGATGTAGAGCAGCGTCGCCGCGTCGCCACCAGGCTCCAAGACGCCGGAGATCACTTCGACTGCTCCTCTTCACCGGTCGGCTTCGGCTTCCGGACGAACATGCCGAGCATGCGGTCTGTGACCATGAAGCCGCCGACGATGTTGATCGCGCCGAATGCGATCGCGATGAAGGCGATCGTCAGCTCGAGAGCGCCTTCGGCGTAGCCGGCGACGATGAGGCCGCCGAGCATGACGATCCCGTGGATTGCGTTCGTCTGCGACATGAGCGGTGTGTGGAGGGTCGCGGGCACCTTCGAGATGACCGAGAAGCCGACGAACGCGGCAAGGACAAAGATCGTGAGCTCGGTAACGACGCTCATCGGGCCGTCCTTTCGCCGCGGATTTCGCCGTCGTGAGTGATGCAGGCGCCGGCGATCACCTCGTCGTCGAAGTTGAGGTTGAGCTGTCCGTCCTCTCCGACGAGGAGACCGAGCAGGTTCTCGATGTTCTTCGCGTAGAGCTGCGAGGCGTGGGCCGCCATGTCCGACGCCAGATTCGCCGGCGCGATCACCTTGACGCCGTTGTCAGACACGACCGTGCTGCGCGCCTCGGTCAACTCGCAGTTTCCTCCGGAGTCGCCGGCGAGATCGATGATGACGGAGCCCGGCTTCATGTTCTTCACGGCCTGGCGGGTCAAGAGGATCGGCGCGTCGCGGCCTGGGATCTGCGCCGTAGTGATGATCACGTCCTGCTTGCCGGCATTCTCGGCGAGCGCCTCGCGCACCTGCTCGTTCTCTTCCTCGGTCAGCGGCCGTGCGTAGCCGCCTTCGTCCTCGGCGTCGGGGATGAAGTCGAGCTCGAGCGGGCGGCCTCCGAGCGAGGCGATCTGCTCCCACGCCGCGCGGCGGATGTCAAAGCCCGAAACGACCGCGCCAAGGCGCTTGGCGGTGGCGATCGCCTGAAGGCCCGCAACTCCGGCTCCCAGCACCAGCACTCGCGAAGGGGAGACCGTGCCTGCCGCGGTGGTCATCATCGGAAAAAAGCGTCCTGCCTCACGCGCGGCGAGAAGGGTCGCCGCGTAGCCCGCGACGTTCGCCTGCGACGAGAGAGCGTCCATCGCCTGGGCGCGGGTAATGCGCGGAATCGCCTCCATCGCAAAGCTCGTGACGCCCGCGTCCGCAAGCGCCTTGTTCGTCTCGGCTGACGTGAGCGGCGCGAGGTGGCCGATGAGGAGCTTGCCCTTGCCGATCTTGCCGATCTCGTCCTTGGTAGGCACAGCGACGCGAACGACCACGTCCGCGCCCCACGGGTCGCCGATCTCGGCGCCAGCCTCGGTGTACGAGTCGTCCGGATGACCCGACTCGGCCCCGGCCCCCGGCTCGACAACCACGTCAAGCTCTTTCTCGGTCAGGGTCTTGACCACGTCAGGAATCAGCGCGACGCGGCGCTCGCCCTCAGCCGTCTCTTTCGGAACCCCGATCTTCAAAGCGCGCGAGAGCCTATCCGGCTGAGCGCTTAATTCCGCACTCCGCGCAGCCCGCCTCGAAGCGGTCGAGGCCGAACGCCTCCACGGGGCCCAGGGCTCCTGCGCCGGCCTGCGCGGCATGCCCCGCAGCGGTCGCCTCGGCAGCCCACGCCAGCATGAGGCCCGTGAACTCGTAGCCACTCACGCCGTCGGTCTGAACGCGCTCGATCACGCTGCCGCCTTCATCGAGCGCCTCGCCCACGAAGATGGACCCGCCGCTTCTGCGAGCCTCCTCGTCGGGGCCGCCGGTGGAGGTCTTGACCAGCCGCTCGACCGCCTTGCTCGTCGCAGTGCGGACGCCAGGGATCTTCGTCACGCCCGACCCGACAAGGGAAAAGGCCTGCACCGCTCTCGACTGGCGTCCGAACCAGCCCAGGTAGACCTCGACGTCTCGGAGGCCCGGATAGACCCGCGGCAGCGAGAACGCCTCTGAAGTGCCGACCGAGATTCCCGCTCTCTGCCTGCTGCCCACCGGAAAGGAATGGATCTTCTTCGCGCCACGCTCGGTGACGAGGCTGCCGTCGCGAAACTGGAAGCTCGGCTCAGAGAGCGTGCCCATGAGGGAAGCGCGCGTGCCGCCGCTCATGCCGCCGAGGCCCTCGCCCGTCGCGAAGTAGCCGATCCGGACCCCCGCTGCACCGTCGGCCTCGCTCAGCGCCAAGGCGCCGGTCAGGTTGCCGGGCGCCCAGTCGTAGCCCATCGCGGTCATGGCGATCGTCCCGCTGCCAGCTGCGCGCGGCCCGCCCTGCACGAACACCTTCCGGACGAACGGCGGCTCGCCGGTCGAGTCGATGTAGTGGGCGCCCGCGTCGATTGCGGCATCCAGTGCCGAGTCGCCCCAGCGCGCGAACGGCCCGACGGTGGTGACGAGCGTGTCCCCCTTCTCGATGAGCGCCCGGATCGACGGGGGGTCGGAGACGTCGGCAACGGCGGCCTCGAGCCCGCCCAGCTCACTCGCGAGCGCCTCGACCGCTTCCCGGCGTCGAGCGGCCAGCACGGGCTTCATGCCCCGCTTGACCATCGCCCGCGCCGTGAGGTCGCCCGTGTAGCCAGTAGCGCCGAAAAGCACGACACGGCCGGTGGCGGAGCTCGCCTCGTTCACGAGGACTCCTCGAGCTCCACGCGCAGCTCGGGTGGGATCGGCGCGGTCGCAGCGCCTTGGAGGACCGCGGCGACGGTCTGCCTGAGCCTTGGGGAGTGGCTTTGAAGCTCGTCGAGCCCCAGCGCCGGGGTGCCGTAGTCGTCTGCGACGCCGTAGTACTGCGCCGGCGAGAGCGGGAAGCGATGCCTTCCGACGCTGGCTTTGAGCTCGTCGTTTACCGCCTCCCACTCTTCCGGCGTGACCGGGTCGAGGTCGCGCGCGAGGTCATAAGCGAGCGCCTCCGCCTTGAGGGCAAGGGCGCTGTCGTCAAGGGTCCCGGCGCGCCGCTCGAGCGTCGCCGCGTTGCTGAGAATCGCAAAAGCCATGAGTGCTCCCGCGAACGCTATCGCGATCCGGCCGCGTGGCTCGCGAAGGAGGCCTCGCCAATCCGCGCCGCGCGCGAGCTCGGCGATCAGGAGGAGCAGCGCCACGGCGCTCGGCAGGACGTAGCGCTCGAGGTTCGGCTCACGGGTCCCGCCCGGAGCCAGCAGAGCCGCGCCAACCAGGATGAGGGTGCAAGCCGAAAAAGCGAGGATCCCCGGGCGCGACTCCGGCCTCGAGACGAACGCTGCCACACAGGCGGCCACGAGAACGGCCGCGAGCGCCCAGCCCACCGCGGACCCATCGCCTTGGAGCGCGCCGAGGGAGACGAGATCGCCCTCCGCCACACCCGCAACGCGCGAGAGGAGCCCAGCGACACCATCGGCGAGATACTCGGGTGCCTCCGCGGCCCGCTCGGTCAAAGACGGTGCGCCCTCGCGATCGGCAGGTGCAGGCCGAAGGACGAGCAAGAACAGGAGGAGCGGAACCGCGAAGACCCACGAGCCAAGCGCGCGATCGCGAAGGCTCGCAGCGGGCCGGAAGAGGACGATGACCGCGGCGGCGGCACAGAACGCAAGCCCGCCCGGATGGCACGCAACTGCGATCACGAGCAGGACCATCGCGAGCAGGTCGAATCGCACCGTCTTGCGCTCGAGTGCGAGGAGGGCCAGGAGCGAGGCCGCGAGGCTCATCATCGCGGGGCTTCGAAGCGAGGTGGCGAGCACCTCGGCCGACGTGCCGAGGAAAAGGACCAAAGCGACGGCGGGCAGTGCCGCGATCGAACCGACCCGCCTGCGAAGGAGCTCGAACAGGGCGCACGCGACGACCGCAAGGAGCACGAAGGACATGAGCCTGAACGGAACGTGCGATTCGATTCCGAAAACCTCGAAGAGCCCCTGGTAGACGACGAGCGGGACCGGAATCGAGTACTTCCCCACGTCCGGGTCGAAGCCCCGCTGGAGCGCGCCCTCCGTCGAGGTCCATTCGGCGTACCGCCACTCGTCTCCCAGGATCGTCATCTCCGGGGTCCAGCTCCAGCTGAGGGCGCAGGCGAGAACCGTCAATACGGCGACGCCGGCCCAGCCCGCGATGTTGAGCCGGTCGGCCTCGCTCACGCGATCAAGGCCGCGAGGCGCTCGATCGTGTGGAGTCGCTCGCCCTTGTCGAGATGGACGGGCGAGCAGATGAGGCGGTCGATGCCGGCCTCGGAGAACGATGAGATTTTCTTCGCCACCTCGTCCTCGCTCCCGACCAGGGACGTCGCGTCAACAAGCTCGTCGGGGATCGCGTTATAGGCCTCGTCGCGCTTGCCGTCGAGGTAGAGCGACTGCACCTCGTCCGCCACCTCGCCGAAGCCGAAGCGGTGCGTGAGGTCAACGTAGAAGTTGGTCTTCCGCGAGCCCATCCCGCCCAGGTAGAGCAGGAGCCCGGCCTTGACCACGGCGCGCGCGGCATCCAGGTCGCCGTCGATCGCGACCTGGACGGAGGGCGAGATCTCGAGGTCTTCGCGGGAGCGCCCGCCCTTGGCGAAGCCCGCTTCGAGGTGCTCGCCCCAGGTCTCCTCCAGCTTCTCCACCGAAAAGAAGATCGGGATCCAGCCGTCGCAGAGCTCGGCTGCCATCTCGACCGACTTGCGCCCGATCGCGCCGACGAAGACCGGGATCTCGTCGCGGACCGGATGAAAGTTCAGCTTGAGCGCCTTGCCCTGGCCGGTGCCGCCCTCGATCGGGAGCTGCCAGTGCTCGCCCGAGTGCTCGAGCGGGCCCTTTCGCGCGACTATCTCGCGCACGATCTCGATGTACTCGCGGGTGCGACCCCACGGCTTCGCGTACTCGACGCCGTACCAGCCCTCGGACACCTGAGGACCCGACGGCCCGAAGCCGAAGATGAAGCGCCCGCCCGAGAGCGCGTCAATCGTGGCGCCCGCCATCGCCGCGGCCGCGGGAGGCCGCGCCGGCACCTGCATGATCGCGGCGCCGAGCTTGAGCTTCGTCGTATGCGGAACGAGCCAGGCGAGGACAGAGACCACGTCCGAGCCGTATGACTCGGCGACCCAGACGGAGTCGAAACCCGCGTCCTCGGCCGCTCTCACGATCTCGATCGCCTCGTCGCCGGAAGGCCCGATCCCCCAGTAGCCGAGGTTGAGTCCTAGCTTCGGCGCCATCGCCCGGGGGAGCCTATCGGCAGATCCCCAATGCGAAGCGGCCGCCCGGAGGCGGCCGCTTCGGCACTGTGCTTTGTGCGCGCCCTACTCGACGTAGCCCGCTGCCGAGAGGTAGTCGGCCGCGACGTCGGCCGGATCCTCGCGGTCAAGCGAGACGCGGGCGTTCAGCTCCTGCATTACCTCCAGGTCCAGTTGCTCCTGAACGAGCTCGATCGTCTCCTGAAAGTCAGGACCGGCCTCGTCGACCGCTTCCTGACTCGCCGTGACGATCACATTCCCCGAAGGCAGAAGCGCCTGATCGTCTTCGAGGATCGTGTACGTCTCGGGATCCTCATAGAGCTGACCATCAGTCGTGAACAGGATCGACAGGTCCGCGTCGCCGTTGTCGAGCACGTCGTAGCGGAGTTCAGGATCGACTGATTTGAAATCACCGAACTTGAGTCCGTAATTCTGCTCGAGTCCGAGCAGGCAGTCGATCCGCTCTTCGCACTCGGTTGTGCCGTAAAGCGTCAGATCCTCCGAGACGCCCTCGAGGTCCGAGATCGTCTCGAGCCCTTCAGCTTCGGCCGTCTCCGTGAGGAGGCCAACCGCGTTCGCGCTCGTGAATGGAGTCGGAGCGAAAGCCACCAGGCCGTCCGCGCTGAGCTCCTCGTTCGCCAGATCGGCCGCCTCCTGAGCATCGCCCGGAACTTCCTCTGGCGCCACGCCGTAAAGGCTCGTCAGCGTCGTCGAGGTGTATTCGGGATACGCGTCTATCTCGCCTGTCTCGAGCGCCTTCTTGGCTACGACCTCAGAGCCGAGGTTCAGTTCGGTCTCGACGGTGTAACCCGCCGCCTCGAGCGCCTGTGCATAGATCTCGCCGAGGATGAACTGCTCGTCGAAGTTCTTCGAGCCGACCGTCACCTCCACCCCCTCGTTGTCGGGGTTTGACTCGATCGCGGTCGAAGATGAGCTGGACTCTTCTGATTCCGAGCCATCCTCGTCGTCTCCGCACGCCGCAACACCGAACGCGATAACCCCCGCTGCCAAAAGCGCGAAAAGCGCGCGCAGGTAATTACTGAAGCTCATGATGGCTTCCCTCTCTCTTCGTGGACTGGTTAAACCGACCGACGCCGCAAGCCTATGCACTTATGCGACTTGGCGTTGCAGCTTCACGCCCTTGGGCGTAAGCGCGCTTTGAAGGCCCGCGAGCCCAAGCTCGACTGAGAGCGCGAGCAGCGCGACCAGGATCGCACCCGCGATCACGCCCGCATCCCCATAGACGTTTGGCGAGAGGATGAATCGGCCAAGCGTGTCAACGCTCGCCAGGGGCGCGATGGCTGCGGTCGCAACGACGTTGATCGCGCTCGTCCTGACCCCCGTCATGATCGTCGGCGCGGCCAGCGGCAATTCGATGCGAAGCGCGATGGCGCGTTCCGACATGCCCATCCCCCGCGCCGCCTCGACCGCCGTGCCGTCGACCTGCTTGATCCCAACGAACGTGTTGGTGAGAATCGGCGGGACCGCCAAAACCGTGAGGGCAAGCATGACGTTGTCGAAGCCGGTGCCGATGAAGGCCACGAAGAGCGCGATGAGCACGAGCTCGGGCAGGGCGCGCCCGGCGTTGCCGGCGGCAATCGCGAAGAGCTCCCCTCGCCCACGGTGCCCCAGGTAGATGCCGAGCGGAAGCGCGATCGCGAGGCCGAGCGCCATGGCGGCAGCGCTCAGCGCAACGTGGGTGACGAGGAGGTCCCAGACCTTGTCGAGGCCGCCGACCTCGCCGCGAGCGAGCGGCGACTCCTGGCCAGAGAAGATGAACTCGAACGCGTCGCCGAACGATCCGAGGAATCCCGGCGTGAGTTCGATCATGCCGCCCTCGATCGCGCCATCGCTGCCTCAAAGCGCCGCGAGCGCTTTTTGCCTGGCTCGCCCGCCGTCTGCCAGCGCGTGAGCCTTCTCTGAGCAAGCAGAAAAAGGATGTCGAAGATGACCGCCATTCCCACCGCAAGAACCGTCACGACGAGGATGTTCGTCTTGAAGGTGATGTTCGAGCCCGTGACGATCTGGGTGCCCAGCCCTCCGCCCCCTGCGAAGTCGGCAAGAGTCGCAATCGCCACGGTCGAGACCGTCGCGATCCGGAGCCCCGCGACGATCTCGGGCACAGCGAGGGGGAACTCGACTTTCCACAACATCTGACGGCTGGTCATGCCCATCCCCTGCCCTGCGTCCTTGGGCCCGACCGGGACGTTGTTAAGGCCGGCGACGATGTTGCGGTAGATGATCTGGACGTTGTAGGCGGTGAGCGCGATCAACGCCGTGTCGACGCCGCGCCCCGTGATCGGCAGGAGGAGAAAGAAGAAGGCGACGCTCGGGATCGTGTAGAGGATGCCCGTGAAGCCGACAAACGGAGGCACCAGCCAGCGCCGCCGGTGGGAGAGGACGGCCATCCCCATCGCGAGCGCGAACCCCAGGATCACGGAGATCCCGACGAGATAGAGGTGCTCCAGCGTGGGCGTGACGTAGCGGTCCGAGAAGTTCTCGGCGATCCAGTCGAAGCAGAACGCCCCGTTGTCCTGAATGCACTGGTCGTCAGAGTCGCCGGCTAGCTCTTCGGCGAGGGACTGGCCGAGCGGAGCAAGCGTCACTGGGCCAAGGGCCTTTCGGCCGCGGGATGCTCGTCTTCGACCGCCTCGCGCGAGTTCAGGAAGTCCTGCACGATCTCGATCGAAAGCACGCCCGCGATCCGGCCCGAGCCGTCGACGACCGGTGCGTAGTGGCTCTCGGCCTGGAGCAAATCCGAGAGCGCGTCGCGCATGACGTCGGAGGAATCCAGGATCGGATTGGGCGAGGAATCGGGCACGTCCGGCACGAGGTCCTTTCGCAGATCCGCCTCGGAAAGCCAGCCGAGCGGCTTTCGCTCGGAATCGACGAGGAGAGCGTGAGGCACCTCGGCGCCTTCGAGCTTTGCCCTGATCTCGCCCGTCGACTGTCCGACGAACGCAAGCGGCGCCTCCCAGAGATCTACGTCTGAGACGCGCATCAGCGCGAGGCGCTTGAGCGCACGGTCGGCACCGACGAAGTCCTCAACGAACGGGTCGGCCGGAGCCATCAGGAGCTCGGCAGGGGTCGCGTACTGGGCGAGGTGGCCGCCTTCCTGAAGCACGGCGATCCGGTCGCCCATCTTGATCGCCTCGTCGATGTCGTGGGTCACGAAGAGAATGGTCTTCCTCACCTCCGCCTGGAGGCGCAAGAACTCGTTTTGGAGGCGCTCGCGGTTGATCGGATCGACGGCGCCGAACGGCTCGTCCATGAGCATCACGCCGGGGTTCGCCGCAAGCGCGCGAGCGACGCCCACCCGCTGCTGCTGCCCGCCCGAGAGCTGCGCGGGGTAGCGGTCGCGAAGCTCCGGGTCGAGGCCGATCAGCTTGATCAGTTCATCTACCCGCTCCTGCGTGCGAGCCTGGTCCCAACCGAGCATTCCCGGCAATGTGGCGATGTTCTCGCCGATCGTCCGGTGCGGGAACAGGCCAATCTGCTGGATCACATAGCCGATCTCGCGTCTGAGCTCTGACGGCGTCCTGTCACGAACCGAGCGGTCGCCGACCAGGACGTCGCCTTCCGTGATCTCGACCATGCGGTTCACCATCCGCATCGCGGTGGTCTTGCCGCAACCGGAGGGTCCGACGAGGACGCAGATCTCGCCTGCCGCAACCTCGAGGCTCAGCGAATCGACGGCGGTATCGGCCGCGCCCGGATAGCGCTTGGTCGCGTCCCGGTACGTGACGGGAAGCGCCTCCGCGCCGTTTGAAGGGGCCTCGCCGGACACCGCGGCGATCGTATAGCGGACGTGGGTCGAGTTGTTCCCGGTATCCGGGAACGAGACGCCCCACGACGGGCTCGAGGGCGCGTGTTTAGATGGACGCGTGGAACAAGGACTCCATCCAAGGGGCCTCTCCTCGGACGAGGCGGCACGCAGGCTCGCTGCGCTCGGCGAGCCGCCCGAGCCCTCGAGTCGCTCGGTCTCCTCGATCATCGTGGCGAACGTCTTCACGCTCTTCAACGCCATCATCGGCGTCTTCTTCATCCTCATTCTCTCGCTCGGCCTCTGGGCGGACGCGATCTTCGGCTTCATCGCGGCGCTCAACTCCTACATCGGCATCCGGCAGGAGCTGAAGGCCAAGGAGACACTCGACGCGCTTGCGCTCCTGGTCGCGCCGAAGGCTCAGGCGATTCGAGACGGCGTGCCGGTGGACCTCCACGGCGACGAGGTCGTGCCCGGCGACGTGATCCGCGTCGAGCCCGGCGATCAGCTCGTGGCCGACGGCGAGGTGATCCAGTCCCGTGGGCTCACGATGGACGAGTCGATGCTCACCGGTGAGTCCGACGGCATCCGCAAGCAGACGCGCGACGAGGTGCTCTCGGGCTCGTTCTGCCTCAACGGCTCGGGCTACTACGAGGTAAACGCCGTTCGCGAGGACTCCCACGCCGAGAAGGTGGCGGGCGAGGCGCGCGAGTTCCGCCACCCGCCTTCGCCCCTTCAAGAAGAGGTCAATCAGGTCATCTGGGCGAACACGATCGTCCTGGTTCCGCTCGGGATCCTCGTCCTCTTTGCGCTGAACGCCCGCGATACCCCGTTTCGGGAGGCCGCCCAGACGGCGACGGCCGGGCTGGTGACCTTGATCCCCGAGGGGCTCGTCCTGCTCATGAGCGTCACCTTCGCGGTCGCGGCGGTCCGCCTGGCAAAGCAAAACACCTTGATACAGCAGATGTCCGCGACCGAATCGCTCGCCGCAGTCGACACGATCTGCGTCGACAAGACCGGCACGCTTACCGACGGCGAGCTGGAGCTGATCGAGGTGGTGCCGGCGAACGGCGCCGAGACGGCGGGCGCCGAGCAGGCGCTGGCCCGCTTTGCCGCGTCGGCCGGCGAGCGCAACCGCACGCTTCAGACCATCGCCGACAAGTACCCGTCGCGTCCCGAGCGGCCGGTCGCCGAGGTGCCGTTCTCGTCCGCCTGGAAGTGGTCCGGGCTCACCCTGAACGGAGACTCGGGCGGCCGCACGTCGAGCTACGTGATGGGCGCGCCGGACATCCTGACCGCGAACGGATCGCTGGCGCTTTCGCCCGATCTCCAGGCTTCGCTCGAAGAACACACCGCAGCCGGCCGCCGAGTCGTCGCGTTCGCCGAGGCGCCGGGCGCCCTGCCGCAAGACCCAGCGTCGGAGCCGCCTCCGCGCCTCGAGGCTACGGCGCTCGTTGTCTTGGAGGAGCGGCTGCGGAGTGACGCCGCCGAGACCATCGAGTTCATGCGCTCTCAGGATGTCGATCTGAAGCTGATCTCGGGCGACGCCCGCTCGACGGTCACCGCCGTCGCGTATGCGATCGGTGTTCCCTCCGACGCGGGTGTCATCGAGGGGCCCGAGCTCCCTGATGACCGTGCAAGCCTGGGCGACGTCGCGCTCAAGAACACGATCTTCTGCCGCATCACGCCCGAGCAGAAGAAGGCACTCGTCACGGCTCTCGGCGAGCGCGGGCGCTTCACCGCGATGATCGGCGACGGCGTGAATGATGTCCCTGCGTTAAAGCAGGCGCGCATGGCAGTCGCCATGGGCTCGGGCTCGCAGGTCACGAAGGGCGTCGCCGACATCGTGCTCCTGAAAGACCAGTTCTCGATGCTGCCTCGCGCGATCGGCGAAGGCCGCCGCATCGCCCGCAACATCCACCGCCTCGGCCGCCTTTACATGACCAAGTCTGTCTATGCCGGAAGCCTGATTGCGCTCACCTCGGTCCTGGGCTTCACCTTCCCCTTTCTGCCGCGCCATCTGACGATCGCGGCCTTCCTCACGATCGGCATCCCATCGTTCGTGCTCGCTCTCGCGCCGAGCGAGGGGCCGCTCTACCGAGGCAGGCTCCTCCGTGCCCTCTTTGCGTTCGCTCTTCCTGCCGGCATTGGCATTGCGGTCGCCTCACTGCTGTCGTTCTTCTTCGTCGACAGCCTCGCCGGCGGGACGGTCACCGAGGGGCGGACCGCAGCGACAACGACCCTGATCGTGCTCGGTCTCTGCTTCATCTTGCTGCTCGAGCGCGGGCCCGGCCGCGAGCACATCACGATCCAGACCTACATGCTCGCCATGATCGCGGGACTGGGGGCGCTTCTGGCGCTCGCGTTCGCGCTGGAACCGGTGCGCCACTTCTTCGAGCTCGAACTCCTGAGCGCGGCGCAGTGGTTCCTCTCGCTCGTTGCCGTCGCCGCGGGGCTTCTGATCGCGGGACTCGGCTGGCGCCTCCCGCAGATCCAGGCGCTCGAGGCGACCGAGGAGGACGCGCAGCCGGCCGCAGCCGGGCCGGCGCCGACTCACCGAGCCCACACCTCGGAGTCTGAGAGAGTGCCGGGCGCATGAGCGAGCAACCAGAAGGCATTCGGCGCACGAAGATCGTCGCGACGATCGGCCCGGCCACGCGATCGGTCGAGACGATGTGCGAGCTCATCCGCTCTGGCGCGGACGTCTTTCGTTTCAACTTCTCTCACGGAACGGAGTCCGACCACGCCGAGAACGCGGAGATGGCTCGTGAGGCGGCCAAGCTTTGCGGCAAGGAGATCGGCATTCTCGGCGACCTTCCGGGCCCCAAGCTCAGGCTCGGGGACGTCGCGGGGGGCTTGGTTCAGCTCGAGGCGGATTCGGATTTGACGATCACGACCAGCGACGTCGTGGGCGACGCGACAACGCTTCCCGTGTCGTGGGAGGGCCTCCCCAAGGCCGTCCGCCAGGACGGCGAGGTGTATCTGGCCGACGGGCGCATCCGCCTCCGGGTGCTGGAGAAGGACGAGACGTCGGTGCGCTGCCGGGTCGAGGTCGGCGGTGCCGTCGCGTCGCATCAGGGCCTCAACCTGCCCGGCGCAGAGGTGATGCTTCCCTCGGCCGGGCGCGATGACCTCGCTTGGGTCGACTTCGCGATCGCGCAGGGCATAGACCTCCTCGCGGTTTCGTTCGTGCGGCGCGCCGAGGACCTCGAGCCGGTCGAGCGGCGCATCCGCACGAGCGGGTCGGACATCCCCGTGGTCGCGAAGATCGAAAAGCCTCAGGCGGCCGAGCGCGCCGAGTCGATCATCAAGGCGACCACTGCCGGGATCATGGTCGCGCGTGGCGACCTGGGGATCGAGCTGCCGCTCGCCCAGGTGCCGAACATCCAGCGCAAGCTGATCGCGCTCGCAGGCAAGCACTCGCGGCCGTGCATCACGGCGACGCAGATGCTCGCGTCGATGGTCTCCTCGCCGCGGCCCACTCGCGCCGAGGTCTCCGACGTCGCAAACGCGATCTATCAGGGCACGGACGCAGTGATGCTCTCCGAGGAGACCGCCATCGGCGAGCATGCCGTCGAGGCGGTGAAGGTCATGGACCGGATCGCCCGCGCCACCGAGCCCGAGCTCCCCTACGCGGACTGGGTCTTCAACCGCGCCTCGTCCGAGGGCGACGTCGCAGGTTCGGTCGCACGCGCCGCAGTCGGCTCGACCTACACGCTCGGCCTGGCGGCCCTGGTCGTGCCGACCCGCTCAGGCAGGACGGCCCGCGTCGTTTCTGCACACCGGCCCAAGGTGCCCGTGCTCGCGGTCTCCCCGCGCATCGAGACGGTCCGCCGCCTCAATCTCCTGTTCGGCGTGCAGTGCGCCATCGCCGAGGAATGGACCGGGATCACGCAGCTCCTCGAGGACTGCTCGCGCCTCGCCCGCGAGACGGGCGTGGCGAAGTCAGGCGACCTCATCGGCATCACCGCCGGCCTTCCGCGTCAAGAGCTCGGCACGAACCTCTTCGAGGTCCACCGGGTGCCTTAATGCCCGCCGAGAGTGCGATAACGGGACAGGCTGTCCCGCGAAACGACTCTCGGCGCGGAAGCTAGCCGCAGACTGGCCAGTGGCCTGCGCCGTCGCGATGCTTCAGCTTGACGGCGACGACCGCCTGGGTCTTCCAGTTGTACCTGTCGGCGTGCTTGCCGCCGGGCGACATCGGCGATGTCTTCCAAGTGGGCGTCGAGAACTGGAAGGCGCCGTGGTAGGTCCCACCGGGGCTGTGAATCTTGGGGTCCCCGCCCGACTCACACTCGCTGGTCTTCTTCGCCCACCGCTTGTCCTTCCTCGAAAACTTGTCCCACGCAGCCTCGTAGCGGTTGCCGCCTCCGCGGTCGTTGTCTCCGTCGCCGCCACCGTCGCCGCCCGAACCGATCCCGCCGCCTCCGGCGATCGCTGCGCCGGCGCCGGTCAGGGTAAGCGCGGCGACCAGGGCGCCGGTGGTGATGCCCTTCCGGATCGCTCCGAGAGCACGCACAGAATTGTCTTGGCTTGACGATTGGGTCATACGGCGCTTCGGCGCTTGCGGGGTTAGCTGACGGGCTCGCGCCTTGAGCGTGTGGCTCGGCGCTACGCGGCAGATGCCGGCGATTCGCCCCAAAGACTTGGGTCCCCCGCTCTCCGTGGTATGTGACGGAGATTCAGCAGGAAGCTGCGAGCACCCTAGCAGATCGTTTGCGAAATGTGTGCGTTCCGTTAGCGACATCCTTCTTGTTGTCGGCGTGTCACGCTTGGAACGTGAGCCGTGCAACACAAAATGCCTCTCTTCGGGCGGTCGCGCCGCTCGCGCTCATGGCGCTCATCTTCTGGGCGTCTTCACAGACAGGTGGCGGCGAGATCCCCGAGTGGGCGCGCGTCGCGGCTCACTTCTCCGAGTACGCGCTGCTCGCCGCGCTGTGGCTGTGGGCGCTCCACCCGTCGCTCGGCCGCAGCGCGTGGCCGCTGGCGGCCGCGATCTCGATCGCCTACGCCGTCTCCGACGAGGTCCACCAAAGCTTCGTGCCCGGCCGCTTCTCGGATCCCCTCGACGTCCTCGTCGACTCGCTCGGCGTCGCTACGGCGCTAACGCTGATCTATGCCCGAGGCAGGGCATCGACCCGGGCCACCCACTCGGAAAGAAGCGGGTAGGCGCCGGCCGGCTTGAGGCAGCGCTCGACGTTGGTCGAGTACGGGATGCAGTGGACCCGGATCATGCGCTCAGGCTCTCACGCAAAGCCGAGTCCGGCAATTCGAAATCGCCATGGCGACTATCAGCGCGGCTGATCCAGCCCGAAGTCGCCGAACGGCTCGTCGCGCTCGCGAACTGCCTCCTTGAAGCCGGCCTCCGCCGCTCGCTGCTGGAAGGCGAATCCCTCAGGGGTGTGGCGCGCGATCCCGTCGAAGAACGTGCCGAGGACCTGCGTGGCGTGGAGTCCCTGCGCGTAGAGCGCTTGGTTCACCAGCAGCTTGTGCATGACGAGCTGGTTCACCGGCACCCGGGCAATCCGCTCCAGGAGCGCCTCGAATCGGTCGTCGAGCTCGGCTGACGGCGCCGCCTCGATCGCAAGGCCCCATTCGACCGCTTCTGTGCCAGTGAGCGAGTCACCCGTCAAGAGCAGGCGCTTGGCGCGAGCCGGGCCCACCCGGTGCGCCCAAAGAGCTGTCGTCGGTACGCCCCAGACGCGCGCGGGCGGGTAGCCGATCTTGGCGCGATCCTCGATCACGAGCAGGTCCGAGCAGAGCGCCATGTCCGTGCCGCCGGCGACGCAGTAGCCGTGCACCTTGCAGACCGTCGGCTTCTCGGAGTGAAAGAGGCTCATGAAGCCGCGCACGTTTCGCGACATCATCTGGTAGTCGGTGACCGGGTCCCACTGGCCCGCGGGATCGTGATTTCGCGCCATGACGAACGGGTCGATCGGCGATCCCTCGGGAACCGAATCGTCTTCTCTCAGACCCATTCCCTCCGCTGACTCGACCAGGTCGTAGCCGCCACAAAAGCCGGTGCCGTTTCCGGCGAGGGCGATCACGTGAACTTCGGGATCGAGATTCGCCTGCTCGACGCATGCAGCGAGCTCGCGGGGCATCGCCGCGGTGATCCCGTTGCCACGCTCGGGCCGGTCGAGGGTGATGCGCGCGATTCGCTCGTCGCGCTCGTAGGTCAGCGTGGTGAGGTCTTCAGGCATGGCAACATCCTCCCCCATCGCGGCCAAGAGAGACGACACGACGATCGAGGCGGGCGGGCGCGAGGTCCGGATCTCGAGCGCCAGCCGGGTCATCTTCCCCGCCACCGAGCGGACAGGCGAGGTCACGAAGCTTCAGATCGCCGAGTACTACGTCGCGGTCGGCGACGGGATCATGCGCGCACTCCGCGAGCGCCCGACCACGCTCGAGCGCTGGCCGAAGGGGGTCCACGAGGGGATGACCATCTCGACGCGCGAGGGCCACAAGGGCGACGCCTTCTACCAAAAGCGGATCCCGAAGGGAGCCCCGGAGTGGGTCGAGACCGCCCGCATCGAGTTTCCCTCCGGCCGCAGCGCGGACGAGGTCTGCCCGACCGAGCTGGGCGTCGTCGCCTGGTGCGCGCAGATGGGCACGCTCACCTTCCACCCCTGGCCGGTCAGGAGAGCCGACGTCGATCACCCCGACGAGCTCCGCCTCGACCTCGATCCGCAACCCGGAACGGATTTCGACGACGCCGTCGAGGTCGCGGCGGAGGCAAGGAGCCTCCTCGGAGAGCTCGAGATCACGGGCTTTCCCAAGACGTCAGGCGGGCGCGGCATCCACATCTACGTGCGGATCGAGCCTCGATGGACCTTCACCGACGTGCGCCACGCCGCAATCGCGTTCGGCCGCGAGCTCGAGCGCCGCATGCCTGGCCGCGTGACCACGAAGTGGTGGAAGGAGGAGCGCGGCGAGACCGTGTTCGTGGACTACAACCAGAACGCGCGCGACCGCACGATCGCCTCGCCCTACAGCGTGCGCCCGAAGCCCGGCGCGCCGGTCTCCGCGCCGCTCGAATGGGACGAGCTGCCGGAGGTCCAGCCTGAGGACTTCACCGTCGAGTCGATGCCGGCGCGCTTCGCCGACGTCGGAGATCGCTTCGCCGGGATCGACGACAAGCACCACTCGCTGGAGCCTCTCCTCGAGATGTACGAGCGCGACGAAGCGGAGGGCGAAGGCGACATGCCGTATCCGCCCGACTACCCGAAGATGCCGGGCGAGCCCAAGCGCGTCCAGCCCTCGCGCGATCGCGATCGCAAGAAGCCGACGCAGAGTTAAGTGGCGGCGGGACCTTCGCGCGCGAGGTGAGAAAGCAAGCTCGCGCTGCTTGTGAATAGGATCGCGGCGACTTTGCGGCGTTATGCCGTGGGGGGAAATTGAGATCTAGGAGGGTAAGAATGCGAATCGGCAAATGGATGCTCGCCCTTATGGCCCTGCTGGCCTGCGGGCTCATCGCCGCAGGTTGCGGCGATGATGACGAGGACTCAGCGTCGAGCGACGAGCCGGCGGCGACCGAGGAGAGCTCGGACACCTCGTCCGACGACACCGAGGCCGAAGGCTCGACGCCCGATGACGTGCTCGCAGCCTGCGAGGAAGCGATCGCGGGCACGCCCGGCGAGGAAGCCGGCCAGCCCGGATGCGAGGCAGCGGCCGAAGCGTTCGAGCAGTGCCTCACACAGTCCGAGGACATCGAGGACGACGCCTCTAGAGAGACCGCGCTCGCGGCCTGTCAAGACGCTGCCGATCAAGCGGTGGACGCGCTCAAGGCGGCGCCCACCGGCGGCTGAGCCGCACCACAGGCCGTATCGGCCCGCATGACGTAACGGCTGCCGGCCGCTCCTTGAAGGGGCGGCCGGCGTCGTTTTGCGACGCGCTCATTGATCGAGCTGGTCGAAAATGCACTCGCGTGGGTCCTTGTCTTCACGCCAGCGCACGAGCTTCGCTCCGTGGCGGATGCGGTTCGCGGAGACATGGTCGAAGGTGATCTCGACGACCAGCTCGGGGCGCAGGTCAACCCACTCGAGGTCGCGGCCTGACGTCCAGCGGCTGGGATCGCCCGAGCCGCGGTCACCGGTCTCGTACGGCGCGAGCTCATCGACCAGCTCGCGCTTCCGCTTTGCCGTAAGGCCCGACGTATGCCCCACAACCCGTAGCTCGTCCCCGTCGTAGGCGCCCAGGATGAGCGCCCCGACTGTGTCCTCCTCCTTGCCGGGACGCCAGCCGACGACGACAACGTCGGCGGTCCGGATCCGCTTCACCTTCACCATGCCCTTGCGCTCACCGGGCTTGTAGGCCGAGGCGAGCTCCTTTGCGATCACTCCCTCGCCCCCCTGAAGCCACGGCTCAGCCTCAGCGACGTCGGTGGTGAGCGGCGTCAGCTCGACTGAGCCGGGGCTCTTCCAGCCCTCAACCAGCTCCTCGAGCGTCTCGCGGCGCTCGGCAAGCGTGAAGCTCAGCGCCTTCTTCTTGCCGACCGCCAGCAGGTCGAAGGCGCGGAAGATCGCCGGGGTCTCCTCGGCAAGGCGGTTGATCCGGGACTCAGCCGGGTGGATGCGGTTCTGGAGCGCGTCGAAGACCTCCTTGCCCTCGGAGTCGAGGATCACCAGCTCGCCGTCGAGGACGTACTGGCCTTCGGGAAAATCGAGCTCCGGGAAATAGCGATGGAGCGGCTTGCCGCCGCGGCTCTGCACGTAGACCTTGCCCGAGTCGACGAACGCGAGCGCGCGGAATCCGTCCCATTTGGGCTCGTACCCCCAGCCCTCGCCTTCGGGAAGCGTCTTTCGCGAGAGCGCGAGCTGAGGCTTGATCGGAGGCTTGAGCGGCAGAGCCATTCAAGCCAGCGTATGGGCTCTACTCGGCGAGGAGCGCGTCCATCTGACCGACGGCCTCGCGCAGCCCTTCCTCCATCCCCATCTCTGCCATCTGTTCCATCTGCTCGCGGGAGCTGAACGACGAGCGCAACTCCATCCGGGAGCCGGACTCGCTGGACGAGATCTCCATCGTCATCGTGGTGGTGGGCATGTCGTCCTTCGGCTTGCCTTCCTGGTCGGCGAAGCCGTCGACGAGCTCAAGGGATTTCGGTGGGTCGACGGAGCTGATCCGCCACCAGCCGTGGAACTCATCTCCCTCGGGACCGGTCATGAAGTACGTGACCTCACCACCGGGGGTGAAGTCGTGCGTCTTGAACGTCGCCGGGTGGGTGGGTGGCCCCCACCACCTCTCGAGCTTTCGCGGGTCCGCCCACAGATCCCAAACCCGCTCCGCGGGCGCGTCAAAGTCGGCGACCAAGGTCAATGTCAGGCCGTCGAGATCCTTGTCGATGCTGGTAACGCTCATCCGTTTGTTCCTCCTGTCTTTTTGGGTCCAGGCTCCTCGGCAAGCAGATCGGACATCCGGTCCACGCGCTCGCGCCAGGCCAGTTCCAGTTGGTCAAGCGCGTGGCGCGCGTGCAGCATCCCGTCGGGGTTGGCTCGCACGAGCTGCTCTCGGCCACGCCGCTCCTTGACGACCAGGCCTGCCCGGTCGAGCACCGCGACGTGCTTCTGCACCGCCGCGAAGCTCATCGGATAATGATCGGCCAGCCGGGACACCGATGCCTCGCCGGTCACGGAGCGGCGAAGGATGTCGCGGCGCGTCGGGTCGGCCAGCGCGCGGAACAGCTCATCCACGTTCTCTTCCGTATCTACAACCATCTGGTTGTACATTAGCACAGCACTTCAGCGCTTGCGACTCGCTCCGAGCCTTGGCTGTGCGCGGCGAAGCTCCCGCATCTCGGCGATCGCGATGTCCTCCGCCGGGGCGAGCTCGGGCGCAAGCCGAACCGGGTTCAGCTTCTTCTCGCTCGGCCTGTCATCCGTCCCCTCTACGCGAACGACTCGAGCCCCCTCTCGTCCTGCGAAGGCCTCCGCGGGCCGCGGGCCTTCGAAGAGGAGCCCGGCGCCGTCGTCGATGCCATACCCGCCCGGGAGCCCCTCTTGAACCTCGCGAAGAAGGCAGTCTCGGCGCCCCGGATCGCGGGCGTAGTGAACGCAAAGGGTCCCCGGCAAGAGGCCGAGTCCCTCCGCGACCCGCGGGTCGCCCGCGGACTGGGTGATCCCGTACTCGAACCAGCACATGGCGCCGGCGCTCTGGCCCGCGAGGAGGATCCCCTTCTCCCACGCCTCGCGCATGATCTCGGCCAGGCCGTGGGCGCGCCAGATTGCGACCAGGTTCAGCATCGAGCCGCCGGCGACGTAGATCAGATCTTGCTCAAGCAGGTGATCGCGGAGGTTTACCCATTCGCGCTCCATCCGGAAGAGCGAGACGTGGGTCGGCCGGCAATCGAAGCGGTCGAGCACGGAGTAGAAGTCGGTGATCGACGCCTGCGGGTCGCCGCTCGCAGTCGGAAGCAGGCAGACGCGCGGGTTCTCCGCCCGGGTCAGTTCGAGGAGGTGGCGGACGATCGCCCGCTCCGCGGGACGCGAACGGAACTCGTGACCTCCCAGCGCGACGATTCTCTTCATCAGACCACGGCCAGCGCGGGCGCCGAGGGCTCGCCGAGGTAGTCCGCGGGCAGCCTCTGCTCGACGACTCCGCCCGGTTCGCAGCGCAGGGAGTAGGCGCCCGCGGAGGGACGTGAGCTGACCACCCGATGAAGCAGGCGGCCGCGGAAGTGGAGCGCCGTGCCGTCGTCGGCCGCGTATCCGGGGCGCATCCCATCGCACAGGAGGCGGTGAAACTCGTCACGCCGCTCGGGCTCCGAGTCGTAGTGGGCGGTGAAGCTCCACGGCAGGAGGTCCATGCCCTCCACCCGCTCGGGAGCGCCGTAGTAGGCCGTGACCGAGTCTGCAAACCAGCAAAGCGCCCCGGCTGACAGGCCGCAGAGGACGACGCCCGTCTCCCAAGCCTCCTTGACGATCGCGTCGATCCCATGCGCCTTCCAGACGCCGAGCAGGCTGACGAGGCTGCCTCCGCCGACGTAGATCAGGTCCTGGGAGAGGAGATGCTCGCGCACGCATGCGATCGCGCGGTCGCGCCTGAACAGCGTGAGGTGGGATGCGTCCGCCTTCTCCTTCGCGAATTCCTGGTAGAAGCGGACGACGTAATGGTCCGCATCGCCCGACGCGGTCGGGAGGAAGCAGACCTTCGGCCGGGCCTTGCCGGTCAGGCCGAGGACGTAGTCGTCGAGGAGCGGATTCCCGCGCTCCATGGAGAACCCGCCGCCGCCGAAAGCGACGATCTGGCGACGATCGTTTCCCATCGTGGAATATTCGTGGGCGATCGAGTTCTCGTGGTTATCCACGTGTCCAAGCTTCGCTCCGGCAATCCATCCCGTGGTGAAGGCCTCAAAACCCCTGCAAAGCGAGCCCCCTTCAGCGGTGGACGCGGTCGTTGTGGGCGCGGGGATCGTCGGTCTGGCCACCGCGCGGGAGCTCTCTGCGCGCCACGATGGGATCAAGATTGTCGTGCTCGAGCGCGAGCCGGAGCCGGGCACGCATCAGACCGGGCGCTCGTCCGGCGTGATCCACGCCGGCATCTACTACACGCCGGGCTCGCTCAAGGCGCGCCTTTGCGTAGAGGGCGCTCGCGAGCTCTACGAGTTCTGCGAGGAGCGGGAGATCCCGTTCGAGCGGGGCGGCAAGCTGGTCGTCGCGACGCGCGAGGATGAGCTTCCACGGCTGGACGAGCTCGAGCGGCGCGGGCAGGCCAACGGTGTGCCCGGGCTGAGCCGCCTCGCCGAGGACGAGATCGCCGAGGTCGAGCCCCACGCGCGCGGCATCCAGGCCCTTCACTCGCCCGCGACGGGGACCGTCGACTTCAGGCGCGTGGCCGGCGCCTACGCAGACGATGTCCGAGCTCGCGGCGGGACCGTCACGACGTCGTGCGAGGTGCGCGCGATCCGCGAGAGCGAGAACGGCGTCGAGGTGGAGCACGCACGCGGGACGACGACCGCTCGCGCGCTCGTGAGCTGCGCCGGCGCCTGGTCGGATCGGCTGGCCGTCGCAGCCGGCGCTCCGGCGGATCCTCGCATCGTCCCGTTCCGGGGCAGCTACCTACGCCTGAGGACCGAGCGGAACTCGCTCGTCCGCTCGAACATCTACCCCGTGCCCGACCCGGACCTGCCGTTCCTCGGCGCGCACCTCACCCGCGGCCACGACGGCGAGGTCCTGCTGGGACCGACCGCGCTCATGGTGGGCGCGCTCGACGCGTACAAGGTCGGCCGCATCCGCCCCGCAGAGCTGTGGCAGACGCTCTCCTGGCCCGGCACCTGGCGCATGGCGCGGACGCACTGGCGCGCCGCGGTGTCCGAGATTGGCCGCGCGCTGCGGCCGTCCGCCCTGGTTCGCGAGGCCCAGCGGTTCGTTCCCGGGTTGAGCGCGACCGACTTCGTCCCGGGCCCTTCTGGCATCCGCGCGCAGGCCCTGGCGAGGGACGGCACGCTCGTCGACGACTTCGTTCTCTCTCGCACCGGCGCCCAGGTCCACGTGCGAAACGCGCCCTCCCCCGCGGCGACCTCATCGCTCGCGATCGCCCGCCTGATCGCAGACGAAGTGGAGCTATAGGGTCCTGAGATCAATGGAAGCCGCGACGCAGGCAGAGATCGAGGAGAAACCAGAGCGCGCCGTCTCCTCGTTTTCGAAATCCCTCTTCCTCGGCGAGATCCACGAGGACATGGTTTTCCCCTGGCCGTTGCCGGACCCCGAAGAGCAGGAGAAAGTCCGCGGCCTGATCCGCGCCGCGCGCGAGATCGCCGGCGATCAGGATTACCGCAAGTTCGAGGAGAAGCGCTGGATCCCGGACGAGCTGATCCGCGAGCTCGGTGACGCCGGCCTCCTAGGCCTCTACGTCGACGAGAAGTACGGGGGCCAGGGCCTCTCTCAGACCGGGTACGCCCGCGTCTTCGAGACCTTCACCCACATCGACGCGACGCTCTCGATCGTCCTCGGCGTCCACCAGTCGATCGGCTACAAGGCGATCGCGCTGTTCGGATCGGAAGAGCAGAAGGAGCGATTCCTGCCCGACCTCTGCTCCGGGCGAAAGCTCGCGGCCTTCGCCCTGACCGAGCCCGGCGCGGGCTCGGACGCCTACGGCATCGAGTCGCGCGCGGTGGAGCAGGCGGACGGCTCATGGGTCCTGAACGGCGAGAAGCGCTACATCGGGAACGGCTCGCGCGCCGACGTCCTCACCGTCTTTGCCCGCG
Source organism: uncultured bacterium (assembly GCA_963715405.1). Lineage (GTDB taxonomy): Bacteria > Actinomycetota > Thermoleophilia > Solirubrobacterales > 70-9 > JALZKA01. Next base: position 1,984,454 of record OY970239.1, read on the forward strand.
CCGAGGTGAACGGCAAGGACCGCCATATCGCGCTCATCCTCGAGAAGGGGATGAAGGGGTTCGAGGTCGGCGACCGCTACGACACGATGGGCCTTCGCGCGAACGACCTGCGGCGCCTCTACTTCAATGACGTCAAGATCCCCGCCGAGAACGTGATCGGCGAGCCCGGCGAGGGCTTCAGGATCGCGATGCAGGTCTTGAACAACGGGCGGATCGGGCTCGGCACCGGGGCGGTCGGAGCGTCCAAGTACCTGATGGACCTGGCGATCGACCACGTCAAGGAGCGCCGCCAGTTCGGCCGCCCGCTCGCCGACTTCGAGCTGGTCCAGGACAAGATCGGCTGGATGGTCTCCTACCTCTTCGGTCTCGAATCCATGACCTACATGACCTGCGGCCTGGTCGATGCCGGCGTCGAGGACTACTCCCTCGAGTCCGCGATGTGCAAGATCTCCGGAACCGAGTTCCTCTGGTACCAGGTGAACCGAGCGCTTCAGCTTCGCGGCGGCGAGGGCTACATGAAGACCGACCCCTACGAGCGGGTCCTGCGCGACATCCGGATCTTCCCGATCTTCGAGGGAGCGAACGACGTGATGCGCGCCTTCGTCGCTCTCTCAGGGCTCAAGCCCCTGGGCGAGGAGCTCTCGGGGCTCGGCGACATCGGACTTTCCGATCCGATCGGCTCGATCGGCGTCCTCGCCGACTACTTCGGCGGGCGGGTCAAGCGCGAGGTCCGCCCCGACCGGATCGGCAAAGCGCACGCAGATCTCAAGTCGCACGCCGACGCGGTGTCCGAGCAGGTGAAGGAGCTCCGTGACGTCTCGGAGGGCCTTCTTCGCAAGCACAAGAAGGACATCATGGAGGCGCAGTTCCAGCAGAAGCGGATCGCCGACGCCGCCGCCGACATCTTCGCGCAGGTCTCGGTGCTCTCGCGGGTCACGGCGATCTTCGACGACCAGGGGGTCGAGCCGTCGGGCCAGGAGCGTTTCATCGCCGAGACCTTCTGCGAGCGCGCCGCCGCCCGGGTCCGCTCGAACTTCCGCCAGATCGAAGCGAACGACGACGAGCGGATGAAGGCGATCGCGAAGCTCGCGTACAAGCGCGGCCAATACGGCTACGCGCTGTTCGAGAACGACTAGGACTCGTCCGGCTCCGGCTTCTTCGCGTTCTCGACGGCTTTTCGCATCGCTTCCTGGGCCTCCTCCTTTGACATGCCCGATTCGCGCGCGGCGGCGGCGAGCTGGCGGACGCCGAGCTCAATCTGGCGGTCCGAGAGGTCGTCCAGGGGGATGCCGAGGCTCGAGTAGTGCTCGCGGATCTTCGTGATGGCGGCTTTGCGAGCCTCTACGCGGGTCATCCAGGCACTAGGTACCGCGCTGAGCGCGGGTGAAACCCGGTGCGGCTGGGTCCGTTCAGGTCGCCAGCCCGCGAAGCAGGGCGTGCAGCGCCGGCTCCACGTCGGCGCGTGCCTGCTTGGGATCGGGGGCAGTCGCAACCATGATCGCCGCCTCGCCAAGCGCCGCGACGAGGAGGTGTGCGAGCGGGCGCACCGGCTGCTTTGCAACGCGGCCGCCATCCATCGCCGCGGTCAGGACGGCTTCGGCGAGCCCCAGCCCGTAGCGGGTGTCGATCTCCCGCCATTCCTCCCAGCCGAGGACCGACGGCGCGTCGATCAGCGTCACCCGGGCGACCTTGCGGTCGATCGCGACGTCCAGCACCGCCCCTGCGGCAATCTCCATAGCGTCGAGGGGGTCGTCGCTGGGAGTCGCCTCGAGCGCAGCGCCGATATCAGCTACGAGGCGCTGCTCGAGCTCCTCGTGGACCGCTCGAAAGAGATCGCGCTTGTCGCCGAAGTGGTGATAGAGCGCGCCCCGCGTCACCTTCGCCCGCTCGACGATCTCCTCGGTGCCAACGCCGGCGAAACCGCGTTCGGAGAAGAGCTCAATCCCGACCTCGATCAGCTTTGTGCGCGTCGCTTCGGAGCGGGCGGCCTGCCGGCCACTCGCGGCCGCTGGCTCGCTCACGAGCGGCGTCCCGTGTGCCCGTCCTCACACATACATACCGTCTGTATGTTACTCTCCACCCGCAAAGTCATACACCCTGTATGTAATCAAGGAGGCCGGACCGGATGAGCGACGGAAACAAGTTCTGGAGGGATTCTTCCCTTGGCGCGCCGCGCGAGATCGAGCTGAGCGGCGGGCGCATGCGCGTCTTCGAGGCGGGGACCGGTGAGCCGATCGTGTTCGTCCACGGCGCCTTGGTGAACCCGAACCTCTGGCGAAAGGTCGTCCCGCGGCTCTCCCCCGACTTTCGCTGCGTGACGCTCGAGCTGCCGCTCGGAGCGCACGAGCTCGCGATGCCGACCGCCGACCTCTCGCCGTCCGGTCACGCCGACCTGATCGCCGAAGCGATCGAGACGCTCGGGCTTGAGGCGCCGACAATCGTCGCCAACGACACGGGCGGCGGCCTCACTCAGATCGCGCTGGCCAGGCATCCCGAGCTGGCCGGGCGAGTCGTCCTCACGAGCTGCGACGCATACGACAACTTCCCGCCGAGGTTCTTCCGGATCCTGCTTGCGCCGACCCTCTACCCGGCTCTGGGGCGCAGTCTCTTCGCGTCGCTCCGCATCCGTGCCCTGCGCTCGACACCGCTTGCGTTCGGCTGGCTCATGCGCTCGAAGCTCGACGAGGCGGCGGGCGATTCCTACGTTCTGCCGATCCTGACCGAGAAGGGCATCGGCGCCGACTTCGCCCGCGTCATGCGCGGCTTCGACGCGCGCTTCACCCTGGATGCAATCGAGAAGCTTCGCTCCTACGACCGGCCGGTCTTGATCGCCTGGTCGCGCGACGACCGCTTCTTCCCGCCCGCCCATGGCGAGCGCCTCGCCGCCGACATCCCGGGAGCACAGCTCGAATGGATCGAGGACTCGTACACATTCTCGATGGAGGATCAGCCGGAGCGGCTGGCGGACCTGATCGCCGGGTTCGTGCGAGAGCCGGTAGCGGCCTAAGCGCTAGTCGGCCCCGAAGAACCCCGTGGACGGGTCCTCGGTTGTGTCCGGCGTCGTCTCGGGCGTCGTTGTCTCGGGCGCGATCGTTTCGTCGGGCGGCGTGGTCTCGTCCGGGGTCGTGGTCGAGGGATCCTCGGGTACCGGTGCGCCCTCGCCTGGTACCGGTTCCGAGCCCTCTGGCCGGACGATCACGGTGCGCCCGTCGCTCAGCTCGTAGACGGTGCCGATCTCCTCGCCCTGGCCGACCACCCGCTCGCCAGGCGCGAGCTCGACCTCGTTTACGACTTCGCCCTCGGACGCCGTCACCGCCCGTGCCGCCTCGAGCGCCTCCTGGTCGGTGAAGACCTCCTCCAGGTCGACCGAAGAGAGGGCGGCAAGAAGGAACGCAACCGCAAGCACGATGCCCAGGTCAAACAGGTTGACCAGCCCGTCGAGCGGGTCGCCGCCCCGGTCCTCGTGGCTCCTCGCGCGGGGGCTTACCTTCACGTGCCGGGACTTTGAGGTGGAGGCGGGGACGGCGGCTGGATGGGCTGCGTGACGGGCGTGGCTGGAGCCGGCGCAGGGGTCGCCGCGGAGGCCGGGGTTGGGGGCTGCCGGGGTCGCTGCGGGAGCGACCGCGGGCTGGGCGGCGGTCGGCGCCGGCATGGCCGGCGGGGTGGGCTGAGTCTGGGAAGCGAGGGTCTGGGTCGGCAGCGACCTACCGGGCGCCAGCGCCGTCGCGACGTATTCGAGATCCGAGTAGTCCTGGCCGTAGAGCCGGTCGCGCACAAGCGAGATCGCGAACGCGATCGAGCCGACGAGGAGTCCCAGGACGGTGACGCTGAAGGCGACCCGCAGGTTGTCGCTGAGGGTCTCGACGTCCCCGGCGGCAAGGCCGGCAAGCGCTGGCGCGAGCGGGATCAGAGTCCCCATCAGGCCCAAGGCAGGTCCCACGCGTACCAGGATGCGAGTGCGCTCGAGCCGCCTGACCGAGGCATAGTCGAACTCGGCCAGGTCCTTGGCGATTCGGTCGGCGCCGTTCTCGGCCGAGCGGTGCTCGACCACCGACCCCAGCACGCCCCGCATCGACCTGCTCGTCGCGACCTTCCCGAGCTCGAGATAGGCCCGGCCCGAGTCGCCGGCCTTGAGCGCAGAGCCGGCGCTGATAATCGCTTGGTCGAGGCGGACGCGCGAGCGGCCGCGTCGCCTGAACAGCTCGGCCACGAGGCCCCCGAGCTCGAAAAGGACGTATGCGAGGCCCGCGAGCGCGAGCACCAAGACAGGGATGCGCAAGGCATCCGATACGTCAAAAAGGATTTCCTCTACTTCCATGGAGGCGAGAGCCTACGAAGCGCGCTGAAATCAGGACGCTTCGTCAAGCGGCGTGGGCGCACGGTTTCGAGCTCGCGCCCAGCCCCCAGGCCCAGGAGGCCCACGATGATGCCACCGGCGATCAGGGCGCCGGGGGCGCTCACCTCTTTGGCCTCCTCGACGATCTCTTCCGCATCAGGCTCGGCCTCGTCCTCAGCGGAGGTTGCAGCGTCGCCAGAGTCGGACGGCGAGAGCGGAGCCACCGCTGACATGAGCTCACCGGTGACCGGGATGCCGGTCTCCTCCTCGATCTCAGGTTCCTCGTTCGGATCCGTCGGAACCGAGGGGTCGGGCTGACCTCGACCGGATCCGCCCGAGTCCGGGATGTTGAAGTTGGGCGTGTAGTTGGGGCCCGAGCTGTAGTCGGTGCCGTCCCCGAAGTTGTATCCCGATCCGGTGCCACCGTAGTCGTATCCGGATCCGGATCCCGAGCCGGTGCCATCGCCGTCTCCGGATCCGGAGCCGTCGCCGGAGCCATCGTCGTCGTCCTTGTCCTCTTTGACCTTGGTCGAGATCGTCTGCTCGGCGAGCATCGTGCCGCCTCGGATTCCTTCGACGTTGACAGTGACTTTGCCGGAAGCCGGCAGCGTGTATTCGAACTTGCGACCGGTTCCTGTCTCGCCGTTCGCGTCCCACTCGAAGTTGTATTCGCCGGTCGCACCGGGAATGGTGGCCTTGAACTTGACGGCTTCTCCCCCGTCGGCTTTCTCAGAGCGTAGGTTTGGACGAGATCTGGATCGGGATGCGGTAGTTCATCCGGAGGTTCGGAGACGTAACTTCTTCGGCCTTCTCACCGTCCAATTGCGGGCGACGGAAGAGAACTTCGTCGTCTTCATCCCCGGCGATGTAGAAAGCCGGTGGCTTGCTCTTCTTGAAGTCGTCGTACTCGTCACGCGTCACTTCGATGTTGCCGACGAAGACCCGGGTCCAGTCGTCAGGGCCCACCCCGGCCCGGGCTAGAACTACTCTTGAGCGACCGACCCCTCGTTCTTCACATCCACCGGGACGTCATTGATGTCAACCGAGGTCGGTCCGTCGGCACCATCCACAATTACCGAGGTCGAGGCCCACGCCACCGCAGCCCAAATCCCTCCCGCCGCGATCATGGCGAGACCCAGAAGCGTGATGCCGTGGCGCCTCAGCACCACGCGCGCGCGTCCGAATGCTCCGTGCCGCCTCACGAAGACGACTTTAGAGCGTTTGCATGCTCAATCCGCCGGTGGCGGGCCCCTGCGACGTTCCCGCCAGCGGGTGAGGCCACGCCTGATTCGCGTGGCGATGAAGATGACGAGCGCGACCCCCATCGCCAGCAGCACTCCCGCGATGGCCGCGGCGATCTCGGGGTGCTCGACCACGAGCAGGATGACGCCCGCGACCGCGCCGTCCTCGGCCAGGCTCACGATGATGTTCGAGACCGGCTCGGGTGAGGAGTTGACCCCGAGACGGAGCGCGGCCTTTACCGCGTGGCTCGAGAGCGCGGTGGCGCCTGAGCCGCCGACCGCGAACGCCTCCTCGAGAGCGTCGAGGTCGGCGTCAACGCCATAGAACGCGCCGATCGCGCTCGCGATCGAGGGCCGGACGACGGTATGGACCGCGTCCCAGAGGTTGTCGACATACGGGATCTTGTCCGTTACGAACTCGATCAGGTACATGACCGAGGCGGCGGCGATCGCCGGGTCGGACTGAAGCGGCTCGGGCACGTCGCCCAGCCCCGCGCGGCCGAGGATGCCGAGCAGCGCGACCGTCGCGTAGGCGTTTACGCCGGACGCCCAGCCGGTCGAGAAAAGCGTCGTGAAGAGGTCCACTTCGGCCCGACCCTAAGCGGTGGGTCAGGGCGTCTTTGCGGACGCTAGACCCGCTCCACGATCATCGCCTCGCCCTGGCCTCCCGCCACGCACATCGTCTCAAGGCCCACCTGGTGGTCGTCGGTCTCCATCACGTTGAGGAGCGTGGTCATGATGCGCGCGCCGGTCATGCCGAAGGGGTGGCCGAGCGCGATCGCGCCGCCGTGGGTGTTGAGCTTTTCGAGCGGGATGTCGCACTCGGACATGATCGGGATGACCTGAGCGGCGAACGCCTCATTCAGCTCGACCACGTCGATGTCGGACATGGTCATGCCGGTGCGATCGAGCACCTTCCTGATGGCGCCGATCGGGGCGACGCCCATGTACTCGGGCTCGTTGCCCCAGGTGGCGGTCGAGACGATGCGGGCGCGCGGCTCGAGGCCGAGTTCCTTCGCCTTGGTGTCAGACATGACGAGAACTGCCGCGGCGCCATCGTTTAAGGGGCACGAGTTGCCGGCGGTGACGCCGCCCTCGCCGAACGCCTCAGGCAGTTCGGAGAGCTTCTCGAGCGTCGAGGACGCGCGCGGGCCGTCGTCCTTGGCGACCTCGTTGCCCTCGTGGTCCTTCACCGGAACGATCTCGCGGTCGAAGAACCCGGACTCCTGCGAGCCCACCGCGAGCTCCTGCGAGCGCTGCGCGTACTTGTCCATGTCGGCGCGCGAGACCTCGTAGTGCTTCGCGACGTTCACGGCGGTATGGCCCATCTCGATGTAGGCGTTCGGCTGCCCGTCCTGCTTGCCCTGAAGGTTGGGGTTCTGATCGGCGGCGCCGGCGGGCTCGGTGCGCTCGTTGAAGCGGCTCACCCACTCGAGGCCGGCAGCGATATAGACGTCGCCCTCGCCCGCCTTGACCGCGTTGCCGGCGTGTCGGAGCGCGTCGAGCGACGATGCGCAGTAGCGCGAGATCGTGGTGCCCGTCGTCTCCTGAGTGAGCTGCTCGGAGAGCATCACGACGATGCGTGCGACGTTGAAGGCTTGAAGCCCCTGCGGCATGCCGCAGCCGCAGTAGAGGTCCTGAACCGAGCCGGGATCCACGCCGGGGTTGCGCTCGAGTAGCTGATCGACGACGTAGGCGGCCGTCTCGTCGGGCCGGAGCTGGGCGAGCGAGCCCTTGAAGGCGCGCCCAATGGGAGTGCGGACGGCATCGACGATCACGGCTTCGGGCATTTCGAGTGTCTCCTTGGAAGCGGTGGCGGCCCTGCGGATTCAGGGCGCCGGATGACGACAACTTTATGAGGTGGCGGCGTCTAAGCTGCGGCTATGGCCGAGACCGCAACCGAGGAAGTCCCGGAGACTGGACTCGAGCTCGACCCTGCCGAGGTCGCCGCACGGGCGCAAGCGGGCGAGATCGAGCTCATCGACGTCCGCCGCGATTACGAGCACGAGGCGGGCCACATCGCGGGCTCGCGCCATCTCGAGATGAACGATCTCACCGCCGAGGCCGGCTCGATCCCGAAGGACCGTCCGGTCGTCTTCTACTGCCGCGGCGGCAGCCGCTCGGCGATGGCCGCCGAGGCGTTCTCGCAAGCAGGGTTCGACGCGCACAACATGACAGGCGGGATCACCGCTTGGGTTGCGCAGGAGTTGCCGCTCGAGCCAGACGGGGGCGTCGTCGCCGAGCCGAGGCCCGTCTGATGGAAGCCGGGCCTCAGCCACCGCAACCGCCGCAGCCGCCGCCAGACCCGCGGGCGCTGACGCCGCAGGAGGCCGCCGCGTCGGCCGACCCCGCGGAGAAGCTCGAGGGTCTCGCTGCCTGGGTGCCCCAGCTCGATCGCAAGCTTCAGACCCGCTTCTACGCCCTTGCCGCCGCGAGCGTCCTGGCGCTGGCCGCCGGCATCGTCGCGGTCGTCCTTGCCCTCGGCGTCGAGGACGATTCGGCCTCGAAGAACGAGCTCTCCGAGCTTCGCGATCAGGTTGACGAGGCAAGCCAGTCTGCTTCCGACGCGGCCGAGGACTCTGTCGCCGGCCTCGAGGAGCGCCTCAGCGAGGTCGAGTCCCAGCTCGAAGGGATTCGCTCCGATCAGAGCGGATCCGCTAACGAGCTTTCGGTTATTCAAGACGACATCGCCGACCTCCGGGATCAGGTCGAAACCGCCCAGCAAACGGCGGACGACGCAGCAGAGGCGGCCGCCAACGCGGACTCCGGCGACACGACGGACGAGTCGCCCTAGAGCTAGGCGCGCATCCTTCCGCCCTTGGACGGGCGCTTCGTGGTGACCTTGGCTGGGTCGACCTCGCCGCCCGACTGGAGATCCAGCTCGAGCTGGTCGATCGCGTCGCGCATCGCGCTCAGGCGCTGCGACACCGTGATCGCGTCCGCATCCCCGCGCTCGAGGGCCTCCAGGCGATCGGCCCGCTCCTCCTCGCGCTCGACCTGGTGTACCTCCTCGACGGAGTTGATGATGATCGCGATCAGGATGTTGATCACGAGGAACGACGCGAGGAGGACGTAGGAGACGAAGAAGATCCACGACTGCGGGTGGATGGCGGTGCCGGCGTCGAGCAGGGTCGGCCAGTTCTCGAGGGTGAGCATCTGAAACGTCGAGAGCATCGCCGTCCCGATGTCGCCCCAGTTCTCTGGATCCCCCTCGTGGAAGAGGATCCAGCCCACCATGCCGTACACGTACATGAGCATCACGGTTAGGACCGCGAGGCTCAGGATCGGCGGGATCGAGCGGACGAGCGCTCGCACGAGGACCCGCAGGTCTGGCAGGACCGTGACGAGGCGCACGACGCGCAGCAGGCGGACGATCCGCAGGAGCGTCGCGTTCTCGCGGAGGCCGGGAAGGAAAGCCGCTGCGATGACGATGAAGTCAAACCGGTTCCAGCCGTCCTTGAAGAAATCTTGGGGGCGAGTGCCGAACGCGAGGATCCGGATCGTGATCTCGGCCACGAAGATCCCGAGAAAGACGTCGTCGAGGGTCGTGAGCGCGGACTCGACACGGTCAGAGACGTCGTAGGTCTGGATCCCGAGGGTGATCGCGTTGAGGACGATCACTCCCAGGATGAAGCCCTGAAAGACGCCCGAATCCGCGATCGTCTTGCACCTGCTCGCCATTGGGCGCAGCAATATGCCACGCGAGCCCATCAACGCGTTTTGTGACGATCCGCACCATACATGCGTAAAGTCGTCCGACGGCTCCCCTACGTTCGCCTGAGTCGAGTCTCCCGAAAGGAGCGGCTTTATGCCTGAGGGTTATTGCGTTAAGGAACGCAAGAAGGTCGAGATCAAGGACCCACAGCAAATCACCATGAAGAACGGTCGTCCCGCGATCCAGGGCACGTGCCCGGACTGCGGCACGAAGATCTTCAAGATCGGAAAGATGGAGTAGAGGGCGCGGCGCCCGAAGGGGCGCCTCCGCTCAAACTGCCGCCAACCCGGACTGGCGGCGGCCGACGAGATAGCCGATAAGGGCCTGGACGACCTCCGGGTCGAACTGGGTACCCGCGTTATCGGTCAGCTCGGCCATCGCGTCGTGGTGCGACATCGCCTCGCGGTAGGGGCGATCGGACACCATCGCGTGATAGGCGTCGCAGGCAAGGATGATCCGCGCCGGCAGCGGGATCGCCTCGCCGACGAGGCCGTCGGGATAGCCGCCGCCGTCCCAGCGCTCGTGCTCGTGGCGGACGACGCGAGCGATCGAGCCCATGCCGGGCATGGCGCGCATGATGCGCTCGCCGATCACAGGGTGCTGGCGCATGATCTCCCACTCGCGGTCGTCGAGGGGACCGTTCTTGTGAAGGATCTCGTCGGGGATGCCGACCTTGCCGATGTCATGGAGGAGCGCGGCGGTCCGGACCTCCTTGATCTCGTCCTCGGGGAGGCCCAACGCCTCGGCAACCCGCTCCGTCAAGTCAACGACTGACTCTGAGTGCTCGCCCGTGTACTGGTCGCGCTCCTCGAGCGCCTGTGCAAGCGCCGCGACGACCTCGGCGTTGGTGCCCACCGTGGCCTCGACCTGGCCAGGCTCGCCTTCGGAGCCGTCGGAGACTCGCAGCCGGCCGCCGCCCTCGGCGCGCGCGGCTTCCAGGGCGAGCGCGGCCTGGGCGAGTAATGAGTCAGCGCTCTGGCCGTGCCGGAGACCGGCGACGCCAACCGAAGCCGAGACGCCGCGCTGGCCTGAGGCCTCCACCTCCTCGAGCGCGACGAGGATGCGCCCGAGCACGATCTGCGCCTCGCTGAGGGCCGTCTCGGAGAGCAGCATCACGAACTCGTCGGCGCCGGCGCGGCAGGTCAAGTCAACCGCGCGAGTGCGGCTCGCAAGGAGCTCGCCGACTGCGGCGAGGACCTTGTCGCCCGCCGAGTAGCCGCGCTTCATGTTGAGGTAGCGGAAGCGGTCGAGGTCCAGAACGGCGACGGTCAGAGGGCGCCCGTAGCGCTGGGCACGCTCGACGTCCAGCTCGAGCTGGGCGCGAAACGCGGGAAGCGTCATGAGGCTCGAGATCAGCCCGTCGCGACCCGATGCGCGCCCGAGCTGCGTCTCCAGCTCGGCGATCCGGATCTTCGCCGCCTGGAGCTCGACGGCACTGTTGTCACGGTCCCTCGAAAGCACTTCCACGAAGGGGATCGGCACGAATCCGCTGCTGCTTGAACGCAGCGGGCTCGGACGTTCGTCCAGTACCCCGCCAAACACTCAAGCGGGGTTTGACCCCTCATATGCCTCAGGCCGCCGGCGTTCACCCGGCACGCCCGCGAGCCTAAGCGCCCTAACGGTGACACAATGTTCACAATCACCCTTCGCCTTCATGACTCCTTCGCAAAAGCCCCTCGAGCTGATCCTCGCCCGCAACCTCTTGACGAGCATCTCCACACCCTCTTTCCTGGTCGACGGCGCGGGGACCATGGTCTTCTATAACGAGGCGGCCGCGGCGCTCCTCGGCCGCTCGTTCGAGGAGGCCGGACAGATGACCGCGGATGAATGGCTGACGACGTTCGGGCCGCTCACCCGCGAAGGCAACCCGATCGAGCTCGACGAGATTTCGCTCACCCAAGCGATCCAAGAAGGGCAGCCCGCGCACGGCACGTTTTGCATCCGCACCGCGCGCCAGGACCAGGAGACGATCGAGGCCGCGGCCTTCCCGCTGGTTGCTTCTGAGAACGGAAGCTCGGGCGCGATGATCATGTTCTGGCCTCGCGGGGTAGGGGAAGGCGAATGAAGATCAAGGTCTGGGGAGCTCGAGGATCGGTACCCGCGCCGGGGCCGGAGATGAACCGCTTCGGCGGTAACACGTCTTGCGTCCAGCTCACCTTCAAGGACGAGAGCCAACTCATCCTCGACGCCGGCACTGGAATCCGTGCGCTCGGGCACGAGCTGGCCGACGCCTCTCAAGTGGCAATCATCCTCACCCACCTCCACCTCGATCACATTCAGGGCCTGATGTTCTTTCCGCCCTGCTTTCGCTCGGACGCCGAGATCACGATCTGGGGCCCCTCCTCGCCCGAGACGTCGCTCGAGAACCGGATCGCCCGCTACATCTCGGCTCCCCTCTCGCCGGTCGAGGTCCGCGAGCTTCCCTGCTCGGTGGCGTTCCACGAAGCGCCGGCATCGGAGTGGCGGATCGGCGACATCGAGATCCGCTCGGAGGCGGTGACCCATCGCGGGCCAACCCTGGGGTACCGGATCACCGACGGGGAGACCACCGTCTGTTACATCCCCGACCACGAACCCGCGCTCGGAGCGCCGCTGGCGAGCCTGGAAAACGAGTGGATCTCGGGCTACGACCTTGCCAAGGACGCCGACCTTTTGATCCACGACTGCCAGTACACGGACGCCGAGTATCCGGCGCACGTGGGCTGGGGACACTCGGGGATGGAGGACACGCTCACCTTCGCCCACCGGGTGGGCGCGAAGCGCGTCCTCTTGTTTCACCACGATCCGCTCCACACCGACGTCATGCTCGAGCGCATGGAGGCCCGGGCCAGGAAGCGCTGGGTGGAACTGGGACACGAGCGCGCGCGGATCGAGCTTGCCCGCGAGGGGACCGAGCTCGAAGTGAAGGGCTCGGGACCGCTTGTTCAAGCGGTATCGGACGTTGGCGCGACAGCCGGTACAAGCGCCGCCTGAGAACTTTCGACGCGGGGATAAACGACCCCGGCCATTCCGGTCCTACCGTGGCTCGCCATAAGCGAACTACAACGGCCACGCCCGCGTCGGGGCCCGCCTAGGAGGGAATTCACATGAAGAAGAGGCTCAGCCTCAGCGCCTTGCTTGCGCTCGGGGCCTCCCTGGCTTTGCCAGGGCTGGCCATGGCGCAAGGTCAAGGAGTGAGCGTGTTGAAGGGCGAGGTCGACATCACCTGGGTGATGCTCGGCTGCGTACTCGTCCTGCTGATGCAGGCCGGGTTCCTGCTGCTCGAGATCGGCTTCTCGCGCCAGAAGAACGTGGGAGCCGGCGTCGCCAAGATCCTCGTCAACCTGTCGATCGGAACGCTCGCCTGGTGGGCGGTCGGTTTCGGGCTCTCGTCGCTGACGGGCAACGACGTCTTCGGCACGGACGGGTTCTTCTTCCACAACGGCCAAACCATCGGCGAAGGCGCCGACGCCTTGGTCGTCGGGGGCGCTGATACCGCCCTGATGCTGTTCGGGATGCTGTTCTGCACGGTCTCCCTGGCGATCGTGTGGGGAACGACGCTCGAGCGAATCAGGTTCGCGGCTTACGTGATCTACGCGGCGGTGTTCGCAGCGGTGATCTATCCGCTGGTCGCGCACTCCGTTTACGGCGGCGGATTTTTGTCCGACATCGGCGGCAAGCAGGTGATGGACTTCGCCGGCTCGTCGGTCGTGCACCTCACTGGCGCGGTCGGCGGACTCGCGGCGCTCTTGCTCCTCGGAGCCAGGCGCGGCAAGTACGGCCCGGACGGCTCCCCGCGGGCGATCCCCGGACACTCGATGCCCCTGGTGGGCCTCGGCGTGCTCCTTCTGTGGGTCGGCTGGTACGGGTTCAACGCCGGCTCGACGTTCGGCACGACCGACAACTTCTTCGCCCAGGTGGCGTTGAACACGCAGCTCGCTGCGTCGGCCGGCGCGATCGTCGCGCTCGGGGTGATCTACCTCAAGACGAAGTCGATCGACGTCGGCATGGCCGGCAACGGCGCGATCGCCGGGCTGGTGGCGATCACGGCTCCGTCGGGGTACGTCGAGTTCTGGGCAGCGCCCATCATCGGCGCGGTCGCGGGCGTCGTCGTGGTCTATGGCGTTCTGATCATCGAGAAGTACCTCGACGACCCGGTCGGCGCCCTCTCCGCGCACGGTCTCGCCGGCATCTGGGGAACGCTCTCGGTCGGGCTCTTTGCCTCGCCGCGGCTGATCCTCGAGGGAACGACCTCACCCGGCGTCTACTACGGGATCACTGATGGCGGGCTCGCTGCGAGCCTCGGTCAGCTCGGAGTCCAGGCGGTGGGCGTGGTGGCCACGTTCGTCTTCGTGTTCGTCCTCTCCTATGCGACGTTCGCCGCCATCAGGGCGACGATCGGGCTCAGGGTCACGGGCGACGAGGAGCTCGCAGGCCTCGACATCTCCGAGCACGGGATGTACGGCTATCCCGAGGTGTTCATCCCGCAGGAGGAATACCCCAACGTCGGAACGCCGGCACCGCACGTCGCGGGGACCCCGGTGGTAGCCCATGCGGCACCGAAGCCCACCGAAACGCCGGCGCACGAGGGGGTGAACTAGATGAAGAAGATCGAGGCATACGTACGCCACGAGTCGTTCGAGCCGATCCGCACCGAGCTGCTCGACAAGGGCTTTCCCTCGCTGTCCATATGCGAGGTGAAGGGCTCGGGCCGCCAGAAGGGAGTCGTCGAGACCTACCGGGGATCGACCCTGACGGTGAACGTCCGGCCGAAGCTCAAGCTCGAGGTGGTCGTCGAGGACAAGGACAAGTCCCTGGTGGTCGAGACGATCCTCAAGCACGCGCGGACCGGCGAGGTCGGGGACGGGAAGATCTTCGTCCTCCCCGTCGAGGAAGCGGTCCGCATCAGGACGGGCGAAGAGGGCGACGACGTCCTCCAAGCCCACCCGGAAGCGGGAGTCGCAGCGTAACCCGACGCCACCCGTCGGTCCGCCCCCTCCAGGAGGCCTGGCAATTTGGTCTCTAGGTTCGAGGCAGGAAAGTATCGATCTTTCCTTAGCCTCCTGGAGGGGGCATGACCGACGCGTGGCGGGTCTCGGTCGTCGGGTCAGTTCAGGCCGAGAGCCTGGCGGCGGGCCTGTTCGGCCGCTTCCTGGGCCGTGGCTTCCGCTTCGGCCTTGAGGCGGATCGCGTCTTCCTCCATGCGCCGCTGCGCCGCTTGGCGCGCTTTGGTGGCGTCCTCGCGGGCTGACGCCTCGACCTCGCGGCGTACGCGCTCCTCCGCCGCCTTCATCTGAGACTCCGCCGCGGCGAGCGCCTTCTCCTCGGCTTCCTTTCGGGCCTTCTCCGCTTCTTCGCGGAGCCGTGACTCAAGCTCGTACTGCGTGCGGCGCTCGGCGGCCTCCTCGGCACGCTTTGCGTCCTCCGACATCCGGCGCTCCAGCTCCTCGAGTTCCTTGGCGATGTTCACCTCGGCCTCCTCCCGTGCACGAGCTTCGGCTTCGGCCGCGAGGCGTTCGACGACGTTTGTGAGCTTTCTCTCCACCTTCTCTAGCTTCGACTGAGCCTCAACGCGTTGCTCGATCGCCTGGCCCAGGCGCTCCTCGACTTGCTTGAGCGACGCCTCTGCCTGTCGCTTGGCCTCAGCGGTCTCGAACTCGAGCTTGCGCTGCGCCTCGGCTTTCGCCTCGGCGGTCTCGAGCTCGAGCTTGCGCTGCGCCTCGGCCTTCGCCTCGGCGGTCTCGCTCCGTGCCTTGGCGATCGCCTGAGCCGCGCGCTCCTCGGCGGCCTTCACCTTCACGTTCGCCATCTCGAGTGCCCGTGCGTTGGCGCTTCGCACCGCCTCCGTCGCAAGCTCCGTGGCGCGAACCTCGGCCTGCTCCTTGAGGCGCGTCGCCGCCGCGCGGAGCTTCGCCTCGGCGCGCTCTCGCAGTTGCTCGCGGCTTCGAGCGATCTTCTTATCGGCGGCCTCGCGGGCCTCGCGCCGCGCCTCGGCCACCCTCACCTCTACCTCATTCGCTCCCTCAGCCTCAAGCGCGGCGAGCTGGGCAAGAAGCTGCGTGCGGTCGGACTCGAGATCGGCGATGCTCACACCTGCATCGCGGGCCTTGCGGTCGGCCATTCTCTTCGCGGCTCCGGCCTCGCGCGCCTTTCGCTCGGCTCCGGCGAGTGCCTCGGCGCTGACCCGAGCCTCGAGCTCGGCCCCGTCGGCGCGGATGCGCTCGGCGCTGAGCTGCTCCCGGAGGCGGCGAACGTCCGCGGCCAGCTCGGCGAAGCTCTCAGCGCGCGCCTGTCCCGCTGCGGCGCTGAGCTCCTCCGCAAGCTGGCGAGCCTCCCCGGCGACAGCAAGGCCATCCTCGGGGCCCACGGCGCGCAGAATCGGCTTGCCCAGCGGTGTGGGCTCGTCAGCGCTCATGGACTCCCCTTGTGGGTTGCGATCCGGCATCGCTCTTTCCCTTCGCACCCCTCCCCGCTCGAGGAGTACTCCGACGGCGCGAGACTACAAGAGCCGCCGGATGAGGGAGCCTGACCCCTCTTGCCCCAGACAGATATCCACTTGATCGTTTCGGGCTGAGCGCCGACAAAAGGCAAGTGAGAGTCCTCCTAGCGCTTACTTTCGCTGTTCTCTTGGCCGCACCGCCGGCGCACGCCGAGCCGCTGTTTGGTTACAACGATGACTGGCAGTCCCAGGTCGGCCACGAGCGCGTTGGCTACGCCGCCGATTTGGATTCAGACGTCATTCGCTTCACCCTGGCCTGGGATCGGACCAATCCGGAGCCCGGCGTCTGGCGCTGGAGCAACACCGATCGCCTTTATGCGGCCGCGCTCGCAGCAGGCCTGCGTCCGCTTGTTATCGCGCATCACGCGCCCTGCTGGGCTCGGCCCAGCTCGTTCAAGAACGGCAGGTGTCCAACCGATGGCGGCTGGCGCCCCGATCCGCAGTACTTGGGCCACTACCGGACATTCGTCAGGAAGGTAGTCGAGCGCTACCCGCAGATCGTCGCCGTCGAGGCGGCCAACGAGCCGAATCTGGCGCCATGGTGGATGCCGGGGCCTGAGCCCCAGTACTACGTCCGCTACCTCAAGGCGACCTACCAAGGGGTCAAGAGCGTCCGGCCCGATATGCCGGTTCTGTTCGGCGGACTAAGTCCATTGGTTCGAGACCCCGTCGATCGGGACGGGATGGCCTGGGAGACGTTCTTGGGCTCGGCATATGGCGCCGGCGCCAAGCAATGGTTTGATGGCCTCGGCTTCCACGCCTATGTGAATCCGGACGAGTACGCCAAGAAGCTGCACGCGCAGATGGAGAGAATCGAGAGTCTCACCCGCAAGCATGACGACGCGGGAGTCCCGGTGTGGATCACCGAGACTGGCTACGGAACTCGGGACTCTGATGGTGTTAGTGAACGCCGCCAGGCGGCGAACATCAAAGGCACGTACCGCATCCTAAGTGGATACGAGACCGTTCAATCGGTGATCTACCACCGGATGTTCGACGTGGGCAATGACCTCTACGGCTCAATGGGCCTCGTTGATCTCGACCGTACCCTCAAGGACTCGTACTGCCTGATCGCCGCTTGGCGTCAGACCAGCCCCGCGAGCTGCTCCTAGGCCCCACCGGCAATCGCCATGCCCGTCAGTCGTCTTCGAGCGGCTCGGGGACCGGGTAGCCGAAGCGCTCCATCCCCTCCTCGATCCGGCGGATCACGGTTTCGATCACGGCCACCCGCGCGAACTGCTTCGACTCACCCGCGATCACGTCCCACGGGGCGTGCGGCTGGTCGGTGCGGGCAAGCATGTCCTCGACGGCCTGCTCGTACTCACCGCGTTTCTCGCGGTTTCGCCAGTCCTCCTCGGTCAGCTTCCAGGCCTTGAGCGGCTTGCGCTCGCGGCGCTCGAAGCGCCGGAGCTGCTCCTTGTCTGAGATATGGAGCCAGAACTTGATCAGGATCGTCTGGTCTTCGACCAGGCTCGCCTCGAACGAGTTGATCTCGTCGTATGCGCGCTGCCACTCTTCCGGACTTGCGAAGCCCTCGACCCGCTCGACCAGGACGCGCCCGTACCACGAGCGGTCGAGGATCGACATGCCACCCTTCCCCGGCAGCGCGGGCCAGAAACGCCACAGGTAGTGATGGCGCTTCTCGTCGTAGGTCGGTGCCGAGAACTGGACGACGCGGACGTGGCGAGAGTCGAGCTCTGCGACGAGGCGCTTGATCGCGCCGCCCTTTCCCCCAGCGTCCCAGCCCTCGAGCACCACGCAGACGCCCGGACCGATCTGCTTGTCGCCGATCTGACCGCCCAGCGTCAAGCGAAGCTGCGTGAGCCGGGTCTGTGCGGCATCGAGCCGCTTCGCCTGCTCCTTCTTCGAGAGGGTCTGCGAGAGATCCACTTCGGCGAGCCGGCTCATTTCAGGATCTTCGGAATCGGGCCCGCGCCGTTGTCGCCGAGAAAGCCCGCGACGGCGATCATGATCAGCACCATTCCGGCCACGACGGCGATCGACGAACGCGAGGCCTGCCCCCACGCGCCGACGAGGAAGCCGGTGAGCATCACGACCAGGAACGGCAAGAGATCGGAGAACGACTGAGCCGCTCCGATCAGCAGCGAGGGATCTTGGGTGGAACCGGGCATGGAGGACATTCTCCCTATCCTTGACGCGAATGCGCTCAGTGGCCGAGACGAAGTCCGCTCTGGAGTCGGTGGGCTACCTCGCTGACGAGCCCGCGGCGCTCGTCTCCTACCTCGCGCAGGAGCTCGGAAAGCCCGTCCTGGTCGAGGGCCCGGCGGGGGTCGGCAAGACCGAGCTCGCCAAGGCGATCTCTCGCGCCACCGGGCGCGAGCTGATCCGCCTTCAGTGCTACGAAGGACTTGACGAGGCCAAGGCGCTTTACGAATGGAACTACCGCAAGCAGCTCCTCCACATCCAGGCGAAGAGCGCCGCGGAGGCGGGCGAGGCCGTTGATGACTCGTCCCAGGTGGAAACCGAGATTTTCTCGGAGGACTTCCTCCTCACCCGCCCCCTTTTGAGAGCGATCGCGAACCCCGAGCCCGTCGTGCTCCTGATCGACGAGATCGACAAGACCGACCAGGAGTTCGAGGCGATGCTCCTCGAGGTCCTCTCGGACTTCCAGATCTCGATTCCCGAGCTGGGAAGGATCGAGAGCCGCACTCATCCCATCGTCGTTCTCACCTCGAACAACTCGCGTGAGTTGACCGAGGCGCTCAAGCGCCGCTGCCTTTATCTGTGGCTGGACTACCCCGAGCTCGAGCGCGAGATGGAGATCGTCCGCCTCCACGCGCCGGATCTCGACGAAGAGCTCGTGCGCCGCCTCGTCGAGGTGATCGCGATGGTCCGCGACCTGGATCTCAAGAAGCCGCCCTCGATCGCCGAGTCGATCGACTGGGCACGCGCGCTTCTCCTCCTGGGCGCTGACGACATCGACTCAGATGTCTTCACTCAGACGATGTCGATCATCGTCAAGCACCGGACAGACATCGATCTCGTCGCGGAGCGGGTGGGGATGCGGCTTGGCTCGCCTGCGGGCGCCGAAGCTCAGGCGGGGTGACCCTGCCGCCCGGCCTCGGCCCGAGGATCGCCGCCTTTTGCGAAGACCTTCGCGCCGAAGGAGTGGCGGTCGGCACATCCGAGCTCCTCGACGCGTTCTCGGCTCTGGAAACCGTTTCGTGGACCGAGGCGGCCGACTTTCGCGAGGCGCTCGCAGCCACGGTCGCCAAGT
Organism: uncultured bacterium; assembly: GCA_963715405.1. Classification (GTDB taxonomy): domain Bacteria; phylum Actinomycetota; class Thermoleophilia; order Solirubrobacterales; family 70-9; genus JALZKA01. The sequence continues at coordinate 2,003,462 of OY970239.1, forward strand.
CGCCCGACGACCGCAGGATCTTCGACCTGATCTTCGATCGCTACTTCTTCCGGGCGGCCGAGGCCGAGGCGATCGACCGAGAGCTTCGTGAGGACGACCGCTACTCGGGCTCCGAGCGGCTCGACACCGACGAGCTGCGCGAGGCGATCCGCCAGGCGATCGCCGAGGGGCGCGAGGGCGACATGCGCGACCTCGCGCGCCTTGCGATCGCCGCGTTCGGTCGCCGCGGCGAGGGGTCCGGGGTGGTGGGCGTCGACGTTCAGAGGATCCGCCGCTCGCTCGAGCTTCAGCCGACCCCTCCCTCTGAGCAGCAGGGCGAGGCGCCTCCGATCGACCGCGACGGCATCAACCGCTTCGAGCGCCACCTTCGGCGCGAGCTGGAGCGGGCGCTGATCGAGCGGACCGAGAAGCTGCCGCCCTCCCGGCCGCTCGCCGAGCTCGACCGCACGCTTCCCACCAGCCCCACACAGGACCTCGCGTCGGTCCACCGCGCCGTCGCTCAGCTCAAGCGCCGCCTCGCGACGCTAGGCCACGAGCAGCGCGGCCGGCGCCGGCACGCCGTCGTCGACATGCGCCGGACGATGCGCTCGTCGCTCGAAACGGGCGGGGTTCCACTCCACCTCCGCTACAAGCCGAAGCGCCCGCGCCGGCCCGAGATCATCGTCCTGTGCGATGTCTCGACCTCGGTCACGTCGGCCTCAGTCTTCTTCCTCTCGGTCCTCCACGCCCTCCACGACTCGTTCCGGAAGCTCAGGAGCTTCGTCTTCATCGAGCGGATCTCCGAGGTGACCGAGGTCTTCGAGGACGAGCGCGACTTTCGCGAGATCTCTCGGCGGATCAGCCGCGAGGGGGGCGTGGCGGACGTCTCGGGCTACACCGACTACGGGCGCGTCTGGCGGGAGTTCTATGCCGAGGTCGCAGACGATCTTCACCCTCGCGCGACTGTGATCGTCCTGGGGGACGCCCGCACGAACGGCCGCGCGCCCCACGCCGAGATCTTCGCGGAGGTGGCCGAACGCGCCGGGCGCACCTTCTGGCTCAACCCGGAGCCGAAGCTCTACTGGAACTACGGGGACTCGGTCATGTCTGCCTACGAGGAGCACTGCACCGCCGCCTTCGAGTGCTGGACGACGAAGCACCTCGAGGAGTTCGTGAACGTCGTGGCGGGCGGCCGCTCCGTTCCAGAGCTCTGAACCGGCGCGCGCGGGCGCTCGCGCCTGTACTTTTCTTGCATGGGTTTGGGGATGGGCCGGAGGAGAGTCGTCACGCTGGGAGTCGCTGCGCTCTTGTGCGCAGGCGTTCCCTTTGCTTTTGGGGCTGAGGGCGGAGAAACCAGCTCGCGAGCACAGGGCGCACCGGCAGCGCAAGTCGAAATCCTCTCGGCCAGCCAGCGCGCGATCCTGCGGCAGAACAGGTTCAAGCTGAGCGTTTCCGCCTCCGCGCCCGCCCAGGTCACCCTGCGGGGGCGCTCGTCGAAGACAATCGGAGGGCCCCGCCACCAGATCACAGAGGAGCGTGCGATTCGCATTCGCCAGAACGAGCGAACCGTCCGCCTACGGCTCACCGAGCGGGGCATTCGGCGAATCGCGCAATGCAAGCCTCGCACGCTGATCGCGACCGCCGCCACCTCCGAGGGAGACGTTGGCGTCGTGAACGAAGACAGTGAAGCCCTCGTCATCGACACGCCCGCCTGCGAGCCGCCGGATCCCCCTGGCCGCAACTACGACATCGAGCCGGACGGCGCCGCGACTCACACGAACGGCACGCCACGCGAGCTCGCCGCGACGGGCACGGGCACAGACTCCGTGCGCCTCGCGCTCTTCGAGTGCTCATCGGTGAGCGACCAGAACGGCGACGTCACCTTCCAACACGCGGGCGGGGTCGCGACGCGCGGTACGCCGGCAGGCTCGTTCACCGTGGTTGAGGGAAGCCCGACCACCGGCAACCCCCAGGAGACGGGACCCGTCACCGCCGGCACCGGCAACCTCGATTTCACGATTTCGGGCTCGGACGGCTGCGCGTATCCGGTCGTCTATAAGGACTCGAACGGCAACTCCGGCCTCGACGTCGACTCGAACGGCGTTCCCACCGAGCCATACGGCGCGGGCGGCCAGACGAGCTGGGAAGCCCAGGGCGCCGAGTTCCAGAACGCGGGTCGCTGCGACCCGCTCGACCCCGCCGTCTGCCTCCAACCTTTCCCGAACGACCACTTCACGATCGCGGACGAGTCCACCGACACGGATAGGCGCCTGGCGTTCCAAGAGCTGTCCATGCCCGCCAACCGCGCCGGCGTGCGCATCAACCCCATCGAACACAACCGAAACGATGGCTTCTCGCCGGGCCAGCTGATCACCACCCGTGTTCCGGGCCTCGACACGATGGCGGCTTACGAGCAGACCGACCCTGTGCCGATCACCGACATCGAGCGCTCATTCGAGGAGGACGCGCCGATCGTCGTGATCGACGCGGACACGGGCGAGCGTCACCTGATCTGGTCCGAGATCGACGCGAATCCCGCCAACCCGGCAGATGTGAATCTCTTGATCCGGCCCGCCGTCAACTTCGAGGAGGGCCACCGCTACATCGTCGCCCTTCGCGATCTGCGCCGAGCTGACGGCAGCGTGATCGAACCGCAGCGGCCGTTCGAGCTCTATCGCGACCGGATCATCACCTCCGACCCTGCCGTCGAGGCGAGGCGCGCCGAGTTCGAGCAGACGTTCTCGGAGCTCGACGAGGCGGGAATCGAGCGCGACGACCTCTACCTCGCTTGGGACTTCACGGTGGCCAGCGAGCGCAACCTCACCGAGCGGGCACTTTCGATCCGGGATCGAGCCTTCGCCCAGCTCGGGGACACCAACCTCGCCGACCTCCAGGTCCAAGGCCAGACGCCGACGGTCCAGATCACTGGCGTCACCGACTTCGACGAATGCGGCAACGACGGCTGCCAGGGCGGCTCGCCGGTCTTCGAACAGTCGGCGCCCAGCGACCTGCCGGTCGTCGGCGGGGTCTTCGGACCTACTGAGGCGCAGCTATCGACCTTCCTCGGCGAGAAGCCCGAGGACGACCGCATCATCCGCCAGGTCGATGGGCAGGTCGTGGTCCCGTGCTACACGGACCAAACCGGTTGCCAAACCGGCTCGAAGTTCGCCTACTCGAGCCCGACCGACACGATCCCTGACGGCCTCTCCGGCAACGTCACGCTCGCGAACTTCACCTGCCGCATCCCGCGCTCAGCGGTGGAGGGTCCGAACCCGGGGCCCGTAAAGCCGTCGCTCTACGGACACGGCCTGCTCGGCGCGGCGGGCGAGGTCGAGGGCGGAAACATCTCGACGATGGCCAACGACCACGGCTTTATGTTCTGCGCGACAGACTGGGCGGGCTTCGCGACACAAGACATCCCGACGATCCTGTCGATCCTCTCGGACCTCAACAACTTCCCGAAGCTGGCCGACCGCACGCAACAGGGCTTTCTCAACTTCATGTTCCTGGGACGGGCGATGATCCACAGCCAGGGCTTCTCGTCCAGCCCCGCGTTCCAGTTCAACGGGCAGTCGATTATCGACACCCAGCGCCTCTACTACGACGGCAACAGCCAGGGCGGCATCCTCGGCGGCAGCCTCGTCGCACTCGCGCCCGACCTCAACCGCGGCGTCCTGGGCGTCCCGGGCATGAACTACTCCACGCTCCTTCGCCGCTCGGTGGACTTCGCGCCGTACGCCGAGGGCGAGTTTGTCGAAGGCGTGGACACCGAGCTCGGGCTCTACGACAACTACCCGTCAGAACTCGAGCGCCCGCTGATCCTGAGCCTCATGCAGGTGCTCTGGGACCGTGGGGAGATGAACGGGTACGCGCACCACCTCTCCGGCGACCCGCTCGCCAACACACCTGACCACGAAGTCCTGATGCAGGTGGCGTTTGGCGACCACCAGGTCACGATGTGGACCGCGGATGTCGCGGCGCGGACCATGGGCGCTCAGACCAATCCGACGCCGCTCGACCCCGGCCGCCACCCGGATGTCCAGCCGCTCTTCGGCATCCCGCGGATCTCAACCTTCCCGTACTCGGGCTCGGCGCTCATCTACGTCGACGCCGGCACCCCAGCGCCGCCGATCACGAACACTCCGCCCGAAGGCCCGGACTTCGGCGGCGACCCGCACGGCGTACCCAGATCAGATCCCGAGGCACAGGCTCAGAAGGCAGCGTTCCTCAGCCCGAACGGCGTGGTGGTCGACACCTGCGGCGGCCTTCCCTGCTACGGCGGCGGCTATACCGGGCCGCCCGCGCCGTAACTAGACTCCGGGGCGATCAACAGGGGTGCTCGCGAGATAAGCGGGCTGAGATGGCGCCTCGGCGGCGCTGAACCCTCAGAACCTGTGCGGTAATTCGCGCGAAGGAAGAATGACAACCACCCGTGAGGCTCCCCCGATGGAGTCCGATCCAACTCAGGCGGAGACACGAAGCCGGAGCGCGATCCGTGCGACGGGGGTCTCCCACGGCTTCGGTGACCTCGAGGTCCTCGACGGGATCGATCTGGAGGTTGCCCAAGGCGAGGTCGTCGGCCTCGTCGGCCCTTCAGGTTGCGGCAAGTCGACGCTGCTCGAGCTGGTCTCGGGGCTGGCCGAGCCCTTTCGCGGGACGATCGAGGTCGAGGGCGCGGTCGCAGCGGAAAGCCGCCTGGCGTCCTGTGCCTACATGCCACAGCGCGACCTCCTCTTCCCATGGCTGTCGGCGATCGACAACGCGGCGCTGGCGCCACGGAATCGCGGCGCTTCTGCGCGCGCGGCTCGCGAGGAGGCGCTCCCCCTCTTCGCGCGCTTTGGCCTCGCCGAGTTCGCGGACGCAAAGCCCGCTGAGCTCTCGGGCGGCATGCGCCAGCGTGTCGCCTTCCTGCGGACGCTCCTTGCCGGCAAGCCCGTGCTGCTCCTGGACGAGCCGTTTGCCGCACTCGATGCGATCACACGTGGCGAGATGCAGGAGTGGCTCGCGGGCGCGCTCCTCGCCGAATCGCGGACGGTCCTCCTCGTGACCCACGACGTCGAGGAAGCGCTCTACCTCTGTGATCGCGTGGCGGTTCTCTCGGCACGTCCAGCGCGGATGGTAACCGAGCTGCGGCCGGATGCCCCTCGCTCGCTCGACCGCGCGAGCACCGTGACGGATCCACGGTTCGCGGAGCTCCGCGCCGAAGCCCTGCGGGCGCTCAAGGAGCACTCCCGATGAAACGGGTGCTCCTCCCCCTTGCCGTGATCGCCGCTCTCTTCGGCCTTTGGGAGCTCCTGGCCCAGACAGGCGCCCTGGCCGACATCCTCGGCATCCGCGCCTCCGTCTCGGACGTGATCGTCCCGGCCCCTAGTGACGTCGCCACCTCCCTCTGGGAAGATCGCGAGCTCCTCGCCGATAACGGATGGGTCACGTTCGGCGAGGTCCTTCTGGGATTCGCCCTCGCCGTGATCTTCGGCGCGGGCTTCGCCGTCGCGCTCCACCTTTCCGAGACCCTTCGCCGGGCCTTCTATCCGCTCCTGGTCGCCTCTCAGACGATCCCAATCGTCGCGATCGCCCCCGTCTTGGTCTTGTGGCTTGGCTACGGGATCGGCCCGAAGCTGTTCGTCGTGGCGCTGATCTGCTTCTTTCCCATCACGGTCTCGACGCTCGACGGCCTTCGCTCGGTAGATCCGGCGGCGATCCGGATGATGCGGACGCTTCATGCCGGGCGCGGGGCGGTGCTGCGCCGGCTCGAGGTGCCCTCGGCCCTTCCCCAATTCTTCTCTGGAGCCAAGGTCGCAGTGGCGATCGCCGCGATCGGTGCCGTGCTGGGTGAGCTGGTCGGCGCCGACGAGGGCCTCGGCTACCTGATCACCCAGGCGCAGGGAAGCCTTTTGACCGCTCGCGTGTTCGCGGCCGTCGTCGTCCTTTCCGCGATCGCGATCGCCCTGTTCGCCGTGGTTTCGCTCCTCGAGCGAACGCTGGCGCCCTGGGGCCGAACGGAGCTTCGATGATCATGCGCCGGATCGGAGTGCTCGCGGCGGCCGCCGTCTTGAGCGTCGCTCTCTTGGCGGGCTGCGGCGAGAAGGAGGAGTCGATCCGCGGAGGCGAGTCCGAGCAGCTCGACCTCATGCTCGACTTCTTCGTCAACCCCGACCACGCCGGCCTCTTCACGGGGCTCGAGAACGGGAGCTTCGAGAATGCGGGGCTGGAGGTTGAGACCCGCGTCCCCTCCGATCCTGCAGCGCCCATCAAGCTCGTCGCCGCCGGTGAGGCTGACCTCGCGATCTCATACGAGCCTGAGGTCTTGCTCGCACGGGACCAGGGGCTGCCCGTAGTCGCCGTCGCGGCGATCGCCTCCGAGCCGCTCACCTCACTGATCTCGCTCCCCGGGGCAGAGATCGACGATCCCGCCGACCTTCGCGACAAGACGATCGCCACGGCCGGCATCCCCTACCAGGACGCATTCATCGGCCGCATCCTTCGTGACGCTCGGATCCCCCAGGACGAGATCGAGCAGGTGAGCGTCGGCTTGGGCCTCGAGCAGGCGGTCCTCTCGGGCAAGGCCGACGCGATGCTTGGCGGCTTCAAGAACATCGAGGGCGTCTCGCTGGAGGAGCGGGGTGAGAATCCTCGCGTGGTCCCCGTCGACGAGCTCGGCATCCCCACCTACGACGAGCTGGTGCTGGTCGCGAACGAGGACGCCGTCGAGGCCGACCCCGAGCCGATCCGCCTATTCATCGCCGCGCTGGAACGAGGAACCCTGGATGCAGTTGACGACCCGCCGGCCGCGACGGATGCAGTGCTGAAGGCCGGCGACGGTCTCGACCCGAAGCTGACCGAGGCCGAGATCGATGCGACCCTGCCACTCCTACTGCCCAAAGGCAAGGACCCCTTCGGATACATGGACGAGGGCGAATGGGACGAGTTCGCCGGCTTCCTTGCGGAGGAGGGTTTCATCAAGGCCCTGCCCGCACCCGGCGAGGCGTTCACGAACGAGCTGCTGCCGGACAAGGTCCCCGAGTAGGGCGACACGCGTCCCGCAAGCTCGCGCGTTGGCGTCCGAAACGGAAGCTGACTCGTATGGTTGAGTCATGAGCCTGAAGGTCGGAGACACCGCGCCGGATTTCACCCTCGAGGGCACGGAGGGTCCGTTCACGCTCTCAGAGCACCGCGGCGAGCGGGTCGTCCTGCTCTTCTACCCCGGCGACAACACGCCCACCTGCACGAAGCAGTTCTGCGCATATCGCGACGCCGAGGACGAGATGGCGGACTTGGGCGCAACCTTCGTCGGCATCTCGACCCAAGACATGACCTCGAAGGAGTCGTTCAAGGGCAAGTACGGCCTCAAGACCCAGCTCCTGGCCGACGACGACGCGGAGGTCTCAAAGGCGTACGGCGTCTACGCGAAGCGCTTCGGCATCGCGAAGCGCACCGTCTTCATCATCGACGAGGAAGGGAAGATCGCCCACAAGCACGGCAACTTCCTCTCGATGTCGTTCGACGACGTCGGCGACATAAAGGAAGCGCTCGCGAAGCTCCCGGCGAAGGCCTGATCTCGCCGGTCTAACGGCGCTCGGCGAAGAAGGCTCGCAGTAGCGTCGCTGCTTCATCGGCCAGGAGGCCCGACTCGACCTTGGGGCGGTGGTTGAGCCTCTCGTCGCCGAGGATGTCGAAGACGGAGCCGGCGGCTCCCGCCTTTGGATCCGCTGTGGCGAACACGACGCGCGGGACGCGGGCCAGGACGATCGCCCCGGCGCACATCGCGCAGGGCTCGAGCGTCACGTAAAGCGTCGTCGCCGGCAGGCGCCATCCGCCGCGCCCGCTCGCCGCCGCCTGCAACACCAGCATCTCGGCGTGGGCGGTGGGATCGTTCCGGCGCTCTCGCTCGTTACCGGAAAAGGCGAGGGCATGCCCCTCGCTCGCGACGACGGCGCCAATGGGTACGTCGCCGAACTGGGCCGCCCGCGCCGCCTCGCTGAGCGCGAGCTGCATCAGCTCCGCGTCGCGCTCGGAGAACTCCCCGGTCATGCCGGAGGCACTAAGTCGTCCGAACGATGTACACACCACACGGGGCGTGGTGGGAAACCTTGTTCGGCACGCTCCCGAGCAGAAACCGCGTGGCGCCGGTCATCCCCTTGTTGCCGACTACGACGAGGTCCGCGCCTGTCTCCTCAGCGACATCGAGGATCGCGTCCGCTGGGTCGCCCTCACGCGGGTGCAAGTTCACCTCTATCCCGGCTGCGCGCGCCGCGGTGCTCGCGTTATCGAGGTTCGCGTTCACGTCACCACGGGGGCCAACGCCGTATGCGACGTCTCCCGGGACCTGGCTGCCCTCCTCGCGCAGGCGGTTCGATGGCACCGGCTCAAAGGCGCTCACGATGTCAAGCGCAGCTCCGGTCGCCCTGGCGAGCTCCGTCGCGTGCTCGACCGCGACCTGTGCCGTCTTCGACCCGTCCGTTCCGACCACGATCCGCTTGAACAAGGTAACCCTCCTCTAGAACCGGACACCCAAATCTGCCCGGCATACTAACCCTGTGCCGCGAAGCTGGACCATCTCCATGGCCATTCTCGTCGTCTGCCTCGTGGCCTCGATGGTGATCGCCTCGATCAAGCTCTTCTGAGAGGATCGGTTGATGGCGAAAATAGAGACGGTCACGGGTCCGATCGAAGCCTCGGAGCTCGGCGAGACGCTCATCCACGAGCACCTGATGTCGCGCGACGAGGCGATCCTCATCCAGTTCCCGCAGATGGGAACCGTCCGCGAGGGCCCAATCGAGCCCGCCTCCTCCGAGGCCGCGGAAGACATCGCCGCCGAGTTCATGGCAGCTGCGGTCGAACGCGGCGTGAAGACGGTCGTCGAGCCTTCGTGCATGTACCTGGGACGAGACGTCAGAGCTGATGAAGCGCGTCTCGGAGAAGACGGGGCTTCAGATCGTCCCCTGCACCGGCATCTACACCTACGAACATCTACCGATGGCGCTCGTCTCCCGCGACGCGGACCAGATCGCAGACCTCTTCGTCCACGACATCGAGCAGGGAATCCAGCGGACGGACTTCAAAGCCGCCTTCATCAAGTGCGCGGCGGACGAGCCCGGGGTGACCGAGAACGTCGAGAAGGTACACCGCGCCGCCGCTCGCGCGAGCCTCCGAACCGGCGTACCGATCATGGCCCACTCGCGCCCTGCCTCGGATACCGCACCGCGTCAGATCGAGATCTTCGCCGAGGAAGGAGTCGACCTCGGCAAGGTCCAGATCGCCCACTGCGGCGACTCACCCGACGCCGACTACATCGAGAGCCTGATCGAGAAGGGCGTCTGGGCCGGGCTCGATCGCTACGGCATCGAGATGTACCAGCCGTTCGACCAGCGGATCAAGGTCCACCTCGAGCTCCTCGAGCGCGGCTACGCCGACCGCATCTTCGTCTCAGCCGACTCCTGCGCGACCCTCGACTGGTTCCCGGCCGAGGTGAACCAGCAGATGGCCGACGCCGGGGCAGTCTCCGACTGGACGATCAAGATCGTCCACGACAAGGTCCTCCCCGCCCTGCGCGAAGGCGGCATGACCTCAGAGCAGGAGCGCACGATGCTGTACGAAAACCCCGCCCGCTGGCTCACCGGCGAGCCGCTCTAGTAAAGGGGTCAGACCCGGTACCGGTTCGGGGTCTGATCCTTTTGGGAGGGTTGGTTGAGGGTTTGCCTTACGGCCGGAGGACCGTTTCGCAGCCCTTCACGCGGTCATCGTCGTCCACCGTCGCGGTGTCGTCGCCTCCGCCACAGCTGATGTGGTCGCGGCCCTGGCCGCGGGCGAAGATCTCGTCATCGCCCGGGTTGCCGGCAATACGGTCGTTGCCGGAGCCGCCGCGGATCTTGTCGTTGCCCCGGCTACCGGACAGCCGGTCGCGGTTCGGCCCGCCGTTGATGCAGTCGTCGCCGGCAAGTCCCTTCACGCGATCGTCGCCGCCGAACGTCTTGATGCGGTCACCGGCCGGTCGTGCCCTGGATGTTGTCGACGCCCGGCGTCCCGTTGATCGGGTTCGAGCACAGTCCGGGCGGCGAAACACCGCCTCGGTCCACCACCGCGAGGCGCCCCACGTTGTTCTGCTCGTCGACCGCGCGGATCGCCACGTAGCGAAGCGCGGCGGCGGGGAAGGCGAAGGTCTCGGATTCGCCAGCCTCCGCCGGGTCGGGTGCGCCCGACAGCTCTGTGGCGGAGTCGAAGTTCGACTCGTCGATCGGTGAGTTCGACGTCCGGATCTCATAGGAGGCCGCCGAGCCGCACATGAGGTCGTCCCCGGGCGCAGTGAACTCCACGCCCGATTCGTCCGTGGCTAGTGCAGCATCGCCGGGCCGGCCGGGCAGGACAGCGTCGCGGCGAGAGTCGCCGGAGTTCGCGTTGTCGTGGTGGAAGCGCGGCGAGGAGGCGGGCGCGCACGGTGACGCATCCGTCTCGTACGCGTTGATGTAGCCGGATCGCGTCAGGTTGACGACGATTCGGCGCGCCTCCTCATCGGTGTCGAGAGTGCCGAAGCTGCCGAGCAGCGGAGTCGCGATCGTCCAGTCGGACGTGAGCTTGGGCCAAGCGTCCGAGGTTGCCTGACCCGTAGCCGTCATGGCCACGAGGTCCATGCTCGCGGTACCGGCGACGATCTCTTCACCCGCCGAACCACCGACGTCGCCGATGGCGGGGCCGGTCAGGAACGATAGGTCATTCACGGGCGAGGGGAAGCCCTCTCGCATGAGGCCCGTCGCCGGGTTCCACGCAGCGTAGAAGTCCTGGCCGCCGGTCTGGTACTCGTGGAGCGCGAGGTCGAGCGCGCGGATGATGCCCGCGGCTGGCGCGACGAACGACGGCTGCGATCCGCCGAGGTCGCCGAACGCGGGCAGCCCGACGGCGGGCAGGACCGGCCGGTCGACCTGGCCTGAGCCTTGCGAGACCTCGGAGGAGAGCACCTTCGGCTTGCCCCTCCTCCTCGCCGAGGCACGAGGTGCCGTCGGGGTTGAGGAGGTACGCGGGTCCCGCGGCCGGGAATCGTGCCGATCTTCGGGTCCCGAGCCGCCGGACTGGCAGTCGAGCTCGGCGACCACGGGCGAGCCGTTGATCCCCTCGCCCACGAGCGGCAGGAGCTCGGCAAGGGCGATCCCGATCGGCCGCGGCCAGCCGGTCGCAAACGCCGACTCGCCGGCGGCCGGCGCGTCGGGGTCGCCGTCCGGCTTGATCGCGTAGAGGCGGCCGTTCGCGAACTCGAGCAGGCCAACCGGGCGCAAGCGCGTTCAGGACCGGAGACGTCGAAGGCGGCGACGGCCCAGCCGCCCTCCGTTGCCCTGGTCGACCGCGTACTCCTCGTTCGTGCCGACGATGATCTCGGGGCGCGAGTCGCCCGAGATGTCGGCCAGGGCAGGTGTGTCGACGATCGGCCCCTGCTGGAGCGAGGGCCCGGCGTCCGCGTTGAACGTGACCTTGTGGGTCGCCGGATCGACCGACGTCGACCTTGGTCTCGTCCACCACAAGCACCGGGAATCCGTCCACCGGCGTGCCGTCGTGGTTGAAGGCGTAGACATGGCGGTCGAGCCCCGCGGCGATCAGCTCGAGCTTGCCGTTGTCGTCCCCGTCGAGGTCGGCGAGGACGGGCGAGCCGAGGAAGCCGCGCTGCGTGCGGTTGCGGTTGCCCTGGCGCACGTTCTCGAACGGCGCGAGCGGCTCACCCGAGTACTCGCGCACGGACTCCGCTTCGAAGACGAGGCTCCCGTCCGGCTCCCAGCCGTAGATCTGCCCTTCGAAGTCGGCCGCATAGACCTCCGGGATCGCCGTCGTGGTTCATATCGCCGGCGGCGACGCCGGCGATGATCGGACCGCCGATGTCGGGATCGACCTCGCCTGAGTCGTATCCCTCCGCGGCCGAGTGCGAGCTGACGAAGCCGGGCGTCTCGGCCTGGACCGGCCAGTCAGGGAGCTCTTCGATCGTCACCCGTCTCCGCATCGCGCGTGTAGGCGTGGACGACGCCGTCGGCCGTGGCCAGCGACCAGCTCGTTTCGGTTGTCGCCGTCGAGGTCGACGAGGGCGGGCGACGACTCGCCGTCCGAGCCCAGCTTCCGCGGGAAGCCGTCGAGCATGTCCTGGTCGCGGTGGAGGTAGAGCGCGCGGCGGTCCTCACCCGTGACCGCCGGCGGGCCGGCGACTGAGGCGACGACCTTGACGATGAAGCCGTAAGGGGCGGTGTTCGGGACGGCCGGCGGAGGTCTGAGCCTGCGTTCCAGGCTCACGCCCGTCGAACGTGCCGGGCTGGCCCAACGGGAAGCGTGACTTCAGATCGGCGAGGTCGAGCTGGGCGAGCGTGCCGTCGAAGGAAGTCGGTCCGAGTGGACCCGTTGCAGTGGCTCGAAGCGACCGGCTTGAAGTCGCCGGCCGGCACCTGCTCGGTCGAGCGGTTGTTCGGGTAGTGCCCGGGCGCGACGAGTACCTGGCAGGTGTACGGCCGGCCTCGCGCGTAAACCTCGCCCTCGATCGCTGCGGTGGCCTGCTCGGGATCCACCTGGTCGAACCACTCGGGAGAGGTGATCTCGACTTCTGGAGGGACGTTGGACTTCACGTTTGCGTCGTTGAACGGCCGCGGCACGAGCGCGTTCACGCCGCGCGAGACGTTCACCCGGCCCCAGCCGTAGAACTGGTCGTGCCCACCCCGCGCGGGGTAGCGCTTCGAGGTCGGAATCAGCGTCACGACCGGCTGGAGGACGGGGAACGGGATCTCCACGCCGCGGCCGAGGAACGGATCGGTGCACGTGGGCGCCGGTGTCTCTGTGCATGAAGGCTCAGGGTCCTGCGAGAAGTCGACGTCGTCGGAGAGTGGAGTGCCCGCCAGGGTCCCGGAGGCCATCAGCTGGCGCACTTCGTTCGGCGTGACGGCGCATGGATCGCCGTTCACCTGCTGGCAATCGGGATGCACCTCGAGCTTGTCCCGCTCGACGGCGTTGAGGGCAGCGGAGTGGATCAGCCCTGCGATGCCCGCCGCGCGCCCGGTGGCATCCGACGAGCAGCTCACGGACGGGATCGCGACGGTGATCTTCGAGTTGAAGTTGGTGCAGCCGGTGAACTTGAGATAGCTCTTCGGCTGTTCGGTGAACGGACCCGGTGTCCCTTCAGGGCCCTCGGCGAACTCGGAGTACTTCGTGACCGAGTTAACGAGGATCACGTGCGGCAGGCTCGACGGCCAGTTGTTGTGCTGGGCCGCTTCGTCCGCGGCGGAGGCGATCACGGTGACGCCGTGGCGGTAGGCGTACTCGACCGCGTCGCGCGAGAGCGAGGTGTTGTTGACCGTGCCGAGCGCCTCCTGGATGACGAGCGCGCCGTTGTCCACGCCGTAGGTGACGGCGGCGGCGAAGCGGTTGACGTCGGCGATGAACGAGTCGCCGACCCGCATGTGCATCGCCATGCAGTTCGGGCACGTGCCGGCGCCGCCCTGGCCGTTCTCGGCCTCGGCGACCGAGTCGTTCGCCTCGCCCGTCCCGTGCCCGTACTGCACGTCGTCATAGGGGTCGTTGTCGTCGTCGAGGAAGTCCCAGCCGACCATGTCGTCCTCGTAGCCGTTGCCGTCGTCGTCGTTCTCGTCAGTGAAGGCGAGAAGAACATCTTGAGGCGTCGAGGAACCCGGCCGGCCCTGCACGCCGCGCGTCGCCCGAAAGCACGTCCGCGATGCGGTCATCGCACGAGTAGTCGAGGAGGTTGAAGTACGCCGTCGCCGTTCAGATCATGACTCGGGCCGCTCGGTCCCGGCCCGTCGTAAGGCCCGGCACCCGAGCAATCCTCGCCCGGGACGTTCGGAGTCGCGAGGCCGTCGTTTCGCGGCACCTCGGCCTCGCCGGGATTGATCGCTGTGGTGAAGCGCAGGTTGCGCATCGCCCCGAGGTCGTTCCACTTGATGCCCGAGTCGAGGACGGCGATCTTCACGTCGGGGCGCCCGGTCGTGACCTGCCAGGCGGTATCGACGCTCGCCTCCGCGTCGGCGATATGCCCGCCGCGGACGCCGAAGAGCTCGGCCGGGCTTGAGATCACCCCGAGGTTGGTCGGGTCCGGTTCTTCGGAGGTCGCCGAGTACATCCAGGTCTCCTTCTCAGAGAGGTCCGGGGGCACCTGGCCCTCGTTGAGGTAGAGGTCGGCGGGGTTGCTCTCGTCGGCGCCACCGCGTGCAAACGGGAAGTCGGCGAGCGCGGGAGCGGCCGCAGCGAGCGTGGCGAACGCCGTAGCGATTGCGATCAGGGGCGTCCGCCTCACCTTCGCGTCACATCCTCGCATCCAAAGAGTTGATCCTTGTCGTCGGCGACGACGCTGTCCTCGCCGGCCCCGCATTTCACCGTGTCGCGCACTTTGTCCCTCGAGCGGATCACGTCGTCGCCTGAGCCGCCCCTGATCCGGTCGGGACGCGACGCGCCGTTCAGCCTGTCATTTCCTGAGCCGCCTCCGAGGCTGTCGCGGTTGCGCCCGCCGTTCAGGCAGTCGTCGCCGCCCCTGGCGCGCAGCTTGTCGTTGCCGGCGAGACCCTTGATGCGCTCCGAGGCGGCGGAACCCAAGAGGACGTCCGGGCCGTTGGTCGCACCCGGCACCAAGACCCCGCAGAGCACCGGGTCGGGGCCGCCCCGGTCGGGCAGCTCGATGTCCTTTACGAGGCCCCAGTTGCCTGCGTCGTCGCGATAGAAGACCGCCGCGTGCGTTGCCGAGCCAAGCTCGGCGTCGGTGAAGCTCTCGGTCTGGTCGGTGCCCACGGCCGTTGCGTCGCCCTCGGCGACATCCGAGCCGTCGGCCGGATCATCGATCGGCCCGTCGCCGATGACCACGCGGTAGCGAGCCGCGGTGCCGCACTCCCAGTCGTCGCCTGGTGCCTTCCAGCGTAAGCGTGGTGACACCGGCACCGGCGTCGCGCTGGGCGGAGAGGCCGGCGACTGTGCCGGGTGGGCGGGCGTCGGTGCCGTAGTTGGCCGAGCCGTGCTCGTCGTGGTGGAAAGTCCACCATTCGTCGTTCGTAGACGTGCCGTTCACGTCGCAGGCCGGCGTCCCGGTCGTCCAGAGGAACGACCAGCCCTCGCGGGTGAGCGCAGAGACCTCCAGGTCGCCATCGCCGTCGGCGTCGCCGACGGAGGGCGTCGCCTGGGTCCAGCCTCCCGTGAACTTCGGCCAGTCGTCGGCCCGGCCGGGGCCCCCGGTGGGCTCGGTGCCGTCAGCGGCGTACGCGTGAAGCTGGTAGAGGCCGGTGCCGTAGAGCGCGTGCCGGCCCTCCCCGGAGCCTGCGACGTTTGCAATCGCGGGCTGGCCGAGGAGCTGGAAGTCGTCGGTGGCCCTCGGATACGCCGGGACGCCGGCGCCACTCCCCGCGTCCCAAGCCTGGACGACATGAGCGAACGGGAGGTTCTGGTTCACCGCCAAGAGGTTCGCCGCGCCATTGACCGTGAGGCCGCCCTTGATCACGTTCAGCGTGTCTCCCGCGAGCGCGCCGACCGCCGCGTAATCGGCGAGGTTCAGCACGAGGCCGGGGTCGGCCGAGTTGCCCGACAGGGCGGCCATGCGGCGTCGCCGTCGTACCGTCGCCGTTCACGATCCGGGTTCCGCCGTTGCCGAGCGAGGTTCCCGCCGATACAACCACCTCGTCCTCTCCGTCCTCGTTTCGGTCGAGCACCGCGGCGTCGTGGCTGGGCAGGACGAGTGGCAGGAGGTCGCCCGCCGCAACGCCAACCCGGACCGGCCATTCGCCTCCGACCTCGGTGCCGTCGCCGTTGATCGCGTAGACAGGGTTCGAGCCGGTCGAGGATTGAAGGATCGCGTTGAGGATGTCGAACGGGTTCGAGGGAAGGCCCGGGTCGCCGCCGATCACCTCGTTCGTCGCCATGACCACCTCGGGAGTCTCGTCGCCGTCAAGCTCGGCAATCGCGGGCGACGTGACGATCTCGGCCCCGATCACGTCCTCGGTTGCGAGCTCGACCGGGAATCCATTGAGGACATTCCCTTCGCCATCCCACGCGTAGACGTGCTGATCCAGCGATCCCGCGACGATGTCGAGGCGCCCGTCGCCGTCGAGGTCCGCCAAAGCGGTGCCGCCAAGGAAGCCGCGCTTGATGTGGTTGTCCTCGTTGATCGCGCGGTCGGCTGCGTCGAAGCATGGCTTCGGCACCCCGTCGACGCACGGCTCGGAGAGATCGGTATCGACCCTGACGGGAAATCCACCGAGCGCGTCACCGTGGCGATCCCACGCATAGACGCGCTCGCCCGCATTCATCACGATGTCCGGGCGAGAGGTCGCCGTCGATGTCGCCGATGGTCGGGGCGCGCGGATTCTCCAGCGGCACGCCTCCGCCCACCCCGCCGACGCCGTGCGCACTTGCAACCTCAAGCGGTTGCGTCTTGACCGGCTGGCCGCCGTTGAAGCTCTGAAGCGGCTCGCCCGAGTAGTCGAGGACGTGGAGCTCACCCGACGATGTGGCCTGGATGACGTCGAGCGCGTTGTCGCCGTCGAGGTCGAAGAGGCGCGGCGGAACCTCGCCGCCCGATCCCGTCCGCGACTGTGCGGCGTTCGAATCCGAGCCGATCGGCCGCGGCCAGCCCGCCAGGTTGCCGTCGTCGCGGTAGGCGAAGAGGGCCTTGCGGTAGCGGCCGATGTTCTGTGGATCGCCCGCTTCCGCCACCGTGAGGCGGATCTGGAACGAGTGGCGCTCGGGGTCGGGGGTCGGATAGGCATCCCCGGGGGCGGTGCCATCGCTCGTTGCGCCAGACGGGCGGCCGAAGTCGATGCCCACCGAGCCGTTACACGTATTTGCGATATTGGCGAGGATCGACTTCGGCATCGTGCCGAGAAGGCCGTCGGCTGCGCCCGTGCCACTCGCGCCGGGGATCGGCAGGAACGTGGAATCCGGCGCGTCGGCGCCGCACGCGTAGTCGAGCCGCCATTGCCCCACGCCCGAGCCCGAGTGCGGTGCCGCCACGCGGCCTCGGATCGGCAGACCGCCGTCGAGGCGATCGACGTTCACCGGGGTGAACCAGTCGGGTGAGTCGATCTGCGCCTCGGGTGGGATCCGGTCGTCCTTGATGCGCTGCATCGCGCCCGCCAGGTTCACGCGGCCGTAGCCGAAGTGCGGATCCCAGCCGATCTGCGCCTTGTCGGGCTGGCCGATCACGCCGGTGTTGAGCGGGCGAACGTCCTCGGCGGTCATCGTGAGGAGCTGGCGGATCTCGTTGCCCGAGAGAGGGTTGCTCTCGCCGAACTTCTCGCGCCCATACGAGGCGATGAGCGCGGCAGCGCCCGAGGCCTGCCCCGTGGCCTCCGAGCCCGTCGCGCCCATCATCACGATGTCGGACTTGCCTCCGTACTGAGTCAGGTTCGAGTTGCGGAAGAAGCTCGTCGTCGGCGGCTGCGCAGAGGCGGTGATGCCGAGGCTCGAGGAGAGCTCTCCGAAGAAGTCGGCGCATGCCTCGGAGGCCTCGTCGGGGATCGGCACGACGTCGCCGACCAGCGGCAGGCTGATGCCGTCGCAGGTCTCGAACGGCGCGGTGTCGGGCAGGGAGCCGGCGACGTAGATGGCCTCGTTGTAGTTGGTCGGGTAGTTGTGGTTCGCCGAGTTGATGTCGGACGAGACGGACATCAGCGCCAGGCCCTTCTCGTCGGCGTACTGGTAGGCGCGGCGGGAGAAGCGGGTGTTCGTCAGGCCTCCGTTCGCGCCCTCGACGACGTCGGCGCCGTTGTCGGCCGCGTACACGACCCCCATCGAGTGGAAGTCGGTCGGAACGACGAAGGTGTCCCAGATCCGGAGCGGCATGAACTGGCAGTCGGGGCACATCCCCGTCTCGCTCTGGTCGTTGTTCGTCTGGGCAACGGCCTCGCGCGCGCGGCCCGTTCCGTGTCCGTTCGCCGAGCAGCAACTCGAGGCGTCAAACGGGTCGTTGTCGTCGTCGAAGAAGTCCCAGCCCGCGATGTCGTCGTCGTAGCCGTTCTCGTCGTCATCGGGATCAGAGTCTGAGTCGAGGTCGCCCGAGAACGCGGCGATCAGGTCCGAGCCGTCGAGGAGGCCGTCGGACTCGGTGTCTCCGTCCGCCGGCTCGACGCGCGAGTCGCAGGCGAAATCGCGGACGTTGAAGGCGCCGTCGCCGTTGGCGTCGTCGGCCGCGGTGAACGTGTTGCAGGCGGGGCCGCCGTCGAGCGGGCTCGGCGCGGTCTGCTTGAGGCTGGGGCAGCTCCTCCTCGTTCAGGTGCACCTTCTCGAGCAGCTCGCGGTCCTGCCAGCGGATACCGGTGTCGAGGATCGCGACGACCGTCTCCGGATCGCCGGTGTGAGTACTTCCAGGCCGCGTCGGCGCGAACGCCGGCGATCTGCGAGCACGGAGGAACGCTCGTCGGCGACGTTTGCCGCGATGCCGAGTGAGTCGAGCTGCGCGCAGTCGAAATACTGAGTGGCAGTCGCCTGGTGACCCTCGAGCGGAGCGAGCGGCACCATGTTCGCCGAGTCCGGGCTGAAGCCGTAGGAGCCGAACTGCTCTTCGAAGAAGGTCGTGCACTCGGGCGGCGTGCCCATGGTCTGCTCGTCGTCGAGCTCGCACGGATCGAAGCCAGGATCGTTCGGCGTGTCCACGCGCGGGTCGGGGTTCGCCTCGTCGCCTGGAAAGGCCGCCAGGGCGCCCGCGGGGACGGCGAGCGCCATCGCGCAAAACGCCAGCGTCGCCCATCTCCCCAGAGTTCGGCCTCCCATCCTGCGCGAAGCGTAGTACCGATCGCAAACGCGTGCGCCACTTCGTGAGCGGCGCCCGGTGCCAGGCACCACGCTCGGTGCCAGGCACCTGACGTGCGTTTTGCACACGTTCGCCGGGGCGGCTATTCGCAGAAGGGGGCGTCCTCCTCGGCCGGATCCCGGCCTTCGATCCCGCTGCAGGAGTTGACCTCGGCGAGGCGCGCGGCGAGCTCCTCTGCCTGCGCCTCGTCGGCTGTTGCGCCGGGGACGCCGAGCAGGTTCCTGAGCATGAATGGGTCCGTCCGGACGTCGTAGAGCTCTCGGACGCGTAGCTCACACTCCTCGCCCTCGTCCGGCGGGCTGAGGTACTCCGTGTAGAGATAAGTGGGGGTGCGAAGCGCGCGGTAGCCAATGCACCGCTCGGCGTTTCCGATCTCGAGGACGACGGCGCGATCTCGCGGCCACGGGGCCGGCTCGTCTCGGAGCAATCCCGCCAGTGAGCGGCCGTCGGTCCGGTGCTCGCCCTCGAGGCCCGCAAGCTCGAGGATCGTGGGCGCGATGTCGTGCGTCCCGCTCAGCGCGGGCGACGACTCGGGAGCTCGGCGCTCACCCGGGAGCGAGACGGCGAGAGGCACCCTGGCCGAGGGGTCGTAGGGGAGCTTCTTGCCCGTCGGCTTTCGGTACTCGCCGAAGTAGGTGCCGTTGTCCGAGGTGAAGAACACGGCGGTGTTATCCGCCTCGCCGGTCTCTTGGAGAGTCTCGAAGATCGCGTCCACGCTGCGGTCCACGGCGGCGAGCGAGGCGACGGTGCACCGATACGACAAGCGGGTTTGCTTGACGAGCTCCCTTGAGCGCCCGGCTCTGCGTGCGATGAAGCCAGGCTTGTCGGTCACGTTTCGCTCGAAGTAGCTGGGGTCCGTCGGAAGCTTTGCGTCGGCACTGCGAAAGTCCCCGGGCAGGGCCACCGGCCCCTTGTCGTTGCAGATGGGGTTCTCCTGGCCGGAGGACTCGTGGGGCGCGGCATGGGCGAGCCACAGGAAATAGGGCGATTCCCCGCCCGCCTCTTCGGTCATGAAGTCGAGGGCTGCCTCGGTGACCGCGCTCGTGAAGTAGTCCTCTCGATCGGTCCCATACGAAGTCACCTCGCCGTCAATCGAGACCTCGTAGTCGAAGTACTTCCGTTTTTCGTCTCCGGCGACCCACCATCGAGTCCACCCGGGAGCCGGCGCGACCCCTCCATCCGACTCCTCGGCGCGGGCGTATCCGTTGAGGAACTTGCCGGCCATCATCGTCTCGTAGCCGGCGTCGGAGAGCCAGACCGGCAGCACGTCCTCCGGATCCTCCAGCGTCTTGTAGTTGTTCGTCGTGACGCCGTGGTTGTGCGGGTAGCGGCCGGTCATGAGCGAGGCGCGAGCGGGACAGCAGAGCGGCGGCACCGCGAAGCTCCGGGTGAAGTTCGTGCCACCTTCGAACCGCTCGAAGGTGCGAGGCATGACCTGGCGGTTCCAGGTGTTGAGCGCCTGGTCGTCGGTCATGATCACGATCACGTTCGGGGCTCCGGGCGCGGCCTGCTTAGGCCCCTCGTAAAGGACGGCCAAAAGCACGGCCGCCGCTACTACAAGCGCGGTAGCGAAGAGCGCCGCCGGCCGGCTCATGGAAGCCTCCCTAGGGCGATCAGCTCGGAGAGACGCGCGGTCTCCTGCACGGCTTCGGGTTGCCGAGCCAGCTCTTCCGGCGTCCAGGCCGTCGTGCCGTAGTCGTCAGAGACGACGTAGTACTCGGCGATCTCGATCGAGAAGCGGTACTTCTTGCCGATGACCTCCTCCGCTCGCTCGATTTTGAGGTCCGGGATCGGTCCCCGCTCGCGAACCGCTTCGAGCGCCGCCGCCTGGGCGCGGACGTGCCTCGAATCGGAGGCGAACCGCTGAGCGCTTTGGTCGAGCTCGGCGACGTTGCCGGCCAGGGAGCACGCCGCGACGATGGCGAACGCTCCGCCGGCCGCGAGCGCCGCGCCGCGCCGCCTTAAGAGGTATTCGGGCAAATCGCGGGCGAGGTCGGCCAGCGCGATCAGGACGCAGACGCCCGCCGGGAAGATGTAGCGCCCCAGGTTCGGAGGCCTCGAGCCCGGCGCGAACACCGGGGCAGCCACGATGATCAGCGCGGCGGCGAGCAGGGCGAGGAAGAAGGCGGAAGCCCAGCGCCGGCGCCACACGGCCCAGGCCGCGAGCCCGAGAAGCGCCAACACGGCGATCGCGCCCAGCGGCGACTCGGGGCCCTCGAGGCTCTCGAACGGCACCAGCCCCTCGGCGAACAGCCCGCCAAGCGCGTTGAAGACGCCGCGCAGCCCGCTGAGCGCAAACTCGGGCACGTCGGCGAGGCTGGACACGAGGGAAGGCTGGTTTTCGCCTTGCTCCGGTCGAAGCGCGGCCAGGAAGAGCACGGCCGGGGCGCCGACCACTGCAACTGTCGCGAGGCGGTCCTCGCCTTGGATGAACGAGTGAGCTCTCAAGATCGCAACGGCGACAACGAACGCCAGCCCGAGCGGATGCGACATGACCGCGGCGAGCAGCAGGACCCCCGCCACGACATCGCGCGCCGGCGATCTTCGCTCGAGCGCAAGAATCGCGCCCAGGGCGGCCGCGAGCGAGATCATCCCGGGCATCCGGAACGAGTTGACGACCACCTCCCCGGCCGACCCGAAGAGCGCGATCAGGGCCGCGGCCGGCAGAGCGAGCAAGTAGCCGACGCGGCGGCGCATGAGCTCGTACGCGAGGGCGGTGACGAGCCCCAGGAAGAGAACCATCGCGACCCGGAAGGGCACGAAAGAGTCCGCGCCGAAAAGCTCGAAGAGAACCTGGTAAAGGACGAACGGGACGGGGATCGCATAGCGGCCCTGCTCGGGATCGAAGCCTTGTGAGAGCGCGCCGTCGGTGCTCATCCAGTAGGCGTAATGCCATTCATCCCCCAGGATCGACATGTCGCTGCCCGCGCGCAAAGCGACGACGAGGACCGAGATCATGAGCGCCAGGCCGACCCCACCCCAGCCGAGCAGCGCCGGGGAAAGAAGCCTTCGAGTCTCCACGACGGCCGAGATTGTGACTGATGGGCTTCCAGGTAGGGTCAGCGCCATGTCCCAAGCAGTGATGCACACCAACGCCGGCCCGATCACCTTCGAGCTCTTCGACGACGACGCTCCGAAGACCGTCGAGAACTTCCGAAAGCTCGCGAGCGACGGCTTCTACGACGGCCTCATCTTCCATCGCGTGATCCGCGACTTCATGGTCCAGGGTGGCTGCCCGCAAGGCACCGGCACCGGCGGCCCCGGCTACAAGTTCGAGGACGAGTTCAACGACCACAAGGTGGTGCGCGGCGCCCTCGCGATGGCGAACGCCGGCCCGAACACCAACGGATCGCAGTTCTTCATCGTCACGACCGACGCCGCGCCATGGCTCGACGGCAAGCACACCGTCTTCGGCCAGGTCACCGACGGGATGGATGCGGTCGACGCGATCGAGGGCACTGAGACGGGCAACGGCGACCGCCCCGTCGAAGACCAGAAGATCGACCGCATCGAGCTCTCCGACTAGCTACGGCCGCGCCTGAGACTACACGTCGGCGACCCGCGCTTCGACGACTGGGAGGTCGTCCGGGACTTCGAGGACCTCGAGTCAGCCCAGGCGTGGTGCCAGCACCTCGAGGAACTCGGGATCGAGGCAGTGATCACCGCCGACTGGGAGCTCGACCGCTTCGGCCGCGGCGACATCGCGCTGCGCGTTCCGCCGGGCAGGTGGTCCGAGGCCGAGGAAGCCCTGGGCGAGGAGTGAGACAGGCTGGATCTTCTCGCTCGATCATCCAATGAAGCCTTGACGGCGCTATAGCCCCGTCAACCCTTCAAAGGCTCGCCCACGCGCTAATCCCGATCCCCTTTGTTGCCTGCGAAAGCGCTTCGCGACGAGGCGGCGCCCCGAGAAGCGCCTCAGAGGCCTGGACGATAGGGTCACGGCTATGAAGCTCTATGTCTGTTGGGGGACCTTTCCCACGCCTCGGCCCGGTGGCCACCCGTGCGCCAACGCCTACAAAGCCCTTCGCGATGCGGGGCATGATCCCGAGGTGATCAAGGTGCATGGCCTGGGCGTCGGGCCCGGGATCTTCCAGGTCAAGACGTCGGGCCGGGAAGAGGTCGAGAGCCTCTCAGGTTCGCCCGCCGTGCCGGTGCTGGTCACGGACACGGGCGAAGTAATCAAGGAGTCCAAGGTCATCAAGGAGTGGGCCGAGGCTCATCCGGCGGCCTAAGGGGAATCCTCACCCCTGAGGCGGGGTGTTCATGATTTTGAGGAGCCGTGCGCGCATCTTCCGGAGCTCGTCCGTGTACGACCGGTCTTGAGCGAGGTTTTCGAGCTCGAACGGATCGGCCTTAAGGTCGTACAGCTCTTCGGGCCGCTCCGTCGCGCCGGGCGGCCCAGCGGTCAGGTTGTGATCCAGGTACTTCCAGCGCGGGGTCCGCAAGCCCCAGAAGCCCGGCAAGGCGACGCCGAACGCACCCCCTTCTCCTCCCTCGCGATTCTGTAGCAGGATCGCGCGGCCGGGCTCTTGCGGCTCCCCGTTGAAGTTCGGGACCAGGCTCAGCCCGTCGGTGGGAGGGTGAGGGACACCCGCCAAGTCAGCGAGCGTCGGGGCGAGGTCGACGATCGAGGCCAGCAAGCCCGACGGATCTCCCGGAGCGCGGATGAGGCCGGGCACCCGTCCGCACTCCTCGTAGCCGCACCTTTTCTTCGGCCAGCGGTGAGACCCGAGCGAGTAGCCATTGTCTGAGAGGTAGACCACGACCGTTTCCCTGCTGCGCTCGTCCGCCGCGGTGACGACATCCTCGGTCAGCTCGTCGATGCTTCGCAATGTCTCCATTCGGTCCCGCCATTTCGCCTGCTCCCTGCGGAAGGATGCGGGGGCGAACTGCCGGTAGAAGTACGGAGCTCCTTCGGCGGCTTGACCGAAGTTGGGCCGGCGGGCAAAGGGGACTCCGTCATACAGGCCGTCGTGGCGGGGGGCGGCGGAGATCGGGGAGTCGGTTCCATGGGGACCGAACGGCGTGACGAGCGCGAAGAACGGCTGGGGCGCCTCTTGCACGAACTTTTCGGCATGGCCGGCCAGGACGTCGGTGGAATAGTCGGCTTCGGCGTTTCCCAACGACCGGCGCGTGCCATCTACGGTCAGGTCGTAGCGGTAGTACGACGGCTTGCTCGCAAAGGCGACCCAGCGATCCCACCCAGGCGGCACTTCCCCGTTCTGCTTCTCGAACGGATAGCGGTTCAGGTACTTGCCGAAGTGGCCAGTCTCATACCCCCCCTCATCGAGCCATTTGGCGATCGTCCGGCGCGGGTCCATTCGCTTGCCGTCGTTGTTGAGCTCCACCCCGCTGTGGTGGCCGTAGAGCCCGGTCAAGAAGGCCGCCCGGGCGGGACAGCACATGGAGATGTTGTCGTAGAGGGTGCCGAACGGCTCGAGGCCCTCGAGCGAAGAGACGTAGGGCATCTCCTCCACCGTGTAATACGGCTGGTCGTCCGACATCACCACGACGATGTTCGGAGATTGCCCCGCGAGCGAGCCCGCCGGAAGGCTCAGGCAAAGAAGCCAAGCCATGGCGACGCAAACCGCCCACAGCACCCTATGCGCCCTGCCCCGCATGGACCCGATGGTATTGAGGCTCAGCCGGCCCGGTGCACGTCTCGCGCAGTCGCCTGCGCCGTCGGCTTGACCGCCAGGTAGTCGATGTTCACGTGCGGAGGGCGCGTGACGGCAAACGTCACCAACTCGGCGACATCCTGCGCGGTCAGGGGCTCGAGGCCCTCGTAGACCTGGCTCGCCTTCTCCTCGTCGCCGCCGAAACGAACCAGCGAGAACTCGGTCTCGACCAGGCCCGGTGCGATCTCGGTGACGCGGATCGGCTTGCCGAGGAGCTCCAGGCGAAGGGTGCGGCACAGCGCGTTGACGCCGTGCTTGGCGGCGGTGTATCCGGCGCCGCCGGGGTAGACCTCGACGCCAGCGACGGAGCCGATCACGACGATGTGGCCTCCTGCGCCCTGCTCGAGCGCCGGCAGCAGCGCTTTTGTCACGCGCTCGACCCCGAGCACGTTCGTCTCGAACATCTCGAGCCACTTGGATTCGTCGGCCTCGGCGACCGGCTCGAGCCCCAGCGCGCCTCCCGCCGAGTGGACGACGACGTCGACCTGCGGAATTGCCTCGGGGAGCGCGGCGACCGACTCGGGGTCCGTCACGTCGAGCTCGAGCGCATCGCCGCCGGCCTCGGCAGCAAGCTCGCGGCAGCGCTCAACCCGGCGAGCAGCTGCGACGGTGTGAAAGCCGGCCTCGGCCAAGGAGCGGACGGCCGCGGCCCCGATCCCGCTCGAGGCGCCGGTCACGAGCGCCACCTTTCGCTGGGTGTCCGAGGCCGAGCCCATCACGGGGCGATCCTATGATGGGCGCGTGCCCGACCCCGACGAGTCCACCGACGCAGCCGGCGAGACCGACCCGGACGACGCCGCCACGGCCGAGACGAAGACCCAGAAGCTTGCCACCGACCCGCGGCTGATCACGGCCGCGAAGGCGCTTCGGAAGGCGTTGCCCGGCGACTCGAGCTTCGGCGAGGACCCGCTTTCGACGGCGGGGGCCAAGCAAAGCCAGCAGCTCGGCCGCCGCCTCGCCGATGCGACCGCCGAGAAGCCGAGCATCCTTCGCGAGGCTGGCCTGACCGCACTCCAGGTCTGGGATGCGCTGGGCAGCGGCGCCGGCCGCATCCCGGTCAAGGCTGATCTCACGATCCTCTTCACCGACCTCGTCGAGTTCTCGAGCTGGTCGATGAAGGCGGGCGACGCCGCTGCGGTCGACCTTCTGCGTCAGGTCTCGCAGGCGATCGAGCCGCCCGTGACGGAGAACACGGGCAAGGTGGTAAAGCGCCTAGGCGACGGGATGATGGCGGTGTTCGCAGCCCCCGCCGACGCCCTCGCCGCCGTCACCGCGGCTCAGGGCCGGCTCGAGGAGATCGAAGTCTCCGGCTACCAGCCGCGCCTCAGAGCCGGCATGCACGTCGGCCGCCCCGAGCGGGTCGGTGACGATTATTTCGGTGTCGACGTAAACATCGCGGCGCGGGTGGCCGAAGCAGCCTCGGGCGATGAAGTCCTGGCCACGGACAAAGCGCTCGGAGACCTAAAGACCGAAGAGGTCAAGGCCCGCCGCAAGCGCATGTTCCGCGCCAAGGGCGTGCCGACCGAGATCAAGGTCTTTTCGATCACGCCTGCTTGAGCCTGGGGGTGGTCGGGCAAGCCTCCTCCAGGAGGCTAAGGAAAAAGCAGGGACCTAGCGGCCTCGGTCCACAGAGATCAAATTACTAGGCCTCCTGGAGGGGGCTGCCCGACCGCCCCTAGGCGTCGAATCGGCGGAGGCTACGAAGTTGCTGAGGAAAGCTCGGAGGGCGCCCGGCGAGCGTTGCGGCGAGCTTCGGCAAACGTGACGAGCTTGCCCCGCTCCTCGTCCCAGAGCTTGAGCCGGGTCGAGCGGATCCCGTCCATGAAGGTCAGGACGGGCACCGAATGGAAGATCTCGTTGTCGTCATGCGCTGCCTGAAGGTTGTAGTTCGGAATCCGCGCGTTCAGGTGGTGCACGTGGTGGAGGCCGATGTTGCCGGTGAAGAACTGAAGCGGCTGAGGGAGGCGGAGGTAAGAGCTGCCGCGAAGTGCCGCGTCCTCGTACTTCCAGGTGTCGGCGTTCTCCCAGTACACGTCCTCGAACTGGTGCTGGACGTAAAACAGCCAGACCCCGGCCGAGCCCGCCATGAACACGGTCGGCGCCTGTATCAAGAGGTAGTCGAGCGGGCCGATGAGAACGCAGATCCCGCCGACGAGAACGAGCAGCGCCAAGTTCGTCACGTGGACGCTTCGAGTGAGCTTCTTCGAGGCGTTCTTCGGGGGAATGCGAGGCCCGATCACGAGCGACCACAGCGGACCGATCGTGAACATGACCATGGGATGGCGGAAGAGCCAGTACCCGAGCTTCTTGAGCGGCGACGCGGCGTGCCACTCGGCGACGGTCAGCGTCGGAACATCGCCCTGGCCGCGGCGATCGAGGTCGCCCGCGGTGCCGTGATGAGCGGCGTGGCTGAAGCGCCAGTTCGAGAACGGATGCATCACCACCAGCCCGAGCCCCACTCCCCACGCGTTGTTCGCCTTCCGCGACTGGAAAAGCGATCCGTGGGTGCAATCGTGAAAGAGGATGAACGTTCGGAGCAGGAAGCCCGACGCGGGGATGGCAACCGCGAGGACCAGCCAATAGGAAACGTCGAGCAGGAAGTACATGACAACGGACAGGGCGACGTAGGGCACGAGCGATGTCGCGATGTCGAGCCAGGTCCTCCACGCGACCGGGCGGGAGTACGAGTCGAGCGCCGTTGCCCATTCGGGCCGCTTTCGAGTCGGGTTGATGGTGTCTGTACTCATGCGCGTTGGATGCAGGCTAGCCATTGTGAGTTAGGGCTACCTAATTCTGCCGCAGATACCGACCGGCATCTGCATCATTACCCCCTCTGCAACGGGACAATCTACGTCGTCGCGAAGAATCGGCCTATGCGTGCAGTTGAGGCTACAGCCTCGGGCGTGATCGGGAAGATGGGCCAGACGTGGATCAGGTCGTGGCCGATCTCGAGCTCGACCTCGACTCCTGCGCGGGACGCCTCCTCGGCGAAGCTGACAGCGTCGTCGTAGAGGATCTCGTGCGTTCCGACCTGGATCAGGATCGGTGGCAGCCCCGCCAGGTCCGCGAAGAGGGGCGAGCACAAAGGATCGCGTGGATCGGCCCCGCCCAGATATCTCTCGGCGGCTTCCCTCAGGGAATGGTCGAGCACCGGGTCGCCTTCAAACCGCTCGTCCCAGGAAGGGCTCGTGCAGGTGAGATCAAGCCATGGCGAGAGCAGGCTGATCGCGCGTGGGAGCGGCTCCCCCGCTTCTCGAAGCACGCAGCACATGGCGACGGCAAGGCCGCCACCGGCGGAGTCTCCGGCGGCGAGGAGCCGCGAAGCGTCGCCATCCAGCTCGCGGGTGAGAGTGCGGCACGACGCCACCGCGTCATCGAGCGCGGCGGGAAACGGATGCTCTGGCGCCAGGCGATACTCGGGCAGGACCGCCGTAGCACCGGCCGCGCGCGCCAGGCGAGCGGCCAGCTCGGAATGGGAGCGCGCAGAGCCGCCGCCGTACCCGCCGCCATGGAGGTAGAGGAGAACATCATCGCCTGCCTCAGGGGGCTCGAGGCGGACGGCCGGGACGCCGCCCAGCTCGATCTCCATGCGGGCGACGTCGCCGGGCAGGGGAAAGATGTTCGCGAGCCCGTCGAGCCGGTCGCGCCGCTCCTGGATCGTTCGCGTGGCCGGATCGGATGACTTTTGCTGGGCGAAGAGCAGCTCAACGATCTGCTCGAGCTCTGCGCTTCGCATCCACGGGAAGCTACCGTGACGCGTCCATGCCGAAGCCCCTTCTCGCGGTCGACGCGCCCTCGCTGCTCTACCGGGCTTTCTATGCCCTGCCCGACTCGATCACCGACTCCGAAGGCGTCTCGGTCAATGCGCTCCTGGGCGCGACAAACCTGATCCTCGCCGAGATCGAGGAGCACGATCCGCGAGCGGTCGTTATGTGCTTCGGCGCGGAAGCGGCCGCTTATCGCAAGAAGCTCCTTCCCGCCTATCACGCAGACCGCCCCGAGATGCCGGAGAAGCTCGTTCCTCAATGGGAGCGAGCCAAGCCTTTTTTCGAAGGGTTCGGCTGGACGGTCCGGCGCCACGCGACGCTCGAGGCCGACGACCTCCTCGGAACGCTCGCAAAGCTCGAGTCTGACGCGGGCGGCACCACCCTGCTCCTCACGGGCGATCGCGACATGTTCCAGTGCGCTTCCGGTGTTGTCACAGTGCTCTACGTACGAACCGGTCGCCGCGGGGCTGAGCCGATCGGGCCCAAGGAGGTGAAGGCCCGCTACGGGATTGGGCCCGAGCTCGTCCCTGACTTCATCGCCCTTCGGGGCGACCCCTCCGACGGCATCCCTGGCGCAAAGGGCGTCGGCGAGAAAGGAGCGGCGGAGCTACTCCGGGAGCACGGCTCGCTCGAAAACCTGCTCGAGAGCGCGCTGCGCATCAAGCGCCCGGCCCTTCGCACGACGCTCACCTCGACGGCGAACGAGATCCGCTCCTACCTCGACATCGCGACACTCAGAGACGCGAAGCTCGACCGCCCGGAAGACGCGCCGACGAACCTCAAGGGCGGCGCCCGCTCCGCTCGGAGGCACGGCATGAACCGCCTTGCGGAGCGCCTCGAAAAGATGGCCGCGCAGGCCTAGAGGCCTAGAGGTATCGCCGCGCCGCGTCGTCCGCGGAGGCGCCATACGAGCCGCCGAAGAGGAGGGCGTGAACGAGAAGCGGCAGGAGCTGCCAGAGGGCCACGCGCTCAGCGTGCCCGTCGGCGAGGGGTGCCGCCTCCTCGTAAGCGGCGAAGATTCGCTCGCTCGGCGATCCGAAGAGGCGAAGCATCGACAGGTCGACCTCGCGGTGGCCGCCGTATGCAGCGGGATCGATCAGCCAGGCCCGGCCATCGGCGCCCCCCAGGACGTTGCCGCTCCAAAGGTCGCCATGGAGGCGCGACGGCGGCTCGACAGGACCGGCCAACCGGTCGATCCGCTCGCAAACGCCCTCCACCGCTTCGCGGCCGGCATCCGAGAGGTTTCCGGTGGCCTCGGCTCGAGCCGCGAGCGGGGAGAGCATCTGCTCCGCGTAGAGCGCCGGCCAGCTCTCGGCTGGGGCCAGCTCGAGCTCCGCAAGTCCAAGCCTCAGGATGCGATCCGGGGCCTCCGGGGGCATCGAGCCATGACTCGGGGCGCCCAGCGCATGCATCCCCGCGATCGCGCGCCCGAGGTCCTCGGCGCCCTCCGTGCTCAGGCTCCCGGTTTCGATCCGTTCGAGGGCGAGCCAGCCCGGATCGCCACCGAGCCCCAAGACCTCGGGCACCCTGATGCCGTCCGCCTCGGCCAGCCAGCGCAGCCCGGCCGCCTCCATCTCAAAGTCGGCGCGCCTCGCGTCTGGCCGCGACTTGCGGAACTCCCTCACCCGGAGAGGACCGAGTCCGGGTACGCGTGCCCGCGGGGGCGCACGGGACCGAGCCGGGCGCGGGAAGAGGGCGAAGCCTGTACCGGTTGGTACAGGCGAGTCCCGATGACCGCGATCCGGCGACGGGATCCGTGCGTCATCCGTGGGTGCGGGTATCCGGACTCGGTCCTCTGGCCGGCGCGACCTCGTCGAGAAGCGCACGGCAGGAGCGCTCGACGATCTCGACCACGTCGGCAAAGCCATCCTCGCCGCCGTAGTACGGGTCGGGCACGTCCAAGTCGCCGTCAGCGAACGAGCGGAGGAGCCTTACCTTCCCCCGGTCTTCACCGGTGCGTGCCAGGCGCAGAAGGTCGTGCTCGTTCTGGCGATCCATCGCGATCAGGAGGTCAAAGCCCGCGAAGTCGCCATGGGAGACCTGTCTGGCCTCGCCGGTCAGCTCGACTCCCCGCTCGGCCGCGGCGGCCACCGACCGCTCATCCGGTGGGTAACCGATGTGCCAGTCGCCCGTGCCCGCGCTTTCAACCTCGATCTCCTCCTCGAGCCCGCGCTCGGCGACGAGTCCGCGCATGACCGCCTCGGCGGTGGGCGAGCGGCAGATGTTGCCGAGGCAGACGAACAGGACGCGCATGGCTCGGGAGGCTACGCCAGCTTTACCGGCTCGAATGCCGCCTCCATCGTTCCACGAGAGAAGCTTCATGGGTTATCCGTAGCATCACGGGGAACATGGGTTCGGCCATGAGCTCCAAAACGCGAAAAGGGGCAGCCCTGGATTCTCTTGAGAAGCTCGTCTCCCGCTTCGAGCCCGGGGACATGGACGTGCCCGGCGGCCGCGCGCGCATCCGGCTCGACGCCGGGAGCGCCGGCGAGGCCGACGTGGTGATCGAAGGCGGGGTGGCCAGCCTGGCCGAGCCGTCTGCGGCCGGAGACGTCGACTCGATCCTCCGCGCCGGGCCTGGGGTCTGGGATGAGATCGCAAGCAACGTCCGCGCCGGAATGGTGGCCTATCGGGCGGGCCGGCTCGTGATCCGCGAGAACCTGCACCTCGGGGTCGGCTTTCTGGCAGCGACGAGCGGCGACACCGACCCAAGGCGCCTGCGCTTCGATCGCGTTCGCACAGCCAACCACGATCTTTCGATCCTGAGCGCCGGCGAAGGAATCCCGCTTATCTGCATCCACGGGCTCGGCGGAACGAAGTCTTCGTTCCTGCCGACGGTCTCAGCGCTTGCGCCGGAAGGTTTCCGCGTCGTCGCGGTGGACCTGCCGGGCTTCGGCGACTCACACAAGCCGCGCTCGGGGCGCTACGACTCCGCTTGGTTCGCCCAAGCCATCATCGAGCTGTGCGACGAGCTCGAGCTCGAGCGCGCGAACCTCGCCGGAAACAGCATGGGTGGAAGGGTCGCGATCGAGACGGGGCTCGTCCATCCCGGCCGCGTCGAGCGGATCGTCCTCCTCTCCCCCGCTCTCGCGTGGCTTCGCGAGCGCCAGTTTGCCTGGCTTGTGCGGCTTCCCCTCCCTCAGCTTGGGTTTCTCCAGCCGACTCCACGCTGGGCGATTGAGCCGATCGTCAGGCGCCTCGTCCCGGGAGCGACGGACGGCTGGGCCGCCGCAGGCGTCGACGAGTTCCTGCGGGCCTATCTCACTCCGAGCGGCCGGTACGCGTTCTATGAGTCGGCTCGCTCCATCTACATGGACGAGCCGCACGGCGACGACGGATTCTGGTCGCGGCTGGCGAAAATGGCCCCCGAGACGATGTTCGTCTGGGGCCGCCACGACCAGCTCATCCCGATCTCGTTCATGCGCCACGTCGAGAAGGCGCTGCCCGCGGCTCGCCACGTCGAGCTCGACTGCGGTCATGTCCCACAGGTCGAGTTGCCCGGCCCAACCCACCGGGCGATGGCCGAATTTCTGCGCGGCGCCTGACCGCCCCTACTCTCGCGTCTCGCGCTCGGCCCGCTCCCGCTCGGCGAGCTTCTCCTTGAGATAGGCCGCCTTGTCGCGCCGCCGCTCGTGCTGATCGGCCTCGTCGGAGAGCTCCGACCCCTCAAGCAACTCGTGCTCGCGCGTCTCGCGCTGTTCCTGCTCCACCAGGAGCTCGTGCGTGTGGGTCTCGTCGTCCTTTGCGTCCATAGGGAGAACTATGCCCTAGCGGGCGACAGCTCGCGGCTCTGCGGCCGTGACGCCCAGGCGGGCCGGTGTGTCGTCGTCGCACGTCGCGAAGAAGTCGCCGACGGCATCAATCAGATGCTCGAACGACTGGGCGCCGAAGAGGACCGGCTGGTAGTGCGTGATGTCGTATTCGAGAGTCGCCATCTGGGTGAAGTCGAGGGGGCGGATCTCCGCTCCCCGGAACTCCTCGATCTCGCCGTAGGAAGAAAGGAGTCCGGCGCCGTACGCGACGAGGTTGCCGCCCTCGCGCAGGACGCCGAACTCCATCGTGAACCAGAAGGCGTCGGCCACGAGTTGTAGGCCCTCGGCCGTCTCCGTCCGGCGCGCGGCCTCGCCGGCGAGCCGGTTCACCTCGGCGAGCTGCGGGTCGGCGAGGAGGTGACCGTGGCCGATCACCTCGTGGATCAGGTCGGGCTCAGGGGTGTAGAGCGGCGCGTCGGGGTGGCGCACGTATTGCGTCGAATGAAAGCGCCGATCTGCCAGCGAGCCGTAGAAGTCGTCGAGCGGCACGATCCCCGCCGCCGGGACGTACTCGAAGCCCGTCAGGGGACTCAGGTTCCGGGTGATCTCCATGAGCTGGGGGATGCGGTCGCGCGGCAAATCGAGGGCAACGACCGCTTCGCGGAAGGCGCGGCAAGCGAGGCGCTCGTGCTTCGGCGCGAGCTCGCGCCAGACCGTCCGCCAGACCTCCTGCTCGGCCTCGGCGTAATCGATTTCCGGCACCGGCTCACCGTCGCGCCAATCGAGAGCCGCCGCGGCGATCACGTTTCGCCGCTCGCGATAGGCGGGGTCATTGACGCCGGGGTGCTCGTCGTCGAGGTGGACCGTGACCTCGCCGTCGTCCGAGCGGGTGACGGGCGAGTAGAGCTGTGCCTCTTCGAACATCGGTCAGCCCGTGGTCGTCGCGGCTGGTTCTTGCTCCGGCTCGGACCAGGACATGGCGTAGTCCGGCTGATCGAGCTCTCGTGAGAGACCCGAGAGCTTGAGCGGGCGGAACGTGTCCCACATGACCGCCAGCTCCTCGGTCCGTCTGGCGCCGAGCGAGGCCTCGACGAGACCGGGCTGCGGACCGTGCGGAAGCCCCGACGGGTGGAGCGTGATCATGCCGATATCCACGCCCTTTCGGCTGCCGAACTGGCCGTCGACGTAGTAGATGGCCTCCTCGGACTGGACGTTCGAGTGGTGGTAGGGCAGCGCGATCGCCTCTGGGTCGTAGTCGAGCTCGCGGGGGCAGAACGAGCAAATCACGAAATTCTGACCTTGGAACGTCTGGTGGACCGGCGGCGGCATGTGGATGCGTCCCGTGATGGGCTCGAAGTCGTCCGTGTTGAACGTGTACGGATAGACGTAGCCGTCCCATCCCACGACGTCGAACGGGTGGTAGTCGAGGACGTAGGCCTGGTGGCCGTCACGCACGCGGAGCATGAGCTCGTGCTCGTCCCGGTCGGTATGGGTGTGGAGCTCCGCCGGCGGGTGGAAGTCGCGCTGGGAGAAGGGCGCGTGCTCGAGGAGCTGCCCGTAGCGGTTTCGGTAGCGGTTTGGCGTCTCGATCTCGCCGGGCGTGTGGAAGCAGAGCCAGACTTGGTCGCCGGGCAGGGCCGAGTCCATCCGCACCCGGTAGGTGGTGCCGCGCGGGATCACGACGTAGTCGTGGGGGCGATAGGGGACGTCGCCGAAGATCGTCTCGACTGTGCCGGTCCCGCGGTGGATGAAGAGAACCTCGTCGCCCTCGCCGTTGCGGTAGAAGCCTTCGCGCTCTGCGGTCGGCTTCGCGACTGCCACCTCGATGTCGCCGTTCCATTGAAGGAGCCGTCGCGACGTGAGCCAGTCGCCGCCGGGCTCGACCCCGTTTGTGTCGGTGAGGTGGTGGACGTGCGTCTCGGGTACCCACTCGTCGCGGATGATCGGCTGAAAGTCGCCGACTTCCGCGATGCGACAGGGCGAGTGGAGGTGGTAGAGGATCGACTCGTTCCCCGAGAAGCCCTCGAAGCCGAGGACCTCCTCGGTGAGAAGCTTCCCGTCGCGCCGGAACTGGACGTGGCGCTTGGCGGGTACCTCTCCGAATTGCGCGTAGCGCATCAGAACGCCTCCGTTGCCACTCGGGGAAACCTGCTTTCGCGCGTAAAGGCGCTCATCAGAGATTCCCCCGCTTGTCCTGCTCGCGCTCGATCGCTTCGAAGAGCGCCTTGAAGTTGCCTGCCCCGAAGCCCGTCGCCCCGTGGCGCTCGATGATCTCGAAGAAGACCGTGGGCCTGTCGCCGACCGGTTTCGTGAAGACCTGGAGCAGGTAGCCCTCGTCGTCGTGGTCGACCAGGATCCCTTGCTCTCTGAGGTCCGCGAGCCGGGGCGCCACCTCGGGCACCCGGTCGGGCACCTCGTCGTAGTAGGAGCCGGGGATCTGAAGAAAGCCGACCCCGCGACGGCGGAGCTCGGCGACCGTGCCGACGATGTCTCGCGTCGCAACCGCGATGTGCTGGGCGCCCGCGCCCTCGTAGAACTCGAGGTACTCGTCGATCTGGGACTTCTTGAGGCCCTCGGCCGGCTCGTTGATCGGGAACTTGATCCGGCCATTCCCGGAGGCGACGACCTTCGACATCAGCGCCGAGTACTCGGTCGAGATCGCCTCGTCGGAGAAGTGGATCATCTCCACCATGCCGAAGACACGCTCGTAGAAGTGGACCCACTCCTCCATGTGGCCGAGCTCGACGTTGCCGACGATGTGGTCGATCGCGAGCAGCATGTCGCGCTCGGAATTGCCGGGGTCGTCCGTCGCCCTAAAACCGGGCCAGAAGACGCCCTCGAAGGAGGAGCGGTCGACGAAGGTGTGGAGCGTGTCGCCGTACGCCGCGATCGTCGCGGTGCGGACCGTCCCGAACTCGTCCGTAAGGTCCGCGGGATTTGTGATACCCCGAGCGCCGCGGCCGAGCGCTTCCGCGTACGCCTCGTCGATGTCGGGGACGGACAGGGCGATCGAGCGGACGCCGTCGCCGTGGCGGGCGTGGTGGCGGGCGATCTCGGAATCCGAGTGAAGCGCGCCGGTCAAGACGATGCGGATGCGGCCCTGCTCCAGGACATAGGAGGCGCGGTCGCGGATCCCGGTCTCGAGGCCCGCGAAGGCAACCCGGCGGAAGCCGAAGGCGTGCTCGTAGAAGTAGGCAGCCTGAGCGGCGTTACCCACGTACATCTCGACATGGTCAATGCCGTTGAGCGGCATGAAGTCTTGGAGCGGGGCGCTAGCTTCTAGCCTCGTAGCGGTCTGGGGCGGCATCCGATCTCCTCAGTGTCGGGTATCTGTTTATGATCCGCTTGTCAGACCCACTTTTCAATAGCGAATCGTTGTGTCTTTAGGTGGCATGAGTTGAACCTGGACGAAATAGACCAGCAAATCGTTTCGCTTCTGCGTGAGAACGCCCGGCGCTCCTTCTCCGACATCGGCTCACGCGTCTCGCTGAGCGCGCCTGCCGTGAAGCGCCGAGTGGACCGGCTGGAGAAGATTGGCGTGATCCGCGGCTACTCGGCCGTGCTCGACCACGTCGCGCTGGGCTGGACGACCCACGCCGTCGTCTCGCTCTTTTGCGAGGGCCGGATGTCGGCCGCGGAGATACTTGCAGCGGCTGGTCGCCACCCCGAGGTCGCGGCAGCCCATACCGTCGCGGGCGAGGCGAGCGCAATCCTTCACCTCCACGCCCGCGACACCGAGCACCTCGAGGAGGCGCTCGAGCGGCTCCGCGACGCACCCGGCATCACGCGAACTCAAACGCAGGTCGTGCTCTCGACGCTCTTCGAGCGGCCGGTGGAGTGATCGTTCTCCTCGCGGGTTCGCGCGGTCTCCCGCTAAACGATCTGCGAGGCGAGCTCACCGAGGCCGTCGGCTGAGATCACAACCTGGTCGCCTGGCTCGAGCCAGCGGTCCCCGGCGAGGGACCCAAGCTCGAGCAGGCAGCCGTCGTTAAGCGTGCCGGAGCCCAGGATGTCTCCCGGCATGAGCCGGGTGTCCTCGGCAGCGTGTGATGCCAGTTCAGGCCATCCCCAATGTTGTTGGGACGCGCTTGTTTGCGAGAGCTCCTTGCCGTTGACGCTCACTCTCGCCTCCACGGCGAGGCGGTCGTTGACCATCGGGAGTTCGTCAGTCGTGACGAGCCACGGCCCGAGCGACGTGGCGAAGTCCTTTCCCTTGGCCGGCCCGAGCCCGACCGTCATCTCCTGCGCCTGCACGTCGCGCGCGCTCCAATCGTTCATCAGCGTGAAACCGGCGATGTCTCCATCGGCTCCGATGACTGCCGCGATCTCCAGCTCGAAGTCGAGCATCCGAGTCGTGCGCGGACGCACGATGCTTGCTCCCGGTCCCTGGATCGAGGCCGGGTTCGAGAAGTAGAAAACCGGGGCCTCGTACCAGGCGGCCGGAACGTCGGAGCCTCGCCTGCGCCAGCCCGCGGCCACGTGTCCTTCGAACGCAAAGAAGTCACGGACGCTGGGTGGCCTCGGGACGGGCGCCAGAAGCTGGATGTCCGTAGCCGCCGCGACCTCGCCCGCCTCCTCACGGCCATCGCCTTCGAGCCAGGCGATCATGCTCGGGGCCTCGAGGACGATGACGCGGTCGCCATGGAGCCGACCTACACGATCGCGGCCGGCCGAGTTCCGGAACGTCACAAGACGCATCCGCAGATCCTCTCACGAGGATGAGCCCGAGGAGCACGAACGTGAGGGCACGGGCGACGCTTACGATCACCGATCACCCGGTAGCCGTGGCCTCCTGGAGACCTATTCAGTGAAGCGCTTGAACGCGTCCCAGGCGGGCTTCGGGGCCCGGTTTGCCTTGAAAAGCCCGGTCTGTCTGCAGAAGTCGCAGCGGGTCGGGTCATTGCTCGGCTCGCCGTCAACCAGCGAGTACCAGTAGACGCCGCCGAGGTTCCACTTGCGCTTCTGCTGCTGCAGTGAGCTGAACAGCTGCTTGAGCTTCTTCGCCTGTCCGCTCTCCGAGGTGACCACGGGGTGGTTGTCGCCACCGGTCGACCATCCGGTTTCGGTCACGAAAAGCTCAACCTTCTGGGCGCCGCGGCTGTCCATTGCCTTGCGGACGGCCTTGATCTGAAACTCCACGTCGCCGACGTTCCCGCCATAGGCGTGGACCGCCGCGGAATCGACCGCCTTCTTGACGCCGTTCACGTCCAGGACGGCCTTCATGAACTTCGGCGCCTCCGGTCCGTTGTTGCTCGGCGAATAGAAGATCCCGGCCAGCATCACGTTCGCGCCCGGATCGACGTCATGGATCGCGTTCTCGGCGAGCTTCACCAGCTCGCCGTAGTCCCTGGCGGAGGGCCGGGGCTCCCAGCTGGCCGGCGAAGAGGGCTCATTCCAGATCTGCCACGTGTTTACGGGCTTCGGATCGGCGCCGGGGAAGTCTGTTAGGAACTTGCCGTTCCAATACTCGCCTCCCGGCCCGTAGCGCTCGACGAGGAGCCGCATGAAGTTCTTGAAGGCGTCACGCTCTCTGCTCGACCCGAGGGGCGGCACGTCTTCGTCGTTGCCGACGACCCACTTGGGGCTGTTGTTGACGAAGGGAAGCAGCCTGATCCCCTCCGCTGCAGCTCCGCCCATCTCGTCGTCCAGGTTGTTGCCGATCTCGTCGCTGGAGTTCTCCCTCGGCTGGAGGTTCGGCCAGTTGACTCCGAGCCTGAGGGTCTCCACCTTCGCCCCGCCAAGGCGGTTGAAGTCGGTCTCCGTGAGCTCTCGCTGCGGGACGACGCCGAAGAAGTCATTCGCCGAAGCCTGCGCCGGAACGATCGCTGGGAGCGCGCCGAGAAGCGCTAAGGTCACGAACAGCCCGCGGAGACGTCCGCGAACCCCTGCCGGTCGCAAACTCTTCATCGCTGAGATCATAACCACTCCTCCTGAAGAATCCAGCGGCGCGGGTTCGGTCAGCGTCGTCGTCCCAGCGTTCAACGCCGAAAGCCGCATCGGGCGATGCCTCGAGGCCTTGAACGACCAATCGGTGGCGCCGCAGGAGGTCATCGTCGTGGACGACGGCTCCTCGGACGAAACGGCTCAGCGTGCAGAGCGGCTCGGTGCGCGTGTGATCCGGCAGCCAAACGCCGGGCCGGCCGCAGCGCGAAACCGGGGAGCCCAAGAGGCTGCCGGCGAGCTCTTGCTCTTCACCGACGACGACTGCGCCCCAACGACGACCTGGGTTGAGGACCTCGTGTCGCCGTTCCGGGACCCGGATGTCGTGGGCGCGAAGGGCACCTATCGCACGATCCAGGCGGCGCCCGTCGCACGGTGGGTTCAGCTCGAGTACGCCGAGAAGTACAGGCGCATGGCTGGGCGTGAGCGGATCGACTTCATCGACACCTACTCAGCGGCGTATCGCCGTGATTCCTTCCTCGCCGCGGGGGGCTTCGACGAGAGCTTTCCCACTGCCACGGTGGAAGACCAGGAGTTTTCCTTTCGTCTGGCGGCCAAGGGACTCAAGCTGGTGTTCGCTCCAAGCGCCGTGGTCGCTCATGAGCACCCGACGACGCTCGCGGCTTACTTCCGGCGAAAGTTCCAGATCGGCGTGTGGAAGCGCAAAGTCCTGGAGCGCTTTCCAAAGAAGGCCCTGAACGACGACCACACTCCGCAGATGCTCAAGATCCAAGTCCTCCTGGCGGGACTGGGCACGGCCCTGATGCCACGGCTTCCCTTCAGCCCGCGCGCACGAATGGGTGCCGCGGTGACCGGGATCGGCTTCGCGATCTCCTGTCTCCCGACGATGAGGTTCGCGGCATCGCAGGACCCGCGGCTCGTTCCGGCGGTGCCATTTTTCTCGCTGGTCCGGGCCCTCGCCCTGGGGCTCGGCCTCGTTCGGGGACTGCTGAGAAGCTAGACGGCCTCGGTGCCGGCTCGTTCGCGGCGCCGGTAGAGGGCGAGAGAGACCCCGCCGATGGCGATCGCGGCCATCGCGGCGAGCAGGATCGGCATCACTCCCAGCCCGAGGCTGTCGGTGACGGCGGAGAGCGCGCTCTCGTCGGAAGTCCCGGATCCGTCGTCAGACGGGTTGGCGATGGTCGAGATGGTCGAGCCGGGGGCTGCTCCGCTGCCGTCTTCTGTGCCGGATGCCTTTCCGTCCTTGCCGGAGCCGTCGTCCGCGGCGTTGGCTGAAACTCCTGCGAGCCCGGTCCCGCCCCCGCCCCCGGCCCCGGTGTCTGAACCGCTGGTCGGAGAGCCGCCTGAAGACGACTCGCCACCGTCCCCCCCGGGGTTGGGCGGGTTGAAGTTGTATTGATCGTCAGCCGGCTCTGCGAGGGCGCTCGGCGCGAGCATGGAAAGCGCAACGACGACCAGTCCTGAAAGGATCGGCGCGCGGCGCACCTTCGGACGCTGCTTGAATCCCGGCCGGGGCATGTAAGCGATCCTAGCTGAACCCTCATGAAATGCAAACGATGAACAAACGCATCCTGATGGTCCTGGGCATCGCCGCGCTTACGACGATGCTCGGAATGTTCGACGGGGGCTACGGTCCCAAGGCCACTGCCGTGGCGTCGCTCGTCGTCTGGTGGACCGTGATCGTCGGAGTCGCAGCATCCCTCTGGCCGCTTCCCCTACTTCGGCGTTCCACGATCTCTGCAGGCATAGCGCTGGCGGGGCTGGCTGCGCTCAGCCTCGTCTCGATGATCTGGGCGCAAGCCGACAACCATGCGTTTCAGGAAGCCAACAAGCTCGCCGGGTACCTCGGCCTGTTCGTTTTGTGCATCGCCACGACCGAATCGGTCCGTGGCAAGGATGTGCTTCATGGCATCGCGTTGGGCTTCGTAGCGATCACCGTGATCTCGCTCCTCGCGCGCTTCGAGCCCGATCTGATCGGCGGCGCGGCCGATCAGGCGCTGAGCGCTTCCACCGACGCTGCTCAAGGTCGCCTTAGCTACCCGATTGGCTATTGGAACGGCTTGGCCGCGTGCTTTGCCATCGCGGCGGTCCTGTTGGCGTGGATCGGCGGAACCGGGCCCAACCGAGCGATCAGGGCGGCGGCGCCCTCGTGTCTCGCCCTGGTCGGACTGGGCCTTTATCTGGCCGGCTCGCGAGGCGGGATTCTGGCCACCCTGGTGGGGGTCGCGATCCTCTTGGCACTCAGCTCCGAGCGCTCCCGCATCTTCCTGGCCGCGTTACCGGGAATCGCGGGCGCCGGCGTGCTGATCTTCCTCGCGACGCGGCGGCCCGAGCTGGTGGACGCCCTGAGCTCAGAGGAGGTGGGGTCGCAGGGGCACGAGATGCTGGCGGCGAGCTTGGGCGTGGCGGTCGCCGTAGCGATCACGGCGCTGGTGTGCGATTCGCTTTGGTCTCGCATCCGGCTGCCTCGCCGCCCCGTGATCGCTGTGCTGACCGCGCTCGGCACGGCGGCGGTGGTCGCGTTCGTGGTCTCGGGCCCGGAACAGCATGTGGACAACTTCGTCGAATCCAGCGACGGCTCGGCCCTGGAGGACACCGGGGCCGCGGGAAACTTCGACAGCTCGAGCGGGAGCGGGCGCTATCAGTATTGGACCGTTGGCCTCGACGCTTTCGCACGCGACCCGCTGCTTGGGGTGGGCGCCGGAAACTACGACCTGGAGTGGAATGTGCATGGCGATACGGGAGGCGTCGTCATCGACGCGCACTCCCTGTACGTGGAGACGCTGGCAGAGCTAGGGCTGGCGGGAACCGCTCTCGTCCTCCTGTTCCTCGGCGCGGTCGTGTGGGCGGCATGGCGGCCAGGAGGCGCCCGGCTGGACGGAGGCTTGGCCGCGGCAGCAGCCGTTGTTGCGGCGGGGGCAGTCTCGGCTGCGCTCGACTGGACTTACGAGATCCCAGCCGCGTTTGCAC
This sequence comes from uncultured bacterium, assembly GCA_963715405.1. GTDB lineage: Bacteria > Actinomycetota > Thermoleophilia > Solirubrobacterales > 70-9 > JALZKA01. The sequence continues at coordinate 2,044,272 of OY970239.1, forward strand.
CCGTAGTGATCTCGGCTGCGCTTGTCGTGCGCGCCGCCACGACACCCGGCGCTCAGGCACGAGGCGGGCTCTCAGGCAAGCGGCCGTCGTTCGGACTCGGCATCATGACGCTCCTCGCCGCCTGGGGTGCGATCTGGGTCGCAGGGATGGTCTTGGTGGGAGAGGTACAGCTCGAGGCAAGCCAAGCGGCTGTGGAGCGCGAGGAGCTGGACGACGCCGCGGAGCATGCCCTTTATGCGACCGAGATCCAGCCGTGGTCGGAAGATGCCTTCATCCAGCTCGCGCAGGTGGAGCTCTTGAGAGGCAACGTCGCGGCCGCCGTAAGCGCAGCTGAGAATGCGGTTGACCGCAACGGCGACAACTGGCGGACCTGGTTCGTATTGGCACAGGTGCGGGTCGGCGCCGGGGACACCGTGGGCGCTCGCGAAGCGTTTGCCGAGGCACGCGACTTAAGCCCCCAGGCAATTCCGGTGGACGCTCTCTCGCTTTAGGGAAGGCGGGCACCATCTAGGCTGGCTGGGGTGAGCGCTTCTTCACCTCAGCCCGCGGAAACGCCTCGCGGTATCTGCGTAATCGGGATGGGCCGCAGCGGCACATCGGTGCTGGCGAACCTCATCTCAGAGCTCGGCATCGCGCTTGGGCCGACGGAGCAGCTCTTGGGACCGGCCCCGCGTGGTGAGAATCCGCGCGGCTACTGGGAGCAGCGCGAAATTGTCAACCTGAACGACGCGCTCCTCGCCCACCTCGGCGGAGGCTGGTACGACATCGTCGACCTCCCGGCCGAATGGGAGCTCGACCCGGAGCTCGACGAGCTCTACTCCCGCGCGAGAGCACTCATCTCAGAGCTCTTCGGGGACGAGGGAAGGTGGGCATTCAAGGACCCTCGGGCAAGCCTCACGCTGCCGTTCTGGCGCCGGGCAGCGGGACCCGCTGGTCAGCGTCATCTGCATCCGCGATCCCGCCGCGGTCGCAAGCTCGCTGGAGAAGCGCGACGCCCTTGCCCATCCGCGCTGGCGCTCGTCCGCGGTCTGGCTGGCCTACACCTCGTACGCGCTCGAGCACACTCGCGACCACCCACGAGAGATCGTTCATTACGAAGATGTGATGCGCGACCCCGTTTCTCAGCTCGAGCGGGTGGGCCGGCTCCTCGGCGTTGAAGTGGAGGCTGACGCTCTGAAGGCAGCGATCGACAGGGCGGTCGAAGCATCGCTTTGGCACCACACGGAGGCCGTTGAACCCTCCGACCCCTTCCTTCTCCCAGAGGCCATCGAACTTCATCGCCTTTTGAAATCTCATCGGGAGGGTCCCGATCTTGAGACGAGGGCTAAAGAGCTCAGGCGGTCGGGCCTCGCGCGCATTGGGCCCGTAGCCGAAAACGCTTTGCCGGCTCTTCGAGGGACTCATGACGCCGTAGCCACCGAGAGTGAGCGGTTCGACCCGGATTCGATGTCCGGCACGATCGAAGCAGAGCACGTCCTCCGGTATCTCCTCGCCGCGCAACTTGCTTCCGGCCGGGTGGTTTTGGACGCCGGTTGCGGCTATGGCTACGGCACCGCGATCCTGGCCGGAGCCGGGGCAAGCCGGGCGATCGGCATCGATATCTCGGAAGAGGCGATCGAAGCGGCGCGCGCTCACGGGGATGCCCAGTTCGAGACCGGGGACGTCGCGTCGCTTCCCTTCGACGACGACTCGTTCGATCTTGTCACCTGCTTCGAAGCGATCGAGCACCTGGTTCGCCGGGATGAGGCTCTGGACGAGTTGGCCCGGGTCCTGCGGCCGTCAGGCGTGCTGCTGATCTCGACCCCGAACCGGCTTCGCTATGACGAGGGCAACCCCCACCACGTCTATGAGTACGAGCCCGACGAGTTCAGGCTGGCCCTTGAGACGCGATTTGAGAACGTGCGCCTGCTTCGCCAGTACACGCTGACCGCCAGCGTCGCTATCTCAGATGAACGGCGGGCCGAGACAGCGCTCGAGGTCCCCGGCGGCTGGTCTGGCCGGGTTGAGCCGGGCCGGGAGATCTACACACTTGCCTTGGCGTCGAACTCCGCGCTACCCGCGTTACCCGCGACGGCGACCGTGGTCCCACCCGACGATCCGGACTCGCCGGAGAACCAGGCTGCCGAGGCAGTCGAGCGAAACGCCTCTCTCCAGCGCAGGAACTCCGAGCTTCAGCGACGAAACCGGGAGCTCCATGAGAAGAACCAAGAGCAACGAGCCCGCCTCATCCGGGCCGAAAGCGGGTCCGCCTAAACCTCGTAGCCCAGCCCTTCGAGTTCACGCCGGAGGGCCTCGCGTATCCGAGCCTCGACTGCCGGGTCAAGCTCGGCCCGCCAGCGACCCACCGACGCAGCGGTTGAACCGGCCGTGACGTGCCCGGGCTTTGCGGGGACGCTCAGCTTTCTCAGCTCCGAACGCACGAACTCGATGGACAACTCGCCCGAGATCTTGTCGGCCACCTTCGCTGCGTCGCCCACGACGTCCTCGTAGCGGATGACCAAGGGGGAACCCTCGAGGCCGCCCAGCCATTCCATCCGGCGCCGGTGTCGCTCGATGAACGCCTCGAGGAACTCCTCATCGCTCGACTCACCGCGGCCGAAATCGGTGCGCTCGCGCTTCGCGTTGAAGGCCTCGATCGAGACGAACGTGTCGCGAGGATCTCGAACCAGCACAAGGAGACGAGCTTCGGGAATCAGGCGCAGGTCGAGGCGGTGAGTATCGACCGATTTCTCCGCGTAGTGGGTGGGCCGCCCGTTCTCATGCGCTGCGAGGAGCCGGCGGGAGAAGTCATCCCACGCAGCCCTGATCATGGACTCGGTCATGGGGGGTCCGGAAGAGGTCAGGAGCGGATCGGGGCCCCAGGGCGGCGGACCGATCAGCGAGTGGTTCCAGCGCGCCCCCCGCGCGAGCTCGGGGTTGTTCCACGTGTCCTTTGGCCAGTCGCTCTCCCCGAGCAACCGCGCCCAGTGATGAAAGTAGGCGAAGTAGCGCCGCTCGTACGGAAACGGCCCCTCGACAATTACCTGCAGCGAGGATCGAAGGAGCTGCATCAGCAAGGTGCTGCCCCCGCGGCCCACGCAATCCACGAGAATCGGGGTCACGGCCGAGCTGTCGTTTACTCCCGCCCGGCGAAACCTCGCTTCGGCTTTTCGCCTTCCCTCGTTGACGTAGCGCCGGCGCTCGCGCTTCGCTTCTTCTCTCAACTGCCTCGTGTTCACCCTTCGCGCCCTCAGCTCACGGGGGTCATCAACCGGCCACTCCAGGTCGTCGCGTGAGAGATCTACCTCTCTTCTGCGCATGAGCACGGCGCCCTGGCTGAAGGCGTGGGGCCGGCCGATGCGATCGGGCTGGAGCGAGACGATCTCAAACGCCCGGCCCCAGTGGGCATGGAGCCACCAGTGCGAGTGGAAGACGATCGGTCCGCTGTCGCGATCGAAGCCACGGCCCAAGCCAATCGCGTTCATCCCGATGTCGTCCTCGGTGAGCGTCTCACCGGTCATCTGTCCTGCCATCCCGGGGCCGATGAAGGAGACAACGACGTATCCCCCCGGCTTCACCAGCCGATGCAGCTCGAGCAGCCAGTCGCTCCAGTCCTCGGTCAGGTGCGTGAACACCGACAGCGCGAGGATGAGGTCGAAGGAGCCGCCCGCCAGGTCGATGGGGGGTGCCGGTGGGTTCTCGAAGGCGTTGACCGAGCCCGCCAGATTGGCTTGGAGCCAATCCACGCTTTCGGTATCGAGATCGCAGCCCCAGAGCTCACAGCCGTGGCCGGTGAAATGGCGCAACACCCGGCCCGAGCCGCAGCCGAAGTCAAGGACCCGGGCTCCCGTCAGGTCGAAGTCGCCAGGGAGAATCTCCATGACCGACTCCTTGAGGCGGCGGCCGAAAAGGAGGTACCACTCCGCGACGCTGAGCTCTCCGTCCTTCTCCTTGTCGGCAGGCCTCTGCTGCCCGATCCGGGCCATCAGCTCCGGCGGCGGGAGCGGCAGGTTCGCCGGGTTGCCGTCGTTCGCCCGCATCGTGCAGGGAGGGCACTCTACCCTGAGGGCGGCCGGTGACCGACTTCGAGCAGAGGCTGACGTGGATCTTCGGATCACCGCGCACAGGCAGCACCTGGCTGCTCCGCATGCTCATCTACCCCTGGAAGCTGAGGCGAGACGAACTCGGCTTCGGAAAACCGCGGGGCTATTCGGGCACAGCTTCATACCCGTCCGTCCTTCCGGTCAACGAATCCCACCTCCCTCACCACCTCAGCCGCCTCGTCCTCTTCGCCGGGATGACGGCGGCGATCGACCAGGCGGCGATCGAGAAGGGCAAGGACCTGCCGTCAATCTTCAACCCGAAGCGCGCAGACAGCGCTGCGTACTTCTTCTCCCGCCACTACGAGGAGGCGTGGCGCCCGGCCGCCAGAGAATTGGTCTTCGCTCGCTTCAAGGCCCATGCGAAGCGTGCCGAGGACGAGCTCTCCGTCACCGATCCGGCCGTCTTGATCAAGGAGCCCAACGGATCTTTTGCGGCCGACCTGGTCCTTGAGCTTTTGCCGCGCTCCCGGATGGTCTTTTTGATCCGCGACGGCCGTGATGTCATCGACTCCCAGCTCGCCCTCCACGAGCCGGGCGGCAGACATGCGCCGAAGCGGCTCATGAGGACGGATGACGAGCGGAAGGACCTCGTGACCCTGCTGGCCGAGCGATGGGTCAGCTCCATGCGAGTTTGCGCGAAGGCGTATGAGCGCCTTCCGCCTGACCAGAAGACAACCGTCCGCTACGAGTCGCTGCTCAGCGAGCCGGCCGAGACGCTTCGTGATCTCTTTCGCTTCCTGGGAATTCCGCGGAGCGAGGATGAGATCGCCGAAGCTGTGGCCGCCGAGGACTTCTCAGCGATTCCGGAAAGCCGGCGCGGGATCAGCACGGGCAAGCGGGCTGCGACTCCCGCGCTGTGGCGCGAGAATCTTGACGCTCGCGAGCAGGAGACGATCGCGGACATCGCCGGCCCGACGCTGCGCGAACTGGGATACGAGGCCTGAGCGCGCCGGACCGTGCCTCAGGCCGGAAAGCCAAGGCTCGCCAGCTGTTCGCCCAGGGTCTGATCGAACACATCCACTTCCTCATCGGTGAGCTCGGTCCGCCACCGCCCGATCGAGCTCGCCGGGTTCTTCGTCGTCGAATGGCGCTTGCGGAGATCGCGGTCGGACTGCGCCGCTTTGGGATTGAGCTGGATCGAGAGAGCAGCCTCCAGGCGTTTTGCCGCTCCGTCGAAGTCGCTCACGAGCTCTTCGTAGCGGACGACCGGGATCTGGCCCTCTTCGAGTAGCTGCTCGATCCATCGCAATCTCTTCTTCTGCCGGCTTACGACGAGCTCTAGATACTCCTGATCGGAGGAAACGCGCGCGCGGCCGAAGTCTGCCCCCCGCTGCTCGGCGAACGTCTTGATCGAGACGAATGTGTCGCGTGGATCTCGAAGCAGGACGATCAGCTTTGCTTGGGGCAGCTCGGCGAGGTCAATCTCCCACGTGTTCAGGTGCTTCTCCGCGTAATAGCGGGGAGCGACGCGTTGGTCGTCGTGCGAGACGCTCACGGCTCGACGAGAAAACTCGCTCCAGGCCGCCTCAAAGCAAGCCTGGGAGAAAGAGCCGGAGCCTGCCTCGTCGAAAAGCTTTCGGGGAAGCCAGGGCGGGGGCCCCAGCATCATCGCCGTCGCCTCCTGATGAAGGGACCCGAGATCCGAGAGCTTCCAGTCTTCGCGCGGCCATTCAGAGCGATCAAGGAGCCGGGACCACCGCCAAAGGTACGCGAAGTACTTCCGTTCGAACGGATACTTGTCGTCGATCACGATCTCCGGCGAGGTGCCCAAAAGGCGCATCATCAGGGTGCTGCCGTCGCGAGCGAAGTAATCCACGAGCAGGGGGGTCAGCCACGGGGCTTCGGTGGATGCGGCCGCTGACGACTGCCCCTGCCACGCCCTCGCATCCCACTCCCGCGCCGCTCGAAGCTCCCGCCTCGCCTCCATGACGGACCGAGTCGGATGCCGGGCCTCTCCCCTGGGTGGCGCATACCTCACGCGAGCCGGCGTCAAGAGGCGCCAGGCCAGTCCCTTGGCCAAGACCTGCTCGCGGCCGGCGGTCTCATCCCAGCCGAATCGCCGTCGATTCGCCCGGATGGTGAGCCAGGGCAAAAGCCCCGGAGCCTCAGCGATCCTGCTCAGACGGCGAACAACCCGGCGCTTTTTTGGTGGCATCAGGTCCCCGCATCTCATCTCGAGGACTCGCGAGAACAGCGCGATCCGGCAGTTGGCGCCGAAGTAGAAGGACCTCCAGTTCCGCGAACGCTGCTTTGGGGCGCGCCGGCCTTGGCCCGAGCCTCGCCTGGGGCGGCGAGCGCCGCTGTTGGCCCGCGCGTGACCCACGACCGCCCTGTCGTGCTGAACGTATTCATAGAGCGGCTCGTCGACGTAGCTGATCGGGCCGAGGGCCATGGCAACCGTGGCGATCCAGTGATCGTGGTAGATGTTTCCCTGCGGCGGCGGGAACGGGAGCACGTGGCGAACGAGCTCGGCCGAATAGAGCGAAGCCGCGCCGGTGATCGTGTTCGCGAGCAGGAGCGAAGTGAAGTTGGTGAAGTTGTTCCTGCGGTCCCGCCAGTACGTCTCCGAGATCGTCTGCCCGCTCTCGTCGACGATCCGCGCGTCGCTGTATGCAAGGTGAGAGCCCGGCTCGAGAGCGCCAAGGAGCCGCTCGAGCTTGTCCGGGTACCAGCGGTCGTCCTGGTCTGAGAGGGCCACGTGCGTGACCTCCGGCGGGCAGAGCGAGAGCGCTCGGCCGAAGTTGCGGTAAAACCCGCCCCGCCTGGGAGCTTGCGAAACGTAGAACCGATCGTCGTCGCCGATGATCTCCTGCATGCCTCGAGAAGCTGCATCGTCCGAACAGTCGTCCGAGATCAGGCAAACCCAGTTCTCATGCGTCTGGGAGCGGATCGAATCGACCTGCTGCTTGAAGAGGTCCAAGGGCGGGTTGTAAGTCGCCATGCAGACCGCAATGAGGGAATCCTCGTGCTGGGACCGCGGCTGGAGGTCCACCGCAATCGGGTCCCGCGGCACCAGCTTGAGCGCCCCCAGGAGCCCCTCCTCGAAGCCGCCGCCGGCGAAGTGCGCCCGTATCCAGACTTCCGCTCTCGTGGGTTGGTCCACTGGCGCTACCGGGACGAAAGCCCACCACCAGTCTCCGTGGCTGACGGTCCCCGGGCGGGGCATGCCATCGGCAGAGACCGGTATGCGGGCCGATCCCATGACGACCTCGAGCTTCCTGATGGGGCGCTCGGGGTGAGAGCAGCGGCCTTCGAGGAAGATGGCCGTGCCCCGGCCCACCTCAAGAGGGGAAGGCAACTCGGTCTCAAGGCGCGTCGAGAGCTTGGTCGCCCAGGTCGAAGCTTCCGTCACAGTTTGAGTATTACCTCCTGGGTCGCAGCCGGCGGCGGGCTCTTACCTCGACGTGAAAGTCGCCCAGGCTGATACGAGCCGGCGCCAGGCCAGCGCCAGCAGGACGTAGCGCTCGCGGGCAAAGGTTGCGCTGGTCGCAAGGCGGGGGCGCAGCGAGCGGGCGGCGAGCCAGGCGAACAAGTGAGGATTCCGCTCCGAGGTGAGCCGCGTCACCGTCCGGCGTTTCTGAGGCGACATCTGCGCACCGCACCGCGCCTCGAGCGCGTTCGCCCAGACCATGCTCTGGCACCAGACGGCGAAGTAGTACCGGCGCAGCGCCGAATAGACCAGGTGGGGGACGCTGATGCCCTTGCTCTGGGCCCTGCGCCTCGCTCGCCGGCGCCGGAACTTCTCCCCCGGCAGGTTCGCCTCTTCGTAGCCGATGGCGGACCCAGAATGCTGGACGTAGTCATAGAGGGGCTCGTCCACGTAGGAGATCCGCCCGAGGGCAAGCGCACACAGAGCGACCCAGTGATCGTGATAGGCGTCCCGGTAGCGGGGCGGGAAGGGCAACGCGTGTTCGAGGAGCTCGCGCTTGAACGCGGATGCCCCGCCGGTCACCGTGTTGGCGAGCAGCATGGCGCCCAGGTCAGTGTTGTTGTTGCGCCGATGGGTCCAGTACGTGTCGGCGATGTGTGCTCCGTCGTCGGAGACGATCCGGGCATCGCTGTAGGCAAGATGAACGCCCGGGCCGAGTCGCTCGACGAGCCTTGCGAGCTTTTCGGGATACCAGTAATCGTCTTGGTCTGAGAACGCGCAGATCCCGGCCTCGGGGGGGATCAGGCTGAGCGCACGTTCGAAGTTGCCGTAGACGCCCAGCCTCTCCTCGGAGAGAAACAGGCGGAAGCGAGGGTCGTCTGCCAGCGTCGCGCGCATCTGCGCAAGCGAGGCGGGCGACGAGCCGTCATCGGAGATGACGCAGCTCCATTCCTCGTGGGTTTGAGCGCGAATCGAATCGATCTGGCGCTGGAAAAGATCGGGCGGCGGCTCGTAGGTTGCCATCGCGATCGCGACGTGCGATTCGCTCATGCTGGGATCGCCCGCGGGGTCAGCTCGGGAGCCAGGCGAGAGCTCGACCTCGCCGAGCCTGGCGCTCGCGAACGTTCCGTCGCTGAGCTTTGCGCGCAGGGAGACGGGCAAAGCTTCCGGCTTCTCGACAGGGGCGAGCGGAACGACCGCCCACCAGGTTGCAAGCGGGCGCCACGCCCCCTCGGACGGCATGCCGCGGGCCACGACCCTGCGCTCGTTGGCTCCCACGGAAACCGAGAGGGACCTGATCTTGAGCATGTCGGCCTCGCAGGTTCCTTCGAGGTAGAACGCGGTCCCGGCGCCCACCGAAAGTCGCTCCGGAACCGGCTCGCTGAGTGAGGCGCGGAGCTCAGCGGTCATGCGGCACGCCGCTTCAGCCGCTGCCGGCGCTCGAAGCGCGCGCGAAGGCCCTCGCTCAGGGAGATGGACCATTCGCCGGCCAAGTCCTCGGGGTAGTCGTACGAAGCGATGGTCGCGCGGAAGCCCGCAACCCTGCCTCGCAGGCCGGAGAGATTGCGATCGGCTGCAAGCTGCCCCGCACAGACTGCGGCCTCGCGAATCAGCACCGGAGCGAGTCGTGCCGGGCTCAGGACGCTCCACTTGCGCAGGAGGTAACCGCGCCCGAAGCCCATGAGGTAGTTCTTCGCGCGCGAGCCGGCACCAAGGGTGGCCGAGTGCTCGTGAGTCGCGAGGGCGCAACGCGCGAGCGCGCAACTCATGCCGGCGCCGCGCAGGCGCAGAGCGAGGTCCACGTCTTCCCAGTAGGCGAAGATGTTCTCGTCGAAGCCGTCCGCGTCCAGAAAGGCGGCGCGGTCAAACGCGGCCGACGCGCCCACAGGTCCGATCGGATCGCGAGCGTCCTCGAGCGCTTCGAGGCGCGCGCCGTTCAGGTAGTCCATCACCATCAGGGTGCGATCAAGCTGCACTCCCGCCGAATCGATCAGGTCGGGCTCCCAGGGATCCGTCAGGACGCCCGACGCCATCGCCACGCCCGACCCAGGATCCAGCACTCGGAGGAGCTCCTCCACATACGCCGGCTCGCAAGCGCAGTCGTCGTTGAGCAGAACGAGCGTGTTGCCGTCGGCGCGGCGAGCGCCCTCGTTGACGGCCCGCGTGTAGCCCAGGTTGCGGTCAAACCTCACATGGGTGGCGAACGGCACGTCTTTGCAAATCTGGCGGATCTCGTCTGTACCCGAGCCGTTGTCGAGGACGATCGCCTGGACCTCGACGGTCTGTTCCGCGAGCGTAGAGAGCAACCGGCGCACGGCTACGCCCCGGCCGACGGTCGGCACGAGGACTGTTGGGGTGAGGGCCGGCACTCAGGCTCAGGCTAAGCGAAGCGCTCGGTGATCCATCTAATACGCGCCCGTTCCCCGGCTGATCGAGGGCAGGGTCTGGGCCAGGATTCGCAGATCCCGGACCAGCGAGACATTCTCCACGTAGTCAAGCTCGACGGCGAGCCGCTCCGCGAAGCTGAGCGCTCCTCGCCCGGACACCTGCATCGGGCCGGTGACGCCGGGCTTTACAGCCAGGCGGAAGCGGTGCTCTGGGCGATACAGCTCGACGATTTCGACCTGCTCGGGCCGGGGACCGACGATCGACATGTCGCCGAGCACGACGTTGATGAACTGGGGCGCCTCGTCGATCGACAAACGGCGAAGAAAGCGGCCGACCCGTGTGACCCTGGGATCCGCTTCGAATTTGAAGACCGGCTCGGCGAGGTCCTCGAGCGTGAGCATGCGGTGAAGCTCCTTCTCCGCGTCCACCGCCATGGTCCGGAACTTGAACATCCTGAACGGCTCGGCGTTGAGACCGGCGCGCCGCTGGACATAGAAAACGGGCCCCCTGGAGTCGAGCTTGATCGCCAGCGCGATGAAGGGCACCAGCGGTGCCAAAAGCGCGCAGCCGATGCTTCCGCAGACGAGGTCGAAGGCTCGCTTGATGAAGATCGTCGAACGAGAGACGTCCCAAGTGTTGAATTCGAGAATCGGAAGATCGGCGAGCTCGGAGAGCCGGCTGGTGGCTGCGGCGCGACCTTGGAGCGGAGAGACGAGGCTCAGCTTCACCTGGTGGGCGCGGCAGGCCACCGCAAGCGTCTCGATCGCACCTGGATCGAGGATGTCGGCAGCCACGATCATGCGGTCGACGTGCGGGCCTCCGTCGAGGGACGCGCCGGCTTCCTCCAGAGTGTCCCGGCACGAGGCCTCGTCGAGGGCGAGATGGGTGTCGGGAAAGAGCTCGATCTTCCTCCTGATCGAAGCTGCCAGCTTGCCCCTCCCGATCACCGCGGTCGTCTCCGGGGGCGTGAGACGCCGCCAGAGCCCGCGGGCGGTCGCTCGGAAGAACAACGCCGAGATCACGCCGGCCACCCAAGCGACCAGCATCGTCGATGCGGATATCTCCCCGACTGGCGTCAGGGGCATGATCAGCGCCAATCCCGCCGAAGCTACGCCCGCCCAGATGACGACGAGCTGGAGCTCGTCGATGGTCAGGTGGCGGATCGCACGATGGTCCTGGTCGTAGAGCCCGAGGAGCTTCGCCCAGCCCACCCACAGCGGCAGGAACGCGAGCGCCCAGATCAGGAGGCCCGCGCCCCGGGCGAAGGCGACGCTGAGAACGGCAGCGGCCAGGCAGTCCGCGATCGCAAGCATCCGGCGCCGCCTGGCGTCTCGCCAGAAGCGAAGCGAAGGATCACTCGCGACTCTCGCGGCCGGCCGCGGTTGTGCTGCGCCGGCAGGAGCGAGCCGATCGGCCTCGGACGAGGCTCTGGATTCGCTACGGGTTATCTGCATGCCCCAACCGCTGGGAACTCTAGTTGTCTGGTGCCTAATGGCCGTCGGCCTCGCTCCACGCCTCGTCCGGGCAGCTACGCAGATCGACGACGAGATCCTCGAGCTGGCTCAGCTCGCGCGCCTCGATTGTTCCTGCCCGAAGCAACTCCCTGCCGACGGCATCGTGAGCGGCGAACGAGTCGCTTGCGAAGAGGTACCGGATCAGCTGCGGGTCGGGCGACTCGGCGTGATACCCAACGCCACCGGCGGCGCGCGCACCGCGCTGAAGCACGCGAAATGCGCGCTCGGCGGAACCCCCGAGATCTTCGTCGCTACGCGCCGCGATCGCTTGACGCAAGGTGTCTCTCTGACGAGGATTCAGGGCAGCGATGGCCGCTCGCGGATTCAACCTGCCCTTCCCAGGCCGCGCCGCGCCGACCAGGGTCGGCCAGATCATGCTCCTATGGCTCTTGGGGACGGCACCGGTGAGAGCGATCGCGCCCAGCCATGCCGCGAGCAGGCCCACCGAGAGAGCCAGTTGCCCGGCCAGCTCGCCGGGCGAGATCACCTGATAGACCGCCCAGCAGCCCAAGGCCGCCCCGATCGCAAGGGCTCCACTCAGGTAGGGCACCTCGATGGGAGTCTGACTCGCTTGCGAGGCCGTGCCCAGGACGAGCACCGGCAAGGCGAATGCCGCGCTCATCGCGATCGGGACACCTTCGACTCCGATCTCGGGCAGGAGGACGACCGACCCCACGCAGAACCCCACGGCACCTCCCACCGCCAACGCGGGGAAAAGCCGGCGCTTGCCGGAGAACTTCACGCACTTGTTCAACACCTGCAAGAGCCGGGGCACGAGAAGACCGGCTGCGAGAAGCGGCACCAGGTCGGCGGCATCCGAATACGACGGGGGAGCGACTCGAACGATCGCATCGGCGAACAGGGAGGTGGCCAGAAGGATGCCCGTCGCCAAGAGCACGAAGTAGCGAAGCTGGGTGCCCCGAGCGAGCGCGCCACCGTGATCCGCTTCGGCCTCCGCAAAGGCCAGACTGCGAAGCAGGGGTCGCATGGCCATCCTGTAGCTCGCGCTGACAAACACGGCGATCCCGGCTATGCGCGACGCGAACCCGAATAGCCCTACATCTGCCGTGGAGAGGAATCTCGAGGTGAGGAACACCCCCGCGTAGCCCACGATCCAAAAGGAAAGGACGACGGGGATCCTTGGGGCCCCCGCCCGGAAGATCGCCAGCACCTCGCGCACCGAGAAAGCCCACGCAAAGCTTCGGCGCGCCAGATATACGCCCAGAGCACCGGCGACCGCGCTGCCTGCGGCGATACCGCCGATGGCGCCTTCGACGCCCGCGCCCGAGACGACGAGCGGAATTGAGACCGAAGCAGCGAGGCAGGGCTGGGCGATCGCGAGGGCTGCGAACGCAGACGGCCGCCTCTCGACCCAAACGACGCCCGAGGTCAGGGCGTGGAGGCTGAGCAAAGCGCCCACGCAAGCCGCCCACACCATCGCTTGGGACGTACTGTCTCCCAGGAGGTCGCTCGAAAGGGGATCCGCCAGCGCGACGGTGAGGGCGATCGCCGCAATCCCTCCGGAGAAGGTCAGTACGAAGCCGGTGCCGAGGCTCTTCTCGGGGGCGGCGGACTGCGTGTCGAGCGCTGTCTCGTCATCGTTCGCATCGTCGTCATCGCCCGCCGAGCCGAAGACGCGGCGCATCGTTCCAGGCTTCGTGACGATGCTTATTGCGAGGCTCACGGCCGCGGCATAGAGAACTAGCAGGGCGAAGCGGCCGTACTCCACCGGCGTCAGGAAGTTGACGAGGACGAATGTGCTGCCCAGGGCAACGCCCTGCGCAATGAAGAGTCCCACCGAGTGAAGGGACCCAAAGCGCAGCAGTTGCGCTGCCAGCTTTGAGTCTTGGGGCGGGTTGATTCTCACTTCAGCCTCGACGCTACATTTCGAAATCCATGTTTCCTGCCCGGTTGCGGCCCGAAGCCGATCCCCTCGCCGCGCTCCCTTTCGATGGGCCGGCGTTCGAGTCGCGCCTCGCCTGGATCTTTGGCTCTCCGCGCACCGGAAGCACTTGGCTGCTGCGAATGCTCGTCTATCCCCTCAGGGCCGGGGAGGAACCTTCGGGCCTCAAGCGTAAACGCCGGAAGCCGAAGGTGCCGAACATTGTCGTCCCGGTGAACGAATCGCACGTGCCGCTTCATCTCACACCGCTTCGCCGCATCAAGGCCCAGGAGGCCGAGATGACCGGGCCCGACGACTTCGTCATGAACACGAGGCACCTGCACCGTTCGAGCTATCTCTTCTCGGAGGATCACGGCGAGATCGCGTGGCCCTGGGCCCGCTCGATGATCCTCGACCGGTTCTATCACCAGGCTGAACTGGCGATGGAAGCTCACGGAGTAGATGATTGCGTCGTGGTGATCAAGGAGCCAAACGGCTCACACGGGGCGCACAGAATCATGGGACTGTTGCCGAACGCGAAGCTGGTGTTTTTGATGCGCGACGGTCGCGATGTCGTCGATTCAGCCCTGACGTTGCATCTGCCGGGAGGGAGCCGCGAGGACCGTGGCCGCGGGATCCGCAACGACGAGGACCGCCTGCGCTACGTGACGATCGGTGCGCGACTCTGGGTCAATCGCATGAACGCCGTGCAGCGCGCCTACGACGCTCACGATCCCGCCCGTCGCCTCAAGGTCCGCTACGAGGATCTGCGAGCCAACACCGTCGAGGAGCTCTCGCGACTGGTCGAATTTCTTGGGTTGGACCGGACCCGGGAGACCATCGTGGACGCGGTCGAGGATCAGGCCTACAAGTCCAAGTCGAAGAAAGAGCAGGCCCTCAGCCGCAGGTCCGCCAGCACGGGCGAATGGCGCAAAAGCCTCAGGCCGGACGAACAAGAGGTCGTCGAAGGCATCATGGGCGAGAAGCTCGTAGAGCTGGGCTACGAGTAGGTCTCAATGAAACGCCGCCATTGCGTCGGCGAGGACGCGATCGACGTCGAGGTTGCCCGGGCACTCCTTCGCGGTCGTGATCTCTCGGTGGCCGATCACGTGCCGGCGGTCCAAGGGGATGCCCCAGCGCTCTGCCGCTCGGGCCACCAGATAGGCCCCCGAGTCGTACTGCGCGGCGGGCCGGACCGCGTCATGGGGCCGGCCGCCGTCCTCGAACTCGATCCCGATCGAGTACAGGTTCGGATTGCCTCCGCGCTCGATGACGAGGCGCGAAGTCGGATCCTGGACTTTTCCGGCGTGCCGGGCCGTGTCCTCCTCGGCGACGAACTGCGCGATCCGCCCGTCGAGAGCGACCAGGTAGTGCGCTGAGACCCGGCTCTCCGGCCGACCGAACCAGTCGATCGTCCCCGCCCAGGTGCCCACGTTGGTGTGGAGCACGATGAGCCGGGGCTCCTCGCCGTCCCGCCCAGACTCGAAGTTGGACGTGCGGTGCCTCTCTGAGATCGGGCCGGACGTCACGAGCCCCTACCGGGTCGTGAGCGCCGCGTGCGTCATGCTCACCGCAGGGTGAAGCTCTTGAAGGCCTCCCACGACGGCTTCGGGCTGCCGTTCACCCGGAAGAGGCCTGTCTCGTGGCAAAAGAGGCAGGCGGGTTCGGATCGCGGCAGGTCCCTCAGCGAGTACCAGTAGACGCCGCCCAGGTTCCACTCGTTTCGCTTCTCGAGCGCGAGCTTGAATACCCCTTTGAGCCTCTTCGCCTGTCCCTTCTCGGTCGTGAACGATTGTCCCCGGCCGCGGCCGGTCGACCAGCCGGTCTCCGTGACGAAGAGCGCCTTATCCCCCGCGCCCTTTCGCTTGAGGACATCGCGAACCGCCTTGATCTGTTCTCCGACCCCGTCGGCGTCCTCCGCGTAGGGGTGTATCGCCGCGGAGTCGAAGGAAGACTTGACGCCGCGGACGTCGAGAAGTCGCCGCATGTAGTCGGCCGCATGGAGCGCTTGGTGCCGGGGGTCGTGGAAGATGCCGGCGAGCATGATCTTCGCGCGCGGGTCGGCGTCGCGGACCGCCTCCGCGGCCAGGCCCACCAGCTCCGCGTACTCCTTCGGATCGGGCTCCGGCTGCCAGCTGGCAGGAGAGCTCGGCTCGTTCCAGATCTGCCAGGTCTTGACGGGCCTTGGGGCGACGCCCGGGAAACCCCGTCGGAACTCGTTGCTTCTCCAGTACGCGCCATTCTTCCCGTAGCGCTCGACCAAAAGCCGCAGGACGTTCTTGAACGCTTGGCGGTCCTCGGCCGTCTCGATCGGGGGCAGGTCCTCCTTCGGGCGAACCCACTCGGGCGTGTTGTTGACGAACGGGAGCACCTGCATGCCATGTGCAGCGGCCCGGCCGAAGTCGTCGTCGAAGACGTCTCGGATCCTGGAGCTTGCTGCCTCCGAGCGCTGCAACGCGGGCCAATGAATCCCGATCCGGATCGCCCCCACCTTCGCAGTTTCCATCCGCTGATAGTCGGCGTCTTCGATCTCTCGCTGCGGCACGACTCCGAAGAACTCACTCGCCGAAGCGCTGGCCGGCGTGAGCGCCAGAAGTACGCCGAGAAGCGCCACGGTCGCTCTCCCTTTGCGATGCCTCCCGATCATCCAACCCTTCCGATCTCCTGCTGCCCGGACCCGGTGCGCTCAGACTCTAGCCGCTTGCGCGGCAGCAAGCGCAGTGCTTCTCGTCCAGCGCCTGCTCGCCGAGAGTGAGATAGCGGGACACCTAGGGCCGTGAGATCACTCTTGGCGAGATCCGGGTTAGCTGCTCTCCATAAAGCACAAATGTCCGTGTGTCCCACGCGCGATAGTCATTTAGGCCCTAGGCACGGCCTTTAACACGAGTTCATCGGGCGAGCACTCCCGGGAGGAATCGTCACACCGCTTGGTTGAGCGGTATGCCCGATGTAGGGGCAGCGTGCCCGACAGGATTCGAACCTGTGATCTTCGGTTTCGTAGCTTTGCGGTAAGCCGAGACTTAGGTGCTTCGCATGGAAGCACATGAGTTAGGCATGAGCGAACGAGGAGCGCACGAACGCTCATTTCCACCCTGGCACGCGCCCCGCTTGAACGATCCACTTGTGTAGCTCGGATCTCTCCACCTCCTCCAGCGTTGTGACCTTGACGTAGCGTGACCGGTCTCTCTCTCCGAGCGGCGGAGGAGAATCGAAGTCCGCGCCGCCCAGGAACACGAGGTTCACGGAGACGTCGTACGCGACCATCTCGATAACCCAGCCGAGCTCGGGCAGCCCGTAGTACGCCTTCTTCCACTTCACGGCGAACTGAAGCCCGTCGATGGCCTCGCGAACCATTTCGTCCAGCCGTTTGACGACCGGATGCAGATCCGGCATCACTCGCTTGATCCAGTCCTCGATCTCGGCGTGGCTATTCGATGGCTCCGGTGGCTTTCGCGTCGTTTTTGGCTGGCGCGTTTTCGTCATCACAAGTTCCCTTCATGGTCTCACTTCGCGAGTTGAACAGCGCTTTCAATACCACCCAGCAGCCCAGCGCGCGCCTGCCTTCAAGCGAAACCGTCGTCACCGCAACAGCGGGGTGACCAAGTTTCCGGATCGGCGCTTTAGGTGCTTTGGACGAGAAGCGCCTATGTCGCTTCGCATGGAAGCGCCTATTGCGAGGCGGGGTTTCCGGCGCTACGATTTTGTCTCACGAAAGGTAGGAGCGATCGCGGCCGTAGGGCGGCCGGGCGACTCGGCGAAGGGAGACAGGCGTGATCAACAAGGTTCGTCCACACCATCCACGTGGCAGCGGGGTGTGGTCTCGCCGTGCTTTGGCATGTACGGGAGCCGCCCTAGCTCTGGGCGCTGGGGTGGCAGCGGGCCACGAGGCAAGCTTCCCTTCGTCCACAACGATCCATTTCTATGACGCTGCGGCCCCTGGCGGTGGTCCCTCGAGATGTGAAGATCCGAGCGATCACGATGATTGCTTTTACGGCCGGATGGATTCGGCCGTTGGCAAGTGCCAGCCGAATAGAACGGTCAAGGTCTTCGACCGCAATCCGACTCCTCCGATGCACTCGCGAGCTGCTGGCACTCGCCCGGAGCTGATCGGTCAGACGACGTCAGATTCAGAGGGGCGGTGGATCGTCGTCGTGGATAACCCTGGGACCCACAAGTTCTTCGCAAAAGTGACACGGCGGGACGTCTCAAGGCCAGGACATACCCACATATGCCGGGCTACGGTTTCTGAAGACCTCAAGGTCGAATCGGACTTCGGCTGACGAAAGTCAAAGACCGACACACCACCGAAACTCGTCGGCGCTCGCGGATCAACTTCAGGGTGCTTTGGACGAAAAGCGCCTATGTGCTCTGCATGGAAAGCAGCGCGGCGGTCACGGCGAAGCGGCTACCCCAAGGGAGTCGGCAGCCAGGAACTTCGGTGCTCCGTCCTCGTAGAAGGTGTCGACCTCCAAGAGGTTGAATCCAGCTCGGGTCAGTAGCTCGCTTGGCTCCCGCGTCAGATGGCACCCGCCAAAGATCCGCTTCTGCATGGGCTCCAAGCGATGCTGCCATCTGCGTACAGGGTCATCCGGCGCCAACCCGTGCTCAACGAAGTGAAAGGTGCCTCCTGGCTTTAGGACGCGGCGAACCTCGTGTAGTGCGGCGGCAACGTCCGGGATCGTGCACAACGTCCAAGTGGACAAGGCAGAGTCGAAGCTGTCGTCGGGAAACGGAAGCGATTGCCCGTCAAGACCTGAGCGCTCCACCTTTACGGTCGCGTCCCTAAGACGCTTCTTGGCAAGCTTCCAGCCCAGGTCAGCTGGCTCGATTGCCGCGACGCGACTCACCTTTTCGGGGTAGAACGGAACATTGAGTCCCGAGCCGAAGCCGATCTCCACTACCTCCCCTTCCAGTCCCGCGCAGACTCGTTCTCGTAACGGATCTGAGCTCTTCAACCCACACGCGACATTGATGATTCGCGGGAGTACTTGCTCGCTGTAGATGCTCATGTCATCCCCCTAGTGAGGTTGGCGCGTCACCTCGAACCGTACCGCTTGGTGGCAGGCCTCTCCCGGCCAAGAGTGGCGCTTTACTCCGATAGTCCGACTGCTTCGAGAGCCTCAGCCACGGTGGCGTAGCTGTCGACCCGCACGGCCAGCCCGTGGCGAATGGTCCAAAGTTGCACGTACTCGGCCTCGACGTCCACTCCACTCGCCGTTCCACGTCCGGACAGAACAAGTCGGACGAGGATCGTCCCCCCGCCAAGGTCGCGGAACTCCTTGGGCTCGACTTGGTAGGTGTCACCGCCCAACACGGCGGCTGCGTCTTCCCAAGATTGTCTGATATCGGCCCTTCCGTAGCGGGATTTCTGACCAGCCACGCTGCCGAAAAACGTCGTCCAGACCGCGTCCTCGGCAACGAACTGAATCGCGGCGTCCCAATCCTTCCGATTGAACAGCGCCATTCCGCGCTTGATCAGCTCGACGTTCTCCTCCGGCATCTCTTGCGCAGTATCTCGCGACCGCGAGATAGACGCTTCCATGCAAAGCGCCTAAGCCCAAGTCCTCTGCGCGATAGTCCTTTGGCTCCAGGGCGCGGGCTCTTAGAGCTCTTCGTCCAGGCTGTTAGCTCAGCACCAGATGGCCGCACCGCTTGAACGCGGCTGGTGCCCGATGACGCGAGCGGATCAGCCACTAAACCGCGATAGCTGTCGCAACTGCGAAGTAGACGACGATCGAGAGCAGATCCTGAATCACGGTCGCCAGTGGTCCGGCACCGAAAGCGGGATCTCGTCCGGCCTTCGCCAGAGCCCACGGCAGAGATCATCGCGACAACTGAAGCGATCGAGCAGCTTGCGAACAAAGCGACTGCAACCGCGACCGCGATCTCGGGGTCACCGAAGGTGGCCAGGGCAAACACCAGGAACGTGGTTCCTACGAGGCCGCCCAGGATCGCCCCCGTCGCGAGCTCGCGAACAAAGATGGAGCGGACCGTCACGCCTGCGGACATCGCGCGGATCAGGATCGCCTCCGTCTGCGTGCCGACGGCGTCGGCCATGTAGATCACGGCAGGAAGGAAGAATGCGAGAAGGACCTCGGCGTTGAGTTCGCGCTCAAATCCGCTGACAATCGCGACCGAGAGCATGGCCCCCGCGAGGCCCACGATCAGCCACGGCAGCCGATGCCAAAGCCGTCGGGTCACGCTCTCCTCTGCTGCTTGGCGGGCTCGCTGCGAGCCAGCGAGGTAGCCGCCCAGTCGAGCCAGGCTTTCGTCATGCTCCGCGAGCAATGCGGAGACCATCGCGTGCGGTGAGATCAGGCCGCCGAACCGGCCATCGGCATCGACCACGGCGACGCTCGCTTGCCCGCGCTCGATCATCCGCCATGCAACGGCCTCCTGGTCACAGCCGTCGACGATCTTGGGCGGGTCGGCGTCCATGATGGACTCAAGGGGCTGAGCGGCCTCGGCCGCGAGCAGTTGTTCGATCGGCAGCACCCCCTGCAGGAACTCTCCCTCGAGGACCGCAACATCTTCGGCGCATTCGAAGGTCCGGCCGGCGATCGCGGCGCGCACCTCGCCCGCGGTGTCGTCCGGCGAGGCGATCGGCACACCGCGAGTTGCCTTCTCTAGGGCGGTCTGCAGCAACGCGGTCATGGGGTCATACGACCCTTCCGGCTAGGGCGCCGATACCCGAGGTCGCAGCCATAGCTAATCGCCCCCCAGACCAGGACGCGAGCGGCGGCCTTCATGCGCGGGGCACCCCCAAGCGCGGCTCCCAAACTGCCAAGGATGCCAAGTCCGACAAGGGCCACCACGACGCAAATGGCAGCTCGGCTGCCGGTCGGCGTGAGTGAGATGGCCAGAAGTGGCACGGCGGCTCCGGCGGTGAACGAGAGCGCCGATGCCCATGCCGCTTGGAGCGGGCGCGCCTGCCTACCCGTCTCCAGCCCCAGCTCGTCTCGCGCGTGTGTCGCGAGCGGGTCTCCCTTCGAGAGTTCCTTTGCCACCTGTCTTGCCAAGGGCCCTGCGAGACCGCGGTCTTCGTATATGGCCGTCAGCTCATCGAGTTCGCCCTCGGGATCGTTCGCAAGCTCGCGTTCTTCCAGGCGGAGGTCGGCAAGTTCCGTGTCGCGCTGCGAGCTAACCGAGACGTACTCTCCCGCCGCCATCGAGAGCGCGCCCGCGACCAGGCCTGCGGCCCCAGCCGTCACGATGGCGGTGTTCGACGCTCCCGATGCGGCTACACCGAGGACAAGGCTTGCGGTCGAGAGGATCCCGTCGTCGGCACCGAGGACCGCCGCGCGAAGCCACGCAGCACGATGACCCAGGTGAGCTTCTGGCTCCCGCCTACGCCGGCGCAACTAGCGTCCCGAGAATGGAGCTCAACGGTGACTGCGGTCCCTGCTTCGTCGGTCCTCGCCACGGCCCAGCCGGCCTGTCGGTCTCCTCGAATGATCATGTGAGTTGGGCTGCGGCTACGGAAGTTCCGCCACCATTGCTTCCGCTCGGGTGCGCCGACATTGATCGTCGTCGAGTTGCCGCTCTGGTGGTAGGCGACGGGGATCTCGTAGACACGGCCACTGCGGCGCCCCGTGACCGAGATCAGGAGGAGGTGGGAACTGAGAAGCCGGTGGGCAGGGGAGCGCAGGATCCACTTCACGAGGGGTTCACGAGTCGGTTCATGGCTTGGCCTACTTCGAGTCCCAGCCGACTGGCTGGCCATGCCACTTGCTAGGTAGCGATACCTCAATCTCATGCGCACGGTCCGACGCCTCAGATTCGAAGTCGCTCTCCGTCCCAGACAAGTACGGGGCGAGGTACCGACCGGCGAGCTTTCTCGACGGCCACCAAAGAACCTCCGGATGACGCGGCACTTGCCGCCGCCGCCCCCTGAAATATCTGCGGAAAGGTTGAGGGATTCGGATTTCGTGATGAGCTTCCCGCGAAGCACCGGCGTGAAAGGTTGCGGCTCCACGTCTGCGCCGGCACGCGACTGCGATCATCTCTGCGCAGGCGTCAGCCTGCTGAGTTCCAAGTCCACCCTGCTTGATCGGGAAGTCGGTGCCGTCGCCGGCTGCGAATACATCCTCTACACCTCGCACCTGGCCGTGTTCATCAGTGGGAATGAAGCCATCCCCGTCCGAGGGCAGGCCGGAGATGTTCGGCCCGCTGAGGACCGGGAGTGCGACCACCGCACCCACGTCGAGCTTCTCGCCATCCGGGACGGCGATGTAGTCACCGTCGCGATCAACCACCGACGCGCCACATCTCACTTCGATCCCCCGGCCCCGCAGCATCCCGGCCACGGCATCCGTGGCCGGCGGACCGAAGATCGCGAGGGGTTCCGGTTCAGGCGTGACGATCATCGTCTTCAAGTCGAGCCCCTGTTCCGCCGCGCGTAGCTGAGAGAACATCGCCAACTCGTAAAGAGGGAAGCGGCCATGACACGCCCGGTGGGACAACGAAGGCGATCGTGCGGCTGGAATGGGCTGCTGCGGTTGCCAACGCCTCGTCGATCGCAAGCGGTTCCTCCCAGGAGCGAAGGGTCGTCGCCGACTGCATAGGCGGGCTGGCTCTGAGCGCCGACGCACATCACCGCGACGTCGTATGTGAGCTCTGCGCCATCGGAAAGGCGGCACGAGATGCTTGTCCGGTACCACCTCACTGAGCTCGCCGAGCACGAACTCGCCGCCTCGATCGGCGACCAGCAGATCCAGCTCATGGCGCTCGGCCGGAACGAGCGAGAACGCCTCCTCGACGATCATCGGCCGGTATACGAACTCCGGCTTGGGCGCCAAGAGGGTTACCTCCACCTTGTCGCCGGCCAACTCACGAAGGGCGAGCAGTACTTCAAGCCCCGCAACGCCACCGCCCGCGATCAGAACCCTGAGAGGGGCGGTGGCTTGCGTGTCGTCAGTCATGCGAGCCGTTGCCTCAGACGCCGGCCGCGGCCATGGCGGGGCGCTCGAGCGACTTGCTCACGTCGGCCGACTCGGGGACAAGCAGAACGGGTTGGTGAGCGACGTGAAGCAGGCGCTGCGCGACGCTGCCCAGCACCAGGCCGCTGAGGGGGGAATGACCGCGCGTTCCCGCGACGATCAAGTCGGCCCCGACCGTGTCCGCGATCTCTGCGAGCACTTGCGCGGGCCCTCCCACCATGATGCTTCGTGACTCGAAGGAGGTGGCTATGCCATCGGCCGTGAGCTCATTCGCTCGAACCTTCAGCTGCTCCTGCAACTCGCCGTCGAGGGCGTTCAGAGAGCCGCCGCCCTTGCCGATGGTCCGTTCGTCGACGTGGGCAAGGACAATTTCAGCCTCGGCGTCTTCAGCCATCGCGACGGCGAGCGGCAGTACTCGTGCCGACCCGTCTGAGCCATCTTGTGCGACCAGAATCTTCTTGAACATGCGTTTGCTCCTTTGGTTGGATTTCGTTGACAAAGTGACGTCTTAGGACGAAGTGGGCGACGCTCGCGCTCGGATCCGATCCGACCAAGACCGCGATCAGCTCGCCTACCCGGCGCTCCTTGAACAAGGGGGTGGGGCAGGGGAAGGTCGTCGACGATCTCGTAGCGGTTTCGGCGCCCCTGCCGCTCGCGAAGCACGTAGCCCTCATTGACGAGCTCGCCCAGGATCCTGTGCGTCGCGCGCTCAGTGATCCCGACCGCCGATGCAATGTCTCGAGCGCGGATGCCGGGGTCGTTTGCCACACAGACGAGGACGTGGGCGTGGTTGGTCAAGAAGTCCCAAGCAGGGGAGCTCTTCAGTGACTCATGGTTCTGAACTCCTGAAATAGAATTCATGAGTCCATGTTACGCTATCTCCGAAATCGACCTCTACTGAAGGGACTACCGGATGAGCGACGCGCGAAGTTCGGACATCTCTGTCGGCGACTCCTGAGGCGGACCGTGACCGGGGCTGGGTCTTCTGGGGCCTTCTGCGAATCGCGATGGGCTGGATCTTCCTCTGGGCCTTCCTGGACAAGTGCTTCGGCCTGGGCTTCGCCACAGGACGAGACCCCGAAACCGGGGCGATCAACTTCGGGAGCGCCGACGCGTGGATCAACGGCGGCTCTCCGACGGAGGGCTTCCTCTCCTTCGGCCTCCACACCAAGGAGCCGTTTACGAGCTTGTATTCCGACCTTGCCGGCCAAGCCTGGGTCGACTGGATCTACATGGTCTCGATGGCCGGCATCGGGATCCTTCTGATCCTCGGGATCATGACCCGGCTGGCGGCGATCGCGGGGATCGTGTGGATGGTTCTCTTCTACACGGCCAGCGCGATCTGGCCGGAGAACAACCCATTCCTCGACGACCACATCGTCTACGCGATCGTCCTGGCCGGCATTGCCTACGTCGGCGCGGGTCGCTACCTGGGTCTCGGCGGATGGTGGGAGGGCACGAGCGTCGCGCGGCGGTCGCCGCTGCTTCGCTGATGAGCGTTAGTCGCGCGATAGTTATTTGGGCCCTACGCACGGCCCTTTGAGGCTTTTCGAGCGGGGCATTTGGGCGACGCCAAATCGCCGAACCGCTTGTCCAAGCGGTTTATGGCGACGAACGGAAGCGGGCCCGACAGGATTCGAACCTGTGACCTTCGGTTTCGTAGACCGACGCTCTATCCGGCTGAGCTACGGGCCCGGGGCAAGACAGGCTAGCGGCACTTGGCGCCCTCGGTTAGAGCCGGCCGGCTTCCGAAGCTGCCGCCTCTGCCGCATCGAGCTGCTGCTCGATCAGGGCCAGTCCTGAGGTCCAGAAGCCAGGGTCGGTGAGGTCCACGCCGACGATCGCGCCGAGGTCCTCGGGCGAACGTGAGCCGCCGGCCGCGAGCAACTCGAGGTAGGACGGGACGAACTCGGCGCCGGTCTCCTGGTAGCGGCGATAGACCGAGAGCGCAAGCAGGTGCCCGTAGGCGTACGCGTAGACGTAGCCTGGGGTGTCGATGAAGTGGGGCACGTAGGACCACCATGTGCCGTAGCTCTCAGCCGGCTCAACCGAGTCGCCGAGGAGGTCGGCCTGAGTCTCGAGCCAGGCCTCGGAGAACGCGTCCACCGAAAGCTCGCCAGTCGTTCGCCGCTCGGCGTGGATGCGGTCCTCGAAGCGGTTCATCGCGACCTGGCGAAAGACGGCCGCGACGGCGCCGTCGAGCGACTCGGCGAGGAGCGAAAGTCGTGCCGCCGCGTCCGGCGCCTCTTCGAGCAGGCGCTCGAGCACGATCGTCTCGCCGAAGATGGAGGCGGTCTCGGCGACGGTGAGCGGAGTCGAGACCTGGAACAGGCTCTGCTCCTTCCCGGCGAGGTAGGCGTGGACGCCGTGCCCCAGCTCGTGCGCCATCGTCAAGACATCGCCTGAGCGCGAGGTGTAGTTGAGCATCACGTAGGGATGGGCAGACGGCACCGTGTAGGCGCAAAACGCCCCGCCGCGCTTGCCCGCGCCGGGCGGCGCGTCGATGTAGTTGCCCTCGAAGAACCCCGCTGCAGCCTCACCAAGCTCTTTTGAGAACCCCCGGTAGCAATCGAGGACGAGCTCGCGGGCGTCGGCGTAGCCGATCCGCTGCTCCTCGGTCGCCACGGGGGCCATGCGGTCGTAGTGGGCGAGCTTCGGAAGGCCCAGGAGCTTGGCTTTGAGCCGGTACCAGCGCCGCGCCAGCTCATAATGCGAGACGACCGCCTCGATCAGCGCCTCCACCGATTCGTCCGAGGCCTCGTTCGACAGGTTCCGGGCGGCCAGCCAGTGCTCGTAGGAGCGCAGGCGATCCTTGGTCGACTTGTCCTGAAGAAGCGTGTTGAAGATGAAGGCGCGCGTACGGAGCCCGTCCCCAAGCGCCTCGGTGACGCCGGCTGCCGCCTCGGCTCGGCGCTCCCGGTCAGGATCCTGAAGGCGGCTGAGCGCCTCCATCAGCGGCAGCGGCTCGCCGGCGTCCGGCAGCGAGACCATCACGCTCGAGATCTGCTCCGTGAAGAGCCGACCGAACGCCGAGCGGCCCGTGACCTCGGTCTCGGTGAGGATGCGCTCCTCGGGCTCGGTCAGCTGGTGCGGGCGATAGCGCCTTGCGGTGCGCAGGTGATGGCGGCAAAAATCAAGCTCGTCGGCTTCGAGAAGCGCCTCGGCGTCCTCGTCCGGAAGCTCGTTCCACTCGAGCTCGAAGAAGATCAGGGAGGTCTCGATCTCGGCGCCGCGCTCTTGAACCTGTTGGAGCAGCGCGCCGCGCTCGGGGTCGGCGGTGTCGACGGTGAACCAGAGCGCCGCGTAGGAACCGGCGCGCCCGACCTTGTCGAAGATCCCCTCAAGCTCCCGCATCGCGGCCACGAGGCCGGGCGCGTCGAGCTCGGCGACCTTTCCGCGGTGCTCCTCGGCGAACGCGAGCGAGCGCTCGCGCGCCTCGGCGAGGAGCTCGAGGGTGCCCTCGGCACCACGGCCGCCGACGAGCGGATCGAGGTTCCAGCGGGCCTCTTCGAGCGCCTTGTCCGGCGCGGCGGTGGTCATATCGCTGACGATACGAGGCCGCCGCGCCGGGCTCTGCTCAGCTTCGCCTGCGGGTGCTCCCGGACGACCTGCGGCTGCCGCTCGAGCGCCTTGCCGAGCCGCCGGTGCGCTTCGTTGTGCCGCTTGAGCGCTTGGTCGTACCGCCGGAGCGCTTGCGGCTCGTGCCGGAGCCGCTCGACTTCGCCCGCGTTCCGCCCGAACGCTTCCTGGCGGCGGGCTTGCGGCGCTCCGCGGCGGGAATTTCGGACTTAACGACAGCCTTGGTGAGCGTCGGGATGAGCTTCTCGAGGTAGCGCGCCATCTTCTCCTCGTCGCGGCGGATGTCGCGCGCGAGCTTGGCGGTTTCCTTGTCGCCGACCGCTTCGGCAAGCGTCTCGATAGCCGTGTAAGTGGCGATCTCCTCGTGCTCGTTCCAGTACTCGGTCTTCGCGTTCTTGAGGAGCTTTTCCTCGGGCGAGATTCCTCGGAGGCTGTGGAGCGGACCCTTGGCGGCTGACTTCGCCTGCCCCAGGGGGCCCGCGGTGGCCTTCGCGACCGCAGCGATACCGGTCTCGGCGACGCTGCCCCGGCCGCCGAGCTTCTTGATCCGCCGCTCGAGCGCCTTCGAGTGGTTCTTCGTCTCGCGGAGGTGCTCTTGCAGCTTCTTCTTGTACGGCTTGCGATCGGCCATCTCGCTCATGCCGATGTGCGCGGTGAGCGCGGCCTCGAGCTCCTTCTCCTTGGCGTTCGCCTCGTTCAGGTACTGGACGAGCTTTGCGTCTTTTGCGGGCGTGTCAGTCATCGTTCTCCTTCGTCGCGGGTGAACCATTCGCGCTACCCGCTCGGGCTGATTCCAATCGGCGCCAGCGGTGGACGTCGCCATCGTCGTCGCACACTGCTTCGCCGGTAATGCTCAGGTGGTCGAGGTAGGACATCACCATCTGCATCGCGTAGCCGAACGCTCCCGGGCCGAGCTCGGCGCCACCCACGAAGCTCTGAATCACCTCGAACGGCGTTCTCGGCCCATCGCGGAGCGCGCCGCGTACCCGACCAAGCTGCCTGAGCACCTCCTCGCGATAGACCCGCACCTTGCCGGGTATCTCTCTGTACGACCGCCCATGGCCAGGCAGGCAGATCCTGGTGTGGAGCTCCTCCACCCGGTCGAGCGAACTGAGGTACTCGCCCACCGGATCGGGGGTGTGCCCGTAATCGAAGAAGAGGAAGATCTTGCCGCCGATGTGGTCCCCCGAGATCAGCAACCCGCTCTCGGGCTGATGGAGGACGATGTGCGAGGGAGCGTGCCCGGGGGTCTCGACGACGCGCCAGAAGCCGTGGTCGGTTTCGACCTCGTCGCCGTCTGAGAGTGTGCGGTCGGGCTCGACGATTCTTGCGACGCCGGTGCCGGCCTCCGCTCGGGCCGCGCGGAAGTTCTCGAGTATGGGCTCGGGTACCCCGCCGCGGCGTGCGAGCTCCAACCGGCGCTCCACGGTCCCCGCAGGGTCCTCGACCATCGGCCGGACGTGGGCCCAGGCGGAATGCATCCAAAGCTCGCATCCCGTGGCATCGAGGATCGGCCCTGCGAGGCCGTAATGATCGGCGTGGGTATGGGTGCAGACGACCAGCCGGATGTCGCCGAGCTCCCAGCCCACCTGCGCGAGGGCGTACTCGAGCTTCCGGGTGCCGTCCTCGCCCGCATAGCCGGTGTCGACGAGGACGATGCCGTCACCGGCCGCGATCGCATAGGCGTTCCCGTGCGGCGAGTTCTCCCACGGCAGCGGAAGCCGCAAGCGCCAAACGCCGGGAACGCTGCGCTCGCCGCGACCTAGTTCGTCGCGCTTTGACGCCACTCGGAGAGTCGCTCAGCCGGGCTGGCCGTCGCCGTCGGTGTCGGGCGGAGGCTCCGAACCGGCTCCGCCCGCGTCGATGCCGTGCTCGCCTAGAACTCGCAGAAGGTCTTCTTGAAGCCCGGCATACTGGGAGGCGTCGATCTCGGTCCCTTGTCCGGACGCTTCCGGGTCGATGCCGCGCGACTCCATCGCGGCGATGATCTGAGAGCGAAGCGACTCGACGTCCGTGTCACCGCGCAGGTCGATCACCTGGTTGGGTCCCTGTGAGATCTGGATGTTCCCCGTCTCGTAGGCCTCCTTGATCATCCCCAGCATCCCGAACATGCTCGAGATGTCGGTGCCCTCGCCCAGCCCGAACGGCCCGGCGGGCGCGCCGGCTCCCGAGACCGGCTGGCCGACGGGCTTTACGTCCGTGGGCGGTGGAGTGGATACTTGCTCAAAGCCCTCGGGGACCGCGCTTTCGCGCTGCCTGCGCCGTGCGAAAAAGCCCGAGAAGAGACCCATGCCGCGATACTAAACGGGACTTTGCTCCGCCGCCTCCTCGACAGCACAGCCGTCACCGCTCAGGCCACCGCCGCGGTGGCCCGCTCGGGCATCCTCGCCCCGCAACGGCCGGACAAGCTGGGGCGGATGGCGAGGGAGCTTGCCCGGCGCGGGCCATTCGGCGCCGCTGCGACCGTGGCGGCCATTCGCTGGGGTGATCGGCCTGCCCTCTCCGATGAGCTCGGCACGCTCACCTACAACGAGGTCGATTCACGCTCGAACTCGCTCGCCAACGCGTGGATGGCCGATGGGATGAGGCCGGGCGACACTGTGGCGATCCTCTGCCGGAACCATCGCGGCTTTGCCGATGCCACCTACGCGGCCGCCAAGGCGGGGCTTCGCGCGGTGTACATGAACACCGAGTTCGGAGGTCCGCAGATCGCCGACGTATGTGAGCGCGAGGGGGTCACTGCACTCGTCTTCGACGAGGAGTACGACGACCGAGCGCCTGCCGGAGCCAAGCGTCACTATCGGGCCTGGAGCGACTCGGGCGGCGCAGGCGGTGCCCAGGCCACGCTCGAGGAGTTGATCTCTTCGGCGCCGGCACACGCTGTGGACGCGGGCGGGGTCCGGCCGACCGTCGTCATGCTGACCAGCGGCACCACCGGAACTCCGAAGGGGGCGCCCCGCAGCGAGGTTGGAACGCTCAACTCGCTCGGCGCCCTGTTGGACCGGGTGCCGCTCCGGACCGGCGAGGTGACCTACATCGCGCCTCCGTTCTTCCACGCCCTTGGCTTCGCCAACCTCTCGCTCGCCCTTTCGTTCGGCTCGAAGGTCGTATGCCGGCGACGCTTCGACGCCGAGGCGTTCCTCGGCGACATCGAGGAGCATCGCGCGACGACCGCAGTGGTCGTGCCGGCGATGCTCCAGCGCGCGCTTGCGCTCGGACGCGAGCGGATCGCCGAGTTCGACACGTCTTCGCTCCGCCTCATCTTCTGTAGCGGCGCGCAGTTGCCGGGCGTGCTCGCGACCGAGACGCTCGAAGTCTTCGGCGACGTGCTTCACGTGCTCTACGGATCGACCGAGGTCTCATACGCGACGATCACGGTCCCCAGCGATCACCGCGTAGCGCCTACCTCGGTCGGCAAGCCGACGCTCGGCACGACCGTGCGCCTTCTTGACGATGACGGCAACGAGGTTCCCCGCGGCGAAACCGGCCGGATCTTCGTCTCCAGCGGGATGGAGTTCGAGGGCTACACC
The DNA here is from genome assembly GCA_963715405.1 of uncultured bacterium. Lineage (GTDB taxonomy): Bacteria > Actinomycetota > Thermoleophilia > Solirubrobacterales > 70-9 > JALZKA01. The sequence goes on from OY970239.1 coordinate 2,073,556, forward strand.
GACGGGCAGCACAAGGAGGTGATCGCCGGGCTCATGTCGTCGGGCGACGTCGGGCACTTCGATTCCGAGGGGCGCCTTTTCATCGACGGGCGCGACGACGACATGATCGTCTCGGGGGGCGAGAACGTGTTTCCGCAGGAGGTCGAGGAACTGCTCCTCGAGCATCCGGGAGTGGCCGACGCGGCCGTGGTCGGTGTGGACGACGGGGACTTCGGCCAGCGGCTGGCCGCCTTCGTCGTTTCGGCGGGCGACGATGGGCCGGACGCCGAACAGCTCAAGGGCTACGTGCGAGAGAACCTCGCCCGCTACAAGGTGCCGCGCGACGTCGCCTTCCTCGACGAGCTCCCCCGAAACGCCACGGGCAAGATCCTCAAGCGGGAGCTACGCGAGCTGGCCTGAGGGGTCAGACCCACGCGTGGGCTGGGTCCCCTATCCGTGGATCTCGACGGGCGTTCCCGGCGGGACCATGTCCACGAGGTCCGAGACGTCCTCGTCGGCGGCGCGGATGCAGCCGTGCGAAATCTCGGCGCCCAAGGGACCGCTCGTGCCGTGGAACGCGATGCGATCCCCGCCAAGCCAGCCCGACGGCAGGTTGACCTGGCGCGCCGTGGTCGCCAGGGCGCAGCAGCCGTATGCCGCATTGAGGTCGCCGCGGAAGGTGTCGGTGATCGCGAATCGCCCTGTCGGCGTCGGAGCCGTCGGCATCCCGATCGAGACCGGGAACGATTTGGTGAGCTTGCCCTCCTCATAAAGGCGCGTCTCGAACTCGGAAAGGTCCACCTCGATGTTCCAGTTCGAGCGGCCCGCCTTGATCCGGGCAGGGTCTAGCTCGAGCCAGAGCGGCTCTCCATTCTCCGTAAAGGGAGTGAGGACGGCAACCCAATCGTCCTTTTGCTCCACGACGGAATAGACCGTGCGCGAACCAAATTCCGTCGCGTGGCCGACTCGCTCGACCACTTTGCCGCCGGGCTCGTCATAGACCTCAACGGTCTGACTGAGCCTCACAAATACGGTGGGATTGCCGCCTTCGAGGAGCCGAAGGGTCCTCGGGCTCGCGGGCTTTGAGACCTCGGTCGCCTCGGTCGTCGTCACGGCCTCAGGCCCGCCTGAGTCGCCTTGGGGCGCCGCCTCGCCGGAATCGCCGCATCCTGCGACAAGGGCAAGCGAAGCGAGAACCAGGGCGCCACGGACCATCATGCGCGTTTGTCCGTCTGACGATGACGCTCGACGAGACCCGCTGCGAGCTCGGCGCCATCGAAGGCTCCGTCGCGGACCCGATTCGCGAGCGTGCGGGCGATGATTCGGTCGGCAAGAGAAGGCAAATGTCTTGCGAGAAAGAGCTCGGCGCTGCCGCGCCGCGTGGTGGCGAGGTCGCGATGAACACGGCGGTCGAGAGCGGCGCGCAGCACCGTGGCTACGACTCCCTCCAGAGGTTCGTATTGGCTCATGCCCTCGAGCGAAAGCCCTGCCTTTGCCGTCGAGTCGTGGATCGGGCTCTTGACCGCCGAGGGGTAGACGCAGGTGACTTCGACGTGGGTTCCAAGCTCTAGGCGCAGCGCATCCGCGTAGGCGACCATGGCGCGCTTCGACGCGCCGTAGGCGGCGGCGAGGGGAAGCTGCATGACGGCCATCCGCGAGGCGATCATCACCACCCGGCCACGGGAGTTCACCAGTGCGTCCGCGCAGGCGGCGCTCACCCTCCACGTTCCGAGCAGGTTGATTTCAAGCTGGCGCCGAGCCTCCTCGCCCGGGGGAAGCTCTGCGGGCGCAGGGCCCCCGATTCCCGCGTTGTTGATGAGGACGTCGAGGCCGCCGAGCTTGCGGAGCGCCTCTTCGACCGCGCCCGGAACCGCAGCGTCGTCGGTGAGGTCGCAGGCGAGGACCTCGACGGGTTCGTCCGGCTGCGGCGCAAGATCCAGGCCCACCACCTCCGCGCCCTGCTTAGCAAGCTCGGCTGAGATCGCGCGGCCGAAGGTCCCGGACGCGCCGGTCACGATCACACGTTTTCCCTGAGCGCTCAGGCTCACGCGGCGGCGCTTTCGAACGTGGTTCCAGCGCCGCGGCGGCGGCGCTTGGCTCCCGCCTTCAACTCCCGTGGCAGCTCGGCGACGAACCGGTCGAAATCGACTCGCATCGCGGGCCGGCTTCGGCCCCATCGCTCGGTTGCCTCGGCGAGCTTCTTCTCGGCGGTGCGCCGCTGCACTACGGCCGGCGGTAGGGCATACGCGCCGCTGAGATAGGCGGCGAAGAGCTTTGACTGCTGCTCGACAATTGGAAGCGCCGCGCCGGTCGACTGCATCAGGCCGACGAAGGCGAGCGTCGGGTCGTCGAGGTGAAAAACGCGTCGATAGAGAAGGAGCTCCTCGGGATTCTCGCCGACCCACCGAGCGGAAAGGAACGGCATCGTCACCTCGTAGCCCGTCGCCCACACGATCACATCCAACTCGTCCGAGCCACCATCCGCGAACGTGACGCGGCTGCCGTCCAGCCGCTCGATGCCCGGCCGTGCCTCGACTTCCCCGTGCGTGAGCCGGTGCATGATCGTGTCCGAGATGGTCGGGTGGTTTTCGAAGAGACCGATCTCAGGCGCGGGCAAGCCGTAGCGCTCGGGCCGTCCGACGCCGACTCGGAGCATCGTCTCGGCCAGCCGCTGACGAAGGCGCCACGGCAGAAACGAGATCGCGCCTCCCGTCGCGTCCGCGGGCTTGCCGAACAGGTACTTCGGAACGATGAACACGCCGCGCCGCGCAGAGAGCAGGACCGGCCCCCGCGAGACGAACGACGCGTCGACGGCGATGTCCATCGCCGAATTGCCCATGCCGACAATGAGGACGCGCTTGCCGCGAAACACCTCCGAATCCATGTAGTCGTGGGCGTGCATCTGTGTCCCCTCAAAGTCCCCCGGGTAAGGCGGAGTCGGCCACTTCGGGCTCCAGTTATGTCCATTTGCGACCACGACCGCGTCGAAGCGCTCCTCGCCGCCGGGCTGCGCCGTCACGTGCCAAGTGCCGTCGGCGTCGTCGCGCTCGACCGACGTCACCGAGGTGTTGAAGCGAATGCGCTCATGTAGCCCGAACTCCTCCGCGTAGTCGGCGAGGTATCGGGCGACGTGGGTTACCGACGGATAATCGGGCCACTCCTCAGGCATCGGATAGTCGGCGAACTCGGTCCTGCCCTTGCTCGTGTTGAGGTGCAGGGAGAGGTATGCAGGCGAAATCCCGCTCGAGCTTCCGCAGACCCAGAGGCCCCCCGGTTGATCGCCCTTGTCATAGCCGACCACTTCGGCGCCGGCGTCGAGAAGTGCCTTGACAGCGGTGAGGCCGGCGGCTCCCGCGCCGATCACGGCGACGCGGCAGGAAGAGGTCAAGTTCATTCGCAGGCTTCCGAGGTTTCGGGTTCGCGATCCGCCGACCTTATCCCGTCAGCTCCCGGCGGCCATCCCCTCTTCCATCCGCTTCTCCATGTCCTCCGGCGGGACATCCTCGACGTGGGTCGAGACGTGCCAGTGATGGCCGAACGGATCCTCGAAGCTTCCCGAGCGGTCGCCGTAGAACTTGTCCTCGACCGCTTGTAGTTCGGTGGCACCCGCCTCGATCGCCCGGCTGAAGACCGCGTCGGAGTCCTCCACGTAGACGTGGAGGGAGACGGGTGTCCCACCGACCGTCTTCGGCGCGCGGGCGTTCATCTCCGGGGCCTCGTCTGCGAGCATGACGATCGAATCGCCAATCCCGAGCTCGGCGTGCCCGATCTTGTCGTCTGGCGCCGCCATCCGCATTCGTTCCTCGGCGCCGAGCACCGACCGATAGAACTCGATCGCCTCGTTCGCGCCGTCAACGATCAGGTACGGCGTTACCCGCGGGTATCCCTCTGGGATTGGCTGCGTCATCGCGATCGCCTCCTTTGTCAGGGTTGAAAACGAGCTCTGCGAGCGGAGAGGGAGGGATTCGAACCCTCGAGAGAGCTATTAGCCCCCTACTCGCTTAGCAGGCGAGTGCCTTCAGCCACTCGGCCACCTCTCCGGGCACTCGGGCGATTGTATTTCGAAAACGGCACCTGTCTCTCGCGTTGCCGTTCGGCAACGCGTCAGATACCGCGGGTTCGGGATACGCTCGAAGCGCCGTGGCGCCCCGTACCCAAGCCGAGCTCGAGCGCCTCAAGGAGCGATACGACGCGATCTTCGAGGGGATCTCTCCCCCGTTCGCCTTCGTCGACCTGGGCGCCATGCGATCCAACGCCGACGCGCTTTCTTCGCAGGCGGATCCCCTCCCCATTCGGATCGCTTCGAAATCAGTTCGCTCTGCGCCGGTGCTTTCGCGCATCCTCGACCTCGACGAGTGTTTTCGCGGAGTTCTCTCGTTCACGCTTCCGGAAGCGCTTCACCTCGCGAGCCTTGGCCACCAAGACATCTTCGTCGGCTATCCCACCGCGGACCGGAAGGCGCTTGCCGATCTGGCGGCGCTGGCGGCCGAGCGGCCTGAGACCCACCCCGCGCTGATCGTCGACGAGCCGGCACACCTCGATCTGATCGAGTCGTCCGCCGGGCGAGGCTCTGCGCCAATCCGCGTAGCCATCGACATCGACCCGGGCTGGTGGCCCGCTCGAGGTCGCCTGGCGCGGATCGGGCCGAAGCGATCGCCGATCCGCACTCCCGAGCAAGCGCGCCGCTTCGCGGCCGAGATCGCTGAGCGCCCTGGCACCACGCTTGTCGGCGCCATGGCCTACGAGGGTCACATCGCGGGAGTCGGCGACCTGCTCGAAGGGAAGCCTCTTCGAAGCGCAGCGATCCGCGCCATGCAGTCGCGCTCCCATGAGGAGCTCCGTGAGCGGCTGCCGACAGTGATCGCCGCGATCCGCGAGGCGGCGGGCTCCGAGCTCGAATGGGTGAACGCCGGCGGCACGGGAAGCCTCTCGCGTTCGAAGGCGCTGGGGATCGCAACCGAGCTGACGGCAGGCTCGGGCTTTTACGCCTCGACCCTCTTCGACACCTACCGCTCGCTCGACCTCACCCCGGCGGCATTCTTCTGCCTTCCCGTCGTCCGCCGGCCGCACCCTGGCGTCGTGACGGCGCTCGGTGGCGGCTACATCGCCTCGGGTGCGCCGGGGCAGGATCGGCTGCCCCAGCCGTATCTGCCTCCAGGGCTTTCGCTCGACTCCGACGAAGGCGCGGGCGAGGTCCAGACGCCCCTTGTCGGCGCGGCCGCTAGGAAGCTCAGGATCGGCGAGCGCGTTTACATGCGCCACGCCAAGGCGGGCGAGCTTTGCGAGCGCTTCGACTCGCTCTATCTGGTCGAGGGGGACGCTGTCGTGGACCTAGTGGCGACCTACCGAGGCGACGGCCTCACTTTCCTGTGAGCGGAGTGGCCGCCGCAGCGCAGTATCGGGGATAAAGTCCCCGCGGTTATGGAGACGCCGGCGACCTTCCTGCTCGCGTCGGGTGACGTCGACTGGTTCGCGGCGGCCTCGATCCCGTTCTTCACGGGCGCGATCGGCTGGCTAATCAACTGGACCGGCCTGATCATGTTGTTCAACCCGGTGCGCTTCCACGGCTTCCGCGTGCCAGGACTCGCCGAGCTCTCGACACTGTTGCCACGCAAGCTGCAGGAGATCCCGGGTGTGATGGAGGGCAAGACCGGTTGGCAGGGAATCGTCCCGGCCCGCGCCGGCAAGATGGGCAGCATCTCCTCGGACAAGGCGATCTCCAAGCTCGGGACGCCGGCCGAGTTCTACCAGCAGCTCGAGCCCGAGCAGATCGCCGAGCACATCGTCTCGATGTTTGTGCCGCAGATGCCGGACATCGTCGACCGCATCCTCGCCCGCGAGAATCCACGCCTCTGGGCGAACACGCCCGACCGTGTGAAGAAGCTGGTCTACGAGCGCGTGGAGGGAGAGCTGCCGGGGATCGTCCACTCGATGATCGACGAGATCGGCGTCCACATCGACCTGCTGTTGGACCCGAAACTGATGGTGATCGAGCAGTTCGAGCAGAACCCCGATCTGGTCGTGCGCATCTTCAAGGACATCTCAACCAAAGAGCTGAAGCTAATGGTGAACTTCGGGTTCATCTTCGGCTTCCTGCTCGGAATCCCGGTCGCCGTGATCGACGTAACGCTTCACCAGTGGTGGCTCTTGCCGATCATGGGCGTGATCGTCGGCTGGGTGACGAACCTTCTCGGGATGAAGCTCATCTTCGAGCCGGTGGAGCCGACCCGATGGGGACCGATCAAGATGCACGGCCTCTTCCTGCGCCGCCAGCCCGAGGTGGCTGAGGTCTACGCCGGGATCATCGCGGACGACGTGGTGACGCTCGAGAACATCGGCAACCAGCTCGTCGAAGGCCCGAGCGGTGACCGGACCAAGCAGATGATCGAAACCGCAATGCGTCCCGCGATCGACCGCGCAGCGGGGGCGATTCGGCCCGCGGCGCGCGCCGCGGTTGGAGGCCGCGAGTTCGACAAGATCAGCGCCGCGTTCGCTCGCGAGGGTGTCGATCAGACGCTGACGCCCTTCCGGGACCCGGAGTTCAGCCGCCAGCAAAGCGAGAGGATCCAGAAGCTGATCGCCGAGCGCACCCGCGAGATGCCTTACAAGGATTTCGTCGAGATGCTGCGCTCGGCGATCAAGGAAGACGAGTGGATGCTCTACGCGCACGGCGCGATCATGGGCGCCGGCGGAGGGCTCATCCACCTCGCGATCTTCGGGGTAAGCGGAGGATGAGCGACGAGCGATCGAACGGATCTGGGCGCCAGCGGCGGCGCGACTCCATTCCCGAAGTCGTCCGGTTCGCCGCATCGACGTGGTGGCACACCACTGAGTGGGCAATCGACCAGTACCTCAAGATGGCGAAGGGGGTCATCGGAGCCGCCCCGTCGTCGCCTGAGGAGGCGGCGGACCGCGTTCGCGCAGCGGCGAACGAGGTCGCGGGATCACGGGAAGAGGACAAGCCGACCCTGGCCGAGACCGGCGAAATGCTGCTCGTCCGCTCTCGGGACGTCTTCGAGGGAGACGAAAACGAAGCGCACCCCGCCTATGAGCGCATTCTCTCCGAGATGGCGCCGGACGAGGGACGCATCCTGCGGCTGATGCTGGTGGACGGGCCGCGCCCCGCAGTCGATGTTCGAACGGGTGGTCCTCTGGGGCTCATCAACTCGGAGCTGATCGCCGGGGGCTTCACGATGATCGGCTCGCATGCGGGACTCAAGGACCGCGACGGGGTGCCCGCGTATCTCAACAACCTCAACCGGCTTGGTCTCATCTGGTTCTCGCGCGAGACGCTCCACAACCATCGCGCTTATCAGGTACTCGAGGCGCAGCCTGAGGTTCTCGAGGCAATGCACTCGGTGCGCTTCCCGCGCATCGTGCGCCGCTCGATTCACCTGACGCCGTTCGGCGAAGACCTCTGCCGGGTGTGTTTCACGATCGCCGACACGCCACTCGAGGCACTGCCGCTTCACAGCGATCCTCCGGAGGAGTAAGGCCCGCCGCAGGGCTCGCGGCCGGCGGCGAAACGTCCAACGCCATACACCCTGAGGTATGAAATGGGACGTTTCCTTCTTGCGGGGGTGAAGCGTCCCACGCTGTGCCCTATAGGGGACGATGTCGGACGTTCGCATCGCGAAATTGCTGGCGAAACAGTTCAATCGAGCCTCTCGCTGCCAACTGCATGACCTTGGCTTAAGCGACAGGGCCATCCATCATCGGGTCGCGATTGGACGGCTGGTCATCGTTCACGAAGGGGTCTTTGCGATGCCTCCGGTCCTTCACGATGATTGGGGCCGATGGATGGGCGCCACCCTCACCGCCTCAGAGACGTTTCTCTGTCGAGAGAGTGCCGCTTGCGCCTTTGGCGCCCTTGAGTTTGAGAGTCGTGGTGTAACTGTGACCCGACCCGGTAGCGGTGGGCCTCGCCGGATGAGCGGTGTCACCGTTTATCGCAGCTCGACCCTCAGCGGGGAGACGACCACCTTGGATGGGGTCCCCATCACAACGGTGCCCCGGATCCTTTTGGACCTCACTTGCTGTATGAGCGACCGAGCAGTCGCCAAGGCGCTGCGCGAGTTCGTTCGCTTGAACAGAACGACTATTTACGGCCTTAGCGACTGGCTCGGTATCAGGAGCAACCGCCGCGGCGCACCCCGGCTGGCGAAAGCCATGGCTCAGTATCGAGGGCTTCCGATTGAGCGAGCGCGCAGCGGCGCCGAAGCCAGAGCGCTCGAAATCCTCCGTGACGCCGACATCGAGCTTCCGCGTCTCAACGTCGACGTCGCCGGCGAGGAAGCAGACCTGAGCTGGCCACGCGAAAGACTCATTATCGAGATCGACGGCGGTCCGTTCCACCAAGACGTAGGCGAGGACGCGAGGAAGGAAGCGACGTGGCGCGGCGCGGGTTGGCGAGTCCTTCGGATCGACTCGGGCGACGTCTATGAGCACCCACAGCAGTTGCTGGATCTAGCAGCTACGGGGCGAAACGTCCGACGCCATACCCCATAGAGGATGACGCTGGACGTTTGCCTCGGGCGCAGACGCGAAACGTCCGATGCCGTACATCCTGGTGTACCCCGTGGGAGTTTGTCTCGCCCGCGGGCGGCTCGCGAGGCGCTAGGCGACCGGGCCGAGGACTCGGTCCGTGTAGGCGTTGGCGAAGACGCCCTCGGGGTCGAGCCGACGCCTCGCGGCCTGGAAGTCGTCCCAGCGCGGGTACGCGGCGGACAGGTCCGCCGCTGTGCGGAAGTGGCGCTTGCCCCAGTGCGGCCGGCCGCCGAGCCCGCGGGCGAGTGCTTCGACCCTGCGGAAGTAGGGCTCCCAGCCGAGCCTTCGGTCCTGGTGGACGGCCACATAGCACGTGTCTTGCTCGTGGGAGGGGCTGAGAAAGGAGTCGTCGCCCGCGACGAAGCGCACCTCGATCGGCCAGGCGATGTGAAGCTCGGGCCGTGCGGCGATCTCGAGGACGCCCTCGATGAGCTCGCGCCCCCGCGCGCGCGGGACCGCGTACTCCATCTCGGTGAACTTGATGTGGCGCTCCGAGGCGAAGACCCTGTAGCTCGCGTCCACCTTCGTCGCGTTGCCGAGGCTGCGCGAGGCGAGTCGCGCCACCGTGGGCGCGATCTCGGGACGGGCTCGGGTCGCCGCCGCGAACGCTTTGCCGACCCAGTTCTCGAGCACCACCTCCTGCGCGTAGACGATCGCGGGGTGCTTCGGGGCTGGCGGCTCCTGCGTGCGGCGCGATTCGCGGCAAAGCGCGACGTCGGTGCCGGGAAAGACGTAGAACTCGAAATGATCCGTGCCGGCGTTGAGCTCATCGAGGCTCTCGAGAACCTCGCCGAGCGGCTTCGGCGAGTCCACCCGGTTGATCGTGTACGCGGGGACCGTGCGGACGGTGACCGAGTACACGATTCCGAGCGCACCGATCGCAACTCGCGCGGCACGAAGAAGAGCTGGCTCGGACTCGTCGACGGTCACGAGCGAGCCGTCGGGCGCGATCAGCTCGAGCGCCGCCACCTGAGCCGAGACGTTCTGGAAGCGCTCGCCCGTGCCGTGGGTCCCGGTCGAGATGGAGCCCGCGACGGTCTGGCGGTCGATGTCGCCGAGGTTTAAGAACGCGACGCCGTCAGCGTCGAGCATGCGATTGAGGTCGTGGAGGACAGCCCCCGCCTCGGCCTTGAAAAGACCTGACTCCCGGTCGAAGTCGAGCTTCCGCCCGAGACCGTCGAGGCGAACCATGACGCCGTCGGTCAGGGCGCAGTCCGTGAACGAATGGCCAGAGGCTGCCGCGCGAACCCGGTGACCCCGCTCGATCGAGCGCGCGACGGTGCGCCGAAGGGCATCGAGCGTCCCAGGCCGCTCGATCGAGAGCGGCTGGCACGATTGGTCTCCTGCCCAGTTCGTCCAGCGCGCCATGGGCGCGAAAGCTAGTCCGAATGAGCGGAGCGGGAGGGATTCGAACCCCCGGACCCGCGAAACGGGTCGGCTGCTTTCAAGGCAGCTGCATTCAGCCGGACTCTGCCACCGCTCCTCCACGTAATTTACGGGTGCCGACCGCCAGAGCGTCCTCGACGGCGCTCCGGCGAACAAAGAGCGCCGCCAGAGCCAGAGCGCTCAGCGTCGCCAGGCACGAGTACGCGAGCTCGTTACCGCCGGCATCGGCCACCGCGGGCGCCACCACTCCGCCCAGCGTGTGCCCCACCCCCCAGCCGAGGTTGGTAAAGCCGAACGCGAGACCGAGGTCCACCCCGGCCGCCTCGGCACCGTCGGTGAGCATCGCCATCGCCGGCGACCAGAGCATTCCAATTCCGGGTGCTGCCAGGATCAGCACCAGCCCCAAGAGCCACGCGCTCGACGGCAGCTGGATCACGAGCATGGTCACGACACTCGCGGCCAGGCCCGCGGCGCAGGGTATGAACCGCCCGCGCCGATCGGAAAGCCGGCCCGCCAGCGGAGCGACGACTCCCTCGAGCGCCGCCGATGCCAGGAACGCGCCGGCGATCGCGATTGCTCCCGCCCCGAGCAGGTCCATCTCGAGCGGGACCAGGACGTCGAGTGCTCCAAAGACCATCCCCGGCACGAGGATCAGGAAAAATCCGAATCGAACCGGCGCCGCGCCCGCCGCTGCGCGGAGCACTCTCCAGCCCGAGTGGCCCGAGGGTGGAGGCGGCGGGATGCGGAGAGTCATCGCAACCATGACCGCTCCGAGCACGGCCACGGCTGAGAAGACCGCGGCCCGCCCGAGGGGCTCGGCGAGGCCACCCAGCGCCGGGCCCAACAGAACGCCCGCAATCGCCGCGGCCATCGCGGATCCGATGAGCTCGCCCCTGCGCTCGCGCGGCGAGGCCGCGATCAGCCAGCTCAGGGCCCCAGCCCAGGAGCAGGCGCCCGCCGCCCCTTGAATGAATCGCGAGGCGATGAGCAACTCGCTGCTCTCGGCGAGCGCAAAGACGAGAACTGTTGCGGTCATGACGACAAGGCCGACAAGAGTCGTTCGGCGCGCCCCGATCCGGGCGGCGAGGAAACCCGCCGGAATCGCTGCAATGAGGGTTCCAGCCGCGTACGAACCGGAGAGGACTCCAGCCTCGGTCTTCGTCAGGCCAAACTCGTCGCTCAGCCCAGGTAGAAGCGGGACGATGGCCGCAAAGAACATCGTGTCGACCAAGAGGACGAGCGACGCGAGGACGAGGAGCTTCCTCATGCTTTCACTCTAGGTACAAGGCGCGGAAGCAAATTTTGGACATTCGTACAAGGGGCCAGTAGACCCCTGCGCTAGCGTGCCCCCGTTCGGCCGGTGAGTAGCCGGCTCAAGCTTGAGGAGGAAACGAGTTGAAGCTCGTAATTGGGATCGTGCGTCCCGAGAAGGCGAACGACGTCCTGGAAGCGCTTTACCGCGCGGATGTGCGGGGAGTTTCGATGAGCCGGGTGCAGGGTCACGGCGGTGAGCTCGAGCGCGTCGAGACCTACCGCGGCACCACGGTGAAGATGGGCCTCTACGAGAAGGTCCGCTTCGAGATCGCGGTCTCCGACGACTTCGTCGAGCCCACGGTCGTAGCCCTCCAGTCAGGGGCGCAAACAGGTGACGTCGGCGACGGCAAGATCTTCGTCGTCCCCCTCGAGCGAGCCGTGCGCATTCGCACCGGTGAGACCGACAAGGGCGCCGTGACGCCGGTGGAGAAGTGATGGACTTCCTGATCGCGAAGATTGACACGGGCGACACCGCATGGATGCTCATGGCGACCGCCCTCGTGTTGATGATGACGCCTGCCCTCGGCCTCTTCTACGCCGGGTTGGTTCGCTCCAAGAACACGCTCAACACCTTCATGATGTGCGTGGCCGCGATCGCGATCGCGGGGGTGACGTGGGCTGTGATCGGCTATTCCCTCGCCTTCAGCGAAGGCGGCGATCTGATCGGCTCCCTCGACTATGCGTTTCTGAACGACGTTGGGCTCGAGGAGCGTGAGGGCCTCACCATCCCCCACCTGCTCTTCTTCGCCTTCCAGGGGACGTTCTGCATCCTTACGACGGCGCTCGTGTCCGGAGCTGTGGTCGAGCGGATGCGCTTTGGCGCCTTTCTGGTATTTGCGGCGCTGTGGTCGGTCCTCGTCTACTCGGTCCTCGCCTATTGGGGCTTCGGCTTCGGCTGGCTGATCTCAGGCGGAACGCTCGACTTCGCAGGCGGCATCGCGGTCGAGATGGGTTCCGGCTTCTCAGCGCTGGCAGCGGCGCTGGTTGTCGGTGCTCGCAAGGACTACGGGCGTCAAGCGCTGCTCCCCCACAACGCGATCTACGTCCTCGTCGGCGCAGGCCTGCTGTGGTTTGGCTGGTTCGGCTTCAACGGCGGCTCGGGATTCAACACCGGCACCAACTCGACGCTGGCGTTTGTGAACACTCTGCTCACGCCAGCCTGCGCCCTCATCACCTGGTTCGTCCTCGACCTGATCCGCGGGCGCACCGTGACGGCGATCGGCGCCGCGACCGCGATCATTGTCGGCTGCGTCCTGATCACGCCCGCGGGCGGGTTCATCGCCCCGGGGTGGGCGATGGCGCTGGGCTTCGCCGGCGCGCTCCCGTGCTACGCCCTGATCGCCTACCGGCCGCGGACCCGTGTGGACGAGACTCTCGACGTCCTGGCCGCGCACGGCCTTGCGGGCTTCACCGGCATTCTCTTCCTCGGGCTCTTCGCGCAGGCGTCGTGGAACGGCATCTCGGACGGCGCCATCTACGGCAACTTCGACCAGTTCGTGGACCAGGCGTTGGCCGCAGCGGCAGCACCCGCCTATGCCTTCATCGTGACCTTCATCCTGCTCAAGGTCATCGGCGCATTGATGCCGCTCCGGGCAACCGAAGACGAAGAGGCGACCGGCATGGACGTGACGCAGCACGGCGAGGAGGCCTACCTCACCGGCGAGGGCGCGATCCTGGTCTCGACGGAGGCAAAGCGAGAGGAACCGGAACCCGTCGCGCAGCCGTAAGAACGGGCGGTTCGCCAAGATGGGCCGATGAGCACCGCCTCGGGCGAGCTGACGGGAGTCACCGCCCAAGCTGAAGCGCTGGCGTCCGGAGATATCGGCTCGGCCGAGATCGTCTCGGCTTGCCTCGAATCGATCGAAGCCTCACAGGCCACCCTCAACGCCTTTCGCTGCGTCCGCGCGGACGCAGCGATGGACGAGGCGCATGAATGCGACCGCCGCATCGCCGCCGGCGAGCGGGCGCCGCTTCTGGGCGTGCCGATCGCGATCAAAGACGACACCGACCTTGCCGGTGAGACGACCGCATTCGGCTGCGCGGGCAGCTTTGACCCGATCACGGAAGACAGTGAGGTTGTGCGCCGCCTCCGCTTGGCGGGCGCCGTCATTGTCGGCAAGACCACCACTTCCGAGATCGGACAGTGGCCGTTCTCGGAGGGTCCCGGGTTCGGCATCACGCGGAACCCATGGGACCTCGGCCACACGCCCGGCGGCTCGAGCGGCGGGGCTGCGGCGGCCGTCGCGGCCGGCCTCGTCGCAGGGGCGATCGGCTCTGACGGCGCCGGTTCGGTGCGCATCCCTGCCGCCTGGTGCCACCTGGTCGGGATCAAGCCGCAGCGCGGGCGCATCTCAACGTGGCCGCACCCCGAGGCCTTCATGGGCCTCACCTGTCTCGGCCCGCTCGCACGCAGCGTGGCGGATGCAGCGGTTCTCCTGGACGCCACCGCGGGCAACCGCGAAGGCGATCTCCATTGGCCCAAGCCACCGTCGCGCAGCTACGCCGAGGCCTCCGGTGAATCGCCCGCTCGCGTGCGGATCGCGCTTTCGACCGCGATCCCGTTCAGCGGCGCCCCGGCCAGGCTCGACCCCGAGATTCGCGCCGCGACGGAGCGCATCGGCGAGGTGCTCGGGGGCCTGGGTCACGAGGTGGAAGCCGCCGATCCCACCTACGGCCTCGTCGGCGCGAGCTTCATGCCTCGCTCGATGGCCGGGATCCGGGAATGGGTGGATCGCATCGCAGAACCCGACACGCTCGACCCGCGCACGCGACACAACGCGAAGGTGGGGAAGCTTCTCTCGGGACCGGCGCTCGCCGCCGCTCGCGTGCTCGAACGGCCGCTCCGCGGGCAGATCGGCCGCATCTTCGGCCGCTTCGACGTAGTGGTAGCGCCGACGACGGCGAAGCCGGCGCTCGCGATCGGCGCCGCCGACGGGCTCGGCAACTGGGAGACGGACCGGTTGATCGTCGGCGCCTGCCCGTACGCGTGGCCCTGGAACGTCATCGGCTGGCCGGGCGTGAACGTCCCCGCGGGGCTCACCGACGGCGGGCTTCCGATCGGCGTCCAGCTCCTCGGCCCGGCGAACTCGGAGGAGCTCCTGATCTCGCTCGCGGCCGAGCTCGAGAGCGTCGAGCGCTGGCAGGACCGCTGGCCGCCCAACGCCCATCCACGCCGAAAGTAGGGAAAGCCGCGATATTCGCGGGAATTCCTTCTCTCGGCGACTCTACTCAGCGCTCGGGCGGTGAGAGCTGTCGCAGCCTCGCCCTGCCCTCGCTTAGGCAGCGGTTCACCTTCGTGAGGGTCCACGCGGTGAGCTCCGAGATCTCGGCGTAGGAATAGCCCTCGCCGCGCAGGACCAGCGCGCGGCGCTCGTCCGGCTTGAGCATGTGAAGCGTGCGCGCGCGAGCGTGGGCCCACTCCCGGCGCTCGGCGCGCTCGGCGGGGCACGGCTCGCCGCCGGGCCACACGTCCTCGACCTCGCCGGCCAGCAGTCGTTCGCGCTCCCGTCGTACAGCGAGCGCCTCTCGCTTCGTGACCAGATGCATCCAGGCAGCGAGGCGCTCGGGAGGGTGCGGCGGCGCCTTCTCGAGCAGGATCAAGGTTGCGCGGCCTAGCGCATCGTCAGCGTCGTCGGCGCAGATAGAAAACCGGCGGGCGGTACGGCGAAAGGCAGCTCCGTGGGCGCGAAGCAAGCCGACCGCGGCCGTGCTTCGGGTGCATTGGGTCTTCACTCCTTGAACAACCCCGGCGGGAGCGTTCTCGCCCCCTGGACACACGGGCGCCCAGCGTCGCTCTTAGCAAGCGCTGCTGCGCGCAAGGCGCTCGCGCCACCACTGGCTTGCGAGCCAGTCTAAGCTCGGCAAGCATGACCACGTCGATAGTCACGGGCGGCGCGGGCTTTCTGGGCTCGCATCTGTGCGAGGCGCTGCTCGCGAGGGGCGAGCGCGTGATCTGCATCGACAACCTCGACACGGGGTCGCTTCAAAACGTCGAGCACATCTCGGACGAGGCGTTCACCTTCGTCCTCCACGATCTGACGGAGCCCTTCTTCACCGACGAGCCCGTCGACTTCGTCTACCACCTCGCCTCGCCCGCCAGCCCGATCGATTACCTGCGCCTGCCCCTCCACACGCTGAAGGTCGGCTCGTACGGGACTCATCACATGCTGGGGCTCGCGAAGCTGAAGAGGGCGCGCTTCGTCCTCGCTTCGACGTCAGAGGTCTACGGCGACCCGCAAGTCCATCCCCAGCCCGAGGAGTACTGGGGTCACGTGAACCCGATCGGCCCGCGCGGCGTCTACGACGAGGCGAAGCGCTACGCCGAAGCGCTCACGATGGCTTATCACCGCCAGCAGGGTGTGGACACAGGGATCGTGAGGACGTTCAACACGTTTGGCCCGAAAATGAGGCCTCACGACGGCCGCGCCGTCTCCACATTCTTGCGCCAGGCGCTACAGCACAAACCTCTGACAGTGTTCGGCGACGGCTCCCAGACCCGCAGCTTTTGCTACGTAGACGATCAAGTGCGCGGCTACATGCTCATGGCTGAATCCGACGTCCACGTGCCGGTGAACGTCGGCAATCCCGAGGAGCTACCCCTGCTTGAGCTTGCCGAGACAGTGATCGAGGTGACGGAGTCGAAGTCGGAGATCGTCTTCGAGGCGCTGCCGATCGACGACCCTCAGGTGCGCCAGCCCGACATCACGCGTGCGAAGCAGCTGCTTGCCTGGGAGCCGAAGGTCAGTCTGCGCGACGGCCTGCGCCTGACGATCGAAAAGGCGGGCGTCGAGCAGCTCGTCGACACGCGCTACTGAGCGGCGCTAGATCGCGATCGGCGCGAGCTCTTCGATCGGCCTGGGCCTGCCCACGTGGTAGCCCTGCGCGAAGTCGACGCCGAACTCGCGGAGCTTGATCAGGATCTCCTCGCTTTCGACGAACTCGGCGATAGTCCGAAGGCCCAGCGCGCGGGCGATCTCGACCATCGCCGAGACCATGTGCTGGTCGATCTCCGAAGAGTCGAGGTTGCGGATGAACTCGCCGTCGATCTTGAGGTAATCCACCGGCAGGTACTTGAGGTAGTAGAAGGAGCCGAAGCCGGCGCCGAAATCGTCGAGCGCGAAGCGGCAGCCCCAGCGCCGGATTCGGGTTGCGAGCATCCGTGCCTCGTCCATGTTCGCGATGGCGGCGGTCTCGGTGATCTCGAAGACGAGCTGCGAGGGGTTGATCGGCGCCTTTGTGAGCTCGGCCTCGATCAGGTCGGGAAGCTCGGGATCGCAGATGGAATGCCCCGAGAGATTCACCTCGAGCACGATCTTTCGGCCCCCGTTCTGCTCTCGCTCGATCAGCTCGATCGCCTGGCGGATCATCCAGATGTCTATCTCGGAGATCAGGCCGAAGCGCTCGGCGACGGGCAGGAACGCGCCCGGCGGCACGACGTTACCGTCTTCGTCCGTCATGCGGATGAGCAGCTCGTAGCGGTCCGCGTCGTGGCCGTTGAGGCTCGCGATCGGCTGAGCGTGGACGGCGAACATGTTCTCGCGCAGGGCGCGCTTGATCCTGTCGGTCCACACGAACCCGGCGCGCTGGGCGTTCGGAGCCGGGGCGTCGCGCGAGAACAGGATGACCCGGTCGCGCCCCGAGCCCTTGGCTTCGTACATCGCCACGTCGGCCTCCATCAGGAGCTGCTCGGCGGTGAGGTTTGGCGCATCGAGCATCGTGATCCCGATCGATGTCGTGACCTGAACCGGCTTGTCACGCGCGAGCACCCGATGGCTCCTGACCATTGCCAGGAGCTCGTCGGCCAGCTCGATCGCATCGTCGGCTCCGGTGCCGGTCAAGAGCAGAGCGAACTCGTCCCCGCCGAGGCGCGAGGCGATGTCGGTCCGGCGTACGCGGCACTTGAGCTGGCTCGAGAGGCTGCGGATGAGCTCGTCGCCCGCCTGGTGGCCGAGTGCGTCGTTGATGAACTTGAAGTTGTCGATGTCGAGCACGAGCAGCGCGGACTCGACGTCGAGGCGCTCGCAGATGGCGATCTGCTGGGCCAGCTCATCACCGAAGCGCCGACGGTTGTAGAGCCCCGTGAGCACGTCGTGGTCGGCCATGTACTGAAGCTGCTGCTCCGAGCGCTTGCGCTCGGTGATGTCCTTGAAGGTGACGACTGCGCCCCCGCCGGCCCCCGCGGCGTAGGGAGTGACCGAGTACTCAACGGGAAAGCCCGTCGCGTCGAAGCGCAGGAACGTCTCACCGTCGGCCTGGTAGGCGACGCCCGAGACCATCGCGACCTGAATCGGGCAGTCCGCGGCGTCGTGGCCGTCGGAGAGCGGGCCCTTCGGGTGAACGACATCGTGGAGGCGTGAGCCCAGGAGCTCCCCGCGAGTGCACCGAAGGAGCTTCGCGGCCGCCGGGTTTGCGAACGTGATGACCCCCGCAGCGTCGAGCCCGCAGATGCCGTCTCCCGCCGAATAGAGAATCAGCTCGTTCTGGCGCCCGAGCTGCGCCAGCTCGCCCTCAGCGGACTTGCGCTCGATCGCGTAGCGGACGGCTCGCATTACCCCGTCACCGTCGATCGAGCCCTTGACGAGGTAGTCCTGGGCGCCCGCGCCGAGCGCCTCGAGCGCGACCTCCTCGTCGTTCAGACCGGTGAGGATGATGATGGGAAGGTCGGGAAAGCGCGCGCGCAGACGGTCGATCCCGTCGAGGCCCGAGACGTCGGGAAGCGAGAGATCGAGCAAGACGCAGTCGGTCGCGTCCGCCTCGATCTCCTTGATTGCGTCGGCGAGCTTGCGGCACGGGCGCAGCACGAGGTCGTGATCGCCTGTCGCGGCGACCATCTCCTGAAGGAGACGCGCGTCGGCCGGGTTGTTCTCGACCAGAAGAACCGATGGGACCGCCGGCATCATCAGGGCACCTCTTCTGAGAGCTCGGGGAGGATGAACTTGAACGTGCTGCCGCCGCCGGGCGTCTCCTCGACCCAGATCCGCCCGCCGTGGCGCTCGACGACCTTCTTGCAGATCGAAAGGCCGATCCCGGTGCCCTGATACTCGCCGCCGCCGTGGAGGCGCTGGAAGACATTGAAGATCCGCTCGCGATGGCGCTCCTCGATCCCGATGCCGTTGTCCGCGACGAAGAAGTGCCAAGCTCCGCCGCTGAGGTCCGCGCCGATCTTGATCAGCGGGCTTTTGATCCGGCGCGCGGAACTTCACGGCGTTCGAGATCAGGTTTTCGAAGAGCCGGCTGAGCTGCGAGGATCTCCACCCACAGTTGGAAGTTCGTCCAGCTCGAAGTCCGGCCCCCGCCTCCGAGATCGAGGTGGCGAGCGCGCCGATCGTCTTGTTCACAGTGTCGTTCAGGTCGACGCGGCTCTGCACGAGCTCCGAGCGGCCGGTTCGCGAGTACGAGAGGAGTCCCTCGATCAGCGCCTGCATCCGCTCCGTCCCGTCAACGATGAACGCCGATGAATTCGTCCGCGGACTCGTCGAGCTGGCCCTCATAGCGCTTTTGCAGGAGCTGGACGAAGCCGGCGATCGTCCGCAATGGCTCGGTGAGATCGTGCGAGGCGACGTAGGCGAACTCCTTGAGCTCGTCGTTTGCGTGCTCGAGCTCGGTCGCGTAGCGCGGAGAGCTCCTCGGCGCGGCGCTTGATCTCGCGCGCGTGGCGGTCCCGCTCGATCACGCGTCCGAGCTGCGACGCCGACCTGAGCCGCGAGCCCGAGCAGGCGGTCGTTCGGCTCGGCGACCGACGGGGGAGAAGAACTCGACGCACTCCCACAACGGAGTCCTCGATCAGGATCGGAAAGCCGAAGGCCGCGTTGACTGCCCACTCCTTCCGCCGCATGGGCGCGCGGAAAGTTCGTGTCGGCCTTTGCGTTTGGATCCAGATCGGCCGTTCCTGCTCGAGCACCCTGCCCGGCACCCCGACCCCGCTCTTGAAGGTCGAGGCCTCGGTGATCCGCTTGAAGCCCTTGAAACGCTCGTCGTCATCGAGGTGCCAGACGCCGGTCGGAAGCAGCGTCTCGCCGTTCCGGCTGAGGAGGAACACGTGTCCGATCGGCCAGCCGGAATGGGCGCAGATCGGCGTCCACCGTCACCTGCAGCGCCGAGCGCACCTCCTTCGCCGCGTTGGCGGCGACGGCCACCGCCTCGAGCAACCTTGAGATCTGCCTTGCGGTCGTAAAGCTCGCGCGTGGCCTTCTCGGCGATCGTCCTCTGCAGCTAGGCGGGCCCTGCGCTCGCCGATCCGCCTTGGAGCGCAGCGTCGAGATCCAGGCCCGAGGTCGTTGCCGGCCCTTCGGTTGTCGGCTCGCTCATGGCGCCACGACCACTTCGAACACGCACTCCGCGTCGCCGCGCTTCTGACAGGTGGTCTGTGCGACCTTGAGGACTCGCTTGAAATGGACTGGCCCGCGCCTTCGATGAGCCCCTGGCCGAAGAAGCAGAGGCCTCGCTGAGAGCGGTATCCCATCAGCATGCGATCGGACTCGGTCACCCGATAGTCGAAGACGGGAACGTCCGCGCCGGGGTAGAGCTTTCGGACCTCGGGATGGATGATGTCGTTGAGGGTGCCGAGGAAGGACAGCGTCCTGGTCGTGCGGCTCGAAGAGCTTCGGGTAGGCTCGGCGAGCTTTGGAAGCGCGTGCCGCCCGAACCACCCAACGGCTTCATCCGGATCGATGCTCGAGTTGCTCGGAAAGGCTCAAGACCAGAGCCTCGAAGCTCCGAGTGAGGGTAGGTGCCCGAGCGACGTATAGGCGCCGTCGACGCCGGAATCGGAGATCGCCTGCTCCCAGGTGGCCTCGCCCGCCTCTTCCGAGACGACCTGTTCGAGCAGATTGAAGACGACCCCTTTCACCCAGTACCTCCTACCTTGAATCGTCAAAGCGGTGGGACCCTCTAATAGATACGACCGTCGCAGCACGGTCGTATATCCGTCCAGATCCCGCTTCCTTTCCTGAGTTCTCACTCTCTTCCTTAAGTCTCACAGATGTCCTCCCACTCACAAGCTCCGGGCGGCGGCCTGCGCATCGCCCACCTCACGGCCACGTTCCCCCCGTATCCCGGAGGCGCCGGTAACACCGCTCATCGCTTTGCGGTCGGGCAAGCCGAGCGCGGCCATCACGTCGAGGTCATCACCGCTCCGGCGCCAGGCGAGGAGCCTGCCGCACCCGGCGTGGAGGTTCACCGCATCCCTCCGGTTTATGCGATCGGCAACGCACCATTCATTCCGCGCCTGGCCGGACTCGGCGGCTTCGACGTGGTGCATCTCCATTATCCCTTCATCTTCGGCTCCGAGCTGACGCTCCTGGCGCGGCTCAGCCGCCAGCGCCGCTCGCAGGCGCTGCTCGTCCACTACAAGAACCGCCTGGTGGGCGACGGGCGGCGCGGCCTTCTCTTTGAGGCGTACGAGCGCACGGTCGCTCCAGCGCTCATCCGCGCGGCCGACCGCGTCTGCGTCCTCTCTCAAGATCACTCGCGTTCCGTCTCCTACCTCAGGCGCACCGGCGAGCGGGACCCGGACAAGCTGATCGAGATGCCGAACGGGGTCGACGCGGATCGCTTCAGCCCGGGCGACGACGAGAGCGGCTGGCGCGAGCGGCTTGGCATTCCCCCAGACGCGATCGTCGCGGCATTCGTGGCGACGCTCGACCGCGCCCATCACTTCAAGCGGCTCGACGTCGCGATCGACGCGCTCGCCGAGCTCGGAAACGAAGACGTCCACATCGTCGTCGCGGGGGGCGGCGAGCTTGTCGCGGACTTTCAAGCCCGCGCCAGCGAGCGCGGAGTCACCGGCCGTGTCCACTTCCTCAGTGCCGTGCCGCACTCCGAGCTGCCAGGAGTCCTACGCGCGTCGGACCTCTTCCTCCTCACAACCGAGCCTCCCGAATCGTTCGGCATCGTCCTCATCGAAGCGATGGCTACGGGGCTGCCGGTGATCGCAACGGATTACCCCGGAGTCCGGGCCGTGGTGACCGAGGAAACCGGCCTCCTCGCCCCGCAGGGCGATGTCGCGGCCGTGGCCGGATGCCTCCGCGAGATGGTCGAGGTAGGTCCGGAGGGACGCGCCGCGATGGGCGACGGCCGGCCGCGCGCGCGCGGAGGATGAGTGGAACTGGCCGCGACTCCTGGACCGCATGGACAGCGCTTACTTCGAGGCGATCGCGGCGCGGCGCGAAAAGATGCGCTCGTGAGCGAATCGCCGCATCCTCGCCGCATCCTTTTCGTCTCTTACTTCTACCCGCCATGCACGGACACGGGCGCCCATCGGCCCGCCTCGATGGTGAAGTACCTCCGACGCGCGGGCCACGACGTGACCGTGCTCACTACGTCTGCCTACGGGTCGCTGCCTGGCGATGGCCCAGAGCGGATCGAGCGCACGGCGGACGCTCAGCTCTGGCGCGCGCGGCTTCGCGGCGCCGACCGCGTGGGTTCGATGTACGACGCCGATACCTATGCCGGGAAGCCCCATCCGCTGAGCAGGGTGATCGTCCCCGAGCCTCTCGCGCTCGCGTGGGCACCGTTCGCGCGGCGACGCGCGATTGCTCTCCACCGGCAGAAGCCGTTCGACTGCGTCGTCGCGACCTCGCCCCCGGAGTCCGCCCACTTCGCCGGGCGCGCGCTTCAGCGTCGTGGCGCGGCCTGGGTGGCCGACGTGCGTGACGCATGGACCTTCGAGCCGCTTCGCCCCGGCTTTCCAACCGGTCTTCAACGAAGGCTCGACGAGCGGCTCGAGCGCCGGACGCTCGGCGCCGCCGACGTTGTCGTCTGCGTCTCCGAGCCGGCGGCAGCGGACCTTCGAGCGCGCGGAATCGCCGATCCGGTACTGGTGCGGAACGGCGCCGACCCCGAGCTTCTCGAGGCCGCCGATCCGGCGAGCGCGGCGAGCCTCCTCGATCCCGATCTCGTCTCGCTCGTATACACAGGCCGCTTCGGCTCGACCGGCCGCGATCCGCAGGCGCTCGTCGATGCGCTTTCAAAGCTCGCCACCGACCGCCCCGATGACGCCGCGCAGATCGAACTCGTCATCGCAGGGCCCCTGACCGAGACCGAGCACGAGCTCTTCGCGCGAAACGTGAGCCCTGCGCGCATCGCGCTTGTTGGGTCGCTCGAGCGCGACCGAGCACTCGCCCTCCAGCGCGCTGCCGACGCGCTGCTGCTCGTCGCCCACCCCATCCGTTCCCAGCTCGCGAACTTCAAGCTCTATGAGTACCTTCACGCCGGACCACCGATCCTCGCGCTCGCCGACGGGCACCGAGGCGGGAACCGTCGTCAGCGAGTTCGGAGGTACGGTCGTCCCGGCTGGGGACGTCGCTGCGATCGCGGACGCGCTGGCTCGGACAGCACGCGGCGAGCTGGCGCCGAGCGACCCGAACGCACGAGCAGAGTACGCCTACCCGGCGGTTGCCGAGCGCATGGCCGCAGCGATCGAGCGGGCCATATCCTCACGCCATGGCTGACTCTCAACCGATCGAGGTGGAGACGGGCGAGCATCGCTTCATTGCCCCGCTCACGGAACCTGGCGACGAGCGCGTCTTCACCGACTCGGGCATCGAGATCGAAAAGCTCTACGACCCGGACGACATCGCGGACGGCCTCGAAGACCGCCTAGGAGAGCCCGGCGAGTACCCGTTCACCCGCGGAATCCATGACGGGATGTATCGCGACCGCCTGTGGACGATGCGCCAGTACGCGGGCTTTTCGAGCCCCGAGGACACGAACGGCCGCTATCGCTACCTGCTCGAGCACGGCTCCACCGGCCTCTCCATGGCGTTCGACCTCCCGACCCAGCTCGGCCGCGACTCCGACGACCCGCTCTGCGAGGGCGAGGTCGGGCGCACCGGCGTCCCCATCGACACGATCGAGGACATGCGGATCTGCTTCGATCAAATCCCGCTCGACCAAGTCTCGACCTCGATGACAATCAACGCGCCGGCCTCGGTTCTTCTCCTGCTCTACGAGTTGGTCGGCGAGGAGCAGGGCGTCGACTCCAAGGCGCTTCGGGGGACGGTCCAGAACGACGTCTTGAAGGAATACGTCGCGCGGGGCAACTTCATCTATCCGCCCGAGGCGACGATGCGCCTGACGACCGACATCTTCGAGTACTGCTCGGAGCGGGTGCCGAAGTGGAACACGATCTCGATCTCCGGCTACCACATCCGCGAAAAGGGCTGCTCGGCCGTCCAAGAGGTGGGCTTCACCCTCGCGAACGCGATCGCGTACACGCAGGCGGCGCTCGACCGCGGTCTCGAGATCGACGCGTTCGCCGGCCGGCTCGCGTTCTTCTTCAACTGCCACAACAACGTCTTCCAGGAGGTCGCGAAGTTCCGTGCGGCGCGGCGGATGTGGGCGAAGATCATGCGCGAGCGCTTCGGAGCCTCGAAGGAGCGTTCGCAGATGATCCGCTTCCACACACAGACCGGCGGCGTGACGCTCCAGGCCCAGCAGCCCGAGGTGAACATCATTCGCGTCGCGCTCCAAGGCTTTGCCGCGGTCGCGGGCGGCACCCAGTCGCTACACACGAACGGCTTCGACGAGGCGCTCGCGCTTCCGACCGAGCGCTCTGCGCGGATCGCGCTTCGCACCCAGCAGGTGATCGCTCACGAGTCGGGCGCCGCCGACACGGTCGACCCCTTCGCGGGCTCCTACTTCATCGAGTCGCTCACCGACGAGATCGAAAAGCGCGCCTACGAGCTCATGGACGAGGTCGAGCGCCAGGGCGGCTCGGTGCGCGCGCTCGAGTTCATGCAAAAGGAGATCGAGGAGTCCGCGGCCTCCTACCACGAGCGCTACCGCTCGGGCCAGGACATCGTCGTCGGCGTCAACAAGTACGTGACCGACACCGTTGACGACGTCGACATCCTGAAGGTCGATCCCGAGGCCGAGAAGCGCCAGCTCGAGCGCCTCAAGAGGTTCAAGGAGTCACGCGACCAGGCGGGAGTCGACGCGAAGCTTCAGGCGTTGCGCGAGGTCGCCGAGGGCGAGGGCAACCTGCTGCACCCAATCCGCGACGCGCTCGCCGCGGACGCCTCGATCGGCGAGGTGTGCGGAGCGATGCGAGAGGTTTTCGGCGAGTACAAGGGCGGGACGTTCTTCTAGCTCCCCGCTGATCTGGGGCTGATCGATCAGCCCTCCGATAGTGCGCCCGTGAGCTCTTCCATAGCGGCCCGCACGTCGGCCATGTCGGCACCCAGGATCTTGTCCACAAGCTCACTTGCCTCCTCGATGCTGCCGGCCTTGCCGACTTCGTCGAGGTCGGCGACGATCGCGCCGGTTGCATCGAGCACCGCATTCACCAACGCTTGCTCGACGGGCAGGGCCAGCTCTCGCAACTCCAGGTCGAACTCGTAGAACGCATCGCGCAATGAGCGGGCACCGGCCTGCACCGCAGCGAGGTCGCCCGCCGGCACATCCACGCTCACTCCCTCGATGAACTCGTTGGCAGCGGAGTTCAAATCTTCGAGCATCGGCCCCAGGTCCGGGTCCGCGCTCTCCCCGACCACTGTCATGGCCTGGTCGGGGTCCACGGTGTTCGAGAACACGTCAACCACCAGCATCTCATCAGGCTGCTCCCCGCCGGGCGTTCCTACAGGGGTGCCTAGGACGATCGTGAAATAGTCATCTTTCGTCGGAACGCCGACGAAGGTGGTGTCCAGGGTCCCGCCGAGCTCAACGGGCTCCGCCTCCGGGCTCTCCTTGAGCGCGGGCGCCAGCAACTGCCCCTCGGTGATCCGCTCGCAGGCGGCCGTGAGATCTCCGCCCGCTACCTGCACGAGCGTGGCGTCGGGGTTCAGCGTCGGCTCCATCGCGTCACAGTCGCCGGCGCGGGCAGCCTCAACGAAGTCCTCTGCCGCAGGCATCGGATCAGCCGCGGGCTCCGTCCCGATCTGCTCATCGCCAGGAACGAACGTGACATGCCGGTAGATGCCGTCGTAGTCGAGCAGCCAGATCATGCTCACGAAGTCGAATCCGGCCTGTTGCGAGGGTGCCGGCGCCTGCGTCATCGCGCCGGTCCCGAACTCCGCGCTCTCGTCGAACTCCGCCCCTTCCAGCGCGTCGAACGTGGCCTGGAGAAACTCGCACTCCTCGGGCGTGGCGGGCGCTCCCGCCTCGGGGGTAGGCCGCGACAAGGAGAACTGCAAAGCCGCGAAGGCATCGCAGTCAGCTTCGGCGATTGCCTTGTTCAACGGCTCGAGCTGCTCGGAGATCGGCTGTTCGGGCTCCGGCTGGGCGGCCAGTTCCGAGCTTGGGTCGTCTCCCTCGCTCTCATCGGATCCGCAGCCCGAAACCAGACCCGCAGCGAGCAGCGAACCGCTGATCAGGGCGGCAATTGCAATGCGCTCGCGCCATCCACCGCGCGCGCATGACTCCTTGTGGGTTTCCAGCCAAGAACCCATCGCACACCCTCCTCAATTTGCGTTCCCCCGGACCGGCGCTTTATATCACGGGCCTCAGCCCTGAGTTGGGTTGCAATGGGCGCGTTCAGCGGGGATACTTGGCGGGTGAAGCTCAGCGAGAGAACTGCCGGTCGCATCCGGATCGCCGGAGCAGTGGGCGCGGCCGTGGCGTCGCTCGCGCTGACACCCGGTGCGAGTGCCGCCGTCTTCGCTCCAGCCGAGCAGTTCGATGTGGGGGACCAGCCCGAGTCGGCTGCAAACCGCGACTTCGACGGCGACGGCGACCGCGATCTCGCCGTCGCGAACCGGGGCGACGACGCCGTGACGATCCTCCTCGGCGACGGGGCCGGCGCGTTCACAGCCGACGACGACTACGCGGTGGGGGACGAGCCTCAAGACATCGTGCCGGGACGCTTCAACAGCGACGCGAACTTCGATCTCGCGGTCGCGAACCGCATGGACGACACGATCTCGGTCCTCCTCGGGAGGGGAGACGGCACCTTCAGGCCGGCGAAGACTCGCAACGTCGGCTCAAGCCCCCGGTCCATCGCGGTCGCCGACTTCGACCGCGACGGTCGTCACGACCTCGCGGTCGCGAATTTCGGAGACGACGACGTCTCGATCCTCCTCGGCCGAGGCCGCGGTGAGTTCCGCCGGGTAGCGGACCGGCCCGTTGGCGAGACGCCGCGCGCGGTCGAGGCAGGCCAGCTCGACGGGCAAGGCGGCCGTGACCTGGTCGTGGTCAACGACATGGATGAAGACGTGAGCGCCCTCATCAACCTCGGCGCAGGGCGATTCGGCTCCCGCGATGACTTCAGCGTGGGATCGATGCCGTTCTCGCTCACACTCGCCGACTTCGACGGCGACGGAGAGCTCGACTTCGCCGTCCCGAACTCAGGCGACAATGACGTGTCGGTCCGCCTCGGCGACGGCGACGGGGGGTTCGGTGACGAGGAGACCTTCGACGTCGGCGCCAACCCGTTTTACGTCGTGAACGGCGCCTTCGACGAGAACGCCGGCATCGATCTAGTCGTCTCCAACTTCGACGACAACGACGTCTCGCTGCTGCCCGGCAACGGCGACGGCACCTTCGACCCGGCGGACGACTACGCGGTAGGAGCCGGCCCCATCGGCAGCACCGTCGGCGACTTCGACTCGGCGGACGGCCCCGACGTCGCCGTCACCGACTCCGGGGACGACGACGTCTCCGTGCTGCTGAATGAGCCATGATCGTCTTATGAAACGTCGCCGATGTCAGCTTCTCAGTCGTTTTCGAATAGACGCGAGCCGGCGCGTACCCCTTCTCGTCCGGGCTGGCCGTTTTCGGCCGTAGGGCAGGATTGTGTATGTCTCAATCGAAAGCTCGCCGGATGGAGATCAAGGCGAAGCGAACGCTGGTGAAGTCGGCGCCCGAGCTCTGGGAGCTCGCTGACGACCTCACGCGGCTCGAGGCCTGGATGGCCGGCTTTGTCGGGGCCCTGGAGCCGGTATCGGTCGAGGTGACCGAGCGGGTTCAAGAGCAATGCATCGTGTGGCGCACCGCACCGATGAGCGATGCGCGGATGAGGGTCGCACTCAGGGAGAGCGGTTTTGGTACCGCCGTCGAGATCACGGCGAGCCGCGAAGACGCTGCGGGCGAGAGCGACGCACTGGAGAGGCTCCTCGATGAGCTCGGTTCACCCGACCGAAGACCCTTTTCAGTCGGCTGACCCGGCCGTCGACGAGCCCGCTCTCGCAGTTGAGATTCGCGAGCGCGGCGAGCCCCTGCTCGAAGCGCTGGACGTAAGCGAGCAAGGCTCAACCGACCGGGCCGAGGCAATGGGTGCCTACGCGCTCGCGACCGCCGTAGGCCTGGGCTTCAGCCGCGCGCAGGCCGAGCTTTGCCGCCAGACAGCGCGGCTCGCCGACATCGGGGCGATCTACGGGCCGACCGACGTGCACCATGAGGCGAGCGCCCAGCTCGCGCGCGGGGCCGGCGTGCCGGGGGTCGCTTGCGAGTGGCTCCTCGGCGTCGCCGAGCACTACGACGGCAGTGGGCCGGGAGGCCTCTCGGGCGCCGAGATTCCCGTCCTCTCGCGAATCATCCGGGTGGCCAAGCGCTGCGAGGAGATCAATTCGACGGGCGGTTCGCCCGCAGAACTCCGCGCCCTTGCCGGAGGAGAGCTCGATCCGGCGATGGTGGACGCGCTGGCGCTGATGCTGGAGCGAGCGAGCAATCAATCGCAGCCCGAGCCTGAGCAGCCGGAATAGACTCCCGCGCCCTGTGCGCCAGTCGTATCCGCAGACCCACGAAGAGAAGCTCAACTACCTCCGCGAGCTTCGCGAGCAGGCGATCCACTCGGCGTCCGAGACGGCGGTCGAAAAGCAGCACGCCAAGGGCAAGCTGACCGCGCGAGAGCGGATCGAGAAGCTGCTCGACCCGGACTCGTTCGAGGAGCTCGACACCTTCGTCCGCCACCGCACGCACGAGTTCGAGATGGACAAGAACCGGCCGTGGGGAGACGCCGTCGTTACCGGATACGGCACCGTCGACGGCCGTCCGATCTTCGTCTTCAGCCAGGACTTCACGGTCTTCGGTGGCTCGCTGGGCGAGGTGATGGCCGAGAAGATGGTGAAGATCATGGACCTTGCGGCCAAGGTCGGGGCGCCCGTGATCGGCCTCAACGACTCGGGCGGCGCGCGGATCCAGGAGGGGGTCGTCTCGCTTGGTGCCTACGGCGACGTCTTCGTCCGCAATGTCCAGTGCTCGGGAGTGATCCCGCAGATCAGCGTGATCATGGGCCCGTGCGCGGGCGGCGCCGTCTACTCGCCCGCGATGACGGACTTCATCTTCATGGTGAAAGAGACGTCCCACATGTTCATTACCGGTCCCGAGGTGATCAAGACGGTCACCGGCGAAGAGGTCGAGTTCGAGGCGCTCGGCGGCGCCATGTCCCATAACTCGAAGTCGGGCGTCGCGCACTTCGCCTCCGAGGACGAGGAGGCGTGCCTCGAGGACGTCCGCTACCTCATCGGCTTCCTCCCCCAGAACAACCTGGAGATGCCGCCGCGCGTCGAGCCCTACGACGATCCCGACCGCGAGGATCCCGAGCTCGACACGCTCGTCCCGGACGATCCCTCAAAGCCCTACGACATGCGCGACGTGATCGCGCGGATCGTCGATGACGAGGAATTCTTCGAGGTCCACGAGCACTGGGCGCAGAACATCGTCTGCGGCTTCGCGCGGCTCGACGGTTTTCCGGTCGGCGTGGTCGGCAACCAGCCGAAGCACCTCGCGGGCGTCCTCGACATCGACTCCTCTTGCAAAGGCGCGCGCTTCGTTCGCACCTGCGACGCCTTCAACATCCCGCTCTTGACCTTCACGGACGTACCGGGTTTCCTCCCCGGCACCTCGCAGGAGTGGGGCGGGATCATCCGCCACGGAGCGAAGCTCCTCTACGCGTTTACCGAGGCGACCGTACCGAAGCTGACGGTGGTCACGCGCAAGGCGTACGGCGGCGCCTACGACGTCATGAACTCGAAGCACATGCTTGCCGACTTCAACTTCGCCTGGCCGACCTCCGAGGTCGCCGTGATGGGCCCCGAGGGCGCCGTCAACATCATCTACCGCAAGGACATCGCGAGCTCGCCGACCCCGGACGAGCGCCGCGCGCGGCTCATGGACGATTACAAGGCGCGCTTCGCCAATCCGTACTCAGCGGCCGAGCGCGGATACCTCGACGACGTGATCGAGCCACGCCAGACGCGGCCAAAGCTGATCCGCGCGCTTCGTACGCTCCAGACCAAGCGCGTCGAGCAGCCGAAGCGAAAGCACGGGAACATCCCGCTTTAGCCCGGCGCGTCTATGAGACGCCACGGCGGGTAGGTTGGAGCCCGTGGAGCAACGAACGACGGATCGTGACGGTGTGGATGGCGGCCGGCTGGTAGTCGCGCTTGGCGCGATCCTCCTTCTCGTCGCGCTTTTCCTCGACTGGTACGGCTCCGGGCGCGGCGGTTTCGGAGACGAAGCGATCTCGGCCTGGACCGCCTTCGAGATCGTGGACCTCCTGCTCGCCCTGCTCGCCATAGCCGCGATAGTTGGCGCGCTGGAGCCGCTTGCGCGCGGGACTTCGCGCGTGCCCGAGAGCGCAGGGGCCGTCGCCGGGCCGGCGGCGCTTGTCCTGGTCCTCGTCTCGATCATCAACAAGCCACCACTCCTTCAGGTCGCGGATATCGACTTGGAGGTTGGCGCCTGGCTCGCCCTGGCGGGCGCGGCGATCATGTGCGCCGGTGCGTTGCTCGCACTGAACCGAGTCTCCCTCGTGGTGACCACGCGCGCCGCCTCACCTCGAACCCCCGGGCACCGGCCGGCACCTCCGATAGAGCGCGCAGCCCCGGCGCCGGGCGAGGACACGCGAGCGTCCGAGACGCAGACCCGGCCGCTCTAGGGCACCCAGCCCGTGAGTTAACCCTTCTCCCGGGTGAGCAATCACACGCGCGTCCGATTGGCGCGGGCCTCGCGACTCGCTGGTAGCTTCGGCTACGGGCATGGAAGCAAACAGGGGAAGATCACGCGCCCGCGCCACCGTCTTGTGGTCGGTCGCTTCAGCGGGACTCGTCGCTCTGTGTGCCGTTCCCGCGACGGCAGGGCCTGCCGACCCGGACACGCTCGGGAAGACCACGCTCGACCAGACGGTCGTTCCGGACTCGGCGACCGGCTACAACCAGCTTCAGATCGGGCCGGGCGAGAACGCGTACGTGGTGCGTGAGGACGGCATCGGCGTCGCCCAGGCGGGCCGAACGACCCGGCGCAAGTCGCTTCTCTACTTCGGACAGCTCTCGGACTTCCAGCTCGCAGACGAGGAGTCGCCCGCGCGGGTCGAAGTGCTCGACACTGGTCCGTTCTCCTCGGCGTGGCGAACTAACGACGCGCTCCTCGCTCATCAAGCGGAAGCGATGATCCGCCAGGTCAACGCGTTCGCGCCGGCCAGCCCCCTCGAGGCCGGCGATGGTTCGCGCCGGGCGATGGACTTCACGATCAACACCGGCGACATCGCCGACAGCCAGCAGCGAAACGAGACCGAATGGGTGCGAACCCTGGCGGAGGGCGGCCCACTCGCGCCGGGAAGCGGTGTCGACCCCGCCACCTCGGGAGACCCGATCTGCGCAGCGCTCGACACCCTCGGGCTGATCGCCGACGGCAACGCGCCCGAGAAGTACACGGGGGTTCAGGACTACGACGACTACGCCGAAGGGGCGGCCCAGTACTACGACCCCGATCAGCCCCTCGGGGCTTTCGCCTCCTGGCCCTCCTACCCGAACCTCATGGATGCCGCACAGACCGAGTTCACCGCTGCCGGCCTCGACGTCCCCCACTACGTCACGTTCGGAAACCACGACGCGCTCGTGCAAGGGAACGCATGGGCCAACGCTGCGTACGAGACCGTGGCCACGGGCTGCGTGAAGCCGCTGACTCCGTTCGTCGCAGACCCTTCGAGCTTCGGTACCGCGTTCGAGGCCATCGCCGCACTCGATCTCGCGGGCGTCCAGGGCCTGCTCGCGAGCGATCCGACCAAGATCGCGCTCGTCCCGCCCGACCCGAATCGCCAGTTCGTCTCAAAGCTCCAGTACAAGGAGATCTGGCGCGCCGGGACTCAGGCGGATGGTCACGGCTTTGACTTCGTGACCCCGGCTCAGGAGACCGCGTCGGGCGGCTCCGCGGGCTATTACTCGTGGAAGCCGGAGCCGGGCATCCGGTTCATCTCTGTTGACACGATCTCCGAGGCGGGCGTGATCGGACCCTCGGCCGATGGCAACGTGGACGATCCTCAGTATCGGTGGCTCGAAAAGCAGCTGGAGAGCGCCGAGGCGGCCGACGAGCTGGTCGTGCTGTTCTCCCACCACGCCATCCCGAGCCTCACGGCCGACGTCGCAGACGAGTTGGCGCCCCCCTGCTCCGGCCCCGCTGACTCCCACGGGCACGACACGAACCCTGGCTGCGACCTCGACGAGCGCGACTCGGCTCCGATCCACCTCGCCGACGACATGACCGCGCTCCTCCACCAGCATCCGAACGTCATTGCCTGGGTCGCGGGACACTCGCACTCGAACACGGTGGACGCGTTCCCCAACCCTTCGGGCGACGGCGGCTTCTGGTCTATCCGCGTCGCCGCCGAGGCGGACTGGCCGCAGCAGAGCCGCCTGCTCGAGATCTTCGACAACGAGGACGGGACGATCTCCATCTTCGGCACGATCCTCGATCATGCGTCTCCCTCCGCGGCGGCACCTGACGGCACCAACGCGTCGACGCTCGATGCGCTTGGCCACGCTTCGATCGGCCGCACAATTGGCTACAACGATCCGCAGTACGGCGGCGAGAACTGCAACCCGGCGTGCGAGGGCGATCCCGACGACCGAAACGTCGAGCTCCTGGTCGCCGACCCTCGCGAAGGAGGCGGCGGCGGGGGCGCTTGCGGCACCGTGGTCGCCGGCACTGCTGGGCCGGACGATCTCACAGGCACCGGCGCTAGCGAGCGCATCAGCGGCAGGAAGGGCGACGATCGCCTCAGGGGTTCCGGCGGCGTGGATTGCCTCGGAGGTGGCTTGGGCGCCGATCGCGTGAATGGCAACAAAGCTGGCGACCGCGCGAACGGGGGGAAAGGCCGCGATCGCGTGCACGGCGGGAAAGGTCGGGATCGCGTAAGCGGCGGAAGAGGCCGCGATCGCGTGAACGGTGGCCGCGGCAGGGATCGGCTCTTCGGCAAGGGCGGCAAGGACCGCCTGGCCGGTGGCCGCGGGAACGACCGCATCAAGGCCAAGGGCGGCGGGGCGGACACAGTTCGCTGCGGCAAGGGCCGTCGCGATAGCGCCCGGGGCGATAGGCGCGACGTCTTCCGTGGCTGCGAGCGCGTCAGGCGCGGATAGCTCGCGGCACTTTCGACGGGCCTCAGCGGCCGAGGACGGCCAGGGCGATGCCCAGGTCCTGGATCGCCAAGCCGGTCGAGTCAAAGAGCGTGATGTCATCGGCCGAAGTCCGGCCTTCCGCCTCGCCCGCCAACACCGCGCCGAGCTCGGACACTTGCCCGCGCGCGACGATGCCGGCGCTCACTCCGTTCGATAGCTCGCCTCCGTTCGAGGCCTGTTCCCACTCGTCGCAGAAGAGCCGGCATCGCTCGACCGCAGCCAGCTCGACCTCGGACTTGCCGTGGGCGTCGGCGCCGAGGACCGCGAGGTGCTGGCCGGGCCGAGGGTCGGATCCAAAGACCACCGGCTCGTCGCCGTGCGTCACCGTGACGACCACGTCCTGTGCCACGGCTTCGTCCCGAGAGCCGGCCCGCCACCCCAGTTCGGTCGCCAGCGCCTCAGCGTTCTCGCGCCGAGTGTCCGCACAAACCCCTTCCTCGTAGCCCACGGCGGCAAGGCAATGGGCGGCCAAGGCGCCGTTCACCCCACAGCCGATCAGTCCGGCCGTGCGAGCGTCGTCTCGGGCCAACGCCTGCGCCGACACCGCGGCTGCCGCACCGGTGCGAAGCGACGTGACCGCGCCGCAGTCGAGGATGGCGAGCAACTCGCCGGACTCGGCGCTCGAGACCAGGAGCGCGCCGGCGACCACCGGCAGCCCACGAGCCGGGTTGCCCGGGAAGGACGTCACCCATTTCAGGATCGCGAGCCCGTCGCCGCGGGCCGGCATCGCTCTGAAGTCGCCATGCGGGGGCGCATCGACATACGTCTTCGCCGGCATCACCCAGTCGCCCGCTTGGTGGCGCTCGAAGGCCGTTCGCGTCCACGCGACCGCGTCGGCGGGCGAGACCGCGGCGAAGACCTCTTCGGCATCGATCATGCGCACCTCAGACATACGAGTCGAGGCTAGACAGCGAAGCGCTGTCTCCTGCGCCCGACTGCTGGGTGCCAGCGACATCGCTTCGCCCAAACTAGAGTTGTCGCGGCATGTCCCGCGAGCGCATTCAGATCACCACCAACGGAGCGACGGACTCGGAGACGGCGGCGATTGTCGCCGCGGTTGAGCAGTTCCTGGCCGACACCACCCCACCGACCGCGGACGGACGCCAGGCGGCGCTAAGCCCCTGGGCTCGCGCCGCGCTTAGAGAGGGCATCGACGCCCGCCAGCTTCACGGGGACGCCTGGGGGCACGCTCCGCCGCCACGCTAGAGGCCTCGAAGGCGTATGGTCCAAGGCCCGACCTTGAGGAGGAGGACCAGAATGGCAGTAGTGAAGATCATCGAGCTCGTCGGCAGCTCCAAGGAGTCGACCGACGACGCGGCGAAGCAGGCTCTCGCCGAGGCTTCGTCATCGCTCCGGAACATCCGGGCCGTCGACATCGTCTCGACCGGGATCCGCGGCGAGAACCTCGACGAGTACCGCGCGCACGTGCGCGTCGCGTTCATCGTCGACAAGGCCGAGGTCGACTAGCCCGCGCCTCCTCGTCGAGGGAAGGAAAAGTCCAATAGGGAGTGCAGATTCCTTCCCTCGGCGCGTTCGCAACTAAAAGCCCTAATCCCAATCGGGATTCATGTAATATGAGCGCGGATGGAGCCCACCGCTGCCCCCGTGCGTCCGAAGGACAAGGCGACCCCTGACCAACTCGACCAGGAGCACGGCAAGCGCCAGAAGGGCAAGGGACGCCTGGGTTCGCTCGAGAATCCTGAGGTTTACGACAACGTTCCGGGCCACCTGATCCCAATCATCGAGGGCGAGTTCGACGACTTCGACACCGAGGCCGGCAAGTTCCTCGACGGCCAGACGCCCGAGGACATCTTCATCGGCTTTCGCCTCAAGCAGGGCGTTTACGGCCAGCGCCAGCCGAACGTGCAGATGTGCCGGATCAAGCTCCCGATGGGCGGCGTCACGCCCGAGCAGATGGACAAGCTCGCCGACGTTGTCGAGCGCTGGGCGCCGCTGAACAAGGGGCACATCACGACGCGCCAGAACATCCAGATCCATCACATCCCCCTCGACGAGATGGCCGAGCTGATCCGTGAGATCTCCTCGGTTGGCCTGTCCTCCCGCGAGGGCTGCGGCAACACGATCCGAAACGTGACGGGCGACCCCTTCGCCGGCGTCGCCGCGGACGAACTCTTCGACATCACCCCCTACGCAGGCGCCTACGTGCGCTACTTCGTCCGCCACCCTACGACGCAGCTCATGCCGCGGAAGATCAAGACCGCCTTCACCGCGACCGACGAGGACGTCGCGATCACCGGCATCCACGACATCGGCTTCATCCCGCGCGAGCGCGACGGCGTGCGCGGCGTCGAGATCCGCGTCGGCGGCGGCACCTCGATCATGCCGCGCATCGCCCCCACCCTTTACGAGTTCATCGAGCTCGACAACGGCGACTACCTCAAGGTGACCGAGGCTGTCCTTCGCATCTTCGACCGCCAGAACTGGCTGCGGGTGAACCGCGCCCGCGCCCGCATCAAGGTCCTCGTCGACAAGATCGGCATGGACGCCTTCCGCGAGTTGGTGGACGAAGAGCTCGAAGGCGACTGGGTCGCCGAGCGTGACTTCTCGATCGAGCACCTCCTGCCCGAGGACATGTACGACGAGGAGGCGAAGGCGCCACCCGTTCCTCCTGACTACGCCTCGCCAAACGGCGATGTCTCCGAGTTTGAGCGCTTCCGCGCCTCGAACGTCGCGCCGCAGCGCCAGGCAGGCTTTTCGACCGTCGTCGTCAAGGTCACGCGCGGCGATCTTTCCCCCGAGCAGTTCCGCGGCCTCGCCCAGGTCATGCGCGACTTCTCGGGCGGCTTCGCCCGCTCGACGGTCCAGCAGAACCTCGTGCTTCGCTGGGTCCGCGACGAGTCGGTCTACGACCTCTGGCGCAGGCTCGGAGAGCTGGGCCTCGCCGACTCGGGTGCCCGTCAGATCACTGACATCGTGAGCTGCCCCGGCACCGACTCGTGCAAGCTCGGCATCACCAGCTCGATGGGCCTGAACGAGGCCGTCCAGGAGCGGATCGAGGAGATGGGGATCGACGACCCGCTCACCAAGCAGGTCCACATCAAGATGTCCGGCTGCCCCAACGGCTGCAGCCAGCACCACATCGCGAACATCGGCTTCTACGGCGCCTCCCTCAAGGTCGGCGGCAGGCCCGTTCCCGCCTACATCCCGCACCTCGGCGGCAACTATGAGGGCGGCGAGGTCGTCTATGGCGCCCGCCTCAAGTCGCGCCTGCCCGCCAAGCGCGTGCCCGACGCGGTCGAGCGCTGGCTCCGCCTGTACGAGGGCGAGCGCAACGAAGGCGAGGCGTTCAACGACTTCGTCGAGCGGCTTGGCGTCGCCCGCTTCGAGGAGGAGATCAAGGATCTGGCGATGCCGGCCGACTTCTCGCTTGAGACCCTCGATCAGTTCATCGACTGGAACCGTGCCGAGCCATACAAGGTCGAGCGCGGTGAGGGCGAGTGCGCGATATGACGCCGCCCCTCGCAGTGACCCAGGTTCAAGGTGGTCGGCCACGGCCTCTGGATGAGGCGCTCGTGGCCCAAAACGGCAACGGCGTTACGCCGCTGCCGATGATCGGAGGCCAAGCGGTCGACCCCGAGCGAATCTCCGCCGAGGTCGAGGAGATGGGCGCCGAAGAGGCGATCGCATGGGCCGCCGAGACCTTCGGCCCGAAGCTGAGCTTTGCCGTCTCCTTTCAGAAGACGAGCTCGGTCGTCGTCGACATGGCACACCGGATCAACCCTGGCGCGCGCTTCTTCTATATCGACACCGAGCTGCTCTTTCCCGAGACCTACGAGACTCGCGACAGGCTCGCCACGCACTTCGGAATCGACTTCGAGCGCTTCGTCCAGCACAACCCGCCCGGCCTTCGCGAGCGCTGGGACGCCGGTGAGTGGGGACCCGCCGACGATTGCTGTGCGCCACGCAAGGTCGCTACCATGCGCCGCGCCCTCGAGGGGGTTGACTGCTGGGTCTCCGGTGTCCGCCGTTCGGATTCCAAGACTCGCGCCAGCGCCCCCCGTTTCGGCTGGGACGTTCGCTTCCATCGCTGGAAGCTGAATCCCCTGGCTGACTGGGACGACAAGCAAGTCTGGACCTACATAAAGGAAAACCACGTGCCTTATAACCCCCTTCACGACCAGGGCTACCCGTCCATCGGATGCATGCCCTGCACCTCTGTGCCCGGCGAGGGCGAGACCGCCCGAGCCGGCCGCTGGGCCGGAACCGACCGGACCGAGTGCGGCATCAATGGCTGAGCTTCAGCTGTCGAACCGACAAGCCTCTGACTTCGAGCTCATCGGGAATGGCGGTTTCGCTCCGCTCAAGGGCTTCATGGGATCCGCGGACTGGAAGTCGGTTTGCGAGGACATGCGCCTTTCCTCCGGAGAGATCTGGTCGATCCCGATCACCCTCGCGACCGACCTCGAATGCTCCGAGGGCGACACCGTCGAGCTGACCGCCCCGAACGGCAAGCAGCTCGGAACGCTCACCGTCGAGGAGATCTTCGAAAAGGACGTCGAGCTGGAGGCCGAGAAGGTCTACCTGACGACCGACAACGAGCATCCCGGCGTCGCTGCGATCCGCGAGGAGGGGAACCGCTGCCTCGCCGGCCCGATCGAGGTCGAGGCGCTGCCCGACCACGAGGACGCGTTCATGCGCCGCTATCAGACGACCGAGGAGTCGAAGAAGGCCTTCGCCGACCGCGGGTGGAAGCGCATCGTCGCCTTTCAGACCCGCAACCCAATCCACCGGGCGCACGAGTACCTCACGAAGGCGGCGCTCGAGATCTGCGACGGCCTCTACATCCATCCCCTGATCGGCGAGACCAAGAAGGGCGACATCCCGGCCGACGTCAGGATGCGCTGCTACGAGGTCCTGATGGACAACTACTACCACCCGGACCACGTGATGCTCGGTGTCAACCCCGGCAAGATGCACTACGCCGGCCCGCGCGAGGCGGTCCTTCACGCGATTATCCGCAAGAACTACGGCTGCACCCACTTCATCGTGGGCCGCGATCATGCCGGCGTCGGCGACTACTACGGCACCTACGACGCGCAGCGGATCTTCGACGACATCGACACGGAGGAGCTGGGCATCACGCCCCTCTTCTTCGAGCACACGTTCTGGTGCAACGAGTGCGAGGGCATGGGCTCTGCGAAGACCTGCCCCCACCCGCAGGAATCGCACCTCTTCCTCTCGGGCACGAAGGTGCGCGAGATGCTCGGCGAGGGCGAGAAGCCGCCGCCCGAGTTCTCCCGCGAAGAGGTTGCCCAGATTCTCATCGACGCTTACCAGGAGGAAAATGATGAATGAGCGACTTTGTCGCGAAAGCAAGTTCAACCCCCTGTCAAGGGAAGTGATTTGATGGCTGACGGTTCAAACAGCAGTGACAAGGGCTTTTGCCTGTGGTTCACCGGGCTTTCGGGCTCGGGCAAGACGACGATCACGAACCTGCTCGTCAAGGACCTGATCGCGCGCGGCTCGAAGCTCGAGGTCCTCGACGGCGACGTCGTCCGCGAGAACCTCTCGAAGGGGCTCGGCTTCTCGAAGGAAGACCGCGACACGAATATCCGCCGGATCGCCTTCGTCGCGAACATGCTCTCGCGTAACGGCGTGCCGGTAATCACGGCCGCGATCTCGCCCTACCGCGCGATCCGCGACGAAGCTCGCCAGATGATGGATGAGCGCTTCGTCGAGGTCTACGTCAAGGCGTCTGTCGAAGTCTGCGAGGAGCGCGACACGAAGGGGCTATACGCAAAGGCCCGCTCCGGCGAGATCAAGGAGTTCACCGGCGTCTCAGACCCCTACGAGGAGCCTGAGTACGCCGAGGTCGTCGTCGAGACGGAAAACCAGACCCCCGAGGAGTCCGCGAAGCAGATCCTCGAATACCTCGAAGAGCGCGGCTTCATCTCGAAGAACTGACGGGCTCAGTGGAAGCTGAGCCTGAGCGCATTTCTCGCACTTACCGCTTCGCGATGGCGGCGTGCGCGCCGATCGTTCGCTGGTGGGGCCGGCTCGAGGTCGAGGGCGAAGAGCATCTGCCCACGTCGGGCGCCGTGCTCGTCGTCGGCAACCACGACTCGTACTGGGATCCGGTCGCGATCGGCATCGCGGGCCGCAGGCGCCGCCAGATCCGCGCACTCGCCAAGTCGACCTTGTGGAAGGTCAAGCCGCTGGCGCCGATCCTGAACGGCATGGGGCAGATTCCGATCGAACGAGGCAAAGGCGACGCGCACGCGCTCGACCAGGCGATCCGCCAGCTCCGCGCGGGCGCCTGCATCGGCGTCTTTCCCGAAGGCACGATCTCGCGCGGGACGGTGCTACGAGCGCGCAGCGGCGTCGGACGCCTGGCGCTGGCGGTGCCGGAAGCGGCGATCGTCTCCGTGACCGTGGCCGGCACAGTCGACATCGTCCGATTTCCGAAGCGGCCGCGCATCAAGGTGAAATTCTTCCCGCCCAGCGACGGTGGCCTCCGCGAGGGCGAAGACGCGACCGGCCTTCCCGTACGCCTCCTCGCCGAAATCCGCCAGCTCGCGCCAATCGCCCAGTCGGGCCGCAAACGCAAGGCGGCCGCGAACGACGCGAAGGCAAGCGCCGCGGTAGATCGACCGTAGGGTCGACCGCTTAAAGCGGCTCAACCCTTCCGTCGATTTGACTAGGGCTTCTCGGGCACCTGCGGCTCGCCGAGCCCGTACGTGTCGTACGCGCCCCAGCGGCTGAACGTCTTGTGCGTCGGGCCGTGGAAATCCGACGACGCGGTTGGAACGAGCCCGAACTCCTCGCAGAGCTCGAGGCAGTGCTTCGTCTGCTCGGCCGTGTGTGGCGGATAGAACGTCTCGATTCCATCGAGTCCAACGTCGCGCACGAGGCTCTCGACCAGGTCGCGGACCTGCTCGGGGTCTTGTACGTCCCAGTAGGGATGCGCTACCACGGCAACGCCGCCGGCGTCGTGGATCAGCTCGACGGCCTGCTCTGCCGTCGGCCAGCTTCGCGAGACGAAAGCCTTCGCGCCCGGCACCAGATACTCCTCGAAGAACGGGCCGAGGTCCGGCCCGGCGCCCGCAGCCTTGGCGATATGTGGGCGGCCGATTGCGTCGGCCGCGCCTGCTTTCGCAACCGCCCCCTCGAAGGTGACATCCACCCCGTGCTCGTTCAAGCGCGAGATGATCTCCTTGGCGCGGTCCACCCGCTCCTGTTGGGCGCGGTCGCACGCCGGCTGAATCGCGACGACGTCAACCCAGTAACCGCAGATGTGAAGGTCTTCCGAATAGCGGTGCACGCACGACATCTCGACGGCCGGGACATTCTGGATGCCGATCTCGGCGGCCGTCGCATTGGCCTCAGCGACGCCTGCGACCCCGTCGTGGTCGGTGAGGGCCATGACCGTTACGCCTGCCTCGGCGGCAGCGCGTACAACGCCGGCGGGCTCGAGCTGGCCGTCGGAGACAACTGAATGGGATTGCAGGTCGATCATCGGGCCAACCGTAGCTACCTGCATCATTCTTGACCCCGTTTGCGACAATGGAGAGGTGAGGATCAGCGCGAAGGCCGATTACGCCGTCAGGGCAGCGCTCGAGCTCGCGGCCGCAGAGGAGTCAGAGCCGGTCAAGGGCGGCGATCTGGCCTCCTCCCAGGGGATCCCCCTTCAGTTCCTCGAGCACATCCTCCTCGAGCTGAAGCACGCGAGGCTGATCCAGGCTCGCCGCGGCGCGCGCGGGGGTTACTGGCTGGCACGCCCGGCTGCGGAGATCACGGTCGCGGACGTGATCCGCGCCGTGGAAGGACCCCTCGCGAACATCCACGAGGCGGCTCCGGAGGACCTTCACTACGAGGGGGCGGCCGAGCGTCTCCGCGACGTCTGGGTAGCGGTGAGGCACAACATCCGGGCCGTACTGGAGGCCGTGACGCTTGAAGAGCTCGCCTCTGGCCAATTGCCGTGGCAGATCGACGCGATGCTTAACGACCCGCAGACCTGGCACAAGCGCTGAGCTCTGATCTGCGCAGGCGGTTCAGCTCCGAGCGCTGAGCACCGGTCCTACTAGGTGCTCAGCTACCCTTCCTGCCGCTTCCGACCCAAGCCGCTCGACAATGTCGGAAGCCGCCTTATGGATCCTGCAATCGTCGCATTCGGCCTCGGCATTGGCGTGCTCGTCGGCATGACCGGCATGGGCGGCGCGTCCTTGATGACGCCGCTCCTCATCCTGATCTTCAACGTCACGCCCGTAACCGCCATCGGGACCGACATCTTCTACGCGGCGATCACCAAGACCGTCGGCGGCTTTCAGCACCTCAAGCTGAAGACGGTCCATCGTGGAATCGCGTTCTGGATGGCGGTGGGCTCGGTGCCGTCGGCGCTGGTCGGAGTCTGGGTGATCGAGATCCTCCAGCGCGAATACGGCGAGGAGCGGCTCGAGGAGCTGGTCCTGGGAATGCTCGGCGGTGCGCTCCTCGTCGTCGGATTCGCGACCCTTCTGCGGACGATCTTCTTCAAGGACGTGATCGAGGAGCGAAGCGCGATGCACCTCTACCGCCGCCACATCATCGCCGCGATCCTGACCGGTATCACCTGCGGCTTCGTAATCGGTCTGACCTCGGCGGGCAGCGGAACCCTGATCGCGATCGCCCTGATCGCGATCTTCCGGCTGACGCCACAGCGCGTGGTCGGCACGGATGTGTTCCACGCCGCCGTGCTGCTGTGGGCAGCCGGCGCAGCCCACTGGGTCGGCGGCAACATCGACTTCGGGCTGGCCGGCAACATCCTGATCGGCTCCGTTCCGGGCGTGGTCATCGGAACCAGGTTGTCAGTCAAGGCGCCGCAGGGGTTCTTGCGGGGTGCGCTTGGCGTGGTCCTGATCGCTTCGGGCGCGACGCTCGTCATCAAGCAAGGCGGCGCCGGCGTGGTTCCGGCGCTGATCGTCGGCGGGGTCATGGTGGCTCTTCTGGTCGCGCTGCAGGTCATTCAGCGCAGCCGGAGCAACAGCCGCCGGCGCCCGGCCGCCGTGACCTGAGGCAGCGGTCACGGCTCACGCGGAATAGGCTGAGCTCCCATGGACTTCGATCTCAGCCCTCGCGTCACCGACTTGCGCGACCGCGTCCGCGACTTCATCGACTCAGACGTCTTGCAGGTCGAGCTCGAGGCGATGAAAGCGCTCGACGACGAGGTGCGCCCGGGCGCCGATGTCGCCTATCCCGCGATCATCCGCGAGCTTCGCGAGAAGGCGAAGGCCGACGGTCTCTGGAACCTGTTCCTCCCCGACGAGCGCCACGGTCCCGGCCTGACCAACTGGGAGTACGGGGTCCTCTGCGAGGAGATGGGCCGCTCGCCCGCGATCGCCCCGATGGCGTTCAACTGCGCGGCGCCCGACACCGGCAACATGGAGATCCTCGCCGAGCACGGTACGCCCGATCAGCAAGAGCGCTGGCTCCAGCCACTCCTCGATGGCGAGACGCGCTCCTGCTTCTCCATGACCGAGCCCGCGGTCTCGGGCTCTGACCCCACCACGCTTCAGGCGCGCGCCGAGCTCGAGAACGGCGAGTGGGTCATCAACGGGCACAAGTGGTTCACCTCGGGAGCGGTGGGCGCCTCGCTCGCGATCGCGATGGTGGTGACGGACCCCGACGCTCATCAGTACGCGCGCGCCTCGATGATCATCGTGCCCACCGACAACCCGGGTTTCAACCTCGTCCGCCCCATTCCCGTAATGGGCCATGACGGCGGGCCCGGCCACTGCGAGATCCTCTACGAGGACTGCCGGGTGCCCGAGGCGAACCTGCTCGGACCGCGCCAGGCCGGATTCGTAATCGCCCAGGACCGCCTCGGTCCTGGGCGAATCCATCACTGCATGCGCGCGATCGGCACGGCCGAGCGCGCGATCGAGATGATGTGCCGGCGCGCCAACGAGCGCGAGGCGTTCGGCTCGAAGCTCGCCGAAAAGCAGTTCGTCCAGGACTTCGTCGCGCTGTCGCGCATGGAGGTCGAGCAGGCGCGCCTCCTCACGATGAAGGCTGCGTGGCGCATGGACACCGAAGGCAAGAAGGCCGCGCGCCGCGAGATCTCAATGATCAAGATCGTCGCCGCGAACGTGGTCATGGACGTGCTCGACCGCGCGATCCAGGTCCACGGCTCGCTCGGCATGTCCGACGACACGCCCCTCGCGACGATGTGGCGATACAGCCGCATGCTTCGCATCGCCGACGGTCCGGATGAGGTCCACAAGATGGTGGTGGCCCGCCGCGAGCTGAATCACTGGGCGAAGCAGGCCGAAAGCGAGGGCGTAACCGGCGCGCCCGCCCTTTCACCCGGATAGGCTCACCGCAATGAGACGGGGGTCCTTCGCCGGCTTCATCGTGGCCTTGCTGCTCTCTGCGACGCCTGGTTCCGCAGCGGCGCTCGACGCTCAGGTCGAGTCGTTCGACGGGACCCACATCACCACCCACTTCTATCCCGCCGCCGGCCTCGCGCCTGGCGAGAAGGCCCCGACGATCCTGATCGGCCACGGCTGGGGTGGAACGGGAGCCGGTGCCGACGGCACACCCGCACCGTTCATCGCCGACGGCTACAACGTCGTCACCTGGGACGCACGCGGCTTCGGCACCTCGGAAGGGATCGTCATGATCGACCATCCAAAGTTCGAGGCGCGGGACGTCTCGGCGCTGATCGACTTCGTGGCCGAGCAGCCCGAGGCTGAGCTCGACAAGCCCGGCGACCCGCGGGTGGGTATGTCGGGAGGCAGCTACGGGGGTGCCATCCAGTTCATCACCGCCGCGCTGGACAAGCGGGTGGACGTGATTTCGCCGACCATCCCGTGGCACAACCTCATGCAGTCGCTCTACCCGCGCCAGTCGGTCAAGGCGGGCTGGGACCTTGCTCTGGTCGGAGCGGGGATCCCCACCGCAACCGTCCCTCAGGGCGTCTTCGATCCTGCCGGCCTCCCGAACCAGGGTGGCCAGTCAAGCCACTTCTACAACGCGGTCGTGGGCGGACTCTCCACCGGTCAGATCCCCGACGAGCAAGTCAATTGGTTCCAGCGCCACGGTCCCGACTTCCTCCTGAAGAGGATCAAGGTGCCAACCATGATCGCGCAGGGCTCCGTCGACACCCTCTTCGACCTCACCCAGGCCCACCAGAACTACCTCAGCCTGAAGAAGAACGGCATTCCGCTCAAGATGATGTGGTTCTGCGGAGGGCACGGCGTCTGCAATGTCGACTCGGACGGTGGTGCCGTCCTCGGCGACTCCGAGCGCGTCCAGAAGCGCCGCCTCCAGTGGTTCGCGCGCTACCTGAAGGGAGAGCCGACCGGCACGGGCGCGCCGTTTGAGTGGATCGACCAGAACGGCAAGTGGCACACCAGCCCCGGTGGCTATCCGCTCAAGCACCGGCGCTTCCTCACGGCGACAAACGACGGGGGCGTCATCCCAGTCACGGCCGGAACCGCGCCCGCCACCGGCGCGCTCGTGCTCGCGACCCCGGACCCCTCGGCGCCCATCAAGGTTCCGATTCCAGCTCAGGGTGGCGAGGAGCTCGTCGGCGCCCCGATCGTCAAGTTCAACTACACCGCGACGGGCGCCTCTACCCGGCTCGACGGCAAGGCGCACATCTACGGCCAGATCGTTGACAAGGAGCGAAACGTCGTCGTCGGAAACCAAGCGACGCCGATCGCGATCGAGTTCGACGGCGCGGAGCACAGGGTAAGGGTGGGCCTCTCGCGGATCGCGAACGTCGCTCCGGCCGCCGGCTACGAGCTTCAGCTCGTAAGCCAATCGAGCCTCTTCGACGTTCAGCGAGCGAACGGCGCCGTAGCGATCTCAGACCTTGAAACGAAGCTCCATGTGACAAAGGCGCGAAAAGGAAAGAACCGATGACCTCCATCCGCGTACGACTACTCAGCGCCACCTCCATCGCCGCTCTCGATGCACGACTCGAGCTTCGTAGGCGACGGCATGGCCTTCGTAATCCAGTCGCATGTGACCGGACCGAAAGCGCTTGGCGGGATCGGCGGGAGCATGGGCTATGGAGGGCTCGACAACAGCGTCGCCGTCGAGTTCGACGTCTATGACAACGTCGGCGAGCCGAGCGGTAACCACATCGCGATCGTGAAAGACGGGAACCAGGAGAGGGACGCGAACGCGACCGATCCGCCCTTTGCGATGTTCGGACGATCCTTCAACGCCTGGGTCGACTACACGGCAGGCCAGAACCGCTTAAAGGTGTACGCAAGCCGGGCGAACGCAAAGCCGGAGGACCCCGTCGTCGCGGCCAGGGTCGATCTCACCGCGCTGACAGACGACAGAGCGCGCGCCGGATTCACG
This sequence comes from uncultured bacterium, assembly GCA_963715405.1. Taxonomy (GTDB): domain Bacteria; phylum Actinomycetota; class Thermoleophilia; order Solirubrobacterales; family 70-9; genus JALZKA01. The sequence continues at coordinate 2,118,423 of OY970239.1, forward strand.
GCCGGTACGGGAGGCGCCACCATCGTGGGCGACGTTCTGAGCTGGCGGCTGACTCAGTAAGGCTGTCGCTCGAGCCCGTCAGCCCAGGCGCCGCTCGGCCTCGTCGGCCGCTTCGGCGAGCTTGACGACGTTTTCGCCGAACGCCCGGACGCCCTCGTCGACGTTGTCGCCGTACTGGCCCGCCGAATAGCGGGAATAGACGCCTTCGAGGATGATCGCGAGCTTCCAGAGGCCGAGCGCGATGTAGTAGTCGATCAGGCCGAGGTCGCGACCCGACCGTTCGGTGTAGCGCTCGCGGACCTCGCTGGGCGCGGGAAAGCCCGGCGCCGTCGTAGCGGGTTCGAAGAGCGGGAAGAGCTCGGCGTCGCGGTCGCCCCAATAGACGAGGAGCATGCCCACGTCGGCGAGCGGATCGCCCAGCGTCGAGAGCTCCCAGTCCACTACCGCGGCGACGTCCTGTGCGTCAGGGCTGAGGATCATGTTGTCGAGCCGGTAGTCGCCGTGCACGATCGTTGCCCGTCCCTGCTCGGGGATACGCGCGGCGAGCCGGTCGTGCACCTCGTCAACCAGCGGGATCTCTCGCGTCTGCGATTTTTCCCACTGGCCACGCCAGCGCTTTAGCGTGCGCGCGACGTACTCCTCGCGCTTGCCCAGGTCGCCCAGGCCGACATCGTCGGGCTCGATGGCGTGAATCGCAACGAGCGTGTCGACGACGTTCTCACCAATCCGGCGCTGCTGGGCGTCGTCGTAGGGCTCGGCGTCGGGGCGCATTCTGAGGATCGGGCCCTCGACGAAGTCCATGACGTAGAACGGAGCGTCGTTTACCGACTCGTCGATGCAGTAGCCCGCGATCGGGGCGACCGGGACGTCCGTGCCGGCGAGCGCGCTGACCACCTTCGTCTCCCGTCCCATGTCGTGCGCGCTTCCGAGCGTCTTGCCGATGGGCGGGCGCCGGAGCGCCCAGCGCCGGCCGTTCGAATCGGTGACCGAGTAGGTGAGGTTCGAGCGCCCCCCGGCGATCTGCTCGAACGAGAGCGGCGGCTCCGCGCCGTCGACATTGGCCTCGAACCAAGCCTCGACATTGGCACGGTTTATCCCGTCGATAGCCTCCTCCGCGCTCATGGCGGCCAACCCTACCCGGACACTCTCGGCGCTCGTCGTCGATTTCGGCGGCGTCCTCACCACGAACATCTGGGAGGCATTCGGCGAGTTCTGTAAGAACGAGGAGCTCGAGCCCGAGGCGGTGAAAGACCTCTTTCGCTCGGACCCGGAGGCGATGCGCTTGCTTCGCGGACTCGAGACCGGAGAGCTCGACGAGGCCGCGTTCGAGCCTCGCTTTGCCGAGTTGCTTGGACTTGACGACAGCGAGGGCCTCATCGGTCGCCTCTTCGGCGGCCTGAGCCCGGACGCAGCCATGATCGGCGCGGTGCGGGCCGCACGTGCCGGCGGGGTGAAAACGGGGCTGATCTCGAACTCGTGGGGCCTCGGAATCTACGAGCGGGCGCCGATCGACCTCTTCGACGAGACGGTGATCTCGGGTGACGTCGGCATGCACAAACCCCAGCCCGAGATCTACCTCCTGGCATGCGAGCGGCTCGGCGCCGAACCCGCGAACTGTGTCTTCGTCGACGACCTCCGCGAGAATGTCGAGGGCGCGGAGGCGGTCGGGATGACGGCCATCCTCCACCGCGACTCGGCTGCGACGGTGGCGAAGCTCGAAGCGCTCTTGGGCGTGAAGCTTGGCTAGCTCTTCGCGTATTCGACGCGGATCTGCTTGCCCTTGAGCTTGGTTCCGTCGAGGCGCTCAAGTGCGAGCGCCGCCTGATCTTCGGACAGCTCTACGAACGAAAAGCGATCGAGCACCTCGATACGTTTGATTTCGTCCTCGGGGATCACGGCCCCCTCTGTCAGAGCCCAGTGAAGATCGTCCTGCTCGATACCGGACCCGTGGCCCCTGTTGACGAACAGCTTGGCGCCGTTGGCGGCGACGGCCTCTCTTTGCGCGCCGTTGACGGCATCGGAGTCGTCGGCCAAGTCCGCGGCAGGCTCAAGCTTCTCGCGCTCGGGCTTCCGATCCTTGGAGTGATCGCGCCGGCGGGGCCGCGGAGCGTGCTTCAGGCGCTCTTCGGGCGGCTCCCACTCTCCGATCGCGGTCTTTAGCTCACGCTCGAAGCGCTGGATGTCCTCCATCTGCGCCGGGGTCACGAAGGTGATGGAGCGGCCCGTGCGCCCAACCCGCCCGGTGCGACCGATGCGATGGACGTAGATCTCGGCGTTGTTCGGAAGGTCGTAGTTGATGACGTGGGTGACGTGCTCGATGTCAAGGCCGCGGGCGGCCACGTCGGTCGCCACCAGCAACGGGAGCTTGTGCTCCTTGAACTGGATCATGACCCCGTCGCGCTGTCCTTGCGAGAGATCGCCGTGGAGCGCTTTGCAGCGAAGACCGCGGTCGCGAAGCTGCTTGTCAAGCCGCGCGCACCCGATCTTCGTGCGGCAGAAGATGATCGCCTGCTCGGGCTCCTCTGCGCGGAGCACCTCGCGCAGGCGCTCGGTCTTGTCCTTGGCGGCGACCTCGACGTACGCCTGCTCGATGGCGTCCACGGTGAGCTTCTTCGGCGTGATCGAGATCACGACCGGGTCGTACATGTAGCGCTCGGCGAGCTTTGCGATCGGCGGCGGCATGGTGGCCGAGAACAGCGCAGTCTGGCGCCCGTTCGGGCAGGTGCGAAGGATCTTCTCGACGTCCTCGATGAAACCGAGATCGAGCATCTCGTCGGCCTCGTCCAGCACGACGTAACGGACGGCCGTGAGGACAACGATGTGGCGCGAGATCAGGTCTTTCATTCGGCCCACTGTCGCAACGACGACCTGCGCACCGGCGCGCAGTCGAGGCGCCTGCTGGGCGATCGGCTGACCGCCGAACACCGCGACGACCTCGATGTCCATGTGCTCGGCATACGAGCGGAGCGCCTGCGTCACCTGAATGCAGAGCTCACGCGTCGGCGTGAGGACGATGGCCTGAAGCTCCTTCGATTCCGGGTCGAGGTATTGGAGGAGGGGCAGTCCGAACGCCGCGGTCTTGCCTGTTCCGGTCTGCGCCTGGCCGATGACGTCGTGGCCGTCGAGGAGCTCCGGAATGGCCTGCTCCTGAATCGGCGTGGGCTCCTCGAAGCCCAGCTCGTCAATAGCCGTCTGTATCTGCCCGGAAAGCCCGAGCTCCTTGAAACTTTTCACGTCGTGCCGCTACCTCTGGGTCGTGGCACGAGTTTTGAATTCCTGCCATCTAGATCTCTTATCTGAATGAGATGAGGTTACCGGTGGGGATCGAGCAGGACCTTGCCCTTCGTGCGGCGGGCGGCCAGGTCCTCATGAACCTGACGAGCCTCGGAAAGCGGGCGGACGCTGTCGATCACGATCTCGAGGTCGCCCATCTCGAGCGCTCCGAAGAGCTCCGACACGGCCTCCTTCACCCCATCAGGGTCGCCGAGGAGGTGCACGAGCCAGAAGCCGACGACGGAGCGGCTGTTTCGCATCAGAGAGCCGGTGGCCACCTCGTTCTGCTCGCGCGAGGCAATGCCGAACGTGACCATGCGCCCGAATGGCGCGAGCGTTCGCATCGACTGCTCGAAGGCGGCGCCTCCCGTCATCTCGAGCACGGCGTCCACGCGCTTGCCCTCGTTGGCGTCGAGGATCGCCGCTTCCAGGTCATCGGCCCGCGAGTCGGCGGTTGCGTCCGCGCCGAGGCGCTCGACCAGCTCCCGCTTCTCCGGCGAGGAGGCTAGGCCGATCACCCGCGCGCCCTGGCGCTTCGCGAGCTGAACGGCAAGGCTGCCCGTGCCGCCTGCGGCCGCCTCGACCACCACGGTCTCGTCCGGCTCGAGCCGCGCACAGCGATGGACGAGCGCGTGAGCCGTGAGCCCCTGGAGCAGTATCGCCGCCGCCTGGTCGTCGGAGACGGTGTCCGGGACCTCGACGAGCATCGCTTCGGGCACCGCGACCTTCTGCGCGTAGCCGCCGTTCATAAGCATCGCGGCAACGCGCATTCCGTCCCCGGTCCGCCCCGAGATCTCGCCTCCCGGGATCAGCGGCAGTTCCTGCTCTGCCAGGTAGTCGTTTCGCGTTACGTGGGTGTCAGCGAAGTTGACGCCGCAGCGTGCCACCTCCACCACGACCTGCCCCTCGCCCGTCTCGGGGTCGGGCACGTCCACATACTCCATCGCGTCCGCACCGGAGAACTCGGTGAGCTGAATCGCCTTCATGGAGTGAGTCTTACCGACTCGCGGATAGGCTGCCCGCTTCATGTCGCTGACCGTGGTCGGGAGCATCGCGTTCGACTCAGTCCGTACGCCGTTCGGCGAGCGGGAACGGATGCTGGGCGGATCGGCCGTCCATTTCGCGCTGGCGGCACGGTTTTTCACCGACGTCCACGTGGTCGGGCCGGTCGGTGACGACTTCTCAGACGACCACACGGAACTCTTGCGCTCACGCGGGATAGATACCTCGGACATCGAGCGGGCCGAGGGAGGACAGACGTTCTTCTGGCAGGGCCATTACGAGCACGACCTGAACGTCGCGCACACCGACGACACCCAGCTCGGCGTGTTCGCGGATTTCGCTCCCAAGCTCTCCGAGGCATCGCGAAGCGCCTCCACTCTCTTCCTCGGAAACATCCAGCCGGACCTCCAGCGCGAGGTCCGCTCGCAGTGCGAGGGCGCGCGCTTCGCCGCCCTCGACTCGATGAACCTGTGGATCGAGACGGCTCGGGATTCGCTGATCGCCGCGATCGAGGGAGTGGATTGCGTGCTCTTGAACGACGCCGAGATCAGGATGCTCACCGAGGAGCCCAACCGCGCCAAGGCCGCCAAGGCGCTGATGGAGATGGGTCCGAGCGTCGTCGTCGCGAAGCGAGGCGAGTACGGCGCGGCCCTCTTCGACTCCCACGGCTTCTTCGCGCTTCCCGGCATCCCGCTCGAAGAAGTGAAGGACCCGACGGGCGCCGGCGACAGCTTCGCGGGCGGTTTCCTCGGCTACTTGGACAGCGTGGGTTCCGGCCGCTCGCCGGACCACCTTCGCACGGCGATGGCCTACGGGACGGTCCTCGCGTCGTTCAACGTCGAGGAGTTCGGGACCGAGCGGGTCTCAGAGCTCGAGCGCGAGGAGATCGACTCCCGCCTCGGCGAGCTGCGCTCGATGACCTACCTGAAAGAATAGGGCAACCCGCCCCTCCCCCATTAGGAGACAACTTGAGCGAGAACACACTCTCGGTTACCGACAACCGCACCGGCGAGACCTTTGAGCTCGAGATCACGGACGGAACCGTCAAAGCGATGGACTTCCGCCAGATGAAGGCGGACGAGGACGACTTCGGCCTCATGACCTACGACCCGGCGTTCACAAACACCGCCTCGTGCCGCTCGGCCATCACCTACATCGATGGCGAGGCCGGGATCCTCCAGCACCGCGGCATCCCGATCGAGCAGCTCTGCGATCAGTCGAGCTATCTCGAGGTCGCGTTCCTTCTGATCTATGGCGAGCTGCCGACGCAGCCCCAGCTCGAGCGCTGGGTCCACGACGTGACCCACCACACCTTCGTCCACGAGGACATCAAGCAGCACCTCCAGGGTTTTCGCTATGACGCCCATCCGATGGGGATGCTCCTCGCCGGAGTCGGCGCGCTCTCGACCTTCTACCCGGAAGCCAAGCAGCTCGACGATCACGAGGAGCGCTATATGGCGGCGATTCGCATGATTGCGAAGATGCCCACGCTCGCAGCGTTCTCCTACCGCCACAACCGCGGCCTCCCTTACAACTACCCGGACAACGACCTGAACTACTCCGAGAACTTCCTCTCGATGATGTTCAAGGCGACGGAGCTCAAGTACGAGCCCGACCCGCGGCTGGCAAAGGCGCTTGACGTCCTGTTCATCCTCCACGCAGACCACGAGCAGAACTGCTCCACGAACGCGGTCCGCGCCGTCGGCTCATCGCAGGTGGATCCCTATTCGGCGATCGCCGCGGGCGTCGCCGCCCTCTACGGCCCGCTTCACGGTGGCGCCAACGAGGCCGTTCTGAGGATGCTTCGCCGCATCGAGAAGGTCGAGAACATCCCCGACTTCTTGAAGGGCGTGAAGGACCGCGAGGAGAAGCTCATGGGATTCGGCCACCGCGTCTATAAGAACTACGACCCGCGAGCCCGGATCATCAAGAAGCATGTGGATGAGGTCCTCGAGGCGACCGAATACAACCCGCTGGTCGAGATCGCGACCGAGCTCGAAAAGCAGGCGCTCGACGACGAGTTCTTTACCGAGCGGAAGCTCTACCCGAACGTGGACTTCTACTCGGGCCTGATCTACGAGGCACTCGAGATCCCGACCGAGATGTTCACCGTGATCTTCGCGATCCCGCGCACGGCGGGCTGGGTCTCCCAGTGGCTAGAGATGATCGACGACTCCGAGCAGAAGATCGCGCGGCCGCGCCAGATCTATACGGGTGATCGCGACACCGACTACATCCCGATGGCGGATCGCTCGGACGAACCCGAGAAGATCACGAACGACCAGCTCCGCCGGCCGATCCGAAGCCGAAGAGGCGCTTGACCTACAAGCTCACGGTCCGGCAGGGGCCCAGCGTCGCGCGGGAGAAGTTCGAGAGCCTGGACGAAGCGATCCCGGCCTTGGAGCAGCGCGTCAAGGAGATCCGCTCGCAGGGCCCGCTCGAGTCGAAGAAGGTCTTCCGCGAGTACGAGCCGGGGGTCCAGGTGGCAGGCCGCGTCACAATCTCCACCGGCGGCTTTCTGCGCAGCGGACGAGAAGCGGGGATCGACGTGATGGGCGACGGAACGCTTGTCGCCTACGAGGGCGGCATGCGGCGCCAGGAACTCGATCCGGGACAGCGCGGCCCGTTCGAGGCCGTGCGCAGGGTGCTCTCCTAACCTCGAGAGGTGTCCGACGGCCCCGATCAAGAAGTCCCGAAGGGCAGCTATGCAGCGGGGCGCCGAGCCCGGCTTCCCCGCGGCGCCTCCGAGCCGATCCGCGTCCACATCAACGGCGTGGAGCAACCCCGAGGCGAGGTCTGGGACGTCCGAAACGGCGAGCTCGTCTTCACGCGCCCGATCGTGAAGGAGCACGTCTCGAAGGGCCGTTGGATGGCGATGTACTTGGGCCTCTTCGGCAGCTATCGCAAGAACGAGCAGGTGGATGTCGAGTACACGCTCGGCGGCGAAACGAAGCTCGCCGCCGACATCGAGGTCACGGATTAGATGGCCCAATCGCGAAGACGGAGTTCGATTTACCCGTGTGCCCGGGGGTAGGCGAGAGATATGGAAACCAGCCGAAAGCTCGCGGTCGCATTCGGCGTTAGCCGCATCGCCTATGCCGCTGCCCTCCTCGCGACTCCCGGCCGCGCCGCCAAGCCGTGGCTTGGCGAGGCCGCCGAGAGCGGTGGCGGACGCGTGGCCACTCGCGCGCTGGCGATACGCGACGGAGCCCTTGGAGCCGGTGTCGCCCTGTCCGTGCTCGCCGATGATTCCGCCCGGCCGTGGCTTGCTGCCTGCGTGGTCAGCGATATTGTCGATCTAAGCGCGACCTTGATCGATCGCGACCGGCTTCCGAGCCGCGCAGCCCCGGGCACGGTCGCCGTCGCAGGCGGGATGGCGGCAGCCGGCGTTGCTCTTGCCGCGACGGAGGACTGATCCGCGAAAGCCGGGCGTTCGACGACGCGCCAAGGTATAGGGTGACCGAACTCGCACCGGCGTGACGATCCACCCTCAGCGCGGCGGCCACTACTGGTACTACTGGCTCGTCATCGTCGGCGGGACCATCTTCGTGATCGCCGCGCTTGCGACCGACATGTTCGGCTTGGGATCGAGCTGAGGATCAGCCCAGGCCGACGAGCGCCGCGACGTTGTCGCGGTGAGCGCGGGCCGAGCCCATCATCTGCGCCATCGCGCGGGCGCGCTTCAAGAAGAAGTGGATGTCGTGCTCCCACGTGAAGCCGATACCGCCTAGGGTCTGGATCGCGTTGTGCGTAACCGAGGTGGCGGCGTCGGAAGCACGGGCCTTCGCCATGGACGCGGCGAGCGGGAGCAGGTCGGGATCCGCATCCGCCGCCCACGCCGCTGAGTAGGTGAGCGAGCGGGCCTCCTCGACCTCCCAGAGCATGTCGGCGAGGCGATGGGAGACGGCCTGGTAGGCGCCGATCGGCCGGTCGAACTGCTGGCGCTCCTTCGCGTAATCGACCGAGATGTCGAGCGCGCGCTGCGCCACCCCGACGAGCTCTGCGGCGACCGCGATCTGCCCCACGCTTCCCGCCCGGGCAACGTCGCCGGGCAGACCCTCGCCTTCGCCGGCCTTTACCCGGTAATACGCGCGCGTGTCGTCGATCATGTCGATCCGCTCGAGTTCGGCGTCCTCGGGCTTGACCAGCTTCGCCCCGTCGCCGCTCGCCATCACCAGGATCGCGGCGCCGCCGGCGGCGCCTACGATCGGGTCTGGGTCGCAGGTCATCTCGGCCGCTCCGCGCGCCTCGCCAGAGGCGATGCCGGGCAGCCACTCGGCCTTTTGCGAGTCCGAGCCCGCTTCTTGGATCACCGCGCCCGCGTAGGCGTTCGAGATGAGCGGCGTGGGCGCGCAGAAGTGGCCGAGCTCCTCGAGGAGGATTACGAGCTCGACGGTGCCGAGACCCTCCCCGCCGTGCTCTTCGGCGATCGCAATTCCGGGCCAGCCGAGCTCCGAGATTGCCTTCCAGTCCTCGTCTGAGTAGGGACTCTCGCCTTCGGCAAGCTCGCGTACGTGCTCAGGCTTGAAGCGGGCGCCGAGGAACTCATGCGCGGTCGATTTGATCGCGCGCTGCTCGTCTGTGAAGTCGAAATCCATGGCGGTTGAGTGTGAGCGTTCGGTTAGGTACCTGGCACCGGGCTAGCGGAGCTTCGGGAGGCTGAGGACGCGCTCGGCGATGATGTTGCGAAGGACGTCCGAAGTGCCTCCCTCGATCGAGTTTGCGCGCGAGCGCAGGAAGCGGTAGGCCCAGTCCGAATCCTTCGCGAGCATCTCGGGGCCCCCGATGTCGAGCGCCAATTCGGTCAGCGCCTGGTTCGTCGAGGACCACTGAAGCTTTGCGATCGAGCCCTCGGGTCCGGGAATGCCGACCTTCATCGTCGAGGTCAAGGCGCGAAGCGCGCCCATGCGCAGGCCCTCGATGCCGATCTTGAGCCTGGCGACCTTGTCGCGGATCAGCGGGTCGTCCGCGACGCCGCGCTCCTTCGCCAGCTCCACCAGCTCGTCGAGCGAATTGGCCAGCCCGAGCGCTGCGGAAGCGCCCAAGCCGGCGCGCTCGTTCATGAGCGTCGTGATCGCGACCATCCAGCCGTTGCCCTCCCCCCCGACCACGTTCTCGTCGGGCACCCAGGCCCCTTCGATGAAGAGCTCGTTGAACTCCGCCTCGCCGGTGATCTGGCGAAGCGGCCGGACCTCGATCTCGTCCTGTTCCATATCCATGAGGAAGTACGTGAGGCCCTTGTGCTTCGGGGCGTCGGAATCGGAGCGCGCGACGAGCATGCACCACTTCGCCTCATGCGCAAAGGTGGTCCAGACCTTCTGCCCGGTGATCCTCCAGCCGCCTTCTTCCTTTATGGCCTTGGTCTTGAGCGAGGCGAGGTCGGAGCCCGACTCCGGCTCGGAGAAACCCTGGCACCAGATCTCCTCGGCGGAGAGGATCGGCTCGAGAAAGCGCTCTTTCTGAGGCTCGGTGCCATGGGCGATCACGACCGGGCCGCCCATGACGAGGCCCAGAACGTTCGCGGGGCGCGGCGCCTTTACTCGGGCGAGCTCCTCGCCGAAGATCGACTGCTCGATCAGGGTTGCGCCGCGGCCGCCGTACTCCTTCGGCCAGGAGACCCCGGCCCACCCGGCCTCGTGGAGCTTTCGCTGCCACTCGCGCTCGAACTCGAACACCACCTGATCGCCGCCACGCGGCGCCGTGCCGGGGTGGTTCTCCTTAAGCCAAGCGCGAAACTCGTCGCGGAACTCCTGCTCGGACTCAGTCAGGGTGAGATCCATGGGGGCGGGAGATTAGTCGAGCACGTAGAGCACCACGATGGCGCTCGCCACGTACGTCGCGCCCGCGAAGATCACCCCTGGGTCCTTGGCGATGATCGCGGCGGTAGAGCGGGTGTCGCCGCGGTCGTAGATCAGGTAGAGGTAGCGAAAGACCCCGTAGAGGACCGACGGCACCGTCGCCAGCATCTTGGAGCCGGCAAAGGGTGAGTCGACCGCATAGATGATGTACGAGATCAGCGCAGTTGCGGTGACCATCGCGATCATCTGGTCTAAAAACGGGAGCGAATAGTGCTCGAGTACCGGCCGCGTGGCGGGCAGGGCAGCGTCTCCTGGCTGCGCCTTCGCGGGCGGGAGGTCTTCGAGGATCGCCTCCTGGCGCCGCTTCGTGAAGCCCAAGAAGAGGGCGAGCATCGCCGTGCAGACGAGGAGGAACTCGGACGTCCCGACATCGACCGCCTCGGCCCCTGCAACGACGCGCAGCAGGAAGAGGCCTGCGATCGTCATCACGTCGATGATCACGAGGCGCTTGAGGATTACCGAGTAAAGGACGGTCGAAGCCGCGTAGATGCCGACGAGCGCCGCCACCTCCAGCGAAACGAAGGCGATCGTGATTCCAACCGCGGCGAGCGCGAGGAAGATCGCCGCCACACCGGCCGCCCGCTCGGAGAGCGCGCCGCTTGCGATCGGCCGCGTCCGCTTGTCCGGATGGCGGCGGTCGTGATCGACGTCGCGGAGGTCGTTGAAGAGGTAGCCCGCGCTCGAGATCGCACAGAAGGCCACGAAGGTCACTGTCGCGTCCGCGAGCGCTCCCGGCTCGTCGAACTGGCGCGAGAAGACGAGGCCGGCGAAGACGAGGACGTTCTTCACCCACTCCTGTGGGCGCATTGCCGCGATCAGGGGGCGCATGGCCGAGGGAGCTTAGGTAGCCGGGTCGACGAGCACGCCTGGATTGAGGACGCCCGCAGGATCCAGTGCGCGCTTTGCCGCGCGAAGGGCGCCGGCAAACGGCTCCGGGCGCTGGCGGTCGTACCACGGCCGGTGATCGCGACCCACGGCATGGTGATGGGTGATGGTGCCGCCCGCGTCGATCAGGGCGTCCGAGACCGCCGCCTTAATCTCGTCCCACTGCTTGTCCTCTTCGCCGCGCCGTGCAGGGGCCAGGATCGTGAAATACGGCGCCGGCCCGTCTGGATAGACGTGCGTGAAGCGGCAGGTGACCTTCGAAGGCTCGCCGGCGGCCTCGCGCGCGGTCTCCATCACCGTCGCATGGAACTCCTCGAAACGCTCCCACGTGATCGAAGTCTCAAAGGTGTCCGAGAGCACGCCGAGCGAGACGAGCGAGTCGCGCAGGTACGGGGCGGAGAGGAAGGCAGAGCGCCAGGCGCCGACGGAGTCAACACCACTGCCTGTCGGCTCCTCCCCTTCGCTCCGACTGTATGCGGCCTTCCCCTTCGGGGGGCCGCCGTGACGTCCGGGGCCGCCAGGGCTTCGGACAGGTCCCTGGGTCCGCACCTCGCCCGGCTTGCCGCCATGGCCGCGCACCGCCTCGATCGCGATCCTCATCGGCTCGTCAACCGGATGATGGGCCGACTCGAAGCCCAGGACGAGGAGTGCGCTCTCGCCGCCCCCGGCGCCCGTGAACGCGGCTTCGGCTGCGTCGAGCAGGCGGCAGTTCGCCGGGTCGAGGCCTGACTGCGAGATCTCGCGCACGGCCTGCGCCCCGGCGGCGAACGAGTCGAACTCGACGCCGCACGACGTCTTGAACCCTGGCCGCGGAACGACCCTGACCCAGGCCTCGGTGATGATTCCGAGAATCCCCTCGGAGCCGATCAGCATGCGGTCGGGACTCGGTCCCGCTCCGGAGCCCGGAAGCCGGCGGCTCTCCCAGACGCCCGCCGGCGTGATCGCGCGCACCGATTCGACCATGTCGTCGACGTGCGTGAGCTTCGTCGCGTAATGGCCGCCCGCCCGTGTCGCTACCCAGCCGCCCAAAGTCGAGAACTCGAACGACTGCGGAAAGCAGCGCATGGTGAGCCCGCGCTCGCGTAGCTGATCCTCGAGCACGGGGCCCGGCGCGCCGGCCTGGATCCGGGCAGAGCGGGACACCTCGTCCACCTCGAGCACGCGGTCGAGTGCGCCCAAATCGATCGTGACGACGCCCGGGTACTCGCCCGGCAGGCGCGGCTCGACGCCGCCGCACACGCTGGTGCCGCCGCCGAACGGGATCGCCGCATACCCCTCATCCGAGCACCAGGCGAGAACGGACTCGACCTCGGCCTCGTTTCGCGGGCGCGCCACCACGTCGGGCGGATTGGGAAACTCGCCCCGGAAGCCGCGCACGATGTCGCGGTACGCGGAGCCCAGCGCGTGAAAGGCCCGCGAGTGCGGGTCGTCGGCACAGATTTCCGCGAGCGAGGGCGGAGGTGAGACGCGCGGTACCGGCAACCCGACGCGCTCGAGCGGCACCGGCTCGGTCACCCCCTCCCCGCCGAAGCCCAGTCGCTCCTGCGCGAGCGGGCGCATCGCCTCGAGCGCCTCGCGAGTCGGCTGCGCAGCCTCGGCGCCCCAGCCCCAGTGCTTGCGGCGCTCAGTCACCCTCGCGCTCAGGCGGTGCCTCGGCCTTGTCCTTGTCCTCGTCCTTGTCGTCGCCCGAGCCCGGGAAGAGCTTCATCGCGCCGTTGATCAGCGCGTCCTGGACCTTCGGCGCGGCCGAGTAGGTCATCTCGGCAATCCGCCCGCCGGTGGTCGACTGCTTCTTGGGGCGGTTCACAATCGCCTTGGCGACCATGGTCGACGCCTCCTCCGGGCTGATGGAAGGCATCGACTGGTAAAACGTCGTCGGCTCGATCATCGGCGTCCGGACGAGCGGCATGTAGACGGTGGTGATCGCAACACCATCGTCGAGGATCTCCGTTGCGATCGAGCGCGAGAACCCGTCGAGCGCATTCTTCGAGGCGACGTAGGCCGAAAAGCGCGGCGTGTTGATCTGCACGCCCATCGAGGAGATGTTCACGATCTGGCCGAATCCGCGCTCGCGCATACCCGGCAGCACTTTCAAGATCAAAGCGACCGCGCCCAGATAGTTGAGCTGGATCGTCCGCTCGTAGTCGTGAAGGCGATCGTAGGAGTGGGCGACGGAGCGCCTGATCGACATGCCGGCGTTGTTGATGAGGATGTCGACGCCGCCATGCTCGGCGAGCGCCCCGTCGGCCATCACGCCGATCGCTTCGGTGTCAGTCAAATCGCAAGGATGGACATGGGCCTCGCCGCCGACCTCCTCGATCTTCGCCTTGACCGCCTCGAGCTTTTCCCTCGTCCGCGAGACGAGCAGAACCTTCGCGCCGTTTCGCCCGACACGGATCGCGGACGCCTCGCCGATCCCCGACGACGCACCGGTGATGAGAATGGTCTTGCCCTCCACAGCACCGCGCAGCGAGCGATCGCGGAACGGGTTCGGCTTCGGCAGGTTTCGCGGCACACCGCTCGCCGCCTTGGCGACAGCGCGTGCTCGGTCTGCGTTGGACGGCCGGCTCACAAGACGCAGGCTATTTCACACGCCGAGAGTGAGATACCGGGACACCCTGTCCCGCGAGATCACACTCAGCGAGGGGGGCGCCTCGCCTTGTCACCTACCAGTGCACGCCGCGCATGAGGTACGCGAACGCGAGCTGCTGGTTGGTCGCGCCCTCGCTCTCCGCGGTGGGCGCGAGGGCGTCCTTCGACTTCGCCTTCTTGTCGCCCTTGGCGGCCGCCGAGTCCGGGAACAGGTGGTAGGCCGTGTTGAGGATGTAGTCGATCGACTTCGGATTGAGCGCGTAGAGGACCTGCCCCAGGGTGCCCATCGGCGTCGCGATGCGCTTCGGGTGGTGCATGATCGCTTCAGTGATCATGTCCGCGGCCTCGTCGGGTGTGATCGTCGGGAAGCGGTCGTACATCTTCGTCGGCGCGATCATCGGCGTGCGCACGAGCGGCATGTGGATCGTGGTGATGTGGACCTTGTCGTCGACGATCTCCGAGGCGATGCAGCGGCTGAACGCGTCGAGCGCGGACTTCGAGGCGACGTATGCCGAAAAGCGCGGCATGTTCGTCTGTACCCCGATCGAGCTGATGTTGATGATCTGCCCCGACTTGCGCTCGCGCATCACGGGCAGGAGCTTCAGGATCAAGCGCACCGCGCCGAGGTAGTTGAGCTGCATAGTGCGCTCGAAGTCGTGCGGCCGGTCGTAGGAGAGGGCGACCGAACGGCGGATCGAGCGACCCGCGTTGTTGACCAATACGTCCACGTGGCCGTGTTGCTCGAGGGCCTCCTCGGCCATCCGATCTATGTCGTCGAAGTCGGAGAGGTCGCACTGGTGGATGTGAGCGACGCCTCCCATCGCCTCGATCGCGTCCTTCGTCGCTTCGAGCTTCTCTGGCGTGCGAGCAACGAGAAGCACGACCCCGCCGGCGTCGGCGATCTTCATCGCAGCGGCCTTGCCGATACCGGAAGAGGCGCCGGTGACCATCACGATCCGCCCGCGAACCGACTGCTCGAGGGAGATGCCCCCGCGGATCCTGCGCCCGAAGCGCAGGAACTCGTCCGGCACCTGCTGCTCGATGACCTGGCTGAATCCCCCGATTAGGCCGAGCCGGCCGCGCGCGGCGCCCACGAGCGTGCGATCGCGATAGAGGTCCGGGTCGAGGTGGCGCTCCCAGTAGTCCCAGAGCTTGCCGGCATACGCCTTGAGCGGGGGAACCGAGATGCCGGATCCCTTGAGCGCGGCCGCCGTCGCGCGCGAGTCGAAGCGCGTCGGCCAGTTCACGTAGATAAGAACCGAGCGCGGGATGCCAAAGTCGGCGAGCACGGCATCGGCCGCGGTGTTGCCAAGCGGAGCGGTGTTGAGGAGCGTGCGGAGAATGGGCTGGAGCGCCTCGGTCACTCCGGCGGGCAGGCGAAGGGTGCTCTGCGGAGCGTGGGCAGCTTGAGCGAACGTGTCGATCACCTGTCCGGCGGTGAGCGGATTCGGGTCCGTCAGGTGGAACGCCCTGCCGTCTAGCCCGTCTTTGTGAGCGATGTGGTCCATCGCCTTGACGACGTAATCGACCGGCACGATGTTGATCTCCCGGCCCTCGATCGACGCCATCGGCACCCACTGGGGCACCGCATTGCGGATCCGCCGGATCAGCTTGAAGAAGTAGTAGGGGCCGTCGATCTTGTCCATCTCGCCGGTCTCCGAATGCCCGACGACGATGCCGGGGCGGTAGACGCGCCAGGGTCGCTCGCACTCTGCGCGAACGATGCCCTCGGAGTCGTGCTTGGTGCGGAAGTACGGGTCGGTGTCGAGAGCGACGGCCTCCTCGAACATGTCCTCGCGCCAGAGGCCCTTGTAGAGGCCCGCAGCGGCGATCGAACTCGTCATGTGGACGCAGCCGGCTTCGACCGCGTGGGCCAGCTCGACCATGTGACGGGTCCCCTCGATGTTCGCGACCTGCTGCGAATCGGCGTCTGCGGTCATGTCGTAGATCGCCGCGAGGTGGAAGAGGTGGTTGACCTCGCCGGCGAGGCGAGCGACGTCTTCGTCGGATACGCCGAGTCGCTCCTGGGAGAGGTCGCCGACGATCCCCACCACGCGCTCCTCGTCCACCCCCCACCGGTTCCGGAGCTCCTCGAGGCGCCCCTTTGAGCCCTCGCGCACGAGCACGTAGATCGTGCCTTCGCGCTCTAGGAGCTGTTCGACGAGATTGCGGCCGATGAAGCCCGTTGCGCCGGTTACGAAGTAGCCCACTTGCCTCTCCTCAAGTCCGAAGCAGTACAGCCTGGACCCTAGCCGAGATGCGCTCGTGGCCTCGGACGAACCCTGGCATAGACGTTTCGTGAACCCGCAGGCGTTACGACACGGGCGCTCAGGGCATACACTCGCTTGAGAAGTAAGTGGCGGAGGATTTGCTCGAGATTCAGATGCCCGCGATGGGCGAGTCGGTCACCGAGGGGACGATCCTCGAGTGGCACGTTTCCGAGGGCGAGGAGGTCTCCGAAGGCGACACGATCGTCGAGGTCTCGACTGACAAGATCGACGCCGAGGTTCCCGCCCCGGCGGACGGCGTGATCGCGAAGATCATGGCTCAGCCCGACGACACCGTGACCGTCGGTCAGGTCCTCGCGCAGCTCGACACGAACGGCACGGGTAACGGTGCCGCGCCGGCGGCCGAAGCTCAGGCGGCCACGCAGCCGGCGGCTGAGACGGAGGACGGCGGAGGAGAGCAGGAAGAGGATCCCGAGACCGCGTCCGATTCGGACGCCCAGACCCAGACGGAGCCGAGCCATGCCGACGACGGCTCGGACGGTGACGACGGGCCCGGCATGAGCGGAGGCGGCGGCGAGGGCGACGCCGACATCGGCGAGAGCGATCCCGAAGAGCTCCTCGAGTCCGCGCAGGGCGACTCGGCCGACGACTCGCCTGTGCCGGACGACGCGGATGCCTCGGGCGAAACCGTCGCAATAGCGATGCCCGAGATGGGCGAGTCCGTCACGGAGGGGACGGTGCTCGAGTGGCACGTCGCCGTCGGCGAATCGGTGGCAGAAGGCGACACCGTCGTCGAGGTCTCGACGGACAAGGTTGACGCCGAGGTGCCCGCGCCCGCGTCGGGAACCATCACGAAGCTTTTGGTCGAGCCGGACGACGTCGTCAAGGTCGGCCAGCCACTTGCCGAAATGGCAGCCGGGGCTGCGGCGACCGGGGGGGCAGGCCCCTCGCCGGCGTCCGGAGAAGCCGACACGTCCGGCGGGAAGGGGTCAGACCCCGTCTCGGGTGCTTCGGGTTCGCCCTCTCGATCCATCTCGCCCGTGGCTCAGCGCATGGCGGCCGACAAGGGCATCGACATCGGCTCGATCCAGGGCTCGGGCTCGGGCGGCAAGGTCTTGAAGGCAGACGTGCTCGCCGCCGCCGACGGGGGGAACGGTGCGGGACCGGCGGCTGCCGCTGGGACCGAAGGCTCAGAGAAGCCACTTCGCGGTCCGGCCGGGACGCTCGCGAAGCTCATGAACGAGAGCCGCAAGATGCCCACGGCGACCTCGTTCCGCACGCTGCCGGTCGACACGCTCGACGCCAAGCGCAAGGCGATAAACGGCCAGCTCAAGGAGAAGGGGCTCAAGGTCTCGTTCACCCACCTGATCGCATGGGCGATCGTCCGCGCGGCATCTCAGCACCACGTGATGGCGCGCACTTATGCCGAGCACGACGAGAAGGCATGGGTGACGGTGGGATCCGGCATCAACCTCGGCATCGCGGTCGACGTCGAGCGAAAGGACGGCTCGCGCTCGCTCATGGTGCCCTGCATCCGCGGCGCCGACGGGCTCGACTTCCAGGGCTTCCACACCTATTACGAGGACCTGATCTCGAAGACGCGCGAGAACAAGCTCACAGCGGACGACTTCCAGGGGACGAACATCACGCTGACCAACCCAGGCGGCATCGGCACAGTTGCGTCGGTGCCGCGCCTCATGCAGGGCCAGGGCACGATCGTCGCGGTCGGCTCCATCGCCTACCCGGTCGAGTGGGCGCACGCGCCGGCTGAGAAGCTGAGGGCGCTGGGCGTCTCGAAGGTCACGACGATGACCTCAACCTACGATCACCGGATCATCCAGGGCGCCGAGTCGGGGGCGTTCCTGCGTCAAATCGACCAGTACCTCCAGGGCGAGGACGACTTCTACGAGACGGTCGCGCACGACCTCGGCATTTCCGACCGCGTCGTCGCCAACGCCCATCCCGCAGCCGCCTCCGCCCCGCCCCTTCCCGCCGCCGGTGCGGCCGGCGCGGGCGCGATGGTCGCCGCCGAGCCGGACCGGGAGCTGCTCCAGGCCGTCCAGGCAGCGACCTCTCTCCTCAAGGCCTTCCGGACCCACGGACACCTCGCCGCTCGCGTCAACCCGCTCGCCGAGGGCGAGCCGAAGGGCGACCCGGCGCTCGAGCCCGAAAGCCTCAACCTGACCCCGGAGCTGATGTCGCAGATCCCGGCCTCGATCCTGCGGATCGGAGTCGAGGGCGAGACGCTCCTCGACGCCCTGCCGCGGATGCGAGACGCCTATTGCGGCACCGTGGCCTACCAGATCGAGCATCTCTCCTCGCACCAGCAGCGCATGTGGCTGCGCGAGAGGATCGAAACCGGCGCCCACCGCGCGCCGCTGGAGGCTGACGAGAAGAAGGCGCTCCTCAAGCGCCTTCTCGAGGTCTTCGGATTCGAGCGCTTCATCCAAAAGGCCTACCTCGGCCAGAAGATGTTCTCGATCGAGGGCCTTGACGTGGTGGTGCCGATGATCGACTCGCTCGTAACTCAGGCCCGCTCGGGCGGAGCCGAGGAGGTCGTGATCGGGATGGCGCACCGCGGGCGTCTGAGCGTGCTCGTTCACAATCTCGGGCGCTCCGCCGAGTCGATCATGGCCGAGTTCGAGGGCGCGAAGGCGCTCGACCGGGTCAAGGCGATCGCGGCGATCCCCCACTCGGGTACTGGCGACGTCAAGTACCACCACGGCGCCGAGGGCATCTTCTCGACTCCGGACGGTGAGGAGATCCGCGTCCGGATGTATCCGAACCCGTCTCACCTCGAGTTCGTGGACCCGGTCGTGACGGGCGGCGCTCGCGCGGCGCAGACCGAGCACTCCGGCCCGCGCCTTCACCACAGCCCGCACGTCGCTGTGCCGTTGCTCCTCCACGGCGACGCCGCGTTCCCAGGCCAGGGCGTCGTCGCGGAGACGCTCAACCTCCAGTCGCTCGAGGGCTACTCGACCGGCGGCACGATCCACATCATCACCGACAACCAGGTGGGCTTCACGACCGACCCCGCTGAGGATCGCTCGACGCCATATGCCGGCGATCTCGCCAAGGGCTACAACTGCCCGATCATCCACGTGAACGCGGACGACGTCGAGGGCTGCATGTCGGCGATGCGCCTGGCGATGGGCTACCGCGAGCGCTTCGCGCGTGATGTGGTCATCGACGTGATCGGCTACCGGCGCTACGGCCACAACGAGACTGACGAGCCCGCCTACACGCAGCCAAAGATGGCTGCGCAGATCAAGGCTCACACGCCGGTGTCCGAGATCTACGCGGGACAGCTGATCAAGGAAGGCGTCGTCACGACCGAGGACGTCGAGGCGGATGCCAACCAGATCCAGGAGACGCTGTCGGACACGCTCAAGAGCCTGCGGGCGAAGATGGAGACGGGCGACTACGAGGATCCGACCTCGACCCACGTTGGCACCGGCGAGCTCGACCGCACCAAGTCGCCGGAGGTCGAGACGGCCGTCTCCGAGAAGCGCATCCGCACGCTTAACGAGGAGCTGATCCGGGTCCCGGACGGCTTCGCGATCCACCGCAAGCTGAAAAAGCCGCTGGAGAAGCGCATCGAGATCCTCGACGAGGGTCCGATCGAGTGGGGCCACGCCGAGGCGCTCGCCTACGCATCGCTCTTGACCGAGGGAACGCACATCCGCCTCACGGGGCAGGACACCGAGCGCGGCACCTTCTCCAATCGCCATCTCGTCCTCCACGACGAGAAGACGGGCCTCAGGTTCGCGCCGATCCAGAACCTCTCGGGCGCGCTCGCTCCCTTCGAGGTCCACAACAGCCCCCTGAGCGAAATCGCCTGCCTCGGGTTCGAGTACGGCTACTCCGCGGCCTCGCCCGAGAGCCTCATCCTGTGGGAGGCGCAGTTCGGCGACTTTGCCAACTCGGCGCAGGTGATCATCGACCAGTTCCTGGTCGCCGGAGAGTCGAAGTGGGGCCAAACGACGCGGCTCACGCTGCTTCTCCCCCACGGGTACGAGGGATCGGGCCCCGAGCACTCGAGCGCCCGCATCGAGCGGTTCATCCAGCTCGCCGCCGAGGGCAACATCCGACTTGCGAACCCCACGACCGCGGCACAGTACTTCCATCTCATCCGCCGCCAGGCGCGGATCGCGAAGCCGCGCCCGCTGATCGTCTTCACGCCGAAGGGCCTCCTGCGTCTCGACGGCGCTTCGTCCAAGCTCTCGGACCTGACCAGCGGCACTTTCCAGTTCGTCCTCTCGGACCCGCGCGCGCAGGGGTCAGAGGAGGAGATCACGAAGCTCGTCCTTTGCTCGGGCAAGGTCTACTACGACCTCGACGGACACGACAAGCGCGAGGAGGCTTCGAACGTAGCCGTCGCCCGCGTCGAGCTGCTCTATCCGTTTGCCCGAGACCAGATCCGCGAGCTGATCGAGCGCTATCCGAACCTGAAGCAAATCGCCTGGCTCCAGGAAGAGCCGAAGAACATGGGCGCCTACTCGGTCATGGCGCGGCGGATGCCGGAGCTCGTGCCGGACGGCGTCGAGTTCTCCTACATCGGCCGCCCGCAACGCTCCTCGCCGTCCGAGGGTTACCCGGCGGCACATCGCTCCGAGCAGGAGCGGATCGTGCTTACGGCGCTGTCTTCGTAGGCGCGCCTGCCGACACCAGCGCCGCGAAGTTCCTCAGGCTCTCGGCCGCCGCACGGGGGGCGTCACATGATCCGGCGGGGTTGTACCGCGTGTGGCGGCACAACTCCGACCTCGATCTGCAGATTCGATCATTGGGGCGCTCGCTGACCTTCAGCACGGCGCCGTCGCCCGGTGGCAGTTAATCGCTCGTGGCGTGACTCGACATGAGATTGCTGCACGGATCGCCGACGGGCGCCTTCGGCCGATTCACCGCGGCGTTTACCTCGTCGGCCACGTTGCCACGGCCCCGCTCGCCTACGAGGCGGCCGCGATCCTCGCGTTCCGCGGCCAGGCGGTGATCAGCCATCGAAGCGCCGCCAAGCTCCTCGGGCTCTTGCCTTGGCCGGCTAAGACATCCTCCTGGGTGACGACTCCGCGAGGAGATTCGAGCCGCCCCGGCCTGATCGTCCGCAAAGCGGCGCTCGATCCCTGCGACATCACCTCGGTTGAGCGGATCAAGTGCACGACCGCCGCCCGGACGATCCTCGACTGCGCTGCGGTTCTGAGTCCGAGCGAGACTTACCTCCTTGAGGAGATGTGCGCCGAAGCGATCCCGAGGCTGGCGAAGCCGCGAGACCTCCAGGAGCAACTCGAGCGAAATCCGGGAAAGCCGGGCGTTCGGCGGTTGGCGAAGCTGCTCGGCAAGCACTCACCGAAGAAGCCGAAGCGCGAAATGGAGCGGCAGCTGCTGAAGCTGATCCGCTCTTCGGACCTTCCCGAGCCCGAGGTAAACGCCTACCTCTTGGGCAAGGAGCGGGACCTGGTGTGGTCCGAGCAGCGAGTGGTCGTCGAAGCAGACTCTTACGCCTTCCACTCGGACGCAAGAACGTGGGCGAGGGACATCGGCAAGACGAACGAGCTCCAGCTCGCCGGCTACGTCGTCTTGCGATTCACCTGGTTCGACATCACCGAGAGGCCAGCCTGGGTAATCGCCGAGATCAGGAGGGCGGTCGGACCCACGCGGCGAAGAGCGTTGGCCCAGCGAAACGCCCGCCCCTGACGGGGACGGGCGTCCGCGACTCTCCGCGTCAGTTCAGTGCGCCTTGACAGCGATCCGGCCCGGCGGCTGGGTCCGCCGGGAATTCGGTCCGGTCAGGTGCCGCGCCGCGCGCGCCACCAGTGCCACGTCTCGGACCGATCGACCTGTCGCTTTGCTCAAGGGGCTCTGCATGGAGGCCAGTTTCCCCTGCGAGTCGGGCCTTTCCTATGGACCTCTGTCCAAACCTCGAGCAGCGGCGTTGTACGAGCGATGGATATCCCGGACACTCGCACCTCGACTGCCAAACTCAGCGCGTGAGCGCCCCAGAGGTCACCGCCGGACTCGCCGAGAGACCGTCCGAGGTCTTGCGAAAGCCAAAGCCCGGCCCGATGTTCGGCTTGGTCAAGATCGCCTCGTACGTCGAGCTCGTGCTGTTCGCGATCTTGCTGATCGTCTGGCTGGCGCCCGGCTTCGAGGATGCAACCTTCTACGCGGGCCTAGCGCATGGGATCGGCTTCATCGCCCTCGCGATCCTGATCTGGATCGCAGTCCTGCGCCACCAGGCTCCCTACACCCTGCTCGCGGCGACCCTAACTCCGGTCGGCCCCGTCGGAAGCGTCATAGCGATCCACTGGATCGAACGAAAAAGCGAGAACCCAATCCGGAGGTCGTGAAAATCAAGCCTGGCTAGGACGCAGGATGATCGGCGAAGCGAGCGTAGGTAAATCCTACGTGAGCGAGACGATCATCCGAGGACGCCACCAGGCGCAGATTTGCAGCGACCGAAAAGTAGAAGGCGGGGCGGGGCCGTGGGAGGCAGGGGGTCCACACGGCCCGCGCCCGCGCCCAGCGCGTCGGTAGCCAGGGAGGGATGCCGACGCGTTCGCCCCCGGAGGCGGGACTGGCCGGGGACGAGCCTTATGAAATCGTTCTTTGGTCCCTTTATTCCGCTCCCTGACGGCTCGTTCGCAATCCACTATGACCGATCGAGAGGCCCGCTGTCAATAGCTTGCGCAACTTTCCCCCCGAAGGCGTGTTGGGACTCTATCTCAAATCCGGCACCCCTGCCGGAAAGGTCGGTGGGGAACTCCTCTACTTCAGCTCGCGCAGGACCCGGTGGAGGATGCCGCCGTGCTGGTAGTAGCGCACCTCGTTCGGGGTGTCAAGGCGCACCATCGCCTCGAACTCTACGTCTGAGCCCGAGTTGCCTGATGCCTTCACCTTGAGCGTCCGCTTCTCCGAGGTGGACGCGTCGAGCGCTTCTGAAAGGCCGTCGAAGTCGAACGTCTCATCGCCCCCGAGGCCGAGCGACTCCGCGGACTCGCCGTCAGGAAACTGGAGCGGAAGGACGCCCATGCCGATCAGGTTCGAGCGGTGAATGCGCTCGAAGCTCTCCGCGATTACAGCGCGGACGCCGAGGAGCGAGGTTCCCTTCGCCGCCCAATCTCGCGACGATCCCGAGCCGTACTCCTTGCCCGCCAGCACAACGAGCGGCACATCGTCTTCGGCATAGGCCATAGCGGCCTCATAAATCGTCGTCTCATCGCCGTCGGGGCCCAGGGTGAAGCCGCCTTCCTTCTCGACCAGCTTGTTCCGAAGCCGGATGTTCGCGAAGGTGCCACGGATCATCACCTCGTGGTTGCCGCGCCGAGAGCCGTAGGAGTTGAAGTCGCCTGGCTCGACGCCGTTTTCAATCAGCCACTCGCCGGCCGGGCTCGCCTTCTTGATCGCGCCTGCCGGTGAGATGTGGTCGGTCGTGACCGAGTCGCCGAGCACCGCGAGGACGCGGGCGCCCTCGATCGGTTCGACCTCTGCGGGCTCCTCAGCCATACCCTCGAAGAACGACGGCTTTTGAACATAGGTCGAGTCCGGCCACGTGTAGCGGTCGCCGTCCGGGGTGTCAAGTCCCTGCCAGCGCTCGTCGCCCTCGAAGACGTCCGAGTAGCCCTCGGTGAACATCTCGGAGCGGACCGCTTCGGCGACCGCCTCCTTGATCTCTTCGGAGGAGGGCCAGATGTCTTTCAGGTAGACGTCCTCTCCATCGGACCCCCGCCCGAGCGGCTCGTCGAAGATGTCTGTGTCCATCCGCCCGGTCAGCGCGTAGGCGACGCAGAGCGGCGGCGAGGCGAGATAGTTGTTGCGAACGTCCTGGTTGATGCGCCCCTCGAAATTGCGGTTGCCCGAGAGCACGGCGCAGACGACCAAGTCGTTCTCGGCCACAGCCTCCGAGATCGCCTCGGGAAGCGGCCCCGAGTTGCCGATGCATGTCGTGCAGCCGTAGCCCACGAGGTTGAACCCGAGCTTGTCCAAGTACTCGTCGAGCCCGGCGCGCCTCAGGTACTCGGTCACGACCGTCGAGCCGGGAGCGAGCGAGGTCTTCACCCACGGCTTCCGCTCGAGCCCCGCCTCGACTGCTTTGCGCGCCAAGAGCCCGGCGCCGAGCATCACCGACGGGTTAGAGGTGTTAGTGCAGCTCGTGATGGCCGCGATCACGACCCGGCCGTGGTCGAGCGTGGTTTCCGTACCGTCCTCGAGGGTGACCTCGACCGGATTGGCCTCGCGCTCTTCGACCGCGGTCCCTCCATCCCCTCGCTTGCGTGGCTTCCCGGCCTCCGACTCGCCGTTCTCGCCAGGAGGATCGGAGGCGGGGAACGTGTCGGCCATCGCCTTGTCATGGCCGTTCGTGAGCTTCTTCGCGGCCCCCTCGTCGAACTCGGCGAGCGACTCGAGGAAGGCACCCTTCGCATCGGTGAGGGCGATCCTGTCCTGCGGGCGCTTGGGCCCGGCGATCGAAGGCTCGACCGAGCCCAGGTCGAGATCGATCTGATCGGAGAACGTCGGGTCCTCGGAGTCTTCTGTGTGGAACATCCCCTGCTCGCGTGCATAGGCGTCGACGAGCTCGATCGTCTCGGTGGGCCGGCCTGTGAACTCGAGGTAGCGGAGCGTTTCCTTGTCCACGGGAAAGATCGCGCAGGTCGATCCGAACTCGGGAGACATGTTGCCGATCGTCGCCCGGTCGGCCAGGCCGAGCGTGTGGAGGCCGGGGCCGAAGAACTCGACGAACTTCGAGACGACGCCGCGCTCGCGGAGCATCTCGGTGACGGTGAGGACGAGGTCTGTCGCGGTCGCGCCCTCGGGCAACTCGCCGTCCAGGCGAAAGCCCAGCACCTGCGGGAGGAGCATCGAAATGGGCTGGCCGAGCATCGCCGCCTCGGCCTCGATCCCGCCGACGCCCCAGCCCAAGACGCCCAATCCGTTCACCATCGTCGTGTGCGAGTCCGTGCCGACGAGGGTGTCGGGATAGGCCTGCATCACACCGTCCTTCTCGCGACTGAAGACGACCTCGGAGATGTACTCCAGGTTCACCTGGTGGCAGATGCCGGTGGCGGGCGGCACGACGCGGAAGTTGTCGAACGCCTGCTGGCCCCAGCGAAGGAACGCGTAGCGCTCCTCGTTTCGCTCGTAGTCGCGGTCGGCGTTGATGTCGAAGGCGCGCTCGTTCCCGAAGGCGTCCACCTGCACCGAGTGGTCGATCACGAGATCGACGGGCACCAGCGGATTGATCTTCTTCGGGTCCGAGCCGAGGTCTTCCATCGCATCCCGCATCGCCGCGAGGTCAACGACGGCGGGAACGCCGGTGAAGTCCTGCATGAGGACCCGAGCCGGCTGGTAGGGAATCTCCTCGGACGGCTCGGCGCTCGCGTCCCAGCCCGCGATCGTCTCGACATCGTCCTCGGTCACTGACTCCCCATCCTCGAGTCGGAGAGTGTTCTCGAGGAGAACCTTGAGCGAATATGGAAGCCGCGCAACGTCGAACTTCTCCTGAAGCGCGTCGAGCCGGTAGATCTCGTACTCGTTTCCCGAGACGTCGAGCGTGTCCTTGGCTCCGAAGCTGTCCGTCATGGGTCCTCTTTCCGGGTGTCGTTCTGCCGAATTTGTCGTGCGGTCCGATTATGACCGGCGCGCCGAAGCGCGCTTAGCGGTAGCTTCGCGGTCTCCATGAAACGCTTACCCGCCGCTGTCGGACTCACCCTTCTTGGCTTGGTCGCCGCACCCGCGCCGTCGCACGCGGAAACGCTCGACGCCCTGGGCGTGCTCCCGCCCGGGCAAAGCGGATACGTCTCGATCACGGGCGTCGCCAGCGGCACCGGCTCGCCGCACCTGACGGACCAGACTGAGCTTTACGAGGACTTCGAATACCGCGACATCGGGTTCAACCAGCCCGCTGTCGGCGCGCCGGAGTCACCCCGCGCAGGCGTGACGATCACGCGCGACGAGTTCGGGGTGCCGACCATCAGCGGCGAGACCGAGGACGATGCGTGGTTCGGAGTCGGCTACGCCGTCGCCCAGGACCGGCTCTTTCAGCTCGAGCTCTTCCGGCGAGCGACGTCGGGGCGTCTCGCGGAGATCGTCGGCCCGGGCTACCTGGATGACGATCTGATCGCCCGCCGCGACTACTACACCGACGCCGAGGTCGAGGCGATGATGGACGAGGCGCCGCAGCGCCTGATCGATCGCACTCAGTCCTACGCCGACGGGATCAACGCCTACATCGACTACGTGCAGGGACCGGGAGCCCTCGAGATGCCGGGCGAGTTCGCCGCGCTCCAAGCGCTCCCGATCGCGGAATGGACGATCATCGACTCCGCTCGCGTCGGCATCTTCCTCGCTCGCACGGTCCCCTCCGGAGACGGCGGCGAGCTCAGAAACGCCCTGGCGCTCGCCGACGCCGGGCCGAGGGCGTTCAACCAGCTCCTTCCCGTTCGCACTCCCGGTCAGCTCTCGACGGTTCCGCGCTCGGAGGGAGTCTTTCCAGCGCAACCGGGCCGCTCCCGATCCGATCAGCGCAAGGGCTTTCGCAAGTCACAGAAGTTCCTGGCGAAGCAAGACCTCGAAAGCGTGGTCGACACGAGCGAGGAGATCCCGCGCGCAGCGGCCACGACCGAATCCGCTGCCGACGAGCCGGGCGCGGGGCTCCGGAGCATCCTCCCCAGCCCGGGCGGCTCGTTCATGTGGGCGATTCGCGACGCAGGCCGCGGCTACCTCTACAACGGCCCGCAGCTCGGATTCTCCGTGCCCGAGCTCTTCGTCGAGTTCGAGCTCCACTCGCCGCAGCTTCCGAACATCCACGGTGTGAGCGCCGCGGGCATACCCCTGGTCGGAATCGGCCACAACGGCAAGGTCGCCTGGGGCTTCACTTCCGGTCTCTCGGACGAGGACGACCTCTACGTGGAGAAGGTCACGGGCCCTGAGACCTACCGGTTCAAGGGCGAGGATCGCCCCATGGCCTGCCGCGACGAGCAGTTCACCTGGAAGTCGCCGCCGACCGACCTGCCCGGCACCCTCACCGGCCTGATCGAAAGCGGCGGATCGAGCTCGGCGCCGACGCCCGCGGGCACGACGACGGAGCGGATCTGCCGCACCGTCCACGGGCCGGTCCAGGCGAACGGCGACGGCATCGCGCTCGCTCGCCGCTACGCGATCTGGACTCGCGAGCTCGAGACGATCGTCGGCCTGGACAAGCTCAACCGGGCGAAGAACATCTCAGACGTCGACGAGGCCATGGACTCCGTCACCTGGAATGAGAACGTGATCGCGACCGATTCTGCCGGCCACATCGGCTACTGGCATCCCGGCCTCCACCAGCTCAAGCCGAAGCAGTGGGACGAGCGGCTGCCCATGCCCGGGACCGGGAAGGCCGAGTGGCGAGGGTTCCTGCCGAAGGACAAGCGCCCGCAGGTAGTAGATCCACCTCAGGGCTGGCTCGCGCAGTGGAACAACGTTCCCTCGGCCGGTTGGACCAACGGGGACTCGGAGGCGCTTGAGCGGGCGACGGGCCGGCTTCATCGCGTTGGCATTCTCTTCAAGCTCGTAGGCAGGGTCGCGAACAACCCCAGCTTCCGGCGCTCGACCGACATCGCGCTCACCTCAGGCACGACAGCACAGCAGTTCCCACTGCGCGACAAGGGCAAGTTCGCGCAGGCCCGCCCCTTGGCGAACGCCGACGGCCGGGAGGTGCTCGATGCCCTCGCCGCATGGAACGGCTCCTACGACGAGGAGGACGGGAACGGCACTGTTGACCCAGGCGTCGCGATCTGGGAGGAGCTGAAGGACCAGAACGAGCGGATCCTGCTGAAGAGGCTCGGCGCCAAGGGCGTGGGCATCGCCGGCGAGACTTCGAACTCGCACATGTTCGACATCACGAACGGCGAGGCTGCTGCGCTACGGAAGCTCGGGCCGCGCAACTACGCGAAGGCGGCGAACAGAGCGCACAAGAAGCTGGCGCAACGCTTCGGCTCAGACGACGTCGCGACCTGGCGCGAGCCGCGCCGCCTCTACCCCGTGAGTGCCCAGGGAGCAGGAGCCACGCCAGAACTCGAGTTCTTCGACCGCGGCACCTGGAACCAGTCGATCGCGATGGGCAACTGACCGCGAACGTCCGACGCTGGGCGCTATAGCGCCTATCGCTGGACGTTCAGCGCTTGTGGGCTTGGCCGCGGGCGACCTCGTCCGCGGCCTTGGTTGCGGCATTGCCGGAAAGCCTTCCGGCTATCTCGGGGTGGCTCCCGGCGAACTTTGCGAGCCTGACCTGGTGAAACGGGGCGACGGCGACCTCGCCGCGGTTCTTTTCGATCGCCCCGACCACCGCTGCCGCGACTTTCTGGGGGGTAGTCGTTCCCAGTCCGGCCGGAGCGTTCGCTCCCGAGTCGGCGAACATCCCTGCCTCGCGGACGAAGCCGGGCTCAACGAGCGAAACACCGACTCCGGTTCCCCGCATGTCCTCCCGAAGAGCGAGGGTGAAGCCGCGGAGCCCGAACTTGGTTCCGTTATAGAGCGACTGTCGCGCGGTCGCCGCTACGCCCGAGAGCGAACCGATCATCACGACGTGACCGCCGCCCCGCTCCGCCAACTGGGGCACGAGCGCATGCGCCATCAAGACCGGGCTCTCGAAGTTCACCCGCAGCGCCCGTTCCACCTCGGCTTGGGAGAAGCCGTCGAGCTTGCCCGAAGCGGGGAGCGCAGCGTTCGCCACGAGGATGTCGATGTCGCCCGCCTCGGCCACTAGCGCCACGGCGGCACCGGATTCTGCGAGGTCGGAGACAACCACGCGGTGCTCGCCGGGCAACTCGGCCGCCAGAGCCTCGAGTTCCTCCGGCTTGCGCGACGAGAGGACCAGGCTCACTCCGTGCTCGGTGAGGGCCGTCGCAATCGCACGCCCAAGCCCGCCGGTTGCCCCCGTGAGGAGTGCCGTCTTGCCGCTGAGCACCATTATCCCTGACCCTACCGACCCCACGGCCCCACGAAGGAATCAAGTCCCTGCATGTACCGCAACGCGCGAATCAGCTGCTTTGACGCCTGAAACAGGCGCTTCGTGAGCAACCGCTAGCAATAGTCATTGCACTTTGCTAACCTGCCGCACATCAGTTCTTGAAAACCGGTAGCCGAGTCCGCGCCACACCGTGGGGCGGATCGGGGGAACCGAACGTTGGGGCTAACTCTCCTTAAACGGAGGGGGCGCGACTCCTAAAGCGCCAGCCCGTCAGCTAACCCCGTAGGCGCTTACAAGGAGACCGACTTGATTTCAGAGCCCAAAAACCTTCGAACGAGCAAGCCACACCGAGCCGCAGCGCTTGCGATGTGTGCCGCGGCG
Organism: uncultured bacterium; assembly: GCA_963715405.1. Taxonomy (GTDB): domain Bacteria; phylum Actinomycetota; class Thermoleophilia; order Solirubrobacterales; family 70-9; genus JALZKA01. Next base: position 2,147,582 of record OY970239.1, read on the forward strand.
GCTCTTGCGCTGCCCGCGACGTCAGTCGCAGGCGGCGGCGGGATCGGCTCGGGAGGCGGTGACGGCGGCGGCGGCGGAGGCGGCGGCGTTGCTGGAGACAAGGCAAAGCTCAAGCGTGACGGCACGGCGGTCCCGCCGGCCTCGGCTCCCCGTCGCGTCAAGAGAGCGATCAAGGCCGGAAACGAAATCGACAAGTACCCGTACGAATACGGCGGCGGCCACCGAGCTCGGGGTTACGACTGCTCCGGCGCGGTGAGCTACGTGCTCGGGCGCAAGGGCGCCGGCATCATCGACGGCCCGATGGTCTCGGGGGACTTTGGCCGCCTTGGCAAGCGCGGCAAGGGTAAGTGGATCACCTGGTACGGCGATTCGGGACACGTCTTCGTCGTTATCGCGGGCCTTCGCTTCGACACTTCTCAGCCCGACGACGGCAAGTCTGGACCTGGCTGGTCGAAGGACGTAAACGCGGGCTTCGCGAACGTCTCGAAGAACGCCGCGCGGCACAAGCCGAAGTTCTAGGAGGAACTCCGCGCGCACCGGCGCGCTTCTCATTTGTATGACCTAGCCAGGCGCCAGGCCGTGGCTAGGTTCGGAGCGTGGACGATTCGGGCGTAGGGATTCGTGGCGGGATGAAGGCAGGGACGCCGATCGCCCTCGCCTCGCTTCTCCTCGGCACGTCGTTCGGAGTTCTCGCCGAGCCCGTGATGGGTACGGCTGCACCCATCGTGATGTCGGCCATAGTCTTTGCGGGGTCGGCCCAATTCGGAGCCCTGGCCGTGCTCGCGGCGGGGGGCGGCGCGGGCGCTGCGATTGCGGCGGGCGCCCTCCTCAACATGCGCTACCTCCCGATGGGGATCTCCATCGCGGCCTCGACGCGAGGCGGCTGGTTACGGCGCGGGCTGGCCGCGCAACCCCTGATCGACATGGGATGGGCGATGTCTTACCGCGGCGAGGGGCGCTACGACGTGCCATATATGTGGGGCGTGACGCTGGTGAACTACCCGATGTGGGTCGGCGGCACCGCGCTCGGGGTGATGGCCGGCGATCTGATTGGCGACCCCGACCGGCTGGGGCTCGATGCGATCTTCCCCGCGTTCTTCCTCGGGCTGCTGCTCGGCGAGGGAAGCAGAGGACGGCGTGGCTGGGTCGCGGCGCTTCTGGGCGCCACGCTCGCCCTGAGCCTCGCGCCGGTAGCCCCGCCGGGCGTGCCGATCATGGCCGCGTGCCTGGCTGCTCTGATCGCACTCCTGCCAGGCAGGGATGGGTCGTGAGCGCTGTGTGGGCAACCGTCCTCGTGCTGGCCGCGACCACCGTGGCGACCAAGGCGATCGGGCCCATCGCTCTCGGCGGGCGCGATCTTCCACGGCCATTCGTGGACGTGATCGACCTTTTGGCGCCGGCAATCCTGGCCGCTCTGATCGTGGTCGGCACATTCACAGACGCCGATGGCGACTGGACGCTCGACGCTCGGGCTGCAGGCCTTGCGGCTGCAGCCGCCGTCTTCACCTATCGGCGGAGCTGGATGCTCGGCGCCGTGGCGGCCGCCGCGATCGTCGCGGCGGCTGTGCGAACTCTGTAGGGGTCAGGCCCCAGAGTTCGAAGCCGAGGGCTCGTCGATCTGGGCCTTGGGCGCCTCGTCCTTGCCGGTCACCGAGTCCTTGAACTCGCGAAAGCCCTTGCCTGCCGACTTCCCGAGCTCGGGGAGCTTTGACGGGCCGAAGACGACCAGCGCGATGATCAGAACGATTGCGATTTCCATGGGACCGATATTGGGCATTTTGTCTCTTTCTTTTTTGGGCAGCTCGGACGTCTATTCGACTACGACCGAGCCCTTCATGAACACGTGGAAACGGCAGAAGTAGGTGTACGTACCGGGTTCGTCGAACGTCTCCTCGGCTGAGTCGCCCTTGCCTAGCTCTTCGGTGTCGAAGGATGTGTCGTCAGCCGTCGCGGTGTGTGCGGCGGAGTCCCGGTTCGTGAATGTGACTGTGGTGCCGGCGGGCACCGTGAGCTCTTCGGGCTCGAAGGCGAACTCGACGATCCCTACGGCATCGCCGGACTCGGATGTCTCGGGTTCCGAGGACTCGGCCTCCGCCTCGGGAGACGGGGCAGAGATTGTCTGGTCGCCGGCTTCGTCGTCACCGCAGCCGGCGACCCCCGCCAATGCGAGGGCCGCCGCTACGGCGCAGATACCTGTGCGGTATCTGGTCATGGATCGCTCTAGCCGGCCAGGAAGGGCTGGACGGCCTTCGTTACTTCCTCGACCGTCATGGTCGGATCGAACGCGTCCGGTGCTGCAGGCTCGCCCGCGGCGTTGCGCACGGCAGCCGCGTGACGGGCCTCGACCTGAACGATCGCCCCGGCCGTGGCCAGGAGCTCCTTGGCCGAGATCATCGGGCCCGCGCCGTTGTAGGCGCTGACGCCGAGGTCCTCGAACGTGACTCCGGTCTGGAGGAACGCGTCCTCCGAGGAAAACGCGTCGCCGAAGTCCACCTCGGGCGCCTCGACGGGCTTGCCGCCGAGATCCTCGATGGCCTGCGTGAGGCCGGCGACATGCTCGGCTTCCGCCTCGCCGAACTGTTCGGCAAGCGCCTTGACGTCGCTTGAGAGCTTCGCCTCCTTCAGGGCCTCCTCGTAGAAGGCCGTCTCGAGGTACTCGAGGGTGAGGGCGAAGTTGAGGATTTCGATGTCACCCTCGCTTCCGCTGCTCTGCGCGAACGCCCTCCTGATCATGGGCCCGGCCGCAAACGCGCCGTACGTGGCGCCCGCCGCGAGTATGCCCTTCATGAGGAACGAGCTTCGGTCAATGGGCTCGAACTCGATGCTCTCGAGCTCAGGTGCCGCTTTCGTGTTGTCAGTCATGTTGTCGAATCTCCTTTCTGGGATCCGTGCTTACGACTTGAGGAACGGCTGGACAGCGTCGAGGACCGTCTCCGGGTCCGCCGGGACCGCGAACGCACCGTCCGGCGTCGGGTCCTCACCGATCAGCGTGTTGAGGAGCGCGGCGTGGCGAGCCTCGACCGTATGGATCGCGAGAGCGGCAGCGAGGATGTCCGGGTTCTCGATGTTCGCCGCCTGGCCCAGGTAAGCCGCCGCGCCGAGGTTCTCGACCTCTGCCGCCGTCTTCAGGACCGTTTCTGCATCGTCGAGGGGGAACTCGGCCTCCGGCTCAGGAGCGGGCTCCTCGCCCAGGTCCTTGAGCGTGGCAAGCAAAGCATCTACGTGCTCCTGCTCGTGGCCGCCGATCGTCTCGACCAGTGCGAGATCGTCGCCCTTGAACAAGCCACTCTCCGCTACGGCTTTATAGAAGCCGGCCTCGAGGTACTCCAGGGTCAGGGCATAGTTCAGGATGCCGACGTCGCCCTCGCCAAAACCTGCGTCGGCAAGAGCATCGCCGGTGCTGCCCATTTCTGTCGAGGTGTCGGAACTCGTAGTCGAGTCCTCGTCATCGTCGCCGCAGGCCGCCAGGAAGGCGCCCGCCGCACCGGTTCCGCCCGTCAGCACAAGGAACTTGCGCCGCGAGTGGGGGTCCTGCGCCGCACGCGCGATGGCGTTGCGGCCGGGGTTCGTGGGTACGGTCATGTCGATCTGACCTCCATTCGGGGTGTGTGCAGTCAAAGCCGCGGCCGAAGCGCGAGCCGCGTCCGGTACGCGCCTCCCGACGGCACCGGCTTTCCGCCTATCCCCTCCTTCGAGGTTGCCGCCCGTTCGGATCAGCGCCAACCGACGGCCGGACCGAAAACGCTAGATGTGGCGTCTACGCCGCCGGGGATCTGAGCTCGATGCTCAGGAGCCGCTCAGCGGTGTCGATCAGCGTCTCCAGCATCAACTCTGGACGGACCTCGGGATCTTCGAGTGTCGCTGTGACCGAAAACCCGTTGATCAGGGTCGCCAGGATCAGAGCCACCTTGTCGGGTGAAGCCGTACCGAACTCACCCGAGCGCTGCCCCGCGCGGATTATGCCGGCGATGGTGCGGCGAAATGCATCGGCGAGCGTCTGCCGCGACCGCCGTGCCGCCTCGTCCCGCATGCTGAGGCGCCAGAGCTCGATCCAGAAGGCCGCATCGTGGTCCGCGGAGGTCAGCTCGAGAAACTCGCGCAGGCGCTGTGTTTGGGAGGTGAGCGGGGACATTCTCGTCCTCGCTTGGTCGAGGAACCAGTTGATCCGCATCTCCATGACAGCCACCAGCACCTGGCCAGGGTCCGCGAACCAGTACGACACAGCGCTTTCGTCGACGTCAAGGGCAGTGGCGAGGTCGGCGAGGGTGAGATCGTTGATCCCCCGCCTTCTAATCGCCTCCGCCCCGGCTCCGACGATCGTGCCCCAGTTCACGTCCGGGAGGGCGTGCTCAGCCATGCTAGGACTCCGTCAGCTTCGGCATTTTGAGCTCGGCGTTGAGTACCGCTCCCGCTACGGTCACGCACGCATCGAGCATGTAGTTGGGACGGACGGTCGTGTCTCCCAGGGAGGCTTGGAGCGCCATCGCGTCGATGAGTGTGCTGATCGTGATCGCGGTCGAACGCGTGTCGGCCACGGTGAACTCACCGGAATCGACACCATTCTGGACGAGCCCCTCTACGAACGCGCGAAAGCTCTGGTCAAGCTCCTCGCGAAGCTTTCGAGCACGCTCTTCGCGAAGAGCCATGCTCCAGAGCTCGATCCAAAAGGTCCAGTCGTAGTCGTGAACGCAGGCCTCGAGCAACAGCATCACGTGCTCCGAGGCATCGCGGTGCGGCGCGTCCCGGATGCCGTGCTCCCAACGCTCCTCGTCGCGGCAGATCACCCGGCGAAAAACATCCCACTCGGATTCGAACTCAGCTCGAACGCTCTCGTGGGACTTGTTCGCCGCCTCCGCCAACTCGGCGAGCGACCAGCCATCGGCCCCTCGACGCCGGATCAGCTCCTCGGCCGTGTCGAGTACCGCGTTTCCGCGATCGGTTGTCTCGTTGCCGTTCATCGCCTCCTTGCGATCTTCGACACGAACGGTATTGGCATTTAGCCTCAGGCGGCGCGCTGCAACGCGAGGCGAGGGTTCTCGTGCTACTTCAAGACGCGGATCAGCTTCTTGTTCACGAACTCGTCCATGCCGTACTTGCCGAGCTCGCGGCCGAAGCCTGAGTTCTTCACTCCTCCGAACGGCAGCTCGGCGCCGTCGAGAAGGACGCCGTTTACATAGACCATCCCGGTTTCGAGCCCGTCCGCGACCCTCTGGGCCTGCTCCGGATCGCTCGAGAAGACGTACGAGCCCAGCCCGTATGGCGTGTCGTTGGCAAGCGCGATCGCCTCCTCCTCTGATCCGACCTTGTAAACGCTCGCGACCGGGCCGAAGAACTCCTCGTGGTGAGCATCGTTCTCCGGCGTGATCCCAGTCAGGACAGCGCCGTTGAAGAAGTTGTCCTTTCGATCGCCGCCCTTTATCTCGGCGCCCTGGGAGACCGCCCGGTCGATCTGCTCTTGGAGCGTGTCCGCAGCCTGGGATGACGAGAGGGGGCCCATCTCGGCGTCGTCGGACATCGGATCGCTCGGCTGGGCGGCCGTCACCTTTGCCGTGAACTTCTCGAGGAAGTCGTCGTAGAGCTCGTCGGCAACGATGAACCGCTTCGCGGCGTTGCATGACTGCCCGGTGTTGTCAAGCCGGGCGGAGGCCGCCGCCTCAACAGCCTCGTCCAGATCGTCGGCGCCCAGGAGGATGAACGGATCAGACCCGCCGAGCTCGAGCACGACCTTCTTCAGGTTGCGTCCGGCGATCTCGGCGACGGCGGCTCCGGCGCGCTCGGATCCGGTGAGTGAAACGCCCCGGACCCGCGGATCCTCGATCACTTTTTCGATCTGCTCGTTCGAGGCCAGGATGGTCGCATAAGCGCCATCGGGGAAGCCCGCATCCTTGAAGATCTCCTGGATGGCCTCCGCCGACTCAGGGCACTGGTGCGCCGGCTTGAGCAGGATGGTGTTGCCCACCACGAGGTTCGGTCCGGCGAAGCGGGCCACCTGGTAGTACGGGAAGTTCCACGGCATGATGCCCAGAAGCGGTCCGATCGAGCTCCGGCGGATCAGGGCCGAGCCTTCGCCCGCCAAGAGTTCGATCGGCTCGTCCGCCAGGATCTCCTCGCCGTTGTCGGCGTTGAAGCCGTAGATGTCGACGCAGAAGTCGACCTCGCCAAGCGCCTGCTCCATCGGCTTGCCCATCTCGCGAACTGCAATCTCAGCGAGGGCTTCGCGCCGCTCTCCGTGAAGCTCAGCAACCTTCTTGACCATCGCGGCGCGCTCCGCGACTGTTGTCTTCATGCCCCAATCTCGATGAGCGTCGGACGCCGCCCCCAGCGCCGCCTCGAGATCGTCGTCGGAGATCTGCTCGTAGTCCTTCTCCGTCTCGCCGGTTGCGGGGTTGATGACTGCGTACTTGGACATGGATTGTTTCTCCTCTGCTTTCTCTCTTGATTCCTAGTGTGAGCCCGGCATTGCCCGGGCGGCGTCCTCGCCCGCGCCATCGCGTGAGCCATTCTGCGACGCGGGGAAATCCAGGATCTCCTCGACTGGCGTGCATTCCATCCCCACACCTTCGGCGACCGCTGCGTGCGTCACCTTTCCGCGAGCGACGTTGACGCCGGGCTTGAGGCCGGGGATGCGGCCGACGGCCCCCACGACCCCGTCGTCGGCGAGAGCAAGCGTGTAGGGAAGCGTGGCGTTCGTTAGCGCGTAGGTGGAGGTAATCGGGACGGCGCCAGGCATGTTCGCCACGCAGTAATGAATGATCCCGTCCACCTCGTAGGTGGGGTCGGAGTGGGTGGTGGGCCTTGACGTCTCGAAGCATCCTCCCTGGTCGATCGCGACATCGACGAGCACCGCGCTTCTTTTCATCAAACCCAGCTGCTTGCGGGTGATCACGTGAGGTGCGCGAGCCCCGTGGACCAGGACGCCGCCGATCACCAAGTCGACGTCGGGTAGGCGCTCCTCGATCGAAAGCGTTGACGAGAAGACTGTCGACGCGCGCCCCCCGAAGGTCGTGTCGAGCTCGCGCAGGCGGTCGATGGACTTGTCGTAGACGAAGACGTCTGCCTCCATCCCGATAGCGATGAAGGCCGCATTCATCCCGACCGCGCCACCGCCGATGATCATTACGTTCGCCGCAGCGACCCCTGGGACTCCGCCGAGGAGAATGCCGCGGCCGCCAAGCGGCTTCTCGAGCATGAAGGCGCCAGCCTGCGTCGCGATCTTGCCGGCGATCTCCGACATCGGCGCGAGGAGCGGCAGCCTCCCGTGCTTGTCCTCGACGGTCTCATAGGCAATGCAAATCGCGCCCGTGTCGCAAAGCCCCTTGGTCAGCTCCGGCGCCGGCGCGAGGTGGAGGTACGTGAAGAGGGTCGTCTCCGATCGGAGCATCTCCACCTCCGGCATCTGCGGCTCTTTGACCTTCAGGACCATCTCGGCCTCGCCCCACACGTCCTCTGCCGACGGCACGATCCGCACGCCCTGCGCTTCGTAGTCGGCGTCGGAGATCGCAGACCCCTCCCCCGCGCCCTTCTGAACGATCACGTCGTGGCCGTGCTCGGCGAGCTCCCGGGCGCCGATCGGCGTCAGCGCGACCCGGTACTCGTCCGTCTTGATCTCCGTCGGAACGCCGATAAGCACCAGGGCCTCCTTATCTCACAAGCTCGCGTGCTCGCAACGCCAGCCACAGCTCGATGCGGTCGGTTGCACGAGACAGGTCGCGGCCGGTCAACTCCTCGATCTTGCGAATGCGGTAGCGGAGCGTGTGGCGGTGGCAATAGAGCTGGCGAGCCGCTCGCTCCCAGTTCCCATTGTTCTCGATGAACGCCTCGAGCGAGCGCAGGAGCTCGCCACCGTAGTCGCCTTCGTTGCGGCCGATCGGTTCGAGCAGCCCATCGGCATAGAGGCGGAGCGCTTCGTCATCCTGGAGAGCAAGGAGCAAGGTGAAGGCGCCGAGGTCTGAGTGGGAGGCGACGTCCGGCCCGCCGCCATTCTGAAGCGAGGTCGCTTCCAGCGCACAGCGCGACTCGTGAAACGCGCGCCGAAGGGAGGAAACCGGCACGCTCCGGCTGGCTGCGGCGCGCACGTCGGAATAGGCCGAGATGAGGACGATTCGCGCCTCACGAGCCACCGCCACCGGGTCCTCCGCTCCGGCCGAGATCACCGCGCACAGGAGCGGTCCGGATGCCGTAGACGCGGTCGCGACCAGCGCCGGAACGCCGGCGCCGGCAAGGTGGGCCTCAAGCGCTCTCTCTGCGGCGGGCGGGTCTGAGAGCGAGAACACCAGGACCGACGCGTCGGCGCCGATACCGAACGGCCGCAGCCGTCCGTCGAGCTCGTCGGGATCGAGCCGCCCCGAGAGAGCGTCGGCCAAGAGATCGCCGGCGAGCCGCCGCTCGGTCTCTAGACGACCCGCTCGCGCATGAGCTCGAGGCCGACCACGATCGCAGCCTGTCGGGCGATCAGGCGCTCGAATTCGCCGAGCTGTCCCCCGTTCGCGGACACGACCAGCCACGATGCGGGAGGAGCGCCACGGCGTCCGGGCACAGGTACCGCAAGCGCGCCTTCGGAAAGCTCGCCTGGCTCAGCGTCAACGACCTCGGCCGTGCCTCCCACCGAAGCGCCGATCGAGGCAGTGATCTCCGAAAGACCGCTGCCCTCGATCACGAGGCGCTCAAGCTGCTCATGCACCTTCGTGCCGCGCGCGAGTGTGTCGTACTGCTCGTTGACGAGGCGCTGCGCGGCGCGCTCCGAGATCGCGATGAACGGCATCTCGTAAGGCACCTCGAAGAACGGCATCTTGTGCTTTCGCGCCGCTTCGAGCATCGCGTCCGGCACCGCCTCGTGATCGAAGCCGACGCCGAAGCCGAGCGCCGCCACCCCGTGCTTTGCGATACGGCTTACGTAGGAGCGCTGCTTTTGCGCGGTGTCGAGGTTGTAGCCCGTGGTCAAGACGATCTCCCCGCCTGAAAGCCACGGCGTCGGGTCCTCGTGCTCGGAGATAGCGACCCAGCGGACGCTGCGGCCCCGGGCCGACTTACCGGCAGCCAGCTCCAGGCCACAGTCGGAGAGGAGAGAGTTGACCGTGAGCATTGCTCAGGCCGCGGCGACCCGGTCCGCTGCCTCGGTGAGGACGCCGCGCAGGATGGAAGCGATCTCCTCGAACTCAGCGGTGTCGCATGTAAGGGGAGGCGAGAGCTGGATTACAGGGTCGCCGCGATCGTCCGCCCGGCAGATAAGCCCGCGCTTGTAGAGCTCGCCGGAGAGGAAGCCGCGCAAGAGCCATTCGGACTCGTCGGCGTTGAACCCTTCCTTCGTCTCCTGATTCTTGACCAGTTCGAGCGCGTGGAAGAAGCCGTCGCCGCGCACGTCGCCGACGATCGGAATGTCACGGAGCTCCTCGAGCGAAGCTCGGAACTCGCCCTCCTTTCTGAGCACGTGCCCGCAGAGGTCCTCCCGCTCGTAGATGTCGAGGTTCGCCATCGCGGCCGCGGCGGCCACCGGGTGGCCCGCGAAGGTGAAGCCATGCGTAAACGACGCCGTCCCCTTCGAGAACGGCTCGAAGAGGCGATCCGAGACGATCATCGCGCCCATCGGGATGTAGGCGGAGGTCAGCGCCTTCGCCGAGGTGATGATGTCCGGCTGGTAGCCGTAGCGCTCGCAGCCGAAGTAGTGGCCGAGCCTGCCCCAGGCGCAGATCACCTCGTCGGAGATGAGGAGTACGTCGTGCTCGTCGCAGATCTCACGCACGCGCTGGAAGTAGCCCTCTTGGGGCGGGATGCAGCCGCCCGCGTTTTGAAGCGGCTCGAGGATGACCGCGGCCACGGTCTCGGCGCCTTCGAACTCGATCCGCTCGGCGATCTTCTCGGCTGCCCAGAGCGGGTCGCGGTCCTCGGGCCAGTGGTAGGAGTTCGTGTTCGGGACGTGGCAGCCGCCCGGGGCGAACGGCTCGTAGGGGGTTCGTAGGGCCGTCAGGCCGGTGGCCATGAGCGCGCCCATGGTCGTGCCGTGATAGGCGACCTCGCGGGCGATGATCTTGTGTTTTTGGCCTTGGCCCTGCGTGCGCCAGTAATGGCGGACGAGCTTCAAAGCCGACTCGACCGCCTCGGATCCCCCCGAGGTGAAGAAGACGCGGTTGAGATCGCCCGGCGTGAGGCTGGCGATCCGGGCTGCGAGCTCGATTGCGCGAGGGTGGGCGTAGCTCCAGTTGGTGACGAAGTCGAGTTCGCGCACCTGCGCCTCCATCGCCTCGCCGATCTCGGCGCGGCCGTGCCCCGCGTTGCAGCAAAAGAGGCCGGAGAGGCCGTCCAGGTAGCGGTTTCCGCGCTCGTCATAGACGTACACGCCCTCGCCACGCGTGATGATCGGAATCGGGTGCTCGGCGTCGTAGCCGCCCATCCGCGTGAAGTGGAGCCACAGGTGCTTGCGCGCGAGTTCCTGAAGGTCGGCGCTGGCCTCGGTTCCGCTCGCAGCGCCTGACAGCGTGGTGCTCTCCATGGTTCCTCTCCGGGTAGGCGTTCGCGTTGCTGTCCGAAACGGCGGACGTTCCGTACAACCGTACATGCTCGGACGCGCTAAAGGCAAGCCCTTTGTGGGCAAATCTCCCCGCTTGGCTTTATCCAAAGCGTCTAAGAGCTGTCGTACGTTTTGGGGAGTTTGCCCGTTGCGGAGCGACGCTCCGGCGCATAGGCTAGGACCGTCTTGGAAGGGAAGCCGAGCGTCAGCCTCGAGTCGGTGACGAAGAGCTTCGGCGACTTCGTCGCCGTTGACGATCTCGATCTCGAGATCGCGAGCGGGGAGTTCTTCACCTTGCTAGGTCCGTCCGGATGCGGCAAGACCACGACGCTTCGCATGATCGCCGGCTTCGAGGAGCCGACCGAGGGCAAGGTGTTGATCGACGGCAACGACGTGGTCGGGGTCCCTTCGCACAAGCGGCCGACGAACACCGTCTTCCAAAGTTACGCGCTCTTCCCCCACATGAGCGTTGCCGACAACGTCGCCTTCGGGCTCAGGCGTCAAGGAATAGCTGGCGGCGAGATCAAGCAACGCGTCGACGAAGAACTCGAGCGCGTAGGCCTGGCTATCGAAGCGAACCGCAAGCCCGCCCAGCTTTCCGGGGGGCAGCAGCAGCGCGTCGCGCTCGCGCGCGCGATCGTCAATCGCCCGCGGGTGCTGCTCCTCGACGAGCCCCTCGGTGCGCTCGACCTCAAGCTTCGCAAGGGACTCCAGGTCGAGCTCAAGCGCATTCAGCGCGAGGTCGGGATCACGTTCGTCTACGTGACGCACGACCAGGAGGAGGCGCTAACGATGTCCGACCGGATTGCGGTGATGAACCGCGGGCGGATCGAGCAGCTCGCCTCGCCGGAGGACGTCTACGAGCGGCCGACCACCACTTTCGTCGCCGGCTTTATCGGCGTCTCGAACCTGATGCCTGGCGTCGTCGAAGATTCGTCGGCGGGCCGCACCCGCGTCAAGCTCGATGCCGGGGTTGAGCTCGATGTCCAGACGAACGGCTTCGCCTCGGGCGAGCGCTGTCACGCGGTCGTCCGGCCCGAAAAGCTTCACATCACGACGGACGAGGGCTCGACCCGCGACGGATGGCCGTCGGTCGGGGGGACGGTCGAGTCCTCGGTCTACCTCGGAACCTCGACGCAGATCGTTGTGCGGCTCGCCGGCGACGTGCCGATGACGGTCCTCGTCCCTAACGCGGACGAAGCCGAGCGCAGCATGCTGCCGGGTGGCGGTGCGCGGGTCAGCCTGAGCTGGGCACCCGAGCACATGCACGTGGTGAAAGAGTCCGGGTGAGCCAACGCGGCCTCCTCGCGCTGGCCCTCGCCTTGGCGCTCGGGTTGAGCGCCTGCGGTGGGATCGTCGGGGCGGGTAACGCAGGCAACGTCGAGACCGCGGAAAACGGCCCGGTGGAGGGCGAGCTCGTGATCTCGAACTGGCCCGGCTACGTGGACCCCGGCAAGGACAACTCGCTTGCCCAATTCACGGACCGTACCGGGGTCGAGATCGAGTACATCGAGGACATCAACTCCAACACGGCGTTCTTCGGCAAGGTGCAGCCACTGCTCGACCAGGGCGAGTCGGGTGATCGCAGCATCATGGTCGTCACTGACTGGATGGCCAAGCAGATGTATGACCTCGGCTATCTCCAGGAGGTCGACCACGACGACCTCCCCACGGTGTTCGAGAACATCCGTCCCGGCATCCGCAGCTCCGAGCTCGACCCCGACCGCAAGTATGCGATCCCTTGGCAGAGCGGCATGACCGGAATCTGGGTGGACACCGAGGAGGCGCCGGACGTCACCTCGATCAACGACCTCTTCGATCCGAAGTACAAGGGCCGGGTGACGATGCTTGACGAGATGCGCGACACCGTGCCGCTGGTTATGAAGGCTGACGGGGTCGACCCCGCCACGGCAACCACCGAGGACTGGATGGCCGCGGTCGAAAAGATCCGCGAGGCGGTGGACGCCGGACAGATCAGGCGCTTCACCGGAAACGATTACACCGAGGACATCACCAGCGGCAACTCGGTCGCGTCGATCGGCTGGTCCGGCGACGGCTACTTGATCTCCAACGACAACGCCGAGTGGCGGATGCCCGACGAGGGCTGCATGCTCTGGACGGACAACATGGTGATCCCGGTTGGAGCGCCGAACGCGCCTGCCGCGCTCGAGTACATGAACTATGTGTACGAGCCTGAGGTCCAGGCGCCGATCACCGCCTACATCAACTACGTGACCCCCGTGGACGGGGTCAAGGAGGTCTTTTTAAAGGAGGGCGACAAGGCGCTGGCCAATAATCCACTCGTCTTCCCTGACGATCAGTTCACCAAGGACTGCACGGCCCAGGTAAACCCGCCGGTGGAGAGCGCGGAGGACATCACCGGGGCGTTCGAGGACGTAGTCTCGGGGTGAGCGCTTGAGCGGCTCGCGCAAAGGTGGCCTTATCCCCGCGGGCCTCTTAGGGCCCGGCGTCGTTTGGCTCGTCCTGTTCTTCATCGTGCCGATGTATTTCATGGGCGAGATGGCGCTTCGCTCCGGCTCCCTGGCGAGCGGCGGATTCGCCTTTACCTGGGAGTGGTCGAACTTCCCCGACGCGCTCGACGGCCGCGGCGAGCAGATCCTTCGCACGGTCTATTACTCCGGAGTAGCCACGCTGATCGCTCTTTTGATCGCGTATCCCCTCGCCTACGCGATCGCCTTCAAGATCTCTCCCAAGTGGCGCCTCGTATTCCTGTTCGCGGTGATCGCACCGTTCTTCACCACCTATTTGATCCGGACGATCGGGTGGAAGACGATCCTCAGCGACTCCAGCCCTATCGTCGATCTGCTGAAGACGATCGGTGCTTTACCTGACGATGGGCGCCTCTTGGCGACGCCCGCGGCAGTGATATCGGGGCTCACCTACAACTTCTTGCCGTTCATGATCCTGCCCATCTACGCGAGCCTCGAGCAGCTCGACGGCAGGCTGATCGAGGCGGGGAAGGACCTCTACGCGTCCGCGCGCACGACCTTCCGCAAGGTGACGCTGCCACTCACCGCGCCGGGAATCGTCGCCGGGGTGCTCTTGACCTTCATCCCCGCGTTCGGCGACTACGTGAACGCGCAAATCCTCGGGGGCACCGGGCAGGCGATGATCGGGAATAAGATCCAATCGCTTTACCTGGTCGAACGAAACTACCCCGAGGCGGCGGCGCTGTCATTCATGATGATGGCCGCCATCCTGATCACGGTCCTGATCTACATCAGGCTGGCCGGCACCGAGGCGTTCATGGGCGCGGACGACGAGGAAGAGGGTTGACCTAGTGAGGGCGTGGGGCTGGCTGAAGCGCAACGCGCTGATCATCTTCGCCTGCCTGGCAGTCGCCTACATGCTGATCCCAATCGTGGTGATCGCCGTCTTCTCCTTTGGCGACACGCCCACCGGAAGGCTCACATTCGGGCTGAACGAGGGCTTCACCCTCGACTACTGGCGCGACGCGTTCGCCATCGACGCGCTGAACGAGTCGCTCCTCACGTCGCTCAAGCTGGCCGCCTTGGCGACCCTGGCCGCAACCGCGATCGGTACAGCCATGGCGCTCGCCCTGGTCCGCTACCAGTTCCGCGGTCGCAAGGCGGCGAACCTCTTGATCATCCTGCCGATGGCCTCGCCGGAGATCGTCATCGGTGCAGCCCTGCTCTCGATGTTCATCGTGTACTCGCTACCGCTCGGCTTCACGACGCTCCTGATCGCGCACATCATGTTCTCGATCTCCTTCGTCGTGGTCGTCGTGCGCTCCCGGCTGATCGGGTTCGACCGCTCGCTGGAGGAGGCGGCGCGCGATTTGGGCGCAGGCCCGTGGACCACGTTCAGGAAGATCACGCTCCCCTTGATCATGCCCGGCGTGGCTGCGGCAGGATTGCTTGCTTTCGCGCTCTCGATCGACGACTTCGTCATCTCGAACTTCAACTCCGGCTCGACCGTGACCTTCCCGCTTTACGTGTATGGCGTCGCGCTCCGCGGCATCCCCGTTCAGGTGAACGTGCTGGCGACGATGCTCTTCTTGGTCACCGTGGTGGCGATCGTCGCCGTGATCTGGCAACAGCGCCGGGCGGAACGCATGGCTTCGGTGCGCCCAACATCAAGCTGACGTTAACTCTGGACGAATGATCCGGGCGTAGGGGGCCCTTCCCTTCATACTCGGGGCGGATGACCACGGGGATTGACGGAGTGCCCGGCGCCGACGAGCACCTGGCCGACGAGGGGCAACTGCTCGAGCGCTACTACGCCGAGCGCAGCCCGCAGATTCGCGAGGAGCTCGTCAACCGCTTCATGCCGCTTGCGCGGAGCCTCGCGAATCGCTACGCCGGCGGGCCGGAGCCGACCGAGGACCTCCAGCAGGTCGCGAGCCTCGGGCTCGTCAAGGCGATCGAGGGCTTCGACCCGACGCTCGGCTACACGTTCGCGAGCTATGCGGCACCGACGATCCTCGGTGAGCTCAAGCGCCACTTCCGCGACCGGGGCCGCCAGGTGCATTTGCCGCGCGGCCTTCAGGAGCGCATCGCCCTGATCGAGCGGGCGACCGACGATCTTCCGGCGAAGCTTCAGCGCGCGCCCTCGGCGACCGACGTCGCCGCGCATACGGGGCTTGAGATCGAAGAGGTGCTCGAAGCGATGGAGGCTGCCAGCGCGCGAAGGCCGTACTCACTCGACGCGACTGTGGGACCGGACGAGGACGCCGCGACGCTGGTGGACACGCTGGGCGACGTGGACGCCTCTTATGAGACCGTCGAGTACGGCGAGGCGATCGGCCGGACCCTTCAGCTCCTGCCGGAGCGCGAGCGGATGATCCTGCACCTGCGCTTTGTCGAGGACCTCACCCAGTCGGAGATCGCGACCCGGGTCGGCATCTCGCAGATGCACGTGTCCCGGCTGTTGCGCCGCGCGCTGGAAGCGGTGCGCGCGCAGGTCTCGGACTGAACGACCTACGCGGGTACGGCGTTGCCCGAGGTGATCTCGATGGCGATGTAGTCGCCGTCTGGGTCCGGCTCGATCTCAAAGCGCTCGGCGAGCTTCGCGACGGAGACTCCCATGCCGGGGAGCTCCATCTGCTCGACCATGCGCTCAGCTCCGCCCTCCTCAAACGGACCGACCCGAAGGCAAAGGTTCGGGCCGCATTCCGCGATTTCGATTCCCACCCGCCCGTCGGCAAAGTCGTCCGGCCTCCCGGCCGCGATCACGTCGCCGACCAATACGCCGTCGGACATGCGGTCAAGCGAGAAGCCGGCCCGGGTGGCGGCCATCGCGAGCACGCGGGCGATAACCGGCTTGGCCGAGGCTCCGGCGTCGATCGCAACTTCGGCCTCCTTCGGGGCTGGGGGCATCTCGGCCACTGCAGCCTCACCCTCCTCGTGGGTCTTCACCCAGGCGACGAGCGCGGTGCCTCCGCCCTCCGGGCTCTCGATCGCGAAGGAGTCCACGACGGAGGCGATGAGAGGCAAGCCGAGGCGAAGCGAGTGGTCGCCTCTGGCAGGTCGCGGCCGGAAGCCGACTCCCCAGTCGCGGATGCGCAACTCGACCGCGCCGTTCAAGGCCTTGGCGCTCACGTCGATCCGGCCGTCGTCGCGGTCCGGATAGGCATGGACCACCGCGTTCATACACGCCTCAGTCGCGATCTGCTTGAGGTCGGCCAGGGGGCGCTCGGGAATCGAGACGCCGTCAGCCAGCCCGGAGAGCGCCTGGCGCACCAGCGCGAGATTCTCCGGCTTGGCGGCGAGCGCCAGGCGAAGCTCGGTAGGCGCTGCGCTCATCGATCCTAGGTGGGTGCGACGGCAAGCGCTTCGAGCGCCGCCTCGCGGGTCGGATGCACAGGCAGCTCCTCCGCCAATCCAGTCACCTCGAGAACGCGGCGAACCGGCTCGGCGGCACCGTCGCATGCGACGGCGAATCCAAGCTCGGCCTCACCCGCGTGGCGCCGTGCGTCGAGCACGGCGCCGAGGATGGACGAATCGACGAACGTTGCTGGCGAAAGGTCGATGATCAAAGCCTTGTCATCGCCTGCGGCTGCCTCGAACGCATCCCGGACGAGTGGCAGCGTGCCGAGATCGTGCTCGCCCACAAGGGCCACGATCTCGATGCCGTCTCCGCCCGATTCACGGGCGACTTCTCCCACCGCGTCCATGGCGCGAGGATATCCATTGCCGGCGCGCACGCGTGCGTGCGCCCTGCCGCGGCGACCCAGCTTTATCACCGTAAAGGGCTACCACGCGAGGGGGTCTTCTAAACCAGGTACCGGCGATACGATCGGGCGCATGGCGACGCCCGAGACGAGACTCTCCATCCGCGGCGAGCGGGTGGAGGGCAACGGGGAGGCGATCGAGGTCGAAAACCCCTTCTCCGAGGAGACCGTTGCCAGCGTGGGAGCCGCTTCGAAGGATCAGGTCAACGACGCGGTAGCCGCGGCCCGGGATGGCTTTCGCGCCTGGGAGTCGACGCCCGCCACCGAGCGCGCGGAGATGCTTCACGAGGTCGCCAACCGGCTTCGATCCCGCACCGGCGAGCTCGCTTCCCTGATGACGTCGGAGGGCGGGAAACCGGTGGTGGAGAACGCGGACGAGGTCGGCTGGACCGCGGCTGCGTTCGACTATTACGCCGAGATCGGCCGCGACTCGGCCGGGCGTGTTATCCCCCCGATCGAGCCGAGCCAACTCGCGCTGGTCGTCAAGGATCCGCTGGGCGTTGTGGGCTGCATCGTCCCCTGGAACTACCCCCTCCTTCTCCTGGCTTGGAAGCTTGCGCCCGCCCTCGCTGCCGGGAACGCAGCGGTGTGCAAGCCGTCCGAGGTAACGCCGCTCTCAACGCTTGCAATCGCGGACGTCTTCGACCACATGCCCGAGGGCACCGTGAACATCGTCGCCGGCGCCGGTGAGGTGGGTGGCGCGATCTCGGCCCACGAAGGCGTCGACGCGGTCGCCTTCACCGGCTCGGTTGAGACCGGAAAGAAGGTGGCTGCCGCCTGCCTCGACCGAATGGCACGCGTAAACCTCGAGATGGGCGGCAAGGACCCCTTCATCGTCTGCTCGGACGTCGCCGCGGAGATCGAGGTCGCGGCGCGCGGCGGCGCCTGGGCCGCATACCTCAACGCGGGGCAGGTCTGCACCTCGGCCGAGCGCTTCTACGTGATGGAGGACGTCTACGACGACTACGTCGCCGCCTTCGTCGATCACACCAACTCGCTCGTAGTCGGCGATCCCACGGACGAGCGAACCGACGTCGGCCCGATGGTCTCCGCGCCCCAGCGCGAGAAGGTGGCTGCGCAGTTGGAGGCCGCTGTGTCGGCGGGCGCCGAGGTGCTCACGGGCGGCGACCGCGCCGGCCATGACCGCGGCCACTTCTTCGCTCCCACTGTCGTCACGGGCATGCCCGCCGAGACGCAGCTACTCAGGGAGGAAACCTTCGGCCCGGTGGCGCCGATCGTGCCCGTTCGCTCGCTCGATGAGGCGATCGAGCTAGCGAACGGCACGCAGTTCGGCCTGGGGGCAAACATCTACACGCGCGACCTCAAGAACATCCTGCGCTGCATGCGCGAGATCAAGGCGGGCACCGTCTGGTTTAACGACCCCCTCACCGACAACGACGCCGGCCCCTTCGGAGGCTTCAAGCAGTCAGGCCTCGGCCGCGAGCTGGGCCGCGAGGGCCTCGAGGCGTTTCAGGAGACCAAGCACGTCCACATCGAGACAGAGCTCGGAATCAAGGACTGGTGGTACCCGTACGCCGCGGGCGACAAAGCCCCGGGCGACGGCGCGGGGGCGTAGGCGCGTGGTGTCAGGCACCTAACACAACGCTCACCGTCGTTCTTGGACGTTTCGGCATGGCCCGAGGCGTCACAATCGGTTCATGAGCGATCGTGCCACCGACATCCGGACGCTTCGCAACTACATCGGCGGCGGCTGGGTCGAGGCTGCGGGCTCGGAGACGCTCGAGGACATAAACCCCGCGACGGCCGAGATCTCGGCGCTCGTGCCGCTTTCCGGCGAGGCGGACGTGGACGCGGCCGTCAGCGCAGCGCGCGAGGCGTTCCCGGCGTGGCGGGCGACCCCGCCGCAGAAGCGGGCGCGTGCGGTCATGGCGCTTCGCGAGGCGCTCTGGGCCAATCATGAGGAGCTCGCTCGGCTCGTCACCGAGGACATGGGAAAGACACTCGATGACGCGCGCGGCGAGGTGCTCCGCGGCATCGAGTCGACCGAGGCGGCGTGCGGGATCCCGCATCTCTTGAAGGGCGAGAACCTCGAAGGAGTCGCGACCGGCGTCGACGTTGAGCTCGTGCGCCAGCCAGTCGGCGTCTGCGCCGCGATCACGCCGTTCAACTTCCCGGCGATGATCCCGCTGTGGTTCCTGCCCTATGCGATCGCCTGCGGTAACACCTTCATCCTCAAGCCGTCCGAACGCGACCCGCGCCCGTCTGAGCGGATCGTCGAGCTGGCCGCTGAGCTGGACGAGATCCCCGACGGCGTCGTGAACCTCGTGCACGGCGCCCACGATGCGGTGAACGCGCTCCTCGACCACCCTGGGATCGACGGCATCTCCTTCGTCGGTCAGGCCTCGACCGCGCGGTACGTCGCCGAGCGCTCGACGGCCACCGGCAAACGCTGCCAGGCGCTCGGGGGCGCCAAGAACTCGCTCGTCGTCATGCCCGATGCGGACTTGGACGTCTCGGTTCCGGCGATTATGAGCTCGTCGTTCGGCGCTGCCGGACAGCGCTGCCTCGCGGGATCGGTCGCTGTGGTTGTAGGTGATGAAGCCCGCCAGGACGCGGTGGTCGCTGCGCTTCGCGACGCCGCGGCGGAACTCGGTACTGGCCCAGGCGATGCTGAGGGAGTCGAGGTCTGCCCGCTGGTCGGGCCCGAAGCACGAGAGCGGATCATCGGCGCGATCGAAAACGCCGGGCGTGACGGCGACGAGGTCGTTCTCGACGGGCGCGAGTCCGGGCCCGAGGACGGCGGACCGGCCGGGACGATGATCGGGCCCACCATCGTCGAGACCGCCGACACCGAGGGGGCGCTCGCCCGCGAGGAGCTCTTCGGGCCGCTTCTCACAGTCGTCCGCGTTTCCGACCTCGACGCCGCGCTCGAGTTCGTGAACGGCTCGCGCTATGGCAACGCGGGCTCGATCTTCACCACCTCCGGCGAGGCCGCGCGCGAGTACCGGTTCGGTGTCGAGGCCGGGATGATCGGCGTTAACGTCGGCGTCGCCGCACCCGTGGCGTGGTTCCCCTTCTCGGGCTGGAAGGACTCGATCGACGGCGACCTCCACGCGAACGGAGCCGACGCGGTCGAGTTCTACACCCGCAAGAAGGTCGTCACCTCGCGGTGGTCTTGAGAGCCTTTTGAACCCGGTTGCAGAAACGCTCGGCGAGCTGGGTCTGCCGCGGCCGGTTTCCGAGCTCGCAGCCCAGGATTGGGACGCCATCGTGGTCGGCGCGGGGCACAACGGTCTCTGCGCCGCGACTTATCTGGCGCGCGAAGGCAAGAGCGTCTTGATCTGCGAGCGGCGAGAGCGAGTTGGCGGCGCCTGCACCCTGGAGCGCCCGTTCTCGGACGACCGCTACGTCGTCAGCCCTTGCGCCTACGTCGCCGGGCTCCTCGACCCGCTGGTCATCTCAGAGCTTGGCCTCCGCGAGCGCGGCATCAAGATCCGCCCCGCGCAGCCGGACCTCTTCATCCCGTTCGAGGACGGGACCGCATTCGTCGAGTGGGCCGAAGAAGAGCGAACCGTCGCCGGCCTTCGCGAACTCGGCCTTGCCGAGTCCGAGGTCCAGGGCTACGTCGACTACAGCGAGCATTTCGACCGCTGCCGGCGCCTCCTTCGCAAAGGCGAGCGAGACACCTGGGTCGGCGACGCGCCGACGCGCTCCGAGATCGAAGACCTGCTCGGCGGCGACCCCGATCTGATCGACCTCGTCTTCGAGGCCTCCATCGCCGACATCATCGACCAGCACGTCACCGACGAGCGCCTCCGCGACGCTCTTTACGGCCAGGGGCTAATCGCCGCCTACGGAGGCCCGAAGACGCCCGGCACGGCGATGATCCACCTCATGCACTCGATGGGCGAGCTCGACGGCTCGTCCGGTTCATGGGGCTACGTCGAGGGCGGGATGGGGATGGTCTCCTTCGCGATGGCCGACGCCGCGCTCGAGGCAGGGGTGGAGATCGCGTGCGGCGTCCCGGTCGCGCGTCTCAAGCCGGGTGAGTGCGTAGAGCTGGAGGACGGGACGGTCCTCAGCACCCGCAGCGTGGTCGTGAACGCCGATCCGAAGCGCCTACTCGGAATGCTGGAGGGCTCGGACGCTCCCGGCGAGTTCACCGACCGGCTCGCCGCCTGGAAGGTGCGAAGCCCGGTGGTCAAGGTGAACGCCGCGGTCTCGGAGTTGCCGCGCTGGACCGCGGCGGGCGGCGAGACCTGGCCCGCGGCAGGCACCGTCAACTGCCGCGAGAGCCTCGACGCCGCGCAGGATGCGTTCGAGGCATGTGAGCGCGGCGAGCTTGAGATCGCGTTCGTGGAGATGTACTCGCAGACGGCTGACGATCCGTCCGTGGCGCCGCCCGGCGCCCACGTCATCAGCGCCTTTTGCCAGTACGCCCCGGCGGGCGCGACCGCAGAGGACTGGGACGACGGACTCCGCGAGGACGCCGCCGACCAAGTCTTCGGAATGATCGAGCGCTTCGCGCCCGGCTTCCGCGACAAGGTTGTCGAGTACGAGGTACTCGGCCCGCCCGACGTCGAGGAGCGCATCGGGCTCACGGGCGGCTGCATCTTCCAGGGCGAGTGCTTCCCCGACCAGATGTGGGAGAACCGCCTCGCCTCGCGCACGCCGATCGAGGGGCTCTACCTCTGCGGCGCCGCGACCCACCCCGGCGGCAGCGTCATCGGCCTGAACGGCCGCAACGCGGCGATGGCCCTCCTGGCGGACGCGGACTAGCACGGGCGCTGGGGAGCGGGCGGCAACGTCATCAGCTTCGCGAGGCGGCGAAGGCGCAGCGCGAGGAATCGACAGAGGCTGTGCCTACGGGCTAGTCGGCCCACCAGTCGCGCCGGCCCTCTACGTCGTCCCGCGGAGACCCGCCGAGGTTGGGTGCGCCGACGACGAGGATCTCGAGGCCTTCCGCTCCGGCCTCGTAGCCTCGCCAGGTACCGGGCGGGACGCGCACCGCGTCCCATTTGGTGAGCTCGACGATCTCGTCCTCGAGCTTCATCCGCCCGCCTCCGCTCAGGACCACGTAGACCTCCTCCTGCTCTTTGTGCGTGTGGCCGTACGGAAAGCGGTAGCCGGGCGGGATGCGCTGGTAGCTCAAGCCGGAGTGCTCGAGCTCGAGCGCCCGGGTCGCCAAGCGGAACTCCAGGTCCGGCGCGCCGTCGAAGTTGGACCCGAGGTCCTCCAGGTCCTCCCTGAGGTTTATTAGCGTGAACGCCACGGCCGCGATCGTATATCGCGAACTGAGGCGAATCCGGTCCACCCCCTGGTCCCTATTTCCTCAGTGCGTATCGAGGAGGCTGGGAGCGCGCGCCTTGCCGCCGGGCTCGCTTGACGCGGCGGGCGCCTCGTCCTCGAAGCCCGCCACCCTCACGCCCAGGAGGCGCACCGGGCGGCCGGGCAGGTTCTCTCGCAGGAGCTCCAGCGAGACGCCGCGGATCGTCTCGGCATCGTTCGTGAACTCCTTGATCGACCGCACGCGCGTGAACGTGGCGAAGTCGTCCGTGCGGACCTTTATTCCGATCGTGCGCCCACGTGCGTCGCGCTTCAGAAGCTCGGCCGCGAGGCGCTCTGCCTGCTCGGCGATCACCTCTTCGAGCCGCTCGGGTTCCGCCACGTCGTGGTCGAAGGTCGTCTCGACCGAGCGGGACTTCGCGATCCGCTCGGTCGTCACCTCGGAGTCGGAATGAAAGTGAGCCCGGTCGTGAAGAGCGCGGCCGTGGGTCTCGCCAAAACGCTCGATGAGGCCCGGGATCGTGCAGCGCTGGAGCTGGCCGATGGATTTCACGCCATAGCCCTCGAGGCGCCGCGCGGTCTTGGGCCCGATGCCCGGAATCAGGCGAACAGACTCCCCTGCGAACCGCTCCGCCGCCTGCTCGCGGGTGAGGACGACGAAGCCGCGTGGCTTCTCGGCGTCGGAGGCGATCTTCGCAACCAGCTTGTTGGGCCCGATCCCGACCGAGGCGTCAAGGCCCGTCTCGTCACGAATCCTTTTCACGAGCCCGCTCATGCGGGCGACGGGATCGCTCACCTCGGAGAGGTCGAGGTAGGCCTCGTCCAGGGAGACCGGCTCGACAGGCACACCGAGCTCCTTCATGAGCTCACGGACCTCGGCTGAGCGCTCGCGGTAATGCGCGTGGTCGACCGGAAGCCAGTGGGCATCGGGGCAAAGGCGCCGCGCCCGCGACGCCGGCATCGCCGAGCCGACGCCGAACTCGCGCGCCTCGTACGAAGCGGTGGTGACGACCGCGCGCGGTCCCGTGCCCGAGACGATCACCGGCTTGCCGACGAGCTCCGGATGGCGCTGCAACTCGACCGACGCATAGAAGGCGTCCATGTCGAGATGAGCGATCTTTCGCGCCATCAGCGGCCGATCTGGACACCGACCATCTCGGGGATCCCCGAGAGGAACCGGCTCAGCCGGCTGGGCTCGAGGTCGAGCTCCTCGGCGCGCTCCTTGCGAAGCAAGGCGTCGCGGATCACCGTGCCGCCGATGTAGCGGAATGGCTCCGCTGGCACCTTGATCTCCGTGTGCTCGACGATCGCCAAGCGCGAGTAGTCATCGCGGCGATCCAAGGCGAGAGAAGCGAGGATGTGGCCGACCATCCTGGACGGTCCCACCCCGTTGCCGGTGTAGCCGAAGACGTAGTGGACCCGGCCGTCGAGCGTGCCGATCATCGGCGTGTGGTTGGGCGAGACGTCGATGGGGCCACCCCATGCGTGAACGATCCGACGTCCCTCGAGCTGTGGGAAGAAGCGGGTGAGGTGGGTGGCGACCTCCGCGGCAACGCCGGCGTCCACCTCGGCATGGCCGCACAAGCGCGCGCCATAGACCATTCGCCCGCCCCCCCATCCGAAGGCGATCCGCCCGTCGTCCGTGGTGCGAAAGTAGTGGAGCATGTGGCGGGCGTCGGTGATGCACTCTCCGCCGGTCCAGCCGATCTCCTCCAGGACGTCGGGAACCGGCTCGGTGATGACCATGTGGCTTGAGGTCAGCGTCAGCCTTCTGCGGAGCGGCGCGACCGCTTCCTGCGCTCCCCCCGTGGCAAGCACGGCTTGGCTTGCTTGAACGAGTCCGTCGCCGGTCCTGGCCTCGACTCCGCTCGGCCCTGCCTTAAGCGAGCGCACCTTCGAAAGCTCATACACCTCGACCCCGGCCTCGATGAGCCGCCGCCGCAGGCCGAGGGCGAGGCGCGCCGGGTTGACCGTGGCCGAAGCGGGAAAGTAAGCCGCGCCTCGGAAGATCGGCGACGCGCAGCGCTCTCGCACCTCGTCGGCGCGCAGGACCTCGACCGCGTCCGCCGCTCCGAGCGCCTCGCAGGCGTCGACCGCGGGTTGCCACGTCCCGTCGAAGGCCGCCGCGGTCGAGACCTGGAGATAGCCGCCGTGGCGGAACGAGGCGTCCACCTCTTGGGAGGCGCACCAATCGCCGATCTCCCCGATCGCCGCCTCCGCCGCACGGGCGAGGCGAAGCGTGCCGTCATCCCCGAAGGACTCGCGCGCCGAGCCGAGGCCGAACCACATCGTGTTCGCAAACCCGCCGTTCCGGCCGGACGGTCCATGCCCGCAAAGGCCGGCCTCGAGCAGGACCACCCGGGCGTTCGGCTCGGACTCCTTGATGAGCCAAGCCGTCCACATCCCCGAGAATCCCCCGCCGAGGACCACAACGTCAGCGGACACCTCGCCCTCGAGGATCGCGTTCGGCTCGATCTGCTTCTCCTGGGAGAGCCAGAATCCCTGCGCGTCGTGGATCACGCTTCTCAGTTTGCCCGAGCGCCCACGAAGGGCGCTGCGGCGTTAGTGGCCGGCTTCGGTCGCCCTCGAGTCGTGGCGCTCGATCAGCTCGCGCTGAACCGAGCGGCCGTCGGAAGACTCGCGCCGGGACCATTCGCCCTCCGCGTCGAGCTCCCACGCGTTCATGTCGTCAGCCAGCGAGCGGTCGAGGATGTCCGTGAGCTCGCCGCGAACCCGCTCTTCTCGGATCGGGATCACCAGCTCGACCCGGTTGTAGAGGTTCCGCGGCATGAGGTCGGCCGAGCCGATATAGATGCACGGATCCTCGCCCGGCCGCTCGAACGAGTAGATCCGCGAGTGCTCGAGGAAACGCCCGACCACAGAGATGACCTCGATGTTGTCCGAGACGCCGGGAACGCCCGGCCGCAGGGCGCAGATGCCGCGCACGTTCAGCTGGACCTCCACCCCTGCCTGCGAGGCGCGGTAGAGCGCCTGAATCGAGCGCTGGTCGAGGAGCGAGTTCATCTTCATCCTGATCCGCGCCGGCTGATCCGAGGAGTGCGCCTCGATCGTGCGGTCGATCTCGGCCAGCATCTCCTCCGCCAGGTTGAGCGGCGCGATCAGCGCCTTGCGGTACCCCGATGGCCGCGCGTACCCCGTCAGGTAATTGAACATCTCGGCGATGTCCGAGCCGATGTCCTCGTCGCACGTAAAGAGACCGAGGTCCGTGTAGATGCGGGCGGTCTTCGGGTTGTAGTTGCCGGTACCGATGTGGGCGTAGTGGCGGACCCCATCGCCCTCGCGCCGCACGACGAGGATGCACTTCACGTGGGTCTTCAGCGCCGGAATGCCATACACGACGTGAACGCCCGCTTGCTCGAGCTTCTTGGCCCAGGTGATGTTGGCCTGCTCGTCGAAGCGCGCCTTGAGCTCCACCATGCAGACGGCCTGCTTGCCGCGCTCGGCGGCAGCGATCAGCGAGGGGACGAGGGGCGAGTCGGCTGACGTCCGATAGACGGTCTGCTTGATCGCAAGGACATCGGGGTCGGCAACCGCCTGTCGCACGAACCTTTCGACCGAGCTCGAAAAGGAGTCGTAGGGATGATGGACCAGGATGTCGCCGTCGCGCATCGCGGCGAACACGTCCGCGTCCTTACCGTCCTCCCCGATCAGGCGAGGCTTGGTCACGGGCGTGTGCGGCGGATCCCGTAGCTCCTTTGGGAGCCCCTTCACGTCATAGACGTCCCAGAGGTCGGTCAGGTCAAGAAGGCCGTTCACCTCGTAGGCCTCGCGCTCCTCGAGCCCCATCGCGGAGACGAGCTGAGAGCGAAGCTTTGAGTCCATGCCAGCCTCGACCTCGAGGCGCACCACCTCGCCGAAGCGCCGGCGTCGAAGCTCCTCTTCGACCGCCTGCATCAGGTCGTCGGCCTCGTCGGAGACGTCGTAGTCCGTGTCGCGGGTGACGCGAAAGAACGAGTAGTCCACGACCTCCATGCCAGGAAAGAGCGAGCCGAGGTTCGCCGCGATGAGGTCGTCGAGCGGGACGAGGGTCGAGCCGTCGCCGATCGGGAGGAAGCGCCCGAGAAGCTCCTTCGGCACCTTCACGCGCGCGAGCACATCGGTCTCCTGCTCGGGATCGCGCAGCGACACTGCGAGGCTCAATGACAGGTTCGAGATATACGGGAACGGCCGGCCGAGTCCAATGACGAGCGGCGTCAGCGCCGGAAACACCTGGCGCCCAAAGAGGTCGCTCAGCTCCCTTCGTTCGGCATTCGACGCTTCGGCAACCGGAAGGATCCGGACGCCCCGCTCCGCCAGCTCCGGCCGCATCGACTTGAACGCCGCGCTCGCACGCTTGCGCTGGGCGACGACACTGTCGTGGATCTCGGCGACCTGCGCGCTCAGGCTCATACCGTCGGGGCCGCGAGCGTCCCGGCCCGCTTCAAGGGCGTCCTCGAGGTTCGCGACGCGGACCATGAAGAACTCGTCGAGGTTGGACTCCCAGATCGCGCAGAACTTGATGCGCTCGAGCAGCGGGACGTCTGGATCCTCGGCGAGCTGAAGCACACGGTCGTTGAACTCGAGCCACGAGAGCTCACGGTTGAAATAGAGGCCAGGATCGTCGAGATCGGGGAGCTCAGCCGCGGGCTCGGCACCGTTCGTGCCCTCCGCTTCCTCAGAAACGACCTGAGAGCGCTCGCTGGTCAGCTCAATGGCCACCCTCGGATGGTAGTTCCCACGCGCTCGCGCCTGTCAACGACCCGTGAACGGCGAACGAGATCAGCCTAAGCCGCGAGGGTGTGATCGGCGGCGATCGTCCCGGCGCCGGCCTCTGCCGAGGCCAGCACGCTCAGAACCTCGTCGTAGCTGGCTGCGAGCTGTGCGAAGCAGGCGTCCCAACCGCGGCCCTGGACCCGGCGAAGCGCGTTTTGCCTGAGGTGGTCTCGCAGGTAAGGAGAGGCGGCAAGCTGCGCGATGCCCGCCGCCACGCTCATCGAGTCCGGCGCAACGAGCCAGCCGCTGTCGCCGCTGCGGATCAGGCTGCGCGGGCCGCCCTCGTCTACGGCCACAACCGGGAGGCCGCTCGCCTGTGCCTCGGCCACGACCTGCCCGTACGTGTCGGTGCGCGAGCAGAACACGAAGAGGTCGGCGCTCGCGTAGGCCTGGGCGAGCTCCTCGCGATCGAGCCAGCCAAGGAAGGTTGCCGAATCGCCGAGGCGCTCCCTGAGCCACTCCTCCTCGGGCCCACCGCCGGCCAGCAGCAGGTGGAGGCGGGGATCTCGCTCCTTTGCGATCTCGAAGGCCTCTGCCAAGAAGGTCCACTCCCTTCTCCTTCGAGAGGCGCCCCGCGTAGAGCACCTTGAACTGGCCCGGATAGGCATTGCGGTTGGCCTTCTCGCCGCTGAACAGGCTGAGGTCCACTCCGCGCTCCCAGCGCCGGATCTTCTCGCCGGGGACGCCGAGCGAGCCGATCGACTCGTCGGCCGCGGCGCTTGGGGAGAGCACGAGCTCGCAGCCGCTGTAGAAGAGCGCGAGACCGGTCCGCATGCCCGCCTCGATCCCGGCGTCGCCGGAGCGGAGCCCCGCGTATGCGACCAGGTCTGAGTGGTGGCTGGTGACGAGCGGCAGGCCTGCGATCCGGGCCATCAGCGCGGCGGCGACCCCGGCCGGGCCCGGCGCGGTGACGTGAATCGCGTCGTAGGCGCCGTCCGCCAGCGTCTCTGCCAGCTCCGGGATGCTCGGGATTCCAATCTTGAGGCCGGCGTAGTGCGGCATGTCCACCTCGGCCACCGCGGGCAGGCGGCGATCGACGGATGAATCGGTGCCGATCACCTCGACGTCGTAGCCCGGCACACCGTGCTCACGCAGCCGCTCGATTGTGTGGCTGACCCCGTGCATCGAGCCGATCCCGTCCACGACGAGTGCAACGCGACGTGGCTCGCCCTCCCGTGCCGAAAGCTTGCGCTTCTCAGCGCCCAGGATCGCCATCGACGGCACGTAGGGGAGCGCCGGGATCAGTGCGTCAAACACGACGAATGCTGCCTCGCCATAGTCCGAACCACCCGCAGCTGCGCGCTCGATCCGGCCCACCCCGTCGCGGAGCTTGCGCTCGTGGGCGCGCTTCGCCCGCCGCTGGAGGTCGGAATGGCTGAAGCTGTCCTCTTGCAGAACCTCGATCAGCTCGCGAGGCTCCCTCGGCAGGCCAACCGAGTCGAGCCAGGTGCAGACCAGTGCCGTCACATCATCCGCCCCGAGGCCCGCGGCGCTCTCACCGCCCCGCGCCGCGCCGTCGAAGACGACCCGCTGCGCCACCTCGAGGACGGCTGCGGGGCTGCACGGAGCGTCGGGAAGGCTCCGTCCGTCTCTCAAGAAGCTCGCGAGTTGCGAGCGCCAGGGCCGAGTGGGCCCATTTTGCAGCGCTTCCCTGGGCTCCGGCCGAACTCGCCTCTCCCTGCCTGATGTGCTCCAGAAACTGTTCCGGTGAAGACGCGGGCGGTGTCTCGGTCCAAGTTCGCCCGATGTCCACTCCGGCGTGGTCGTCGGATCCCCCGATGCCCGTCCCGCCGTGTGTATCGACGTAGACCGCCGCAGGCATGTTCAGCTCGCGCGCGCGCGACCCGTTCCGGACCTCCCAGACTGGGAAAAGCTGGGCGAGCCGCCGCCTGTGGCCGGGCTCGAGCGGCGCGGCAACCTCGAAGAAGGGATGGGCAAGCGCGCAGGCGATCCCCTGCTCGTGCATGTAGGCGGCACAGGTCTCGAGGTCGAACGCGTGGCTTTGCAGAAACTCGTGGTCGCCGGGGTCGATGCCGTAGCAAAGGACGTGAACGGCCTGCGGCTCGCCCACAAACCAGGCCGTCAGCTCTTCCGAAACGAACACATCTCGCCGATCGGCGACCTCGAGGCAGCCGTCAATCGTGTCGTGATCCGTGATCGTCACGAAGTCCATGCCCCGCCGCTTCGCGAGCTCATAGACCTCCTCGGGCGGAGTCGCGCATTCCGGCAACCCCACGCTACGCGCGATTCCGAGCTTGGCTACCTCCGACGCGGTCGAGTGGCAATGCATGTCTACGCGTGCGCCATGGTGGGGAATCATCGTTGCTCCCTCGATTGTTGATTACAGATGACGCTTCTAGTTTCGCCACGCGGTCGCGGGTGCTGTGACGAGTCTGAGAAGACCCTGTAAAGCATCGGTGATCGGCCGTTCACCGATTCGCAACTCCCCCGACCCTCCAGTCCGCTGAACTACCTCTCGTGACCGTGACGCCAAGCGCGGTGCGGGACCCGTCTCCCTCAGGCGCGGTGCGCCAACGGCGGAGGTCAAATGCGGCCCTTCACTCCTAAGGGCCCGACGCAGCGGAAGAGCCGTGTTCGTGGCGACACGGCTCTTTCCGCGTGGCGGCCTCCAGCGTGTAGCGATTCGACTCTAGGCTTCGGCCAATGAGTTACGTCTTCGAGCGTCCGGATCGGCTCGCGGTGGAAATTCGCCGCGTTGCGGGCGAGCGGTTGGAGCATGCTCTCGACCAGCTCGGGCCCAGCCTCGCCGGCGATCCCGCAAAGGCCGTCCACGAAGCGAGGAAGGACTTGAAGAAGACTCGTTCGCTCCTGCGGCTGATTCGCGAAAGCCTCGGTGACGAGCGCTACCGGGCCGAGAACGACCGGTTGCGTGAGGCGGCGCATCTTCTCGCCGGTGCCCGCGAGGCAGATGCGAAGGTCGAGTCGCTTGCAGCGTTGTTGGAGCATGCGGGGGAAGGCATCGGGCAGATGGCATCGGTCGAGGCACAGGCCTGGCTCGCCGCGCTGCGCTCCCAGACGAGCGAGCGCGAAGGGGTCGAGGAAGCTGCCTTCCAAGCCGCTGCGCTCGTCGGCCGGGCACGCGACGACGCCCGGCTCTGGGCACTCGGCTACGGGAGCTTCGAGATCCTGGAACCAGGGCTCCGCGGCACCTACCGGCAAGGCCGCCGGCTCTTGGAGAAGACAGGCGGCGATCCGAGCGACGAGACCGTCCACGAGTGGCGGAAGCGCGTGAAGGACATGTGGTACTCGTTACGGCTCTTGGGCGAGGTTTGGGCGCCGGTAATACGGCCGATGGCAGACCAGGCGCACGAGCTCTCGGACCTGCTCGGTGACCATCACGACCTCGGCGAGGTGAGGGGCGCGATCGAGGCGGGCGAGACCGGCCTCCTGCCGGAGGCGCGTGACGAGCTTCTGGCTCTCGTCCGCGCGCGGCAGTCGGAGCTGCACGGCGCGGCGATCTCAATCGGGAGCCGGCTCTATGCCGAGAAGCCCGGCCGCTACGTCGCGCGCCTCGAACGGCTGTGGGACGCTTGGGCCGAGGATGCCTCTCAGCAGGTGGGGCAGGCCGGCTTGCCCTCCTTGTAGAGCCACTCGTGGAACGCGTCCGGGCGAGGCTCGCCCGTCACGTCCTCGACCAGGTCGTAGAGGTCCTGAGTCGAGACGTTTCCGAACTCGTTCTCCTGGGCCCAGCGCTCGAGAATCTCGCGGAAGTCATCACCGCCGATCTCGGCTCTCAGGACCTTTAGCGCCATCGCGCCACGGTCATAGACCGAGTTGTCAAAGAGGTTCTCCGGCCCGCCCGGGTCGGCCGGCGGCGGGTTCCAAAACGACGAGTCCGGACCGTTCGCGGCGTATATGTCCGCGAACCGCTCGGCAACGCTCTCTCCTCCGTGCTCCTCCTCGTAGAGCCACTCCATGTAGGTCGCGAAGCCCTCGTTGAGCCAGATCTCGTCCCACTCCGAGACCGAGACCGAGTCGCCGTACCACTGATGCGCGACCTCGTGGACTACGAGGTCGATCCCCGGCGGGTTCGGGTAGTAAGAGCGGGTCTGGCTTTCGAGCGCGAACCCGAGCGGTGAGGGGTCAATCACGCCCCCTGTGGCGTCGAACGGATAGGGACCCGCGACGTCCTCGAGGAACCGGTGCGCCTTGCGCGTGTTCTCGGCCAGCGTTGTCAGGGCCGAGCTTGAAAGCGCTGGGTCGGCGGCGCCCAGGTATGGGACTCCCCGGACCGTTCCGTGGTCGATGTCGAAGCGGCCGATCGCGATCAGGACCAAATAGCTCGGCATTTGCTGATTCACGGCCCAGCGCGTGATCGTTCTGGGGCCGCTGCGTTCGATCCCGCCCTGAAGGACGCCGTTTGAGATACCCGTGAGGGCCCGTGGCACCCTGAGCTCGAACTGCCACAGCGCCTTGTCGGTCGGGTGGTCGGAGACCGGTAGGAAGCCGGGCACCGCCTGCGGCTCGCCAACCGCAACGGCGCCGTCGGAAGTCTGGGTCCAGCCGTCGCGAGAGCCGTCGGGGTTCTGAACCGGCCGCGGTGTTCCCTGATAGCGAACGACTACCTCGAAAGCGGCTCCGTCCGCAATGGGCTCGGCGGGCGTGATCAGAAGCTCTTGCCCGGCCTTGCTCCACTCGGCCGCGGAGCCGTCGACCACCACCTCGAGCACCTCGGGCCTGCGGAAGTCGAGGTTGAAGCGGGTCATCGCCGGGCCGGCCGGCGGAGCGCCGGCGTCGGTGTCGGCAACGGCGCTGATCGTCGTCGACGACCGAACCTCACCCGAATTGCGATAGCTGAGGAAGACGTCGTATGCCGCCACGTCGTAGCCGCCGTTCCCCATCTTCGGGAAAAGGGGATCGCCCACGCCGGGCGCGCCATGGATGAACGTTCCCGCCATGGCGATGGAGGAGCCGAGGAGAGCCACGAGCGCGCCCGCCCCAGCCGCGGACTTCGCGGAGATAGATCTCACGTAGAGAGGATTATGCGGCCAAGCGCTCGACCGGCGCGCCGTTCGCCGAGCCGTTCAAGAGATCGAGGATGACTCCCTCGCGGAGGCCGCCCTTGCCGATTTGGAGCGGCTGGCCGAGCAGCTCCGAGAGCTTTTCGAGGAGGAGCACGCCCGCGGGCAGCATGCGGACCCGCCGCGGATCAAGCTCGAATTTCTTCGCCACGTCGTCCACGGAGTCCGTGGCAAGGACCCTGACGCCTCGTTCGAGCGTCTCGTATTCGAGCACCGAGCCGACGAGGGTGCGAAGCGACGTCGCGCTGCCGCCGACCGCGACTGCCTGCTCCGGCCTTTGGACCTCGACGCCGTCGAAGAAGTCGTCGATGTGCTCGCGAAGCTTGCGGATCTCGGATGGGGAAGGTGGGTTTTGGGTCACGAACTCATCCGTGATCGTTCCCGACCCGATCTTGAAGGACCTGACGAGGTCCACTCCGTCCGCCACGGTGCCGAGGATGATCTCCGAAGAGCCACCGCCGACATCCACGACGCCGATGTCGCCGTCGACGGGATGACCAAGCGTCTTCGTGGCGCCGACGAATGCCAGACGTCCTTCTTCTTCTTCCGTGAGAACGTCGATCTCGACCCCTGCGAGCTCGGAGATCTTGCGCACGGCCTTCTTACGATTCTCGGCGTCGCGGATCGCAGCGGTCGCGACGGTGCGGATCGCTTCTGCGCCAAGCTCTCGCGCGAGTTTCACCTGGGTGCAAACGACCTCGCCGACCTCGGCGATCTTCTCCTTCGACATGGAGCCGTCACGCTTCGTGTCGACGCCGATCTCCGTGTAAGCGCGCTGCTCCATGACCTTGCGGAGCTGGCCCTCCTGTGGCTCAGCGACGAGCACGCGCGTGGTGTTCGAGCCGATGTCGATCGCCGCGCAGAGCATCGTCAAGTCTGATGGCGAGTGTGGCAGACGCCGCGGATAACTCACGCACGGGCGAAATGCGAGTAACGGCCTATTAACAAGGCATTCACCGCTCCGACACTCAGCCGAGGCCTCCCAGCTTCAAGCTTTGCCTGCTATGACGGACCTTCAGCCTCGCGGGCCCCTCGACGAGACAGCCGGCGAGGCTCCGCCCGCGGATGCGTTCTCCGTGCTCTCCGGCCGCTTGGGGCTGACCGTCCCTCACGAGTGGTGGCCGTCCGCGCACCTCCTCAAGTCCTACGAGGCCGCCGGCTTCTCCCATGTCCAGGTGGACGCGCCACCGAAGGACGTCCTTAACGACACCCGCCTCGTGGCTCGCCACGCACGCGCTCTGCGCGAATCCCTCGAGACAACGGCTCTGTCCCTGATCATCCATGCGCCCGCAGGCCTTCGCCTCGGAACGCCTCGGGGCGACCGTACGATGGACGGCCTGATCGACTACGCGGTCGAGGCGGGGGCCGAGCAGGTCGTCTATCACGCCTTGGCGCTCCCCGACGAGGCGGAGCACGAGGATGCGCTCAAGTTCGAGATGCGCTCGCTTCGCCACGCGGTCCGCCGCGCAGAGATCAACGGTTTCGTGATCGCGATCGAAAACCTGGCTCCACTCTATCCCGGACCCGAGACGCTCTCGGCCACGCCCATGGTCTTGCGGACCGCCGTGAGACGCCTCTCCTCAGAGGGCGTGGGCGTCTGCCTCGATCTCGGGCACGCGCACATCTCCGCCGAGCTCAAGCACACTTCCCTCGACTTGCTGGTCGAGCCGGTGCTCGACGCGGTGACGCTCATCCACGCCCACGACAACTTCGGAGCGCGCCACAACGCCGCTTCGGACCGCGCCCTGGGCGTGGATCCGCTTCGGCTGGATCTCCATCTCCCCCCTGGGCGCGGAACTCTTCCATGGCACCAAGTCGCGCCCCTCACGATGCGCTCAAACGCGCCGGTCATCCTCGAGGTGCA
Source organism: uncultured bacterium (assembly GCA_963715405.1). GTDB lineage: Bacteria > Actinomycetota > Thermoleophilia > Solirubrobacterales > 70-9 > JALZKA01. The sequence goes on from OY970239.1 coordinate 2,181,226, forward strand.
TCCGCCGTTCCGCCCGCGTCTCGCGGATCTCCACGACGCCGGCTCGCTCGCGTTCGCGAGCCTGAGCTAGGCCGGACCCAAGGGAGAGGGAAGCCCCTCGGGGTGCGACGCGTCCTGGAACTCCTGGAAGAGTCCGGTGACCACGAAGGCGACCTGCTCGCCGATGTCGACGGCGTTGTCGCCGATCCGCTCGATCGCCCGCGCGACGAGGATCATCGTCATCGCCCACTCGCGCCGGTCGGCGTCGTCGCCGATCTCGATCGCGATCTGGAAGCACTCCTTGTTCAGGTTGTCCACCACGTCGTCCTGGCGGACGAGGTCGCGCGCCGCGTCGACGTCGCGGTTCTCGAACGCGCGCTTGACCTGGGTGACCAAGGATCGGACCTGCTTACCCATCGTGTAGATGTTGCCGAGCATCCGCTCGTCGGCCGGCGGGTCGGTGCCCACCAAAGGGATGACCTTTGCGATGTTCACGCACTGATCGCCCATGCGCTCCATGTTCTTCATCACGTGGAGCAGTGCGGAGATCAGGCGCAAATCCGTCGCCACGGGCGCCTGGGTGGCAAGCATCGTGAGCAGACGCTGATGCACCTCGAGGTAGCGGCCGTCGAGGACGTCGTCGTTCGCGACGACGATGCCGGCCAGCTCCATGTCCTGGTGCTGGACCGCCTCGATCGTGCGGTCGAGCGCCTCCACGACGAGATCGAGCCCATCGAGGGCGCGCGCTTCGAGCGCCTGGAGGTCGTCTTGGTAATGCACCCTGGCCTCCTCTGGAGCTTCTTTGCTAACCGACCTTTCCGGAAACGTAATCCTCAGTCCTTTTGTCGCTCGGATTCGTGAATATCTTTTCGGTGTCGTCGTACTCGATTACCCGTCCCCAGCGGTTCTTCTCGTCGGAATCGAGCTCGACGATGAGAAACGCCGTCTTGTCGGAGACTCGCGCGGCCTGCTGCATGTTGTGGGTGACGATCACGATCGAATATCGATCCTTGAGGTCCATCATCAGATCCTCGATCTTGCCCGTCGAAATCGGATCAAGCGCGGAGCAGGGCTCGTCCATGAGGATCACATCGGGTTCGACCGCCATGCAGCGGGCGATGCACAGGCGCTGCTGCTGGCCTCCAGACATGCCGAAGGCGTTGTCGTCGAGGCGGTCCTTCACCTCGTCCCAAAGCGCAGCGCCGCGAAGGGCGTTCTCGACGATCTCGTCCATGTCGCCCTTCATTCCCAGGATGCGGGGGCCGAATGCGATGTTGTCGTAGATCGACTTGGGGAAGGGGTTCGGCTTCTGGAAGACCATGCCGATCCGCTTGCGGACCTCGACCGGGTCGACGTCCTTTCCGTAGAGGTTCTGGCCGTGGTAGATGATCTCGCCCTCGACGGTCGCGGAGGGGATCAGGTCGTTCATGCGGTTGAGGCAGCGGATCAGCGTCGACTTGCCGCAGCCGGAGGGGCCGATCAGGGCCGTGATGTTGCTCTGGAGGATGTCGATCGAAACCTCGTCGACGGCGAGCTTGCCGCCGTAGCGGACGCTCACGTCCTTCAAGTCGAAGATGACCTCCCTCGAGCCCGAAAACTTGGACCTGTCGTCGTGCGTCTCTGCGATTGTCGAGGAGAGGTCGATTCCGGTGCCGCCTGCCTCTTTGCCGGCGTGGGCCTGTTCGCGGTCAGTCACTGAGTGCTCCACCTTATTTCACCTACCAGGATTGCTCGTATCGATTCCGAAGCCAGATCGCGACCGCATTCATCGCGAGCAGGATTCCCATAAGCACGATGATTGCCGCAGCAGCGAGGGGCTTGAATGCCTCGTTCGCGTCCGCGGTCCATCCAAAGATCTGAATCGGTAGCGCCGAGAAGGTGCCACTGAAGATGCTGGTGTCCGAGGTCGTCGCGAATGCGATCGCGCCAACCACGATCAGGGGAGCTGCCTCGCCGATCGCGCGAGAGAGCGCGAGGATGGTGCCGGTGGCGATGCCCGGAATCGATGCCGGCAAGACCTGCTTCCAGATCGTCTGCCACTTGGTTGCGCCGAGCGCCATCGAGCCCTCGCGAATGGAGGGCGGCACGGCGCGGAGCGCCTCGCGTCCTGCGACGATCACAACCGGAAGGACCAGAAGACCCAGCGTGAGGCCGCCGGCCAGGACCACGTTGCCGAGGCTGAGTGGGCCACGCACTAGAAAAGCGAGGCCCAGCACGCCGTAGACGATCGACGGCACCGCCGCGAGGTTCTGAATGTTCACCTCGATCGCTCGGTTGAACCACTTCTCGCGGTTCGCGTATTCCTCGAGGTAGATGGCACTGGCAACGCCGACCGGGATGATGAACGCGGCGCAGACGAGCATGAGGTAGAGCGTGCCGAGGATCGGACCCGCGATGCCGGAGCTGCTCGGGTCGATTCTGGACGTGGTCTCCGTGAAGAAGCTGGCCGTGAGGCTCCCCGCGCCTTCCACGATGACGTCGACGATCAGGACAAGCAGGGTGAGGAGCGCGATGCTAAGGAGCGCGAGCAGTCCCACGGCGAACCCGACCTCCCGCACCTGGGTCCCGCGCTCCCGGCGGAAATGCGTGCCGGGCATCGTGACCTCGATCACGTCTGCTGCGGGCGGCGGCGGAGGCGCGGTCATCAGTCGTAGACCTGCCTGTACTTGCGCACGAAGCGGATCGCGATCATGTTCATCGCGAGGGTGAGGAAGAAGAGGATCGTGCCACAGGCGAAGATGGACTGGTAGCCGATGGTGCCCGCAGGGTTATCGCCGTCGGCGGCGGAGCCCATGAACGTCGTGATGGTGGCAAATCCCTCGGTTGGATCGAGCCCGAAGTTGGGCTGAAGCCCCGCGGCAAGGAGCACGATCATCGTTTCGCCGACGCCACGGGAAACCCCAAGGACGATTGCGGCGACGATCCCCGACAGTGCGGCGGGAAAGACGACCCTCGTCGCCACCTGGCGCTTGGTTGAGCCAAGGCCGTAGGCCCCCTCGCGGAGGCCCTGCGGCACGGCGCGCATTGCGTCCTCTGAGATCGAGGCGATCGTCGGCACGATCATGATTCCCATGACGAGGCCGGCGGAGAGCGCGTTGAACCCCTTGACCTCGATTCCCAGCGCTTGGAGGATTTCTGGCGTCACGAACGTCAGCGCGAAATAACCGAAGACGACGGTAGGTACCCCGACGAGGACCTCGAGGACGGGCTTGATGATCTTTCTGACCCTGGGAGTCGCGTACTCGGAGAGATAGATCGCCGAAGCAAGTCCGATCGGGATCGCAACCAGGATGGCGATGCCCGTGATCAGGAAGGTGCCGTTGAGGAGCTGCCAGACGCCGAACTCGGGATCCGCGAACAACGGGCTCCACGTGCCGTCCGTGAAGAACTTGGCGCCAACATCGACGAAGAACGGAATCGACTCGGCGAGGAGAGCGATGACGATCCCAACCGTGGTCAAGATCGAGATCACTGCCGCGAGGAAGAGGAGGGCTCGAACAACTTCCTCGCCCCAGCGGCGGCGCTTCACGCCGAGGGGCCTAAAGCCCCCCGGCGTTCCGCTGCCTAGTGGTGTGGAGCCGGCTTCCATCGTGTGTCTCGTTCGCTGGCGCCGGCCCTATCGCCGTCAGCCGCCCGTTGCGCCCTCGAGGGCTGACGAGGCCTCCTCGGCCTGCGTCTCATCCATCGGGACGATCAGCGCGGCTTCGGCGATCGTGTCGTAGTTGTCGACGACGAACTGCATGAACCCGCCGACAGGATCCTTGGTGACCTCGGCGTTGTTCGGGTACATGAACAGCGGACGGGCCAGCGGCGCGTACGAGCCGTCCTGGATCGTCTCCGCGCTCGGCTCGACACAGCCATCGCCGGAATCGACCGAGACCAGGTTGAGCTGGTCGGCGCTCTGCTCGAAATAGGAGAACCCGAAGTACCCGAGGCCGGCACCGTCGCCGGCGACGCCGGTGACGAGTTGGTTGTCGTCCTCGGACGCCTGGTAGTCCTTTCGGCTGACGCCCTCCTCACCGTTGATGACGTCGGTGAAGTAGTCGAAGGTCCCCGAATCGGTGCCGGGCCCATAGAGACTCACGTCCCCGTCCGGAAGTGGCTCGCCGGTATCGGCGTCCTCGCCCAAGTCCGCGTAGTTCGTGATCGAGTCGTCGGTCCAGAGCTCAGCGAGCTGTTCGACCGTGAGGCACGAGATCTCCAAGTCCGGCGAGGTCGCAACCGCGATCCCGTCGTTGGCTACCTGGATCTCCGTGTACTCGACGCCTCCCTCTTCGCAGAGTGGAACCTCTTCAGCCTCGTCGATCGGACGCGAAGCGTCTGAGATCTGGGTCTCGCCGGCGCAGAAGCGCTCGAAGCCACCACCGGTGCCGGCGGCACCGACGCTGATGTCAACCTCGGGGTTGCCCTCGGCGAAGAGTTCCGCAGCGGCTTCAGCGAACGGCTGAACGGTGCTTGAGCCGTCGATCTGAATCTCGCCGGAAAGCCCCTCGGGACCCTCAACATCGCCGCTCCCCTCGTCGTCGTCGCCGCAAGCGGCGAGCCCGAGAGCGAGGACGCCGCTGAGTCCAAACGCGAGCAGCCTGTTCCTTGAAATCACTTTGTGTTTCTCCCTTTCGTTGTCAAACGCAGGTTCTGGACTTTGAGAGGAGGCTGGGCGCACGGTCGCGCCAGAGAACCCCCAGCAATGACTTCAGGCTTTCAGCGGCCTGCCGCGATCTTGTTACCGCGGTGGGTCCAGCGTGTGAAAAAGGTGTGAAGAGGGCGGCGCCCAGGCAGGATCAGGCCTGGTGGCCCTCGAAGCGCAGGAGGGCTTCGGCCGGGTCCTCGTCTTCGACCGCGCGCTCTTCGGCCGGGGGGGCGGCGACAGGAGAGTCCGCGGGCTCTGCCTCGAAGCGGTAGCCCACCCCGAAGTGGGTGTGGACGTACGACCAATCGCTCGAAGCGCGCTGGAGCTTCGAGCGGAGCTTGCGGATGAAGACGTCGACGGAGCGGTCGCCGTGGGCCATCGCGTAGCCCCAGACGCGCTGGTAGATCTCCTCGCGCTCGATCACCTTGCCGTTCGCCTCGGCGAGGCTCTGAAGCAGCTCGAACTCCCGGCGAGTCAGGTTGAGGCTCCGGCCGGCGACGAAGGCCTGGAACTGGTCGGGGCGGATCTCGAGCTCGCCGGCTACGAGGGGGCTCGCATCCGGGTTGGCCCGCCCGCGCCGGCGGCGCCTCGCGACGGCTTCAACCCGCGCGAGAACCTCCTCGGGATGGCAAGGCTTCGTCACCCAGTCATCGGCGCCCATTCGCAAGCCGCGGACTCGCTGGGCGACAGTCGAGCTCTGCGACACGACGATCAACCCTAGGTCGGGGAGCGAGGTGCAGACGCGCTCCAGGTACTCCCAGCCCATCGGACCGAGCGCAGCCGGGTCGACGACGAGCGCGTTCAGCTTCATCGCCACCAGCTCTTCAAGCGGCACCGTGCTGGTGAGGAGGCGATGCTCCCAGCCCGCAGCCTCGAGCCGCTTGGCTAGGACTTGGACGAAACCGCTGTCGGTGTCGATCACCGCAAGCCGGACTGTGCCGGGCGAAGGAGTCATGGCGACAAGCCCATGTTAGATGGACTGGGGGCCGGTAAACGCTGCGTTCACAAGAGTTTCACAGGCAAATTGCCCACAAGTGACGCCCGGCAGCGGCGCGTTCCCCGGATCTTTACCGCCTTTCCGCTCCGGCCGATGAAGCTTCGGGCCATGCACATGTCAGAGACAGCGCAGTTCTTCATGGGCGCATCGTTCGGCGTGGCGGTCATCTTTCTGGCTCTGGTGGCCTCGACCGCCTCGATCCGCGCGGGCGAGAAGTGGGAGTCGGATCAACGGGTCAGAGCGACGGCGCTCGCCTCCTTCGCTGGGCTCTCCGGGGCCGCCGCACTGGCAGCCATCGCGTACGGCCTGGTCCTGGTGGCCCTGGCCCTGCGCGGAGGCTAGAACGTCGCGCTTCTGATGCCCGACCCGATCGCTCCCAGAATCACGAGCCCGAGGACCACCCGGTAGATCACGAACACGTCGTAGCTCCGCGTCCGCACAAAGGCTAAAAGACCCGCGATCGCCAGATAGCCGGCGACACCCGACGCGATGATGCCCACGACCATCGGCCCCGCCACGTCCGGCGGCAGCCCATCCCGGAGCGCCTCATAGCCCTTGAAGACGACGGCGCCGCCGGTTGCCGGCACTAACAGGAGGAAGGAAAAGCGCGCGGCGGCGTCGCGCGTCAGGCCGAGGAAGCGGCCCGCCGTGATCGTCACCCCGGAGCGCGAGGTTCCGGGCGCGAGCGAGAGCGCCTGCGCCGCGCCGACAATCATCCCGTCGCGGACCCTGATCGAGTCCACCCCGCGGCTCTGGGGCAGGCGGTCCGCGATGCCGAGGAGGAGACCGAAGAAGATGAGCTGCAGCGCGATCATCCACGGCTCGCCGAGGTGGTCGTCGATGAACGTCTCTCCGAAGAATCCGACGATTACGGCGGGGATGGTCGCGATGATCACCACCCAGGCCAGGCGCCCGTCGGGATCGTCGCGCCCTTCGGGGCGAAGCGTGCGGAAGAACCCCTTCGTCATCGCCCAGAGGTCCTTGCGGAAGTAGAAGATGACGCCCGCGAGGGTGCCGATGTGGAGAGCGACGTCGAAGGTCTTGTTGAAGTCCTCGTTGTCGCGGAGGAAGGTGTAGTCCTGCGCCCATGGGACGAGGATCAAATGGCCCGACGAAGAGATCGGCAGGAACTCGGTCAGCCCCTGCACGATCCCGAGAAGGAGCGCTTCCAGCTCGGACATAAGGCCGCGATGCTACGCGGTAGAGTTGGCCCGGATGGACCGCGTTCGACTCATGGTTCTGGCGCTCGCCGCCTCGTTGGTGGCGCTGCTCGTGACCAGCCCAATCGCCATGGCTGCCGATGGGGAGGGCCTCTACGGCCGTACCGATGACAAGGTGATTACGTACTTCTGCTTCGGCGTGATCATCTTCTTCACCGTTTTTGTGATCGGCATGTCGGTCCTTCAGCATCGCCTCGAGACGCGCAAGGAGCGTGCGCGCGAGGACATCGAGCGCCTGCGCAAGCCGTAGCGGCTCCCGGGCGTGAGCGAGACGAGCTACGAGCGGATCGGCGCCGCGGCCGTTCTTAGGATCACGCGGCCCGAGCGCCGGAACGCCGTTGATGTCGCGACGGCCCAGGGACTGCGCGAGGGGTTCGACCGCTTCGAGAAGGATGACGACGCGCGTGTCCTGATCGTCTGTGGAGAAGGACCCGAAGCGTTTTGCGCCGGAGCTGACCTCAAGGCCCTGGCCGAGGCAGCCGCGGCGGGAATCGATCCGCTCGAGTGGCTCCCGCGCTTTCCGGACGGCCCACTGGGATTCACCCGTCTTCAGGCCTCAAAGCCGACCATCGCGGCGATTTCGGGCTGGTGCCTGGCCGGAGGGCTCGAGCTGGCGCTCTGGTGCGATCTGCGGATTGCCACGGAAGACGCGAAGCTCGGCTTCACCGAGCGTCGTTTCGGGGTGCCCCTGATCGACGGCGGCACCCAGAGGCTGCCACGCATAGTCGGCATGGGGAGAGCGCTCGAGATGATCCTGACCGGGCGGATCCTGGAGGCTGGAGAGGCCCACGCCTGGGGGCTTCTCAACGAGGTCGTGCCGCCCTCAGAGCACGTGAGCCGGGCGCTCGAGATGGCCGAGGGCCTCGCCGCGTTCCCGCAGACCACGATGCTCTCGGACCGCCGCGCCGCGATTGAAGGCATCGAGATGAGCTTTTCCGACGGCATTGCGCACGAGGCCCAACTCGGTCGCGATTCGGTAGAGACGGGCACCAGAGGCGCGGCTCGCTTCGCGTCCGGCGAGGGCCGCGGCGGCGCGGGCGCGGGCGTCTAGTTCGACGCGCGAACCCTCGGGACCACCGCCGCCAGCGCGAATGTCGCGACCGCGCAGAGAGCGATCGATGCACCCGCCGCTAGCTCGAGGTAATAGCTCGCATAGAGGCCCGCAGTCCCCGCGCCCACCGCAAGTCCCGCCGCCAGTGTCAGGCTTGACCCCAGGCCACGAGCGAGCCGCAGGGCCGCAGCCCCGGGCGCCAGGATCATCGCGACGACGAGCAGATTTCCGAGGGCTCCGACCGCGACCAGCGTAGCCCCGGCGAGCAGCACGAGCAGGACCACCTCGAGGCGCTCCGGCCTGACGCCCAGACTCCGTGCCGCCTGCGGATCGAAGCCCGCGAGCGTGAGCTTGCGGTGAAAGCCGCCAAGCGCGGCGAGGATGACGATGGCCAGGACAGCGGTCGCGGCCAGATCCCCGGCCGAGACGCTCAACGGATCTCCGAACAGGATCTCGCCGAGGCGTGCCGGGGCCTCCGGCCTGAGAGCGAGCAAGACGCCCGCTCCGAAGAGCGTCGTCACGACTACCGCGACCGCCGTATCGGATCCCACCCCGCGCTCGCGCATTGCCAATGCGATCGCAACGGCCGCCACCGCCAGGCCGGCCGCTGCCCCGGCCAGAAGCGGCGCGCCCGCCAGCGCGGCGAGCACCAACCCGGGCAGCGCGGCGTGGGCGAGAGACTCCGCGGCGTAGCTCTGACGGTAAAGGACGACCCACGCGCCGAGCGGCCCGCACACCGCCCCGAGCAGCGCGACTTCGGCCAGCGCTCTTTGGCCGATCTCCCCCGAGAACGGATCTGTAAAGACGTCAAGCATCAGTGATGGTGATGCTGGACGACAACCGCCTTGCCGCCGCCGGGAAGCGCGATCAACTCGCCGCCGTATGTGCGTTCGAGCGTCTCGGCGTCGAGCACCTCCGGCGGGCCGTAGGCGATCTGCCTGCGGTTCAGACACAAAACCCGGTCGGCCCGGCGCGCGTCGTTGATGTCGTGCGTGGCAACCAGGATCGCCCGGCCGGTTGCCCGCAGATCGTCGAGGACGCGCCCGACCCTGCTCGCCGACGCCAGATCGAGTCCGCCGAGCGGCTCGTCGAGGAGGAGGACTCGTGCCTCTCGCGCCAGCGCGCGGGCGATGAGGACCCGCTGGCGCTGGCCTCCTGAGAGCTCGCCGAAAAGCGTTGGAGCCTCGGCCTCCAGCCCAACGAGCGCGAGCGCCTCGCGAGCGCTTCGCCTGCTCGCCTCCCCCAACCGCCGGTACCAGGGGACCCCGGCGTAAGTGCCCATGGCTGCGACATCAAGCGCTGAGACCGGGAAATCGAGGCGCGCCCGTTCTGTCTGCGGCACGTAGGCGACCCGCCCGTTGAGCTCGACGGTTCCGGAACGGCGCGGCAGCTCTCCCAGGAGCGCGCGGAAGAATGTGGTCTTCCCGCCTCCATTCGGCCCCAGGACGGCGACGATCTGTCCGGCATCCACGTGGACGTCGATGCCGGCGATGGCGTTGGCGCCCGGGCCGTAGCCGCCGCTGAGGCCGGAGGTGGCGATAAGAGCGCTCATGCGGGGCTCTTGGCTTGGCGCGCGCTTCTCAAGCCCGTGGCCATCGCGGTCAGGGCGAACACCAGTCCACCGAGGACCGCGATCGCCGCTCCCGGCGGAACGTCCAGCTCGAAGGCAAGGAGGAGCCCGCCCAGGCCTTCGGCGAGGGCGAGAGCAGCCGCGCTCACTTCCAAGGAAGCGACGCTTCGCGTGACGAGCCGAGCGGTCGCGGCCGGCATAACCAGGATCGCCGAGACCAGGAGCGCCCCCACCGCGTCCAACGCCGCGATCACCGCAAGCGCGATCGCGGCCACGAGCACCCAATCGGCCAGGCGAGTCCGCAAGCCGAGGGCCGGCACGACCTGGGGGTCGAAGCCGGAGGCGATCCACGTGCGCCTGAAGAATGCGGTCGCGAGGAGAACCGCCGCCGATGCGACGGAGGTTGCGATCAGCTCGTCGTCGCCGATCGCAACGAGGCTTCCGAACAGCAAGCGGTCCACTCCGGAGCCCGCCTCGAAGACGTCGCTAGCGAGGATGATCCCGATCGCGAGCGCCGCAACCAGGAGCAGCGCGGTTGCAGCGTCACGGCCGAGGCCGCGGACCCGGCCCAGGCGCTCGAGCGCACTCGCATAGGCGCCGCCGACGGCGAGGGCGGCGAGCGCCGGAGGGATCCCGGCCGGCCCCGCGAGCACCAAGCCCGGAAAGGTCGCCGTCCCGACCGCGTGCGTGTAGAACGCAAGGTGCCGGAGCACGATCTGCGCCCCGATCAGGCCCGCTAGCGGCGCGAGCATCGCGACTTCGAGCGCAGCCCGCTGCATAAATGTGAGGCTGAATGGATCGAGCGGCCAGGGCATCGCTATGCGCAGTCCTCACAACGGCCCTTGAGGATCACGTCGTGCTCGTCCACGGTCGCGGCAAGGCGCTTTCCGAGCGCCTGGATCGCGCGCTCCAGCGAGTCGTCTTCAAACGGGATCGCCTTTCCGCAGTTGCGGCAGACGAAGTGATGGTGGTGATGCCCGCCAGGCATCGCGGGCTCGAAGCGGGCGGACTCGCCGCCCAGGTCGAGCCGCTGGACGAGCCTCAGCTCCTCCAGGATCTCGAGCGTCCGGTACACGGTCGCGATTCCGACCTTCTGCTTTCTTCGCTTGAGCTCGTCGGCGATGTCCTGCGCCGAGACGACGCAGCTCTGACGCCCGATGGAGTCGAGCACGGCCGCGCGGGGACCGCTTGCCTTGTGGCCGTGTTCGCGGAGGCTGACTTCGGCGAGCTCGGCCCAACCGGGGGAGGCATTCGGCGCGTGCATCACGGGGTCCCCAGGGCAGTGCAAGCGCGTGCGCCGCCCGAGAGGTTTTCGACCAAGGCCGACGCGTTCGCCATGAAGGCGCCGAGATAGGTGTCCCCGGCGGTCCCCGCCTCGCCGAGCGAGTCCGCATAGAGCGGAGCGCCCACCTCGACGCTCGCCTCGCTTGCGATCGTCCGCTCGAGGTCCGGGGAAAGCCCCGCCTCCGGAAAGACCGCCCGCACCCCCTCGCGCTCGATCAGCTCGACGAGGTCACTGGTCTCCCCCGTGGAGGGCTGGGCTTGGGTCGAGAGCGCCGGGACGGCCGCGCCGACCACCTCGATGTCGTAGCGATCGGCGAGGTATCCGAGGGAGTCGTGTGCCGTCACCAGCTTGCGCGCGTCCCCGGGCAGAAAGCGCATGCACCCGGCGACCAATCGGTCGGTCCGCTCGATCTGGCGGATGTAGGAGGCAGCGTTCGCCGCGTAAGCGCCCGCACTGCCAGGATCGGCCGCCGCGAGCTCGTCGCGGATCGTTTCGACCGCGGCCATCGCGTTTCGCGGGTCCTGCCACCAGTGCGGGTCCTCCTCGCCCCCCTCCGAGCGGATGATCGGTGCTCCATCGAAGAGCGCAATGACCGGCGCGTCGGCGCCCGAGCTCTCGATGAGCTCGTCCACCCACGAGTCCACCTCGCCGCCTGAGGTCACGATCAGCTCCGCGCCCGCGAGCGCGGTGGCGTCGCTCGGCCGCGGCTCGTAGTCGTGGGGGTCGGAGTCGGGCGCGAGGATGCCGTGGACCTCGAGCCGGTCGCCCGCGACGTTACGCGTGAGATCCGCAACGTGCGTGGTGGTCGCGACGACCTCGGCACCTTCCTCATCCGCGGAGCGGCACGACGCCAAGAACGGAAGTGGAAGTGCGAGAGCGCAAATGAGACTCATTCGCAACATCAACCCGAAAGATAGCGCGGAGCTCCGACTGGTCGACGAAACCGGTCCGAGAGCCTCTTAACGTCGACCACTCGCGCGCTCGGGGCACGAAGGCGGTCCGTCAGATGCGGAACTCGGAAAGGAGACGCTTCTCGGCCTCGCCCGCGACCGTCGCCAGGACCTCGACGTGCTCCGCGAGTGGCGTGCCGCGCAGCTTGGTCGCGAGGAGGTCGTCGACCTGGAAGACGCCGGCCGAGTTGTTCATCGCGATCTCAATGCGCACCGCCTTTTCATCCCCCGCGGCGATGTCGATCGAATCGATGGCGGCGGCGGAGATCGAGTGAATCCCGACCTGGCCCGCCTCGACCGGAATCCGCGAGCGGCCGTGAGCCATGTCAAGCGCATCGGCGACACGGACGACCCCAGCCTCGACGGTGTAGGGCTCGCCCCGGCGGCGATGGCCGATGATCGCGTGAAGGCACTCGGCGATCACAACCGTCCGCTCGCCGTCGGGATAGACATCGGCGAGGAGCTCGCGCAGCTTGCGCTCGGCAAGAAAGAGGCTGAACGCCTCGTGATCCGCGCGGTGGATCGACATCCCGACGTCGTGCAGAAGCGCACCCGAGGCGACGACGACCTCGGCGTCGCGGTCGCGCATTCCGTGGTCGGCGACCATCGCCGGGCTGACACCGCCCTTGACGAGGAGGCGAAGCAGGCGCAGCGCAATGTTGAGCACGATCTGGACGTGGACCCACGAGTGATCAGACATCGCAAGCCGCTCGGAGTTGAGCTGGGCCATGTGCCACCAGCCCCGGACCTCGGGGTCGGCATTCATTCCGTCGAGGAGCGCTTCGAGCTTGCGGTTACCTCGCGTCGGCGCCTTGACGTGGGCGCGCTCGATCGCCTCCAGCGGGCGCATGCCGCGCTCCCCCGGCCCCGCGGGCGCCTCTGCCGCCGCCTCGATCTCGACCTCTGAGGGCTCCTCGCTCATACCTGCAGTCTGCCAGTCAGCGCCGCGGCAAGCGAGCGAAAGCATCACTGGGGCTTTCTCTTCGAAGACGAGCGCGATGCCTTTCGCAATGCGCTGCTCGGATCCGACCAGGACGACTGAGCGCTTTAGGCGAGCGGCGAGGCCATCTCGAGAAGCCCGGGCCAGACGAGGACCTCCCAGGCCGCCGCGACGATCAGCATCGGAAGGGCAATCGTGACGGTCGCAAAGGTCGCGGCGAGAAGGTCACCCCACTCGTCGCGGCGGCTCGCGATCGTCCAGGCTGCGAGCGGGAGGAACACGGCGGTAAGCTCGGCGAGAGCGTGGGGAGCCACGGTCAGGACCAGCATCGCCGGCGAGATGTCCAGGGCGGCCGCGAGCTGCGAACCCGTGGAGCCGAGGATGTACGCCTGCGTGACGAGCGAAAAGGTGATTACGCCGACCACCCAGGCGAACGCGAGCGGGCGAGCCCGCTCGTGGATGGTGCGCCTCCAGCCGGTCATGTGCTGAGCCTGGAGCGGCAGCGAGCTGCCCGCGATAAAGCCTGCGACGCAGGCGACTGCGTGAAGCGCGAGGACGAGGCCGTTCCGGCCGATGACAGTGAGGTAGTCCCCGAAGTCGATCGGGAAGCTGATCCCGGGGATGAAGACCGGGCTGATGTCGGGTTGCGCGATGGAGGCAACCACGAGGACCGCGGCCAGGAGCGCGACGGCGAACCCGAATCCACCGAGGAGCCATGCGCGCACGACCGCACCGGGGTCATCGCGCCAGCGCTCCAGCGCGCCGCGGGTTTCGCGCATTCCCTGCGCGAGGGCCATCTCCGAGACGCTCACCCTCCACCTATCGGCAGAGGGCGCGCGCCTCGTGAGACTGCCTACGTTCTTAGACTCCGCAGACGGGCCAAGGGCTTGAGCCAGACTGGCTGTATAGGAGCGCAGCACGGTAGTCCTGTTCCGCCTCGGACGCGTCGGCCGGGTTGCCGGAACCGCCGACTGCCGCCCACGTCTGGGTGTCGAACTGGTACTTCCCGTAGTAGCCCGCCGCGTTGACGGCATGAGGATCGCCGCCGGACTCGCAGTCTGCGATTGCTTCGAGCGTCGAGAGGGACACACCCTCGATCATCCCGTTCTTGGGCTGGGGAATCGCCTGCGCGCCTCCCGAGTTGCGCTTGCGCTTGGCGTCCTTCTTGTCGGGATCTCGTGACATGGCGTCGGCAACCAAGCCGAGGCCCTTTGCCCCCGTGGCGATGGGCTTCACACCCGACTCCCTCACGACGTCTCGCGCCGACGGGTCGCCGTCCGCGGCACCCGCGGCGCCGGCCACAAGGAGGGTTGCCGCGCCCGACAGGACGATGGTCTTGATCTTCTTCTTATTTCGCATCCAGCGAGGCTGGCGGCGAACATACGTTCTATGTGTGACTCCGGTCACACATGCAAGGATTTGCTCACAATTCGCGCCTGCGAAGCCTGACGAGGCTCAGCGTCAGCCGTGCGGATGCAAGAGCATCCGGGCTGTCGCGGAGTCGGGCAGGCCTGCCGTGGCTCCCCACTCGGAGACGACGCCGGCGGCGGCACTCATCGCTGCCTGCGACGCGCCGACGAGCGGGACCCCGGCCGCCATGCCTGCAGCGAGCACGCCCGCGACGCTGTCGCCCGCGCCGGTCGCGTCCACGAGACGGGCCTTGAGGCCGGGAACCGCCTCTGAGCCTTCCGCCGAGATCACGAGGGCGCCCTCGGCGCTGCGCGTGATCACGACCGCGCCCGGTCCGAGCGCGCGAAGTGATTCGCCGGCAGCGAGGAGATCCTGGCGCCCGGTCAGCTCGAGCGCCTCGCCTGAGTTCAGCTTCACATGGGTTGAGCTCTCGATAAGCGCGCTGATCACACGGATCATCTCGCCGCGGCAAGTCCAGCGGTTCGGCCGGAGGTTGGGATCGCAGAGGACCTGCCAGCCGCGCTCGCGGGCAAGCGCAGCCGCGCGCAACGTCAAGTCGCGCTCTTCCTCGCCCAGGAGCGTGTCGGATCCGACGACCAAGACGCCCGGTTCCCCCGCAAGGGCATCCTCCAGATCACCGCTCGCACGGGCGGCGGGGCGCTCATCATCGCCATAGAACGCAAAGGACGGCTCGCCGTCTGTCCCGACCGCGACGAACGCGTGCGACGTCCCAACTCCTTTCGCCAGACGGAAGCGCTGGGTGCCGACGCCTTCGGCTGCGATGACATCGCGAAGCCAGCGTCCCCACTCGTCGTCGCCGGCGCCGCCCACCATCTCCACGCGAGCACCGAAGCGCGCTGCAGCAACGGCGATGTTCGCGAGCGACCCTCCTTGCCGTGGCACGAACGAGCCCGCCTCGGCGAGCGAGTCCACGGGCCGCTCGCAGACGAAGTCCACGAGCGCCTCGCCGAAGCAGACGACGGGCCTGCCCTGCGCAGGTTCGTTGCGGTCGGCGTCACCCATCCGCCAAGTATCGGGGCTTGGCTTTAAGCTGGTCAGCCAGATGGGGTCGGATCACGGCTACTTTCCGCCCGGTTCGGTGCTGCGCAGGGTGCAGCGCGAGCGCGCCGTCGGCCTTCTCTACGGTCAGCGCGCGCTCGGGATCGGCGCCCTCGACCCCCGCAATTTCATGGGCACTCTTCTCCACGACCGCTCCGCGGACCGCCCGTTTCACCGCCTGGTCGCTACCGGGAAGATGTTCGAAGCGATCTTCTTCGGCTCGCGCGCGCAAGCGGACAAGATCCTCGCCGCCGTCCACCGCATGCACTCAGTGGTCAAGGGGACGCTGCCTGAGGACGCGGGGCGCTTCCCTGCCGGAACCCCCTACTCGGCCCACGATCCCGAGCTGATGCTGTGGACGATCGCCCCCGCCGCCGATGCTGCGGCTTACTTCTATGAGCTCTTCGTGCGCGAACTGTCCGAATCGGAGCGTGATGAGCTCTGGGCAGATTGGGTGCGGTTCGGAGAGCTATTCGGAATGCCGGCGTCGGTCGCGCCCACGTCGTGGCGCGAGTTGCGCGAGTACGTTGACGGGAAGGTCGCCGGGCCGGACGCCCACCTCACCGAAGAGGCGAAGGTCATCGGGCGGGCCGTGATGCTGGAGATTCCCACCTCGTTTTCGCGGCAGCCAGCGATGCGAGCCCACAACCTCGTGATGCGCGGCTCACTTCCGAACAGCGTCCGGAAGCTCTACGGGCTGCGATGGACACCGGCCGACTCGCTCGCCTTCCGTGGGGCGGTGGCCGCTGTCCGTGCCGCTCGGCCGGTCACGCCTCGCTCGGTTCGCCGCGGTTCATGCGTCGCCCAGTTCGACGACGTCGCAGCCGCCGAGCGGAAGCGGATCGCGAACGGATGGCAGCCGCCGGTCGAAGTACCGCGCGCACTTCCACGCGTGTAGCACCACCTCGCTCCTTAGGATTCCGGCCATGAAGATCCTCGCGTTCTCGGACCTCCATCGCGACCTCGGGCGCGCCGAGTCGCTCGTGGAGCGAAGCGCCGAGGCCGACATCGTGATCGGCGCAGGCGACTTCGCCTCCGTCCACGAGGGGCTCGGCGAGACGATTGACGCGCTGTCTGCGATCGAATCCTCCACCGTCCTCGTTCCCGGCAACAACGAGACCGCCGAAGCGCTGCGCGAAGCGGCCGCGGGGTGGGACGCGTCCACGGTCCTTCACTCAGAGTCGGCCGAGATCGGCGGCATGACCTTCTTCGGGCTCGGCGCCGGCATCCCCGTCACGCCGTGGGACTGGAGCTTCGACCTCTCGGATGAGGAAGCCACGGAAGCGCTCGCGCCCTGTCCCGAGGGCGCGGTCCTCGTCCTACATTCGCCTCCGCGCGGGCACTGCGACCTCTCCGGCTCCGGCGAAAGCCTCGGCTCGCAGGCTCTCACGGACGCGATCGTGCGCCTCCGCCCGCCGCTCGCCGTATGTGGGCACATTCACGAGAGCTGGGGCGCACGCTCTCGCATCGGCGACTCGGAGATCGCGAATCTCGGGCCCGACGGGGCCACGTTCGAGCTGTAATCAACCCCCTGCCATCCTCGGTGGATGGCGGTGTACAAGCGAGTTCTAGGCGTCCCGAAGTTTGCCGTGCTGATCACCTCGACGATGATCACGCGCCTCCCGTTCGCGATCAACGGGCTTGCGGTGATCCTCTTTCTTCGTGCCGAGACGGGATCGTTCGCGACAGCCGGCCTCGCTGCGGGCGCGCTTGCGCTCGGCGCCGGGATCGGAGCACCGCTCGCCGGCCGGCTCGTCGACCGGCGCGGGGCCTTGATGCTGATCCCGCTTGCCATGGGCCACGCGACGGGGATCCTGTCCCTGTGGGCGCTGGGGGAAGCGGGCGCGCCGACCGCGGCGCTCGTCGCTTCGTCAGCGGTTGCGGGCATCTGCTTTCCGCCCTCGGGATCCGTCCTTCGCTCGCGCTGGCACGAGATGATGGACGGTGATGCGGATCTGCTCCGCGGCGCGTTTGCGCTTGATTCGGTGATGATCGAGGTCTCGTTCGTCGCCGGACCCCTGCTTACCGCGATCGTCGTCGCCCTGGTCAGCCCACAGGCTGCGCTGGGCGTCTCGGCCGCATTGGTGCTCGCCGGCACCTCGCTCTTCGTGTGGAAGCTCCCGCAGCGGCGCCGGGTGATTCCCCTGGCCGACCGGGTCGGCGGCCTCGGCCCCCTCCGCGCTCCTGCGATCCGCGCGGTCGCGCTCTCGACGATTCCGTTCGGTTTCTTGATCGGCTCGGTCGAGGTGGCTTTCCCGGCCTTCTCAGAGGCTGCGGGGTCGGCGGCATTCGCGGGGGTACTCCTGGGCTTGTGGTCGCTTTCGAGCGGGATCGGTGGCCTCGTTTACGGCGCACGACCGCCCCGGCGCGATCTGCTCGAGATCTACCTGGGCGCCACGCTCCTCTTCCCGCTGGTCTGCCTTCCGCTCGTCCTCGCCTCGTCACCGCTCGCGATGGCGCTCCTCGCCGTGGCGGCAGGCGCGCCGATCGCGCCGCTCATCTCAACCCGCAATCAACTCGTGGCGAGCCTGGCGCCGGCGGGGACGGGGACCGAGGCCTTCTCGTGGCTGATGACCTCCCTGATCGCAGGTGTCTCGCTCGGCACCGCGATCGGCGGCATGGTCATCGAGGCGGGCGGATGGGAAGAAACCGTGGCGGTAGGCGTCGGGGTGGCCCTCGCGGGCTCCGCGGCCTCCTTCGTGTGGCGCGGCGCGATCAGACCCGAGCCGGTCGCGGCCTGATTCAGCCACGAAACGCGCTCCTAGACTCGAACGGTGGACCTGGCCCTACTCGAAAAGACGCTCGCCGACCGCGGCGAGCCCGCTTATCGCTCCCGACAGGTGTGGGAGTGGGCGGCGCGCGGCGCCTCGGGCTACGGCGAGATGTCGAACGTGCCGACGGCTCTACGAAGCCGGCTTTCAGAAGAGGTGCCGTACTCGACGCTCGCGCTCGAGCGCGAGGCGCACGCGGCCGACGGGACGCACAAGGCGCTGTTTAGAACTGCCGACGGGCGCCCGGTCGAAGCGGTCCTCATGCGCTATCGCGACGGGCGGCGCTCGATTTGCGTCTCTTCCCAGTCCGGCTGTCCTTTGACCTGCACGTTCTGTGCGACCGGAGCGATGAAGTTCGGCCGCAACCTTACGGCGGCCGAGATCGTCGACCAGGCGCTTCATTTCCGCCGGGTAGAAGCGGTCGACCACTGCGTCTTCATGGGGATGGGCGAGCCGATGATGAATCTCGACAACGTGCTCGCGGCCTGCGAGCGATTGCCGGATGTTGGGATCACCCACCGCCGGACGGCGATCTCGACGGTGGGGTGGGTACCCGGGATCGAGCGCTTGACCGAATGCGAGATGCCGATCCGGCTTGCCCTTTCCCTCCACGCGCCCAACGACGCGCTTCGCTCGGAGCTCATGCCGGTGAACGAGCGATACCCGCTCGCCGACGTGCTAGCCGCGTGCCGCGCGTATCACCGCAAGCGCCGCCGGATGGTCTTCGTCGAGTACGTGATGCTCGCCGGGGTTAACGACAGTCCGGCCCTCGCGAGCGAGTTGGCCAAGGTGCTTGATCCTCGCGCCTTCAAGCTGAACCTGATTCCCTACAACCAGATAGACCGGCCTTCCCCTTCGGGGGGCCGGCAGACACCCGCTCCGAGATATACGGGCTCCGAGCGGAGCGCGATCGAGGCATTCCGGAAGGTCGTAGAGCGCGGCGGGCTTCGCGCGACGATCCGCCTCACCCGGGGCCGCGATATCGACGCGGCCTGCGGCCAGCTGGCAGCACGCGCATAGCTTTCCGAAACCGCCGACGCTCGGCTTAGCCTCCAGGCAATGGCGGATCAGCGTCCCACGCGCCGGCCCTCTGTCGCCGCGCGCCTCCTCGGTGGAAGTGCGCGAAGCGCCCGTGCCGTGGCGGAGGCGACCGGCATCGACGACGCGCTCGATTTGGCGACCGAGGAGGCGATCGTCAGGGCCATCGAGAGCCCGGCCGTGGAGCGAGCGCTTGTCAGGGTGCTCGAAGGCCCGGCGGTCGAAGAAGCGGTCGAGCGCCTCCTCGCCAGCCCCGCAGTCGAGCGAGCGGCGATCAACGCGCTCGACAGCCCGCTGGTGGACAAGGTGTGGGACCGGTTGCTGAAGAGTGACGAGGCTCAGAAGCTGGTCGAGCGGGTCGCCGAGGCGCCGGAGGTACGGGCGGCGATCACGCAGCAGGGCTTTGGCCTCCTGGAGGACATCGGACGGCAGATCCGGCGGATTGCTCACCAGCTCGATGGCGGCGCCGAAGCGATTGCCCGCCGGCTCCTTTCCCGCTACAAGCCGGCGAAGTCCGACAACGCGGGCTTGGTGACGAGAGCTCTTGCGATCGGAGTCGACGGCGCGCTCGTGGCGGCAGCGTTCTTCGTGGTGACCGGCGTCTTCGACTTCGCCGTCTCGGCCTTCTTCGAGTTCGACCGCTCGTCGACGTTCGCGATCGTCTTTGGCACGGCTTTTCTGGTGTGGCTTAGCGGGTTCTACCTCTTCTTCTTTTGGACCCTTACCGGCCAGACGCCCGGCATGCGCTTTCTCGGCATCCGCCTCGATGACTACGACGGAACCCCGCATCTCAGCCCGCGAACGGCCAGCCGCCGGCTTGTAGGGCTCGTCCTAGCGGCGATCCCGTTCGGCGCGGGCTTCCTGATGGTTTTGTTCTCAGAGCGCAGGCGCGGCTTGCACGACCGGATCGCGCGGACCGAGGTGATCCTCGTGAATCGGAACGGCGACCCCGAATCGGCCGAGCTTCGAGCCGAGGCACACCGCGAGGAAAAAGCGCGCCGGAAAGGCTAGGCAGCCCGTCCTGCCAGCGCCGCCCCGGCGGTCCTGATCGAAGCGGCATCCCCCGCTTCGGCGACCGCGCGAAGGCCCAGGCGCGAGATGACTCCCGGGGCCGCCGCGTTCTGACCCACGACGGCGACGAGAGGCTTCGCGGTTTTGTCGCAGCGGCGAGCCAGCTCGGAGAGCGCCTTCCCTTCGAGCGTGGTCTCGTCGAGACGTCCCTCTCCGCCAATCACGAGGTCGGCGCGCGCGATGCGCGAATCGACGCCCAGCGCGTCGCATATGTACGCGGCGCCAGGGCAAAGCTCGGCGCCGAGCGCCGCCCAGAGCCCGCCCGCCAGGCCTCCCGCCGCACCGCCGCCGTGCCGTCCGCGCGGATCGCGTGGCAGCTCTGACGCGTAGCTGTCCAGGCTGCGCGACAGCTCGGCTACGTCGTCGGCGCTAGCCCCCTTCTGCGGCCCGAACGTCTCGGATGCGCGCTCCCAGGGGGTTTCGACATCGCAGAGGCAGACGAGGCGAGTATCGCTCAGGCCGCCCGCCTCTGCGATCGCGTCGAGGGCGCCGCGGCCACCGTCGTTCGTTGCCGATCCGCCAGCTGCGACGAGCACCCGCTCGGCCCTGGAAGCGGCTGCGGCGATGAGCTGGCCCGTTCCGTACGAGGACGCGGTGTGTGGATCGCGCTCTTGCGGCCGCAGCAGAGCAAGCCCGCTGGCCTCGGCGACCTCAACGATCGCGGTCATCTCGTCCGCAAGGAGAATCCACGAAGCGGCGATCGGCCGGCCAAGCGGGTCAGTCGCCGTAGCGCCGATCCGCTCTCCACCCAGCGCCTCCATGAGGAGCTCCGCGGTCCCTTCGCCCCCGTCCGCAAGCGGACAGGAGTCAGCTTTCCATCCGGCATCCTGCGCACCGAGCGCGAGAGCGGCAGCGACCTCGGTCGCGGATAGCGTGCCTTTGAACGAGTCGGGGGCCAGGAGCGCGAGCGGCATCACCACATCCTTGTGCACCTGGACAACAACGGGATCTTCGACGAGACGCTGATCCTCACCCTCTCCGAGGAAGGCGACGGCTACCTCGGGACTTTTTTCGGCAGACGTAGCGCGGGTCCTAGCGGGCACCGCCTCCCAGCTCGGGCGGGAGCGCCTTCGGCCCGTCCGGGTACATGAACGCGAGGTCCTCGGCTGTCATCTCGAGCGTGCTGGAGACGGCCTCAGGTGGTGCGCCCATGACCAGCCAGAGCTGATCCGCCTCGGTGTCGTTGAAGAGCTGGCGAACCGTGTCGGCCTCGACAACGAGCGAGGCACGTGGCTCGAGCGTGAGGACCTCATCGCCGATTCGCATCCGGCCGGTTCCCTCGAGGAGTACGTACAGCTCCTCCTGGGTTCGGTGGCGGTGCTTGGTTGACGCCTGGCCCGGCTCGAGCCGCCAGAGCCGAGCGCTGAGCTGGGTCGCCTCGAGCTGCTTGGCGAGATCGGTGTTCTGGACGCCCATTTGGTTCGAGGGCCGCCAGAACTGGTCGGCCTCGTCGAGCTGCCGGTACGCCAACTCAGTCCCTCTTGGGCGCGTAGAGGTCGGTGATCGTGCCCTCGGCCATCTCGGCCGCGAAAGCGACCGTCTCCGTGAGCGTCGGGTGGGGGTGGATCGTGAGGCCGATGTCCTCGGCGTCGGCGCCCATCTCCATCGCAAGGCACACCTCGGCGATCAACTCGCCCGCGTTCGGCCCCACGATGCCGGCTCCCAGGATCTGTCGCGATTCCGGGTCCACGAGAAGCTTCGTCAGGCCCTCGGGCCGGCCCAGCGATAGTGCGCGCCCGGACGCCTGCCAGGGGAAGACCGCCTTCTCATAAGCGGTGTCGCTCTCCTTGGCCTCGGTCTCCGTCAGGCCGCACCATGCGACCTCGGGGTCGGTGTAGGCGACGGACGGGATTGCCCTCGGCTCGAAGACGACGTCCTGACCCGCGATCCTCTCGGCCGCGACCTTGCCCTCATGCGTCGCTTTGTGGGCGAGCATCGGCGCGCCGGTGATGTCGCCGATCGCGTAGATGTGCGAGGCGCTGGTTCGGCGATCGGGGTCAACGTCGATCTCGCCACGCTCTGAGACCTCCACCCCTGTTGCTTCCAGGTCGAGAAGGTCACCGTTGGCGCGGCGGCCCACCGCGACCAGCACGCGGTCGAAGGTGGCATCGTCCGGCGCGTCGTCGCCCTCAAAGGACACCTTGATCCCGTCGTCGCCCGCCTCCGCCGAGGCGACTTTGGTGTTCAGATGGATCGCCTCGTAGCGCTCGCCGACTCGCTTGGAGAGCGGCTTGACCAGGTCGGCGTCGCATCCGGGAATGAGCTGATCGGTCAGCTCGACTACCGTGACATTGGAGCCGAGCGCCTCGTACACCGAGGCCATCTCGAGCCCGATGATCCCACCGCCGATCACGAGCAGGCTGCCCGGCACATCCTCGAGCTCGAGCGCCCCAGTCGAATCGACGATGCGCTCGTCATCGGGCAGGTCCGGCAGCATCACGGCGCGCGAGCCCGCGGCGATGATCGCGTGGTCGAACTCGACCTTCTCGTCGCCGACCTCGATCTCGTTGGGCGACGTGAATTTCGCATCGCCATGAACCACTTTGACCTTGCGCTTCTTCGCGAGGCCGTCAAGCCCGCCGGTGAGCTTCGAGACAACCTCCTCCTTCCAGGAGCGAAGCTTGCCGACGTCGATGTCGGGTTCGCCGAACGAGACGCCGAACTCGCTCGCTTCCTCGGCCTCGGCTACGACCTGGGCGGCGTGAAGGAGCGCTTTCGACGGGATGCACCCCACGTTGAGGCAAACGCCGCCGATCGTCTCATAGCGCTCGATCAGCGTCACCTCCAGGCCGAGATCGGCCGCGCGAAACGCCGCGGTATACCCCCCGGGCCCCGACCCCACGACCACAACCCGCTTCCCCTCCGGCTCCTCACCTTCACCCTCGCGCCGAGTGTTATCTCGCGGGACACCTTGTCCCGTTTTCTCACTCTCGGCGTCGGAGGAGGAAGATTTTGGCGCCGCGGAGCCCGACTCGGCCTCGGACTCCTCCCCGTCCCCGTCCTCCTTGGTTGCCTGCCCATCGCGTTCGGCAGCCTCATCGTCATCGGCCTCGCCGCCCGCGTCCGAGCCCTCCAGCACCAGAAGCGCTGTCCCTTCTGACACCTTGTCGTTGACCGAGACCAGGATCTCCTTCACCGTCCCTGCCTCCGGCGAGGGCACGTCCATCGTCGCCTTGTCTGACTCGAGCGTGACCAGCGGCTGCTCGGCTTCGACCTCGTCGCCTTCGGAGACGAGGATCTCGATCACCGGTACGTCCTCGAAGTCGCCGATGTCTGGGACCTTGACCTCGCTCACAGCAATGCCCTCCTGAAGTCCGTGAGCTCCGAGGCCAAGTGCGCTACGAATCGCGCGGCTGCAGCGCCGTCGATCACTCGATGGTCGTAGCTGAGCGAGAGCGGGATCATGAGGCGGGGCTTGAACTCCTCAGCCTCCTTGTCCCAAACGGGCAGCATCTTCGATCGCGTAGCGCCTAGGATCGCGACCTCGGGCGCATTGATGATCGGAGTGAAGCCTGTTCCACCGATCCCCCCAAGCGACGAGATCGTAAACGTCGAGCCGCGCATCTCCTCAGCCGAGATCTTCCCCTCTCGAGCCTTGCCGGAGAGCTCGGTCAACTCGCCCGCGATCTCGAGCAACCCTTTCCGGTCCGCTTCCTTGATCACGGGCACCAAGAGACCCTGAGGCGTGTCGGCCGCAAAGCCGAGGTTGTAATAGCGCTTGATGACCAGCTCGTCTCCGTCGAGCGACGAGTTGAACTCCGGAAACTGCTTGAGGGCCGCGACGCACGCCTTCATGAGCAGCGCGACCATCGTGACCTTCACGTCCTTCTGCTCGGCGTTGATCTCCTTGCGAAACGTCTCTAGATCGGTGATATCAGCCTCGTCGTCGTGCGTGACGTGCGGGATCATCACCCAGTTCCGCGAGAGCGCCGGACCCGAGATCTTCTTCACGCGAGAGAGGGCGACACGCTCGACCTCGCCGTACTTCTCGAAGTCCACCTTCGGCCAGGGAGCGAGGTCGAGGCCGGGAATCCCGGCGGGCGCGTCCTGGGCGGGCTTGTCCTTGGCCGACTTCACGTCCTCCTTGAGAATCCGCCCCTTTCGCCCGGACCCCTTGACATTCGCGAGGTCAACCCCAAGCTCCCGAGCCATCCGCCGCACCCCGGGCCCGGCATAAACCACCCCTCCGCCGCCACCCTCATCGCTCCGAGAGTTATCTCGCGGGACACCTTGTCCCGTTTTCTCACTCTCGGCGTCGGAGTCAGTGGTTTCGGGCTCCTTCGGCGCCTCGGACTCGGCCTCCCGCGCCTCGGGGTCCTCCCCTTTCCCCTTGGTTGCCTGCGCATCGCGTTCGGCAGTCTCATCGGCCTCGGCCTCGCCACCTCCGTCCGGGCCGCCATCTCCGCCCGCTTCCAGCACAACGATCGGCGTCCCTTCTGACACCTTGTCGTTGACTGAGACCAGGATCTCCTTCACCGTCCCTGCCTCCGGCGAGGGCACGTCCATCGTCGCCTTGTCTGACTCGAGCGTGACCAGCGGCTGCTCGGCTTCGACCTCGTCGCCTTCGGAGACGAGGATCTCGATCACCGGTACGTCCTCGAAGTCGCCGATGTCTGGGACCTTGACCTCGGCCATCTAAGTAACCGCGGGGTCCGGCCGGTCGGTGTCGATCCCGTACTTCTCGATCGCCTTGTCCACGACCGACTCCTCCGCTTCGCCCTCGCGCGCGAGCGCCCTGAGCGCGGCCACCACCACGTGGTGGCGATCGACCTCGAAGAAGCTTCGTAGATGCTTGCGGAAGTCCGAGCGCCCGAAGCCGTCGGTGCCGAGCACGTCGTACCGGGCGGGGACCCACTGGCGGATCCCGTCGGGGAGCGCCTTCATGTAGTCGGTCGCGGCGACCACGGGCGCATCGCCGTCGCCCAGACACTCCTCGACCCAGGTCCTTGACACCTCACCGCCGCCAAGCCGGGCTTCGCGCTCAAGGGCCAGGCCCTCTCGCCGAAGCTCTGTGAAGGAGGTGACGCTCCAAACCTCGGCGGCCACGTCGAAGTCTTCGCGCAGGAGCTCCGCGGCGGCCTCGACCTCGCGGAGGATCGCGCCCGAGCCGAGCAACCGCACTTTCGCCCCGTCCGCCTCGGCGACGCGATGCATACCGCGCAGGATCCCCTCCTCGGCGCCTTCCGGGATCGCGGGATGACGATAGTTCTCGTTCATGACGGTCAGGTAGTAGAAAACGTCCTCCTGCTCCCCGACCATCCGCCGCAGGCCGTCCTGGACGATCACGGCGAGCTCGTACGCGTAGGCGGGGTCGTAGGCGACGCAGTTGGGAATCGTCGATGCAAGCACGTGCGAGTGGCCGTCCTCGTGCTGGAGGCCCTCGCCGTTGAGCGTCGTCCGCCCCGCGGTGCCGCCGATCAGGAAGCCACGAGCGCGGGAATCTCCGGCCGCCCAGGCGAGGTCGCCGATCCGCTGGAAGCCGAACATCGAGTAGTAGGCGTAGAAGGGGACCATCTGGATGTCGTAGTTGGCGTAGGACGTCGCGGCCGCTATCCACGAGGAGAATGCGCCCGCCTCCGTGATCCCTTCCTGGAGGACCTGACCCTTACGGTCCTCGCGGTAGAACATGAGCGAGCCGGCGTCCTCGGGCTCATAGAGCTGGCCTACGTGCGAGTAGATGCCGAGCTGGCGGAACATCCCCTCCATGCCGAACGTGCGCGACTCGTCGGGGACGATCGGCACCACCCGCGGGCCGAGCTCCTTGTCGCGAAGGAGCGCGGCGAGGACCCTGACGAACGCCATCGTGGTCGAGATCTCACGATCATCGGTGCCGTCGAGCTGTGATTGGAACGTCTCGAGCGGCGGGACCGGGAGGGGCTCGTCGACCTTCTGCTTTCGGGTGGGGATGAACCCGCCGAGCTTCTCGCGACGCTCCTTGAGGTAGCGGATCTCATCGGAGTCATCGGGTGGGCGGTGGAAGGAGACATCGGCGACCTCTTCGTCTGAGATGTCGAGCTCGAACCGGTCGCGGAACGCCTTGAGCGCCTCCTCGTTCATCTTCTTTTGCTGGTGGGTGATGTTCTGGCCCTCACCCGCCTCGCCCATGCCGTAGCCCTTGATCGTCTTCGCGAGGACCACGGTCGGCCGGCGCGTTGCTCCCTGTGCCGCGGCGTAGGCGGCGTAAACCTTGCGCGCGTCGTGCCCGCCGCGGTTGAGCGCCCAGATCTCCTCGTCGGACATATCCGCCACGCGCTCGGCGAGCTCGTCGTACTTACCGAAGAATTTCTCGCGCACGTACGCACCGTCACGCGCCTTGTAGGTCTGATACTCGCCGTCGACGGCCTCCTCCATCCGCCGGACCAAGAGGCCGTTGTGGTCCTCGGCGAGGAGCGGGTCCCATCGGTCGCCCCAGATCACCTTGATCACGTTCCAGCCCGCCCCTCGGAAGATCGTTTCGAGCTCCTGGATGATCTTGCCGTTGCCGTGGACCGGGCCGTCGAGGCGCTGGAGGTTGCAGTTGACGACGAAGACGAGGTTCGAGAGCTTCTCGCGCCCGGCGAGGGCGATCGCCCCCAGCGATTCCGGCTCGTCGGTCTCGCCGTCGCCGAGGAAGCACCAGACCTTGCGCTTCGCAGTCTCCTCCGCGATGCCCCGGTCCTGTAGATAGCGCGCGAAGCGCGCCTGGTAGATCGCCATGATCGGGCCGAGCCCCATCGAGACCGTCGGGAACTGCCAGAAGTCGGGCATGAGCCACGGGTGCGGGTAAGAGGAGAGGCCGCCCTCAGACGACACCTCCTGGCGGAAGCCGTCGAGCTCCTTCTCGGACAGCCGTCCCTCGAGGAAAGCCCGGGCGTAGATGCCGGGCGAGGAGTGGCCCTGGATATAGACGAGGTCGCCGCCGTGCTCCTCCGAAGGCGCACGCCAGAAGTGATTGAAGCCCGTCTCGTAAAGGAGCGCCGCGGACTGGTAGGAGGCGATGTGCCCACCCAGTTCCCCGGATTCCTTGTTCGCGCGCAGGATCATCGCGATCGCGTTCCAGCGGACGAGCGAGCGGACTCTGCGCTCCAGCGCGGGGTCGCCCGGCAGCGGCGGCTCGTCTTCTTTGTGGATCGTGTTGACGTAGGGCGTCGGGCCGACGTACTCGATCGCGGCGCCCTTGTGCCGGGCCCGCTCGACCACGCGCTCGACCAGGTCGTGGGCGCGCCTGGGCCCGTCGTTCTCGACCACGGCGTCGAGGGCCTCCAGCCACTCCTCAGTCTCGACTGCGTCGATATCGGCCACTGCCCGCAGACTAACGACGCAGTGCCGATTTCCTGCGCTCGGCGCGGACGGGCTCCTAACGGGGTTTCGCGACGCCCGCCAGGTGCGGCTCTGAGTCGCGCGCCGAGCGCACGGCGAAGCTCAGACCAGCGCTCGTCTCGGCCGAGGTGAACTCGACCTTCGACGGGAGGAGGATCGGGCGCTTGAACGCGACCTCGACCTCGAAGGCATCCGGCACTCGCGAATCGAGGGCGGCAACGCAACGGGCCTTGGTCCACATGCCGTGAGCGATCTGGCGTGGGAAGCCGAATGCCTTGGCGGTCAGCCCGTACGTGTGGATCGGGTTGCGATCGCCGGATACCCCTGCGTAGCTCCGGCCGAGATCGCCCGGAAGGCGCCATTCGGCCTCGACGGGGAGATCGGGGTCGAAGGACGGGCCGGCGTCACGCGCCGCGTCGTCTCCCTTGCCCCGACGGAGGTTCGTGCTCTCGGAAACCCAGACCTCCTCGCCGCCGGAGAGGACCGACGTGTTGAGGGCGAACATCTGGCCCTTCGGGTGCGGCTCGAGCGAGCCCGCGCTCACGCGGATTTCAAGCCTTTCGGTCACGCCGATCGGCCGCCGTTGCTCGATCCGGTTCGCGACGTGGACGAGCCCGATTGCCGGGAACGGAAAGTCGCCTTGCGTCATCAGGTCCAGGTGAAGCGGGAAGGCGAGGATGTGCGGGTAGGTCGTGGGCAGCGTGTCGCGCATCGTGAAGCCGCAGACGTCGCAGTACTCGGCGAGCCTGGCGGGATCGATGGGGACATCCGCTAGCACCAGCTCGTCGCCGGGGATATCGCCTCCGCCGCCGGCGACAAACGGCAGGCGACCGGCAAGCGGCAGCGAGCCGAGTGCCGCTCGCCCGTAGAGGCCGAGCCAAGACGGCGGACCGTCGAGCTGGCGCTCGCTCATGCCCCGATCAGGCTCTGGCCGCACACGCGGATCACGTTGCCGTTCACGCCCGCGGAGCCTGGGCTCGCGAACCACGCGATCGCCTCGGCGACGTCGAGGGGCAGGCCGCCCTGGAGCATCGAGTTCATGCGGCGTCCCGCCTCGCGCTGCGGGACGGGCATCGCCTGCGTCATCGCCGTCTCGATAAATCCAGGCGCGACGGCATTGATGGTGACCCCAGCGCCGCGGACGACACCGGCCATCGACTCGACGCGCCCGATCACGCCGGCCTTCGAGGTCGAGTAGTTCGTCTGGCCCGCGTTCCCGGCGATCCCGGAGATCGAGGAGACGCCGATCAGGCGACCGTTCGGGCGGACTAGCTGGCGCTCGAGCAGACCGTCGTCGATCCGCTCCTGGGCAGAGAGGTTGATGTCCACGAGAAGGTCCCACCGCTCGGCGTCCATCCGGCCGAGCGTCTTGTCGCGGGTCACGCCGGCGTTGTGCACGACGACGTCAACGCCCTCGTGCCCGTTCGCCACGTGCTCGGCGATACGGGCCGGCGCGTCGTCCTCCGTGATGTCAAGCGCGAGCGCCGAGCCGCCGATCTGCCCGACGACCGCCTTCAGATCTTCCTCAAGCGCCGGGACGTCGAGCCCCACCACGTGGGCGCCGTCGCGCGCGAGGACGTCCGCGATCGAGGCGCCGATGCCGCGCGAAGCGCCCGTGACGAGGGCAACCTTTCCCTCGAGCGGGCGATCCCAGTCGAGCGCGGCAACCTCGGCAACCGGTTCGGTGATCCGGGCGACCTGGCCCGAGACGTACGCCGAGCGGGGCGAGAGCAGGAAACGGAGGGTGGAGTCGATTGCGTCCTCGGCACCCAGGTCCACCTGGACGAGCTGCGATGAGGCTCCCTTGCGGACCTCCTTGCCCACGGCTCGGGTGAAACCCTCGAGCGCTCGTTGCGCGGTTGCCTCGCGAGGCGAACCGCACGACTCAGGCACCGAGCCGAAAACGATGATGCGCCCGGATAGTGCGACCGAGCGGATCGTCGGGTGGAAGAACTCCCACAGCTCGCGGAGCTCGGACGAATCAGAGATGCCGGTGGCGTCGAATACGAGCGCCTTGAAGCGAGCGTCGGCAGAGGCGTCGGCGTTCCAGACACCGGCGTCCAGCCCTGCCTCGCCGGCCGCCGCGCGAACCTCCCCTTCGAGTTCGGTGCGCACGTTTGCCCCGGCGCCTGCGAGCACGCGGGCGATCGCGCCGCTCATACGGCCGCCGGGCGCGGCGCCGAGCAGCACATCGCCCTCGATCAGCGGCTGGCCTTTTTCGTAGCGGTCGAGCTCAACCGGCTGCGGCAGGCCGACGTTTCCGGCGATGAAGCCGCCGACGCGGCTGTTGACGACCTGCGAGTAGAGATCCTCAGGCATGTGGCCTACCTCTCCAGGATCGCGACGACGCCCTGCCCGCCCGCCGCGCAGATCGAGATCAGGCCCCGGCCCTCGCCCATCTCGGCCAGCGCCTTCGCGAGCGAGGCAACGATGCGCCCGCCGGTGGCGGCGAACGGATGCCCCGCGCCGAGGGAGCCGCCATTCACGTTCAGCTTCGAGCGGTCGATCTCGCCGAGCGGAGCGTCGAGGGCGAGCCGCTGCTTGCAGAAGACTGGGTCCTCCCAGGCCTTGAGCGTTGAGAGGACCTGTGCCGCGAAGGCCTCGTGGATCTCGTAGAGGTCGAAGTCCTGAAGCGCCAGGCCATTTCGCTCGAGCATCCGCGGCATCGCGTAGGCCGGCGCCATGAGAAGCCCTTCCTTCTTGCCGACGTAATCGATCGCCGCAACCTCGGCGTCGACGAAGCGGGCGAGCGGCTCGATTCCGTGGGACGAAGCCCATTCCTCGGTGCCGAGAAGAACGGCTGACGCGCCGTCGGACAGCGGGGTCGAGTTGCCGGCGGTCATCGTCCCGTCCTCGCCGCCGAAGACCGGCTTGAGCTTTCCGAGGCTTTCGGCGGTCGCGTCGGGGCGCAGGTTGCCGTCGCGCTCCAGGCCGAGGTACGGAGTGACGATGTCGTCCATGAATCCGCGGTCGTAGGCGGCCGCGAGGTTCTGGTGGCTCGCCGCCGCGAGCTCGTCCTGCTCTTCACGCTCAAGGCCCCACTCGGAAGCCATAATCGCGGTGTGATCGCCCATCGAGAGGCCGGTGCGCGGCTCGGCGTTGCGGGGAAAGTCCGGAACGATCTGGCCGGGCCGGACTTTCGCAAGCGCCCGGAGGCGCGCCGAAGTCGAGCGCGCCGCGTTCGCCTCGAGCAGGATCTCGCGCAAGTCGTCGTTGAGCGAGATCGGCGCGTCCGAGGTGGTGTCGGACCCGCCCGCGATTGCGGAATCTGCCTGGCCGAGCGCGATCTTGTTGGCAACCAGGATCGTCGCCTCCAACCCCGTGCCGCACGCCTGCCCCACGTCGTATGCGGGCGTCTCGGGCGCGAGCTTCGTGCCCAGGACGGACTCGCGCGTCAGGTTGATGTCACGGGCATGCTTGAGAACGGCGCCCGCCGCGACCTCCCCGAGGCGCTCGCCCTGGAGCGAGTGATTGGTCACGACGCCGTCGATCACCGTGGTCAGCATGTCCTGGTTCGAGGCCTTCGCGTACTCCTTGTTCGAACGCGCGAACGGGATGCGGTTCCCCCCCAGTACGTATGCGGCTCGTGTCTTCTCGTTCACAAACGTTTCCTTTCCGTCACAAAGGGGTCAGGCCCGGAACCGGAGAGGGGTCTGACCCCTCACTTGAGGTCGGCCGAGGTCTTTTTGAGCAGGAGGCGGGCGATGATGAGCTGCTGGATCTGCTGGGTGCCCTCGAAGATGTCGAGGATCTTCGCGTCGCGCGCCCACTTCTCGAGCAGCTCTGACTCGTCGTAGCCGACCGAGCCGCAGAGCTCGATGCACCGCAGGGCGATGTCGGTCCCCGCCCGGCCCGCCTTTGCCTTCGCATAGGAGGCGTGAAGCGAGTTCGGCATCGAGTTGTCGGCCATCCACGCGGCCTGCATCATCAAGAGGCGTGCGGCTTCGAGGTCGGACTCGAGCTCGACGAGCGTCGCCGCGGCGGCCGGCTGCGTGTGAACGGGGCGGTCGTAGTCGACCGTGATGCCCGCCTCGGCCAGCTTGGAGCGGGTGAAGTCGATCGACGCCTGCGCGACGCCCACGGCCATCGCGGCGACGAGGGGGCGGGTGTTGTCGAATGTCTTCATCACGCCGGCGAACGAGCGCTTCGTGTCGATCTCGGGGCTGCCGAGGAGGTCCTCCTTCGGCACGCGGCAGTTCTCGAGGCGGAAGGCGGCGGTGTCCGACGCGCGAATCCCGAGCTTGTGCTCGAGGCGGTCGAGAACCATGCCGGGGTTCGAGCGCTCGACCACGAACGACTTGATGGCGGCCCGGCCCTGCTTCGGATCGAGTGAGGCCCACACGACCACAAGCTCCGCGCGCTCGCCGGCGGTGACGTAGATCTTCTCGCCGTTCAAGACGTACTCGTCGCCGTCAAGCACCGCCGTCGTGCGGATCGCGGCCGAGTCGGAGCCGGCCTCGGGCTCGGTGATCGCCATCGCCGCCCATCGGCCCTCGTAGCGAAGGAGCTGCTCCTCGTTTGCAACCGCGGAGATCGCCGCGTTGCCGAGGCCCTGGCGCGGCATTGAGAGCACGAGCCCGACGTCACCCCAGCACGTCTCCATGACACCGAGCGCCGAGGACATATTCGTGCCGTTGCGGTTGCCCTTGTCCGTGGACTTCGATGCGCTGACGCCAGACGCGCCGGCGCCGGCGGACGCGCCCGAGTCGTTCATGCCGTCGATCAGCGCGGCGAGCATGTCGAGTTCCTTCGGGTACTCGTGCTCGGCCTCGTCGTACTTGCGCGAGATCGGGCGGAGCACCTCGAGCGCGACCTGGTGGGCCTGCTCGGAGAGGACCTTGAACTTCTTGGGTGTTTCGAGGTTGTAGGCCATGGTTAAACCAGCACCCCTCCTTCAAGGACGCCGGCGGCTCGCAGGTCGCGGTACCAGCGCTCGACCGGGTGCTCCTTGATGTACCCGTGGCCGCCCAGGAGCTGCACACCGTCCGAGCCGATCTGCATGCCCTTCTGGGCGACGAGACGGCGGGCGAGCGCAGACTCGCGGGCGAAGTCGAGGCCCTGATCTACACGGCTGGCCGCGCGAAGCGTGACCAGGCGCATGCCCTCGAGCTCGGTGGCCATGTCGGCCACCTTGAAGGCGACGGCCTGGCGGTGGGAGATCGGCTCGCCGAACGCGATCCGCTCGTTCACGTAAGGCACGACATAGTCGGCCACCGCCTGCGCGGTGCCCACAGCGAGAGCCGACCAAGCGATCCGGCCGAGCCGGATGCAGTCGGCATAAACGTTGGGATCGCCTTCGCCGAGGAGCGCCTCGGCCGGCACGTTTACGCCGGCGAGCCTCAGGTTCGCCGTCGCGGCGGGGCGCAGGCCCATGGCGGGCTGCGACTCGACGAAGACCCCGTGAGCCGCGGCCTCGACGATGAAGAGCGCGGGGCGGTCGTCGAGCGACGCGCCGATCACGAACAGCTCCGAATCGGCGCCGCGGGCGACCAGGGACTTTTCTCCCTCGAGCGTGAAGCCGTCGCCGGTCCGGGTTGCCGTGGTCTTGAGCTCGAACGGGTCGAAGAGTGCGCGCGGCTCCTGAATGGCGAGGGCGGCGGCGGGGACGTCGTCGCCGGTCAGCTCGGGCAGATACGTGCCCTGCTGGCCTGAGTCGCCCCAGAGGCTGATGGCGGTCGCGACCGCGGCCGGCGAGAGGGCGGCCAGGGCGAGGCCCATGTCGCCACGGGCAAGGGCCTCGGTGACGAGGGCGGAAGTGACCGCAGAGCGCTCGGAAAGCGCGCCACCCATCTCCTCGGGTACGCCCAGCATCGTGATGCCGAGCTCGTTCGCCTGGCTCATGAGATCTGCCGGCGGTTCGCACGCCGCATCGGCGTCGAGGGCTGCCGGGCGGAGACGGGTCTCGGCGAAGCCGCCGACCGCCTCTCGCATCATCGCCTGCTCGTCATCCGGAGTGAGGTCGAAAAGATCGGTGCGAACGGCGGTGGACTGGCGCGCGGGCTTGCCGTTACGCGAGACTCGCTGGAAGGTGCGTCCAGCTGCACCCGCTGCGCGGAAGCCGCCCTTCGTCGCCCCGTTCACCGCGCGCTCGGCGCGCTCGCGAAGGCCCAGCCTGTCGAGCACGTCGCTACCTGCCAATGCAGTGAGAGCCCGAAGGCCGAGCGCCATGCCTTTGTCAGCTACTGCCAAGAGAGAAAGCCTTTCCTACTGCCGGTAGGTTTTGGGATCGCGGATAGTAGCAACGGCGCGCCGCGCTGCTCGATCTAGACCCATAGGATGCCCCCTTCGCCGTCCCGCTGAGACCAAGGGGTAATCCAACGTGTCCATGTCGCGCTTTCTCTATGTCCTTTGCCTGATTGCCACGATGGGGCTCGTCGCCGCGGGGTGCGGTGATGACGAGAGCTCGTCGTCGGACTCGGAGGAAAGCTCTGAAAGCGTGTCGCTGGAGGAAGACTGCACCCCCGATCAGCTCGAGACGTTCGCGCCCGACACGCTCACGATCGCTACCGATGACCCTGCCTTCGAGCCCTACTTCGTGGACAGCGACCCCACTAATGGCGAGGGTTTCGAGTCCGCGGTGGCATACGCGGTCGCCGGCGAGCTCGGCTTCTCCGAGGATCAGGTCGAGTGGGTGGTCGAGCCATTCAACCGTTCTTACGCGCCGGGCGAGAAGGACTACGACTTCGACATCAATCAGATCTCGATCACGGTCAAGCGCGCCGAGGCGGTTGACTTCTCCTCGCCCTACTACGAGGCGAAGCAGGCTGTCGTCGCGCTCAAGGACTCCCCCGCCGCCGGCGCAACCTCGCTCGAGGAAGTCGCCGGCGCCCAGATCGGCGCCCAGATCGGGACTACCAGCCTCGACGCGATCGAGTCCGAGATCCAGCCCGAGTCCGACGCGCAGGTGTTCGACACCTCGAACGACGTCGTCTCAGCGCTCAAGAACGGGCAGGTAGACGCGGTCGTCGTTGACGTGCCCACCGCGTTCTTTTTGACTGCCGTTCAGGTGACCGATGCCGAGATCGTCGGTCAGTTCGAGGGTCCCGAGGGCGACGAGTTCGGCGCGCTCCTTGAAAAGGACTCGTCGCTCACGCCCTGTGTATCCGCGGCGATCGACTCGCTGCGCGAGTCCGGTGAGCTCGCCGAGATCGAAGAAGAGTGGCTGAGCGAAGCTCAGGACGCTCCGATCCTGGAGTAACCGCACCAGCCCAGTGGGCGCAGGACCGACGCGCTGAGCGCGAGGCTTTCCGCCGCCACAGAACACGCCGCGGCCAGGCCATCGCGGCCGTCTCGACGGTCCTCGTCCTCGGCACCCTCACGGCGCTCATCGTCACGAGTCCGGGCTGGGACGAGGTCCAGCGGACCTTCTTCAGCCCCGAGGACTTCGCAGAGATCTTCCCCGACGTGCTCGAGGCGTTCTGGCTCGACATCCGGGTCTTCATGGTGGTCGAGGTGGTCGTACTCGCTCTCGGCCTCCTTGTCGCGATCGCGCGCACGGCCAAGCCCCCGCCCTCTTTCCCCTCAGGATCCTGGCCGTCGTTTACACCGACGTGTTCCGAGGCATTCCGACCATCCTCCTCATCTATCTGATCGGGTTCGGCGTCCCCGCGCTTGCCTTGTCCGGCCTCCCGACCGAGCCCGTGGTCCTCGGCGGAATCGCACTCGCGCTCTCCTACGGCGCCTACGTCGCCGAGGTCTATCGCGCCGGGCTGCGCTCGATCCATCCCGGCCAGCGCGAGGCGGCGCTTTCGGTCGGGCTCACGGAGAATCAGGCGCTCCGGCGCGTGGTCTTGCCTCAAGCCGTGCGGCGGGTCGGCCCGCCCCTCCTCAACGACTTCATCGCGCTGCAGAAGGACGTGGCGCTGATCTCGATCCTGGGCGTGGCAGGCGAGGCGTTCCGGGTCGCGCAGATCGAGGCCCAGTCGAACTTCAACTACACCCCGCTCCTTGCCGCCGCCCTGCTCTACCTATGCATCACGATCCCGCTCGCCCGCTTGCTCGACTGGTGGGACGCACCGGAGAGGGCGCGCTGATGCAAACACCTGAAACGGCACCTGCTTCTCGCGCCGCCTCCGGCGGCAGACACCCGGTGATCGAGATCCGCGGCGTCACCAAGTCGTTCGGCGAGCGTGCGGTGCTCCGCGGCGTTGATCTGGAGGTCGCCGAGCATGAGGTGGTCGCCCTGATCGGCGCCTCGGGCTCGGGGAAGTCGACTCTCCTTCGCTGCGTCGATCTCCTCGAGGACATCGACGACGGCGACATATTCCTCGACGGCGAGGTGATCACCGACCCGACGGTCGACACCGTCGGGGTTCGCAGGCGGCTCGGCGTCGTCTTTCAGGCCTACAACCTCTTCCCGCATCTGAACGTGATCGAGAACGTCACGCTCGGCCGGGTCCATGCGGGCGGCATGAGCCGGGACGAGGCCGAGGGGCAGGCGGTGCGCCTGCTGGCGCGCTTCGGACTCGAAGGCCGCGAGCGGGACCGGCCCGACAACCTCTCGGGCGGACAGCAGCAGCGCGTCGCAATCGCGCGGGCTTTCGCGGCGCGCCCCCGCGCGATGCTCCTCGACGAGGTCACCTCCGCGCTGGATCCCGAGCTCGTGGGCGAAGTGCTCCGCGCGGTGCGCGATCTCAGAAGCGAAGGGGTGACGATGCTGATCGCGACTCACGAGATGGGCTTTGCGCGCGAGGTGGCAGACCGAGTCGGCTTCCTTCACGAGGGGCGCCTGCTGGAGATCAGCCCGCCCGCCGAGCTGCTCGAAAACCCACGCGAGCCGGAGACGAAGAAGTTCCTTCGCAGGCTCCTCGAGGCGGGCCGGGCCTAGCTACTCGGCGAATCGGTCGCGGATCGCGAAGCCAACGCGTCCGGCGCGCCAGGGCCAGGCGAGGAACGGCGTTAGCGGGATCCCGGGTGAGAGCGTCGTCTTGCTTCCGTTGCGGAGTGGAATCTCGAGGTCGACCGCGACTGTCGGCACGATGAGGCCCTCCGGCGGGTGGATATCGACGACGCGCAGACCGGCCGGACCGCCGCCGCGGACGACGTCATACCCCGCGCGGAGCGAGCTGCGGATGCCGAGCCTCCCGAGCAAACCAAACACAACGCTCCACTACCCGAGTTCCGGGATGTGACGCGCGACGTGGTCGGCGAGGGTTCTGCGAACCCACGCCTGAGTGTCGGCGTCGGCCATCCGGTAGCGGCCGATGAGAAGCTTCTGCTCGTCGATCGGGAGTCCGGCGATCTCCCAGCGCACCGCGAGCCGCTCGAAGAGCATCTCCGAACGGCGGCGCCAGTCGTCGTCGACCGTGGCGGCGCCCTTCTCTCTGGCTTTCGCGATCTTGCGAATCGAGCCGGGGCTGAGCGACTCGCGAAGCGTGAGCACGTTTCCGTCGGGATCGGTGTAGTCGACGGTTGCGGGGGGCTCACGAGGCCTGCGCGGCATCAGCACTCGGCCTCGACCAGCTCGACCAGCGGGGTTTCGGGATCAGCGTTGGCAGCGGCGTCCGAGATCACGAGCACGAGGGATGGCTCTACCTCCTGAGCGAGGGCGGCGCAACCGCGGGTGGCTGCCGCGACGGACTCGATCGCCCGCGTCTTTTCGGGCAGGAGCTCCGCAAGGAACTCCTCTGCGGTGATTTCAATTACGCCACCGGACGGGCCCGTCGCGCCCTGCGCGCCGGTCGCACCGGCGCCGGCCGGCTCCTCGTCGTCGCCTCCGCAGCCGCCCAGGGCGATGGCGAGACCCACCATCGCGACGCCGAGCCTGTAGCCCCCTCGCATCAGTCGATCAGCCGCTTCTCCATGCGGTTCACAGCCAAGCGCCACATCGCGATCGCGAACACGACGAGGACGGCGAAGTGGAAGAGGTCGGCCTGCTCAAAGCCGAACGCGGAATGGCGGACCAGCTCGACCAGGTGGTAGAGCGGGTTGAGCTCGGCTATGGCTTGGGCGGCTTCCGGGAGCTGGTCGATGGGGAAGAAGGTGCCCGCGACGAGGAAGAGCGGCGTGATCACGAGCGTCGTGACGTAGTTGAAGTGGTCGATCTTTCCGACCGTCGCCGCGGTTGCCACGCCCAGGCCCGCGAAACCGAGCGCGGTGACGAAGCAGAAGATCGGCACGAGGAGCATTCCGAAGGCAGGGTCGAGGCCGAAGAACATCGCGACAACGAGCGGGAAGCAGCCGTAGAAGCCGGCACGGAGCGAGATCCAGAGCACCTCGGCCGTCACGAGCTCCTCGACATCGACGGGAGCGGCAAGGATCGCGTCGTAGGTGTTCTGAAAACGGTGCTTGACGAAGGTGCCGAACATCGACGGGAAGGCGCTGGAGAAGATCACCGCTGTGGCGACCATGCCGGTGCCGACGAACTCGACGTACTCGAGCTTCCCCACCCCATCGACCAGGGTTGCGCCCAGGCCGACGCCGAAGGCGAGGAGATAGACGATCGGCTCGAGCACGCTAGAGAAGGTCGTCGCCTTCCAGAAGGTGCGGAAGTTCGCGACCTCGCGGCTCATCACACCCATGATCGCCGCCGGCTCAAGCCGGCGAGCACCGACCTGGCTCATTCCGCCTCCTCCCCGGTGAGCAGCACGAAGACGTCCTCGAGCGACGCTGCTCGCCTGACGGCATCATCGGGAACGACCCCGTTCTGGGCCTTCTC
Organism: uncultured bacterium; assembly: GCA_963715405.1. Taxonomy (GTDB): domain Bacteria; phylum Actinomycetota; class Thermoleophilia; order Solirubrobacterales; family 70-9; genus JALZKA01. The sequence continues at coordinate 2,219,153 of OY970239.1, forward strand.
AGCGCCCACGATCGCAACGGCCGGTCCGGCAGGGCGCACCGTCAGGCCTTCGGCCTCGGCGGCGGCGCGCGCCTCGGACAACTTGTCCGGGGGCCCGTAGACCTCCGCGGTCTCTCGCCCGGCGTGTTCGCGAATCAGATCCGAAGGTTTGCCGCGCGAGATGATCTTGCCCTCGGTCATCAGCGCGACCTCATCCGCCAGCCGTTCGGCTTCCTCGATGTAGTGGGTGGACATGAGGATGGTGGCCCCGCCCTCGCGCAGACTGCCAATCAACGACCAGAGCTCTGTGCGGATCTGCGGGTCGAGGCCGACCGTCGGCTCGTCGAGAAGGACGAGCCTCGGCTCGTGAACAAGACCGCGTGCGAGCAGGAGGCGCCGCCGCATCCCGCCCGAGAGCTTGTCGACCGCGTCCTTGCGGCGTTCGGTGAGCCGCGCGAGCTGGAGCGTTCGGTCGACGGCGGCCCCCACGTCTCTCACGCGATAAAGACGCGCATAAACGGCGAGGTTGTCCTCCACGGTCACGTCCACGTCCAGGTTGTCGAGCTGCGGCACCACGCCCATCTCGGCGCGCGCGCGCTTTGCCTCGGCAGGCAGCGTGTGTTCGAGGACGCGGATCTCGCCCTCGTCAGCGATGGCCTGTCCCGTGAGCAGGCGCATCGTCGTCGACTTGCCGGCTCCGTTCGGCCCAAGAAGGCCCAGGCAGATTCCGGCGGGCACGTCGAGATCGAGGCCGTCAACCGCGGTGATGTCTCCGAACGTCTTGCGGACGCCTTTCATCTCGATCGCGTTCACGGTGAATCGAAGTTACCGGGCAGACGCGGCGGGTAGCTTCCAGTCCGATGATCGTCGCGATCGCAGGCGGGCACGGCAAGATCGGGCTGCTTCTGACGACGCTGCTCGCGGACCGCGGTGACCGGGTGCTTTCGCTGATCCGCGATCCGGATCAAGCGGATCAGGTAGCAACCGCCGGAGGCGAGGCTGTGGTGATCGATCTCGAGAACGCCGAGGCAGAAGAACTTGCGCGGGAGATTTCGGATGCCGACGCGGTTGTCTTCGCGGCCGGCGCCGGCCCCGGATCGGGCGCGGGCCGCAAGGAGACGATGGACTATGGGGGTGCCGTACTTTTGGCCCAGGCTGCCCGCTTGGCGAACGCCACGCGCTACGTCATGGTCTCCGCGATGTCTGCGGACGCCGACCGCGAGGGCGAGGATGTATTCGACGTCTACATCCGCGCCAAGGGGCGCGCCGACGACGAGCTGGCGGAGTCGGGCCTCGAGTACACGATCGTTCGCCCTGGCGGACTCACCGACACGGAGCCTAAGGGCAGGGTGAAGATTGCTGCCGTCACCGGCCGCGGCGAGATCCCGCGCGCCGACGTCGCTTCGGTGATCGCCGCATGCCTCGCCGAACCGAAGACGATCGGCCACACGTTCGAGCTCATCTCAGGAGAGGACCAGATCGAGCTGGCCCTCTCCAAGTTGGGGTCTGACCCCTCCTCCTAGGAGAAGTCGTCCGACGTAATCGTCGGCCTACCGGCTTGGTAGAGCCACTGATCGAAGTACTGCTCGAGGAGCGCCAAGTCATCGCCCTCGAAGTCGGAGACCTCGATCATGAGGTCGACGACTTGCTCGGACGAGACGTTGTCGTACTTGTATCGCTCGACGAGCTCGCGAGCGAACTCGAAGAACTTCTGGGTGCCGACGATCTGGCGATACCCCTCGTACGTCATCGCCCCGCGCGTGTAGGTCGGGAACGTCGAAAACAGCAGAGCTGGATCGTCGTTGAGCTCTGTCGGAATCACGTTCCACTTGGGGTCGGTCGGCCCGGCGTAGTTCGTGTTCCACTGGGCACCGGGCGAGTTGGTCGACGTGCCGTCCGTGAAGTTCCAGCTCCAAGAGACCCACTGAGCCCAGCCTTCCTGGAACCAGATGTCATCCCAGTTCTTGAGCGTGACCGCATTGCCCATCCACTGGTGCGCGATCTCATGAAGGAGGGTCGACTGGCTCACGGCGGGGTCGCCGGTGGCGCAGTTGCCCGCGAAGTGCGACTTCGTCGCGTTCTCGAGGGCGTAGCAGACGCCGGGAACCCGGTCGGCGACGACACCGTTCGAGTCGTACGGGTACGTCCCGAACCGGTTGGCGAGGAAGTTGTGCATCGCCTCGCTCCTGCCGAGCGCGGTGTCGATCGAGGTGAGCTGCGCCGGGGTCGCCGTCGCCTCGACGAAGTTGTTCTGCGGGATCACCCGTCCCGTCAGCGACTCCGTGATAGTCGGCGTCGTGTAGCGGAACTGACCCACCGTGCCGGTTGCCAGGTAAGTGGAGGTCGGATCGTCCTCGCTCCAGCTCCACGTCTCAGTGTCGTTGACGATGTCGCTGTCGTGGTCGACGAGCTCGCCCATCCCAACGGCCTCGTAGCCCTCGGGGACGGTGGTCGTCGTATCGAATGTGGCCTTGTCCGTTGGGAAGTTGTTCGACGGGTACCAGCCCTGGGCGCCGTTTGGCTCGTTCACGGTGAAGCCGCCGTCACAGACCTCGACGGCGTTCTCCGTGTAGCAGGCCGGGATCCAGCCCTCCCATGACTCGTCGACGTCGGTAATGAGCTGCGGCTCGCCCGCGTATTCGACGACTACGACGAGCGGTTCTCCAGCCAGTACGCCGGGACCTGCGGGATCGATCACGAGCTTCTGAAGCTCGGTGACCTCCGGATCGGTACTCACGGGTGGATCGGCCGCCACGTGCGAGAACGAGTCGGCAGGCTGACCGTTCACGGTGACAGCGGTCGTGCCGATGTCCTGGAAGTCCATCGTGAACTCACTCAGGTTCTGGGTCGCGGTTGCCGTCATCGTCGTCTTCGTCCCCGTCTTGAACAAGTTCTGAACGGGGTCGTAGATCAGCTCGATGTCGTAGTTGAGAGCGTCGTAGCCGCCGTTTCCGGTCTGGGGATAAAGATCGTCGCCGGCGCTTCTCGAGCCTGGCGTAAAGACCGGAGCCGGCTCTGCGACCTCGACTTGGCCTTCCGCTACGCGGCAGCCCGAGCCACGGGCAGGCGTCGCGCACGCGACCATGAAGTAGGTGCCGTCCGCGAGATCGGCGGGCATCGTTGCCTGGACGGTGAAGTTGCCGGACTCGTCGATGCGCGATCCGTCGGTTCGCGTCGATCCGATGACGTGGGGACCCTCGGCGCGCGTGTTATCCGAGCGCAGGCTGACTCTCACTGTCGCCCTCCCGGCCCTGCGCCCGAAGTTGCTGAACGGTCCCGGTGACCTCGAACGTATCGCCTGGCTCCGCGTTGGCGGGCGGGTCGGAGACGGCTGTGACGGAGAACTTAGGAAGCGGCGCGGCGTTGGCGGGTGCCGCCAAACCGAGCACAACCAAGACTGCTGCGAATACCAGTGCGAGCGCCTTGACGCCGGCTCCTACGTTCATCCATCCACTCCTTGTTTAGTCCCCCTGCTGACGAGCGCCTCGAAGACGCAGACTGAAGTTCTATCAGCCGACAGCAAGAATGTCTAGCTTCTTCCGCCCGCTCGGCGTCTCGAAGGACACCGTGTCGCCAACCGATGAGCCCAGAAGCGCTCGGCCGACGGGGCTCTCCGCCGAGAGCTTTCCCTCCGACATCGAGGCCTCGAGGCGGTGGACCAGCGTAATCTCCTTCTCCTCTCCGGCGTCGGCATCGCGAAAGCGGACGCGAGAGCCGACCTGCGCCGTGTCACCGGTGGGAGCCTCGACGACTTCGGCGTTCGCCAAGAGATCTTCGAGCATGCGGATGCGCGCTTCGAGGTGGCCCTGCTCGTCCTTGGCCGCGTGATACTCGGCGTTCTCGGAGAGGTCGCCCTCCTCGCGCGCAGCCTTGATCGCAGCGACGATTCGCGGGCGCTTTTCCTCGCGAAGCTCCTCCAGCTCGGCTTCGGCTTCGGCCTTGCCCTCGGGGCTGATCTCGTTCACGGCGTCGGTCATGAGCCGAAGAAGCTACTGACCGGAGGTAGAATGGAGGGGTAAATATGGGGGCGAAATAGATTCGACGTGGGTCTTGTTCGCCTCGATGTTGCGAGTCGAGGATCCTGGGTTGGCCTCGTAAAACTCTCCCAGGAAAACCATAATTGCGGACCATGAGTTCGCCCTCGCGGCCTAGCAACAACTAGGACCGTTAGGTATCGGCCCGGGAGCCTGCGCCCGGATCACCGGTATCAACAAGCAGGCTCGCTCCTCGGATAGGACCTTCGATTCGAGAGGACATCTAAGGAAGGTATGGCGCCGGTGACGTACCCCACGGATTGACCGACCCGGCCACCGAGATCAGACTCCGATGGGCACACTCGTAGACGCATCGAGGCAACGTCCGCGGACGCCGGGGCAGTACCGGCCGCCTCCACTTCATCGAGAGTAGGAATACCCGCGATATGCGCGCGTTTCCCTACTTCGGCGCGCTACCCGAACTGCTCGCGCCGGAAGACGCGCATACCGCGGGCCTCGTAGTTCGCAAGGGCGTATTTGGCGTCCATCGTGTTCGTCGAGACCCAGACTCGCGGGGCGAGCTCGAAGCCTCGCTTGATGGCCTGGGTCAGGAGCGCTGCGCCGAGGCCCTTTCCCCGGTAGGGCATGCGGATGCCGAAGATCGAGATCAGCGTTGACTCGCGGTCTACGCGGAGCTCGAAGTAGCCGGCGGGCTCTCCCTCGACCTCGGCGATCCACGTCTCGATCCCGGCCGCCCACGCCGCCCACTGTGCCTCGGACCAGCGCAGGCGGTCGACCCACTGGTGGGGGCCGCCGATCTCCTCGTAGAGCTCGCGGTTGATGGCCGGGTCGCTGACTTCCCGGAAAGTGTGCCCGACCGACGCGGGACGCTCTGGCTCACGCAGATCGGCGGGGTCGGTCAGCTCCAGGTAGGTGATCGTCTCGGTCATCTGATTCATGGGGCGTTAATGCGGAGCCGACAAGATATGAGGGTGAGCGCACAGGAAACACCTGGCGAGACGGGCTTTCGGGACTACGAGCCGATACAGCCGGGCCGTGGGCGCTCCCAGTCATGGGGCGAGCGGGCGAAGAAGTTCCTCGGTCCGATCGCAATCGCGGTCATCGCCTTTGCGAGCAAGGCCAAGGCGATCCTGCTCCTCCTGCCCAAGATCAAGGTGCTCTCGACGTCGGCGACGATGCTCGTCTCGATCGCCGCCTACTCGCTGATCTGGGGCTGGGCCTTCGCGCTCGGCTTCGTGCTCTTGCTGCTCATCCACGAGATGGGTCACGTGTTCCAGCTTCGCCGAGAGGGAATCGAGGCCTCGGCACCAATGTTCATCCCGTTCCTCGGCGCCGTCGTCGCCGCGAAGTCGATGGGCGACGACGCGGGCGCGGAGGCGCGTGTCGGCCTCGCCGGTCCGGTCCTGGGCTCGATCGCCTGTCTCGTCCCGCTCGCCATCTGGCAGGCGACCGGCAACGAGTTCTGGCAGGCGCTCGCGTTCGTCGGCTTCTTCTTGAACCTCTTCAACCTCCTGCCCGTCCTTCCCCTCGACGGCGGGCGCGCCATGGCGGCGCTCTCGCCTTGGGTCTGGGGCTTGGGCTACGTGGGCCTCGTCGCGCTCACGTTCATCTTCCCGAACCCGATCATGATCCTGATCCTGTTTCTCGGCGGGATGGAGTCATACCGGCGCTTCAAGGCGCGCAACACGCCTGAGGCACGCGCCTTCTACGACATCCCTCAGCGGACGCGGGTGGGTGTGGCGGTTGTATATCTGGGCCTCGCGGCCTTGCTTGCGTTCGGCATGTCTGAGACGTTCCTCGAGCGCGACTTCGGCGACGTCTGAGTAAGGGGCTCGCTACTAACGCTGATGGCCGAGAGAGAGTTCGACGTGATCGTGATCGGCGCCGGCCCGGCAGGCGAGGTAGCTGCGGGCAGGCTCGCCGAGGCCGGCGAGGAGGTCGCTCTGTGCGAGCGAGAGCTCGTCGGGGGCGAGTGCTCGTTCTATGCGTGCATGCCTTCGAAAGCGCTCCTTCGGCCGTCGGAATTGATCGGCGAAGCCGGCCGCGTGCCGGGAGTCGAGCTCGCCTCCGAGAGCCCTACCCCTTCCGCCGTGCTCAAGCGCCGCGACGACGTGATCCACGGGCTGGACGACTCAGGGCAGCTCCCGTGGCTCGAGGAGCGCGACATCAAGCTCTTTCGATCGGAGGCGCGCCTTGACGGCGAGCGCCGCGTCATCGCGGGCGACGACGTCCTCACCGCCCGCAAGGCCGTGATCATCGCGACCGGCACGCTCGCCTCCCTGCCTCCGATTTCGGGCTTGGCCGAAGCCGGCCCGTGGACCAACCGCGAGGGCACGACATCAGCGGAAGTTCCCGAGAGCCTGATCGTGATCGGCGGCGGTCCGGTCGGCTGCGAGCTGGCCCAGGCCTGGCGCTCGCTCGGCGCGGACGTAGTTCTGCTCGAGATGGCGGCGCGGCTCGTCTCGATGGAGGAGGAGTTCGCTTCAGCGGAGCTGACCGAGGCGCTCACCGAAGCCGGCGTCGACGTGCGCACTGACGTCGAGATCACAAACGCCGCGGGTGACAACGGCCGGGTGCACGTGACGCTCAAGAGCGGCGAAACGCTCGAAGCCGAGAAGCTGATGGTCGCCGCGGGTCGCCGGCCGAACACGGGCAGCATCGGGCTTGACACTGTCGGTGTGAAGGAAGGCGAGTGGATCGAGGTCGACGACAAGCTCCGCTTGAGCGGATTCGACTGGCTGTACGCGATCGGCGATGTCAACAAGCGCTCGCTCCTCACCCACTCGGGTAAGTATCAGGCGCGGGTGGCGTCGGAGACGATCCTTGGGCGCGATGCCGTCGCCAAGGCGGATGCCGAAGGACCGCCGCGGGTCACATTCACCGACCCGCAGATCGCCGCCGTCGGGCTGACCTCAGAGCAAGCCGAAGAGAAGGGGCTTGACGTCGAGACCGTCGACGTCTCCACGTCGGGCAACGCGGGGGCGAGCTTTCACGGCCGCGACACCGCTGGTACGTCGCGTCTGGTCGTTGACAAGGGCCGGGGCGTAATCATCGGTGCGACGTTCGTCGGCTATCAGACCGCCGAGCTTCTCCACTCGGCGGTGATCGCCGTCTCGTGCGAGGTGCCGATGGAAAAGCTCACTGAGGCGATCCCGGCTTTCCCGACCCGCAACGAGATCTGGCTCCGCCTGCTCGAGAAGTACGGGCTCTAGATGGAGAGCTTCGTCTTTACGTCTTCGAGGAAGCCGCGTGGGAACCCGGCGATCGAGTCGAGCTCGTCGAGCGACTTGAAGCTGCCCTCGCGCTCGCGGTAGCCGAGCACGCGTCCGGTCTGAGTGACCGACAAGCCGAGGCCGCGAAGGTCGTCATAGGTCGCCGAGTTGAGATCGATCGAGCCCGATGAAGCGCTCGCCAAGGGTGCTTCTGAGGCTTCGGCGGCGGGTTCCGGTTCCGGCTCGGGCTCTGGTTCCGGCTCGGGCTCTGGTTCCGGCTCTGGCTCGGGCTCTGGTTCCGGCTCGGGCTCTGGCTCGGGCTCCGGTTCCGGTTCCGGTTCTGGCTCGGGCTCGGGCTCGTCCTTGGGCTCGCCGGAGGCGGACTCGAACGGAACGGCCACGCTGCCGCCGCGCTCGATTGCCTCATCCTCGCCGGGCCCGAAGATGCCATCGACGAACGACTTGGCGCGGCGCTCGGACTCGGTCGCGCGGCGCTCGGCCTCGGAGATCCGGTCGAGGAGCTCTCTCAGGCGCTGGCCACGCTCGAGCTCGTCCGACTTGAGCTTCGCGAGCCGCTCCGCACGGGCCACCCGTGCTTCGGCCTCGGCCGCCCTGTTTTCGACGTCTTCCAGCCGCTCCGCCGCGCGCTCGAGGGCCTCCGCCGTGCGCTGCTGGCTTTCGAGCAGCTTTAGCTCGGTCTCGCGCAGTTCGGCCGCTAGGGCCTGCTCCTGCACGCGGCGCTCTTCGAGCTGGCGCTCGGCGTCGTGAAGCTCCTGCACGAGACGCGTCCGCTCCGGCTCCGCGCGCTCCGCATCCGCTCGCACTCGGGCCTCAGCCTCGGCGGCAGCCTCTTCGGCCAGCTTCGCGACGTTTGCCCGAACTTCTTCCAGGGTGGGCTGAGACTCCGTTTCGGATTGCGGCTCAGGGGTGGCGGCTGTGAGTTCAGGCGCAGGGGAGGCGACTGTGGGGTCAGACGCGCTCAAGCCGGCTGAGGGGTCAGACCCCGCGTCCGGTGCTTCGGGCTCTTCGGCGGGAGGCCTCCAAGGGGCGCCTCCGCCGGCCGCCTCCTCAACGCGGCGGTCCGCCTCGGCCTCGATCGGATCCACTTGGTCGCCCTGCTCGGAGCGCTCGAGGTCATCAAGCGCGGCCCGCTCAGCCGCAGCGGCGAGCGAGTCGCCCACGAGGCCCATCGGATCAGCCGGGGCGGCGGGTGGCTCGGGTGCAGGCGGCACCTCAGGAGGCTGGGTCGCCTCTGACGCCGCCGGCGGAGGAGCTGCTTCTCCCGCTGAAGGTTGGTGGAGGATGGTGTCGAGCGCAGGCTCGGAAGCGGGCTCTGCGGGCGCAGGAGCCGGGGCTGCTGCCGGAGGCGACATCTGTGCTGCGGCCTTCTTCGCGGCCTTGGCGGCCTTGGCGGCCTCTCGCTTCTCCTGCGCGAGGCGCTTGCGCTCCTCGCGGGCGCTGGCGCGCTCCGCCTTCTTGGCTTCGGCGATACGGGCCTTCTCCTCGCGGCTCTGCTTGCTGCCGCCGATCCCGAAGAACCCGGACGAGCCTTGAGCCTTCTTTGCCTCTGCGGCGGCCCTCTTCTGTGCCAGCTTTTCGGCCTTGATCGCCTTTGCGGCTTCCTGCTTGCGCCTTTTCTCCTCGAGCTTGGCGGCTCGTTTTGCGGCCTTGGGATCAGCGGGCTGTACGGCGCCGGGCTGGGGGGACGCATCCTGCGGCGACGCGGCCTGCGAGGGCGCAGCGGGCGGTGAGACTGGAGCCTCCGGCGTGCCGGGTGACACCGGCGGGGCGGGCGCGGCTGGGGCCGGAGCAGTCTCGGGAGCTTGAGGGGCGACTTCAGGGTCGGCCGTTTCGGCCTCGGCCTCGGGCTGGGAGTCGGGGTCGGCATCGGGCGCGGGAGCGCCGGGAACCTGAGGAGGTGCGGGCGGCGGCGAGGACGGCGGTGGGACAGAGCCGCCGGCCGGATCGTCTGCAGCCGGAACGGAAACCTGGGGCGCCGGCTGTTCGCCGATCAAGCCAGGAGGGGTATGGGCCTCGCCGGAAGTGGGGTCTGGAGTGCCCTGGTTTTTGTCCGTGGGCTGGTCGCCCTTATCGCTGTCGCCGCCTCGCTGGAGCCTGAATGAGCGCATCGCGCTTATCGTCTCACAACGGAGCGGTATTTCCGCACGAGAGCGGCACTCGCCGTTAGCCGGCTTGCATGGGGCCTAACGCATCCGGTGGCGCAGTTCGCGCTCGACCTCGCGCTTTGTCTCGCGATCGCGGATCTCGCGCCTGCGGTCTCGTCCTTCCTTGCCGCGCGCGAGCGCAAGCTCGACCTTTGCCCGCCGGCCCTTGAAATACACCCGCACGGGGACGAGCGTCAGTCCCTTCTGCGCGGTCGAGCCCACCAGCCGCTCGATTTCGTGAGCGTGGAGCAGGAGCTTCCGGGGCCGGTCGGGCACGTGATTCTCCCCGGCCGCCGGCGGATACGGCGGAATGTGCATGTTCCGAAGCCACACCTCGCCCTCGTCCACCACCGCGTACGCATCGGCGAGCATCGCCTTGCCGCCCCGAAGCGACTTCACCTCGGTGCCCAGGAGCTCGATCCCGCACTCGAACTTCTCGACGAACTCAAAGCGGTGGGATGCCCTGCGATTCGAGGCGACGTCGCCCGAGGCGAGCTTTCGTTTCGCTTTCTGCGCCATTCAATCCTCAGCTTGAAGCATCGGTGGCCGTTTCGAGGTCCGTCCGGCCGCGGGCCGCCTCGACACCGGTTACCTTGACGCCGAGCTGGTCACCAAAGCGGACCTCGCGCCCGGTCTTGCGCCCTACGAGCGCGGTTTCCGTCTCGTTCAGGTCGAAGCGCTCCCCCCGGAGCGTCCGCGCCGGCACAAAGCCCTCGTAAACGTCCCCGAGCTCGCCGCGGAAGCGGACGAACGCGCCGGCGTTGATCACGCCGGAGACCTCGCCCACGAACTCCGCCGCCCAGCCTCGCTCGAAGAGCTCGCGCTCGAGGAGAAACGCCGCGCAGACACGGTCGGCGCGGCGCTCGATCTGCATCGCTTCGCGCTCGCGCTCCGAGCACCATGGTCCGGCGGCACGAACGTCCGAGGGATCGGGAGCCGTCTCGCCCGCGCCGACGACGGCGAGGATCGAGCGGTGCGCGATCAGGTCTGGATAGCGCCGGATCGGCGAGGTGAAGTGCGCGTACGCGGCGCTGCCGAGCCCTGCGTGGCCGAGGTTCTTCTCCGTGTAGTAGGCCTGCTTCAGCGAGCGCAGGACGAGCGAGCCAAGCGTGCCGGAGCCGTGCCCGCGCCGGCGTGCCTCCCGCGCAACCCAGCGGCTGATCTCGCCGACGAGGTCCCCTGCCTCGGTCGGGCTCATCCCTTTTCTTGATCCTGGAGCCGGCACCTCGATCGCGGCCAGCTGGTCGAGAAGCCGATCGACCCGCGCCGGGTCGGGCTGCTCGTGAACGCGATAGAGCGCCGGCGAGCCGCGCTTCTCCAAGACGTCCGCCACCTGCTCGTTCGTGAGGATCATGAGGTGCTCGATCAGCTGGTGGGCCTCGGTCTGGGGGACGCTCAATGCGCCCACCACGTCCCCGGCGTCGTCGAAGGAAAACTCGGGCTCGAACGACTCAACCTCGAGCGCGCCTCGCGGCCTGCCCTCGGCGAGCGCCCTTGCGGCCTCGCGCGCCGTCCGGAGGGGCTGGGCGACGTCCGGCGGCGGCTCCTCGCGATCGGCGAAGATGCGGTCGAGCTGGTCGTAGTCGAGGCGCGCGTCCGAGCGGATACGGCTGCGATAGAAGCTCGCCGAGCGCGGAGCGCCGCCCGCGTCGAGTCGCACCTCGGCAGTGACGGCGAGGCGGTCTTCGCCTGGGACGAGGCTGCACGCCTCGTTGGACAAGGCCGAGGGCAACATGGGCTCGACGGTGCCAGGCACGTAGACGCTCGTCGCACGCCGCGACGCCTCCTCGTCGAGAGCGGTGCCGGGGCGGACGTGGGCAGAAACGTCAGCGATGTGGATCCAGAGGCGGACGCCGTCGCCGTCGGGCTCCGCAGAGACCGCGTCGTCGAAGTCCCGCGCGGTCGCGGGATCGACCGTGAACGTCGCGAGGTCGCGAAGGTCACGCCGGCCGGGATCGACCTCGGCGGCGACGGCTGGGGCTTCGCGAGCGTCGTCTTCGATCTGCCGCGGGAAGCCACGCCGCTCGAGTCCCTCCCACATGAGCGCTTGGACCACGTCCCGGGCCCGCTTCGGCGAACCGAGCTTTCGCACCGCCTTAACGCCCCGCGCGCTCGGCGCCGCAAGGACCATCTCGCCTGGTGAGTGCGCGACCTTGCCCCGGTCGAGCGGCAGCCTGCCGCCCCGCTCGAAGAGGGGCTCGACCACGGAGAACCGGCCGCGCTTGACGACTACGCCGACGAAGGAGGCGCCCGGATCGTTGCTCAAGGCAGCATGTCGCCGAGAACTCCGAGCGCGCGGTCGAGCGTCTCATCGCGCTCTGTCTCCGGATCGTCCGCCGCCTTGATGTCCGGAGCGATGCCCTCGTCGGCGATCGAGGCGTTCTCAGACGTGAAGTACTCGGCCACGGTCAGGTTGATCGCGGAGCCGTCGGGAAGCGGTACCGACTCCTGGACCGTGCCCTTGCCGAACGTCGTCTCGCCGACGAGCGTGGCGAGGTCGTAGTCGGAGAGTGCCGCGGTCAGGATCTCAGACGCCGAGGCTGTGCCGCCGTCGATCATGACCACGGTCGGCTTGGGGTCAAGGGCCTCGCCCTCGGCGTTGTAGGTCTCGTCGCCGGTCGCACGGCCGCGCGTCGTCACGATCTCGCCCTCTTCGACGAAGAGAGAGGACGCAAGGATCGCTTCGTCGAGGCGCCCGCCGCCGTTTCCGCCCAGATCGAGGATGAGGCCTTCCGCTCCAAGGCGGTAGAGCCGCTCGATCTCCTGGCGAAGCTCGCCGTGGGCGCCCTGGTCGAAGCTGAAGAAGGCCACGTAGGCGACCTTGCGGCCTTCGACTCGCTCGATCCTGCCGATCGCGGCGGGGAACCTGATCTTTGCGCGCTCGACCGAGATGTCGCGTGGATCGCCGCCCGTAACCGGGTCGATTCGAAGGTCGACCTCCGTGCCCACCTCGCCCTTGATCCTGGCCGTCGCGATCTCGGACGGCACGCCCGCCAGCGACTTGCCGTCGGCGGCAAGGATTACGTCGCCGACGTCGATGCCGGCACCCTCGGCCGGAGAGTCGGGGATCACAGTCGTCACCTCGAGACCGTCCGGGTCCTCCTTGATCGTCAGGCCGACGCCCTTGAAATCGCCACTCAGGGAGCGCTGGAACTCGTTGTACTCCTGCGGGTCGAAGTAGTGGGAGAAGCGGTCGTCGTACTCCTTCCGGAGTCCGTCAATCATGCCGCGGATCGACCCGGAACCGAGCTCGTCCTCGGACACTTCCTGGAAGTAGTTCTCCTCGATGAACGTCTCCGCCTGGTCGCGCACCGTCGGCTCGGAGATGCGCTCGCCCGACAGCTCGAAGTAGAGGGCGAGGGCGGCGAGCGTCGCCGCGACACCCACGAAGAGTCCGAGAGCGAAGCCTGATCGTCGTTGCGGCGAGGGGTCGGGTGTCAAATCCTCAGGAAGCGGCGCAGGGTGATGCCGCTTCCGAGGGCGGACACGATCATCGCCGAGGAGACGAGGATGATCACCAGGGGCAAGAAGCCCATGGTCGAGAGGGAGTCCACGAGGTTCAAGTTGTCAGAGAGCGGGTCTACGACGGTCACCTTTCCGAGCCAAAGTATGCCCACCGCAATCACCGCGCCGGTCAGGCCCACGATGACGCCCTCGATCATGAACGGCCAGCGGATGAACCAGTTGGTGGCGCCGACGAGACGCATCACCTCGACCTCCCTGCGGCGCGCGTAGATGGAGAGGCGAATCGTGTTGCCCACCAGCATCAGCGACGCCAGAAGCAGGAGGACAGCGAGGACGATCAAGATGAACTTGACGGCCCCGGTGACGCGCGTGATCTTCGAGGCGTCCTGCCGAGCGTCGCGCACCTCGTCCACGATCGGGCTGATCGGCTGACGGTCGCCGGCCGGGCCGGTCTCCGTGATCGCGGCAGAGACTGCGCCGAGGTTCGCGGGGTCGTCGATGTCGATCGCAAAAGACGGCGGCAGCGGATTCGAGTTGAGCTGATTGAGGGACTGGGAGAGCTCGCCTTCGACGCGGCCCGCCAGGATCTCAACCGCCTCCTTCTTGGAGACGAACTCGACGGCCTCGACGTGCGGGATGTTCTCGAGCTGCTTTTGCAGCTGATTGACCTCTTCGCCGGTCGCGTCGTTGAAGAGGAAGACGTTGAGGCCGATCTGATCGCGCACGTCCTGAGCCTTGTCCTCCGAAGCTTTGAGAACCGGCACGAGAACGCCGAGGAGAAGCGTCGTGACCACGATCGTCACGATCGCGGCGATCGAGGGGGCCGCAGAGCGGCGGAGCGCTCGAAAGGCCTCGGAGACGAAGAAGACTGCGCGGCTCACTGCTTACCAGTCCAGGATGTCGTTGATGTCGGTAGAGGGCTCGACCTCGAGCTCGCGATGGAGGCGTGCCGCGAACTCGCGCGTCGACTCGTCGTGGTAGCCGCCCGAGAGCTCGTCGCGGATGAGGCGCCCGTCCTCGAGCGCGATCACGCGGCGGCGCATCTTGTCGACCAGCTCGCGGTCGTGCGTGACCACGAGGACGGTGGTGCCCGTGCGGTTGATCCGGTAAAGGAGCTGCATGATCCCGATTGACGTCTCGGGGTCGAGGTTTCCAGTCGGCTCGTCGGCGAGGAGGAGCGGCGGGTGGTTGACGAAAGCCCGCGCGATCGAGACGCGCTGCTGCTCACCGCCTGAGAGCTGGTCCGGATAGTTGTGAATCTTCGACTGAAGCCCGACGAGGCGGATGATCTCGGGAGTCTTGCGGCGGATCTCCGAGCGAGACTCGCCGATCACCTGGAGGGCGTAGGCGACGTTGTCATAGACGGTCCTGTTTGGAAGCAGCTTGAAGTCCTGAAAGACGGTGCCGACGCGCCGGCGAAGCTTGGGCACTCGGGAGAGCGGCATGTCGTTGATGTCGTGACCGGCGATCTCGACTTCGCCCGACGCAGGCTCGACCTCGCGGATGAGGAGCTTGATCAGCGTCGACTTGCCGCAGCCCGTGGGGCCGACGACGAACGCGAACTCGCCGCGCGCCACCTCGAGCGATACCCGCTCGAGAGCAACGTGCCCGCCGGGATAGACCACGGTCGCGTCCTTGAGCGCGATGATCGGCGGCTTGGGAGCCGGCGCGCCGGTGCGCGACTCGTAGCGCTCCGCGGGGTCGGAGTGTCCGCGTGCGCGGCCGCGAGTGGAGCGTGAGCGTGTGAGAGCCATGGGCGAGATCCTTCTCCGGGCGTGGCCGGGTTCCTTCGAGCCATCTCCATGCAAGGCAACGGCCAAGTCGAGTGCTCTTGAAGAGTAGCGCACTTTATGAGCGAACGCTAACGCTTCGCTAAAACGCAACCCAAATTGCACCCGGGGCGGTAGGGTGCCCTCCGTGCGCCTGGGATCGCGCGGTGCGCTCGCGCTGTTCGTCATCGGGGCCCTCGGGGGGCTTATCGGCGATGCCTGCCACGTTGCCTCTGGCACGACCACCTATCTCGACGACACCTTCCCCTTTATCTGGAAGAGCCAGCTCTGGTTCCCCGTCGCGGTCGGCCTCGCGACCGTTGCCACCGGCGAGCTGCGCCTGCGGCTTGGGCCAGCGCGGCCCGGGCGCGACCTCATCGAAGCCGCCGCGGCGATCGCGAGCGTCATCGCGCTCTATGCCCTCACCGCCGTCGTGACTGGCGAGGACCCGCTCACGGCCACTGTTCTCATCTGGTCGCTCGCCTTAATGATCGCCGCACGCTTCGGCGGCGGCATGCCGGCCCTCGCGTGCGCGGTGTCGGCCGCGATCCTCGGCCCCCTCGCCGAGATCCTGATCGTCGAAGCCGACTTGGCGATGTACGCGCCCTCCGCCGACGGCCTCTTCGGCGTTGCCGAGTGGCTGCCCGCGCTCTACTTCGCCTTCGGGATCGTCGCGGCCCGGCTTGCCGAGCTCGTTTCAGACTCTTAGGAACTCCGCTTTCGGGTATAGGCATCAGGTCCGTCCGCGGCCACGGAGTGCCGCGACCCAAGAGAAGGAGCTTTTGAGATGGCGTTTCGCCGCGACCACACCGTCCACCACGACCGGGGCACCGGCCTCGCGAGGGGTCCCGCCTACATCATCGGCACGATCCTGGCCGCCTTCGGCCTCATCCTCCTGCTTCAGTCCGGCGACAACCCGGTCTCGTTCGACACCGCGGGCTTCCCGGACGCCGACGTCGAGTCGAGTGACAAGTTCATCGGCTTCGAGACGAACGGCTGGACCGCCTGGATCACCATCGCGGCCGGAGTCCTTCTCCTGTTCGGCGCGGCGCAGCACGCGCTGGCCAAGGCGTTCAGCCTGAGCATAGGCTTGGCGCTCGGCGCGTGCGCCCTGATCGGATGGATCGACGGTGACGTCTTGGGGCTAGCCGCCGCCAACTGGGCGACCGAGCTCGGCTGGGGCATCGCCGCGGTCCTCCTGGTCCTGAACGTTCTCGCCCCGCGAGTCGGCGGAGACCACCACGACCACACCGTGGTCGACCGCGACCGCGATGGCGTCGATGACCGCACCGAGCATCGCGAGCCCGTGGTGGACCGTGACCGCGACGGCGTGGACGACCGGGCGGAGCGGCGGACGGTCTAGGCGTTCGTCCAGTCCGGGCCGAAGAGCGGCGGGTGCGAGACGATCGGCTTGAGCAGCAGCGCCTCGCGTGCGCGGTCGGCGATGCCGCGCGCCGTCAAGCCGAAGTGCTCCATGCACGCCTCGCCCGTTCCCGAGATGCCGAACTCGTCGCCCATGCCGACGGCGAAGATTGGCACCGGGTGCTGTTCGGCCGCAACCTGGCGCACGGCGTCGGCGAGGCCGCCGACGACGCGGTGCTCTTCGGCCGTCACGGCCACGCCGGTCTTCGCGAGCGACTCGAGGATCGACTCGGAGTGGATCGGTTTGAGGATCGAGACGTTCAAGACCTCGGCCTCCACCCCGTCCTCGGCCTCGAGTGACTCGGCGGCCTCGAGCGCACGCCAGACCATGTGCCCGGTCGCGATCAGCGAGATGTCCGAGCCTTCGCGCAGTACGTCGACGCCGACTCCGAGCGTCTCGGGCACCTCCTCGTAGACGACCGGGGTCGCGGGGCGGCCGAACCGCAGGTATGCCGGCTCGTCGATCTCATAGGACTCGAGCGTTGCGCGGTAGGCCTGGTTGTAGTCGGCGGGCACGACGACCGTCATGTTCGGCATCACTCGCATCAGCGCGATGTCTTCGATCATCTGGTGCGAGGCGCCGTCCTCGCCGAGGGAGACGCCGCCGTGCGAGGCGCAGATCTTCACCGGCAGCTCGTTGTGGGCGATACCCAGGCGGATCTGGTCGTACGCGCGGCCGGTGGCGAAGATCGCAAAGGTCGAGGCGTAGGGGCGCTTGCCGGTGGCAGCGAGCCCGCAGGCCATCGACATCATGTTGGCCTCGGCCGCGCCGACGTTGAAGAAGCGGTCGGGGAAGGCCGCGCCGAACTTCGCCGACTGGGTCGAGACGGAGAGGTCGGCGTCGAGCGCGACGACATCATCGTGAGCCTCGCCCAGCTCAACGAGCGCAGCGCCGTAGGCGTTCCGCGTCGCGCTCGGCTCCGACTTGCCGGCCACTACGAAGCGGCTCCCTGGAGCGCGGCGGTCTGCTCCTCGAGCCGCGTCTCCAACTCCTCGAGCGCCTCGAGCGCCTGCTCCGGGCTCGGCGGCTTGCCGTGGAAGCCGAAGCGACCCTCCATGAAGGAGACCCCGCGGCCTTTCTTTGTGTTCGCGACGATAGCCGCGGGCCGATCGAGAGTGCGGCTTCGCTCGAGCGCTTCGACGATCGCGTTCATGTCGTGCCCGTCGATCTGAATCGAGTCCCAGCCGAACGACTCAAACTTGGCTCGCACGTCGCCGATGTCCATCACCTGCTCGGTGGTGCCATCCGTCTGAAGATGGTTGTAGTCGACGATCGCGGTGAGGTTCGTGAGGCCGAAGTGTGCGGCCGCGGTTGCCGCCTCCCACGTCTGCCCCTCCTGGCAGTCGCCGTCCGAGAGCAGGCCGAATACGTGTGCCGTGTCCTCGAGTCCGTCGAGGCGAAGGCCCAGACCGATGCCGACGCACATCGAGAGGCCCTGGCCGAGCGAGCCCGTCGATACCTCAACCCCGGGAGTCCGATTCATGTCCGGGTGGCCCTGGAGCGGTGCGCCGATCTTTCTGAGCCCTTGGAGGTCTTCGTGCGGGAAGTAGCCGTGGTGGGCCAGCGCGGCGTACTGGATCGGAGCCGCGTGCCCCTTGCAAAGGACGAAGCGGTCGCGCTCGTGCCATGCCGGTTCCTCGGGGTCGTGCCGGAGGACGCGGTTGTAGAGCGCGGAGACGACGTCCGCCGCCGAGAGCGACGAATCCAGATGGCCCGACTTCGCCACGGCCAGCATCCGCACGCAGGCGAGGCGGTGCACGGTTGCCCAACGCTCGAGCTCGGCCATCGTGGGCTCGATCTCGCCGCGGGCGAGCTCCTTCGAAGGCGGGCGCGGATCCGGCACTGAGCGCAAATGGCTCATCGGCGCGAGGTTAGCGTCAGAGGCTGAAGCGGGTTGACCCATCGCGAACGCGAGCCTAGGCCGAGCGAGGGACGGAACGCCCGCAGCGGATCGCCGCAAATTGCGAAACCACGCCGACCCCGCTTGCCATAGTTGACCCCGTGAGCTCCTCTCGCCTTCGCACCATCACCCTCGTCGTGGCCGCGGCACTGATCGGGCTCGGGGTCGGCCTCGCGACCGGCCTCGTCGAGGACGACGATCCGTCCGAGACCACCGCTTCCACAACAGTCGCCGACGAGCCCACCGAGCCCAACGGAAGCACCGTTGATGAGGACGGATCGGGGAAAGGGCCGGACCCACCGCGCACCGAGGACGATCCCCAGGGTCTGGAGCCGGGCCCGAGCGGTCCGGCACCGGCCTCCGAAGACGAAGTCGCGGCGGCAAAGGCCGCGCGCGACTACGTGGAGGCGATCAACGCCCGCGACGGAGGCGAGGTGTGCGAAGCGTTCGAGCCGTCTGATCCCGACGAGCTTCTGGAGCTGCCCGCGCAGCGAGGCTCATGCGGAGAATCATTCGAGGCCTCGTTCGCCTTCAAGGGCAAGGACGGCCAGCCGGTATGGAAGAGCTCTGAATTGACCGGCGACGTCTCCGCCCAGATCGACGGCGACTCAGCCCGGGTCGTCGCGACGGTGTTCACGAAATACGCCGACATCCGCGAGCCGACGATCGAGGACGACATCATCTACCTCGCGCGCTCCGGCCAGCGTTGGCTCGTCATCAAGCCAAGCTCGACGCTCTACCGGGCGATCGGGATCTCCGACGTCCCGCTCGAAGCTCTTCAGCCGCCCGGCTAGGGTGGAGCTAGCGCCCGACCGAATCGATCTTGGCCTGCGGTGCGCTGCCCTTGAGGACCGTGAAGTAAGCGCGACCTGAGCTCAGGGCCGTGGACCAGATGCGTTTGTTGCGGGCCTCGAGCACCTTGCCGAGATCGTCGTTCTTGAGTTTTTTCAGCCGCAGCTGCCACTCCTTTTTGGTGCCTCGCGAGAAAAGGAGCGATTCCCCTTTCACCGAGGGGTTCGAGAGCAGGCTCGAATTCGACTTGACGACGGTGCCGCCGCGCATCCGATTGAGGCCGGTCTTCACGAGCTTGCTGTTCTTGGGACTCTGGCTCGCGTGAACCAGGGTTGCGCCGTCGAGTGACGGCAAACTCAGTTGGGCGGGCGACTGCTCGCCGGCGATTTTCTTGCGGTCGCCGGGCTGTCCGGCCGCGTTGAGCGCGCGCACGTAGAGCGTGTCGCGGCCCTTCTTGCGGGTGCGATAGGCAAGCCAATCGTCTGAGATCGCGACCGCGTCCACCTCTGGCGCCCCGACCTCGGCAGCTACGTCAAACGCGGGCCGCTCGAGGATCCGGATGTTCTCGCCGGCGATCACAGCAACGAACTTCGCCGAGATCGCCGGGTCGGTGCCCGGGAGCTCGGTGGGCGGCCCCCCATCGGAAACGAACGCCTGATCGTTCGGCTCGTCGGCGTAGGCGAGAGTCGACCCGGCAACGGAGGGATCGGACGCGTCCCTGACGAGCTTCACGTCAGCCTGCGCCGTGCCGGCGAAAACGAGGGCTGCCGCGGCAGCCACGAGAGCCAGCGCGTCGCCGAGGCGGATCGCGCGGTAAAGCTCGGGCCTCTCGGCCATCAGCGTGATCGCCTTGCGCCCGAACGAGCGGGCTGCGAACGGCGCGAGCGCGACGATGGGAACGGCCCGGCCGACGCCGAACCCGAGTCCGATGGCGAGGCCACAGAGCGGCTCGCCGAGCGCAAGCGAGATGCCCGCAAGCGCCCAGACCCCGAAGGTGAGGACGAAGGTGGTGAAGCCAAGCCCGAGAAGGACGCCGTAGAGAGCGGCCGCCACGGGCATCGGCATGACGCGGCGCCAGTGCTCGGGGAGCTGACGGCGGATCTGGGGCGCGATGCGCTTGCCGCGCGCCTCCGCGACCGCGGCCAAAAGGGCGACGACGCCGGCGACGGTGTAAGAGACCCACCCGGCCTCGCCGGGGATGGCCGCGCCGATGAGCGAGAGCCCACCGAACGTGAACACCGCCCCGGCGAGGGCCCCGGGGAAGAAGGTCGCGCAGGCGGCGAGCGTCGTGGGCTGGCCACCGGCATGCCCGGTCGGGCCGATCGTGTCGATCATCGAAAATCCGCAGGGAGACCAGGTGCCGGTGGCGCCGATGAGCAGGCCCGCCACGACCAGAGCGATGATCAAAACCGGGTCCATTAGCAGGGCACCTTTGTCTGGAAGTACATGACGCAGAACACCTTCCGCCCCGAATGGCAGTAGCCGGTGAGTGAGGCGTCGCCGTTGATCCGCTTCTTCGACGTTGAGCAGCAGTCGACGAGCTTTCTGACGGTCCCGCCGCAGCAGCGATACCAGGAGCCGTCTACCTGTGCCTTGATGTTGTACTGACGCGCGGTCTCATCGCAGACCTTGGTGCGGGGAGCCGGGGGCATGGGCCGGCCGTCGGGGTCCTTCAGGACGTCGCCGCCGTCGTCCACGGGCAGGCCGTCCTTGTTGACCCGGCGGCCGAGGTTGTCGATGGGCTTGCCCGAGTTTGCATCGAGGGGCCAGCCGTCGGCGTCGATCCGGGGCATGCCCGTCGGGTGGACGCACGACCCGGTCGTGAACGTGTGCCCGCAGAAGTGGTAGGCGTCGGCCTCGCCGGGTTCGATCGCGCGGCCGACCACGCTGCCCGCGGTCGCCGCCATCATCGCCCCTCCGACGCGCGCGAGGAACCCGCGGCGCGAGGTGTTGCCGGCGATCCCGTCGAGCGCCTCGCCGATCCGGTCGCGATCCGTACGCTCAGACATGCGCCGCCTCGAACCTTCCGTCACGACGACGCTCGCCTGCGGCGAGGATCGACTCCAGCTGAGCGAGGTTGTTAAACGTTCCTTTGGCTAGCACTGTTCCCTGCGGGTCAAGTGCCACAGCGTACGGACTTCCGGGGACGTCGAGCGCCACCCACGCATCGCTTTGGTCCACCTCGTCGAAACGAGCCACGGCAACGGCCGGATGTGCGGCGATCGAATCGATCGCTGGCCGCATCGCCTCGCAGATGTGACAACCAGCCGAGGTGAAGACCGCGAGCCCGAGCTCCGTTTGCTCGATGCCTTCGATCTCGCTCGAGATCTCCGTGCGCGACCCGACCTCGGGCCCTTCGTGCGGGATCTCGAGAGCCGAGGCGGGGCCGACCCGCATCCGCAGGAGCCCCACCTCGCGGGCAAGAGCGAGCGTCATCGCAGCGAGCGCAGCCGATGCCCCGAGCGAGCCGATGAGTCCAAGGCCGAGCCACTCGTCCGTGGTGAGGTCTTCAGAAGGAAGCGCCGCCACGGCCAGAAAACCGGCGGCGAGCGCAAAGTTGCGGACGACCCCACCCCAACCGATCGTGGAGCGGGCGCCGAAGCAGCCGCAGGGCTGGCCGGCCTTGCCGCGCGAAATCGCCCCTGCCATTACGAGGGCGAACATCACCATGAGCGCCGCCCCGAGGATCGCCGCCTCGGTCGAGCCGGCCAAAAGCCCGGCCGCGAGTCCAAGCTCGATCGCGATCAAGGACCAGAAGCCAATCGCTCGCGCCACCCGGCTCTCAAAGCCGAATCCCGCCAGCGCTTCTCGCCCCGCGGACGGGTTTGCGAGCTTGGCGAGGGCGGCGCCCGCGAGGACGCCTGCCAAAACCAGACGGACCCCCATCTCCACCATGCCGAAAAGCTAGCGAACGCCGGGCGCCGTCAGCCGATGGAGACCATGCGGTCGATCGGGACTTTCGCCTTCTCGGCGATTTCGGGCGCGACCTTCACCTCGTACTTCATATCCCTGAGCGAGTCGCGGAGCTTCGGCAAAGTGATCATCTTCATGTACTTGCAGAAGGCCATCCGGTTTGCCTCCACGAGGTTCGCCTGGGGCGCGGCCTGCTGGAGCGGGTAGAGCATCCCGTTCTCGGTCGCGACGATGAAGTCGCCGTCCGGGTTCGCCTCAACATGGGCGAGCATCCCCGACGTGGAGAGCATGTGGACGCCTTCGGAGTCAATGTCGCCGGAAGCGACGTACTCCATCGCCTGGGTTGAGCAGCCGCACTCGGGGTGGATCAGGAACTCGGCCCCGGGGTTCTCGGCCCGGGTGCGCTTGATGTCATGGGGACGGATGCCCGCGTGAACGTGGCACTCCCCGTCCCAAACGTGGAAGCGGGCGTAGCGCTCGGGGTCCTCGGTGAGCCCAGTCTCGCGGGCGACGAACGAGCCAAGCCACATATCGGGGCCGAAGAGGATCTCCTGTGACGGGCCGTGCTTGGCCCAGATGTGCTCGACGACCTTGACGGCGTTCGACGAAGTGCAGCAATAGTCGGTGAGTGCCTTGACCTCGGCTGACGTGTTCACGTACATGACGACGAGCGCGTCCGGGTGCTCCGCCTTCCATGCCGCGAGCTGATCCGCGTTGATCGAATCCGAGAGGGAGCAGCCCGCGCCGAGATCCGGGATCAGCACGGTCTTTTCCGGTGAGAGGATCGAAGCGGTCTCGGCCATGAAGTGGACGCCGCAGAACGCGATCACGCCGGCCTCCGCGGCCGCGGCCTCGCGCGAGAGCTGTAGCGAGTCCCCCGTGAAGTCGGCCACGTCCTGAAGCTCGGAGAGCTGGTAGTTGTGCGCCAGGATCACGGCGTTTCGCTCCCCGGCGAGCTCCCGCACCTCGTTGGACAACGAGGTGATCTCCTCGGGATCGAGGTGAAGTTCTGCGGTTGGGTCAACGGTCGGCAGCTCGAGTGCCATTTCGTGTCCTTCCGACGATGTTCGCTTGCCCGTGGGCTGAGCGAATGACTACCTACAGTTTAGACAGTGCCCGAGCTCCCCGAAGTCGAGATCACCGCGCGCCGAATCGGCTCTGCGCTGGCCGGCGGCGAGGTCGAGTCCGCGCTCTCGCCCGGCATCGTCGCGCTGAAGACCTTCGACCCGCCCCTGTCGGCCCTTACCGGCATGAAGGTCTCCGGCACCACGCGTTACGGCAAGATGCCCGTCGTCCAATTTGAGGGCGGTGCGGAAGGACGTCTGGACTTCCTTGTCCATCTGATGTCGGCCGGGCGCCTCCAGGTCTTCGACAAGCGAGCCTCGCTGCGTGATCGCGCCTCGCGAGTGCTTATCCGCTTCACGGACGGCCGCGAGCTGCGGCTTCGCGAGTTCGGGACGAAGCAACGAGCGTGGGCGAAGCTCCTTCACGAGGGCGAGGCCGAACACGACGAGATGGTCTCGACCCTCGGTCCCGAGGCGTGGCCCGCCCCGCCCCTGCCCGAGCTGGCGAAGGCACTCGACCAGCCGCGGCTTCTCCATCCGCTGTTAAGAGACCAGCGCGCGATCGCGGGGATCGGGCGCCAGTGGGCCGACGAGATCCTCTGGGAGGCCAAGCTCTCGCCCTTCAAGCGGGGTGCCGACCTCTCTGAAGGCGACGTCGCAGCCATCTACGACGGCCTCTCCGTGCTGGGGCGCGCGATCGACCATTACGAGGAAGTCATCGGCTCCGAGCTCCCGAACAAGATGCCGCTCCCGCTCAAGGTTCACAAGCAAGAGGGCAAGCCCTGTGAGCGTTGCGGCGCTCCCATCGAGACCGTCTTCTATTCGGAACATCAGGTCAACTACTGCCCCGAAGAGCAGACCGGCGGCAAGGTGATGAAGGACCGCCGCCTCTCGCGGCTGCTCAAGTAACGATTGGGCGCCGGCGCCGCGTCAGTCGCGCTCGTAAACGGTCGCGTTAAGGCCGCGATCGTCCTTGAAGCGAATCTGGTCGCCGGGATCTGAGGACTGCTGCTTGTTGTTCGTCCGGACGACGAGGTTGAGGAAGAGCGGCACCGGATTCCCCCCCTGTGCTGAATCCCCGTGCATCGTGAGGACACCGGTTCGGAACACCGGGCACGGCGTCTGGGACTGCGTGCAGTTCGTTCCCGCGGTCTCGGTGAGCTCGCCGCCGAGGTTCGTGATTCGCTTGACGAACTTCCCGCCGTGGATCTTGTTCGGCTTTTCGGCGAGGACGATCTCGCTGCCGACGAGCGCCGCGTACGAGAGGTGCGAAACCTCGGCGTGGATGTCGGCCCACCCCTCGATCACGTCTCCTTCCTCCAGCCGGTTGAGGCGAAGCGAGATGATCACCCGCCTCTTTAGGTCGGGGGGCACGCTCTTGTCCTGAAGCTTGGCGTGGCGCGATTTGGCCTCCGGCTCGCCGCGGAGCCTGATCGCGTTGATTCTGCCCTTGTCGCCCGAGAGCGTCCCGTCCTCCTGCTGTCCGCCGATGATCAGCACGTCGCCCGAGCCGGCCTTCGAGTTGTAGGAACGCGCCAGTACCTCGACCCTGCAACCGCCCCCCGCGCAATTCAGCTGCTGCGCGGCGCCGGTGGCGTTCAAGCCGTGGAAGGGGATGATGCAGTGGTGCTGGCGGTCGTTCGGCTTCTGCTGGCACCTTGAGGTATCCGACGCAAGCGTGACGTCTCGCCCTCCGGAGGCGAGCACGACCTTGGTGTCTACGCGTGGGTCGTAGGTGTAGGGCTTGCCCGTGCAGCGCGAAGCTGAGTGGGTGCAATCCGTGGTAACGCCGAGCTCCGCGGAGACCCGGAGCTTGTCTCCCTCGATGAAGGACGGCACCCTCGACTTCTTCAGCTCCATCACTCGGGTCCACCCCTTCGGCTTGCCCTTGATCTCGATCTTGCTCACCAGCTCCGAGTGATTGCCCGTGCTCGCCGCCTTGACGTCGACGTCCTCTCCAGCCGCGCCTGCCATGGCGCCTCCGCCCAGAAGAGCGGCGAGCGCGACGAACCAGGCGACTCGCCCCTGGGCGCTTCTCCGCGTCCTCATTGTTCTGAGAAGCGGCGCACCTTGAGACCGCCCTTGTTGATGAGCTTGACCATGTCGCCGGGCCGGGAATCAGAGCCCTTTGCCGTCGACCTCGAGATGACGTTCACGTAGAGCGGAACCGGCTCGCCGCCCTTCATGGCATCCTCGCGCATCTCGACGATGCCGGTGCGGACGATCGGACACGGGCTTTGCGACGGGGTGCAGTTCGTGCCCGATATCTCCGTGATCTCGCCGTCGAGGCTCGCGATGCGGTCGACGAGATCCCTTCCCTTCGTTTTTTTGCGACCCTCGGTCAGGACGATCTGGGTGCCGACGAGCGCGGGGTAATCGAGATGCGCGGTGCTTGCACGGGCGTCGACCGACGCCTCTAGAACTTCCCCCTGCTTCAGCGCGTTCACCTTCTGGCTATAGAGAACCACCTTCCTCAGGGCGGGCGGGAACCCCCTTTTGACGGGCTTCGACTCGAGCGGCTCGGGAAGCTGCCCTGCGGGCCGGACCCGGATCACGTTCAGCCGCGCCTTGTCCTGAATGATCCTGCCGTTCGGCTTGTTGCTTCCGATGATCACGCGCTCGCCTCCGTCGGCCTGTGAGCTGAAAGCGCGCACCTGCACCCTGAGCGAGCATTTTTGGGTCTCACAATCGAGTCGGTTGGCCTCTTCACCCGCATCGACGCCGACGAAAGCGATCTGGCAATGGTGCTGGCGCTCATCGGGCTTTTGGCGACACCGGCGCCGGTCGGAGGCAAGGCTGATCTCGTCGCGGCCCGAGTCCAGGACCAGGAAGGTGTCGATGGTCGGGTTGAACTCGTAGGGGTCTCCGGCGCATCGAGCTGATCGATGCGTGCAGTCGGTGGTCACAAGGAGCTCTGCCGATACGCGGAGCCGGTCGTCTCGCATGATGTCGGGCATGTCTTCGCCCTTGAGCTTCAGCGCGGTCTTCGTCTTCCCCGCCCTCCGCTCAATCGGGATCGACTCGATCAGCTCCGAGTTGTCTCCGGTCGTCTTCGCGTTCACGTCGACCTTCCCGCGGAGCCCCCATGCAGCCGAGCTCGCGAGAAGGATCAGCAACGCCGCCGCGCCTACAATCCTGCCTGCCATCACGCACTACCTTACCGACGCTTCCCCGGCTATACGCCACCTCGGGCCTCCGGGTGCGGCGATCAAGCCGGGTCGAGCAGCAGGCTCAGGTCGAGTACAGGCGCCGAGTGCGTGATCGCGCCGATCGAGATGAAGTCGACGCCTGTCGCAGCGATCTCGGGCACCGTTTGAAGCGAGACGCCGCCCGACGCTTCGAGCGTTGCGCTACTGCCTGATGCATCCCGGGCCGCGACCGCCGCGCGAAGGCCGCCGATCGTCATGTTGTCGAGCAGGACCCTGTCCGCGCCGGCGTCGAGCGCTGCCTTGACCTCTTCGGAGTTTCTGGCTTCGACCTGAACCGGGATGCCGGGCTCGGTCGCCCGTGCTCGTGCCACGGCCTCGGCGACGCCGCCGGCCAGATCGGAATGGTTCTCCTTGATCAGGATCGCGTCGTAGAGGCCCATGCGGTGGTTGCGGCCACCGCCTGCAGCGACCGCGGCCTTCTCGAGAACGCGGAGGCCCGGCGTCGTCTTTCTCGTGTCAAGGATCTCCGCTTCAGCCCGCGCGGCCTCGACGAACTGCGCGGTCAGCGTCGCGATGCCCGAGAGGTGCCCGAGGAAGTTGAGCGCTGTCCTTTCACCCGTCAGGATCGCCCGGGCGGGGCCGGACACGCGAGCGATATCGCGCGGTACCTCGTCGCTCCAGACCCCTTCGCCAACAAGCGATTCGAACCGGTCGGCTCCGGCCTGCTCGAACGTCTCGGCCGCGGCGCCGAAGCCCGAGATGACGCCCGGCCCCTTCTGGACGATGCGCGCCGACGCACGAACATCGGCCGCCACGACGGCCTCGGCGGTGATGTCGCCCGCGCCTCCGAGGTCTTCCGTAAGCGCACGCGCGACGAGCTCTGAGAGGGACTCAGTCACGAGGGAAAACCGCCATCGTGGCGGTGAAGCCGTGGAGGAAGTTGCGCCCGCCAACCGGGCCGATTTCCCCCGCGGCAAAGAAACCGGCCGCCGGTCCGCCGAGGACGTCGGCGAGCATCTCGGCGTCGTGGCCTGGAGCGGCGAACATGCGCGAGCCTCGCCCGTTGCACGAAAAGACGAGCGACCCCGCGGCGCTGGCGTCGCCGAGCGCCAGCGCCCGGGTCAAGAGCGCTTCGCGGAGGTCGTCGGACGCCGACCCCGCATCCCGAACGTGCGCGCGAACCGTCTGCCCGACCCGCATCAGGTTCGCGATTGCGACCGCGCCCGTCGCCGGATCCACGCCGGCGATCGGCCGCACCAGAAAGTCGCCGCGTTCGTACTCCGGCTGATTTTCGTCGATCACGATGCCGAGCAGCAGGCCCTCTGCGGCGAGGCGCTGCTCTTTGGGATCGAGGTCTTCGATGACCTCCCGAAGGCGCTCGAGCGCGGGCTTCGACGCCAGCTCGTTGACCACGTTCCCCTCTGCCGCGGTGACCGTCATCTCCGGGCCGACTGGCACGGCTCCCTGGGAGACGCATGGCAAGACCTCGACACCGCCGAGCGAGCACGCCACCGCACCCCCGTCGAGGATCTCGTTGCCGAAAAAGAGACAAGCGGAGCCTTCGACTGCGGCGCTCGCGAGACCGCCGATGACCGTCATCGCGGGACGCGCCTCGTTTAGGTGCGCAAGCAAGGCATCCGCTGAGAACGAGGCCGGGTCAGCCAATACGATCATCGCGTCGCCCAGGTCCGCGGGATCGTCGGGAAGCCCACCGAGGCCGACGCCACCGTCGACCGGAACGCTGGTTAACGCCATCGGCTCGACTCGCGCCCCGGGGGCCGATAGCGCCCAGATCGCAGCGCCCGGCCCGTCCTCGAGCTCCCTTCCTGCCCCGATCACCCCATTCGCCCCGCAGCCGATTAGCGCGGCCGGAGCCAGGCATGAGTGGACGATCTTGAGAAGCTCAGGAGCGTGTTGGAGGTGGTCGGCGCCGGCGAAGAGGAGGCAGAGGTCGCACTCTCCCTCGAGCCCGGCGCCGGCGTCCTCGGCGGCAGCCTCGAACGCCGCCTGGGTGTCGGGATCGTCCGAGAGGCCGACTGAGACCGATACGGGCATGCGCCCACGCTAGCGCTAGTTGTGAGCGTGGCAGAACGCGTCGCGCGTCTCGCGCGTTCCCGGCAGGCCGCCCGCTGAGATCAGCTCGGCCCAGAGCGCCGAGGTCTCGCGAATCGAGCTCACGACCTCGCGGCGCTCGGCTGGGGTCTCGGCGTTCAAGAGCCGCTCGCCGTTTCGCCACGCGCCCTCGCGCCACGCCTTGATCATCTCGATCACGCCGATCTCCTCGATCGGCACAGCCAAGTCGAAGGTCTCAAAGCTCGGGTCGTAGTGCGCGGCGATGTACTTCTCGATCGGGTCGAAGACGCGAGCGTTGATCGCGTTAACCGCGTCGTGGTCCGGTTTGTGCGAGGAGCCGTCGCGGGCCCGGAGGCCCATCTTCTCGTAGACGAACGGCAGGTCGTGCTGGACGTGCGCGTTCGAGAACATCAGGACGTCCTGCCCCGCGTTCGCATCGCCGGCGTCGGCTGAGCGGAAGGTGAGGCGCCACGCTTTCGCGACCTGGCGCCCCGCCGCGTCGTCGGCGAACGCCTCGGCGTACATGTTCGAGAAGTCCGTGATCACGTAGGTCATCCATCGGCGGTCCTTGACGAGGCCCGGGCGCTCCGTCGCGAGGTCGTCGCGGAGCCCCTTCGTGATCTGGAGGTAGCTGTACGAGATGACGGCGCGGTGGTCGCAGGTTTCGTGAAAGCCGCGCCACTGCTCGCGAAGCCTTCCGACGAGGCCCCTTACGCACTTGACGGTCGCCTTGCGGCAATGGGGCACGGGCCCGGGTTGCACCTCGGTGGTCGTCGGCAGCGGAGGCAAGAGCTGCGGCCACTTGATCGGATCATCCCCTAGTCCCTGACCCGAGGCGCCGGAGGCCACCAGGGTTGACGCGAGCACGGCGCCTGCGAGCGCTACTCGTCTAGTTCCTCGCCGCATGGTTCAAATACTCTCGCACGAAGCCGTCGATGTCGCCGTCGAGCACGCGGCCCGCGTCGCCCATCTCGAAGCCCGTTCGGTGGTCCTTCACGCGCTGAGTCGGGTGAAGGGTGTACGAGCGGATCTGCGAGCCCCACTCGACCGCCTTTTGCTCGCCGCGCTCGGCGGCCATCGTCTCGGCTCGCTTCCGCTCCTCCTCTTCGAGGAGCTTCGCGCGAAGAAAGCGCATCGCGGTCTGGCGGTTTTGAAGCTGCGATCGCTCGTTCTGGCACTGGACGACGATGCCGGTCGGCACGTGCGTGATGCGGACGGCCGAGTCCGTCTTGTTCACGTGCTGCCCGCCCGCGCCCGAGGCGCGGTAGGTGTCGACGCGCAGGTCGTCCTCTTCGATCTCAACGTCAACCTCGTCCGAGACCATCGGCCCAACGTCCACCTGCGCGAAGGCCGTGTGGCGGCGCGATTGGGAGTCGAATGGCGAGATGCGGACCAGGCGGTGAACTCCCCGCTCGGCGGCGAAGAGGCCGTAAGCGTTCTCGCCCCTGGCGGTGAAGGTCGCCGTCTTGAGCCCCGCCTCCTCGCCCTCGGACGCCTCGCCCATCTCGACCTGGAAGCCGCGCCGCTCCGCCCAGCGCAGGTACATGCGAAGGAGCATCTCGGCCCAATCCTGGGAGTCCGTTCCGCCCGCGCCCGAGCGCACGGTGACGACCGCGTCGCCCGAGTCGTACTCGCCGTTGAAGAGGCGCGCCTCCTCGAGCTCGGCGAGCTGTCGCTCGACAGAGGCGAGCTGCGAATCGAGCTCGGAGGCGATCTCGGCATCGTCCGCGGCCATCTCGACGAGGTCTGAGAGGTCGGAGACATCGCTCTCCAAGAAGCGAAAGGTTGCGAGGCGCTTCTGGGTTCGCGCGTGCTCGGCTGAGATCTTCTTCGCGGTCTCCTGGTCGTCCCAGAAGCCCGGAGCCTGCATCCGGTCTTCGAGCCCGGCTATTTGTGCTTCGAGCGCAACCGGGTCAAAGGTAGTCCGCGAGGAGCGTCAGCCCCTCGCGCGCCGAGCCGACGCGCTCTTCAATCGTGCGTTCCTGTGCCGGCTCGGCCATGAGCCAAGCATAGGCCGCTAAGGGGCTAGGCCGGGATCGCGTCAATCGCGTCCGCGAGCGAGCCGTAAGTCTGGTTCCAGCTCACGACCTTGCCGTCGCGGAGCCGGTAGAGAACGCCGAAGGTTTCCTCGTCAGCCGGCTCGCCCGACTCGACCCAGGTCCAGATTCGCCTGGCGCCGACGGCGACCCATTCGCCTCCGACCTCTCGTACCTCGTCCTCGGCCACCGACGAGACGAGATGGCCGTCAGACGACGGCTTCGCCCAGGCGACGACCTCCGCGATGCCGGTTTTTCGCCCGCGCGCGCCCACGGCTTCGATCTCCGGGTGGAGCTCGGCCGCGACGGCGTCTTCGTCGCGATCGTGTAGGGCGGCCAAGAGCCGCCTGACCACCCTCACGTTCGGCGACGATTCCACCGCCTCAGGCTAGATGGCTAGACGCCCGTCGCGCCACTCGATACCCCGCGCGGCGAGCTGATCCCGGAGGCGAATGGCGGCCAGGTCCTTGGCCTTCGCCTCGATCATCACGTCGGCTTCCTTGCCGGCGAGAGGTCCGCGCAGGAACGACTCGAAAGCAAGAGGGTCGATCAGGTCGGCGTGGGCG
Organism: uncultured bacterium; assembly: GCA_963715405.1. Classification (GTDB taxonomy): domain Bacteria; phylum Actinomycetota; class Thermoleophilia; order Solirubrobacterales; family 70-9; genus JALZKA01. Next base: position 2,249,654 of record OY970239.1, read on the forward strand.
CGGAGCTGTGGAAGCACGGGCTCGCGAATTACACGGCGCCCCTCCTTTCGCTTACTCTCTCCAACGTCGAGCCGCGGCGAGGAATAGTGAATCTTCGGTACGACCCCGTCCGGCCAGGTGGCGAGCGCCAGATCAAGGGCCTCGGCGTCGGGGATCCGCTCGGGGTCGTTGCAGTGGTGATGAAGCGCGTCCCAGACGATCTTGATGCCGGTCGTTCGCGAGATCTCAAAGGCGTCGGAGAGCGCATAGGAGCGATCGTCGTTCTCGATCACGATCCGATCGCGCGCGCGATCGGTCAGGAGCTGGGCCGCCCGCTCGAAGCGCTCCGACCCCGCGTCCTTCCCGCCCGCAACCCCGCCGATGTGAACCACGATGACCGACTCCGGTGGAAGGCCCATCGCATCGAAGAGCCGCGTTTGCGCTTCGACCTCCGCCACGGCAAGGTCGCGGACGCCTTCTGACTCGGAGTTGAGGACTGTGTACTGGCCCGGGTGGGAGGAAAGCCGGATATCCAGCTCGCGTGCGAGTGCGCCAACCTCGGCTAGTCGCTCGGCGCAATCCTCGATCTGCGAGTGGAACTGGGGCAGGTTGGGGTGCGTCACGTAGGGCGCGAGCGACGTCGCCATCCGGTACATCCGCAAATCGTGCTGATCGCAGTACCGAAGAATCGCCTCAAGGCGATCAAGCGAAACGGACAGGTGCGGCCCGGACTGCCAACGCCGAGTGTCGTGCGAAGGGAGCCCCCCCTCCCCGAGAACCTTGACGGCGAAGCCGAGCCGACGCTCGACGGTTGAGTTCAACCCCCGTGGCAGTTCTTGAACTTCTTGCCTGAGCCGCACCAGCATGGATCGTTGCGGCCCAGCTTCTCGTTCTCGGACTTGACGACGGTCTGCGGGTTCTCGCCGTTGCCCGACGTGACGCTCGTCGGCGTCGCGGGCCGCGCCGCAACAGCGGCAGCGGCACCGGCGGCCACGGGTGCCTGTGCGGCGGCGTCGCGCAGCGCCGAGGGCTGGTCCTGATCGCTGCCGCCCGAGTAGTTCACGTTCTGCGGAGTCGCCGGGCGCGCCTCGATCTCCTCGCGCTGCTGCTCGACGTTTACCTCGACGTGGAAGATCACGCGCGCGAACTCCTGCCAGATCGAGGCCATGAGCTCCTCGAACATGGTGAAGCCCTCGTTCTTGTAGGCGACGAGCGGGTCGATCTGCGCGAAGCCGCGGAGGTGGATGCCCTCGCGGAGGTAGTCCATCTCGATAGAGATGCTCGCGCCAGCGGTTGTCGATGATCTGGAGGAGCACCTGGCGCTCGAGCCAGCCCATCAGCTCGTCGCCGAACTCCTGCGGCGCGCGTTTCGTAGGCGGAGAGGATGTCGTCGGAGAGCATCCCCGCGATCTCATCGCGCGTCGAGGTCTGGGGGTCGAGCGAGTCGAGGTCGATCTCGAGCGGCCAGATCGACTCCGCCTGGGAGCGAAGGCCGGCGAGGTCCCACTCCTCGAACACGTCGGCGGTCGTGAACTCCTGGACGAGCCGCTCGGGAACGGCTCCGACCTCGGCGCGCGCGACCTCGGACATGTCGCGGCCCTCGAGGATCTCGCGGCGGTACTTGTAGACGATGCGCCGCTGCTCGTTCATCACGTCGTCGTACTCGAGAACGCGCTTTCTGATCAGGAAGTTCTGCTGCTCGACCTTCTGCTGGGCGTTCTCGATCTGCTTCGAGAGCATCTTCGCCTCGAGCGGATACTCCTGTCCTTCCTCGTCCACCGGCCCGAGGCGGTCGAGGATCTTGTAGATGCGATCGCCGGCGAAGAGGCGGACGAGGTCGTCCTCGGCCGAGAGGAAGAAGCGCGACTCGCCGGGGTCGCCCTGGCGGCCTGAGCGGCCGCGAAGCTGGTTGTCGATCCGCCGCGACTCGTGGCGCTCGGTGCCGCAGATGTAGAGCCCGCCGAGCTCGCGCACCCTGTCGCCTTCCTCCTGGCATTGCTCCTTGAAGGCGGGCAGCGCGCTCGGCGACCGCCTCGTCCCAGCCGGCGTCCTCCGGCTTGAGGCCCTTCTTCCGTGCCGCGGCCTGCGCCATCGCATCGGGGTCGCCGCCGAGCTTGATGTCGACGCCGCGGCCCGCCATGTTCGTCGCGATCGTGACCGAGCCGATCCGCCCCGCCTGGGCGATCGTCTCGCCCTCGCGCTGGGCGTGCTCGGGCTTGGCGTTCAGGACGACGTGATCGATGCCGTTTCGCTTGAACTCGGCGCCGAGCATCTCTGAGACCTCGACCGAGATCGTCCCGATCAGGATCGGCTGGCCCGCCTCGTTTCGCTCCTTGATCTCGTTGACGAGCGCGCCCCACTTGCCGTTCTTCGTCTTGTAGATCTGGTCGTTCGCGTCGTCGCGGACCATCGGCCGGTGGGTCGGGATCTCGACCACCGGCATCTCGTAGATCTTCATGAACTCCTGGGCCTCGGTCAGCGCCGTGCCCGTCATGCCCGAGAGCTTGTCGTAGAGGCGGAAGTAGTTCTGGAGCGTGATCGTCGCGAGCGTCTGGTTCTCCTCGCGGATGCGAACGCCCTCCTTCGCCTCGATCGCCTGGTGGAGCCCCTCGGACCAGCGCCGACCCTCGAGGATGCGGCCGGTGAACTCGTCGATGATCATCACCTGGCCGTCGATCACCGCGTAGTCGGTGTCGCTGCTTGTAGAGGGCCTCGGCCTTGAGGCACTGGATCAGGTGGTTGACGAGCGTGCCGTTCTCGGACGTGTAGAGGTTCTCGACGCCGAGGAACTTCTCGGCCTTGTGGACGCCGGCCTCGGTCGGAGCGACGGTCTTGTGCTTCTCGTCGTACTCGAAGTCGTGCTCGGCCTCAGAGGTGTCGCGCGACTCGCCGAGCGACTTCAGCTTCGTCGTCGCCTCCTCGCCGACCATCTGCTTGGCGAGGCGGGCGAAGGTGTAGTAGGTGTCGGCCGCCTGCTCGGGGCGCCCTGAGATGATGAGCGGCGTCCGTGCCTCGTCGATCAGGATGTTGTCGACCTCGTCGACGATGCCGAACACATGGTCGCGCTGGACGCATTCCTCGAGCGAGGAGGCCATGTTGTCGCGCAGGTAGTCGAAGCCGAACTCCGAGTTGGTGCCGTAGGTGACGCCGGCCCCGTACATCTGGCGGCGCTGAGCAGGCGGCATCATCGCCTGGATCACGCCGACGTTCATGCCGAGCGCGTTGAGGACCGGTGCCATCCACAGCGCGTCGCGGCGCGCCAGGTAGTCGTTAACCGTGACGAGGTGGACCGAGTTCCCGGCGAGCGAGTTGAGGAAGATCGCGGGCGTCGCGGTGAGGGTCTTGCCCTCGCCGGTCTTCATCTCGGCGATGGCGCCGTCGTGGAGGACCATTGCGCCGATCATCTGGACGTCGTAGTGGCGCTGGCCTAGCGTCCGCCTTGCCGGCCTCGCGCGTGAGCGCGAACGCCTCGGGCATGAGCGATTCGAGCGGCTCGCCGTTGCCCCCGCGCTCCCGCAGCGCGTCGGCCTCGGTGCGGAGCTCGGCGTCGTCGAGGAGCTCCATCTCGGGCTCGATCTCGTTGATGCGAGCGACCGTTGTGCTCGAACTGCTTGAGCTTCTTGCCCTCGCCGACGCGAAGCGCGCGGTCGATCAGTCCTCTGCCTGGCATCCCCTCTGAGGGTAACGCTCCAGGCTGCTCCCCGGGTCCTATCCTCGCCGCCAATGGCGATTCCTCCCATCGGCGCGCACATCTGGGGCGAGGACCCGCTGGCCGAGGCCGAGGAGATCGGCGCCGAGCGCGTGCAGCTCTTCCTCTCGAACCCGCAGGGGTGGGAGAAGCCGCCGCCGCGCGACGACGCGGAGGAGCTCAAGGCCGCCGACCTCGGCATCTACGTCCACGCGCCGTACCTCATCAACGTCTGCTCGCCCAAGCCGAACATCCGCTACGGCTCGCGGAAGATCCTCAAGCAGACTTGCGAGGCGGCAGCGGAGATCGGCGCGCTCGCCGTCGTCGTCCACCCGGGGCACGCGGAGGACGGGATCGACGAGGGGGTGAGCCGCTGGACGCGGACGCTCGAGCAGGTGGAGTCAGAGGTGCCGATCTACCTCGAGAACACGGCGGGCGGCGACAACGCCGTCGCGCGGCGATTCGACGCGCTCGCGAAGCTCTGGGAGGCGGTCGGCGTCGCCAAGACCGAGAACGAGATCGGCTTCTGCTTCGACACCTGCCATGCCCACGCGGCCGGCGAGGACCTGTCGGACGCGGTCGAGCGAGCGATCGAGATCACCGGCGGCATCGACCTCATGCACGTGAACGACTCGCGCGACAAGGCTGGCACCGGCGCCGACCGCCACACGACGATCGGCGAGGGTCACATCGACCTCGACGACCTCCGCCACATGATCGCCGCGGCGAACGCGCCAACCGTGGTCGAGACTCCGCGCGAGGTCGAGAAGCTCAAGGCCGACATGGCCTTCGTGCGCGAGGCGCTCGGTGCGATGATCGGACTAGGCCGCAAGCGAGGTCCTCGAGCACTCGGCCGAAGCTCTTCGAGGACTACCTCTGGAACTCAGAATCGGGGCGAGCATCCAGGCTCGGATCACCCGCTGGGGGATCGACGAGGAAACGATGCGGTCCTTCGAGGATCGGCTACTCGCCGCGGCAAGAGCTCGCTGACCTGCGAGCTCGAGCCGTTCACCCCGCCGGCAGACGATGGCGACGAGCTCATCGTCTGAACCGCGGCACGTGCGGTCTTCCACGACCGGATCATGTTCCCGATCGGCGTCGGCGTTCCGATCGGCTTCGCGGACTCGCAACTCACCTGGGCCGTCGTGGCCGCTCTGGATCGCCTCGGCGGCAGCAGCCGATCGAACTCTCGTGATCGGCTGGCGGCGATCGCGAGCATCTATCGTGCTTGCTCGCGGCTGGTCGTTGCGCGGGTATCAGGGCGACGCCCGGAGCCGCTCCGAGACTCGCCGGATGCGCTTGCCCTGGGCGCGCGGGCGGCGGTGAGGTCCACGCCAGAGGGTCTGGACTTCATCACCGGGCCGAAGAGATCCTCGTCGGCGCCGCGCTCGTCAGTGCCGCGATCTGCATCGTCCTTCTGATGACGATCGGCGGGTTCCTCGGCTGACTCGCGCTATTGGTCGAGCCTGTCGCGCTCGATCTTCTCCCGCTGCGCCTGGGCCATCGGGTCCTGGTCAGGATGGGCTCGCTCGTCGACTGAGCGCCTGTCGGAGTGTGCTCGTCGCCCTCCGCATCGCGCGGATCGTCGCGCTTGTCGTAGGGGTCGGGCCGACTCGGTCGGATCGGGGTTCTCGCACGGCGTTGCTTCAGTGAGTGATGGGGTGTGCGGGTCCTTCGGAGATGTCGCCAGGACCGGTGCGCTCCCGCTCGGCTTGGTCTCTCGTCGGCCGGTCGTCCTCGTTGTCTGTTCATGCGCGCTCCGGTACCCGCGAACGCGCTCGACTATCCCTAGGCCTCGCGCTTGCGAAGCCGCGCCTTGAAGCGCCGCGACTCGGCGCGGTGTCGGCGCAGCTCGCGGTTCTTCTTTACCTGGCGGCGGACGTCTTCGGCGAGCTCGTGAATCGAGCCGAGCATCTCAGGGCTCGCCTCCTTGGCGCGGATCGTCGTGCCCTTGAGGCGGAGGGTGGCCTCGGCGACGAACTTGTCGGCGATGCGCGGGTTCTTCTCCTCGCAGAGCTCGACGTCCAGGGTCGCAAGCTCGGAGACCTGCTTGCCGACCCGCTTGAAGCGCTTCCGAATCGCGTCCTCGATCTCGGCAGTCACTTCGGTGTTCCGGCCTCGGACCTCGATCCTCACGTGGAGCCTCCTCGCGCTAGCGAACGTCGTCGGTAGGCCTGGATGCTACGCCTCTTAGCGAAATTCCGCAAGGGCCTTTGTCGTCCGCTCATTCGAGACTCATTGTCCGCGCGGGCGAACGTGAGCGCGCGCACGCGCTCGGCGCCCTGCCGGCGGAGAACGTCGGCACAAGCGAGCAGGGTCGAGCCGGTGGTCGCGACATCGTCGACGAGCCAGACGTCGTTGTAGAGGAGCGGCATGCTCGCGTTGATCGGCCGCACCGCTGGTGGGTCGCTCTTTCGCTCATCGCGGCCACGCCCGACTTGGCGCGGGCCGTCGTCGCGCTCGAGGCAGAGCGCCATCTGGCCCGCATTCACGGGTGACGAGCCGCGCGAGCGCGTAGGCGAGGTCGAAGCCCCGTGCGCGCTGGCGTGCAGGCGATGGCGGGACCGGCACGCAGTAGGCGATCCCGGCCCGCGCCGACGGTCCTGATCATCCGCTCGGCCGCAACCTCCGCGAGCGTCAGGCGCTGCGCGAACTTCATCTTGGTGACGATCTCGCGGGCGACGCCGTCGTACCTGGCGGCGCTCCAGATCTCGAGGCCGCCGATCTCGTCGCGAACCGGATAGAGGCGTGCGACCTTTCGCTCGCACATGCGGCAGATCGAATCGGCGTAATCGCAGGGGTCGGCGCAGAGGGCGCAGAGCGGTGGCGCGACGAGGCTGGCGGCAGCACGGAGCATGTGGCAGATCGTCGGTGATGCGGTGCTACGAGTGGGAAACGGGGTGCGCCGAAAGGCGAACGAACCGCGAACGACAGACGCGGCTCACCCGCGTTGATCACAACCTCGGCGGGGCTGCGTCAGTCGAAGACGGCTCGCTCCACCTCGGCCAGGTCGTTCTCGCAGCCCGTGACGGCCGGCGCCTTGCCTAGCGCGGTGTCGGGGTCCTTCAGGCCGTGGCCGGTGAGGACGCAGACGACGGTCTCGGGCGTCGCGGTTCGCCGTCCGACCACCGGCAGGCCGTGGGCGAGGATGCCTGCGACCGATGCTGCGGACGCCGGCTCGCAGAAGACGCCCTCGCGCGAGGCGAGGAGGCGGTACGCCTCGAGGATCTGGTCGTCCGAGACCGCGGCGATCCGGCCTCGCGACGAGGTGACTGCCGTCATCGCCTCCTCCCAGCGGGCGGGGTTGCCGATGCGAATCGCCGAAGCGACCGTCTCGGGATCGGCCACTGGCTTGCCGCTTACGAGCGGTGCCGCGCCCTCCGCCTGAAAGCCGTAGAGCACCGGGCTCTCGTCCCGCTCTCCGAAGCCGCGCCACCAAGCCGTGATGTTGCCCGCGTTGCCGACGGGGATCGCGAGCGCCGCGGGGGCCTCGCCCAGCTCGTCGATCACCTCGAACGCGGCGGTTTTCTGGCCCTCGATCCGGTAGGGGTTGACCGAGTTCACGAGCTCGATCGGGTGCTTTTGCGCGAGCTCGCGAACCAGCGTCAGCGCGTCGTCGAAGTTGCCGCGGATCGCGATCACCCTGGCGCCGTGCATGAGCGCCTGGGCGAGCTTTCCGATCGCGATCTTGCCCTCCGGCACGATCACCGCGCCGCGCATTCCGGCACGCGCGGCGTAGGCCGCTGCGCTCGCGGCGGTGTTGCCGGTCGAGGCGCAGATAACGGCCTCGGCACCGCGGCCGGCGGCCCGCGAGACCGCGACTGTCATGCCCCGGTCCTTGAACGACCCGGTCGGGTTCGCCCCCTCGAGCTTCAAGAAGACGCGCGCTCCGACCCGCTCGGAGATCACGGGCGCCTCCACGAGGGGCGTAGACCCCTCGTGGAGAGTGACGACCGGGTCCCCGTCCTCCAGCGGGAGGTGCTCGCGGAATCGCTCGATCAGAGCTGCGGGCATGGGCGGACGATAGAGGGGTCAGGCACCTCGCTCGCGCATCGGTTAGACCGTGGTGTTGACATAGAGGTGCCAGACCCCATCAGCCGAACTGCTCCTCGATCACGCGGATGGCCCGGGGGTCGGCGCGCATGAAGTCGAGCTTCGCAAGCTCGGCCAGGGCGCCGTAGAAGGCTCGCTCGGAGGTCTCGTGGAGGACCATCACTAGCCGCGCCTGCTCGCCCGCGCCGCGCTGAACCATGCTCTTGACCGAGATCCCGGCCTGCCCGAGCACGTCGGCGACCGCAGCCAAAACGCCGGGCCGGTCGGCCACCTCGAGGTGGACGTAGAACGAGGACGCGACGTCCGAGACGACAGGGAGCTCGCGGCGTGTCTCGTGGACGGGCGCGTCTCCCGCCAGGATCGAAACGACGTCGCCGAGGACCGCGGTGGCGGTCGCGAGGCCGCCGGCGCCGGGGCCGGACATCGTGATCTCGGTGATCGCCGGCGCCTGGACCATGACCGCGTTGAACGGCCCCTCCACGGGCGCCAAGGGATGCCCCGGGTAAAGGAAGCAGGGAAAGACACGCACGCTGACCCCTTCGGGGCTCAGCTCCGCGACACCGAGGAGCTTGAGCGAGAGCCCGAGCTCCTTCGCGTAGGCCATGTCCTCCGGGCTGATCTCGGTAATCCCCTCATAAGAGACGTCATCGAGCCGCACGGGCGTGTCAAAGGCAAGGCGCGCGAGGATCGCCATCTTCGCCGCGGCGTCGGCGCCGCCGACGTCGTCGGTCGGATCAGCTTCCGCGTAGCCCAGCTCCTGGGCGTGAGCGAGAGCCTCGTCGAAGGACGCCCCGGTCCTCGCCATCTCGGTGAGGATGAAGTTCGTCGTCCCGTTGACGATCCCGAAGACCTTGGTCACGTCCGTGGCGGCGAGGCTCTCCGAGATCACCCGGATTACTGGAACCACCCCGGCGACAGCCGCCTCGAAGCGAAGCTGGACGCCCGCCACGCGGGCGGCGGCGAAGAGCTCGTCCCCGTGCTGCGCGATCAGCTGCTTGTTGGCGGTAACGACGTGCTTGCCGGCCTCGAGCGCCCGCAGGACGTAGTCGCGCGCCGGCTCCGTGCCCCCGATCAGCTCGACGACGATGTCCGAGCCCGCCAGGATCCGGTCGAAGTCGCCTTCGCTCCGCCGAAGCACGCCGGCGATCTGCGGCACGCGCCCCGACGCCTCGGCGACCGCTCCGGCGCGGGTCTCGAGAAGGTCGGCGAAGGCGCCGCCCACGGTGCCGCGCCCCAAGAGACCGATTCGCGCCTCGCTAGACATCCCGAGCCGCCAGATCCTCGACCGTCTCGCGGCGCACCACTACTCGCGCCGCTCCGTCCTTGACAAAGATGACCGGCGGCCGCGGCATGCCGTTGTAGTTGTTCGCCATGGCATGACCGTACGCGCCCGTGGCAGGAGTGGCCAGGATGTCGCCCACCCGTGGCGCTGCCATTGCGACGTCGCGGACGATGATGTCCGAAGACTCGCAGTGCATGCCCGCGATCGTGACCGGCACCTCGGGGGGCTCACCCGCCCGGTTTGCGACCAGCGCGTCGTAGCGTGCCCCGTAAAGCATCGGGCGCAGGTTGTCTGACATCCCGCCGTCCACCGCGACGTACGTGCGCACGCCGGGGATCTCCTTCACGGTCCCCACCTCATAAAGCGTGATCCCGGCATTCCCCACCAGCGAGCGCCCCGGCTCGACCAGGATGCGCGGCGCCGGGCTGAAGACCCTCCCTAGGGCTTCCACCTTGAGATCCACGTAGCTCTCGATCGAGGGAGGCTCGTCGCCCGGCTCATACGCGATTCCGAGCCCGCCACCGACGTTGAGGAGACGGAGCTCCTCCGGGGAGAGATCCGTCTCCTCGGCGAGGCGGCCAAGCGCTTCGATGGTCTTCACGTAAGGCTCAAGCTCGAAGATCTGCGAGCCGATGTGGGCGTGAAGCCCGGCCAGGTTCAAGTTTCGCGCGGCCCGGATCGCCTCGATCGCGCGCGCGGCCAGGCCGTCTTCGAGGCCGAAGCCGAACTTCGAGTCGAGCTGTCCGGTCTGGATGAAGCTGTGGGTATTGGCCTTGATCCCCGGCGTGACGCGGATCATCACGTCCAGTGGGCGATCGGCCATTCCATCGAGGCGCTCGATCTCGTCGAACGAGTCGCAGACGATGTAGCCCACCGACGCACCTATCGCGGAACGTAGATCGGCCTCGGTCTTGTTGTTGCCGTGGAGGTAGATCCTCGCCGGATCGCATCCCCCTCGAAGCGCAAGGTGAAGCTCGCCGGCCGACGCGACGTCGACCGAGAGCCCCTCTTGGGCGAGGATGCGAAAGATCGCCGTCACCGGCGCGGCCTTCGATGCGTAAAGGACTTCGAAATCGTCCGTCCGGGAGGAGAAGGCCGCCAGGTACTCGCGGGCGCGGGAGCGAATGTCGTCCTCCGCATAGACATACGCCGGGGTGCCGAACTCGCGAGCCAGCTCGACGACGTCGCAGCCGCCGACCTCGAGATGGCCGTCTGGCCTGATTCGCGAGCCGCGCGGCAAATGATCCTGGATGGCGGTTGCCATGGGCGGTCATTATTCCCGGGCGATGCTTCGGCGCACCCTCCCCTCCCCGGATGCACCCACGATCAGGGGTGAGCACGAGGGCCGTCCCTACTGGCTTTGGCTGCCGAAGGCGAAGGGAAGCTGGCCCGGAATGGTCATCCTCCATGGCGCCGGCTCCCGCAAGGAGAACCACGGCGACTTCGCCCGCATGTGTGCCGCGGGCGGCTGGGCCGCCATCTCCTACGATCAGCGCGGTCACGGCGAGTCGGCGGACGAGATGGGCCCCGCGGCGCTTGGAGACGTGGCCAAGATGGCCCGCTTTTTGGCCTCGCACGACCGCGTCGATCCCGCGCGGATCTGCGTTCGGGGATCCAGCATGGGTGGGTTCTGGGCGATCCACGCCGCCGCCACCTCGAAGACGATCGCGGGCGCGATCACGATCTGCCCGGCGGGTGAGCCCCATCTGAGGAGAATGCTCGCTCGAAAAAAGCTGGACTTCCGCGTGTCGGAGCCTTCCCGCGACGCCCTGGCGGCTTGGCTTGGCGAGCACGACTTGCGCGAAGCGGCGGAGCTCATGGGCCCCAAGCCCCTGATCATCCTGCACGCCAAGGGAGACGAGCGGATCCCAAGCGACTTCTCGGAGGAGCTCCACGCGCGAAAGCCCGAGCCGAAGAAGCTGATCCTTCTGCCGGGCGGGCATCACCGCTCGATCCAGCACGACCAGGAGATGCAGTCGGTGGCGCTGAACTGGCTGGCTGGCCGCCTCGGGTAACTAGGGCAGCAGGCCGTTGACGGTGTTGTTCACCGTGTCGCCGGGGTTGCCGGCACCGATCCCGTTGCCGAGGTTGTTGAGCGTCCCGTTCACGTCCCCGTTGGCTTCCGAGAGCGGAAGGTCGATTCCCAGCCCGCCGACGACGCCGTCAACCGCGCCCACGGTGTTCTGAAGGGGCCCCGGGACCGCAGCGGGTGGGGGCTCGCCAGTTCCGCTGCCTCCGCCAGCGCCTGTGCCGCCGGGACCGGTGCCCGCACCTGGGCCACCCGTCGCAGGACCGCTCGGTCCGGGACCGCCGACGGCTGCTGTGCCTGCGCCCGGGAGCGCGGCCGCGATCTCGGCGATTGCGGCGGGACTCGGCGTCGCAGGGGCGGCCGCGACGCTCGCGCTCGCGGAGCCCGCCGCGAGCGCAGCAGCTTGTGGCGCACCGGAAGAGAGGGAGACAGCCGACTCGGGTGAGTCGCTCGATCCGAAAGGAACGCCCTCGAAGGCGACAAACGCCGCGACCGAGATGAACGCGACCACGGCCGCGGCGATGAGCGCCGTCGTCACGCCGGTGCCCGCCGCGAATGCTCGCGCGTTCACGTTTTTGGGCACGCGAGGGGTGTGTAGCGCTGTTTCCATTTACCGGGGCCTGGGCTTTTGATCGACCGCCCTGACCTTAATCGGGTTCTGACTCGTCCATCGGCCCCTATGTAGGGCTCTTGAGCAGGTTCACCGATCAGTAGTACAGACGTCTAGCGTTTGAGGTATGAATACCTTGAACTCAGGTATTCGACCTCGAGTGACGCCCGCGCCTAGAGGTACCCGAGCGGGTCCACGGCCGCGCCGTTCACACGGATCTCGAAGTGGAGGTGGTCGCCGAAGCAGCTGCCGGTGCAGCCGACGAGGCCGATCACGTCGCCCTGCGAGACAGATCCCGAGGTGATGGATTGGGAAGACTGGTGCGCGTAGCAACTCGTGAGCCCCCCGCCGTGGTCGATGCACGTGAAGTTGCCGTAGCCACCGCTCGACGCTTCCGACTGGACGAGAACGATGCTTCCGTCCTTCACCGCGCGAATCGGGGTGCCGGCCGGGAGCCGAGATATCGATGCCGGCGTGGAGGCGACCCCAGCGGGGGCCGTAGGGCGAGGTCACCGGGCCGTTGACCGGCCAGATGAAACCTCCGCTCGCGCCCTGGATGGGCCCGGCGGGAAGCGGGTCGCTGGTCGTGGTCGAAGCCTGGGCGGCCTGGAGCTGGGCCTGGATCTGCGCATCCAGCTCTGAGATATCGCCCTCGAGGTGGTCCTCTCTCTCCTGGGTCTGCTCGAGCGCCACAGCCTTGTCGTCGCGGACGACCGCCAGCTCGGCCTCGCGCGCCTCGAGTTGCATGCGGGTGCGCTCGAGCTCGGCCTTGCGAGCGGCGATCTCGTCGCGCGCGGCCTCGATCTCGGCGACGAGATCTTCGGATTCGTCGCGCAGGTCGCGAACCCGGTGCACGATGCCCGCATCCTGGTCCTGGATCCGGTCCAGGTAGTCATAGCGCTTGATGAGGTCGTCGAAGCCGTCGGACTCCAGGATCACCGTGAGCGCGTCGGGCTGGTCCGACTTGTAAATCTCGACGAGGCGGTTCGAGAGCACATTCAGGGAGCGGCCAAGACGGTCTTTAAGCTCGGCGAGCCTCGCCCTCTCCTCCCTGAGCCGCGCCTGCATCAGGGCGAGCTCCTCGGCAACGATCGCCTCGCGGTTGCGAAGGACCGCGACTTCGCCGGCGAGCTGGTTGATCTGATCGGTGAAACCGGCGATCTCCGTCGAGAGCACCTCACCTCGCTCACGCACCTCTGCGAGCTCGGCTTCCTTTGCTGCGCGCTCGGATTCGAGGTCCTGGGCAAGGGCGGACCCGCCCGCAAGCGCGAGCGTCAAGGCCACCACGGCCAGGGGAAATCGCAGGGATGTAGGGGGCCTTCCAGGCACGATCCGAAGCCCAAGGTATCAAGAAACGGGCCGATTGCAAGCATTCCTTAACACTAATTATGTACTTTGCAAGCAACTTTGCAGGCCGCCTGCCACTACCTTTCCCACCGTGTTCTCAGCGCTGAACAGCGTTCGCTACTGGTTCTCCGACGTTTTCTTTTGGCTGCGCTCGCACCCCGCGCGAGCCGCGGCCGGCGCCCTCGTCGTGGCACTGCTCGCCGCGGCCGGCGTGTTGGCGGCCACCCAACTCGGCGGCGACGAGGACGGTGAGGCGGCGCCGGCGCCCGAGGTCTTCGTAGATCAGGCCGAGTCCCCTTCCCAACCCGCCGAACTGGGCTTTCCTGCCTTTGCGACACGCAACACGACCCGCGTCGGTGGCCTCACCTCAATCGCAAGCGCAGCGGGCGTCGCGCTTGCGACGTTCCCGTCCGGAGGAGTGGTCAAGGGGCCGGAGGCCGTGACGCTCGTCGACTCCGAGGACTGGGCAAGCGGCATCGCCGCAGCGTCGCTTGTCGCCGATCCGGTTGGAGCGCCCATCCTCTACACCGAGGGCGGCGCATTCAACGAGCTCACGGCGGGCGCCCTTACCGCGCTCGCTCCCTCAGGCGGCCCCGCCACGGACGGAGCTCAGGCGTTCAAGATCGGTGACGCGGCCGAGGCGAACGGGCTCGACAACCGCGCCGTCGACGGCGCGAGCGCGGCTGAGATTGCCGTCGAGGTGCTCGAGCTGCGCGAAAAGCTCACCTCGAGCGAGCCGGAGCACCTTCTCGTCACGACCTCGGACGACCCCGAGTTCGCCATGCCGGCGGCGGCATGGGCCGCGCGGTCGGGTGACCCCGTCTTGTTCGCCCAGGCCGATTCCGTCCCTACGGTGACGATCAAGGCAATCGAGCGCCTCGAAGACGTGCCGGTCTACGTCCTCGGCCCCGAGAGCGCGATTTCGAACGCCGCATTGAAGGAGCTCGAATCGGCTTCGAAGGGCGAAGTTGTCCGCGCCGCCGCCGAGAAGGATCCGGTGACGAACGCCGTCGCCTTCGCACGCTTTATCGATGGCAACTTCGGGTGGAACATCAACGACCCCGGTCACGGGTTCGTGATCGCGAACTCGTCTCGGCCTGCAGACGCCGGAGCTGCAGCGGCGCTCTCGGGCACTGGCAAGTGGGGGCCTCTGCTCTTGACCGACGACGCGGCGCAGGCGCCGCCGGCCCTGGAGGGTTACCTGCTCGACCTCAAGCCCGGATACCAGGACGATCCCACGCGCGCCGTCTACAACCACATCTGGGTGATCGGAGATGAGGAAGCGCTGTCAGTCGACGCACAGGTGGAACTGGACGAGATCGCGGAGGTCGCGCGGATAGAGTCCGGCACAGGCGACGAGCTCCTGGGACCGGATGCGAATGCAGAGCCCGAGTCTCCCGACCAGCCCGACTCCGCTGATGAGCCCGACACTCCGGACAAGCCCAACCGTCCGGACGGGCCCACGACCTTGGACGAAGCCAGGCAGCAAGCAAAGGACGATTTGAGATGAGCGAGGCAGAGCGACCTGACCGGCTCGGCGGCCGCGAGATCACGATCGACGACATCCGCTCACTCGCCGGTCCCGCCACCCCGCATTTCTCGCTTCAGATTCGCAACCGGATTCAAAAGCTGATCGCGAGCCTGCCGGAGGACCACCCGGCCCGAGCCGAAGGCGAGCGCCAGATCGAGCGCCTAACCGCACTCTCGGCGCATTCCGGCGAACCACGCGGCGCCCGATGAGCGTCGCGGCGGCCGGCGTCCGGGAGCGCCTCGGCAAAGTTCTGGATGCACGCGCAAACGCGCTCTCGAAGGACGACTCAGCCTGGGAGCACGGCTACCTCGACCTCCTCGGAGAGGAGGCGCCCGACTCGACCGGCGTAACGCAGGACCTGATGCTGACCCGCATCGTCCCCGTCGTTTACGAGCGGTGGTGGCGTCCCACCCTCGCCTGGGCGGCGAAGGGCCTGACCGGGCCCGGGATGGCCGAGGAGGTGAGGATCGCGCGCCTTTTCCTCGGGCTCGGCCGCGGCGACCGGGTGCTGGACGTCGCCTGCGGCCCAGGCAACTTCTCGCGCGCGTTCGCTCGGGCAACCGGAGACGAAGGGCTCGTCGTGGGGATCGATGCCTCTGAGACCATGCTCGCCCGGGGCGCCGAGGACACGCGGAGGGCGGGCCTGGACAACCTGGCGCTCGTCCGCGGGGACGCCACCGCCCTGCCCTTCGAGACGTCGAGCTTTGATTGCGTCTGTTGCTTCGCCGCGCTCCATCTCTTCGCCGACCCCTTCGACGCGATCGACGAGATGCGCCGCGTGCTTGCGCCCGGCGGACGGATCGCGATCATGACCTCGATCCGCCGCCCGGTGACGATCCGGCCGATGAAGCCGGTGGTCGAGCGGCTCTCAGGAATGCGGGTCTTCGAGCCCGACGAGATCAGCGGAGCGCTGGACGAGCGCGGTTTCGAGGACGTGCGCTGCCGGGTCTCAGGACTCGTTCAGTTCGTTGGCGGACGCCTGGCGGACTGAGCCGCGATCAGTCAGCGCACGCGTCAAGGCCCAGTTCTCTGAATGCGTTGTTGATGTCGTCGAAGGGATCTTCGCCGGACGTGATCAAGCTCGGATCAGCCTCGACCTCGCCGAGGGCTTCTTCAGCGTCGTCAAGAACCGAAGCGAGCTCTTCGGAGTCGTCGATCTCCCGGAGATCATCGATCTGACCCTGAATGCTCGGAACGATCTCATCGGTCACGACTTGCTCGACTTGTGCCTCAGACGAGTTCTCGTCGAGCTGGCCGAAGGCCTTCTGAAGCTCTTCGTCGCCATTCGTGCAGATCTCGTTGCCCGCGGTGATCGCGTCTGCCGGGAGGGACCCGGCTGATCCCGACTCGCCGGTCGCACCCGTAGCGCCGGATTCGGTCGCGGTGGTTGTGGGCTCTTCGTCATCGTCGCCGCAGCCGGCGAAGCCGAGAGCTCCGGCGATGGCAAGCACTGCAATTGACTTACGGGTGTCGAACAAGATTCACTCCTGAGACGCGGCGGGAACGCCAGCACCCTAGCGGCGCACGGGCCTAGCTGCGGACCCGTGCGCCACCAGGGAAGCGTCAGCCGCCGCCTCCGCAGTCGGTGAGGCCAAGCGCCTTAGCCTGCTTGTTCACGTCGGCGAAGGGATCTTCCCCGCCACCCGATTCAAACAAGCCGGCGGGATCGGATTCGACCTCGTCGAGCGCCGCGTTCGCATCACTGATCAGCGCCTCGAACTCCTCCGCGCCCTCTTCGGGCGGGTCAAGCTCCGCGAGCTGGTCGAGCTGATCCTGGATGTTCGGAACGACAACGTCGGTGACGAAGGCCTCCTGTTCCTCGTTGCTCGGCTCACCACCGCCGCCGAAGGTCTTTTTGGCCTCGGCGTCGATCGCCTCGTCGCCTTCCGCGCAGATGGCGTCGGCCTCCTTGATGAAGTCCGCAGGCAAAACGGCCGCACCCGACTCGCCGGTAGCGCCCGTGGCGCCGGTCGTGCCGGAGTCGGTGGTCGTCGAGGTCGTTTCGTCATCGTCGTCGCCGCAGCCGGCAAAGCCGAGGGCTCCGACGATTGCGAGCAGTGCCATTGACTTACGTGTCTTGGACAAGTTTCACTCCTTTGAGACGCTTGCGGGAAGCGAGCACCCTAGCGATCAGCGGATTCCACACTGCTGCGAGCCGTATCGGCGTGCAAGCTCTTCGGCATCGCGGAGCGACTGTGGAACGCCGTCGATGAGTCCCTGCGGGTCGGCCTCGATCTCCGCGATCCCAGCTTCCGTAGCTCCCAGGATCGCCTCGACCTCCTCTTCGTCGCCTTCGGGCGCCCCGAGCGCCCGGATCGCCGCAACCTCGCTTTCGAGCGCCGGCACAACGAGGTCGATCGCAACCCGCTCGACCTCCTCGGGCGGCGGATCCTCTTCACCGGTCAGGAGATCATCGGCTGCCGCCTCGATCCGCGACTCAGTGGACGCGCAGATCTCATCGGCCTGCCGCAAGAACTCGACCTTCGAAAGCGGATCGGAGACGACGGGCGAAAACCCACCCTCGTCCTCGTCACCACACCCCGCGAGCCCGCCTAAGACGACCAACACCGCAAGAGTGGTCGGGAGTGCCCCCTCCAGGAGGCTAAGGAAACATCGAGACCGAGCGGCCCGAGCAAACGAGACCAAATTACTAGGCCTCCTGGAGGGGGCGTCCCGGCCGCTCCGGCCGATTAGACCCTTTCGATCAGCGTGCCCGTGCCGAGGCCGCCGCCGCAGCACATGGTGACCAGGCCGGTCTCCGCATCAGAACGCTCCATTTCGTGGAGCAGCGTCGTGATCAGGCGGGCGCCCGAGCCGCCAAGTGGGTGGCCGAGGGCGATCGCGCCGCCGTTCACGTTTACCTTGTCCATGTCGGGATCGAGCTCGCGGCGCCAGGCGGCGACCACGGAGGCGAACGCCTCGTTGACCTCAATCAGGTCGATGTCTGAGATCTCCATCCCGTTTCGCTCGAGGAGCTTCTTCGTCGCGGGAATCGGGCCCGTCAGCATGATCACGGGGTCGACGCCAACCGTGGTCTGGTCGACGATCCGCGCACGCGGCTCGCATCCAAGCTCCTTAGCCTTCTCGGCCGTCATCAAGAGCACCGAAGCGGCCCCGTCAGAGATCTGCGAGGAGTTGCCGGCGGTGATCGTCCCGTCCTCTTTGAACACCGTCTTGAGCTGAGAGAGCGCCTCGATGGTCGTGTCGGGGCGGATGCCCTGGTCGGTCGTGTGGGTGTCGCCGTTTACCTGGATCGGGACGATCTCTTTCTCAAAGCGCCCCTCTTCGGTAGCCCGGGCGGCGAGCTGCTGCGACCGGGCACCGATCTCGTCGAGCTCGGAGCGAGGAATCTCCCATTTCTCGGAGATCATCTCGGCCGAGAGGCCCTGCGGGACGAGGTTGTAGCGCTCCATGAGCTCGGGCGAGTAGGCGGCGCCGTGCTCGGACATGACCTGCATCCCGTCCTGAAACGAGATGTGGCCCATGTGCTCGACCCCGCCGCCGATGACGACGTCGTGGACGCCGGAGGCGACGAGCGCCGCGGCGAAATTCACAGCCTGCTGGGAGGAGCCGCACTGGCGATCGACCGTGGTTGCCGCCGTCTCGATCGGGAGCCCCGCCTCGAGCCAGGCGTTCCGGCCGATGTTCATGCCCTGCTCGCCGAACTGCTGAACGCAGCCCGCAACGACGTCCTCGACCTCGGAAGCGTCGATGCCGGCGCGGTCGATTACCTCCGAGTAGGTCTTCGCGAGGAGCGTTGAGGGATGGACGTCCTTGTAGATGCCCTTCTCCTCATGGCCACGCCCGACCGGAGTGCGGACCGCTTCGACGATGACGACCTCGCGCCCTGAAAACTTGCCGTTGCTTGCCATGGGGAGAGCCTCCTAGCGAAGAAAGAATGAGGCGCGGAGGTTAGCCGCGGGTCGCTTCCGTCTCGGCGACGCCCGGCGGCGTCCAGCCCGGCCCGTGAAAGAGGATGCCGACCTTCGCCCGGGCGCCGCGCGCCTTCCTTATGTCGTGCCACATCGCGATGTACTCGTGGAACGCGACCCGGAGCGGGCGGAACGTCTTGAGCTGCGTTGTCAACCCGTAGCGCACCCGCTCGCCCTCGGGCTCATACGTGCCGAAGAGCTTGTCCCAGATGATCAGGATCCCGGCGTAGTTGCGGTCGAGGTACTGCTCGTTCACGCCATGGTGGACGCGGTGATGCGAAGGCGTGTTAAAGATGGCCTCGATCGGCCGGGGGAACCGCCGCACGCGCTCGGTGTGGATGCCGAACTGGTAGATGAGCGACCAGGACTGCGCGAGGAGCACCATGTATGGCTCGAAGCCGACCAGGGGCAGCCAGAGCCAGAACGGGAAGTACGTCATCGGCACCCAGGTCTGGCGAAGCGCCGTTGAGAGGTTGTAGTGCTGGGAGGAGTGGTGGACCACGTGGCTCGCCCAGAAGAGCCGGCTCTCGTGCGAAACGCGGTGAAACCAGTAGTAGGAGAAATCGTCGGCGAAGAAGAGCAGCACCCAGACCCACCAGTCGCCATCGTCAAGCCGAAGCGGGGTTAGCTCGTAGACCACGACGTAGGCGGCGAGGACGGCGAACTTCCAGACGAAGTTGACCGCGAGGTTGCCCAGGCCCATGGTCAGGCTGGTCCGGGTGTCTCGTGCCTCGTAGCCGACCATGTCCTCGTCGTGGTCGCCCAGATGGCGGAACGCGAGGTACTCGGCCGCGAGCAGCAGGATGAAATACGGGATCGCGTAGTAGAGGATCGCGGCCATCGTGGAAACGTAATCGTAGACTCGCGATCGCGCCGAATTTGGTTCCCGATTGGCGCACGCGTCTCGCCGCCCGATGCCTCACTGGCGCCTTGTGGAAGACTCGCCCGCCCGATGTCTTCCCACGGATATGAGAGCCCCGCGGTCGCGGGCAGTGGCACGATCGCGTGCGGGCTCGCGGCGTGCGCGTCGACACTGGGCGACGTGTGGCTCCTCGCCCGCTCCGACACCTCGGCTTGGCGCGCCGAGGAGGAGGCTCAGGCCGTAGCGAAGAAGCTCGAGGGCGCCTCTCCCGCGCGCATCAAGGTCACGACCGAGCCGGAGAAGCTTTCAGGCTGCGACTTGATCGTGGAAGCGATCGCGGAGGACGCGGCCGCGAAGGCCGAGGTGCTCCGCGCCCTGGCCGGCATTGCACCTGACGCTGACCTCGCGTCGACCACGTCGGCTCTGTCGATCGCCGGCCTGGGCGAGGACGCTGGAGCGCCCGACCGCTTCTTCGGTCTCCACGTTTTCAATCCGGTCACGCGCATGGAACTGGTCGAGCTCTGTATCCCCGAGGGGGCACGCAATGGCCTGGCCGAGCGTGCCCGGGCGTGGTGTGCGGCACTCAACAAGGTGGCCGTGGAGGTACCGGATTCCGCCGGGTTCGTCGTCAACCGGCTGCTCTTCCCCTATCTCTTCGACGCGGTGCGCTTCATGGAGGAAACGGGGCTCTCGGCGCAAGCTGTCGACGACTGCATGCGCCTTGGCGCCGGGCATCCGATGGGGCCGCTGAAGCTTCTTGACTTCGTCGGCCTGGACGTTGCGCTCGCGATCGGCGAGACGCTCGCTGCCGAGGCGATCTCGGGTTCGCACGCGCCGCCGGCCCTCATCCGCAAGATGGTCGCCGACGGCAAGCTCGGCAAGAAGTCCGGGGAAGGCTTCTACACGTACTAGTCGGGGCCGGCGCGGCGCCCGCTATGCCTCGACCTGGCGGCCCTTGCCCGAAAGGTCCCAGACCACGTCGGCCTCGGAGACGCCCTGGCGGCCGGCCTGGTCGGCGACCTCGGCCCACGGGAGGCGCGCGTCCGGCAGATCGTCCCAGCGTGCAAGTTCGAGCGCTTCCAGCGCCCCACTCAGCGCCGGGCCGAGGCGCTCCTGCGAACCGAGCGTCGCGGTGAGTACCTCGAGTTGCCTGTCGGTAAGCCTCACGGTCCACATACGCCTGGCGAAGGTACGACGAGCGCCGGACGCCTCCGAGGGTGGCGAACGGCGCAACTTGCGGGGACCGTTACTCCGCTTCGGCGTCGTCCGGCACGACGACCGGATGCTCTGTCGTTTGCGGCCGGATCCGGACCGCCACGATGCGATTCTCGCGTACCGACTCGACCCGGATCTCGTGGCCGTTCGCCTGGATCCGGTCGCCCCGCTTAGGCAGGCGGCCGAGCTTGGAGAAGACGTAGCCGCCGACCGAGTTGTATGAGTCTGAATCCACCGGCAGCTCGATGCCGGCGTCGGCGAGGTCGCCAATCGCGACGTGTCCGCGCACGTACCAGTCGCCGTCTGCGAGGCGGCGGACCATCGAGGAACGCGCATCCGTCTCGTCCTCGATCTCCCCCACGACCTCCTCGAGGATGTCCTCGACGGTGACGATGCCCACGGTCCGCCCGTACTCATCCACCACAACGCCGATCGAGCTCCGCTGGCGCTGGAGCTCTGCCAAGAGATCGTCGAGCGGCTTCGTCTCGGGGACGATGGGCACCTCGCGGATCGCGCTCTCGACCGCGGCATCGGGCCCCGCGTTCATGTAGAGGCGCGCGAGCGAGTTGTTGTGGATGACGCCGCGCACGCGGTCCGGGTTGTCATTCTCGATCGCGACGAGCCGGGTGTGGCCTGAAGACACGCAGCGTTGAAGCGCGTCCTCGACGTGCTCGTCCGCGTTCACGGTGACGACCGCCGGGATCGGTGTCATCACCTCGCGCGCTTCCTGCTCGTGGAGGTGGAAGACGCCGCCGAGCATGATCGCCTCGCCGGGGTCGAGCGTGCCGCCGCGCGCGGAGTGGCGGATGATCCCCTTGACGTCTTCGGAGGTGTGCTTTTCCTCGAGCCCGGACGGGTCGACACCGAAGAGCCGGACGATCCCGTTCGAGGTGCGGTTGAGGGCCCAGGTGAGGGGAGCCGTCGCGAGCCGGAACCAGTTGACGGGACGCGCGAGCAGGCGCGCCGCAGGCTCGGGCTTGGTGATGGCCATCATCTTCGGCACCTGCTCGCCGATGGTGATATGGAGCGAGGTCGCGATCGCGAAGGAGACAACGAGCGCGACCGCATGGGCACCCGCGCCGTCGCCAAGCAAGGGCTCCAAGAGTTGCGCGATCGCCGGCTCCCCCAGGAAACCGATGCCGATCGAGGCCATGGTGATGCCCAACTGGCAGGCAGCGAGCACCTCGTCCAGCTTCTCAAGCTGGGCGAACACCTCGTCTACCCCCGCCTTGCCCTCCTTCGCGAGCGCCTCGAGCCGGCCGCGGCTGGAGCGAACCAGGGCGAACTCGGCCGCAACGAAGAGGCCGTTGATGAGCACCAACAGGAGCAGCGCGACGAGCGCTACCGCGGTCATTGTGCGACCGGCTCAGAGCCGGTACTGGGAGGGTGGTCGTCGTCCATCGGCGACGATCGGAGGATACCCAGCATTGGGAGGGGAAGCGAGCGCTTCGACGCACGCGCTGACGGCACTGGTCGACGTTATCGGCGCAGCAGCCACCCCACGTCGACCCCGCGGCGTGCTCCCAACGGGAGTGGGTCTACGGCGCTTTTCCGCCTTCCGGTCCCGGGTGCCCGCGCTAGGTTGCGCCAATGGATCAGGATCAGGTTCCCTACGTCGATGCGCTCCGCGAGCACGCCTCGCGCGATCCGGCGCGGCTGACCGTCCCCGGCCACAAGGGAGGCGTCGGAGCCGACCCCGCGCTGTGCGACGCGATCGGAGAGCAGGCGCTCGACATGGACCTGCCGGCGCTGATCGAGGGCATCGATGTCGGCCCGTTCGAGGACAACCCCTTCGAGCAGGCCCAGCGCCTTGCCGCCGAGGCCTGGGGCGCGGTCCGGACCTGGTTCTTGGTCGGCGGCGCCTCGCAGGGGAATCACGCCGCATGCCTGGCGGTTCGCCACTGGGGACAGAGCATCGTCATGCAGCGAAACGTCCATTCTTCGGCGATCGACGGCTCGGTGCTCGGCGACCTGCGCCCCACCTTCATCGCGCCTGAGATCGACCCAGAGCTGGGCGTGGCCCACTGCCCCACCCCTGCGGCCCTCGAGGCGGCCCTGGATCAGGCGCCCGACGCGGCGGCGGCCCTGATCGTCACCCCCACCTACTTCGGCGCCTGCGCCGATGTGGCGGCGCTCGTCGAAGTCTGCCATTCGCGCGACGTGCCGCTGATCGTGGACGAGTCATGGGGCGCGCATCTGACCTTCTCGGATGAGCTGCCACAGGCGGCGCTCGGCGCCGGTGCCGACCTGGTGATCTCCTCGACGCACAAGATCGTCGGCAGCCTCACCCAGTCGGCGATGATCCATTTGGGCCACGAAAGCCGCTTCGACGAGCAGATAGTCGACCGCGTCGTCACGCTCCTCGAGTCGACGAGCCCGAGCTCGCTCCTCTCGCTCTCGCTGGACGCGGCGCGCAGGATGGCGGCGGTTCATGGCACCGAGCTGCTCGCGGAGACGCTCTCGACCCTTCGGGCAACCCGCGAGCGGATCCGCGAGATCCCCGGGCTCGACGTGCTCGACGAGGGCCTGATCGGCAACCTCGGCGTTGCCGGCTGGGACCCGCTTCGCCTGACCGTTGACGTGCGCGGCGCACGTGTCACCGGCCATCGCTTCGCCGATTTGGCATTCGACCTCGGTATCGACTACGAGCTCGCGACCGAAACCGTCGTCGTCTTCACCTTCGGCATGGGCGGCAGCGCGGCGGCGCTCGCCGAGCCCCTGATCGCGGCGCTCGAGCGAGTCGTTGCCGACCTCGGGAGCACCGAGGCGGGGCCGGTGATTCCATTCGCGGTCCCGCCCCCGTGGGGGCCTCTCGAGATGACGATCCGTGACGCGTTCCTGGGCCCTCAGGAAGCCGTGGCGTTTGACGCCGCCGAAGGACGCATCTCCTGCGAGGCGCTTGCCGCGTACCCGCCGGGCATCCCGAACGTCTTGCCGGGTGAGCGGCTGACGCGCGAGACGCTCGACTTCATCGCCGACACCCTCGCCCACGGCGGCAAGCTCCGCGGCGCGAGCGACCGTACGCTCGAGACCGTGCGCGTGGTCATAGAGTGAGCAGCGTGAGCCCAAGCCCTGGCGGCCCCGGACGCGGAGCGGAGGAGCCGACAGGCCTTGTTTTTGGAGCGGATTCGGAGACGGGCGTCCTACGCGACGTTCTCCTCTGCCCTCCCGACAACTTCCGCTGGGCCCCAACCAGCGTGATCTCGAAGAACACGATCGAGAGTGGGCGGAGCTTCGACCCCGAGGCAGCACGCGGCCAGCACGCCGACCTCGTCGCGGCCTATGAGGAGGCCGGCGTGAGATGCCACTTCGTCGAGCCCGATGCCGCGCTTCCCTATCAGGTCTTCACCCGCGACTCGAGCGTCATGACGCCGTGGGGCCCGTTCGTCACCGCGCCCAAGCAGCAATGGCGCCGCGGCGAGTACGCGCCCGCGATCCGCTTCTACGGGGAGGCGGGCATCCCGATCTGGCAGATGGCGAGCGCGGGCGCGATCGAAGGGGGCGACGTCATGCTCGTGGAGCCGGGATGCGTTGTGATCGGAAACGGCGAGGAGCGGACAGAGCGGCCCGCCGCGTTGCAACTCGCCGCATGGTTCGAAGCCGAGGGCTGGGAGGCGCGCGTGGAGCCGATTCCCGGCATCTTCGTCCATATCGATGTCCTCTTGGCAATCGTCGCGCCCAAGCTCGCGGCCGTCTGCACGGACATCGTCTCGGGCGGGCTCGTGCGCTGGCTCACCGGCAAGGGTTTCGAGATTCTCGAAGTGCCTGCGGAAGACGCCTTCGCCCTAGGGGTGAATGCGATGGCGCTGGGGGAGGACCGAGTCCTCACCGGCGCTCGAGCGCGCTCGCTGAACGAGCAGATGAAGGCGCGCGGGCTCGAGCTCCTCGCGCCCGACCTCGAGATGTTCACCCTCGGCGGCGGCGGCGCGCACTGCCTGGGACAGGCGCTCCTTCGGGACGCCGCGGCTTGACCGCCGCGCCCGGAATCGACGCCGGCCGCGTCGTCGCCGACCTTCGCGAGCTCGCGGAGCGGAGCGCGGACGAGCGCGGTGCACAGCGCCTGTGCTGGACCGGCACCTGGCTCGAAGCTCGGGCGTTCCTGCGGGAGCTCGTCGCGGAGATAGGAGTCGAGGCGGAGCTCGACGAGGCCGGAAACCTCTGGGCGCGGCTGGAGGGCACGGACCGCGGCGCGGACGCGCTCGTCGTCGGCTCTCACCTCGACTCGGTGCCGGACGGCGGCTGGCTCGACGGCGCGCTCGGGGTGATGGCGGCCGTCGGCATTCTCCGCGCCTACGCCGAGGCGACGGCGTCTCGCCCGCTCGTCCTCGTGGACTGGGCCGACGAGGAGGGCGCACGCTTCGGCCGGAGCCTCTTCGGCTCCTCCGCGTTCGCGGGCGAGCTCGACCCCAGCGCGGTCGCGGAGCTCCGTGATGGCGATGGCCACACATTGCGAGACGTGCTCGCCGAGCACGGCATCGATATCGAAAGAACGCCGGAATGCGCCGGCCGCAGGGAGGGACTCCACGCCTATCTCGAACTCCACATCGAGCAGGGGCCCGTGATGGAGGGCGAGGGCGTGACGGTCGCTGCCGTCGAGGGTTGCCAGGGCATCGAGCGCATCCGCTTCACCTTCTCAGGACACGCTGCGCACGCGGGCACCACGCCGATGGCAATGCGGCGTGACGCGGCGCTTGCCGCTGCCAGGTGCGCAACGGATATCTCGGCGGTTCCGGACAAACACGGCGGCGTCGCGACGACCGGGGAGCTACGCCTCGAGCCGAACATTTCGACCGCCGTGGCCGGCGTCGCTCAGCTCACGTGCGATCTCAGAAACCCCGGCTCCAGCGCGCTCGCAGCGATGCTCGAAGGAGCACGCGCGGCTGCCCGGGACGCCGCGAGCACACACGGGTGCGAGCTGGCTGAGAAAGAGATCTTCAGCATCGACCCGACGGAGTTCGACGCGGAACTCGTCGCGCACGCGCGCGAAGCCGCGGAGGAAGCGACCGGCAGAGCCTTCTCGATCACGAGCGGCGCTCTTCATGACGCCGCGCAAGTCGCGCGCGTGATGCCGGCGGCGATGATGTTCTGCCCCTCCCGAGGAGGCATCAGCCATGCGCCGGATGAGGACACCTCGGAAGAGGATTTGAGCGCGGCGATCGACGCCTTCGGCTCGTTCGTCGCGAAGGTGCTCGAGCGATGAGCGGCCGCGAGCCCATGGTGCGCAACGCGACCACCGGCCAAGAGATCCGCTTCGTGCGCACAGCAGAGGAGACGGGCGGCCAGCTCCTGGTGATGGAGGACCGCTGGACGCGCCCAGGGCACGTCGTCCCCCCGCATTGCCACCCGAGCATGGAGGAGCGGTGGACAGTGATCGAGGGCCGGGTCGCCTACATGATTGATGGAGAGGAGACCGTCGCCGGGCCGGGCGATGAAGTCTGCGCCCCGGCCGGCAGCCGCCATTCGGCTTACGACGCCGGCGGCTCGCAGGTGCTGGTGAGGATCGAGATGCGGCCCGCATGCCGCTGGGAGGACTTCGTCCGCCAGCTCTTCGCGCTTGCCGGCGAGAACCTCGACGAGGAAGCGGCCACCCGCTCGCTCCGTGAGCTCTTCGACGAGTTCGCGCCTGAGATCGAGCTGGCACCGGACGACAGCGCGTAACGAAGGGAATCCATGATGGACTCCTCCGGCATGGACAAAGACTTCTCGGACCTATCCGCCCTTTTCATCAACTGCAGCCTCAAGCGCTCGCCTGAGACCTCGAACACGCAGGGGCTCATGAACCTCTCGATGGGGATCATGGATCGCAACGGGGTCTCGGTGGACTGCATCCGCGCGATCGACCACGAGATTGCCACCGGAGTGTGGCCCGACATGACCGAGCACGGGTGGGGGCGCGACGAGTGGCCGGAGATCTTCGAGCGCGTGATGGCTGCCGACATCCTGGTCATCGGGACCCCGATCTGGCTCGGCGAGAAGTCCTCGGTGTGCACTCACGTAATCGAGCGCCTTTACGGCAACTCGTCGCTGTTGAACGAAGCGGGTCAGTACGCCTATTACGGGCGGGTTGGCGGCTGCCTCGTCACCGGCAACGAGGATGGGATCAAGCACTGCGCGATGAACGTCCTCTATTCCCTACAGCACCTCGGCTATTCGATTCCGCCGCAGGCCGACGCGGGCTGGATCGGCGAGGCCGGCCCAGGGCCGTCGTACCTGGACGAGGGGTCGGGCGGGCCGGCAAACGACTTCACGAACCGGAACACGACGTTCGCCACCTGGAACCTTTTGCATCTTGCGCGGATGCTCAAGGACGCCGGCGGCTTTCCCGCGCACGGAAACCAGCGCTCGGAGTGGGATGCGGGCTGCCGCTTCGATTTCGAGAATCCCGAGCACCGCTAGCTCGCTCCTGTAGGCCGGGCTGGCCAATGCCCGGTCAGTGCGTTGTACGGCCGGGCCTCTCGCAGTGGTCTAGGGTGCCGGAAACCCGAGGAGCGAGGGAGAACGGATGGAGAGCGCGAGCGTCGCGGCACCCGCGGCCCAAAGCGAGGTGGAGACCGGCGAGAAGGGCCTGAAGAAGGGCGCGATCGGTTTCTGGGACGGGCTCTCGATCGGCCTCGCGTCAACCGCGCCCGCCTACTCGCTGGCGGCCGTAATCGGCTCAATCGTCGTCGCGGTCGGCGTCAAGGCGCCGGGCGTCCTCCTCATCTCGTTCGTGCCGATGTTCTTCATCGCCGCAGCGTTCTTCTACATGAACCGCGTCGACACGGACTGCGGGACGACGTTCTCCTGGGTCACGCGCGGCATGGGTCCCTGGGTCGGGTGGCTCGGAGGCTGGGCGATCTGCACGACCGGGATCCTCGTCATTGGCTCGCTTGCCGACGTCTCGGCGTACTACTTCTACGACCTGATCGGCGTCGGGTATGGCGAGAACGCGAAGGGGAACCCGATCCCGCTTTATAAGTCCGAGGTTGCTGTGGCGATCCTGGCCGTCGCGATCATCGCGGTGATGACGGCAATCTGCGTGATCGGAACCGAGATCTCCGCGAAGCTCCAGCGCGTCTTCACGCTGGGGCAGGTGGCGATCCTCCTCATGTTCGCCGGCGCCGTCTTCGTGCGCCTCATCGCAGGCAAGGTGCCCGAGAGCTCCATCAACCCTGAGCTCAGCTGGCTTTCGCCCTTCGGCGCCGAGTATTCGGGCCTCCTCGCGGGCGTGCTGCTCGCGGTCTTCATCTACTGGGGCTGGGAGTCGGCGGTGAACCTCTCCGAGGAGAGCGAGGACTCGTCGCGCGCTCCCGGCCTGGCCGGCCTTGCGAGCACGGTGATTCTGCTCGTCACCTATATCGCCGTTGCGGTGGCGCTTGTCGCCTATGCGGGCCTCGGAGACCTCGAGAGCTTCGACGATGACGCGGGCGTGCTGGGATCGGTCGCAGAAGACGTGTTCGACCAGTTTCTTGGAAGCGAGGCGCTCGGCTCCGTTATGGCGAGCCTGGTCGTGGTAGCTGTGATCATCTCCGGCATCTCGTCGGCCCAGACGACGATCCTCCCCGGCTCTCGCACCTCGCTCTCGATGGCTGCGGCGGGCGCTTTGCCGAAGCCGTGGGCAAAGATCCACCCGCGCTTTCTCACCCCCGCCTTCGGCACGATCGTGATCGGCGTCCTCGCGACGCTCTGGTACGTCCCCGGCAAGCTCGTCTCGGAGAACTTCCTGTTCGACTCGCTCTCGGCGCTCAGCATCATGATCGCCTTCTACTACGGGCTTACCGGCGTGGCCTGCGCCATTTACTGGCGCAAGGAGCTATTTGCGTCGGCGAAGAACTTCCTCTTCATCGGGGTCGCGCCGCTCGTCGGCGCCGGCCTTCTCTTCTATCTCCTCTACGAATCCGTCGGCGACCTCTCCGACCCCAAGGCGTCGTACTCGGGGACCGAGGTCTTCGGCCTCGGGGTCCCGCTGGTGATCGCGATCATCTTCATGGGCCTCGGCCTGGTCCTCATGGTCGCCTGGCGCTTCCTGGGCGGCGGGGCTGCGACCGAGTTCTTCCAGCGGGAACCGTTCGAGGCGGTCCCGCACGAGGTCGCTGCGGGGGAGGGCAAGGTCGAGGCGATCGGCGTCTCCGAGGCGGAAGCGGACGCCGGCGTCGACACCAAGAGTGAGGACGGCGGCTAATGGGCGTCCTGGTCTTGGGCTACGACGGCTCGGACTGCGCGAAGGCGGCGCTGGACTCGGCAGCCGAGCTGGCGCAGGGCCTTGGCGACCGGATCGTGATCGGCTTCGGCTACCACCCGGGCGGCCCGGGCGAGGAGTCCACCGCGACCTCGGAAGCGATCCTGAAGGTCGGGGAGCGCGTGACCTCAGAGGCCGTCGAGCGGGCGAGGACGGCCGGCGTCGAGGTCGAGATCGAGCTGGTGGACGAGCGCCCGACCGAAGCGCTCATCTCACTCGCCGACAAGTACGACGCCCGCGCCATCGTGGTCGGCTCATACGGCGAGCACCCGATCAAGGGGGCGCTCCTGGGATCGGTCCCCCACAAGCTGCTCCACCTCTCCGAGCGACCGGTGCTCGTCGTGCCCGCGCCCGCATAGGCTCGTCCCTAGCCCAGCGCTGGCTATCGTCGCCTGCATGAGCGACTTCGAAAAGCTTCGCGACCTGCCGATCGAGGTTGATCGCTACGAGCTGGAGGCCAATGACCGCGAGTACTCGGCTGACTTCACGCGTGGGTCCACCATCGTCCATCTCCAAGGCGGCGGCGAAGAGGGCTTGGGCGAAGACGTCGCCTACGAGGTGCTCGACCACATCGCGAACCGCGACCTGGGCGCGCGCTTTGACCTGACCGCCCCGAAGACGCTTGGCGAGATGTGCGAGCTGCTGGGCGAGCTCGACCTCTTCGAGGGCTCCCCGCCCGAGCGGGAGCCCTCGCGCCACTACCGCCGCTGGGCGTTCGAATCGGCTGCACTCGACCTCGCGCTTCGCCAATCTGGACTCTCACTGCACGAGGCGGTCGGGCGCGATCCGAAGCCGCTTCGCTTCGTCTGCTCGACCCGGCTCACGAGCTTCGGGGACGACACGGCCTCGTCGACCCACGCGATCACGAGCCGCCTCGAGCGCTACCCGGGCCTCGAGTTCAAGCTCGACCCCGAGAACGACTGGACCCCGGAGCTGATCGACGAGATCGCCGCGGTCGCCTCAGTCCAGACGATGGACCTCAAGGGTTACTACAAGGGCACCGTGGTGGAGGTGGAGACGGACCCAGAGCTCTACCGCGCGGTCGCCGAGAAGTTCCCGGAGGCGTGGCTTGAGGATCCGGACCTGACGTCCGAGACGCGGGAGGTCCTCGAGCCGCACTGGGCCCGGCTTACCTACGATGCGCCGCTTCACTCGCTCGCCGACATCCGGGAACTCAAACCCGAGCGTGCGATCAACTCGAAGCCCTCGCGCTTCGGCTCGCTCGAGGAGCTCATGGAGATCTACGCCTATTGCGAGGACCGCGGACTCCAGATCTACGGCGGCGGGCAGGGTGAGGTCGGCTTGGGCCGGGGCCAGATTCAGTATCTGGCCTCGCTCTATCACCCCGACACGCCGAACGACGTCGCGCCCGCGGGCTACAACGACCCGGCCGTCCCCGAAGGCCTGCCCACGAGCCCGATGGAGCCGGTGCCGAGCAAGACCGGATTTCGCTGGGGCTAGACCTCTCCCCCCTCCGCCGCCGCGAGCGCCTTCTTCCACGCCCTCGCCTTACCCCGCCCGGACATCAGGTTGAACGTCTGAAGGACGGCGCCGCCGACGGGGTG
Source organism: uncultured bacterium (assembly GCA_963715405.1). Taxonomy (GTDB): domain Bacteria; phylum Actinomycetota; class Thermoleophilia; order Solirubrobacterales; family 70-9; genus JALZKA01. The sequence continues at coordinate 2,279,965 of OY970239.1, forward strand.
GTCATAGGAGACGACCCACTTCCGCGTTGGCCCTTCGATCAGCATCATCGGGCCACCCGTGATCGGCCAGGTCACGGCGCATTCTTCCAGCGGAAGCGAGAAGGCGAGGATCTCGTCCCCTAGCTCGATCCGTTCGGCCAAGCGCTCGGCGCCCAGCTCATCCTCCAGCCAGCCGAGCGAGGCCTCGGCGGCGTCCGCGTCGAGCTTGAACGAGATGACGCCTTCCGAGAGCGAGAGCAAGCCGGAGATCGGAAACGGGTTGAAACGGTTGCGAAGCAGCCAGGCCTTGTCCTCGCGCGCCTCCATGTCCTAGGTAGTGTCTCGCATATGGCCTCAAAGACGTTCGCGCAAGCCCTGAACGAGCACGTCCCGAGCGAGTTCGCGGCGTCACAGGCGTATCTGGCGGCGGCGATCTATTACGACGCGAACACGATGCCGCGGATGGCCGCCTTCTTCTACCGGCAGGCGATCGAAGAGCGAAACCACGCCATGATGATCATCCGCTACCTCCTCGACATCGAGGCCGAGGCGACGATCCCGGGCGTCGCCGCCCCCACCGGGGGCTTCAAAGACCTCGTCGAGCCGGTGAGAATTGCGCTCGAACAGGAACGAAAGGTGACCGGGCAGTTCAACGATCTGACTTCCATCGCACGTGCTGCCAACGACTTTCAGGGCGAGCAGTTCCTCCAGTGGTTCTTAAAGGAGCAGGTCGAGGAGGTGTCGCTCATGAGCGATCTCCTCACCGTGGTCGAGCGGGCAAAGGACCGCCCCCTCGACATCGAGGAGTACCTGGCACGAGAGGGTCTCGGCGACCACGAGGACGAAGCCCTCGGCGCGCCCACCGCGGCCGGCGGAACCCTCTGAGGGGTCAGACCCCTCTCCGGTTCCGGGCCTGACCCCCTAGGGCCTGTCGGCGCGGAAGCGGGCGAGCTCGGCGGCGGCGTTCGCGCGCACCTTCGAGCGAAGCATCGGCGTCCAGCCGAGCGTAAGTCCAGCCGGCCCGAGCGCCTGGCGTGACCAGCGCCAGAAGGGGAAGTCGTCCTGCTGTTCAGAGATCAGGCCGCTCTCGTCGAAGCGGAAGTCTGAGCGCACCCTGTTGACGACGTTGCGCCCCGTCGCGCCGAACGTATAGGTGGCGATCCAGCGCGCTGCCCCCGCCTCGGCATCCGCCTTGGCCTCGGGCAGCTCAACCGAAAGGTCGGTCGCCCGCGACGTCAGCATCCGCCACATGTCGCCCGCCTGCGAGCCCGTGAGCTCCAGGAATACGGGGTCCGAAAAGGTTGCGTCGGGCGCGTAGCAGGAGGCCATCGCTTCGCCATCGTGCGCGTCGAGCCCGGCGTAGAGCTTCCGGATCGTCGCCTCGTTCTGCTCGGCTGCGTCAGCCATCGCTGCGAGCGTATACCTCCGGTGCACAACGCGACCTCGCTCTGTCACTCTTTCCAAGGTGAGAAGGCGGGGGAACCTAAGGGCGACTCTTGCGGGCGTCGGGATCGGGTTCTGGCTGGCGATGGCCGGCGGCGTCGCTGCGGGTCCGAGCACGGAGCGAATCGTGGGTGGCGACGTGGCAGATCCGGCCGACTGGCCCCTCATCGCCGCCGTTGTCTCGCCCCACGGCCGATTTCACTGCGGCGGCAGCGTGATTGCTCCGGATGCGGTTCTCACTGCCGCGCATTGTGTTCGCGGCGCGGCTCCGTTTCAGCTGCGGGTTGTCACCGGGCGTTTCGACTTGACTAACGAGTCCGCCGGGCAAGAGATCGAGATCAAACAGTTCTCCATTCACCCTCTATTCGAACGAAGGCGCCGCCACGACATAGCCGTCATTCACCTTCGGAGCGCGACCACGTCCTACCCCGCCCTCTTACCGACTAAGAAAGAGGACCGAGCCGAAACCTCGGCCGGATCAGAGCTTCGCGTCGCGGGATGGGGCGGAACGAGGCGCAACGGAGGCGAACCGTCCGACGTCCTGCTCGACGTCCCGCTCTTCGCCATCGCCAACTCGGAATGCCGCGGATACTTCAGGATCTTCCACCCCGCAGAGGAGGTGTGCGCGTTCGGAGAGCAGCAGCCGAACGGCAATTACGACGACTCGTGCTACGGAGACTCGGGAGGCCCCCTGGTGGCCGACGCCCCCCGGGGCGCGCTCCTGGTCGGCGTGGTCTCCTACGGCGGACGCCAGTGCGGGGTCAGCAAGCCTGGCGTTTACGCGGCCGTCGCCGACAACCTCTCCTTCATCAAGCGCAAGGCGGGTCTCGCGCGGTAGGCCGCGGGGCTACGGGAGCGACGGGACTCGAACCCGCGGCCTCCGGCGTGACAGGCCGGCGCTCTAACCAACTGAGCTACGCCCCCGGCGCCGCCGATTCTACGCACCGGGTCTGCCCGGCTTCCCTCGGCGCGAACTGAGGCGATCCGGGACCAAGGGGTGGGCCCGATTTGCCTCAGATCAGGAGTCGCAGCGAAAGCGAAGTCTCTGACGCCCAAGGGGTGGGCACGAGCGACAACGCTTCGCCCTCCTCTGCCGACTACCCTGCGCGCCTGGATGAGGCTGGTGACCTACGAGAGCGAGCGGGGTCCCCGTGCGGGCGTGCTTCGCGACGACAAGGTCGTCGATGCCTGGGATGCCATCGGCGGCTCGGGATCGACAATACGTGAGCTGCTATCGGCCGAACGGCTCCCAGAGCTGGACGCGGCCGAGGATGCGGACGCCGTGCCGGCCTCGGAGGTTTCGCTACTTCCCCCGGTTCCCGACCCCGAGAAGATCCTTTGCATCGGCCTCAACTACCGCTCCCACGCGGAGGAGACCAAGCAATCCATCCCGGAAGTGCCCACCGTTTTCGCCAAGTTCAGAAACGCCCTCACGTCGCCGGACGCGACGGTCGCCCTGCCGGCGGCGTCAGACAAGGTCGACTACGAGGCGGAGGTGTGCATCGTGATCGGCACCCGCCTGAAGGAGGTCGGCCCGGAGGAAGGACTCGCCGGCATCGCCGGGTACACGCTCATGAACGACCTCTCGGCGCGAGACCTCCAGCTCGCCACCACGCAATGGATCTCGGGTAAGTCCTTCGACGGCGCGGCACCATGCGGTCCCGCCCTCGTCACCGTGGACGAAGCGGGGCCTCACGACGGAATCGAGTTCTCACTGACCCTCAACGGCGAGGAGATGCAGCGCTCGGCGACCTCGGACCTGATCTTCAAGGCTCCCGCGCTCGTCGCTCACCTCTCGAACCTGATGACGCTCGAACCGGGCGATCTCATCTCCACCGGCACACCTTCGGGCGTGGGCATCGCCCGGCAGCCCAGCGTCTGGCTCAAGCCCGGCGACGTCGTCGAGATCAACTCGCCGCAGCTGGGCCTTCTGCGGACCCACCTCGCGTAGCTGCCTCGCCTCGACGAGGGACCCGGTTGGCCAACGCCTCGCCGTCACTCATCGCGAATGAGCCGGTTTTCGGCTCTGTGCGTATAGAGAAGAACCACCCCATGTCTCTACGTATAAACCAGCACAAATACAGAAGCCGCGGATGAGAAACAAATGAGAATCGCTGTCATCGGAACGGGCATCTCTGGCCTCACCTCTGGGCACATCCTGTGTCGTGAACACGACGTGGTCGTGTATGAGGGCCTTTCCCAACCCGGGGGACATGCGAACACCGTTTGTGTAACGGACAGCACAAACAAGGAGCATTGGGTCGATACCGGCTTCATCGTTCTCAACGACCGGAACTATCCGAACTTCTCCAAGCTCCTGGCCGAGCTCGGGGTTCCCACCCGCCCCACGGCGATGGGACTCTCGATCTCGACCCCGGACGGTTCCTTCGAGTTCGCGGGGACGGCGCGCGGCGTCCTCGCCCAACCATCCAACGTCGTGCGGCCAAAGTTCCTGCGGATGCTTCGCGACCAGCTCCGCTTCAACCGCGACGCTCGAGCGATGATCGGACGGACCGGCGGCCCGTCGGTAGGAGAGTTCGTCCGCGACATGGGCTACTCGGACTGGTTCATGGAGCGGATCGTGATGCCGGAGGTATCGGCGGTCTGGTCGTCCGACCCCGCGGCGGTCTGGGACTTTCCGGTTGCCTTCCTCGCCGAGTTCCTGGCGAACCATGGACAGCTCGAGTTGCGAGGGCGGCCGCGATGGCGCACGGTCGCCGGCGGCTCCCGCGCTTACGTGAACGTGATCGCGGACGAGCTCGGCTCGCGCCTGCGCTTCGGGGCACGGGTGAGGCGGATCGAGCGCCTGGCCATGGGCGGTGTTGCGGTTGAAGCGGACGGCTTAGACGCCGAGGTCTTCGACGAGGTCGTGGTCGCGGCCCACGCCGACCAGGCTCTCGCGATGCTGGCTCGCCCGACCGGAGCAGAGCGCGATGTCCTCGGAGCGATGCGCTATCAGCCCAACGAAGCGGTGCTTCACACCGACGCTTCGCTGATGCCGAGGCGAAAGGGAGCTTGGGCAAGCTGGAATTTCCATCTCACCGGCGGTTCCGAGCTGCCGACGATGAGCTACTGGATGAACCGCCTTCAGGGACTCGACTCTTCCGATGACATCTTCGTGACGCTCAACCGCACCGACTCGATCGATCCCGCAAAGATCATCGAGGTAATCCCCTACGAGCACCCGATCGTCACGCATGACGCGGTCGCGGCTCAGGGGCGCTGGGCTGAGATCTCGGGCGCCGATCGCATCCACTACTGCGGCGCGTACTGGCGCTGGGGCTTTCACGAGGACGGGTGCTGGAGCGCGATCAGGGCGTGCGCGTCCCTCCTCGAGGCCCAAGCGCATGAAAGCCGCTCGGTGTCCCTGGTGGAGGCCGCCGCATGACGGAAAGCGCCATCTACGAAGGCTGGGTGCGTCATCGGCGCCACGACCCGGTCGACCACGAATTTCGCTATCCCCTCTTCATGGCCTACTTGGACCTAGGCGAGCTGCCTTGGGTTCTCGACCCATACCCGGGCTGGTCGGCGCGTCGGCCCGCCCTTGCCCGATTCAAGCGCTCGGACTATCTGGGCGATCCGGGTCGGCCCCTCGCCGAGTGCGTGCGCGAGGCGGTTGCCGAGCGATCCGGCTCAGAGCCGAAGGGACCGATTCGCCTGCTCACCAACCTGCGCTACTTCGGCCACGCCTTCAACCCCGTGTCCTTCTACTACTGCTTTGACGAAGCGGGCGGGCGAGTCGAGCACGTGCTCGCGGAGGTGACGAACACGCCGTGGGGCGAGCGTCACTCCTACCTCCTCGCCGGCACGACCGGCTCGGAGCGCATCATCCGGGGCGAGATCGACAAGGCGTTTCACGTTTCGCCGCTGATGGACATGGGCCACACGTACGACTGGCGCTCGACGGAGCCCGGCGACCGCGTCCAGGTCCACATCGACTCGCGCTCGCAAGACACCGAGGTGAGCGACTTCGATGCGACGCTTTCGCTCACACGGCGGGAGCTCTCGCCGGCGGCCACACGTGACATCCTTGTTCGCTACCCGGCGATGACCATGCAGGTGGTGGCGAAGATCTACTGGCAGTCCCTGCGCCTTTGGCTGAAGGGCGCCCCTTACTTCCCGCATCCGGAGCGCGGATGAGCCCGCGCCTCGACGCCTTCTCGCGCCGGGCCGGGCACGCGATGCTTCACCGGGTCACCGACGGCTGCCTCGAGGTCGCAGAAAACGGGCAAACCACGACCTTCGGCTCGCCGGAGTCGGATCTGCACGCCCGCGTGGAGATCTGCGACCCGTCGGCCTGGACGACGCTCCTCCGCGGCTCCACGGGCTTCGCGCAGGGCTACATCGACCAGCTCTGGACTACGGACGACCCGGTCTCGGTCGTCCGTGTGGTCGCTCGCTCGATGCGGCCGCTCGACCGGATGCGAAAGCGCTGGCACCCTCTCCTGGGCACCGCTCAAAAGCTCTCGCGCATGGTTCCGCGGAATACGCGGAACGGAGCCCGGCACAACATCTCTGCGCACTACGACCTGGGCAACGATCTGTTCGCAGCCTTCCTCGACGAGCGACTCGTGTACTCGAGTGCTTTCTTCCCGACCCCGGAGTCGACCCTCGAGGAGGCGCAGATGGCCAAGCTCGAGCGGATCTGCCGCCGGCTCCAGCTCGGGCCGGACGATCACCTCGTCGAGATCGGCACCGGCTGGGGCGGGATGGCGATCTACGCTGCAACGGAGTTCGGCTGCCGCGTGACGACGACCACCATCTCGAAGGAGCAGCGCGAGTACGCGCTGGAGCGAGTGGCACAAGCTGGGCTCTCGGGTCTCGTCACCGTTCTCGACCGCGACTACCGCGACCTCCAAGGCAAGTTCTCGAAGCTCGTCTCGATCGAGATGATCGAGGCGGTGGGCTGGCAGTATTTGGAGAAGTTCTTTGGCAAGTGCTCGGAGCTGCTCGAAGATGACGGCCTGATGGCGCTCCAGGCGATCGTGATCGACGACGACCTCTATGACCTCGAGAAGGCGTCGAGGAGTTTCGCCAACACCGCGGTTTTTCCCGGTGGATGCCTGCCGTCCGAGAGGGTGATCACCGATCTGGTGACTCACGAGACCGACATGAGCGTGCGCTGGATCGACGACATTACGCCCCACTACTCGAAGACGCTTCGCGAGTGGCGCGAGCGCTTTGAGTCGGCGTGGCCGGCGCTGCGCGGAAACGGCTACGACGAGCGTTTCCGGCGCATGTGGACCTTCTACCTCGCGTTCTCCGAGGGGGGTTTTCGCGAGCGGCGCATCCGCGACCTCCAGATGACCTTCTCAAAGCCGGGCTTCACGCCGCCCGTGCTCCGCGAGCCCGCGCTGGCCACAGCACGCGCATGACGCTCAACCAGGTGCGCCGAGGTGACGGCCCCACGCTGGTTCTGATCCACGGCCTCGGTGGAAGCTCGGTGGTGTGGGAGCCGGTGCTGGACCTGCTCGCCCCCGAGCGTGACGTGATCGCTGTCGATCTCCCCGGCTTCGGAGAATCCGATCCGCTTGCCGAAGGCACCCGGCACTCAGCGCTGGAGATGGGTAGGGCCCTGACCGCGCATCTCGCGGCGCAAGGAGTTGAGCGCCCGCACCTTGCGGGCAACTCGCTCGGCGCGTGGACCGCGCTCGAGATGGCGGCGGACGGCAACGCGGCATCGGTCTGTTGCATTTCGCCCGCCGGCCTCTGGCGTCGAAAGCTCGGACCACGCGCGTACAACACCAGGCGGGCCGGCCGGCGCGCTCGGCGATTTATCCGCGCTGCGGTCCGCACCGAGCGTGGACGGCGGGCGCTCATGGGTACGACCGTCGCCCGGCCGGAGCTACTCACTCCGGACCAGGCGGGCCGCTGGCTCTCGGCGTGGCTCGACGCGCCGTCCTACGACGACGCCAACGAAATGATGCGCGCGACGCCCTTCGAGCGCGCGGCGGACGTCACCGTGCCCGTGACGATCGCGTGGGGCGAGCAGGATCGACTCGTCGGTCCGCCCAGGCCCGAACGGATGCCGCCCCACGCGAAGTACTTCACGGTGCCGGGCTGGGGCCACACCCCGACCCGCGACGACCCAGAAGGAGTGACGCGGGTCCTGCTCGAAGCGAGTGCGGCACCGACCGCGGGCCGCGAGGGTCCGGTCTCGCCCGTCAGGGGCCCAGCATCCATGCTTCGCCGACCGGCGGACATCCATGTCCGTCGGAGTCCCCTGCCGGACGAGTCCGAACCCCCGCGGCTCTGACCCTCAAGCGTGTTAGGGCGCCCTAACCCCTGTGCTACCTTCCCGCCATGCCCGAGGGCCGCGCAGTCAAGACGAAGAAGAAGTGCTGCAAGTCCGGCCCCCGCTGCAAGCGCTGTCCTGCTGCTCTCTTGAAGCTCGAGCGCCGCGGACTCGCGACGCGCGTTTCCAAGCGCCATTACGTGGTCTCGCTAGACACGAAGAAGAGGGACTGGAAGCTCGCCCGCGCCCGGTAGTTCATCTAAGTTCTCCGCATGAAGATGCGGGCCGCGGTCCTGGAGGAGTTCGGCGAGCCGCTGGTCGTCCAGGAGGTCGAGCTGGCCGACCCGGGGCCCGGCGAAGCTTTGGTGCGTCTGGTCGCGTGCGGCGTCTGCCACACCGACCTCTACACGGCCTCCGGCGCCGACCCTTCGGGCTACGCGCCCACCGTGCTCGGGCACGAAGGCGCGGGAGTGGTCGAGGCGGTCGGCGAGGGTGTGGCCGACGTCGCGGTTGGCGACCATGTCGTGACGCTCTTTTCACCGCAGTGCCGGGAATGCATTCACTGCCTCGACCCGAGGACGAATCTGTGCCTTGCGATCCGCGAGCAGCAGAACCTGGGCTATCTGCCCGACGGGACTGCACGCCTCTCCCGGGATGGCGAGCCGATCCGCCACTTCATGGGGACCTCGACGTTCGCCGAGTACACGGTGATGCCGGAGATCGCGCTCGCGAAGGTGCATCCCGAGGCCGAGCTCGACAAGGCGTGCCTCTTTGCGTGCGGCCTCTCGACCGGCCTAGGCGCGGCGATGTTCACTGCGAAGGTTCAGCCGGGCTCGACCTGCGTGATCTTCGGCGCCGGGATGGTGGGTCTGGGCGCGGTCGCCGGGTGCAGGCTGCAGGGAGCCGAGCGCATCATCTGCGTGGACCTCTCCGACGACCGCCTCGAGCTGGCGAAGGGCCAGGGAGCGACGGAGGTGATGATTGCCTCAGAGGACACCGTTGATCGCATCCTCGACGAGACGGGCGGATTTGGGGCCGACTACACCTTCGAGGCAACCGGCAACGTGAACGTGATGCGCCAGGCGGTCGAGTCGTCACGCATGGGCTGGGGCCTGGCCACTATCGCCGGGGTTGCCGGCAAGGGCGAGACGCTTGACGTGATCCCGCGCTTCTTGATCACCGGCCGGCGGGTCGCGGGTTCGTCGTTCGGCGGGGTGAAGGGGCGCGATGGGGTTCCCGCGCTCGTCGATCGCCACCTGGCCGGGGAGATCGACGTCGACCCGTTCATCTCGCACCGCATCACGCTCGACGAGGTGAACAAAGGCTTCGAGCTGATGGAAGCCCAGGACGGCATCCGCTCCGTAATCGAGTACAGATAGTCCGATGCCCTACCTCCAGCGAGTCGAACAGTCCGAGTGGCTCTCCAACGCGTACCTCGTGGGGGACGAGCCCGGGGGACACGGAGTCCTCGTTGACTCGAACGGCGTCACCGATCCGCTCGCCGAGCGCGCCGAGCGCGAGGGAATCGAGATCACGCACGTCCTTCTCACCCATCACCACTGGGATCATGTCTTCGAGATGGAGGAGCTCGCGAAGCGGTTCGGCGTGCCCATCCTCGCGCATGAAAAGACGGCGGAGCTCCTCGAAGGCCGCAAGGTGGACGAGACCTTTACGGGCGGCGACGTGATCGAGTCCGGCGGGCTTCGGATCGAGGTGATCGAGACGCCCGGTCACTGCGCCGACCACTGCGCGCTCAAGGTCGGCGAGACCGACGTGATCACCGCGGACGTCCTCTTCAAAGGCACGGTTGGTGGTACGCGCGCGCCTGGGGCGACGGGCTTCTCAGACCTCAAGAACTCGATCATGGAAAAGCTGATGAAGCTCGATCCAGAGACTCGCGTCCATCCCGGCCACCGTGAGCCGACGACGATTGGCGCGGAGTGGGAGGAGAACCCGTTCATCCGCATCTGGCGGGAGCTCGACTCCGAAGGCTCAGAGCCCGTCTCGATCGGACCCGCCGACGCCGAGGAGCGCGAGGACGCGACGATGGTCCTGTGGGCGCCGGACTACGACGGCGGGAACAAGGCGTGGGTCCGCTTCGAGGACGGCTCCGACGCGATCGTCGGCGGCTCCCAGGTCAAGCGCGAGAGCTGACGCGCTTCACCCATGTGAGTGCACCCTCCTCCCGTGGGGTCAAACCCACACGCGTGCGCTCGCCGCACTGCCACAATGTCGCTGGGCGGTTAGCTCAGTTGGGAGAGCATCACGTTTACACCGTGAGGGTCGTCGGTTCGAGCCCGGCACCGCCCATTTATGGATCTCGGACTGAAGGGGCGCATCGCCCTCGTCATGGGCGCGAGCAAGGGGATCGGCCGGGGGATCGCCGCAGCACTTGCTCGCGAAGGCGCCAGGGTCGCGATGGCCAGCCGCTCGCTCGAGCGCCTCGATACAGCCGCGGCGGAGATCGATGGCGAGACCGCGGCGTTCGAGGCCGACACCGCCGACCTGAACCGGTTGGCCGGGCTCCCCGGCGAGGTGGCGAAACGGTTCGGCGCCGACGTCGAGATCCTCGTGACGAACACCGGCGGCCCGCCGCCGGGCGGTGCGCTCGAGCGCTCGACTGACGAGTGGGAGAGCGCCTATCGCGAGCTGGTGCTTGCGCCTCGCGCGCTGATCGAGGCGGCGCTGCCGCCCATGCGGGCGAGCCGGTGGGGGCGGATCGTCAACGTCGGCTCGAGCTCGACGATTGAGGCGATCCCCCACCTCGCCCTGTCGAACGCGCACCGGATGGCCGCGATCGGCTACTTCAAGACGCTGGCGAGAGAGGTGGCCGGAGATGGCGTGACCGTGAACACGGTCGCGACGGGAAAGATCGCGACGGACCGGCTCGCGGACATAAGCGGCTCGCTAGACGCCGCCCGCGAAATGGCGAAGGCTGAGGTGCCGGCCGGGCGCCTGGGGTCGCCTGAGGAGTACGGCGACCTGGTCGCTTTCCTTTGCTCGGAGCGGGCGGGATACGTCACCGGGACGACGATCCCGATCGACGGCGGCCTCCTGCGAGCGATGTGAGCAAACCGCAAGGTGTCAGGCACCTTGCGGAACGCTCATTGTCGTTGCATCCGTTGGAGCGTCAGTCGTTGCCGAGCTCGCCGCTGGCGAACAGGACGGCGTTCGAATCGGCGACGGCTTCGGCCTGAAGGGCGGCGATTTCATCAAGCGACGCCTTGTCCGCGATCCCGAGGCCTGTCCAGCGGCCCTCGTCGTAGACCCTCACGCCGAAATCAGGTTCGAAATCCGGCTGCGGGGAGGCGAAGATGACGGCGCACCGTGCGCGCGGGTCGTCGGCGGAATCGTCGTCGTCGGGCGAATCGATGATCTGGGCGTTTCGGTCGAGGCGCGTGACGAGCGTCTGGCGGTAGCCGTGGGCGGTGTAGGCGTGCTGCCCGTCCTGGATGGGGGCGATCGGATCGTCGTTCCAGGCCTCAAAGCAGGTGCCGGTCGGGCGGGCCTGATCGTCGCCCGATCCGGTGATGACGACGATGCCGACGATCAAGCCGAGGAGGAGGGCGGCGCCGAGCGCGATCGCGAGCCGCGCGCGTTCAGAAGACCCTCCCTGCTCTTCCCCGCTCATCGCGGAGCCACGATAGCGTCGTGCGTGTTTGAACCTGCCGCGAACGGGTGAAAGGGTGGAACAGGTGTTGACCAGGAGTCTCGGGAAGGCGTTTTTCGCCACGGTCGTGGTGTGTTTCGGTGCGCCCGCCTCCGCGTTCGCCGGTCACGGGCTCACTCTTGACCACCCCTACCCCGGGTTTTCGGCGCCCGGCCCGCCGTCGTCAAATGTCAATGCCGGCGGCAAGAACGCCACCTGGGACCTTGTCGGCACCGTCGCGACGGGGAATCCGCACACCGACCTCGACTTCTTCACCCAGGACGGGGACACGTTCGCTTCGGTCGGGACGCTCGGGAACGGCCCGAACGCGGGCGGGCAGACAATCGTCCAGCTGACCGACGGCGGCGACGTGGCCCCCAGCTTCGTAACGGGGCATCCCTCGGCGGCCTGCATCTCCGATCCTTCTGCTGCTACCGGCCTTCAGCACGACGTCGAGGCGACTCCGAAGGGCCGCGGCATCCCGCTCAACACCAAGAACCCGTACGCGGCTCAAGGGGACGCGCAGCTTCTCATCGATACGTCGGACGCCGCCGGCCGCTGTCACGACCAGGGAACGGCCGGGCTCTCGGGGGCGCCGCAGGGCGGCCTCGAGCTCATCGACATCACGAACGTCGCGGCCCCGGTCGAGATCGGCCTCACCTCACACATCGGCGAGGCGCATACGGTCAACGTCGACCCGAAGCGACCGCACATCGCGTACGTGTCGTCGTCCGATCAGGTGAGCGTCGAAGAGGACGGCTCGCGTGAGAACGAAGACCCCACGGACAGCCCGCTTGAGCTGGACGGCATCGAGGTCGTCGATATGTCGTCGTGCATGAACCTGCCGCAGAACATGACCACTGAGCAGCGCCGCGCCGCATGCCGCCCTGAGGTGTACCGCTACCGCTGGCCCTCGACCAAGTTCTCGCTCGGCCACACGAACAAGAACCAGGTCTGGGGCTGTCACGAGCTCGAGGTCTACCCGTCCGACCTGCTGACGTGCGGAGCGGGTTCCGGCCTGATCGCGCTCGACATGAGCGGCGCGTTCAGGAACATGGGAACGCCGAACAACTTCACCGACGACGTCCCCCGCGGCCAGAAGCTGCCGTGCCGTAGGCGCGACTCGTCGTCGGTCGGGCCGTTCGCGACCGGCGCGAAGGTGATCGACTGCGTTGACGGGATGGGCAACGGCACGACGGACCTGACGGTTCCCGAGTGGCTCGACGACGGAGCGCCCTCGCTCAAGGGCGTGAAGTGGTACGGGACCGTTCGCCATCAGGGCCGAACAGCGACCGGTGCTGTGTCTGCGTTCAACTCGAAGAAGGACATCGACTTCAACCACGAGGCGGAGCTGACGCCCTCGGGCCGCTACCTGCTCGCCACCGACGAGCGCGGCGGCGGAATTGCCCCGCCCGGCGCGTCGTGCAGCCCCGCGGCCGACAACACCGAGGGCAACGGGGGCGTCCACGCTTACAGGTTTGACAAGGTGAAAAGGAAGCTGACCGGGCCCAAGAAGAGCTTCCGTGCTTATGCCAGGACGCCGAAGGGCCGCAGGGCGATCTACCGGGTGCCGGTGAGGACGCAGCCGCAGGCGAGCCTCTGTACTGCTCACGTCTTCCAGATCATCCCGGGCCAGAACCGGATCTTCATGGGGTGGTATTCGCAGGGCACGCTCGTCCTCGACTTCAGGGAGAAGCGAAGCGGGCGGATCAAGTTCAGGCAGGCGGGCTACCTGATTCCCGAGAACGCGAACACCTGGGTCTCGCACATCTTCGACTACGAGAAGAACCCGAACGGAACGTTCACCTACCGCGGCGCCACGGGCGACTTCAACCTGGGCGCGGCGGGGCGGAGCGCGATCGACGTGTACGAGACCACTCTGCCGGCGCCGCCGAAGCCGCGGCGCATCAGGGACTCAGCATGCGCGAGGGGGCACTGGGGCGCGCTGATGAGCAACCGAGGCGTGCCGTTCGCAAGCGAAGCCGCTTGTCGCGCTTACGCGCGCTGAGGAGCTGACCCGGGCGGCGGGACTGGCGCGCGCAGATCACCGCGTCGCGCGCGGACGCCGATCCATGTGCCGCCCACGACGATCATCGCGACCGAGATGAACTGCGGCTGCGTGAGGCCGAGGGCGACCTCGTCGTTGCGCCGGATGAACTCGACCAAGAGACGCTCGGTGCCCGTGAAGACGAGGTAGAACGCGAACAGCATGCCGACGGTGAACGCGTCTCGCATGCGCCAGAGCGCGTAGGCGATCGCACTGGTCGCAAGGGCCTCGTAGATCGGCGTCGGGTGGACTTCCTCGGTGGTCGGCACGGTGCCGTCGGGATAGGACATCGCCCACGGGCCGTCCCAGGGGATGCCGTAGTCGCCGTCGCCCGAGAGCTGGCAGCCGATCCGCCCGATCGCATAGCCGAGCGCGAGTGGAACCGCCGCGATGTCGGCAACCTGCCAGCCCCGGATGCCGCGCCACCTGGCCCAGAGCAGCACCCCGATCGCACCGCCGACTACGCCTCCGAACCAGACCAGTCCCGAGCCCGAGAAGAACGGATCGCCTGGGTTCTGAATGACATAGTCAAGCTTGGCGCCGGCGAGGCCGCCGAGGAGGCCGGCGAAGATCATCTCGTAAGCCCAGTCGGCGGGCATCTCCAGCTCGCGGAATCGTTTGGCGAGCACCGCGCCCGCGGCGATGAAACCCAACGCGAAGCACAACCCGAAGGTCTGAAGCGTGATGGGGCCGATGTCAATCTCGGGCTGCATGAATCAGGTCAGCGCAAACGACCGCGCAGCAGCCCCGACGGGGATCGAACCCGTGTTTCCGGAATGAAAATCCGGCGTCCTGACCACTGGACGACGGGGCCTTGGCACCGGCCAGTCTAGGGAGAGGCTCAGGGCTACCTCCCACCTCGCGCGAGGGAAGGAATTTGCACTCCCTATTTGACAAATCCTTCCCTCGACAAGAAGACGCGGTGCGCGATCCGGTCAGCTCGCGAGCAGCAGTTCGAGCAGCGCCTTCTGCGCGTGGAGGCGGTACTCCGCCTGGTCCCAGACCGCCGAGCGCTCGCCGTAGAGGAGGCCTTCGGTGATCTCCTCGCCAGGGTGCGCCGGCAGGCAATGGAGCACGACCGCGTCGTCGGCCGCGACGTCCATGAGCTCCTCGCGGAGCTGAAAAGGCGCCAGCGCTTGGCGGCGCTCTTCAGCGGTCGCCTCGTCGCCCATGCTCACCCAGACGTCGGTATAGAGCGCGTGCGCGCCCTCCGCCGCCTCGAACGGGTCGCCGGTCTGCTGAGCCGCGACGCCTTCCTCGAGGCGATACCCATCGGGGGCAGCCACGACGACTTCGACCCCGGTCATCCCGCCGAGCAGCGCGAGCGAGCGCGCGACGTTGTTGCCGTCGCCGACGTAGGCGACCCGCAGCCCATCCAGATCGCCGAACCGCTCGGCGAGGATCGCAAGGTCGGCCAGCGCCTGGCAGGGGTGGTGAAGCGGGGTCAGCCCGTTGATCACCGGCACGTCGGAGTGTTCGGCCAGCTCGGCCACTGTCTCGTGCGAGCCCGAGCGGATCACGACGCCCGTGACGAAGCGCGAGAGCATCCGGGCGGTGTCGGCGATCGACTCGCCTCGGCCGAGCTGAAGCTCGTCGGCCCTCAGCCCGACGGGGTGTCCGCCCAGCTCGGCGACCGCAACCTGGAACGAGATGCGCGTGCGCGTCGACGGCCGCTCGAAGTAGAGCGCTACGGAAAGCCCGCGGAGCGCGTCCTCCTCGGCTCCCTGCGCTCGCCCGGCCTTGAGCTCGATCGCCCGCTCGACCAGGCCTTTCACCTCGCCGGGTGCAAGCTCCTCACCGGTCAGGAAGTGTCGAAGGTCCCCCATCGGAAGTCGCGGATGTTAGGGAAGGAATTAGTGTGCACCCACAGTCCGCCCTGCGACACCCGGAGGAGCTCATGGCCCAAGCGAAGAAGAGCACGACCGCAAAGCGCTCAAAGCCCGCCAGGAAGAAGACAACGTCCCGCTCGTCCGCAGCGAGTCGCGGAAACAAGAGCGTCGAAGAGTTCCGCGACGCGCTCGAGAAGAGCGTCACGCTCAGCCGCGAGCGCATCCAAGAGGTCATGGACGACGCCGTGAAGCGCGGCCGCATGACCCGCGCCGATGCCGAGGAGACAGTGAGCCGTCTCGTATCGAAGGGACGAAAGCAGTCGGACGAGCTCCTCGCCGAGCTCGAGAAGCTCCTGGATCAGGCGCGCAAGGGCGTCGAGGCGCGCGTCGCCCCCGCTCGCAAGCGCGCTGAGCAAACCGCGAGTCGCGCCGTCAAGCGCGTACGCACGACCGCTGAGCCGGCGCTCGTCGAGGCCGACAAGCTCCGCCGCCGCGCCGGCGTCGCCAGCTCATCGCCCATCACGGGCTACGAGAGCCTCAACGCCACGCAGGTGAAGTCGCGACTGCGAGGCATGAACAAGGCCGACCTGCGCAAGGTTCGCACCCAGGAGAAGCGCGGCAAGGCGCGCAAGGGCATCCTCGACGACATCGAAAAGCGCCTGAACGCCTAGGTGCCACGATAGGCGGGTGACCACGCCCGCCACCAAAGCAGCTCGCCCCCACAAGGGCGAAGAGCTTGAGCTGACGGTCGACTCGCTCGCCCAGGGGGGACGCGGCGTCGCCCGGCGCGACGACGGCTTCGTCGTCTTCGTCACCGGCGGGCTTCCCGGCGACCGGGTGCGCGCCCGCGTCTCGCGCTCCAAGCGCGGCTACGCAGAGGCAGTCTCGGTCGAGCTGATCGAGGCGAGCCCGGACCGCGTCGCCGACACCTGCGTCCACGAGGGCGAGCCCTGCCCCGGGGCGCCATGGCAGGGTCTCCCCTACGAGCGCCAGCTCGAGCTCAAGGCCGAGCAGGTCGATGAGGCTCTCCGGCGGCTCGGCGGCCTCGACGGCTTCGAGACCGAGCCGATCGTGCCCGCCACCTCCGAGTGGCGCTACCGCAACAAGCTCGAGTATTCGTGGGGTGACTCCGGCGGCGAGATCGTCCTCGGCTTCCATCCGCGCGGCGACTGGCGCCGGGTGGTCGACGTCGAGGACTGCCATCTCGCCTCCGCCCAGAACAACAAGGTGCGCAACGAGGTGCGCGAGTGGGCGCGCGAGAACGCCCTGCCGCCGTACGAATCCACCGATGCCCGCGGCGTCCTTCGCCACCTCGTCGTGCGCGAAGGCACCCGCACCGGCCAGGTTCAGACCCGCCTGGTCACCGCGCCCGCAGAGTTCCCGCGCCCACCCGTGGATCTTCACACCGTGATCGACGGCCCGTCCGGCGGCACCGGCGGCCCGACCGGCGTCCTCGGCGAGGAGTACCTCGAGGAGGAGCTCTCGGGCCTCCGCTTCCGCATCTCCCACCCCGCCTTCTTCCAGACGAACACCGAGATGGCGGAATCCCTCTACGGCATCGCCGGCGACTACGCCGGGCTCACCGGCACGGAGAACGTGTGGGACCTCTACTGCGGCATCGGCACGATCGGCCTCTCGCTCGCGTCGAAGGCGCGCTCGGTCTGGGGCCTTGAGTCCGTTCCCGAAGCCATCGCTGACGCCGAGCGAAACGCAAAGCGGAACGGCATTCAGAACGCGCAGTTCGTCGCGGCCGATGCTCGCCTCGGCATCGGCCCGCTCGCCGATCGAGCCGGAAAGCCGGACGTGCTAATCGTCGATCCGCCGAGGGCCGGCCTCTCAAAGAAGATCGTCAGGCGAATGATCGAGGCCGAGGCACCCCGCATCGTCTACGTCTCCTGCAATCCGACGACGCTCGCACCGAACGCGGCGCAGCTCGTCGAGGCCGGCTACGAGCTCAAGCGCATCCGGCCCGTCGACATGTTCCCGCAGACGCCTCATGTGGAGTGCGTGGCATTGCTGGAGCGCGCGGCGGGCTAGGTTCACGCCATGGCTAAGCGCTCAAGAGGCTTTGGCGTGGCGGCCGGGCTCGACCCGGACGTCGCGACGCCGCTAGCCGCGCGCTGCCAAGAGCTCGGCTACGGCTCGATCTGGTCCAACAACACGCCGATGGCCAGCGGACTGGAGACGCTCGCGACCTTTGCCGAAGGTTCCGGCGAGATCGACCTCGGGGTAGCGGTCATCGCTCTCGACCAGAATGACCCTGCAGAGGTCGCGGTGAAGATCGACGAGCTCGGCTTACCGCGTGAGCGCCTTTGGCTCGGCATCGGCTCCGGCTTTTCGAAGAAGCCCCTGACGACGATGCGCGAGCAGCTTCCCTCCCTGCGCGACACCTTCGGCGACATCCGGCTCATGCTCGCCGCGATGGGACCGAAGATGTGCGAGTTCGCCGGAGCAGAGTTCGACGGGGTCTGTTTCAACTGGATGACGGCCGGTTTCGCGCGCGACGCCCGCAGGCACGTCGAGAAGGGCGCTGCGGACGCCGGTCGCGAGACTCCGCCGATCATGGGCTACGTGCGCACCGCCATCGGCGACGACGCCGCTTCCCGCCTTGCCAAGGAGGAGCGCTTCTACCGGGAGCTCCACCACGGCTACAAGAAGCACTTCGACCGTCTTGAGCGAGGAGGTGGGCACCGTCGGCGTCGCCGAGCCCGACGCCGCCGCGGCGCAGCGCCAGCTTTCGGAGTTCGAGGCCCTCGACATCACCGTCGTCCGGGGCCTGGCGAGCGCGAACCTCGAGGCAATGGCGACGCTGGCCGAGCAGGCCGCACCCTAGTACGGCGGGAGGTCCGCGTACCAGTCGCCGAGCACGCGGAAGGCGCGCCAGAACTCGCGCTTCGATTCCTCAGAGTCGAGCGATTGGTCGATGTCGGGTACGTAGAGCACTTCGACGGTCGGGGTGAAGGGCTGCACCTCGCCCAGCGTCGGGGAAAGCTCGCGGGCCAAGGGCACCTCGACCTCACACAAAGCCTCGAGCGCGTCCTCGCCCATCACCACGATCAGCCTCGGGCCGACGATGGCGATCTCCTCGACGATCCGCTCCACGCATTCGGCCGCCGCGAGCGTCGGATCGGAGATCGGACACTTCACGCAGAGCGTCCCATACACGGTCAGCGGATCCACGCCGAGCCGCTTGAAGCTCTTCATGAGCGCGTTCCCAGCCCGGCCGTAGAAAGCGACGCCCTCTTCGATCTCAGAAGGCGTCGGCGCGTGCTTGAGGATCATCACGTCGGCCTGCGGATGACCCGAGCCCAGGACCGGCATGAGGTTGCCCCGGGGGCAGTGCGAGCATTCCTGGAGGCGCTGCGTGAGCCCGCTGAGCTCACGGATCGCCCGCTCTAGGTACTTCTCCTGGATCTCGTCGTCGGTCACGGGCACAGCCGTGACGTTCTTCTCGGGGGAACCTTCGCCTCCTGCCGCCGCGCCCGGGTGCATCGCGCCTTGCTCCCCTATGGGAGGCTCTTGCCCCCACGCCCGCCGCTCGTCTGGATGAACTTGAGCGCCTGCACGTAGACCAGGTTCTTGTGCTTGCGGACGATGTCTGCGTTTCGCATCGCCTCGAGGAACTCCGCGGGGCCGTCGAAGTCGTGGACCCGGATCATCACGCTGCCGAGGCCCTGAGCCACATGGCTGTCGGAGCCCGCGCCGGGCACGATCCGGTACTTGGTCGCAAATCGCTCCGCCTCCTCGTTGAAAGCGGTGAGCGTCACGCGCGGGTTGAAGACCTCGAGGATGTCGATCTCGTCCACGATGCCGAGCAGGTGCTCGTAGTCGGGCACGGAGTGCAGGCGGTCGAACGGATGGGGCACGTACACGAGTCCGCCCTGCCGCCGGATCTCCGCGATCGTCTCGGCCATCGTCATCCCACGCTCGATCTTCTTCTCGAGGAAGAGCCCGATCACCTCGCCCTGCTCGGCTGTCTTAACCTCCTCGGCGACGATCACCTTGATCCCGACCTCGTCCGCGATCTCCCTCGCCTCGAGGGCGCCGGAGATCACGTTGTGGTCCGTGATCGCGATCGCGCCCAGCCCCTGCTCCTTCGCCGTCTCCAGCAGGGTCCTCGCCGGGGTCGCACAATCGGGCGAATGGTCCGTGTGCATGTGAAGGTCCACTCCGATCTGCTTGCGGCGAGAGATACGCCTGCGGACGGCCGAGTCGCCGCGCGGGTCTTGGCGGCGGGCCGCAAGCCGCATGTAGATCTCCTCAACCTGATCGGCAACCGACCCCCAATCACGGCTCGCTCCCCGCGAGCGCTGCGTGAACTCCGTGCGAAGCTCGGTGCGCCTTCCGAGGCGCTCGAGCTGCCCGGCCAGCGTGATCGCGTCCCCGGGCGGAAACATCAGCCCCAGCTCGCCCCCGCGCACGAGCTCGTCATAGAGCGGGAGCTGCGAGACCACCGGCACGGTGCCGGAGCCGAGCGCAGCCCGGATCAGCCCCGGCGCCGTCCGCGGTCCTCCGGATGCGACGCAGACGACGTCGGCGGCAGCCACCAGCTCCTCCGGCTCGATCGATCGCCGGCCGACGACGTGGATGCGCTCGCGCATGCGGTTTGAGATCCGCACGTCGCCACCGTCGGGAAGCCAGATCGCCGCCTCCCATTCGAGATCGGCGGGTAGCCGGCGAAGGGCGCGCATGAAGAGGCGAAGCGCACCGCGCTCCTCCTCCAGGCAGAACGCGATGCGAAGCGGCTTCTCGTCCCCTTGGGGCTCGCCGGGCCACTCGCCCTCGAGCGCCCGGACCCCGGGCTCGAACCAGCTCGTAGCTACCGGGGAAGTAGCGGCACATGAGGTCCGACGTCTCGCAGCAGCTCGCCGTCCGCGCGTCGAGCCTGCCGAAGAAGACCTCGACGAGCGGGCGAGCCACCTGGGTCGAGAGCACCCGCTCTGAAGGCTCGTGGAAGCTCCCGACGTTGAGCGAGCGCGAATGGCGAAGCGCTACCGAACTCGCGCTGGGAGCGAACGGGTCGTGAACGTGGACGATGTCGAAATCCACGCCCCCGAGGAGGGCGTCAAGCCCTTTCGAGACATCGAGCGGCAGCGGCACACCCCGGGGGCGAGGCCCCGAGGGCATCGGTAGACCCGTGCCGACGGCGAGCACCGGCGGACCGCCTTCGCCGGCCCGCTCGCCCCGCCACGAGCCGTTGAAAAGCGCATCCGGCCGCTCGCGCGCCGCGTTGATCAGCCGCCGCGCTTCGCGCGTTCCTCCACGAAGGCTCGACGGAGCGGCGACCACGACGCGGTGCCCGCGCGTCGCGAGCTCCGAGGCGGTCCGCTCGACGAACTCGTTGATCTCGTGACGCTGGCCCCATGGCAGCGGCGTCACATGGACGACGCTGAGGCGATCGGCGCGCGCGGGCACCGAACGAGCATATGAGCAAGACGCGGCCCCCGCCGCTGGGAGCGACGGCGGCCGGGTTCTGTATCGCGAGGTTCGCGGAGGTGCTCGGAGCCGTGACCGTGAAGGTCTCGTTCGGCTCAGGCGTCGGCGGCGACCGCTTCCGCGGCTGCCTCTGCGGCCTTCGCGCCCGAAACGGTGCGCGAGTTCTCGGCGATGAAGTCCTCGGTCAGCTTGCGGGCGTCCGCGTCGGGGCGCTGGGTGTGCGGAGACTTCATGAGGTAGCTCGACGGGCCGTCGAGCTGGCCCGCGATCCCCTTGTTGAGCGCCAGCTTGATCAGCCGCACCGCGTCGATCACGACGCCGGCCGAGTTCGGCGAGTCCCAGACCTCGAGCTTGAGCTCAACGGTCAGCGGCACGTCCCCGAACGACTTGCCCTCGAGGCGGATGTGCGCCCACTTGCGGTCGGTCAGCCACGGCACGTAGTCCGACGGGCCGACGTGGACATCGTCCTCGGGCAACTCGGTGCCCATGACGGAGGTCACCGCGTTGGTCTTCGAGATCTTCTTCGAGTCGAGACGCTCGCGCTCGAGCATGTTGAAGAAGTCCATGTTGCCCCCCACGTTGAGCTGCGAGGTGTGCTGAAGCTCCACGCCGCGCTCATGGAAGAGGCGCGCCAGCTGGCGGTGGACGATCGTGGCGCCCACCTGCGACTTGATGTCGTCGCCGATGATCGGCAGGCCGGCGTCCGCGAAGCGCTTCGACCAATCGTCTTGGCGCGCGATGAAGACGGGTAGGCAGTTGACGAAGCCGACGCCGGCCTGAAGAGCCTGCTCGACGTACCACTTCGTCGCGGCCTCGGAGCCCACCGGCAAGTAGCAGACGAGGACATCGGCCTTCGTCTCTTTCAAGATGCCGATGATGTCGGCGGTCTCGCCCGGCGCCTTGGTGATTTTCTGCTTGAGGTACTTGCCGAGGCCGTCGTGCGTCATTCCCCGGTGGACCTCGACGCCCATGTGAGGGACGTCGGCGAACTTGATCGTGTCGTTCTGGCCCGACCAGATGGCCTCGGATAGGTCCTTGCCGACCTTCTCCGAGTCGATGTCGAAGGCCGCGACGAACTCGATGTCCCGGACGTGGTAGCCGCCCAGATCGACGTGCATAAGCCCCGGGACCTGCTCGCCGGGATCGGCGTCCTTGTAGTACTCGATGCCCTGGATGAAGCTGTTCGCGCAGTTACCGACACCAACGATCGCGACGCGGACCTTGCCGTCGTCGTGGCGCGTGCCGTTCCGAGAGGCGCCATTTGTCTGGTGGGCCTCTCCGTTGATGGAGCTCATTGAACGAAGTCCTTTCGGAGCAGGTCAGGCCGCGTCGCGGGGGCGACGCTCAAAGCTTTGGCTGATTGCGTAGAAGGGAATTTACGCCACTCACCCGTCCGGGTTACACCCCGCCGTCCATTTGCGCCTCCTGGGTACGCAACTCCCGGCGGACGTGCCAGACCCGCTGGCCGACCGTGAAAGTCGTCAGCCCTGCCATCACGTATATGGAGGCAGGCAACAAGTCCACGCCCGAGATCAGCTCGCCGGCCCCGAAAACGAGCCCGATCGAGATGATCACGACGCGCACCGCTCGAGTCGCGATGCCCACCGTGCACTCGACGCCGAGCGCCTCGGCGCGCGCGCGCGTGTAGGACACCATGAGCGACCCGAGTACTACGAAGACGCACGCCGCGGCGGCGTTCGAGTCCCCGGCCTCGGCGAACTGCCAGGCGATGGCGGTGAGGACGATTCCCTCCTCGATCCGGTCGAGGGTCGAATCGAGGAAGGCGCCGAACAGCGTGCCTTTGCCCGACATGCGCGAGTAGCGGCCATCGAGCGTGTCCATCACAGAGCCGGCGATGAATGCAAGGCCGCCGAGCAGGATCAGGTCGCCGAAGATGAGCGCGGCGGCCGCCAGGTTCCCGGCGAGACCCGTCATCGAGATCGCGTTCGGCGTCAGCCGCGATTCGATCAGCCGGTTTCGCGCGTACGAGCGCCATGCCTGGGACGAGCGAGAGCTCGACGCACCCCCCTGCGACTCCATCAAGCTCGGGCCTTCGCGTCCATCACGCGCGGCAGTCTATGGCGCGCTTTGAGCCGGGTCCACTCCAACACGCGCCATAGCCTAGGCGCGTGAGCTCGAGCCCGAAGGCAGAGTGGAAGCGACCGGCAAAGCGGCGTGTGATCGCGATCCGCGACCGCCTCCGCGAGATGTACGGCAGGCCGGTGAACGAGCCGCACGGCGATCCGGTTCACGAGCTCGTCCTCACGATCCTCTCGCAAAACACCTCGGACACCAACCGCGACGTCGCCTACGCCGGCATGCGCGCCCGCTTTAGCTCCTGGCCCGAGGTTCGCGACGCGCCGACGGCGGAGCTCGAGGAGTCGATTCGCCGCGGCGGGCTCGCGCCGACGAAGGCGCCGCGGATCCAGGCGGTCCTGCGAGAGGTAGGCGATCCGATCGACCTGGACTGGCTGGCGGAAGCTCCCCGCGACGAGGCGATCTCCTACCTCACGGACCTCCCAGGCGTCGGGCGGAAGACGGCAGCCTGCGTGATGATCTTCTCGTTTGACCGCCCCGAGATCCCCGTGGACACGCACGTTCACCGGGTCGGTGGCCGGCTCGGCTTGTTCCGCTCGAAGGCCTCGTGGGACGAGGCGCACGACCAGATGCTCAGCGTGACGCCTCCCGAGGACGCCTACGAGCTCCACGTGAACCTGATCCGCCACGGGCGAGCGCTGTGCCGCCCCGCACGGCCGAAATGCTCGGAATGCGCGCTCTCCCGCATGTGCCCGTACTACCGCGGGCTTCGTTAAGCCTTTACCGCGGGCTTCATTAAGCCGGCCAAGTTGCGGGAAACTACGGATGAAAAGGTCTGTTCGTTAGGCCATTATCTCCTTGGCAGGTGTAATCCGGGCGAAGTCGCCCACCTAAAGGAGGAAGTTTTGAGAACCAGTTCTGGGCGCTTTCGCGCCAAGGGCCACGCGGTCGTAATCGCAGCGATCGTCGCGATCAGCGCGATTGTCTTCCCGGCCATGGCCAATGCAGGCACGCCGGTGGTGAGGGACGCGAGAGCGAAAGTGATGACACGCAACCTCTATCTGGGCGCGGACCTCGCTCCCGCAATCCTCGCGCCGAACGCGCCAACTGCGTACACGGCTGTCGGCGAACATCTACAAGCAGATGCAGGACGCGAACTTCAACGCTCGCGCGAAGCTGCTCGCCAACGAGATCGAGGCCACCAAGCCGGGTCTCATCGGGCTCCAGGAGGTCTCGCACTGGATGCGCGACGACGAAGTGAACACGAGCGTCCAGGCGACGGAGACCGTCTATGACTACCTCGAGCTCCTCACGGACGAGCTCTAGGCGCCGCGGCCTCAACTACTCGGTGGCCGAGGTCCAGGAAGAGGCGGATCTCGAGTTCCCTGCCGACACGACCGGGGACGGAAACCCCGACTTTGACGCGCGGCTCCTCATGCGTGACGTCATCCTCGTCAGACAGGGCATCCAGGTAAACGCGAGCGGTAGCGAGAACTACCCGCAGAACGTTCGTGACCGATCAACACGGCCGCGTTCGGCTCGGTCACCGTCAAGCGCGGCTACACGTGGGTCGACGTCAAGACGCGTCCGCGGGCGCACAGAGTTCCGGTTCGTCAACACGCACCTCGAGGCGTTCAATGCGACGTTCCGCAACTTCCAGGCCCAAAACCTGACGATCGGAAGCGGCGTCACGGACGTGGCGAAGCCGGTGGTCCTGGTCGGCGATCTCAACTCGGATCCGGACGACCCGACGAGCGACCCGCCGCAGCCAAGGCGGCGGTGCGAACAACGCCGCCTACAACACCGTCATCGCTGACGGGTTCGATGACCTGGGCGTGGAGGTGAACACGTGCTGCTTCTCGGAGACGATCCGCGATGCCAACCCGGCGTTCACCTCCAGGATCGACCACGTGATGGGCAAGCCGTTCGGCTCGCAGGACGTCACTCGAGCTCAGCTCCACGCTGATCGGGACGGACCAGTCGAACCGGACCGGCACCGGCCTCTGGCCGTCCGACCACGGCGGCGTTGTGTCGCGCCTGCTCATCGAGGCTCCCACTCCGTAACGCCTGAAGAAGGGTTCGAGAAGGGGCGGGCGGCTTCGGCCGCCCGCCCCTTACTCGTGTCAGGCACATATATAAACTCGCGCCGGTGAACAGGGGCCCCTTCCTCATCTTCGGCGCCTTCGCGGTGGTTTGCCTCCTCGTCGTGGTCAAGGTCGTCTCCGGCCAGGGCGCCGAAAGCGCTGCGCCGGTGGCGGTCAAAAGCCAAGACGAAGACGGAAAGCTCCTCTTCGCGAACAACTGCGGCCCGTGCCACACCCTCGCGGCAGCCGGCTCCGACGGGGTCGTCGGACCCAACCTCGATCAGGTTCTGGCACCAGGTGGCAACGCCACCTACGAAGGCTCGTACAACCGCGCGATCTCGGCGATCACGTGCGGATTCGGGAACGGGCGGATGCCGGCCGGCATCCTGCAGGGCGAGAACGCCCAAGAGGTCGCGGCATTCGTCGGGGCCTACGCCGGTCAGGCCGGCGACGATTCCGAGCCCCTGACGGACACGGACGAGGCCCCAAGAGACCCACCTCCCACCTGCACGGAAGACGACCCGAGCACCGACACGGGCTGACCGACCCGGGGCCGGGGACGGGCGCGCGCTTAGCTCAAGGCGGGGTGACTCGGTGGGCGGATGCCCCCTCCAGGAGGCCAACGCTGAAGCGAGGGACGGCGATTCGGCATCGCGAGCCCAAATTACTAGGCCTCCTGGAGGGGGCAGGCGCCCGCCGAGGCGCCCCACGTATGACCAATACGTGCGTATATCTGCTATCCTCTCGCTTAGATTTCTTACGAAACCAAACCTGAACCAGGAGAATCAGACATGGCCAAGACCATCGGCATTGACCTCGGAACAACCAACTCGTGCGTCGCCGTCTTCGAAGGCGGCGAGCCGACCGTGCTCGAGAACTCCGAAGGCGGGCGCACCACCCCGTCCGTAGTCGCGTTCACCGAGGGCGGCGACCGTCTCGTCGGCACCGTCGCCAAGCGCCAGGCGGTCATGAACCCGGAGAACACGATCTTCTCGATCAAGCGCTTCATGGGCCGCAAGGAGGCCGAGGTCAAGGAAGAGGAGACGATCGTCCCCTACAAGGTCGTTGCCGGCCCCGGTGGCGACGTGCGCGTGGACGTGCGCGGCAAGCAGTACTCGCCGCCCGAGATCTCCGCGATGATCCTCCAGAAGCTGAAGGCCGATGCCGAGGCAAAGCTTGGCGAGCCGGTCGAATCGGCGGTCATCACCGTCCCCGCGTATTTCAACGACGACCAGCGCCAGGCTACGAAGGACGCCGGCAAGGTGGCGGGCCTCGACGTCAAGCGCATCATCAACGAGCCGACCGCGGCGGCTCTCGCCTATGGCATCGACAAGTCGGCCGAAGACCAGAACGTCCTCGTCTTCGACCTCGGCGGCGGCACCTTCGACGTCTCGATCCTCGAGATCGGCGACGGCGTCTTCAAGGTCCTCGCGACCGCCGGCGACAACCACCTCGGCGGCGACAACTGGGACAAGGCGATCGTCGAATGGATGGTGGCCGAGTTCAAGCGCGACCAGGGCGTCGATCTCTCACAGGACAAGAACTCGCTCCAGCGCCTCTACGAGGCGGCGGAGAAGGCGAAGATCGAGCTCTCTTCGACGCAGGAGACGCAGATCTCGATCCCGTTCATCACGGCTGTCGACAACCAGCCGCGCCACCTCGAGATGCGCCTCTCCCGCGCGAAGCTCGCCGAACTCACGTCGGACCTGCTCGAGCGCGTCGTTGCGCCCGTCAAGCAGGCGATGTCAGACGCGTCGGCGACCGAGATCGACCACGTGGTCCTCGTCGGCGGTATGACGCGCATGCCCGCCGTCCAGGAGAAGGTGAAGGAGCTCACCGGCAAGGACCCGCACCAGGGCGTGAACCCGGACGAGGTCGTCGCTATCGGTGCTGCGATCCAGGCCGGCGTGCTCTCGGACGACGTGAAGGACGTCCTCCTGCTCGACGTCACCCCGCTCACCCTCGGAATCGAAACCAAGGGCGGCGTGATGACGAGGCTCATCGAGCGAAACACGACGATCCCCTCGCGCAAGGCCGAGACGTTCTCGACCGCTCAGGACAATCAGCCCGAGGTCGAGATCCACGTCCTCCAGGGCGAGCGCGAGATGGCGGCCTACAACAAGTCGCTTGGCAAGTTCCAGCTCACCGGCATCCCGCCGGCGCCTCGCGGCATGCCGCAGATCGAGGTCGCCTTCGACATCGACGCGAACGGCATCCTCTCAGTCTCGGCCAAGGACCTCGGCACCGGCAAGGAGCAGTCGATCGAGATCAAGGGCGGCTCCGGGCTCGACGAGTCCGAGGTCGAGCAGATGATCAAGGACGCCGAAGCACATGCCGACGAGGACCGCTCGCAGCGCGAGCTCGCCGAGGCGCGAAACGTCGCCGAGAACGCCGCGTACACGGCTGAAAAGCAGGTATCGGAGCTGGACGAGCAGATCTCCGACGAGGAGAAGTCCGACATCGAGTCGCAAATCGCGGCGATCCGCGAGTCGCTCGATTCGGCGGACGCTGCCGACCTCACCGCCAAGACCGAAGCGCTCCAGACCAAGTTCCACGGCATCTCGGAGCGCATCTACCAGGCGGCTGCGGCCGAAGGTGCGGACGGCGCGGATGGCGCGACGTCCGCAAACGGCGCCTCGGCCGAGGCCGAAGCCGAGGAGGAGGTTGTCGACGCCGAGGTGGTTGACGAGGAGCGCGCGTAATGGCGAAGCGACCCCAGGTCGAAGCGGACGTCGCAGAGACGGAGGCGGCCGACGCCGACCCGGGAGCGGGGTCTGACCCCTCCCCTCCGGAAGCTGAGGCTCCGGCAGACGTTGGCGAGGGGCCTGACCCCACAGACGCCACCGAGCACGACCGCCTGACCGAGCTCGAGCGCGAGCGCGACGAGTACCTCGATCTCGCCCAGCGCAGCCGGGCCGATCTCGAGAACTTCCGCAAGCGCTCCGCGCGGGACTCACACGAAGCCGAGCGCCGTGGCCGCGCGCACGTCGCGCGCGGCCTCGTGCCCGCGGTGGACAACCTCGAGCGGGCGCTTCAGGCTGCCGGGGTGGATCTCCAGCCGCCCGACGGGCCGAGCCGCGCCGCGGGAGCGGCGGAGGAGCCCGCGAGCCGCGAGGTCTCGGCCCACGAGGCGCTCGCTGCCGGAGTCGCGCTCGTCCACTCAGAGATCGTCGGCGCGCTTCGCAGCGCCGGCGTCGAGTCGTTTGATCCTGCGGGAGAGAAGTTCGACCCGAGCCTCCACGAGGCCCTCTCGGCACGGCCGGCAATCGACTCAGAAGAAGCCGGGATCGTCGCCGAGACGCTCCAGCGCGGTTACGTCCTCGGCGACATCCTGATCCGCCCCGCCCGGGTGGTCGTCACCTCGTAAGGAGGCCCCGCAATGGCCCAAGACCTCTACTCAGTCCTCGGCGTCGACAAGAAGGCCTCCGCCGAGGAGATCAAGAAGGCGTACCGAAAGCTCGCGCGCGACAACCACCCCGACCGCAACCCCGACAACCCCGCGGCCGAGGAGCGCTTCAAGGAGATCCAGGGCGCCTACGACACTCTGTCCGACCCCGAGAAGCGCCGCGAGTACGACTCGGGCGGAGCCTTCGGGTTCGACCCGCGGAACTTCGCTGGCGGCGCAGCGCAGAACCTGGGCGACATCTTCTCGTTCTTCTCTCGCGGCCGCGGCGGGGCGGCGATGCACGGAAACGATCTCGAGACCAACGTCTCGCTCAGCTTCGACCAGGCGATGGCCGGGACCGAGATCACGGTCACGGTTCCGAAGCAAGCGTCCTGCACGACGTGCGGCGGTTCGGGCGCAAAGCCGGGCACAGTTCCCCACACCTGCCCACGCTGTCATGGCCGCGGCGTTGACTCCGAAAGCCAGGGCTTCTTCTCGATCTCTCAGCCGTGCGCCCAGTGCGGCGGCCGCGGTGAGGTCGTGGACGATCCCTGTCCCACCTGTCAGGGCTCCGGCCTCACGATGCAGCGAAAGCGCTACCGGGTGAAAGTCCCCGCCGGCGTCCACGACGGAAGCCGCATCCGGGTCGCAGGCAAGGGCGAGGAGGGGCCCGGCGGCGGCCCGGCCGGCGACCTCTACGTCCGGGTCCACGTTGCGCCGTCGCCCGTCTTCGCTCGGCGATCGGACGGGAACCTCGAAGTGCGCGTACCGATCACTATCCCCGAGGCGATCAACGGGGCGACGGTCGAAGTGCCCACCCTTGACGGAACGAAGCGCATCCGAGTCCCGGCGGGCACGCAACACGGCACGCTGCAGCGCCTCCGCGGCGAGGGACCCCCGCGGCCGAGCGGTCGTGGGCGCCGCGACATCCACTACCGGCTCGAGATCGAAGTCCCCTCCGATCTCTCGCGAGCAGGCAAGCGAGCTGTCGAAGACCTGGCGAAGGCGCTGAACGGCCACGATCCGCGTGAGCGGATCCTGAGCGCGGCGCGCTCGAAGCCGACCGCCGAGAAGGAGAAGATGAAGTCATGACCTCGCACCCTCCTTCGCGCCGCAGCCAGACCACCGTCAGAGTGTCCTCGAGCCGAGGGGTATTCATGATCTCGGTCGCGGCCGAGCTCGCCGAGATGCACCCGCAGACGCTTCGCATGTACGAGGCGCGCGGCCTGATCACGCCGAAGCGCTCGCCCAAAAACACCCGTCTCTATTCACAAGACGACGTCGAGCGCCTTCGCCGCATCCAGAAGATGACCGCCGAGGAGGGCCTCAACCTCGCCGGCGTCGAGACCGTGCTTGAGATGGAGACCGAGCTCGAGAAGGCGCGCGCCGAGATGGCGAAGCTCCGCGAGCGAACGGCCAAGCTCGAAGCCGAGATGGCTAACGCGATCGAGCGCGTAAAGCGCGAGGGTCGAGCCGAGATCGTCCCCTACGGCAAGTACGAGTCAGAGGGAATGGAGCCGGTGAAGATCCGGGTCAAGCGGGCGGAGAACTAGCGCTTCTCGGTCGCCAGGAGCTCGGCCGCGATCAGGCGAATCGTCTCCTCGCCATAGGACTGCGAGGGATTGCCGTCGGTCATGACCGCCACCGAGTAGCTCTCCCCGTGCAGGTCGACGTGCGCCATCTGGTGAACGAGCTCACCGGTCTCGCCCGGCCGCCAGCCGCCCTTGAAGCGAACCCGGGCCTCCGCTGGCGCGACTTCGGGTACTCCCCAGCTCTGCGAAGGGATGATGGAGCTCATCATCTCGTTGGCCGTGTCGCCTCCCGGAAGGTTGAGGAGTTCGTCGATCTCCGACATGAAGAGCGCGAGGTCGCCAGCGCTCAACTGCACGTTCGACCAGTGACCGACGCCACCGGAGTAGTCAGCCATCCCCGCGACCTCTGCGACCTCGTTGAGTCCCGCGTCGCCGACCCGCTCGTAGATCGCGTCGGCGGCGTCGTTGTCTGAGAGCGTGATCATCTGATTCAGGGTTGTTCGAGTCGCCTCGTCGAGGGGCAGCTCCTCGCGCCGGAGGCGACGCAGCTCCGCGACCAGCAACATCGCCTTCGACACGCTCGCCGAGAAGAACGTCCGGCCCGCGTCGAATCCGATCGCCCGCCCCTCCGGTCCTATTGCGGCGAACGAGACGAGCCCAGTCCGGCCTTCGGCGATCCTCTGCGCGTCGTCCTCGGATCCCTTCGCGGGCCATGAAACCCGGCCCTTGCCAGCCTTCGCCTTCGCCTTCGCGAGGACGGGCGAGACCCGGGCCGCGTGGTCCGTTTGCGAGGAGCCCGCGGTTTCAGGAGGCGTACTTACCGCCTCGCCGAACTTGACCCCCCCGAACACCGCAAGGGTGAAGCACCCGGTCACGGCCGCTACTGAAAGTGTCGGAACGGCGGCGGGCCGGATTCTCGGGCGAGAGTCCAAGGGCAGCAAAGGATAAGTCTGAGAAACTTCATCTCATGGGGAAGAGGCGTAAACGACTCGGAGACGATGAAAAGATCGTCGGCGCGGCGCTTGCCGTAGGCCGGATGGCGATCGGCGCGGGCTTCTGGATCGCGCCAGCGGTTGCCGCGAAGGCCCTCGGCGTGAAACCGATGAATAGCGAAACGCTTGCGGTTTCGCGGCTGGCTGGTACTCGCGACCTGATCCTGGGCGCGTGGCTCGGCGCCGAGCTTCGAGACGGAGGCCGGCCGCTGGCGCCCGCGGTGGCGGTGATGGCTTGCGATGCGGCCGACACATTGACGTTCGCCCTGCTCACCGCTGCCGGCATGCAAGAGCGAAAACCGGGCCTCCGCGGACTGGCAGGCGCCGGACCGGCCACCGCCGCCGGCGCCTGGCTGGTCAGCCGCCTGCGTTCGTAGCTACCTCAACGCTCCTAAAGGTGCCAGGTACCAACTTGAGGGTTCGTGGCTAACCTTTAGTCGTACACACTTAGATTTTTTGCTACCATGTCTTGGTCATGAGACCAGAGCGCCTGACAAACCATGCCCAGGAGGCGATCGCCTCCGCTCAGCGCCTTGCGGGCACCTCGCGTAACACCGAGGTCGCGCCCGCGCACCTGCTCCTCGCCCTCCTCGAGCAGGAGAACGGCCTTGCCACGTCGGGGCTTCGAAGAAGCTCTCGGTCGACACGGTGGCCACCGCTGCCGACGTGCGAGAGGAGATCGCGGGCCTGGCAACGCTCTCGGGCGACGCGTCCCAGGAAGTCCGGCCGTCTCAGACGCTGATTCGCGCCCTGGAAACCGCCGAGCGCGAGATGTCGAAGCGGGGGGACGAGTACATCACCGTCGGCCACCTCCTGCTCGCCCTCGCGGCTGACGAGTCGCCGGTCTCGCACATGCTGCCGGAGCCGGACGCGATCGCCAACGCGCTGGGCGAGATCCAGGGCCCGGGTCGGGTCACCTCGCCGAACGCCGAAGAGATGGCGGAGGCGCTCGACAAGTTCGGCCGCGACCTCACCGCCGAGGCGGAGGCGCAGAAGCTCGACCCCGTGATCGGGCGCGACGAGGAGATCCGCCGCGTGATTCAGGTGCTCTCGCGGCGCACGAAGAACAACCCGGTCCTGATCGGCGAGCCCGGCGTGGGCAAGACCGCGATCGTCGAGGGGCTCGCTCAGCGAATCGTCGACGGCGACGTGCCCGACTCGCTTCGCGACCGGCGCGTGATCGCCCTCGATATCGGCTCGCTCCTGGCAGGCTCGAAGTACCGCGGCGAGTTCGAGGAGCGCTTGAAGGCTGTGCTCTCAGAGGTCCAGGAGGCGCAGGGGCGCATCGTCCTCTTCATCGACGAGCTCCACACGATCGTGGGCGCAGGTGCGGCCGAGGGCGCGGTTGACGCCGCCAACCTCCTCAAGCCAATGCTCGCTCGCGGCGAGCTGCGCGCCGTCGGCGCGACGACGCTCGATGAGTTCCGCAAGCACATCGAGCCGGACGCCGCGCTCGAGCGCCGCTTTCAACCCGTGCTCGTCGGCGAGCCCGACATCGGCGACACGATCGCGATCCTCCGGGGCCTCAAGGAGCGCTACGAGACCCACCACAGCGTCCGCATAACCGACTCGGCCGTGGTCGCGGCGGCAACGCTATCCGAGCGCTACATCGCGGACCGTTTCCTTCCTGACAAGGCGATCGACCTGATCGACGAGGCCGCATCCCGCCTCAAGATCGAGATCGACTCGGTTCCCACCGAGATCGACGAGGTGAAGCGCCGCGAGACTCAGCTCGAGATCGAGAGGCAGGCCCTCAAGAAGGAGAAGGACGAGGCTTCGAAAGCGCGGCTAGAGACGATCGAGCAGGAGCTTGCTGACCTGGGCGAGCGCTCGGCCGAGATGACTGCGCGCTGGCAAAACGAGAAGCAGGCGATCGAGGCGATCGAGGTCGCTAAGGCAAACATCGCGGACGCCGAGCGCCGCTTCGACCGCGCGCAGCGCGACGCCGATCTGGCTCTCGCAGGGAAGATCCGCTACGGCGAGATCCCCGAACTGGAGGACATTCTCGCCGAGCAGGAATCAAAGCTCGCCGAGCTCCACGCATCAGGCGCTTCCATGCTGACCGACGAGGTCTCCGACCAGGACGTCGCCGAGGTCGTCGCGAAGTGGACGGGCATTCCGGTCTCCCGCCTCCTCGAAGGTGAGGTCGAAAAGCTCATCCACATGGAGGAGCGCCTTCACGATCGCGTCATCGGACAGGACGAGGCGGTCGAAGCGGTGTCGAACGCGTTGCGCCGCTCCCGCGCCGGCCTCGCCGATCCCAACCGGCCGATCGGCTCCTTCCTCTTCCTCGGCCCGACGGGAGTCGGTAAGACAGAGCTCGCGAAGGCGCTCGCCGAATTCATGTTCGACTCCGAGCAGGCGATCGTCCGCATCGACATGTCTGAGTACATGGAAAAGCACGCGGTCGCGCGCCTGATCGGTGCCCCGCCCGGGTACGTCGGCTACGACGAAGGCGGCCAGCTCACCGAGGCCGTGCGCCGGCGCCCGTACGCGGTGATCCTCCTCGACGAGATCGAGAAGGCCCACCCCGACGCCTTCAACGTCCTGCTTCAGATCATGGACGACGGCCGGCTCACCGACGGCAAGGGCCGCACGGTGGACTTCACAAACTCAGTCCTCATCATGACTTCGAACGTCGGCTCGGCCGAGATCGCATCGGAGTCGATCGACGAGCGCATACGCGAGCGGATCGAGGGCATCCTGGCCACCACCTTCAAGCCCGAGTTCCTCAACCGCGTCGACGAGACCGTGATCTTCCATCGCCTGTCCCGGGCGGATATCGACCGCATCGTCGAGCTCCAGGTGGAGCTCCTCACGCGCCGTGTCTCCGAGCGCGGCATCGAGATCGAGTTGACCGGCGAGGCCCGCACGCTCCTCGGCAACCTCGGCTTCGATCCGACCTACGGCGCCCGACCGTTGCGCCGGGTGATCCAGCGCCGCCTTGTCGACCCGCTCGCGCTGAAGCTGCTCGAGGGCGACTTTAAGGATGGCGACCGGGTGCGAGTTGACGCCGAGGACGGCGAGCTCGTGTTCCGCCCGGCGCCGATCGCGGTGGCGGACGTCGCCTAGCGACCTAGACTTGGACGTGTGAGCGACGAGAGGAAGCCCGTGCCCTTCGTCGTCGGGGTGGGGCGCTCGGGCACGACACTCCTACGGCTGATGCTCGACGCGCATCCCGAGCTGGCGATCCCGCCCGAGACCCACTTTCTGCCGGCGCTGATCTACCTGTTGGCAACGGGCGAACCACACGCGGTGGACCTCGTTCGCGTGGTCCAGACCTATCCCGGCTGGCGCGACTTCGGCCTCAATGAGGATGAATTGCGGAAGGCCTTCGAGGGAGCCGGCTCAAGTCCGGCTGGAGCGATCAACGGTTTCTACGCCGCATACGCGAAGCGGCATGGAAAGCACCGCTGGGGCGACAAGACGCCCGTCTACATCGAGTCGATCTCGAAGATCGGTCAGGCCCTCGGCGACCAGGCGCGGTTCGTCCATCTGATCCGCGACGGGCGCGCAGTCGCGGTTTCGCGGCGTGCCCGGGCAGCAAAGCGCGGACGGGAGCCGACCCCCGTACGCGCGGAAGCCGAGACCTGGAAGCGGCGGATCGACTCCGCGCGCGATCAGTCGCGCGAAGTCGAGCACTACCTCGAGCTCCGCTACGAAGACCTGACCGCTGATCCCGAGGCCGCTCTCCGGCGGGTTTGTGATCACATCGCGCTCGGCTTCGACCCGGCGATGCTCGACTATCACGAGGGCGCCTCGGAGCGTCTGTCTGAACTGAGCGATCTCCCCGGCCAAGGTGGCCGGGTGCGGCCCGGCTCGGAGCGAATCGCGGCCCACTCGCGAACCTCGGAGCCGCCTCGAACCGACCGGATCGAGCGCTGGCGCACCGAGCTTTCCCAAGAAGAGATCGCCGGCTACGAGGAAGTCGCCGGGGATCTCCTCGAAGAGCTCGGCTATCCGCTCGCGCGAGGCTGACGGGATGCGGATCGGCGTCTCCTCCTACTGGTTCAACCGCGGGCAGGGCGTGGTCGGCCGCCACCTTCGCTCGGCGCTCGAGACGCTCGGCCACGAGAGCTTCGTCCTCGCCCGGCCGACGCGGGAGACCAACATCAAGCCCTCGTTCGTCGACGAGAGCGGTGTCTGGAGCCAGCCGGGCGTGACGGTCGCCTCGAGCTACCGGATCCCAGACGACGAGCTGCTCGCCTGGGCACGCGACAATTCCCTCGATGCGGCGCTCTTCGACCAGAACTACCAGTTCGAGGAGATCGAAGCCCTCAAGCGAGCCGGCGTCAGGACCTACGGGAGGTTCGTCTGGGAGCACTTCGCCGCCGAGCATGTCGAGCCGGCACGGCGCGCGTTCACGAACGTGTACGCGGTTACCGCGGCAGAAGAGAACCGCTACCGCGAGCTTGGGCTCGACACCCCGCGCGTCCCCTGGGGCATCCACCCGGAGTTGATCCGCGAGCGTTCGCGAAACGACGACGGCAAGGTCCGGCTCTTCTTCCCGGGCGGATTCATGTCGAAGCGAAAGCCGCTCGACCTCACCCTTGAAGCGTTTCGCAAGGCAAGGGGGGATGAGCTGCGCCTGGTGGTAAAGGCCCAGGTCGAGCGAGGCGTCGACGCCGTGCGCGATGCCGCCCGCAAGGACGCGCGGGTCGAGGTGATCGCAGAAGACCTCCCGACCGAAGAGCACATGCGGCTCTTTGCATCTGCGGACGCCTGCCTGGCGCCAAGCCGCTGGGAGGGACTCGGCCTTCACCTTTTCGAGGCGACCGCGCTCGGGATGCCGATCGTGACCAACGACAACCCACCGATGAACGAGGTGGTCCAGGCCGAGCGCAACGGCCTGCTCGTGCGAGGCAAGCCATCCAAGCAGCGACCCCGCTCTGACATCGGCTCGTTCGACCCCGACCGCCGCCAGCTCACGAAGGCGATCGAGCGGCTGCGCGACCCTGCGCTCCGAGCCCGGCTGGAGCGCGGAGCCCTCGAGCGCCGCGCCGAGCTCAGCTGGGACCGGACCGTCGGAGCGCTCGGAGAGCTCGTTGAGACCGGCCACTGAGCGAGCGGCACTCCGCGAGAGGCGATTGGGAAGCCGCTCAGGAGGTAGTGTGAGGGAGACAGCTTTTGCGGCCGATTTTCTGTACGAGGAGGACGAGATGCCGACCTACGTGATGCTCACCAACCTGACCGCGGACGGCGTAAGGACGCTCAAGTCCAACCCGAATCGCGTCGGCGAGGTCAACAAGGAAGTGGAGGCGCTGGGCGCGAAGGTGGTCGAGCAGTACGCGACGCTCGGCCGGTTCGACTTCATCACGGTCGTCGAGGCCCCTGACCCGGAGACGATGGCCAAGGTCTCTGTCGAGCTCGGTTCGCGCGGCACGATGACTTCCGAGACGCTTGTAGCGATCCCCAGCGACCAGTTCGCCGACTCGATCTAAGACCCGAGAGCTGACGCCCGCCCGCCCGAACAGGCTCATATGAAGGTCCTCGTCGTCGGTGGCGGGGGGCGTGAGCATGCGATCGTGCGCGCGCTCGGCCGGTCGGCTATTGCCTCCGAGGTCCTATGTGCGCCAGGAAACGCCGGCATCGCCGAGGACGCTCGAGTAGTGGACGCCGGTGCCGAGGACGTCGATGCGATCGTCGCCACGGCCAAGGCCGAAGACGTGGATCTGGTGATTGTGGGTCCCGAAGCGCCGCTGGTGGCCGGCGCCGTGGACGCACTCGAGCATGCGGGCATCGGCGCGTTCGGGCCGACGGCCGAGGCAGCGCGTCTCGAGGGCTCGAAGGTCCACGCAAAGGAGCTGATGGCCGACGCAGGGGTGCCAACCGCTTCTCACGAGACCCTGAGCGATGCCCGGCACGCCCTCGAAAAGCTGGCCGAAGCGACTTACCCGCTCGTTCTCAAGGCCGACGGCCTGGCGGCGGGCAAGGGCGTGATCATCTGCCACTCGGAAGAGGAGGCTCACGACGCGATTGACGTCTTCTTCAACCAGCGCCGCTTCGGCCAGACCGAGGTTGTGCTCGAGGAATTTCTCCATGGAGAGGAGCTCTCGCTCCTCGCGCTCTGCGACGGCGAGAACGTCGTGCCGCTGGCCCCCGCCCAGGACTACAAGCGAATCTTCGACGGCGACGAGGGCCCGAACACCGGCGGGATGGGCAGCTACTCGCCGGTGCCCGGCACCGACCGAGAGCGAGTGGAAGAGCTCGCCGACCTGGTCCATCGGCCCGTTGTCGAGTTGATGGCCGAGCGCGGGACGCCTTTTCGCGGCGTCTTGTACGCCGGCCTCATGATGAGCTCGGACGGACCCAAGGTCCTCGAGTTCAACGCCCGCTTCGGCGATCCCGAGACGCAGGCCGTCCTGCCGCGCCTCCGGTCAGATCTGGCGGAGCTGTGCCTCGCCAGCCGCGAGCCGGGCGGGCTTGCGGGCGTGAACGCGGACTTCACCGGCGATTGGGCGGTCACCCTCGTGCTCGCGTCGGCGGGATACCCACAGTTTTCGTCAAAGGGCGACGTGATCACCGGCCTTGAGGACGCTGCACGGCTCGATGGCATCGAGCTGACGCACGCGGGCACCGCGCGTGACGAAAGCGGCGCGGTCGTCACGGCCGGTGGGCGCGTGATCAACGTGACGGCGCTGGGGCCGGGACCGGCAGAGGCTCGCGACCGCGCCTACGAGGCGGCCGCGATGATCGACTTCGAAGGCATGCAAATGCGCACCGACATCGCGCTCAGGGCGACCGAGCGCGTCCCTGGCTGAAGAGCGCCGGGAGAAAGGGAAACACATGGAGACAGCGGATCCGACCGGGGGGCGCGAAACGCAGACGGGAACGGCCGATCCAGCCCCAGACGCGCCCCCGCCCGAGACGATGCCCGATGTCGAGACAGCATTCTCGGAGATCGAGGTCGATGCGCCGCGGGTCGGAATCATCATGGGCTCGAAGAACGACAAACCGAAGATGCAGGGGGCCGGCGAGGCGCTTCAGGAAGCCGGCATCCGCTACGAGGTTCGAGTGATGAGCGCACACCGCGATCCCGAGATGGTGCGCGAGTACTGCCACAACGCGCGCATGCGCGGGCTCAAGGTGATCATCGCGGGCGCCGGGATGTCAGCAGCGCTCCCCGGCGTCGCCGCGGCCCACACTGACCTGCCGGTGATCGGCGTCCCGATCCTGGGCAAGTCGCTCGGCGGGCTCGACGCGTTGCTCTCGGCGGTCCAGATGCCCCCCGGCATCCCTGTCGCGTGCGTCGCCATCGACGGCTCGAAGAACGCAGGCATCCTGGCCGCACGCATCATCACATGCTGACCAGGTGATACCCCGGTACACACGCGACGAAATCGGCGCGGTCTGGACCGACCGCCGCAAGATGGAAGGCTGGCTCGCTGTCGAGCTAGCGGCGACGGATGCGTGGGCCGCGGAAGGCGTGGTTCCCGCCGAAGCCGCGACCGCGGCGCGTGAGAGCGCGAGGTTCGAAGTGGAGGCAGTGGCGGAGCGGGAGCGCACGACGAACCACGACGTCGCGGCGTTCGTCGACGTCGTCGCTGAGTCGGTAGGCGAAGAGGGCCGCTGGATCCACTACGGCCTGACGTCCTCGGACGTCCTCGACACCGCGCTTGCGCTTCAGATCAAAGAAGCGGGTGAGATCGTCGTCGCGGGGGCCCGCGAGTACCGGGACGCGCTTCGTGATCGTGCCCGCGAGCACGCCACCACCCTCTGCGCCGGGCGCACCCATGGCGTCCACGCCGAGCCGACGACGTTTGGCCTGAGGCTCGCCGGCTTCGCCTTCGAGGCGCAGCGGAACCTGGACCGACTGGAAGAGGCGTTCGCGAACGCTTCGGTGGGGGCGATCTCCGGCGCCGTCGGCACCTACGCCTCGGTGCCTCCGGCGATCGAGCAAAGGGTTTGCGAGAGCCTCGGCATCCGCTCGGAGGACGTCTCGACCCAGGTCGTGCCACGCGACCGCCACGCGGCACTTCTTTCGGCGATCGCGCTCGCCGGTGCGGGGCTTGAGCGCTTCGCGACCGAGGTGAGAAACCTTCAGCGAACCGAGATCCGCGAGGTGGAAGAGCCGTTCGGCAAGGGCCAGAAGGGCTCGTCCGCCATGCCGCACAAGCGAAACCCCATCACCTGCGAGCGCATCACTGGCCTTGCCCGGGTCTTGCGGGGCTACGCGCAGACGGGGCTCGAGAACGTCGCCCTGTGGCACGAGCGGGACATCTCGCACTCCGGCGCCGAGCGAGTAGTCCTCCCCGACGCGACGATCGGCCTCGACTACATGCAGCATCTGGCGGCGCGCGTCGCCCGCGACATGGTCGTCCACTCCGAAAGGATGCGCGAGAACCTGGAGCTCACCCACGGCGCGATCTTCAGCCAGCGCGCCCTGACGGCGCTCGTCGATTCCGGGATGACGCGGGACGATGCCTACCGCACTGTCCAGGAGGCAGCGCAGAAAGCATGGGACACCGGCACCCCGTTCCGCGAGCTTCTGGCGGCTGCCGCGCCCGGCCTCGACCTCGACGCGGTGCTCGACTACGAGGCTTACCTGGGCCACGTACCCGCGGTGCTCAAGCGCCTCGACGCGCTCGACGGCTGACTCCCCTCTAACTTTCGGCGCCATGGCCAGGCTCGAAGCCGAGGACGGCCGCTCCTCGAAGGGCCGCGAGCGGCCACACTATGAGTACAGGGAGCGGCCGGCAAAGCACGTCTCCCCGATCACGTTTGTCGGCGGCACGGGCCGCAGCGGCACGCACATCGTCTCCCGCTTCTTGGGCCGCCACTCTCGCATCGCGGCGATCGGCGTCGAGTGCCGCTTTCACGTCGAGGAGCGTGGCTTCCCCGGCCTCCTCGACGGCAGCGTGACGCGCGATCAGTTTCTCAAGCGCCTTCGCGGGTTCTGGTGGCGCGGGAGGATGAACGGGCGCGAGCGCGGGATGTTCAGGTTTGTCCCTGAGGCGCGCTTCCAGGCGGCGGTCACAGCCTTCGAAGAGGAGTTCGACGCGGACCAACCCGATGACGCCTGCCGCAGGCTCTTCTTGGATCTACTGTGGCCCTTCGCGGCCGAGAAGGGAGCGAGTGGACTGGTCGAGCAGAGCTGCGACACCGTGGCGCAATCAGAGACGCTCGTGCACCTCTTTCCCGAGGCGAGCTTCGTCCACGTCGTCCGCGACGGGCGCGACGCCTCGGCCTCTCGCGTCTCGCAGACGCGCGGGATCATCTACCCCCGGACCAGAAAGCAGGGCATCGAGTGGTTCGAGCGCAGGATCCGCCGGATCGAGGACGGCGCTCGCCGGATCCCCGATGAACAGCTCATGCAGGTGAGCCTCGAGGCGCTCCTCACCCCGCCGCGCTTCGAGGCGGCGCGTGAGCTCGCCGATTTCGTCGGGGTCAGGTTGAGCGGCGGGATGCGGCAGTTCTTCTTCAAGCAGATGAGCGTGCAGGGGGCGAACACCGAGCGCTGGCGCGAGAACATCTCCGCGCGCCGGCAGGAGTCGCTGGAGCGGCGCTACCGCGAGACCCTCGAGCGCCTCGAAGCCGACGGGGTGAGCTCCGCCGCGCACCTGCGCCAGGCCTACGAGCGGCTGCCCGCCCTCGCTCAGGCTCAGAGCGAGGAGTCCGAGAGCGGATAGCCCAGCTCTTCGAGCAGGTCGCCCGCGATCCCCTCGAACCTGGCGACGTCCTCGGGCGGCATCTCGCGGCGCCAAACCGCGATCCGGTCCTGTCGAGGCGCCTCGGTGACCCGCGAGTGGGCACTGAGACGCTCGGTCGCTGGGCGGAGAGTTCCACCCTCCTCCTCGGGCAGATCCCGCGCGATCTCCCTGAGGCGCTCGCCTGAGCGCTCGTGGTAGCGCAGCATCGCTGGGTCGTACTCGATCTTGGCGAAGGCGCAGATCTCTCGCAATACGTCCTCCGGGTCGGTCACCAGGTCCTCGTAGCGAACCTCCAGGTAGTGCTTGATCTGCGTGCTCCTGCGGCGCGCGCGCCTGATCCGCCGCTTCCAGATCTTCGCGAGGCGTTCCACGGAGAGCTCTTCGGCCTGGATGCGCTCGTCACGCGAAAGCGCCACGTCGCGCCCGTCGCGGATCAGATGCACGAAGCGCGCCTCGGGAAGGCAGAGCTCGACCACCTTCATCTGTTTCACGTAGCCGGGAGTCTTGTCCCCGTAGCGCTCCTTGCCCTGCGTTTCCGCGTAGAGGCCGTAGAAAGAGCGCAGGACGTGCGCCGGCTCCGTGCCCGGCGCCTCCCCAAGGCGCTTGCGCAGATCCTGCTCGGAGATGCCGAAGTCGCCCCAGCGCCTGTGCGCGACCAGGAAGTCGGCGACGTCGTCCGAGCGGGCCTCGCCGAGCGCCTTGAGGTGATCGTGGAGGGCGGGGATGAAATGCGTCTCGGGCGGCACCGCCAGCTCGGGGTGCGAGTCCAGCATCATCCGAAGGAGCGTCGTGCCCGAGCGGTTGACGCCGATCACGAAGGGAACGGGGGCGGGAAGGGGCACGATCTTTTCGGCGAGAAGCCTGCGGCGGCGGCGGATCTCTGCAAGCGGATGGATCGAACGGGCCATGCGCCGCTAGCTAACCACAGGTTTTCCTTGCGGCCGCGTTAGCATCGGCGCCTCGATGAGCGACACCTCCCAAACCAATCTCTCCGATCTGCGGCTCGTGGCCTCCGGCAAGGTCCGCGAGATGTATGAGATCGACGGCGACCTTTTGATGGTCGCCTCCGATCGCATCTCCGCCTATGACGTAGTCCTGCCGACCCCAATTCCCGACAAGGGCGCGGTGCTCACGCGCATGTCCGTCTTCTGGTTCGAGACCACGAGCGACATCTGCCCCAATCACATGATCACCGAGGAGGTTCCCGCGGAGGCGAAGGGTCGCGGCCTGCGGGTTCAAAAGCTCGACATGTACCCGGTCGAATGCGTCGTCCGCGGCTACATCACCGGGTCGGGTTGGAAGGAGTACGGGAAGACCGGCGAGGTGTGCGGGATCAAGCTGCCCGGGGGACTTCAGGAGTCCGAGAAGCTTCCCGAGCCGATCTTCACCCCCGCGACGAAGGCCGAGGTCGGCGACCACGACGAGAACATCTCGTTCGAGCGCGCGGTGGAGACAATCGGCGACCGCGGCCTCATGGAGAACCTCCGGGACACCTCGATCGCCCTGTACGAGCACGCCGCTGCGCACGCGGCGGAGCGCGGGATCATCATCGCCGACACCAAGTTCGAGTTCGGCGCCTCGCCGGGAGCCGAGGTGGTCCTGGGCGATGAAGTGCTGACGCCCGACTCCTCTCGCTTCTGGCCCGCCGACTCATACGAGCCTGGCCGCGGCCAATCGTCCTTCGACAAGCAGTACGTGCGCGACTGGCTCGACGAGTCGGGCTGGGACCACTCGCCGCCCGGCCCCGAGCTGCCGCTAGAGGTGGTCGACGGCACGCGCGCCAAGTACGTCGAGGCGTACGAGCGCATTACCGGCCGCGACTTTTAGGCGCATGTAGCGTCTTCGCCGTGAACGTCTTCATCCTGGGGATGCGCCGGTCAGGCACGACGATCCTCTACGACGCATTCGGGGAGGACCCCGAGCTCAAGCGCTTCTACGAGCCGTTCAGGGAGGAGGCCGAGACCCCCGGCGGCGGCTCCGGCGCCCGCCCCGAGGACGTCTTTGCCGAGACGCGCGAGCTTCGCCTCCAGTTCAAGCGCGAGGAGCACCCCGAGGTGCCGCTCGAGCTCTTCAACCACGGCGGTCCGAGGGCGCCGGGGCTGGAGCTGCACCCAGCCCTTCCCAACTGGGGAATCACCCTCTTGCAGTACCTCTTGGACCAGGCGCCGCAGGTTCTCATAAAGGAGGTGCGGCTCTTCCGGAAGCTCGCCGCGATACACGGCGTGGATCCCGACGCGACGATCGTCCATGTAGTGCGGGACCCGCGTGCTGTGACAGGCTCGATGCTCTTCGGCCGGGGACGGCGCCACACCCCTCGCTTCACGGACGCGGACTCTTATTTCGAGGCATGGACTCGGCGCAAGCTCTGGTCGTCGACGA
The DNA here is from genome assembly GCA_963715405.1 of uncultured bacterium. GTDB lineage: Bacteria > Actinomycetota > Thermoleophilia > Solirubrobacterales > 70-9 > JALZKA01. The sequence continues at coordinate 2,322,642 of OY970239.1, forward strand.
TTATGGCCCGCGAGCTCCTCGCGGCGGGCGAGCACGAGGGGCTCGAGCGAGGCGTTCCGGACTTTATGCGCCCGCTCGTGGTGTGGAAGGCGATTCAGGACGCGATCCGCAGCGACGGTCAAAGGCTCTTCGGTGAGCGCTACGTGCAGATCCGCCTCGAGGACCTCCGACCTGATCCGGAAGGCGAGCTTCACCGGATCTACGATGCGATCGGGCGAGCTACACCTGACGGCGTTCGCTCATGGGCTGAGGCCCACGTCCGGCGCGAGGAGGAGATCCCGTGGGCCGATGACCCGCGCTGGGCCGCGGCGGCGAAGAGGCTCGGCATGGAGGAGACGCTGGAAGCGACCGGTTACGCCCATGTATTGGGCCTCGCCGGAAGGGCACGCCCGCTTCTTCTCCGCTCGCCGGACTCTGGCGCCCCCTCCCGCCTCGACGCCGCCGTCGGGCGCGCTCGCCGAGCGATGGACCGAGCCACCGGCCGGGCTGGTCGTTAGGTTCTGAACCGGTGAAGGCGCGCGTTCTCATCCGGCCCAAGAAGGGCATTCTCGACCCGCAGGGCAAGGCGGTAGAGAGGGCCCTGCCGGCGCTCGGATTCGACTCGGTGCGCGACGTGCGCGTCGGCCGCTTGGTTGAGCTCGAGGCCGACGACGCCTCGCATCTCGGCGAGCTTTGCGAGAAGCTCCTCGCCAACCCCTTGATCGAGGACTACGAGATCCAGGAGATCGGCTAGCTCCAGATGTTCGGCGTCCTTCAGTTCCCCGGCTCGTGCGACGAACGTGACGCCCTTGCGGCCTGCGAGCGAGTAGACGAGGCTCGCATGATCTGGCACGAGGAGACATCGCTCGATGGCATCGACGCGATCGTCGTGCCGGGCGGCTTTTCCTACGGCGACTACCTGCGGGCGGGGGCGATCGCCCGTTTCGCCCCGGCCATGGAGGCGGTGCGCGAGTTCGCCGACGGCGGCGGCCCGGTCCTCGGGATCTGCAACGGCTTTCAGGTCCTCTGCGAGGCTGGGCTCCTGCCGGGGGCGCTCCTTCCCAACGAAGGGCTCCGCTTCCTCTGCCGCCAGGTTGATCTCGAGGTGGTCTCGCCCGAGAGCGCTTTCACCCGCGGGCTCGAGGTGGGCGAGCGGCTCTCTGTGCCGGTCAAGCACATGACAGGGCGCTACTTCGCCACGCCCAGCCAGCTCGATGAACTCGAGGCCCGAGGCCAGGTCGTCCTGCGCTACGCCGCGGGGCAGAACCCGAACGGCTCGGCCCGCGACATCGCGGGCGTCTCGAACGAGGCGAGGAACGTCATGGGCCTCATGCCCCACCCCGAGCATGCCGTCGACCCGCTCACAGGCTCCGACAACGGACTCAAGCTCTTCGCGGCGGTGGCGAAGGCCGCCGCCGCGCGATGAAGAAGACCGCAATCGTAGATCTCGGCTACGGCGTCGCTCTCGCCTTGCTCAGCGCCGCCATGGTCACCGGGACGGTGCTGACCCTGTACGAAGAAGGGGAAACCTTCACGGGTCACGTGGTCGTGGGCTGTGCGCTTTATCTGGGTGCTCTCGGGGCGTTGCTCATGCGCCGGGGAGTTCGAAAGCTCTAGCCTTCCGAGCCCATGGCGGACGACTCGTTCATCGCGAAACGTCTGCGCCCCATGCGCCTTCGCGGCCGCTCGGAAGCGGGTGCGCCCGCGCCTTTCGTGGTGGGCGTCGGGCGGTCAGGCACGACGCTCCTGCGCCTGATGCTGGACGCGCATTCAGAGCTCGCGGTCCCACCCGAGACACACTTCTTCGGGAGCCTGCGCGCTGCCGCAGGCAAGCTCCGGTTCGGCCCTGCGGAGGCGGTTGAGGCGATCGCCGATGACGAGCACCGGCGCTGGAATGACTTCGGCATGGCGCGCGACGAGCTTCGCGGCTGCTTCGAAGCGATCCCGCGCTTCAACCTCGCCGACGCCCTTCGCACCTTCTACGAGCTCTACGCCGAAAAGCAGGGCAAGGCGCGCTGGGGCGACAAGACGCCCGACTACTTGAAAAGGATGCGCCAGATCAAGGGCGTCTTGCCGGAGGCCCGGTTCATCCACGTGATCCGCGACGGGCGGGACGTCACCCTCTCGACGAACAAGCGCATAACCGAGCGCGGCCACCGCGACCCGATGTCCCCCGCCCGGGCGGCGAAGCGCTGGCAGAGGAAGATCCTGCGAGCGCGCGCCGACGGACCGGAGCTCGGCGAGTACCTCGAGGTTCGCTACGAGGACCTCATCACAGACACCGAGGCGACGCTTCGGAGGGTCTGCGAGTTCGCCCAGCTCGAGTTCGAGCCCGGGATGCTGAGCTACCACGAGACGGCGGCGCTTCGCCTGTCTGAGATGGCGGGCGCGATGCCGGCGCGCGACGGGCGCCCAGAGCGCGACGCTGGCGAGCGGCTCAAGGCGCACGCGCTGGCGACGAAGCCGCCGACGCAGGAGCGCATCGAGGTGTGGCGCGAGGACATGAGCGCCGAGGACTTGGCGGAGTTCGAAGCGGTTGCCGGAGAACTCCTCTCCGAGCTCGGCTACGCCCGCGCCTCGTAGGCTCGAACCCTCGATGGCAGTCATCGTTCCCAGCTTCCTGCGCGCGCAAAAGCATGCCCCGTTTCCCTTCGTGGTGGGCATGAACCGCTCTGGCACGACGCTTCTGCGGATGATGCTGGACGCCCATTCCGAGCTCACAATCCCACCTGAGACGCATTTCGTGCCCGACGCGATCAAGGCCGCGAAGGCGGGCGGCGCAACGCCCGAGAGCGTGCTTCAGGCGATGAAGAAGCACCGCGAATGGGGCGACTTCGAGATCTCCGACTCGGAGATGCTCGCTCGCCTGGAGGCCCTGCCGAAGCTTCGGCCCGGCCCCGCGGTGCGCGCGTTCTATGAGATCTACGCGGAGCGGCAGGGCAAGCCTCGCTACGGCGAAAAGACCCCCACCTACGTCCAGAAGATGAGGCTGATCCAGCGCGCGCTTCCCGAGGCGCGCTTCTGTCACGTGGTCCGCGACGGGCGCGACGTCGCGCTTTCGGTGCTCGATCGCACGGTGCGCGACCTCACCGCCGGTGATGTCGCAGCGCGCTGGCTAAAGAAGGTGACAAAGGCCCGCGCGGACTCTCCTCAGATCAAGCACTACACCGAGATCCGCTACGAGGACCTGATTCTCGACACCGAGCCTGTGCTTCGCAAGGTCTGCGAGTTCTTCGAGCTCGACTGGCAGGACGCAGTCCTCAACTACCACGAGCGCTCGGCCGACCGCCTCAAGGAGATGGCGCGCACCCTCCCAGGCGGCGGCAAGTCCAAGGAGCTCACGGTCGAGCGGCGGCTGGCAACGCACGAGATGACGACGAAGCCGCCCTCGGCCGACCGAGTCCAGCGCTGGCGAAAGCAGATGACCGAGGAGCAGCGTCTCGAGTTCGAGGGGGTTGCGGGCGAGCTCCTCGCCGAGCTCGGCTATCCGGTCGGCGAGCCGGTCGACGCCGCAGCGGTTTAGGCATGTATCTGATGAGCACCTTGAGGTGCGAACGCAGCATGTGCCGGTAGGTGTCCCTGATGCGTGTCGGCATCGTCACCAAGTGGTTTGCCTCCGGCCAGGCGGTGGTCTCGCGCTACGTCCGCGCGGCCCTGGAAGAGCTCGGCCACGAGACGTTCGTCCTGGCCCGCGAAGGGACGGGTCCCCGCTCAGGCGTTGCCGAGCGCACGCCCGATCCCGTCTGGGACCAGCCCGGCGTCACCGAGACCGGCCTTTCGGAGGTGCCGCTCGCGGTGTATCGCGAATGGGTCGAGCGCGAGCGGATCGACGTCATCCACTGCGACAACCTTTACGCGTTCGGCGAGCTCGCGGCGCTCCGCGCCGAGGGCATGAGGACGGTCGGGCGCTTCGTCTGGGAGCACTTCTCCTCAGAGCACGTGGCCGGCGCGAAGAAGGCCTTCGACGTGGTCTATTCCCTTCACCGCGCCGAGCAGGAGCGCTACGCCGGGATGGGGATCGAGAGCCCATATGTCACCTGGGGCTGCCACCCGGAGCTTCTCGCCGTCGAGCCGGACCGGCGCGAGGACGGGCTGGTCCGCCTTCTCGTGCCCGGCAGCTTCATGGGCCGGCGCAAGCCGCTCGACGAGATGCTCGACGCCTTCGGGCGGACGAACGACGAGCGCCTCCGCCTCGTGGTCAAGGGGCAGACCGCGCGCAGGGAAGGAAAGCTCGCCAAGGCGGCGAGCGAGGATTCGAGGATCGAGATCATGATCGAGGATCAACCGACGGACGAGCACCTGCGATTCGTGGCGGGCTGCGACGTCTGCCTCTCGCCAACGCGGTGGGAGGGCCTCGGCCTGCCGCTCTATGAGGCGATCGCATTCGGCCAGCCCGCGATCACGAACGACAATCCGCCGATGAACGAGGCAGTCGCAGACGGCGTGAACGGCTACCTCGTCAGCGCAGCCGTAGAGGGGACCGCTCGCTCCGGGATCACCTCGTGGAGCCCTGACGCCGGCGAGCTTGCGCGGGCGATCGGGCGGATCGCCGACGACTCGGCGCGCGCCGAGCTCGCCGCCGGGGCCCGCGAGCTTCGAGAGGGCGAGCGTGCCTGGTCGCGCACGGTCGAGGGCTACTCCGAGCTGCTGTCGATGGTGGCGTGATGCGTGTCGGCGTCGTCACCAAGTGGTTCAACCGCGGCCAGCCCGTAGTCGGCCGCCACACGCGCTCAGCGCTCGATGAGCTTGGCCATGAGACCTTCGTCCTCGCTCGGCCCAAACAGGAGCGCGGCCCGCAGCCCGGGGCGCTCTCGCGCGACGACGTCTGGGACCAGCCGGGCGTGACCGAAGCGTCCGCTTTCGACATCTCACTCGCCGAGTACGTCGAATGGATCGAGCGCGAGGGGATCGAGACGATCCTCTGCGACCAGAACTACGGGTTCGAAGAGCTCGCCGAGCTCCGCGCCCGGGGCGTCCGCGTCATCGGCCGCTTCGTCTGGGAGCACTTCACCGCCGACCACGTCGAGGGGGCTCGGCGCGCCTACGACGTGGTCTTTTCGATGACGCGCGCGGAGCAGGACCGCTACCGGTCGATGGGCCTCGAGACGCCGTACGTGCCGTGGGGATGCCACCCGGAGCTGGTCGAAGCGGGCCACCGCGCCGCCGCCGAGCGCCAAACGCGGGAGGAGGTACGGCCTGGGACGTTTCGCGGTGGTGAAGCCGTGACGTTCGTGTTTACCGGGGGGTTTCTTGGCCATCGCAAGCCGCTCGAGCCGGTGCTCGAGGCGTGGTCTCGGGTGCGAAGCGAGCGGGCGCGGCTCGTCGTTAAGGCGCAGGTCGAGCGCTCGCGCCTCTCGAGCGCCGAGGAAGCGGCAAGCAAGGACGGCCGCATCGAGCTCCGGATCGGCGACGAGCCGACCGCGGACCACCTCGCCGCAGTCGCCGCCGCCGACGTGACCCTCTCCCCGGCGCGCTGGGAGGGCCTGGGCCTCCCGCTCTATGAAGCCGTCGCGTTCGGGCAGCCCGCGATCACGAACGACGTGGCCCCCATGAACGAGATCACGGCCCATGAGGTGAGCGGGCTCCTCGTCGCCTCCCGGCCGGACGGCGAGGCTCGATCGGGCATTCCGGCCCACGCGTTCGACGAGGAGGCGATGGCAGAAGCGATCGATCGCTTGGCCGAGGACGACGACTTGCGCGCCCGGCTCGCGGCGGGAGCGCGCGAGCTTCGCGACTCAGACCGCTCGTGGTCGAACACCGTGCGGGGCTTCGAGTCGCTGCTAGAACTGCCCTCCTCATGAGCGAGGCGCCCTCGACCGGCAAACGCTTTCGAACGCTGCGAAAGCTGGGCTACCGCGCGCAGATCATGACCACTGCCCGCAAGCGCCTGCAGGGCCAGCTGCCGGTCCCTCCGCCCGCTCCCTTCGTTTGTGGCGTCACGCGGTCGGGGACGACGCTCCTTCGCCTCATGCTGGACTCGCACCCGGACCTCGCGATTCCCGGCGAGACCCATTGGGTCGCTCGGTTCATCCGCGACATGGAGCGAAGCAGGATGGACGCGCGCCAGGCGGCCGACTTCATCATCGAGTCGAAGCGCTGGCAGGAATTCCACCTGGACGCCGATGAGTTTCGCGCGCGCGTCGCAAGCCTCGATTCCCTCAACGCCCCCGACGTCGTGCGGACCTTCTACGCCATGTACTCGGAGAAGGAAGGGAAGACGCGATACGGCGACAAGACTCCCGGCTACGTCCGCGACATGCTGCGCATCCAGCGCGTGCTCCCCGAAGCGCGGTTTATCCACACGATCCGCGACGGCCGCGACGTCGCGGTCTCCCACATGCGAATGAACTGGGGGCCGGCCACCCCCGCCGAGTCGGCCGAGCTCTGGGTGACGCGGATCTCAAAGGCCCGGCGCCTGGCGCCGAGGATCAACCACTACTCGGAGATCCACTTCGAAGACTTGGTCACCGACCCGGAGGGAACGCTTCGCAAGGTGTGCGCTTACCTCGACCTCGGCTACGACCCGGCGATGCTCGACTACCACGAGCGAGCGGAGGAACGCCTCGCAGAGAAGGCGGTCGATCTGGTCCGGAAGCACGGACCGACCCAGCCGGCTGAGGCGCGAATGGAGTCACATCGCCTGGCTAAGGAGCCGCCCCGCGCGGACCGCCTGGGCATGTGGCGCAAGAAGCTGAACGCGGCCGAGGTGGCGGAGTACGAGGCCATCGCGGGGCCCCTGCTCGAAGAGCTGGGCTACGAGCTGAGCGGCTAGAGGGGTCAGACCCCTCTCCGGTTCCGGGTCTGACCCTGGCGTCGGCTCTGTCCCTACGATTGGGCAGGCCCGTGGCCCCGAACGACGTCCTCATCTCAGGCACCCCTCGCTCGGGGACCACGCTCACGTGCCATCTCCTCAACAAGGTGGACGACACGGTCGCGCTCCACGAGCCGATGCGAGGCAAGGAATGGGAGGGGCTTCCGCATGACGAAATCGCCGGCTTGGTCGCGGCATTTTGCGCCGAGCAGCGCCAGTCCCTGCATGAAAAGGGGAAGGCGATCTCGAAGAACGTCGACGGGAAGGTGCCGGACAACCCGCACGGCTCGGAGAAGGACGACAGGGGCCTTCGCAAGAGCAAGGTCTCGCGGGGCAAAGTCAAGTTCGACAAGCCGCTGTCGGCCGACTTCACGCTCGTCCTGAAGCACAACGCCGGCTTTACCGCGGTTCTGGACAGCCTCTCGAAGAGGTTCCGGGTCTATGCAGTCTTGAGGAACCCGCTCGCGGTGGTCGCCTCCTGGAACAGCATCGACTTCGGCGCCAACCGCGGACGGATCCCAGCCGCCGAACGAGTGGACCCGGAGCTTCGCGAGGCCCTCGACTCGCTCGCCGAGCCCCTCGATCGCCAGCTTCACATCCTCAACTGGTTCTACGAGCGCTGGCATCGCTTCGTCCCTCCCGAGAACTTCATCCGCTACGAGGACGTGGTCGCAAGTGGCGGGCGCGCCCTCAGCCCGATCCAGCCGCTGGCGGCAAACCTGTCCGAGCCGCTCGAGAGCCGCAACCTGAGCGGTCTTTACGACCCCGAGACGGTGCGGCGGATCGGCGAGAGGCTGCTCGAGACCGACGGCGCATACTGGCGCTCGTACTCACGCGAGAGCGTCGAATCCGTGCTCGACGCGAGCGTCGCCGGCCCGCACTGAGCGGCGGCGGATGAAGCGCACCGTCCTCTTCCATCGTGACTACCGCCGCTTTCACGGCGGCCATCTCAAGGTCTTCGACTACTTCAACCACGTCCTCGCCTCGGACGCGTTCACCGCACAGATCGCGTTCGGCCCAAGGACGAAATGGGACGAGTCGAACCCGTGGCTTGGCTACGAGAGCTATTTCGCCCCCGACTGGCGCTCGGCCCCCGCGGACCTGTTCTTCGTCGGCGGGCGCGGGTGGGAGATGCTGGACGAGCATCCCGCCGCCTCTCCGGACACGCCTGTCTTGAACCTCGTCGCCGGCATTCGCCACGCCGACCCCAACTCGAACCGCTTCGAATTCCTCGGCCGCAAGGCGATCCGCATCTGCGCCTCGGAGGCAGTTGCCGACGCGATCCGCAGCACCGGCTTGGTGAAGGGACCCGTGATCGCGATCCCCAACGGCATCGACCTCGATGCGCTTCGCGACGTTCCCGCCGTGCCCGGGGAGGCCCGCGTTCTCGTCGCCGCGATGAAGAACCCCGACCTCGGCTCCCAGCTGGCGACGGCGCTCGAAGATAAGGGCCACGAGGTGGAGCTCCGCGCGGAGAGGCTCCCCCGGGCCGAGTACCTGGACCGGGTGCGGAGCTCGCAGGTCGCGGTCTTCCTGCCGCTCGAAGAGGAGGGCTTTTACCTGCCGCCGCTCGAGGCCATGGCTCTGGGAACGCTGGTCGTCTGTCCGGACTGTGTCGGCAACCGCTCCTTCTGCCGTCAGGACGAGACCTGCCTGGTTCCCGAATACACCGTCCCGGGCCTATTGGCGGCCACGGAGGCTGCGCTTGCCCTTTCTCCTCCCGAAGCGGCAAGGCTGCTCTCGGGCGCACGCCGTGCGGCGGACGACCACAGCCTCGCGGCAGAGCGGCGCGCCTTTCTGGACTTGCTCGACCGCGTCGACGAGCTCTGGGCGGAAGCGACCTGACCGGGTTCATCTACCCTGCCGCAGTGCCCAGCCGTCCCAAGAAGCTCTGGAGAAAGACCCGCCGCCGGATCCGCCGCGCGCGGCGCCGCATGGTGAAGGCACGGGTCCACGAGAGCGCCTTCAGGGTGCGTGACCGGGCCAAGTTTCGCCGTCACCGCGCGGTGGGCCCGTCCGAGTTCTTTCAGGAGAAGCGCCAGTTTCAGATCGAATTTCTCAAGCGCCAGGGGCTGAAGCCGCATCACTCATTCCTCGACGTCGGCTGCGGGAGCCTCCGCGGGGGGATCCCCGTCATCGATCTGCTCGACGCGGGCAACTACATGGGGATCGAGGTGCGGTCCGAGGTCCTCGCCGAGGCGCGCAAGGAACTCGCCGCTTCCGGGCTCGAGCACAAACGGCCGGAGCTGATCCTCGGTGGCGACTTCGACACGCTGGAGAGCCCCCGGCGATTCGAGTTCGCATGGGCCTTCTCCGTGCTCATCCATATGGAAGACCACATCTCCGAGGCGTGCGTGAAATGGGTTGCAGAGCACTTGAAGGACGGCGGGCGCTTTTACGCCAACGCCAACGTCGGGCCGACGCGAGACGCCATGGGCGGCGAGGGCTTTCCGGTCCTCACCCGCGAGCTCGAGTTCTACGAGTCGCATGCCGAAAAAGCCGGCCTTCACCTCACCGATCTGGGCACCCTCGAGTCGTTCGGCCACGATTTTGGCCTCGGCGGCGACAAGCACCACATGATGCGCTTCGAGCGCGCCTAGCCCTGCTCGCCGGGAGGCTCGAGCGGAAGCCTTTCTGAGAGCCAGCGCAGGCGCTCGCCATCGGGGAAAGGCGGCTCCAGCTCGTCCATGAACCCCGGCACGTGTAGCCACTTTCGGTAGTGGACCTGCACCAAGTCTTCAAGCGGCATCGAGCGGGCGGGCTCGGGCATCCTTGGGCGACGGCGCAACATGTAGTTGTAAGGGGCGCCGAGCACCTCCACGCGCTCCCAGACCCGAGCGAGGGTCACCGCAAGCGATAGCTGGTCCATGTTGCGCTTGCCATCATCCGGAAAATGCTTGGCCTCCATCAGCAAGCGGAAGTCGCCAAGCCAGCTTGAAAAAACGCCCTCCTCGCGGCGCACGGCCAGGAGCCCGGAGTTGAAGTAGGCCCGGATCGGCGTTTCTTCGATGGTCGTCTCGACGAAGGGTCGCCCGTCCACGCCACAGATCTCGTACATCCGCTCCCAGTAAGCGTCGAGGGGGTCCTCCGGTCCGGACGAGCCGCGCTTTTTCTGCCCGACTGGCCGCGCCGCAGCTCCACCCGTGAGCTCGAGCGCCGTCGGCTCGTTGATGAAGAAGCTGTCCGTGTCGCAAAAGACCACGACATCCTCGGAGAGGTTCTCCTCGGCCCAGACGCCGGCAAAGATCTTGTTCGCGATCGGATACGACTTGTAGTCGCGGTTAAGTCTCTCTGAATGGAACTCGGCGCCGAGGCCCTCGAGGGCGCGGATCGTCGCGCGCTCTATTCCCGTCGGCCGGCGCGGCTCGAGGCAGACGATGCGCGCCTCGGCTGCCGACCCGCCCCACCGCCGGATCGACTCGGCGAGCAGGACCGACTGCTCTTCGAGCGAGCCAGACTCGACGCAGCTGACGAAGGCGATCGACACGGGAGGACTCATATCAGCCGTTTGACGCCTCTAGCTTCATCTCGGCCGCGAGCGGGCCGCAGATGCGCTCGACCGTGGCCCGCTGTTCTCCATCGAGCGGCTCGAGCATCTCGGCGCCGCGCTCCGCGCCTTCCAATTCGAACGAATCCGTGCGCTTGAACACGCGGTTTGCCGATTCCAGGGGCCCGCCGCTTACGTACTCGTCGTCGAGCGCCTCGAGCCGCGGGATCTCGAGCCTGGGGCGCTCACCGATCGCGGCCTCAGCGATCTCTCCGATGATCCGCTCCGGATCGGCACAGAGCTCGTGGTAGGGGACGATGCGATCGACCATGTCCCGGCCCTGCCAGAGGCGCCGGTTCACCCCTACCCATTGCCGCGAGGTCCGCTCGGCGGCGCTTACGCCAAGCAGCTCGCGCCAGCCCTCGGGCTTGACCCCCCACCAGCCCTCTTCCGGGCCGCGGACCGCGTGCGGGTTCTCGACGTGCTTCTTGAGCAGAGAGAAGATGTTGGGCAGCGGGCGCCGGACCACGGCGACGATCTGGGCGCCGGGAAAGATCTCGCGCAGCCAGGGGACCCTGACGGTGTTGTACGGGTTCTTGAGCACGACCGCCCGGGCGTCCCCGGCGATCCCGGTCAGCTCGGCGCGAAGGTGGTCGGCGACCTCTGGCGTCGCGTCCTCGGCGCCCAGCTCGTGGCCACGGACGCCCCCGTGGCGCTGGTAGAGCGCACCGGCAGGAAACGCCTCGGGGGAAAACGGCGGATCGTCGCCCCAGTACTCCTTGCCCTCCCGCCGCACAGGATTCTCAACGCCTTCGACTTGCGTCAGGAGCCGCAGCATCAAGCTGGTGCCGGACTTCTGCAGGCCGACGACGAGGACGAGGGGCGGAGTCACTAGATCAACGATCTTGGCCTGCTTGCCCGGCGTCGCCGGCTTCGTAGGCGGCCGGCGTCGCGGGCTCGTAGCCGAGCTCGATCAGGAGATCGCCCGCCGTCCGCTCGAACTCGATCAGGTCCTCCTCGGACATTCCCTCTCGCCACTTGCCGATCGCCGTCGTGTCCACCGGCTTTGTCGTCCGCTCGTGGAGGGCCATGCGGCTCTCGGCCGAGCGAGGAAGCCTGCCGCCCATTGCGGGAATGTCGCGGTCGAGCTCGGCGAGCCGGTCGGCCGATCGCTCGTGGTAGTCCAGCATCACAGGGTTCCAGGGGAGCTCGATGAACTCGCAAACCCGGCGGAGCGTTCCCTCGGGATCGCTCACGAGCCCCTCGTAGCGAAGCTCGAGGTAATGATCGACCTGAGCGCCCTGGCGCCGCGCACGGATGAGCCGCCGCTTCCAGCGCGCCGCGGCCTTGGCGATGGGCGTCGGCTTGAGCGCAAGCGTCGAGGTGCGCGAGAGGGTCACGTCCCGCCCGTCGCGGATCAGGTGGATGAAACGCGCCTCGGGAATCACCTTGGAGAGCCGCCTGATGTGCTGCGAGTAGCCCGGCGTCTTGTCGCCCCACCGCGGCTTGTCCTGCTTTTCGGCATAGAGCTCGTAGAAGGCGCGAACTACCGCCTCGGGTCCAAGCCTCGGCAGCGCGCCCCAGCGGCCGACCAGCTCATCTATCTCGAGGCCGAAGTCACCCCAGCGCCTGTGGCTCGTCAGAACCTCGGCGAGGCTTTCAAGCGTTGCTCCGTCTTCGCGCGCAGCCTCGATCAAGTTAGGAACGAAGCCGGTCTCGGGCGGCACGGCGAGCTCGGGATGCGCGTCCAGCATCAGCCGCAGGAGCGTCGTGCCCGAGCGGCCGACTCCGACGACGAACGGCACGGGCGGTCCGGGCGGGCGCCTCAGGCGCCGCGCGAGCTTGGCGAGGGCACCCATCAGTGCGGAGCGGCGACGTGGCTTTGGAGACGCTCCCAGAGCTCCAGGCTCTGCGGGGCGGCGACGCGGTCTTGCCAGCGCCCCGGATCCTCGATGGCGGTGGGATCGAAGAAGTCAGACGATCCCGCCGGCTCGATGCCGTGGAAGGAGAGCGCGCTGCGAGCCTGAGCCTCGAGGTCGCCGCGGTCGAAGTCGACGACCGGCATCGTCCGGCGCTCGATCTCCTCCAGGAGCGCCTCGTTGTAATGGCGCCACAAGGCCTCCCATTCCGCGGGCGAAGCCACGGGACGATCCTGCTGCCGGCCTTGCTTCTGCTTGGGCGGCTTCTTCTTCGAGCGGCGGTCGAGCGAGTCCGCAACCGAAACGGGGTTCCTGATCACCGCGATGGGGAGCGGGTCGAGGTCGCGGTAGAGGTCCATGACCAAGAGCAGGCGGGGATCCTTGATCGCGACTGGGTCGTCCTCGAAGGAGTCGATGACCTCATCGCGGCGATCACGATCCCCTTGGGAGATCTCGACGCGCGAGGGAGGCTCGTACCAGGACCCGCCCGCCCGCTCGAGGATCTCGTCGTGGAGCCAGCGAAGCTCGCGGTTTTCGTGGTTTCCGCGCGCATTGAACGCGTTCCTGTATTGCCTGCCGGCGTCGTCGAGGTCGTGCGGCTTGCGCAGCCACCCGAAGCCAAGCCCGAGGTCGCGCACCACTCCGGAGAACGCCGACGTCCCGCTGCGGTGCATCCCAAGGATCGTGACGAGCTGCGGCACGGCGGTTCAGATGTAACCGAATTGGCTGAGCGCTGGCTCGCCCGCTTCTAAGAGCGCCTCGATCTCGGCCGGCTCCGCCTGCTTCCAGCGCCCGGCCGACGACGAGAGCTTGACCGAGTCTCGCGCCTTGGAGAGCACCGCATCGGTGACCGGGATGCCGAGGTGGTCCAAGAGGCGTTCGCAATGGGCCGCGGGGTCGACGCAAAGGTCCTCGTAGCGGATCACGATGTGGCCGCCGGGCGAGTGTGCTTCCAGGTACTTGATCGCCGCGAGGTTCACCCGGGACCAGAGCGCAACCGACTGGACGGGCTCGGGGGTGCCAGCCAGCTCTTCGGGCACCACCGAACGGCAGTCGTTGAGCTGAATCTGGTTCTTCGAGTAGGCCATGTCACGGCCGTCGCGGATGAGGTGTGCGGTCGGCGCGTCCGGCTCGAGCTTGGTGAGAACGGGCAGAAGGTAGGTAGTACGCGGGTTCTTCCAGCCCCACATCGCTTCGGGGGCCGGAATCCCCTCGCGCTGGTGGTCGATCGCCGCCTTGAACTCCTCGAGGAGCGCCTTCGGCGGATCCGGCACGTCGTGCGGGTCGCGCTCGGCCGCCTCGATCCACCGCGACTCGCGCACGTAGCTCTCAGAGCGCCCCTTAAGGACGGGCTTGAACGCAAGCGAGTCGAGCGCCCGGTTGCGCTCGGGGCCCAAGTACACGCCCGCCTCGATCATGACCTCGGCGATCGCGCGCGTGCCGGAGCCGCCCGTACCGAAGACCACCTTGGGCGGTGGGTGTTCGGAGCCACCCCCGAGGCGGTCCTTGAGCGATGCGAGCCCGGGGATCTAGATCAGCTCCCGGTAAAACTCGGGGTCCGACTGGATCTTGCCCCACCACTCGGCGCTGAGGGCGGCGTTGCGTTGCTTCAGGTCCTGGTTGATCTTGCGGACGGGATCGAACCGGCGGCGGATCCTCCGCGTGTATTTGTTCCGGGGCAGCCTTGAGATCACGCGGTAGCGAAGCGTACGTTCCGCGTCGTAGGCGCCGCTCTCGGCGATCACCATGCGGCCGCCGCGCGCCTCTCGGAATCCCGCACCGTGGTGGTAGACGAGGTCGTCGTAAACACCGAAGAACAACGGATGCGGGTTTTGCTTGTTCGAGCGCAGGAGCGGCTTCCAGTCGACTTCCTGCTCGTCGACTTCTTTCAGAACGCGCGCGCCGACATCCGAGACCTTGCGCCCGACGGCGTTCACCCAGTGGTGGCCGCCCTTCCGCCAATCGCCGTCGAGCTGGCGCCAGAAGCCGACCGTCGTGAGACAGAAGCACGGGTGCGGCTGTACGTCCGAAGCTTCCTCGCGCTTGACTGCGATCAGCTTGCGGCGCGGGAGGTCCTCTGAGATCAGCCGGCCGAGGTCGGCGATCGGGAAGGCGTCGCCGTCGATGAAGAGCAGCGTGTCGCCGTCGTCCGCGTTGAACGAGATCAGGTCGGCCAGCAGGTTGAGCTTCGTGGAGTGCTCTTTGATGTCCTCGTCGGAGGAGTAGAAGAACCGATCCGAGTGATCCGTCTCCAAATGGTTGAGGAAGGCGTAGACCTTGAAGGGCTCCGGCAGGTGGCGCTCGAGGTATGAGAGCTGAACGTCGATCCAGCGGTCGTCCTGCCAGTGGACTGTCGCGACGTGCGTGGTCATGCGCGGGTCCCCGATTCGGTCCCGACCTCGTAGCCCAGCTCTGAGAGAAGATCGCCCGCGACCCGCTCGAACTCCGCGACGTCCTGGGCGGGCATGCTCCGCTTCCACGCGGCCACACGGTCTGTGCGTGGCGGCTCCCGCGTGAGCTTGTGCACCTCGAGGCGGGCTTCCGCTTTGAAGGCGGGGCGCTCGCGTCCGGCTGCCAGCTCGTGGCCCTCGGCGAGGTCGCGATCGATCTCCGAGAGGCGATCGCCGGCGCTCTCGTGATAGTCGAGCGTGGCGGGATCGAAGTCGAGCTCTGCGAAGTCGCAGATTCGCCGCAGCTCCGGCTCGGGGTCGGTGACGAGGTCCTCGTAGCGAACCTCCATGTAGTGCTCGGCCTCGGCGCCTTGCGTCCGGCCGATCTCGACCCGGCGCTTCCAGCGCTTCGCGTGCCGTGTGACCGTCGGGTGATCCGAGCCGCGCTCGAGCTGCGAGAGGCGGACGTCGCGCCCGTCGCGGATCAGGTGGATGAAGCGCGCTTCGGGCAGGAGCTTTGCGATCCGGCGGATGTGAAGGGCATAACCGGGGCTCTTGTCGCCCCAGCGCGGCTTTCCGCGAGAACTCGCGTAGGCGCGATAGAAGGCGCGCACCGCCTCGGTGAGCTCGAACGGCTGGATCGCCCTGAACACAGCGCGCATCTCGTCGGCGTCGAGGCCGAAGTCCGGCCAGCGGCGGTGCCCCACCAAGACGCCGGCGACCGAGTCCGCATCGGCCCCCGGCTCCTTCGCGGCGTCGATCAGCTCGGGTAGAAGCTGCGTCTCGAAGGGGATCGCGAGCTCGGGATGGGAGTCCATCATCATTCTCAAGAGAGTCGTCCCGGAGCGTGCTGCGCCGACGATGAACGGCGCAGGTGGGGCGGCCGTCACTCCTTCGAGCCCAGGCTCGCCGCGACCTCGGCGCTACCCAGCTCGTAGCCCAGCTCGGCTAGGAGCGGGCCCGCTTCGCGCTCGAAGACCTCTAGGTCCTCGGGCTTCATCTCGGTGCGCCAGACGCCGATCCGGTCAGTCCGCGGTGGCTCCGCGGTCAGCTTGTGAATACCCACGCGGCGCTCGGCCGTGACCACGCCTCGGCGCCGGTTGGACGTCAGCTCCGTGCCGGGGTCCATGTCCCGCTTGATCTCGGACATCCGCTCCTCGGCTCGCTCGTAGTAGCGGAGCATCGCGGGGTCGAAGTCGAGGCGGATGAAGTCGCAGATGCGGCGGAGCTGTGGCTCGGGATCGGTGATGAGGTCCTCGTAGCGAAGCTCGGTGTAGTGGCGGACAACCTGGCCCATCTTGCGGGTCTTCTTCACGCGGCCCCTCCAGTGGCGAGCCTGGCGCTTCGGCGGCGGGGCGTCCTCGTGCTTTGCGAGAAGCGAGAGCGTGACGTCCCGCCCGTCGCGGATCAGATGGATGAACCGAGCCTCGGGGACGACGCGGTCAACCCGGTGCATGGTCCATCCGTAGCCCGGGCTCTTGTCGCCCCAGCGCGGCTTTCCCTGTCGCTCGGCGTAGGTCCGGTAGAAGTAGCGGAGCGCCTCGGTGATCGAGAAGGGCTCGAGCTTTCCGAAGTTCTCGCGGATTTCCTCGGCCGTGAAGCCGAAGTCGCCGAACCTGCGATGGTTCACGAGCTCTGAGATCACGTTCTCCGCAGGTGAGCCTGGGCGCTTCGAAGCGTCGATGAGCTGCGGGATGAACTGAGTCTCGGGCGGGATGGCGAGCGCTGGATGGGCATCGAGCATCAGGCGTAAAAGCGTCGTCCCCGAGCGTCCGTGGCCGACGATGAACGGAGCCGGATCGAGCTTCCGCGCCTGCATCTCGAGGCGGCGCGAATGAAGGGCAGCGCGAAGCTTGCGGGCGACCGGCGGCATAGCCGCGAGAGGGTATTGAAGAGCCCGCGTCTGAACTGAGGCGATTTGGGGTCGGGGGGTGGCCCCAGATCGCCTCGGTTCGCGCCAGCGGCGCGGGTAGAGTCGGGCGCCCTTGAGCACCGACGCCGCCACAACGCCTGCCAAGCATCGCGAGCTGGGTCTCACCGACTCGGAGTTCGAGCTCATCAACGACAAGCTGGGCCGTGAGCCCAACGACGTCGAGCTCGCGATGTTCTCGCTCCTTTGGTCCGAGCACTGCGCGTACAAGCACTCGCGAAAGCTTCTTAGGCGTCTTCCCACCGAGGGCCCGCGCGTCGTGATGGGGCCAGGCGAAAACGCCGGCGCGGTCGACGTGGGCGATGGCTACGCGGTCGCGTTCAAGGTCGAGTCGCATAACCACCCCTCGGCGGTCGAGCCGTTCCAAGGCGCGGCGACCGGTGTCGGCGGGATCCTCCGCGACGTCTTCGCGCTTGGGGCGCGCCCGATCGCGATCCTCGACTCGCTTCGCTTTGGCGACCTGGAATCGGAGCGCTCCAGATACCTGTTCGACCACGTCGTCGCCGGGATCGGGCACTACGGCAACTCGATCGGCGTGCCAACGGTGGGCGGCGAGGTCTATTTCGAGCCGCCGTATGAGCAGAACTGCCTGGTGAACGCGATGTGCATCGGCTTCGCCCGTACGGACGCAATGGTTCGCTCCGCCGCTGCCGGCGTTGGCAACAAGGTCGTCCTGATGGGCGCGTCCACCGGGCGCGACGGGATCGGCGGGGCGTCCGTCCTCGCGTCAGCAGAGCTCGATGAGGCCGACGAGTCGAAGCGCCCGTCGGTGCAGATCGGCGATCCCTTCGAGGAGTCGAAGCTGGTCGAGTGCTGCCTCGAGCTGCTCGACGCAGGGCTCTTGGTCTCGCTCCAGGACCTCGGCGCCGCGGGCCTCACCTCGTCGGCGGCCGAGATGGCGTCGGGCGGGGGCGTGGGAATCGACATCGACGTCGCCGCGGTACCGCTTCGCGAGTCCGGCATGGAACCGTTCGAGATCATGGTTTCGGAGTCGCAGGAGCGGATGCTCGCGGTGGTCGAGCCGGCGAAGGTCGACGAGGTGCTCGCGATCTGCCGCAAGTGGCAAGCCGCTCCGGCAGTCGTTGGCGAAGTGACCGGTTCGGGGCTCTTCCGGGTCCTGCGTGGCCCGGAGGTCGCAGGCGAGATGCCTGTCGAGGCGCTGGTCGACGGCTGCCCGCTCTACGACCTCGAGCCCGAGGAGCCCTCGGGATGGATCTATGGCAACGAGCGCACGCTCGAGACCGACGACGCCGGGGAGATCGTGCTCGCGCTCCTCGCCTCGCCCTCGATCGCGTCCAAGCGCTGGGCCTTCGAGCAGTACGACTCGATCGTCGGCTCGCGCACCGTGCGCCGGCCTGAGTCGGCTGACGCCGCGGTGCTCCAGCTTCCTGAGACGGGGTCGGCGATCGCGACCTCGATCGACGGCAACGGGAGGCGCGTCGCCTGCGACCCCTATCTGGGCGCGATCGAGGCGGTGCTCGAATGCGCTCAGAACCTCGCCTGCGTGGGTGCCGAGCCGCTCGGCCTGACCAACTGCCTCAACTTCGGGAACCCGGAGAAGCCAGCCGTCGCATGGCAGCTCGACCGCGCGGTGCAGGGTCTCGCCGATGCCTGCGAGGCGCTCGGCGTGCCCGTCGTGGGCGGCAACGTCTCGCTCTACAACGAGACGGACCGCGGACCGATCTACCCCACGCCCGTGGTTGGGCTGGTGGGCGAGCTCCCCGATCCGCGCAAGGCGGGCGGCCTTGCGCTCTCCGATGGCGACGCGATCGCCCTCGTCGGGCCTTTCGCTCCGTCGTTGGCCGGGTCCGAGCTGGCGAAGCTACGCGGCGAGCTTGCACCGGGTCTCTCCGATCTCGAGGTCGCGGCACACTCGGACGCGCTGGCGTTCGTGCGAGAGCAGGCGCGCTCCGGCGAGCTCGCGATCCACGACATCTCCGACGGTGGGCTCGCCTGCGCTTTGGCCGAGATGGCCATCGCCGGCGGCCTGGGCGCTCGATGTGACCTCGACGCGCTCATCCGCACGCGCGGCTCGGACCCCGAGGAGGCGCTCTTCGGCGAAGGCGCCGGCGGATATCTGATCGCCGGGACGGAGGACCGGATCGGGGAGCTCCAGGCTGCCGCCAAAGGCGCAGGAGTCGACGCCTTCGTGATCGGCTCGGCAGGCGGCGATCGGATCGAGATCTCGTCCGAGTGGATGGAACCGAGCGTTTCGGTGGCGGACGCCGAAGCAGCTTGGCTCTCCCTCGCCGATCGGTTCCGCGACGCGGTCGCGCTCGACTCGCCGAAGTGATGCGGATTCGCTTCGCATAGCGAACACAAGCCGCATCTGACTCAGATTCGGCCCATTCCGCGCGGATTTGGTCACAGGTTGGGGCCGAAGCCGGTGCTAGCCTTGCGTCTCAGGCACCTCGCCTGCTCCGCGTAGTCCACCGACCCAAGCGAAGCTCCTTTATGCCCGCTCCCAAGAGGCCTTTTCAGGACCTCGAAATGGACGGTTTCTCCGGCCGCGACGGCCCGCGCGACGAGTGCGGCGTCTTCGGCGTTTACGCGCCTGGCTCCGAGGTCGCGAAGCTCGCCTACTTCGCCCTCTACGCGCTCCAGCACCGCGGTCAGGAGTCAGCCGGCATCGCGACATGCGAGGGCGGACACATCACGACGCTCCGGGACACGGGGCTCGTCTCGCAGGTCTTCGACGAGGAGAAGCTCCGCGCACTCGACGGCGATATGGCGATCGGCCATGTCCGCTATTCGACAACGGGCGGCGGCTCGTGGGAGAACTCGCAGCCGGTCTGGCGCGACGACGGCCGTGAGGTGGCCCTCGCCCACAACGGCAACCTAACCAACGCCGTCCAGCTCTACAACGAGCTGACCGAGAGCGGTCTGCGGTTTCGCGGCACGTCCGACTCGGAGATCATGTGCGCGCTTCTCTCGGTCGCCGAAGAGCGCCCGATCGAGAACGCCGTCGAGGCGGTGATGCCGCGCCTTCGCGGGGCGTTCTCCACCGTGATCATGACCAAGCGGGCCGTCGTCGCCTTCAGGGACCCGCACGGGGTCCGTCCGCTCTCGCTCGGCAAGCTCGGCGACTCCTGGTGTGTCGCCTCGGAAAGCTGCGCGTTCGACATCATCGGCGCTGAGCTGGTGCGCGAAGTCGAGCCGGGCGAGATGATCTCGATCGGCGAGCGCGGGCTCGAGACCCGGCAGGTCATCGAACCGAAGCGGCGCGCCCACTGCGTGTTCGAACACATCTACTTCTCGCGGCCCGACACCCGGCTCGAGGGGACGGTGCTCCAGGAGGTCCGCTCGAAGATGGGCGAGATCCTCTGGCGCGAGGCGCCCGTCGAGGCCGATCTCGTGATCTCGGTGCCCGACTCCGGCAACCCCGCCGCCACCGGGTTCGCGCGCGCTTCCGGCCTGCCGAAGGACGACGGCCTGATCAAGAACCGCTACGTCCAGCGCACCTTCATCCAGCCCGGGCAGGAGCTCCGGAAGCACGGTCTGCGGATGAAGTTCAACCCGCTTCCCGAGATTCTGGCCGGCAAGCGCGTCGTGGTCGTTGACGATTCGATCGTGCGAGGTAACACGACGCGCCAGATCGTCGGCATGCTCCGCGACGCCGGCGCGACCGAGGTTCACCTTCGCATCTCGGCGCCGCCGATCCGGAACCCCTGCCATTACGGCGTCGACATGTCCACGCGCGAGGAGATGATCGCCCACGAGCAGACCGTGGAGGAGATCGCGGAGGAGCTCGAAGCGGACTCGCTGGCCTACCTCTCGCTCGACGGTGTCTACGAGGCGGTTGGGACGCCGCGCTCATCCCACTGCGACGCGTGTTTCACGGGCGACTACCCGCTCGGCGACCCGATGGCGGCCGACGGGAAGTTCGCGCTGGAAGAGATCGCAGCGATCCCCGTACGTTGAGCGCCGGCCAAGCACTCACCCGCCACTTCGGGCACCCTGGATTTCGCCGCGGCCAGCAGGAAGCGGTCGAGGCGGCGATGGAGGGGCGCGATGTCCTGGTTGTAATGCCGACGGGCGCGGGTAAATCGCTCTGCTATCAGCTTCCCGCGCTGGAAGACACCGAGGCGCTCACCCTCGTCGTCTCGCCCCTCGTCTCGCTCATGCAGGATCAGGTCGAAGGCCTCGGCGACCGGGCCGAGCTCATCAACGCGCAGCGCTCGGCGGCCGACAACTCCGAGTCGCTCCGGCGTGCTCTGGGAGGCGAGGCACGAATGCTTTACGTCGCTCCGGAGCGCTTCTGGGCTCCCGGCATCGGCGAGAAGCTGAAGGGCAAGGTGGGCCTCTTCGTCGTCGACGAGGCTCATTGCGTCAGCCAGTGGGGTCATGACTTCCGACCCGAGTACTTCAAGCTCGGCGAGATTGCACGGCGCCTGGGGGCGCGCTCGATCCTGGCTGCGACCGCAACGGCAACGCCGCGCGTCTCGGTCGACATCGTCTCGAGGCTCGGGCTCAAGGATCCGGTGAAGATCGCGACCGGGTTCGAGCGCCCGAACCTCTCCTACGACGTTGTTCCGATCTCGGGCGAGCGACAGCGGGAGCACGCCGTCTCCGGCCTCTTGTCTGAGCCGGAGGCTCTGCCCGCGATCGTCTATTCGGGCACGCGCAAGCGGACCGATGCGACGGCGCAAAGGCTCAGCCGCGAGCTCGGCCGCCCCGTCCCTGCCTACCACGCCGGAATGGATCGCGAGCCGCGGGCCGAGGCACAGCGCGCGTTCATGTCCGGTGAGGCGCCTGTGGTGGTGGCGACGAACGCTTTCGGCATGGGCGTCGACAAGGCTGACGTCCGCACGGTAATCCACGAAGCGGTGCCCTCCTCGCTCGAGGCCTACTACCAGGAGGCGGGACGCGCTGGGCGCGACGGGTTGCCCTCGCGCTGCGTGCTGCTCGCAAGCGGGCAGGACAAGGGCCTCCACGTCTACTTCATCAACCAGACCGAGGATCCTCAGGCGAAGTCGCAAAAGTGGGCGCAATACCGGGCGGTCTGGGGATTCGTCGACGGCGAGGGATGCCGGCGCGTTGCGATCCTGCGGCACTTCGGCGACCGCTCGGCGCCGGTCTCAGACGGGCGCTGTTGCGACGCGTGCGACGGTCCGATCGAGGGGCTCGGCGCCGGGAAGGCCGCGGATCGCCCGAAGCGAGTGAGCGACTCTTCGGCTGAAGGAGGCGAGGATGTCCGGGACGCGATCCTCCGCGTCGTCGAGGAGGCATCGCCGGCCGTTGGGCGCACGCGCGCCGTCGAGATCCTTCGCGGCGGGCGCTCGAAAGTGGTGGCGAAGTACGCGTACGACGAGCTCCCCGGCTACGGCGAATGGCACGACTGGCGAGCCGAGGAGATCCTGGGCGAGGTCGACGCGATGCTCGCCGCGGGCACGATCCGCTCGACAGGCGGCAAGTTCCCGAAGCTCGAGCTGGCGGCCTAGGCCTGGCGGCGCCTCGCCGAGAGTGAGATAACGGGACACATGGTCCCGCGAGACGACTCTCGGTGAGAATGCCCGCCTACTGGACGCAGACGTTCTCGACCTTGAGGCGCCGGCGCTCCGGCTGACCGGAAACGACTCGCAGCTTGCGCTTATGTCCCACCCAGCAGACCGAACCCTGCTCCGGGTAGGGGATAGCGACGATCCGGTAGCGGCCCGGGGGCACGAGGATCGAGTAGCGGCTGCCCTTGACCGAGATGCGCGCCACCTGTTCCCCCGTCTTCCTCTGGGTCACGACGATGTCCGCGGTGCCTTCGAAGGGTCTCGGATTGGTCCCGGGCGCGCATGGTCCGTAGCAGGTGATGTCGATGATCCGGCCGCTTACGGTTTCCTCGGGGATCGAAACATCGCCGGCAGCGGCGACCCCACCGAATGGGACACACGCGACGCAAACCGTGATCGCGACGGCAAAGCTCCTCACGAGTCAAGCGTAGACCTCGCATTGCCTGGCGTCAACCGGCGCGCCTAGCGGATGCAGATGTTCTCGACCTCGAGGCGCTTGCGTTTCGACTCGCCGGCCACGACGCGCAGTTTGCGCTCCTTGCCCTCCCAGCAGAGCGAGTCCTGTTCGGGGAAGGGGATCGCGACGATCCGGTAGCGGCCCGGGGGCACGAGGAGCGAGTAGCGGCTGCCCTTGACCGAGGCGCGCGCTATCTGCTGTCCGGTTTTGCGGTGCGTGACAACGACGTCCGAGGTGCCCTCGAACGGTCTCGGATCCGCATTCTTCGTGCAGGGTCCGTAGCACGTGATGTCGATGATCCGGCCGCTGACCGTCTCCTCGGGAATCGAGAGATCGCCGGCCTGCGGCGAGGGTCACGAAGGACACACAGGCCATACAGGCCACCATCGCAGCTGCGAAGCGGGTCATCGAGCAAAGCGTAGACCTCGCGCGAGTCCGCGTCAATCCAGGCTTCGCTCGTGGATAGTTTGTGCTTTGTGAGCACGGGCACCTCATTCCGAGTCGCCGTCCTCGCCTCGGGAACGGGGACCAACCTCCAGGCGATCCTCGACACGGTCCACGGGAATGATGGGATCGAAGTCGTCGCGGTCGCGTCCGACAAGCCGGGCGCGATGGCCCTCGACCGGGCGGCCGATGCGGGAATCCCCGCCGAGTGCTTTCCCCGCGACGGCTTTGCGAGCCGGGAGGCCCGCGATGAGGCGATCGCCGAGTGGCTCGAAGGGCACGGGTCCGACCTCGTCGTCCTCGCGGGCTACATGCAACTCCTCTCGCCCGGCTTCATCGCGCGCTGGCGTGAGCGGATCGTGAACGTGCACCCTGCGCTCCTGCCGTCGTTCCCGGGCCTCGACGCGATCGGGCAGGCGCTGGACGCCGGCGTGAACGTCACGGGGGTGACCGTCCACTTCGTCGACGAGGGAGTGGACACGGGCCCGCCGATCCTCCAGCGCCCGGTCCGCGTACCACCTGACCGGGACCGCGCCGCACTTGAGGAGGCGATCCACGCCACCGAGCATGTGCTCCTTCCCGAGGCGATCCGCCTGATCGCCGCAGGACGCGTCTCGTTCGACCCGTGAACCCCCGCGTGGTCCTGATCGAGCCGGCTGAACCCGGCAGGTGAGGCCTTGGCCAACGCGGACGGCCCGGGTGAGCCGTCCGCGTTCGAGGGCCTAAGCGTCCGAGGGCCTAGACGTCTGAGGGATCCTCCTCGCGCGTCGCGTCGCCTCCCGGACCGCCGGACGTAGCGCCTCCGGTGTTCGGCACGTCGGACGCATCCTGCTCGGAGTCGTCGAGGATCTCGCCATCGGCATTCTCCTCGCGAGGCCGCTCGTTCTCCTCTTCTACTCCTGATCCGTGAGCATGAAGGGAGGTTTCGGGGAGATCGTCTTCGTCGACCTGGTCGTTGCCTTCTTCGTCAGGCATGGGGTTGCTCCTTTCCTTGCCGCTCCGCTACCCGATCGCCCCAGCTTCATTCCGGCGGTACCCTCCGCGGAGGTGGCCGAGTCAAAGCGAGCCGATCAGGACCGGGTGAAGACAGCTCTCGAGTCGCAGGTTCACCAGGGCGACTCGTATGCCGCGTTCGGCGAAGTGACGCCGGCCGCAGCCCGCGAGCAAGCCGAGCGCCTGAGCGAGGTCGGGACCTGGGGTCCCTTGCAGCGCGTGGCGAAGGTGACGCAGGCATGGAAGCTCCTGGCGGCACAAATGGAGCGAGACGGAGCGGCGACCGTGCGAGAGCTGGAAGCCACCGCGATCGTCGAGTACGCCGAGCGACTTTGGGTCATTCCTCCTGAGGGAGGAATGGTGGAGGGCATGCGGGGCTAGCCGGACCGGTCCGGGCCTCAACGGCGCTTGACTCACTCCTGAAAGCCGGATAGTTTCAATGGTGATGGGCTCGTCATAACCCATGAGCTTCGACTTCCTCTACCACCCGGTTGAGAGCCTCGACGAATCGCTGACGTCGCTGTTTGAGAATGCGCCCATCCTCGTATCCCTCGGGCTGGCGTTTCTGCTCGGCCTTCGCCACGCCTCAGACCCCGACCATCTCGTCGCGGTGACCTCGCTGGTCGCTGGCGACAAGTCCGATAGTCGTGCTGCGGCGAGACTGGGCGCCTGGTGGGGGGCCGGGCACGCGGCCACCCTTCTCGCAATTGGGATCCCTCTCATCATCTTCAAGACGGAGCTTCCGGCCTGGCTCGAGAATGCGGCCGAGAGAGCCGTCGGTGTGGTCATCGTGATCCTCGCTGCCCGCGTGCTTTGGAAATGGCGGCAAGGGGAATACAAGGCGTCCGCTCACGCGCATCGACCGCGCCGGACGGCCATCGCCACCTCCACCAAGAGGACCTGCACGACCACGACAGGATCAGAACGCCCCGGCAGGCGTTCGCCATCGGTGTGCTCCATGGACTCGCCGGAACCGGGGCGATAGTTCTCCTCCTGATCGCCGCGCTCCCGACCAGGATCGAAGCAATTGGCGCATTGGCGGTCTTCGCCCCGATGTCGATCATCTCGATGGCAGGCTTGACGGCGACCTTCGCCTGGGTCCTGACGCGCCCACTCATCGAGCCGATCTACCGGATGGTGCTCATCCCGGCTCTGGGCGCGTTTGGGGTTGTGTTTGGGCTCTGGTACGTGGGCCTCACCTAAGTTCAGGCCCTTCGCCCAAGTCAGTCGTGCTCGTGCTCGTGGGCGGCGTCGTCGTGCTCGAGCCCCTTCTGGTGCACGTGTGGATGCGAGTGAGTCTCGCCATCGTGGGTGTGCTCGTGCTCGTGCTCGATGTGCTCGTGCTCATGGTCGGTGTGCGGATGAGAGTGGGTCTCGCCGTCGTGCGTGTGCTCGTGCGTGTGCGGCTCGTGGTGCTCGTGGTCATGCTCGGTCATTCCGTGTCCTCCTGTGACTCCCGTGCCGCAATGGCTGCAGCAACAGCAACCTGACCATAAGCGATGCCGCCGTCGTTTGGGGGCAAGCTGACCGGGGTCAGCGCGCGCAGGCCGGCCTTGTCCAGCGCTGCGAATGTGCCAGCCGCGAGAAGTCGATTCTGAAAGACCCCACCCGAGAGGACGACGAGGTCAAGGCTCCGCTCGCGGCATGCGCACTCCGCGGCGCCGGCGGCGGCTTTCGCCAGCCCGGTGTGGAACCGAGCGGCAACTGCCGCTACGGACGTGCCCGTGTCGAGGTCGTCGTGGAGCGAGCGAATCGCTTCGCGTGGATCCATGACCAATGGGGCGTCCCCTCCACCTTCGACCAAAATCTCGTACGTTCCTCTCTCCTCCGGATCGGCTATCGCCTCCAACTCGGCTGCGGCCTGACCCTCGTACGTGACGCGGGCGCGCACTCCACAGAGTGCGGAGACCGCATCGAAGAGGCGGCCCGCGCTTGTCGTGACCGGCGAAGCCACCCCCGTCTGAACGATTCCGCAGACCGCCTCCCAATCCGATGCGTCAACCTCGGCGCGAAGCGTTTTCGGGATCGGCGGCAGCTCGTCGCCGAGCGCGTGCGAGAGCCACGACGCCGCCATCCGCCACGGCTCCCTGACGGCACGGTCGCCGCCTGGCAGGCGAACCGGCATCAGCATCCCCGCTCGCTCGAAGCTCGCCAGGTCTCCGTCGAAGAGCTCGCCTCCCCAGACGGAGCCGTCCTGGCCATAGCCCGCTCCGTCGAAGATCACGCCAAGCGCACGCCCGGTCTCTCCGTACTCCGCGAGGCAGGCGGCGAGATGAGCATGATGGTGCTGGACGCCGACGAGCTCCACCCCGGCTTCCGCCTCGGCGCGCTCCAGCGCGTAGCGGGTCGAGAGGTAGTCCGGGTGGAGGTCGTGGGCGATCACTCGCGGCTCGACCGCAAAGAGACGCTGGAAGTGCTCGACTCCTTCGCTGAACGAGGAGAGCGTCTCCCAGTTCTTGAGGTCGCCAATGTGATGCGAGAGCCAGGCATGCCTCGCCCTTTGCGACGCAGAACGTGCTCTTGAGCTCGGCGCCGCAGCCGAGGGTGTGCTCTGCGTCCTAGCGGCAGCCTCAGGCTCTGCGGGACGTAGCCACGCGAGCGCCTGAGGACAAGCGGTCGCCGGCCCTCGAGGACGCGAACGACGGAGTCGTCCGTTCGCATGTGGATCGGGCGGTCGTGGACCAATAGAGCGTCGGCGATTCCGCCGAGCCTCAGGCGCGCATCGTCGTCGGTGTAGGCGATCGGCTCGTCCGAGAGGTTGGCGGAGGTCATTACCAACGGGCGGCCGAAGTCGCCGAGCAGGAGGTGTTGTAGCGGCGCGTACGGCAGCATCACCCCGAGGTGGCACGAGTGCGGCGCCACCGAAAGCGCCGCCTCGGCTCCGGCGAGCCTGCGGCGCGATGATGATCGGACGCTCCTGCTCGCGAGCAGATCCTCATCCGCCTCGCCGTGTAGATCGAGCAGAGCGCGCGTCACCGCGAGGCTCGCCTGCCATCAGGGCAAACGGCTTCTCCTCCCGGCGCTTGCGCTCGCGGAGAGCCGCGACCGCGCGCTCGGACGAGCATCGCATGCGAGGTGGTAGCCACCGATCCCTTTGACCGCCAGGATCGCGCCCTTCGCAAGCATCGCCGCCGCTCGCGTGATCGCGTCGCCATCGCCTTCTATCTCCATCGCCGTGCGCGGCGTACAAGCCGTGCCCGCGGGCCGCATTCGTGGCACGCGTTCGGCTGGGCATGGAAGCGGCGGTCGAGCGGGTCGTCGTACTCGGCTTGGCACTGAGGACACATCCGAAAGCCCGCCATCGTCGTGAGCGGTCGGTCGTAGGGGACGCCCTTGACGATCGTGAAGCGCGGGCCGCAGTCCGTGCAGTTGATGAAGGGGTAGCGGTAGCGGCGGTCGGCCGGATCGCCGAGCTCCGCAAGGCACGCTTCGCAGGTCGCCATGTCGGCGGAGACCGGCGCATCGGGCTCTCCGTGCGATCTCGGAAGGAAGGATCCGGAACTCGCTTTCGCCGCGCGGAGTCGATGGCCTCGGCGCTGACGGAATCGACGGTCGCGAGTGGTGGCGCTCCGTGCTCGAGCAGGCGCAGCGAGCTCCTCGACGCGGACCCAGGCGGCCTTCGGCCTCGACGACGACTCCTTGCTCATCGTTCATGACGAAGCCGGCTAGCCCATGCTCGAGCGCCGCGCGGTAGACGAAGGGACGGAATCCAACGCCCTGGACCGTTCCCGCAACCCTGATCCGCACCCGCCTGGTGCCAGGCACCTCACCCAACGCTCACACACCGGCTCCGCAGGGGTCCGCGAGCTCAACGAGCTCGCGCAGGACGTGGTAAGCGCTCGCCTGCGCTTCCTGGATGCGAGGGATGTGCTGGGAGCGCGTGATGATCACGTGGTCCGCCAGCCCGTTCAGCCGCGATCTGACCGCCGTCATACCCGACGAGGGCGATCGTGGCCATTTCGCGGCGGCGTGCCTCGGCGAGGGCGGCGATGATGTTGAGCGAGTTGCCCGAGGTCGAGAGCGCTATCGCCGCATCGCCGGGACGGCCGTGCGCGATCACCTGGCGCTGGAAGATCGCCTCGACGCCGACGTCATTGGCAACGGCCGTGATGATCGAGGTGTCCTCGGTCAAGTCGAGCGCGCGGCGCGGTTCGCCGGTCCTGTCCGGAAGCGGTGCCCTGAAGTCCGCGACGAGGTCCATCGCGTCCGTGGCCGACCCGCCGTTGCCGAACGCAAGGAGGCGCCCCCTGGCTCGAATGAGCGCGCGGAGCGCCGCCGCCGCATCGCTAAGCTCGCCGCGGTTGTCGGAGAGCGTCTGGACCCGGAGCGCCTCGATCTCCTCGGCCTTGAGCAGCGCTGACGAGCGGACGTCGGCAACGACCGGCTCGAGGTCAGACTGTGCCTCCGAGAGAAACGGATAGAGGAAGCTCGAAGCTCCGGGGTCGTGGATGGGCCTCGCATCGCGGCCCTCCAGAAGGCCGCGATGATCGAAGAAGACGTGAACCAGCTCCCACAGGAGGTGATAGAGCGTTTCGGCAAGCTCCTGGCGGACGAATGGGTCAAGGCCGGCCGGAAGCGCGAAGTCCCACTCGGCTCCGGATCCCGCACCGAACGCGATCGTGAGGCAGCCGCGCTCGCGGGCGAGGGCAAGGGCGGCTCGGGCGCTCTCGGCCCCCGGCCCCTCCTCCTCGCAACCGAACGCAATCGCGATGTCGTCCGGTTCGCACGCGGCTCGGGCCTGAGCCTCCAGGTCGCCACCCTCGGAGGCGAGGCCGATCGCGGGCAGTGCTCGCTTGCCGACGATGACGGGGTGGACGAACTCGACTGCGACGTGCCGGGCATCCGAGCGCGCCAACGGCGTTGCACCGAAGGCGATGAGGCGGCCCGCGCGGGCGAAACGCTCCGCCATCCGATGACAGCACCGGGCGATAGGTTCCGCTTGCGCCTCGAAGAACGCCCGGTTGGCCCGGGTCCGGACTCTGGTCAACTCGTCGACGCGCTCCGAGAGCGCGGGCGCCGGCGGGCTCAGGCGAGCGCCTCGGCGCGCTGCGGGATCCCCGCGAGCCAATCCCGGAACTCGGCTACCCCGTCGCCGGTCTTCGCCGAGACGAGCATCGTCCGTGCGCCCGGATTGACGGTCTCGATGTTTGCCGAGCAGCCGCTCGACGTCGAAGTCGAGGTGGGGCAGAAGGTCGACCTTGTTGACCACGACCAGCTCGCAGGCCCGGAACATGAGGGGGTACTTGAGGGGCTTGTCCTCACCCTCAGTGACCGAGGTGATCATCGCGCGCACGTCCTCGCCAATGCGAAACTCCGCGGGGCACACGAGGTTGCCGACGTTCTCGATCACCAGCAGGTCGATCTCTGCGAGATCGATATCCGGGATCGCCGAGCGGACCATGTTCGCATCCAGGTGGCACTCGCCACCGAAGCCGTTGCCCGTGTTGAGCTGGACCACGGGGATATGGAGGCCGGCGATGCGGTCGGCGTCCATCGAGCCCTGGACGTCGCCCTCGAGCACGCCCACCCGAGGTCGAAGTCGCGAAGCGACGCCTCGAGGAGCGTGGTCTTGCCCGCGCCCGGCGCACTCATCAGGTTGACGACACGAACGCTCGATGGCGGTCGAAGTCGTCGCGGTTCGCGCGCGCGATCGTCTCGTTGGCGTCGAGCGCGTCCTCGGCAACCTTGATCTTCGTGCGATGCATCGCTACCTCTCCTCTAAGTCAACTGGGTTTCTGGCGCCGCTGCCTCGTCGTTGATCTCGATCGACTCGACCTCAAGCTCGCCGCCCGTCAGAACCTCGCCGGGCTCGCCGCAGGTCGGACAGCGAAACGCCGGCACGGGCGGGGGGCCCTCGCTTGCGTACTCCTCGTGCGTAGCCATCGGAGGCGGCGCCGGATCCCACTCGCACCAGCAGGCGGGACAGCGAAGCAGCGAATCGACGTGCTCGATCCGGAGCTCCGCCCCCTCACAGGGTGTCTCGCGCGAGACGATGTCGAAGTAGAAGGCGAGCGAGTCCGGAACGACCTGGCGGAGGCGGCCGAGACGCACATCCACGACGGTGACGCGCTGCCCGCGCGCGTGCTTGATCGCAGTGTCCACGATCGCGGAGGAGATCGAGAGCTCGTGCATCAGCCCTTGCCTCCGCCTTGGCCTTCGGCCTCGGCCTTCCGCTCTCGTCGGTCGCCTTGAAGGGCCTCGGCGCGAAACTCCGCGACCGTGTCCTGCACGAGCTTCACGCCGCGCTCGACGGCCGCCTCGACCTCGGGCGAGAGGCCCAGGCCATGCTCCTCGACGACAGCCGGCTCGCAGGCGACGACGACAACGCGCCCCGGCCAGCCGCCGACGGTCTTTACGAAGCGAAGGACGGTGTGCGGGTCCATGCCGTGGGGGTTTACGACCTCGCCATCGCCGATGACCTTGATCTCGGCCGGATCGGGGTCCATCACGTAGAGCGTGCCCGGGTCACCCCCCTGGCGGCTCACGTCGACGAGGATCATCGAGTTGTAGCCGCGCATGAGCTCGTAGGCGAGGTCGAGGCCGCCCGTGCCGAAGTCGAGGACGGTCACGCCCTCGGGCAGATCCGTCTCGAGGAGGCCCTTCACGACCTCGGCGCCAAAGGCGTCGTCCTTCATCCACGTGTTGCCGACGCCGGCCACGAGGATCTGCGGTACGAGCTCAGGGTTCACGCGGGCTCCACCTCGTCGCCCTTGAAGAAGATGTAGCGGCCGGTCTCGCGGAAGAGCTCCTGCGAGGCGTCGCCGTCGATCGTGACGCCGACGTGGATCTTGTCGTCCATGTCGCGGTAGATCCGCTCAACGGTCGCGGTGCGGCCCGCGAGCATCGTGTCCATCGGATCGCGGCTCGACTCGCCGGGGTGAAGGATCACCTTGCCGCCCTTGTGGATGGTGCCGCGCGGGACGGCCATCTCGGGCTCGCCGGGGTTCGGATGGCCCGGCTCCGGCGGCGGGCCTGGGTCCTCCATACCCCGCCGAGCACGTCACTCGGCCTCATCAGCCCGTGGAGCCGCATCAGGTCCTCGTCGGTCGTCCCCTCGGCCTTGGCGATCATCTCGCGCACCGCGGGGTCCTGCTTCTCGATCTCCTCGCGCTCGAAATCGGAGAGCGCCTTCACATGGAGGATCAGCGCCTCCTCGATCTCGGTGTTGTCGAAGAGGTTCCCGAGGCTGTTCGGCGACAGGGATGGATGGTCGGGCAGGACGATCGCCGCACCAAGGATCGCGCGGTCCTCGGGGTCGGCGAGGACGGGGAACGAGTTGACGCTGTCGCACGCAGCGACCGCTTCGCCCGCCGGACCCGAGCGCTCGAGCGGCGAGGCGAAGCGCCCGGCCGTCGTCTCGATCACGACGTGGGTGGAGATCAGGCTGGCCTTGAGCGCCTCACCGCGCGTCATCTCCGCGCCGTCATCGACCGGGGTCGAGTTGTGGACGCACATGCGCACGCGCGCCAGCCCGTCGCCCGCGTCGTCGGCTCGCAGGCGGATGCGGCCCTCGATCGGCTGCTCGCCCTCGAATGCGAACTCCTGGCCAACGCCGCCGTCGGTAAGGTCGGCCAGAGGCGTCGGCGGGACCTCGAGCAGGCGCGCCTCGCCCTCGTGGCGATCGCCGGCGGTCTGGAGGAAGCGGACGGTGCCGCTCACCTCGGCGCCCTCTTCGACGTGGAGGACGCAGTCGACGCGCAGGTGGTCGAAGGTCGCCGGGCTCTCCTCGGCATAGGCCGGCGGATAGACGATCCCGAACGGCGTCGGAGTCGCGTTCTTGGTCGCGGTCGGCGTGTAGGGGTAGAGCGCGTAGCCCTCATAGAGGAGCGACTCGACGAGCGTTTCGAGCGGCTTCTCCATCTAGAGATCCTCGTTCCCGCCCTGCTCGGCGCGGTCGATGATGCGGGTCACGGCGTCGTCGAAGGTCGGCGCGCCCATCTTCGCCTTTAGGTCCTCGATGCGAGAGACGGTCTCGGAATGAAGCGGCACCCAGTTGCGGAACGGGTGATGCTCGGCCGTGAGCCGGGTCCAGGCCTCCATCGGCATCTCGAAGCGCTCCGAGCGGTCCCACGGCACCGGGACGGTCTGCACCCGCCCGTCGCCACGCTCATAGAGGATCGAGCCGTTGAAGTGGAAGCGGAGCGGCACCGTCCCGCCCTCGTCAAGCGCCCCGAAGTACTTGGCAGACGCGATCTCGAGGTCGTAGGAGACGGGCACGACCAGTTCGAACTCGCCCTCGCCCGTGAAGCCATGCACCATCGCCGAAGTCGCCGCCCACCGAAACGCACCAGTCGTCGAAGCCCACCGCTCAGGCCCTCCGAAGAGCTCCATCAACCGCTCTCGCTCCCCAGGCGCATAAGACCGCTTCCCCGGCTCAACGACGACGATCGCCGTCAGAGCGATCAGATAGACGGGCCGCCGCGAAGCATCGATAATCGTCCCCTTGAAGCGACAGCGCCGGCTCAACCGAGCGAGCGCACCGGCTCCACCGAGAGAACCTTGAACTCCGGATCAGCAACGGCGGGCGGCGACCTCGGCCATGCGGCTTGCGCCGGCGACTGCGGGGTCGCCCCCGTTGCCCGCAGTGGCGCTGCGCTTGGGTTCGGGGTCGACTCCGCGTTTCGGTCATGCGCTTTCGCAGCCGCCCAAAGAAATCAGCAATAGCCAGATCGACCCGGTCGCCACCAGAGATGCCCTCCCAAGCCATCTTCACAGCCCCGACCATCTCGTAGCAGCGGTCGATCGGAACGATCACGTACTGGGGCGGATCGGACATGCGGTTGACGATGAACGCCTCGGCGTCCGGCTCGAGCTGCGAGCTTCGGGTTGGCCTCGACGAGGTCTGCCCAAGCGTCAAGGTCGAGCTCGCACTCGGTCGAACCCGCGGGGCTGGGATAGAACGCCACCGTCTCGCCCGTGTCGCCATTCTGCGTGAAGAACGCAAGCGCGATCGGGATGCCAAGCCGCGCCCACATCTCGTCGGCCATCTCGAGGTCGTCGAGCCAGGTAATGCGATGCCCCACCGGCCGGTACTCGGCCTCGGCCGACTTCTCGGCCAGGCAGACCTCGCAAGCGCAGAGGATCCGCCGCTCGGTCAGGTGGAGCAGATGACGGTGGTCGTGGGCAATCGGCGTGCCGCAGACATCGCACTGCTCTGCCCGGGGTCTGACCCACTGGGGTCTAACCCCTCTACCCAGGTTGTGGACTGGCCGTTCGCCCTTGGGGGTCTGACCCCTCGCTCGTCACCTGACCCCGCCCGCAACCCCCGCAGCCCGCTCACCAGATCCGCGCGCTTGCGGCTCTGAGTCAGCCGGTCGAGGGCGCCGTTGCCGTTGCCGTTGCGTTCTCGGTCATGCGGTTTGCGGCAGGGCGACCCTGACCCCGCCGGAGTCGGCGAGGAGCGGGACGGGATCGAGCTGGGCGCCGCCCTCGGTGGCGAGCCCCGCCCTGGGAAGGTCGTATGAGGCGCCGCACTCGGGACAGGCGAGGATGCCGCCCAGGAGCGTGCCGCCTGCGACCGGCGAGCTGCACGCCGGGCAGCAGTCGAGGAACGCGAGCAGCGTGCCATCGATGCGGGCGACTGCGAGAGTCGCGCCGCCGACGTCGGCCGCCTGGATGCGGCCTTCTGCGACCGACTCGGCCGCGGCCAGGGAGTGCCAGGCGCCGCCGTTCGAGGAGTTGAACGCTGCTTGAGCCTGCGCAGTCTGCGACGCGGGCTCCTGATCGCCGTTCGCGGAGACCTGGAGTACCGGCAGGTCGAAGCCGGTCGAAGGCTCGGGCGCGGCGTCGGCGATGCCTTCGACGATCAGGCCTTCGAGGTCGGGCGCGACCTCGTCGAGCGCCTGCTTCACGGCCAACTCCAGCGTCGCGGACGACGCGGGGCAGGTCTTGCAGCTTCCCTCGAGGCGGATGCGGGCGACGCCGTCCGTCACGTCGAGCAGCTCGACGCCGCCGCCATGCGAGTCGAGGTAGGGGCGCACCTGATCGAGCGCTTCCATCACGCGCTCCTCGAGGGGCACCGGGTAGAGGTCGTGGACCAGGAGCAGGCTGGCGATGACGCCGTCGGCAGCCATCGCTTCGCGCATCCGCGCCGCGCCGTCGCCCGCCTTGTCGAGGGTCTCGACGATGCGGCGCATGCCCTCGCCGTAGAGCTCGACGATCGCGCCGACGAGCTCCTCGGCGGCCGCGCGCGCGCACGCGGATCGCCAGGTCCTCCAGCTGAGCTTGAAGGACCTGGACCCGCTCGACTAGCTCTTCGGCGCTGGTGCCCCCGGATTCACTCAGCAGCTCAGCCCCGTGGGGGTGTGCTGCACCTTGCGGACCATTCCCTTTCCGTCGTACATGTGGACGCCGCACGGCAGGCACGGATCGAAGCTCCGTACCGCTCGCATGATGTCTACGCCCTTGAAGTTCTCCGGGCCGTTCTCCTCGAAGATCGGCGTGTTCTGCACCGCGTCCTCATAGGGGCCGGGAGTTCCGTAGACGTCGCGGACGCTGGCGTTCCACGGCGTTGGCGGGTAGGGCTGGTAGTTCGCGATCTTGCCGCCCTCGATCACCATGTGGTGGGAGATGACGCCGCGCGCGGCCTCGTGGAAGCCGACCGAGACGGCGTCCTGCGGGACCTTGAAGTCGGCCCAGCTCTTGGTCCGGCCGGCCCTGACCTCGACGAACGCGCGCTCCAGGCAATGGAGCCCGATCAGCGCCGAGTACGCCTGGTGGTAGGTCCGGGCACGGTCGCGCTCGATCGCGTTGGACTTCTCCGGGACGTGCCATTCGAGTTGCATCTCGCCGCTGGCTCGCCGTCTTCGGCAGGACCATCTGGATCGAGTGGCCGGTCGCCTTCGCGTAACCGAAGTCGACCAGGCCGGCCTTCGCCGTGCACCACTGGCGGGCGAACGGGCCGCCGCCGGTGTCGCAAGCGACGTAGCGGTCGGTGCGATCGTCGTAGATCCGCGGTGAGACGACCCATGAGTACTTGTCGTTGAAGTCGCGCGCCTGCGGCTTCGGGATCGTCACCTTGTTCCACGGATGACGTGGGTCGACGGGGTTCCCGAGCGGGTCCTTGTCGACGAACGTCTTCTCCGTCTCGGTCCAGTCGTCGAAGTACGACGAGCCGAGGAGGATGCGGATCTTGAGGTTGATGTCCACGAGGTCCGTGGTGATCAACTCGCCGCCGATCGCGATCCCGGGCGTGATGTAGCGCTTGTTGCCCCACTCGTTCATGTTCTCGTAGGACGAGTCGGCGTAGTCCGGGTCGTCGAAGGCGCCCCAGTTGACCAGATCGGTCTCGCGGTAGCCGACCATGTCGTACCCCGGCAACTCCCTCAGGAAGAAGTCGTAGAGGTCGTCGTGCATCGGCACGCTGCGCTTCACGTAGTCGAAGTAGCGCATGAGCCGCACGTAGTAGTCGGTGAGCGTCTGGTGCGTGATGTGGGCGGAGCAGCCGCCCGGCATGATCGTCGACGGGTGCGTGTGCCTGCCGCCGAAGAGGCAGTACATCTCGCGCGTGTACCGAGCCACCTGGAGGGTCTCCAGGTAGAAGTCGCCGGTGAACGGGTTGAGCGAGCGCATGATGTCGGCGATCGTCCGGTAGCCGTGGATGTCGGCGCCCGGCGCGAGCTCCTGCTCGGCCTTCTGGAGCAGCGAGGGATTCGTCTCCTTCACCATCTGCTCGCAGAAGTCCACGTTGCACATGCAGTCGTTGAAGATGGCGTGGTCGAACATGAAGTCCGCCGTCTCCGCGAGGTTGAACGCGAGCTCGCCGAGCGGAGGCATCTTCACCCCGTACGCCATGTTCTGGTTGAGGCACGAGCAGGTGCAATGGTTGTCACCGCAGATGCCGCAGATCCGGCTGGTGATGAAGTGCGCGTCCCGGGGGTCGATCCCCTTCATGAAGATGTCGAATCCCCGGAAGATCATCGACGTCGAGTAGCACTTCTTCACCTGCTGGTTGGTGAAGTCGATCTCGGTGTGGATGCCGAGGGAACCGACGATCCTGGTGATCGGATCCCAGGACATCTCCTTGACCATGACCTTCTGGTCGGCGGGGGGTGTCTCCGTTGCTGCCATGATCTCTTCTCTTCTCCTCTGTGCCTTAGTTGGCGTAGTTCCGGGGCTGATAGCCCGTGGTCAGCTTGTTCCCGGGCTTGCGCCATTCGGGCTCGACATCGAATTTGCGGTCGATGTTCCGCTTGCGGAAGTACCGCACCGCCGGGCCGAACGCGAACCTCTGGAAGTTCGACGCCGCGTTGCCCCACGGATCGGGATCCATGAACGGCATGTACTTGTCGGGGAAGCCGGGCATCGTGCAGGCCATGCAGATGCCGCCCACGTTGGGGCAGCCGCCGTAGCCGTCGACCCAGCCGCGAACGGGCACGTTGCACTTCACCACCGGGCCCTTGCAGCCGAGCTTCACGAGACAGCGCGGGTCGTCGCCGTACTCGGTGGCGAACTGGCCCTGCTCGGCGAAGCCGGCGCGGTTGCATCCCTCGCGGACCGTGCGGCCGAACAGCCACCGCGGGCGCAGCTGCTCGTCGAGGTCCGGCACCGGCGCTCTGCCGGCGAGGTGCATGGCGAGGTAGAGCAGGGACTCGGTGACGTTGTCCGGCTGTGCGGGGCAGCCGGGGATGTTGACGACCGGAAGACCGGCGGAGGACTTCCAGTTCCAGCCGAGGTGATCGGCGACGCCCATGGCGCCCGTCGGGTTGTTCTTCATCGCCGGGATGCCGCCGAAGGTGGCGCAGCTTCCGACTGCGACCACTGCCGCTGCCTTCGGCGCCAGG
This sequence comes from uncultured bacterium, assembly GCA_963715405.1. GTDB lineage: Bacteria > Actinomycetota > Thermoleophilia > Solirubrobacterales > 70-9 > JALZKA01. The sequence continues at coordinate 2,359,335 of OY970239.1, forward strand.
CGGTCGAGCCACTCGGACGTGGTGATCGGTTGCCCCGTCTCGGGGTTGTCGCCGATCGCCGCCCAGTAGCCCTCGCCAGAGAGGTTCTCGTTCGGGATCGAGCCCTCGACGATGAGGACGAAGGGGTCGAGCTCGCCCTTCTCGGCGCGCCACCACCACTCGATGAACTCGGCGCCGTTCTCGTACGCCAAGCACCGGATGGTGGATGTGGAGCTTCGGCATCCCCGGGATCGTCTGGAGGATGAGGTCCTCCAGACTCGGGTTGACCGCCGAGGTCATGGCGACGGAGTCCCCGTCGCAAGAGAGGCCCGTGGTCATCCACAGAACGTGCGCCTCGACCGCTTCGGTCTTGGCCTGGTCGGGTACGAACTCCGCCGGTAGCGCCATCAGCACTCTCTCCTTCTTGAGAGGGCCCGCGCCTCCTCTCGTTGAGACTGGTCTCGTGTCTAAATCATCAGCAGATCCTCGGGAGTGGGTCGCCGGCAAGCAGATCCATCACGCGCCGGCCGCCGAAGGCGGTCTCGACGAGGACCATGCCGGGGGGCTCCGCGACGACCTCGGCGATCTCGACCGCGGCTTCGCAGCCGGGAACGGCGCGAAGCGCTTCCAGCGCCGCGTCGGCCGCTTCCGGCGCGACGAAGGCGACCATCACGCCCTCGTTCGCCACGTACATCGGGTCGATCCCGAGCAGCTCGGAAGCGCCGTTGACCTCGGGCGTCACGGGGATGTCGGCCTCGCGCACGGTGATCGCCGACCGACGACGCGCGCGCCAGCTCGTTGAACGCCGAGGCGACGCCGCCACGAGTCGCGTCGCGCATGCAGCGAAGGTCCGGAGCCGACGGCGTCGATGAGCGCGTCGGCGACGGGCCAGAGCGAGCGGCGTGTCCGAGACGATGTCCGCCTCGATGCCAAGCTCGCCGCGCGCGAGCATGATCGCGGTGCCGTGCTCGCCGATCGTCTTCGAGAGGAGGATGCGGTCGCCGGCCTCGAGCGAGCCGTGCCGAGCGAGGCGCGCGGGTCGAGCTCGCCGATACCGGTCGTCGAGACATACATGCCGTCGGCAAGGCCGCGCTCCACGACCTTCGTGTCGCCGGTGACGACCGAGACGCCCGCCTCGGCCGCGGTGCGCGCGATCGCTTCGACCTCCTCGCGGAGGACGTCGGCGTCGAGGCCCTCCTCGAGGACGAAGGCGAGGCTGAGCGCCTGCGCCTTCGCGCCCGCGGCCGCAAGGTCGTTCACCGTGCCGCAGACGGCGAGCTCGCCGATCGACCCGCCGGGGAAGCTGGAGCGGCTTGACGACGAAGGTGTCGGTGGTCATCGCGACCGAGGTGCCGGCGATCTGGACGACGCCGGAGTCGCCGAGCTCGTCCAGCGCATCGGACTCGAAGGCGGGGACGAAGAGGCCCTCGATCAGGGTCTGGGTGGCCTTGCCGCCGGCGCCGTGCGACATGTTCACGCGAGTCCTTGAAGCGCGGGCGCTTCGAGCGGGCGGTCTCGATGATCTCGAGCACGCGCTGCTCGCGGTCAGGCGCGGAAGGCGGCCGGCGCCGATGCGCTTCTCGGGGGTGACGATCGGCTCGGTCATGCGACCACCGACCGGTTCCTTCTCCCGCGCGTAGCGGCCGTAGTTGTAGTAGGCGGCGCAGGCGCCCTCCGGCGAGACCATGCAGGTGCCGATCGCGTGCTCGGGCGTGCACGCGGTGCCGAAGACCTTGCACTCCCACGGCTTGATCACGCCTTTGAGGACCTCGCCGCACTGGCAGGCCTTGGGGTCGGCGACGCGCACGCCGGGCACCGCGTAGCGGAGCTCGGCGTCGAAGTCCGCATAGGCCTCGGAGAGCTTCAGCGCCGACTGGGAGATGAAGCCGAGGCCGCGCCACTCGAAGTGGGGGCGGAGCTCGAAGACCTCGGCCATGACCTTGAGCGCGGCCGGGTTGCCCTCGTAGGGGACGACGCGCTTGTACTGGTTCTCGACCTTCGCCTCGCCCTTGCGGAGCTGGGCGAGGATCATGCGGATCGTCTGAAGGACGTCGAGCGGCTCGAAGCCGGCGGTGACGAGCGGCTTGCCGTACTCGGCCGGGATGAACTCGAACGGGCCGGACGCCGACGACGGTCGAGACGTGGCCGGGCCGATGAAGCCGTCGAGGCGAAGGTCGGGCGAGTCGAGGAGCGCGCGGAGCGGCGGCACGATCGTCACGTGGTTGCAGACGCAGAGGAAGTTCGCAACGCCCTCCGCCTTGGCGCGCTTGAGCGTCAGCGCCGTCGAGGGAGCGGTCGTCTCGAAGCCGATCGCGAAGAAGACGACGATGCGGTCCGGGTTCGACTTCGCGATGCGAAGCGCGTCGAGCGGCGAGTAGACCATGCGGATGTCGGCGCCGTCCGCCTTGGCCTCCAGGAAGCTCTGGGTGGAGCCGGGGATGCGCATCATGTCGCCGAAGCAGGTGAGGATCACCTCGGGGTTCTCGGCGGCGATCGCGATGCCGTCGTCGATGCGGCCCATCGGCATCACGCAGACGGGGCAGCCGGGGCCGTGGACGAGCTCGACGTTCTCCGGGAGGAGGTCGTCGATCCCGTACTTGTAGATCGAGTGGGTGTGCCCGCCGCAGACCTCCATCAGCTTGTAGTGGCGGTTCGGGTCGACCTCGGCCAGGATCTCGCCCGCGAGGACGCGGCCGAGCTCGGGGTCGCGGAACTCGTCGACGAACTTCACGCGGCGCACCCCGCAGGTGAGCGATCGCGGTGCCGGCGTGGACCAGCAGCTCGTCGCCTTCGGTGACGTCGCCCACGAGGGCGATCTCGACCGATCTCCGTCTGGCCCTCCTCGTTCGCGCAGAGCGCCAGCATGCGGTCGCGGTCGACATGCTTCACCCGAGCGGCAATGCGACGTCGCCGCAGGTGATGCAGCCCTCCTGCCTCGATGCCGCAGTCGCCGGCGTGGCCGGCGTGATCCCCCAGCGGCTGTGGGGCCAGGGTCACTCGATCACGCTTGCCCTTAGCTCCTCGAGCTCCTGCTCGTAGTCCTCGCCCATTCCTTCGAGCATCTTGCGCGTAGCGATCGCTTCTTCCTCGTCGACCTTCGAGAGCGCGAAGCCGACGTGGATCAGGACCCAGTCGCCGACTTCGACGCCCCCCGACTCGTCGTCGTCCAGGAGGCCGATGTTGACGTTGCGGCGCACCCCCGCGATGTCGACCTTGGCGAGGCGATTGGCCTCGTCGACGACTTCGAGAACTTGGCCGGGGATGGCCAGACACACCGCGAACGAACCTTCTCTCCACGAGCCTCCGCCGGGCTCTGTAGTCCCGGCTCGAGTCTCGACTCTTTGGGTTCTGGCCGAACGTACCACACGGGGCGAGCCTCGCAAGCTCTCCCGAATTAGTCGGATATAGAGCGCTTTCGTCTTAGGTGAGCCTAATCTGCGCGTCTCGCTGGCCGATCTCGACGTGGCCGTCGTTTAGTCTGCGGATGAGTGAGTGAGCGGGTGATGGACGTCGAGGCGACGGAGGGAGGCTCGGCGCCGGCAGGCGCTCCGGTGCGCGTCCGCCGGGCGCTGATCTCCGTCTCCGACAAGACGGGGGTCGTGGACTTCGCGCGGGGGCTTGTCAGAGCTGGGCGTCGAGCTCCTCTCGACGGGTGGGACGGCCAGTGCGATTCGCGAGGCCGGGCTCGAGGTGACCGACGTCGCCGTTTTCACCGGGCAGGAGGAGATCCTCGGCGGCCGTGTGAAGACGCTTCATCCGCGCCTCCACGCCGCGCTTCTGGCCAAGCGCGACGACCCCGAGCACATGGAGACGCTCGAGCGAGAAGGGATCGAGCCGATCGATCTGGTGTGCGTGAACCTCTATCCGTTCTCTGAGACGGTGGCTCGCCCGGACGTGACCGAGGCCGAGGCGGTCGAGAACATCGATATCGGCGGGCCGACGATGATCCGGGCGGCGGCCAAGAATCATCAATCGGTCGCGGTCCTGGTGAGGCCCGAGAGCTACGACGCGGTCCTGGCCGAGCTGGAGGCGTCTGACGGCGCGATCTCCGAGGAGACACGCCACTGGCTGGCCAACGAGGCGTGGGCCGACATCGCCCGCTACGACGCGGCGATCTCGCGCTGGTTCGGGCTTCGCTACGAGGCTTTTCCGCAGCACTGGGTGTTTCAGTACGAGAAGTTCCTCGACCTCTCCTACGGCGAGAACCCGCATCAGAAGGCGGCGCTCTACGTCGAGTCGGGAGCTCGCTCGCACGTCCTCGCGCGGATGGCAAAGCTCCATGGCCGCGAGCTCTCGTTCAACAACGTGCTCGACCTGGATGCTGCGACGAAGCTGCTGGCCGATTTCGACGAGCCGGCAGCGGTGATCGTGAAGCACAACAACCCGTGCGGGGCTGCGATCGCCGGCGATGTCGCCGCCGCTTATGAGAAGGCGCTCGCGTGCGACCCGCTGTCTGCCTTCGGAGGGGTGATCGCGCTGAACCGGCCCGTGGACCGGGCGCTTGCCGAACGGCTCCACGAGAACTTCATCGAGGTTCTGATCGCGCCCGAGTACTCCGAGGATGCGCTCGAGGTCTTGCAGCAAAAGGAGGCGATTCGCATCCTCCACAACACCGAGGACGGCGGCCCCGAGCCGCGCGAGCGCGACCTGAAAAGGGTGCGCGGGGGCCTGCTCGTGCAGACGCCGGACCTGATCTCGGAAGACCAAGACTCGATGGAGGTTCCGACTGCGGCGAAGCCGTCTGAGGATGCCTGGCGCGACCTCGACTTCGCCTGGCGGGTGTGCAAGCACGTCCGCTCGAACGCGATCGTGATCGCGAAGGATGGAGCGACTCTCGGCATCGGCGCGGGGCAGATGAGCCGGGTTGACTCCGTCAGGATCGCGATCGACAAGGCGCGTGAAGCGCGAGGCGATGAGGCCGAAGCGCTCCTCGCCGGCTCCGTGGTGGCCTCGGACGCCTTCTTTCCGTTTCCCGATGGCCCTCAGACGGCGATCGACGCGGGCTCAACCGCGATCATCCAGCCGGGCGGCTCGAAGCGCGACGCGGAGGTCGTCGAGGCGTGCGACGAGGCGGGCGTGGCGATGGTCATGACGAGACGGCGGCATTTCCGCCATTAGCTCCGGATGATCAGCTTTACCCGCATATTCCTGCTGGTCGTTCCGATCGCCCTGATCCTCGGCTTCTGCTTTCGCCCCACGCCCATCTTGGGAGTGGACGGAAAGAGCCTTGCGGCCTCGACCGGCGTGCCCGTCGGTACGACGGGCTTCGAGCCGTGTATCGAAGACGAGGCGAAGCGTGGACGTGCACGCTCGAAGGCGAGGATGACCCGTCCGTTCCTGGCGGGCCTCGTCCGGTCGCCTACACGGTCGATATCGGCGGCCTGGGCTGCTGGACGGCGACCGTTCGCGGCTCAGGGTCAGACGACGCGGCGCTCGAGGGCTGCGTGACGATCGCCGACCACGTGGAGGCGATCGACTAGGGAACGCGGCCGGCTCGAATGCACATAGGCAGTGGTTCAGATACGGTTGGATTTTCCACGGCTCAACAACGGGAGGATCCAAGTTGAAGGCAGGTCGTTCTCTTTCAGGTGCGTTGGCAAGCTTCGGACTCGCGATGGCGACAGTCGTCGCCTTGGCGGGATCCGCCTCCGCTGCGACGATCGACGTGCCTCAGGACCAGCCGACGATCCAGGATGGCGTCGACGCTGCCGACCCCGGCGACATCGTTTCGATCAACAAGGCGAAGGCCTTTAGGGAGAACGTCACCGTCCCGACTAACAACGTGACGATCGAGGGCGCCCCAGGTCTGCAGGGCGTGATCGTCGATGGCGGCCCTCCCGATAGCAACGACATCTTCAACATCACCGGAAACGACGTGACGATCCGAAACCTCACGGCTCGCCATGGAGACGCGATCAATTGCATCGCGGACGGCTGCGCCTTCGAGGGGGTAACCGTGCTCTCAGAGACCGACGATTGCATCAACATCCAGGGCAAGCGCGGGCGCGTGGTAGACAGCATTCTGAAGCCGTGCGGCGACGACCGCGCGATCCAGTTGGACGGAAACAACTTCTTGATCGCCCGCAACCAGATCTCCCAAAGCGACAACACCTGCGTCGAGGTCGACGGGAACGGCGGCGAGATCATTGACAACGACGTTCACAACTGCGAGGACTCTGACGGGATCAACCTCGAAGGCTCGAAGAACCTCATCGAGGGCAATCGCGTCGCGAGCGTCGACGACATTGGGGTCGAGGTCTCAGGCGACGACAACGACGTTGTGGGCAACTTCGCCGAGAACATCGAAGCCGTCTGCTTTGACGGCTTAGGTGATCGCAATCTCTTTAGCGGCAATGCAACAGAGGGGTGCTACGACCACTCGTACGAGATCGATGGCGACCGCATGAAGGTGATCGGGAACAGCGCTTTCGCTGGTGCCACCGACGACGATTGCTTCGACTTGAACGGCGGCGTCAACCCCGTCGTCAAGAACAACGTCGCGGACCTTTGTGACGGTGGCTGGGAGGTCACAGGCGAGAACATGAAGGTGATCGGGAACATCGGCACGCGTCTCGGGGACGACGACGGATTCGACATCGACTGCGGCGATCAGACGGGAGGGGCGGATCCTGACGCGGCGTGCTCGATTGGCGTTGTGCGAGGAAACAGCGCCTCCGACAACAACAACGACGACGAGGGCTTCGACATCTTCATCCCGAGCGGCACGGGGGCCGGTTTCGAGATCGTCGGGAACACCTCGCAGGACAACAACGACGGGGGCTTCAACATCAACGCGACCCGCGCGCTGATCGAGGGCAACGTGTCGCGGGACGACGGCTCCGAGGGCAACGAACCGGCCTTCGAGATCCGCGGTGTGAAAAACAGGGTGATCGGCAACTCCGCTTTCCGCGGTGCCGAGCATGGATTTGAGATCAACGGCGAGCGGCACGTGCTGAAGAACAACCTCGCGGAGGCCAACTTTTACGATGGGTTCAACATCTACGGCGAGACGAGCGATCCCGGGAACGAGGCGACGGACATCAGCATGACCGGAAACAGGGCGATCGGCAACCACGGCGATGGGATCGACAACGGTGGCCTGGACACGAAGCTGAGGAACAACGAGTCGAGGGGCAACGGCCGCGTCGACTGCGGCAACGAAGGCACGATCGCAGTCGAAGAGGGGAACGTCTGCGACGACGGCTCGGACTTCGACGAGCCGGGCGTCATCGACTCGTAGGGCAACACGTCGGGTGGATATGCGAACATTTGTTCGTGCATCCCCCTGAGCTACATCAGCGAGCAGAGCGCCTTCGAGAGGAGGGAATATCGCTTCGCGAGATCGCGAGTGCACTCGGTGTGAGTCTGTCGACGGCGAGCATTTGGCTACGCGATGTTCAACGGCCAGCCGCCAACATCCCCGAGGTTCGCGACGTGGAAACGCTTGAGAGCCAAGAACTCAAGATCTGCCCGCGTTGCATACGAATCCTTCCCGAAACCGACAGTTCGTCTACGACGTGCTGTCATCGAGCAACTGTTTTGACTGCGGCCACGATGACCTCTTGACGCTGGAGTTCGACCACCTGTGCGAAAAAGAAGCGGTGATTTCAGAGTTAGTTACGAGTGGCTCCGCGCTCGACAGGCTTCGTGCTGAAATCGCCAAATGTGCGATCCGATGTGCCAACTGCCACCGTCGGCAGACTCTTGCGCGGCGACGAGTGCCCCCGGAAGGAATCGAACCTTCGACGAACAGAGATTAAAAGTCTCCCGCTCTACCACTGAGCTACGGGGGCTCATTCCAATCCTAAAGCGCTGTCTGACGTCTAGGACAACCCGTTAGGTTGCGCCTATGCGCATCTCCGCCAAGGCCGACTATGCCGTTCGCGCTGCGATCGAGCTCGCGACCCAGCCGGCAGAACTACCCGTGAAGAGCGATCAGATCGCGATCGCCCAGGACATCCCGCTTCGCTTTCTGGAGAACATCCTCGCCGAGCTTCGCCAGCATGACATCGTCCAGAGCAGCCGCGGCGCGGATGGCGGCTTTTGGCTCGCCCGGTCCGCCAAGGACATCTCCGTCGCCGAGGTCATCCGTGCGGTGGAGGGGCCGCTGGCGTCGGTGCGCGGCGAGCGGCCAGATCAGCTCTCGTACCGAAGCTCGTCCAAGCCCCTCCAGGACGTGTGGCTCGCGCTGCGGGCCAACATCCGCGTCGTCCTCGAGCCCGTTACTCTCGCCGACCTCGTCGCCGGTGCTCTTCCCGAGCCCGTTCCCGAGCTCTCCGAGCATCCCGAAGCGACCGCCGATCGGTAGAGACCACACCGGCGCGCTTTGCCTCCTGGCTCACCTGCTTCCACGTCGCGCCGAGGACCAGCCCGAGCGTCGTGAAGAGACACGCGAAGACAATCCAGCCGACTAGCTCTCCGAGCTCCATCTAGACCGCGACCAGCTCCTCGGTCCTCGGACCGTTCTCGTCGAAGACCTTCTTGCGGCTTGGCCTGACGTAGACGATCTGACGCTCATCGAGCTCGAGCAGGTCAGCCTGCTGGCGCGTGAGCTGCGCCCACATCGGCGGCCCTTCGGCCGGAAGCAGCTCGACCCGAACCTCGAAGCCGAGGTGGACGATCCGCTCGATCATCGCCTCCACCGCGCCCGGCTCCGGCACGTGCTGGATCACGATGTCGTGCGGGCGGATGAACTCCTGCCCGATCCGGTTCACGGGGCCGACGAAGCCCATCACGAACTCTGTCGACGGATGCTCGTAGAGGTCGCGCGGGCCGCCCGCCTGCTCGACCTGGCCATCGTTCATCACCACGATCTGTTCAGCGACGTCCATCGCCTCTTCCTGATCGTGGGTGACGAAGATCGTCGTCACGTGCATCTCGTCGTGGAGGCGCCTGAGCCAGGCGCGCAATTCCTCGCGTACCTTCGCGTCAAGCGCACCGAACGGTTCGTCAAGCAGAAGCACCTTCGGCTCGACCGCGAGCGCCCGGGCCAGCGCCATGCGCTGGCGCTGGCCGCCGGAGAGCTGCGACGGATAGCGGTCGATGAAGCCTTCCAGGTGGACCAGGCTGAGGAGCTCGCGCACCTTCGCCTCGATCTCGTCCTTCGGACGCTTGCGGATCGCCAGCCCGAAGGCCACGTTGTCGCGCACCGTCATGTGCTTGAACGCCGCGTAGTGCTGGAAGCAGAAGCCGACGTGCCTATCCTGGACTGCCACCTTCGTCATGTCCTGCCCCGAGATGATGATCTTCCCCGAGTCGGGCTGCTCGAGGCCCGCGATCACGCGCAGGAGCGTCGACTTGCCCGAGCCCGACGGGCCGAGCAGAGCAGTCAGGGAGCCATCCGGCACCTCGATCGACACCTCGTTCAAGGCATAGAAATCACCGAACTTCTTCGTTGCGTTTTCGACGACGATTCCCATCAGGCAGGAGCCTCCTCGGGTTGGTCGCGGTCTGCGACGTTGTACGGGGACACGCTTGACTTGTCCCGTTTACGGATCAGGTTCATGGCGCCCAGGACGAGGAGCGCGATCAGGGCGAGGACCAGCGCGGCCGCGTAGGCCCCCGCGTTGTCGAAGGTGTCGTAGAGCCTGCGCACGAGGAGCGGAGCGGTCTCCTGCTCGCCTGCCGTCTTGGTCGCGACGACGGAAACGGCGCCGAACTCGCCCAGGGCGCGGGCGGTTGCGAGCACGACTCCGTAGGTGACGCCCCAGCGAATCGCCGGCAGGGTGACCCGCCAGAAGGTCTGCCAGCTGTTCGCGCCGAGCGTGCTCGCCGCCTGCTCCTGGTCGTCGCCGATTTCGCGCAACACCGGCTCTACCTCGCGGACGACGAACGGCAGCGAGACAAAGGTGGTCGCTAGCGCCATTCCGACCGGGCTGAAGATCACCCGGATCCCGTTGTCGGCAAGCCAGGTCCCTAAGCCGCCCGGGAAGATCGAGTCGAGGAAGTCGCTGTTGACCCCGTAGACGATGAGAAGCGCGAGGCCGATCACCACTGGTGAGATCGCAAACGGCAGGTCGATCAAGGCGTTCAGGAAGCCCTTCCAGCGGAACTTGTGGCGCACCAATACGATCGCGCAGGCGACGCCGAAGATCGTGTTCAGCGGCACGGCGATCGCCACCATCACCAATGTGAGGTAGAACGCGTGCTGCGCCTCGGGCGTCGTCAGCGTGTCCCACACCGCGGCGAAGTTCGGGTCGCCGAAACCGTCGGGGAAGAACGCCTCCTTGACCACCACTAAAAGAGGGATGATCAGAAGCAGCAGGAGATATCCGAGCGCAAGGCTGCGGAGCGTCCAGCGGATGCCGCGGCCGCCGGTGACGACGTTCGGGCGGTTCTCGGTGCCGGGCGCGCTCATCCTTTGGTCGCCCTCCTTCCGAGCCACTGGATAAAGAAGAGAATGGCTACCGAGAGCAGGAGAAGGACGACGGAGAGGCAGGCGGCCGTCGCCTCGCGGCCTGCCTCGATCTGCTCGAAGATGTAGATGGACGCAACCTTCGTGTCGAAAGCATTGGCGAGCAGGACGAGCGAGCCGAACTCACCGATGGCGCGCGCGAAGGCAAGCGCCGCGCCCGCCGCGAGGGCGGGCGTCAGATTCGGCAGGATGACCCTGCGGAAGATGGTGAAGCCGCTGGCACCGAGCGAGGCCGCCGCCTCCTCCATGTCCTTGTCGAGCTCCATGAGCGTCGGCTGGACCGAACGGACGACGAACGGCATCGTCACGAACAGGAGAGCCATGATCACGCCGATCTGCGTGCCCTGGACGAAGGTGACGTGGAGGAAGGTGCCATCGGTGACGCCCGAGTCGCCATAGAGGGCCAGGAGCACGAGACCCGCAACGATCGTCGGCAGCGCGAACGGCAGGTCGATGATCATGTTGAGGAACTTCTTGCCGCGGAAGTCGTCGCGGACCAAGACCCAGGCGATGATGGTCCCGAAGAACCCGTTGACGAGCACAACCGCAAGCGCGCAGAGGAAGGTGAGCTTGAGCACCCGGACCGCGTCCGGGCTGGAGATCGCGTCCCAGAAGAACGAGATCCCCTCGCTGAGACTGTCCCCCTCGCCGAACGCCGCCGTGACGATGGCGGCGATCGGGAGGAGGACCATCACGGACAGGTAGCCCGTGACGAGGCCTCGGGTGAGGCCTTGGCCCCCGAAGTGGATCCTTGGGATCCGCTCCGGGGGCGTCTCGGCGTGTGCGGTGGACGGGGGCACGAACTACTCCGTGGCCTCGCCCAGGTCGCGCTGAATCTCAGCGATCTTTCCTGCCTCAGGATCGAAGAAATCCGTGGCGACGGTCTCCCAGCCACCAACGTCCTCGATCGTGAACAGGCCCGGGGGCTCGGGGAACTGGTCCTCGAACTCGGCGAACACGTCCTCGTTGACGGGGCGGTAGCCGTTCTCCGCGAACAGGGTCTGGCCCTCCTCCGAGTAGAGGAAGTCGATGAGCGCCGTGGCGCTCTCGTCTGCATCAACAGTCGGCACGACAATCGTGTCGATCTGGATCGTGTCGTCGGGGATGATCAGGTCGAGCTCCTCACCGGCCTGCTGTGCGCCGATGACCTCGTTCTCGTACGAGATGAGAACGTCACCCTGGCCCGACAGGAACGTGTTCAGCGAGTCACGCGCCGACGCGTCCTGGACGGGGGTATTGGCGAGCATCTCGGCGACATAGTCGAGTCCAGCCTGCTCGTCCTCGGCACCGCCGGCCTGGCCGAACGCGGCCATGATGTTCCAGCGCGCGCCACCCGAGGTGAACGGGTTGGGCGTCACGACCTCGACGTCGTCGCGGATGAGGTCATCCCAGTCCTGGATGTCCTTCGGGTTCCCGGGACGGACGCCGAACGAGACGACGGACGTCTGCACGACCCCACCGTTTTCCTCGGTCTCCGCATAGTCCTCGGCCACCTGACCGGACTCGACGATGCGGGTGATGTCCGGCTGTAGGGGCAGGTGCACGACATCGGCCGGGGCGCCGCCCTCGACCGCGCGCGACTGGTCGCCCGACGAGCCGAAGGAGGCCGAGACGTCCACGTCCGCGCCTTCCTCGGTTTCCTGGAATGCAGGAATGATCGATTCCTCGTACGCCGTCTGTGGCGTCGAGTACGCGACCAGATCGATTGATCCCCCTGAGCCGTCGCCCCCACCGTCATCGGACGATCCGCCGCAGGCGGCGACCCCGAGCGGAAGGGCGAGCAGCACCAGGCCGGTGCCGAGCTTGCTCTTCATGGTCTTCATGTTACAGATTCTTGCCTTTCTTGATCTATTTGGTTGGAAAAGGGTCCGGCAGGGTAGCAAGAGAGGTCGCGGAACTATCCGGACTTCCGTCACACAGGCAGCCCCAAGGCCGATCTAGTAAACACTTGAGCCATGGCGCTGCACCCAGCCGAGAACCGTGGCTATCGCGAGCTGATGCTCACCGCCGAGGAAGCGCGAACCCGCCTGCGCCGGATCGGCGGCCACCTGGACCTCGACTCGCGTACTGCCGCCGACAAGGCGTCGGAGACGATCGGCGAGATGCTCGACGCGCTGAAGCCAGCGCTCGCCGAGCATGACCTCCACGGTGAGTTCGCCGCACGGGGGACCGGTGCCCGCATCGGCACCGTGCGCGCCGAGATCCTCGATCGCTTCCTCGAGCGAAACCAAGCTCTCCGCTTCGCCGTCGACGACGTCGAGCACGTCACCACGCTCCTTGCCTACGTGGGCGCAGTCTCCAGCTCGCGCGGCAAGAAGAACCTGCCCGAGCTGTGCGAGACTTGGGAGCGAAAGCTCCAGCGCCAGGTCAGCGCCCTTCGCAAGGCCGCGGTTGAGCTCGGCTCGCATCCCGACGAGGCGATCGAGCCGCTCGACCCAAGGCCTGTCGGCAAGGCGGCGCACGGTGCGGCGGTCGCAACCGGAACGGTCGGCGAAGCGGTCGACAAGGCTGGCGCGACGCTCAAGGAGAAGACCGGGTTCTTCGACCAGACGAAGGCCGACGCGGAGCCGGTAGCGGCCCCCGCCGAGAGCAACGTCACGGAAGAGCCGAAGAAGCGCCGCGGCCTCTTCCGCCGCGGATAGATAGTCCGGCCTTCCCCTCCGGGGGGCCGGCTCAACACCTCCTAGCTCAGCTCGGGCAGGCCTTCATCCGGCGTTGACGCCTGCGCGTGCAGGCGTCGTGGGATGCGACCAGCGCGGCGGGCGGCAAAGCCCGCCTCGACAGCCCCTCGCATCGCGCCTGCCATCAGCTCGGGATCCGCTGCACGTGAGACGGCGCTCGCCAAGAGAACGCCGTCGCACCCCAGCTCCATCGCGAGGGCGGCGTCGGAAGCCGTGCCGATCCCGGCGTCGAGGATCACCGGCACGCGCGCCTGCTCGACGAGAATCCGGATGTTGTACGGATTGCGAATGCCGGCGCCGGAGCCGATCGGCGAGCCGAGCGGCATGACCGCCGCGCACCCCGCCTCCTCGAGACGGCGGCCGAGAACCGGGTCGTCGTTCGTATAGGGAAGGACCGTGAACCCGTCCGCCGCGAGCGTCTCGGCAGCGACTAGCAGCTCGGCTGCGTCGGGCAGAAGCGTCCGGTCGTCGCCGATCACCTCCAGCTTGATCCAGTCGGTCTCGAAGGCGTCGCGCGCGAGCTTCGCGGTGCGAACGGCGTCGCGCGCCGTGTAGCACCCGGCGGTATTCGGAAGCGTGAAGAGCCCGAGCCGGTCGATGACGTCGGTCAGGGAGCCCTGTGCTTGGGGATCCACGCGCCGCAGGGCCACTGTCACGATCTCGGCACCCGCTGCCTCGAGCGCGCGCTCCAGCTGCTCGAGCGAGCGAAAGCCCCCCGTACCGACGATCAGGCGGGAACTCCACTCCCGCCCGCCGAGCGACCAACTGCCGGTCGCCTCGCCGCTACCCGCCCTGGACGGCATGCACCACCTCGACTGCCTCGCCCTCGCTGAGGACCCGCTCGTCCCACTCGGCTCGCGGAACCACCTCGCCTCCCACAGCAGCGGCGACCCCGCGCTCCGCGTCGAGAGAGCCCGCGAGCGCCACAGCGTCCGCGACGCTCGACCGCTCGGGCAACTCCCTTTCCTCACCGTTGAGAACTACCTTCACGAGGCCACCTTGGCAAACCGCGCCGGGTCGGCTACTCCGAGCTCCGCAGGCATCTCCTCCCCCGCCAGCAGCCCGGCCACCCCGCGGGCCGTGAGCGGAGCGAGGAGGATCCCGTTCCGGAAGTGGCCCGTCGCGAAGACAAGCCCTTCGATCGGGCTCGGGCCGACGATCGGCGCGTTGTCTGGAGTTCCGGGCCTGAGGCCAGCCGCTGCTCGCTCGAGCTCCAGCTCAGCGACATCGGGCAGGGCCCGGTAGGCCTCGCGCAAGAGCTCGTGGACTCCGCCTGCGGTGATTCGGGTATCGAAACCCATCTCCTCAACGGTCGCGCCGGCCACCAGGCGGCCGTCGGCGCGTGGTACGAGATAGACGCGCTCGGTGACGACGATCCGCTCGGCGATCACTGCCTCGGGCGCCCCGCGCAAGGTCAGGATCTGCCCTTTCACCGGCCGCACGGGCGGGAGCGCACTCTCGGGGACCCAGTCCGCCGACCCCGACCAGGCCCCCGCCGCGAGCACCACAGCTTCGCTGCGGTGCTCCTCGCCGTCGGCGGTGGTCACTCCGCGGATCGCGTCGCCGTCCCAGACCGCACCCGTCACGACAGCGCCCGAGCGGACCTCGGCACCTTCTCGCTCGCACGCTCGCCGGAGCGCTCCGATGATCGCGACCGGATCGACCCCGGCCTCGTGCGGCGCGTGAGCGCCCGCGTAAGCCGACGGTCCCAGCCCGGGCTCGAGGTCGCGGCACTCCCGGCCGGTCAGCCATTCGGCCTCGAGCCCGAGCGATCGCATGAGGTCAAAGCGGCGCCGCAGCTCGGCCGCCTCGTCGGCGTCGAGCGCTACGTGAAGAGCACCGTTTCGGACCAGCGACGATTCCGCATCACCTGCTCCCGCGAGCTCGGAGGCAAAGTCAGGCCACATTGCGTGCGACGCGAGCGCAGCCTCGAGCAGATCTTCCTCCCCCCAGGTCGCCTCGCCCACCGGCGCCAGCATGCCCGCGGCGACTCCCGAAGCACCCGAGCCGGGCTCGTCTCGCTCGACGACTCGCACCTGAAGCCCTCGCTGAGCTGCCCGCCACGCACACGCGAGGCCGATCACGCCGCCGCCCACGACCAGCGCGTCCAGTCGGCTAGGAGTCTTGTTGGGCCGGATGTCCGGCAAGATCCGATTCCTTTCCCTTGCGCCGGCATTACCCGGTTCAGGTTCATACGGTCGGCGGCCTCGAACCGCCCTCTCAGCCCGTGGATGGGGCTCCCGTCTTGTTCAATCGTACTCTCGGAGTCATGGCTAGCAAGATCGAAAGGCTCGCTCGCTCTCGCCTCTACTTCGTCTGCGAAGGACGGCCGGCCGGGGGCGATCCCGAACCTCTGCTCGAGGCCGCGCTTCGGGGTGGCGTTGAACTGATCCAGCTCCGCGAGAAGGCGCCGCGCTGCGCCGAGGAGCTCGTCGCGCTGGCCGAGCCGTTTCGCCGTGCGGCCGACGCGCACGGCGCGCTCTTCTTCTTGAACGACCACCCCGAGCTCGTCGAGGCCTGTGGCGCAGACGGGGTGCATGTGGGACAGAACGACGTGCCCGTCGCCGAGGCTCGGAAGCTGGCCGGCCCCGGTGCCCTGGTCGGACTGTCGACGCATTCGCCCGCACAGTTCGACGCGGCGGTCGAGGCGCGGGGCGACGCCCGTCCCGACCAGATCAGCGCCGGTCCCGTGTGGGAGACGCCGACGAAGGAGGGGCGGCCCGCCGCGGGCATCGAGTTCATTCGGCACGCCGCCTCCCGTGGTGGTGATGCGCCGTGGTTCGCCATCGGCGGAATCGACCTCGCGAACGTAAATGAGGTCGTCGAAGCAGGAGCGTCCCGCATCGTCGTCGTCCGCGCGATCCGCGACGCGCCAGACCCCGAGAAAGCAGCAAGCGGCCTTCGTGCAAGGCTTGGCCCCTAGATGGGGTCACGGGAACGAAAGCGCGCCGAGCGGCGCAAGCGCAAGGAGCGCTCGGGCGATCGCCACGCCGAGCTGTCAGCGGAACGCGAGGCCAGGGCGGCACGAACGGAAGCGAAGAACCAGGCCGCGCGGGAGGCGCTCGATCCGCTCGAGCCCGACGAGCGCCCGACGGTCGTGACCGTGGCAGCGGTCCTCTCCGCGGCGCTGCTCCTGGGCACGCTCATCACCTACCTGGCCGGCGTAGAGGTGAACACCTTCGACGAATTCGGTACGGAGACGGGGGAGGCGAAGCCGAACGTCCTCTACACGATCGCCTCATCGCTCGTCCTTGGCGCGATGACCTATGGGCTCTGGAACGCGCGCTACTGGGCCGTCCTCGGCTTTCAGACAATCCTGATCCTGATCATCGTCGTCACCACGCTCGCCCTGGTCCAGGCCACTGAGATCCTGCGCGCCCTTGCGCTGCTCGCCCTTCTGGCGGGCGCAAGCGTGCTCTTCTACCGCATGGTCAAGGCGATGGCGCGGATCCAGATGCCGGTGCGCTGAGCCCCGGCTTGTCCTTATAGAGTCGGCGTCATGGCTGAGTCGTTCGACGTAATCGTGATCGGCGGAGGTCCCGGCGGCTACGTCGCGGCTATCCGCGCTGCCCAGCTCGGCCTGAAGACGGCCGTGGTCGAAAAGGACAAACCAGGGGGGCGCTGCCTCAACTACGCGTGCATCCCGGCGAAGACGATGCTCCATTCCGCCGAGGTCCTTGACCACGCGCAGAATTCGGCGGAGCTGGGAGTCAAGGTGTCCAAGGCCTCCATCGACTGGAACGCGCTGGCGGAGCGGCGCGCGAGCGTCTCGGAGACCCTCTCGGGCGGAGTCAAGATGCTCTGGGACAAGAACAAGATCACCCAGATCGAGGGCGAGGGGTCGCTCACCGACGACGGCAACGTCGCGGCCGGCTCGGAGACGTATGAGGCGAAGAACGTCGTCCTCGCCACGGGCTCGGTCGCGCTCGCGATTCCCGGCGTCGAGTTCTCCGAGCGGATCGTCGACACCTGGGGCGCGTGGTCGCTTCCCTCGCAGCCGAAGCGACTCGCGGTCGTGGGCGCGGGCGCCTCGGGCTCGGAGATCGCCTCGGCGTACGCGCGCTACGGGACGGAGGTCACGCTGATCGAGATGCTGCCTCAGATTCTGCCGCTCGAGGACAAGGACTGCGCCCGGGTCGTCGAGCGCACGTTCAAGAAGCAGGGCATCACGGTCGCCACGGGAGCGCCCATCGACAACGTCGAAGAGACCGCGAAGTCAGTCAAGTTCTCCTATGGGGAGGAGCAGGGCGAGGCTGACTACCTCGTGATCGCGGGCGGGCGAGCGCCTGACACGGACCCGCTCAACCTCGGGGGCGCCGGGGTCGAGACTGAAGAGAACGGCAAGCTCAAGGTCGACGAGCTCCAGCGCACCACGAACAAGAAGGTCTTCGCCATCGGCGACCTGGTCCGCGGCCCCGCGCTCGCCCACAAAGCCTCCGAGGAGGGCGTTGTGGCGGTTGAGACAATCGCAGGCGCCCCAACCCATCCGGTGAACGTCGACCTGATCCCGGGCGCCACCTTCTGCCACCCTCAGGTCGCCTCCGTCGGGCTCACCGAGGCACAGGCGAAGGAGGAGGGCCGCGACGTGAAGGTCGGGCGCTTCAAGCTCGGAGGGGTCGGCGCTTCCGCGGTCTACGACGACCGCGAGGGCATGGTGAAGATCATCGCTGAAGCCAAGTACGGCGAGATCATTGGCGCCCACATCGTCGGCAACCGGGCCTGCGACATGATCTCCGAGATCGTGAACGTGATCGCGCTCGAGGGCGGCCATCAAGAGCTGGCGCGCATCGTCCACCCCCACCCGACCATCTCCGAGGCCGTCCTCGACGCTGCCCGGGCGGTCGACGGCTGGGCGACTCACGCCTGAGGCGTGCCCGCCGCCTTTTACTACGACCTCGGCTCGCCCTACGCGTACCTCTCAGCCGAGCGGATCCATGCGGTCTTCAAGGAAGTGGGCGCGGAGCCGCCCGTCTGGAAGCCGGTTCTCCTGGGAGGGCTCTTCGCGCATTTCGACCGTGGGTCCTGGGCGCGGACGGGTGCCCGCGAAGAAGGCATGCGCGAGATCGAGCGGCGAGCAGCCTCCTACGGCCTGCCCCCGATCCGCTGGCCGGAGGGCTGGCCTTCCGATTACCTCTTCGCGATGCGGGTTGCCACGTTCGCAACCGAGATCGGGCGGGGCGTGTCGCTTCCGCTCGCCGCCTTTCGCCAGCATTTCGCCGCCGGCCGCGATCTTTCGGAGCCCGACAACGTCCTGATCGCCGCAGCGTCGGCGGAGCTTCACCCGCGTGCGCTCACAACCGCGGCCGCGCGCAACTCGATCAAGGCTCGCCTGCGCCAGACGACGGACGAAGCGGCCAGCCTCGGCGTCTTCGGCGTCCCGAGCGTGGTCGTAGAAGGAGAGGTGTTCTGGGGAGACGACCGCCTCGAGGAGGCCGCCGAGCGAGCGGCTATCGTCGCTTGACGTGAGCGAAGGGTCGAGCGCGAGGGGAGAAGTCGAGCGCCTCGAGCCGACGAAGGCAGAGCGCGCCGCCGCTCGCCGCGTCGCGGAGTCCAAGGCGACGATCCCCCATCTCTACGTTCAGAGCGATCTGGAGGTCGGGGACACGCAGAACCTTCTCGCTGACCTCGCCCACGCGGCCGCTCGTTCGCTGCGGGCCGAGCGTCGTCTCAACGGCAGCTACAGGGACGGCGCCTTCGAGATCTACTCGCGCGTCAACATCGGGGTCGTCGTCGAGGGCGCTGACGGGCTGGTGGTGCCGACGATCTTCGACGCCGACACGAAGGCTCGCGGCCAGATCGCAGACGAGTGGGAGACGCTCGCCGCAAAGGCGCTTAACGGATCCATAACGTCGCGCGAGCTCGCCGGCGGAACTTTCACGATCGCGAGCGGTTTCGGTAATGACGGATGCGCGTATCTCCCCGTGATCAACGCAGGCCAAGCCGCCAACCTGGCGGTTGGAAGCCCGCGCGACGGTTTCGTCGTGGCCACGATCGCAGCGGACGCCCGGATGATTTCTGGACCGGAGGCGTCGCGTTTCACGGCCCTTATCCAGAAGGAGCTGAGAAAGGCGAACCCCGAATAGCAATGGCGAATGGGGGCAACGGATCGGTAGCGATGTCAAGCCGCATCATCGACGTTCCGATCGAGACGCTCCCGTTCATCGACGAGCACTACATCGAGATCGCGGCGAAGCCGGACGAGGTATGGGACGCGCTCATGCGCGTGGTCTCCCGCATGGGCGAGAGCCGCAAGGGCGCGCTCGGCTCGAAAGCGCTCGGCTGCGAGGAGACCGAGACGGAAGGCGAAGCCGGCGAGATCGGCTCGAAGATCCCCGGCTTCGTCGTCACGCGCGCGGTCAGGCCGGCCGTGCTAGCGCTGATGGGACAGCACCGCTTCTCGCGCTACGCGCTCATCTTCACGATCCTCGAGAAGCCCAGCGGCCTCATGCTCCTTAGCGCCCAGACCCGCGCCGAGTTCCCGGGCAAGAAAGGACGCGTCTACCGCGGTTTGGTGATCGGGACCCACGGCCACGTCGTGGTCACCACAAGCCTCTTGCGCCAGGTCCGAAAGCGGGCCGAGCGGATCCACGCGCGACCCGCCCGGGCCTAGAGGGGTCAGACCCCTCTCCGGTTGAAATCTCGTCAGGCAGGCGTATAGTCATGGGTAGAGACCGGCGCGAGCCATCAGCTCGGATGCCGCTCCAGACATAGGGAAGCGCGGGCGATCCCCGCCTCCCATCGTCCAGCAAGCGCCGCGGAGGAGATCCCGATGCGGCGAAGACAGCCGGGCCGAAGGCGATCCCGACGGCAGGCCAGACTGAAAGGACGCGATGCGGCACGAGCACGAGGAGCTCGTCGTCGAGATGGGCAGACGAAGCGGCGTAACGATGGTCGTTGCGATTCATTCGACCGCTCTCGGCCCGGCGCTGGGCGGGGTTCGTCTCTGGCGCTACCTGCGAGACGAGGACGCCGTTGCCGATGCCCTTCGCCTCGCGCGCGGCATGACGTTTAAGGCAGCGGCCGCCGGCCTGGACCTCGGTGGCGGCAAGGGAGTGATCTGCGCGCCCTCTGCTCGTCCGCCGGTCGGCGCCGAGCGGACGGCCATCCTCGAGGACTTCGGTGACCTCGTGGAATCGCTCGAAGGCTGCTACATCACCGCGGAAGACGTGGGCACATGCCCAGCCGACATGGTGACGATCGCGAGCCGAACGTCTCACGTGACGGGCATGCCCTCCGAGCGCGGAGGCGCGGGCGACCCGAGCCCCTTCACCGCCATCGGCGTCCAGGCTGCGATGCGCGCGGCGGCGAGGGCCGTGTTCGGCACATCCGATCTCACCGGCAAGCGCGTGGTGGTCGCCGGGCTCGGGCACGTGGGCGGGCATCTTGCTCGTGGTCTTGTCGATGCGGGGGCGATGGTCGCCGCGTCTGACATCGACACGACGAAGAGGGCAGTTGCGATCTCGCTCGGCGCGGCGTGGCTCGACCCGGAGGATGCGGTCGAAGCGGAGTGCGACATAGTCGCTCCATGCGCGGTCGGCGGAGCCATCCATGAGGCCAACCTCGACCGCTTGCGCTGCCGGATCGTCTGCGGCGCTGCCAACAACCAGCTCGCCGACGAGGAGATGGCCGACCTCCTCGCCGAGCGCGACATCCTCTACGCGCCCGACTTCATCGCCAACGCCGGTGGGCTGATCAACGTGTACCGCGAGGTCCATTCGTACTCGGCAGAGCGGGCAGAGGGGCTGGCGCTAGGGATCGAGGAGACGATGACGAGGGTGCTCGCCCGAGCCGAGAGTCAAGGCAGCACCCCGCTTGGCGCTGCGCGCGACTTGGCGCTCGATCGACTCGATCGCACCCCTGGAGGTGCGAGAATCCTGGCGTGAGAACCAGCGCTGACCTTCCCCCTGAACCTTGACGCAGCCGCCCGCGCTTTGGATAGTCCGCGCCGGCACGCTTCCCTACGCGGAGGGGCTCGAGCTTCAGGCTCGCCTCGCGGGCGCTCGCCGCGCAGACGAGATCGAGGATCTCGTCATCTTTCTCGAGCACTGGCCGGTCTACACAAAGGGCCGTCGCTCCGAGCCCGCCCACCTGCCGATGGGCGAGGACTGGTACCGCATGCAGGGCATCGAGGTGGCCGAGACGGATCGCGGCGGCCAGGTCACCTACCACGGCCCGGGCCAGCTTGTGGCCTATCCGGTCTTTGACCTCGCAGCGATGGACGGGGACGTTCTGGCATACGTTCGCGCTCTCGAGCGCGCCATGATCGCCGCGCTCGGCGACTTCGGCATCCCTGCGCAGGTGTTTGAAGGCCTCACTGGCGTCTGGACGGCGGGCCATGGGCCGATCCAGGCAGGTGAGATCGGTCCGCAGCGCACCCCCGTCGGCGAGGGGAGCCTGCCGGGCGAAGAGGCGCGGAAGATCGGCTCGATCGGCATCCACGTAAGTGGCGGCGTCACCACGCATGGCCTCGCGGTCAACGTGAACAACGACCTTCAGCCCTTCGAGTGGATCGTGCCGTGCGCGATCGACCACGTGCGGATGACGTCGGTCGGGCGCGAGCTCGGCAAAGAGGCCGACTTTGATGCCTTCGCCGTCGCGCTTCGAGATCGCTTGTGCGAGGCACTTGGCAGGCGGCCCGTGGAGCGAGCGATGTCCGAGCTCGGTGCGATCGCAGCTTGAATCATTCCGAGGCGCAGACAATGGCGCGGGAGGAGGGAGTCTCGCCCGCCCGCTACCGAGCGGTCCGTTTCGTGGCAGTGCCGTTCATGCGCCTGTGGTGGGGCCTTCGCATCGAAGGCTCCGAGCACGTGCCCGCCGAGGGCCCGGCGATCATCACGCCCAACCACAAG
The DNA here is from genome assembly GCA_963715405.1 of uncultured bacterium. Lineage (GTDB taxonomy): Bacteria > Actinomycetota > Thermoleophilia > Solirubrobacterales > 70-9 > JALZKA01. Next base: position 2,381,258 of record OY970239.1, read on the forward strand.
AGCTTTTTCGACTCGTTCTTCCTGGCGGCGGCGACGAAGCGGCCGCTTCGTTTCATGGGGAAGTCAGAGCTGTTCGAAGGGCGGAAGGGAAAGCTCCTGGTGCGCCTCGGCGCCTTTCCCGTCCTTCGCGGCCAGTCCGATGCCGAGGCGCTAGAGACTGCGCGGATCATCCTCGAGCAGGGGGAGCTCCTGTCGCTCTTTCCCGAGGGGACCCGTGTCCGCGATCCGGACGCACTGGGCACCCCGAAGCGAGGCGCGGTGCGCCTCGCGCTCGAGACGGGCGCGCCGCTCATCCCTGCAGCGATCTCCGGAACCGAGAGGCTCTTCGCCGGCCCCGTGCCTCGACCCCGGACGGTCCGCGTCTCTTTCGGCGAGCCGGTCGAGGTAAAGGAGGTCCCGGCAACGCCGGATGCGGCCGCGAACCTCCTCGACGACGAGCTGTGGCCCAAGGTCTCGGGCGAATTCTCCCGGCTCCGGGCACACCCCGGCCTGATCGCCGCCGGCCTCGCGGCGGCCGGAATCGGAGCGGGCGTAGCAGTCCGCCGGCGCCGCGCCAAGGCGCGCAGGCCGTGGTGGCAGAAGATGAGCAAACGATGAGGTGCCAGGTACCTAACGAGACGCTCACAGTTCGCGGCGCGCCCGTAGGATCAGTGGCGTGAAACCGCCTGTCGAGGCTCCCGTAGATCGCGTTCACGTGACGCGCTCGCGCGCCAAGCCCGGCGGCAGGGCGATGGAGGGCGGCCGGCCTTTCCGCGAGCGAAAGCCGCCATGGATGAAGGTGCCGGCGCCCGGCGGCGCGACGTATCGGAAGCTGAAGACTGCGATCGCCGACGAGAACCTCCACACGGTCTGCGAGGAGGCCGCCTGCCCGAACATCGGGGAGTGCTGGGAGCGCGGGACGGCGACCTTCATGATCCTCGGCGACGTCTGCACCCGCCGCTGCGGCTTTTGCAACGTCCAGACGGGGGTGCCGACCTGGAACGACCCGCTCGAGCCCGCGCGAGTAGCCGGCCAGGTGAAGAAGATGGGACTCGTCCACGCGGTCATCACCTCGGTGGACCGCGACGACCTTCCCGACTACGGCGCTTCGGCGTTCGTCGGCGTGATCCGCTCAATCCGCCGGACGGCGCCGGACTGCAAGGTCGAGATCCTCACCCCCGACTTCCGCGGCCAGGAGATGCCGCTCGCGAAGGTGATCTACGAGCGCCCCGACGTGTTCAACCACAACGTCGAGACGGTTCCCCGCCTGTATCCCAAGGCACGCCGCGGATCGGAGTTCATGCGGTCCGCGCGTGTGCTTCGGATGGCGAAGGAGATGGGCGGCTCAGAAGTCGTGACCAAGTCGGGGCTGATGGTCGGCCTCGGCGAGAGCTTCTCGGAGATGGTCGAGACGTTCGAGATCCTGCGCGAACACGAAGTGCAGATCCTCACCGTCGGCCAGTACCTCCGCCCGACCGAGAATCACCTGCCGATCGAGCGCTACTGGCACCCGGATGAGTTCAAGGCACTCGAAGACGCCGCCTACGCGATGGGCTTTGACGCAGTCGCGTCCGGCCCGCTCGTCCGCAGCTCGTACCACGCGGACGAAGCGGCCGCGAAGGCCGTCTCGGCGCAAGCCGCGTAGGCCTCCCGGGCGCTCTTGCTGTCTAGGCTCCCCCGCGCCGCTTGCTGCCGCTCAAAGACAACATCCCGACCGATCGCTTCCCGGTGGTCACGGTCCTCTTCATCGTGATCAACATCGCGGTCTTCGTCTGGCAGCTCACGCTCTCGGACGATCCCAACTCGAGCGAGTCACCGGCCGTCCCGGGACTCTCCGCCTCCGACGAAGCGGTGTACGAGCTGGGGGCGATCCCGTACCGGCTCATTCACCCCGGCGAGGACTGCGGCGTCGTCACCGCCCCGCAGGGAACAAAGCTGCGCGGCGTGGAGCCAGTGGTCTGCGAGGGGAGCGCCGACAAGCGGGAGGCCGAGGAGATCTCCGGCGTCGAGGTGGTGGACCTCGAGGCGCCGCCCTGGTGGGCGACGATCCTCACGTCCATGTTCATGCACGGCGGCTGGCTTCACATCATCGGCAACATGCTCTTCCTCTGGGTCTTCGGAAACAACGTCGAGGACGCGATGGGGAAGCTCAGGTTCGCCCTTTTCTACCTGCTCGGGGGCGCCGTTGCCGTCTATGCGCAATCGGCGCTCGACACCGCCTCGACGATTCCGACGATCGGGGCCTCGGGAGCGGTCGCAGGCGTCCTCGGCGGATACATCCTCCTGCACCCGAAGGCCCGGGTAGTCACCCTGATCATCATCATCTTCTTCGTGACCCTGATCGAGATCCCGGCGATGATCCTGCTCGGCATCTGGGCGGCGCTCCAGTTCATCCCGGCGCTCGGCCAGGTGGGGACGGGCGAGCTCGGCGGCGACAGCGTGGCTTACCTCGCGCACGTCGGCGGCTTCATCTTCGGACTCCTCATGATCAAGCTGTTCACCGCGCGACGAGATGAACGGCCGAAGCTTGGACTCGCCGGATGAACCTCGACACCCGCGCCGCGATCCTCTTCGGCGTCCTCATGTTCATGATCCTGTTCGCGGGAATGACGCTGGTCGTCCTCTTCAAGGACGGGCTCACGATCCTCGTCTTCTTCTCGATTCTGATCCTTTTGATCCTCGGCGTCGGGCTGTGGGGTGCCGTGAGCGAGCAGAACCGCCGCCGTTAGCCGCCCGCGCTCCGCTCCGGTTCAGTAGCCCACGCCCGTCTTGACCCGTTCGCGCTCCTTCTGGGTTGCCCCGCCCTTCTTTTCGAGGGTCTCGCACGCCTCGGCGATGTCGTCGGCAAGGGTATGCACGAGGGCGTGGCTGAGGTTGAGCTTGACCAGAGCGCGCAGCATCGTTACATGGTCGGCGTTCGGCGGCATCGTGTATGCGGGCAGCATCCACCCCCGTTCTGCCGCGACCTGCCAGGCGATGTCGAACTCGTCGTACGGGACATCCTCTGCGAGGTTGAACGCCACGAGCGGGAGCTGGTTCTTTCCGTTCCCGATCAGCTGGAACGGCCCGACCTCGGAGATCTTCTCGGCGAGGAAGCGGGCGTTCGCCTGCATGATCTCCATGACGCGCGTGTAGCCGGTGTGGCCGAACCGGACCAGGGTGTAGTACTGGGCCAGGACCATCGCCGATCCGGTCGAGAAGTTGAGGGTGAACGTCTTGTCGGTCTTGCCGAGATAATTCTCGAGGAACACGAGGTCCTCGGCGAGATCGGACTCTTCGCGGAAGATGAGCCAGCCGATGCCCGGATACACGAGGCCGTACTTGTGGCCGGACACGTTGATCGAGCGAACCTGCTCGAGCCTGAAGTCCCATTCGTAGCCGGGATAGAGAAACGGCCATACGAACCCCCCGCTGGCGGCGTCGACGTGCAGCGGCACGTCCAGTCCGCGCTCGTCGCGGAGCTCGACCAGGAGCTTGTTTATTCCGGCGATGTCGTCGGCGTGACCCGTAAACGTCGTGCCGAGGACGGCAGCGACGCCGATCGTGTTCTCGTCGACGTGGGGCTCAACGTCCTCAGGGCCGATCGTGTACCTGTCGGGCTGGAGCGGCACGATCCTCGGCTCGACGTCGAAGTAGCGGCAGAACTTCTCCCAGACGACGTGGACGTCGCCGCCGAACACCAGATTCGGCCGGTCGGTGGCCGCGCCCGCTGCCTCGCGCCGCTTGCGCCATTGCCACTTGAGCGAAAGGGCTCCGAGCATGATTGCTTCCGACGAGCCCTGGGTACGGGCGCCCGTCGTCTCCCCCGGCGCGTGGAAGAGGTTGGCGAGCATGCGGATGCAGCGTTGCTCGATCTCCGCAGTCTGTGGATATTCGGCGTGATCGATGAAGTTGCGGTGAAGGTTGGCTGCAATAAGCCGCTGTGCCTCCGGCTCCATCCAGGTAGTCACGAAGGTGGCGAGATTCCGCTCGGGAATTCCGTCGAGGACGAGTTCCTCTTCAATCAGGCGCATCGCCTCGAACGGGGCCATGCCCTCAGCGGGGAGCTCGTTGTCAGGAGCGTCCTCGAGCAAGTACCGGTGGCCGAGGCGCTCATTGACGAGCGGGGGTTCTTCGCTCATGTGGCGGGTTCGAGGCGCGCGAACGAGTAGTCGTCGAGATTGAAGTGGCCGCTCTGCCAGTTGACCTCGAGCGTCGGCGAGATGCGAAACGGGCGGTCCCCGTGCTTGTCGAAGTAATAGGAGTTCGCCAAGGCGCACTCGGGCTGTTCGAGAATCTGCCACGAGCTGCGCGAGAGCATCTTGCGGAAGTAGCGGTCGTTGGCCTCAGGCGTGACCTCGACCTTGGTCGCGTGATCGGCGCGCGCCCTTCCGATCAAGCGCATGATGTGGCGGGACTGGTTCTCGATCAGGTTGAAATACGACGAGCCGTTATAGCCATAGGGACCGAGAATCGAGAAGAAGTTCGGGAAGCCGGGGACGCTCACGCCGTGGTACGCCTGGAAGCGGTTCTGGTCCCACCAGCTCTCCAGATCGGTGCCCCCCACTCCCTGGACCGGGAACGGCGGGACGCTACCCGCCTCGAATACCTTGAAGCCGGTGGCGAGGATGAGGACGTCGATCTCGTGCTCGGCGCCGTCGGCGGTGCGGACCGAGCTTGCGGTGATCTCCGTGATGGGCTCCGTCTCCAGATGGACGTTTGGGCGGTTGAACGTGGCAAGGTACGTGTTGTGAAAGCCGGGGCGCTTGCAGCCGAGGGGATAGCGCGGCGTCAGCTTGTCGCGAACGACGGGATCGCGCACCTCGTCCTGCAGGAACTGGCGCCCGATACGCGTGCCGATCTTCGAGATAGGCAGGAAGCGGTGGAAGTGAAGCGCCCAGGGGAAGGTGACCTCGACGAAGACCTGGCTCAAGAGCCGGGTCAGGCCCTGGCCCCCGGGGAGTTTCGAGAGGCGTCGCACCAGGCTCCCGTCGAGCGAGTTGTCGGGCTTCGGCAAGCACCAGATCGGGGTGCGCTGGAAGACGGTTAGGTGCTCAACCTGCGGCGCGATCTCGGGAATGACCTGGACCGCGCTCGCGCCGGTACCGATGATCGCGACGCGCTTGCCCTCGAGCGAGACGTCGTGATCCCAACGGGCTGTGTGGAGGGTCTCGCCTTCGAAGTCTGCAACGCCCGCGATGTCCGGCAGCCGCGGTTCGTTGAAGACGCCCGTGGCACCGATCACGAAGCGCGTCGTGATCTCCTCGCCTTCCTCCGAGGTGAGGTGCCAGAGATGAGCCTCGTCGTCAAACGTCGCGCCGTTGATCCGGGTTTTGAATCGAACCTTCGGCCGGAGCCCATACTTGTCGACGAGGTGCTCGGCGTATCCCTTGAGCTCCTCCCCGGGCGCGTAGAGCCGGGACCAGTCGGGCATCTGCTCAAACGAGAACTGGTAGGAGGGCGACGGGATGTCCACCGCCACGCCCGGATAGGTATTCCAATGCCAGGCGCCGCCGACGCCATCACCCGCCTCGATCACCGTGAAGTCGTCGATGCCCGCCTCGGCGACTTTGATCGCAGCCCCAATCCCGGAGAAGCCGCCGCCGACGACGACGACCTCGTGGTCAGGTTGTGGCCGGGAGCCGTTGGACGAAGGCGTCACGTCCGACATTCTGACTGATCGGTCAGTTTGATTGCCCGTCACACGCGGGGCAAGCAGCAATCCCAGCCCCTTGAGGGAAGGATTTTGCACTCCCTATTGGACATTTCCTTCCCTCGACGTCCGAACGATGCACCGGGGATACTTGGGTCGTGGAAAGTGCCGACCGCGTCCGCTTGGGCAATGCGATCTTCAACCGCCGCGCCCGGGACGGCGTTAGCTGATGACGTCCGCGAACGTCGAGCGGGCACGAGAGGGTTATGCCGCTCTCGGCTTGGCCATCAAATCGGGTGACTTAGACGCCTACTTCACCGAGTACATGCACCCCGAGGTCGAGTGGGTGCCTTTGGAAGGCGCGCTCGACGCCGATGCTTCGGCCGGCCACGAGGCCGTCAAAGGCCGGCTGATGGCGATGTTGGAAGTGATGGGAGAACCCGAGATCGAAGCGGAGGAGATCATCGACGCGGGGGACCGCGTCGTCGTCGCAATACGCATCTCGGGACGCGGCAGGGGCAGCGGGATCGACATCGAGGCGAACTGGTTTCACGTCTTGACGCCGCGGGACGACATGGTGGCGCGGATCGAGTGGTATGCCACCCGGGCGGAAGCCCTCGGAGCCGCCGGGTTGCGGGAGTAGGCAGAACGCCGAGCTTGTGCGGGCCGGACCGCATGGGGCGCATAACTCAAGCACGGCTTGAACCGCTAGCCAGCCTTTGAGCGGGCCGCCGGCATAGGCGCTCGGCACGGGCCTATCGTGTTTGCGGCGCTCGCACGCAAGCGCTACGCTCGCGACATGGGCCTGTTTGGAGATTGGGCGAAGTCGAAGCGGATGAGTCAGCCGGTGCGCGGTACAGCCCAGGTCGTGTCGGCGAGCATGCCCCCTTACAACGCGACCTCGTCGAACTGCTCGCTTCACCTCGTGGTCAGCGCCGAGGGCCTTAATCCGACGCCTGTCGAGCACACCGCGATGGCCTCGGTCAAGCGCTGGCCGACTCCCGGCATGACCCTGCCCGTCACCGTGGACCTGGCCGATCCGACGCGCATCAAGATTCTCTGGGATGACGTCCCGACCGGTGACCAGACGGCCATGCAGCAGGCCGAGCAGATGGCCGAGATGATGAGGGGCCGCGCCGGGGCTACAACCCAGGGGGGCGGGATGGACCTGGGCGCGGTTATTGCGCAGGCAACCGGAGCGGCGGGCGGACGAACGCAGTCCGCCACGGACGACGTGGCTGGACAGATCGAGAAGCTAAGTCAGTTGCACGACTCTGGCGCGCTTTCAGACGAGGAGTTCGCGGACGCGAAGCGCAAGCTCCTCGAAGACCTCTGAGCGCAGCGCGAGTTCGCGGCGCCCTGATCGCCAAGGCGAGCCGTTTGTAGTAGTAGTGGAGCCAGCCGGACTCGAACCGGCGACATCCGCGTTGCAAACGCGACGCTCTACCAACTGAGCTATGGCCCCGTGGTGACTGATGAGCAGCTTGGGCTGCGAAAGCAGCATGTGCCCGTTGGTGATCTCAATTGTAGGTTCACGACGGGTTCTCATCGGGCAGGCGCGACTGTGAGAACATCACCGGCGAGGTTCAAGCGCTAGGAGAGAGTGAAGATGGCGGAGACGAAGACCGCAACTGAAGAAGACACGGCAAAAGACGAGGCGGAGGACCAGCACACCGACCACTCGCCGATGGCTTCCGAGGCCGATCGCGAAGATGACGCCCCCAAGCCCGCCCAGCGCGCTGAGGTGTCGAACCTCGACATCGTCCGCCACTACTTCGACAAGGCGGCCGACCACCTAAAGCTCGAGGACGACGTTCGCGTCGTCTTTTGGACCCCATACCGAGAGGTGACGGTCCAGATCCCCGTCAAGTGCTCCGACGGAAAGCTTCACGTCTTCTCCGGCTACCGCATCCAGCACAACGGCGCCCGCGGCCCCTACAAGGGAGGCATCCGCTTCCATCCTGAGGTGGACGTCGACGAGGTGCGCGCGCTCGCCTCGCTCATGACCTGGAAGACAGCCGTCGCCAACGTTCCTTTCGGCGGCGCCAAGGGCGGCGTCAACTGCGACCCCTCGGTCCTCACCCAGGCGGAGCTTCAGAAGATCACCCGCTCGTTCATGGACAAGATCGAGAAGGTGCTCGGGCCCACGCGCGATATCCCCGCGCCCGACGTCAACACGAACGCCCAGGTGATGGCTTGGATGATGGATGAGTACGGAAAGCTCCACGGCCACACACCGGCCATCGTGACGGGCAAGCCACTCTCGCTGGAGGGATCTCTCGGGCGCGAGGCTGCCACCGGGCGAGGCTGCGTCTACATGTTCCGTGAAGCCGCGCCGTCGCTCGGCCTCAGTCCCGCCTCGACCAAGTTCGTCGTCCAGGGCTTCGGCAACGTCGGTTCCTGGGCGGCCCGCATCATGCAGCAGCTCGGCTCGCAGATGGTCGCCGTCTCCGATGCCAACGGCGCTGTCAAGAACGAGAACGGGATCGACTCCGTCGCGCTTCACGAGCACATCTCCGAGGGCGGAGTCATCACGGAGTTCCCGGACGTCGAGGAGATCGACCCCGAAGACCTCGTCGCGGTTCCCTGTGATGTCTTCATTCCAGCGGCGCTCGGAGGCATGATCCGCGAGGACAACGCGGACCGGATGAACTGCAAGGTCCTCGTCGAGGGCGCCAACAGCCCGACAACCCCGGCGGCCGACGAGATCCTTCGCAAGAAGGACACCTACATCATCCCCGACGTCATGGCGAACGCCGGCGGCGTCGTCGTCTCCTACTTCGAGTGGGTGCAGAACCTTCAGCACTTCCAGTGGGACGAGCGCGACGTGAACGACAAGCTCGCGACGAAGATGCGAAAGGCCTACCGCGACGTGTCAGGCCGAGCGAAGGAAGAAGGCCTCGACCTGCGCGAAGCCGCCTACCTCGTCGGCATCGAGCGCGTCGTCGACGCAGCGCGAACCCGCGGGTACATCGAGACGCCCAGAAAGTCTTCCTGAGCGCACTTGCGTTTCCGCGTCCCGACGACGCGCCTTAGATCTCAGCTAGAAATCGAAGTCCTTGGGTTCGCCTTGCTCGAACCACAGCTCGTCGTCATCCGGGTTGTCGCGGAGAAACTCGGGAGTCTCTTCGAGCACGTCTTCCTCGTCGAGCGCCTCCTCCTCGGCGGTACCGGGGCCGTCGCCTTCGGGTGGCGGGGCGAACTCGCTCGTCACCGGCTGCTCCGGCTCTGGAGCGGGCAGGGCTGCCTCATCCTCGGGCGGAGGCGCGGGCGCCGGTTCGGTTACGTGCGGGGGCTCGGCAGTCTCGTCCTCGGTCGCGACCTCCTCGCGAAACGCCTCCTCAACTATTAGCGGTTCCTCGTCCGCCAGGGGCTCGTCGACCGCGCCCCCGACCTCCTCGATCTCTTCGTCGAGATCGAGGTCGAGATCGCCCAGCTCAAGCTCGGCCGGAGCCTGCTGCTCAAAGAAGACCGTGGGCTGATCGGCGATCGCCTCGCGCTCCTCGGTGGTGAAGGTGGAGCCGCTGTCGTCGGGCGCGGGTGTCTCGGCCTGCACGTCTGACGGCTCGGGCTCCGCGCTCCGGGCTTCTTCCAACGGAGCGTCGCCGCCGGCATCAACCGCCTCGCTGAGCGGAGCGAGCGGGGACTCCGTCTCGCCGGGCGTCTCGGCCGTGGCGTCGCCAGGGGCCTCAGCCGCGGCGTCCCCAGTCTCGGCCTCTTCCGCTGCGGCATCGAACGGAGCGCTCTGCGCGGGGGCACTCTCCGCAGCGGCGTCGAACGGCGCGCTCTGCGCGGGGGCACTCTCCGTAGCGGCGTCGAACGGCGCGCCCGCGGCGGCGGGCTCCTCTGCTCCGGGCTCCCCGGCCGCGGCGTCGTCGCTCTGCGAGCCGGGGAAGTCCGGCTCGCCCGGGCGCGCCGGCGGCCCGAAAGCCTCGTCCTCCAGCTCCTGGAGCTCCTCTTCGTCGGCGCCGGAGTGGCGCTTCAGCTCGAGGTGCTCGCGAATCGCGTCGTCGAAGATGCCCATGGGTCGCTCAAGTTATGACAAATCGGGATGGAGTGGGGCGCCTACCCACGCAGCGGCACGCGCTCTGGCGCGGTGACCACGCGGTTCTTCCCAGATCGCTTTGCCTCATAGAGAGCGTCGTCGGCGGCCGTGAAGAGCTGGCGGACGCTCGAGGCCGAGAGCGGGATCGTTGCCGTTCCGAAGCTCGCCGTCACCCTGAGGGGCCCGCTTCCGTCGAGCAGAGGGATCTCGGTCGCCTCGAGGCGCTCGCGCACGCGCTCGGCCAACTCCACCGCGCCGTCCACCCCGGTCTCGGGCAGGGCGACGACGAACTCCTCGCCGCCGTAGCGGGCCGGCTCATCGATCGCGCGCGGCTCTTCCAGGAGGATTTTCCCGATCGCGCGCAGAACCTCGTCGCCCTGAAGGTGGCCGTGAGTGTCGTTTACGGACTTGAAGTTGTCGACATCGAGGATCACCAGCGACAACTCGTGCTCGAAGCGTTCGGCCCGGGATGCCTCACGGTCGATCGTCTCGCGGAACGCACGATTGTTGGGAAGGCCCGTGAGCTCATCCGTCACCGCCTGCTCGGAGACGCGCTCGTGTGCGGTGATGTTCTCGATCGAAACCGAGGCCTGGCCGATCAGGTAGAGGAAGACCTCGCGGTCGGAGTCGTCGAACGCCGAGCCGCGGCGGCCGATCGAAAGCGAGCCGCGGAGCTTCCCGTCGCTCAGGCTCTTCATCGGCGCCGCCAGGGCGAAGCCCTCGTCGCGGCGGAAATCGACCTTGGTGCCCTCGCGATCGACCCTCTTTTGCCCCGCCACCGCGGCGTCTCGCGCTGGACCCTTGAAGCCGTTCGGAACCTCAATTACATGCCCGTCGGTGAGCGAGAACCTGGCGTACTCCGCATCGCAAGCCCCGAGCGCTGTCTCGGCGACGATCGTAAGCAGCGAATCGCGGTCCAGGCCGGAGGCAAATGCCTCGCCGAGCCGGCGGACGGACCGGTCAAGCTCGGTTCGCTGGCGCCGGAGCTGACCGATCTGCCTCTCCAACTGGTCGGTCATCTTGTTGAACTCGCTTGCGAGCCCGGCCATCTCGTCGCGGCCCACGATGGGCACCCGCCTCGAAAAGTCGCCCGAGCCGATGCGCTTCGCAGCATCGAGCATCGCCGCGATCTGCGATTGCAGCATGCGCGCGATGATCGCCACGCCGGTCAAAGCGATCGCCAGGAAGGCCGCCAGGAAGATGGCGATCGCGGGGCGCGAGTCGAAAAAGCCGCCGGACTCGATCGGGGCGAAGAGGGTGACCGCAGAACCGTCCCCCAGGGCCGCCGTCGCAGCGCGCGCCTCGGTCCCAGCGATCTCGGAGTCGGTCGTCTCGCCGGGGCCAGGCAGACCCTCGAGGTCGCGGCCGTTCCCGGCGACCGGCTCGCCGTTCGCTCCTAGAACGACGGCCCGCAGGCCCGTCAGCTCCTCGAGCCGGTCGGTGTATTGGGCGGCGTTCGTCACCGAGGCAACCAGGCGAGTCTCGCCGTTGACCTCGACGGCGGCGATCGCGAAGGGAGCGCCCGAGGCAATCGGCTCGAACTGCTCGCCGCCTGTCGTGATCGAGAGGTATTCGAGGACTCGATTCCGACCCGCCTCTCCCGCTGCCTGGTAGAGCGACTGCTCGTCGCCCGCCGCCAGCGCCGCCTCGACGGCCGGTTCCCTGACAAGAGCGTTGACCTCACGATCAGCCGCGGTTTGGCTCTCCTCAAACACCGCGATCGCGGCTTCGAGGCCGGTCGACAGGCTGGCATCAGCCTTTCCGGCCTCAGAATCGCCCGTGACGCCTGAGGCCAGCACGGCAATGGCGCCGATCGGAATCGCCACCATGAGCAGGAAGAAAAGGCCGAGTCGAGTCCTGAAACTCATGTAGAAACCTTAAATCGGCCGCCTCCATGCGGCATTGAGGTTCCGGACCTCCGATGGACCACTGTTCACAGGCGTTGCAACGCGCCGCCCATCGCCTACTCTTACCCGATCCGGCGAAAACCGGACCATTGGGGCTATAGCTCAGTTGGAAGAGCGCCTGGTTCGCAATCAGGAGGTCGGCGGTTCGAGCCCGCCTAGCTCCATTTAGGAGGACTGCGAAAAGCGTCGCCTAGCAGCGGAAACGCTGCTTGCCGTCGCTTGGATCGTGATCGGCATCCCCTGGGAAGACAGCCTCGACCTCGCAGCGGCCGCGCGTCGGACGTGGAAAAACGGCTCTGAAGATGCTGGCGCCCGTCAGGGTTACCGCCTTCGTTGCGATCGGCTGGTACGCGCCGCCCTGCATCTTTCGCGAGAGCGTGATGTCGATCTCCTCGCCTGGATGAGCTGGCGCGACGCTGCCAGTTGCTCGCAGCTTCCTCGCCGTCTTCGCGACCTGGAGCTCGGTGGCGCTGGGAAGGATCACCTGGACCGCGGCTTGCGTGGATCCGATCGCGACATCGCCCCACGAGTACGCGATGTCGCATGCCACGACACCGCCGGGCGGCAGGTCCGCCTCACTGACGCCCTGCGGCGCCGTGATCGTCTCGCTGGTTGCAAGCACGTCTTCCCCTAGCGTCCCGGGCCACGAGCTTGGATCAAGCGAAACCTGGAGGGGCTCGCACGAGGCCTGGGCGGCAGCCGGGAAGGTGATATCTCGCATCGCTCCGAGGATCCCCTCGACTCCCTGGGCCCCCGTGTCCGCCCATATCGCCACGCCGTTGTCGGCCCCCTGGTCATAAGCACCGTCCGTGTCGGTGGCAAGCGAGCTCATGTCGGGCTCCACCCCTGTACTGCTTAGGTCCTCAGTGATAACCCTGACCTCGTCGGATGCGAGGGCCTCGATCATGGTCGCGTAGGACGGGGTTGGCGAGAACGTGTACGTGTCGGCGGCGAGCGGGTCGTTATGAAAGGGGGAGTCCGAGATCAAGGCCAGGTAGTGGGCCGCCCCCTCGCGGAAGGAGATGTCCGACCCAGGCGGAACGGTAGCGCCGCCGGTGCCGGCGATTCCCGTCCCGGTTGCCGCTTCGTGAAGGGCGGTGACCGCCGCGTCGGGGGGATCGTTACCGAAGCGTATGGTCATCGAGTTGACGGCAGCGCCGAAGATCGCCTGGTTCGCAGTTAGGTCGGTGTGCAGCCGGTACGGCTGGTCGGAACCATTCGGCCCGGTCCCCCCATAGGGAGCGGTCGGGTAGTCCTCGAAACTGGCGACGGCGAAGTTCGCGTCGGGAACTTCGGCCACCACGGCGTCGTCGAAGAGCACGGCGCCATTCTTCGCGTTCGAGATCGCGTCGCCCATGCTGCCGGTCGTGTCCATGAGCACCACGAAGTCGAGCTTCGGCGGTAGCGATGGGACGGCGAGGCTTGGCCCGAGCGTGGTCGATTCGCCGGGACGAAGTGGAATCTCGCCAGCGGCATCCACCGAAGCCGGGAGACCCACGGAGAACACCCCAGCGCCTATCAGGACGCCTAGCGCACATCGCAAGGGATTCGCTTTCTTCACACCGACCTCCACTCACTATAAACCCCCACGAAGGCTCGGCGAGCCCTCATCCGCACCCCAGCCAATGGGCACCAACCGCCTTCTGGTGCCCAAATCCGCCTACATCCGCGCACATCCGCGCCCATCGAAGCCGCCGATCGACGCCTATCCGTGCCTGAGAGTGCCCCGCTTCGCAATCAGGAGGTCGGCGGTTCGAGCCCGCCTAGCTCCACTCCTCGTTTCTGGCTTCCTCACTGATGATTGGGGAATGTTGCTTCCTTCCCCTCGGAGGCCGCTCCGGTGCGTATTTCCCTTCTGGTGCCCATTGGTGCCCAATCAGAGCGCGTTTCTGGCCGTCGCGAAGCTCAAATGCAAGCGGTGGCCGGGGGCCACGTGACTAGGTGCTTTACATGGAAAGCGCATATCTCCATCGGGCGCGAGATACTGCGCGGGCGATGTCGCAGGAGAACGTGGAAACCGTTCGGCAGCTGATGGGTGCCTGGAACCGCCAGGACACCGAAGGCATCCTCGCCCTGGTCGATCCTGAGGCCGAGTACGTGAATGCTCCCCAAGCCGTAGAGCCAGGCACCAGGCGAGGTCACGACGAAATCGCCACCGTGCTTCGAAAGCAGTGGGAGGGCATTCCTGGCGCCCTTCAGGGGATCGATCGATTCCACGACCGAGGTGACGAGGTCATCACCGAGGGCCATGTTTCTCGGACGATGCCGGGCAGTGACATCCGAATCAGCAATCCCCTTCTCATCTCGTGGAAGTTCCGCGATGGAAAGCTCGTCCGGCTCGAACAGCTCGGCGCTGGCCCCGAGTTTCCTGATGCCCTGAAAGCCGCGGGGCTGTCGACGTAGGCGATGTCGCAGGAGAACGTAGAAATGGTGCGCGGGCTGTACGAGCACTTTGGGGCAACGCGAATCGTGGACCCCGAGCGGCTCGCCCCGAACCTAATTTGGGACATGTCCAACTTCGAAAGCTGGCCCGAGCGGCGGCTCTACGAAGGACCTGCCGGGGTAGCCGAGTTCATCACATCGTGGATGGAGCCTTGGGACGACTACGAGATGAAGGTCGAGGACCTCATCGATGCGGGTGAGGACGTCATCGTGATCTTGCACGTCGTCGCTACGGCCCACATGAGCGGCGCATCGGTTGAGATGCGCGTCGCACACGTTTGGACGCTCGCTAATGGCATGGCAGTGCGGACGACCCTTTACTCCGATCCTGCGAAGGCCCTCGAAGCGGCGGGCCTGTCGAACTAGGTGCTTTGGACGAGAAGCGCTAGTCGCTTTGCATGGGAAGCGACTATCTCCTGATCGCGAGATACTGCGCGGCCTACGTCGCAGGAAAGGGTGAGCCCGTTCAGCTGATGGTCGGGACCACGGCACGGGAAAACCTGACGCCCGCTTTCCGTTCTTTGGTATAGGGTCGGCTTTCAACCGAGAGGGGAAGTCATGCGCCGTGCGTCTGTCCTTTTGACCATGAGCATCATCGTGGGAGTGGCCGCCTCGGCCCAAGCGGGATCGCCGCCCACCTGCGGAGGGCAGACGGCCACCGTGTCCGGCACCCCCGCGAACGAGATCGTGAACGGAACCCCTGGTAACGATGTCATCGTTGGCGGCGGCGGCAACGACACGATCAACGGTCGTGGAGGCGACGATCGCATCTGCGGTAACGAGGGCGCGGACGACATCAACGGAGGGGGCGGGGTTGACGAGATTGACGGCTTGGGCGGCAGCGACTTCATCATTGGCGGCGGTGGCGATGACGGCATCTTTGGCGAAGCAGGCGACGACGTGATCGGCGGAGGGCCGGAGGCCGGCGACGACTTCGTCATGGCCGGTTCCGGCGACGACTCGGTGGATATGGGCCTGGGCGACGACTTTGTCGACGCCGGCTCTGGCGATGATCTGACCTTCGACTTCGACGGTGACAACTTCGTCAGGGCTGGCGACGGAAGCGATGTCACCGGCCTGGGCAGCGGTGACGACACGGTCCTCGCGGGAGACGGCGACGATCTCAACAGTCTCGGCGGGGGCAAGGACGAAGTCGAGGGTGGCGACGGTAACGACGACGTCGGCACGTCAGGCGGCAAGGACCGGATCGAGGGCGGCTCCGGAGACGACGAGCTACGCGGCGGCGGGTCCAACGACAACATCAAGGGCGCCGCCGGAGACGACGTCCTCGCAGGCAACTCCGGCAGCGACTTCTGCCTGGGTGGCTCGGGACGCGACCGCGAGAGAGGCTGCGAGAAGGGCTAAGGCGGGGGGCATTTACCGAAGCCGGAGCCTTTTTGCTTTGCGCAACCATCGAATTCGGGTCACGGGATGACGAGGCGCCTTATAGCGAGCTGGTTGAATCGTGAACCCATCGGGGGGTGAGTCCAGCACCGGTACGAGGCCACCACTCGGACGACGGCCAACGGAATCCGTGCCGTTGCCCTTGAGGCTCGGAACCCGGGAGTGAGACACCCTGACTTCTTGGCACATCGCGCCCGGATACCCCGAAGCGTGACTAAGTGCTTTGGACGAAAAGCAGCTAAGTCGGCGTAGCCTGCTCCTGTGCCCCTCCGAAGAAGCATTGCTCTGAGCACAGCAACCATCGCGCTTGTCGTGGGCTGCGGGGAAGACAAGAGCCTCGACGCCTCGCAACTCCCTTCGAGCCTTGCTGAGGCGGTGCCGCGCCTCGAACGAGCTGGCTACAGCGTCGAGGCAGTGTCCATTACCGATGAGGACGTCCCTGCGCTCATCGCCCGAGAGGGAGAGATCGCGGCAGTCTTCGCCCGCATGGAGAATCGAGACATGCCGCTTGTAGTGCGGGGTGAAGGCGACGCAATTCCCGTCCACGGGTTCGACGTCTGTCACAGCGGCATCACCATCATGTACTCGACAGCGGAAGACGGCGAAAGGGCGAGAGAAATGGCGCGGGGTGGTCGCCTCTGTGATGGGGGACCGGGAAGGAGTCCGGCAGTCGGGCTTGATGAGATTCCCGAAACAGCTCCGCCGCCCCCTTGGGCAGCTCCTCCGGAGGACCCGCCGAACTGACGTAGATGCTTTGAACGAAGAGGATGCGGGAGACGAAGCCGCGTGCGACAATGTCGAAACCATGTGGCCAAAGCTGTATGCGGGCCTGGTGGGATTAGCGACGATCTCGTTCGTGGCGAGCAATGCGCTCTTGGGTGGACCCGATCCGAGGGGCTGGTGGAACTACGTACCTGGGTTCATCTTCTACGGGACCGTGCTGCTTGCGCTCTTATTGCCGGTCGTAGTGGCCGTACTCGAACTTGGTTCGTGGCTTGGAAGGACGCTCGGTCGTCGAGCGCCGAATCACTAGCGCTTTGGACGAGAAGCGTCTAAGTCCGCTTTGCATGGAAAGCACCGATCTCTGAGTAGCGAGATACTGCGCGGGTGAGGTCGCGGGAGAACCTAGAGATGGTTCGGGAATGGATCGAAGCGTGGCAGCGAGACGACCGAGTTCAGGTCGAAAAAACCATCGACTCCTTCGACCCCGATATCGAGTGGGACGCGTCTCGATTCGCGGAACGTGTTCCCGACCTCTCACGCGTCTACCACGGCCCAGAAGGTGTCCGGGACTTCTGGCGTTTGTGGCTGTCGTCGTGGCGTGATCTTCAGTTCGAGGTCAACGCCTTGCGAGATGCGGGCGAGGATGTTGTTCTCCTGATCGAGAATCAGCGCCAGTGGGGGCGGCACAGCGGCATCGAGACACAGGTCGCGCCATACGGGTTCGTCTTCACCTTCCGAGAGGGAAGAGTTGTGCGGGTTCAGCTGTATCCCACGCCGGAGGAAGCCCTCGAAGCCGCTGGGCTGCCGAACTAGCGCCTTAGACGCGAAGCGCCTAACGCCGGTTCGCATGGAAAGCACATAAGCGAGCACCGCCGGGGAGAGCAATACTCAGGCGGTGTCTGTCACGAACGCTGAGCGATTCCGGCAGCTGATCGAGGCCGCGAACCGCGAGGACCTCGAATCTGCGCTCGCCCTCATCGCCCCAGACGTCGAGTGGATCGCAGCTCGCAGCGCCGTGCAGGGCACGTACCACGGCCATGAGGGAATCCGGACGTTCTTTGCCGACAACCAGGAGAGCTTTGAGCGCTTCCAGCCGGTCGTTGACGAAGCACGTGACCTGGGCAGCAGCGTTCTCGTGATTGGGTCGATTCACGTACGCGGACGGGGCAGCGGCGTGGACACGATGGTGCCGATGGCGGGGATCGCTACCTACCGAGACGGCAAGCTGGCCCGTTGGGAGGACTTTCGAGAGCGAGATCGGGCCCTTGAGGCGGCAGCGTTACTGGAATAGGTGCTTTGGACGAAAAGCGTCTAAGTGCATTGCATGGAAAGCACCTAAGTCACCCCGCGGGCCGCTCGCGTGCCCGGTGACAGGAGAACGTGGAAGTCGTGCGGAGTATGCAGGCAGGAGGCCGTCAACCGCCGCGACAGGCGAGACCTGCCCGGATACGACACACTTCGAGTGGACCGCTAACGCAAGGAGAGAAGATGCCGGTGTATCTATCGAGCTTCAGCTACACGTCAGAGACTTGGGCTCGGCTCATCGAAAACCCGGAAGATCGCCGCGATGCTGCTCGGTCATACATCGAGGCGGTCGGCGGCAAGCTCCACGGCTTCTGGTACGGCTTCGGCACTCATGACGGGGTCACGCTGTGGGAGGCTCCCGACAACGTGTCCATGGCCGCGGTCGCGCTGGCGCTGAGCGGTGGCGGGGCGATCAGTTCGCTTGATACGAAGGTCCTCCTGACCGTCGAAGAGACGCTGGAGGCTCTAGGCAAGGCCGGAGAGCTCGGGTACAGAGCGCCCGGCACCTAGCTTCTGGACTGGTTTCGCCCTAGGGGGCACTCAGCCCACAGATGATCTGTGGCTTAGGTGTTTGGACGAAAAGCGTCTAAGTCGTTTTGCATGGAAAGCATCCATGACCGCTCAGCGTCTAAGCCTGTCCAAGAGGGGTATCAGCCCTCGGGAAACCGAGCCGTATAGGGGCGGCTCCGATCTCGTAGGCAACGACTGAGAGGAGCCGCATGGCAACCAACGACGACTTCAGCACCGAGGAGTGGGAGGCGATCTCCGACGGGCCGGTCTACGCCGGACTCATGATCATCACTGCCAGCAAGGGTGGAACGATCCGCGAGACGTTCTCGATGTCCAAGGCCTGGGCCGAAGCGCGTCAGCGCCACGGCGAAAGCGAGCTGCTCGACGCGATCGTCGCCGAGAAGCCAAAGCTCGATGAGAAGCCCGGCTCGACGATCGAGCTTCACAACGCCGGCATCCAGATGCTGCGACAGGCCGTCGACACGATCAAGTCAAAGTCACCCGATGAGCTCGACGCCTACCAGAGCTTCGTCACCGGTCTTGCCGAGCGCATCGCCGAGGCCCACGAGGAGCACGGGGAGAAGGTCAGCTCGGGCGAGCGCTCGGTGCTCGACGAAATCGCCGAGGCCCTCGGTACCGGTGCCCAGCCGTCCACGGGCGAGTAGCCCACCTCTCCGCTGAGCGAGCGTTCTTTAGTTCAGCGCATGCGGTCGAATAGGGACGCTGCTGGGCCGACCGAGTTCGACAGCCGGGCCGAGTGCGAAAGCGCGACCCCTAGTCGCAGTATGGCTAAGCGCGGCGGCGCTGGGTGCCGTAGACGGCTAGGCCGTAGATGATCCCGAAATCCACGAGGAACAGCATGAATGCGGCGAACGGGAACGCATTTACCGTCAGCAGCAGAATGAGGGCGTTGAGGCTCGCGAAAGCGATCCCCATCACCCGCCCGAAGTCGTTCCCGTTCCAGACCGAGAACGCCGCGGCAATCTGAAGAATTCCGACGATCAGAAGAAACCAGCCCCAGGTACTGAGGTCGTCGAACAGAACGAAGCGTCCCTCATCGGTGAAGAACGACGAGTTGTCGATGGCGGCGATCCCCCAGATGACGTTGAGCGTGCCCGCAAACAGCAACAGGACTCCGGCGAGGTATAGCCAGCCTGCTCCTCGCTCAGTGCCGCCTTCGTAACTCCCGTTCATGTGAGTCCTTCCTCCGGACGAGCCCTATCGAACGAGGGGTCCGCGTCGTTGATGAATGGTCGCGACTCTATACATGGCGGCGGACCACGTATTTGTTGAACGTGCGGCCCGCCGCGGACCTATCTCAGTCCCAGCGAGCTTGCTGGTCCCAGCGAGCGGTTAGTTGGTAGATGATCGTGACGTCCAGGAGGATGATCATGAACGCCCAGAGCGGAGCGGCCGGGAACCAGACGACCTGAAGGATCGCGTTCACGGTCAAGAGCAAGACGGCGACCCAGCGCGACACTCCGCTTCCCATGAGCAGCCCGATTCCAGTCAGGGCTACAGCCGAACCGAGAAGAAGGTGGACCCAGCCCCAAGTGGTGATGTCGGCGATCAGCGCACCCTGCCCTCCGACAACGACGATCTCGTCGTTGAGGACGCCGGCAAGCCCCCACAAAGCGTCGAGGGACCCGATGATGAACATCACGATGCCCGCGAAGACTGCCCATCCGGACTCGCCTTGCCTAGTTGTGTTCGCTGATTCCATGGTCATTTTCCTCTTGCGGCGTCGAGATGGGCCCAATTCCGGACTCTCTGCAGGGTTCGACGCATGTAGGAACGCTCCTGCCCCCGCCGCGGGCCTATTGTCCCTGCCCAGTGTGGGCGAGACACGAACGTGGAAAGAGGAGGCCGGCCCAGTCCTTGGCTGTCGTGTTATGTCTTCTCGTAATCGGTTGCGGAGACGAGGCAGAGCCGCCGGCTACTGACCTGACAAGGGACTTCGAACAAATCGACAGAGGCATGACTGAGAAAGCAGTCGAGGCTGCCCTGGGTCCACCCGACAGTCAAGCCAGGTCTTCGAGCGCTACTGGTCATGCAACCTGGTCGTATGAAGCGGAGGGGGTCACCTACAAAGTGCTGTTCCGAAATGGCAGGGTTCGCGCCACGTCCGCGAAATCGGGTGACCCCTGAGATCGGTGGTTCGAGCCCGCCTAGCTCCATCTCTCGTCTCAGGCTCCCGCGCTCCCTTCGCGCACCCTGCGAATGCCCCGGCCACTTCCTTCGTTAGGCCAGACGGCGGCGATGGAGCACGTACGCGACAAATCCAACCGGAAGCGGTAACCAGTAGGAGAAGAGCCGGTAGCCGAGGGTTGCGAGCACAGCGTCCCCGGCGCTCACCCCGGCCACTGCCAACGTTGCGGTCAGTCCGGCCTCGACGAAGCCGAGCCCACCCGGTGTGAGAGGAACCTGGGCCAAGACCTGCGCGGCGCAGAACGCGAGTAGGACAAGCGCAGGCCGCGGTGTGGCACCCACCGCCGCCAGCGCTGCCAGCAATGTCGCGAAATCGAACGCCCAGCGACCGATCGCGGCCGCCAAGGCGCGCTTCCACCGCGCACCTAGCGTGCCGAGCAGGCGGCCACGCTCGAGCTGCAGGCGCTCCGGCAGTCGGGTAAGCGGCTCGGCACCGCGCCGAAGGCTGTTCCGAACGCGCTGAGCCTGCCTGCCCACCCATGCCAACGGCGCGTCGAAGACGAGCATGATGCTGCCCCCTGCCAGCACCAACGCAAAGACCACGGCACCGATCGCAGTCGCCTCGATCAGGTCGCGATCAACCGTCCCGCGAACGAAGGCCGGAACCGCGAGTATCGGGAGCGCGAGAACGATTGCGAACGTCAGCAAGTTGACCGCCGTGAGCCCCGAAACGGCCCTGCCTTGGTCGACGTCCGATTCCACAAGCATTCGGTATTGCAACGCCGCCCCCATGGCGCCGCCGCCGGGGGCGACTTTGGCGAGCGCGCCGGCGGCGAGCTGAGATCTGACGACCGGCGGCCAGGGCGGGTCGTTGAGTGCGGTTCGCTGGACGCTCCAAAGGCACGCGGTCGCGAGCGCCTGTAGGACAGCCATCGCGGCGAACCACAGCAATGCGACGTCTCGCAATCCTCGCCACGAGTCCGCGACCTCGATGACGCTTGGTGCGACCAAGTACAGCGAGATTCCGGTCACCCCCAGTACGGCGACGTTGCGCCGCAGGTTCCCCGGCTTTTTCGCGTCGGCTTCTCCTTGCGCGATCTCGCGCTCCGCGTCGGCGTGCTGTTCGATCGCATGCTCGACGCGGTCGCCAAGCGATTCGGCGCGTGCTCCTTCGAGCGCGCGCGGGGCCATCACCTTGGCTGGAACGAGACCTGCTCGTCTGTTCCCTGCTGAACGATCAGAGCCGTTGACTCCGGCACCTCGTGCCAGACGCCGGGGAGGTCTGAAACCGGCTCGGAAACGACTACGCGGTCCTCGGCCGTCATCTGTTGAAACCGGGCGTTCTCGGGATGCAAGGCGCGCACGGTGTCAACGTCCGCGGAGACAAAAAGCGTGCGGGAATTGTGAGCTGTCGAGTAGCGCACCGCGTACAGCCGCTCGCCGTCGCTGAACCCGAGCGTCATCTGAACTGGATCCTCAACACCGTGGGTCCGTGCGGTGGCCTCCACGAGCCCGACTGCACGCTCGACGGCTCGAATCGGCTCCTCCTCGAGGCCGAACGTGAGCGCCAGGTAGAAGAGCGCCTCCGAATCCGTGGAGCCCGCAACGCCGTTGAAAAGCGCGGGCTCAATAGCGCCGAGCAAATCACGGCGCATCGTTTCGAAGCCGTTGATGACGCCGTTGTGTACGAAAAGCCAGCGCCCGTGGCGGAACGGGTGACAGTTGGACTGCTGCACCGGGGTTCCGGTAGTCGCGCGGATATGAGCTAGGAACAGGGGGGACTCGATGTGGGAAGCGAGATCGCGAAGATTCGCGTCACTCCACGCTGGCGAGACGGAGCGGTAGCGCGCTGGGCTCTCGCGATCGCCCTTTCCATACCACCCCAAGCCGAAGCCGTCGCCGTTGGTCGTCTCGACACCCAAGCGTGAGTGGAGGCTCTGGTCGATCAGGCTGTGCTCGGTCCGGAAGAGCAACTCGTCGATCAACACCGGCTGACCAAAATAGGCGTTCCATCGGCACATGAGCGGCTCCTTGTCAGGATCGCGGTGCGGTCACCGCGTCGTGGTTTGGCGCGCGTGCTGTGCGCTTCCAAAGTAGGTCGAGAATTACCGCGAGGATCGCAATGCCCACGATCGCGGCAAAGGTCGCGGGGTCATTGCGGGCGGTGTCGATGGCAAAGAAGGCTAGGACGACTGCGGTGACGCCGATCGCAGCGAGTGAGATAAGAGGATGCGCACCGGTGTCATCGCGGCACCTGTAGCCCGCAGCAGCCACCAACAGGAAGACGACCAGCGCGATCGCGCTACCCACGGACGCGATCGCGGACAGGTCTACGACGTTCGAGACCACGAGCACCAGACCCGCCGTGATGATCAACCCGGCTGGTGCGCGGCGGCCGATTACACCGCCAAACATCGTGGGAAACTGCCCCACTGAAGCCAGCATCTTGGTCAGCCCGGCGGATGCATACAACGTCGCGTTGACCGACGAGGCCGTGGCGAGCATGGCGGCCACAGCGACCATCACGAACCCAGCCTGGCCGAGGGCCGGCCGAGCTGCTTCGGCAATGGCGGTTTCGCCGTATCCAATGACCTCGTCAACCGAAAGAGTCCCGAATACCCCGAACGAGATCACCACGTACAAGGCCGCGGTCACGCCCAATGCGCCGTACATTGCCTTCGGCAATCCGCGAGCAGGGTCCTCGAGATCGCCTGCTGCAAACGAGATCACGCTGAAGCCGAGGTACGCGAAGAAGGTAAGGGCGACGCTCGCCACGATGTCGGAAGCGTCTGGGTAGCCGTCGAACGCCAGCGTGTCCCAGTTCACTTCGGGGAGGGTCGCCGCGATGAACACGGCGAACACGGCGAGAAGTGCGATCACGATCGCCGACTGGGCGCGATCGACAATCCGTGATCCGACGAGGTTGACCGCAAGCATCCCGACAATGACGAGGGACGTGAAGACGTTGTCCCAGCCAGGGCCGGCGTCGTCGCCGATAAACAGTGAAGTCGCGTAGCTACCAAACGACACCGCGACCATCGAGCAGACGATGACGATCGCGGCGATGTAGCCCAGCCAGGATGCAATTCCAACGAGGCGCCCATTCCCGAAGCCCTCGATGAGGTACGCGATGATGCCGCCCGAAGATGGGAATCGGACGCCGAGCTTGACGACTGCATAGCCCAGTAACCCGGCGACTACACCTGCCAGAAGGAACGACAACCAAACTGCCGAACCGGCAACGGCACCCGCCTCGCCCAGCAGCGCGAAGATGCCCGCGCCGACCATTGCGCCGATTCCCAAGAATGCGGCACCGCGGACGCTCATCACTGCGATGGTAGACGTGAGCCGAGGCGGTGTAATGCCCAATGAGCGCCTTTGAGGCCAATCCGAAGCGCCCTCGCTCAAGAGGCGAGCTACGCGACCAGGTGAGAATGCCGAGCAGCCTGCATCACCAGGGCGAGTTGATAACCGAGGACGCGAGCGCAGCGGATCTGGGCGCGCGCCCACGGGCGCTCCTCGATGCTGAAGAGCTCCATAACGCCCATGCTCTTACCGCCCGCGAGGAGGGGAACCATGAGCATCGACCGATAGCCCTGCGCAGCCATCAACTCGAGCTCTGACGGGTCCATCGAGGCGTCGCTCGCCAGGACCTGCACCGCCTCGCCCGATTCCATGACCCTTTCCGTCTCGGGATAGTCGGCAACTACGTAGGTCTCGTCATCGAGTACTCCGCCGTCGACCAGTACGGCCTGGAGGAAGGTCTCTTCCTCGTTGAGGAGCGAGATGGCAGCCTGGTCGGCTTGGAGCAGATGCCTGGTCGGCTCGAGCACGGCTCGGAGTGCCTCGAGGTCCGTGACGCGGCTGATGTGCTGGCACAGCTCCTCCAGCTCGGCCTCGGAGCTTCGGGTCGAGTTGTTGAGAGTCGATTCGCCCCGGATCACCGACCACAAGGCGGAAGTGCATAGCCGTGCTGCATCAGGATCAACGTCTGCCCATGGCTCACCCGGTCGCGCGAGCACATAGCCTTGGCCCAGGGTTACGTCCAGGTCAGCCAGAGCCTCGAGATCCTCCATGGTCTCGATGCCCTCGGCGCAGACATCGGCGCCGATGCGACGGGCGTAGCGAACCAGTGCGTCGATCATGGGCCCCTTCGCCAGGTCGGTGCTGACGCCCGAGACGAGCGAGTGGTCGAGCTTCAGCACGTCGGGCTGAAGCCACATGACCTGCCGGAGTCCCGCGTAGCCGGCGCCGAGGTCGTCTACCGCCAGCTTCGCTCCGCGCACCTTCAGCTCGTCGAGCCGATCTTCGAGGGCCGAGCCCTCCGTGATGAGCTCGTCCTCGGTCAGTTCGAGGGTTACCTTCGAGAGGTCGTGATCCCCGAGTAGGCACTCGAGCTCACTCGATTGCAGCGCGGACGGGCTCAGATTGATCGAGAGCCTCGTGCCGGCAGGACGGCCTGACATCTCGAGCTGAGCCTTCGCAGCCGCAATCTCCAACTCAATGCCAAGGCCGCAGCGGTGAGCTTGGGCGAACCAGGCGTTGGGGGGGCGTGCCGCGTTCTTGAAACGCGAGAGCGCTTCGTAGCCGACCACCAGGCCGCTTCGCAGGTCCACGATTGGCTGAAAGACCTGCTGGATGTGCGTCCTTGGTTCGCTGAGGATCTCTTCGATTTCGGCCCGTTGACCCTCTGCGCGCGCGAGCCAGGTGGTGCGCTCGGCCTCTTCGTTGACAGGCGCGGTCGACTCGAACGTTTCGGCGAACTCTGCTGCCACGACCGGATCGAACGGTTCAGAGCGCGCCTTGCCTCGGCGCTTTGCCGCGTACATGGCGAAATCGGCACGGCGTAGAACCTCGTCGACGGTGATGGACCCGGAAGCAGCCGCCACGTAGCCGACGCTGACGGTGATCTGGACCGGCTCGCCATGGAGGCTGAAAGGGCGCCTGAGCGTCTCCAACACACGACTCGCGACCCGCTCGCATTCGTGGTCTTGAGCCATTTCCACGATCAGGAGCGCGAACTCGTCGCCGCCCAACCGCGCGGCCGTGTCCGCCGAGCGAAGACAGCCTCGGAGTCGCCCCGCTACGCCCGAGAGCAAGGCATCTCCCGCAGCGTGTCCAAGAGTGTCGTTCACGACCTTGAAGTCGTCGATGTCGACGAAAAGGAGACCTACGGATCGGTTATCGCGCGCGATTGCCTGCTCGATGCGATCGAGCAGGAGGGCGCGGTTGGGG
Organism: uncultured bacterium; assembly: GCA_963715405.1. Lineage (GTDB taxonomy): Bacteria > Actinomycetota > Thermoleophilia > Solirubrobacterales > 70-9 > JALZKA01. The sequence goes on from OY970239.1 coordinate 2,406,588, forward strand.
AGCTGGGTGAGCGGGTCGTGGAAGGCTCGATGCCGCAGTTGTTCCTCGAAAGCTTTGCTCGCCGAGATGTCGCGGCAGTTCAAGAGCACGCCGCTGATCTGAAGCTCGTTGATGAGGTTTGTCGCAACGATCTCTACATCGACCCATGTCCCAGAAGCCCGGCGCATGCGCCACCCGCTCCGCTCCGTCGCTCCGTCCTCGGATTCGGTCAGACGCTTCATGAACCCGCTCATCAGACTGCGATCCCGCGGATGGACGAAATCCAGGATCGACGAGCCCACCACATCATCGGGATCGAGTCCGATCGCCTCTTCCACGGCTCCAGCGGCTACCTGGATCGACCCTTCGGGCGAAACCACGAGCATCATCTCCGACGAATGCTCAACCAGGACGCTCTTCCGACGCACGGAGAGGTCTGAAGCGCCGGACGTGTGAGATACGGCGCGGCGGCGGGCGCCGGACTCCCGATCGGGAATGGTAAAGCTTGTCGGATGCAGGGCCATCCGTCCTTTATTCGGCCACGGCGTGCCTTAGCTCAAGGCGAATTGGTCTGGATCGACGGTCGACCCCCCACCACCGGTGCCCCTATAGGCCTATGTGCGACACCCGTAACCGGCACTCCGGGGTGGGATCAGCCGCAAGGGACCTGTCCTTGCCGACCGGGGTGCTGAAGATGTCGGGCCTGTCGAAGTTGCCGTTTGGACGAAAGCGACTAGGTCCTTCGCATCAACACCCCGGCATTGGGCACCCGCCGCGTTCTGGTGCCCAAATCCGCGTACATCCGCGCACATCCGAAGGCATCGGATCCGAAATCGACGCCCATTCGTGCCTGAGATCGCCCCGCTTCGCAATCAGGAGGTCGGCGGTTCGAGCCCGCCTAGCTCCATACTTCAAGCTCCTGGCACATGCTCTCCAGGGGCCAGGTCTTTCAACCCACCCGATCAACGACTGCCCCGGCGAGCTCCTCACGCTTTCAGGCCGCTTGACGGTCCCGCATGGAATTGAGAGGCCGCGGCAGCTCCCAGGAACATTCTGCGCCCCGAGCGCCGAAAGAGAAATGAGCCAGACTCAGCGAACTGGGAGCGCCCGGAGAGGGTGATGCCTCGGAGTTGACAAACGGACCAACATCAAAGAGAAAGCGCATACCTCCAAGCTCCCTGTCGCAACGAGAGGGGCGATCTGGCCGTCCTTGACAAGCGGGCTCGCATCAACGAGGGTAGGTGAGCAATCAGGTGTAGCTATTAGGTAGGAGGGTCAAGTGAGTCGCTTTCCGCGCAAGCCATCCCCGGCAATCGTTGTCGCAGTCATCGCGCTCAGCGTTGCGGTCGGTGGCACGGCAGTGGGTGGCAACCAGCCCGAGGCGAACGTTCCGGGAGCCCTGGCGGGGATAAAGGCCAACGGGACGGTTGACCCAGACGTGCCTTCGCGGGCGCTCACGAACGCGAGGGTGGATCATCCCGTCCAAGGCTTTTACTGCTTCAACCTGGCGTTCGCGCCGAGAGCCGCGGCGGTGACGGGCGCGGTCGACGACGGATTGGCTGACGACGCGGTTCTCTCCTACACCCTCGATCCTGGCCAGTTCGTCCAGTGCCCGCCGTCGGCTGACGCGGAGGTGACCAACCTCGATGGCAGCGATGACTTCTCCTTGCAGAACGACGCGTTCAACATCCATTTCTTTCGCTAGCTCGCGGCCTATCGGCGTTGCGGATGGAGACTGCCGGTGCGATCCTCGGCCGGTCAACACGTTGGGAGGAGATCTCGGATGAACCCTAAGGGCCTGTCGCCCATGCTCGTTGTCCTGGCGCTCTTGGTCGCCACCGCTACAGCGGGCGCACATAACACGTCGACTCCGTCGACGATCGATGTAGTGGGATGGTCCACCAGCCCAGGTGCTTCCTCCTCGGATTACGCCCACGGAGTGGTCGAGTCACCTAGCGCCAGGTGCATCCGGGGGCGAACTGTGCAGATCTTCATGCAGCTCGGTGCGAGCACGACCTACACCTTGGTCGACACCGACAGAACCAGCAGGAAGGGCTTCTGGGCTGGGGGAGGCAGAGAGGGCATCACCAGCACCGACAGCAAGGCCAAGGTCATCCGCGCGAATGTCGGCTCGCAGGGGCACGAGCACATCTGCGAGGCGGACGTAGTCTCCTGGGATTAGCTCGGGGACCGCTTTTAGACGCTTTGGACGAAATGCGGTAGTCGCCTAGCTGTGTACGCCGAATGGCGTCATCCGCCATCAGCTGCGACGATCCCCGAGTTCGTGCGACCGCAGTCGAGGCACTCTCCAGCAAGGGAGCCTTGTCGCGGGGATGGCGCTCGAACCAGTCGGCATAGCGATCGGCCAGGGAAGCCGCGGTAAGTCCACTAAAGCCCTCACGTTCGAACCGGCGCCAGAAAACGACCTCGGTTTGGATAGCCGTAACGGGTGTCGGCGTAGAGGGAGTGGCGCATCGGATGGTCGATCAGGTGCTTGAGCTCGTGGGCCAGCCTCCCGCATAGCCAGCAGTGGCAAGCAGCGAGGCCGCTCGAGCTCGAGGGCGGACCCTCTGTCGGGGTCAGGCCCCGAGTACTTCGGATACCGCGTTTGGACGGATTAGCAGGGTCTCCCTCTCGGGCTCAGGTATCCGCGGGACGCTGCCGATTAGGGATCGTCGGAGTCATTTGACGGAGAGGAGAGTGTGACGCAGGCAGTAGAAGAGCGCGGGGGGAGTCTTCCGGATAGCGGGTCGCCGGTCGTCTGTGTGGTGCCCCCGGAGCTGCCCGAGCTCCGGGACGTGCTGGCTGACCACTTTGCCGACGAATCGAACGTGCGGGTCGTGGTCGAACAGCGGCGTGGGGAAAGGCGTGCAGGATGGAACAGGCGTGGGACGTCGATCCGGCCTGACCATCATCGTCTCGAACGCGAGCGCCGAATGGCGCCAAGCCTCGAAGGCAGGCGCTTTGCCGAACGCCGCGCGCGGGTGGTCGCCCTCGAAGACTCGCCCCCGCTGCCGCCGGAGGTGCGCAAGTACGTCGACCGGCTGAGCTTCGTCGCGCTGGCCGAGCCGGCCAGCCTCCGACAGGAGCTGACCCGCCTGCAGACGCTGACGAACCAGTGGCGCCAGCGGTGCATCGAGGCCAACCGCGAGGCGGACATGACGAATTGGCAGGCGCGCAGCGCCCCCCGAGACGCTCTGTTTGTCTCGCTCGCCGCACGTAATCGGTACACGTGTGAGCACTCCGAGGCGGTCGTCGGACTTGCTGTCGCATGCGCTCAGGAGCTGGACCTGGACGAGGAGGAGATCAACGACCTTTACGACGTCGCCCTGCTCCACGACATCGGAAAGCTCGGCATCCCGGACTCGATCCTCGGCAAGGCCGGCCCGTTGACGGACGCGGAGTGGGAGATCATGCGCCAGCACCCCGTGATCGGCGCCTCGATCTTCGCCTCGATCGAGTCACTGAGTCCGCTGGCCTCGGCCGTCCGAGCCGAGCACGAGCGATGGGACGGCAGGGGCTATCCGGATGGCCTGGCCGGAGAGGAGATACCGATCGCGAGCCGGATCACGTTTGTGTGTGACGCATACCACGCGATGACCAGCGACCGCCCCTATCGAGACGCCATGGGCCAGGACGTGGCCCGCCGCGCGCTGCTCGACAACATTGGTAGCCAGTTCTGCCCGACCTCAGCCGATGCGCTCGTGACGGTGCTCGACCGGAGGGAGAGCTTCAGTGTTGGCAGCACAGGGCTTCCCGTGAGCTCGCCCCTGGTCCTCCCGGACGTGGTGGAAGCGCCACGGGCCGCGGAGGAGCCACCACAAGTGGAGCAGCGAGCGCCAGACGGCGCGCTCCAAAAGATGGTGGCGGAGCTGACGGCCCAGCTGAGAGAAGAGCTGAATCGAGAGGCCCGCTTGAGAGCGCACCTCGAGGGGCTGCTCGACGCCACTCGGCGGCGGTTCGCCTATCGCCCGTCGGTGCTGGTTGCACGCCTCTGGGCTCAGGTCGCCGCCAAGGCCGCGCGGGAAGGGGGCAGTACTGGGCTCTTCGAGCGGGTCACGACGGCTGTCGATCGCGGCGGACTCACCAAGAGCGAGCTCTCGGCTTCCGCGGCGAGCCTCCGGACGCTCCTGGATGAAGCGCACCGGAGTTGCGCTCGAATGACCCGCGGCATCGAACGGCTGCTCGTGGCCAGCCAGTCGTCGTGCGGCTACCCGGAAATGGAATTCGCCGCGCGCTGCCGCGCCGAGGAAGCCATCGGCCTATTCTCAGGAGCCTCCGAAAGACGCAGGAGGCCTAGGCCCCCGAGCGACTTCACGGAGCTCGAGGCAAAAAGCCTGCGCAACTTCGGCAGGATGGCGGGGATTTTCTTCCTCGTCGGGAGCGCGGGCTCGATTCCGAGCTCGATCATCCTCGCGCGGGGCCACGAGTCGCCCCAAGTCCTCCTGGCCCTTACGGTCCTCGGAATCCTCTCCGGGATCGCGTGCTTTCTCGTGCCTTGGGAGCGTGCCCGACCGAGCTGGCACTTCTCGGTCGGAGCGCTGGCGATCCTTGAGGTCTTCCTGGTCACCCAGGCAACGGGGCAGCACTCCGCGATGCTCTACATATTGATCGCCGGCCTCGCCGCATTTGTGTATCGCCCAGGCTGGATCGTCGCCGGCATCACGGTCGCCTGCCTGATCGCCTTGCTGGTGGGGAACCTGACCGCCCAGCAGGACCAGGCGCATGCACTTGCGGTCGCCCTGGTCCTCGCCTTGACCCTGGTCACGCTGTCGCTGACCATCTATATGGCACGCGAGGACGCGCAGGTTGAGCGCATGAGGGCCGTGCACATGTGCGCCGACGTGCTGCGCGTCACGCTCGCCTTGGAGGCAGGTCATAGCCGGGTCGCCCCCCACGAGGCCGAACAGCACCGGACGGCCGAGGTGGTCGCTCTTCTTCAATCGCTTGACGCGCTTCGAAGCGCCCTGCGCGAGAGCCTCCTTCGAATCGATGCCGCCCCGGTTCTCGTCGACGTCGGGTCTAGAGCCCCCCGCGTAGCACCACCGGCTGAGCGGGCACCACCGGCTGAGCGGGCTGTGGCTGCTTAGCGGCGCTTCGGTGCTCTCTCGGGGGGAAGCCCCTTGCGTGCGACGATTCGGACCCCGCTACAACGGACTACGCATTCTTCGACGGCACGAACTGGGAGTGCCCACACGACCTGTAGCAGCGTCGGGACCGCCTAGAGCTCCGCTTCTTGATGTCGCTCCCATGGACGGGGAGCGTCGCTTTGGACGAAAAGCGGTAGTCATCCAAGCGCCTGATTGACGCCTATTCGTGCCTGTGGGCGCCCCGCTTCGCAATCAGGAGGTCGGCGGTTCGAGCCCGCCTAGCTCCATTCTCCGCCCTGACCGGGCGAAGCGCCACCATTCCGCGCGGTTTCTCGGCGACTAGACCAGCCCCTGGGGGGTACGGCTCCGAGTTATGGTCCCGAAGCAGCTCACTGCCGACTCCTCGTCGCCGTCAAGCCCCCTACACGCTGAGCCTGTTGCCGACCCGCTCGCGCCCCTCGCTCACGATCTCGATTTGATCCGAGATTCTGTTCGTGCCGACCTCGGCGACCGTGACCGGGCCTACATAACCCGCTTGATCGCCGTCCAGCGCGCACTTGAACTGGGCGGGCGCGGGCTTCTGATCGGGGCCCGGTATGCCCCTGCGGCCGCAGCCGGCACGGCTCTCCTTTCCCTAGCGAAGATCCTCGAGAACATGGAGATCGGACACAACGTTCTCCACGGGCAATGGGATTGGATGCACGACCCGGCGATTCACTCGAGCACCTGGGAGTGGGATGCGGCTTCGACCGCGAAATCGTGGCAGTACGCGCACAACTATCAGCACCACACGTATACGAACGTGTTGGGACGCGATCGTGACCTGGGGTACTCCGCAATGCGCGTAGAGCCCGAACAGCCGTGGCACCCGATCTACCTCGCGCAGCCGGTCTATTTCTTCTTGATGGCTGCGGTCTTCGAATGGGGAATCGCCCTTTACGACATGGAGCTCGACGCCGTTGGCCGGGGCGAGAAGTCCCGCCTCGCCGCTCGTAGGGAAATCGGTGCGCTCTTGAGAAAGGCACGCCGTCAGCTAGCCAAGGACTACGTCTTGTTTCCGGCGCTGGCCGGCCGGCACGGCTGGCGCAGGGCGCTCGTCGCAAACCTCGCCGCAAATGTCGCGCGCAACGTGTGGGTCCACACGATCGTCTTCTGTGGACACCTCCCCGAGGCCGCCGAAACGTTTACCGAGGCGCAGTACGAGGAGGAGACTCTCGGCGGCTTCTATCGCCGCCAGCTCCTCGGCTCGTGCAATCTTGAGGGAAGCCGGCTGTTCCATCTTCTAACCGGCAATCTGTCGTTCCAGATCGAGCACCACCTGTACCCCGATCTCCCAAGCAACCGTTACGCGGAGATCGCTCCTAAGGTCCGCGAGGTGTGCGAGCGTCATGGCCTCCCCTACTCGAGCGGACGGCTCGGGCGCCAGTACCTCTCCGTTTACCGGAGAATCCTTCGGCTTGCCTTGCCGGGGTAGATTTGGGGGCCTCGAGATGCCAACTGTCACCACAAGCCAGCTCGATTTGCGGCCCGAACACTTCGCCGGGGGGCCCGAGGATCTACACCAGGTGAAGATCCATGGGCACAAGGTGTGCTTTCGCCTCACCGGGTCCGGACCGCTGGTCGTCCTCATACACGGCATCACGGGAAGCTCTGCCCAATGGCTTCCAGTGATGGACGTGCTTCGAGACCGCTACACGCTCTTCGCTCCCGACCTGCTGGGCCACGGCCAGTCGGCAAAGCCGCGTGGTGACTATTCACTGGGGGCGTATGCGTCCGGAATCCGGGATCTCTTGATCGGTCTTGACGCGGAGCGGGCGACGGTTGTCGGACACTCGCTAGGCGGTGGAATCGCAATGCAGCTCGCCTATCAGTACCCCGAGCGTTGCGGCCGGCTGGTCTTGATGTCGAGCGGCGGCATCGGGCAGGACGTTCATCCCCTGCTCCGGGCGGCGAGCCTTCCTGGCTCGGAGATCGTGCTGCCGCTGATAACCCACGCGCGGCTGCTCGACGCGGGCGCCGCATTGAGCCGGGCTCTCGGTGTGGTCGGGCTGCAGGTGGGCGCGGATATAGCCGAGGGCGCGCGCGGGTATGCGTCGCTCAGCGATCGCGACTCCCGGGCGGCTTTCGTCCACACGATCCGAGCGGTTATCGACCCGACGGGCCAGCGGGTCTCAGCCCTCGACCGCCTCTATCTGGCCGAGGCGCTGCCTTCTTTGATCATCTGGGGCGAGAACGACCGGATCATTCCCTCCGATCACGCTGAGATCGCCCACGACGCTATGCCCGACAGCCGCCTTGAGCTGATCGAGGGCGCCGGCCACTTCCCCCAAATGTCCCACCCGATCCGAGTCGCTCGCGCCCTCGGCAGCTTTATCGACGAAACCGAAGCTGCTGAGATCGAGGCCGAGGACATGCGCGAGCTCGTGATTTCGCGGATGACACCTGACTTGGAGTAGTTCGGCCGTTCGGCTCTGTTCTCCTTCAGTGGGCCGCGTTTAGGAGGGCGCCTTCAGGGGTATCAGTCATTCAGACGCCAAGGCGGTGAATATTTACGCACCCTGTTCCTCTCGAGGGGCGTCTTTCCGACTGGAAGCAAATGGGCAAAGTGGCCTCTGGGTCACCGAGCACGGTCCAGTCCGAAGTCTCAATTAGACGGAGAAACACCATGGAAGCAGGAACGCGCAGTTTCGAGCGGGGGAACTCGGTCGACCGGGGCCACACCAGCTCGATCGACAACGTCCGCCGTTTCACCACTGAGACGAAGGAGTCTGTCAAGACTTCTGAGCTCTGGCTCTCGATCGCCGCCATCGTCGGCATCCTCATCGCGGCAGCGAGCACCGACGGGGCCGAGGGCTTTGGCGCCAATCAGGCATGGCTCTACATCGCCATCGTGGTCGGGGCCTACGCGATCAGTCGCGGTCTCGCCAAGAGCGGAAGCTACGAGCCATACGCCGTCGAGCGTGACGGTGACGTTCGGAGCAACTCGGGCAACTAATCGTCGCAGGCGTGGAGTGCGGGGTCTTGGAAAGGACCCCGCACTGACGTCGGCTCTCATATTGAGCGCTCGCTCTGTGAGCGCACGTCGACCGTCAGGTAAGGAGACCGGATGTCGGAACCACGTTTGTTCGGAACCTCAGAGGAGGCTCTTCTAGACGAGTACGTGAGCGAGCGGCGACCCGAGCTTGAGGCCGAGCTCGTACGGCGGTTCATGCCTCTCGCCCGGTCTCTCGCTATGCGCTACCGCGGTGGTGCTGAACCAAACGAAGACTTGATTCAGGTAGCGAGCTTGGCGCTCGTCAAGGCGCTACGAAGGTACGACCCCGAACGCGGTCGGCGGTTTGCAGCGTTTGCGACGCCAACGATCCTCGGCGAGCTGCGAAGGCATTTCCGGGATTACTCGTGGCGGCTCCATATGCCGCGGAGCCTTCAAGAGCGCACGCTTGAGGTCCAGCGCACCTCGACGGCGCTGGGCGAGGCCCTTGGCCGAGTCCCTACGGCAATGGAAGTGGCGGAAAGCTTAGGCTTGAGCGAGGAGGACGTAATCGACGTTTATCAAGCTCGCGAGGCACAGCGCTCGATGTCGCTCGATGCGCCGGTGCACCGTGAGGAGGCCGACTCGGTCCCGATGATCGAGACCGTCGGTTCAACGGAGGACGGCTATGACGCCATCGAGGCTCAGATGGCGATCGAGCGGTCAGCAAAGCTCGACGAGCGCGAGCAGGCGGTGATCCGCATGCGCTTCGCGGATGGGCTAAATCAGAATGAAATCGGTGACGCGCTGGGCGTTTCGCAGATGCAGGTCTCGCGAACGATGCGCCGCGGCTTGGCGAAGCTCCTCGAAGCGGTCCAAGGCGATGAGGCGCCGGACGGCAAGCGAACCTTCTCCAACACTGCCGCCGACCCGCGTTTTCCACAGGGGCGCACAAGAAGACGGCAACACCAGCTCAGTTCAACCTCCGAAGCGTTGTAGGGCTAATCGCATACGATTCCCCACGATGGCGACTGCGCGAGAAGAACGATTTGTCCTCAACGAAGCGATGTTTCGAGCCGCCAACGAGCGGGCGGCCGCCTGGGAAGAGCGCCAAGGCCAAAGCGAAGAAGTCGAGCCCTACTACTGCGAATGCGCGAGCCTCAATTGCCAGGAGAAGGTGCTTTTGCGAGGCGCCGACTACGAGGGGGTCCGCCAAGATCCGACGCTCTTCCTTGTCGCACGAGGTCACAACGTTCCGGACGTCGAAACCGTAATCGAAGAACACGGTACGTGGGTCGTAGTTCAAAAAGACCCCGAAGTCCATGGGCTTGCCGAAGCGACCGACGAGCGCACCCCCTAAGGCTTCCGCAACTCGAAGGCGACGCGGGTATCGCGGTCGCTAGTGACCCGCCAGCTCTCGGCGACCGCGTCGACGATATGGAGGCCCAAGCCTGTCTGCTGTCCACGAGAAATCGGGCGAGGACCCACCGGACTCAGACCTTCGTTCTGGACCTCGCCTCTGACCTTTCCGTCTGCCGTGAGGTCGATGGTCACGCCAACGCCGCCCTCGCCGTACCGAATTGCGTTGCTGACCAGCTCGCTTACGACCGTCAACAAATCGTAGAGCGTAATCGCGGGGAGTTCTTCACTCAGTCGATCTCGGACCAGTGCGCGGGCGTCCTGAGCGGAGCGCTCGACCGCGGGAAGTTGGACGGCGATTCTCATCTCTTACCTATGCCCGTTCTGGGCCCGCCGACGCAATCGGTGGCCCAGCGCCCATAGGTCCGGCCGGTCCAGCCGCACGTCGTGCCTAAGCGAATTCTCAAGCGAACCGGGGTTACGGAGAGTCAGCGCCGCCGCCATCACGCGAGACCTGTCCGCACGTTGACACATCAAGCACGAATCACTACGCTCGTGTCGATGACGAGATCGAGCCAGAAGGCAGTCGCGGCTGCAGCAATTCTGTCACTCGCGATCGTGGCGCCGGCGGTTTCGAGGGAGGCAGACTCCTTCGACCTCGGAATCTCGAAGAGGTCCAGCGGCCCTTTCCTGACGGGCGCGCAGGACTCCGATCCGGCGAGCGCGAACCCGCAGGTCGTCAAACGTGACGTCAGTGACGGCACGTCGGGCATCTTTTACTTTCGCCTCAAGAACCTCACGGCCAACGACGACGGGACCTATCTGAGAGCTCCGGTAACCACGGTCGATTACCAGGTCACCTACAAGCTGAACGGCGTTGACGTGACCCCCGAGATCGCGGGCTGTAACCAGATCATCTTGCTGGGTGGCGAAAAGGTCGTGTATCGGATGAAGGTCGTGCCATCGGGCGCCGACCCGGGCGACAAGAAGACCTTCGGCGTGAAGACGGTCGAGAGTTCATGCACCGACCCCACTGACGCTGCTTACGCGAAGGTGACAGTCACGCCCTAATCAGGGCTAATAACGGGACGTCGCAGGTTCAATCCTGGTCCCGGTATACGTCGCCGATATGACGCGTAGCGGGTTACCCTAGCTCTCCCGCATGATCGTCACTCCCGACCAGCGGCTGCGCGTCTTCGTCAGCTCCACCCTGGGCGAGCTCGCAGGGGAGCGAAGCGCCGTGAGGCGCGCCATCGAGCGGCTGCGGCTCACACCCGTGCTGTTCGAGCTCGGCGCCCGTCCCCACCCTCCACGCAGTCTGTACCGCGCCTATCTCGAGCAGAGCCACGTCTTCCTCGGCATCTACTGGCAGAGCTACGGCTGGGTTTCCCCGGAAGCCGACGTCTCAGGGCTGGAGGACGAGTATGAGCTGTCCCATCGCCTGCCTCGGCTGCTCTACGTCAAGGAGCCCGCGCCTGAGCGGGACGCGGGCCTCGCGCGGCTCATCGAGCGCATCGAGCGGGAGGCAGTGTCGTCGTACAAGACCTTCGCAGATCCTGCGGAGCTCGAGCAACTGGTGGGCAGCGACCTGATGACGCTGCTGAGCGAGCGGTTCGAGGCCGCCACGCAGCCCTCGGCGAGGCGACCCGCTCCGGTTCCGGCACCGGCTACGCCGCTGATCGGGCGGGAGCGTGAGCTCCGCGCCGTCATCGATCTTCTCGCCCGCAGCGATGCCCGGGTCCTTACGTTGACGGGACCGGGCGGCGTCGGGAAGACGCGGCTAGCGGTCGAGTCTGCGCGCCAGTTCGCCGACAGCTTCCCGGACGGTGTCTTCTTCGTCGAGCTCGCGGCCGTCGAGGATCCGGTCTTGGTACCTGCCGCCATCCTGCGAGCCCTTGGCATTAGCACGGTCGGCGGGGAGAGCGAATCGGCGGCGATACGCGAGTTCTTCGGCCGCCGCAAGGCGCTGCTCATCCTCGACAACTTCGAACAGGTCACGGCCGCGGCGGCGCTCGTGACCGAGCTCGGGGCGGCGTGTCCAGAGCTGAAGTTCATGGTGACGAGCCGCGCGGTGCTGCGGGTGCGGGGGGAGCACGAGTTCGTCGTCCAGCCCCTGACGCTGCCGGGAGCCGAGGACCTCGATCGCATCAGCCAGTACGACGCGGTTCGCCTCTTCATCGATCGAGCTCGCCAGCTTCGGCCGAACTTTCGCGTCGACGACGACAACGCCCCGGCTGTGGCCCAGATCTGCCAGAGCCTGGACGGCCTCCCTCTCGCAATCGAGCTTGCTGCGGCGCGGACGAAGCTGCTGTCACCTGAGCAGCTGCTCGCGCGGCTCGGCCCGCGGCTCGAGCTCGTCAGCGGCGCTGGGGGCGATCGCCCTGAGCGGCAGCAGACGCTCCGCCGCACCATCCTCTGGAGCTACGAACTCCTGAACGACGCCGAGCGGGAGCTTTTCGCGAGGCTCGGCGTCTTTCCGGGCCACTTCACGCTCGAGGCCGCCGAGGGCGTGTGTGCGCCGGCAGATGACCTCGACGTTGTCGCCGGACTCGCCGCCCTCGTCGACAAGAGTCTGGTGCACTCTGACACGATCGGCCCGGAGCCCGCATTCGCGATGCTGCGAACGATTAGGCAGTTTGCCCGGGAGCTGTTCGAAGCGTCCGAGGCCGAGGAAGCCGTCCGCGGCGCACATGCCCACTACTTCCTCGCTCGCGCCATCGACGCGCACGACCGCCTGCGTGGACCCGAGCAGGCACTAACACACCAGCGCCTGCTCGCGGAGGCCGACGACCTCGACGTCGCCTACGAGTGGTGCCTCGTGAGGAGAGAGCTCGAGATGCTGGCGGACGTCGGCTGGTCGCTCTGGTTCCACTGGCTGATCTCCGGCGGTTACCACATTCGCGGGCGACGGCTGCTAGAGCGCGTGCTCGAGCGAGAGGCAGACCTCTCACCCATGGCTGCCGCGAAGGCCCGCGCCGCGCATGGCCTCTTGGCGCGGTGGCAAGCTGACTACGGGCCCGCCATCGCAGACCTGACCCGGGCGCTCCAGGACTTCCGCGAGCTCGGCGCCGAGGACGGCATCGCCTACTGCCTCGCCGCCCTCGGGCTCATCGAGATGCATGCCGGCAAGGCGGCGGGCGAGGAGAAGCTGCTGGAGGCTCACAGGCTGTTCGTACAACTCGGCGACCGGACGGGCACCGTCCGGGTGGCGAACTTCCTGAACTGGGCGCGACTTGCCCAAGGTGACATCCCTGAGACGGACGCGCTGCTGCGCGAGACGCTGAACGATGCCGAACAGCTCGGCTCGGCCGAAGAGGTCGCGATGGCCCGGGCGAATCTAGGCCGGTACCACGTCTGGCGGGGCGAACCGGCCCCCGGGTTGCCCTATCTCTCCGCGTCGCTGGAACTTCTCGTCCCGCTGCGCCACAAGGCCGGCACGGCGTACGTGCTCGACGTCGGCGCGGAAGCTGCCGCCCTCCTCGGCGCCATTGAGCGGAGCGTCCAGCTCTTCGCGGCCGCCGACGCGATTCGCGAGGCGATCGGTGCGCCGCTGGTCGCGTCGCTGCGGGACCGGAACGCCTCGACTCTGGAGGGGCTGAAGGAACGATTAGGCAGCGAGGCCTTCCGCAAAGCCTGGTCGCACGGGGCCGCGATGGGCCTCGATCAGGCGGTCGATGAGCTGGGCGAGGCGACCCGTTCATTCCACGCCTCGCCGACGTACAGCTGATAGCCGCGTCATGAAATCCCCGAGGAGGTTGCGTGCCCAGATTCCCGTTTGGTGCCCCATTGGTGCCCGTTCAAAAGCTCTGTGGGGGGCTTGTCCCGGGATCGCAGCCGACGGCTGCCGTAGCTTGAAGACCATGAGCTCAGCACTCAACGATGAACCAGACCCGCTCGATATCACGGTCACCGCGGAGGTGATTGGCAGGCGAGGCGACAGCGTGATCCTTCGAGCCATTGTCGAGGACGGCACGGCCGCTGATGGTGGCGACATCGATGTCCGGATCTCGGGGTCGGCCGTGAGTGCTTACGGGATCGAAGCCTGCGTTTTTGAACTCGAGAGCGTGCTCAATCGCACCCTGCGGCCCGAATACCGTTTGGGGGCGGCACTCGCGCTGGGAGCTGAGGGGGCTTTCTCGATCGTGACGAGCGATGGCGCTGGCCCTCGGGTCATGAACCCCGCAGCTGGCCGACTCGCTGCCTAGCCTCGAGCGGTCTCTTAGGTGCTCAGCATGGAAAGCACCTAAGAGCTGTCGATGATGCAACCCTAGTCGCCCGCTACTTCACAGACCGAGCCAGGTCGGGCCCTTGCTATTCGCTCCCCACGCCGACGTACCCCGCACTAGAGGCGGTGAGCTGTGAGAGCGCCTCCTCGCGCGTCACAGCGATCTCAATGTCGTCATTCAGTTCGAGGATGGCCAAAAAGCGCTCGACTTGGAGGTGCGTGTCCAGGACCACGAAGCCCTTCCCGAGTTTTGCCGCCTCCTCGTGGCTTTCGGCAATGCTGCGAAGTCCTGCGCTGTCGATGAATCGACAGCGCGATAGATCCAAGAGGATGGAGTCCGCCTCAGAATCGAGCGCCGCTTGGATCGCCTTTCGTCCCAATGGTCGGTCGGCCAGGTCGTACTCGCCTGAGACCTCAACGCAGATCAGCTCGTCTGCCAGAGGAAATGCCGCCATGTCCACCATGCTTTCCGGATACCCGTTCGACGAAGGCTCCGCTCTTCCTTTTCGTTGAGATGGTGTTAACCGCTGCGGGAAATCCGCTCGATGCGGCAAAGGGCGTGGGACCACGGCCCCAGACCGAGGGGTTTTTTACGCGTCGGTGACCGAAATGCTCCCTGCGTGATACTGAGACTTCGGACCGGCGCTCGCGCGCCGAGCTCGAATGAACATGGAAGCCAGCACGATTGCCCTTAGCCCAGAGGACCGCGCGATCTTGGATCTCGAGACCCCGCGCGTGGCTGGCCACACGTGCAAGGTGATCGTGCTCGAGGGGCGGCCGGGGATCGATGAGCTTCGCGACGAGATCACCACACGCCTCGAGGCCGCCCCTGAGTTGTCGCGGCAACTCGGGGGCCCTGCTGACGCCCCGGTTTGGCGCCAAAACCGCGACCTGGACCCCACCGCGCACATCGTCTCTTCAACCGCCGCCGCCGAGATGGACCAAGACGGCCTGCGCGCAAGAGTGGGCGAACTCTTTGCGGAGCGGCTCGACCGGTCGCGGCCACTCTGGCGAATAGACGTCTTGCCCCTGGGCCGAGGCGGGAGCGCTCTGGTTTGGCGCATTCACCACGCGCTCGCCGACGGCACCACGGCGATACGGCTCGCTCGAGCCGTGCTCTTCGATGCTGCGATCGGGAACGCGGGAGCGCCGGCAAAACCAGAGTCCACACGCGCGGCTGAGGACGACGCACGCCGGCGCCACCACCTTGCAGGACTGCTACGTCGCGAGTTCGCCCGGAGTCGCACACCGTCTCCCTTCGATGCCCGGATCGGGACGCGCCGCGAAGTCGAGTTCGCCCGGGTGCCGCTCAAACCTCTGCATGACGGCGCCAAGCGCATTGCAGGCGCCACGGTCAACGACGCGGTTCTCGCGTGCGTCGCGGGCGGTCTACGGCACTGGATCGAGATGCATCACGGTCAGCTCGACGACTTGCGGGTGAAGGTGCCGGTCAGCCTTCACGAAAACGGTGACTCTGCCGGTAACCGAGACTCGTACTTCGCACTCTGCCTGCCCATCAGCCAATCCGATTCGGTCGAGCGGCTGCGCTGGATACACGCCGAGTCAGCTGAACGAAAGGACAAGCACGACGCGGCGGACATCGATCACCTGGCGCGCGAGCTGGAGCGGACGCCACGAATGAAACACCTCGCGGAGCGGCTCGCAAGCAGTCCGCGGCGGTTTGCGCTTAACGTCTCGAACGTACCGGGCCCGCGCGAGCGGATGACGATCCTCGGCGAGACGGTCGCCTCGGTTCACAGCCTGGCCGAGATCGGCGAGCGGCACGCCTTGCGGGTTGCGGCCCTCTCATATGGAAACGAGCTTTACCTGGGGCTCTGCGCAGATCCCGACGTCGTTCACGACCTCGGTGATCTCGCCCGGGCGATTGAGGCAGAGGCACATAGCTATTTGTGACTCGGAGTCCTACGCGGCAAGCTCGCAGCTGCTTGATCGGCGTCGGGTTCCGAGGTACCTTTCGGAGGGCTCGCACGAAAGGGTGAATACACCGTGACCGAGAACACCGAAACCGCGATACTCGCGGGTGGCTGCTGCTGGATCACGCAGGAGCTTATGCGCCATTGCGAGGGGCTGATCTCCATTCGCGCCGGGTGGACCGGTGGTGAGAGCGACGACCCGACCGAGGACGAGCCGGGTGGGCATGCCGAAGCAGTCGAGCTCGTCTTCGACGCCGACGAGGTGTCCTACCGTGATGTTCTCGACCTCTTCTTCCAGATCCACCGCCCCGACCTGGACGAAGGCGTTCTCGGCTCGATCTATCGCTCGGAGATCTTCTGCACGACCGACGAGCAACGCGAGGTCGCCAAAGACACGATCGCTCACGTTGTGGCCTCGGGCTTTTGGCCCAAGGTTGCGACCAGGATCAGCGAGGCTGGTCCCTTCCTTGAGGCCGAACCCGAGGATCAGGACTACTTTCAGCGTTATCCGGCAAGTTCCCAGTTTCCCCAGCGCGTCCTCGAGGCTGCCGGGCGCGAACCCGCTGCCTAGCTCTGCTGATCAGGTCCGTCTCCCGGTGCACACGCCGAAGTGCCCGAGACTAGGCCCCGAGCGGTCCGACGGCTTCGAGCGCTTCCGAGCGGTCGCTGAAGTCACGCTGCTGCGTAACCATGCCCCTGCGCGTGTTGAAGACCTGGTACACCGGCTTACTAACTGCCACACCGCTGCCCGATCCGTGCGCGCGCTGCTGGGCCGTAACGAGAAACACGTCTCCGAAATCGAGGATCTCCTCTGGTTCGAACCGGAGATCGTCGAAGGCCTCAAGCCAATTGCTCCACATCCGAAGGTACCCGTCACGACCGTCAAAGACGGCGTCCTGGTCGGGAGCGATCAGTCCCGCACCGGGGCGGTACTCGGCTCCCACCTCCCAGCCGAGGAGGACCAAATCGAAGTCTCGGCGATTGGCCGCCGCGTAGGCCCGTTGGACCCGACGGACGAAGAGGAGTCGCCTGAGCCGAGATCCGAGCGGCATCCCTGATAGCCCCCTGGCGAACAGGCGGTACATGGAGGGGAAGCGGATGAGCAAGCGCTCGTCCATCGTGCGGCGGCCACTTGCCCGGTCGCGATTACCACGAAGCGTGATCCTGTTTCCGCGCGACACCGCGATGCGTTCTTGGCCCATTTCCTTCGGCAGTATCCCGCGCCACGGCAGTTCTTTGCCGCAACTCACTGACTCGAGCCAAGTGTTCGCGCGTTTGCGCCTTAGGCTTGTAGGCAGTGCGACCCCTTCGATACTCGATCAACGTCACGTTGGACGGATGCTGCGATCACCGCGCGGGCACCCCTGACGAAGAGACACATCGTCACGCGACGGAGAGTCTCGAGCAGGCCGATGCTCTGCTCTTAGGCCGGGTGACCTACGAGCTGATGGAGTCAGCCTGGCGGCCGCCGGGACAGATGGAGGAGATGCCCGATTGGATGCTGCCCTTCGGGCGGACGATCGACGCCATGAAGAAGTACGTCGTGTCAAGCACCCTCGAGCAGGTCGATTGGAACGCGGAGCTCGTGCGCGGTGATCTTGGGGAGGCCGTGCAAGAACTAAAGCAGGAGCCGGGCAAAGGACTGGGCGTGGGAGGCGTAAAGCTTCCGCTGGCCCTGGCGGAGCTGGGGTTGATCGACGAGTACGAGTTCGTGGTGCACCCGAGGCTGGCGGGCCACGGGCCCACGCCGTTCGCGGGGCTGACGAAGTATCTCGAGTTGAAGCTCGTTGACCGGCTGGAGTTCAGCTCAGGGGCGGTGGCGATGCGGTACGAGCCTAAGAACTGAAAGGCAGCTGGCCGTGTCGCGCTATGAGATCGCCGCACCGCGATGGACGAGCGTGCCTAAGTCTCGAGCCGAGACTCCTCCAGGTCGAGGTCGCGCTCGACTCGCCGCATGACGTCGGAGGAGATCAGACCTTCGCTGCGCATCTTCAAAAGCGCAGCTCGCTGCGCCTCGATGACCTCGCGGACCAAGCGCTGGTAGACGATCGACTGATCGACGATCCCGTCCTCGTCGTCAACGTCGCCGCGCAGGGTGGCGAAGCGGCGGCGCCGGAACTCGTGCAGCCGGCGCAGGCGATGGACCGAGCCTTCGCGCGTCCACTCCTCTTGAGCTAGCCCGTCCAGCACCACGAGCGCCGCCTCCGCGGCCTCAATCCGGGCCGCATGTTCTTCGGCTTCCTCCTCAGATCCATCGTCGACAACTCCGAGGCGTCTGATCAGTGCGGGCAGTGTCAGGCCCTGGACCACCACCGTGAACAGGACTACGCAATAGGCGAGGAAGATCACGAGGTCGCGCTCTGGAAGCGGAGCGCCGGAATCGGTCTCCAATGGCACTGCCAGCGCCGCAGCGAGTGAGACGGCACCCCGCATTCCGGCCCACCCCACCACCACCCGGGAAGCGGCACCAATCCTTAGCTCGACCTGGCCGGGGCGGCGGTCAAGCGCCCGAAGCAAATACGGAGTGGTAAAGAGCCACAGAAAGCGCGTGCCGACGACCACGGCGATCGTGGCCGAGGCATAGAGAATCAAGGAGGGGCCCTCGATGTCTGCCACGGAATCGAGGATGCTCGGCAACTGCAGGCCGATGAGTACGAAGAGGACAGCGTTCAAGAGGAAGACGACGAACTCCCAGACCGCCCTGCCCTGCATGCGCATCTCGGCGGTCGAGATTTTCGGAGCTAACCAGCCCAGATAGATACCCGTGGTAACAGCGGCCAAGACGCCGGAGACGCCCAGCTCCTCGGCTGGCAAGTAGGCGACGAAGCCCGCGAACAGCGAGATCGTCACCTCAACGGGGACGTCATCGAGCCGCCGCCGCACCTCGGCCAGGGCAGCGCCGACGATGAGTCCGATGCCGATGCCGCCCCCTACCGCGACGAGGAAGTCCACGCTGGCGTCGAGGGCGGAGAAGCTGCCCCCGATCGCGGCCGCAACTGCCACTCGATAGGCGATCAGGGCCGATGAATCGTTGACCAGGCTCTCGCCTTCGATCAGGGTGACCAGGCGGCGTGGAACACCGAGCTGTCGAGCGATCGCGGTCGCTGCGACGGGATCAGTCGGCGAGACGATGGCACCAAGTGCGAAGGCCACCGCCCAAGGCAACCCGATCAATGTGTGCCCGACGATTCCAACAAGGGCAGTTGTGGCCAGCACCAAACCGACCGCCGTCAGCGAGAGAGCGCGGGCGTACGTCCGCAGCGCCCGTAGGTCTGAGTTGAACGCCGCGACGTAGAGCAGCGGCGGCAAGAAGATCACCAGCACCAGGTCGGGCTCGAGCTCGACGCTCGGAATGCCGGGCATGTAGCCGAGGGGGATCGCACCCAGCACAAGCACGATGGGGTACGGGATATCGAGCAGCCGCGCGATCACGCTTAGGGCCGGGATCGCGACGCAAAGGCCGAGGATCAGAAGCTCGGCTTCGTGCATGGCTCAGCCAAGCTATCGCGCTACGCGCCCCTCCTGAGATACTGGCCTGCTTGGGGGCTCTGCTTGAACGCCTTAGTCTCGGCCTGCCGACAGCTTGACCTGAGTGCCCCTCCTTGGCGAGAACGTGATGTTCCGCCGAGCGATCCCTTCAGGTCTTGAGCTCGCCAGCTCAAGATCACAGCGCGAGAGGACCTCGCGGAGGACGATGCGCATCTCGAACTCGGCAAAAGCGGCCCCGAGGCAACGGCGGACCCCGCCGCCGAACGGGATCCATGCGTAGGTTTCAGGCGCGCCGTCGAGGAAGCGCTCGGGGCGGAACTCCAGGGGATCCGGATACACGTTGGGGTTGGTGTGCGCCAGCCAGATCGCCGGAGTCACATCGGTGCCCGCGGGGAGCCGATGTCCGTTCACCTGGAGCTCTGATTGCAGCCTTCGTCCTGCGAGCGGAACGACGGGCCGAAGGCGAAGGGACTCGGCGATCACGGCGCGCAAGTACTCGTCGCCATCGCCCTCGAGCTCGGCGCGCAGCTTATTAAGGGCCGCCGGGTGGCGAAGCACGAGATCAAAGGTCCACGCAAGCGCTGTCGCGGTCGTTTCGTGCCCCGCCAGGAGGAGCGTGATGAGCTGATCGCGCAACTCCTCATCGCCGATCTCGGCGCCATCTTCGAACCGGGCGGCCATGAGCATCGAGAGGATGTCGTCTCGCTCAACGTCCGGCTGCTCGCGCCGCTCGGCGATCTCTGAGTGGATCAGGTCGTCGGTGGCCTTGCCCTGGCGGCGCACGTCTTCCATCGGATCGGCGCGTCCGAATCGCCGGGCGAGCAGGACCCGCAGCTGAAGACGGGGCGAAGCGAGGTCGCCGAGCATCTCTGCCAGCAACCCCCGCATCCGCTCCAGGCGCGCGGAGTCAGTGATTCCGAAGACGGCCCGGAGGATCACTTCGAGAGTCACCGCTTGCATGCGCGGATGGATTGGAAATGAGCTACCGACGGGCCACTTCGCGATCTCCGAGCGAGTTACGTCGGCGATGAGCGAGTCGTACTGGCGCATTCGCTCTCCGTGGAAGGCGGGCAGCATCGCCTTGCGGCGTGAGAGATGCTCATGACCTTCCAGGAGCAGGACGGACCGCGAGCCCATCACCGGCTCGAGGGTGAGCGTGCGGCCGGGAGGGAGGCCGTTCTCCCGGCCGGTATAGAGCGCCTTGATCGCGGCCGGCTCAGAGATCATCACCATCGGCGTCTCGAAGCCGAGGAACATCACGCTAAAAGCGTCGCCGTGCCGCTTGCGACACGAATCCATGAACTCGATCGGCCGGAAGAGCCAGCGCGCCGTCTGCAGGATGGGCGGAGCTGACGGACCTGGTGGCAGGGTCATCGTGGGCACGTCGTGAAGTGAATCAGCTTGGAAAGTCGATCCGCCGGTAGGTTGCGAGCGTGTCGCAGCTAGCCGTCGAGAGGGCGGACGGGATTGCCTATCGGAAGGCGGAGCCTTCAAGCGCATCCGAGCACTGCCCGGTGCTCTGTCTCCATGGGTGGCCGGAGAGCTCGTACATGTGGCGCCACCTGCTTCCCGCGCTCGCGTCCTCAGGCCGCAGGGCGTTCGCGCCAGATCTCGCCGGCTTCGGTGACACTCCGCCGGATCCACCCGGGACCCACGAGCGCCAAGTCGAGGTGGTCGAAAGGTTTCGCCGGCAGATGGGGCTGGACCGCGTGGTGCTGGTGGTCCACGACACGGGCGGCGTGATCGGCCTGCGCTGGGCATGCGAGCACCCGGATGCCGTCAGCGCCCTCGTCATCTCCAACACCGGATTCTTTCCCGACATCGAATGGGCGCCGGTGGCCAAGACGATGCGCACACCCATCCAGGGCGAGGCCCTCGTGGACAGCCTCTCCCGCGAGGGATTCTCCGCGATGCTCCGGGAAACCGCCAGCGGGTTCGATCAGCGTGCGCTCGACGAATACTGGAAAGCCTTCTCAACTGCAGACGGCCGTCGCGGCATGCTCGAGCTGTATCGCTCCTTCGACCTCGATGAGATCAAGCCCTATCACCGGAAGCTCGCACAGCTAGGGGTTCCGACGTTGGTCCTCTGGGGGCAGCGCGACGAGTTTCTCCCCCTCGACTACGCCTCCCGCTTCGCGCAGGACATCCCAGGTTCGAAGCTCGTGCTGCTCGAGGGGGTCCGCCACTTCCTCTACGAGGACGAGCCTGAGCGCTGCGCCGAAGAGGTGATCGAGTTCCTTCGGCAAGCGAACATCTGAGGCGGCTGCGCTACGTGAAGGTCGCGGCTCTTCGCATCGGCGGCGAGCCCGAGCGGTGGCGCAAGCTCGGATTCGACGTGCGGGGCGACGGCCGGGGCGACGGCGTGGCGATGCTCGGAAGTGTTCGCCTCGAGCTGCTGCCAGACGCTAAGCGGGGCGCGATCGAATCCTGGGCGCTCGAGGGCACCGACATACCTGACTCGATCGACGGTCTCCGCGCCGATGCCGGCGGTTGCGGCGGCCCTGAGGCAGCTCATCCCAACGGCGCCATCGCGATCGACCACGTCGTTGTCATGACTCCATCGCTCGAGCGGACGAGCGCTGCGTTTGCCGACGCCGGGGTGGAATGCAGGCGTGTTCGCGAAACCGGTAGCGGTGTGCGCCAGGGCTTCTTCCTCGTCGAAGAATTGCTCGTCGAAGTCGTGGAGGGCGCCTCGAAGCTCGAACCCGATGCGCCCGCGCGCTTCTGGGGAATCACCGTGTGGGTCTCCGACATCGACCGCGCCGCCGATTTGCTCGCGGACGACCTTGGCGAGGTCAAGGACGCGGTCCAGCCGGGGCGGCGGATAGCTACGGTCCGGCGAGAGGCATCGGACGGCCTCCCGCTCGCCTTGATCACGCAACGCGAGGGGCGGGCGGATTGAGCGCGTCGCGGCTCACCCGACATCGAGCGGCCGGGCCGCGAGCACCGCTTGCCGAAGTCGTGGCATCTGGCGTGCGACGCTAACGGAACGTCTGGTCACACAACGCGATCGCCGGGCGGAGTAGCGTCCCCGCGATGACTGCTGAGGAGCGCAGCCCCCGCGTCGTGATCGTGGGGGCCGGCATGTCTGGGATCGCGATGGGCGTCGCGCTCAAGAAGGCGGGGTTCGATGACTTCGTGATGCTGGAGAAGGGCTCCGATGTGGGCGGTACGTGGTACTGGAACCACTACCCGGGCCTCTCCTGCGACGTTCCCTCGCAGCTTTATCAGTACTCGTTCCACCTCAAGCCCGACTGGCAGCGCGTGTTCGCAACCCAGGAGGAGATCCTCGACTACCACCGTGACGTCGTCGACCGCTTCGGTCTCCGGCCACACCTGCGGCTCGAAACCGAGGTGACGCAAGCGGTGTGGAAAGGCGAACGCTGGGACGTCCAGACCGGCTCCGGAACGGCGGATCAGGCCGACTTCGTCGTTATGGCGACCGGCGTCCTTCACCACCCGAACGTGCCCGACATTCCCGGTCTGGAGGGCTTTGAGGGAACCGTCCTTCACAGCGCGCGCTGGGACGACGAAGTCGGCTACGCCGGGAAGCGAGTCGCGGTGATCGGCACCGGCTCCACGGGCGTACAGATCGTCTCCGCGATGCAGCCCGAAGCCGAGCAGGTCACGCTCTTTACCCGCAGCCCGCAGTGGGTCTTGTGGGGGCCGACCGAGATGCGCCAGCCCGCGCTCATCTCCGCGCTCATGCGCCGCGTCCCGCTCCTCAACCGCGTCGTCTTCGAGAGCCTCATGCGGGCCTCCTGGCTCTTCACCGACATCGTCACCCGCCCTTCCTGGCGCCGCCGGCTCCTTCAGTCGTCGGCGCGCCGCCACCTCGAGTCGATTCGCGACGAGGAGCTCCGCCGGCGGATCACGCCTAACTACGAGCCCCTGTGCAAGCGGCAAGTTGTCTCGGGCAGCTTCCTCCGGGCGATCCAGGAGCCCAATGTCGAGGTCGTTACGGACGCGATCGACCACGTGAGCGCCGGCGGGATCGTCACCGCCGACGCGAAGGCCCGCGACTTCGACCTGATAGCCCTCGCAACCGGCTTCAAGGCGCACAGCTATATGCGGCCGATGAACCTCGTCGGGCGGGATGGCATCACGATCGACGAGGCTTGGCGAGGCGGGCCGCGCGCCTACCGGATGATGGCCATCCCCGGATTTCCCAACCTGTTCTCGATCCTCGGGCCGAACTCGCCGGTCGGCTCGCTCCCCCTCCACCACGCTGCCGAGCTGTCCGCGTCCTACATCGTGCGCTGGCTCGAGCGCTTCGCCAGGGGCGAGATCGACTCGGTGGAGCCGACCGAGGAGGCGACTGCCGAGTTCAATGCGGAAGCCGCCGCCGCGCTCGGCCCGACGGTCTGGAACACGGGCTGCAACTCGTGGTACCAGCGTGAGGACGGCACGATCGACCTCTGGCCCTTCGACCGGGCGACGATGAAACGCATGTTGAGGGAGCCGGAGGACGCCCACTTCCACCTTGCGGGGTAGCCTCGCCGGCACATGTGTCGTCTGGTTGCATATCTCGGTGAGCAGGTCGTTCTGGACGAGGTTCTGTTTCAGCCCGACAGCTCGATTGTCGAACAGGCGGTGCACCCCCAGCTGCTGTCGGCGATGAACCTCGCCGGATTCGGGGTGGTCGCCTGGGACGAGCAGAGCCCTTCGGCGGATTTGCCGTGGACCTACCGGACGGCCGGCCTGCCGTTCTTCGATCGTAACCTTCGCGCGCTCTCGCGCAAGGCGCGCGCCACGGCGGCTCTGGGCCACGTCCGGGGCGTCGTCCTCAGCGACCGCGAGGTCGTCAACGAGCAGAACGTGCACCCATTCCGCTACGAAGGCATCCCGATCGCCCTCGCTATGAACGGCGACCTCGACCGCTTCGCCGAGATGCGCGCCGACGTGGCCGAGCTCGTCGCTCCCGACCTCGCAAAGAGGGTCGAGGGGACGACCGACACCGAATGGCTGTACGCGCTGATCCTGAGCCACCTGAACGACCCGTATGCCCCGGCTGCCGATCCTGAGGAGCTCGCCGGAGCGGTCGAGGAGGCGCTTCGCCAGGTGCGCGAAGTCCGGGAGCGCCGCGGCTTCGTGCGCCAGTCCGCGGTGAACCTCGTGATCTCAGACGGCCGCTGCCTTGTCGCGACGCGCTTCGCGTTCGACTACGGCTGGTACCACGAGGGCTGGACCTTCGCGGGCGGGGAGCGGCGCTACGACTACACGACGCTCTGGTACGCCGCCGGCACCGGGTACGGATGCCACGACGGAGAGTGGAGTGTCGGCCCGGGAGACCCTTCGACGTCGCTGATCGTCGCGTCCGAGCCGCTCACGCTTGACCGCTCAGCATGGCTGGAAGTGCCGGAGTATTGCCTACTCGTCGCCACCCCGGGCAAGGATCGATTGGACGTGGATCTACGTGAGCTCGATGCCTGAGTCCGGCGTCCGCGAAGCGCTGAGCGGACTTGAGCTCTTCGAAGGCGCTCCGCCCGCCATCATCGAGCGGCTGGCGATGGCCGCAACTCCGTTCAGCCTCGCCGCCGGCGAGTACCTGTTTCATGAAGGGGATCCCGGCGACCGGATCAGCGTGCTCGCGACCGGCAGCATGGAGGCGATCATGCGGCTGCCCGGCGGGCGAGAGGCCGAGGTAGAGCCGGTGGGCCCCGGTGTCCTGATCGGTGAGATGTCGGTCTTGGCCGAGCGTCCGCGGCGGTTCACAGTGCGCGCCTTGGAGTCCAGCGCCGGCTGGAGCTTTGCCGCCGCCGACGTGGGCCGGCTGGGAGCCACAGAGCAGCCTGAAGTCGTGCGGCGGTTCGGGCGCCTGGCCCTAGAGCGCTTGCGCGAGCAGTACACGCGCCTTGCCGACCTGTGCGGCGGCGACCCGCGCGCGGACGAGGCTGCACGCCCTGCCGAGCTGGATGATGCAGGCCCGGTGGTGGCGGTCGAGCGTGAGCCCGAAGAGACCGCCTACCTGGAAACGGTGCTCTTCTTCAGCCGCTTCAGCTCCACCGAGATCGATGATCTGTTCGGCGATCTGCGCCGGCTTGAGGCACCGCGCGGGGCCGCGGTCTCCACCGTTTCCGAGCAGGCCTCGAATCTTCTGATCGTCCTCAGGGGGGCTGTCGAGACGTCCATCCGGCGCGGCGGGCTGGCCGCTCGCACGCGGCTCGCCGGGCCAGGGCGAATCGTCGGCCACATGAACCTTCTCGGCGCAGAACCGGAGCTGATTGTCTCGCGTGCCCGGGAGCGCTCGATCCTCCTGGAGGTCCCACTCGATCGCATCGCCCTCGCCATCGACCGCGGCGACGACACGGGCCGGCGGCTGGGACGGGCCATATACGCCGACGTTGTCGACGCGCTGTTCGAAGCCCAGCGCCCGCTCGCACGCATGGCAGCGGCGGGCGGCTAAGTCGAGGGCAGAGACGCAAGGCGATTCAACGGCGGTGGCGCAGCCGGTCCGCCAACGACCAGGCGGCGAAGAGGAGGGCGCCCACCGCCCCCGTGGCCGTCAGCAAAGCGCCTGCGGCCGCAACCTGAGCAACCCCTTTCGATCCCAGGATCAGGATGGAGGTGGTCACGGCCAGGGTGGGCCCCACTGGAAGCAGCCCAATAGCAGCCGTCGCCACCAGGAGGGCGACCGAATCGAGAATCGTCACGTCGACCCCGATGCCCTGGAGGACGAGCCAATTGCGAAACACCTGGGCGGAGACCGCGAAGATGGTGAGGGCGATGATCCGGTTCCGGTAGGCGAGCCCACGCATGACCGCAAGCCCTTGCCAGAACCCTTCGCGCTTGCGGTCCGCCAAGAGGCTCAACGCCGCCACGAATCCCGCGGCGACGACGAGAGCGATCAGGGGCGTCCACCAAGGGATCCCGAGCGGGCCAATGAGCGTGAACGAACAGATCGCAGCGAGGGCGATCTCGATCACGACGATCGGCAGCTCCGCCGCGATCAGCGCTCCGGCCCTGGGCGAAGTGGAGGGATCCGTGCGGCGTAGCTCCGCAATCCTCACCGCCAGCCCGAAGCTGCTGTTCAGAAGGTTGCCCAGATACCCGACCGCCGCCGCTCGATAGAGCGCGCGCCTCCCGGCCGTCCCGCCCGCTGCCAGAACACAGACATGCCAGGCCTCGCTCCGAGCAATTAGCCATACCACTTGCATCGCGATTGCCCCCGCGAGGACCGCGGGCGAAGCGGCGCCAAGTGACTCCGCGAAAGCGTCGCGTTTGTCATAGAGGCCGACGATGAGCGCCGCTGTGACAGCGACGCCGAACGTGATGCTTACCGCTTTGGAGTGTCGCCGCAGCCAAGTTCGCTCCGGTGCCGCCGCGGGCAGCCCCTCCTCGATCAGCCGAAGGGCCGGATCCGACTCCACCTCGCGGAGGTCAGGATCGAGCCGCGGAGTCATCCAGCGAGGTGGGTCTGTGACGCGTCAGCGGCGACGTTGCGTCAGGTAATAGATGCTGCCGACGAGGGGCAGCAACACGATCACGAGAATCCACGACGAGCGCTGCTGCCTGTCCAGATCGCTCCGCCCGAAGAGGTCGGTCAAGGCGAAGACCCACATGACCAGGGTCAGGACGCCGAGCACGCCAAGGCCGAAGACCCAGGTTCCGATAGCGAGGAGAAGCGACACTCAGAGCAGCCTATGGGGCTCGAGCCGTGAACATGGTAGAAGTGGCGGCCTACGTCTCCGCCGCGGCGGCGGACCGCACCAGCTCGGCGGCGAGGTCGGCCGCCTTGCGAGAACCGCCGTTCGTCCGCCGGTCGAGCTCCTTCCAGCCCTCGAAGCGCAGCACTAGATCGAGCTGCGCCGCGAGGCGCTCGGCGCGCTTTCCGCGCAGATTCCACCCTGCCGCCATGAGCTCGGCCGTCTGCGACAGGTACCGGCCCAACCCGTCCTCGAGTTCCTTCTGGACCGCCGGCATCGCCTGCGCATCGCGAGTGACGTGGCCGAGCATGCCCTGGTTTTTCTCGTAGTAGGAGTAGAGCTCGCGCAGGGCGGTTCGAACGCGGTCGTACGGATCCTCGATCGACCCCCACGCCTCGATCTCGGGTGGAGGGTGCGTCGCGCCCCAGTGCGCACTGCACGCAGCGAGCAGCGTCGTCTCGTCCGGGAAGTGCTTGTACACGGTCAGCCGTTGAACTCCCGCTCGCCGGGCGATCTCCGAGATGGCGGTGGCGGCGGGGCCAACCTCTTCGTGGAGCGCGACGGTCGCCTCGGTGATTCGCAGCCGTGTCTCATCCTGGCGGCGGGCGCGCTCCTTCAGCTGGTATCGACGGGTCTCCGACATTTCAGTGAACAGGATGTTAGCCGAAAGTTGACAACGGAGACATCTTGTGCTAGAACGTAATCACTGAACACCCTGTTTACCGAATGGAGGAACGATGAACGTCAACCAGATCGAGCTCAACGAGATGTGGTCGGACAGCGACGACGAGCGAGGAGTGAAGGTCAACTTCCCGATTTCGCTCGACACCGGTGCTGCGAGCACCACAGTCGTCTACTTCGAGGTGCCACCCCAAAAGCACCTCGGCATGCACACGGACAGCGCCGAAGAGATCGTCTACGTCGTTGCCGGGACCGGTGAGGCGATTCTCGGCGACGAGCGCGTCGCAGTCGAGGCCGGGTCGCTGGCGCTCATCCCGTCGATGGTGCCCCACGACGTCGTGAACACCGGCGACGAGCCGCTCCGCGTGGTCGGCTTCTTCTCGAGCGCCACAGTGCTCAGCACGTTCGAGGAGCCGTTTGCGCCCCTGGATGCGAACGTCCTGCTCTCGCCGCCCGCTCTCGCGCCGGCGAAGCTCGAGGCGGTCCCCGCCTAGAACCGATCCGATCCCGGGCGGGCTCGGCTTCTGCCGGGCCCGCCCTGGGAGAGGGCCTCCGAGTTGTGCATGATGGTGCGCATGCGGAGTCGGGCAACGATCCTGATCCTGGGCGCCGCCCAGTTCGTGATGGTGCTGGATACCACCGTCATGAACGTCTCCATCTCCGAGGTGGTGGCCGATCTCGACACCACGGTGCCCCAGGTGCAGCTCGCGATCACCGCCTACGCCCTGGTGATGGCGGCGTTCATGCTGACGGGCGCGAAGCTCGGCGACATGTACGGGCGCAGGAGGATCTTCGCAATCGGCCTCGGTATCTACGGCTCCGGCTCGCTGATCACCGCAATCAGCCCGAACGTCGAGGTTCTGCTTTTCGGCTGGTCGCTGGTCGAGGGGCTCGGCGCCTGCCTGGTAATCCCGTCGATCGCGGCGCTGACCGCAGCGAATTACTCGGGCAAAGAGCGGGCCATGGCTTATGGCCTCCTTGGAGGGATCGCCGGCGCCGGAGTCGCCGCGGGGCCGCTCATCGGCGGGTTCGTGACGACCGTGTGGACCTGGCGCGTCGTATTCGCCGCCGAAACCGTGGTCGTGGCCGCGATCCTCATCTTCGGCATTCGCCGCATCCAGACGGGCCCATCCGTCGAGCGCGAGAAACTCGACCTCGTCGGGGCGGCCCTATCGGCGATCGGGCTTGGGCTGGTTGTGTTCGGCATCCTGAAGAGCAGCGAGTGGGGCCTCTTCCAGCCCAGTGGCGCCCTCGTGATCGGCGGCGAGGAGATCACGCCCTTCGGGCTCTCAGCCGTTCCCTTCATCGTCGCGGCCGGCGTCATCTTCCTCGGTCTCTTTCGCCGCTGGGAACAGCGCTTGGAAGCGCGGGGGGGCAAACCACTTCTTCGCCCGGGAATGCTGCAAGTCCCGCAGCTTCGCGGCGGCCTCATGATGTTCGTTTCCTCCTACCTCCTCATGGCGGGCACGTTCTTCGTCCTGCCGCTCTACCTCCAGCTCGTAATCGGCGACAACACACTCGAGACCGGAATCAAGATCCTCCCAGTGTCGGTGGCGATGATGATCGCCGCGGTCGCCGGTTCGCGCGTGGCCGATCGAATCTCGCCGAAGCGAATCGTCCGCGTCGGCCTCCTGTTGCTCTTTGTGGGCCTGATCGGGACGATGGCCACGATCGACCCTGACCTCAACGGCGCCGCCTTCGCGGTTTCGCTTGCCTTCTTTGGCGCGGGCGTAGGACTGATCGTTTCGCAGCTAGGGAACGTCGTCATGTCGTCGGTCGGCGAGGACAAGGCGTCAGAGGCGGGCGGGCTCCAGGGTGCCGCGCAGAGCCTCGGCTCCTCGCTTGGCACGGCGCTGATCGGGGCCATCCTGCTTGCAGGCCTCACATCCGGGCTTCACGACGCCGTTCGCGCGGACACTTCAATTCCGCCGGAGATCCAGGAGCAGATCGTGGCGGGCACCGAACAAGGAGTCCCGATGGTCTCCTCCGAGACGGCCGAGGAGCTGGCGACCGAAGCAGGGCTTACGGCGGACGAGGTCACTGCGGTGGTTGGGAACTACGAGGACGTCCAGATCGATGCGCTCAAGCGGGCGTTCCTCGGGGCTTCCTTCTTCGCGCTCTTCGCCTTCTGGATAGCGGGCGATCTACCGGGCTCGCCGCTCGGCTCATCAGGGGCGGAACGAGGCGCGCGCTCACGCGAGCCAACTGGGGTTTCTGCCGCGGAGGCGTGAGCGCGCGCGGGGCCTCTGCTAACCCATTGGCTGCGATGTACGCCAGCCCGGAAACCGCCAGGCCGCCCGCTCGCGCCGTGGAGGCCCAGGGCCTGGTCAAGACGTACGAAGGCCGCGACGGAACCGTCGAGGCGGTTCGCGGGGTCGACCTCACAATCGAAAGGGGCGAGATCTTCGGCTTTCTGGGGCCCAACGGCGCCGGCAAGTCGACCTGCGTCCGGATGCTCACCACCCTCTTGACGATCACCTCCGGTACGGCGCGGGTGAGCGGGGTGGATGTCGCGGCGGATCCGGACGAAGCCCGGCGTCGCATCGGCGTCGCGCTTCAGGAGGCGGGGCTCGACCCGCGACAGACCGGACGAGAGCTGCTCGTGCTCCAGGGCCGGTTGTTCGGCATGACGGCCCCCGAATCCGAGCAGCGGGCCAAGGAGCTGCTCGAGCTTGTCGAACTCGAGGACGCCGCCGACCGCTACATCAAGGGCTACTCAGGCGGGATGAAGCGCCGCCTCGACCTCGCGTCGGCGCTGGTCCACGAGCCGGAGGTTCTGTTCCTCGACGAGCCGACAACGGGTCTCGACCCGGCGAGCCGCCTGACGATCTGGGACGAGGTGCGCCGCATCAACGAGCGCGGCACCACCGTTTTTCTCACCACTCAGTATCTGGAGGAGGCTGACGCCCTGTGCAGCCGCCTCGCGATCATCGACGACGGGCTCATCGTCCGCGAGGGCACCCCGGTTCAGCTCAAGGCCGACCTGCGTGAGCGCCAGGGCTCAGAACCGACGCTCGACGACGTCTTCCTCGACGCGACCGGCCGCACGCGCGAGCGCGCCGAAGGTGAGGTTCAGGAGGTGTCCGGGTGAGCGCCGCAATGCCGCTCGCGATCCGCGCGATGCGCGAGGCGCTCCGCACTCCGGAGGCGCTCTTTCCAACCCTGTTCATCCCGCTGTTCTTCCTGGTCGTGAACACGGGCCAGGCCGCTGACATCTTTCCGTCAGAGTCGACCGGCTTCCTCGAGGGGCAGGGCTACGGCGCCTTCCAGCTCCCGACCTCGCTGCTTCTCGCCTGCTCGTT
The DNA here is from genome assembly GCA_963715405.1 of uncultured bacterium. Classification (GTDB taxonomy): domain Bacteria; phylum Actinomycetota; class Thermoleophilia; order Solirubrobacterales; family 70-9; genus JALZKA01. The sequence continues at coordinate 2,437,264 of OY970239.1, forward strand.
CGGCATGTCGGCGCTCTTCCTGGTCGAGGAGATCGAAGGCGGCTACTTCGAAAAGCTCCGGGCGACCCCCATCCCCCGCTCGGCGATCGTCTTCGGGCGGCTGATCGCCGAGGGAGTGAAGTGCGTCCTGATCTCGGTCCTGATCGTCGTGCTCGCACTGCCGTTCGGCGTCGAGATCGCGAGCGGGCCGATCGGGTTCGCGATCCTCGTCACCCTCACCGCCCTCTGGGGCGTGGTCTTCTCCGGGTTCATGCAGCTCATCGCGTTGAAGACGCGAAGCGCCGCCGCAACCAACTCCGGCTCGATGATCTTCTTTCCGCTCCTCTTCCTCACGCCGAACTTCGTCCCGCGCGATCTTCTGACGGAACCGATGGAGGTAGCGGCGACCCTCAACCCGGTCACCTACCTGATGGAGGCGCTGCGCTCGCTGATTCTGGTCGACCTCAACTGGGACGACATCTGGCCCGGCTTCGCGGTCGTGATCGCCTCCGGCGTTGTCATGCTCTGGCTCAACGTCCGCTCGATCGCGAACTACGACTGATGAACCCGCTGCGCACACTGACCGAGCCGCTGACAGCAAGGCGTGCGGCGCAGATCATCGTCGTCGCGACCCTCCTGGTGACCTTGGCGGGAGGGACTCTGATCTGGCTCCTCGACCACGACGAGTTTCCAAACCTCGGCACCAGCCTGTGGTGGGCGCTCCAGACGGTGACGACAGTGGGCTATGGCGATGTCGTGCCGGCCCAGACCGAAGGTCGCGTCATCGGCGCGGTGCTGATGCTTCAGGGCATCGGATTCATCACGGTAATCGCCGCGTCGGTGACCGCCGCGCTGATCGAGCAGGCGCGAAAGCGCCGCAACGCTGACGATCAGCCCGCCACCACCGCCCACCTAGAGCAGATCGAGGCGCGGCTCGACGCGATCGAGCGCAGGCTCACGGATCAGGAGCGGCCGCCGCGGGATTGAGCCGGCCGCTCATCTTGATCGCGCGAACCGCGCTTGTCGCCCCCGCTTCGAGCGTGAAGCCCACGACAAGCAGGATCGCCCCCGGGATGCGCAGGACCGGCGAGCCAAGCATCAGGATGCCGAGCCGGCCCATGAGATAGGGAGGCAGCGCGATCGTCACTCCGAGCGCCCCGCTCACGACCGTCGTCATCATGCGGTCACGGCGCGAGTGAATCGGCTTCAGCCCGATGAGGCGCGAGGGCACCGCGACGTAGCAAACCATCATGATCCCGATCACGCCGCCGAGCGCAAGCGTGAACCAGGGGTCATCCCACCTTGTGGCCTCCGTCGTCGCGACCGCCAGCATGATCCCGATCGCGGTGCCGGAGAGGATGATCGACTTGAGGTGCCCCTTAGCGTCGGCGAAGGCCGGCCGTAGCGGCGCGCCCGGTCGCATGATCGCGAACGCGAAGACCGCGTTGAGATAGAAGCAAGCCACGGTAATCGCGACGATCGCAAGCTCGACCGAGACGTGCTCGTGGGCCTCGAGGGTCTCGAACTCATCCTCATACAGGACGTGTGCTCGCAGCGCCCCCAGCGCCGCCCAAATCCAGACTGCCGGCAGGATCTGGATCAGCAAGAGGCGCCAGTTGGTGAGCAGAAGCTTGAGACCGTCGAAGAGCAAAGCGAACGCGCCGATCGCGAAGACAAGCGGCTTGAAGATCCGGTGCGACTCGCTCAGCCGGCGGATCGCGTCCTCGATCTTCGCCTCGTCGCTCTCCTCGATGGCTCGCACGAGCGACCCGATCCGAACCGAGAGCAGGCGTAGGCGCTCTTTCAATCAAGGTCTTTGCTTGAGCTCACCCACCCGACGATATGGAAGATTCACCCCCACGGGGTGATGACGGAGCGCATCCGGCCGGAAAACTCCCTGCCGATGTCCTCCGAGAAGACGGGCACTCCGCGGCTGGGCATTCTCCTGGCGATGGCGATGTTCGTTTTCGTCATCGACACGTCGTTCATGAACGTCTCGATCTCCGCGGTCGTCGAGGACCTCGACACCACGGTGAGCGGGGTCCAGTCGGCCGTCGCCATCGAGGCATTGGTCTCAGCCGCCTTCATCATGATCGGCAGCAAGCTGGGCGACCTCTTCGGCCGCAAGCGCGCCTACGTCACCGGACTCGTCCTCTATGCGCTGGGCGCCATCGCGATGGTCTTCGCCCAGGGACTCGCCGCGATCATCATCTTCTGGGCGGTGATCGGCGGTCTTGGCGCGTCGCTCTACCTCCCCGCAATGCAGTCGTTGATCCACGGCAACTTCGACGGGAAGACGCAGGCCAAGGTCTTCGCGATGATCGGGGCCTCGGGCGCCATCGCGGCGGCGATCGGCCCGCTCATCGGCGGCGCCTTGACCACGCTCCTTTCCTGGCGGGTTGGGTTCGCAATCGAGGCGGTAATCATCGGCGGCGTCTTGTTTGGCAGCGGGCTGATCCGCGAGGAGCCGTTCACCGGGGACCGGAGCGTCGATCTCGTTGGATCCGTGCTCTCTGTTCTCGCGATGTCCCTCCTGGTGCTCGGGGTCCTCGTCTGGCAAGAAGGCGGCGAGTGGGTCGGCGTTCTTCTGACTGTCGGGGCCGTATGCGCGGTCACGCTCGTCTGGTGGCTGCGCCGCCGCAAGCGCGAGGACAAAGCCCCGCTGTTCGATCCGGATTTGTTCAAGTCAAAGCTCTTCAGCTTCGGAATCCGCCAAAGCGTCCTTCAGAACATCGCACTCGGCGGCCTGCTCATCGCGCTGCCCATCTTCCTCCAGCTCGACCTCGGCTACAACGCGCTTGAGGCGGGCCTTTCCCTTGCCCCGCTCTCGCTGACGATGTTCCTCGTCGCCGTCCTCGCCGGCAAAAGAGCAGGACGGCGGCGCCCGGCGAGCCTGATCCGGGCAGGCTTCGCGCTGCTCGGCCTTGGCGTCCTCGCCCTGATCCCGCTCGTCCCGAGCGCGGATACCAGCCTCCCTCTCGTGATCCCGCTCATGTTCTGCGGGGCAGGCATGGGACTTCTTGTCTCGCAGCTCAACAACTACACCCTTGCGCCGCTCTCGGAGAAGCAGGTCGGGGAGGGCGCGGGTGTCAACTCGTCGATCTCGTCCTTCGGGCTGTCCGTGGGGCTGGCGTTCGTCGGCGCGATCCTCCTGGCGGCCCTCTCGATCACGTTCACGAGCAAAACCGACTCGAGCGAGATCCTGCCCGCGGCGGAGAAAGAGCAGATCGCGGACGTGCTGGAAGACGATGCGCAGGTGATGAGCGATGCGGCCCTGGAAGAGCAGCTCGCCTCGCAGCCCCCGGAGATCCAGGAAGAGGTCCTCCGTATCAACGACGAAGCGCGTCCGCAGGCACTTCAGATCGCGCTTTTAGTCCCATTGCTCGTGGCTTTGGCAGGGCTCTTCTGGGGCTTTCAGATGATGGGGCTTCCCGATCCTGAGCCCACCGACGCGCCCGAGGCCGCGGCGCTTTGAAAAACCGGCAGTTCACCCCTACCGGGTGATGCGCTCCCAGGCGTCGTGCGAAACGCTCTTGATGGAATGCAGTCGAAGCGCGAGGAGTGAAGAGATGTCCGAGATCGGACCCGTCGAGTATTTGATCGTTGCCTTCCCAGGCAACAGGTTCCGGGGGGAGATCGCACCCGCGCTAGCCGACCTGGTCGACGCGGGGACGATCCGCCTGATGGACATCGCCTTCGTCGGCAAGGACGAGGACGGCAACGTGGCCTCGTTCGAGCTCACCGAGCTCGACGAGGACGTTCGCCAAGGCCTCGAGAATCTCGGAGTTGAGGTCAGCGGCCTCTTCTCAGAGGAGGATCTCGAAGCGGCGGCCGAGGAGCTCGATCCGAATACCTCCGCAGCGCTCCTCGTCTGGGAGGACGTCTGGGCCCGCGACGTCGCGCAGGCCATGCGCGACGCCGGCGGCGTCCTCTTCGACTTCGGGCGGCTGCCCCACGAAGTCGTTCAAGCAGCGCGCGACTACGCCACCGCTAACGCCTAAAAGGAGATCGAGATGCCACTTATGCGCAGAGGACCAGGACTGATCGGAACCGCCGCCCGTGCCGGAGTCGCCGCAGGCGTCGCCGGACGGGTACACCACCGCCAGCAGCAGCGCTGGGCCGAGCAGCAGCAGCCCGCTTACGCCGAGCAGGAGCAGCCCCCCCACCCGCGGCGGCTGCGCCGGACTACACGGCCGAGCTCCAGCAGCTCGCACAGCTACGCGACGACGGCGTGATCAGCCCGGAGGACTTCGAGGCCAAGAAGCGTCAAATCCTTGGGATCTAGCAACCAAACCTTCCTCGAAGACTTCATGCGAGGCGCTACGGCAAGAACAATGAAGTTGTCATCCGAAATCCAACAAAGGAGCACGAAATGAGAGGAGCAGGACGAGTTCTCTTCGCCGCGATCATGCTGGTGATGCTCGGAACGCTCAACATCATCTACGGCATCGGTGCCCTGGATGACGCCAACATCTTCGTTGGCGACACGCGGTTCATCCTCGATGACCTCAACACCCTCGCCTGGGTCTTGATCGTCGTCGGAGCCCTCCAGCTCACGGGCGGCTTCTCGCTCATGGGCGGCGGGGGATACGGAAAGTTCATCGGCATCCTCGCCGGCACGCTGGGCGCCGTAAGCGCCTTCTTCTCCATCGGGGGCGCGTACCCATGGTGGTCGATCATGATGTTCGTTGTGTGCATCTGGATCGTGCACGGGCTCGTCGTCTACGACGAGGACCAGACGTACGTCGAGGGACGCGGCTGATCGTCTAGGCGGCGCGCGGAGGACTCGCGGCGGCGTCCCTCTGGGGCTCCTGCCGCGGGTTCTCCTTGCCGCCGGGAGTCTTCGCCGCCTGCCCGGGCTCGCTGTAAGCGCCGCCCCTGATCGCGGTGGCGCGAAGAAAGGAGCGGCGCCGAAGGACAGCCGGGCGGCGCTTAAGCATGCTCTTCCTCGCCGCCGGGGAGCGTCATGCCGAGCGCAAGCATCAGCTCCGGCGCCGCTGCGATCACGCGAGGTGTGCCGACCTGAGGGGCGACGACGCGCAGGACGGCGAGGATGTCCTCGGCGCTCGCACCGGCCTCGAGGGCGATCGCTACCTGTCTGCCATACGAGGCCGGTGGTGCGTCGAGCGCGATCAGCGTGGCGATCCTGACCAGCGCGACCGTGGTCTTGGGAAGCGGAGAGAAGTCTTGGTTCCCCTCCCGCAGCCCTACCGCTCGCGCGATGGACTCGGGCTCTCCTCCCGACATCCCTGCAAGGGCGTCCCGAGTATCCCGGCGGGTCATAGCCGGACGCTACGGTCCGAGCGCCTCCGGGTCATCCCCCCAAGTGGGTGATTTCACCCTCATTCAGGGGATGACCGTGCCGTTCGCCGCCTCGAACCTACGATGACGCGGATGACGAACGGGGAGCGACAACGCGAGGAACGTGCCTGGAGCGCTTGGGCCGCGGCGAGAGTCCTGGTCGTCTGGATCCTGACGGCAGCAGGCCTTCACCTCATGAACGCGATCCTCCCCGGCTTTGAGATCGACGGGGACGGAACCGCCCTGCTTGCGGCGGCGCTGATCGGCCTCGTGAACGCGCTCGTCTGGCCGCTCCTGATCCGCATCGCATTGCCGTTCACGGTGCTCACCCTCGGCCTCGGCGTTCTGGTCCTGAACGGCGCCGTCGTCCTCTTCGTCGCCCATGTCGAGCCGTCGATGCACGTGCGCGATCTGGGTACCGGGGTTGCAGTAGCCATCGGGATCACGATCGTCAACACGCTGGCCACCGCGCTGCTGGCGATCGACGACGACGACTTCTACTACCGCAACGTGCTCAAGCGGGCGGCGCGGCGGCAGGGCACGCCCGTCGACTCCGACGTGCCGGGCGTCTACTTCCTCGAGATCGACGGCCTCGCCCACGACGTGATCCGCAGGGCGATGCGGGACGGGCACTTGCCCACCCTCGCGCGCTGGATCGCGGACGGCAGCCACCATCTCTTCCCCTGGGAGACGGACTGGTCCTCCCAGACGGGCGCGTGCCAGGCTGGACTTCTCCACGGGTCCAACGAGGACATGCCCGCGTTTCGCTGGTGGGAGAAGGAGCACGGGCGGGCCATCGTCACCAACCATCCGAAGGACGCCGCCGAGATCGAGCGTCGCCACTCGGACGGGCGGGGTCTCCTCCACGCGGACGGCGCGAGCCGCGCGAACATCCTCTCGGGCGATGCTCCGCACACGCTGCTCACGATGAGCACGGTGCTCCAGCGCCGTCCCGGCCGCCTGGGCGAGGATTACTACGCCTACTTTTCGAACCCGTACAGCGTCACCAGGACCGTGGCCCTGATGATCGCGGACATCGTCCATGAGCTGTTCTACGCAACGCAGCAGCGTCGGCGCGACATCCGCCCGCGGATCAAGCGCTCGTTTACCTATGCGCTGATCCGCTCCTGGGGAACCGTGATCCAGCGCGACCTCCAGGTCGCCGCGGTGATTGGAGACATCTACGCGGGGCGGCCCGTGGGCTATACGACTTTCCTGGCCTACGACGAGGTAGCGCACCACTCAGGGGTCGAGCGCGTGGACTCGCTTGCCGTGCTCCGCCGCTTGGACCGCCAGCTCGCCCGCATCGAGTCGGCTGCCGCAGACGCAGCTCGCGAGTACCACCTCGTGGTCCTCTCCGACCACGGCCAGTCCCAGGGCGCGACCTTCCGCGACCGCTACGGGGTGACCCTGGAGCAGCTCGTCGCCGAGACCTGTGCGGCCGAGCACGTGGACGGCGAGGAGGCGCAATCGGACGAGTCGCTTTCCTACCTGGCTGCCTCACTGACGGAGGCCTCGGGCTCCCGGGGGGTGATCGGGCGCGGTGTCCGGGCGATCACTCGGAAGCGCCAGGACGATGGCGAGGTCGTCCTGGGCGAGGAGGGGACCGGCGAACGCGAGCGCGAGGCCGCGGGCGAATCGCTGCCGCCCGAGCTCTCCGTCATGGCGTCGGGTTGCCTGGGCCTCATCACCTTCCCGCGCGAGCCGGGAAGGGTCACGGTGGAGCGGATCCAGGAGCTCTACCCCTCGCTCATGCCGACGCTCCTAAACCACCCCGGTATCGGCTTTGCGCTGGTGCGCTCGGAGCGGGAGGGAGCGCTTGCGCTCGGCGCCAGCGGCGTCCACCGCCTGGCCGACGGCACAGTCGCGGGGGAGGATCCGCTCGCGCCGTTCGGCCCGAACGCAGCGCACCACGTCCGCCGTACCGACAGCTTCGAGCACTGCCCGGACATCGTCGTCAACAGCACCTACTGGAAGGAGACGGACGAGGTGGCAGCCTTCGAAGAGCTCGTGGGCTCGCACGGTGGTATGGGCGGCGAGCAGTCCCACCCCTTCGCGCTGGCGCCCGACGGGTGGGCGATGCCGGCCGAGCCAATCGTCGGCGCCGAGGAGATGCACCGGCTGATGCGGCGCTGGCTAGCCGAGCTCGGCCACGACGCGTTCAGAGGGACTTAAGTAGCGCCGAGGATCCTTTGCTTCTCCTGTGCCACCTCTTCGGTGGTCAGGATGCCCTGTTCCTGGAGCTTCGCCAAGCGCTCGAGCTCCTCCAGGCGGCTGGCTCCCGAGAGTGCGCCGGGGAGCGCCTCGGTCGGCGCCGCCCGGCCCGCGACTCGGCGCTCCCGCGACTCGCGCATGCGGTCCGCCAGCGACTGGGCGATCCCCTCGGGCGTTCCCACCGCGACGTGATCGGGGAACTCCCGGATCATCTGGCGCCTGAGCGCCTCCATGCCGATGGCGAGCACGAGGATCAGGATCAGGGACGGGATCAGCCGCCCCGTCGCGATCACCGGGTTCCACCAGAACAGCAGGACCAGAATTCCCGCGAGCAACCCATACGCATACTTGGGCTGGCGCAGATACGGCGTCAGCGCGTAGCGCACCGATGTCGAGACCTTCGACGGCCCGGCCAGCCATGCCGCGATCACCATCACCACGCCGTAGGCGATCAGCGACTCCGCGGTTTCCTTCAGGAGCGAAGTCCCGATCTGCCACACGTGGAGGACCGCGGTGTCCGCCGTAGACGACTCGCTGAGGGCGCCGACGACAGCGTCGCCGCCGGCGTTTCGCGCGATCAGGTCGATCGCGCCGATCGCGATGAACGAGAAGCCGACCGCGCGCAGCATCTCGCGGCGCCAGCCTCGAGCGGACCAGATCGCGGCCGCATAGAGCAGAAGCGCGAGTGCCGTCAGAACCCACGCGAGCGTTCGCAGGAGCTGCACGGCTTCCTGCGCGGCTCCGAGCTCGTCCGACTTCATGATCTCGATGCTCGCGGCGCCCTCGGGGAGCTTGGACGCGATATCGCCGCCGATGCCGATGCCGGCAGCGACTTCGCTGACCAGGAGCGTCAAGTCAAGAGAGACCTCACCGTCGGTCGTAGCTAGGAACTTTCCTTCGTCCTCGAGGAGCGCCAGCAGGCGCTCGTGCGCGACGCGGTTTGCGTCCTCCCAGAGCCCTTGGACCTTCTCCTGGTCGAGCGCTTCCTGCGTAGCTCGCGTCGCGACCTGGCGGAGGCCTCCTGAAATCGGTCCGGCGAGCAGCGCCGCCTTCGGCGGCAGCGCGCTCGCGATCTCGCCCTGGACATCGACGTTCTCATAGATCGTGTTGACGACAAAGTCAGCAAGCGCGTCCTGAATCGCCTTGTCTTCGAGCAGCTCGGTGCTCGTCTCGGTCCAGGTGCTCGTCTCGAGCGCTTGGCGCTTGGCCCACAACGCGAGCACGGACACGATCGCCACGATCGTGGCCAGGACCAAAAGGATGATCGGCAGAGTCCGCCGCTTCTTGACGGGGACCTCTGCGCTAGGGGGCTGGGTCGTCATCCGTGATCTCCTCCTGGGTCTCTGGGGTTCTTTTTGGTCTTCCGCGCCGCGCGCGCGGGCAAGGTCGTCCGAGATCCGCACGGCTGCAGAAACGAGCGGGGCGGACAGGATCAGGCCGGCGGCCCCGAAAAGGGCGCCGCCGGCGATCGTCACGACGAGGACAGCGAGCGGATGGATCCCGAGCGCCGCCCCCATGGCGAAGGGCTGAACGAGCTGCTGGAGGATCCCGTTGGCGAGGAGCTGGACGATGACCATCCCGCCGGCCGCCTCGGGCCCCGCTCCACCGAGGGCGAGCAGAACGGAGAATGCAGCGGCGGTCCACGCTCCCAGGTAGGGGATGTAGGCGCCGACGAAGGTGACTGCCGCGATGGTCCCGATCAACGGGACCCCCAAGACGAGTGCCCCGAGGGTCACGACAGCGGCGTTGAACGCTGCGATCAGCGTGACGCCGAGGAAGTACCCCCGAAGCGCTCCGAGCGTCCTCCCGCTGATGATGTGCGCGACTGGCCTCGGCACCCCGAAATGGCCTTCTGCCCAACTGCGGATCTTTGGCCCGTCGCTGAGAAAGAAGAAGAGGCTCAGGATGGTCAGGGCGAGGAAGAACGCGAGGCCGGAAAGGGCGCTGATCCCGTTGAGTAGCCCCTCCTTGAGGTGCGAGAAGGATTCGCTGACCGAGGCGCTCGCATTCTGGTTGGCGTCCGCCGCGGTCGAGGGATCGACGCCGGCGTCCTCGAGCCAGCCTTGAAGCGTGCTCCGGGCGTCGCCGAGCTGGTCCCCGATCGCGCTCGCCTCGGACGTGATGCCCCCGACCACCATCAGGAACAAGCCCACTCCCAACGCGATCAGCCCGAGCATGATGAAGACGGCGGCGAGGGGCCGCGGGATCCGGTGCCGGTTCATCCAGGCGACCAGCGGCGAGGCGACGGCGGCAACCACGGCTGCCGTGACCACGGGCGCGACGATCGTCTGAGTGAGGGACGCCAGCCACACCAGGCCCATCAGGAGCAGCGCGACACCAACCAGGAGCCATGACGTCAGGCCGATGTCCTTGAGCCAGGAGGGCGCCGCGAAGACGCCGGTGAGCTCTGAGGCGTCGATCTCGACGTAGTCGCCTTCGATCGCGGGCGTAGCCTCCTGGGCTCGCTGGCGCCTCAGCCGTCCCCGGATCCTCATGTGGGCGAGCCTAAGCGCCGTTTAGGGATGCCACATCACCCGGCTCGGGTGAATCTTCGCCTTCCGTGCTCAAGAGACCGGCTGCCCGTGCGCAGGCGACAGCCTCGGCGCGCGAGGAGACGCCGAGCTTGCGATAGACCGACTGGGCCTGCGTCTTTACGGTGTTCTGCGAGACGAAGCTCTGATCGGCGATCTCGCGGAAGCTGTAGTGGGTGGGGAGCATGTGAAGGAGCTTCAGCTCGGCTGGTGTGAGCGGCCATCTGCCGGCGACCGACCCGGCGTTCTCGACCTCGCCCCAGGCCGCCTCCAGCCATTCGGAGAGGACCACCGCGTCGCTCACCTTCCGGAGATACCTGCCGGCTGCTGCGAGATGCGACCGCGCGGCCAGGACGTCGTCGAGCACGATCAGCGCCCGGGCGAGCGCGATCCGCGTTTCAGCTTCATACCAGGGAGTCATCTCGTGGAGACCCGACTGCAGGCGAACGGCTGTTTTCGCGTCGGCGGCAGCCGCGTCAGCGCGGCCCCGCCGGGCGCGCACCAGCGCCGAGACAGCGAACGCAAGCGCCTGCGTCGGATGGTCTGCCAGGCCATAGTGCTCGATCTTCGAGATCGCGAGTTGCATCTGGCGCTCCGCCTCGCCCATGTCACCTTCGTCCATCGAGAGCAGCGCGAGCTGGGCCCTGCAGAGCGTCTCCACCGACGGGGTCGTGGAGCTGCGAGCGCCGTCTTCCAGCGGCCGCCGGGCTGCCTTTCGATCCGAGCACAGGTGAAACGACGCACCTTCGATCAGCTGGCACAGCGGGCGAAACGGGCTGCCGGCGGGCAGCACGTCGTACCCGGCCTGCGCGTCATTCCTCATTTGCACCGCTCCGTCCATGGCGGCACCCGACGCCCGGATAACCCGTGCGGCGGCAACAAGCGCGGGATCGCCGGCGCCGTTCTCGAGGCCTTCGAGCGCGAGCGCGGTCCAGCGCTCGACCTTTCCGCCATCGCCCTCCGCGAGGTGCTGCGTCGCCCTGGCGAGACAAAGCCGAGGCAAAGCAGCGATCTGGTTCTCGGTGAAGCTCGCGAGCCACTCGCGGACCGTCGCGTGGCGCCCGTTCGAGACGAAGTTGCCCGCGCTGCTCCAGATGAGTCTCGCCGCGAGGTTTCGGTCCCCGGCCTCGACCGCGTGGGTGACCGCGCGGTCGATGTCGCCTCGCTCAAAGAAGTACTCGCTCGCCCGTGTGTGGAGCCGCGAGGCGACGGATGCTTTGTGCCTGCCGAGCTCTGCTTGCAGCATCTCGTGGAGCAGGGCGTGGTGGCGGTAGATCTTGTCCCGCCCGTCCAGCGGGATGATCAGGAGGTTCGAGCGAACTAGCTTGCGCAGCGTTTCTGCCGAGTCGGCCCGCTCGAGGACGGCGTCGCAGACCTCGCCGGAGAGATGGTCGAGAACTGAGGACTTCACCAGGAAATCAAGAGTGTCCGCATCGAGCGCGGCAAGGAACTCTTCTCGCACGTAGTCGGCTACGACCCGATCGTCGCCGTGGATCTCGGAGATCGCGCCGTCCGCCTCTCCCTTTCGGTTTAGTGAAAGCCCTGCGAGATATACCCCCACAGGCCACCCCTCGGTCCGCTCGATCAGCTGCGCTACCGAGTCAGGACGCGCGCTGATGCCACATGCGTTCAGCGTTTGGGCAGCCTCGCTCGTGTCCATCGCAAGTTCATTGGCGCCCAGTTCGGCCAGAAGGCGATCGGCCCGCATTCGGCCGAGCGGCAAGGCAGGCTCGGTGCGAGTGGCGATCGCGAGCTGCGAGCCGGCCGGGACGCACTGGGCGATCTCGGCGAGCGGAGACATGCAGTCGGCATGCTCGACCAGATGAAGGTCATCGAGCACCAAGACGAACGGCTTCTCCCTCGCCTCGACTGCCTCGCAGAGGCGGGGGACGACCACGCTCGAAACGCCGCTTCGAGGCGTCAAAAGAGGCGCGAAGACTTCCTCTGGCATGGGCTCGATCTGGCCCAGCATTGCGGCTATCGCGCTCAGAAAAAGCGTGGGATCGTTGTGGCGCTCGTCGAGCGACAGCCAGGCGGAGGGACGGTCATCCTGGGCGGTCCAGTCGGCTAGAAGGGTCGTCTTTCCGTAGCCCGCCGGCGCGACGAGAAGCAGGACCGGCGACTGGCGGGTACCGGCAAGTCTCGAAATTAGCCGATCCCGGCTGACCAGCCCGGGCCGTGCGGGCCTCCCCACGGCCGGCAAGGCCGCGGTCTCTGGACCTGATTGGGTTGCTGTAGGGGGCGCCATATCAGCGCCCCGGCCTCGTCGACATCCCTGGACGAGGGCGAAGGGGGCGTGGCGCTACGACCTATTCTTGCGCAGATCTCGGTCGAAATGCGTTTACGGTGTGAACGACGGCGAAGAACCTACTGGCCCGTAGGTTCTTCCGTCGGCTACCCGAGTGCCTTGCGCTTGATCTGCTCGAACTCCTCCTGCGTGATGTCGCCGCTGGCGAGGAGGGCCTTCGCGCTCGCGATCTCGCCCGCCGCACCGCCACCGCCGGCGACTTCGCGGATGTGCTGGTCGTAGAGCTTCCGGTTCGCCTCAAACTGCTTTACGTTTCGAGCAGCCATGTCCTTACCCTCGGCAATCAGGTAGATCAGGACTCCCAGGAACGGGATCACGACGATCACGAATGTCCAGAGGGCCTTGCTGCCTCCGCCGATGTCATCCCTCCGAAACACATCACCGAGAACCGAGATGACGGTCCAGAACCAGGCGATCCAAGCGAAGAAGACGATGATCGTCCAGATGACCTCAAGCAACGGGTAACTGTTTTCGGCGGCGAGCAGCATGCGACTCCCTTTTCGTTGGCGGTGCCGGGACCTTCCCAGGAAGGGGGAGATCGTGCATCACCCCTACCGGGTGATGTGCGTGCGCGCCCGCGCAGGACACTTACGCCATGACCGAGCCGGCCTATCGCACCTCATCTTCACCAAGCGCCGGAGCCACCCTTGTCGGGTTGGCCGGCATCGGGGCTCGCGCCGGCGCCTCGGTGGCCATCGGCATGACGGCTCTGGGCCGGGCCGCAACCCGGCCCACCGCGGCGGCGATCCGTGCGGGACTCCGCACACCACCCGGCATTGCCGTTCGAGCTGAGGCGGAGGCCTTCGTTCACGCTCTCGACGCCGCCGGCCGCAAAGACATCGCGCGAGCGAGGGCAGAGGTTGACCGAGCCCTGGATGCAGCCGTCGACCGGCTCACCACCGACGCGATCTCGTCTCAGCGCACTTCGCTCGCAATCGAGCGCCTACTCGAAAGCGAGGATCTCTGGCGGATCGTCGACCGGATCGCGAAGAGCCCCGAGGTGCTGAACGCGATCGCGAGCGCCAGCGCCGGGCTCACGGGTGTCGTTGCCGACGAAGCCCGCAGGCATACCGTCAGCGCTGACGAGTTCGCCGAGCGGATCGCTCGGCGCGTTCTGCGCAGGCCACCGCGTGAGCCTGTGGCGCTCTTGTCCGATCCGGCTCCCAGCGAAGGCGCCGCGCCGGGGTCGTGACGGTTGCAGCCCCAGGGACGGGTATGGCCCGGCCGCAGTTCGCAGGCATTGTCAGCCGGGGATGCGGGTTTGCGATCGACGTGGTGATCGTCCAGACCGCGGTCGCTGCCACCGGCGCAGTTCTGGCCCTGATCGTCGAGGCATTCGGTGACATCTCGGCAGACATCGACCCGGTGCATGTCCTTGCCGGCTTTGCCGTGTGGGCGTTCACCTTCACGGTCTACCTCGTTTCCTTCTGGTCCCTCGCCGCGCAAACCCCGGGGATGCGCATCCTGGGAATCGAGGTCACCACCACGACTGGCGCGAGGCTGCGACCGCGGCGCGGCCTGATCCGGATCGCGGGAATGGTCTTGGCGGCGATCCCCCTGTTTGCGGGCTACCTGCCGATCCTCGTGAGCGACCGGCGCCAGGGCCTTCACGACAGGCTCGCCGGAACCGTCGTCCGCTACCGGTGAGCACGCCTCCGGCTAGGCCGCCGCGAAGTACTCGAGCGCGGTGCGCGTCTTGGTTTGCTGCGGATCATCGAGCTCGACGCCCTCGCCGCTCAGGTACGCCCGCGTCTCCTCAGCAACCTGCAAGGCATCCGCTGGCGCACACTTGGTCGAGAGCTCGAGGATGCGGGATCCATCCGGGTAGTTCCACATCTCGATCGCGAGCTTCTGCCGAAGCTTCTTCGGCGCGGTCTTGAGCTTGAAGACGCTGACCGGGCCCAAGACGAGCAGGTCGTCGAGCTCGACGCCTTCCGGCGCATTCGCCTGGAAGAACTCGCGCTGGGGCTTTGAGAACAGCTTCCTGATGGGCAGCTCGCCCGCGACCGCCTTCCTCACCCGCGGCTTTGAGAGCGTGTTCTTATACGAGGCCGAGCACACGTAGCCACCCGGCATCGCATCGACCTCGACGACGAAGTCCTTCGACTTGCGCTGCTCGCGCTGGAGCGCGGAGGGATCGACGGGCCTGAGCTTTACGACCGAATCGTCAGGGCGGCCCTGGCTTCGGCGCGCCCTGGCGACAACCCCCGCTTGGTCGAGCGCGAGATCGGCGGTGTCGAAGAAGAAGATCTGGCGGATATAGGCGTCGAGCGGGTCGATTCCAAGCGCGGTCAGGGTCGAGTAGCGGTGCTCTTCGGAGACCGTGAGCTTGAGCTCCACCGAGTCCGCCGCGCGCGTCAGCGCCAGCAGCTCTCGCACCTGAACCTCATCGAGCCTGGGTGCCACTGGCGTCTTCTTTGCTTTCGCCATGGTCACATCAAAGCCGCTCGCGCGACCGGCGCATCACGCGTTCGAGGTGATTCTGCCCCAGGACCCTTTCGGAGTTAGGAGCAAAGGACGGCCGGGTACCTGACGGGCACAACGAGGAGAGGAGGAGCCGATGGAAGGCTCTGAAGTAGACCCGGAAGGCGAGTCGCAGGACCAAGGGTTGTCAGAAGCACCCACGGGCGCCCCGGTTCCCGAGACCGACGACCAGACGCAGGGCGGACCCGAGACTGAGGGCGAGGACATCGAGCCCGATGGCGGCGGCGCCACCGATACCGAACGCACACCCGATGCAAGCGGAGGTTCGATCTGATGGAAGAAGAAGCGAATCAGGAAGACGTAAACGAGGCTCACCCGAACGAGGGCGAGATCGAAGAGGCGGTCGAAAACGTCGATCTCGGCGACTCGCCCGAGGACGTCAACAACGGCGACTCGGTCGATGGCGACGAGGGCGAGGCCCACAGCTAAATGGGCAACCCTGTCGTCCATTTCGAACTGATCGGCGAGGACGGGGAGAAGCTCAAGAGCTACTACTCAGAGCTGTTCGGCTGGGATGTCAACTCCGACAACCCGATGAACTACGGGGTCGTCGCTCGCGAGGACAATCTGAGTCCCGAGGGAATCGGGATCGGCGGCGGAATCATGGGCATGCCCGGCTCGAGCTACCTCACGGTCTACGTAGCGGTCGAGAGCTGCGAGGCCGCCCTCGCCAAGGCCGAGGAACTCGGCGGCAAGAGAGTGATGGGTCCGGACGAGGTTCCGGGCCAGGGCATCGTCATCGGCCAGTTCGAGGACCCCGAGGGCCACATGGTCGGCGTGCTCGAGAACGTGGGTGAGGCGTCCGGCTAGCTTGATCCCGAGCTCGGATGGTCACACCCGGAGCTTGTACCCGCGGCGGAACAGGCTCAGGTTGAGCGCGTAGAGCGCCCCGGTCACGAGGGCCAGGAGGACGAGCGAGACGGCGATGTTCGTCTCCTGGTAGCCGAGGAAGCCGTAGCGGACGAGGCCGATCATGTAGTAGATCGGGTTGAACTGGGTGAGCGTCTCGAAAGGATCGGGCAAGAGCTCTGCCGAGTAAAAGACGCCGCCGAGGAAGATCAGGGGTTGAAGCACGAACGTCTGCGCAAACGAGACGTCGTCGAACTGCTCGGCGCGGACGCCTACCAGGACGCCGAGCTGCGCGAAGAAGAAACCTGTGAGAAACAGCGCAGGGATCAGGACCAGCGGCTCCTCCACCGGCAGGTCCGTGAGAAAGGACGCCGCGATGAAGGTGAGGACTGCGACCGTCATTCCGCGCAAAAAGCCGCCGAGCGAGAACGCGAGTAGGAGCTCTGCCGGCGAGGCCGGTGAGGAGAGCTGGTCGTCGATTGCGCGCTGGAACTTCTGCTGGAGGATCGACGACGAGTTGTTCGAGAACGCGTTGATCGCCCAGGCCATCATGATCAGGCCGGGGATCACGAAGACGACGTAGTCGATTCCGTTCAGCTCGTCGATTCGCGAGCCGAGCGCGGCGCCGAAGACGGAGATGTAGAGGAATGTCTCAAGGAGCGGCGCGCCGACCGTTTGGCGCTTGATCTTCAGGAAGCGGCTGACCTCGCGGCGGATCAGCGTCGTCAGGCGAATCTGCGCCGCGCTCAAGAGACGACCTCTTCCACGTGGGCGCGGGAGAGCTCCTTTCGGCCGACCAGCTCCAAATACGCGTCCTCGAGGCTCGACACCCCGTAGCGCGCCGCCAGCTCACCGCTCGACCCCTGCGCGACGATCTCGCCCTGGTTGATGAACGCAATGCGATCGCAGAGCTGTTCGGCCTCTTCCAGGTAATGGGTCGTGAGCAGGATCGTCGTCCCCTCCTCGTTGATCCGCTTTACGTAGTGCCAGAGCTCGAGCCGGAGCTCGACGTCCACCCCCGCGGTCGGCTCGTCGAGGATGAGGAGGCGCGGGCGGTGCATGAGCGCTCGCGCGAGGATCAGGCGCCGCTTCATCCCGCCGGAGAGGGTGCGCGTGCGGTCCTCGCGCTTCTCGGTCAGCGAGAACGCCTCGAGGAGCTCCTTCGCCCGCTCGCGCCGCTCCCGCTTGGGCATCCCGAAATAGCCACCGTGGAAGTCGAGGGTCTCCTCGAGAGTGAGGAACCAATCGAGGTTCAGCTCCTGCGGCGCGAGCCCGACCGCGAGGCGAGCGTCCTCATAGTCCGTGATCGCATCGTGACCGAAGATCCGGATCTCGCCCGAGGTGGGCGTTGCGAGCCCGGTCGAGCAGTGGATCAGAGTCGACTTGCCCGCTCCGTTCGGGCCGAGAAGCCCGAACAGCGCACCGTCCTGGATCTCGAGCGAGACGTCGCGCAACGCCTCCACCCCGGTGGGATATCGCTTCGTCAGCCCTTCGATGTCGAGCGCGTGCACGCTTCGATCGTACGGCGGCTCCTAGCCGTGCTCCGGAGCGCAGGGACCGGGCACCCGTTCGACCGAGCCCGGCGGATCGCAGTGGCCCCCGGCGACTCGGACCGCGGAGTAGTAGGCAGCGGCCATCGTCTTGCACTGCTTCCGCGCGAAGACGATTACGTCCTCGCAAGTGTCGTATAGATCCCGGCCGAAGACTGCGTCCACCGTGCGCTTGTAGCCGTCGAAGAGCCCCAGGCGCTTCGAGTTTCGGTAGCCGAAGTCGTGCCGCTCGCAGGCGGCCTCAAAGCCGAAGATATCGGCGTCGGAGCCGAGGATTGGAACGGAGCAGCCGTCGTCTGAGTAGTCCATCCGCGGGTCGTGAGTCTCGGAGTCCTTCATGGCGTGAAAGGTGTTCAGATCCGCGTCCATCGCCTCGTCGAGCAGCGCCCGCTGCTCTGACCATGACCGCACTTCGAGCGCCACCTGGAAAGCCTCCGGATCGTTCACTTTGAGCCAGGCGAGCTCAGAGGCGGTGAAGGACTCCAGCTCGAGGTCCGCGAACTGCGGGTCGGGGTGGAGGAGGAGCTGGCGCTCGGCGGCCGTCAGGGCCGGGTCGACGAGCGGCAGCTCAGGACCTGCTGCCGAAGCGGCGTCAGAGCACTCGCCACCGACCGCGCGGCAGAGCGCCGCCTCGACCGCTTGTGCGATTCCGGGCCCCAGGTTGACCGCCGCGAAGGACGCAGCGACGAGCGCAACCAGGAAGACCAAGCCCACGTACTCGGACGTCGTCTGGCCACTCTCTCCGTCGAACCGGGCCACGCCGGCGACCGTAGGTCCAATCGCGTCACGAGTGTGAACCGCCGAGAGCCAAATGTGCGCCGGCTATGTGCCCCCTCCCCTTGTTCGGGGGCCGCCGAAGGGGATCGCGCGGAGGGCCTTCCACCATCCGAAGAAGCCGGCGCTGCGGGCGATCGCCCAGCGGAAAGCTCGGCGCTCGGCCGGGCCGGGGCGCCGGCGGTGGCGGCGCCCGTAGCGGCTCTCCCCCAGGGCGGCGACGTAACGGGCCGCCTCGGGTCCGGCAGTGAAGGAGAGTCTCGCCTGGATCACAGCAAGCGTCAAGCTCGGCGCCGGAGGGTTGCCGGTGGCAGCGAGCGCCTCGCGCAGCTCTCGAAGCTGAAGCTCGGCGCCCTGCGGCGAGCGCAGCCGCCTGCGCCTGCGCGTGATGACGCCAGTCGCTGCTCCGCCGATCCCCAGGACCACCAGCAGGGGAAGCGGGGAGGCGCTCTCGTCCTCGGCCGCGACGTCGGCGCCCCCTTCATCGCCACGCGCGCCGCCGCGCGCCGAATTCGGATTCGCCAACGCCCGGCCCAGCGGAATGTCCTCCAGGCGGTTTGGGCCGGCACCGGCCGGGAGGGCTCCAGCGTTGGTGTGAGCGGGCGTCTGCGGGGGCGTCGGGTCGACCGTCACCCACCCGATGCCCGGGTAGAGGACCTCGACCCAGGAGTGGGCGTCCGTGTCGCTCACTGAGTAAGTGCCGTCATCGTTCGAGACGCCGGGCGCAAAGCCCGAGACGACCCTGCTCGGGATCCCGGCCATGCGGAGCATCAGCGCCATCGCCCCCGAGAACTGCTGGCAGTAGCCAGCTCCGTCGCGAAAGAGAAAGGCCGGAAGGGGATCATCGGAGAGCGGAACGTTCTGGTCATAGGAGTAGTTGGAGAGAAGGAAGCTCTGGATCCGCTCGACCGCCTCGAAGTCCGACTTTGCCCCGGTGGTCAGGCGACGAGTCAGCGCGAGCACGCGCTCATAGGCGGTGCGGTCAACGACCCGCTCGATCGACTCGTCCGGGAAGGAGATCTCGTCGCGTGCGTCCCGGCGCTCCTCTGCGCTTCGCGCGACGCCGTACGGCGGAACGACTGCGACGGCAAGCGCTCTTGGACGCCCGATCAGCTCCTCGGCCCGTGTCAGCGGCTGAGGGATCGAAAGCGTGGTGTAGCGCCCGGCGCCCGGCGGGTGAGCGCCGTCCGAGCGACGGAGCTCGCGTGGCGCCGGGTCGGGCACGTACGCCGTCACCTCATAGTCCGAGCCCGCTCCGATCTCGAACTGGTCCGCGGTCGCGGTCCCGTCTCCGGAGATGTCGCCGATCTCAAGCCCTTCGATGAGCGCAGGCGATCCCGCGGTCACCGCAAGGCGCGACCGAAGGGCGCTCATCTCGATCTGGAACTCGCGCACCCATTCGGGACGCGACCGCACGAGCTCCGCCGGGGCGCCCGCGAGGTAGTAGGCGGCGCCCGTCTGCCCGAAGTCATCGCTGCCGCGTTGCCACGCCCGGCCGTCGAACTCGTCGAGGACGTACGTCTTCCAATAGAGGGGCACCTCGGTGGTGGCGACGAAGACCTCCGTTCCCTCCTGGGGCCAGTCGAGAGCGCCGTAGGTGTGGTTCCAGTTGAAGCTGACGCGCTCCCCCTCGTCGCCGAAGACGCGCCAGCTCGTGTACTCGATCAGAGGATCCGACGCGTCGACGCGAGCGGCCAACGGCAAGGCCAAAGCCAGCGCCAGGAGCATCGTCGCCACGCCCGCGGCCAGACGCGAAAGCGCGATGCGAGGCAGCCAAAGGACTGCAGCGACGCATCCGAAGAGGACGGCACCGCGCAGGAGCTCCGCGCTTGGCGCTTCCCAGGTGACGGCGGTGCCGTAAAGGGCGAGGAGCGTTGCGAGCCCGGTTGCGCGCGCTCCCCGGCCCGCGCCCACAGGCCAGAAAGAGGCGGTCGTCGCGACCGCGATTGCCAGCGGGACCGCGGTGAGGATCCCGAGAGTCGTCCAGGGGTTGCCGCCGGCGTAAGGCGTGTCGATCTCGCTCACTCCGGAGAGACCTGCGGCAAGCTCTCGTCGCAGCTCATCCCATCCGCCCGGCAGGACGAGCTCGCCCGGAATGCCGACGGCGATCAGCCCCTCCGCAAGCACCGCCACGAACACGCAAGCGGTTCCGGCAAGCGCGACCGCGCGGCGCTGCGAGCGAAGCGCCAAGAGGATCAGCGCACCGCCGGCGCCGGCTCCTATGCAGGCGATCCAGCGCCACGCGTCCGCGCCGGAAACCAGCAAGAACCAGTGGTAGGAGGCGAAAGCGCCGAGCGCAAGATAGGCGGCTAAACGGCGAAGCTCCGCGCTCATGCGGCGGCTTTCGCACGCACCTTGGCTTGGGAACGCACAGCAACGCCGAAGCACCCGGCCACGGTGAAGGCAACGGGCGTTGAGGGTTCGAAAGCACTGACGAGGTAGTGGCGCCCAGCGCCGGCGCTCCGGGGAATGGATCCCCTTTCCGGCGACCGGGCCGTCACCCAGAAGACACTCCCACGCAGGCCCGCAGGGCGGCTTGGAAGCAGCGTGGGGGCGCCGGACCCGACCGTCGCGAAACGGGCGTGAAGCGCGGGCCATGTCCGCAGCCGGGCGTCAAGGACCGAAGGCGCTCGGCTGCCTGGAAGGAGAACCCCGCACCCGGTTCGCGGCGCGAGGTGGACGCACAGAGAGGCGGCTGCCCTGACAGCCCGGTCAAGCGCTTCCGCGTCCGCGGGATCCTCGGCGTCGAGCGCCACGAGCGGAGTCGCTTCCGCCCCAGCGACGATCCGGCGCTCGTGCAGCTCGCCGCTTCGAGCAAGCGCCGGCCAGTGGATGCGCGAAGCGGGGCTTCCGTGCCGGTACGGACGGAGCCCGTCTACCTCGAACTCGACCGCGCGCGCCTCGCGGAGGGAGGCGGCCCCCTCCTCCCCGGCGCTGGCAGCGCCGGCGCCTTCTCCGTCGACGGCAGCAGGCCCCATGACTTCGACCGGCTCGAGGCGAGGCAGGACCAAGAGCTCGCCGCCGGGCGGAGCAGAGAGCCTTCGCCCGTGGAGCCCCAAAGGATCCCGGATCTCCCAGGCGGTTCCTCCGAGCAGGTGCCTTCCACGCCGGTTCATCCGGATCTTGAGCTCGACCCGAGCGGGCCTGAACGGTCCCGTACTCAGTGGCTTGCGCAAGAGCGCGTCTCGCAACTCTCCTCCCGGTGGCGGAACCGGGCCGCGGTGAAGCCTCGCGATCAGGGGGTAGGCGTCGCCCTCCACGATTCGCGCTGGGCCACGCTCGACTTCGATGCTCGCGCCCCTGGCGGCAGCCTCTACCCACCCGAAGGCGGCCAGCGCGATCGCCACGAGCGCGAAGCCCGGGACGAGAAGCGACGGCGAGCCGAACGCCAGCCCGGCCAGCGCGAGCGCCGAGCCCAGCGCCGCGGTGCCAGGTACCAGGCGAGCGGGAGTCACTTTCGTCACAGCTTTGGGCGTGATCTGACCCCCATCGCTACAGCGCCGGGACGCGCTCGAGCGCTTCGGCCACAACCTCGCTCGCATCGCCCGAAATCGCGCCGGGCGCCAGCGCCAGCCGGTGAGCCAGCACCGCCGGCGCGAGCGCTTGGACGTCGTCGGGCAGGGCGTGGTCGCGGCCGTCGAGTGCGGCGAGCGCCTTCGCCGCGCGGAAGAGCATGAGGCCGGCGCGGGGACTGGCTCCAAGCTCGACCCGGGTGTCGGTGCGCGTCGCCTCGCACACGGCCACGACGTAGCGGCGAAGCGGCTCCGCCGCGTGAACTTGTGCTACTCCCCGCTGAGCGGCTCGGACCATCGCGACGTCGCAAACCGGCTCGAGATCCGAGACGCGATCGCTGGAGGCGTGCTCTGAGAGCATCGCCGCCTCCGCGTCGGGCGACGGATAGCCCATCGACACGCGCACCATGAAGCGGTCGAGCTGCGCCTCGGGCAGCGGGTACGTGCCCTCGTACTCGCTCGGATTCTGGGTCGCGAGAACGACGAACGGGCGCGCCAGCTCATGCGGGTGCCCATCGACCGTTACGCGCCGCTCCTGCATGCACTCGAGGAGGCCGGACTGGGTCTTCGGCGACGTGCGATTGATCTCGTCGACCAGGACGACGTTCGCGAAAACCGGACCGGGGTGGAACTCGAAGCGGGACTCGCGCTGGTTAAAGACGTTGGTGCCGACGACATCGGACGGCAGAAGGTCGGCCGTGCACTGGACGCGCGCGTACTCGGCGTCCAGCGAGCGGGCGAGCGAGCGAGCGAGGGCGGTCTTGCCTACGCCGGGGTGATCCTCGATCAGGACATGACCCTCGGCGAAGAAAGCCACGATCACGTCTCGCACCACCTCGTCGGAGACCTTCACCGCCAGCCGGATGTTCTGCGTCAGCGCCTCGCCCAGCCCTGCGATCCCACCTGGATCGAGATCAGGAACATCGGACATCCCGATGGAGACTACGGATCTCAAGGCGTCCGAGGTGCCGCCTACCTTCCGTCCTGCGGCCAGTGAAACCGCCGCCGGCGTGCCGCCGGGCTTCTGCCGCCCGCACCGCCGAGCGACCGGGGCGCAACCTCGGAGAGCTGGGCGTCGCCAGATCCCCCCGGGAGCGGATCGGCGGCTAGCCCGCCCGCTCTCCCTCAAGTATCAGGCGGCCCCCGAAGGGAAGGCCGCGCCATCTCAGGGCAAAGAGAAAGCGGTCCAGTGGAGACTCTGCGCTGCCTGCCTCACTCGTAGCCTTCGAGTGATGAAGCTTTGCGAGTCTCCTTCGAGAGTGACTCCACCATGGCTTCGGTGGCTCGTTCTCTCTCCTGAACCGCAAGATGGAACCTAGACACAGATTTCCCCCACGTCAAGGGGGTCGGCGAGGTCCACCCCGCAATTTGCGACAAACCCCGCTTGTCGGTTGCGCCGGAGGGCTGCCAACGGTAGTTTCCCCAAGGGGATGACTGAACCGGCGCTGCGAGGCAGCTATTTGATGGCGTGCGTGGGCGCTCTCCTCTGTGTGCTGGGCTCGTCGAGCCAGGCTGCGGCCGCGGTGGAGAAACCAGACTTGCGCGTCACGGCGCTCACCAACCCTCCGGCGACCGTGGTGCAGGGAGGCAGCTTTCAGGTCACCGATACAACCAAGAATGTGGGTCTGAAAACGGCGGCCAGAACCAGAACCCATTGCTTTCTGGCGCCGCCGGGCGGAGGACCAGTAGACCGAGTGAAGGTGGGCGAGCGAAGAGTGAAGCGCCTCTTGCCGGGCCGGCAGCAGTCGGGCACCTGCGTCGCCGCGATCCCAGGCGAGATGGAGCCAGGCACGTATCGAGTGGTGGCCTGCGCGGACGGGAACCAGACTGTGAGCGAGCGTAGGGAGTCGAACAACTGCCGGACAAGCGCCGGCTCCGTCGAGGTCCAATGCGCCTCCGTGGCCGACGTCCCGGATCCATCATTCGCGGACACCAATTGCGACGGAATCGACGGCGCGATCGCTGATGCCGTCTTCGTCTCGAGCCAAGGCTTGGACGGACCGGGGTGCGGGAGCCGCGAGTTCGCGTGCGCCACGATCGGGACTGGGTTCACCCGGGCGGTGGCCGCGGGCAAGGATCACGTCTACGTCGCCGGCGGCGTCTACCCGGAGACGGTCGTGGTGGCAAACGGCGTGAGCATCTACGGTGGCTTCGGGCAGAACTTCGAGCGCGACCCGGGCGAGGCGACGGGCACCACCGCGGTGAAGATCACCGGCGGCGGCGCAACGACGCTCCCGAGCGAAGACCCGCAGTGGATTACGCTCCTCGCCCACGCGCTTACTGAACCGAGCGTGATCTCAGATCTCGAGGTGGTCGGTCAGAACGTCACCGAACAGCTCGGGAGCGGGCAGGGCAAGAGTTCCTACGGGATCGTCGTCCGCGACGTGTTAGCGGGCGTGCTCACGATCGAGCGAGTCACGGTCACCGGCGGCAACGGAGCCGACGGAGCCGACGGAGCCGCTGGCTCAAGCGCCTCGGGGACGGCGACGGCGGCTATGAACGGCATCGATGGCGGCGCTTCGAACGAGTTCACCACAGCCTGTAACAACACGGGCCACGGCGACGGGGGTGACGCCGGTGTAAATGCCGGCGTGACGGGGGCCGGCGGCGGTGCAGGCGGTGACGGCGGCGAGATGGATACCAGTTGCGGTATCAGTTCGAACTTCAACGCAACCTCTGGCGACGACGGGACCAACGCCGAGGTCTTCCAGACATCTGGTCCCGGATTCCGCGGACCCGGAGGTTCAGGCCGTGACATCTGCCAGGCCGGCGGAGACGGCAACTCTGGAAGAGTTCAGAACGGCTCGGCCGGGACGGGCGCGAGCACTTCGTCGGGACGCCTGACCGCCAATTACTGGTACGGCAAGGACGGCGGCGCGGGCGGCACCGGCGCGGCCGGCAGTGGCGGTGGAGGTGGCGGTGGATCCGGAGGCTGCGACGTCGGGACCGATTCCTGGGGCGCCGGTGGCGGCGGTGGCGGCGCCGGTGGCGCTGCGGCCCCGGGGGCAGGCGCCAACGGCAAGGGAGGCGGCGGGTCGTTCGGCATCTACCTGATCAACGCGGCCCCCACGATCACGGACGTATCGGTGATCCGCGGGAACGGGGGCGACGGGGGCGACGGGGGTGCGGGCGGGCGAGGACAGCCCGGAGGCCAGGGCGGCACGGGGGGCACCGGCGTCGGCACGGGTAAGGGCGGCGACGGGGGTGACGGCGCCCACGGTGGGCACGGAGGTGGCGGTGGTGGTGGCGCGGGTGGCATCGTCGCCGGCGTCTTCATCGCCTCGAGCCCGAGCGTGCCGGCGATCACCGGGCTGAGCGTTTCCGGCGGCTCTCCCGGTATCGGTGGCACGGGCGGCATCAGCGCTCCTGCCGCCACGGGAACGCCCCTCGACGACGGCAACGACGGCGGAGCGGGCGTTGCCGGAACCAGCTACACGACGTACACCTGCGCCGCGCCGAGTAGCTGCTAGGCCGCTACCGAGACCGACCCGGCGCACCCGGCGCACCCGGCGAGCGCGGTAACGAACTACCATCCCCGGCGATGGGGACCAGGCTCAGGGGAACTGCCGCGGCGCTACTCGCGATCGCCGCCACCGGGCTTGCCGCGGAGGCGGCCGAGGCGAAGCCAATCCGAGCGGAGATCGTCCGCACGAAGTACGGCATCCCCCACATCAAGGCGAAGACCATCCGCGACCTCGCGGCCGGCTACGCCTACGCCTTCGCCGAGGACAACATCTGCACGATCGCGTCGGAGTACGTGACTGTCTCGGCCCGCCGGTCACGGTTCTTCGGCCCGGAGGAGACCTGGACCTTCTCGGGCAACGGCTCGACCTACAGGAACGTCGATGCCGACATCTACTTCAAGTGGGTGAGGAAGCAGGGGGCCGTCGAGAAGCTCATCGACGCGAGAGCCTCCGAGCGGGCCCGTCTCCGGCGTCCAGCAAGCGGAGTCGAGGGCTATGTCAAGGGCTACAACACCTACCTCAGAAGGACCGGCGTCGAGAACATCCCCGACGAGCGCTGCGCGGGCGAGAAATGGGTGCGCCCGATCAAGGAGATCGACGTTTACCGGCGCTTCTACCAGCTCGGCATCCTCGCCAGCTCAGGGGCCGTCATCGACGGGATCGCGACGGCGGCGCCGGTGAGCGGAGCCCAAGCGGAAGCCCAGGAGGCCGAGCAGGCCGAAGCGCTTGAGGACCCCGCCATCCTCGAGCGTCTCCAGCCCGACGTCGGCTCAAACGCGTACGGGCTCGGCAAGGACGCGACCCGGAACGGAAGGGGCCTGGTTTACGGCAACCCCCACTTTCCCTGGGACGGCTCCGAGCGGCTCTACCAGACTCATCTCACGATCCCAGGGAAGGTCGACGTCGCCGGGGCCTCGCTCTATGGGGTCCCGCTCGTCCTGATCGGCCACACGCGCGGCCTCGCGTGGTCGCACACCGTCGCGACGGCTTGGCGCTTCACGCCGTTCAAGCTCCAGCTCGGTCCCAGCCCCTACACCTACGTCGTCGACGGCGAGACGAAGGACATGGAGGAGACGAGGGTGCGCGTGAGGACCCTCGCGGAAGACGGGACGATCGGCCACGAGACCCGCTCGATCTACTCGACCGAGTACGGGCCGATGGTGACCGACCTCGTGGGCATCCCGCTGCCGTGGGGAGCGGCGCCGGCTTCGCGCTCGGGGACGTGAACGCCACCAACTTCCGCTACCTCAACCACTTCCTCGCCAACAACAAGGCGCAAACCGTGCGCCAGTACGACCGCATCCAGCGCCGCTATCAAGGCATCCCGTGGGTCAACTCGCTCGCCGCCGACTCGAGGGGCGAGGCCTACTACACGATGCAGGGGGCGATCCCGTACGTCACCGACGAGAAGTCGGCGGAGTGCAACGTGGCTGTGGCGGGCTTCGAGACGCTCGGGCTGCCGATTCTCGACGGGTCGCGCGGGGACTGCAACTGGGACAGCTCCCCCGAGGCCGCGGCGCCCGGGACCTTCCCACCGGACGAGGTCCCGACCCAGTTCCGCGACGACTACGTGGCGAACGGCAACGACTCGCACTGGCTTTCGAACGCCGACGCGCCGCTAACGGGCTTCGATCGGATCATCGGGATCGAGGAGGCAGAGCGAACGGCGCGTACGCGCATCGGGCTGATCCAGATCGAAGAACGCCTGGCGGGCACCGACGGACTGCCCGGAACGGGGTTCAACCAGGAGCTCCTCGAGGAGGTCGCCTTCGGGAACCGCCAGTATCTCGGCGAGCTCTGGCGCGACGATCTCGTCACTTTGTGCGAGGCGGCGCCGCTGGGACAGCTGCCTGGCTCGAACGGGCCCGTTGACGTCTCGGGTGCCTGCCAGCCACTGGCTGAGTGGAACTTGCGCGACAACCTCAATTCGAACGGCGCCATCCTGTTCCGCCGCTTCGCCGTCAACGCCTACGGGAACTTCCAGTGTCTACCTACGGGCCTTCAGGGCGCGACTTGTCCGGGCTCGGAGACGCTTTACACACAGCCGGTCTTCCTGGCCTCCGATCCGGTAAACACCCCCGGGGGCGGACTGAACATCGCCAACCCGCTGGTAAGCCAAGCGCTTGCCGATGCGGTCACCGACCTCGAGAACGCCGGCATCCCGCTCGACGCGCCGCTTCGCGGCTACCAGACCGAGGAGCGCGGTGGCGAAGTGATCGACATCCACGGCGGCCCCGGGCTCGGCGTCTTCAACGTGATCTCGGCCCAGTGGCGGCCCGACGACGGTGGCTACACGAATGTGCCTCACGGCGGCTCCTTCATCATGGCCGCCGAGTTCAAGGACGGCAACTGCCCGGTCCGAGCCGACACCTTCGTCACCTACGGCCAAACCGAGAACCAGGACTCGCCGCACGCCAACGACTACACGAAGGCGTATTCGCGCAAGGACTGGCACGACGCGCCGTTCTGCGCCGCAGACGTGCGACGCGAGACGCTCGAGCGCGAGCGCCTGCGCATTCCCTAGGTACCAGGTACTTCACAGAACGCTCACACTTACGGGCGCCTCCATACCATTCACTCCAATGCGGATCACCGAGGCACTCGCCGGGCCTGAGCCCGTCTTCTCGTTCGAGTTCTTCCCGCCGAAGACGCCGGACGGCCTCGAGCAGCTCTTCGGGACGGTCGAGACGCTGCGCGCGCTGAGCCCGGACTACGTCTCGGTCACCTACGGCGCGGGCGGGGCCACTCGCGACGGCACCGTCGAGATCGCCAACCGCATCAAGTCCGAACACGAGATCGAGACGATGGCGCACCTGAGCTGCGTCGGCGAGACCCGCGAGGGACTTGCTCAGATCCTCGACCGCTTCGCTGAAGCGGGCGTCGAGAACGTTCTGGCACTCCGCGGCGACCCGCCGCGCGGCGAGAGCGCCTTCGCCGCTCCGGAAGGTGGGCTCACCAGTGCGACTGACCTGACGGAGTTCATCGTCTCGGGCTGGGACTTCACGGTGGGCGGCGCATGCTTTCCCGAGGTCCACCCCGAGGCTGCGAGCCTCGAGGACGACCTCGCCTACCTGAAGACGAAGGTGGACGCCGGCGCGAGCTTCCTCATCACGCAGCTCTTCTTCGACAACGACGTCTACTGGAGCTTCGTGGCGGCGGCGCGCGACCGCGGGATCGACGTCCCGATCATCCCGGGCGTGATTCCCATCGCAAGCTACGCGCAGGTCTCGCGGATCTGCTCGCTTTGCGACGCGACGATTCCGCCCGAGCTGGACGAGGCACTCGCGGCAATGGGGGGTGATCTCGAGGCCGAGGCGCTGCTGGGCGTCGCTTACGCCTCGCGCCAGTGCGAGGAGCTCCTTGCGGGCGGTGCCCCGGGCATCCACTTCTATGCGCTCAATCGCGCGCCTGGCACGCGTGCCGTTCTCAGCGCGCTCCGTGCCTCGAGGCCGTGGGAGCGGCTCCGCGAGCGTGTCGGAAACTCCTCGTGAGCGGGCCGAACGAGATCATGGACTCAACCAACCCGGTCGACGGGTTCTTCGAATGGAAGGGCTACCGCCTCGCCTACGGCGACTACGGCTCGGGCGACAAGGCGCTCGTTCTCATGCACGGCCTCCTGATGAACCGCCACATGTTCGATCGCCTCGCCCCTGAGATGGCGTCACGCGGATACCGCGTGATCACGATCGACACCCTCGGCCACGGCGCCTCTGACCGTCCCGAGGAAATGCATCTCTATTCGATGTCCTCCTTCGGCGAGCAGATCGCCGCCCTCATCGACCATCTCGAGCTCGACCGGCCCGTGGTCGGCGGAACGTCGCTGGGAGCCAACGCGACGCTCGAGTTCGGCGCGGCCTTCCCGGGCAAGGCGCGCGGCCTCTTCATCGAAATGCCCGTCCTCGACAACGCTCTCCTCGGCGCCGCGCTCGCCTTCACGCCGGTGCTCTTGGGGCTTCGGTTCGGCCAGCCACTTCTCCGGCCGCTCTCAGCCCTCCTTCGCCGCTTTCCGCGGACGAGCCTTCTCGTGGACGTCGGTCTCGATTGGCTCCGCCAGGACCCGAGGCCGTCACGCGCCGTGCTCGAGGGCATCCTCTTTCACCGCACCGCCCCGCCCCACTCCGAGCGGGTCGGCATCGCCGATCCCGCGCTTGTGATCGGTCATCCCTCCGACCCCCTCCACCCCTTCTCGGACGCCGGAATGCTGGTCGAGGAGATGAAGAACGCCCGCATCGTGGACGCCAACTCGATCCTCGAATGGCGCATCACGCCGGGGAGGCTCGACGACATCCTCGAAGAGTTCCTGGCCGAGTCGTACGCGCCGGAAGGTTCTTCCCAGCCTAAGAAGCCGTCGCTAGCCTAAAACGTCGGATGAGCGGGCGAAAGGAAGAGCGAGAGCGGCTGCGCGAAGAGCGGCTGGCCGCTCAGCGCGCGGCTCAGAGCTCGGACAAGCGGCGCGAGTACCTCGGCTACGCGGTCGCGGGCCTGATCGTGGCTGCGATGATCGCCGGCGTCGTGGTCGTGATCTCCGGCGGCGGCGAGGACGAGGTTGGGGTCGACGCCGAGGGCCAGGCTTTCCCGGCTGTCGCGTACATCAACGAGGAGATCGGCGTCGTCCCGGATGGGATCGAGATCGACGGGCGCGACGGCACCGAGCCGCCCCCCGTTGAGAACGCCGTCCTGGAGGACGTTGCAGAGCTCGCGAGCTGTGAGCTTCAGCTCGACCTCTCAGAGGAGGGCAACGAACACCTTGATGATCCGGACGTGCCGAAGGTCGAGTACAAGACGGATCCGCCGACCTCGGGCGACCACTTCGGCGACAGCACCGAAACCGCTTCGGGCGCTCTCGCCGACGGCGCCTACGGCGAGTACCCACCGGTCGGCCGCTACGTCCACTCGATGGAGCACGGGCGCGTGATCATTCATTATTCGCCTGACCTTCCCGAAAAGGATCAGCTTGCGATCAAGGGCGTCTTCGAGGAGTCGCCCGGCGGCGTCATCCTGATTCCTAATCCCGAGATGGAGCTCGGAGGTTGCGGTGGCCTCATGGACCCAGCTGGCAACTTGTGAGACGTACGAAGGCGCCTCCACGCTCGACCTGATTCGCGCCTTCGTCTCGATCTACCGCAACCAAGGACCCGAGTACTTCCCGTTGAACATCTAGCCGTGACTCAGGGGCAACACAGACTCATCTTGGCCGTGGCGACCGCCGCGGCCGGAATCCTTTTTTCAGGTGCGCCGGCGCCGGCTTCGGCAGGGGTGCCCGAGGTCTCAAGCTTCTCGCAGGCGCTTGCCGGCACAGATTTTCGAGCGAGTGGACGGGCTGGCGAAGCTGCGGTTCACCGCAGCGCGGTCTTGAGCGCGCCTCGGCGGTTCGACCTCGCGGGCCTTAGCGGGGTGCTTCGCGAGACGGAGCTCCGGGCGCGCGCGGAGGGCGGCGAGTGGACGGACTGGACGGAGAGCGCCAACGGCGACCCGGTCTGGTTCGGCGGCATGGACGAGCTTCAGGTTCGCGCGCGGGGGTGGAGGCCGTCCGGGACGATCGGGTACGCAAGGGTGACGAAGACCGGCTCAGCGCCCGCGGCCGAGCGCGGCTCCGATTCGGACCGGCCGAGAATCGTCTCTCGCCGGGACTGGGGCGCTAACAAGCGCAACGGCAAGGGCTGCGAGCCGCGCAAGAGGCCCGACATCGGGGTCGTGAAGGCTGCGAGCGTTCATCACACCGTCTCGGCCGTCAATTACTCCGAACGGGAAGCCCCGGGCATGGTCCTCGCGATCTGCCGTTTTCACCGCAACGACAACGGCTGGGACGACATCGGCTACAACGCCATCGTCGACCAGTACGGGAACATCTACGAGGGACGCGACGGCGGGCTCGGCAAGGCGGTCCAAGGAGCCCACGCCGAGGGCGTCAACTCGCAGACGACCGGCGTTGCGATGCTCGGCACCCACACGAATCAGCCGGTCTCGCGAAAGGCGTTCGGCGGGCTCGCCCAGTGGCTCGCCTGGAAGCTGCCGCACCACGGGCACGAGGCGGACGAAAAGACGACCTTGGTCTCAAGGGGCGGAGGGACCGCCCTCTATCCCAACGGCACGCGGTTCAGGGTAAAGCGGATCATCGGTCACCGGGACACCAACCAAACCGAATGCCCCGGGGGCGCCCTCTATCACCAGCTCCCGGAGCTGCGCAAGAAGGTGCAAAAGAAGATCGACGGCTAGCGAGTGCCTTCGACCGGCTCCCAACTCGTTGCGGGGCCGTTTCGGATCCGGTCGGCCAGACCCGCTGCGATCGAGGCCGTGACGGTGACGTAGTAGCGCGCAGAGCCTGAAGGGGAGGATCGGCACGATCCGCGCGAGGGCTGCGCCGAGGAGGAGCGCCGCCTGCGCCGCGAGCGTGACGGCGTAGACCGCGCCGTCTCCCAGGAGCGCGATGTTCGCTCCCAGGGCAACCAGGTGCAGGAACGGCGTCGCGTAGCGAAGCGCGCGGTGCGAGACGATCTCGTACGCGTATGTCGGCCCGTAGCCCCTGGGCGAGAGAATCCCGTCGCGCAGGAGGATTCCCCAGGCGCGGTTCATCATGCGGCGCTTTCGCTGCCACTCCCCCCGCAGGGTGGGCGCGACGCGCTCCTGCGCTCGGGCCTCCGGCGCATAGATCGCGCGCTTGCCGCTCTTGACGGCGAGGAAGGGAAAGCAAAGGTCGTGGCTTCGGTCCGATGGCATCTCGACGTAGGAGTCGCGGCGCACGGCGTAGATCGCACCGTTTCCGGCGGTTACGCCGCCCAAGCTCGACTCGAGCGAGCGGACCGCCATCTCGTATCGCCAGTAGGCGCCTTCCTGGCTCGTCCCCTCTGGATCGACGAGACGGACGTGCCCGCAGACGTAGCCAACGCTCGGGTCGGCCAGGGCATCGGCGAGCTTGCCGACTGCCTCCGGCTCCCACATCGAGTTCGCGTCCGAGAACGCCAGCACCTCGCCACGGGCAACCTCGACAGCGGCGTTCTGCGCCGCGACCTTGCCGCGTCGCGAGAGCTCGAGCACGTGGTCGGCGCCCGCCGCCCGCGCCAGCTCGGCGGTTCGGTCCTCCGAGCCGTCGGAGGCGACGATGATCTCCAGTCGCTCTCGCGGATAGTCAGTCTCGAGAGCGTTTGCCACTCGTGCCTCGATCACGCCTTCCTCGTTGTGTGCGGCGATGATGAGGGAGACGAAAGCGGGCTCCCTCTGGGGAACCAAGAGGCGACGGGGCGACCTTCGCAGCCGGGCGAGCACCGCAAGGGAGAGCGGATAGGTCACGTGCGTGTGCACGATGAGCGCAGCGCTTGCCCAGAAGGCCACGGCGAGCGCGGTCATGCGGCGAGGAGGCGGTCGTAGAGCGCAAGGGTCTTGGCTGCGATGCCATCCCAGGAATAGGGGCCTGCCGCGGCGTCCTTTGCCGCGGTTTCGAGGCGCGTCCGCTCGGCCGGGTCGGCGAGAACGCTCCCCAGCGCCTCAGCCAGCGCTGTTTCATCGCCTGGAGCCACCAGGCGGAGCGTCTCGCCGCCGCCCGCCCGGGCGACCTCGGGAAAGCCGCCGACGCTGGTGGCGACGATCGCCTTGCCGAAGGCAAGAGCGGTGAAGAGGACGCCGGACTGCTCGGCGTCGCGGTAGGGCAGAGCGACGACGTCTGCCCTACGCATGATCGCGGGGATCTCGGAGTCGACGACGAAGCGGTCGATGAAGCGGACCCTGCTTCCCGCGGGCTCGGCCAGCAGGTGGAGCTCGCCCATATCTACCCCGAAAGGCCTGCCGACGATCCAAAGCTCGGCGTCCTCGGTCTCGAGCTGGTGAAACGCCCGCAGGAGGACGTCGGCACCCTTGTAGGGGCGGATCAGGCCGAAGAAGAGGATGACCGGCCCGCGCGCACCCTCGAGCTCGCGCGGCAACTCACCGGCCGGGAGCTCGGTCAAATAGTCGAACGCGCCATGGGGAATCACTTCGATCTTCTCGCGCGGGACGCGCGCTTCGGCGAGGCGATTGGCCCCGTACTCGGACAGGGCGACGACGGCGTCCATGCGATCGAGCGCGCGGCGCGAGGCGCGCAGGCCGCCTGGGCCGCCCGAACCGCTCGCGCGGAGAAACCCGTGGGCCGTCCACACCTTGGCGGGGCGCTTCGGCAGGAGGGCGGCGTCGACGGCAGGAAGGGTCAACCACTGGTAGTGGACCACGTCCGCGCTCGTCCCCCGGGCACGCAGCATGCCGGGAACGTGCTCGGCGAGTCCGAGCACGCGACGAGCGAGGCTTCCTGACTCGAGCCGGCTCGAACGGGGGTAGAAGGATTCGGTCACCCCGTAGCCGGTTGCGCCGGCGACCTCGCCGTGAATAAAGCTCGACGTGACGAGCTCGACCTCGGCGCCAGCACGTGCCAGCGATGCCGCCAAGGCGCGGTCGAAGGGTGGCGTCTGGGCCGACGGATCGACGATCTGAACTCGCATTCGGGAAGGATTGTCCCGTGGACCTCTCCTTTTGTGTCGTCAACACCGCGGGCCGGGCGCATCTGTTGCGATGCCTCGCGTCGATTCGCGCGACGCTTCCGGCCGGTCTCGACGCCGAAATCCTCGTTTTGGACAATGCCTCCGGGGACGGGTCGGCGGATGCTGTGCGCGAGTGGAATGCGAGTCCGGACGGGCTCGGTGAGCGGTTGCGGCTGATCGAGCTGGAGCGCCGCGAGGGGAAGGCGGCGAACGACAGCCGGCTCCTGGCGGAAGCGCGCGGGCACTGGTGCCTGCTCCTCAACGAGGACTCGGAGCTTTGTGCTGGCGCGGTGGAAGCTCTTCTCGAAGCGGTCAAGGACGAGTCGAAGGCTGCAGTGGCGGGCGCGCAGCTTCTGGGTGAGGACGGCTCAGCGTCGGCATGTGCGTGGCGACTTCCAGGGGTGACGACCGCGCTCTTGCAGGCGGCGTTTCTCCACCGGCTCTTCGTGACCCAGAGCGGGCGCGGCTCGGGCGTGCGGGAGGTGGGCTGGGTGCAGTCGGCGGCGATGCTCGTGCGCCGCGACGCCGCGGCCGGGGTCGGCTACTTCGACCCGGACTTCTTCGTCTACTCGGATGAGACCGACTTTCAAAAGCGGCTTCGCGACGCGGCCTGGCTGGTGCTTCACGTACCGCACGCGCGAGCCGTCCACCACGAACAGCTCACGTACGACCGCGAGGCGGGGCGGCGGCGCCTCGTCGAGTTCCACCGCAACCGCGACCTCTACATGCGAAAGCACCACGGGCCCGCCGCCGCCGCGGTCGTGCGCGGCCTGACCGCATGGAGCTACGCGGCCCGGGCTCTGGCCTCGCTCGTCATCCCGAGCCAGGACGCCGGCTGGTACTGGCTCCACGCCCGCCTGGCGCTGCGACCGCGCGGCGAGGGAATCCGCGAAGCCGCCGCCGAGCTCAACGCACGACTCGACCGCGAGGCGACGGCCGCCGATCCGGTGCCAGGTACTTCACACAACGCTCAAGATTCCCCGTGACCCAGCCGAGCTCGGAGATCCTGGCCGCGTGGGAGCTGGAGCGGCTGATGGCCAAGGCCGCGGCGTCACGGTTTGAGCGAACGCGCTACGGGTTCGTCTGCGCGAATCCGGACCTCGCGTCCGTGTGGTCGGCGAGCCGGGCTCAAGTCGAGCCCGATGCCGAGGTGCCGCCACTTGACCACTTGCGCGTGATGGCGGAGATGCCGGCCGACTGGCATCCGGGGCTGCGCCACCGCAACGCGTTCGTCGCTCACTCGGACGAGCGCAAGGAGGTCGCCTGGTCGCTTGCGCGCGAGGGCTGGAGCGTGAAAGAGCTGTGGCTCATGATCTGCCGCGTTCCTCCCAAGGCTCCTGCGCTGGCGAAGCGGGTCGAAGGAGCGGCGATGCGCCGGCTGAAAGGTCGGCTCGGCGTCGAGCACGGGTTGCCGCCCGACATGATCGCCCAGTTCGACCGCTACGACGACCTGCGAGCGCGGGCTGCCGCCCACTTCGCCTTCGGGGGCTGGGAGGACGGCAGGCCCCTCTCGCTCGCCTCGATGTACCTGCGCGGCGACATCGCGGCTCTCGAGGACGTGGCGACCCTGACTCGCGCACGCGGCCGCGGCCTCGGAAAGGCGGCGGTTCTTGGCGCAACGGCCGCCGCACTACGACTATCGGCGCGCGCGGTGTACCTCTTCGCCGAGCCGGAGGTGGCGCACCGTTTCTACGAGCCGCTGGGCTTCGAGCAGATCGGCGCGGCGTGGGCGTGCGAGAAGGCGCCGTCTGGGGATGGGTAAGGAGCGCGCGCGACCGCGCTACCCCGCCCCGCCGCGGTCCGTATCCCTCGCCGCCTGGTCGATCGCCGTTTCGGCCTGGGCCTCGCGCTCGCCGACCTCGCGCCGCGCGCCGGCATCGCCGCCGCGAACTCGCCCGAGCAAGGAACGCAGCTGCTCGCGTTCCTCTTCGCTGAGAAACCGGGCCGCCCATAGCCCCGCGGGGTACGCCGCGCATAGCGCAAGCGTCAGCGCCAACCCGTCTGCGCCGTCGTGGGGCACGAGCGTCTCGCCGATCGCGATCAGCGTGGCCGCCAGGAGAACCGCCGTTGCGAGACGTCGCCACTCGTACGGCACGTAGAACAGCCGTCGCACCATTGCGTACATCAGGCCGACCACGACGACGTAGGAGGCACCCAGCGCAACGCCGGCGCCGACGATTCCGTACTCCGGCACGAGCGCCAGGTTGAGACCGATGTTGACGGCCACCCCCGCGAACGTGGCGGGAAACGAGAGCTCCGTCCTTCCGGTGCGCCCGAGAATCACTACGAGGACCAGATACAGCGCATAGAGCGCGGTCCCGGCGGCCAGCGGGCCCACAACGTCCTGGGCCTCGAAGAAGCGCTCGTCGGCCAGTAGCCGGACGAGCCAGGGAGCCAGGAGCCAGAGGCCGACGACCGCGAAGGCGATCGTCGCGACGAACCAGGAGACGATCAGGGCGTACGCCCTGCGAGCTTCCTCGTCGTCGGTGATCGAGTAGGCGAGCGGTGGCCAGGCGAGGTGAAAGCCGCGCACCAGGACCTGCATCCCGTTCGCGAACTTGACGGCGAGCGCGTAGAGCCCGGCCTCCGCAAGGCCGGCCAGCCTCACGATGATGATCCTGTCGATGAAGGAAAGCGAGTAGAGCGTCAGCTCGGCGGGCATAGTCGGCAGGCCGAACCGGAGCATGTGACGCAGAAGGCCGGTGTCGACGCGAAGGCCCAGGCGCCGCCGCTCGACCCAGAGCCGCCCTAAGAGGAACAGGACGCCGGTCCCGAAGCTGCCGAGAAGAATGGCCGAGGCCCCAAGCTCGGTCCCCACCACGAGCACGACCGTAACCGGGATCGTGAGGAGGACCTGGGCGATCGTGTAGGTGAAGTAGGTGCGGGCGCGCTCGTCGAGGCGAAGGAGCGTGAGCACGTACTCCCACAGCGTGAGGTGCCAAAGGCCGAGGATCGCCAGGCGGGCGAGCCCGGCGTCGCGCTCTCCCAGGAGAGCCTCGGAGATGGGGCCTGCGAACGGAAGCGCCACCAGCGCGGCGACGGTGGTCGTCCAAAAGAGGGCGGCGAAGCCGGTCCGCACGACCGCCTCGGGTCGCTCGCCCGCCTTGTAGTAGAAGCGCAGGATCGCCTCGATCACGCCAAGGCGCACAACAATCGAGGCGGCGATGAGCGAGGCGATCATCACCTCTGCCGCCCCATAGTCGGCCGGGCTCAGATAAGTCGTATAGATCGGCAGCAGGAAGAGCGCGATCAGCTTCGAGAGGACACTGGCCGCGGTGTAGGCGGCGCCCGTCGTCGCGAGCCGTCGCAGGTGCCCGAAAACGCTCAAGTCTTCACTCGCGTAACGCGATGCCCAATGCCAAAAGCGCCCACATCGCCGGGTCGATCGCGAAGCCGGCGTAGCCCACCGAATGCACGAAGAGCGCGGCGAAGGCGGCGGCCACTCCGGCTCGAACCGCATTGCGGGCAGGCCACGGCCGGAGCAGCACGAGCCCCGCCAGGACCAGCGTCGCGAGATAAGGCACGAGGCCGATTACTCCTTGCTCGGCGGCGACGGTGATCGGCTCCGTGTGGCTTACGGGCTTTCGGACCTCCTCGATCTCGCGGCGGTAGGCGACCGCGAACGATCCCGACCCCTGCCCCGCGACTGGAGCCTGTTCGAAGAGGTCGAGTCCACCGCCGATCAGATCCGTGCGCCCGCTCGAGACCTCGGCGAGGTCGCTCCGTCCCGTGTCAACCGACTCGTCTCGCGCGGGACCCCCGATCACAAGGACAGTCGCCAGGGCCAGCGCTCCAAGCGCCGCGGCCACGATGAAGCCCCGCAACCCGAACCGGAGCCACGTCAGAAGGCTCAGGCCCACCGTAAGCGCAGCGAGGCTCGTCTGCGAATAGGTGAGGTAGAGCGCGGCCAAGAGCACGGTTGCCGCGCTCAGCCCGGCGAGCACCTCACGTGCAGGACGCTGCCACGCCACCCACGCCGCGATTCCCACGATCACCAGCGCCAGGTAGCGGCCGAGCACGTTCGGATCGCGGAACAGCGAGTTGACCCGGAAGTAGAGGTGAAGCTGGTTCGCGTCTTTCAGGTCCTGATTGAGCAGGAGGTCTCTGCTCGCGTACTGGACGAGCGCGACGATCGCGAAGCCGATCGCCACGAGAGCCGAGGCAAGCAGCACCTGCCCCACAAGCTTGCGATGCCAGCGCACGTCGCGAAGGAGCGCGAGCATCGCTGCGAAGGGCGCGAGGAAGAAGGCGACGGTGCGAATGGCGTTGGTCGGATCCTCCGTCCAGGCCACTCCGATCCCGTAGACGACGAGGGATGCGGCCAGGGCGATCGCGAGGTAGCGAACAACGGGCGGTTCGCCGGCGTGCGGCGCGCTGTCGGTGAGAAGCTCGTCATCACGGCGCGTCGCGCAGAGCCACGCTCCGCGCAGGAAGCCTCCTGCGATCACGCCATAGAGGGGGATCAAGAGGAAGTTCGTCTCGCCGCCGATCTGGATCGGCAGGCGCAGCGGCAAGACGGCAAACGCTGCGATGGCGAAAGCCGCGGGGACTCGCTGAAAGGTCGCCGCGGTGGCCCCCAGAGCGATGCCGCCAAGGACCAGGCCCAGTGCGAGCGCGCCCGGCTGGGAGATGATCTCGTCAAAGCGATCCTGGTCAGCGACCTGGCCCGTGAGGAGGGCGAGCGCGGCCACGAGGCCGCAGCCCATCGCCGCGTACCTTCGCCTCGGATCCTGGATAACAAGCGACGCACCCGTGCCAGCGCACGCGACCAAGACGCCGAAGAGCTCGAGCGCGGAGGCGGTCAACCCGAATCATCCGTTCCGCATGGCGCGACCTTCAGGACGTAGCGCGCCTCGTTCAGAGCGTCGCCCGGCGTCACGTTGAGGCGCCGGGGAAACACCATCTGGCGGTCCTCGCCAGGGAGCGAGACGCGCAGTCTGTAGCGGCCCGGCAGCGCTCGCTCCGGTCCGGCCGACGCACCCGGCTCGGCTCCTTCGGCGTCAAGGAGCCCATCCCACACGCACTTGATCGGCTCCCCCGCCTCGACTTCGAGAGCGGGATCCAGCGTTCTCGCCACGACCTGATTGCGCCCGACGACCTCCACGACGGCCGCTGGGTCATCGAAGCGAACGAAGAACTCGAACGTCGCGGTCCCTTTTCCCTCAAAGATCCTTGGAAAGCTCGTCACCTCGAGCGCAAGGTCGGGCGTCCGCGCTCGATAGACGAGAATGCCCACGACGAGCGACGCGACGAGGAGCGCGATCAGGGCAATCGGACCCAGGCTTCTTGGGCTCGATGCCGGCGATCCGGATGCGTTCAAGGCGCGACGCGGTCCTGGCCGACGATGATCACGACGTCAGCTTCCCCCGCAGCCTCCTGAACCGCGCGGTCGATCTGCTGGACCGCGACACCCTCGAGCTCCGCAGCAACACGGTTGGCCGCCCGCTTCTGGTTCGGCGCGTACATGACGACCGTCTGGTCGGTCCTCCGCTCGATGGCGCCGACCTGGCCCCGGATGAATCCCGCGTTCTCGATCTGGGTGGCGATGCGGCCTGCGACACCCGAAGCCGTGGTCGTGTTGAGAACTGCGACCTCGATGCCAGACGGCTCAGACGACGAGACCCCGGGCTCGTCGACGCGGAGGATCCTGTCCACTCCCACGATCCCGACCACGCCGCCGACCAGGGCCACGATCGCGATCACGGCGAGCCAGCGCGGCTGGGTGACCCGGGCCGCAAATTCTTTCCAGCGCGGGTGCGGCTCAAGGGCCGCGCGCTCCATCGTCACCTGGGCGAGCGCCGGCCGCTCACTGGTCAGGAGGCTTTCCGAGAGGGGCGTGGGCGGAGCCGGTTTCTCCTGCGTGGCTGACGCCGCGCGCACAGCCTCGAACTCCATCGTGCCGGGCACCGGGTCCCCGCGGTCGGCGTACGTCCGCGCGAGATCGCGCTCGGCCTGATCAAGCCGGCGCTCTGAGAGCAAGATGTCAGCGGACGGGAAGTCCGGGTCCTGACTCATCCATTCGCGCAGGCGATTTACGTCTCGGCGCTGAGACAGGTAAAGGGGCAAGAGGAGGAGGATGCCGATGACCGAGACGGCCGCGATCGCGGAGGTGACCTCGGTGAAAGGGAGCAGGTCGGTGCCCACCAGCTACTCCTCCTAAGGCGCTTCGTCTTGGCCGAACGTGCTGTCTTCGAAGCCGACAAGGAGGGCCAGGGGCGCGCCCTTCACCTGCTCGCGAACAGCGGATGACATGGGCTCGATCGGGGTTTCGCCGAGGTCGCCCTTGATCGCCGAGGCGAGCTCCTCCGCGTCAGCCTCGGCCTCGGGCTCGAACATGATCAGCGAGTCCTCCTCGCCGGCGAGCGCGTCGGCCTTTACTCCAACCTTGAAATCCGCCGGTTTTACGACCTCGTCGGCGACGAGGTCAGCGACTCCGGAAACTGGCTCCGCCACGCCGGGCTGCTCGGTCGCGTTGAGGACCGCTACCTCCACCGCGTCCTCATCAGCGCCTCTCTGGCGCTCGGCCACGGTGGTCCCTTCGCCCCCGAGGAGGCCGAAGCCGCTCGTCACGATCGCCGCGACGATCAGCGCGACGAGAACGGCGACGAGGATCCGCGGGTCCACTGGCGAGCGCCGGTCGAGCTCGTCCCAGCGGGGTCCTACGGCTGCTGCGATCCGGTCGCGGAGCGCTGCAAGGCGCGACGGCTTCTCGGGTTTTTGCAGCTCACCTTTTTCGTCGCTGGCCGCGAGCGATGCCTCGTCCGCTTCGGAGGCGCGCTCCGGCGCCCGGCCGGCCCACTCGCGCAGGCGGCGAACCTCGCGTGCCTGAAGCACGATCAGAAGCGCCAGGATCGCAAACCCGAGGAAGGCAACGACCCCGAGGATCGGCCCAATGTCCTCGATCAGATCCATGCGGAGCGGGGCAGTCTATGGCGCACGGCGGAGTGTGAGCGTTTCGTTAGGTGCCTGGCACCGAGGGGGCGTGGGGGCGGTCAGCCGTGAGCTCCACCACGCGCGCGGCAAGGCCGGCCTCGTCGCCGGAGGCGACCAGGTCCGTGAGGCGCTCGACCGTGCGCTCCACCCACTCGGGATCGAGCGGGGCGGCCCTCACCGCACGGACGATTCGCTCGGCGCTCGTAGGTTGGGAGCGCTCGTCCGAGTTGAGGAGCTCTTCGCCGAGCTTCTCGCCGGCTCGCGGCCCTGTGAACTCGATCGCGATCTCGGTTTCAGGCTCGTACCCCGCGAGCGAGATCATGTTGCGCGCAAGGTCGACGATCTTCACGGGCTCGCCCATCTCGAGCACGAAGACCTCCCCGGTACCGGCGCCGAGATCGCCGGCCTTGATCACCAGCTGGACGGCTTCGGGGATCGTCATGAAGTAGCGCTCCATGTCCGGGTGGGTCACCGTGACCGGACCGCCCTTCTCGATCTGCGAGCGGAAGATGGGGACCACCGAGCCGGACGAGCCGAGGACGTTGCCGAACCTGACCGAGACGAAGCGTGTCGTCGCGTGACGCTGGCCCGCCGCGGCCACGATCCATTCCGCCATCGCCTTCGAGGCGCCCATCACCGTCTGCGGATTGACCGCCTTGTCGGTCGAGACGAGGACGAAGCGGCTCGCGCCCGTCGCCGCCGCGGTCT
The DNA here is from genome assembly GCA_963715405.1 of uncultured bacterium. Taxonomy (GTDB): domain Bacteria; phylum Actinomycetota; class Thermoleophilia; order Solirubrobacterales; family 70-9; genus JALZKA01. The sequence continues at coordinate 2,478,375 of OY970239.1, forward strand.
CGGCGGTGACCTTGGTGGCGATCGCGTTGTTTCTGACCGCCTCGAGCGGGTTCATCTCCATCAGCCCGACGTGCTTGTAGGCGGCGGCGTGGAACACGACGTCGGGGTGAAAGCGGCTCATCACCTCGAGCATGCGGTCCGCCTCCTTGCAGTCGGCAAGGACGGCTTCGCAGCGGGTGAAGTGCCACTGCTCGGTGAGCTCGCGCTCGATCGCAAAGAGGTTGTCCTCGGCGTGGTCCAGCAGGATGATCAAGCGCGGGCGGACGCGGGCGATCTGCCGTGAGAGCTCAGCGCCGATCGAACCGCCGGCGCCGGTGACCAAGACGACCTTGTCCTCGAGGTAGGCCCCCACGCGGTCGAGCTCCATCCGCACGGGGTCTCGCCCGAGCACGTCCTCGACCTGGACCTCGCGAAGCTGCCGGGTGAGCTGGACGCCGCCGCGCAGTAGCTCGAAGACGGTCGGCAGGGTGCGAACCGGGATCTGGCGCTCGCGACAAGCCGCGACGACCCTGGCGCGCAACTCGCCCGGCGCGGACGGGATCGCGATCACTACCTCGTCGGGCTTCTGGCGCTCGAGGACCTGCTCGATCTCGTCCGTTGTGCCGAGAACGCGCAGTCCAAGGAGTCCCATCCCGCGCTTCCGCGGGTCGTCGTCGATGAAGCCGATGGCCCTCACCCCGAGCGCGGGGTTGAGCTGGAGCTCGCGGACGACCATCTGCCCGCCCGAGCCCGCGCCGACGATCAGCGTGCCCCGCGACTTCCGCGCCCGCTGCTCCTTCGACGGCCGCTCGATCCACAGGCGCGTGACGATACGGGCCCCAGCGAGGAGACCGGTGGTGAGAATGAAGTCGAAGACGACGACCGAGCGGGGCAGGTTGTAGTCAAAGGGTGAAACGACTGTGAAGACCACGACCATGGCGGCCGACGCGAGCGCGGTTGCGCGCAGGAGCTGGGGGAAGTCGCGGGTGAGGAAGTAGCGCCACCACTTCGCGTGGAGGCCGATGAGCGTGAAGATCGTCGCCTTCCCGATCGCGACGAAGGCGACCGAGGCGGTGAGCATGTCCACGTAGCGCTCGGGGATCGCGTCCGCGTCGAGAAAGCGCAGGAAGAACGCGAGCGAGAACGCAACGGCGGCCAGGACCGCGTCGGCCACGAACTGAAGGGCGCGATGGCGGTAGGCCGGATGGTTGAACCGGCTCATGAGACTGCGGATTCTACGCGCGGAGAGTTCGCTGCAGCCAGCCGCCCCACGCGCTGAAATCCGTGCTGCCCGCAGTCGCTACGAGCGAGCGCCTCGTCGAGCTCTGACAGGATGCCGTCGCGGCGCTTCTCGTAGGGGAACTCCCTACGAACGCGCTCGCGCGCAGCCAGGTGGGCCTCCGGGCCGAGCGACAAGCGCTTCGGCCACGCGCTGCGGCGACGCTTTCGGCGGTGGCATCCGGGATCACCATGCCGGTCTCGCCCACGACTTCCGGCTAGCGCTCCCGCCGCTGTCACCACCGGCACCGCCCCGGCGAGCATCGCCTCGGCGAGCGACATTCCGAAGCCCTCGTGGAGCGACGCCTGGACGTAGACGCCGCAGCGCCGGAACAAGTCGTCGAGATCGTCGTCCGAGAGATAACCCGTGAGCCGGAGGTTCGGCGGCGCCTTTGCCGCCAGCTCCTCGCCCGTTCCGTCGAGCCACGCGCCCGCCAGCACCCATTCGACGTCCGGGACCCGCGCTGCCGCTTCGCAGAACGGGCCGTGGCCCTTGCGCAGCAGGTTGATGTCGTAAACGACGCCGACCGTGAGCGCCATCCGCTCGCGCGGTGCGGCTGAATCGACGTCCTCGAAGCGATCGGGGATCCCGTGGTAGACGACCTCGACCCGCTCCGGATCTATTCCCAGGTTTTCGCCGATCTCGCGAAGCGAGGATTCCGAATTGGTGACCAGTCGAGTGGCGAGGTTCGCCGTCGTCTTTACGAGTCGCCGGCGCACCCCTCCGCGCTGCGAGCCGTAGCCGATCTCGGGCTCAGCGGCCGTGTCGAAGCCGCCGAAGATGAGCAGTGACGGCTTGCGGCGAACGCGCGCGAACCTGAGCGCGAGCGCGGTGTGCCAAGAAGCGAACCAGCCCACGATCGCGTCACACTCGCCCACTTTGCGCCAAAGCTCGGCCGGCCGCGGCCGGAAGCTTTCCTGGAAGTAGTCGACGACCTCATGGCGCTCGGCGAGCGCGTCGCGGTCGATCCGAGTGAACGTGTTCCGGCGGCTGTGTACGTAGAGGATGCGGGCCATGCGCTCTCTATCCTCCCAGGCTGCCTGGCGGGTCCTTCGCGTCGTCCTGCCTCCTCAAGCTGATGCCGCTTCTCGCCACACCTCTCGCTTCCGTTACCGACTTCATCGTCGACCCGATCGTCGAGGCCGCGACGGACTTCATCGACTCCGTCGGCCTGATCGGCGTGTTCCTCCTCATGCTGCTCGAATCCGCCTGCATCCCGGTGCCCTCGGAGGCGATCATGCTTTTCGCCGGCTTCAACGTTTCCGAGGGAGACCTGACGATGTTCGGGATCATCGCGGCCGGAGTCCTGGGGAACGTGGTGGGCTCCTGGATCGCCTGGGCCGCGGGCTACTACGGGCGCATGGAGCTGCTCGAGAAGAACCGGTTCATCCACATCAACCCGAAGCACCTGGCCTGGGCGGACGACTGGTTCCAGCGCCACGGCGACGCGACGGTCTTCTTCACCCGCATGCTTCCGATCATCCGCACCTTCATTTCCCTCCCGGCAGGCGTGGCGCGGATGCCTTTCTGGCGCTTCACCTGGCTCACGCTCGCCGGCTGCATCCCCTGGGTGACGGCGCTCGCCTTCATCGGGCGAGAGGTTGGCGACAACTGGGAAGAGTGGCGCGACTACCTCCACTACTTCGACTATCCCGTCGCCGCCGCCATCCTCGCCGGGATCGTCTACTTCCTGATCAAGCGCCGCGGCGGCTCGGGGCCGCCCCCCGCGCCCGCGGACTCCGCGGCGTGAGCCGCAGCCGAGCCGCCCTTCGAATTCCCGACAAGCGCGCTGCGCTGCTCGGCCTCGTACAAGGCCCGACCGAGCTCCTGCCCGTCTCAAGCTCTGCGCACATCTCCCTCGTGCCGTGGCTCCTCGGCTGGGGGTGGCAGGATCTCGACGCCGAGGCTCGCAAGAGCTTCGAGGTGGCACTTCACGGCGGCACGGCGGTGGCTCTCCTGGTCTGTCTTCGCCGCGAGATCGCCGATGAGCTGCGCTCGTTCGACGGCCGGCGCGCGAGCGTCGTGGCGCTCTCGTTCATGCCGCCTGCCGCGGCCGGGCTCGCGTTCGAGCGGCGGATCGAAGCGCTCGGAACACCGCGGGCGAGCGCGGTCGGGTTGATCGCAGGCGCCGTCGCAATGACGCTCGCCGACCGCTCGCCGCAGCAACGCGGGCGCGGCGACGCGGGCGCGCTCGATGGCCTTCTGCTCGGCTTGGCGCAGGCCTGCGCGCTCGTGCCCGGAGTGTCCAGAAACGGCGCCACGCTGACAGCCGCACGAGCGCGGCGCTTCGACCGTGAGCAGGCGAATCTCCTGTCCCGCACTGTCGCCCTGCCGGTGATCACAGGCGCGGTCGCGCTCAAGGGCACGCGCCTCGCAAAGCGCGGAGTTACGCCAGGAACAGGGCGGGCGCTCGTGATCGGGGGCGGCGCGGCCTTTTTCTCGACGCTCCTGTCCCAGCGCCTGATCGGCCTGGTCGAGCGCGACCGGGCGCTCTGGCCATACGCCGCCTACCGAATCGCACTGGGGGCCGCGGTACTTCGACGCGCCCGTGGTTCACAATCACCCTCATGAGCCAAGACGCCTATGCGAAGGCCGGAGTGAGCCAGTCGGACGCCAACTCGTCCGTCGCGGCGCTGGTCGCCCACCTGGGCGGGATCGACACCGGCAAACCCTCGCGCGTAGTTCCTCTCCCCGGCCACTATGCGAGCGTCCTCAAGATCGGAGACAACCAGGGCATCGCGTTCGGCACCGACGGCGTCGGCACGAAGATGGTGGTGGCCGAGGAGATGGGCCGCTTTGAGACCATCGGAATCGACCTCGTCGCGATGAACGTGAACGATTTGATCTGCGTCGGCGCCGAGCCGATCGCGCTCGTCGACTTCATCCTCTGCCGCGAGGCGACGCCTGAGATCTGCGGCCAGATCGGGGAGGGTCTTCGCGCCGGCGCCGAGCAGGCGGGCATCGAGATCCCGGGCGGCGAGATCGCTCAGGTCGGCGACGTGGTTCACGGGTGGGAGCTGGGCGGCTCCGCGATCGGCCTGGTCGCTCTTGACGAGATCGTGACCGGCGAGCGCATCGAGCCGGGCGACGTCCTGGTCGGCCTCCCCTCCTCCGGCCTTCACTCGAACGGCTACACGCTCGCGCGCAAGGTGCTTGCAGGCGTCGAGTGGGACGACGACCGCCTGGGCCGCCCCCTTGGCGAGATCCTGCTCGAGCCGACCACGATCTACGTACGAGCCCTACTCGAGCTGCTCGCTTCAGACGTAGATGTGCGCGGTCTAGCCCACATCACGGGCGACGGCCTCAACAACCTTCTTCGCCTGTCGCGCGAGGTCGGCTACGAGTTGTCCGACCCTCTCGGCGTCCCGCCGGTCTTCAACCTGATCCAGGAGCTGGGCGGAATCTCAGACGAAGAGATGCACGAGGTCTTCAACATGGGCCTCGGGTTCGTCTGCATCGTCCCGGCTGACGACGCGGACGCCGCGACGGAGCTACTCGAGTCGCACCACCCCGGGACACGCGTGATTGGCGAGGTGACCGACCGCGCAGGCGAGGTCGGTCACGCGTCCGCCGGGCTGGCGGATTGATCGGGTGGAGGGACCGAATCTCAGCCGCCGGGAGTTGCTTGCGGGCTCGGCGGCGACATTCGCCCTCGCGCGGTCGGCGAAGGCGGCAGGGGGAGAGCAAAAGTGGGCGCAGACGCTCGACTTCACCCACCTCGGTGAGGGAGCCGGCTGGCCTGGATGGACGTGCGCCGGCGTGGCGAACTTGCGGCACAAGGAAGGGCGGGGCGTGCTCGAGGCGGGCTCTGACGTCTTTCCGTGCGATCCACGCCCGGTGGCGTTCGCACTCGATCGCCGTTCGGTCGACAGCGAAATTCGCGTCAGGTTGGTCGCCGGCGGCGCCGGTGCCGGGGTTGTGCTGCGCCGGCTGGGCCCTCAGGCGTACTACGCCGCCATTTACGACTCCGAACAGGAAGCGTTGGTGCTGCTTAGACGAACGCCGGGTGGGGTGCAGGAATTGGCACGCTCGGTTGCCCCTCCGCCCACCGGGGCGTTCGAGCTGACGCTTCGTGCCGAAGAGCGCTTTCCGACGCAGCTCACTGCCACCCTCGAGAACACTCTTCCGATCGCCGTCTCGGCGAGCGACGCGACACCCTCGCTTCAGCGCGCAGGCGACCCCGGCGTCCTCGCGACCGCGCGCACCCTGTTTCCCAGCGACGGCCCCTCGGCCTTCCCGGCGCTGGGCAATCTGCACCTTCTCCCCTATGGGGTTCAGGAGGGTCAAGTCGTGATCGACACGGCTGTCGGCGAAGCCGTGATGGCCCAAATCCGCGAGCGATCCACCGCGTCGTTCACTCAGATCACGATCAAAGGTTCCCGGCCGCCTCAGGTAACCGTCCCATCTGTGATCGCGGCGACGAGCGGGCGTCCCCTGGCCGGTGGCGCGGCCCTACGCGTCGCAACCGACGTTCCGGCTCGCGTTGAGATCGAGGTATCTCGCCACTCCGATTTTCGCAGTTCACGCCGGCTTGCGCTCCTGCCTCCGAGCAAGTTCGGCGGGGTGTTCGCCAAGGCGCAAGGGGTTGGCGAGGATGGGCGCGTTCATTGGCGCGCTCACGTTTCGCGCGCCGGAAAGCGCGCCGTCGGGCCGCATCGCAGCTTTAGTCCTCTGCCCACGCGCGACAGCAGCGTGCCAGCGAGGATCGCGATCGGCTCTTGCGCGTCCCAGTTCGGGCCCAGCTTCGAGCATCTGGTGGAAGCTCGCCCCGACGTTTTTGTCTGGCAGGGCGACCTCAACTACCCGGACACCCTGGGACCGCTCGCGCAGACCGTGCCGGGCTATGCGGGAATCTGGCGCGACTTCCTCGCGAACCCGGTGATGTCGCCGCTCCTGGAACGCGCCATGTTCGCCGTCCAGCGAGATGACCACGACTACGGTGTCCAGGACGCGAACTCCACCAATCTCGTAGCGCGAGGCCTCAAGCCATGGCGAGCGCTCATGGAACGTCGTCCCTTCTACCGCTTCAGCGCAGGGCCGGCGGAGTTCTGGGTGCTCGACCAGCGGCGGTTCAAAAGCGATCCCGGTGAGCCGGACACGGTCGCGAAGACTCTCCTGGGCGCGCGTCAGCGTCGCTGGCTCCTACGCACCTTGAAGGGCTCGCCGGCCGCCTTCAAGGTGATCTGCTCGCCGTGCACGCTCGCCCCGGCGGGCGCAAATCAGCGCGATGGCAGCTGGGCTGCGGGCTTCACTGCAGAGCGGAGGCTTCTGCTTGGTCATATCCACGAGCACGTTTCCGGCCGCACGATCTTCGTTACCGGCGACACGCACTGGACCATGGTCTATGAAAGCGAAGAGCTCTTCGAGGCGAGGCCATGCCCTCTCGGGATCCCCACGCCGAACGACGTCACCCTGACGAACCCGCAAGCCGCCGAGCAGGCACGCTCTCTCGAAGGGGTCCGCTATGCCGATGACGAGCGCGGGCACTTCGCGCTTGTCGACGTGTCGATGTGGCACGAAAGACCGCGCCTGAAGCTGCGTCTGATCGCAGACGACGGCTCGACGGCGTTTGCGCAGTCCTTTGGATGAAAGGACTGCGCCTCGGGCGCTGAAAAGGTCGCGGCCGGCTAGGTGTCTGCCAGCTGGGGCTCGAGCTCGCGGACCAGCTCCCGCACATCCGGCAGCTCCTCGTCAAGCTCGGCCATCGAGGTGTGGCTCGCCGTGCCGCCAGGGAGGCCGATCGGCGCTGCGAGAAGCTCGTCCGGGATGCCGAAGGCGTCCACCAGGTCAACGGCGATCGGCCGCAGCCGCGCCAGGAGCTCGTTCACCTGGCGCGTGATCGCCTTGGCACGGGTCGAGGAGATGCGCCCGTGCTCTTGAAACCAGGCGCGGTCGCGCTCGATCTCACACAAAGCGTGGAGGTCGCATAGGACGTCGAGGATCTCCTTGAGGCTCTCGTCCTCGCAGCGATCGACCGCTTCGGCGAACGCTTCGTGGATTTCGCGCTCGGTGTGGGCCCGGGCGGCTGCGAGCACATGGTCCTGGCATTCGTTGAAGACGTCGAACGCTTCGCGCCCGTCGTCGATTCCGCGCTTGAGTCGCCGCGCGGCGCCGGACAGCACGTGCTCCTCTCGCCATAGGAGCAGGTCCTTGTGGTACTCGCGATCGCGGAGATCCTCCTCGCCTTCGCGGCTCGGGACAAGGTCGTCGGTCAGGCGCGTGATCAGCTCGCGCACCGCAGAGCGTTCGGCGACCGTCTCCCAGGCCTGACTGGCGACGAAGGCGGCGGTCCCGATCGCGTTGAGCTCGCCGAACGAGTCGCGGTAGTCGGTGAGGAGCGACTTGGCGACGAGCTGGAGGAGGATCGTGTTGTCGCCCTCGAAGGTGGTGAAGACCTCGGTGTCGGCCATGAGCTCGCCGAAGCGGTTCTCGGTCAAGTAACCAGCGCCGCCGCACGCCTCGCGGCAGCCCTGGATCGTCTCGTTTGCATGCCAGGTCGCGAGCGCCTTGAGGCCGGCGGCGCGCGACTCGAGCTCGCGGCGCGCGCGTTGCTCTTCGTCGGACTGCTCGGCCGTGCCGTCGTCCGCGCCGAAGATGCGGTCGAGCTCGGCCACGACCCCCTCTTGCGTGAAGTGGAGGGCGTAGGTGCGGGCCAGCGCTGGGAGCAAGCGCCGCTGGTGCACGCGATAGTCGAGGAGCGGCATCTCCTCGTCCGAGTCGGGCGGCCCGAACTGATGTCGGCGATCTGCGTGGCGAATCGCAATCGTGAGCGCCGCCTTGACCGCCGAGATCGCCGCGCCGCCCACGCTGATCCGCCCCTGGATGAGCGTGCCGAGCATGGTGAAGAACCGGCGGTCCTCGTTCTCGATGGGGCTGAAGTAGACGCCGTCCTCACTCACGCTCGCGTAGCGGTCGAGCAGGTTGTCGCGCGGGACGCGCACGTCGTCAAACCAGATCTTCCCGTTATCGACGCCGTTTAGCCCGAGCTTGTGTCCGCAGTCCTCGACTCTGATGCCGTCGCAGACCTTGCCCTTCTCGTTGCGGAGCGGCACCAGGAGACAATGGACGCCGCGCTCCACCCCGCCGACCTCGAGCTGACAGAAGACGGCAGCGAGCTGGCCGTCCCGGGCGGCGTTGCCGATGTAGTCCTTCGAGTCCTCCTCGCGCGGCGTGGAGATGACGAACTCCCCTGCCTCCGGGTCATAGGTGGCGAGGGTCTGCACCTTCTGCACGTTCGAGCCGTGCGAGGTCTCGCTCATGGCGAACGCCCCGGGCAGGTCGAACGACGCAATGCGCTCTAGGTAGAGCTCGTGGTGCTTGCGGGTCCCGAGGTGGTGCACGGCGCCACCGAAGAGGCCGAACTGGACGCCGCACTTGACGAGGAGCGAGAGGTCTGCGAGGGCGAGAGTCTCGAAGCTCGCGATCGCCGAGCCCACCATGCCGAGGCCGCCGAACTCCTCCGGAAAGAGCAGGGACGGCCCGCCCGTCTCCGCGAGTGCCGACGTCCACTCGGTCACCTTCTCGCGGTACTCCTCGGTGCTCAGCGGCTCGCCGGGCTTTTGGAAGCGCGGCTGAGCGAGAACCGCCCTCACGTGCTCGCGGACAACGCGCTGCTCGCCGTCGAGCAGGACGCGAAGGGCGACCGGATCCACCGAAAGCGCTTGCTCTTGGCCGCCCTCCACGCTTGAATGTCTATCGCATGAAGATCGCTCTCCTCATTTTCCCCAAGCTCACCGCCCTCGACGCCATCGGCCCCTACGAGGTTCTCTCCCGCCTACCGGAGGCGGAGCTCACCTTCGTGGCCCCGGATCCGGGCGAGCTCCGCACCGACACCGGCCGGCTCGGAATCACGGCAGACGCCTCGATCGACGAGCTCAAAGACCCGGATGTCCTCCTCATTCCCGGTGGCGAAGGCAACCGGCCGCTGCTCAAGGACGAGCGCGTGCTCGAGTGGGTCCGGACCGCAGCGGGCGGGGCTGAGTGGACGACCTCCGTCTGCACGGGTTCCCTCGTGCTCGGCGCCGCAGGTCTTCTCGAAGGTAAGCGCGCAACGTCTCACTGGGCCTATCGCGACGCCCTGCGTGAGTACGGCGCCGAGCCGGTCGCCGAGCGAGTCGTAGAAGACGGCAACCTCATCACCGCGGCGGGCGTGTCAGCGGGAATCGACATGGCCCTGACCCTCGCCGCGCGCATTGCCGGCGACGATGTTGCCAAGGCGATCCAGCTCGGCATCGAGTACGACCCGGATCCTCCGTTTGACTCCGGCTCGCCCGAGAAGGCCGACGCCGGGCTGGTCGACTTGATTCGCGGGCTCGAAGGCGCCAGTGTCACCTGAAAAACCTGGCCCGTACGCAGGCAAGCGCGCGGTTGACCTGATCCTCACCGCGATCCTGGCCATCCCGGCACTCCTCGTCGCTCTGCCGAGCGCGATCGCGATCCGCGCCACCTCGCAGGGCCCGGTTCTGTTTCGCCAGCAACGGATCGGCGCTGGAGGGCAACCCTTCGAGCTCATCAAGTTCCGCACCATGATGGCCGGCGAGAACCCCGTCTTTCCCGCCGCCGGGCGGATCACCCGGGTCGGGCGGTTCCTCCGCCGCTTCTCGCTCGACGAGGTGCCGCAGCTCTTGAACGTCGTCCGGGGCGAGATGAGCATCATCGGCCCGCGCCCCACCCTCGCCTATCAGGTCGAGCGCTACGACGCCGATCAAAGGCGGCGGCTCTCGGTCAGGCCGGGCGTCGCCGGCTGGGCACAGATACAGGGGCGGAACGAGATCCCCTGGTCGCGGCGGATCGAGCTCGACCTCGAGTACATCGACGTGGTCCAGTCGCCACTGGCGGACGTGAGGATCCTCGCTCGCTCCGTCGTGGCCGCCCTGCGCGGCGGTGGCGTCGGCGGCCACCCCGCGGACGACCCGCTCGCAAAGCTGGACATGGATGGCTAATGGCTGAGGACCTCGTCATCTACGGCGCGGGCGGCCACGGCCGTGAGGTGCTCGACGTGGTCGAGGCCATCAACGAGGTCAAGGCTCAGTGGAGCTTCCTCGGCTTTCTCGACGACGGCGAAGTGCGGGCGGAGCTGCTGCGCCGCCGCGACGCAGAAGTCCTGGAGATCGGCGACCTGAGCGCAGAAGAGGTCCGTTACGCGATCGGAATAGGCGATCCGGGAACTCGCGAGAGCGTCGCTGAGCGCATGACGCGCTCAGGATTTGCCCCTGCGACGCTCATCCACCCCGCCGCCTCCGTCGGCGGGGACGTGCGCTTGGCCGACGGCGTCGTCCTCGCGGCGGGCGCGCGGGCTACCACCAACGTCTCGCTCGGGCGCCACACACAGCTCAACGTCGGCGCATGCGTCTCGCACGATTGCGAGGTCGGAGAGTTCGTGACTCTCAGCCCCGGGACCTTCGTGAACGGCGATTGCACCATCGGAAACCGGGCATTCTTCGGTACAGGCGCGATCGTCACGCCGGGGCTTGAGATTGGCGCAGATGCTGTCGTCGGTGCGGGCGCCGTAGTGCTCTCAGACGTCCCTTCGGGAGTCACCGTCGTGGGCGCTCCCGCCGCTGCAACGTCATAGGATCGAGACCGTGCAAAGCGGCTCCCGAAGCGGAGTCGGGGTATCCGTGGCGAATCCGAGCAAGCCCTTAAGAACCCAGATGAGCACTGAGTCGCAAACAAGAAGCGGAACCGGCTTGATCGGCCAGGTCCTCTCGTCCCGCTATCGCCTCGAGTCCAAGCTCGGTTCGGGAGGGATGTCGACGGTCTACCTCGCGCTCGACGAGACGCTCCAGCGAAAGGTCGCGGCGAAGGTCCTCCACCGCGAGATGTCGGATCAGCCCGACCAGCTCGAGCGCTTCAGGCGCGAGGCACGAGCTGTGGCCCAGATCTCTCATCCGAACGTGGTGGCCGTGATCGACGCGGGCAACGATGTCGACGGCCACCCCTACATCGTCTTCGAGTACGTGGAGGGCGAGACGCTGAAGCAACGGATCGACCGCTACGGGCGCCTGCCGCTCGACGAGGCGGCCGCATACGCCATCGAGGTCGGCCGAGGCCTTCAGGCCGCGCACCTGGCGGGCATGGTCCATCGCGACGTAAAGCCGCAGAACGTCCTGATCGACACCGAGGGCCGGGCGAAGGTGACGGATTTCGGCATCGCGCTCTCACAAGAGGCCGACGGGCTGACGCGAACCGGGCGCGTCTTGGGCACGACCGACTATGTCTCGCCCGAGCAGGCGATGGGCAAGGCGGTCGACTACCGCTCGGACGTCTACTCCCTTGGGATCCTGCTCTACGAGATGCTCCGAGGCGAGGTGCCGTTCAAGGCCGAGACCCTCGTCGGGGTCGCGATGAAGCACGTGAACGACCCGATGCCCGACATCCAGGCGAGTCGGCCCGGGACGTCCTCAGCCCTCGCCGCGGTGATCGAGCGGGCGACGCAGAAGGATCCGAAGAAGCGCTACCGCGACATGGGCGCGATGCTCGCCGACCTGGAGGGCGCGCTCGAGGTCGAGATCGCGCGCGCCGGCGGTGGAACCGGAGAGGCGACCACCGTGCTCAACTCCGTGCCCTCGCGCCAGCGCATCCTGAGCCCACGCTCGGTTTCCATTGTCGGCATGCTGCTGGTGCTCGCCGGCGTCCTGGTGGCTCTCGCCCTGGTGGAGCTGGGAGGCGAGGCGGACGAGAGTCCGTCTTCGGTGGCCGGCTCGGACGTAGCGCCCATCGAGCGGGGACAAGATCGAGCTCTCGAATCCCGTCGACTTCGACCCCGTCGGCGGCGACGGTGAACATCCGGAAGCGGTGGATCTCGCGATCGACGGCGACCCGGAAACCTTCTGGCTCACCTCGACCTACGAAACGGGCCCCGCCCTCGAGGCTTCAGGGAAGCCCGGTGTCGGCATCGTGGTCGAGACCGGCGAAGTCGTGATCGGGCGACAGCTGGAGATCCAGACGCCTGATCCAGGCTGGACCTTCGAGGTCTATGGCATCGAGGGAGAAGTTCCGGACGATCTCGAGGGCTGGGGCGAGCCCATTTCCTCACCCGCCGAGACAGACGGAGAAACGATCGTCGAGCTCAACGAAGCGGAGTCCGACCACTTCCTGATCTGGATCACCGAGCTGACCGAGAATCCCGAGAACGGCTTCTTCGCCACCGTCGGCGAAATCACGCTCTTCAACTAAGCACGCGGCTAGGTTCGCTTCCCGATCGTCTCCAGGTATTCGCCGCGGAAGAGGACCGTGCCGTCGCCGGCCTCGTTGATCTCCTCGAAGAGCGCATCGAGATCGACCTTGAGCGCCGCCCACCCCTCCTCGCCGAGCGCCTCCCGAGCTTTGACCATCGGGCCGAAGTTGCCTTGAAAGGTCTCCAGGTAGGACTCCATGCTCTCGTCCCGGAACTCGTTCATCTTCCGCTCGAACGAAAGCTCGACCCCAAGGGGCTCCATCAGCGCGCGCACGTGGTCCTCCGTGCCCCAGAGCGGTGGCGGCTGGAAGCCCTCGGGCGGCGGCGGCATGTGCGAGCCGACCACGCCAAACATCTTGCCGGTCGTCCCCTCTGGCGTCCAGCAGCAGAAGCCGATGACGCCATCCGTCTTTAAGACGCGCACCAGCTCTGACGCAGCCTGGGCGTGATCCGGGGCGAACATGTGGCCGAACGTGGAGAGCACCCGGTCGAACGAACCATCCTCGAAGGGCAGCTCGAGCGCGTCGGCCTTGACCCATTCGACCTCGACGCCCGCGTCGGCTGCGCGCCTGCGCGCCGCCTCGAAGTGCACATCGCTGATGTCCGAACCGACCACATCGGCGCCGCGCTTCGCGGCTGGGATCGCGACAGAGCCGCCGCTCCCGGTCCCTACGTCGAGAACGCGCATTCCTTCCTCGATCCCGACCGAGTCCAAGAGCTTCGGCCCCGTCTCGGCAACGTAGTCGGCGACGCGGTCCCAGTGGCCTGCGGACCACACCGCGCGGTTCGTCTTCTGCTTTTCGAGATCTACGGCCATCATGCACTCCTTCGAGGTTGCTTCCGAAGGAGACTAAACTCATAGTCGCGCTCCGCAGCGTGACGTTCGACATTCAAAACGCGTAGCCGCGCTCTTCCGCGTGGCGCTCGAGGGCGAGGTGGACGAGCCGGTCGCAGAGCTCGGGATACGGCACGCCGCTTGCCTCGAAGAGCTTGCCAAAAACGCTCGTTGAGGTGAAGCCGGGAATCGTGTTGATCTCGTTCACCAGGACCTCGCCGTCTTCTGCCACGAAGAAGTCGCAGCGCGCGAGGCCGCGGCAGTCGAGCGCTTTGTAGACCTCGATCGCGAGTTCGCGCACACGCTCGACGGCCCCGTCGCCAATGGGCGCCGGCACCGCAAGCTGCATGCCGCCGTCCGTGTACTTCGCCTCGAAGTCGTACCACTCGGCACCGGGAGTCACGATCTCGCCTGGAAGGGACGCCTCTGGCTCGGTGTTGCCGATCACCGAGCACTCGACCTCGCGGCCTTCCGCGTGCGCCTCGACGATCACCCGTGGATCGTGGCCGAGCGCGAGCTCTACCGCGTCATCGAGCTCCTTGCCGGTCCCGCTCACGCGCGAGATGCCAACGCTCGAGCCCAGGCGCGAGGGCTTGACCCAGATGGGCTCTCCCATCGCGGACACCCGTTCGCGCCAGCCGGGCTCGCCGGCCTGGCAGAACCTGACCTGGGGGAAGCCGTGGTGATCGAGCAGGCGCTTGCAGATGAGCTTGTCCATGGCGACGGCCGCCGACAGGACGCTCGGCCCCGCGTACGGGACGTCAAGGCATTCGAGAAGGCCCTGGACGGTCCCGTCCTCGCCGAACGGTCCGTGGAGGACGGGGAAGGCGACGTCGGCGTCCAAGAGCCCGCGCGCCGCCCGCAGCTCGACCTCTCGGCCGTCGAGGAGCCAGCGGCCGTTGCGGTCGATCAGGATCCGCACGGCCTCGTGGCCGGCCTCCTCCAGTCCCGCAGCGACGGACTCGCCGGAGCGAAGCGACACATCGTGCTCGGAAGAGCGCCCGCCGAAGAGGACCGCGACCCTCATGGCCTGCGCGGAGCGGGGTCGGGGTCGGGATCCGGGTCGGGGTCCGGGTCGGGGTCGGGATCCGGCTCGGGATCGGGGGGGACGAAGTTGCCGACGAAGATCGTGACCCGGTCGCCCGCCCTGATCTGCGTGCCGGCCGACGGCGCCTGATCGATCACCCGCCCGTCGAGCGACGCGTCCTCGGTGTCCTGCCGGACGACCTCGATGTTCTGCACGCCGCGGGTCTCGAGCTGAGAGATCGCGGTGTCCTCGGGCTGGCCCTCCACGTTTGGCACCTCGACCGTGCCGGCGCCATTCGAAACCGTGATCACTACCTCGGATCCCTTCCTCACCTCGCTGCCCTCACCCGGGGACTGCTCGATCACCTGCCCCTCGGGCAGGTCCGAGTCCTCGGTCTCGACGTTCGGGACGAAGCCCGCATCGCGAAGCAGGGCCTCCGCCTCGTCCTCTCCGAGCCCAAGGACGCCGGGAACGGTCACGAGCTGCGCGCCGCGGGAGACCAGCAGGGTGACGACCGACTCGCACTCGACCTCGTCGCCGGCCGGGGGCTCCGTGTCGACCACGTTGCCGGCCTTGACCCCGTTCGAGTTGACCTCCTTCGTGCGGACCTGAAGGTTCTCGTCTTGAAGCTTCTCCGTCGCTTCGGCCACCGGTGCGTCGATCACGCCGCCCGTCGGGATCGCGACCTCCATCCCGAGCGAGACGCTGAGCACGACCTCCGAGCCCTCCTCGGCCTCGGTCCCTGCCGGCGGGTCGGTTTCGGAGACGGTGTTGGGCTCGTCGCAGCTCTCGAAGTCCCTCGCCGCCACTTCGAAGCCCTCGGCTTCGAGCGTGTCGGTCGCATCCTGGCGATCGTCGCCGATCACGGAGGGCACCAGCACGCCGGGGCCCGGCCGGGTGAGCGCGAACGCGATTCCTGCCGCGATCAGGAGCGCGAGGATGGCAAGGGCGATCAGCTTCCTGCGCCTTGAGTCGTCCTCCTCGGGCGGAGGGTCGGTGACCACCGCCGCGTAGATTGCGGTTCCGCCGGCGTTCGGGTTGGCCTCCGCCTCATCGAGCGCGCGGAGGAACTCGGAGGCGTTCGCGAAGCGATCCGCCGGAGCCTTGGCGAGCGCCTTGAGGACCACCGCGTCGAGGGCGGGTGGGATCTCGGGGTTGATCTGCCGCGGAGGCACCGGCGGCTCGGAGACCTGCTTCAGCGCAATCGCCACAGCCGTCTCGGCATCGAAGGGAACGCGGCCCGTGAGCGCCTCGTAGAGGATCACGCCCACTGAATAGATGTCGGCCGAAGCGGTTGTTTCGAGGCCCTGGGCCTGCTCGGGCGATAGGTACTGCGCGGTGCCGAGAACCGAACCGGTCTGAGTGATCTCGGAAGCGCCCGCGCGCGCGATTCCGAAGTCCGTCACCCGCGCGCGGCCTTCGGCGTCGACCAGGACGTTGTGAGGCTTGAGATCGCGGTGGACGATCCCGCGCTCATGCGCGAAACGGACGCCCGTGAGGATCTGGCGGACGATCTCGACGGACTCGGCGGGCGAGAGCCCGCGCTCGATCAGGTCCTTGAGCGCCGCCCCCTGCACGTACTCCATCGCGATCCAGTAGCGCCCGTCGCAATCACCCCGGTCATAGACCGAGACGACGTTGGGATGCTGAAGCCCCGCGGCGGCCTGCGCTTCGCGCCGGAAGCGCTCGACGAACTGCTCGTCGGCGCCGAAGCGCTCGTGGAGGAACTTGAGCGCGACGCGCCGCCCCAGCATCTCGTCGTCGGCTGACCAAACGTCGGCCATGCCTCCAGCGCCGATGCGCTGGATCAGGCGGTAGCGCTCGTCAACTACCTGACCTTCCTCCAAACGCACGTCTCAACCCCCCGGCCGATGATCTTCGATCCGCGTGCGCCCAGAGGCGGACGGGACCGAGTCGGGCGAGGACGTGGGACGAAGCCTGTACTGGTAGTACAGGCGAGGAGCACGGCCCCGATCCGGCGACGGTCTTCGTGCGTCCCTGGGTGTGCGGGGATCGGGGATCATTGGCCGAGCGCGTCCATGACCTGGGTGGCGATCGGCCCGGCAACCTCGCCGCCGAAGCAGCCCGTGCAACGCTCGATCATCGCGGCGACCGCGATCTGCGGATCCTCTGCCGGCGCGAACCCGATGAACCAGGGCCTGTTGATCGACGCCTCGACGTCGATCTCGGCCGTTCCGGTCTTTCCGGCGAGCTGCCCGAGCGAGGTCGAAAGGCCCGAGGCCGTACCGTCGTTCGCAACGTTCACCATCATGTCGGTGACCTGTGCGGCCGTGTCTTCGCTCACGGCCTCGTTCTGCTCGTTTGGATCGAGCTCCTCGATCGTGCGTCCGTCCGGATCCTTCGCCTCCTGGAGAAACGTCGGTTCCATCAGCGTGCCCCCGTTCGCGATCGTCGCCGCGACCTGAGCCATTTGAAGCGGCGTCGTCAGTAACCGCTCCTGCCCGATCGCAACGCGGCCGATGTCGATCGAGTCGCTCGCATCGAGAAGTTTCCCCTCCGAGTACACCCCGCTCGGCGCCATCTGCGAGTCGGGGTAGTCGAGATTCGGATCGGCGTTGAAACCGAAGCGTTCCATGTAGTCGATGTAGGTCTCGGCGCCGAGGTTCTCGCCGACCTGCGCCCAGTAGGTATTGACGGAGTTCGTCAGCGCGGTCGTCATGTCGATGTCTCCGAAGGACTGATCTCCCGAGTTCGACAGCGGCGCGCCTGAGATCTGCTTGGGGGAGTCCGCGTTGAGGACGGTGTCCTGCGTGAATTCGCCCGAGTCGAGCGCCGCCGCGGCGGTGACGACCTTCATGGTGGAACCGGGCTCGTACGTGGATTGGGTGGGGCGGTTGACCAGGGGCGCCGCGACGTCATCGCTGTTGAGCTGCTTGAGCGTCTCCGGGCTCTTCACCGTGTTGGGGTCGTAGCCGGGAACCGATGCCATGACGCGAACCGCACCCGTGTCGGGCTCGATCGCCACAACTGAGCCGCCGCCGACCGCGCCAGGCGTGGAGTCGATCGCAGCCTGAAGCGCCTGCGTGGCCACGCGCTGCGCCTCGGCATCGAGCGTGAGCGTGATGTCGGCACCTACCCGTGCCGAGCCCGAGAGCTGGTCGATCAGCGTCGCGAACTCGTTTTGGTCGCCGGAGAGGAGATCGTTCTCCGAGAGCTCGATGCCCGTGCGCTCGACCTCGACGAATGAGTATCCGACCGGGTTGGCGAAGAGAGCGCCCTGCGGGTAGTTCCGCACGAACACACGCTGGCTGGGGTTCTCCTCTCCGCCGGCGGGGTTGGATTCGGCGATGAGGACCCCGTCCGATGATGTGATCGACCCTCGCTCGATCTGCTGCTCCTCGATCAGGACTCGCCGGTTCTGCGGGTTCGATTCGAGCTCCTCCGCTTCGAGGACTGACCAGCGAGACGTGAAAATGACGAGCCCGGTGAAGAGCAGGAGAATGACTACGTAGAGGCGAACGATCTGGGTGTTCACAAAGCCACCCCTCCTTCGCCTTGAGGTCGGCGCGCCCGGTCGGAGATCAAGAGCAACAGCGCGAGCAGGATCATGTTCGCGACCACCGAGCTTCCGCCGGACGAGATGAACGGGAGGGTCACCCCGGTCAGTGGGATCAGCTTGACGACGCCGCCGATGATCACGAATGCCTGAAGGCAGAAAATCGCTGTAAGACCTGCGGCCAGAAGCTTCGAGAATCCATCCGGCGCCATCACCGCGGTCTTGAAGCCCCGAAGGCCTATCAGCGCGTAAATTGCGATTAGCCCACAGGCCCCGAATAGACCGAGCTCGGACACGATCACGGCGAAGATGAAGTCCGTGTGGGGTTCGGGCAGGATCGAGCCGCAACTCGGGAATGGCACTCCATTGCAGTCCGGAGCGAACGGGCCCGGCAGCTTGAGCAGGGACTCGCCCAAGCCCTGCCCGAATAGCCCCCCCTCCGACTGGGCGAAGAGCGCTGATGTGATCTGGCCGGCGCCGTCAGGCGCATTCCTCGCGAACGGGTCGATCCAGATATCGACGCGCTCTTGGACGTGGCCCACGGTGCCCGCGAAGAACCACGCCCCGGCCAGGAACATCACGAGGCCGATCAGAACGTACGAGAGGCGGTTCGTGGCGATGTAGATGAGCGCCAGGAAAGCCGCGAAAAACATCAGCGACGACCCGAGGTCTCGGATGAAGACGAGCATCAACATCGCCGCTCCCCAGACGACGAGGAGCGGTCCGAAATGCTTGAGCGGCGGGATCGTCAGGCCCATGACGCGGCGCGCCGCGACGGACAGGAGCTCGCGAGTCTCGTTTAGGTAACTCGCGAGAAAGACGACGATGCCGATCTTGGCTATCTCTGCAGGCTGAAAGCTGAAGAACCCGAGGTCGACCGCAAGGAACGCACCGTTCACCTGCGAGCCGATCCCCGGAAGGCGGGGCGCGAGCAGCAGCGTGATCGACCCGAGCGCGATCAGGTACCGGTATCGCTCGAGCACGTTGTAATCGCGAAGGAAGACGATCGTTGCGGCGAGGGCGGCAAGACCGACCAGAAACCAGGTGCCCTGCTCGACGGCAAGGGTTTCATCGATCCGGTAGAGCACGACTAGGCCGACCGCGGCAAGCACCGCGCAGAGCGGGAATAGGTACGGATCGGCGTGCTTAACCGTGGCGCGCAGGAAGAGGTGCGTCGCGACGCAGATCGCGAGGAAGTAGCCGCCGTACGTGAGGCTGAGCGTCCCGATCTCCTCGGAGCGGACCGCGAACACCGCCGCGAAGCCCGCGCTGACCAAAAGAGCGACTGGGATCAGCGCGAAGAGCTCGCGATTGCGCGCGCTCATCCGCCGCCGGACCGCTCGTTGCGACCTTGCTGGTTCCCCGCCTGTTCGTCACGACCTCGCTTGTCTTGAGCGCCCCCCGCGTCCTTCTTCTTCGCCTCGCGGGGCCTCGGTTTCGGGTTCGGCTCGGGCGGCGCCACGGGGCGCGCAGCCGCCGCGTCCTCGAGGTTGGCGAGGAGGTCCTCCGCGTCGCTTCGTGATCGCAGATCGTGGTTGGTCGCCTCGTCGCGGCGGTCCGTGGGCAGGGACGCGACGCTGGTGGGAGACGACGTGACCTCTGAGTAGAGCTCGATCTCGAACGGCAGGTCGTAGGGCAGGCCGCGGTAGAGCGCGAGGCGCCCACCCTCGTCGGTGCCGAGGAAGTAGACCTGCCGCGACGCGAAGTAGCCCGCCGCGACGAGCCCCGCGATGAGAAGCAGGGCGACCAGCGTCTTGACTGGAAAGCGGCGCTTCTTCTGAGGCGCGGCCTCGCGGCGCCGCGGAGCGGTACCGGAGGCGGCGCCGCCCAGGCTGGCGCGCCGGCGGCGCGCGGCTTCGGCGCGGACGGCATCGGCGCTGAGCCCTGCTCCCGCGGCCGAGGGGCCCACCAAGGTCGCGCCCTCGTCGATCTCTGCCCCCTCGCCCACTTCGAGGCGAAACGCCACGACCGTGATGTTGTCGCGACCGCCCGCTTCGTTTGCCTCATCGACGAGCCGTGTGGTGGCTTCGTCCAGCGAGGAGGCCTCGGCCAGGATCTCGGCGACCCGCGCGTCCTTCACCATCGTGGTGAGACCGTCCGAGCAGATGAGGTACACGTCCCCGGGCCGTGCTGAGACCGTCAGCGTGTCGACCTCGACCTCTGCCTCCGGGCCGAGCGCGCGGGTGATGATCGAGCGCTGCGGGTGGTCCTCGGCCTCCTCGTCGGTGAGACGCCCCTGGCGGCGAAGCTCCTCGACCAGCGAGTGGTCTGCGGTCAGAAGGGTCAGCTCGCCGTCGCGAAAGCGGTAGGCCCGCGAGTCGCCGACGTGGCCGATCGCAATCTCCTCGTCCTCGAGCAGGGCCGCCGTGAGCGTGGTTCCCATGCCGGAGCGCGAGGCGTCGTGCTGGGAGATGGAATGAATCTGGCTGTTCGCGCTCTGGACGACCGAGCGCAGGAAGGCCTCGGCCGCCTCTGCGCCACGCTCCGCAGGCTCGAAGGCCTCGGCCGCGATTCGCGACGCGACCTCGCCGGCCTGGGCGCCGCCCATTCCGTCGGCAACGGCGTAGAGCGGGCCGCGCGCGAAGTACGAGTCCTCGTTCGTGGTCCGCTGGCGGCCGGTGTCGGTCTTGTACGAGTCCTCGGCGATTCGCAGCGGCATGGCTACGACCCCCCCGGGACGTCGAGTTCGAAGCGGAGCTCCGTGTCCCCGATCTTGATCTCGTCGAGGTCGGCGAGGAGCGTCTCGGAGCGGAAGCGACTGCCGTTCAGGTACGTCCCGTTGGTCGAGCCCATGTCCTCGATGTAGTAGCTCGCGCCCCGTGAGTAGATGCGGCAGTGGATCTGCGACGCGAACTTGTCGTCTATCCGCACCTCCGCGTCATCGCCGCGACCGATCGAAAGTCCGCCGAAGAGGTCCCAGCGGGCTCCCGCCTTGAGGCCTCCTCCCTTGACGGCGACGAGCGACGCGTCGGTCGAGGGAGCCCGGCCGCCCGGGCCGCCGATGTCGTGAAAGCCTGTTGCCTCGGGTGCCGGGCTGGTCGTCGCGCGAAGCTCCTTCAGCGCCGAGCGCCCCACCCAGAGCAAGAACAGGTAGAGGACCGCCAGGAAGGCGAACTTGAGGCCGACCGCGATCGGCTCGGTATCCACTAGCTCATCACCTCCTAGTGCTCGATGTCGAAGGTGAAGTAGGTCGTGCCGATCTGGACCTGGTCGCCGGGGCTGAGCCGGGAGGAATCGACGAGGCGGCCGTTGACCTTGATGCCGTTCGTCGAGCCGAGGTCGGCGACCTCCCAGTCCCCTGTCGAGTTGCGCCGAAGTTCCGCGTGCTTGCGCGAGACGTTGGGGTCAGCGAGGACGCAGTCGCACTCGCGAGAGCGGCCCAGCGAGGCGATGGGACCGTCGAGCACGAAGCGACGGTCGTCAAGCGAGACGATCGCCTTCGTGGCGGTGAGGTGCGCGGTGCGCTTGGTCACGCGCGACTGGCGCTCCTGCTTCGGAGGCACTTGGTAGACCATCGTGTGCCCCGGCTCACCCTGCGAAGGGGCTTGGCCCTCGCGTTGCGCGGGCTTGACCAGGCGGGTCTGGATCCCGAACTCGCCGAGGCGTAGGCGCTCGTCTACCTCGAGGCTCACCTCGGGCCGGGTGAGGAGCGCGAGGTCATGCCGGCGCGCGTGCTCGAGGAGATAGGAGGAGAGCTCCTGCTCGAGCGAGCGCTCGTAGCCCTCGAGGCGTTCGTGATCCTCCGTTCCGAGCCAGACCGTGTACTGGTTGGGCACGTACACGCGGGACACCGAGGCGGTCCGGTGCGCGTCCATTTCCTTCGCCAGCTTGCGGGCGATCTCCACGGGCTGGACCTCGGAAGAGAAGGCGCGAGAGAAGGCGCCCTGGACCAGGTTCTCTATTCGTGCTTCGAGGTTTCGAAGGACGCTGATTGTGGTTCTCCTTAGGGCACGCGACGCGGGCGCACGGCACCGCCTCCTGCGAGCCGCATTAGCCCGCGAATCCTAGCTTTAGCGGCACCTGCTTAGTACGTCAGCCCCCGCCGTGAAGGGCGGGCTGGGCGCTCGGGAGCGCTCGCGGGCGAGCCAGCTCGCGCTGCCTGCCCGCCCCCGTCCGCGCGGCGACGGCAAGCGCCACGATCACGATCGCGACGGCCGCGCTTGCGCTTTGCGAGCCGTCGCCGACATACGCGAGGCCGGTTGCGAGCGCCGCGGCCCAGACGATCGTGCCGACGAGGGCAAGCGCGGGATGGGCGCGAAGGACGAGGCCAAGCAGGACCGCGGCCATGGCGAGAACGAGGAGGCCGCCGAGCGCCGAAGGGTCGGTGAAGGCGCCGAGGACATCCTTCGCCGCCGCTTCTGCCGAGCTTGTCCAGCCTTCCGCAGCCCTCGGCGCGATACCGAGACGGTCGCCAAGGCCGAAACCCACCGCGGCAACGATGTAGGCGGCGAATGACAGGGCACCGAGCACGGCGCGCTCGCGGGCCGTGTGGGCGAGGAACGCCACCAGGGCGGGAGCCGCGGCAATGGCTCCGGCGGCGCCGAGCGGAACGGCGGCAAGAGGCAGAAGAGCGAGCTTTGCGTTGGAGGCAAACCCGACCGCGGGAAGCAAGACCGCTGCCAGGACGAGCGCCAGTCCCGGTAGCCCGGCCGGCCCCGCCAGGGCCGCGAGCACCGTGCCGGCGCCCACGAGGCCGAAGACGCGAGCGAACGAACGGCGAGGAAGGAACGTCTCGGATCCGTCGGGCGAGGGCACCGCGCACTCGTCGTCGAGTTGCAACGCGACGCGGGCGAGCTCGGCGCGAAGGCGCTTGAGGCTAGGGCGGTTGCGAGGGTCGGGCGCGAGGGCGGCGTCGACGTGGGTGACCAGACCCTGCGGGAGATCGGGCCGGGCCACCGCAAGCGAGGGAAGCGGCTGGCCGATCTGTCGGGCGGTCTGGGCCGGAGTGCGCCGAGCCACCGGGTTCTCGCCCGCCCAGGCCTCGTAAAGCGTCAGGGCCAGCGAGTAGACGTCGGTCTCCGGGCCCGCATGCTCGCCCTCGGCCTGCTCCGGCGCCATGTAGGCGAGGGTGCCGACGACGTCGCCGGTCGCGGTCAAGGCGGGCGCGCCCGCGACGGCCGCGATGCCGAAGTCCATCAGCTTCGCCCGGCGCCCGTTTGTCCCGTAGGGGCGGACGATCGCGTTCTGGGGCTTGACGTCCCGGTGGATGACACCGCGGTCGTGCGCGTGGCAAAGAGCGTCACAGAGGTCCTTGCCGATCTCGGCCACGTCTCGGTCTGAGACGCCCCCGTTCCGTGCGGCGCGGTCGAGCGTCTCGCCGTCGACCAGCTCGGAGACCAGGAGGGCATGGCCATCCCGCTCGCCCAGCTCGTAGAGCGTCACGATCGCCGGGTGGTTCAGGCGGGCGGCGGCCTGGGCTTCGCGGAGGACGCGATCCGCCCCCGCCGTCTGAATCTCCTTGATCGCCACCTCGCGCTGGAGGCGCTCGTCGAACGCGCGAAAGACCGTGCCCATGCCGCCAGAGCCGATCCGCTCTCTGACCGTGAACCGCCCCATTAACAAGTCGTCTGACACTCCGGATACGGATTTCGGCGCCTCGGCTGGCCTTCCTGCCACCGTTGGAACCGCGAAGGCGGTAATACTCGCGAGGAGTGGAAGCTTCAGAATCCGCCGAATCGTCTTCGCCGGGGGGCCGGCGCGAGCCTCCCCCGCAACGCCGCCGCCGGCCGCCGCCGCCTCGCGAGCCCGCGGGCGACGCCTTAAAGAGGAGGCTGATCGCGTTCGGGATCGGGGCCGTGGTGGTCGTGCTCTTGCTGCTCGGGCTGCGAGCGTGCCTCGATGCCCGCGAGGAGCGCTCATATGAGAACTACCTCCGCGACCTGGATGCGCTCGTCACCACCTCCTCTCAGCTCTCGAATGAGTTCTTCGATCGCTTCACCGATCCTGGTGACGCGAACCCGCTCGAGTTCCAGGCGCAGCTCGGCTCTAGTCGCGGTACCTCAGAAGACCTCCTGAATCGCGTGCAGGGCCTCGACGCGCCGGATGATCTCTCTGATGCGCAGGAGGATCTCGAGCTCGCCTTCGAGCTCCGCCGCGACGGCGTGTCGTCGGTCGTCGAGGAGATCGAGGCCGCGCTCGGCGAGCAAGGCTCTCAGGAGGCGTTTAATCAGATCGCCACCGACATGCGCCAGTTCCTGGCCTCCGACGTCCTATACGCCCGGGCCCAGGAGAAGATCAACGAGGTTCTCGAAGACGAGGGCCTCGACGGGTCGGCGCCCTCCTCGATCTTCCTGCCCGCTCCGAACGAGCTGTGGCTTGACCAGCTCGAAATCGCGCGGCTTCTATCTCAGGTGGCAGCCGACACCGGCGCGGTCCAGGACGCTACCCGCGGAACCGAGATCTCTTCGGTGACGATCCAGCCGGGCAACGTGCTTCTTACGCCGGACACTCTCAATACCTCGAACCAGATTCCGACCTCGATCGAGGTCAGCGTTCTGAACGGCGGCGCCACCGAGGAAACCGACGTGGTCGTGGCCTACGAGCTTCTCGGCTCGACCGAACCGATCGAGAGCGAGGCGACGATCCAGCGGATCAACCCCGCCGAGGAGGGCTCGGCCCGGCTGCCGGTGGCAGGCGAGATCCCGGCCGATGAGGAGCTGACATTGATCGTCACCGTGTTCCCGGTCGCGGGCGAGTCGATCGTCGACAACAACGAGCTCACCTACCAAGTCAGCTTCGGCGGCTGAGGGCCGCGATCAGCATGGAGCCCCATTCGGTTGCCTTTCTCGGGCCGGCCGGGACCTTCTCGGACGACGCGCTGCGCGCTGCGGCTGAGCGCTCAACCGCAGGCGTCGAGCCGCTGCCCGTGGCGACGATTCATGACGCGGTCATGGGGGTCGCCCGAGGCGAAGCCGATCGTGCCCTGGTGCCTTTCGAAAACTCGATCGAAGGGTCCGTGCGGCCTGCGCTCGATGCGCTCGCCTTCGATGCCGAGAGCGTCGTCATCGCCGGTGAGCACGACCACGAGATCTCGCAGGCGCTGGTCGCGCGGACCCAGCTCGAGATCACCGACGTGGAAGTGGTCGTCAGCCATCCCCAGCCGAGTGCTCAGTGCGCCCGGTTTCTCCGCGAGGAGCTGCCCCGAGCCGAGATCCGAAGCGCGGACTCGACGGCGGAGGCGGTACGCCAGGTCTCCGAAGCGGATGGGCGCTGGGCGGCGCTGGGCACCCCTTCGGCCGCCGAGATCTATGGCTGCGTGGTCCTGCGCGAGGGCGTCGAAGACGAGACGGGCAACCTCACCCGCTTCGCGTGGCTCGCCCCCCAGGGCGTCAAGGCCGAGGCGGAGGAGGGCGAGGCGTGGCGGACGACGCTGATCTTCTCCGAGCTCGGCGCCGATCATCCCGGCGCGCTGGTCGACGCCCTGTACGAGATCTCCAACCGCGAGGTCAACATGACCCGGATCGAGTCCCGCCCGCGCCGCTACGAGCTCGGCCGCTACATGTTCTTCATCGACATGGAGGGCGCCGACTCGGACCCTCCGGTTGCCGAGGCCATCGGAGCGCTCCGCAACAAGGCGGAGAACGTCCGCGTCCTGGGGAGCTACCCGGTGGCGGGGCCGCTCCCTTAAGAGCTCCTCACCGGTTCGCCGTCCGGCGCGATTAGAATCCGCAGCGGTCATGGCAGTCGTGGTGGAGGAACCTCACGTAGGCGAGGAGCGCCGGAACGGGCGCGCTGTGATTGCTGGACGCCTCCACGGCGGGAGGACGCATCAACCCAGCCGGCCCGGCGGACGGGTGCTGGTGCTCAACGCGAGCTACGAGCCGATCAACGTCTGCACGATGCGGCGCGCCGCAGTGCTCGTGCTCAAGGAAAGGGCCGAGGTGATCGAGCGGCGCGAGGGCTTTCTCCACTCCGAGCGGCTGGAGCTCGAGCGACCGTGCGTGATCCGCCTCGTTCGCTACGTCCGCGTGCCGCGCAACGTGCATCGCCGCAAGATCACGCGCCGAGCCGTGCTCGCCCGCGACTCCTACACGTGCCAGTACTGCGGGCGGGAGTCAGCCGGCCTCACCGTCGACCACGTGATTCCGCGTAGCCGAGGTGGTTCGTCTCACTGGGACAACATCGTCGCCGCCTGCGCTCCGTGCAACCGCAGGAAGGGCAACCGCCTGCCGACGGAGGCGGCGATGCCGCTTCGAGCTCACCCGAAGCCGCCGGGCCCGACCGTCTTCATCCGCATCGCGAGCCCACGCGTCCCGGACGCGTGGGAGCGGTACCTCCTCGCGGCTTAGCGCCGTGGCGACCGTCTATTACGCGGCCGCCACGCTCGACGGGTTCATCGCACGCCCGGACGGGTCGCTTGATTGGCTGATGGGATTCGAGGGACCTGAGCCTGGGCTCAGCCGCGCTGAGGCGACGGAGAACGCTTATGAGAACTTCTACGAGAAGGTTGGCGCGGTCGTGATGGGCTCTGCAACGTACGAGTGGCTCCAGGACGGCGGTCACGAATGGGCGTACTCGGATGTCCCCGGCTGGGTCTTCTCCTCGCGGGAGCTCAAGCGCTTCGAAGGCGCAGACATCCGCTTCGTCGCAGGCGAAGTCTCAGAACACCACCCGGAAATCGCCAAAGCGGCGTCCGGACGGGATGTGTGGGTGGTTGGCGGCGGAGACCTGGCGTCCCAGTTCGCAGAGGCGGGGCTGCTCGACGAGCTCATTGTCACACAGGTGCCCGTTTGGATCGGTGAGGGCATCCCCCTCTTCGCACGACCGGTCGAGGGCGAGCTCAGGCTGCTGGAAAGCCGAACCTTCAGGAGCGGGATGACCGAGCTGCGGTTCGTAGTTCCGTAGAGAATGCGATGGGCCGCCCCTGGTCAGGAGCGGCCCATCGGTACGAGTCGTGCGATTCGGACGGCCGGAGATTGACAGCGAGTGGGACAAGTTCCCGCCTCTCATTGGCCGCCGGCGCCTGGTTGGTATTCCACCAGGCGGCCCACACGTGCCACCTAGTGTTCCGACACCTCCAGAGTCCCGTTAAGCATTGGAATTAGGACCACCTCCTTTCTCTGGTCCTTTCATTCAAGCAAACGGCAAGGCGCCGCGAACCCGGCAGCTCAGGCGGGTCCGCGCAGCTCTCTGATCGCGGCGCGCAGGCGGCGCATCACCGGGCGGTACTTGCTCTTCCCGGCCAGGTTTAAGAGTTCGAATGGGTCGTTGCGAAGGTCGTAGAGCTCCGGCTCTTCGGATTCGTAGTCGAGGAGCTTCCAGCGCTTCGTCCGAATGCCGTCGAAGGTGGGTACGTCGGAGCGCCGGACCGACCTTTCTTGAGAGTGGTGGAGTAGAACGTCTCGGCCGAGCGACGGGACCTCTTCCCGGAGCAGCGGCCCGAGGCTTTCGCCGTCCACCGCCGGAGCGGGGATCCCTGCGAGGTCGGCAAGCGTCGGCGCGAGATCGACGTTCGAAACGAGGGCCCGCTCCGTCCGCTCGCCGATCCCGGGGGCCGAGATCAGGAAAGGAACGTGGATGCATTCCTCCCAGCCACACGTCTTCTTGGGCCAGCGGTGAGAGCCCAGCGACATGCCGGTGTCAGACATGAAGACGATGATGGTCTCGTCGAGCTCGCCTTGGGTGGTGAGCAGATTGACGAACCCTTCGACGGCGTCATCGACCGATTCGAGCGTTTCCCACCCGCCGCGGATCTGCCGCCTGATGGCGTTCTTGTCAACGGGCTCGAGGCCAGCGGTCCATGAGGGCGCGCCGGCGCTCCTCTCGTTGAAGTTCTCGGGCAGGTCAACCGGTGTCTGAGCGTGGCTCCCTTCGTGAGCCGGCGTGCTCTCGAGCGGCGGGTGCACGGCTCGCGGCGAGTAGACGGCGAAGAACGGGTCGCTTGAAGGGTTTGCGATCAGCGCCTCTACCTGCTCGGCCAGAAGCTCTGTGGAGTTGATCCCGGATCCGTCTGGGTACTGCTGGCGGCTGCCGTTCTCGACGAGCTCGAACCCGTAGAAGGAAGGCGCCTTGAAGAAGGCCCGCCAATCGTCCCAGCCGTCCGGCGTCTCGAGGCTGCCGAAGGGATAGCCGATCAGGTACTTGCCGTAGAGGCCGGTGCGATATCCCGCATCGTCGAACCAGGTCGCGATCGTGTTGGAGTCGTCGAATGAGCTTGCAAGGCCGTTCGAGACGATTCCGGTGTTGTGGTCATAGAGGCCCGTGAGCAAGGTGGCCCGCCCGGGATCGCCGATTGGGTTGGTGTTGAACGCGTTCGTAAACGCCACAGAGTCGAGTGCTTCGATCGCGTCGAGGAACTCAAGGCCGCTGTGGCGGTAGGACTGATTGTTGGTGACGATCAGAAGAACGTTCGGCTGGCCGCTGCGCGCCGCGGCGGGGTCGGTCGCTCCGGTTGCCTGGACGCCGCCGAGGACCGAAACCGACAGGGATAGGGCCGATGCCAGCGAGATGAGCAAGCGGCGCGACATGGAGCGTCTATAGAAACCGATTCACGCCCAGAAGTCGCGCAACGGCGGCTCCGTCCGGCGCTACTCGCCAGCCGCCTCGGCCTCTTCGAGCTCTTCCTGAATCGACGGCTCCCCGTCGCCGTTGACGGGAGTCGAGGACTCGACCACCAGCGCCACGGCGCTCACGCAGTCGTCCTCCTTCATGTTCATCACGCGGACGCCCTGCGTTGCGCGGCCCATCAGCGAGATGCCGCCGGCGTTGGTCCGCTGGACCATGCCGTTCTGCGAAATGAAGAGAAGATCCTGGTGCTCGCGCACGATGAGAGCGCCGGCGAGGCCGCCCTTCTTTTCGGTCATCCGGATCGTGAGGACGCCCTGGGTTCCGCGGCCCTTGACCGGATACTCCGGCACCTCGGTGCGCTTGCCGTAGCCGTTCTCGGTCACGACGAAGAGCTGGGAGTCGTCCCGCGCCACGTCCATGGCGAGGACGCGGTTCTTCTCGCCGCCTGGCAGCTTCTTCGAGACGTTCATGCCGCGCACGCCACCGGTGCCACGGCCCATTGGGCGAACCTGAGACTCGTTGAAACGCGAAGCGTTCCCCGACTTCGAGACCATGAGGATGTCGTCCTCGCCCGAGGTGAGGCGAACCTGGACGAGCTCGTCGTCATCACGGACCTTGATCGCGATGATGCCGTCTGCCTTGATCTTCGTGTTGTAGGCGAGAAACTCGGTCTTCTTGATCTGGCCGTCGGCGGTCGCGAAGACGAGGAACTTGTCCTCCTTGAAGTCGCGCGTGGGGATCACGGCCATGACTCGCTCGCCGTCGCGGAGCGGGAGCACGTTCACGAGCGCCTGTCCGCGGTGGGTGCGCGAGCCTTCGGGCAGCTCGTAGACCTTGAGGCGGTAGACCTTGCCGCGGTTGGTGAAGAAGAGGAGGAAGTCGTGGGTCGAGCAGATGTGGAGATGCTCGATGTAGTCCTCCTCCTTCAGGTTCATCCCCATCACGCCGACGCCGCCGCGGCGCTGCTGGCGGTAGGTAGCAAGCGGCAGCCGCTTCGCGTAGCCAGAGTGCGTGAGCGAAACGACCATCTGCTGGTCGGCGATCACGTCCTCGATGTTGAGGTCGCCCTCGAAGTGAGTGATCTCGGTGCGCCGCTCGTCGGCGTACTTGCCTTCGATCTCTGAAAGCTCGTCGACGATGATCCCGTCGATGCGCGCGGGGTCGCCGAGGATCGCACGAAGCTCGGCGATCCGCTCCTGAAGCTCTGCGTGCTCCGCGCGGATCTTGTCGGACTCGAGCGCCGTCAGACGCTGGAGGCGCATGTCGAGGATCGCCTGTGCCTGAAGTTCGGAGAGCTCGAAGTTCTTGATGAGCCCAGCCTTTGCCTCGACCGGGTCGGCCGAGCCGCGGATGAGCTCGATCACCGCGTCGAGGTTGTCGAGCGCGACGAGCAGACCCTCGAGGATGTGAGCGCGGGCCTCGGCCTGGCGAAGCTCGTACTGGGTGCGGCGCACGATGACGTCGCGCTGGTGGTCGACGTAGTGGGCGATCAGCTCTTTCAGGCCCAGCGTGCGCGGCACGCCGTTCACGAGCGCGACCATGTTTAGCCCGAACGAGTTCTGCATCGGCGTGTGCTTGTAGAGCTGGTTCAAGACCACCGCCGCCGGGTCGCCGCCGCGCTTGAGCTCGATCACGAGGCGCATGCCCGAGCGGTCCGACTCGTCGCGAAGGTCCGAGATCCCGGTGATCTTCTTGTCGCGCACGAGGTCGGCGATCTTCGTGATCAGGCCACCCTCGCCGCCCTTTTTCACCATGTAGGGCAGCTCAGAAACGATGATCGCGTCCTTGCCGCCGCGAAGCGGCTCAACGTGAGCGCGCGCACGTATGCGCACGCTGCCGCGGCCTGACGCGTAGGCGTCGCGGATGCCCTGGGCGCTCATCATCCCGCCGCCCGGGAAGTCGGGCCCCGTCACGTGCTCCATCAGGCCGGCCAGGTCGATCGAGGGGTTCTCGATGTAGGCCTTGGTCGCCCGGATCACCTCGCCGAGGTTGTGAGGCGGGATGTTCGTCGCCATGCCGACAGCGATGCCGGTCGAGCCGTTGACGAGCAGGTTCGGAAACCGCGAGGGAAGGACGAGCGGCTCATTCGAGGTCTCGTCGTAGTTCGGCCCGAAGTCGACGGTGTCCGCGTCGATGTCGCGGAGCATCTCGGTCGCGAGCCGCTCGAGCCGGGCCTCGGTGTATCTCATGGCCGCGGCCGGGTCGTCGTCGATCGAGCCGAAGTTGCCCTGGCCGTCGACGAGCGGTGAGCGGAGGGCGAAGTCCTGGGCGAGGCGGACGAGGGTGTCGTAGATCGCCGAGTCGCCGTGCGGGTGGTACTTGCCCATCACCTCGCCGACGATGAAGGCGCACTTGCGGTAGCCGCGGTTGGGCTGAAGGCCCAGGTCGTGCATCGCGTAGAGGACGCGGCGATGGACCGGCTTCAGCCCGTCGCGCACGTCGGGCAGCGCGCGGCCCACGATCACGCTCATCGCGTAGTCGAGATACGAGCTGCGCATCTCCGTCGTCAGCTCGCGGTCTTCGATCCGCCCGGTCAGGGCATCGAGGCCTCCCGCTCCGCCGTTGCCGGACTCAGACATCGAGGAACTTCACGTCGCCGGCGTGCTTTTCGATGAAGACCTTGCGCGGCTCGACCTTGTCGCCCATGAGGTCGGTGAAGACGCGGTCCACCGCCGCGGCGTCCTCGATCGTCACGCGCTGGAGCGTGCGCGTCGCGGGGTCCATCGTCGTCTCGCGGAGCTGGTCGGCGTTCATCTCGCCGAGTCCCTTGAAGCGCTGCATCGTCACGCCCTGCTTGGCGAGATCGACGACGGTCGTCTGCAGCGCGCCGAAGGAGTCGGCGATGCGCGTCTTGTCCTTGAGCATCACGGTGAACGGCGGGCGCCCGACCTGCGAGAGCAGCTCGGCGTGGACACCGACGAGGCGGCGGTAATCCGTCGATTCGAACAGCTCACCGCTGAGCGTGTAGAAGCGCGCGAGTCCCGAGCGGCGGTGCGTGGCCTTTATATGGAGCTCGTCGCCGGCAGCGGAGACCAGCTCGGTTTCGAACGGCTCTGCCTCGGGGTCGTCGTCCTCGACCAGCTTCGTCACTGCCGAGAGTGAATCCGCTCCCGCGTCGAGGATCTGCGACTCCGAAAGGAAGGCGATCAGCTCTCCCCCGTGCTCCGCACGAAGCGCGTCGTACCAGCCCTCGTACTCCTTGAGCTTTCGGTTGAAGCGCTGCCAGCGCGCCGCGGTGAGCTTCGTCTTCTTGCCCTCTGAGTCGGCGACTTCATAGCCCTCGAGCCGGTCGGCAAGGAGATACTCCTCGAGCTCCGACTCCTTCTCCACGTAGCGCGAGCGGTTGCCCTGCTTCACGCGGTAAAGCGGCGGCTTTGCGATGTAGACGTATCCCGCGTCGATCAGCTCGGGCATCTGGCGGTAGAGGAAGGTGAGCGCGAGCGTGCGGATGTGGGCGCCGTCCACGTCGGCGTCGGAGGCCAGGATGATCTTGTGATAGCGGGCGTCCTCGAGGTTGAACTCGTCGTGGACGCCAGTCCCGATCGCGGTGATCATCGCCTGGATCTCGATGTTCGAGAGGACCTTGTCGATCCGACTCTTCTCGACGTTCAGGATCTTCCCGCGCAACGGCAGCACTGCCTGCGTTGAGCGGTCTCGCGCCTGCTTGGCCGAGCCGCCCGCGGAGTCGCCCTCGACGATGAAGATCTCGGCGTCGCGCGGGTCCTTGACCGAGCAGTCGGCGAGCTTGCCCGGCAGGGTCGAGTTCTCGAGCGCCGACTTGCGGCGGGTGAGGTCGCGCGCCTTGCGAGCGGCGTCACGAGCGCGCGCCGCGTCGACCGACTTCGAGACGATTCGCCGCGCGTCGGTGGGATTCTCCTCGAGGAACTCGCCGAGCTTGCGGTTGACCGTCTCCTTCACGAGCCCCTCGACGTGCGGGTTTCCGAGCTTGGTCTTCGTCTGGCCCTCGAACTGCGGCTCGGCGAGCTTCACCGAGATCACGGCGGTCAGGCCCTCGCGGACATCCTCGCCCGAGAGGTTCGGGTCCTTCTCCTTGAGGAGCCCCTTGTCGCGGCCGTATGCGTTGATCGTGCGGGTGAGGGCCGAGCGAAAGCCGGAGAGGTGGGAGCCGCCCTCGTGCGTGTTGATGTTGTTGGCGAAGGTGAAGACGGACTCTTGGTACGAGGAGTTCCATTGCATCGCCACCTCGACCGCGCCATCGTCGGACTCGTGCTCGAAGTAGACGGTCTTCTTGTGAAGGGCGTCCTTGTTCTCGTTCAGGTGGTGGACGAAGTCGACGATCCCGCCCTCGTAGTGGAAAGAGTCCTTCTGGCCACCGGCTCGCTCGTCGTCGAGGTCGATCCGAAGGCCGCGGGTGAGGAAGGCCGTCTCGCGCATCCGCTCGGCGAGGGTTGGATAGTCGTAGGAGATCTCCTCGAAGATCTCCGGGTCGGGAGCGAACGAGATCGTGGTGCCCGTCTCCTTCGTCGCTGTGCCCTTGGCGAGGTCGCCCTGCGGCTCGCCGCGCTCGTAGTCCTGGGTCCAGGTCGAGCCGTCGCGGCGGACCTCGAGGTGAAGGCTCGCCGAGAGTGCGTTTACGACCGAGACGCCGACGCCGTGGAGCCCGCCCGAGACCTTGTAGCCCCCGCCCTCGCCGAACTTGCCGCCGGCGTGGAGGACCGTCAGGACGACCTCGGCCGCCGGGCGTTTCTCCTCGGGATGCTCGTCCACGGGGATGCCGCGCCCGTTGTCCACGACGGTGACCGATTCGTCGGGGTGGACCGTGACCGTGATGTGGTCGCAGTGGCCGGCGAGCGCCTCGTCGACCGAGTTGTCGACGACCTCGTAGACCAGATGGTGAAGCCCGCGTGGCCCGGTGGAGCCGATGTACATGCCGGGGCGCTTTCTGACCGGGTCGAGCCCACGTAGGACCGTGATCTCGCCGGAGGTGTAGTCGCCATCCTTGGCGGCACCGTTCTTTTTCGCGTCAGCCTTGCCGGCGCTCGTTGCTTTTGCCACTTGGACCTTTCGGGGTTGCCTCGCGGGAGCTTTTCCGGCCGCCGCAGACGACTCTAAAGCCGCGTTCGGACGGGGCCGGAGCCCACCTGTCGAGTTCACATAAGGATACCAGGGAGGGGCGCGGAAAATCGCAGGCTAGGAGCCATAAAATGCCTGCAAATACCGAACAAAGAGCTACAGAGGCGTGACCTGTCGCGAACTTCGGGTCAGGCTGGGTCAGAACGCGCCGCGTCGGCGGTGAAGCGAAGCCCCGCGAGGGCCTCCGCAAACGGGCCATCCGCCAGTTGCGCCGTGAGCTTTTCGACCAGGACCGGGCTCATCAGATCGAGCTCTTGGGCCCACGTCGCCGAGCGGCAGGCGACCGTCACGGTGCCCGCCCGTTCGGCCACCGGCTCGCCTTGGGCGGCCGCGAGCGCTCCGGCGGCGCCGGGCCAGGCCTCCTGGACCGCGGCGAGGAGAGTCTGCGGGGCGACCTCCCCCCTGAGCTCCTCAAGCGCCGAGGCGAGCGAGCGCGGCGGGCCCTGCTCCCCCCTTCTCCGCGCGGCGCTCACGCTGCCTCGGTGGCGCCGCCGACGCCGCGGATGACCGCGCCGCTGCGCACCGCCAGCTCGAGCCGCTCGCACGAAGCGGGCAGGTGCGACGCCTCCGTGGCGGTCACGAGCGCTTGTCCACCGCCGGCGACGAGCCTCCCGCAGAGAAGCTCGCGGCGCCCCGGGTCGAGCTCCGAGGTCACGTCGTCCAACAGCATCAGCGGCGGATCGGCCCGTTCGGCCAATAGCGCGTCGCGCTCGGCGAAGAGCAGCGCGAGGAGCGTGGAGCGCTGCTGGCCCTGGGATGCGTACCGTCGTGCGGCGCGCCCGCCCAGGGTGATCCCGACCTCGTCGAGATGCGGGCCATGGCCCGTGAAGCCGCGGGCCAGGTCCGAGTCACGGCGCTCGGCGAGCTCGCCTCGAAGCTCGTCGGCCGATACGGCGCGGCTTCGCGGCGAGTAGCGAAGTGCCGGCTCGTCAAGTCCCAGCTCTGTCGCAGCTTCGGCGAAGAGCGGCGCAAGGGTCTCGAGAGCGGCAGCGCGTGTCGCCATCAGCGCGGCGCCCGCCTCGGCGAGCTCTGCATCCCAGGCGTCGAGGGAGTCGCGCGCCGCGAAGCCGGAGCGAATCCGGCCGAGGAGCGCGTTCCGCTGGGCGAGTGCTCGCGCGTAGCGCCGGCGCGCTTCGGCTCTCGCAGGCCGGAGCGCTGCCACGAATCCGTCGAGGTGCGAGCGCCGCGCGGCGGGCGGGCCCTTCACCAGCGTGAGCCGGTCGGGCATGAAGACGGCGAGGGGCGGCCGAAGCAGAGCGGCCTCGGTCGTCTCCGATCCGTTCACCAGATGCCGGCGGCCGCTCTCCCGGTCGACTGCGCAGAGGAACTCGCGGCGCTCACCGGCGTCGTCGATCACGACTTCTGAGCGAGAGAGCGATTCGCCGAAGGCGATCGTCTCGCGGTCGGCCCGGGTCCGGCACGAGCGGCCCGCAAGGCCCATGTAGAGCGCCTCGAGCATGTTCGTCTTGCCCGCGCCATTTCCCCCGTGGAGAAGCGTGATCCCGTCCCCCAGCTCGACCTCGGCCGCCGTCAGGTTGCGAAACCCGAGAGTCTTGAGCGAGACGACCCTCACGCGGGCGCACCCTCAGACGTTGAGGCGGATGGGCATGACTAGGTACGAAAAGTCCTCGGAGCCCACCGGCCGCAGCAAGCCAGGGCGAAGCGGCGAGGAGATCTGCACGGCGATCTCGTCCCCTTCGACGGTCTCGATCCCCTCGATCAGGAACTGCGGGTTGAACGCGATCTCGAGTGGCTCGCCCGAGTACGGCGCGGGCATCCCTTCGCTCGCGTCGCCGATGTCGGGCGTCTCCGCCGCGACCGTCAATTCCCCCTCTGCGAACGCGAAGCGGAGCGGAGCGTTTCGCTGCGCGAGCTGTGAGACGCGGCGAGAGACCTCCAGGAGCTCTTCCCGCGGCAGCCGCACCTCGTGGTCGAACGTCTCGGGGATCAGCTGGCGCCAGCTCGGGAACTGACCCTCGATGAGCCGCGACGAGAGCGCCACGTCTGAGAGCGTGAAGACCACCTGGTTTCGCGAGAGCGAGATGTCAACGCTCTCAGCGCCGGCGGTCGAGATCAGCCGCGCCAGCTCCCGCAGAGCTCGTGCGGGCACGTTCGCGTCGAGCGCCTGCGAAAGCGTCGTCTCGAGCTTCGTGTGCTTGACCGAAAGACGATAGGAGTCCGTCGCGACCATCGTGAGCGAGTCCCCTTCGGCCTGGACGAGCACGCCGGTCAGGATCGGCCGCACCTCGTCGCGCGACGCCGCGCGAGCAACTCGGTCGATCGTCTCGGCCAGCGGCCCCGCCGGAAGCGTCGCCGCATCGCCTTCCACCTCGGGCAAGCGCGGGAAGTCCTCGGCGGGAAGGGTGCGAAAGTGAAAGCGAGCGTCGCCGGCGGTGAGCTCGACGTCGCGCTGTTCGGTCCGCTGCTCGATCGTCACGTCGCCGGCGGGGAGGCTCCGCGCCACGTCGGCGAGCAACCGGCCCGGCAAGAGCACCGTGCCCTCGCGCTCGACGTTCACGTCTGAGAGCGTGAGCGAGACGCCCATCTCCATGTCGGTCGCCCGCAGGACCAGCGAGTCTGAGCTCGCTTTGAAGAGCACGCCGCCGAGTGACGGCAGCGTGGAGCGAGAAGAGACGGCCCGCCCGGCGTGGCCAAGGGCTGTGACGAAGGATTCTCGGGGAGCGGTGAGCTTCATGGGCTTAAGCAAGGTGTCGTTCTGTTCATGTCAAGAGTCTTTCTATGCGATCAGATGTATCAGGGGTGTGGAGAGACGTGGATAAAGCGTGCTTTCTCAGGCATGGGGCGGGAAAGGCATGTTGATCATTGCTGTGGACGGGACTCCGGGCCGTTGGCTTCTCCAGGCTCGAGGCCGCCGCGACCGCTTCGTTCTCCCAGTAGCGCCCGGACGCTGTGGATATCTCCAGCGGTCTCGGAATCGAGCTCGTTGCGCGCATCGACAGCCCGGATCGCATGGATCACGGTGGAATGGTCGCGGTTGAAATCGCGGGCGATCTGAACGAGCGAAAGTGGCGTCAGCTCACGCGCGAGAAACATCGCCATGTGACGAGCGCGAACCACCTGGGGCGAGCGCTTGGCGGAGAGGAGATCGGCCCGCGAGATTCCTGCCACGGACGCGACCGCTTCCTGAATCGCGGCCACGCTGGGAGCGATTACGGTCTCGCCGGCCCCGACTGGCTCCGCAGGGAGCGCACGGTCAACGGCGCCGGCTGCTAGCGGCTCGTCGTACACCGAGGAGTGCGCGAGTACGCGGGTGAGCGCACCCTCGAGTTTCCGCACGTTTCCGGTCGAGCGGTTAGCGATGTCTCTCAGGACCTCCGGCTCAGGAAGCTGGTCGATCGCGTCGGCGGCGAAACGCCAGAGAAGCGCCACGCGGGTCCTCAGATCGGGCGGCTCGAGCTCGACCGTGAGGCCCCACTCGAAGCGATCGCGCAGGCGCTCTTCGAGCGCGGCGAGGGCGCTCGGGGGGCGATCGGAGGACATCACGATTTGCTTGCCGGCAGCGAACAGCGTGTTGAAGGTGTGGACGAACTCCTCCTCCGTCTTCTCCTTGCCCTCGAGGAACTGGACGTCGTCGATGAGCAGGGCATCGAGGCCGCGATAGCGCTGCTTGAAGCGCTCGGGCCCCTGGGTCCTAAGCGCGGTCACGAACTCGCTCGTGAAGCGCTCGGCGGTCGTGTAGTGGACGGTCAGTTCGCGGTGGTGGCCGCGAAGGTAGCCCGCGATCGCGCCCATCAAGTGTGTCTTGCCGAGCCCGGGTGGCCCGTGGAGATACAGGGGGTTGTAGGCCTCGCCCGGCGCCTCGGCGACCGCCAGCGCCGCCGCGTGTGCGA
This sequence comes from uncultured bacterium, assembly GCA_963715405.1. Taxonomy (GTDB): domain Bacteria; phylum Actinomycetota; class Thermoleophilia; order Solirubrobacterales; family 70-9; genus JALZKA01. The sequence goes on from OY970239.1 coordinate 2,515,642, forward strand.
AGCGGTTGCCGGATCCGATCACAAAGCGGTCGAAGTGGTGCGTGGGGTTGACGGGGAGCGGCTCGGCGATACGCGAGGTACCAGCGCCACCGCTCGGCTTCGACGCCGGCTCGACCAGCGAGATGCGCTCGAAGCTCGACCCGGCACGCCCCAGCGCCTCTTCGAGCGGTTCCATGTACCGGCGCCCGACCCAGGTCCTCACGCGCTCCGGCCCGGTGAGATAGAGCGTCTCGGCATGGGAGCCGACGGCGCGAAGGGGAGCGATCCAGAGGTCGAAGGTCGCCGCAGGAAGCGAGCGCCCGAGCTCCTCACGGGCTCGGGCCCAGGCGCTCTCGGGATCGCTGATTTCCCTTTCCGCAGGCACGTCGGCGACCATAACGACGGTCCGGCTGCCTCTCCCCGGGGACCTCGCAAATCGCGGCGAAAAGACGCGAGGACGGCGACGCCGTTGGGTCGGAGGGAGCCAGTGGCCGCTCTCTATACTGGCGCTCGCCCGCCCGAGCACCCCGGCTCCGGCCCCGCTGGGCCACTCCCTGACTATGAAGCGCACCTGGCAGCCAAAGAAGCGCAAGCGAGCGAAGACTCACGGTTTTCGCAAGCGTATGCGTACGCGCTCGGGCCGCGACGTGCTCCGGCGCCGGCGGGCCAAAGGCCGCAAGCGCCTCACGCCGTAGATGGCCTCCGAGCGCAAGCGTGGCCGCCTCTCGCGAAGCGGCGACTTCGACCGCGTCTACCGCGAGGGCCGCTCGCACTCGAACCGCTACTTCGTCCTTTACGCCTTTCCGCGCGAGGGCGCAGAGGAGGCAGCCGAAGCGACGCTCGACGTTGACGATGCGGACGAGGCGCCGGGTTTGCGCCTCGGGCTCTCCGTCAGCCGCAAGGTGGGCGGCGCGGTCGAGCGAAACGCGGTCAAGCGGGCGATCCGAGAGGCGTTCTGGGCGCTGTCGGACGGCCTTCCGGCGGAATTCGACTTCGTGATTGTGGCGAGGCACGACGCTGCGGGGCTCGTCGAGCGCGAGGGCACGCCCGGCGTGGAATCCGCGCTAAGCGAGCTGTTCACCGAAGCCGGATTCGAGCGGGCGTAACACGTGAAACACACTTTCGACACAGTTCGTCACGCTTTCGTTGCAATCTTCCTGGCGCCGATTCGCCTCTACCAGCGCTTCGTATCCCCGGCTCTTCCCCGGCGCTGTAAGTACGAGCCCACCTGCTCCGCCTACGCGGTGGACGCCGTGCGTGAGCTGGGCGTCGTTCGCGGCACGATCCTCGCCGCGTGGCGCGTTCTGCGGTGCAACCCGTTCAGCCACGGGGGCTGGGATCCGGTGTCCGACCGGACCCTCTTTCGCGCGCCCCAGGCGCATGTGACAACCCAGCACAAGCCCCAGGCTCCCGCATGATCATCGCGAACATCCTCCAGCCGCTCATCGACCTGGCCGACACGGTCATCACCTTCTTTCACGACCAAGTCGGCTTCGGGTGGGGCGCTTCCATCGTCGCGCTCACGTTTGCGACCCGGCTCGTGATCCTGCCCCTCTCGGTCTCCCAGATCCGCTCGATGCGCGCGCTCCAGGCCTATTCGCCGCAGATCAAGGCGATCCAGGAGCGCTACAAGGACGACAAGCAGCGACAGCAGCGCGAGATGATCGCGTTCTACCAGGAAAACAAGATCAACCCGTTCGCCTCGTGCATCCCGCTGCTGCTCCAGCTTCCGGTCTTCCTCGCGCTCTATCAGCTCCTGAACGGCACTGCGTTCAAGGAGGAAATGCTCGCTCAGCCGCCGGTTTCGTTCCTTTTCATCGACGACTTGACCGTCGAGGCGACGGGACCCGAGCTTGTCGTGATGCTCATCCTCTTCATCGGAACCCAGATGGGCGCGAGCGCGGTTATGGCCTCCCGCGCCGACAAGAACCAGCGGATCATCATGTTCGTCCTCCCGATCGCCTTCGCGCCCTTCGTCGCGTTCTTCCCCGCCGGCCTCGCCGTGTACTGGATCTCGACCAACGTGTGGACGCTCGGCCAGCAGCTCGTCGTCCGCATCTTCTTCCCGCCCCCCGAGATCCCGACGGTCGAGGAAGTCCAAGCCAAGACCCCGCCTCCACCTCCGCCGCGCAAGAAGAAGAAGCGCCGCTAGCTCGATAAAGTCGCCGCCGTGGCTGTGGAGGAGATTCCGGAGGCGCCGGCCGAGAGGGTGCGCGCGATCCTCGAGCGCGTCGTCGAGGCGCTCGACCTCGACGCGTCGGTCGCCGTTGACGAGTCCGAGCGCCAGATCACCGGCACGATCGAGACCGAAGACGCCGGCCGCCTGATCGGCCGTCGCGGCCAGACGATCGACGCTGTTCAATTCATCTGCTACCGCGCTGCGACGCGAGGCTCCGAGAACCGAAAACGCGTGATCGTCGACGCGGGCGGCTACCGGGAGCGCCGCCGCGAGCAGCTCGAGGACCAGGCCGAGCGCGCCGCCGCCCGCGCGAGCGAGGCGAACAAGGAGATCGAGCTCGAGCCGATGACGCCCTCGGAGCGAAAGGTCGTCCACGACCACCTTGCCGAGCGCTCGGGCATAGAGACCTTCTCGGAGGGCGACGAGCCCGACCGCCGCGTGATCGTCGCTCCGCTGGTCGGAAACGACGACGACGACGACGACTGAGCGGCGAGGCGTGTCCGGCCTCTCACCCGAGGCCAACCGAAGGCTCGACCGCGTGCTCGAACTGCTCGCCGCGGATCCGCGCTCGCTGACGTCCGTGCGCGACCCGGCCGAGGCACGCCGCGCGCACGTCGCCGATTCGCTGACGGGCCTCGAGGTTGCGGAGCTGCGGTCGGCGAGCGCGATCGCCGATGTCGGCGCCGGGGCCGGATTCCCGGGACTCGTCCTCGCGCTCGCTCTTCCGGATACACAGGTGGATCTGATCGAGTCGGTCGCGCGCAAGTGCGACTTCATGCGCGACACGATTGCCGACGCCGGGATCTCGAACGCGCGGGTCGTGCACGCGCGCTCGGAGGAGCACGCCGCCGCCGGCGCTGGCGGTCGCGAGGCGTACGGCGCCGTCACGGCGCGGGCGGTCGCCAGGCTCGCGACGCTCGCCGAGCTCGCCTCGCCGCTTCTTCGGGAAGGGGGCGTGCTCATCGCGTGGAAGGGGAAGCGAGATGCGGACGAGGAGGAGGAGCTCAAGCGCGCGGCCGAGGCGACGGCGATGGAGGCCGTGCGAGTAATCGAGGTGGGGGAGAGCGCGGGCTACGAGCACCGCCACCTCCACGTCCTCCACAAGGCCGGCCCTACGCCCGAGCGCCTCCCGCGCCGCCCCGGCCTCGCCAAAAAGCGCCCGCTCGCCTGAGGTGCCAGGCACCAGGCGTCGTGCCAGGCACCTTGCGCACACTTCGCATCACGGCCGAGGCCGCCGTTACTCTCGCCGCGGATGGGCGCCGTTTACGCGATCGCGAACCAGAAGGGCGGGGTGGGGAAGACCACTACCGCCGTCAACGTCGCCGCGTGCGTTGCAAGCGAGGGCAACCAGGTCCTCCTCGTCGACCTCGACCAGCAGGCAAACGCGACCGTTGCGCTCGGCCTCGACCGCGACACGAAGCCCTCCGCGTACGACTGCCTCGTCGGCGGGAGCTCGGTCGCCGAGGCGGCGCGACCCGCGGGCTCTGACAACCTGTGGGTCGTCCCGGCGAGCCGCGACTTGGCGGGCGCCTCGATCGAGCTGCCCCGCCTCGACCGCATGGAGACGCGGCTTCGCGACGGCCTCGGCCCGGTGCGCGAGCGCTTCGCGCTGACCCTGCTCGACTGCCCGCCCTCGCTTGGCCCGGTGACGGTGAACGCGCTCACCGCTGCCGACCGCGTCCTCGTGCCCGTTCAGGCCGAGTATCTGGCGCTCGAGGGCCTCGTCCAGTTCCTCGACACCCTTGAGCTCGTTCGCCGCAAGCTCAATCCCACGCTCGTTCTGACCGGGCTCGTCATCACCATGCATGACGAGAGGACCCGGCTTGCCAATGACGTCGAAAGAGAATTGAGACAACACTTCCCGGAGCTGGTGTTCGACACGGTCATCCCGCGCAGCGTGCGGGTGGCCGAGGCGCCGAGCTTCGCCTTGCCGGTCACCGAGCACGCGCCGGCGTCCCGGGGGTCGGTCGCCTATGAAGACCTGACGCGTGAGTTGGCCAAGCGCGAGCGAGCGGATCGAGTCCGAGTCGAGCGAGGGGATGCCGGCCAAGTCGGCCCCGTGATGGAGGTCAAAGCAGCATGAAAGCAGCATGAGCAGCGCCAACCGCCGCGGGATGGGCCGCGGACTCGCCGCGATCCTGCCGCAGCCCGGCGAAGTTCAGGAGCCGGCCCTTCGCCACGTACCGCCGTCACTGATCCTGCCGAACCCGTCGCAGCCGCGCCGGCGCTTCGACGAAGAGTCGATCTCGGTGCTCGCCGAGTCGCTACGCACGGCGGGCTTGATCCAGCCGCTGATCGTGCGACCACTCACCGACGGCCGCTACGAGATCATCGCCGGCGAGCGCCGCTGGCGCGCGGCGCGCGAGGCCGGGCTCGAGACGGTGCCGGTTCTCCTTCGCAATGAGGACGAGGCAAGGCGCATGGAGCTTGCGTTGATCGAGAACGTCGCCCGCGAACAGCTCAACCCCGTTGACGAGGCGCGCGCCTGCGCAACCCTGGTCGAGGACCTCGGCCTGACCAAGGAGGAGCTCGGCCGCCGCCTTGGCCGCAGCCGCGCCGCGCTCTCCAACCTGATCAGGATCCTCGACCTGCCCGACGAGGTGCTCGAGCTGCTCGAAGCGGGCGCGCTGTCCGAAGGGCACGGCCGCGCCATCCTCATCGCGAAGTCGACCGAGGAGCGCCTCGCGCTCGCCCGCGAGGCCGCCGGGTCGGGCTGGTCGGTTCGCGAGACCGAGCGCCGAGCCGCAAGGGGAGGCGCGGCGCGACCGAAGCTCCGGGCGGTCCCGGACGCCGACGTGGTCGAAGCGCTCCGCCGCGCAGAGGAGGCCCTCGAAGCCGCGCTCGGCCACGCCGTCCGCGTGCGCGCGACCGGGAAGAAGGGCGCGATGCGCGCCGAGCTCAGTTTCGACGACCTCGAGGACCTCCTGGCCTTCGCAGAAAGCCAAACCGGGGTCTGACACCCCACCTCCAGAACCGTCGGCCTCACCGGGTGAGCCGCGGGGTGTCTGACCCCACAGTCGCCTAAGGCCCCAGCCGCTCGATCACCCAGCCGCCGCCCTCGGCCCGGTACCGGAAGCGGTCGTGGAGCCGCCCCACCTGCCCCTGCCAGAACTCGACGGTCTCGTGGCGGACGACGTATCCGCCCCAGTGCGGCGGCCGCTCGACCTCGCGATCGGCGTAGGAGTCCGTGACCTCCTCGAGCCGCCGATCGAGTTCGGCGCGATCCGCGAGCGGCTGGCTCTGGGGTGAGGCCCATGCGCCGAGCTGGGAGTCGCGCGGGCGGCCTGCGAAGTACTCGTCCGACGCCTCGGCACTGATCCGCTCGATGGGCCCGCGCACGCGGACCTGGCGGTCGAGCTCGCGCCAGTAGATGACGAGCGCAGCGTGTCCCGCTGCGTCAAGCTGCATCGCCTTCGCCGACTCGTAGTTGGTGAAGAACCGAAAGCCCACCGCGCCGAAGCCCTTGAGGAGGACCATCCGCGCGTCCGGCCGGCCCTCGGCGTCCACCGTCGCAAGCGTCATCGCGTCACGGAGCGGGACCTCCTCCGCCTCGCTCCACCAAGCCGAGAACTGGGCGATCGGATCGCCGCGAAGGTCGTCCCGGTCGAGTCGCGGCAGGTCGGGCCGGCGGGGGCTCATCCGGCCGAGGCTAGCCGTCCTACAATGCTCGGCTCCCGGGCGATTAGCTCAGTCGGTTAGAGCGCGTCTCTGATAAGGACGAGGTCCCTGGTTCGAATCCAGGATCGCCCACTTCCTCCGAGCGGACGCCGCGGCGCAACAGGCTCGCGACGACGCGGCGGTGGGGAGCCTCCATCGCAGCCCAGATGCGCTTCATCACCGGGCTGTCGAGTTGAAGGAGGGTGGCGAAGAAGATCGAGTCGCCCTTCCTTCTCAAGAGCAGCTCAGCCTCGGCGCCCGTCCTCGCGTCTGCGCCGAGCAGCAGGTAGTCCGGCTCCCGGTGGCGCACCGGCCAGCCCAAGACGTGCTCACGAGACCAGGGCAAGCCGTGCTTCAGGCCGAGAGAAAGCCACGTGGCGGGCGCCATGGCCAGGAACCACACGGGAGCGCTCTCCAGGATCCTCCGCGCCCACTGTTCGGCGGTCAGATCCCTTGCTCGGTCCGTCTCGGCGACGAACGAGTCCGTGTAGTCGATGCGGGGGAGCGTGCTGAGCGCCCTCGCGTCGGGCGGCATCGCAACCTCTCTAACAAGTGAGTCCATCGCATTCCTTTCGTCTGCGCGTCTCGGTAGCATACATACATGTCTGTATCTACCCAAGCGCAGCGAAGGGAGCGCAGCCGCGCCGCTCTCCTCGAATCGACCGCCAGAAACCTCTCCCGCTTCGGATACGGGAACCTGAAGCTGGAGCAAGTGGCGCGCGAGGCGGGTTACTCACGTGGCGCGCTCTATCACCAGTTCGCCGACAAGGATGACTTGGTCCTGGCGACCCTCCGATGGGTGGACGTGACATGGCAAGAGGAAGCGGCGCGCCTCGTCGGGACCGGCCCGAAGTCCCGTCGAAGAACTGATTGCGCTGGCTCGGGCGCACGCGGTGTTCTGCCGCCGAGACGTAGCCCGATTCGCGATGGCGCTCAGGCTCGAGTTCGCCGGGCAGGATCATCAGGTCGGGCGTGAGGTCGAGCGGGTCTCGGAAACCGGGGTCAAGCGCTGCGTTCGCCTCATCAACGCCGGACGGCGGGATGGTTCAATCCCGCCCGGGCCGCCCGCCCGGGCCACGGCCCGCGCGTTCATGGGCGCCCTCGAGGGCGCGGTCATCGGGGTGGCCGGCAGGCCTCCTCACGACGAAGAGCTCGCCGCACGCGCCGCCGCCGGCATCCTCGGTCTCACCGCCCGTGACTCCGGCCTTGCAGCAAGTCGTGTTATGAACCGTCGATGAAGCTCGACCGCGACGGCGACGTTTTCGTGCTCAGTCTCGGCGATGGTGAGAACCGGTTCAACGATGACTTCCTGGCCGAGTTCAACTCGGCGCTGGACGAGGTCGAGGCTGCGCCGGCGCCACGGGCGCTCGTGGTCACGGCCGAGGGGAAGATCTGGTGCAACGGGCTCGACCTCGAGTGGATGGGACAGAACACCGAGCGGATCGTGCCATTCGTCGACGGTGTCCACGACATGTACGCGAGGATGCTCGAGCTCGGAGTGCCGAACGCCGCCGCGATCCAGGGCCACGCCTTCGCCGGAGGTGCGATGCTCGCGGTCGCTCACGACTTCAAGGTGATGCGTTCCGACCGCGGGTACTGGTGCTTGCCGGAGGTCGAGATCAACATCCCGTTCACGCCGGGGATGGCAGCGTTGGTTCAGGCCCGAAACCTCAAGCGATCAGCTCACGAGGCGATGACGACCGGCCGCCGCTATGGGGGCCTGGAGGCGGCCGAAGCCGGGCTCGTCGATGAAGCCGTGGAGCTCGACCATGTCGTCGCCCGAGCCATCGAACGGGTCGCGCCGCTCGCGAAGAACGACCCGAAGACCCTGGGCACGATCAAGCAGCGGATGTACGCGGGAACGCTCGCGGCCCTGCGAGATCGTGAGGCAAACAGCCTCGGCTAGCTCGCGCGCTCCGGCGAACCGCTAACCAGCTCTACTGGCCGATCTCCGCGCCCTCGCGCTTCGGGTCGATCAGGATCTTCGCGTGCGTTTCGGGATCGCCGAGCGCGTCGAACGCCGGCTCGACTCCCTCGAGCCCGACCGTGCCGGTGACGACCGGGCTCGCATCGACCTCGCCCTCCGCGAGCTTGTGGAGCGTTTCGCGGTACTCGGCCGGGGTGTAGCCGACGACGAAGCGCATGTCGATCTCCTTGTTGATCGCCATCGAGGGGCGGAACTGGTCGGCCCCCATGCACACGCCGACTACGACGACCCGCGTGAAGAGCGGCGCGTCGGCGATGATCCCGTCGATCACGCCCGGTACCCCTACGCACTCGAAGACCACCGGGCTTTTCGGCTTGACGCCGGCCACGTCGGCCGCCCGCCAGACGTGCCACCAGGGAAGACGCAACCGGTGCGCCTTCTCGATCGCTCCGATGGCGGTGTCGAGGGCGTCCGGCATGTCCGTGAGATGGCCCTCTGACGCGTCGGTGCCGTAAGGCGATTCGGTCGCCGGATCGACCACGATGTCCGCCCCGCAGGCCTTCGCCAGGGCACGGCGACCGGGCGAGAAATCGCTTGCGATCACATTGCGAACGCCGTTTGCCTTTAGGTGCAGGACTACCGCCAGGCCGACCGGGCCGCAGCCGATGACGATCGCGACATCGCGCTTCTTCACCTCGCCTCGCCGAACCGCGTGGAGACCCACGGCCATCGGCTCGGTCAGCACCGCGACGTCAGGCGCCAGGCCGTTCGGCACCTCGAATGCCAGCGATTCCTCGACGATCATCTGCTCTGCGTATGCGCCGGGCGCGTGCGCAGAGAGGCCGACCGTATGCACATCCCTGCCGCGGCGGATCAGCGGCACGGCGACCACGTCCGCTCCCTCCGGCGCTGCCTTGCGGCAGCCGGGGCCGTGCTCCGCGATGCGCCCGACGAACTCGTGTCCGAAGACGACGGGCTGCTCCGAGCGCATGAAGTCGTCGTAGCCGATCGCCGCGACGACGTCGGCGAGCTCGTCGCAGTGGTGGCGGGCGTGGAGGTCCGAGCCGCAGATGCCGCAGCGAAGGACGTCGATCAGAAGCTGGCCCTTGCCTGGGGCGGGCGTCTCCTGCTCGACAACCGAGAGCTCGGCCCGCTGACAGCTCACTGCGCGCACGCCTCGACGATATCTGCCCTCAGTAGGTTCCACACGCGATGGCCGCCGTCCACGAGACCTACGACTTCGACGTTCCTGTCGAGCGCCTCTACGCGCACCTCTCGAAGCACGAGAACTTGAAGCCGCTCCTCGGCCTTGACGTCGAGCGGATCTCGGCAGGTCAAACCGATCCCGACGGCGTGGGCTCGGTCCGCAAGCTCTCGGCCAAGGGGATGCTTCCGTTCGAGGAGACGGTGACCGAGGCGGTCCCGAACGAGCGGATCGAGTACCGCGTCACCAAGGGCACCCCGCTTCGCAACCACCTCGGGGTCATGGTGTTCTCCTCGACCGGCGACGGTCGCAGCCATCTCGATTACACGATCAGCTTCGACACGGCGGTCCCGGGCCTCGACCGCGTGATCGCCGCGGCCGTTGGGCGCACGCTTCGCCGCGGCTTTCCGAAGATCGCGCGGGCGCTTTAAGCTGACTACGTGCAGCGCATGCAGATCTATGGCGTGAGCTTCGACATGGTCGGCAAACAGCCGATCGTGCTTTTGAAGACGACCGACGGCAACCGCTTCCTGCCGATCTGGATCGGCCATCCCGAGGCCGCCGCGATCCTGATGAAGCTCCAGGGCGCCTCGACGCCCCGCCCGATGACCCACGACCTCCTCATCGAGATGCTCGAGCAGCTCGACGCCAAGTGCGAGCGCGTCTCGGTCACCGAGCTGCGCGACAACACCTTCTACGCCTCGATCACGATCTCGGTCAACGGCTCGGAGATCGAGATCGACTCGCGCCCCTCCGACGCGATCGCGCTGGCCGTCCGCTGCCAGGCGCCGATCTTCGCCGCCGAAGACGTGATCGAGGAGTCGTCGATCGAGTTCGAGCACGAGGTCGAGGACACGGACGAGGTCGTCGAGAAGTTCAAGAACTTCCTCGACGAGGTGACCCCGGAGGACTTCGCCGCGGAGGACCAATAGGGGCTGGATGTGACCAAGGTCACATTCACGCAGGGCTGATCGGGGGAGGGTCCGAGTGATGGCGCAAAAGCTGCCGCCCGGGCCACGCGCACCAGCCCTGGTCCAGGGCATCGGATTTTGGACGCGCCCACTCTCGTTCTTCGAACGCGCCCGGGCCCGCTACGGCGGCCGTTTCACCGTGCAGTTTCCGTGGATGCCGCCATTCGTTCACCACACGGATCCAGAGCACATCAAGGAGATCTACACCGCGCCGCCCGAGGTTCTCCATCCGGGCGTTGGCGCTCGCGTGCTCATGCCGCTGGTCGGCCGCTACTCCGTGATCCTCCTGGACGAGGGCCCGCACATGGAGCAGCGAAAGCTCATGCTCCCGGCCTTTCACGGTGAGCGGATGGAGCGCCTCGAAGAGCTTGTTCGCCAGGTCACGGCTGAGGACGTCGCCTCCTGGCGAGACGGCGAAGTCGAGCTTCACCCCCGCTTCCAGTCGCTCACCCTGGAGATCATCCTCCGCGCCGTCTTCGGCTTGGATCCAGGCCCGCGGCTCAACGCCCTCCGCGACAACCTGGCTGCGCTCCTCGCCTATGGCGATAGCCCGATGACGATGATCCCGCCGCCCGAAGGAGGGCAGGAAGAGCTCGAGAAGAACATGCGGCTCGTAAACCGCGCTGGCCCGCTCAAAGGCTTTCTCACATACAGGCAGAAGGTCGACGAGCTCCTCGCCGCCGAGATCGCCGAACGGCGCGCCGCAGACGACGAGGACTCCGACGACGTCCTCTCGATGCTTTTGGCCGCCCGCCACGAGGACGGCTCGCCGATGTCGGGCGACGAGCTTCGCGACGAGCTGATGACCCTCCTCGTCGCGGGCCACGAGACCACGGCCTCGACGCTTGCCTGGGCATGCTCGCGCCTAGCCCGCGAACCCCGGGTGCTCGCCGCGCTTCGCCGAGAGGTGGATTCCGAGGACGACGGCCCCTACCTCACCGCGACTATCCAGGAGACGCTTCGCAGCCGCCCAGTCCTGCCGGTCACGGCGCCCCGCTTCGTCCAGGAGCCGATCACGGTCGGAGGCTGGGATTACGAGCCCGGAGTCAGCCTCGCTGCGAACGCCTACCTCGTCCACCACGACCCCGAGATCTACCCAGAGCCCTACACGTTCCGGCCCGAGCGCTTCCTCGACGAGAAGCCGGGCACCTACACCTGGATCCCGTTTGGGGGCGGGCGCCGGCGTTGCCTCGGCTCGAGCTTCGCCCTGCTCGAGATGAGGATCGTGCTGGCGGAGATCGCCCGCCGCTTTGACGTGCAAGCTGCAAGTGCCGGCCCGGAGCTCGCGCGCCGGCGAAACATCACCATCTACCCGGCAGACGGTGCGAAGGTCGCCCTCGCTGCCCGGGAGCGCGAACCCGTCGCAGCATGAACGCTGAGGAGGGCAAGCGCCTCTTCTGCCAGACGGAGCGAAGGCTCATCGTCTCGAGCTGGATCGCCAACTCGATGGGGGCGGCGGTCGTCTTCATCTCGATCGGCTTCCTCCTCGCAGCCATCTTCGACGCCGAGCAGCGCGATCAGCTCGGCCGCGACAACCTGCCTCTTCTCGTTGCGTCCCTTGTGATCATCGGCCTCGGTCTGACTTGGGTGGCGAGCCGTGAGCGCAAGACCGCCCTGGGGTGGCTCAAAGAGGGACGCGAGCCGACCGACGAGGAGCGGCGCCGGACCCTGCGCCTTCCCGCTTACGCCGCCTTCCTCACCGCGGCCGGGTGGTCGCTCGCCGTTGTCCTCGGCGTGGTCTTCAACCTCGATCACTCGCTGGGAACAGCGGCGGTAATCGCGGCGGCGCTCTGGGTCGGGGCCGAGGTCACATCTGCGATCGCGTTTCTCATCACGGAGCGGACGCTCCGCCCCGTCACCGCGCTCGTGCTCGCCAACTACGAGCCGGAGCGGTTTGCCGCACCCGGCGTACGCGACCGCCTGCTCTTCGCCTGGAGCTTCGGGACGGGCGCGCCGATGCTGAGCGTGCTCGCGGTTGGAATCGTCGGGCTGACCAAGGATGGAGCCGACGTTGAATCCGTCGCGGCGGCGTGCATCTTCCTTGCGGCCGTTGCCTTCGTGCTCGGCTCCTCGATCACCGTCATCACGGCCCGTGCCATCGCCGAGCCGCTCGGCTCGATGCGCAAGGCGGTCGAGCGGATCGCCCGCGGTGATCTCGGCGCTCGCGTCGCGATCGACGACGCGAGCGAGGTCGGCCGTCTCCAGGCGGGCTTCAACCGCATGGCCGAGGGTCTCGGCGAGCGGGAGCAGATTCGCGACCTGTTCGGGCGCCAAGTCGGAGAGGAGGTGGCGCGGGCTGCGCTTCGGGGCGGCACCAAGCTCGGCGGCGAGGAGCGCGAGATCGGTGCCCTCTTCGTAGATCTGACCGGTTCGACGACGATGGCGCTCGCGATGCCACCGACCCAGGTTGTGCGCCTGCTCAACAAGTTCTTCCGCGTCGTCGTAGACGTGGTGGAGTCCGAGAATGGCTTCGTGAACAAGTTCGAGGGAGATGCCGCGCTCTGCGTCTTCGGTGCGCCGATCGCGAGTGAGGACCCCGCCGGCCAGGCGCTCTGCGCCGCGCGCCGGATGGCCGAACGACTCGAGCGCGAGGTCCCTGAGATCGGCTTTGGCATCGGCGTCTCGGCAGGCAAGGCGGTCGCCGGAAACGTCGGCTCCGAGCAGCGCTTCGAGTACACGGTGATCGGCGATCCGGTAAACGAGGCCGCGCGGCTCTCCGACCTCGCGAAGGAGCGCCAGGTCCGCGTCGTCGCCTCCGACGCAGCGCTCGACCGCGCTTCCGAAGACGAGACCGAGGAGTGGGAGCGCGGCGACCGCACTGTTCTCCGCGGCCGCCTCGAAGCGACCGTGCTCGCCTCACCCCGCGCCTAGCTGCCCGAGCCTAGGTGCCAGGCACCACGCACCGTGCCTGGCACCACGCACGGTGCCAGGCACCGGGCAGGGATCGCGCCGGGTCTTCTAAGGGTCATCCCCAATAGACAGGGCCGCTGATCCGCGCGAGCCTTCCTCCATCAACCACTATTCCATTGGAGGAAGCGAATGACTGACAAAGACACCACCCACCAGATGCCGGTCACGGAGCCACAACCGCCCGAGCCGGGGAAGCCAAGGCGCCTCCTGCGCTCGCGCTCGGATCGCATGCTCGGCGGAGTATCCGGAGGCCTCGGAAGCTACTTCTCGGTCGACCCTGTGATCTTCCGGATCGGGTTCGCCGTGACGACGCTCTTCGGGGGCATCGGACTGCGCGCTCTACATCGCGCTGATCATCTTCGTGCCATCGGAGACGGCGGACGGCACCGGGCAGCCTCAGCCACGCTCGGCCGGGCGAATCGCGCTTGGGATCGTCGTCGCGATCGCGGGGCTGATCGGACTGTGCTTCCTCGCGATCGGGGCGGCCTTCGCCGGCGCAACGGGAAGCGGCGTCTTGATCGCGCTGATCGTGATCCTGATCGGCGCGGCGCTGGTGGTCGCGGCCTTCCGCGGCGGCGCCCGCTGGCTGATCCTGCCGGCGCTCGCCCTGGCGATCCCGCTTGGCACCGTGGCCGCGGCGGACATCGAGTTCGAAGGGGCGATCGGCGAGTCGACCCATCGCCCGCAGTCCGTGCGGGCCATCCCGGCCGGCGGCTACGAGCACGGGATCGGCCAGAAGGTCATCGACTTGCGAGAGATCGACTGGACCGAGCGGAAAGTCGTCGAGGTAGAGGCCGAGCAGGGCATCGGGCACCTCGTGATCGCGGTGCCCGAGGACGTCTGCGTGGACGGCAACCTGGACGCGGACTACGGCGTCGTCGAGCTCGCCGGCTCGGACGAGTCAAGCGAGGTGCTGCGCTCCGGCTACACGGCAACGCCGCGGCTCGAGCTCCACGCGCACATCGACGCTGGAAAGATCGAGGTCATCAACGACGACGACGTTGCGCTCGGGCACGGACACGGGGTCGGGGACCGCGATGAGATCGGGCGAGACGAACTCCGCGACCGCATGGAGGCTGCGTGCAGCTAGACCGCCTCTCCCTGGGAGCGGGCCTCGGTCTCATTGCGACCGGGGCCCTGCTCCTGTTGGACCAGGAAGGGGTCATCGAGCTCGAGCTAGGCCTGTTCGGTGGCCTGATGGCGGTCTTCCTCGCGACCACGGGTGCGGCGCTCCTGTGGCGGACCCGTTCCGAGCCCGACGTGGCGGCGCCGACTGCCTCGGAGTCGCTGACAGCGCTCCGCAGGTTTCAGGCCGAGCCGGCGCCTGAGCGCGACCGCCTGCGCGACCTCTACCGTGGCGGGTTCGGCGCCGCGCTGATCGCAGGCGCGGCGCTCATCGTGCTCTCTCGAACGGGCGCACTCGACTCCGCGGGCGACGCGATCCTCACCATCCTGGTTGCGATCATGGCCTTGGCGCTGGTGCTCGCACCGTTCTGGTGGCGCCTGGGGCGAAACCTCGCCGCTGAGCGAGCCGAGCGCATCCGCTCGCAGGAGCGCGCCGAGATGGCCGCCCACATCCACGACTCCGTCCTGCAGACGCTGACCCTCGTGCAAAAGCGAGCCGACGACCCACGCGCGGTCGCCCAGCTGGCGCGAGCGCAAGAGCGGGAACTACGCGGCTGGCTCTTCAGCGGCGACCGGGCTCCCGCGTCGGCAAGCCTCGCGACAGCGCTCGAGCAGGCCGCGGCCGAGGTCGAAGAGGCGCACCGCGTGCCGATCGAAGTTGTCTGCGTAGGCGACGGACCGGTGGGCGAACCCGGCGGTGCGCTCGTGGGCGCGGCTCGCGAGGCGATGGTGAACGCCGCGAAGTTCGCGCCGGACTCCGGCGAGGTCGCCGTCTTCGCCGAGCTGTCGCCCAACCATGCCGAGGTCTTTGTGCGGGATCGCGGCGCGGGATTCGATCCGGCCGCGGTGCCGGAGGATCGCCGCGGAGTCAGAGAGTCCATCATCGGGCGCATGGACAGATCCGGCGGCTCCGCCCGCATCCGCTCGGGATCGGGCGGGACTGAAGTCGAGCTTGCGATCGGCCTGGATGGTGAATCCCGGTGAGCGTTCCGAGTGTCGTCATCGTCGACGACCATGCACTCTTTCGCTCGGGCGTCCGCGCGGAGCTTGAGGGGCTGGTCGAGGTCGAGGGCGACGCCGGCTCGGTCGAGGAAGCGGTCCGCCTAATCGGCGAGGCGAAACCCGACGTCGTTCTGCTTGACGTCCATATGCCGGGCGGCGGCGGAGTCGAGGTGATCCGCCGCGTCGCCGAGACGGCACCCGCCCAGCGGTTCCTCGCGCTCTCCGTCTCAGACGCCGCGGAGGACGTGATCGCCGTCGTCCGCGCCGGAGCCCGCGGCTATGTGACGAAGACGATCTCCGGACCCGAGCTCGCCGATGCAGTCACCCGCGTGCGCGATGGCGACGCGGTCTTCTCGCCCCGCCTCGCGGGCTTCGTCCTCGACGCGTTCGCAGGCCAGATCTCCGAGGCTGAGGCCGACCCCGAGCTCGACCAGCTCACACTCCGCGAGCGCGAGGTCCTGCGCCTGATCGCGCGCGGCTACCTCTACAAGGAGATCGCCCTCGAACTCTCCATCTCGCCGAAGACCGTCGAGGCGCACGTCTCGGCTGTCCTCAGAAAGCTCCAGCTCTCGAACCGCCACGAGCTCAGCCGCTGGGCGGTCGAGCGCCGCCTCGTCGACTGACCTAGAACTCCTTGCGCTCGCTCTCGCTCGCTGATTCGGCCTCCGCGTTCATCTGCTCGAGGTCTGAAAGCGACGGCGCTTCGCCAGTGCCGGCTCCTTGAAGGCGTGGCAAGAGAAACCAGAAGAGGAAGGCGTCGAACAGGGCAACGCCGGCGAGGACGGCAGCGATCCAGCGCTGGTCGGGTAACACGAAGAAGGTGACGAGCGCGCCTACGAGGCTGGTCAGAACCGCGCCGCGTCCTACTGAGCCCCAGTCCGGCCCCTTGCTCATCGCGAGAGCACCGACAGGTCGCCTTCGTCGCGGATCGCAGCCATTGCGTTCATCGCTGTCGCCATGTCGCTGCGTTTCGCAATTGCCCACAGCCATGAGCCCAGGCTGATCCGCTGGGCACCTGCCTCGAAGATGCCGGCGACCGTGAGGCCGGGGTAGGCCAGGACGTTCACGGGCTTCGAGACCGCTTGGCAGACGGTGCGTACTTCGTCGTGCGTACGAAGCCCCGGCGCATAGAGGACGTCGGCGCCCGCTTCGGCGTAGGCGTTGAGCCTTGCGATCGTGTCGCCGAGGTCGTCGATGCCTCGGAACTTGTTCTCGGCACGGGCCGTGAGGACGAACCCTGTCGGCAGCGTCCGGGCCGCCTCGGCCGCCGCCTCGATCCGCGCGACCGCGTGCTCCAGGCAGTAGATGACCTCGTCGTCCGGGTCCCAGTCCTCGATCGAACCGCCGACGGCGCCCGCCTCGCCCACGCTCTTGACCGCGAGCGCTGCCTGCGCGGGCTCGGCGCCGTAGCCGTTCTCCAGGTCCATCGCCACCGGCAGGTCGGTTGCTTCGTCGAGCTCGCGTGCGTGCTCGACCGATTCGGCGAGCGTCACCTCGCCGTCTGAGCGGCCCAGCCGCTCGGCGAAGCCGCCGCTCGTCGAGGCGAGCGCCTTGAAGCCGAGCCCGGCCAGCGCCTGCGCCGACTCCGCGTCCCACGGGTTCGGGAACAGGAAAGGCTCGCCCGCGTGAAGCGCCCGAAACGCCTCGGCCTTCTCGGCCTGCGACGGCGTCATGCGCGCACGCTCTTCGACGCCGACTCGACGATCCGCCCGCAGAGCTCTTCGAAGCCGATGCCGGCGGCTTCGGCGGCCATCGGGAAGAGCGAGGTGTCAGTGAGACCCGGCACAGCGTTCACCTCGAGCACCTCGGGACCGTCTTCGCCGAGCATCAGGTCGACGCGCACGAAGCCGGCACAGTCGAGCGCACGCCAGGTCGCGATAGCTGCCTCCTCGACAGCGGTCTCATCGGCGCCGAGCTCGGCCGGGCAGATGAAGTCCGTGCGCCCGATCTCGTAGCGGGCCTCATACGAGTAGCGGTCCTCGTCTCGCGGGCGCACCTCGACGGCTGGAAGCGCCTGGCCGTCGAGCATGCCCACCGAGAGCTCGCGCCCTGAGACGTGGCGCTCCAAGAGCACACGGCTGTCGTAGGAGAGCGCCGAGACGATCGCCTGCGGAACGTCGTCGCGCGCCGCTGCGAAGCGGACGCCGAGCGCCGAGCCGCCACGGGCCGGCTTGACGACAAGCGGGAAGCCCAGTCGATCCTCGATCTCCTCTAGAGCGTCAGCGGCGCCGAGCTCTGAGAACGCCGTTTGTGAGAACGAGACCCAGTCGGGCGTGGGGATGCCGGCGTCGCGCAGCGCCTGCTTGGCCTCGGCTTTGTCGGTCGAGCGGCGGCACGATGAGACGCCCGGACCCGTGTAGGGGATGCCGAGGATCTCAAGCAGCTCCTGGACCGTTCCGTCCTCGCCGTCGGCTCCGTGCAGCGCGACGAACGCGACATCCGGGCGCTCGTCCTTGAGCCGCGAGACGAGGTCATGCCCGGCGTCGAGCGGCACGACCTCGTGGCTTTCGGCCGCCAGCGCATCCCCGACCCGAGCGCCCGAGCGAAGAGAGACCTGCCGTTCGAGTGACCGCCCACCCTTGAGAACCGCGACCTTCACGAGCCGGGCTCACGCCTGCGCATGGGCACCACATCACCTAAGGGGTCTGACCCCCCAGCTCCGGAGCTGTCGGCCTTTTCCGCGTGAGTGGCGGGGTGTCTGACCCCACGCGGCACCGTCGCCTGCTCCCGAGTAATCGCCCCATAGAGCTCCACCTGCTCGGCAACCACTGCGCCGATCCTGCGAATCCCCTCGCGAATTTCCTCCTCGGTCGAGCCCGAGAAGTTGAGGCGCATCGAGTTGCGCCCCGTCCGCCCGTCTGCGAACGCCGCGACTCCCGGGACGAACGCCACGTTGTCGCGAAGCGCGCGCGCGAGGAGGTCGGTGGTGTCGATGAAGTCCGGGAGCGTCGCCCAAAGGAATAGGCCGCCCTCGGGCTCCGACCACGTGGCCTCGGCGGGAAAGTGGCGCTCGAGCGACTCCAGCATCGCGTCGCGGCGAGTGCGATAGACGTCGCAGAGCTCGCCCACGTACTCGAGCCAGCGTCCCTCGGCGAAGAACTCGTCGACGAAGTACTGGGCGAGGGTCGAGGTGCAAAGGTCGGACGCCTGCTTTCCGAGCACCGCTTTCGCAAGCACCGGTGGCGGCGCGCAGAGCCAGCCAAGCCGAAGCCCGGGGGAGAGGATCTTCGAGAACGTGCCGAGGTAGACGACGTAGTCGCCGCCGTCGAGCTCGTAGAGGGTCGGGAGCGGGCTGCCCTCGTAGCGAAGGAGCCCGTACGGGTTGTCCTCGAGGACGAGAAGCTCGCGCTCGCGCGCGATCTCGACCAGCCGCCGGCGCCGCTCGCCCGAAAGCGTTACCCCGGCCGGGTTCTGAAACGAGGGAACTGTGTAGATCATCTTCGGCTTGCGCCCCTCTCCCGCGAGCCGGTCGAGCGTCTCCTCCAAGAGGTCGATTCGCATTCCCACTTCGTCCATCTCGACCTGCACGGTCTCGGCCTCGTACGAGCAGAAGACGGGCACGGCGCCGGGATAGGTCGGCGCCTCGGCAACCACGACGTCGCCGGGGTCGAGCAACGCCTTACACATGAGGTCGATCGCCTGCTGGCCGCCCGTTGTGACGATTAGGTCCTCGGGATCGGGATCCATGCCCTCGGCGGCCATCACCTGGCGGATGCACTCCTTGGTCGAGGCGAAGCCCTCGGTCGGGCCGTACTGAAGCGCCTCGGCAGCCGACTCCTGGGCGATCTTCGTCATCTGCCGGGCGAACGACTGGGGCGAGAAAGTCGAGGTGTCAGGAAGCCCGCCGGCGAGCGAGATCACGTCGGGCCGGGCGGTGATCTCCATCAAATCGCGCATCGCCGACGAGCGCATGACCCGCGTGCGCTGCGCGAACAGGCCCGCGTAGCGCTCGAGGTCACGCGCGGTCGTGTGGGCGCGGCGATGGCGGCGCGCAGGCGCGGGCTCGCCCTCCGGCTGGCGGTCTTCGGTGGGGTCGGCCACGCGGAAAGTGTGGCGCACGCGCCCCAATGCGGGCTCTCTAGCCTGGGATTATGGGAGCCGAACCCCGCTCAGCCCAGAACCGCCGCCTCCTGCGGGCGCGCGACACGATGGACCGCGCCTACGCCGACGCGCTCGACATCGAGTCGCTCGCGAACTCGGTGCACCTCTCGCGTGCCCACTTCATCCGCTCGTTCAAGCAAACCTTCGGCGAGACGCCACACCGCTACCTACAGCGCCGGCGCATCGAGCGGGCGATGCGCATGCTTCGCGAGACGGACGAGGACGTGACCGGCATCTCGATCGAGGTCGGCTTCCGGAGCCTCGGCACCTTCAGCCGGACGTTTCGCGAGATCGTTGGCGTCTCGCCGTCGGAGTACCGCGAGCGCGAGCAGGCCGCTCCCCGCGCCGCGATCCGGGCCGGCGTCCCCGGTTGCTTCGCGGCGAAATGGGACCGGCCCCGCGTATCGAGCACTTTCGGAGAAGCGAAGGGCTCGAAGCGCACGTAAGTTGGGCTCATGTTCAACGCAATCACCCACTCACGTGTATTTGTCAACGACCAGGACGAGGCGCTCGACTTCTACGTCAACAAGCTGGGCCTCGAAGTATCGGCCGACGTCGACCTCGAGATCATGCGCTGGTTGACTGTCCGCGCGCCCGGCTCCGAGCACAGCATCCTCCTCGAGAAGGCCGACAGCTCGTTTCGAGACGAGGCGACGGCCGAGGAGATCCAGCAGCTCATGGCGAAGGGGGATGCCTGCATGTTCATCCTCCAGACCGAGGATTGCCGCGGCACGTTCGAAGAGCTCAAGGCGAAGGACGTCGAGATCATCGAGGAGCCGACCGAGCGTTTCTACGGCACCGACGGCGCGATCCGCGACCCGTTCGGAAACCACGTTCGCATCACCGAGCCGAAGGAGATCGAGATGGAGATGCCGGCGAAGGCGACCCCGGACGCAACGCAGATAGTCGAGTAGCGGCGCATGCTCACGGCCGCGCCCCGATAATGCCTCGATGGCACGGGGGCCGCTCACCACAACGATCGCGCTGACCCTCGCGCTCGCCGTCTCGGCGGGCGCGTCGGCGTCGTCGCTGCCGTCTGGCCCCGGCCCGGAACCGGGTCCCGATCTCCTCTACGAGAAGGCGCCGAAGCCCGCGCCGCAGCTTCGCAACGCCGGCCCGTGGAAGGCCAAGCCGCTCCTCGTCTCCGGCGCCTCGGCCTACGTCCGGGGCGAGTTCATCTACCAGGACTTCCTCTACGACGACCATGGCGCGAAGGGCTCGCAGCGCGACCCGTCCGATCCTCGTACCGATGACGACACGTTCTCCGCACCGAACGGCACGTACACGTATCCGACGAACGTCAAGCGCTATCGCAACAACGTCGCCGATCTGGTCGAGCTGCGGATCAAGCCGACGGCGAGCGCCACGCTTTTCCGGCTCACCTTCAACTCGATGAGACACCCCGGCGGAGTCGCGACCACGATCGCACTCGGTGACTCGCCCGAGCCCGCCGAGCTCCCGTTCGGCGCGAAGGCGTCCGCCCCGGCCGACGAGTTCCTCTTCGTCCGGGGCAAGCAGGCGAAGCTGATCGACGCGCAGGCGCCCGCGCGGGCGGCGCAGGGCATGCCACCGAACAGGCCTACCGCCAGGGTCTCCAAGCGCCGGCGCCAGATCACCGTGAGCGTCCCGCGCCAGCGCTGGGACCCCGGCTCGGAAACGGTGCGAGTCGCGGCCGCCACCGGCCTGTGGGACAGGCAGGCCAAGACGTATCTTCAGCCGACCGACGAGGCGACCCCAACGCGGCCTGGCGGCGCGAGCGGGCTGTCGGACCCGACGGCGCTCTTCAACGTCGCCTTCCGCTTTGACGAGCCGCTGCCGGTGATCGCCGATCCCGGCGCCCTCGTTGACACGGCGTGGTGGCGGGAAAAGGCGCAGGGCGCGGCGCTCGCCGAGAACGACATCTCACCATTCTTCGCCGAGGTGGACTTCGCCAAGCTCCGCGCCCGCACGACCGACCGCATGCACGACGAGCCGACGGGCGTCCCGACCACAGGGGCGATCAACCGCATCCTCTCGAGCCGCTTCACCTCGGGCCAGGGAGTCCAGTTCGTGGGAGCAGACTGCGGCGATCCGGACGGCTGTGCCGGCCAGTACCTCGACCGCCTTCAGCCCTACTCGCTCTACGTGCCCGACAAGCCGGTGCCCGACCGCGGTCGCGGCCTCACGCTCCTCCTCCACTCGCTCGGCGGCTCTCACAACCAGTTCCACGGGACGAAGAACCAATCGCAGTTCGGCGACAGAGGCAAGGGCCACATCGTGATCACACCCGGCTCGCGCGGGCCGGACGGGTGGTACTACGGGCTCGCAGCGGCGGAGGTCTTCGAGGTGTGGGCGGATGTCTCGCGCCTCTACGAGCTCGACCCGGCGAAGACCGCGGTCTCGGGCTACTCGATGGGCGGCTACGGTACCTACAAGCTCGCGGCGCAGTTCCCTGACCTCTTTGCCGCGGGGCAGCCGACGGTCGGGCCGCCCGGCGTCGGGATCTACGTCCCGGGCGGGCCCCAGCCTGCCGAGGGCTCGCTCACGAAGCCGATGCTCCCCTCGCTTCGCCACGTCCCGTTCATGATCTGGAACGGGGTCGAGGACGAGCTGGTCCCGTACGCGGGCGTTCTCGACCACACCCAGGCGTTCGCCGACCTCGGCCTCGAGCACATCTTCGACTCCTTCATCGTCGGCGAGCACTTCACGCTTGCGATCAACGACGAGTACGGGCCGGCCGCGGACTTCCTCCGCGAGCGCCGCGTCGTAAGGAACCCGCCGAACGTGAGCTACGTCAAGAATCCGTCGATGGATTTCAGGGAGCTTGGGACGAAGGCGACCGGCGCGTATTGGCTTCGCGGGGTCCATACCGCGGGCGAGGGCCTCGGCACGATCCACGCGTTCTCGGCCGGGCTCGGCAAGGGCATCGCAGACCCGAGCTCAACCCAGTCGTCTGCCGGCGTCCTGACCGGTGGCGTGATCCCCGCGCTCGCCTTCGAGCGCCAGTTCGTCGAGGTTGGTGACGCACCGTCGGCGCCAAAGGCCGACGAGCTCACGCTCGACACGGAAAACGTCTCGCGCGCCACGGTCTTCGTGAAGCGGGCAAAGCTCTCGTGCGACCCCGACATCACGTTCACAGGCGACGGCCCGCTCACCTTGAGGCTGGCCGGCTGCCCCGGCTCGCCGCTCGAGCTCCAGCCGTAGCTACGCACTTTCAAGTACGTAGAAAGCCGCAACGAAGTTAAGGGTTTTCGCCGATGCGCGGGCCGCCTCGATCGCAGAGACTTCTCCTCAAGCGCTCAGAGTTTTCACTAGGAGAGGGGCCCTGGCGCTGGGGTTCGGTTCGGTCTCGGGGGGACCGGCCGGGCCGGCAGGATCAATCGGGACGCGACTGGCGGCGAGAAGGACCTCGCCGGCGCTCGCGGAGCCTTTCGGGGGTGTCTCAGGCGGAGCTGGCGGCTAGCCTCTCCGCCGCATGGATCTGGCTGAAGCAGGAGCGCAGGGGCTGGCCCTCGCCGTGGCGTCGGGGGCGCTCCTTGGAGCCGCGGCACTGCGGGGAAGTCCAGGGCTCGCGCTTGCCGCCGGTGCGGCTGTCCTCGGCGCGTTCCTCTATGGCGTTTCGCTCACCGAGGCCCCCGACGACCACCCCGCGTGGCCGGGCTGGCTGGTCGGCGCGCCCGTGGCGGTGCTTGCCTACTTCACGCTTCGCGACGTCGCGGTGGTCGCAGGCGCTCGGGCCGGCGAGGGCGGCGCCGGGGGAGTGGGGTTTCTGATCGTCCTCGGCGCGCTCGCGCTCGCGGGAATCTCGCTGCTGGGCCCGCTCGCATACGTCGGCGTCGTCGCCCTCCTCGCGACGGTCTACCTCGCGCTCGCCCGGCGCAAGCGCTCGGCCGAAAAGCACGCCGGCCTGCGGTCGCTTAGGTGAGCGGGAGCCGTCCCGCGCCCGTGAGCGCCGAGCGCAAGCTCTGCCTCGTCTTCGTCGACGCCCTTCGCACCGACAAGCTCCTCGAGACGGTTTCCGCGGGCGACGCGCCCAACTTCGGAGCGCTGCTCGACCGCGGGCACCTGATCGAAGACTGCGTCTCGGGCTTTCCGTCGGTGACGCCGGTTTGCACGTCTGAGATCGCGACGGGCGTAACCCCTGAGCGCCACTGGATTCCCGGCATGAACTGGTACCACCGGGTCGAGCGGCGCTACGTCGAGTACGGCTCGTCGTTCGAGGCGACGCGCGCGTTCGGGCTCTTTCGCGCGACCTACGACATCGTTTACAACATGAACATGTCCCACCTCTCCCACGAGGTGGAGACGTTCTTCGAGACGCTCGGCGACGCCGGCATCCGCACCGCCTGCACGCCGTTCCTCATCTTCCGCGGCCGGAGGCGCCACGAGCTCTCGCTCGAGGGGCTCCTTCGCCGGGGCGCCGTCGCGGCGGGCTTTCGCCACGCCGTCTACGGCCCGGACGAGCTCTTTTACGGCGAGCTCTTCGGCTCGCGCCCGGTGCCGTGCAAGCCGACGCTCGCCCGCCCGGGCACCCGCGACGAGTACTCGGCTTGCGTCTCGAAGGAGCTCGTCGCCGACGACGCCTACGACTTCCTCCTCTTCAGCCTCCCCGACAACGACCACCACTCCCACCGCCTCGGCCCGGACGCCACGCCCGCATCGATCGCCCACGCGGACCGAAGCCTCGGCGAGCTGGTCGAGGCGTGCGGCGGCATGGACCGCTTCCTAGATACCCACGCCGTGATCATGGCCGCCGATCACGCGCAGACTGCGGTCACCGAGCCGTACGAGCTGATCGCCGAGCTCGAGCAGGAGTGGCGCGTCCTCAAGCCGTCCTCGGACACGCCCGAGACAGCGGAGCTTGCGGTCTCGCCGGGCGCCCGCGCGGGGCAGGTGTACGTGCTAGTCGACGAAGCGCGCGAGGCCGCATGCCATACGGACGTGCGGACGCGACTCGGCGCGATGCCCGGCACGGACCTGGTCGCCTGGCTCGCCGCTGCCGACGGCGCGCCGATCGTTCGCCGCAGCGCGGGTTCCCCAGTCGCCGACGACCCGCGGGTCGAGGCCGTGGTGGAGACCGACTCGAGGCGAGCTTCGCTTCCGCCCCGGCCGCGCCGGCAAGCGCGACCGGCGCGGGCGGCGCTGGCACCTCGACGGGGATCTCGAGGCGCTCGCGCTGTCGGTAGACGGCGGTGCGGTCGACAGCGCCGACTACCCCGACGGGCTCGGGCGCCTGTGGGACGCTCTGGTGGCGCCGCACTCGGGCGACGTGATCATCTCCCTCGCCGAGGGCTACGAGTGCGTCGATTGGGGACAGACGTCCCACGTCGGCGGGGGAAGCCACGGGTCGCTGCTCGCAAGCGACTCGCTGTGCCCCCTGCTCCTCGTCGGCTTCGAGGACGGGATCGAGGACAGGCGAGAGCAGTGGCGGATCACCGACATCGCGGCCCTCGTCCGCGGCCATTTCGGCCTCGAAGACGATTCCGCGATGGGATTACCGGAACGCGTTAGCGGTAGCCCCTCGCCACAGACCCAACCGTGACAGTCACGGGCTACTCGTCGTCTGGGCGCCACTCATCGTCGGTCGCCCTGAGCCGTAAACGTATGCGTGCCCGCCTCAAGGCCGGAGACGGGGGCTGTGTAGGGCACCGTCGAGTCGGCTTTGAGAAGGGTCGAGCCGCGGAAGAACTGCACCTTGGCAACGGTGCCATCGGGATCCGAGCTTGTCGCATCGACCCTGAAGCTCGCCGGCGCGCCATACGTGGCCCCGTTTGCCGGGGAGGTGATCGAAACCGCCGGGGGCTGGTTCGAAGACGCGGACCCAACCGTGACGGTCACCGGCGCGCTCGTCTTCTGGGCGCCGTCGTTGTCGGTCGCCCGAGCCGTGAACGTATGCGTGCCGGCCTCGAGGCCCGGAGACGGGGGCCGTGTAGGGCACCGTCGAGTCGGCTTTGAGAAGGGTCGAGCCGCGGAAGAACTGCACCTTGGCGACAGTGCCGTCGGGATCCGAGCTTGTCGCATCGACCCTGAAGCTCGCCGGCGCGTTATAAGTGGGCCCCGTTCGCCGGGGAGGTGATCGAAACCGCCGGGGGCTGGTTCGAAGACGCGGATCCAACCGTGACGGTCACCGGCGCGCTCGTCTTCTGGGCGCCGTCATCGTCGGTCGCCCTCGCCGTGAACGTATGCGTGCCGGCCTCGAGGCCCGGAGACGGGGGCTGTGTAGGGCACCGTCGAGTCGGCTTTGAGAAGGGTCGAGCCGCGGAAGAACTGCACCTTGGCGACAGTGCCATCGGGATCCGAGCTTGTCGCATCGACCCTGAAGCTCGCCGGCGCGTTGTATCGGGCCCCGTTCGCCGGGGAGGTGATCGAAACCGCCGGGGGCTGGTTCGAAGACGCGGGATCGACTGTGACGCTGACCGGGTCGCTCGTAGTCTCGGCGCCGTCATCGTCGGTCGCCTTTGCCGTGAACGTGTGCGAGCCGGCCTGGAGGCCGGAGACGCCGGCCGAGAAGGGCGCGCTCGTATCGGTCTCGTGGAGGACCCCGCCGCGGTAGAAGTCCACTTTTGCCACGGTGCCGTCGGAATCGGAGCTGGTCGTCTCGAGCGTGAAGTTCGCCGGAGCCACAAATCGCGTCCCGTTCGCCGGGGAGCTGATCGAGATCGCCGGGGCTTGGTTCGGGGTGGTCGCTGCGTTCGGCGTCACTTCGGTCAGCGCAAGCGACCCGGTAGCCGGGCTTTGGACCCGGATGTAGCGGGCGCTCCGGTTGAGCGCAGCGACGTTCACGTTGCCTGTCGGCGTCTGGAGCCTGACGGCCGAAACGCCAGGCTGCGCTTGCAGGCCGGCCACCGTGGTCGACCCGAACGGGACGTCCGAGGCAAAGACCCACAGATCGCGGTTCTCGACCGAGCAGCAGTCGGTGCGGAAGCGAACGGTGACGCCCTCGAGGTTTCGGCTCTCGCCGAGGTCAACCTGCCACCAGGGCTGCGGCTCAGAAAGCGTGCGGCTGAGCTTCGAGCCGGGCTCTTGCGTTATCGCCCCGTCGAACGCGTTCCATGCGGGCGTCGTGCGGTCGAACTGAGAGCTCTGGGTCACCCGGGGCTGGGGCAGCGCGTCGGGCGAGGCGTCGAGGCGGACCACGGGGGCTATCGAAGGCACACCCTGGTCGTTGACCAAAAAGACCATGTAGAAGCCGGGAGGCGCTTCGTCGACGCTCGGCGCGGTCATCTCCACTCGGCCGTCCCGGGCGGTGACGGGAAGCTTCACGAACGCCTGGCCGGCGTTCAACCCGTGCGTTGTGGCGGCGAGGCGGATGAAGGAGGCATGGGCGATCTTGGTCTGGATCGTCCGTCGCGACCGAGAAGGTCTCGCCTGCAGCCACGCTCGAGGGAGCGTCCGTGGCGGTGGGACGCGGGGCAAGCTCGCCCGAGCCGTCCTTGCGAAAGAGGTAGGGCGGGCTGAAGAACTGGCCGTTCGGCTCTTGAATCTCCTCGAAGGAGGAGCCCGCCGACCAGACCCGGCCGTCCGGAAGGAGCCCGGAGACCGAGTGGTAGCTCCTTCGGCGCGCGAGGTCGGCCATCGAGGTCCAAGTGTCCGTGGCGGGTGAGTAGATCTCGGGGGTCATCACGGGCGTGGTCTTCGCACCGGCGTTCACGGTCCCGCCGATCGCGAGAACGTCGCCGGTGGGGAGGGTCACTCCGGACCCGCCCGAGTGTTGAAAGCGGCTCGATGCAACCTGGGTGTAGGTGGGAGTGGGGCCGGAGGTGTCGATAACAAGCGTTTCCTTCAGCGTCCCGCCGCTGTTGAAGAGCATCGTGTGTGGCGCGATCAAGGTGCGGACGAGGCGCCGGCGGAGCTTAGAATCGACGACATTGGCGGCAAGGCGAAGAGGGACTCGGCAAGGTGACCGGCGACAAGGACACCGAGAACGAGGGCAAGGTCGATCAGGCGAAGGCCAGCCTGAAGGATGCCGGCGAGAAGATCAAAGACGCGTTCAAGAGCTAAACGCTCGAATAGCCCTCCGCATCAGCCCGCCATCCTCCCCACGGTGGCGGGCCGGGCGTTTTGGAACCTCGTCATCGGGTAGCCCCGAAAACGGGGTGATGGTTGGTTGCGTCCAAACCCCTACGAAAAGGCGAACGTCGGCGTGCAACCCTGACGTTAAGCAGCCAGCGCAGCCCGACGTTCGCCGCCCTGGTCGGCTTACGGTGACGTCAAGAATCCGACCGTTTCTCGGCGTCCACTAAATTTTCGATCACGACGGCCGGCGGCGCGGACAACGTGGATTCGCCAGTCAACAGGCCCTGGCCGGCGGCACTCCCGAGCGAGTTGGCTGGTACCGGTTTTACTTCGCCGACGAGCGGTGGGAATGGTCACCCGAAGTTGAGGGGCCGTCGGCAGATGCCCAGGCGACGACATGCCCCGCAGCACCCGCCACACCCCCGGCACCTACCCCTGAATCCTGACCCGGTGACTGGCTAGATCCCCACGGTCTCGGGCCGGCTTCTGGTTATCCCAAGGACCGCAAGGGGTCTCCTACCCGCCTTGACACTGCTCCCTGGTACGCGGACAGTTATCAATGACGCTGGACAATGAATCCGGCTGTTAGTGGGACGCTTAGTCAGTCCCGAATCGGGGAAAGATACTGATGCCCACAATTGTGGCGCAACTCCGGCAGGACATGCGCGAGTGCGCAGTCGAGTTGCGGAAGCTGGCTTACACCATGCCCAACGGGGTCGGCGAGCACGATCTCCTGCAGTTATCGGAGCAGATGATCACCGCTTCCGGCCAGGAAGCTGGCAATGGAAGCACCGAATGAGCAAGAAGGCCGGACCATTGAGGAGATTCGCGCCGTCATTCCTGAGTGGCCGGAAACCAACGGGACACCGTGGCAGATGTGCGCGATCTGCCATGAGGTCTATGCCCCGACCAGTTCCGACCCGCACGATGACCCCCGGCAGTGCGAGCAGTGCCGGGAAACGATCCGGGAGCACGGCGGCGTCGTCGGGAAGCCGACAAATTGACGAATTACTAGACGAGCGCCTGATTCCCGCCACACCTGATTGCTCTGGCACCTAGATCTGGAGGCAATCCTCCGTCGCGGTCATAGGCTTGTTAGTTGTGCTGGGCGAGCTGGTACAGACAACGGCCGGGAAGTGGATCACCCACCCGCCGACGCGCTGCCCCAACGGACACACCCTCGGCCCCAACGAGGTGTTGGTGGGTCACCAGGCGTGCCTCGGACACGGTGGCGGGCACACCACATGGACCTGCCGGATTTGTGACGCAACGGTGTACGGGCCGCCGCTCAACACCCACTGCACCACGCTCGACGGGCCAGCGACGGTTCGCATCTCAACCAGTCGGGATTGAAAGAGTTCGCAGCCGAGGTGGGCGTCCCTCATGACTGGGTGACACCTTGCCGAGCAGGAGGCGCTTGGAGTTCGTCGTGCCGGCGAAGGAGGACGACGCCGTCATCGCCGGGTGAGAGGCTTCGGTCATGACCTACGTGGTGGTTTGGGAGTTCGATGTACCCGACGCGCGCCGGGACGAGTTCGAGCGCACCTACGGCCCGGCGGGTCCCTGGCACGACCTGTTCTCGACCGGCGATGGCTACCTCGGCACCGAGTTGCTGCGCGCGAGCTCGGGTTCCGGGTACCTGACCGTGGATCGTTGGGATCACCGAAATTCGTTCGACGCCTTCATGTCTGCCCGGACCCACGACTACCGGGCGTTGGACCAACGGCTGGAAGGCATCGCCGTCGCCGAACGCCGTATCGGCGATTTCGACACCGTCGGGTAAAGGAGTTAGAGCGCCTTCAGGTACCCGCTCGCTGCATAGCGGCTCAGACAAGACGTGAAACTGAAACCTGAACCCGCGATCACCCAGCGCGACGGTGGCGTGCTCATCCAGGGTGCGCGAAGACCCCGCCATACTGTGCAGGGGACCTTCCATCTGATGTGGGAGTAGGAGAGCAGGGCGTGAGCGAAAGCGCGGGTGTCACCGCTGTTAGATGCGACGTGTGCGGGTACGAATATCCCAACCCCACTCAAGCTGCCGCCGAGCCACCAGGGACGCCATGCCCGAACACCGAATGCGGCGCCACGACTGGCCGTCACAGCGACATCGCGGCATCGGACTCGATCCAGGTTTCTGAGTTTGGGGAGTCCAAGGGCAAGCACGCCGGCGAGAAGAGGCCCTACATCGAAATCCAGGACGGGGCGGAACTGCGCGTCAGCGAAGGTGATTACGTCCATACGTTCCGACGCATTGATCGGGGCAATGACGAGTACGAGGAGAAGCTCACCGACCTGGAGACTGGCGAGATCCTCACCGACCCGGAGACGGGCGAGGCCATCCGCGACGTTCGAGAGCCGCTATCCGGGCATCGGGGTCGCGGGTCGGCGAAGTCCAAGAATCCTTAAGGCCGTCCGGGTTGCTTAAGCCGAGCCATGTCCGGGCCCTGCGTGCGTGCCGAGGGCTCGAAGCCAGCGCCGTCTGGGCGTCGACGTGGGGTCTGCGGGGCTCTGAGAGGCTGCTATGTCCCGTAGCTCAGCGCGATGCCGATCACGGAGATCAGCAAACCGATGATCGCGATTCGGAGGTCTAGCAACCGCGAAATCCGTCGCAGAGCAGCGAAACTCAATGGTGACCGCGTTCGTCTGCAACCCGGTGCTCGCCCTCATCCTGGCCTCCGTGAAGGAGCAGACCGGCTCCAACAAGAATCTGCTCGGCGCCGACCCGACATCACCAACGACCCGATTCGTCGGTGTACTTCAGCTCGGACCGCCTGGCCATTCGCGCCACGACACGTGTCGCATTTGGTTTTCCCTACGAAGGCGCCATCGCGAAGGTGACCATCAGCCCGTAACAGAGACTCGGTGGTGGCGGCCGGCGTCAAACCCGCGAACCTTTGCATTCGTTAGCCAGCGGGCAAGGACAGCGCCAGTCTCCAGACGATGCTGCAATTGCTGTACCTGCGCCGCGCCGCTACCACACCCACACCTCGGAAGACTGTCTAAGTGCCGCCTTTTGCCCAAGCCCAAGCTGTTAGGCGCCAGTCGGTGCCCACCTTGCGAAGCGCGACCGTAAAGACCGAGCCGGTCTGCGTGACCTGCTTGCCGCGAATGCTGAAGGTCATCGTCGCTGGAACAACCACGTAGGCGTAATCGCCAGTGATATCAACATGCCGTGGCTCGTCGAGAGTGATGCGGTACCCCGAAGCCCCTAAGTGCTCACCCTCGGTAAGCACGTCACTCCACCAGTCTTGGCTGGCTGTTGGTCCCTGCCACACATGCGGCGACATGCCGTCAAGAATCTGCATCGGGTCAGCACATGCAGCCGCCATCGCCTTCGGGTCACCGTTGTTAAAGCCAGCAACGTACTCGGACACCGTCGCCATCAGATCGTTGAAGCTAGTCAAAAAACGTTCCCGTCTCTAAGCCCTATCCATTGTCGACGGTGGACGTTGGGGGCGGACTCCCCTTTCGCGCGAGCGGACAACACCACGCCGATCCCGAACCCGTACGCCGCACGAAGGTGACCGCGCCGCCGCCGCCGCTGTTTATTTTCCCTCGCCCCAGAGTTTTTCGGTGAGGTCTTGGAACGTCGCCAATGCAACGGAGTCGTCTTTGCGGAGCAGCGCCGACTTGCTCATCTTGGCCCGGACGGTCCAACCGTCTGCGTGCATTAGTTCCACGATGTGTTCATCTCGCTCGCGGATAGCCGAGACCACGCCGTCCTTACTACTGGGCACGTTAAGAAAAATTTCGCGGACGGTCAGTGACCTCAGCGTTTCGACAGTGTGGCCGAGCATGTCGGCAAAGGAACTATTGACGAATAACACGCCGCCGTCCTCGCCGACCGCCAGTGCCGGCACCGGAATGCGGTCCAACAGAACCACTGCGGGTAACTGCTCCAACTTGGCTATCGGGGACTGGCCGACTTGGCCGCTTCGCCGCCGCTCTAACACTTCAATTCACCGCCAGAGTCTGGTCACGTTTGGGCGGCGACGGAGCGGTTTTCTGGGCCGTTGGCTGGACCACAGAGGAGCGGGTCCTACCCCTCGCAAAGGACGCCGCAAACTCGCCCGCCGTTGCTCAAAAGTGTATGCCCCGACCAACGACTGATAAAACCACCCCAGCAGGCGCCCCTTGTGCGGTTACATCATGAAGTCTCGCCAGCGGGCTAGTGGAGGTCTTCGGCAGCCAGCCAGGCGGTAGCCGTTATCCCCATGCACCACCCCCACCCCCGGGGTCGCTCGGCTGCCGCAACGCCCAGGAAAACTGTCTGTACGGATTGGGGAATTTCGCCGAAGCCAGCAAACATGGCGCTGACCAGCCACGTTGCCCGACAGCGACTGGTTTTGGCCGTCCCGCAATCGCAGCAGCTTCATCGCATCGGAGCGTGTCGACCCGACCAAGATCCGGCCCGACCGGATGCAGACCAGGACGACCGAGGCTCCCGCAGTGAGGTCGGGCAATATCCCCGTGTTCCACGGGTGGGTCCAGACAGTCAGCGGCGTATTCACCAGTCTTGGTGTGGTCGCCACGCTCTGTGTGCTGATTGTCGAGCAGCGACGCTATCGCGCTGATCAGCGGCGAGCACGCAGCGACCAAACCCGCCTCGTGCTACCCCCTGGGGGAGGTCTCCGACCTACCCCGACCGGCCACCCTACGGCGATAGCGCCAGCCAAAGCGCGCATCGCATCGCCGAGGAAACGGCGGCGCTGCCTTCGTTTTACAGTAGGCAGATGGCAATCACGGCTGGTAAGCGGCTGGTGCGGCTGCTCAACAAGTCCCTGGCATCCGGCGCCGAATGAACCGAAGGCGAGCAGGCCGACGTGCTCCGGGCGTTCTTCGACGCCGAGGTGGGTAAGCCCGGGCCGGCGCCGCACCGGGTGTGCGAGTTGGCCGGCGGCCCGCCAACTCACTGCGCCCACGGTCACCGACTGCGGCCCGGCCGGATGCTGGTCGGTAGCATCGCATGCTCGTGCGGGCGGCATTTAACTTGGCGCTGCGAGTGCGGCGCAGTCACGTACGGGCCGGCGCTTGCCGGCGCTTGCAGCCTGCTCAACGGGCCAGCGCGCGTCCGCTAGATGCTGTTGCTTAGCGACGAGCGGCGCGTCGAGGCGATCGAACCGGGCTCGTCCCGTTCGGGCAGCGGAGTTCTAACCGCCGCCCTCACGTGCAGCGAGGTCTTTCTCGATGGCGGCCACAGCATGGACTAGCCCGTCGATCAAGTCCAACACGGTATTGCCAGCTGCCTTGACGCTGTATGCGTGCGGCGTGGCCTCGGGGTCGATGTCCTCGAAGATCGAGGCGACCCGTTCTTCGACATGCGCGCCCATCTTGCTTGGGAGTTCGCTGAGCTTGCTCTGGACTTCACTGATCTTGCTCTGAAATTCACTCACTTTGCCCTGGAGCTCGGTGCGCAGCTGGTTGATCCGGTTCTGAAATTCGCTGGCGTCACTCACTTTTTGTGGCCTTTCTTCACTGATGCCGAGCAGGACGAGCGCAGGGTACGTCCGATGTGACGAGTTGCGGACCGGAATGAGCCAGGCGGATGGGATCGCCACAGCGGGGCAGCCGTGTAGGTCTGAGCGGACGGGCCACGTCCCGGCAAGATCGCGTCGGCGCTGACATGACCCGGATCCATTTCCCCAGGGTCAAGATGGACGGCCAGCAGGTCCCTCGACGAAGACGCGGGTGGGGTTCCTGGTCGGGGTGACACGAGGGATGTACGAGTACCGCCGGCCATTGGAAGAGCGTCTTAGGAGAAGTGTCGAAAGTGTCGTTTCTGACTGAACTGTCTCTTGTGCCTAGAGTGTCGTTTTTGCTGGTCAGGGCGTTTCTCCTCCTTCAAAACGACAAAACTCAAAAACGACACTTGCGACAGCGTGTTCCCGCGCGCGAGGCCGGGTGTCGTTTTCAACTCACACCCCCGGCTGCACTGCCCTGTGCCCACAAACTCACCCGTCCGCATCCGCGCGGGGAGCTACGAGAAGGAAGCGAGTAACCGAACCGTCCCGACGCCGGACACGCAAGTACTACCCGAGGAGGTGGCGAAACCCGTTGCGTTTGAATGAGACCGTAGTCCTCGAGATCAAGAATTGAGCACCCCGCTTCATCGCTTCTTGGGGGTGCAGGAATACCGTTCTTGACCCGCGTGGGCCAATCAGACAGCGGGTTTGTCGACGAACTGCGCGGTCAGTTCCTTCGCAACCCGTTTGAGCAGCGGGACAATGTCGTCGGCGGCGTCAATGGTCACCCGCGCCGCCGGGCCCGAGACAGAAATTGCGGTCGGTGTGGGCGCTTCGGGGACCGGAACCGCGAAGCACCGCACGCCGATCTCCTGTTCGCCGTCGTCGAGGGCGTACCCGCGCTGACGGCTGATTTCGAGGTCCGCGATGAGGGCCTCCGGGTCGGTCATGGTGAGGGCGGTCTGTGCAGGCATCCCGACGCGGGCGACGATGTTCCGGACAGCGTCGTTGGACAGCTGCATGAGCAGCGCCTTGCCCACTCCGGTGCTATGCGTGTACACGCGCCGACCCACCTCGGTGAACATGCGCATCGAGTGCGCGGAGGGCACCTGGTAGACGTACACCGCCATGGTGTCATCGAGCATTGCCATGTTCGCTGTTTCCCCGGTGGCCTTGACCACTTCGGCCAGGTGCGGACGCGACCACGCGCCAATCAGGCGGGTGGCGCTCTCGCCGAGTCGGATCAGCTTGGGCCCCAACGAATATTGCCGCGACGGCAATTGGCGTACGTAACCGCAGTTGACCAGAGTCCTGACCAACCGGTAGATGGTGGGCACCGGAAGACCGGATGACTCGGCGAGTTGGCTGAGTCCGATGGAGCCGCCAGCGGCGGCCATGATCTCGAGCACGTCGAACGCACGCTCGACCGACTGCACGCCGCTGCTCCCTGCTGGTCTGCCTGCCATGAGTGCCAACCTCTCCGCCTCGCCCGACTCCGCCGACATCTCCATTCTATTCCACAAAGCGGAAACTATTGTTCGTAGACCGATAGGGACCCAGTCTCTAAGTGCCCTTGTCGTCAATGTTGCGGTGGTTGGCTCATCCGCCCATTGACGACCCCACTGCCTGAGGGTTGGGGCCGTCGGTGGCGAAGATTCTGCGGTCGTCCAGACGGAATCCGTCGGCGTTGGCGTACTCCTCGACGAGCGGGAATCGTCCGTCGGACAAAACCCGGACGGTGATCGCGCTGACCGACATGTTGATGCGCGCCAACTGGGTCAAACGGGTGCTGTTTCTGGCTGACCGGGTCGCACTGGTCAAGCAGGCCGGCAATGCGTTCAAGACGTTCCTGCCGGATTCGGCACCGGTGAATCTGCTGACCGAGAAGAACACCGAGGGCCGGGTTTACGTGTCGACGTACCCGACGATGATGGGTCTGATAAACGAGCTTGACGATGGCCGCCGCCGGTTCGGGCCTGGGCACTTCGACCTGGTGGTCATCGATGAGGCGCACCGGTCGGTGTATCAGAAGTACCGGCGCATCTTCGAGTACTTCGACTCGCTGCTGCTGGGCCTGACCGCCACACCCAAAGACGAAGTCGACTACAACACCTACAAACTGTTCAATCTCGAAACCGGTGTCCCCACCGACGATTACGACCTGGAGGAGGCGATCAACGACAAGTGGTTGGTGCCGCCTCGGGCGATCAGCGTGCCGCTGGCGTTTCCGCTGCAGGGCATCAAGTACGACGACCTGTCCGAGGAGGAGAAGAAACGGTGGGAGGCCACCGATTGGGGCGATGACGTTGACGAAGATGAGATTCCCGACAGCGTGCAGGCCGACGCCGTCAACAAGTGGCTGTTCAACACCGACACCGTCGACAAAGCTTAGAACGTGTTGGGAAAGTGACTCGGCGCGCCTGCGTGACTGATGTGGCTGAAGTGGCCAGTGTGGGCTTGTGGCCGAGAACAAGCGCTATCCGTCCGACCTGACCGACGCGCAGTGGGAGCTGATCGAGCCGTTAGTGCCCGCGCCGCGCTCGGGTGGCCGTCGAGCGGTGCATTCGAGGCGCCGCGTCGTGGACGCGATCCTCTACGTCAACCGCACCGGGTGCGCGTGGCGTCAACTGCCGCACGACTTTCCACCGTGGGCGACGGTGTTCTGGTATCACAAGCGCTGGCGCGAGGACGGTGTGGTCGACCGGCTGCACGATGCCTTGCGGGAGCGGGTGCGCGATGCCAGCGATCGGGACCGCGATGGCCTCGGCCGGCTGCGTGGACGCGCAGTCGGTCAAGGGCGCCGACACCGTCGGGGCGGCCGTGCGCGGATTCGATGCCGGCAAGAAGGTCAACGGCCGCAAGCGCCACGTCGTGGTCGACACGATGGGCCTGTTGCTGCTGGTGGTGATCACCTCGGCGAGCGTGCAGGACCGCGACGGCGCCCGCACGCTGCTGGACCGGCTGACGATGGCGATGCGGTCGCTGTCGCTGCTGTGGGCCGACGGCGGCTACGCCGGCAAGCTGGTCGACTGGGCCGAAGCGGTTGCCGACATCACCGTCGAGATCGTGCGTAAACCCTTGGGAATCAGGATGTTCCAGGTGCTTCCACGGCGGTGGGTGGTCGAGCGCACCTTCGCCTGGATCGTGAAATGCCGCCGCCTCGACCACGACTACGAGCGACTGCCGGAGACCAGCGAGGCCATGATCAAATGGGCGATGATCGGATTGATGGTCCGACGACTCGAGCCGCCACCCGGCCGCAAGCCATGGCAGCACGCCTCAACCGCCGCCTGAGACTTTCCCAACACGCTCTTAGAGGTGCTGATGACCCGTGGGCACCGCGTCGCCGGCGGTGACCGGCTTGGCAAGACGATCATCTTCGCCAAGAACCAACGTCACGCCGACTTCATCGCCCAACGCTTCGACATCAATTATCCGGAGTACAAGGGCAGTTTCGCTCAGGTCATCACCCATGCTGTCGCCTACGGCCAGGACCTGATCGACAAGTTCTCCCAGGCTGATTCCGAACCGCACATCGCGATCTCGGTCGACATGCTCGACACCGGCATCGACATCCCCGAAATCGTCAACCTGGTGTTCTTCAAACCGGTTCGGTCGAAAACAAAGTTCTGGCAGATGGTGGGGCGCGGCACCCGGCTGCGTCCGGACCTAAACGGGCCGGGGCAGGACAAGACCGACTTCCACATCTTCGATCTGTGCGCCAACTTCGAATACTTCGACGCCCACCCCGCGCCCGCCGAGCAGGCCCTCGCGCCCTCACTGTCGCAACGACTGTTCGAGAACCGGGCCGAGTTGATCCGCACCCTCGACGAGTCCAAGTCCCACCCCCAGCTTCGGGCCGACATCGCCGCCACGCTGCGCAGCCAGGTCCAGGCGATGAACGTGGACAACTTCCTGGTGCGGCCCAAACGCCGGCAGGTCGAAAAATACAGCGATCCCAAGGCGTGGGAGTCGTTGACCTCCAAGGACATCGCCGAGGTCGTCGAGCACCTCGCACGGCTGCCAACCACCATCGTTGACGCCGACGAGATGGCCAAGCGGTTCGACCTAATCGTGCTGGCCAGTCAACTGGCGGTCCTGCGCCACGACGCCACGCTGGCCAAGTACGAGACCAAGATCCGGGAGATCGCCGACGGGCTGCTCGATGAACTGACCATTCCGCAGATCAAGGCCAAAGAGGAACTGCTGCGGGAGGTTACCTCCGACGAGTGGTGGCAGGACGTTACCGTCGACATGCTCGAAGAGATGCGGCGCAAGCTGCGATCACTGGTGCGGCTGCTCGATAAGTCAAAGGGCACCATTGTGTACACGGATTTCCAGGACACCCTGGGCGAGGTCGTCGAACGTGACATGCCCGAACTTGTCACCGGTACTGACACGGAACGGTTCACGGCCAAGATCCGCGACTACCTGCGCCGCCAGCCCGACAACCTCGCGCTGGCGAAGGTCCGTACCGGAAAGGCGCTGACCGCAGCAGACCTCGACTCGCTGGAAGAGTTATTGGCGCGCAGTGGAGCCGGCGGACCGGAAGACATCCAACGCGCGGTCGAAAACGCCAAGGGGCTGGGACGGTTCATCCGCTCACTGGTCGGCCTCGACCAGCAGGCCGTCAATGCGAAGTTCGCCGAATTTCTTGATGGCACCACTGCGACGGCCAATCAGATCGATTTCATCGGGCTGGTCGTCAGCTACCTCACAAGACACGGGGCCATGGAACCCGCACAACTGTATGACCCACCCTTCACCGACAACGCGCCGAAGGGACCAGATGAGTTCTTCCCGCCCACCCAGATGGCGCAGCTTATCGAGATCATCAGGAGCATAAATGCTTCTGCTGATGTCCAGACCGCGTAGTACCGCGCGGGATTGGCATCGAAGACTCAGTCAATGCGTTCGCCAAATAGCGATACAACGTCGCCCGGCTGACCCCGAGGTACTTGGCGATGTCCTTGCCGGTGTGGCCGTCGGCCTTCATGCGCTTCGCGGTGGCGATGTGCTCGGTGTCGTCTACCTTGCGGGGCCGCCCGAACTTGGTGCCCTTCGCGCGGGAGGACGCCCTCTTGAGCGCGGTGCGCTCCTGACACTGCTCCCAGTTCACTCATCCATGATTTCGTCCAGATAGTCGTCGATGTCGACAACGAGCAGACCGAGGTCGCACTGCTCTTCGAGCAACTGCTCATACGTGGGGGCTTGTGCGGCGCTG
The DNA here is from genome assembly GCA_963715405.1 of uncultured bacterium. GTDB lineage: Bacteria > Actinomycetota > Thermoleophilia > Solirubrobacterales > 70-9 > JALZKA01. The sequence continues at coordinate 2,553,378 of OY970239.1, forward strand.
CCGTCGGCGGCTAGCGGTGTGTCATACGAATAGCTGATGGTTTCGCGCAGCATGATGATTGTCGGACGCACACAAAATCGGCGATGATGGTGCGGTTCATGAAGCGAGCGGAAGGCGGCGACGATGGCTTGGAACCTTAAGGGCCAGATGATCGAGTCCTGCAGCTGCAATATGTTCTGCCCCTGCTGGTTCGGCGTGCAGGAGCTGATGATCATGGACCAGGGCTGGTGCGCCAGCGTGATCGGATTCCGCATCCGTGAGGGAAGGTCGGACGGCGTCGCCCTAGATGGCCGCAAGGTCGTGTTCACCCCTGACTTCCCCGGGCCCACGCTGTTCGATGGCAACGCAACCGCCCGGGTGTTCGTAGACGAGGGCGCCGACGAGGCCCAGCAGCGCGAGCTCGAGGCCATCTTCCAGGGCCGGAAGGGCGGGCCGATGGAGAATCTCGCGCCCCTGGTCGCGACCTGGCTGCCCACCAAGAAGGCGAGCATCGGCATCGAGGAGGAAGGCGAGACGATCACGGTCTCGGTGGCGGGCGCCGGGGAGATGCGCTCGCAGCTCCTGCGGGACCCGCAGGGGAACGCATTCACGTTGCGGGGCGGTGGGTTCGTGAGCGGACTGGGCCTGGAGGAGGCCAACCTCGCGCCGACGAGCGCCGGCTGGGCCGACCCGGAAATGCCCAAGCGCTTCGAAACGAAGTCCGGCGCGCGGGGGGACTTCACTTGGAGCGGCTGAGCTCCCATCATTGATTGACGGCTTCCTGGAGAAAGTACGCCGCCGCTGAGTGGCGCTCCAGGAAGCCGTCAATCAATGATGGGACACACCACTAGCTGCGCCATGTCGTCGGCGTAGGCCTGGCGGACTTCGGCCTCCGTGTACGCCTCCTCCTGGTTGTCGATGTTGATGTAGAGCACGATCAGAACCTCACCTTCTCCGGCGGAACCGGACTAAGACTCCAGGCCGGCGCTCTCACGCAGCAGCATCGTCGGCGAGATACCGGTACACGGTGGCGCGGGAGACCCCCAACATTTTCGCGATGTCGGTGGCCGCGATGCCCTTCTCCCGGAGCTGGCGGGCCTTGGCGGCATCGGCGTCGTCGACCTTGCGTGGGCGTCCGCCCTTGCGTCCGTTGGCGGCGGCAGCGGCCAGCCCGGCGCGGGTCCGCTCGATCATGGTGTCGCGTTCGAGTTGGGCGAAGGCGGCCATGATGGTCAGCATGGCCGTGCCCATCGGCCCGTCGGTGTGCAGGCCTTCGGTGAGGCTGCGGAATCCGATCCCTCGGGACGTCAACTGGTCCACCACCGCGAGAACGTGTTGGGTGTTGCGTCCAAGCCGGTCCAGTTTCCAGACGGTGAGCACGTCGCCTTCGCGGAGATGGTCGAGGCAGGCATCGAGATGGGGTCGGCAGGCAGTCGAGCCGCTCACGCCATGGTCGGTGTAGATGCGGGTCGCCCCGGCTTCCTGAAGCGCGTCGAGCTGAAGCTGGGGATTCTGGTCGGTGGTGCTGACCCGCGCGTATCCGATGATGGCCAACCGCGCTCCTCTGTCTCATAATCCCGTCTAAACTCTTGGTTTTGATACTACCGGTTATGAGACTGGTTTTCAAGACAGGTGATCGACTCGTTGAGCCTGAAAGCGCGCCCGCCGTCAAGGATGTGCCCCAGTCGCATCAACCCTTCGTTTTCGAGACAGGCGGACCCAGTGGGAGCGGCGGTGGGTCGAAGGTTTCGGTCGTGGCCGCCTATAGTGGCCGAAGGGTGTCTCATTCGGGTCTATTTCGAGACAACAGAATTGAGGCGCAGATGCTCGTTTCGCTGTTTGTGCTGTCGCCTGCAGACGTCTTTTCGCGGGCAGGAATCGCGCCGCGAAAACCATACCGCGCCCACAAGCGAGTCAGACCAGATCTCTCTGGGGAGCTTCTAGTTCGTGCCCCAGTGTGGCGTGGCCGTTACCGCTCGCCAGCGGTTAGTCGACCAGCTTTCGGCGTCTATGGCTATTAGGAGGCGTTGCCCCCACATAAATAGAAGGCGGCATAGTCCATGAACTGCCACATTTCTTGGGAAAACTGAGCCAGCATCACGCCCATGTTGAATCCCTGTTCCTCGTAAAAGGCGGCAGCCGCGCGGCGGCGGTTGTCCGGATACTGGTTCATCACCGTGCACGCCTGGTAGCCGTATGCCACCAACCTCTCGTCGCTGGGACGGCCACCGGGGGTCGCGGCGGTGGGGATATTGCTGTGGACAGCCGACACAAAGCTCGCCTCAGCGGCGTCATTGGTCTGGGTTGGGATGGGGACCGGTGACGGGACTGGCGAACGGCGGGGGTGGAGGCGGTGACTGTGTCACCGTGACCGTCGGCAGCGGTGCAGGCGGCGGGGGAGGCGCAATCGTGTTCGGAAGCGCCACTGCCACAACAGGTTTTGGCGGCGGAAAACTGCTTACCCTTGTCATCGTTGTCACTACCACCAACCCGGTGGTGGCAACCGTCAGAACGACCGCTGTCCAGACAATCATGGCGATGTAGGTGACTCGCCGGTCGTTCCTGTTCATCGTTCTAGATCCGTCTCGCCATCAGATGACCCACTCCGCAGCAGGTTGCCAGGGGCAGTAGCTCACCGCAGCCAACTGGATGAACAGATCGGCGAAGTGCCCACCGTCGCCGGGTTGCTCGCGGCCATTCGTATGCATGTAGGCGACCCAGTTTTTAACACATCGATCCCCACTCCTTGATCAAGAGTGGCACACACCGTGTGTCCGGTCTGGATCAAGGAGTCCTTGTCATCGATGTAGCCAAAACGAAATCGACCCCGGCGATAAAGTCCATGTCAGCCTGGCTGTAGTTCGGAACGGCTCCGGCCACAGGTGCTCCGGCCAGACCAATGGCGAGGGCCGCGAGGCCCCCGATGATCAACTTCTTCATCCCACTCCTCTGTATCTTCATCCCACTCCTCTGTAGTAGCCATAGGCGGGGACGAACACCCGCAGGCAGTTGACGTTGTGCCGATCACCAGCAGGGGCGTAGTCGGTGTTGTCCGGCACGCCGTTGATGAGCAGCGAGCAGCCCAGTGTGGTTGTGGTGTCGAAGGGCATCGGGTCAGCGCCGACGTACTGGCCGGGAAGGGCGAAGTAATGCCGCTCCGAGTATCTGCCGCAGATCATGTCGGTGTCGATGTAAAAGCCCTTGGAGTAGCGCACCGGGATGCAATCCGGGCCGGTCCAGTAGACGATTGAGGTGATCCAGGCACCCGGTGCGGCTTGGGCCGGAGCTGCCAGGGGGACCGCCGCCGCAATTGCGGCGGCTCCCATCAGGCCCGCGAGTGCGCGCTTCATTTGCGGAACGCGCAGTTGGCCGGGCACCCACGCCAGCGGGATGGCCGGGTTGGCCGGATCGGGCGGGCACACCCTGCTGGCCTGCCAACCGCCGAAGATCATGACGGTGTGGTCATAGCTGCCGTCCGGGTAGCGTTCGGACCGTCGCAGTAGCCCGAACGCCCCGAACCCGGCGCCACCACCTGGGCAGCAGCCGGGGAATGCGCTAGCCGTGCCGGACGCCGCGATTCCGGCGCCGGCCAATGCTGCTGCTATGGGCGCTCCTGCGAGGAGCTTGCGTGCGCTCACTGGTGCACCATCCTTGTGTCGGTGATCTCGGATGGATTGCCGATGCACCCGAGGTGCCGCCGGGTCACCGCCCTGCTCGCTTGACGCTTTGACGTCCAGCATGAGTTCTGCGGGGCCCGGCGGTTACCCGGGGCGCGCCGACCGTCGACAGGGCTGAGCGCCGTCGAGCGCCGATCAGTGAGCGAACCGGCAGCCGCGTCCCGGCACCGACATGAGGGTGCCTCCCCACTGGGACTAGCAGCGAGGAGGCTGACGTGAAGTCTGCCAGCACATCCAGACCCTGCCCGACCAGCCGCTCAACGGCGTGACCGGCGGCATCGACTGGGCCCGCGACGATCACGCCGTGTCGATCGTGGATGCCGCGGCCGCGAAGGTCGCACCGGTGCACCGTCGAGCACACCGCCGCCGGGCTGCGCGAGCTGGTCGGCGGTGCTTGGACCGGCACGGCGTCGGCGAGGTCGCGATCGAACGCCGCGACGGGCCGGTCGTCGACGCGCTGCTCGACGCCGGGATCGACCGTGGTAGTGATCAGCCCGAACCAGGTCAAGAACCTGCGCGGCCGCTACGGCTCGGCCGGTAACAAGGACGACCGGTTCGACGCGTTCGTGCTGGCCGACACCCTGCGCACCGACCGGGCCCGGCTGCGGCCGCTGACCCCCGACAGCCCGGCCACCGTCGCGCTGCGCCGCGCCTGCCGGGCCCGCAAGGACCTGGTCAGCCACCGGGTCGGCGTGGCCAACCAGCTGCGCGCACACCTGAAGCGACGTCTTCCCCGGCGCCGTCGGCCTGTTCGCCGACATCGACTGCCCGATCAGCCTGGCCTTCCTGACCCGCTTCGACTGCCAGGACCGCGCCGACTGGCTCTCGCCCAAGCGGCTGGCCGCCTGGCTGGCCAGCGTCGGCTACTGCGGCCGCGTCGACCCAGCCGTGCTGCACGCCCGCCTGACCGCCGCACCCCGCGGCGCCACCGGCGACCACGGCGCCACCGAAGCCCACATCACCCGCGCCCTGCTGGCCGTGCTGACCACCCTGGTCGAGCAGATCAAGGCCCTGTCCAGCAGATCGGCGAACAGCTCGCCCTGCACGCCGACGCGCACATCTTCACCATCCTGCCCCGCTCCGGCACGCGTACGCGCCGCCCGGCTGCTCGCCGAGATCGGCGACTGCCGCGCCCGCTTCCCCACCCCCGAAGCCCTGGCCTGCCTGGCCGGCGTCGCACCCTCCACCCGCCAGTCCGGCAAGATCCGTGCGGTCGGCTTCCGCTGGGCCTGCGACAAACAACTGCGCGACGCCGTCACCGACTTCGCCGGCGACTCCCGCCGAGCCAACCCCTGGGCCGCCGACCTCTACAGCCGCGCCAGCGCCCGCGGCCACGACCACCCCCACGCCGTGCGCATCCTCGCCCGCGCCTGGCTGCACGTCATCTGGCACTGCTGGCAGAACAACACCGCCTACGACCCCGCCCAACACGGCGCCCTCCAACGCCTCCTGCACGATCGACAACAGGCGGCTTGACACAGGGCTACTCATGACAGGCCATCCAGGCAGCCATCGACCGCGTCTTCTATGTCGAGGTCGGCCACTGCCAGGATGGTTCACCCTGGCGTATGTGTCATCAGCAATCGCCGTCTCTCGGCATTCGGCTGCGTCGCTTTCCCCGGATTCAGGGGCATGCTTTGAACTGAGTACGTCATATCCGTACTGATATGACTGCTCGTCACGTGAGTTGGCTAATGCCGTCGAGTTGCTAAATCCCGTCAAGACCAGCGCGATAGCGGCAGCCCCCATCAGGCCCGCGAGAAACTTGCGGATCTTCATGCCATCCACCCCTTGACCCGAACAGCCCATCTCGGGCAGAAGTAGGTGACTGCGGAGTACATGAACTGCTCAGCTTCCGGCTCCTTCATGCCCTGGTCCTGCACCATCCAGAACATCCAGTTCGTAGTACGTCTCATGGCTGGCTTCTTCTCGTCGAGATCCCCGCAGAACGCGAAGACATCGGGCTTTCCGCCAGAGTTCAGGCTGGGCTCTGCGTTGGCAGACGAGGCCCCGAGGAGGGAACCGATGATGGCCCCTCCGAGGGCGGTAGCAGCCATCAGCTTCTTCATCAGTTCACCGTCCGCAAGCAGTTGACATAAGTGCCGTCTCCGCGACTGGCGTAGTCGGAGTAGGAGAAGCGCCCGTCGACGGTGATGGTGCAGGAAATCCAGTCGGCATTGCCCATGATGGGTCGAGCGGATCAACTAACCGGAGGAGCGGGCCTCGTCCCAGGCGGCGGCGTGCGAGTACATGCAGGTATGGCCATAGCCCAGCACGTAGGGATTGCCGTTCGACGCGCCGGAGTGCTCGATGAATTCTGCCGCCCCACGTAACGACGGTGTGGGCGTAGGCGTACCCGTACCCGCTGTGGGCCTGGGCGGGGGACGCTACCCCCACGGTCGCGGCGATGGCCGCCGCTGCTACGCCGCCCACCAGGGCAGCCTTGCTGATTTTCTTCATCACTCGCTTTCTTAGGGTTGGGTTCGGTGTGAAGCAACGGGTTGAAGTTACTGGCAAGTATATCCATAAAAAGGAAATTATTTCCACAGTGATCTGCCTCACAGTGGTAACTGAAGGCAAGCCTCGCCATCGATCGAGACCAGTTGCCTGCCACGATGTCGGCCACCGGTTTGTCGGACGGGACCATCGGGCGCTGGCAAACTGAAGCCCAGCACAGCGGACCCGGGAGGCGGCGATGACGACGGTGTAGTGGTCACGGCGGGCAGCGGCGACAGTTACCGCATTGAGCGGATCTATCTGACAGCGCAGGCTACGGGTTCGCGCAGGACTACAACGGCATCGCCCCGCTTGAGCCTGTTCAGGTCGAGGAGTGGCAGATCGGGGCCCCGCCCGCCGCCCACGATGGCCCGTACTGGCGCGCGGAGTGGTGGGCGCGCGTCCCGGTCGCCAAGCGTCGCGGCCTGTTGCGGCACACCGACGAGGGCGAACGGTTCGACGACTTCGCCATCCGCCAGGAGTGGTGGACCGGCGACGCCCTGCCCGACGCCAAGGTGGTGCGCCGGGAACTGGCCGTGTGCCGAAGATCGAGGTGGTCGGGCGATCCAAGGAGAAGGTCGAGGAGATCTTCTGGGACGCGGTCACCCAAATCAGGGCCGAACTGGCGGGCATCCCGAGGAAATGATCTCCGCCCTTTCATGCGGCGGACGGTAATAAATGGGCATCGCGGCTCGACTTTGCCGCCCTGGTGAGTCATGATCGTCTGTATGGATCGACGCTCTCTGGAACGGCTCGGCCACCTCATCGTGAGTCGGCGCGTGGCGCTGGGCTACCGCAACCGCACCGACCTGGCCAATAGCCTGCAGTTCACCGTCCGCACCTTGGCCGACATCGAGCACGGCGTCCGCAGGGCCAGCCCGGGCACCTACGCCATGCTGGAGAACAAACTGGCCTGGGCGCCCGGCAGCATCGACTCCATCCTGGCCGGTGGGGAACCCCACGAAACTGGTCAAGCTGCGCCGCGCCCCCCACCACCCGCTCGTCCCGCCTCTGCCACCGACGCGCTATCCCGTGCCTCCACTGAAGAGCTGCTGCTGGAGCTACGACGGCGCATCATCACCCCCCGCGAGGCACGTGAATGTGGGAAGACGGGGCGGCCTGAACCCTCGGGGCGACTGGCCCGAGGAGGGCTAGCAGCAGCGAAGATATCTGGCGGCGGGGTCGATCACGCTGAGTTGCTAATCGATGAGTGTGGGCGTCCTTCCACTGATGTCGACACCAACCTCGGCCAAGGCCTGCGCAGACAGATCGTTGACGGCGCTGCCCGGCTTGGTGCCAGCCGAGGACACCCGGACGGTGTCGCCAGCGATCTTGCTCATTAGCCCGGCGGCCATCTGCGACTTGCCGCCGTTCTTGACGCAGACGAACAGGACGGACGGCTTACCCGCCGCTTTGGTCGTCGAGACTCCAGCTAGTCGGTGGGTGTGATGCCGAGTTCCGTGAGCAGGCGGCGGACGCGCTCTTCGATGTCGTCACGGATCGGTGGACCGCGTCGACGGATTGTCCGGCGGGGTCGGGCAGAACCCATTCCTCGTAGCGTTTACCGGGGAAGACCGGGCAGGCGTCGCCGCAGCCCATGGTCACGACTACGTCGGCTGCCTGGACGATTTCGTCGGTCCAGGGTTTCGGGAACTCGCGGGTGATGTCGATGCCGACCTCGGCCATCGCAGCGATGGCTGCCGGGTTGATCTCGTTACCGGGTTCGGACCCGCCGGACCAGGCGACGCCCTGGTCGCCAGCGAGCTGGTTGAAGTAGCCGAGCGCCATCTGCGAGCGGCCCGCATTGTGGGTGCGCAAGAACAGCACGGTGGGCTTGCCGTCGGTGATCTTGCCTTCGACCCGCGCCAGAGCGATGAGGCGTTGTCGTGCCCAGCGTTCGGCCAACAGCGGAAGGAAGTTGGGGATGGTGGCCCTGCCTGCGAACTGGTCGTATGACGAGTGCAGGAACCGTTGGATGGTCTCGACACCGAAGTGCTCGCCGAACTCGGTGTGTAACCGGGTGGCGCAGTCTTGAGCGCATGTTTCTGGTCGATGGACAGATCGGGGTGGTGGTGGGTGGCCAGGGGGACGGGACTGTCGGTCATGTCGAACTCCGTTGATCGGCGTGATGGGTTTCGGCGTGGTGCGGGATGACGACGTCGTTGGCGGTGGCGGCGGCGTCCGGGTAGAGGGCGACGACCAGCGCCAGTCCGAGAAGGCCGCCGACGATCTGGGCGGCGATGAAACCG